>NZ_CP011774.1:57500-2457500 GCF_001412535.1 Limnohabitans sp. 63ED37-2 | reverse complement strand
TTCATCGCCATGTCGCGGGAGATGGGTTTTTCTCTGCCCTTTATCGCTGAGTACGTGCCCAAATTCCAATCGGGCCAATTGACGCCTCAGGACATGATCGAGGCGATCCAGCAGCGAGTGGCCGACATCGACCAAGTCATCGCCGAACACCAAGCACTGCGCAAGAAGCTGATCGACCACATCGGCTGGTTCAAAAACAAGCAAAGGAAATCGAAATGAGTCCACTCGACATGTTGAAAAAAATCAACGCCATGGCCGAATTCAACAACTGGTGCGGCATCGAAGTCACCGTGGCCGAACCCGGCTTTGTGGAAATCCAGATGCCTTGGCGGCCCGAAGTCGGTCAGTATTCGGGCTTCTTGCACGCGGGCTTGATCGGCACCTTGATCGACACCGCCTGTGGTTTCGCAGCGGGCACCGTGGCAGGGCCCAATTTGCTGGCGGCCAACTTTTCGGTCAATTGCTTGCGGCCTGCAGTGGGGCAAAAGTTCATTGCGCGGGCTCGGGTGGTCAAGCCGGGCAAAGCGCAGGTGTTCACCAGCTGTGATTTGTTTGCGGTGGACGCAGAGGGTGAAAAACTCGTGGCCAACGGTCAGACTTTGCTCACCGTGGTTCAAGCCGCATGACTTTTGATGAGTCCGCAGGAGTCGGCTTGCCGCGTCAGTGGGCGCGTCGCCAAAGCGCCATCCCCCGCTGCGCCTTGCTGGTGTCGCTGGGCGTGAGCGTCAAGTCACCTTGTGGTGTTTGACGCAGCACATCGGCCAGAGCGAGCAAAGCCGCCTCTGGGCCACTCAGCAGTTCAAGCTCCAGTTCTAACAGCGGTTCGCTCAGGGCGGTGCCGGGCACATGGATGCGGCCTTGGTCCAGTGCCACTTCGATTCGTGCGCTTGCGTGTTCGATGACCCAGCACTGGCGCTCAAAGTCAGTGCAAAACAGCGCACGCAAAGCAGGGCGCAAAGCCATCAGGTCGGTGGCTAACGCAGCGTCATCAACAAGCGATTCAAAGTCCAAAGTGCCCGGTGTGGTGGGCGCTTCCCACTCTTGTCTGCGCGACAAACCGTTTTGGCTTTGGCCTGCGGTTTTGACCGTGAGCAGCCATTGGTCACCCGCCAGCCGCTCGCGCACCGCCATGCGGCGCTGCTTCAGGGCCAGGTCGGGTGTGTCGAAATAGGTGTTGAGCAGGCGCTGCTTGCCTGCGCCTTTGGCCATCAGCGGGTGGGTCTGCAGGCGCGGCAGGTCTGCTTCGTTCAGACTGAGTTTGAGTTCGGTTTCCATGGAGGCATGTCGGAGCAGGGGGCTGGTCGGGGCTGAAGCCGCCGACCTACAGGCGGTTTCTTATGCCGACCTTCAGGCAAATCGCCCGCGCAGATAGGCCACGATTTCGGTCGAGTCTTGCAGCCAACGGGTTTGACCATCTGCTTCGGTGATCTTGAGACACGGTACTTTGGTCGCGCCACTGCCTTGAAGTAATTCATTGCGGTGATCGGCATGGTGCTGCGCATCGCGCTTTTCAATCGGCAACGACAAGCGGCGCATTTCTTGGCGCACCTTGATGCAAAACGGGCAGGTGCTGAATTGGTAGAGCGCCAGGCTTTGGCATTGCTGGTCCACCTTGGCTTGCTCGGAGGCGGCGCGTTGCACGCCAGCGGGTTGGGTCAGGCGCTCTTTGAGCAGCATGACGGGGCCCAGCACAAGGCGCAGGGTTCTGAAGAAAGCACGGATGACGGTTTTCATAATGACATTCAAGGGTTCAAAAGTGGGGGGAAATTGGATGGATGTGAACTGAGTAAGGGGCAGGGCTGAAGGCGCAGCGCGTTTAAAGCAAACGCGCCAAATAATGGCCCGTGAAGCTCGCCTTGTTTTTGGCCAGTTGCTCGGGTGTGCCCTCGCCCAGTACCGTGCCACCGCCCGCGCCGCCTTCGGGCCCCATGTCGATGAGCCAGTCGGCGGTTTTGATCACGTCGAGGTTGTGTTCGATGATGACGATGGTATTGCCTGCGTCGCGCAACTGGTGCAGCACTTTCAGCAACAAATCGATGTCGGCAAAGTGCAGGCCGGTGGTGGGTTCGTCCAGGATGTAGAGCGTGCGGCCGGTGTCGCGCTTGGACAATTCGAGCGCGAGCTTGACGCGCTGGGCCTCGCCGCCAGACAAGGTGGTGGCGCTTTGCCCGAGGCGAATGTACGTCAGGCCCACGTCGAGCAGGGTTTGCAGCTTGCGCGCAATGTTGGGCACGGCGCTGAAGAACTGGTGCGCCGCTTCCACAGTCATGTTCAAAATCTGCGCGATGTTCTGACCCTTGTATTGCACCTCCAGCGTTTCGCGGTTGTAGCGCATGCCGTGGCACACGTCGCAGGGCACGTACACATCGGGCAAAAAGTGCATCTCCACCTTCACCATGCCGTCGCCTTGGCAGGCTTCGCAGCGGCCACCGGTCACGTTGAAGCTGAAACGCCCCGGGCCATAGCCGCGCTCGCGTGCAGCAGGCACTTCGGCCATCAGCTCGCGGATGTGAGTGAACAGGCCGGTGTAGGTGGCCGGGTTGCTGCGCGGCGTGCGGCCAATGGGGGACTGGTCGACGTTGATGACCTTGTCGAAATGCTCCAGCCCTTTGATCTCTTCGTGGTGTGCGGCATCGCCCTGGGCACGGTGGATCTGGTGCGCGGCTGCGGCATACAGCGTGTCGTTCACCAGCGTCGATTTGCCGGAACCCGATACGCCGGTCACGCAGGTCAGCAGCCCCACGGGGAACTTCACGTTCACGTTTTTCAGGTTGTTGCCGCTGGCTCCGATGATCTCGATGAAGTCCTTGCCCGCCTTGTGGCGCTTCGGGATTTCGATCTTTTTACGGCCCGACATGTATTGGCCGGTGACCGAATCGGGCGCTGCCAAGATGTCGGCGCAGGTGCCTTGCGCCATCACGCGCCCACCGTGCACGCCCGCGCCCGGCCCCATGTCGATCACATGATCGGCCACGCTGATCATGTCTTCGTCGTGTTCGACCACCAGCACGCTGTTGCCGATGTCACGCAGGTGTTGCAAGGTGCCGATCAGGCGGTCATTGTCGCGTTGGTGCAATCCGATGCTGGGTTCGTCCAGCACATACATAACGCCTGTTAGCCCAGAGCCAATTTGACTGGCCAAGCGGATGCGCTGTGATTCACCGCCCGAGAGGGTGTCGGCGCTGCGGTCCAAGCTCAAATAATTCAGGCCCACATCGTTCAAAAACTTCAAACGCAAGGCGATTTCGCGCACCACTTTGTCGGCGATCTCGGCCTTGGCCCCGTGCATTTTCAGGCCTTGAAAATACTGCTGCGACTCGCCCAGGGTGATATGGCTGATCTCGTAAATGGCGCGGGCTTGCGCGCCTTCGCCAATGCGCACATGGCGTGCTTCACGCCGCAAGCGCGTGCCTTGGCAATCGGTGCAGGCCTGCATGTTGCGGTAACGCGCCAGGTCTTCGCGCACCACGGATGAGTCGGTCTCGCGGTAGCGCCGCGTCATGTTGGGGATGATCCCTTCAAACGGGTGCTTCTTGCTGACCTTTTTGCCCTGCGAGGCGCCGGACTCCATCACGTAGCTGAACTTGATTTCTTCCAGCCCCGAGCCGTGCAGCAAGACTTGCTGGTGGATGGGGGCGAGTTTTTCAAACGGGGTTTCGATGTCGAACTGGTAATGCTTGGCCAGGCTTTCGAGCATGCTGAAGTAAAAGCCGTTGCGCCGGTCCCAGCCCTTGATGGCGCCACTGGCCAAACTGAGCGAGGGGAAGGCGACGACCCGCTCGGGGTCAAAAAACGCCATGCTGCCAATGCCATCGCAAGTGGGGCACGCGCCCATGGGCGAGTTGAACGAGAACAACCTCGGTTCCAGCTCGCTGATCGAATAGGTGCACACCGGGCAGGAGAACTTGGCGTTGAACAGGTGCTCTTTGCCAGTGTCCATCTCGAGCGCCACAGCGCGGTGTTCGGCCAGATGCAGCGCGGCTTCAAAACTCTCGGCCAGACGCTGGCGCAAGGCGTCTCTCGCCTTCGCATCTTCCTCAGACCGCACTTTGATGCGGTCCACCACCACGTCGATGTTGTGCTTCTCAGTCTTTTTGAGCGTGGGCAGCTCTTCCACTTCCACCGTCTGGCCATTGATGCGAAAACGCACATAACCCAGCGCCTGCATTTGCTCAAAGACTTTTTCAAACTCGCCTTTTTTCTCACGCGCAATGGGCGCGAGGATCATCAGTTTGGTGTCTTCGGGCAGTGCCAGCACGGCGTCCACCATCTGGCTCACGGTTTGCGCTTGCAAAGGCAGCTTGTGGTCGGGGCAATAGGGCGTACCTGCGCGTGCGTAAAGCAAGCGCAGGTAGTCGTGAATCTCGGTCACCGTGCCCACCGTGGAGCGGGGGTTGTGGCTCGTAGCTTTTTGTTCGATGGAAATCGCAGGCGACAGGCCTTCGATCAGGTCCACATCGGGTTTGTCCATCAGCTGCAAAAACTGCCGCGCATAGGCCGACAGGCTTTCTACGTAGCGGCGCTGGCCTTCGGCATACAGCGTGTCAAAAGCGAGGCTCGACTTGCCCGAGCCGGATAAGCCGGTGATCACGACCAATTGGTTGCGAGGGATGTCGAGGTCGATGTTTTTCAGGTTGTGCGTGCGGGCACCCCGCACGCTGATGTGGGTCTGCCGCAGCGCTGAGGCCAGATACCGCGCGGGCTCGGGTTCGTCGGGCAAGAGAGAAGGGTCGGCAAATTTCACGTGGGAAGCCAGATCAGCAAAACCTTTGATTATCCCCTTTGACCGCTTGCGGGTCGTTGGGGGTACTCAATCGGGGACAATCTGGCTTTTGCGTTTCCCCCCATTTGGGGATTTTTGAGTTCTTTTGTGGTCGATTCCTCGCTTGATTCCGATTCTGATGCTTTGCGCATGACGCCCATCGAGCGCCGCGCCAGCGCCTCTCTGGCCAGCATTTTTGCGCTGCGCATGCTGGGTTTGTTTCTGGTCTTGCCCGTCTTTGCACTGGAAGCACGCCGCTACCCCGGCGGCGAAGACCCAGTCTGGCTGGGTTTGGCGATGGGCATTTATGGCCTGACGCAGGGCTTGCTGCAGCTGCCGTTTGGCATGGCCTCCGACCGTTTTGGCCGAAAGCGGGTGATTGTGCTGGGTTTGGTGATTTTTGCCTTGGGCAGCTTTTGGGCGGCCGCGGCCACCGACCTGATGGGCCTGCTGCTCGGGCGCAGCTTGCAGGGTGCAGGAGCCGTGTCGGCGGCTGTGACGGCCTTGCTGGCCGACCTGACGCGGGACGAGGTGCGCACCAAGGCCATGGCTTTGGTGGGCGGCAGCATCGGTTTGATGTTTGCATTTTCCTTGGTGATCTCGCCCTTGCTGACGGCCTGGATTGGCCTGAGCGGTCTGTTTTGGCTGACCGGCGTGTTGGCCCTCGTGGGCGTGGGTGTGGTCATTTGGGGGGCACCCCCTGCGCCCGAGCCGGTGCTGGGGCAGGGCCCGGGGCGATTGCGCGATGTGCTGGCCCATGCTGACCTGATGCGCCTGAATGTGGGTGTATTTGTGTTGCATGCGGTTCAGCTGGCCATGTGGGTGGCGGTGCCCGCCTTGCTGGTGCAGGCGGGTTTGCAGACGGCGCAGCACTGGCAGGTGTATTTGCCCGCTGTTGTGCTGTCGTTTTTGTTTTTAGGTGTGGTGTTTGCCATGGAGCGCCGGGGCCACCTGAAGAAAGTCTTTTTGTTCTCGATTGCCTTGATGACCTTGGTCGAGGTGGGTTTGTTGGTGCAATCGGCGGGCACCACCAGCCTGAGCGCCATGGCGCTGCTGCTGCTCGTTTTTTTCTGTGGCTTCAATGCCTTGGAGGCCACCCAGCCGAGTTTGGCCTCTCGCATCGCGCCCCGAGCCATGCGCGGCACCGCCATGGGGGTTTACAACACGCTGCAGTCGCTGGGGTTTTTTGTCGGGGGCCTGGCTGGCGGCTGGCTGGTCAAGTCCTGGGGCAGCCCGGTGTTGTTTTTGTGTTGCGGCTTGGCGCTGCTGGTGTGGCTGTGTGTGGCGTGGCCCATGCAAACCCCAGGCCGTGCGGCGCCTGTCGGGCAGGTGGCTTGAGGGGTAGGACAGCGTTCGACATCGGTCCGCTGGAGGGCGGATTGGCCCCATAATTGATGCATCTATCGAGGAGTTTTCATGGCATCCGTCAACAAAGTCATCATCGTCGGCAACCTCGGGGCCGACCCCGAAACCCGTTATTTGCCTTCTGGCGATGCGGTCACCAGCATCCGTGTGGCCACCACAGACCGCTACAAGGACAAGGCCACAGGCGAGATGCGCGAAGCCACCGAGTGGCACAGCATCAGCTTTTTTGCCAAGTTAGCCGAGATCGCGGGCCAGTACCTGCGCAAGGGCAGCCAGGTCTATGTGGAAGGCAGCTTGCGGACCCGCAAATACACCGACAAAAACGGCGTTGAAAAATACGCGACCGACATCCGTGCCGACAGCATGCAAATGCTGGGCAGCCGCCAAGGCATGGGCGGCCCGTCTGAGGACGGTGGTGCAAGCGGTGGTGGCTATGCCCCTCGCCAATCCGCACCAGCGCGTCCAGCCGCCGCACCAGCTAGCCGACCTGCACCCGCAGCCAAGCCTGCGGCCAGCAACTTTGACGACATGGACGACGACATTCCGTTCTGACCCCTGCGCTCTTTGCGCAACGCTCCCAACCCGTGGTCTAGCCCACGGGTTTTTTTATGTTTCGATTCAGCAGATGAGCCCACCCCTTTTTTTGAAACCCCTCCAGCACCTGGGTTTTGCTTGGTTTGCCATGGTCATGGGCTTGTGTGGCCTGTCTTTGGCCTGGCATCGGGCCTCGGCATTTTGGGGTGATGCAGCGGTGCTGGTTTCGGCCATGTGGGGGGTTGTGGCCGCATCTGCCCTGAGCGCCTTGATGCTGGCCACAGCTTTGCGCCTGTGGTGGTTTCCAGAGATGGTGCGGGCAGATCTGAAGCACCCGGTGAGTCATGTGTTTGTGGCGGCCTTGCCAGCGTCCTGGGTGTTGATGGCCAGTGTGGGCGCGGTCCACTGGGGGTTCTCTACCTGGGCAGACATCCTGTGGATGTTGGGTTCAGCCGGTTTGTTGGGGGTGAGTGGTGTGGTGGTGCTGAGTTGGTTCCGTTCGGACCGAAGCCAAGACCGGTTTTGGTTGGGTATGACGCCTGCTTTGTTCATTCCCGTGGTGGGCAATGTGTTGCCGGCTTTGGCGGGTGTGGGTTTGGGGCATCCGGTGTGGGCTGCGGTTCAATTTGGCCTTGCAGCCTTGCTCTGGCCCGTTGCGTGGGGGCTGATTGGATGGCGCATCCTTCGCTTGGGCATGTGGCCGCAGCGCTTGTTGCCATTGACCTTCATCACCGTGGCACCGCCCTCCGTGCTGGCTTTGTCGGGTTTGAACCTGGGCTTGCCGCAGGCCTTGGTCCTCGGGCTTTGGTGCTTGGCCTTGTTGTTTTTTTTGGGGTCTGCAGGGGTGGCCCGCGGAATTTTGAAGCAAGCATTTGGCATGCCTTTTTGGGGAATGTCATTTCCTTTGGCGGCATTCGCTGCCTTGTCACTGGCCTTGTCTTTGGGCGATGCGAGGGCTCAGCATTGGGCATTGAGTGGCCTTTTTTTGGTGACGGTCTTGATTGCTTGGCTTTTGTTGGCCACCTTGGTGGGCGTTTGGCAGGGCCGACTGTTGGTGCCTGAGCCGTCTGTGCCTTGAGGGACCGTTTTCGGGCAGCTTTTAAAAATTCTTGTGAAGCACAGGTTATGCGCTCACAAGCTCGGTCAGAATAGAAACATGAACGAAATTACCTCCCGGTTCTTACCGCCAGAAGACGCCCAAAGGCGTGAGTTGCACAACGAGGTGCATGCGCGTCCGCCTGCCCGGGTTCGGTTGCCGGCGTTGATCGTTTATGTGGCACTGCTCAACGAGGGCGTTACACGAGAGCAGGAATGGGCCCACCTGCGGCGCTTGCCGGGCCATGCTGATTTGGGTCTGGACCAATTGCAGGGCAATTTTTTGCGTTTGCGGTGTGACCATTTCACCGTCAAATGGGAGCGGCACACCGAGTTCACTCGCTATTCCATCGTTCAAAATTTACCGCCGAATGCGCAATGGGGCGCCGACTTGCCTGAGCTGGCGCCGCATGTGGCCGTTGGCACCGACTGGTTGCGCGGCTTGCCAGGCCAAACCATGGCCGCCATTGAACTGGGGATGTTATCGGCCGATATCGATTCGCCCGGTTTGATTGCCCAAGCCCAAAGTTGGTTGGGGCCGGGTACGGTGTTGGCTTCACGCATGGGCAATACGGCCGAGGGCCTTTCCCATTCGTGCATCCTGACCCATTTCCGAATTGGTACCGATGGTTTTGAGCGCATGTTGGTGGTGGCGCCAGAGGGCACCAGCGAGGCCAGAGCCGGACGCATTTCGCAGCGCTTGCTCGAGTTGGAAACTTACCGCTTGATGGCTTTGCGTGGATTGCCCGTGGCCAAAAATCTGTCTGCCATGTTGTCAGCGGCTGAAGCGCAATTGGCCGACATCACGGGTTTGCTCGAGCGCAAGGGCGAGACCGACCAAGCCTTGCTGGACTTGCTGGTGTCATTGGCCGCCCGCATCGAGCGAGCCACGGCCGAACATGGGTTCAGGTTTTCAGCGACCCGCGCTTACGACACTCTGGTCAGCCAACGTTTGACCGAGTTGCGCGAGCGCCCCATATCGGGCACACAGACCTTGGGCGAGTTCATGCAGCGGCGTTTGTCGCCCGCCATGGCCACGGTGAATGCCACAGAAAAGCGTTTGGCGTCCTTGGCAGAGCGGGTTTCGCGCACCAGCGCCTTGCTGCGCACCCGGGTGGACATTGCCACCGAGACACAAAACCAGGTCTTGTTGGAAAAACTGACCCGTGGCCAAGAGTTGCAACTGCGCTTGCAAGTCACGGTGGAGGGCTTGTCCATGGCCGCCATTTCGTACTACGTTGTGAGCTTGCTGCTTTACGCGTTCAAGGGCTTGAAGGCCTATGGCTTGCCGTTCAATCCTGAAATTGCCGTGGCCATGCTGCTGCCTTTGGTGTTGTGGAGTGTGTGGCGCAGCCGTCAGAAAATCCACGAAAAACTGCACCGATCGGACACTTGACCCCATGGAGTTGCGACAGCTTCGGTATTTTGTGCGTGTGGTCGAGTTGGGCAGCATCAGCCGCGCAGCTTTGGATCTGAACTTGGTGCAATCTGCACTGAGTCAGCAAATCACCCGGTTGGAGGGTGAGCTGAGTACCCGCCTTTTGCAGCGCAGCCCCCAAGGCGTAACGCCTACCGAGGCGGGGGTGGCTTTTTTTAGAGAGGCGCAGTTGACGCTGCGCCATGCCGAGCAGGCCATGCGTGCAGCGCAGCAGGCCCGATTGACCGGTACGGTGAGTGTGGGTTTGGCCCCCACCACAGCGGCGGTGCTGGGTTTGCCCCTGATGCAGGCCATGCGGGAGCGTTACCCGGATGTGCGCCTGCACATGGTGGAGAGTTTATCGGGGCATTTGTCGGCCATGCTCAATGCGCGGCAGCTGGACTTGGCTGTCTTGTTTGACTTGCCCACGGGTGCCAGCCAATCTGTGCAAGCGGCTCGGCGCTGGAGTGTTCTGCCGCTGATCGAAGAAGACATTTTCTTGATCATGGCCCGACGCGCCGTCAAGCCTGGGGTGCCGAACACTTTGCGCATGGCCCAACTCAAAGATCAGCCCCTGATTTTGCCCACAGGACCGCATGGTTTGCGCAGCACCTTGGATGCCGCTTTTGTGCGTGCCAAATTCACCCCTATGGTGGCGCTCGAGGTCGATTCCTTGGCCATGTTGATGGACGCTGTGCAGGCAGGCATGGGCGCGACCTTGCAGCCATGGGCGGCTGTTGCAAGGCAAGTTGATGCCGAACAGTCTTTGCACATGGCGCGCATCACCGATCACCAAATTAAACGCAGCAATTGGCTGTGTGGTTTGTCTGACGAGGAACTGTCGCCCGCCGCATTGGCCGCGCGGGTGGTGTTGGCCGATTGCGTGCGCAGTCTGGTGGGCAGCGGTGCTTGGAAAGGGGCCGCACTGAGCCTGCAGGCATGAGTCTGCCGAGGTGGTCGCGCGCCGATAAATCCCGCCAAAGTTTGACCGATTCATAGGGGTATCACGATTTGTGATGGACCCATGCTTTTCAGGGGCTGCTCAAGCTCGTTTTGAAGAGCTAAATTCACACCATCCAACTTTTGAAAGATACCTATGGACTTGCAACTCAGAAATAAAACTGCCTTGGTCACCGGTGCGAGCGTGGGCATTGGGCGTGGTATTGCCAAAGCTCTGGCCGCCGAGGGCGTGCGTGTGGCAGTGTCGGCGCGTCGTGTCGATAAATTGCAGGAGTTGTCTGCCGAGATTGTGGCCGCTGGCGGTCACGCTCCTGTGATCATTGAATCGGATCTGTACGCCGAAGACGCGGCCAAGCGCCTGACCGATGCCGCGTTGGCCGGTTTGGGGAGTGTGGATATTTTGGTGAACAACGCTGGCGGCTCGCGCAGTTTCAAGGAGTTGCATGTGAACGAAGAAGCCTGGCAAGAGGCCATTACTTTGAATTTTCACCGCCCCCGCCAAGTGGCCGACGCTTTGATCGACCAAATGATTGCGCGCAACTGGGGTCGCATCATCAACATCACGGGCAAAAGCGAGCCAGAGCACACCAACGGCGCGTTTTGCGCCAAGGCCGGCATGCACAGCTGGGCCAAAGGTTTGTCGCGCATGGTGGGCAAACACGGGGTCACCGTGAACTGTGTGCCACCAGGGCGTATCCACTCGGAGCAAATTTTCCGCAACTACACGCCTGAATACCGCCAGTGGCAGTGCGACAACGAAATCCCTATGGGCCGTTACGGCGAGCCGGAAGACATGGCCAATTTGGTCACGTTCTTGGCATCGCCCTTGGCCAGCTACATCACCGGGGCGGTGATCCCTGTGGACGGTGGTTTGCGCAAGTACCAGTTCTGACCGGCAGGTTTGGAACCGGCTTTGGCGGCGTCACCCGGTGCCAAGTGTTGACTTGATTGGAAAGTGTTTATGAGCCTGGATGTTTTGGTGATTGGCGGCGGTAACGCAGCCCTGTGCGCGGCCCTGATGGCCCGCGAGGCGGGGTGCAGTGTGATGCTGCTGGAGTCGGCCCCGCGCGAGTGGCGTGGCGGCAATTCTGGCCATACGCGCAATTTGCGCTGCATGCACGACGCACCGCAAGACGTGCTGGTTGACGCTTACCCAGAAGAAGAGTTTTGGCAAGACCTGCTGAAGGTCACAGGCGGCTTGACCGACGAGCACTTGGCCCGTTTGGCCATTCGCCACTCGGCCACTTGCAGACCCTGGATGGTCAAGCACGGCGTGCGTTTTCAGCCTTCGCTGTCGGGCGCTTTGCACACGGCCCGCACCAACGCGTTTTTCATGGGCGGGGGCAAGGCACTGGTCAATGCGTATTACCGCAGCGCTGAAAAGCTGGGCGTGCAGATTCACTACAACGCCGAAGTTGACACCGTTGAATTGGATGAGGGCCGTTTTGTGGCCGCATCGGTCATGCACAAGCTGCCCGACGGCAGCGTGCGGCGTGAACGCATCACCGCCCGCACTTGCGTGTTGGCGGCGGGAGGCTTCGAGTCCAACCGCGAGTGGCTGCGCGAAGCCTGGGGACAAAACGAGCGTGGCGAATACCCGGCGGATCAGTTTTTGATTCGCGGCACGCGCTTCAACCAAGGCGTGCTGCTCAAGCACATGCTGGCGCAAGGCGCCGACCGCATTGGTGACCCCACCCAAGCGCACATGGTGGCGATTGACGCCCGTGCGCCCTTGTATGACGGCGGCATTTGCACCCGCATCGACTGTGTGTCTTTGGGCGTGGTGGTCAACTGCGAGGCGCGGCGCTTTTACGACGAGGGCGAAGATTTCTGGCCCAAGCGCTACGCCATTTGGGGCCGTTTGGTGGCCCAGCAACCGGGGCAGGTGGCGTATTCCATCATCGACGCCAAAGCGGTGGGCCGCTTCATGCCGCCCGTGTTTGAAGGCACCAAGGCGGACAGCCTGCCCGAGTTGGCCCGCAAGCTGGGCCTGGATGAAGTGACCTTCATGCAAACCCTGAACGACTACAACGCGGCCTGCCGCGAAGGCACTTTTGACCACACGGCGCTGGACGATTGCCACACCGAGGGCGTGAGCCCCGCCAAAACCCATTGGGCGCGTCCATTAGACACAGCGCCTTTTTACGCCTATGCCGTGCGGCCTGGCGTCACTTTCACCTATTTGGGCCTCAAGACCGATGACACCACCGCTGTGCGATTCAACGACCAGCCCAGCCCCAACTTGTTTGTGGCGGGCGAAATGATGGCGGGCAATGTGCTGGGCAAGGGTTACACCGCCGGGGTGGGCATGACGATTGGTACAGCCTTTGGCCGCATCGCGGGCGAGCAAGCTGCCAAAGCCGTTCATGCGCAAAGGCAAGGAGCTTCTCATGCAAACGCTTGAAGCCCTGACCCAAGATGCCCGCGCCCTAGCGCGTGGCGAGATGACTGCACCCGAGGCCGAAGTGGCGCGGCAGATGCAAATTTGCAATGGCTGCCGTTACTGCGAAGGCTTTTGTGCGGTGTTCCCGGCCATGACCCGTCGGCTGGAGTTTGGCAAGGCCGACATCCATTACATGGCCAACCTTTGCCACAACTGCGGGGCCTGTTTGCACGCTTGCCAGTACGCGCCACCACACGACTTTGCCATCAACGTGCCCAAGGCCATGGCACAGGTGCGTGGGCAGACCTATGCCGATTACGCTTGGCCGCCCGCTTTGGGCAGCTTGTACCAACGCAATGGCTTGACCTTGTCGGTCGCGCTCGCTGCGGGTTTGGCGCTGTTTTTGGCTTTGGCCATGCTGCGTCAGGGCACATTGTGGTCAACCCCTGTAGCGGGCGGCTTTTACGCGGTGTTCCCCCACAACCTGATGGTGAGCCTGTTCGCACCCATCTTCCTGTTTGCCGTCTTGGCCTTGGCGCTGGGTGTTCGCCGCTTTTGGCGTGACGTGACGCCTGCCACCAGCGGGGCCGATTTGTCGCCACCCGCTGCAGCCGAGGCCGCACACGCCGCGCTGAAATTGAAGTACTTGGACGGTGGCCACGGCGAAGGTTGCCACAATGAAGACGACGCTTGGACGCACGCCCGCAGGCGCTACCACCACCTGACGTTTTACGGCTTCATGTTGTGCTTTGCTGCGACCAGTGTGGCCACGCTGTACCACTATGTGTTGGGTTGGCCTGCGCCTTATGACCTGACGACCTTGCCCAAGTTGCTGGGCGTCATTGGCGGGGTGAGCCTGGCGGTGGGCACGGCCGGTTTGTGGCGCTTGAACCTGCGCCGCCACCCGGACCACGGTGACGCGGCGCAAAAGCCCATGGACCGGGGTTTCATTGCCTTGTTGTTCTTGGTCAGCGTGACGGGTTTGCTCTTGTGGCTGGTGGGCCAAACGGCGGCCATGCCTTTGATGTTGGCGCTGCACCTGGGTGCGGTGATGGCCTTATTCCTCACTTTGCCCTACGGCAAGTTTGCACACGGTGTTTTTCGCACTGCCGCTTTGCTGCGCTTTGCCATCGAGAAGCGCCAACCCAACCGCTTGGGGCTGGGTGGAGAGTGAGGCCGGTTGAGCTCAGTCGGTGCGTGTGATGGCCGAGTGGATCACCCCACCACCCAGGCAGACCTCGCCGTCGTACAGCACGGCGCTCTGCCCTGGGGTCACGGCCCACTGATCTTCTGCAAAGTCGAGCGAAAAACCTGGCTGACCGTCTGACATCGTCTGGGGCTGGAAGCTGCAGCTTGCATCGGCTTGCCGGTAGCGCGTTTTGGCCGCATAGGCACCGGGGGTTGGGGCCTGGCCCGCGCACCAGCTCACATCGGTGGCTTGCAGTTGGGGCGACAACAGCCAGGGATGGTCGTGGCCTTGCACCACCCACAAGGTGTTATTCGGAATGTCTTTGCGGGCCACAAACCAAGGTGTGTGTTCACCCGCGCCCCGCAAGCCTTGGGCTTGCAGCGCCTTCATTTCTGCGCCTTTGGCCTTGATGCCACCAATGCCCAGCCCTTGGCGCTGGCCCAAGGTGTAAAAACTCAGACCCACATGTCGGCCAATGGTGCGGCCTGTTGAGTCTTTGATCGGGCCGGGTTCTTTGGAGATGTAGCGGTTCAAAAACTCGCGAAACGGCCGCTCGCCAATGAAGCAGATGCCGGTCGAGTCTTTCTTTTTGGCATTGGGCAGGCCAATCTCTTCGGCAATGCGGCGCACCTCGGTTTTGTGCAACTCACCCACCGGGAACAGGGTTTTGGACAGCTGCGCCTGGTTCAGGCGGTGCAGAAAATAGCTTTGGTCTTTGCTGGGGTCCAGGCCTTTGAGCAACTCGAACAGACCGCTGACAGTGTTCTGCCGCACCCGGGCATAGTGGCCCGTGGCAATTTTTTCGGCCCCCACCCGCATGGCATGGTCCAAAAAGGACTTGAACTTGATTTCGGCATTGCACAGAATGTCCGGATTGGGTGTGCGCCCAGCTTGGTATTCGCGCACAAACTCCGAAAAAACACGGTCTTTGTAATCGGCTGCAAAATTGACGTGCTCAATCTCGATGCCCAGCACATCGGCCACGGCTGCGGCATCCACGAAGTCGACATTGGAGGAGCAGTATTCACTGTCGTCGTCGTCTTCCCAGTTTTTCATGAAGATGCCAATCACCTCATGGCCCTGCTGTTTGAGCAGATGGGCGGTGACGGCTGAATCGACGCCGCCGGACAAGCCGACGACCACGCGTGCTAGATGAGACATGCCCGAATTATCCCGTGCGCGAAGCCTCGGTCGGCTGCTGGCGAAAATTTATAATGGCCGTCTGGTTTCCATTCATGACCTTGCATTGCACATGGTGCCTCCCCATCCGAACTTTCCTGCGCGATACCGCGCGAGGCCTGTTCATCGTGACCCACAGTGGCTTGGCCATGGTGGGCTTGGGTGCGGCCGCCTTTGTTTTGGCCATGTGGTGGCACCCCCAATGGTTGAACCAAGCGGAGGGCGCGCTGTTCGATTGGTTGCGTGAGCGCCAGGTCTTGTTGTCCTGGCTGCCGGAAAACACGGCCGAACGTGCTACGGCAGTTAATTTGGAGGATTTGACTGCGCAACAGGCGGCCGTGGCCGTTTGGTTGGGGCGCAAGTACAAAGTGGCCCCCGAGCCCCTGGCCGCCTTGGTGGCCGAAGCCTATGTGCTGGGCAAAAAACACAAACTGGCACCTCACCTGATTTTGGCGGTGATGGCCATCGAATCCAATTTTCACCCTTATGTCCAAAGCCAAGCGGGTGCACAAGGCCTGATGCAGGTCATGACCGCAGTACACGCCCAACGCTACGAAGCCTATGGTGGTAAGTTGGCCGCCTTTGACCCGATCTCCAATTTGCGCGTCGGCGTGAGTGTGCTGGCCGATGCCACCAAACTGCGTGGCGGCTCGGTGCAAGAGGGCCTCAAGTTTTACCTGGGCGGCTATGGACTGACGGAAGATGGGGGTTATTTGGCCAAGGTCCTGGCAGAGCAGTTGCTGCTTGATCAGGTGGCCGCAGGTGTGAAGGTGCCCATACAGTGAACGGTTCTGCATGAGTTTTGTCTCGCCCGAGTTCGCACTGTTGTGTTTGGTGTTTTTGCCGATTTACTGGTCTTTGGCGGGGCACCCGCGTGCGCAGCGCAGCTTGCTCATCGTCTCAGCGTATGGTTTGTACGCCACCTGGGTGCCCGTTTTTGCATGGGTTTTGCTGGCTTACAGCACGGTGATTTGGGCTCTGGGCCGTTGGATGCAGCGGGCTGGGGCTGGCCGTTTGCCTTGGGTGCTGGGCCTGTGGTTGGCCGGGTCTTTTCTGGTTTTCCTCAAATATTATGAGTTTGCACGGGAGACCTTTCAGACCCTGTTGCAGCTCACAGGCTTTGTGTCCTTGTTGCCCGTGGCCGATTGGGTGGCCCCTGTGGGCGTGTCGTTTTTTACATTTCAAGCGGTGAGCTACCTGGTGATGGTGGGGCGTGCACCCGCTTTGGCCCGTTCCTGGCCGGATGTGTTGCTGTTCCTGAGCTTTTGGCCGACTTTGTTCGCCGGGCCCATCTGGCGTGCCGAGCACTTTTTTGCCCAGACCGACGAGACAGATTCTGCGCGGCGTGTGGGGCGCCCCCGCCATGCGTGGTTGGCCCTGTATCTGATCACTTTGGGCTTGTTGCAAAAGGTGGTGTTGGCGTCTTGGTTGTCTGCGCAGGTGGTGGATCCGGTTTACAAGTACCCGGACCAATACGCCAGTGTCTCGCTGGCAGCGGCCATGCTGGGCTACAGCTTGCAGATTTTTCTGGATTTTGCGGGCTACACCCTGGTCGTGACGGGCCTGGCTTTGTTGCTGGGATACCGTTTACCGGTCAATTTTCGCCAGCCCTATTTGGCCCGCAACCTGTCGGATTTTTGGACGCGCTGGCATGTGTCCTTGTCGAGCTTCATCCGTGATTACATTTACATTCCCTTAGGGGGGAACCGATTGGGCTGGGGCCGCACACAGCTCAATGTGTTGACAGGCATGCTGATCAGCGGTTTGTGGCACGGTGCCAACTGGACTTTTGTGGTCTGGGGTTTGTTGCACGGGCTGGGCGTTGTGGTTCAAAACACGGCCAAGCTCTGGGGCATGCCTGCTTGGCCGCGCTGGGCCGCGCAAACCCTCACTTTTGTTTTTGTCACCGTGGCCTGGGTGTTTTTCAGGGCCGATTCGGTGCCCCAGGCGCTGCTCATGTTGCAAGGTTTGTGGCACAGTCCGGCTGGTTTTTGGCAGGCTGAGCAAATGCCTTGGTGGGGTTTGTTGGGCATTGCAGCTTTGGTTTGGGGCTTGAGTCCTTGGGCCTTGCGCTGGCAGCGCCTGAGTGTGGCGTGGCTGGCGCGTCTGGGCCCTGGCTTGGGCGGTGCTTTGCTGGCTTTGCTGTGGTGTGTTTGGCTTTACGGGGCCCCTGAAGGTGTGCCCAGTTTCATTTATTACCGGTTTTGATATGCGACGTCATTTGTCTGCACGCCAACTGAGCTGGCTTTTGCCGGGCATTGCCTTGCTGGTCTGTGTGAGTTGGTTGACCTCCCTGGAGAAATACCTGGGAGCTCGCTACCACTTCAGTCTGGAGGCGGCCTTGCCGTCTGCTGTGGCCGAGGCCTTGTTTGCACCTTCACGCTGGCTGGATGATCGCATTCGCACGGGGGGCTCTAGGCCGCTGTTCCGTTTGAATTGGCCATCTTCGTCGGATGTGCAAGAGGTGCAAGCCCCGACCAAACGAACACCCGAGCCTCCGCAATTGAAGGACCTGCCCCCGCCCTTGCCGCCCGGGGAATTTTTGGCTACCTTGGCGCAGCAAAAGCTGGCGCCCGGTCCCCAGCGCATTTTGATGGCGGGTGACTCGATGATGCAGGGCATTGCCCCCTTGTTCATGCGCGACATCATGCGCTTGCACCCCGATTGGCAAGTGCAGGACTTGAGCCGCCAAAGTACGGGCCTGACCGTGCGTCGACACTTCGACTGGCCCGTGCGCATGGTTGACGAAATGGACGCCCAAAATCTGACCCTGCTGGTGATTTTTTTGGGCCCCAACGACCCTTGGGACATGCTGGCCGATGGTCGCCGTCATGTGTTTCCTTCTCCTGGCTGGTCTTTGAATTACGCTTTGCGGGTGGACGAAGTGTTGTCTGCTGCTGTGCAGCGCCAGGTGCGTGTGATTTGGGTGGGTTTGCCCGTCATGAAAGAAGGCCGGATTCGGGATGGTGCGGTCCTGCAAAACCACATCTTTCACGAGAGGGCCGCGCAATGGGGGACGGATTACCTGGCCACCGAGCCTTTGATCGGCGCTTTGTCGACGCCCTACCAAAAATTCAAACTCAAAGAGGATGGGCAACGCGTGAATTTGCGTGCCGATGACGGCATTCACATGGCGCCCTCAGGCCTTCGGATGATCAACCAAGCCTTGCTGGATCACATTGCGAAGGCCCTGCAGCCATGAAGTGGATGTCCCCTGGACAAGTGGTTTTTTGTGGGGTCTTGGCCTGTTGCTGCGCTTTGGTCCAGGCTCAAATCGGGCCGGCGCCCGTCAACCTGATGCAGGTGCAGGCATTGTCCGATGTGCCGGATTTGCAATGTGGTTTGCCGGCGCCTGCAAGCAAGCCCCCGCGTGCGGTCGATCCCGACCCGGTCGAATGGCCCGACCAGACCGAGGTCGATGAGCAGGTGAAGGCCTTTTCGAAGCCCGAATCCCGAAGGTCTGAGCCCAGCGCTTTGGCTGGGCCTGCCGCTGCATCTTTGTGGTCCCGCGCGAACGCTTCGGTGTTGCGCGTGGGCATTTGGAGCGACAGCCACCTGGCCGCAGGGTTTTTCACGCAGGAGTTGCAACGTTTGTCCAGGCTTGCGCCCGACCAGGTGCGTGCGCAATTCATGCCGGCCAGTCTGGGGCGTGCCGGCGTTCGCTTGCCTCTGCGCAAAACCTGTGTGAGCCCCGATTGGCAGTACGAGCCCGCCCATGCCCAAAGCGCTGGGGCGGCGCACCCCGGCCCTGGTCTGGTCAACATGATCAGCCGTCAGGACGGAGCTTGGCTGTCAATGGATCTGCGTAATGCAGCCGGGCTTGCCGAGCGTTCCCGTGTTCGTTTGCTTTACCAGCAGACCGAGCGACCGATTGTGCTGGCGCTGCGGGTGGATGCGGGTCCCGAGCAAATCATCAACTTGCAGGGTCCACAGGGGGCTGCCGTGCTGGAGTTGGCGGCCCAAGAGGCCATGTCCACCTTGGCTTTGCGGGTGGTGCAAGGGCCTTTTCGCCTGCAGGGACTGGAGTCGCCACTGGCCCCATCTGTGCGATTGCAAATGGATGTGTTTGGCTATCCCGGTGCCACGGTGGGCGGCTGGCGGCATGTGCGGACCGAGTCACTGACGCCCTGGTGGCCTGAGCGGCCTTATGACCTGGTGGTCTTGGCTTTTGGCACCAACGAGGGCAATGTCCAGCCTTTCAGTGCCCAGTCTTACCGTCAGATGCTGGAGGCCTCGGTCTCCCAGTGGCGAGCGGTTTTTCCGCAAACGGCCTGCTTGCTGATAGCGCCGGGTGACCGGGGTGTTTTGTTGCGGCGTTCCCAAAAAGGTGGCAAATCTTCACCCCAAGCCAAAAAGAAAGTTGCCTCCGATGTGCTGCGTTTTACCCGAGTCCACGATGAGATTGGCCGCATTCAAAAGCAGGTGGCGCAGTCCCATGGTTGCCATGCTTGGAGCATGTTCGAGGCCATGGGGGGCGCAGGCAGTGCGTACCGATGGGCCCGGCAAACCCCGCCTCTGATGGCGCGGGACCTGATCCACTTCACGGTGCCCGGTTATCAGCGCCTGGCACAGTTGATGGCGAAAGATTTGGGCTGGGGCCCGGCCCTTTTTGAAGACTCGGCGGCGCCTGCCGCGAACCGCTGAATTGGGTGGGCAGGTCGGGCTCAGCCCGTTCGCGTGAAAAACACCACGCTCATCATCAAACCCGTGCCGATCACCAGCCAGCGCACCCAATGCACGGGCAGGCGCTTGGCCAGTCGCGCACCCGCCCAGCCGCCCGCTGTGGCCAGCGCCATCATCCAAAGCGCCTGCGGCCAGACAATGGCCCCGGCCACCGCAAAGGCGGCCACCGACAATAGAGACAGCACAAACGAGTTGAGATTTTTCAGCGCGTTGACCGTGTTCAACCGGCTCTCACCCGTCAGGGTGTACAGCGCCATCAACAAAATGCCCAGGCCGCCGTTGAAATAGCCGCCGTAAATGGCCACGCCCATCAGGCCCGGCAGCCGCCAAGCAGGGTGGCCCTGACCTGAATTGCGCCGTGCAAGCCAGGGGCCTGCCGCAAACAGGGCTGTTGCCAGCAGCAGCAACCAGGGCACCAAGCCTGAGAACACCCGTGCTGGCGTGACCAAGAGCAAGCCCGCGCCAATCAAACCTCCCACCGCAGCAATGGCCACTTCCCGATGCAGCAGGGCGCGGGGCAGGGTTTGCAATTCCGATCGAAAGCCCAGTACGCTGCCCAGGTAACCTGGGCTGACGGCCATGGCGCTGGTGGCGTTGGCCGCCAAGGGGGGGACACCGGCAAACACCAAGGCTGGAAAAGTGAGGAAGCTGCCACCCCCAGCGATGGCGTTGAGCACGCCCGCGGCGAAAGCAGCCGCGCCTGTGAGCAGCCACAGGGCCTCGGTGGGCAGATCGGGGCTCATGTCGACAAGGGCGGCAAATTCGCCACTGCCGGGTCGGTATGGATCACCTCAAGTGGAAAGCGTTGTCCGGCCAGATGGTCTTCGATGCAGCGCAAGACCAGTGGGCTGCGGTGGCGCTCAGCGCTCGCCCGCACTTCCTCTGGGGTCATCCAGAGTGTGCGCACGATGCCCTCGTCCAGGCTCAAATGGGGTTGCAGCTCACCGACGTCGCCGCAAAAAGCCATGCGCACATAAGTGATGTCTTCGCCGGTTGCCGGACGCTGAAAGCGGGAGAGGTAAATCCCCACCAAGGCGGTGGGTGTGAAGGGCTGGGCCGTTTCCTCCAGGGCTTCGCGGGCGCATGCCTGTGCGGGTGATTCGCCCGGGTCCAAATGGCCTGCCGGATTGTTCAGGCGCAAACCCTCTTGCGTGTGTTCTTCGATCAAGAGGTAGCGGCCATCACGCTCGATGATGGCGGCCACGGTGACATTGGGTTTCCAGCGGGTATCCATGCCCAGATTATCGACTTGCCAACGTGCAAGGCATGTCCTGACCGAGACCTGAGCACCAAAAAGGTGCCTAAATCCATGGATTGACTCCATTATATCAGCTGATACTGATATAATGGAGTCATCATGGTTCCAACAAGATCGTGAAGGACTTGATTCGGGCTTGTATTTATTGACTTCGGTTAAGCTGTGTCATTAGCCATACTTTTTTTGTGGATTGAGTGAGGAGACATTCATGCAAACAGGCGATCACGCCCCCAAGCCTCAGCGCATTGGCGTACCCCGTGAGATTTTCCCCGGTGAAAAGCGGGTGGCCTCAGTCCCCGATGCGGTGACCAAACTCGTCAAACTCGGCTTTGCCGTGGTGGTCGAACAAGGCGCTGGCGAGCTGGCAGACCTGTCTGATGCATCTTATGTTGAAGCCGGCGCGACCATTGCCCCCAACGCCGCGGCGCTGTGGAGCGGCAGCGACATCGTCTTTAAAGTGCGTGCCCCCACACCCGACGAAGTGGCGCTGATGCACGAAGGCCAGACCTTGATCGGTTTCTTGTGGCCCGCCCAAAACCCCGATTTGATGCAGCAGTTGGCGGCCAAAAAGGTCACGGCGCTCTCCATTGACGCTTTGCCCCGCACATTGAGCCGCGCCCAGAAGATGGACGCGCTGACCTCCATGGCCGGTGTGAGTGGCTACCGCGCGGTGGTCGAGTCGGCCAACGCCTTTGGCCGTTTCTTCAACGGCCAGATCACGGCTGCGGGCAAAGTGCCCCCCGCCAAAGTGTTCATTGCCGGTGCCGGTGTGGCCGGTTTGGCCGCCATTGGCGCGGCCGCCAGCTTGGGTGCCATCGTGCGCGCCAACGACACCCGCGCCGAAGTGGCCGATCAGGTGGTTTCGCTCGGCGGTGAGTTCGTCAAAGTGGACTACGAAGAAGAAGGCTCGGGCGGTGGCGGTTACGCCAAGGTCATGAGCGAAGGCTTCCAAGCCGCGCAGCGCGAGATGTACGCCAAGCAGGCCAAAGAGTGCGACATCATCATCACCACCGCGCTGATTCCCGGCAAACCCGCACCCAAGCTGATCACCGCCGAAATGGTGCAAAGCATGAAGCCCGGCAGCGTGATCGTGGACATGGCCGCCGAGCAAGGCGGCAACTGCGAACTGACCGAGCCCGGCAAAGCCGTGGTGAAGCACGGCGTGACGATTGTGGGTTACACCGACCTGGCTTCGCGCATGGCGCGCCAGTCGTCCACCCTGTACGGTACCAACTTGTTCCGCTTGACCGAAGAGTTGTGCAAGACCAAAGATGGCGTGATCAACGTCAACATGGAAGACGACGCGATTCGGGGCCTGACGGTCATCAAAAACGGTGAAATCACTTGGCCTGCTCCGCCTCTGGTGGTGGCGCCCAAGCCTGCGGCCAAACCCGCTGCCGCGCCGGCCGCCAAAAAAGGCCACGGCCACGGCGAGCCCTCGGGCCCCATGCCGGTGGGCCAGTTGCTCATCGTTTCAGCGGTCGCCGCTGTGCTGCTGGTGCTGGTGGGCGCGTATGCGCCAGCGGCCTTCCTGTCGCACTTCACGGTGTTTGTGTTGGCCTGCTTTGTGGGCTACATGGTGGTCTGGAACGTCAAGCCCGCGCTGCACACCCCGCTCATGAGCGTGACCAACGCCATCAGCTCCATCATCGCCATTGGTGCGCTGGTGCAGATCTCGCCCTTGGCGGCGGCCGGGCGTCCCAACACGCTGATCGCCATCTTGGCCTCTTTGGCGCTGGTGCTGACGGCCATCAACATGTTTGGCGGCTTTGCCGTCACCCAGCGCATGCTGGCCATGTTCAGAAAATAAGAAGAAGGAGAAACTGAATGTCTGCAAGTCTTGCAACGGTCGCCTACATCGGCGCGACCATTCTTTTCATCCTCAGCCTGGGTGGTTTGTCCAACCAGGAAACCGCACGGCGCGGCAACCTCTACGGCATGATCGGCATGAGCCTGGCCGTGCTGGCCACCATCTTTGGCCCGCAAGTCACGGCCGAAGGCATTCCCATGATCGTGGGCTCTGTGCTGGTGGGTGCGCTCATTGGTCTGTACGCTGCACGCAAAGTGCAGATGACCCAAATGCCCGAGCTCGTGGCGCTCATGCACAGCATGGTCGGTATGGCCGCGGCACTGGTGGGTTACGCCACTTATGTGGATCCAGAAGCCTCCAAGAATTTGGAAGGCGCGGCTCATGCCATCCACGCGGGTGAAATCTACATCGGCATCTTCATCGGCGCGGTGACCTTCTCGGGTTCGGTCGCGGCATTTGGCAAGTTGTCCGGCCGCATCGGCGGCAGCCCTTTGTTGCTGCCTGCCCGCCACTGGCTCAACTTGGTGGGTTTGATCGCGGTGATTTACTTCGGTCGTGAGTTCATGAACGCCCAGACGGTGGAAGAGGGCATGGTGCCTTTGTTCATCATGACCGCCATTGCCTTGCTGTTCGGTATCCACATGGTCATGGCCATTGGTGGCGCCGACATGCCCGTGGTGGTGTCCATGCTCAACAGCTACTCCGGCTGGGCCGCAGCGGCCACCGGCTTCATGCTCTCCAATGACTTGCTGATCGTGATCGGCGCCTTGGTGGGTTCCAGTGGCGCGATTTTGTCCTACATCATGTGCAATGCCATGAACCGCAGCTTCATCAGCGTGATCGCTGGGGGCTTTGGCACCACAGCCGCAGCGCCTAAGCCCACAGGCGAAGCGGCCGAGCCGCAAGGTGAAGTCAGTCCTATCTTGGCCGCTGAGACTGCCGAAATGTTGCGCGACGCCAAGAACGTGATCATCGTGCCGGGCTACGGCATGGCCGTGGCCCAAGCCCAGCACACGGTGTTTGAAATCACCAAGACACTGCGCGACAAAGGTGTGAACGTGCGCTTTGGCATCCACCCCGTCGCGGGCCGCATGCCTGGCCACATGAACGTTTTGTTGGCCGAGGCCAAAGTGCCTTACGACATCGTGTTCGAGATGGACGAACTCAACGATGACTTCCCGGACACCGACGTGGCCATCGTCATCGGTGCCAACGACATCGTGAACCCGGCCGCCCAAGACGACCCGACCAGCCCGATCGCCGGCATGCCGGTGCTCGAGGTGTGGAAGGCCCGCACCAGCATTGTGATGAAGCGCTCTATGGCCAGCGGCTATGCGGGCGTGGACAACCCGCTGTTTTACAAAGACAACAACCGCATGTTGTTTGGTGATGCCAAAAAGATGCTCGACGAGGTCTTGATGGTCTTGAAGGCTTAAGACTTCATCACCAGGGTTTACAGGAGGGAGCGAACCTGGTTCGCTCCCTTTTTTTTGGCGTAAACCCCGAGGTATTTAACGTCAGTTCGGTGTCAGATTTACGGTAGACTGACCCGCAGGAGAACCCCATATGAACGCGAATCCCATTTGGCTCAAGAGTTACCCCGAAGGCGTCCCGGCCGACATCAATCCGAACGCCTACAGTTCTTTGGTCGGTTTGCTGGAAGACAGTTTTTCCAAATATTCAGAGCGCATTGCCTACAGCTTCATGGGCAAGGATTTCAGCTTCGCCCAAACCGACCAAGACAGCTTGGCCATGGCGGCTTACCTGCAATCCTTGGGCCTGAGCAAGGGCGATCGCGTGGCCATCATGATGCCCAATGTGCCGCAGTACCCGGTGGCTGTGGCGGCTGTTTTGCGTGCGGGTTTGGTGGTGGTCAACGTCAATCCGCTCTACACCGCCCGCGAACTGGAGCACCAACTCAAGGATTCAGGCGCCAAAGCCATCGTGACCATCGAAAACTTTGCCGCCACGCTGGAAAAATGCATCGCCCAAACCCCTGTGCAGCATGTGGTGCTGGCGTCCATGGGTGACCGCTTGGGCCTGCTCAAGGGCAGCTTGGTCAACTACGTGGTGCGCAACGTCAAGAAGATGGTGCCCGCCTTCAATTTGCCCCAAGGGGTTCGTTTCAATGAAGCCCTGAGCAAGGGGCGCCAGCAGGCGTTTCGCAAACCCGAGCTTTCTGCCGATGACATTGCCGTGCTGCAGTACACAGGCGGTACCACGGGTGTATCCAAAGGCGCGGTGCTTTTGCACCGCAACGTGATTGCGAACGTTTTGCAGTCCGAGGCTTGGAACGAGCCTGCCATGAAGCGCATGCCAGAAGGGCAGCAGCCCACTTCGGTGTGCGCTTTGCCGCTGTACCACATCTTCGCTTTCACAGTGAACATGATGCTGGGCCTGCGCATGGGTGGCAAAACCATTCTGATTCCCAATCCGCGTGATTTGCCTGCGGTCCTGAAAGAACTGTCCAAGCACACGTTCCACAGTTTTCCAGCTGTGAACACCTTGTTCAACGGTCTGGCCAACCACCCTGATTTCGGCACGGTGAATTGGTCGAATCTGCTGGTGTCTTTGGGCGGCGGCACGGCCGTGACGCCCAATGTCGCCAAACTCTGGCTGGAGAAAACAGGTTGCCCCATCTGCGAAGGTTATGGTTTGTCCGAAACCAGCCCTTCGGCCAGCTGCAACCCGACCACCAGCACTGAGTTCACTGGCACCATTGGTGTGCCGATTCCCGGCACTTGGATGAAGTTGCTCGACGACGATGGCAACGAAATCACCACCCCCGGCACTCCTGGCGAGATTGCCATCAAAGGCCCGCAGGTGATGGCCGGTTACTGGCAGCGCCCAGACGAAACCGCCAAGGTCATGACCGCCGATGGCTACTTCAAGTCGGGCGACGTTGGCATCGTGGATGCGCGAGGTTATTTCAAGATCGTGGACCGCAAAAAAGACATGATCTTGGTCAGCGGTTTCAACGTCTACCCCAACGAAGTGGAAGAAGTCGCCTCCGGATGCCCCGGCGTGCTGGAGTGCGCAGCCATTGGTGTGCCCGATGAGAAAACGGGCGAGACCGTCAAGTTGGTGGTGGTGCGCAAGGACCCGGCGTTGACCGAGGCACAAATCATCGCTTACTGCCGCGACAACATGACCGCTTACAAACAGCCTCGTGTGATCGAGTTCCGCGACGAATTGCCCAAGACCCCAGTGGGTAAAATTTTGAGGCGCGAATTGCGCGCCAAGGCCTGACGCACCCCTGCGATGCCCACGCCTGGGCACGGGTCTGCGGCCACCTGTTCCAAAGTGGCCGTTTCTTTTTTGAAGTACAGAACAAGGGTGATCCATGGCAGTGATCGGCATCATGAGCGCCATGCACGAAGAGCTGGCGGCCGTGCTGTCGGCAATGCCTGACGAGCAGCGCTTGCAGGTAGCCGGGCGCGACTTTTGGGTCGGCCATTGGCAAGGCCACTCGGTGGTGGCGGTGCTCTCGCGCATCGGCAAGGTGGCCGCGGCCACCACGGCCACGGTGCTGCTCGAGCGCTTTGGGGTCGACACCTTGGTTTTCACGGGTGTGGCGGGCGGGCTGGGCTCTGGGGTGCGGGTGGGTGATGTGGTGGTGGCCGATGGTTTGGTGCAACACGACATGGACGCCTCGCCGCTGTTTCCGCGTCATGAGGTGCCGCTGTATGGCCGTGCCCGTTTTGAGGCCGATGCCAAGCTGGCTGTTCAACTGGCACAAGCCAGCGAGCAGGTGTTGGCCGATGCCGCGCTGCACCTTGGCCCAAGCACCTTGGCCGAGTTCCAATTGAATACGCCTCGCGTGCATCGAGGCTTGATCCTCAGTGGCGACCGTTTTGTCTCGACCTCGGCCGAAAGCCATGCGCTGCGCCAAGCACTGCCTGAGGCCTTGGCGGTGGAAATGGAGGGCGCAGCGGTGGCGCAGGTGTGCCACGATTACGGTGTGCCTTTTGCGGCGGTGCGCACCATCTCCGACCGCGCAGACGACACGGCGCACACCGACTTTCAGCGCTTCATCCGCGAGGTGGCCAGCAGTTACAGTTTGGCCATTGTGTCGCAGTGGCTGCGCCAGCGGGCGCTGGACTGAAGCAGACTATTATTTGAGCCAACCCCGGCGGCGGAAGTACCACATGGGCACCACGGCGCTGGCGGCCATCAGCGCCAAGGCATAGGGGTAACCCCATTTTTGCGACAACTCGGGCATGTACTGGAAGTTCATGCCGTAGAGGCTCGCGATCAAGGTGGGCGGCAGTAAGGCCACGCTGGCCACCGAGAAGATCTTGATGATCTTGTTCTGGTTGATGTTGATGAAACCGACCGTGGCATCCATCAAGAAGTTGATCTTGTCAAAGAGAAAGGCCGTGTGCGAGTCGAGCGAGTCGATGTCGCGCAGGATTTGGCGGGCTTCCTCGAATTGCTCGGAATTGAGCATTTTGGACCGCATCATGAAGCTCACGGCACGGCGGGTGTCCATCACGTTGCGGCGGATGCGTCCGTTCAAGTCTTCTTGCCGCGCTATCGCGCCCAGTACTTCACCAGCCATCGCGTCGGTCACATCGCCCGAGAGCACTTTTTTGCCAGCGGTTTCGAGCTTGTCGTAAATGCCTTCGAGCGTGTCGGCGGAATACTCGGCGTCGGCATCGAACAGCTTGAGCAGCACTTCCTTGGCGTCTTCGATCAGGCCCGGGGCGCGGCGTGCGCGCATGCGCAGCAAGCGAAACACCGGCACGTCTTCGTCGTGGATGGAAAACAGCACGCCCTGGCTTTTCAGGTCGGCATTGTGCTGGTTCAAGATGAAGGCGCAGCGCACGGTGCGTGGCTCGTCTTCGTCGGCAATCAAAAAGTCAGAGCGAATGTGCAGTTCCCCGTTGTCCTCTTCATAGAAACGGGCCGATTCCTCGATGTCCTCGTCCATCGCGTCTTCGGGGATAAGCAAGCCATAGTACTGCTTGATCCAACGTTTTTCTTCGAGGGTGGGCGACTCCAGGTCGACCCAGATGGGCTGAAAGCGAGAGAGTTCTTCCAGCGACTCGATCTCTTCTTGGAAGAGGCGGCCATTGGCGAGGGTGAAGATGTTGAGCATGGCGAATCCGAAAAATGGCCAGGTGCCAAAAGTTCAAAGGGGCGGCGAAGGGGTTTTCTGCAGCTTTCGAACGATGGGCAAGGTGCTCAGCGCGTTCGAAAGCTACCGACTCGGGGTAGTTTCCACGGCAATGTGTCTCCAGGATGAATCGGCGGATTATCGCACCGGATGCGACCCAGTGGGGGCCAGAAAAGCCAGGATTTCATCGGCACGGGCCTGCACATCCGCTTGTCCTAAAGCCATCAGTGCCGAGATGAATTCCGGCTCGAACAACAAATAACTGGCCAGGGCCGCACCACTGCCGCGCAGGGCCCCCAGGCCTTCCAGCACCCGACGGATGGGGCGGGGCAGGGTGTGAGCGTGCTCTTGCGCCAGGGCGTCGAGCGAGGCACTGGGCTGCAGTGTTAGCACCCGAACAGTGCGCAGGGGCAGTTCCGCTCGCATGGCCTCGGGCAGGCTGTCCAGAGCCTGGTTGATGCGGGTGATCTGCTCGACATCGGCCTCCAGCGTGTCGTGGAACACGCTGGCCATGGCGTGGCCAGCGATGGTGCCCAACGAAGGGCGTCCCGCAGCCCGCGTGGGGGCCCCCAGGCTGGCCCGCTGGGGTTGGCTCACCCCAATGGCCAAGATCCGGTCAGCGCCCAGGTGCACGGCCGATGACAAAGGCGAGATCTGGCGCATCGAGCCGTCCCCGAAAAACTCCATCCCGCCGTCGACCCACAGGGGGGTGGACGGGAAAATGAAGGGGATGGCGCTGGACGCCATCAGGTGCTCGATGGTGATCGGTTGCTGCTCGGCGCGGCGCCCCGGCCGGCTCCAGGTGATCGGCTGGCCGTCGCGGGTTTGGCAAAACGTCCAATGCACCCCGCTGGAATAACTCGATGCAGTGACCGCCAGGGCCTGTAGCACGCCGCTTTGCAAGGCGGTGTCGATCTTCTCGAGAGCAATCGCCCGGTGCAAGGTGTTGACCAAGGCCAGGCTGTCCATCGCGGCGGCATGGGTGCGGGCTGAGCGCAGCAAACCCACTGCTGTGGCCCATCGGCTGAACTTGTCCAGCGGGGTTTGGGGCAGGCAGTAGACCGCTTCGGTGCGGATACGGGTCCAAAAATGCGCCAGGTCGTTCAGCCCGGCCAGGCCCTCCATGGCTTTGCTGGCCAAAAAAGTGGCATTCAAGGCCCCGGCCGAGGTGCCTGCCAGCACCTGAAACGGAAAAGCTGGCGCAGGCCCTGCTGTGCGGCTCAGCAATTGGCCGATGGCCTGAAGTGCCCCCGCTTGGTAGGCGGTGCGGGCGCCGCCACCCATCAGCACCAGCCCCAACACGGGGTGCGGCTGCGCAGGGCGTGGCGGTGCAGCCGGTGATGTTGGCGGCGTGGGCGTCAAGGATTCAATGGGCATGTGAGGGTGAACAAAGGCGATGGACGGCCGTGGGTGGTAGATTCAAACCATTCAACGGCATTGTTCCATGACCCCACATTTGACCCCGCGCCGTGAGCGCTGGCTGCTCTTCACGCTGGCTGGCATCCAGTTCACCCACATCCTCGATTTCATGATCATGATGCCGCTGGGGCCGCAGTTCACGGCTCTCTTCGGCATCAGCAATGCCCAGTTTGGTCTGCTGGTCTCGGCCTACACCTTGTCGGCAGGCTTTTCCGGTTTGATGGCGGCCACCTACATTGACCGCTTTGGCCGCAAGCAACTGCTGCTGGGCATGTACAGCCTGTTTGGGCTGGCCACACTCGCGTGCGCTTTGGCGCCCGACTATGTGTGGTTGATGGTGGCGCGTGTGGCTGCAGGTTTGTTTGGCGGTGTCTTGTCGGCCCTGTCGCAGACCATCGTGGCCGATGTGATTCCTTTTGAGCGCCGTGGCCGTGCCATGAGTGTGGTGATGACGTCGTTTTCCGTGTCCACCGTGGCGGGCGTACCGATGGGCCTGTTTTTGGCTGCGCACTTCAATTGGCATGCGCCTTTTGTAGGCATCGCGGTGCTGGTGGGCCTGTTGTCGCTGGCGGCCTGGCAAACCTTGCCCCGACTCGACGCGCACTTGCACCACCCCGAGCGGGTGAGTGTTTGGCGCGGTATTGGCCAAGTGCTGGCCGAGCCCAACCACCTCAAGGCTTTTGCCGTGTCGGGCTTGATGATGTTCGCGGCCTTCACCGTCATCCCTTACATCACCATTTACCTGCAGTCCAACGCGGGCATGAAAACCGAAGAGGTGCCTTGGATTTATCTGTGCGGCGGCTTGGCAACGCTGCTCAGTGCACGCTATTTTGGCCGCCTGACCGACCGGGTGGGCAAGGTCCAGATGTTCCAGCGCCTGGCTTTGGCGGTGACGGTGCCCTTGATGGCCACCACCCTCTCGCAAGGCCTGCCCTTGTGGGGCTTGCTGGCCATTTCGACCTTGTTCTTCACGGTGATGAGCGGGCGCATGATTCCCGGCATGGCGATGATTTCCTCGGCCGCCCTGCCCCGTTTGCGCGGCACTTTCATGACCCTCAACTCGGCCGTGCAGTCGGCCTCCATGGGCTTGGCGGCCTTGGTGGCGGGGCTCATCATCGGGCGCGATGCACAAGGACAACTCACCGGCTACTGGGTGGCGGGTTTGTTGGGGGTGGTGGCCAGTTTGCTCAGCGTTTGGCTGGCGGGGCATTTGCGCCTGCATGGGGTGCCACAGAAGGCGGTGGGCTGAGTCGGCGGGGGTGTTGGGGTGGGTTTTGGTGCGCCCAGATGGCAAACCAGACCCCGGCTTCAAATCGAACAATAGCACCTAAATCGGGGCTTGTGGGCAAAAGCGGCGGACTTTACAGGTTTCGTTGCGAACGTATTGCTTTTCCATTTCGCGGGGCGCATAGTGGGGTTGAACCACCCCTCAAAGGTGGTTTCAGAGTCCCGCACTTGCGGGGCTTTCCCTACCCTGAATCTATGGAGGCGACGATTATGAATTTAACCATCAGCGGGCACCATTTGGAAGTGACCCCGGCTTTGCGCCAGTACGTCACGGGGAAACTGGATCGAATCACCCGACATTTTGATCAGGTGGTCGATGTGAAAGTGCTGCTGACCGTCGAAAAGCAGAAGGAAAAGGAAAAGCGTCAACGCGCCGAGTGCAACATCCATGTCAAAGGCAATGACCTGTTTGCCGAAAGCGCCCACGAAGACCTGTACGCCGCCGTGGACGATCTGGTGGACAAACTCGATCGTCAAGTGGTCAAACACAAAGACCGCATCACCGACCACCACCACACTGCGCCCAAGCGCATGATGTGATCTCTCGAACTCTCTCCAATCGGGGCCGCCGCGAGCGGCCCTTTTTGCGCGCCTTGGGCCGCCCAGACCTGTCCTGTCGCGATGGGCTCAGGTCTGGGATCAGGCCTGTTGGCGGATCGGGTGCATAATCCGGCCTCGACCATGAACCGACTCTCATCCATATTGCCTGTTGCCCAAGTTCTTGTGGGGGTGGAAGCCACCAGCAAGAAACGTGCATTCGAAGAAGCCGGACTTCTCTTTGAGAATCTGCACGGCTTGTCGCGTGCCTTGGTCACCGACAGCCTGTTTGCCCGCGAGCGTTTGGGCTCCACGGGCTTGGGCCATGGTGTGGCCATTCCCCACGGTCGCATCAAAGGTCTCAAAGCCCCCATGGCCGCCGTTTTCCAGCTGGCCCAGCCCATTGGTTTTGACGCACCAGACGAGCAACCGGTCAACCTGTTGATCTTTTTGCTGGTGCCTGAAGCGGCCACCCAAAAGCATCTGGAAATCCTGTCCGAGATTGCTGAGTTGCTCAGCGACACCGCTTTGCGCGAAAGCATCAAAAGCAGCACGGTTCAATCGAGCCTGCACCAGTTGATCGCCCAGTGGCAATCGGCCCAAACCGCCTGATTCTTTACTTGACAGCCTACAGGCGATGAAGCCCTCCGTCATCAGCGCCGACGTCCTCTTTGAGGACCACCGCCAACAACTCAAGTGGCAGTGGCAAGCCGGGCTGGGCGCTTCCGAGCGGCGCTTTGACGAGGTGGCCGTGCGCCAGGCCCGCTCCGGTGCAGACCTGGTGGGCTACCTCAATTACATCCATCCCTACCGTGTCCAGATCTTGGGTCCGCGCGAGGTCGCTTACCTCACCAATGGCACCCCTGACGACTGCTCGCGGCGCATTGCACGCATCGTGACACTGGAGCCCCCGGTGCTGGTGTTGGCCGACGGCCAGACGGCGCCTGAAGCCCTGCTGGCCATGTGCGAGCGGGCACAAATTCCGATGTTTGCCACCGAGCAGTCCTCGGCCTTTGTGATCGATGTGCTGCGTGCGTATTTGTCCAAACACTTTGCCGACCGCACCACCATGCACGGTGTGTTCATGGACATCTTGGGCATGGGCGTGCTCATCACGGGCGAGTCCGGTCTGGGCAAAAGCGAGTTGGGCCTGGAGTTGATCTCGCGCGGCAATGGCTTGGTGGCCGACGATGCGGTCGACCTTTACCGGATCAACCAGACCACCATCGAAGCGCGATGCCCGGATTTGCTGCAAAACCTGCTGGAAGTTCGTGGCATCGGACTTTTGGACATCCGTGCCATCTTTGGTGAGACGGCGGTACGTCGGAAAATGAGGCTCAAGCTCATCGTGCACCTGGTCCGGCGTGAAACCCTGGAGCGCGATTACGAGCGATTGCCTTCCGAACCCTTGCGACAAGACGTGCTGGGCATTCCGGTGCAAAAGGTGGTGATCCAAGTCATGGCCGGCCGCAACATCGCGGTGCTGGTCGAGGCGGCCGTGCGCAATACCATTTTGCAGATGCGCGGCATTGACACCTACCAGGATTTCATCGAGCGCCAGCGTCGCGCCATGGGCTGAAAGCTGGCATCACGCCTGCTTTCAGCGGGCGTTGCGGTGCGGGCAGGGCTTTTGGGTGCAGTGCGCGTACAGACTCAGGGCATGGTCGGCGATCACAAAACCCTTGGCCTGCGCCACGGCTTGCTGGCGTGACTCAATCTCCGCATCATAAAATTCTTCCACCCGGCCACAATCCAGACACACCATGTGGTCATGGTGCTGGCCTTCGTTGAGTTCATAGACCGCTTTGCCACTTTCGAAGTGGTTGCGGCTGAGGATGCCGGCTTGCTCGAACTGGGTCAGCACCCGGTAGACGGTGGCCAGACCGATGTCGGCATTGTCCTTGAGCAAATGACGAAACACGTCCTCGGCCGTCATGTGCCGCATCGAGCCGCTTTGGAAAACCTCCAAAATCTTCAGCCGCGGCAAGGTGGCTTTGAGGCCGTTGTTTTTCAGTTCGTCGATCTGGCTCATGGCTTGTCTGGGTGGGGGCGGGTAGCAGTCCTGCGCAAAGGCACCGCTACAATGACCCGATCATATCGGCACACCCTCAACCATGACAGCTTCCCTGACTTTTCGTCTTACTGGCCAAGGCCTTGCTGCCTGCTTGCTGTTTGCGAGCCTGGCCGGATGTGGCAGCCTGTCCGGCTCTGTGAGCCGCGACACCTTCAAGCCCTATGTGCCCGAGGTGGTCCAAGGCAACTTTGTCTCCAACGAGCAGCGCCAGGCCTTGCGTCCAGGCATGCCGCGGGCTCAGGTGCGAGAAATTCTGGGCACCCCCTTGATCGCCAGTTTGTTCCACGCCAACCGCTGGGACTATGCCTTCAGCATCCAGCGCCAGGGCGTGCCAGCGCAAAACTTCAAGCTCACGGTTTATTTCAAGGGCGATGTGCTCGAGCAAGTCGACAGCGATGTGCTGCCCAGCGAGTCGGAGTTTGCCGGACGCTTGGTGCGGGCCCAGGCGGTGGGCAAGCTGCCCCCTCTGCAAGCCAGCGAAGAAGAATTGAAGAAATTCACCCCAGCTTTGACCCCCTCGGCCCGAACCGATGTGCCCGTACCGGCTCCCACCCCAGCCGCTGTGCCCAGCAGTTACCCGCCTTTGGAGCCGCCCACCCGCTGAACGGCTGGCGCCGGGTGCCCTGATGGGCTGACCTCCACCAAGCCCTCTGGGACCGAGTCCACAACATTTTGCCTATTCAAGCCATGACCTCAACGAACCACTTGCCCATCACCGTTGCCGGCGCATCCGGCCGCATGGGTCACATGCTGATCGAAGCCATTTTGGCCACCCAAGACTGCCGCCTGGCCGGTGCGCTGGACATCGCCGCCAGCCCGGCGCTGGGGCAAGATGCCGGAGCTTCACTGGGTCGGGTCACGGGCGTCTCGGTCACTGCCGATTTGAAAGCGGGTCTGCAAGGTGCGTCTTGCCTGATCGATTTCACCCGCCCTGAAGGCACGCTGGCCCACCTGAAGGTCTGCCGAGAACTCGGCGTCAAGGCGGTCATCGGCACCACCGGCTTCACCGATGAACAAAAGGCCGAGATCGCCGAGATCGCCCGAGACATCGCCATCGTCATGGCCCCGAACATGAGTGTGGGCGTCAATGTCACCCTCAAGCTACTGCAAATGGCCGCGCAAGCCATGTCTACCGGCTATGACATCGAGATCATCGAAGCCCACCACCGCCACAAGGTGGATGCACCTTCGGGAACCGCCCTCAAGATGGGCGAGGTGATTGCAGAGGCCATTGGCCGCGACTTGAAAGAATGCGCGGTGTACGAGCGGTATGGCCACACGGGCGAGCGTGACCCGTCCACCATTGGATTTTCGACCATTCGTGGCGGCGACATCGTGGGTGACCACACGGTGCTGTTTGCCGGCATTGGCGAGCGCATCGAGGTCACGCACAAATCCTCCAGCCGCGCCACCTATGCGCAAGGCAGTTTGCGTGCTGTGCGTTACCTGGCCAGTCAGCCGCGTGGGCTGTTTGACATGTTCGACGTGCTGAACCTGCGCTGACGCGCCACAAGCCCAAGCCGCCCATGAGCCTGAACGACTTTTTGCTGCACAGCGACGTCGTCAGCCGCGTGCTGGCGCTGATGCTGCTGGCTTTGTCGGTGGGCAGCTGGGTGGTGATCGCCTGGAAATGGCGTTTGCTCTCTCGGGTCACACAAGACGTGCCCCGCAGCGTGGCCGCCTTCTGGCAAGCCGCGGGTTTTGAGGACGCCCGCCAGCGTGTGGCGCAGTTTGACCGCGAAGCCTGTGTGCTGCCCTTGCTCGACGCCACTTTGTTGCCTTTGGGCGGCACGTTGGCCTCGGCCGGTCAGCGACACCACCAACTCACCCGCGTGCTGCGCGAAGCCATGCAGTCGGTGCTGCGCCGCTTGCAGTGGGGTCAGGTCCTGCTGGCCACGGCAGGGTCCACCTCGCCTTTCATCGGTTTGCTGGGCACGGTTTGGGGTATTTTTAATGCCCTGAGCGGCATGGCCGATGGCGGACCCATCCGCATCGAACAAATTGCGGGGCCTGTGGGCGAAGCTCTGGTCATGACCGCTGCCGGTCTGGCCGTGGCGATCCCGGCGGTGCTCGGCTACAACCTGCTGGGGCGGCGCATTGGCCAGATCGAGGCCGAACTCGAAGGCTTTGCGCACGATGTGCGGGCCTTGCTCACCGACCCCCGAGACTGAGCAGCCATGGCTTTTGGACGCCTCTCCAGCCGCCCAGGTGATGCGCCCATGAGCGAGATCAACGTCACGCCCCTGGTGGACGTTATGCTGGTGTTGCTCGTCATCTTCATCCTGACCGCGCCCCTGATGACCAGCGCCATTCGCCTGGACTTGCCCCAAAGCGAGGGCGGGGAGCCCGGGGCCGCGCCCCAGGCGGTGGTCTTGGTGGTCAATGCACATGGCCAATGGTTCCTGAACGACCAGCCGATGGCCGAAAACGCCTTGCGCGAGCAACTGGCCCAAGCCGCCCGCCGCAACCCGCTGACCGAGCTGGAATTGCGTGCCGATGCGTCCGTGCCCTACGGCCGGGTGGTAGAGGCCATGGGCCTGGCCCAAAAAGCCGGTTTGAGCCGGATTGGCTTTGTGGCCGAGGTGGTTTCCCCCTGAGGCGGCCCTTGCCCGATCGGATGTGGCCTTGCCGCGACCAGGCCAAGTCCGGGGCCGCCCAGCCCCTACAATTTAGCCCTATGCAAGACAAGTACAACCACCTCGAAGTCGAACCCGCAGCGCAGTCCCGCTGGACGGCCCGCGATGCCTACCGCGTCACCGAAGACGCCAGCAAAAAGAAGTTCTACGCCTGCTCCATGCTGCCTTACCCCAGCGGCAAGCTGCACATGGGCCATGTGCGCAACTACACCATCAACGACATGCTCACGCGCAGCCTGCGCATGAAGGGCCACAACGTCCTCATGCCCATGGGCTGGGACGCCTTTGGTCTACCCGCCGAAAACGCCGCCTTGAAGAACGGCGTGCCCCCGGCCAAATGGACGTACGAGAACATCGCGTACATGAAAAAGCAGATGCAGGCCATGGGCCTGGCCATCGACTGGTCACGCGAAGTCGCCACCTGCGACCCGACCTATTACAAATGGAACCAGTGGCTGTTCTTGAAGATGCTCGAAAAAGGCATCGCCTACCGCAAGACCCAAGTCGTCAACTGGGACCCGGTCGATCAGACCGTGCTGGCCAACGAGCAAGTCATCGATGGCAAAGGCTGGCGCACAGGCGCTCCGGTTGAAAAGCGCGAGATCCCCGGTTACTACTTGAACATCACCGCTTACGCCCAAGAGCTCTTGGACCATGTGCAGATCGGCAACGACAAGGCCACCCTGAACGGCTGGCCCGACAAAGTGCGTTTGATGCAGGAAAACTGGATCGGCAAGAGCGAAGGCGTGCGTTTTGCCTTCCCGCACGACATCAAAGGTGCTGACGGTCAGCTGATTGGCGACGGCAAGATGTATGTATTCACCACGCGTGCCGACACCATCATGGGGGTGACCTTTTGCGCTGTGGCCGCAGAGCATCCGCTGGCGCTGCATGCTGCGGCCAGCAACCCCGCGTTGGCGGCGTTTTTGGAAGAGTGCAAGAGCGGCGGCACGACCGAGGCCGAAATGGCCACCCAAGAGAAGAAGGGCATGGCCACCGGCTTGTCCGTCACGCATCCTTTGACGGGTGCACAGGTCGAGGTTTGGGTCGGCAATTACGTGCTGATGAGCTACGGCGATGGCGCCGTGATGGGCGTGCCTGCACACGACGAGCGCGACTTTGCGTTTGCGCTCAAGTACGCGCTGCCGATCCAGCAGGTGGTGTCTGTCAAGGATCAGGCCTTTGATGCTACGGCTTGGCAGGATTGGTATGACGACAAGCAAAGCTGCGTCTGCATCAACTCCGGCGAACTCGACGGTTTGACGCAAAAAGCCGCCGTCAGCAAAGTGGCCGAGCTGCTCGCCGCCAAAGGCCTGGGCGAGAAGAAGACCACCTGGCGTTTGCGCGACTGGGGCGTGAGCCGCCAGCGTTACTGGGGCACACCGATCCCGATCATCCATTGCGACGAACACGGTGCGGTGCCGGTGCCCGAAAAAGACCTGCCCGTGGTGCTGCCGCAAGACTGCATCCCTGATGGCTCGGGCAACCCGCTGCACAAACACGAAGGTTTCCACGCCGGTGTGACTTGCCCCGTGTGTGGCAAAGCGGCCCGTCGCGAGACCGACACCATGGACACCTTTGTGGATTCGTCCTGGTACTTCATGCGCTATTGCGACCCGACCAACACCGAGAAGATGGTGGCCGAGGGTGCGGATTATTGGATGCGGGACCAGAACAATGCCACTGGCGGCAGCGGCATGGACCAGTACATCGGCGGCATCGAGCACGCCATCCTGCACCTCTTGTACGCCCGCTTCTGGACTAAAGTCATGCGCGACTTGGGCCTGGTCAAGGTGGACGAGCCCTTCAGCAAATTGCTCACGCAGGGCATGGTGCTCAACCACATCTATTCGCGCCGCACCGCCAAGGGCGGCAAGGACTACTTCTGGCCGCACGATGTCGAGCATGTGCTTGATGAGACTGGCAAAGTCATCGGCGCCAAGCTCAAGAACGAAGCCGACAGCGGTGATGGTCGCCTGCCCGTGGGCACGCCAATAGACTACGAAGGCGTGGGCACCATGTCCAAGTCCAAGAACAACGGTGTGGACCCGCAGGACCTGATCGAGCGCTACGGTGCCGACACGGCCCGTCTGTACACCATGTTCACCGCGCCGCCCGAAGTCACGCTGGAGTGGAACGACTCGGCCGTGGAAGGCAGCTACCGTTTCTTGCGCCGGGTCTGGAACTTCGCGTTCAAGCACCACGAGTTGTTGCGCTCGGCCACGGGCCAGGACCTGAGCCAAGCTGCATTGGGCGACTCGGCCAAAGCGCTGCGCCGCGAGATGCACCTGGTGCTCAAGCAAGTGGGTTACGACTACGAGCGCATGCAATACAACACGGTGGTGTCTGGTTGCATGAAGCTGCTGAACGCACTGGAAGACTTCAAGCCCGATGGCAGCACGGGAGATACCGCAGCCCTGTGCGAAGGGGTGTCGATTTTGGCGCGCATGCTCTACCCCGCATGCCCGCACATCACCGACGAAATCTGGCAGCAACTGGGCTACGCCAAGGCTGTGGGTGAGTTGCTTGATGCGCCTTGGCCTTTGGTGGACGAGTCGGCCTTGGAGCGTGACCAGATTGAGCTGATGCTGCAGATCAACGGCAAGCTGCGCGGCTCGATTTGGGTGGCTGCGGCCGCTGACAAAGCGCAGATCGAGACGAGCGCCTTGGCCCACGAAGCGGTCGTCAAGCAAGCCGCAGGCGCGGCGCCCAAGAAAGTCATCGTGGTGCCGGGCCGTTTGGTCAACGTGGTGCTGTGAGCCACGGCCGTATGACCAGACAACCCGAATGATTGCCCTGTGATGAACACCTCACGCCGCCGCTGTTGCCAGTTGCTCAGTGCCGGGCCTTTGCTCGCGGGCCTGTCGGCGTGCGGCTTTCAGCTGCGAAACGCGGGTGATTACCCCTTCAAGACGCTGTTCGCCAATTTCGCCACCACCTCGCCCTTGGGGGTGGAGTTGCGGCGCAACTTGCTGGGCACGGGCCGCATCACGCTGCTGACCGAGCCCGCACAAATGGCCACCGCCGATGCGGTGCTGGACATCCTGAGTGAAGAGCGTCAGCAGGCGGTGGTGGGTGTGAACGCCTCGGGCCAGGTGCGCGAGTTGCAACTGCGTTTGCGCGTGAGGTTCCGTTTGCGCACGCCCCAAGGTCAGGTGCTGATCGAGCCTGTGGAGCTGAGCCAGCAACGCGATCTGAGTTTTACCGAAACCGCCGCGCTGTCCAAGGAAATCGAGCAAGCCACCATGTACCGCGACATGCAGACCGACATCGTGCAGCAGATCATGCGGCGGCTGTCAGCGGTCAAGCCCCGCGCTGCAGCGACGGCCCAACCCTGAGCCGCGCCATGCAACTGGCCCTGCCCCAGCTCGGAGCGCACCTGCAAAAAGGCCTGCGCAGCCTGTACATCCTGCACGGCGACGAACCCCTGATGCAACAAGAGGCCGCCGACGCCATCCGCGCCAGCGCCCGCGCTCAGGGCTACACCGAACGCAGTGTGCACACCGTCTCCGGCGCCCATTTCGACTGGAGTGAGGTGCTGGCCGCAGGCGGCTCGCTCAGCCTTTTTGCCGACAAGCAGATCGTGGAGGTTCGCATCCCTTCGGGCAAGCCCGGCAAGGAAGGCAGCGCCGCCATCCAGCAATTGGTGGCCTCTGCTCAAGGCAACGACAGCACCTTGACCTTGGTCTTGCTGCCGCGCCTGGATGCGGCCACCCGCAAAGGGGCTTGGTTTGGAGCGCTCGAAAACGGTGGCGTGTCCATCCAGATCGATCCGGTTGATCGAAACGCCTTGCCCCAGTGGATTGCCCAGCGACTGCAAACGCAAGGCCAAAGCGTGGCCGCAGGCGAAGAGGGGCAGCGCACCCTGCAGTTTTTTGCCGACCGAGTGGAAGGCAATTTGCTGGCCGCACACCAGGAAATCCAGAAGCTCGGCTTGCTCTACCCCGCAGGCGAACTCAGCCAAGCGCAGGTCGAGGCGGCCGTGGTCAATGTGGCCCGCTACGACGTGTTCAAGTTGTCCGAGTTGGTCTTGTCGGGCCAGGTGGCCCGGGTCCAGCGCATGCTCGATGGCCTGCAGGCCGAGGGCGAGGCGGCTGTGCTGGTGCACTACACCCTCGCAGAAGACATCCGGGCCATGAAGCGCGTGAAAGACGCCATGACCGCTGGCAAGCCCTTGCCCATGGCGCTGCGCGAGCAGCGCGTTTGGGGTCCGCGTGAGCGCTTGTTTGAGCGCGTGCTGCCCCGCATGAGCGAAGCCCGCCTGAACGGCCTGCTGCAAGCGGCTCACCAAGTGGACGGCATTGTCAAAGGCCTCAAAGTGCCCGACTGGCCCACCGACCCTTGGCAGGCCCTGCAGCGCCTGGCTGTGCGTTTCTCGCGTTTTTGCAACGTGCGTTGACCGTGGCGGGATGGACTTGTTCATCTGCGAAAATGTGTCCATGACTGAATTCCAAACCGCTGAACACATGCAGGCCTTGGGCCAGAAAGCCAAAATAGCGTCGGCGCTGATGGCCAAGGCCTCCGCGGCCACCAAGAACGCGGCTTTGCGCCACTTGGCCGCCTTGTTGCGCGAAAACACCGAGGCTTTGCAGCTGGACAACGCCAAAGACCTGGAACGCGCCCGCGCCGCGGGCTTGGCCGAGCCCATGGTGGACCGCCTGAAACTCACCCCCAAGGTCTTGGAGACCTGCGCCCAAGGCTGCGAGCAATTGGCGGCCATGCCCGACGTGATTGGCGAAATCATCGGCATGAAGCAGGTGCCCAGCGGCATCCGGGTGGGCCAGATGCGGGTGCCGATTGGGGTGTTTGGCATGATTTTTGAGAGCCGCCCCAACGTGACCATTGAAGCGGCCAGCCTGTCCATCAAAAGCGGCAATGCCTGCATCTTGCGCGGTGGCTCTGAAGCCATCGAGTCGAACAAGGCTTTGGCCCGTCTGGTGCAGCAGGCCCTGACCGACAGCGGCCTGCCGGTCGATGCGGTGCAACTGGTGCAAACCACCGACCGCGCTGCGGTGGGCCAGCTCATCACCATGCCGCAGTTTGTGGACGTGGTCATTCCGCGTGGCGGCAAGGGCCTGATCGAGCGCATCAGCGCCGAAGCCAAGGTGCCCGTGATCAAACACCTGGACGGCAACTGCCACACCTATGTGGACGACCCTTGCGACATCGACATGGCCGTGAAAGTGGCCGACAACGCCAAAACCCAAAAATACAGCCCTTGCAACGCCAGCGAGAGCTTGCTGGTGGCCCGTGGTGTCGCGGCCGAATTTTTGCCCAAAATCGGCGCGATTTATGCTGCCAAAGGTGTGGAAATGCGTTGCTGCCCTAAGGCCAAGGCCATTTTGAGTCAGGTCGCCAAAGCCACGCTCAAGGACGCCACCGAGCAAGATTGGTTTGAGGAATACCTCGCGCCCATCATCAGCATCAAGGTGGTCGAGGGTGTGGATGAGGCGATTGCCCACATCAACCACTACAGCAGCCACCACACCGACGCCATCTTGACGCGCGACCACATGCACGCCCAGCGCTTTTTGCGCGAGGTGGACTCGGCCAGCGTTATGGTCAACGCCAGCACCCGATTTGCCGATGGCTTCGAGTACGGACTGGGTGCCGAAATCGGCATCAGCACCGACAAGTTCCACGCCCGGGGCCCGGTGGGCATCGAAGGCCTGACTTCGCTCAAGTACGTGGTGCTGGGCGAGGGCGAGGTGCGTGGCTGAGGGCCGCGCTGGCTGCGCACAGGCCTGCGGCGCTGGTTGCTGTGTCCGTTAGGCGCTTGCAATGGCGCAGACCGGCCCCATATGATTTTTCTGTTTTGTCCCGTTTTTGCCCGATAAAGGATGCCCATGGTTCCCCATCTCGTCACTGCCCTGACCGGCCCCATCAATGAGCTGGAGCAACGCATCCTCGACTCCATGCCCGCGATCGAGCGCTGGTTTCGCCTGGAGTGGATGGAGCACACACCGCCGTTCTACACCTCGGTGGACATCCGCAACGCGGGCTTCAAGCTGGCCCCGGTGGACACCAACCTGTATCCCGGCGGCTGGAACAACCTGACCCCCGAGATGCTGCCCCTGGCGGTGCAAGCGGCGCAGGCGGCCATCGAAAAGATCTGCCCTGAGGCCAAAAACCTGCTGATCATTCCCGAAAACCACACCCGCAACACCTTTTACCTGACCAATGTGGCGCAGCTGCAGCGCATCTTCCACATGGCCGGCCTGAATGTGCGCTTGGGCTCGATCAACCCCGAGATCAAGGAAGCCACCACCATTGAGCTGCCCAACGGGGAGAGCGTGACACTCGAGCCTGTGGTGCGCAGCAAGCACCGCTTGGGCTTGAAGGACTTTGACCCCTGCACCATTTTGCTCAACAACGATTTGTCGGCCGGTGCCCCGGGCATTCTGGAAGAGTTGCATGAGCAGTTTTTGCTGCCGCCCCTGCACGCAGGCTGGAGCGTACGCCGTAAGACCAAGCACTTCCAAAGCTATGAAGAAGTGGCCAAGCGTTTTGGCAAGCTGTTGGGCATCGACCCCTGGCTCATCAACCCGATGTTCAGCCAGTGCGGTGATGTCAACTTTGCCGAGGGCACGGGCATGGAATGCCTGCGCAGCAATGTGGACGCGCTGCTGACCAAGATCAAGCGTAAATACAAAGAATACGGCATCAATGAAAAGCCGTTTGTGGTGGTGAAGGCCGACAACGGCACCTACGGCATGGGCATCATGACGGTGCGCGACGTGTCCGATCTGGACCAACTCAACCGCAAAACGCGCAACAAGATGAACATCATCAAGGACGGCCAGACCGTCAACGATGTGATCATCCAAGAAGGCGTGCTGACCAACGAGCGCATCAACGACGCCGTGGCCGAACCGGTGGTCTACATGATGGACCGCTATGTGGTGGGCGGTTTTTACCGTGTGCACGCCGAGCGCGGTGTGGACGAGAACCTGAATGCCCCGGGCGCCAGCTTTGTGCCTTTGGCCTTCGCAGACACGCCGCATCTTCCTCAGCCGGGCGTCAAACCCGGTGCCAGTGTGCCCAACCGCTTTTATATGTATGGCGTGATTGGCCGTTTGGCCATGCTCGCAGCCAGTTATGAGCTGGAAGCCACCGACCCTGAGGCTGAGGTGTACGACTGAAGTTTGGGGCGGTCAAAGTCTCGGACGATGTTGAAAAGTTGCTGCACTGCAACATTTTTGATCCCAACCGAGACACCCCCGAGCGAATGAGCGCAAAATAGCGCCCACCTGAGCCACAGCCCGATTTTTCGGGCTCATTTATGTCTTCTACAAAGTCCTCTCTCACCGCCCTGACACTGGGTGCTATTGGTGTGGTTTATGGCGACATCGGCACCAGTGTGCTGTACGCCATGAAAGAGGTTTTCGGCTCTGGCCATGTGCCCTTCACGCCAGACAACGTCTACGGCATCCTCTCCATTTTTTTCTGGACACTGACCACCATCGTGTCGGTCAAGTATGTGGTGTTGGTGCTGCGGGCTGACAACCACGGCGAGGGTGGGCTCGTGGCGATGCTGGCCCTGGCTTCGCAGTCGGTCAAAGACCAGCCACGGCTGCGCAAGGTGCTCTTGATGGTGGGTATCTTTGGCGCCTGTCTTTTTTATGGTGATGGTGTCATCACCCCGGCCATCTCGGTTTTGTCGGCTGTGGAGGGCCTGGAGGTCATCTCGCCCAACTTCAAAAAAGCGGTGATTCCGCTCACGGTGGTCATCCTTTTCGTTTTGTTTTGGGTGCAAAAGCGCGGTACGGCCGGTATTGGCAAGTTCTTTGGTCCGATCACCCTGGTTTGGTTCCTGGCCATTGCCTGTTTGGGTTTGTTGCACATTGTTCAGCGCCCTGAAATCCTCTTGGCCATCAGTCCTCACTATGCCTTGGGCTTCATGTGGCACAACCCCGGCACCACGTTCATCATCTTGGGCGCCGTGGTCTTGTGCGTGACGGGTGCCGAGGCGCTGTATGCCGACATGGGGCATTTCGGCAAGAAGCCGATTCGCTTGGCTTGGTTTTCGGTGGTCATGCCATGTCTGACACTCAACTATTTTGGCCAAGGGGCCTTGTTGTTGTCCGAACCCGAGGCCGTCAAAAACCCTTTCTACATGATGGCACCCGATTGGGCCTTGTTGCCCTTGGTGGGTTTGGCGACCATGGCCACAGTGATCGCCTCTCAAGCACTCATCTCCGGGGCTTTCAGTGTCACCAAACAGGTGATTCAGCTGGGTTATTTGCCACGTCTGCAGGTGCTCCACACCAGTGAAACCGACACGGGCCAAATTTACATGCCCTTTGTCAACTGGAGTTTGTTTGGCGCGATTGTGCTGGCGGTGGTGATGTTCAAATCCTCCAGCAACCTGGCGTCTGCCTATGGCATTGCCGTGTGCACCGACATGCTTATCACCACTGTGCTCACCTTCTTTGTGATTCGCCATGCCTGGAAGTTGCCCTTGGCGCTGTGTATTGGGGCCACTGGTTTTTTCCTGATCGTCGATCTGGCCTTCTGGGCCTCCAACATGTTCAAGCTGCTCGATGGCGGCTGGTTCCCTCTGATGCTCGGTGCGGTCATCTTTACCTTCATGGTGACCTGGTACGACGGTCGTCGCTTGTTGAACGATTCCTTGCGCTCGGACGCCCTGAAACTGACGGACTTCCTGGAAGCAGTTTTTGTGGCGCCACCGACCCGCGTGTCTGGGACGGCGGTGTTTCTGACGGCGGAAATCGGCAGCGTTCCCAATGCTTTGTTGCACAACCTCAAACACAACAAGGTGCTGCATGAGCGCAACCTTTTTGTCACGGTCCAAAACCATGAAATCCCCCGAATGCCCATGGCTGAGCGTCTGGAAGTCACGGACCTTGGCCATGATTGCTGGCAGGTCATCGTGAACTATGGCTTCAAAGAGAACCCCGATTTGCCTTCGGCCTTGGCCAATATTGGTAAAAATGGTGATTTCCTGGATCCCATGATGACCAGTTACTTTTTGTCGCGCGACATTGTGATCCCCACCATTGACGGCGGTATGGCCCCTTGGCGTGAAAAGCTCTTTGCCCAGATGCACCACAACGCCAGTGGTGCGGCTGCGTTTTTGAACTTGCCGACCAACGCGGTGGTCGAGTTGGGCTCCAAAATCGAAATCTGAGGCCCCGTGAGCACCACCCATTTGCTCTACCTGCACGGCTTCAGGTCATCGCCCCAGTCGGCCAAAGCCCAAATCATGGCGAGGCTGGTGCAGTCTCGGCACCTGGGTGTCACCTGGTGGTGCCCACAGCTGCCCGCCTCCCCAGCACAGGCCATGGCCCTGTTGCTCAAGGGCACGGCCGCCTGGCCCCGTGGGCAGATGTCGGTGATGGGGTCCTCTCTCGGCGGCTTTTATGCGGCATGGCTGTCGGCGCACTGGGATGTGCCTGCGGTGCTGATCAACCCCGCCGTGCACCCTTCGCGCGACCTGGCGCGTTACATCGGCGAACACCCGGTCTGGCAAGACCCGGCACAAAGCATCTTTTTTGAGCCGACCTACGTCCAGGAGTTGATGCAGCTTGAAAGTCAGCCCTTGCCAACTCGGCCAGCCACGCTGGCCTTGATCGCCAAAGGTGACGAGGTGCTCGATTGGCGCGAAATGCTGGCCCGCCACCAGTCCGGGCAGGTACGCCTGATCGAGGGCAGCGACCATGCCTTGAGCGATTTTGAGGACCACTTGCCGCAAATCCTTGATTTTCTGCAGCTGGCTTGAAGCCCGGCGGGCCGAATGGCCGGGTGGCATGGGAAAATCGGGGCATGTACGTATTTTTTGAAGATGCCGGCAAATTCATGGCCGGTCGGATCATGTCCGAAGCCGAGGCCTCTGCGCAGGTCGAACTTGACTCCGGTAAACGGGTCAAGGTCAAGTCGGCCCACATGCTGCTCAAGTTCGAGAAACCGGCCCCAGCCGTTTTGCTCAGTGATGCCACCGCCTTGAGCCAAACCATCGAACTGGAGCTGGCCTACGAGTGTGCCCCGGAGGAAGAGTTTGGCTTTGGCGACCTGGCCAAAGACTACTTCAGCGCCAGTGCCAGCACCACCGAGCAAGTGGCGGCTTTGCTCTGCTTGCATGATGCGCCGCACTATTTCCGCCGAGGCGGTGCCAAGGGGCGCTTTCGCAAAGCCCCGGCCGAGATCGTGCAGCAGGCCTTGCTCGCCATCGAGAAGAAAAAGCAGGTGCAGGCCCAAATCGAGGCCTGGTCGGCCGATCTGATCGCGGGCATTTGCCCCGAGCCGATCCGCGAGCAGCTCTACAAAATTCTGTTTCGCCCCGACCAGAATACACCCGAATACAAGGCCGTGGTCGAGGCCAGCAAAAGCAGCCAGACCGCGCCTTTGGACTTGCTGCAAAACGCGGGGGCCATCGCCTCGGCCTGGGACTTTCATTGGCAGCGTTTCCTGTTTGACCTGTTCCCCAAAGGCACGGGCTTTCCCCCTTTGCAGGCACCCGCCATCACCGACGACTTGCCACTGGCTTCGGTGCAGGCTTTTTCGATCGACGATTCACACACCACCGAAATCGACGACGCCCTGTCTTTGCAAGGTCTGGGCACGGGCATGGTCACGGTGGGCATTCACATCGCCGCCCCCGGCCTGGCGCTGCAGCCGGGCAGCCCGATTGACCAGCTGGGTCGCGCCCGCCTGTCCACGGTCTACATGCCCGGTTACAAAATCACCATGCTGCCCGACAGCGTGGTGCAGGCCTACACCCTGATCGAGGGGCGCGACTGCCCGGCGGTGTCGCTGTACGTGACCTTCAGCGAAGACACCCTGGAAGTGCAAAGCAGCGTGACCCGGCTCGAACGCGTGCCGATTTTGGTCAACCTGCGCCATGACCAGCTCGATGACCGCATCACCCGCGAATGGCTGGAGGGTGTTGACCAGAGCGACCACGCCGATGTGCCAGTGAGCCGCCACACGCTGGCCTTCTTCTGGCGGCTGGCGCAAACCCTGAAAGCCCGGCGCGAAGTGGTGCGCGGCAAACCCGAAAACTTCAACCGCCCGGACTACAGCTTCAAGCTCGAGCGGGACCACAACGACACGCCGCCCACGGGCGACGAGACGGTGGTGATCGGCACCCGCAAACGCGGTGCGCCACTCGACTTGATGGTGGCCGAGGCCATGATCTTGGCCAACAGCACCTGGGGCCAGTGGATGGCCCAGCTGGGTGTGCCCGGCATTTACCGCAGCCAGGCCAGTTTGGCCCCCGGAGTGAAAGTGCGCATGGGCACCAAGGCGCTGCCGCACGCCGGCATTGGCGTGCCCAGCTATGCCTGGAGCACCTCGCCGCTGCGCCGCTACACCGACTTGGTCAACCAGTGGCAAATCATTGCCTGCGCCCAGCATGGCGCTACGGCCGCATTGGCCGCGCCCTTCAAGCCCAAAGACGCCGAGTTGTTTTCCATCATCAGTGGTTTTGATGCCGCCTACAGTGCCTACAACGGTGTGCAGTCGAGCATGGAGCGCTATTGGACGCTGCGCCATGTGCAGCAGCAAGGCATTGAAGAGCTGGATGCCAGCCTGGTCAAGGAAATGGGCGCTGGCACCTGGCTGGTGCGTGCCGACACCTTGCCGCTGATGTTCAGCGTGTTGGGTGCCAACAACTTGCCCCGCGGCGCACGGGTGCGTGTCAAGCTGTCCGATGTCGATCTGATGGCTCTGGATGTGCGGGGTACCGTGATCGCCCACTTGGATGCCGAAGGCCAGGCAGATTCTGACGAGGCGGAACAAGACGGCGAGGATGATGACAACCTGCCCGCTGGCCCCGTCACCATCGCGGTGGATCTGAACGACAACACCCCCTCCAATGCGCCCTGAGATCCAGCCCAAGCCCGACAGCGTGGTTCGCCCCGGTGCGGGTCGATCAAAGCCTTCGCCGCACCGCGGTTTGATCTGGGCCTTGGGCTTGTCCGTGGCGGTGCATGCGGGTTTGGTGGCTTTCCGGTTTGCCGCGCCCGAGGCCTACAACCGTGTCTTCCAAGATACGCCGCTGGAGGTGATTCTGGTCAACGCACGCAGCCGGGAGAACCCCCAGGGAGCCCAAGCCTTGGCGCAGGTCCGACTGGCCGGTGGCGGCGAGGTGCCCGAGGTGCGCATTTCGAGCTCGCCCTTGTCGCCGGTGATGAACGCTGATCCGGGCATGGACATCAGCGCGGCCCAGAAAAAGATCGAAGTGCTCAAAATGCAGCAAATGCGTTTGTTGACACAGCTCAAAGATGAGTTGGCCGTGCTCACCCGGGAGAACGCTGGCGACAAAACCGACAGCCCTGATCGCGAGTCCAAGGTGCAGCGGCAGCAGCAACTGGCCCGCCAGCTGGCGCAAATCGAGCAGCGCGTGGACCAAACCCAGGGGGCGGCCCGCAAGCGTTACATCAGCCCTGCCACCAAAGAGGTGGTGTATGCGATGTACTACGACAAAATGCGCCGCACCATCGAGTACCAAGGCACCTTGAACTTCCCGGAGGCGGCGGGTGACAAACTCTATGGACAACTGACCATGGTGATCACCGTGGACCATCAGGGGCAATTGATCAGCACCGAGGTGGCCCGCTCATCGGGCAAGCCCTTGCTGGACGAACGTGCCGTGGCCATCGTGCGCAATGCCGCGCCGTTTGGCAATTTCAACCGAAAAATGCGGGCCCAAGCCGATCAAATTGTGGTGGTGACACGTTTCAACTTCTCGCGGGATGACACTTTGGCCACCCGCATGTTGGCCTCTGAGCCCGGCAAGCCGTGAACCACGCCGACGCTGTCCAGATCAGGGGTGGTGCATGATGCGTGCATTCGGACGCTGGTTGATGCTCTTGGTTTTGGCGGCTGTGGGGCTGCAGTTGTTTTTTGCCGTGCGCATCCTGGCCATGAACTGGATCGCCCCCGAGTCCACCAGCTTTCAGCGCTCGCAGGCCTGGCAAATTCTGAAACAGCAAGGTCAATTGCCGTGGCGTCAGGAGTCGGTCGAGATCAAGGCCATGTCCGCCAGTTTGCAACGTGCCGTGATTGCTTCGGAGGACGCGGCCTTCACGCAGCACCACGGCATCTGGTGGCAGTCGCTCGAAAAAGCCTGGGAGAAAAATGCCCGGGCCAAAGTGCAGGCCGAAAAACGCGCCCAGCGCCAACCGGACAAACCGGTGGAGGTCAAAATTGTGGGCGGCTCCACCATCACCCAACAACTGGCCAAAAACCTGTTTTTATCGGGCGAACGCACCTTGGTGCGCAAGGGCCAAGAGATGGTGCTGGCCTTGACGCTGGAGACCTTGCTCAGCAAGGAGCGCATTTTGGAGATTTACCTCAACAGCGTGGAGTGGGGTGAGGGCGTGTTCGGTGCCGAGGCGGCGGCGCAGCACTACTTTCGCAAGAGCGCCGCGCGTCTGAATGCCTGGGAGGCCTCTCGGCTGGCGGTCATGCTGCCGCGTCCGCGTTACTTTGAAAAGCTGCCGCAATCGGCTTATCTCTCGCGGCGAGCAGAGACCATCATGGCCCGCATGAACGACGTGGTGTTGCCATGAGCCTGAGCACCCCGGCACCGGCCAGCATCCGCATCCTGGGGATCGATCCGGGTTTACAAACCACGGGTTTTGGTGTGATCGACATCACGGGCTCTCGCCTGCAGTACGTGGCCAGCGGCGTGATCGAGACCACACGCGGTGAGATGGGCAACCTGCCGGCCCGGCTGAAAATCATCTACGACGGGGTGCGTGAAATCACCGCGCGTTACCAGCCCGATGTGGCTGCGGTCGAGATCGTGTTCGTCAACGTCAACCCACAAGCGACCTTGCTGCTGGGACAAGCGCGGGGCTGTGCGGTCACGGCCTTGGTGTCGTGCGACTTGCCCGTGGCCGAATACACCGCTTTGCAAATGAAGCAATCGGTCACCGGGCACGGTCGCGCCGCCAAATCGCAGATCCAGGAAATGGTCAAGCGCTTGCTGCAGTTGCCGGTGCTGCCCCGGCAAGATGCGGCCGATGCTTTGGGCATGGCCATCACCCACGCGCACGCCAGCCCCTCGATGAACAAGCTGGCCGCGCAAGGCGTGCTCAGCCGTAAAACCCACGGCATGTTCCGCAGCGGTCGCAGCCACTGACGGATTGATCAGTTGGGGGTGTAGGCCAGGCGCACGTAAATGGGCGCAAAGGCCTCGGCTTGGGTGATCTCGATCAGGGTTTCCTTGGCCAGCTCCAGCAAAGCGATGAAGGTGACCACCAGCACCGGCACGCCCAGACTGGGGTCGAACAGGTGTTCAAACTCCACAAACTTGCGCCCTTGCAGGTGTTTGAGCACGATGCTCATGTGCTCGCGCACGCTGAGCTCTTCGCGGCTGATCTTGTGGTGCTGCACCAGGTTGGCGCGTTTGAGGATGTCGCGCCAAGCCATTTGCAGCTCGTCCATGCTGACATCGGGAAAGCGCGGTTGCAGACTTTGCTCGATGAACACCTGGGCCTGCAAAAAATCGCGGCCGTATTGCGGGATCACATTCAGCTGCATCGAAGCCATTTTCATCTGCTCGTATTCGAGCAGACGGCGCACCAATTCGGCCCGCGGGTCTTCGGCTTCTTCGCCCTCGGCCACTTTTTTCGGGGGCAGCAGCATGCGCGACTTGATCTCGATGAGCATGGCCGCCATGAGCAGGTATTCGGCGGCCAGCTCCAGGTTGCGCTGGCGGATTTCTTCGACATAACTCAGGTACTGGCGTGTCACGCCCGCCATGGGAATGTCGAGGATGTTGAAGTTTTGCTTGCGGATCAGGTACAGCAGCAAGTCCAGCGGGCCTTCAAAAGCCTCCAGAAACACCTCCAGCGCATCCGGCGGGATGTACAGGTCGCTGGGCATGGCGAACAGGGGCTCGCCATACAAACGCGCCAAGGCCACCTGGTCGACCACAGCAGGCATGGCCGCATTGAGCGTGTCTTCGGCCAACTGCAGGGATGGGGCGGTGTCGTTGCTCACGGTGCGGTAGGGCCTGAAAAAAAGCTCTGCAAGAGGGGGTGCGGACTCAATGAGGCTCAGGCCTTCGTCTGGTACACGTAGGGTTTCTGCGCCACTCGGCCTTGTTTGAATTCGGCCTGAATGTCGCGGTCGATTGGCTTGTCCCACAGCAGGCCACGGCCTTGGCGCTGCTCGGCTTCGAGCTCGGGGCGCTGGGCCTTGAGCTGGTCGATGAACTGGGAGGTGTCAGAGCTGTAATCAGGGCGGCGAAAAAAAGACATGGCGGGCAATCTGTACAAGGACAAAAACAAAAGGGTTTTGGCGGCCCCAGAAGCCTTCCAAAACCTGAACCTGGCCATTTTAACGGGCCGGGTCTGTGCTCAGGCTGACGGCCAGGGTCAGGCTGCTGCTCAGGTCTGGCTGCAGGTGCGCTTTCAGGTGCGCCATCAGGCCGCTGCGCTGGGCCATGTCCAGCGGCTGGTGGTTCAGGCCGCAGACGATCAGCTGCACCTGTTTCTTGCGGCAGGTCTCGATCAGGTTCATCAACGCGTCCGCGCCTGAGGAGTCGATGTAGATCACGTTTTTCAGGTCCAGCACCAGCGTGGGGGTGCTGATTTTGTCCTCGATGGCCTCGATCAGCTTGACCGCCCCGAAAAACAGTGCTCCATACAGGCGCCAGGCTTGGACCCGGTGCTCGAAACCGGCCAGGCCTGGATGCTCAAGGCGCGTCACGCCCTCGCAGCGGCTCAGGCTGGAGATGCGGTAAATGAAGGTCAGGCAGGCCGCGACCAGGCCCACCTCGACCGCCACCGTCAGGTCAAACACCACGGTGAGGAAAAACACCGCCAGCAAGGTGATGCGGTAAGGCAGGCGGTACTGGCGCAGGTGCATGAATTCACGCCATTCACCCATGTTCCAGGCCACAAACATCAACAGCGCGGCCAGCGTCGCCAGCGGAATTTGTCCTGCCAAGGGTGCCGCCACCATCACCACCGCCAGCAAGGTCAGCGCATGCACCATGCCCGAAATCGGGGTGGTGCCGCCGCTTTTGATGTTGGTCACGGTGCGGGCAATGGTGCCGGTCGCGGGCATGCCGCCAAAAAATGGCGTGACAAAGTTGGCCACGCCTTGGGCCATCAGCTCTTGGTTGGGGTTGTGACGGTCGCCAATCATGCCGTCGGCAATGCGGGCGCACAGCAGCGATTCAATCGCTCCCAAGAGCGTCAAGGTCAAGGTGGGCATGAGCAAAAAGCGGGCGCTGTCCCAGCTGAACTCTGGCCAGACCAAGCCAGGCATGGAGGAGGGGATGCCGCCAAACTTGCTGCCAATCGTCTCCACGGGCAGATTCAGCAGCCAAGTGACCAGGGTGGCAAACACCAGCGCCACGATGGAGCCTGGGACCATGCTGACCCAGTGGTAGCGCGTGCCTGTCAGGCGACGGCTCATGCGCAACCAACCCACCACCAATGACAGGGACGCCAAGGCCAGCAGCAAGGCGGCCAGATTGGCGGTGTGCAGGCTCAGCCACAGGGCGTTCAGGATGCCAAAAAAATCGGCGGGCATGGCGGCCACCTTCAGACCCAGAAAATCCTTGATTTGCGACAGCATGATCAGCACCGCGATGCCGTTGGTGAAACCAATCACCACCGCCACCGGGATGAAGCGGATCAGCGTACCCAGGCGAAACAGCCCCATCACAAACAGCAGCACGCCCGACATGGCGGTGGCCAAGATCAAGTTCGCCAGGCCATAGCGCTCGACGATGCCGTAAACGATCACGATGAAGGCCCCGGCCGGGCCGCCGATTTGGACCCGGCTGCCGCCCAGCGCCGAGATCAGAAAGCCCGCGATGATGGCGGTGAACAGGCCCGCCTCGGGCTTGAGGCCGGAGGCGATGGCAAAGGCCATGGCGAGCGGCAGGGCCACCACCCCCACGGTGATGCCTGCACCCACGTCCTGAGAGAAGCGCTCGCGGCTATAGCCGTGCAGGCTGTCGAGCAAACGGGGGCGAAAAAAATGCGTGGCTTGCATCCAGTTCATGGGCGTCTCGTGTTACTTTTTGTCGCCAAATGATGCGGCAAGCCCTTGCACACAGCCCACGGTGGTGTGCTGCACACGCGTTCCTCGGTCTGAGGGGAGGTCATGTGCAGCGGTCCATCGCGTCAGTGGATGCGCATGCCCGGTTTGGCGCCGGGCCAAGGGTGCAGCACATAAATGCCCGGTTCGGCTTTTTCGTCGGCATGGCTGGCGGCCAGCACCATGCCCTCGGACACACCAAACTTCATCTTGCGCGGGGCCAGGTTGGCGACCATCACGGTGAGTTTGCCCACCAAGTCTTCCGGCTTGTACATGCTGGCTATGCCTGAAAACACGTTACGTGTTTTGCCTTCACCCACGTCCAGCGTCAGGCGCAGCAGCTTGACCGAGCCTTCGACGGGTTCGCAGTTGACGATCTGGGCAATGCGCAAGTCCACCTTGGCAAAGTCGTCGATGCTGATGGTGGGGGCGATCTCTTCTCCACCAGGGATCAGCTTTTCTTCGACCACGGCAGGCGGCTCGAACAAAGCGTCGAGTTGCTCGGGGGTGACGCGCTGCATCAGGTGTTGGTAGGTGTTGATGGTGTGGCCTGCGCCCAGCAACTGTTGTGATTGGGCAAAGGTGAAGGGCGCCACGTTCAAGAAGGCCTCGACCTGCGCCGCCAAGGCCGGCAGCACGGGCTTGAGTTGGAGCGTGAGCAAGCGGAAGGCTTCGATGCAGGTGGTGCACACATCGTGCAAGCGGGCGTCTTGGCCTTCTTGTTTGGCCAGATCCCAAGGCTTGTTTTGGTCCACATAGCTGTTGACCTTGTCGGTCAGCAGCATGATCTCGCGCAGGGCTTTGGCGTATTCACGCTCATCGTAAAAGGCCGCGATGCTGGGTGTAGCGGCTTGCAAGGTCGCGAGCAAAGCTTGGCCGTCGGCGCTCACGGCGCCGAGTTGGCCGCCAAAGCGTTTGGCGATGAAGCCGGCCGAGCGCGAGGCGATGTTCACAAATTTGCCGATCAGGTCGCTGTTGACCCGCGCCATGAAGTCTTCGGCGTTGAAGTCGATGTCTTCGTTGCGTGCAGACAATTTGGCCGCCAGGTAGTAACGCAGCCATTCGGGGTTCATGCCCAGGCTCAGGTACTTGAGCGGGTCCAGCCCGGTGCCGCGGCTCTTGCTCATCTTCTCGCCGTTGTTCACCGTCAAGAAGCCGTGCACGTTCACCTTGTTGGGTGTTTTACGGCCCGAAAAGTGCAGCATGGCGGGCCAAAACAGGGTGTGGAAGGTGACGATGTCTTTGCCAATGAAGTGGATCTGCTCCAGGTTCGGGTTGGCCATGTAAGCGTTGTAGTCTTCCCCCCGTTTGTCCAGCAGGTTTTTGAGCGAAGCCAGATAGCCCACCGGGGCGTCCAGCCACACATAAAAGTACTTTCCCGGTGCGTCAGGGATTTCGATGCCGAAGTATGGCGCGTCACGCGAAATGTCCCAGTCGCCCAGGCCTTCGCTGGTCGTGCCGTCGGGGTTGGTGCGCACCGAAAACCACTCTTTGACCTTGTTGGCCACCTCGGGTTGCAATTTGCCGTCTTGGGTCCAGTTGCTCAAAAACTCGACACAGCGTGGGTCAGACAGCTTGAAGAAAAAGTGCTCCGAGGTTTTGAGCTCGGGCTTGGCGCCGGAAAGGGCAGAAAACGGGTTGATCAGGTCGGTGGGGGCGTAGACCGCGCCGCAGACCTCGCAGTTGTCACCGTACTGGTCCTTGGCGTGGCACTTGGGGCACTCGCCTTTGATGAAGCGGTCGGGCAAGAACATGTTCTTTTGGGGGTCAAAGAACTGCTCTACGGCACGCACTTCGATCAGTGAGCCGCCTTGTTCTGCGCTGATGTCGCGCAGGTCGCGGTAAATCTGGCGGGCCAACTCGTGGTTTTCGGGTGCATCGGTGCTGTGCCAGTTGTCGAACTGAATATGAAAGCCGTCCAAATAGGGCTTGCGGCCCGCGGCGATGTCCGCCACAAACTGCTGGGGCGTCTTGCCAGCCTTTTCGGCGGCAATCATGATCGGTGCGCCATGGGTGTCGTCCGCGCCCACGAAGTTCACCGCATGACCCTGCATGCGCTGGAATCGCACCCAGATGTCGGCCTGGATGTATTCCATGATGTGGCCGATGTGGAAGTTGCCGTTGGCATACGGCAGGGCGGTGGTGACGAAAATTTGGCGCTTGGACATGTCAGATTTGGCTAGAAGCCCAGAAAGCAAGCTGGCAATTTTAGACGCTCGGCACTCTGGCCCAGAATGGTCATGACACCTTTAGAACTTCAAGTCTTGGCTGACCAGCCGAAAAACCGGTGGATATCTTCTCGCTGGTTCAGCGCATCGGCTTCACCCAGTGCGATCAGCTCGCGGGTGTAAGCGGATTCAAAGAGCAGGTAACTGACCAAGGCATTGCCCTGACCTTGGAAAGATGTGGTGCTTGCCCCTAAGGTGCGCAGCAGGCTTTTGACCGTCTGGGGGAGCGCTTGCGCATGTTTAGCGGCAATGACATCCAGCCGCTTCGAGGGGGCGATCAGCAGCAAATCGACGGGACGCAGGTGAGTGCTCTGGCGTTTTTCTTCTGGAATCAGCTGCAGGGTCTGGTTGATCCGCTGCATCCTTTCCACATCGACAGCCAGCGAATCCAGAAAAATACTGGACAGTGCGTGACCCGCAATATGGGCCAGTGAGGGGTACGAGGGCTCGTCATCGAGCCGGTTTTTGGGCTCCAGCATGCGCCCTGCTCCGATGACCAAGATTTTGCTGGCCCCCAGGTGTATGGCGGGTGAAATGGGTGCGGTTTGTCGCATCGAGCCATCACCGAAATACGCACAGCCTTGCGGCCCTTGTAGACGCATGGCTGGAAAAATGAAGGGGATGGCCGAACTGGCCAGCAGGTGCTCATGTGTCAGACGGCCATGCTGCGACAAGCGCTGGTTTCTGACCCAGGGGGTCACGGCGTGACAGCTTTCGTAAAAGGTCACATGCTCCCCTGTGCTGTAACTTGAAGCGGTGATGGCCAAGGCCTGCAGGTGCCCTTGTTCCAGCAAGGCGGGCAGGCGTGTCAAAGCCAAGCGATCTTGCAGCAATGTGCTCAAAGGGGTGTTGTCCAGCAGGGACTTGGGCCGAAAGCGTTTTTGCGTGATCAGCCAGCCCAAGGACAGCAAAGACAGCCAGCGAGCCCCCGAGCGAATCATGCCCAACACATCGGATCGATACACCTGCTCGACCTGAAAATCTCGCCAAACCTCAACCAGTTCTTCAATGGCGCCATCAAAATTGTCTGCATTGCATGCCAAGAAAGCCGCATTGATGGCCCCAGCAGAGGTGCCCGAGATCACGGGGAAAAGATTCCCTGGGGACGCACCAGCTTCCCGTCGCATGCGTGCAATGGCCGATAAGACGCCCACTTGGTAGGCGGCTCGTGCACCGCCGCCAGAAAGTATCAAACCTGTTGAATTCATCATTTTTGTCATGCTAGAGGTATTTCGACCTCTTGGAATCAGGGGACACCCGTGCTTGGGTAGACTGTTGTATCTTTTTTTGAAATTTTTCCAATGGCCACCTTAGAACAACTTCTCCAAGCCTTGCAATCCGTCATCGACCCCAACACGGGCAAAGATTTTGTTTCCACCAAAACCCTGAAAAACCTGCAAGTCGAAGGCGGTGATGTCTCTTTTGACGTGGAACTGGGCTACCCTGCCAAGAGCCAAATTCCCGGCATTCGACAGGCTTTGATCGCCGCTGCCAAGGGCGTGGCTGGCGTGTCCAACGTGTCGGCCAATGTGACCAGCAAGATCACCGCCCACGCCGCCCAGCGCGGCGTGGCTCTTCTGCCGCAGGTCAAAAACATCGTGGCTGTGGCCTCAGGCAAAGGCGGCGTGGGCAAAAGCACCACCGCCGTCAACCTGGCGCTGGCGCTGGCCGCCGAAGGCGCCAAAGTGGGCCTGCTGGACGCCGACATTTACGGCCCCAGCCAGCCCATGATGATGGGCATCGAAGGCCGCCCCGAGAGCGAGGACGGCCAGACCATGGAGCCCATGGAGAACTACGGCGTGCAGGTCATGTCGATTGGTTTCCTGGTGAATCAGGACGAAGCCATGATCTGGCGCGGCCCTATGGCCACCCAGGCGCTGGAGCAGCTGCTGCGCCAGACCAACTGGAAAGAACTGGACTATTTGATCGTGGACATGCCGCCCGGCACAGGCGACATCCAGCTCACATTGAGTCAGCGCGTGCCCATGACGGGTGCGGTCATCGTCACCACCCCGCAGGACATCGCCCTCTTGGACGCCAAAAAAGGCGTGAAGATGTTCGAAAAAGTCGGTGTGCCGATTTTGGGCTTGGTCGAAAACATGGCGGTGCATGTGTGCACCAACTGCGGCCATGTCGAACACATTTTTGGCGCCGACGGCGGCAAGAAAATGGCGGCTGAGTACGGTATGGATTACCTGGGTGCTTTGCCCCTGGACATGCAAATCCGCCTGCAGGCCGACAGCGGCAAGCCCACCGTGGTGTACGACCCCGATGGCGAAGTGGCTCAGATCTACAAGGCCGTGGCCCGCCAAGTCGCGGTCAAGATCGCGGCCAAGGCCAAAGATTTCTCCAGCAAGTTCCCGACCATCAAGGTCAGCAAAGACACCTGAGTCTCAAGACGACCTGCCCCAGCCATCGGCTGGGTGGGCCGTGAACCCTGAGTTGATGGGGTTGTGACGGGTATAGAGGTTATAGGTATTCGTTGTTATCATGCGCCTAGTATCAAAGGCGTCATGTGAAACACTTCCTTTTACCTATCTTATGGATCCGTCAAACGCTTCAGCGCTGGCCCTTGTGGTGGCTGGGACTGCTTTTGGTGGGCGTTTGCATGTGGGTTGTGCTCTACACCTACCAAGCCAGCGAGCGGATGGTCCGGCAATACGCCACCGAAAGTGCGCAGGCCCATGCGGTGAGCCTGACGCAATTTCGAAATTTCTACACCGATGAGATCGTGCCCCGCGCCATGGAGGCGGGTGTGCACGTCACGCACGACTATAAAAATCGCAAGAATGCCCTGCCTTTGCCCGCCACATTGACGCTGGATTTGGGGCATTACCTGTCCAAGGTCGACGGCGGAACCCAGGTGAGGCTGTACAGCGAAAAGCCTTTCCCATGGCGTGTGCAAGAGCGCCAGCTCGACGACTTCCAACGCCAGGCCCTGAAACACCTCAAAGAAAAACCGGACGAGCCTTTTGTGCGGGAGGAGATTCTGAACGGCGAGCGCGTGTTGCGTTATGCCCAAGCTGACCGCATGACGCTGCGCTGCGTGGCCTGCCACAACAGTTACCCCAGTTCACCTCGAACCGACTGGAAAACCGGTGATGTGCGTGGCGCACTCGAGGTGGTGTTGCCCGTCTCGCAGTGGCAGATCACCAGCACTGGCATCCTGAACCGCACCTTTGTGGTCCTTTTGGCTTTGCTCTTTTTGGGCCTGCTCTTGGTGTGGTTGACGGTGCGGCGATTCCGCGAGGCTCTGCTCACATCGCGCGAATTGTCCACCGAGCGGCGTGCTGCGATCGAGCAGCTGAGCGAAGAAATCAACGAGCGCAAGCAAATTGAGCGGCAAATGCGTTTGAGTGAAAGCAAGCTGCACAGCATTTTCAAGTCGGTGCCCGAGGCCATTGTGGTGGCCGACGCCCATGGCCTGATCGTCCAGTGCAATGCGGCCACACAAGCCATTTTTGGCTACACCCCCGAGGAGCTCATTGGCCAGAAAGTGGACAGGCTGATGGGCCCCAAAGATGGGCAGCGGCATGACGATTACATGCTGACCTATCAACGCACCGGTGAAAAGAAGATCATCAACCAGCCGCGTGTGCTCCATGGTCGACGCAAGGATGGCCAGTTGTTCTCGCTGCGCTTGACCATCAGCGAGATGCGGGTGGACGATGAGGTGCATTTTGTGGGGGTAATGCAGGATTTCACGGCCATCGAAAACGCCCAACGGATGTTGATCGAGGCCAAGGAAAAAGCCGAACAGGACAACCGCATGCGTGGTGAATTCCTGGCGAACATGAGCCATGAAATTCGCACCCCCATGAACGGCATTGTGGGCATGACAGAGCTGGCTATGGACACCCAGGACCGATCGGCGCAAAAGGAATACCTGACGCTGGCACGGGACTCGGCCAACCACCTGCTCCACATCATCAACCAAATCCTGGATTTTTCGAAAATCGAAGCCCAGGCGCTGGAGCTGGAGTTGCTCAAGGTCAGCCCGGCTCAACTGATCCGGGACACCAGCCGCTCGCTGGAGCAACTGGCCCGTGTCAAAGACATCGATTTGCAGGTGGACATCTCATCGGCGGTGCCCGAATGGGCCTGGATGGACCCCGTGCGCATGCGCCAGGTCTTGACGAACCTGATTGGCAACGCCATCAAGTTCACCGAAGTGGGCGCGGTCACCGTGGCCGTGCAAGCTTTGGCTGGCCAAGATGATGACCATTGTGTGTTGCGCATCAGCATCACCGACACGGGCATTGGTTTTGATCCAGCCCGCACGGCGGCCCTTTTCAGCCCCTTCACCCAAGGTGATGGTTCGGTCACGCGCTCGTTCGGTGGCACGGGTTTGGGCTTGGCCATCACCCGCAGGTTGGTCCATTTGATGGGCGGTGAAATCAGCGCGAATGGGCAACCTGACCTGGGCGCGTGCTTCACGGTGACTTTGCCGGTCGAAAAAACCAGTTTGGAGGTCGATGACCCCAGCACGCCAGACGGTCAAGCCTCAGACCTGAGTTTGCGACCGGTTTACCAAAAACCGATCTCGGTATTGCTGGTGGAGGACCATGACATCAACCGCAAATTGGCCGAGATCATGTTGCAGCGCATGGGTTACCGGTACGTCTCCGCTTGTGATGGTTTGCAGGCCTTGGATGTTCTGGAAAAAGACCGTTTCGATGTGGTCCTGATGGACGTGATGATGCCGGTCATGGACGGCATCACGGCCCTCAAGCTGCTGCGCGAGCGTGAGGCTGAACAAGGCCAAAGAACCCGCGTTTTGATGGTCACAGCCCACGCCATGACCGGCGACCGTGAGCGTTTTCTGGGGGCGGGGGCAGACGGTTATGTGTCCAAACCCATGTCGCAAGCTGCCTTGCAAAAGGAAATGGAGCGGGTGCTGAATGTGCCGCACGCAGCCAACAGCGATGCGGCGGACTGACCCTGTGGGCTGATGGAAAAGCCTTCCAGCACATGCATACGCTGGAGGGCTGGCCATCACCCGTTCAGTGTTCAGGGCGCTGATTTCTCCAGATCACGCAAGCGAAAGCGCTGGATTTTCCCCGTGGCGGTTTTGGGCAGCTCGGCCACAAAGTCGATGAAGCGCGGGTACTTGTAGGGGGCCAGGCGCTCTTTAACGAAGGCTTTGACTTCATCTTGTGTGAGGCTCTGACCGGCTTTGAGCACGATGAAGGCCTTGGTCTTGGTCAGGCCATCGGTGTCTTCCTTGCCGATCACAGCGGCTTCCAAAATGGCGGGGTGTTGCACCAAGGTCGACTCGACCTCAAAAGGTGACACGTAGATGCCGCTGACTTTGAGCATGTCGTCGTTGCGGCCCGCGTAGGTGTAGTAGCCGTCAGGGTCGCGGGTGTATTTGTCGCCGCTCTTGGTCCAGACACCCTGGAAGGTGTCGCGGGTTTTTTCGCGGTTGTTCCAGTACATGAGCGCACTGCTGGGGCCTTGGATGTAGAGGTCGCCGATTTCGTTGGGGCCGGTCACCACGCTGCCGTCTTCGTTGCGCAGCTGTACTTCGTAACCAGGTACAGCCTTACCGGTGGTGCCATAGCGCACATCGCCCGGGCGGTTGGACAAGAAAACGTGCAGCATTTCGGTGGAGCCAATGCCATCGATGATTTCGCAACCAAAGTGGGCCGTCCAGCGCTCGGCGATGTCGCGCGGCAGCGCCTCGCCCGCTGACGAGCACAGGCGCAAAGCCACTTGGCTTTTGGCAGGCAGCTCGGGGCTGGCCAGCATGCCGCCGTAACCGGTGGGTGCACCATAAAACACGGTGGGTTGGTGGTCGACCAGACGTTTGAAGGTGGCTTGTGGGGTGGGGCGCTCGGCCATCAGCACCACCGTGGCCCCGACACTCAAGGGGAAGGTGAGCGCGTTGCCCAGGCCATAGGCAAAGAACAGCTTGGCGGCCGAGAACACGATGTCGCTTTCTTGCAGGTTCAACACGCCTTTGCCGTACAGCTCGGCCGTCCAGTACAGGTTGCCTTGGCTGTGCACGGTGCCTTTGGGTTGGCCGGTGGAGCCCGAGGAATAGAGCCAAAAGGCGGGTTCATCGGCCAGGGTTTGAGCGGGCAACACCGGGTTGTTTTGGGCCACCAAGTCGGCCATGCTGAACTGGCCCTGTGCCAAAGCGCCTGTGGGGCGCGAAACCACCACTTGTCGCACCTCGGTTTTGCCCAAGTCCAAGGCACTTTGCAGTGTGGGGAGCAAGGCCGCTGACACGAGTGCCGCCTGCGCGCGGCTGTTGCGCAGCATGAAGGCGTAGTCGTCGGCGGTGAGCAGGGTGTTGACCGCCACGGGCACCACGCCCGCGTAGAGCGAGCCCAAAAAGGCCACCACCCAGTCGCTGCAGTCGTGCATCAGCAAGAGCACGCGTTCTTCGCGCTTGAGTCCCATGGCCTGCAGGCCCCCGGCAAATCGGCGAATTTGCTCGGTCAGTTCGCCATAGCTGAGCTGGCCCGCATCGTCGATCAGGGCGATCTTGTCTGCACGGCCCACATGGCTGGCGATCAGGTGCTGCGCAAAATTGAATTCAGTGCTGGGGGCATTCACGTGGTGGGTCATCTTTGTCTCCTCGGAGGTCTCTGATGTTGTTGGAATGTAAGGGACTTGTGAAGGGGGTTTACAAGGACAAAGTGGCGCCTGGCGCCGCCAGCTGATCCAGGGCCAGCGAGCTGCCTTGCACAGCAGTGCGGCGGTGGTAGAAGTTGAGTGCCCTGAGGCCCCCCAGCTCTTCGCCGCCGCCCGCGCGGCCGGGGCCGCCGTGCAGGCTCATGGGCATCACGTTGCCGTGGCCGCTGTGCAGGGCCGCCACGTCGGGCGAAATCGCATGCACCCGGCCGTGGCTGCTGGCCAGCTCGACCGAGGCTTGCGCTGTGAAAGCCGGGTCTTCGCTGTAGACCGAGCACACCAGCGAGCCTTCGCCCCGGCGGATCATGGTGTAAGCCTCGCCGATGCTGTCGTAAGGCATCAGGGTGGACACGGGGCCGAACACCTCGACCCCGTGCAGCACCTGGGCTGTCATGGGTGACTCGGTGCCCAGCAACACAGGCGCCACGCAGGCACTGGACGCGTCGGCATCGACCAGACCCGCTGCGCTGCCATCGAACAACACGGTGGCTTCGGTTTTGAGCTGCGCCAGGCCCGCCAGCACACTGGCTTTTTGTTCTTGGCTGACCAATGCACCCATGCGCACGGATTCGCTTCTCGGGTTACCCACGGTGGTTTTGGCCAAGCGCGCGCCAATGGCCTCTGCGGCGGCTTGGTACAAGGCGCGGGGCACAAAGATGCGGCGGATCGCAGTGCACTTTTGGCCCGATTTGACGGTCATCTCGCGGGCGACTTCGGCCACCAACAGTTTGAAGGCTTCGCTGTCGGTGGTCGCGGCAGGCGACAGCAAGGCGGAATTCAGGCTGTCGGCTTCGATGTTGCAGCGCACCGACAACTCGGTCACAGCGCGGTGGCTGCGGATGATTTGGCCGGTCTCGGCCGAGCCGGTGAAGCTGACCACGTCAAAGGCCTGCAACTGGTCCATGAGGCCTGCGGACGAGCCGCAGATGACCGACAGCGCGCCCACGGGCAGCACACCCGCATCCACCACGTCTTTGACCATGCGCTGGGTCAGCCAGGCCGTGGCCGTGGCGGGCTTGATGATGACGGGCACGCCCGAGAGCAGGGCGGGTGCGGCTTTTTCCCACAAGCCCCAGCTGGGGAAGTTGAAGGCATTGATGAACAGCGCCACGCCGCGTGTGGGCACCTGAATGTGCTGAGTCTGGAAGGCCGGGTCTTTGGCCATGCGGATACGTTGGCCATCGAGCAGCAGCGTGGCATCGCCCAGGGCCGCGCCCTGCTTGGCGTAATAGCCCAGGGTGAAGATCGCACCGTCAATGTCCACGCCCGAGTCTTTGGCCACGGTGCCGCTGTTGGCGGTGGCGATTTCGTAATAGGCGACGCGGTTGGCTTGCAGGACCTCGGTGATTTGGCTGAGCAATGCAGCGCGCTGGCCGTAGCTCAGGGTGCGAAGGGCCGCGCCGCCTTGCTCGCGGGCAAAGGCAAAGCCTTCGGCCAGGTCGATGCCGCTGCTGGACACGCGGGCCAACTCGGTGCCGAGCACCGGGTCGAACAAGGGTGTGCCTGCACCGGTGCCGGTTTGCCAGCGGCCTGCGAAGAAGTTGGGGAGCAAAGCGGTGGTCATGTGAAAGTTCTTTCTGGGTGCGCCATGAGGCACAGAGTGGGTGCTGTCACACCGTGGCATGCAACAAAAAACTGTTCTGCGGGGGCCGTTGGCGGTATAAACACGGGTTGATGCATTATTTTGCGTGTTGGTGAGTATGCAATAAAGTGCATGTTTTGGGCTTGTTGAAAATAAAGGGTTTTCCCTAGTTTTTGGATGAAAGTTGAGCATGGCGGCACCAGAAGAATCAATGCAGGTGGAGAAAAACGCGTCAGATGCTGACAGCAAGCGCAGCCCATTTTTGGAGTCACTGGGTGAGCGCGTGCGCACGCTGCGCTCTCGCAAGGGCATGACGCGACGCGCTGTGGCGCTGGCGGCCGACGTGTCCGAGCGGCATTTGGCCAACCTCGAATACGGCACGGGCAACGTCTCGGTGCTGGTGTTGTTGCAGGTGGCGCAGGCATTGCAGTGCTCATTAGCTGAGTTGCTGGGTGATGTGACCGCCACCTCGCCCGAGTGGCTGCTGATCCGTGAGTTGCTCTCCAAGCGCAGCGAAGCCGATCTGCGCCGTGCCCGTGTGCAGCTGAGCGACATGTTTGGCGAGGGTGGCAATGCGCAAGAGCGCAAGAACCGCATCGCGCTGATTGGCTTGCGGGGCGCAGGCAAGACGGCCTTGGGACAGCGCCTGGCCAACGATCTGGGCTTTCCCTTCATTGAGTTGAGTCGCGAAATCGAGCAGTTTGCGGGCTGCCAAATCAGCGAGATCCACAACCTGTATGGCGCCAATGCCTACCGCCGCTACGAGCGCCGTGCTCTCGAGGAAGCCATTCAAATCTACCCCGAAGTGGTGATTGCAACGCCCGGTGGTTTGGTCTCGGATTCGGCCAATTTCAATGTTTTGCTTTCGCACTGCACGACCGTGTGGCTGCAGGCCGACGCCGCCGACCACATGGGCCGTGTGGCCGCGCAGGGCGACATGCGGCCCATGGCCGCCAGCCGCGAGGCCATGGAAGACCTCAAGCGCATCCTGGAAGGCCGATCGGCCTTTTATTCCAAGGCCGACCTGGCCATCAACACCAGTGGGCGCACCGAAGACCAGGCGTTCGAGGCCTTGCGGTCTTCGGTTCGCCAGCATTTGAGCTTGGCGACTTGAGCGAAAGCAGGAAACTTCACCTACTAGGGTAAATACCTACAAAATGAATTAAAGTGCATGTTGTGGTGCCGATTGGCCTGCATTAAACTTCACTGCAACATGCACTGAAATGCATCTTTGGACAGAATTCAACCCTGACATCACCGACGGAGACCACCATGAGCGCCAATTTCCAGGTCAATTACCAGACCAGCCCCGCTGAATACAAGCACATCCAACTGTCTTTTGATGGCGAGATCGCAACCCTGTCGATCAACATCAACGAAGACGCCGGCATCCGCCCTGGCTACAAGCTCAAGCTCAACAGCTACGACCTGGGTGTGGACATCGAATTGCACGACGCATTGCAACGCATCCGCTTTGAACACCCCGAAGTGCGCACCGTGGTGGTGACCAGCTTGAAGGACCGCGTGTTCTGCTCAGGTGCCAACATCTTCATGCTGGGTGTGTCGACCCATGGCTGGAAAGTCAACTTTTGTAAATTCACCAACGAAACCCGCAATGGCATCGAAGACTCCAGCAAGCACGATGGTCTGAAATTTGTGGCTGCGCTGAATGGCGCTTGTGCGGGCGGCGGCTACGAGCTGGCTTTGGCTTGTGATGACATCGTCTTGGTCGATGACCGCTCCAGCGCCGTGTCACTGCCCGAAGTGCCGCTGCTCGGCGTCTTGCCCGGCACCGGTGGCCTGACCCGTGTGACCGACAAGCGCCATGTGCGCCACGACCTGGCCGACATTTTCTGCACCAGCGTGGAAGGTGTGCGCGGCCAAAAAGCCGTGGACTGGCGTCTGGTCGATGCCATCGCCAAGCCTGCCGTCTTCAAGGATGTGGTCAAGGCGCGTGCCACCAAGCTCGCCGCTGGCAGCATCCGCCCCGTGGGCGCCAAGGGTGTGGCCCTCACACCCATCAATCGCACCATCGCGGCCGATGCGCTCACTTACACCAACGTCACCGTGGACATCGACCGCGCCAAGCGCATCGCCACTTTCACCGTCAAGGCCCCGGCCACGGCCCAGCCCACCGACATCGCGGGCATTGAAGCCGCTGGCATGAACTGGTGGCCCCTGCAAATGGTGCGTGAACTGGACGACGCCATCTTGCACATGCGCACCAACGAACTCGACATCGGCACCTGGGTCATCAAAACTTCTGGCGATGTGGCAGCCGTGTTGGCCTCCGACGCCACCATGCTGGCGAACAAAGACCACTGGTTTGTGCGTGAGACCATCGGCCACCTGCGCCGCACCCTGGCCCGCATGGACGTGACCTCGCGCAGCCTGTTTGCCTTGGTCGAAGAAGGGACTTGTTTTGTCGGCACACTCGCCGAATTGGCTTTCTGTGCCGACCGCGCCTATATGCTGGCGCTGCCGGACGACGAAGCCAAAGCACCCAAGATCCAATTGAACGAAATGAACTTCGGTTTCTTCCCCATGGTCAACGACCAGACCCGCCTGCAGCGCCGCTTTTATGAAGAAGTTCCCGCCATGGAAGCCGCTCGCGGCGCCATTGGCAAGGCGCTCGACGCTGACGCCGCTTTGGCTTTGGGCTTGGTCACCGCTGCCCCTGACGACATCGACTGGGCGGATGAAATCCGTCTGGCCTTGGAAGAGCGCTCTTCTATGTCACCCGACGCGCTGACCGGCCTGGAAGCCAACCTGCGTTTCGCTCAACAAGAGAACATGCTGACCCGCATTTTTGGTCGCCTGACCGCCTGGCAAAACTGGATCTTCCAGCGCCCCAACGCCGTCGGCGAAAAAGGTGCTTTGAAGGTGTACGGCAAGGGCGAAAAAGTTCAGTTCGACATGAACCGCGTTTAAGTCCTTTCCATTTCAGATCGTTGTGCAGCGTGGTTCCCGGTGGTCCACACTGCAACCGAAAATTGCCCCCACCGTTGCTTTTTCATTTCTGGAGACACTCATGTCCGGTATCAACTACAGCGAAAAGATCCCCAACAACGTCAACCTGAGCGAAGACCGCACGCTGCAACGTGCCTTGGAGCAGTGGCAGCCCAACTTCATCAACTGGTGGGACGACATGGGTCCGGAAGGTTCCACCGACATGGACGTGTACCTGCGCACCGCCGTGAGCGTGGACCCACAAGGCTGGGCCCAGTTCGGCCACGTCAAGATGCGCGACTACCGTTGGGGCGTGTTCCTGAACCCCGGCGAGCAAGACCGCAAGATCCATTTCGGTGACCACATCGGTGAAAAAGCTTGGCAAGACGTGCCTGGCGAACACCGCGCCAACCTGCGCCGCATCATCGTGACCCAAGGCGACACCGAGCCCGCATCGGTGGAGCAGCAACGCCACCTCGGTCTGACGGCCCCCAGCATGTACGACCTGCGCAACCTGTTCCAGATCAACGTCGAAGAAGGCCGCCACCTGTGGGCCATGGTTTACCTCTTGCACAAATACTTTGGCAAAGATGGCCGTGAAGAAGCCGACGCCTTGTTGCAGCGCAACAGCGGCAACGAAGACAACCCCCGCATCTTGCAGGCCTTCAACGAGAAGACGCCTGACTGGTTGTCCTTCTTCATGTTCACCTACTTCACCGACCGTGATGGCAAGTTCCAGCTGTGCGCTTTGGCCGAGTCGGCCTTCGACCCGCTGGCCCGCACCACCAAGTTCATGCTGACCGAAGAAGCGCACCACATGTTTGTGGGCGAGTCCGGCGTGAGCCGCACCATCCAGCGCACTGTCGATGTGATGAACCAGCTCAAAACCGACGACGTGGGCAAGCTGCGTGCAGCTGGCGTGATCGATTTGCCCACCATCCAGCGCTACATCAACTTCCACTTCTCGGTGACCATCGATTTGTTCGGTGCCGACCAGTCGTCCAACGCCGCCACCTTCTACAGTTCGGGCCTGAAAGGCCGTTACGAAGAAGGCAAGCGCGGTGATGACCATGTGCTCAAAGGCAACAGCTACAAGATCCTGTCCGTCGAGAACGGCAAGCTGGTCGAAAAAGAAGTGCCAATGCTCAACGCTTTGAACGAAGTGCTGCGCGACGACTACATCACCGACTCCAAAGGCGGCATCGACCGTTGGAACCGTGTGATCGCCAAGGCGGGCATTCCCTTCACATTGAAGGCACCCCACAAGGCGTTCCACCGCAACATCGGTTCTTTGTCCGGTGCCAAGATCACACCCGATGGTCAAGTGGTGACCGACGAGCAGTGGATGTCGCAAGTGGGCGAGTGGCTGCCCACCAACGAAGACCGCGCTTATGTGGCCAGCCTGATGGGCCGTGTCGTGGAGCCAGGCAAGTTCGCCAATTGGATCGCGCCACCCGTCATGGGCATCAACCGTCAGCCCGTGGACTTTGATTACGTTCGCTTTAACTGATTGAGTCTCTGATTGGACTGCTGCCTCTGCTTCGTTGTGGGGGCAGCAGTTGACAGAGGAAGTGGCGGGTTCCTCATGCTGGGGTACCAGAAATCCTCACCCGCCCCTTCCCCTGTCAACTGCATGGAATTTGTTGAGCGTCTGTTGGTGGCTGTGTGGCTGGCGTTTCTATGTTCTGCCTTGAGTGGAGGCGGTCATTGAAAGGGCAAGGGGCGGGTTCCTCATAACGGGGTACCGAAAATCGTCACCCGCCCCTTGCCCTTTCAATGACATGGGTGAGGTGTTCAGACGAGGTCCCAGTAGACTCAGCGCATTCAAGCAGGCACTGAGCGACGGTATGGCTGTGGGCCGGGCGCCGATTTCTGGTACCCCAGTATGAGGCGCCCGGCCCCAAGCCATTCCGTTGCGGACCTCGCAGACCACAGACATAAAACGCCAAATACAAGAGAGCCAAGACATGAGCACCGAAGCGACGCTGATCAAACAACACCTGATCGACCCGGAAATCTGCATCCGCTGCAACACCTGCGAAGCGATCTGTCCGGTGGGTGCCATCACCCACGACTCGCTCAACTACGTGGTCAAAGCCGACGTCTGCAACGGTTGCATGGACTGCATCTCGCCATGTCCAACAGGCTCGATTGACAACTGGCGCATGGTGCCCAAGGCCAAGGCCTACAGCATCGAGGAGCAACTCAAGTGGTACGACCTGCCAGCAGAGCTGAGTGCCGAAGAGTTGGCTGCCGCTGGCGGTGGTGATGCTGGTGACGCGCAAGAACAAGCCTTGGCCGCCGTACAAGCCGCTGCTTCATCGTCATCTGCTGTCAGCACCGCTGCAGCGTCGGGCTTCAACTCGGCGCAGTATGGCGCGACGATCCCCCCTTGGTCTGCGGCCCATGCCTACACCAACCTGTATGGACCCAAGGCACAAGACAAAACCATCACCGCCACCGTGACCGGTAACCTGCGTGTGACCGAAGTGGGCCAACAAGCAGGCCAACAAGACTACGACACCCACCACATCGTGCTCGACTTTGGCCACTTGCCTTTCCCGGTGCTCGAAGGCCAGTCGATCGGCATCATCCCGCCGGGTGTGGACGCCAACGGTAAGCCGCACCATGCGCGCCAATACTCAATTGCCAGTCCCCGCAACGGCGAACGTCCCGGCCACAACAACCTGTCGCTGACCATCAAGCGCGTGCTCGAAGACCACGACGGCAAACCGGTGCGCGGCGTGGCCTCCAACTTTATGTGCGACCTGAATGTGGGTGAAAAAGTGCAGGTGATCGGGCCGTTTGGCGCGAGCTTCCTCATGCCCAACCACCCCAAGAGCAACATCGTCATGATCTGCACAGGCACCGGTTCTGCACCCATGCGGGCCATGACCGAATGGCGCCGCCGCCTGCGGGCCAGTGGCAAGTTTGAAGGTGGCAAGTTGATGCTGTTCTTTGGGGCCCGCACGCCCGCTGAGCTGCCTTACTTCGGGCCACTCAACAACCTGCCCAAAGACTTCATCGACACCGAGTTCGCGTTCTCGCGAGAAGTGGGCAAGCCCAAGCGCTATGTGCAAGACGCCATGCGTGATCGCGCGGCCGACATCGCAGTCCAGCTCAAAGATCCGAATACCTGTTTTTATGTGTGTGGATTGAAGAGCATGGAAGAAGGGGTGGTGATGGCACTGCGGGACATCGCACAGAACGCCGGGCTCGATTGGGATGCCGTGGGCGCTGCGCTTAAAAAAGAAGGCCGTCTGCACCTCGAAACCTACTGAACAACATGGCGAACGCTACCTACATTGGCTTGGACCAGGTTCGCCAGCAACTGCGCCAGCCCCGTTCCCAATTGAAAGGCCGCCAGGTCTCGGATGAGGCCCGTGCCGAGGTGCGCACCCTCATCGGCCTACCGCCCCAAGACGGCCACCACCGCGACCTGCTGATCGAGCACCTGCATGTGCTGAACGATCACTTCTATGGTCTGTTCGAACGCCACATCGTGGCGCTGGCCGCCGAGATGCGGCTGCCCGTGGTCGAGGTGTTTGAGGTGGCTTCGTTCTACCACCACTTCGATATTTTGAAAGACGCTGAAGCTGCACCGCGCATCACTGTGCGGGTGTGTGACAGCTTGAGCTGCAGCCTGGCTGGCAGTGACAGCTTGCTGCGCCAATTGCATAACGATTTGCTGGACGTGAAGGTCCTGCCCGTGCCCTGTCTGGGCCGCTGCGAGCAGGCCCCGGCCGCTCAGGTCGGTCAGCAGGCCGTGGCGCATGCGACGGTTGAAATGGTGGCGCAGTGTGTGGCCCAAGACCAGACCGCGCCCAACGCCTTGCCCGATGCGATTCGGCTCGATGCTTACCTGCAAACCGGCGGTTACCAGTTGGCACAACAAGTGACCTCGGGCCAGCGCGATGCCGAATCGGTGATCCAGGTCTTGGAGTCTTCGGGCTTGAGGGGTTTGGGCGGTGCCGGTTTTCCGGCCGGGCGCAAATGGCGCATCGTGCGCAGCCAACCCGGCCCGCGCCTGATGGCGGTGAACATCGACGAGGGCGAGCCCGGCACCTTCAAGGACCGCACCTGTTTGGAAGCCGACCCGCACCGTTTTCTGGAAGGCGTGTTGATCGCGGCCAGCGTGGTGGGCTGCGAAGCGGTCTACATCTACCTGCGCGACGAGTACCACGAAGCCCGTGTGATGTTGACTCAAGAATTGGCCGCTTTGCAGGCCAACCCGCCTTGCGCCTTGCCACGCATTGAACTGAGGCGTGGCGCGGGCGCTTACATCTGCGGCGAAGAGTCGGCCATGATCCAAAGCATCGAAGGCAAACGCGGTGAGCCGCGCATGCGCCCGCCTTACATCGCCGAGGTCGGGCTGTTTGGCCGTCCGACGCTGGAACACAATTTTGAGACCCTGTTTTGGGTGCGCGAACTGATCGAGCAAGGCGCGGACAGTTTTTCATCGCACGGCCGCCATGACCGAAAGGGCCTGCGCCGCTTCAGTGTGAGCGGGCGCGTCAAGCAGCCGGGCGTCAAGCTCGCGCCCGCAGGCATCACGCTGCGTGAACTGGTGGATGAATACTGCGGCGGCATGGCCGATGGCCACACGCTCTATGCCTACCTGCCCGGCGGAGCCAGCGGCGGTATCTTGCCCGAGCGCCTGGCCGATGTGCCGCTGGACTTTGACACGCTTCAGCCGCACGGCTGCTTCATTGGCTCGGCGGCTGTGATGGTGCTCAGCCAACACGACAGCGCACGCGAGGCGGCGCTGAACGTGATGCGCTTTTTTGCGCACGAAAGCTGCGGCCAATGCACGCCTTGCCGTGTGGGCACCGACAAAGCCGCGCAGCTCATGACCGCCAAGGTCTGGGATGCCGATACGTTGTTAGACCTCGCGCAAGTCATGGGCGATGCGTCGATTTGCGGTCTGGGCCAGGCTGCGCCGAACCCGATCCGCTGCGTCTTGCAGTATTTCCCGCACGAAGTGGGGGCGGCATGAGTACCGTTCAATTCACGCTCAACGGCCAAAGCGTCGAAGCGCCTGCAGGTCAAAGTATTTTCAACATTGCCAAAGAGCTGGGCATCGCCATCCCGCACCTGTGCCACAAGGAAGGCCTGGCACCTGACGGCAATTGCCGTGCTTGCGTGGTCGAAGTGGCGGGCGAGCGGACCCTGGCCCCCAGCTGCTGCCGCAGTGCCACGCCCGGCATGCAGGTGCAGACGAACAGCGAACGCGCGGTCAAAAGCCAGAAGATGGTGCTGGAGATGCTGCTGGCCGACTTGCCCGAGCAGGGGCACAAGTGGCTGGATGATCGCGCCGAAGCCCCACACGGCGAACTGAGCCGATGGGCCGAGCACCACGGCGTCACGGTACGACCGGCGCTGGCAGCGATCAAGCGCGATGCCGTCCCTGCCGACCTGTCGCACCCCGCCATGGCGGTGAACTTGGACGCCTGCATCCAATGCAACCGCTGCCAACGCGCTTGCCGCGACCTGCAGGTCAACGATGTGATCGGTCTGGCCTTCCGGGGTGCACACACCCAGGTGGTGTTTGACCTGGCCGACCCGATGGGCGGCAGCTCGTGTGTGGGCTGCGGTGAATGTGTGCAGGCTTGCCCCACAGGCGCGCTCATGCCCAAGAGCCACATGGGCCCACAAAAGGTGGACCGCGAAGTCGACTCTGTCTGCCCGTTTTGCGGCGTGGGTTGCTTGGTCACTTACCAAGTCAAAGACGAAATAATCGTCAGCGTGAAGGGCCGCGAAGGCCCCGCCAACCAAGGGCGCTTGTGCGTCAAGGGCCGCTTTGGCATGGACTACATCCACAGCCCGGACCGCATCACCCGGCCCCTTATCCGTAAGGCGGGCGTGGCCAAGGATGTGGGCCTGATCGATGGCCACACGGACTGGCGTGAAGTCTTCCGCGAAGCCACTTGGGAAGAAGCGCTCGATCTGGCGGCCCAGCCCCTCAACACCTTGCGCCAACAACACGGCCCCAAATCGCTTGCCGGGTTTGGCTCAGCCAAAGGCAGCAACGAAGAAGCGTATTTGTTCCAAAAGCTCGTGCGTACCGGCTTTGGCAGCAACAACGTGGACCATTGCACCCGCCTGTGCCACGCGTCGAGTGTGGCCGCCTTGCTCGAAGGCGTGGGCTCGGGCGCAGTCAGCAACCCAGTGCGCGATGTCGAGCATGCCGACCTCATCATCGTGATCGGCTCCAACCCGACAGCCAATCACCCTGTGGCAGCCACCTGGATGAAGAACGCGGCCCAGCGCGGCACACGCATTGTGCTGGCCGACCCGCGCATCACCGACATCGGGCGTCACGCTTGGCGCACCTTGCAGTTCAAGGCCGACACCGATGTGGCGCTGCTCAACGCCATGCTGCACGTCATCGTGACCGAGCACCTGTGCGACGAGAGCTTCTTGCGTGATCGCGCTGACAACGTGGCCGAGCTCAAGGCCCATGTGCAGGGCTACACACCCGAGTCCATGAGCGCGATTTGCGGCATTGCGGCCGACACCATCCGCGAAGTGGCGCGGGCTTATGCCAGTGCCAAAGCCGCCATGATTTTGTGGGGCATGGGCGTGAGCCAGCATGTGCACGGCACCGACAACGTGCGCTGCCTGATTGCGCTGGCCAGCATCACCGGGCAGATCGGCCGCCCCGGCACAGGCCTGCACCCGCTGCGTGGCCAAAACAACGTGCAAGGCGCGAGTGATGCGGGCTTGATTCCGATGATGTACCCCAACTACCAGCGGGTGAGCGACAAGTCGGCACACGACTGGTTTGAGAAATTTTGGGACACCAAACTCGACGACCAACCCGGCTACACCGTGGTCGAGATCATGCACAAGGCCCTCGCGCCTGACAGCGACCCGCACAAGGTGCTAGGCATGTACATCATGGGCGAAAACCCGGCCATGAGTGACCCGGATTTGAACCATGCTCGCCACGCGCTGGCCAGTTTGCAGCACCTGGTGGTGCAAGACATCTTCTTGACCGAGACCGCTTGGTTGGCCGATGTGGTGCTGCCCGCCAGTGCCTGGCCCGAGAAAACCGGCACCGTCAGCAACACCGACCGCACGGTGCAAATGGGCCGCCAGGCCGTGTTGCCGCCGGGTGATGCGAAACCCGATTTGTGGATCATCCAACAACTGGCCCAACGCATGGGGCTCGGCTGGGCCTATGCGGGTGATCACGATGGCGTGGCCGCGGTGTACGAAGAAATGCGCCAAGCTATGGCCCCGGCGATTGGTGGCATCGATTGGGCACGTCTCAATGCGGGCTCGATCACTTACCCCTGTGTGAGCGCCGAGGATCCGGGTCAGCCCATCGTCTTTCACGACCAATTCCCGACCCAGGATGGCCGTGTGCGCTTGGTCACTGCGGGACTGATCTCGGCCAACGAGCAGCCCGATGCCGAGTACCCCTTGGTGCTCATCACTGGGCGTCAACTGGAGCACTGGCACACGGGCAGCATGACACGCCGTGCCACCGTGCTCGATGCGCTGGAGCCTGCGGCCACCGCGTCCATGCATGGCAGCGAAATGCAGCGTTTGGGCTTGCAGGCTGGGCAGTGGGTGCGCATGGCTTCGCGGCGCGGAGAGGTGGTATTGCCGCTGCGCCAAGACGATGGCACCCCGCTGGGTACGGTGTTCATTCCCTTTGCATACCAAGAGGCCGCAGCCAATTTGCTCACCAATGCGGCGTTGGACCCCTTTGGCAAGATTCCTGAATTCAAATTTTGTGCCGTGCGCGTTGAGGCCGCTCCATTGCAGAAAGCATAATCATTGGTTTTGACTGACCAGACGGTTGCTTAGTGCTTTGTGTAGCCGGCCCTGGTTAGCACATCAGGCCAAGGAGGCCGATTTGAATTGGAATGTGCAAACCATCTTCTGGATGGATGCGTTTTTGTACCTGATGCTGCATGCCGCCATCTGGTATGGCCTGGCCCGCTTTCGCAGCCCTGTGGTGGTCTTGTGGAGCGCTTCGGGCATCTTCAGTGCCCTGGGTTTGTGTGTGCTGGGCAGCCGGGGTTGGGTCAGCACCGATGTGGTGGTGGTGGCCGGCCAATTCTTGATGGCTGCGGGCAATTGGGGCCGCCAGCTGGCTTTGCGCTCGCTCAATGGACCGGCTTCGCCCGTTTGGATGTGGTCCTCGCTGGGCGTCAATGTGGCCTTTTTGGCGCTGAGTCATGGCCTGCATTTTTCGGGCGCAGCCGAGAGCACCCTCATGCTGGTGTTCTATGCTTTTTACACGTTCAACGCGCTGGAGTACTATTTTGCAGGCCAGCGCCTTGTCCTGACCCACGACAAGAAGGGCGCCAATTCCTTGAAGTGGGCGGGCCTGATTTTGTCGGTCACCTTGGGCACCAAAACCGTGGCCATGCTGGCGGGCATCGGCGCCGACGATTTGTACGAAGCCTCTTGGGACCATGCCGTGGTGTTCATCGGTCAATTCACGGCCATCATGATGTTGTGTGTGGGGTTCATGCAGATCTTTGTGGACCAGGACCATCGCAGCCAGACCACCATGCAGTTGCAATTGGCGCGTGAACAAGAGCGTGCCGCCATGGCTTTGCAGCACTCCGAAGATTTGGGCGCTTTGTTGACCGAGCGCGAAGAAATCATCCGGCAGTTGACGCTGTCCAACAAGAGCGCGGGCATGGGGGCCTTGGTGGCCAGTTTTGCGCACGAGTTGAACCAGCCGCTGACGGCCAACTTGTTGCACGCCGAATTGGTGCAGTCCAAACTGGAGGAGGCCCAGCGAGATCAGTCCAGGCCCGATTTGGACGTGCTCCACAAAGTGGTGGTGGCCATCGTGCATGACACCCAACGAGGCGCTGACATCATCCGCAAACTCCGCAACCTGTTCCGCATGAGTCGCGGGGAGTACACCGTCTTGCAACTCGATGAGCTGGTTCAGGATGTGCTCGATCTGGTGCAGTCACAAATGAAGAGTGCCGGTATTGTCTGCACGGTCAAACTCGAAGCCAACTTGCACCTGCAGGGTGATGCGACCCAGCTGCAGCAAGTGATTTTGAACCTGCTCAACAATGCCATCGATGCATTGAAAGCGTCCGGCTTGCGCCATCCTGAGTTGCACATCCGTGGGCATGCGGTGGGACAGTTCATGGTCTTGGAGGTGGAAGACAATGGCCCAGGTATTGAGCCCGAGCGTGCGGACGACGTGTTCAGTCTTTTCAAAACCTCCAAATCGCAAGGCATGGGGGTGGGCCTGTGGCTCAGCCGCTCGATTGTGGAGGTGCACGGCGGTCGCCTGAATTTCAAGTCCGAGCCCGGTCGCCGTACGGTTTTCACTTTGCGTTTACCCTTGCTGGGCGAAACCATGTTGGGTTGATGCGGGACAACACCCGCTGAAAGAAAGAACGCAATGTCTGTTCATGTCGTGTCTGAAATGGCGGTGTTGATGCGCCGCGAAGCCGTCTTGGGTGCCATGGCCCGTTGGCAGTCCCACCGTTGGGTGCTGGCCGATGTGGTGCCGCAAGAGGTGGGTTTTGGCCAAGCCCCACGCTGCCTGCGCCAAACCGATGACGAAGTGCTTTGGCTCTACCCCGGCTGGCCACTGGAATTGTTCAGCGACGATGCCGAGGGCTATTGGCTCAACCTCACTTCCCCCACGCCCAGTTTCTTTGTCATGTGGCGACTGCAAGAAGGGCGCGATGGCCAAGAGGAGCTGGCCGTGCCCCAAGCCCTGAGCTTGAGTTATCACGACGCCGGACGCTGGCTCGATGCCCAGGAAACGGTGGAAAACGTGCCCGCGTCACCCGAAGTGGTGGCCCGGTTGCAGGCCTTCACCGACGCGTTTTATGTGCCCGAAGTCAAGCGCCGTCAACGCCCACAAAGCTTTCAGGGTTTGACAGACCGCTTTGGCCAGCCCGCCTCGGTCAGCACAACTGAAAAACGCAAAGGTGGGAGGCAGGGCCCATGAGCGAGCACTTTTTCAGTCGCTGGTCGCAGCGCAAACAAGCCGTGGCCAAGGGCTTGCCTGTGGCCGAACCGGTTGCCCCAGCAAGTCCGACCGAGTTGCCTGGCGTGCCTGGACCCTCCGAATTGCAGCAGCGCTCCAAAGCTTCGCCCCCATCGCAAGCCGCAGCTCAAGCCGATTCGCAGTCCAGCGAGACGCCCGCACAGCCCTTGCCCAGCCTGGACGACGCCCGTGCCTTGACGCCTGAATCGGACTTTCAGCCCTTCATGCGCCCTGGCGTCACAGCCGATGTGCGCAATGTGGCCATGAAAAAGCTCTTCACCGACCCGCATTTCAACGTGATGGACGGGCTCGACATTTACATCGGCGACTACAACACCCCGGACCCGCTGCCTGCGGGCATGTTGGAGAAAATGGTGGGTGCGCAATTGCTGGGTTTGTTGGACAAACCCGATGAAGCCGCCGCCAAGACGGCGACCCCGGCAGGGGCCGTGCCGACCACACAGGGGGCTTCGAGCGACCTCGGTGGAAACCCTGATCAAAGTCCTGCAACGCAGGAAGGCTCGCCAGTTGTGGCACAGTCGCCGACTTCCCTGACCGATTCGGCAGGACCGGCCAGCCCCGTGCTTCAGCCCCATGTCAACGCGCACCCAGAACATGACCACCCTGATTTGCAATTGCAACCAAACCATGCCCCTGCAAGCCCAAGCCCTGGGCCAAGCACTGGGTGAAGACCTGACGCTGCACACCACCTTGTGCCGCCGCGAGGCAGGCCAATTTCAAAAAGCCGTGAAAACCGGCGAGACCGTGGTGGTGGCCTGCACCCAAGAAAAGCGTTTGTTCAGTGAACTGGCTGAGCAAACCGAAGGCGCCATCTCGCCGATTCGTTTTGTCAACATCCGCGAAACCGGCGGCTGGGGCCGTGAGGCCGCGCACGCCACACCCAAAATGGCCGCCCTGTTGGCGGCAGCCCGTTTGCCTGAGCCCGAGCCGGTGGCCACGGTCACCTACAAAAGCGAAGGCCGTGTGCTGATCATCGGTGCGATCGATGCCGCCGAACGCGCTGCCAGCTTTTTGGCCGATGCGATGCAGGTCACGATTTTTGCCCAAGGCCCCGGTAACGCCGGGGGCAGCCAAGAGCGGCGTTTTCCGGTGCTGGCCGGTCGCTTGCAAGGCTTCAAGGGCTGGTTGGGCGCGTTCGACGTGTCTTGGGACGCCAGCAACCCGATTGACCTGGACCTGTGCACCCGCTGCAACGCCTGTGTGGCCGCCTGCCCTGAGCAGGCCATTGGTCTCGATTACCAAGTGGACCTGTCGCGTTGCACTTCGCACCGCGACTGCGTCAAGGTGTGCGAAGCCGCAGGGGCCATCGACTTCAGCCGCGACGCCCGTCCACAAACCGAGCGCTTTGATGTGGTGCTGGACCTGCGCGGCGACCAAGCCTCGCCCACGTTCACCTCACACGCCTTGCCGCAAGGCTATTTCCGCTGGGACGGGCAAGACCTGTCCACCTTGCTCAAGGTGCGCGAGTTGGTGGGTGAGTTTGAAAAGCCCCGCTTTTTTGCATACAAACAAAAGCTCTGCGCCCACAGCCGCAACGAGCAAGTGGGCTGCAGCGCCTGCATCGACATCTGCTCGGCCGAGGCTGTGCGCTCGGACAAAAGCCGCCAGCAAATCGTGGTCAACCCCAACCTGTGTGTGGGCTGCGGCGCCTGCACCACCGCTTGCCCCACGGGGGCCCTCACCTACGCCTACCCGCGTCCGGCAGAGCAGGGCGCCAAGATCCGCGCACTGCTGTCGGCCTATCAGGCTGCGGGTGGGCGCGATGCCGCGCTGCTGCTGCACAGCCAAGAAAAAGGTCAGGCCCTGATCGACGAGCTGGGTCGGGGTGCGCAGCTGGGCGTCATGCAGGGCGTGCCCGCCCGCGTGATACCCGTGGCGCTGTGGCACACCGCAAGTGTGGGCATGGAGCTGTGGCTCTCGGCCGTGGCCTATGGCGCACGCCAGGTCATGGTGTTGCTTACCCAAGAAGAGGCCCCGCAATACCGCGCAGCGCTCATGGAGCAAATGGCTGTGGCCCAAAGTCTGCTGAATGGCCTGGGCTACACCGGCGCGCATTTCCAGCTGATCGAGGCCAAAACCGCCAGCGCTCTGGACGGCGATTTGCAGCGCTTGTGTGCCCGCAGTCTTAAGGTCGCCAGCCTGCCCACAGGCCCGGCGGTCGCAGCCCGCCACGCGGTGCAGGCCGAAAAACGCAGCAACCTGGAGCTGGTCATCGACCACCTGATGGCTCAGTCTACCGTCATGGCCATGGATGAGGCCACTCGTCCCAAGGCGCTCGATTTGCCCGCGGCAGGTTCGCCCCTGGGCAGCATCACCGTGGACGGCAGCAAGTGCACGCTGTGCATGAGCTGCGTGGGCGCTTGCCCCTCTTCGGCACTGCAAGACAACCCGCTTCAACCCGAGCTGAAGTTTGTCGAGAAAAATTGTGTGCAGTGCGGCCTGTGTGCCAAAACCTGCCCCGAAACCGCCATCACGCTTCAGCCGCGTTTGTCTTTGATGCCTGAGCGCGCTCAGCCAAGGGTGGTGCACAGCAGCCCACCTTATGCCTGCATCCGCTGCGCCAAACCCTTTGGCACGCTCAAGGCCATCGAGACCATGTTGGGACGGCTGACGGGCCACAGCATGTTCCAAGGCCCGGCCCTTGAGCGCCTGAAAATGTGCGGTGACTGCCGCGTCATCGACATGTTCACCGACGAAAACCAGGTGCGCATCACCGATGGCCCGCTGCCCCCCAAAACCCGATGAATGGTTGCCATGAGCCAAGACCTGAACCTGAGTGCCTCCAGCCATGCGCTGGACGAAGAAACCGCCCGCGCCGAGTTGTATGGCCTGCTCTCGCAGCTGCTCTATGCCGCGCCTTCAGTCGACTTGCTGGGCCAATTGCAGGTGGCCGTGACCGAGGCCCCCGATGCCGGAGGCTTTCTGGAAGAGCCTTGGCGTGAGCTGGTGGCCAGCGCTCGCAGCCTGAACCACGCGCAGGTGGCGGCCGAATACAACCGTCTGTTTGGCGGCGTCGGTAAGCCTGAGGTTTACCTGTATGGCTCGCATTACCTCAGTGGCTTTTTGAATGAAAAACCGCTGGTCAAACTGCGCGACGATCTGGCGACCTTGGGCTTGGGCAAAGGCGAGGGCATGTCAGACACGGAAGACCATGTGGCCTACGTGTTCGAGGTCATGCGCTACCTGATTGCCGGGGACGATGTGACCGTGTCCAACCTCACCCAGCAAATGGCTTTTTTCAGCCAGCATGTACAGCCTTGGGTGACCCGCATGTGCCAGGCCATCCAGGCCCATCCACAAGCCGCTTTCTATGCCCGCGTGGCCGATTTCACAGCCGCCTTCATGGGCGTCGAGGCCCAAGGCTTTGACTTGGTGAATTGAATTATTTTGCGCTAGCGCTTGAAAAAAATGACAAGACCCATTCGGGTTTGTACTTAGGGGCAAAGTTGAGGGGGAGCCCATAATGTGAACTGAGCGGTAATTTTTTACGCTTGAAAGTTCAACAACGATTGGAGACTACCTTGTCAGACAACCAAACCCCACGCCGTCGCAATCTTCTCAAGGGCGCAGCTGTTGCCGCTGGTGCCATTTCCGCGCCCATGATCGCCAAGGCTCAAACCGGCCCGATCTCCATGCGCTGGCAGAGCACTTGGCCCGCCAAGGACATCTTCCACGAATACGCCTTGGACTACGCCAAGAAGGTCAACGACATGACCGGTGGCGATTTGAAGATCGAGGTGTTGCCCGCTGGCGCCGTGGTGCCTGCGTTTGGTTTGCTGGAAGCCGTGTCCAAAGGTACTTTGGACGGTGGTCACGGAGTGTTGGGTTACCACTACGGCAAGCAAAATGCCTTGGCCCTGTGGAATTCTGGCCCGGCTTTCGGCATGGATGCCAACATGATTTTGGCCTGGCACAAGTACGGCGGTGGTGCTGAGCTGTTGGCCAAGTTGTACGCCTCGATTGGCGGCAACGTGCAATCGTTCCTGTACGGTCCGATGTCCACTCAGCCCCTGGGCTGGTTCAAAAAGCCCATCACCAAGTCCTCTGATTTCAAAGGCTTGAAGTTCCGCACCAACGGTTTGGCCATCGATTTGTTCACCGCCATGGGTGCTGCCGTGAACGCCTTGCCAGGCGGCGAAATTGTGCCAGCGATGGACCGCGGCTTGCTCGATGGTGCCGAATTCAACAACGCCACCTCTGACCGCATCTTGGGCTTCCCCGATGTCTCCAAGGTCTGCATGCTGCAAAGCTACCACCAGAGCGCCGAGACCTTCGAGATCATGTTCAACAAGACCAAGTACGACGCCTTGCCCGCCAAGATGAAGTCGGTCATCGCGATTGCCACTGAGGCGGCTTCGGCAGACATGTCTTGGAAGGCCATTGACCGTTACTCGAAGGACTACATCGAGTTGCAAACCAAGGACAAGGTCAAGTTCTACAAAACACCTGACGCGATTTTGCAAGACCAGCTGAAAATCTGGACTGAAATCGTTGAAAAGAAGTCCGCAGAAAATCCTTTGTTCAAGGAAATTGTGGCCTCTCAACGCGCTTTCGCTCAGCGCGCAGTCAAGTGGGACCAGGACACCAACATCAGCCGTCGCATGGCTGTGAACCACTTCTTCGGCGCCAAAAAGGCCTGATTTTTTTCAGCTGAGCCACCCCATCAGCCATCCGGCACCACCGGATGGCTGATTTACTTATGTGATCCCTTATGCAAAACCTCTTGCTCTTCATTGACAAAGTCAGCACTTGGATTGGCCAGTTTTTTTCCTGGCTGATCGTGGCGTTGACCCTACTGATCTCTTGGGAGGTCTTTTCACGTTATGTGATGGACAACCCCCACCCGTGGGCTTTTGATGTGATGAGCATGATGTATGGCACTTTGTTCATGATGGCGGGTGCCTACACCCTGTCCAAGAACGGTCATGTGCGCGGCGATGTGCTGTATGGTTTTTTCCCGCCACGCCTGCAGGCTTGGTTAGACCTGATTCTTTACATTGTGTTTTTCATTCCAGGGGTGGTGGCTTTGGCTTACGCGGGTTACGGCTTTGCGGCCGAGTCGTGGGCCATCAATGAACACTCCAACATCACGGCCAACGGTCCCCCGGTGTACCCCTTCAAAACCATTTTGCCTTTGGCAGGTGCCTTTTTGTTGGCCCAGGGTCTGGTTGAAATCGTGCGCTGCATTGTCTGCATCAAGCAAGGCGAGTGGCCCAAGCGTGGCGATGACGTGGACGAAGTGGACGTCGAAAAACTCAAGGAAATGGTCAACGTGAAAGACGAAGACATTGCCAAATTGGGCGAGTTGGCGACTGTGAAGGGAACACAAAAATGAAAAAAGAAGTCTGGTTTGGTTTGACGATCATGGCCTTGGTCGTGTTGTCGGCCTTTGTTTTGTTGCCCACGCCCTCGGAGATGACCAACGGCCATCTGGGCCTGTTGATGTTGGCGCTGGTGGTGGTGGCGATCATGTTGGGTTTCCCAACCGCTTTCACTTTGATGGGCATGGGCATGATCTTCGCGTGGATTGCCTACAAGAGTCAAAACCCCGATTTGGCGGTCCAGCAAACTCTGGACCTGATGGTTCAGCGTGCTTATTCGGTCATGTCCAACGACGTGCTGATCTCGATTCCTTTGTTCGTGTTCATGGGCTACTTGATTGAACGCGCCAACCTGATCGAAAAACTGTTCAAGAGCATGCACCTGGCCATGGCCCGTTTGCCGGGCTCTTTGGCCGTGGCCACCATCGTGACCTGCGCCATTTTTGCCACGGCCACCGGCATCGTGGGCGCGGTGGTGACACTCATGGGCTTGCTGGCGCTGCCCGCCATGCTGCGAGCCGGTTACAGCGTTCAGTTGTCCGCGGGTGCGATCACCGCGGGTGGTTGCTTGGGCATTTTGATTCCGCCTTCGGTCATGTTGATCGTTTACGGCGCAACGGCCGGCGTGTCGGTCGTCAAGCTCTACGCCGGTGCCTTCTTCCCCGGCATCATGTTGGCCACTTTGTATGTACTCTACGTGGTGATCATCGCCAAATGGAAGCCGCACATGGCACCGCCCATGTCGGCCGAAGACCGCATTGTGCCTTTGCCTGCTTTTGCGCAAGTGGTGTCCAAAGACATCAGCAACACTGTGTTGCCTGGCCTGATCGGTGCGATCAAAGGCAAGCGCAATGCAGCAGTGCCCATGCGCGAGTTACTCAACCACCTGGTGATTGCCTTGCTGCCGCTTTTGGCTGTGGCCGCGATCATGGGCACGATCTATTTCAAGGTCACTGCACCACTGCCGGTCGAAACGGTCGAGGGTGTTGTGGCCATGGGCGGTGAATTGTCGGACTCCGTGGAAACGGCTGAAGAAGGCGAAAGCATCAGTGGTTTGTCTGAGCCTGAGGCCGATGGCTTGCAGCTTCCGCCTGGTACAGAAGCGGTGTCTGCCGCCTCAGAGGCCGTGTCCACTGCACAAGCGCCCAAAGAGGCGACACCAGCTCCCGCTGCTGCGGCAGTGACGGCTGATGCCGAGTCGGCTGCTGCAGAACGTCAAGATGCGCCCCTGTCTTTTTGGATCGGTTTGGCCAGTTGCGCGGTGGCCTTGGCCATCTTCTACGCTTACTTCAGTTTTGCACGACTTGAAATCTTCAAGATGCTGCTGGGTTCGTTCTTCCCGCTGGCCCTCATGATTTTGGCCGTGCTCGGCACCATCGTGTTTGGCCTGGCCACACCGACCGAGGCAGCGGCCATGGGTTCGCTGGGCGGCTTGTTGCTGGCGGCGGCTTACCGCAGGCTCAACTACGTGGTCCTGCGCGAGTCGGTGTACCTGACGGCCAAAACCAGCGCCATGGTGTGCTGGTTGTTTGTGGGCTCGAGCATCTTCTCGGCGGCGTTTGCGCTGTTGGGCGGCCAGGAGATCATCAACAGTTGGGTGCTGGGCATGGACCTGACACCTGTGCAGTTCATGATCTTGGCGCAAGTGGTCATTTTCTTGTTGGGTTGGCCTTTGGAGTGGACCGAGATCATCGTGATTTTCATGCCGATCTTCATTCCTTTGCTGCCTCACTTTGGCATCGATCCGCTGTTCTTCGGCTTGTTGGTGGCCTTGAACCTGCAGACCGCATTCCTGAGCCCTCCCGTGGCCATGGCCGCGTTCTACCTGAAGGGCGTGAGCCCTCCACACGTCACGCTCAACCAGATCTTCGCAGGCATGTTGCCTTTCATGGCGATCCAAGTTTTTGCGATTGTGCTGCTCTACATGTTCCCGGCCATCGGCATGTGGTTGCCTGAAGTTCTTTACAAATAAGCAATCCACCGTGCGCCCGCTAACACAATGCCCAAATGGCGTGTGTGCGTGGGCGCTTTTTTCGACCTTTGCGGGTTTTGGCTGTCACCTGCTTGACGTAAATGATTTGAACTAAGGGTTTTTTTCATGACAAGCCTGCTGGGCAGACAGTAAGATCGCCTATGCATCTTTTTGCCTAGGCCAAAAATTCTGCTGACTCATCAGCCCGCCCATTTTCAGGAGTCTTTGATGCCATCTAAAACTTCCTCTCTGTCGCGCCGCACCCTGTTCTCAGGGGCTGCCACCGTGGGTGCTGTGGCAGCAGCCACAGCCGTTTTGCCCGGTGTCGTGAAGCCAGCCGCGCCCGTGGCCAAGGCTTTGCCAAAGCCCACACGCGGCGGTGGTTACACCCTGAGCGAACACGTTCAGCAGTACTACAAGACCACCCGCGTCTGAGTTTTTCTTTTTTCTTTCCTGTTCAACTCAACTGGAGTCCTCCATGTTGCTGACCAAAAAAACTTCCAGCACATCAGGTGCTGCTTCATCTGCTTTCGTCCACAGCCTGCGCCGTGGTCTGTCGCAGGCTTTGCCCACCATGGATCGCCGCAGTTTTCTGCGCCGCTCGGGTTTGGGTGTGGGTGTCGGATTGGCTGCATCGCAGCTCACCTTGGTGCAAAAGGCCCACGCGGGCAAAGGCACATCCATCGTGGGTGCTGGCAAGGTCGAAGTCAAGCGCACTGTTTGCACCCACTGCTCGGTAGGCTGTGCGGTTGATGCGGTGGTCGAAAACGGGGTTTGGGTTCGTCAAGAGCCCGTGTTTGATTCCCCCATCAACTTGGGTGCCCATTGCGCCAAAGGCGCTGCTTTGCGCGAGCACGGCCATGGTGAGTACCGTTTGCGCTACCCCATGAAATTGGTCAACGGCAAATACGAGCGCATCAGCTGGGATACAGCCTTGAACGAGATCAGCGCCAAGATGCTGGAGCTGCGCAAGGCGAGTGGCCCGGACAGTATTTATGTGGTGGGCTCGTCTAAAAGCAACAACGAGCAAGCCTATTTGCTGCGCAAGTTCATGAGTTTCTGGGGCAGTAATAACTGTGACCACCAAGCGCGTATTTGCCACTCCACCACGGTGGCTGGTGTCGCCAACACCTGGGGTTACGGCGCGATGACCAACTCGTACAACGACATGCAAAACAGCAAGGTCGCTTTGTACATTGGCTCCAATGCGGCCGAAGCCCACCCCGTGTCGATGTTGCACATGCTGCACGCCAAGGAAAACGGCTGCAAGATGATTGTGGTCGACCCCCGCTTCACCCGCACAGCGGCCAAGGCCGATGAGTACGTGCGCATCCGCTCGGGCACGGACATTCCTTTCTTGTTCGGTTTGATGTACCACATCTTCAAGAACGGCTGGGAAGACAAAAAATACATCAACGACCGTGTCTTTGGCATGGACGCGATCAAAGCCGAAGTCATGGCCAAGTGGACGCCTGACAAGGTCGAAGAAGCGTGCGGGGTCAAAGAAGACCAGGTCTTCAAGATCGCCAAAATGCTGCACGAGAACAACCCCGGCACCATCGTCTGGTGCATGGGCCAGACGCAGCACACGATTGGTAACGCCATCGTCCGTGCCTCTTGCCTCTTGCAATTGGCCTTGGGCAATGTGGGCAAGACCGGCGGTGGCACCAACATCTTCCGTGGCCACGACAACGTGCAAGGCGCAACCGATGTGGGTCCCAACCCCGATTCACTGCCCGGTTACTACGGCTTGGCCGAAGGCTCTTGGAAACACTTTGCCAACGCTTGGGGTGTGGACTTCGAGTGGATCAAAAAGCAGTTTGCCAGCCCTGCCATGATGGGAAAAAACGGCATTACCGTGTCGCGCTGGATCGACGGTGTGCTCGAGAACAACGAGCTGATTGACCAAGACAGCAACCTGCGTGGTGTGTTTTATTGGGGCCATGCCCCCAACTCGCAAACCCGCGGCTTGGACATGAAGCGGGCCATGGACAAGCTCGACTTGTTGGTGGTGGTGGACCCCTATCCATCGGCCACCGCGTCGATGGCGGCCATGCCCGGCAAGGCCGAAGACCTGAACCCCAACCGTGCTGTGTATTTGCTGCCTGCTTGCACGCAGTTTGAAACCTCGGGTTCCTGCACCGCGTCCAACCGCTCCATTCAGTGGCGCGAGAAGGTCATTGAGCCTTTGTGGGAGAGCCGTTCTGACCACATGATCATGTACCAATTGGCGCAAAAATTGGGCTTTGGTGCCGAGTTGGTCAAGAACTACAAAATGCAAAAAGTCGGCGGCATGGATGAGCCCATGCCCGAGGACATCTTGCGCGAAATCAACAAGAGCGTTTGGACCATTGGCTACACCGGCCAAAGCCCAGAGCGCTTGAAGGCCCACATGAAGAACATGCATGTGTTCGATGTGAAGACCTTGAAGGCCAAAGGTGGTAAAGACAAAGAAACCGGTTACGACTTCACCGGTGACTATTTCGGCTTGCCATGGCCTTGCTATGGCACCCCTGAACTCAAGCACCCCGGTTCGCCCAACTTGTATGACACCTCCAAGCACGTCATGGACGGCGGCGGTAACTTCCGCGCCAACTTTGGTGTGGAGCGTGATGGCAAGAGTCTGTTGGCCGAAGACGGTTCGCATTCGCTCGGTGCTGACATCACCACCGGTTACCCCGAACTCGACCACATCCTGCTCAAGAAACTGGGCTGGTGGGATGAGCTGACCGAGGCAGAAAAGGCCAAGGCCGAAGGCAAGAATTGGAAGACCGACTCATCGGGCGGCATGATCCGTGTGTTCATGAAAGGCCACGGTTGCCATCCTTTTGGCAATGCCAAGGCGCGTGCGGTGGTCTGGAACTTCCCAGACCCTATCCCTCAGCACCGCGAGCCTCTGTATGGTACCCGTCCGGACATGATGGCGAAGTACCCCACGCACGACGACCGTAAAGCCTTCTGGCGTTTGCCCACCTTGTACAAGACGGTTCAAGACAAAAACATCGCCGACAAGCTGCATGAGAAGTTCCCGCTCATCATGACCTCGGGTCGTTTGGTCGAGTACGAGGGCGGTGGTGAAGAAACCCGCTCTAACCCATGGCTTGCTGAATTGCAGCAGGAGATGTTTGTCGAGATCAACCCCAAGTCTGCTGCCGAGCGTGGCATCCGGAACGGCGAGCGTGCATGGGTGACCTCACCCACAGGTGCACGCATCAATGTGCAGGCCATGGTGACCGAGCGTGTTGCGCCCGATACCGTGTTTCTGCCTTTCCACTTCTCGGGTCGTTGGCAAGGTGTTGACATGTTGCCGCATTACCCCAAGGGTGCTGCGCCCATCGTGCGCGGCGAGGCTGTCAACACGGCCACCACCTATGGTTATGACAGCGTCACCATGATGCAAGAGACCAAGACCACCATCTGCAACATCGAAAAAGCCTAAGCGCTCCAGGAGAAAACGATGGCACGAATGAAATTTATTTGCGACGCAGAGCGTTGCATCGAGTGCAACGGTTGCGTGACCGCTTGCAAAAACGAACACGAAGTCCCGTGGGGTGTGAACCGCCGCCGTGTGGTCACTTTGAATGACGGCGTCCCGGGCGAAAAATCCATCTCGGTGGCCTGCATGCACTGCTCGGATGCCCCTTGCATGGCCGTTTGCCCGGTCAACTGCTTCTACAAAACCGACGAAGGCGTTGTGTTGCACGACAAGGACATTTGCATTGGTTGCGGCTATTGCTCGTATGCCTGCCCGTTTGGTGCCCCACAGTTCCCATCCAGCGGCGCCTTTGGTCTGCGCGGCAAGATGGACAAGTGCACTTTCTGTGCCGGTGGACCTGAAGAGCATGGCAGCCAGGCTGAGTTTGAGAAATACGGTCGCAACCGCCTGGCCGAAGGCAAATTGCCCGCCTGCGCCGAGATGTGCTCCACCAAGGCACTGCTGGCCGGTGACGGCGACGTGGTGGCCGACATTCTGCGTGGCCGTGTGGTCCAGCGTGGCAAAGGTGCCGAAGTTTGGGGCTGGGGAACGGCTTACGGCAACCAAGCCAAGGGAGCATGAGCATGAAAGCAGCCATCATTTTGAGCAGCCTGTTTTTGCTGGCCGCTTGCGGCGAAACGCGTCAAGACAAAGCCGGAGTTGGCTCTGACAAACCCGCGGTCGCAGGCACCGGTGTGGCGGTCTTTACCGATCCAGGTTGGAAAGCCGGTGACCAGGCTGGTTGGGCCAACCACCTCAAAGCCCGAGCACAATACGGTCAAAACGACCACGCCCGCGCTCCCAAGTGAGCAACAAGGAGAAGTTCATGCGTCGCTTCTTACTGACGATCGGGCTGGCTTTGGCTGCGTGGGGCGTTGCTGCCCAGACGCAGGCTCCTGCCGCTGCGCCCGCACCGGCTGAGACCAGCCTGGGCGTGAAAAGCGCCAACATCTTTCAGATCGCGCCGGGTGCCGACGCCGATCCGAAATACAAAGACCAGACCAATGCCGAGCGTGGCCAGGTCCAGCCGGGCAACAACGCGCCCATGTGGCGCTCTGTGGGTCAGGGCGCGACGGGTTTCACCAGCTTGCCTAAAAGCCAAGCGCCTGAAGCTGGCAACCTGATTCAGCCTTTTGTGCAGTACCCTGGCTCGCGCTTGGCTTCGGCAGGCGAGTCCTGGCGTCAGGTGCGCAACAACATCATCATCCCTTACGGGGCTGCTTTGTTGTTGATCGCTGTCGGTGCAATGGCTTTGTTTTATTTCAGCAAAGGCACGATCGAGTTGCATGGCCAGGAAACGGGCCGCAAGATCGAGCGCTTTACCCCATTTGAGCGTTCCGCTCATTGGGCCAATGCGATCGCTTTTTGTGCCTTGGCCATTTCGGGCATCGTGATTGCTTACGGCAAATATTTCTTGTTGCCGATTCTGGGTGACAACCTTTTCGGTTGGCTCACATTTGCCTTGAAGAACATCCACAACTTTGCAGGACCCTTGTTCGCGGTGTCACTGGTGATTGTGTTCATCACCTTCGTCAAAGACAACCTGCCCAGCAAAGACGACATGGTCTGGATCCTCAAAGGCGGCGGCTTGTTCTCTGGCACCGAAGTGCCTTCGCACCGGTTCAATGCCGGTGAAAAAGTGGTGTTCTGGGCCGGTGTTTTGTTCCTGGGTGTCATCGTGGTCGCCTCTGGCTTAGTGCTGAACATGCTCATCCCCGGCCTGATCTATGAGCGGTCCACCATGCAGATCGCCAACATGATCCACGGTGTGGCCAGTTTGTTCATGATGGCCATGTTCATTGGGCACATTTACATGGGCACATTGGGCATGCGCGGTGCCTACAAAGCCATGCGCACCGGCTATGTGGATGAAACATGGGCCAAAGAGCACCATGAGTTGTGGTACGACGATGTCAAGGCTGGCAAGATTCCGGCTCACCGTTCTGCTGCCTCGAACACCCCCGCCAACTCGAACGCTTCCACCGCTTCGGCCTGAGCCTGGAGAACTCTCATGAAAAAATACCTGCTTGTTTTGTCTGCATTGGCCATCAGCTTCGGTGCTGCCGCCAAATTGCCACCCCTCAGCGAAGAGGCGAAGGCTAAAGCGGCTGAGGCTGCGGCCAAAACCGCGCATGGCAACAAAGTTGCCGACTTCCAGCTGTGCAAGTCACGCGAAAAAGTGGCGGCGCACTATTACAAAACCAATGGCAAAGGCAAAGCTGCACCTACGGCTACGCCCGCCTGTGTAGACCCGGGTGCTTACAAGCCCGCAGAAACAGCAGCAGCCCCGGCTGCAGCGCCTGCCGCTGCGGGCGCCAAGCCTGCGGCCGCACCTGCCAAAAAAGGCTGATCCTTTTTTGCACCCCACTGCAAAATCCCCCGTCGGCAACGGCGGGGGATTTTTACGTTAGGCTCAAGCCATGTCTGCTGTTTTGAATGTCCCCGAGGCCGCTTCGGCCCTGCCCAAGCCCCACCTCACCCGAGCGCGTGCGCCCCTCACGCGCAGCGTGACCGTGACCAACGAATTCGGTGAAGTCTCCGAGACACAAATCCCCGCCGAACGGGCACTCACGATTTACCTGGACAAAAAAGAGCTGGTCACCCTGATGACGTTGGGTGCCGAGCCCGAGTGGCTGGTGCTGGGCTTCTTGCGCAACCAGCGCCTCATCGACTCGGTGGACCAAATCGAATCCATCACGGTAGATTGGACGATTGGCGAAGGCGAAGTGGGCGTGCCCGGTGTGGCCGCCGTCAAAACCCGCGCCAACGCCCAGGTGGTCATTGAGCGCAGCGCCGAGCGTGTGGTGACCACGGGGTGCGGGCAGGGCAGCGTGTTCGGTGATTTGATGGCGCACATCGACGAGATCGAATTGCCACCCGCGCAAATTACCCAAAGCCAGCTCTATGGTTTGGTCAACGCCATCCGCTTGCAAGAAACCACCTACAAGTCATCCGGCTCGGTGCATGGTTGCGCCTTGTTTCAGGGCGAGGAAATGTTGAAGTTCGTCGAAGACGTGGGCCGTCACAACGCGGTGGACACCATCGCGGGTTGGATGTGGATGCACGACGTGAGCGCCCAAGACAAGGTGTTCTACACCACCGGTCGCTTGACCAGCGAGATGGTCATCAAATCGGCACAGATGGGTGTGCCTGTGGTGGTGTCGCGCAGCGGCATCACCCAAATGGGCCTGGATGTCGCCAAACGCTTGGGCTTGTGTGCCATCGGCCGCGCCACCAACAAGCGCTTCTTGTGCTTCAGCGCTCCAGAGCGGCTCGTCTGGCAGCCTGAGTTGTTGACACCACCCGGCTGACCGCTAGCGTCGGCTTGCCGGGTCGTTTCCGGTCAATCAGCCGTTGATGAACTTGGGTGCGCGTTTGTTCAAAAACGCGTCCATGCCTTCTTTTTGATCGGCAGTAGCAAACAAACCGTGGAACAAGCGGCGCTCGAACATCACACCATCACTCAGCCCGCTTTCAAAGGCACGGTTTACGCTTTCCTTGGCCGCCATGGTCGCCAGTTGGCCGTAGCCACAAATCATCAGGGCAGCGCCCAATGTTTCTTCCATCAACTTGTCCAAAGGCACCACGCGGCTGACCAAGCCGCCACGCTCGGCCTCGGCGGCGTCCATCATGCGGCCCGTCAGCACCAAGTCCATGGCTTTGGACTTGCCCATGGCACGCGGCAGGCGCTGCGTGCCGCCGGCACCAGGGATGATGCCAATCTTGATTTCGGGTTGACCAAACTTGGCGTTATCGGCGGCGATGATGAAGTCGCACATCATGGCCAGCTCGCAGCCCCCCCCAGAGCAAAGCCGCTGACCGCCGCGATCACAGGCTTGCGGATGCTGCGGATGGTTTCCCAATTGCGGGTGATGAAGTCGTTTTTGTAGACCTCATGGAAGTTGAACTTGGCCATGGCCGAGATGTCGGCACCCGCCGCAAAAGCCTTTTCGCTGCCGGTGATGACGATGCAGCCAATGGCCTCGTCGGCGTCAAAAGCCTTGAGCGCCAAGCCCAACTCGTCCATCAAAGCGCCGTTCAGGGCGTTCAGCGCTTTGGGGCGGTTGAGGGTGATGATGCCAACTTGGCCGGCTTCGGTGCGGACTTCGATGTTTTCGTAGCTCAAGGTTTTCTCCAGCAGTGGGTCAAATCAATATGAGACTATAACCACGCCAACTGAGCTGAAGCTGTCGCTCTGGCGCTGGGCATGGCTGGGGCCAACACGGGTAAAACACTAGGGAAAACATTCACCAACCGTACGGTCGGTTAATGGTACAGTGCTGCATTCAGGAGACCCCAAATGACCGAATCGACTGCAACGGTGCTGTACGAAGCGCGAGGCGCCGTGGCGCTGATCACCCTCAATCGCCCACAAGCCCTCAACAGTTTCACCCGTGCCATGCACCATGATCTGTGGGCTGTGCTCGATCAGGCCGAGGCCAATCCGGCCATCCGTGCCGCCGTCATCACGGGCGCTGGCCGAGGCTTTTGTGCCGGGGCCGATCTGTCTGATTTTGATTTCACCCCTGGCCCCAACCAGGTCGAACGTGCCGACCCCGGCCCCATCATCGACCAGGCCTTTAACCCCAGCACGCGGCGTCTGCAGTCGCTGCGCATGCCCACCATTGCCGCTGTCAATGGCGTGGCCGCAGGCGCGGGCGCGTCCATGGTCATGGCCTGCGACATCGCGATTGCTGCGCCGGGCGCCAGCTTCATTCAGGCGTTCAGCAAAATTGGTTTGATCCCCGATGCAGGAGGCAGCTGGTTGCTGGTCGAGAGACTGGGCCTGGCCCGCGCCATGGCGCTGGCCATGACGGGCGACAAGCTGGCCGCCCAACAGGCCAAGGACTGGGGCATGATTTGGGACGTGGCAGAAGACCCGCTGGCCAGCGCCTTGGCTCTGGCCGAGCGCCTGGCCAACATGCCCACCAAAGCCCTGGTCGCCACCCGCGCCTTGCTCCAATCGGCCACCACCCGAACCCTGTCCGAGCACCTGGACACGGAGCGCGACACCCAGTCGGCCCTGGGCCGCACGCACGATTACTTCGAAGGCGTTCAAGCCTTCCTCGAAAAACGCAGTCCCCAATTCAAAGGCGAATGATGAGCGACCCCCAAGCACTGGCCCGTTTGGTGGGCGAGACCATGTTCGCCGTCGACGTGGCGTCCAAAGACACCATGGGCATGGAACTGCTCGCCTGCGAGCCCGGTCGCGCCCTGATGCGCATGACGGTGAAGGCGCTGCACCTGAACGGTCACCAAATTTGCCACGGCGGCTTCATCTTCACGCTGGCTGATTCGACGTTTGCTTTTGCCTGCAACAGCTACAACAAGAATGCGGTGGCCGCGGGTTGCAGCATCGAGTTTCTGAAGCCCGGTAAGTTGGGTGATGTGCTGACCTGCGAAGGCCTCGAGCAGACCCTGAGCGGACGCCATGGCATCTACGACATGAGAGTCACCAACCAGAACGGTGAAGTGATCGCCATGTTCCGCGGCAAGAGTGCACAAATTGCGGGCACCGTGGTGCCGGAATAAATCAATGAATGGGGGGACAGGTCTTCAGCCCTGTCCCAAGCTGATCAAGTGGAGTTTTGAATGAGCCAAAAAGCCTTCCCCCTGGAGCCGATTGAAAAGGCCAGCATCGACGAAATGCGCAGCCTGCAGCTCAAGCGCCTGCAGCAAACCCTGCAGCACGCCTATGCCAACTCGCCTGTGTACCGCGCCAAGTTCGATGCGGCAGGCGTGCACCCGGACGATTGCAAGACGCTGGCCGACATCGCTAAGTTCCCCTTCACCACCAAGTCGGACCTGCGCGACAGTTACCCCTTTGGCATGTTCGCCGTGCCGCGCGAGCAATGCGCCCGCATCCACGCCTCCAGCGGCACCACCGGCAAACCCACGGTGGTGGGCTACACCCTCAAAGACATCGACACCTGGTCGACTGTGGTGGCTCGCAGCATCCGCGCAGGCGGCGCCAAGCCGGGTGACATGGTGCACATCAGCTACGGCTACGGCTTGTTCACTGGCGGTATGGGTGCGCACTACGGCGCCGAAAAACTGGGCCTGACGGTGGTGCCTTTTGGTGGTGGTCAGACAGAGCGTCAAGTGCAGCTGATTCAGGATTTCAAGTCCAATATCATCATGGTCACGCCCAGCTACATGCTGGCCATTGCCGATGAATTTGAGCGCCAAGGCATCGACCCCAAAACCAGTTCACTGCGCATCGGCATCTTCGGTGCCGAGCCCTGGACCAACGACATGCGCTCCGCGATCGAAAAGCGCATGAACATTGACGCCGTCGACATTTACGGCCTGTCCGAAGTGATGGGGCCCGGTGTGGCCAGCGAGTGCATCGACACCAAAGACGGCCCGACCATCTGGGAAGACCATTTTTACCCCGAGATCATCCACCCCGAAACCGGCGAGTCAGTGGCCGACGGCGAGATGGGCGAGCTGGTCTTCACCAGCCTCACCAAAGAAGCGCTGCCCATCATCCGTTACCGCACGCGCGACCTCACGCGCTTGTTGCCGGGCACGGCACGCCCGAGCATGCGCCGCATGGAAAAGGTCACGGGCCGCAGCGACGACATGATGATCATCCGCGGTGTGAACGTGTTCCCCAGCCAGATCGAAGAGCTGATCCTCAAACGCGCTGAGCTGGCCCCGCACTACCAGTGCGTGCTGACCCGCGAAGGCCCGATGGACGACCTCAAAGTGCTGATCGAGACCAAGCCCGGCGTGTCCCCCGAAAGCCTCGAAGCCCGTGCGGCCGCCAAGCAGCTGCAGCACGAGATCAAGGTCTACATTGGATCGAGTGTGGCCATCGAGCTCAAGCCCGAAGGCGGCGTCGAGCGCAGCCAGGGCAAGGCCAAACGCGTGGTGGACTTGCGCGGCAAGTGAATCAGGCCGCAGGCCACTGATGGGCCGCGCGTTCCTTGGGCACGCGCAGCAGCCAGTGGCTTGCTTGCGCAGGCACCGTGAGCGGTAAGCGCAGCAGCCGTTTGTCACGCGAGACGAGCGCTGTCAATTGGCGCTCTTTGCCCAGCAAGGCGGGCAGTTCGTCGAGCTTGCCCAGACGCCAGCTGCCGCCTCGGCCTTTGGCACCCACATCCAAACCCAGCCATTCGTCGCCAGCAGCCAGGCCCGCCGCTTCGGCGGCGCTGCCGCGCAGCACCACTTTGACCTGCACACTCCCAACAGCCTCGCTCACGCGCAGGCCCAGGCGCTGCGCCATGGCCGAGGTCTCCGCCTCCACCGTGATGCCATGCGCCGTGAGCAGCTCGCGCAGCGGCAGCTCTTGTGTGCTGTGCGCCCAGCGCTGGATCTCGCCCGCCCAACTGCGGCCGGTCACGGCGCGCAATTCGTCCAGCAGGTCCTGCTCGCGCATGGGGCCAGCCTTGCAGCGCTTCCAAAGGCCGCGCATCACGGTGTCAAGCGTGTGGCCCTCGGTTTTGAATTCGCGGCGCAGCGTCAGGTCCAAGCACAAAGCCACGAGCGAGCCCTTGGTGTAGTAACTCACAGTGGCGTTGGCGGTGTTCTCGTCTTGGCGGTAGTACTTGACCCAGGCGTCGAAGCTCGCCTGCGCCACGCTTTGCACATGGCGCCCGGGTGTTTGCTGCACTTGTGCGATGGTTTTGCCCACCAGCTCGATGTAAGTGGCGTCGTCGATCAGCCCTGCACGGCGCAGCAAGATGTCGTCGTAATAGCTGGTGAAGCCTTCAAAGAACCACAGCAACTGCGTGTAGTTTTCCTGGCTGTAGTCGTAGCGGGCAAAGGCATCGGGGCGCAGCTGCTTGACGTTCCAGGTGTGGAAGTATTCGTGGCTGATCAGGCCCAGCAGTGTGGTGTAGCCCTCTGATTTTCGGGGGCTGGCAGACAGGCTGTTGTGGCGCGGCAAATCATCGCGTTTGCAAATCAACGCTGTGCTGTTTCGGTGCTCCAGCCCGCCATAGCCGTCGTGTACTGCGTTGAGCATGAACAGGTAGTTTTTGTGCGGCGCTTTTTTGCCTGCAGCTTTGCCTGGCCCGTGCCAAAAGTGGATGGCGGCCTCGCAGATCTTTTGTGTGTCGGCCAGCAGGCGTTCGCCGTCAAAAGAGGGCAGGGCTCCGGCCACCACAAAGCGATGCGGCACGCCGCAGGCGTTGAAGCTGCCACTCCAAAACGGGCCCAGCTCCACCGGGCAATCGACCAGCTCGTCGTAGTGGGCGGCTTGGTACAGGCCAAAGCCTTTTTTGTTGGTTTTGATGGGTGTGAGGCCTGTGGCGGCCTGCCAGGTGGGCTGGCTTTTGACAGGTGGCAGCTGCAACTGGTGTGGCGCCTGTTCTTGTCCGTGCACCCGCAGGCACAGGCTGGTGCCATTGAAGAAACCGCGTTGGCTGTCCAGCCAGGCGGTGCGCACCGAATTGTCAAAGGCATAGACCTCGTAACTCAGCACCAGGGGCTGATCACTCTTGCACGCGATCGTCCAGCTGCATTTGTCTTGCTGCTGGGTGGGCAGGCTGCGTCGGCCTTGTTTGGCGCTCAGGTTTTGCAGGTTTTTGGAAAACTCGCGTACCAAATAACTGCCCGGAATCCACACCGGCAGCGACACGGTTTGCTGCGCTGCGGGTTGCGCGACAGTGATCGTGACCCGAAACAGGTGGGCATGCAGGTCAGCGGCTTCAATGGTGTAGTGGATGGCGGTCATGTGTGTTGTGACTCAGGTTGCACCTGCGGCCAAAAAGCAGCTCAAGCTGGCCACGGTGGTCAATTGCAGGCGCATGGGCAGCCAGGGGGCCAGGCCCGCGGCGGGCCAGGTGCGGCGGTCCATCACATAGCAGCCGATCAGCACAAAGCCCAGCAGGGGCAAGCCCGCGAAGGCGGGCATCATCACGCCCACCCAGGCCAGCAAAGAGGGTGCCACGCCCCAGGTGAAGTGGATGCGCGGTGCGTTGGGACTGATCAAGGCATTGCGAAAACCCACACCCCAGTGGATACCACCCAGAAACGACACGATCACCGCGCCATAGCTTTGCATGGACAGGGCCACATAGGGGTGCAGCTCGGGGCCCACCAGCCACAGGCACAGGGCCAAAAACACAAAAGGAATCAGCCCGGCGTAGCCCAGGCGACGGATCAGTCGCCAGGTCGGGTCTTCGGTCATGGGGAGGTTCTGTGGGATTGTCATTTGATCTCGGCGAGCATTTTTTCAACTTGCGCCATGGGCACGGCACCGGGCACACGAGAGCCATCGGCAAACAAGAGCAGAGGGGTGCCGGTGATGCGGTTTTTCTGGCCAAAGGCCACGATGGTGTCCACCGCCGAGGCGTCGCAGTTGGCGGCAGGGGGCAGCGTGCCGTTGATCATCCAGTCGTTCCAGACCTTGGCCTTGTCTTTGGCGCACCAGATGTTTTTGGACTTGTTCTTGGAGTCCTCGCCCAGCACGGGGTAGAGGAAGTGGTAGATGGTCACGTTGTCCAGTTTTTGCAGGTCTTTTTCGAAACGCTTGCAATAACCGCAGTTGGGGTCGGCAAACACGGCCAGTTTGCGTTTGCCGTCGCCGCGCACCTGGGTGAAGGCGGTCTTCATGGGCAACTGGTCAAAGGGGATGGCCGAGAGTTTGTCCATGCGCTCTTCGGTCAGGTTGCGCTTTTGTTTGACGTCGATCAGTGCGCCTTGAATCAGGAAGTTGCCCGTGGCATCGCTGTACATCACCTCGTTGCCCATGCGGATCTCGAACAACCCGTTCATCGGGGTCTTGCTCACCTCGTCGATCTTGGGCAGGTTGGGCAAGCGTTCGCTCAGGTTTTTGCGGATGGCCGCTTCCTGGGCCATCACGCTGCCCAGCGACAGGGCCGTGGTGGCCACGATCAGCGCCAGTTTGGAGAGAAGGAACTTCATGGAGAGGACTTTCGGGGAAAAAAAAGGACGGATCAGCGGGTGGCCTTGGTTGAGGCGGCCGGGGCACTTTGGCCCATGGCGCGTTGTGTCATCCAGTGTTTGAGCGGGCCGCTGCGGTCAAAGCCGCGCATGCCCCAGTTGCGCAAGTTTTGCCACACCGGTCCGGGTTGAGCAAACAAGCGCTGCAGGCCATCGGTCACCAGGCCCATGGCTTGCACATCGGCTTGGCGTGCACGTTCGTAGCGGCGCAGCAGTTTGGGGTCGTAGAGGGGCCGCCAAAATTCCTTGGCGCGGATCACGCGCACCAGCTCGGCCGCATCGCCCAGGCCCACGTTCAGGCCCTGACCGGCCAGCGGGTGCAGGGCATGGGCCGCGTCACCGGCCAATGCAAAGGCTTGTTTGTTTTGGCCCGGCATGGGGCCGATCCAGCGCTCAGCCCGGGCCAGTTGCAGCGGCCACACCGCACGCTCGGCCGACAGCTGCATGCCGCCCAAAGCGTGACCACAGGCCCCGGCCAGCGCTGCAGCAAAGTCTTCGGCGCTCAGGCCCATGAGCTCTTGCGCCCGCAGCGGGTGCACCGACCACACCAGCGCCACCTCGCGCCCGCCTTCGCCGCCTAGGGGCAGCAGGGCCAGCACTTCGGCTTGGGGCTGCGACAGACCGGGCGCGTGGCTCCAGCCAAACCATTGCCGGGCAATGCCTTCGTGCGCCCGCTCGCACAGCAGGCGGGTGGCCAGAGCGTGTTGTTCGTAATGCGTGATGTCAAAGCCCACGCCCAGCTCGGCCCGCGTCTGGCTGGCGCGGCCTTCACACACCACCGTGAGCGGTGCGGCTACGGGGGCCTGCACCACTTGAATCTGGGGCTGAAACTGCACGGCCTGGGCCAGGCGATCTTGCAGCACCGGCACGTCCACCATCCAATTGAGTTCGCCCACACCATGGTCACCCGCGCCAAAGTGGAGCTGTCCACCATCGTCACCCCACACCTGCATCTGGTGCACGGGCGTGACGGCAGGCGCTTCGGGCCAGCAGCGCAGGTCTTGCAACAAGGCCTTGGCCGCGCCGTTGAGTGAATAAGCACGCACGTCAGGGGTGGCCGTGGGGGCAGGGACGTCGACCAAGGCCACGTTCAGCCGCTCGCGGGCTAGCAGCAAAGCCAAGGTGCGGCCCACGATGCCAGCGCCACGGATGCAAATGTCAGGGGGAAGAGCCATGCCCGCATTGTAAGGAGGCGGCCCATGGCGCTGGGCCGCCGGGGACTTTGGGGCCGGGCCGGTGGCCCCGGGCTGAGCCGTTAAAATCGCGGGTTGATTTCCGAATCTTCCCCCCGAATCACCGAAAGCCTTCCATGAGCCTCAAATGCGGCATCGTGGGTCTGCCCAATGTGGGCAAATCCACCCTTTTCAACGCCTTGACCAAAGCTGGCATTGCCGCTGAAAACTACCCCTTTTGCACCATCGAGCCCAACACGGGTGTTGTCGAGGTGCCCGATCCGCGTCTTCAGCAGTTGTCAGAGATCGTTGAGCCCGAGCGCATCGTGCCGGCCATTGTGGAGTTTGTGGACATTGCCGGCTTGGTGGCCGGCGCCAGCACGGGCGAAGGCCTGGGCAACAAGTTTTTGGCCCACATCCGCGAGACCGATGCCATCGTCAACGTGGTGCGTTGCTTTGAAGACGACAACGTGATTCACGTCGCCAACAAGGTGGACCCGATTGCCGACATCGAAGTCATCCAGACCGAGCTGTGCTTGGCCGACTTGGCCGCAGTTGAAAAAGCCATCCACCGCGTGAGCAAAATCGCACGCTCTGGCGACAAAGAAGCCGTCAAACAAATGGCGATTCTTGAAAAGTGCCAGGCCGCCTTGAACGACACCCAGCCGGTGCGCACCATCGACTTCAGCAAAGAAGAGCGCATTGAACTCAAGCAGTTCTTCTTCATCACCGCCAAGCCTGCGATGTTTGTGGCCAACGTGTCGGAAGACGGTTTTGAGAACAACCCGTTCCTGGATCGCCTGAAGGCCTTTGCCGCCAAGCAAAACGCGCCCGTGGTGGCCATTTGCGCCAAGATCGAAGCCGAGTTGTCCGAGATGGACGACGCGGACCGCCTGGAGTTCTTGAAGGAAATCGGTCAGGACGAACCGGGTCTGAACCGCCTGATCCGCTCGGCTTACAGCTTGCTGGGCTTGCAAACCTATTTCACGGCGGGTGTGAAAGAAGTGCGGGCCTGGACCATCCGTGTGGGCGACACCGGACCACAAGCGGCGGGCGTGATCCACACCGATTTTGAGAAGGGCTACATCCGAGCCCAAACCATCGCGTTTGACGACTTCATCGCCTTCAAGGGCGAGCAAGGCGCCAAAGACGCCGGCAAGATGCGTGCGGAAGGCAAGGACTATGTCGTCAAAGACGGCGACGTGATGAACTTCCTGTTCAGCTCCTGACCTGTTCATGGCCGCCAACAAAAAACCGCGCCATGGCGCGGTTTTTTGTTGAACAGGGTGCCTGCTCAGGGCTTGAGCGCCAGAAATTTCAGCACCGGCGCCACGCTGCGCTCTGGATCTTCTTCTTGGGGCACATGGCCCAGACCCTCGAACACCACATAGTGGCTGCCCGGGATGTCTTGGTGAAAGCGTTGGCCAGAGGGCTCGGTGATGAGCCTGTCTTGTGCACCCCACAGGATCAGGGTGGGTTGCCGGATGCTGGAAATCAGCCCGGCGGACAAGGCATCGGTTTCGCGCAGTTTCATGCGCTGGGTGAGGCTCTCACGGTTGCCCGCACGCAGAGTCAGTTCGTAATAACGGTCCACCAGTTCGGGTGTGACCTCGTCCGGGTTGGCATACACATTGCGCACGCTGGCTTCAATCATGCTTCGTGGCAAGAGTCGGCTCATCACAGGCTTGAGCCCATCGATCTGCGCGAGCCGAAAGCCCAAGGGCACCGAGGTGGATTGCAAGGGGTAACCACTGGCATCCACCAGCACCAGGCGGCTGACGCGGTCGGGGTGTTGCACGGCGGTGCGCAAGGCAATGCCGCCGCCCAGTGAGTTGCCAGCCAGGACGGCTTGGCGAACGCCCAGTTGGTCCATCAGCGCCACGATGAAGTCGGCATAGCGTTCCATCCGATAGTCGCCATCAGGGGCGGGTCCGGTGAGACCGAATCCGGGCAGATCCATGCGGATGACGCGGCGCTGGTCCTTGAGCGCGGCGGTCCATCCATCCCAGGTGTGCAGACTGGCCGAGGTGCCGTGGATCAGCACGATGGGCTCGGGGTCGTCCCGGGGGCCCTCGTCGCGCAGGTGCACCTGCATCCCTTGTAGTTCGATGAACCGTGAGGGCGCAGCAGCCCAACGTGTTTTTAAGTTGTCCACAGGCCGATCGGGTGCCCAAGCCAGGCCGATCACGACCCCCACGATCAGGAGGAGCAGCAAGAGGCTCGCCAAAAGGATTTTGGTCATGTTCATGCGGATGGAAAAAGCCAAATCAAGCCACCGGTCATGAGCAGGTAGCGGAAGAACTTGCCAATCGCCATGTAGAACGTGCAAGGCCAAAAGGGCATCTTGAGCCAACCGGCCACCGCACACAGCGGATCGCCCACGCCGGGCAACCAGCTGAGCAAACAGGCCTTGGGGCCCAACTTTTCCAGCCAGGCCAGGGCGCGGATGTGTGTGCTGGAGTCGCGCCACTTGTTGACCGCGTGGTGTGTGCCCCAGCCCATCCACCAGCTGACCATGCCGCCCAAAGTGTTGCCTGCCGTGGCCACCAAAATCGCGGGCCAGAACAGTTCAGGATTGAGTTTGACCAGGCCGAACACCGCAGGCTCAGAGCCCATGGGCAGTAGCGTGGCCGAAACGAAGGCGACGACAAACACGGTGCTCAGACCGTGTTGCGGCAGGGCCAGCCATTGCAGTGATTCGTTGAGCCATGCTTCCATCATACCCAGTGTACTGGGCTCAGTGCATGCCCTGTTTGGGCGGGGGCTTGGGCAGTTTGGCGCTCCGTGTCTTTGGCAAAACACCAGGCCAGGTGCCAGCGCTTAAGCAGGGGAGGGGCCCGCTCAGATGGGGGCAGAGTCGATCAATGCCCGAGCGGGCTGCTGGCGTCGATGTTGCTGAGCAGGCGTTCACGGCCCTTGAGCACATGGCGCTCAGCCGTTGACTTGGCCTTGGCCTTGGAGCCTTTGACAATGGCCTCGTACAGGGTGCGGTGTTCGGCGTTGGATTGGCGCATATTGCCCGGGGCGTTGAAGTATTCGCGCCGGAACAGGTGCATTTCCTTCACATAGTCGTCGTAAGCGGCCTGGGCCCGCTGGTTGTTGGCCAGTTGCAGAACGAGGGCATGGAACTGCAGATTCAGTTCGTAATAAAGGTTTGGGTTTTCGGCTTCACAGGCCCGGTCCATCCCGTCTAGGAGTTCTTCAAAGCCTGCTTTGTGGCTTTCGGCGATGTGTTCGGTGGCGCGTTCGGCGGCAAAGCCAAAGACCAGTGCCCGAAGGTCATACAGCTCCAGCATTTCGCGCACCGACAGTTGCCGCACAAACACACCCCGGTTGACAACCGCCTTGACCAGCCCCAGACCGGTGAGCATGCGGATGGCCTCGCGCACCGGACCTCGGCTGGTGCCCATGCGCAGGGCCAGGGCGGCTTCGTTCAGGCGCTCTCCGGGTTTGAGCTCGCCGCTGAAGATCCATTGCTTGAGCTGGTCTGCCACAAAAACGGGCAAACCTTGCTCGGGTTTTTCGGGGACGGCATTCATGTTTTTTGGTGCAGGGCCTTCGTGTTCATCCTAACTGAGATTGTCCCAAATCATGCCGAGTCCGTCGCCAATGTGTCAACAATTTCTCGAAAGTGTTGACACTTCATCTTGTGAAGTTCACACTTTGAAGCCGCAACAGGTCGCTGTACCTGTCCCTTTTCAGACCCACTACCGCACGGAACCCCCCCCATGCCGCACCAGCCTGCTTCTGCCGCACTCTCGCGTTTCAGAGTGATCGATCTGACCCAGGTCAGAGCTGGCCCCACGGCTTGCCGCCAATTGGCCGACTGGGGCGCGGATGTGGTGCAGGTGCAAATGCCCGAGCACATGCGCGGCGACGACACGCTGGGCGGGCAAGAGGGCTCGGACTACCAGTACACGCACCGCAACAAGCGCTCGATCACCCTCAACCTCAAAGAGCCCGAAGGCATTGCGCTGCTCAAGCAGTTGATCGCCAAGGCCGATGTGGTGGTGGAGAACTTCCGCCCCGACGTCAAGTTCCGCTTGGGCATTGACTATGAGAGCCTGAAAAAGGACAACTCCGGTTTGGTGTACGCCAGCATCTCGGGTTTTGGCCAAACCGGGCCCTTGGCCGCAAGGCCGGGCTTTGACCAGATTGCACAGGGCATGGGCGGCTTGATGTCGGTCACCGGTTTGGCCGAGCAGGGCCCGATGCGGGTGGGCATTCCGATTGCCGATTTGTGTGCGGGCATTTTTGCAGCGCAGGGCATTTTGGTGGCCTTGCTCGAGCGTGAAAAGTCTGGCCAAGGCCAGTGGCTGCACACCTCGCTTTTGGAGTCCATGGTGTACATGATGGATTTCCAGACCTCGCGCTGGCTGATCGACGAAGAGGTGGCCACACAGGCGGGTAACTTCCACCCCACCAGCATCCCCACCGGGGTGTACAAGGCGCGCGACGGTTACATGAACATCGCGGTGTTTGGCTCCAAGATTTGGGAGCGCTTTTGCGACATCTTGGAAGCGCCGCAATGGGTCACCGACCCGCGATACCACGACAAGCCCAGCCGTTCGGTCAACCGCGACGCCTTGAACGCCGAAATCAACGAACGCCTGGCCAAGCAGGACCGGGCCTATTGGATTGAGCGTTTGAACGATGGCGGGGTGGCCTGTGGCCTGATCAACAGCATGGACGAGGTGTTCAACGAACCCCAAGTGCAGCACCTGAAGATGGTGAAAGACGTGGTCTCGGTGCACCAAGGCCCGCAGCGCTTGGTGGGTCAGCCGGTGCAGCTGGAGCGCACGCCCAGCACCATCGCCCGCGCCGCGCCGCGCCGGGGCGAGCACAGCGTCGAAATTCTGGGCGAGTTGGGGCTGGATGACCAGACCTTGGCCGCATTGAAATCCAAAGGAGTGTTTTGAATGTCTGAAGTGGTCTACACCTCCCCCACCGAGCGGGTCAACACCTGGCTGGACGGCAGCACGCTGTTCATCCAGTTCAACAACGTGGCGCGGCACAACGCGCTGTCGGTGGACATGTGGGAAGCCGTGCCGGTGCTCTTGAACCAGGCCGAACACGACCCCCGTGTGCGCTTGGTGGTGTTCACCGGTGCGGGCGAAAAAGCCTTTGTGTCGGGGGCCGACATTTCGCAGTTTGAAGACATGCGTGCAGCGCGTGAAGCCGTGACCCGCTACGAGCACATGGCCGAGACCGCGCTCATGGGCATTTACAACTTTCCCAAGCCCACACTGGCTTGCATACGCGGCTTTTGCATCGGTGGCGGCATCAACGTGGCCATCAGTTGCGACATGCGCATCGCCGCCAGCGACGCCGTGTTCTCGGTGCCGGCCGCCCGCCTGGGTTTGGGCTACCGCTATTCGGCCATGAAAAACCTGGTGGACCTGATCGGCCCCGGTGCGGCCAAAGACCTGTTTTTCACGGCCCGCAAAATCAACGCACAAGAGGCGCAAAGCCTGGGCTTGGTCACGCGGGTCTGCGCACCCGAGGCTTTGCCCGAGTTGCTGGCCGAGTACACCTCGGCATTGGCGGCCAACGCCCCCCTGACCATTCAGGCGGCCAAGGCCATCACCCGCGAAATCCTCAAGCCCTCGCCCGAGTTGGACCTGGACTTGTGCACCCAACTCATCCGCGGCTGCTTTGACAGCGCCGATTACGCCGAAGGCCGCAAGGCCTTCATGGAAAAACGCAAACCCGTCTTCAAAGGCGAATGAGTCACACCATGAAATCGTATTGGATGAACATCAGCGAAGGCCAAGGCCAGATGGAGCTGCGCGAGGTGGATAGGGCGGTGCCCGGCGCGGGTCAGGTGTTGGTCAAGTTGCACGCCGCCGCTCTGAACCGTGGCGAATTGATCATCGGCCACGGCCTGCACGGCAAAGGGGGCAGCAAGCCCGCGGGCATGGAGGGCGCGGGACAGATCGTTCAGCTGGGCAGCGAGACCGGGGCTTGGCAGGTGGGCGATCGTGTCATGGGCCGTTGCCCGGGTGCTTTTTCGGAATACGCCTTGATGGATGTGCGCGAAATCATGCGCGTGCCGGACAACTTGACCCTTGAGCAAGCCGCATCGATTCCGCTCACATTTTTGGTGACCTATGACCTCTTGGTTTTGCAAGGCCACTTGAAAGCCGATCAATGGTTGCTGATCAACGGCGTGTCTTCGGGTGTGGGTGTGGCCAGTTTGCAAATGGCCAAGGTGCTGGGCGCCAAAGTCATCGGCACCTCGGGCTCGCAGGCCAAGCTCGATCAACTCAAACCTCTGGGGTTGGATGTGGGCTTGTGCACCCGCGCGGCTGATTTTCACCAGGCCGTTCTGCAAGCGACCGAGCAAAAAGGCGCCAACTTGGTGGTCAATACCGTGGGCGGCAGTGTCTTTGCCGAAAGCATGCGCTGCATGGCGTTTCAGGGCCGTTTGGGTTTTGTGGGCTATGTGGACAACACCCTCAACGCCACCATCGATCTGGAAGCCCTGCACGCCAAGCGGCTGTGTCTGTATGGGGTGTCCAACAAGAATCGCACACCGGCCCAACGTGCCGATGGCATCGCCCAGTTTGCGGCGCAAATCCTGCCGGCTTTTGCAGATGGTCGCATCCAGCCCTTGCTCGATCGGGTCTTTGACTTCGACCAACTCGACCAGGCCAAGGCCCACATGGAAAGCAACCAGCACACGGGCAAGATCGTTTTGCGCATCGCCAAGCCGGATTGAAACCCCCAGAAATCATTTAACACTGGAGACAAGACCATGAACAAAAGAAACCTGATTTCAGCCTTTGTCCTTGCTTGCATGGCCATGGGCGTTCAAGCCCAAGGCGCTGCCTATCCCAACAAGCCGATTCGTTTGGTGGTGGGTTTTGCACCCGGCGGTGCTGCCGACTATGTGGCCCGCGCCATCAGCGATGCCATGGGCAAGTCCTTGGGGCAAACGGTTGTTGTCGAAAACAGGGCGGGTGCTGGCTCCAGCATTGCAGCCGAAAACGTGGCCAAGTCTGCGCCAGATGGTTACAGCGTTTTGTTGGCCAGCCCCAGCAGTATCTCGGTCAACCCGGCCCTCAACCCCAAGTTGAACTACACCCCCAAAGATTTGGTGCCGATCACCAAAGTCACCACCTCGCCCTTGGTGATCACGGTCAACCCCAATATTGGCATCAACTCGGTGCAAGACCTGATCGCGCGTGCCAAGCAGTCGCCTGGCAAGATCAACTATGCGACCTCGGGCAACGGCTCTGCGCCCCATTTGGGCGCGGCCTTGTTCACCCAATTGACCGGCGTGGACATGGTGCACATTCCGTTTCGTGGGGGGGCGCCTGCCATCCAGTCGGTGATCGCCGGAGACACCCAAGTGACCTTTGGCACGCCTCCTTCAGTTTTGCCCATGATCCAAGCCGGACGCTTGAAAGGCTTGGCCGTCAGCACCAAGACCAGCACGCCCTTGGTCCCCGGTCTGCCGGGCATGCAAGAAGCCAAACTGCCCGAGTACGCGATCGAGTTTTGGTATGGCTTGTTTGTGCCCGTGGGCACACCGCCAGCTGTGTTGAAGCGCATCTTTGATGCCGCGCAATCGGCCATGGCCCAGCCCTCTGTCAAAGTCGCATTGGCCCGCGAAGGCACCGATGTGTCGGTTTCCACTAACCCCGATCAATTCGCGGCGTTTTTGACGGAAGACGCCAAATTTTGGGTGAATTTGGTTAAGAGCGCAGGTGTCAAACTGGATTGACCAGAAGGAACTGTCATGCTTCAAAACGGAATCTTGCAAATCGACTCGATGCAGGCCCGCTGTACTCCCGCAGAGTGGCAGGCGCGTGTCGATCTGGCGGCGTGTTACCGCTTGGTGGACATCTACGGCATGTCCGACATGATGGCCAACCACATTTCATCGCGAGTGCCGGGCGAAGACGGTGCCTTCCTCATCAACGCCTACGGCATGATGTACGAAGAGATCACCGCGTCGAGCCTGATCAAGATCGACCACGACGGCAACATTTTGTCCAAGCCCGATTTTGGTGACTTGAACTACGGCATCAACAAGGCCGGTTATGTGATCCACAGTGCAGTGCACGCGGCCCGGCCAGAGGTCGATTGCGTCATCCACACCCACAGCTGGGCCTCGATGGCCGTGTCCTCGCTCGAATGTGGTCTGCTGCCCCTCACACAAACGTCCATGCGCTTTTTGAAAATCGGCTACCACGATTACCAAGGGGTGGTGTTGGATCTGGCCGAGCAGGCCTCTTTGGTCGAAGACCTGGGGCAGGGCGAAGCCCTGATCCTGCGCAACCACGGTGCGCTCACGGTGGGGCGCAGCGTGGGCGAAGCTTTCAACTGGATGCACCGTTTGGAGTTGTCATGCCGTGCACAACTGGCGGCCATGGCCTGCCAAACGCCTTTTGTGAAAGTGGCGCCCGACGTGCTGGAGGAGACCTGGAACAACTACCAGCCCAGCACCCGCAGACCCTATGGCCTCATGGAGTGGCCCGCCTTGCTGCGCAAACTCGACCGGATAGACCCGAGTTACAAAACCTGAGCCCCTTGCTTGTTCACCCCCACCGAAAGACCCGCATGACGTCACCTTCTCTTTGGCTTGCCGCCAGCCTTTCAGTCTTGGCCATGGCCATGCCTTCTTGGGCGCAAGCCCAGGCTTATCCGCAAAAACCGGTCAAAGTGGTGGTGGCCTTCACGGCCGGGGGCACCACCGACATCTTGGCGCGTACCGTCACCCAGCAGCTGTCCGAAAAACTCAAGCAACCCTTTGTCATCGACAACAAACCCGGTGCGGGGGGCAACCTGGGTACCGAGTTGGTGGTCCGCTCTGCACCGGACGGGTACACCCTGATCGTCAATTCGGTCGGTCCGATTGCCGTCAACCCCACGCTGTATGGCAAGTTGCCCTATAACCCTTTGACCGATTTGGTGCCGATTGTTCAGATCGCGGATGTCCCCAACGTCTTGGTCATCCACCCCTCGGTGCCCGCCAACACCATGGAAGAACTGATCGCCTACGCCAAAGCCAATCCGGGCAAACTCAACTACGGTTCAACCGGCATAGGCACCTCGTCCCATTTGTCCAGTTTCATGCTGTCCAAGCGGGTGGGTTTTGAGGCGACCCACATTCCCTACAAGGGGGCAGACGCCCTCAAAGACCTGTTGGCAGGCCGTATCCAATTCATGTTTGCCACCATCCCTTCGGTCATGACGCACATCACGGCAGGCAAGCTCAAACCGATTGCGGTCAGTTCACTCAAGCGCTCGCGCTCCATGCCCGAAGTGCCCACCGTGGTCGAAAAAGGCTTCCCGCAATTTGAGGCCGGTTCTTGGTTTGGCTTTTTTGCGCCCAAGGGCACGCCAGACGCGGTGATCAGCATGGTCAACAAAGCTGTCAATGAGATCTTGCAAGTGCCCGCCATCGAGCAGCAAATGATCGCGCAGGGCGCAGACCCCGCAGGTGGCACATCTGCCCAGTTTGGTCAATTCGTGCAGCGCGAGCATGACAAGTGGCGTGTCATTGTGCGTGACTCGGGCGCCAAAGCCGAGTGACCCATTGCAGCATTCAGACCCCGCCTTGAACACCAGTTTGCGCATCCTCATGTCCCGGCAGTCTATTGACCGCTTGGGGCCAGCGGTCTCGGTGGCGATGGGCCAGCGTTCTTTTGAGCTGATCGCCTTGGAAGACGCTGTGGCTGCGCAACGCACCGATGGCGATGTGGCCTTCATCTCTCGGGAGGTCACGGGCACCTCGACCAAACACGAAATCCATCCCGCTTTGCAACAGGTCTACACCTTGCTGCGGCAATCGCCTGGCCTCCAATGGGTGCACATCCATTCGGCCGGTGCCGACCGTCAGATTTACCAGGACTTGATGGCCAAAGGGGTGAGGCTCTCCACGTCCTCCGGGGCCAATGCGCAGGTGGTGGCCACCGTGGCTTTGGCGGGCTTGTTGGCCATGGCCAGAAAGTTCCCCCTGTTGTGGGCCGAGCAACAAGCGCGTCAGTGGATACCCATGATGGGCCAACGCATGCCGCGTGACCTGCCGGGCCAGACCGCGACCATCGTGGGCTGGGGCCCCATCGGGCAAAAGCTGGGCAGTTTGCTGATGGCGCTGGGACTCAAGGTGGTGGCGGTGCGCCAAAACGTAGACCCCAGCACCCCGTGGCAGGGCGGTGTGGAGCAGGTGAGCTTTGAAGGCCTGGCGACCGTGCTGCCCCGAACGGATTGGCTCATTCTGGCGTGCCCCCTGACCGCCAAGACCCGGCAGTTGGTCAATGCCCATGTGCTGGCAGCGCTGCCACCGGGGGCGCACCTGATCAACGTGGCCCGGGGCGAAGTGGTGGACCAGGACGCCTTGGTGTCGGCCCTGCAAAGCGGGCATTTGGGTGGAGCATTTTTGGATGTGTTCGCGCATGAACCTTTGCCCACCGATTCACCCCTGTGGGCCATGCCCCAGGTCATGGTCACGCCCCATGCGGCGGGCCATTCGGACGGCAATGAAGCCCGGGTCAGCCAGATGTTCCTGGACAACCTCAAGTGCTGGACCTTGGGGCAAGCGCTGCGCAACGTGGTCGCTTAAAGCCACCCGACCCGGATCTTTTTGTCCGTGTCCAATGCACGGGTGTGTTCTGCTTCCAGGAGTTGCGGGTGAACAAGATCGCCCAAAACGCTAGCATACCCAGCTTTCATTTGCTGAAATATTAAGCAATTACAATCGTGCCTCTTCCTCCAGCCCATCCCCCAAAAACATCCACCTCCGGTCATGCAGATAGGCCCCTATCCCTTGACGAACAACTTGTTTGTCGCCCCCATGGCGGGGGTGACTGACCGGCCATTTCGTCAACTGTGCCGGCAGTTTGGTGCGGGCTATGCGGTGAGCGAAATGGTGACTTCGCGCCCTGATTTGTGGGCTTCGCTCAAAACCTCGCGCCGCGCCAACCACGACGGCGAGCCCGGCCCGATTGCGGTGCAAATCGCCGGCACCGAGGCACAGATGATGGCCGACGCCGCCCGCTACAACATCGACCGGGGCGCACAAATCATTGACATCAATATGGGCTGCCCGGCCAAAAAAGTCTGCAACAAATGGGCGGGCTCGGCCCTGATGCAAGACGAGCCGCTGGCGCTGGAGATCATCAGCGCGGTGGTCGAAGCGGCTTTGCCGCACGGTGTGCCCGTCACATTGAAGATGCGCACCGGCTGGTGCGACGCTGAAAAAAATGCCCTGAGCCTGGCCCGTGCGGCCGAAAGTGCGGGGGTGCAAATGGTCACCGTGCACGGTCGTACCCGCGAGCAAGGCTACAAAGGCTTGGCCGAATACGACACGGTGGCCGCGGTCAAGGCGGCTTTGCGCATCCCAGTGGTGGCCAATGGCGACATCGATTCGCCCGAAAAAGCCCGTGATGTGCTGCGCATCACCGGGGCCAACGCCGTCATGATTGGCCGCGCCGCGCAAGGCAGCCCCTGGATCTTTCGCGAGATCGCTCACTTTCTGGCCACAGGCGAACACCTGGCGCCGCCGCTGGTGGGCGAAGTGCGCCGCGCCTTGCTCGAGCACCTGCAAGACCACTATGGCCTGTATGGCGAATACACCGGGGTGCGCTCGGCCCGCAAGCACATTGGCTGGTATGTGCGCACGCTGCCCGGTGGAGATGCTTTTCGCGAACACATGAACACCCTCGAGACTGCAGACGGGCAACTGACCGCAGTGGCCGCCTATCTGGACGGCTTGGCCGAGCAGATGGAGCGCCTGCCCCAACGCCAGTCCCTGCACCCTGAAGTTTGCCCCGATTTAGAGACCACGCCATGAGCGAACCCCAATCGATTGAACACTGCATCCGGGCCAACCTGGAAATCTATTTCCGCGACCTGGATGGCACCGACCCCAACGGCCTTTACGACATGCTGGTCAAGTTGGTCGAAAAGCCGCTGCTCGACGTGGTGATGACCCAGTCAGGTCAGAACCAGTCGCGTGCAGCCGAATGGTTGGGGCTGAACCGCAACACCTTGCGCAAGAAATTGCTGGAACATGATTTGTTGAAATGACGCTGATGCGGCCCGGTCTCGCCAAGCGTCCATGAATGCCCGCCGGAACCCTTGACCCCGGCCTTGCCTTGAACCCTCCAGAATTTTGAAGAAAGTCCCCATGAGAGCCCTCATCTCCGTCTCTGACAAAACCGGCATCGTCGACCTGGCCAAAGAATTACACGCCCTGGGCGTGGGCCTGATCTCCACCGGCGGTACTGCCAAGCTCTTGGCCGAACAAGGCCTGCCCGTGACCGAAGTGGCCGAAGTCACAGGCTTCCCCGAAATGCTGGATGGCCGTGTGAAAACCCTGCACCCCAAAGTGCACGGTGGCTTGCTAGCCCGTCGCGACACCCCCGAGCACATGGCGGCTTTGAAGGCACACCACATCGACACCATCGACCTGTTGATCGTCAACCTCTACCCGTTTGAAGCCACCGTGGCCAAGCCAGGCTGCACGCTGGCCGACGCGATCGAGAACATCGACATCGGTGGCCCCGCCATGGTGCGCAGCGCGGCCAAGAACTGGAAAGACGTGGGCATCGTCACCGACGCCAGCCAATACCCCGCTGTGATGACCGAGTTGAAAGCCAACGGAAAACTCAGCGACAAACTGCGCTTCGCTTTGTCCGTGGCCGCGTTCAACCGCATCAGCCAATACGACGGCGCGATCAGCAACTACCTCTCCAGCGTGAACTTTGAAGCCGAGAAGCTGAGTGAAGACTACGTTCCCGAACGGGCCCAGTTCTCAGGCCAATTCAACGAGCAATACGTCAAAGTGCAAGACCTGCGCTACGGTGAAAACAGCCACCAGCAAGCCGCTTGGTACCGCGACTTGGCACCCGCTGCGGGCTCGCTGGCCACTGGCGTGCAATTGCAAGGCAAAGAACTCAGCTACAACAACATCGCCGATGCAGACGCTGCATGGGAATGCGTGAAGAGCTTCGAGGCCACCGCGTGTGTCATCGTCAAACACGCCAACCCCTGCGGTGTGGCCGTGGGCGCGAGCGCACTCGAGGCCTACAGCAAAGCCTTCCAAACCGACCCCACCAGCGCCTTTGGCGGCATCATCGCCTTTAACCGACCCGTTGACAAAGCCGCTGCCGAGGCGGTGAGCAAGCAATTCGTTGAAGTGCTGATGGCCCCCGACTTCAGCGCCGAAGCCCTGGAAATTTTCAAGAGCAAAGTGAATGTGCGCTTGATGAAAATCGCACTGCCTGCCAGCTATGGCGACGTGCGCAACGCTTTGGAAACCAAGCGCGTGGGCTCAGGTCTCTTGCTGCAAAGCGCCGACAACCACGAGTTGGCTTTGGCCGACATGAAGATCGTCACCATCAAACAACCCACCCCTGAAGAACTCAACGATTTGTTGTTCGCCTGGAAAGTGGCCAAGTTCGTCAAATCCAACGCCATCGTGTTCTGCAAAAACGGCATGACCATGGGCGTGGGCGCAGGCCAAATGAGCCGCCTCGACTCCGCCCGCATCGCCAGCATCAAGGCCGAAGCGGCCAAGCTCAGCCTGCAGGGCACCGTGGTGGCGAGTGATGCCTTCTTCCCCTTCCGCGATGGCCTCGATGTGGTGGTGGACGCAGGCGCGACCTGCGTGGCCCAGCCCGGTGGATCTATGCGTGACCAAGAAGTCATCGATGCCGCCAACGAGCACGGCGTGGCGATGGTGTTCACGGGTGTGCGGCACTTCCGCCATTGATTCGCGCCACTGATCGGACTGTTTTGAACTTTGACCCACTCGGCCTGACCCCCGCGCTTTTGCGTGCTGTGGGTGACATGGGCTTGTACGCCCCCACCCCCATCCAAGCCGAGGCGATTCCATCTGCCTTGAAATTGGCCGACGTATGGGCCACCGCGCCCACCGGCTCGGGCAAGACGCTGGCCTTTGCGCTGCCGCTGTTGCAGCACCTGCTGGCTGCGCCGCGCCAAACCAACTTTCGCCGTCCTGTGCGCGTGCTGGTGCTGGTGCCCACACGCGAGCTGGCGGTGCAAGTGAGCGATGTGCTGGCCAACCTGGCCTACAAGCTGCCGCAGTCACTCAAGGTGAACACGGTGTTTGGTGGCGTGTCGGTCAACCCGCAAATGATGGCGCTGCGCGGCGGGGCCGACATTGTGGTGGCCACACCCGGCCGCTTGCTCGATTTGATTGACCAGAACGCCGTGCGCCTGGCCGATGTGCAGCACTTGGTGTTGGACGAAGCCGACCGCCTGCTCGACTTGGGCTTTGCCGATGAGCTTCAGCGCGTTTTGGCGCTGCTGCCCGCAAAACGTCAAACCTTGTTGTTTTCGGCCACGTTTGCGCCTGAGGTGGAAGCGCTGGCGGCCAAGTTGCTGCGTGATCCGGTGCGCATCACGGTGGAGGCTTTTGAAGGCCACAAACCCGACATCACCCAACGCGCCATCGCCGTCGACGAGAAAAGCCGTACAGCGCTGCTGCGCCACTTGATCCAGAAAAACGGCTGGAAGCAGGTGCTGGTCTTTGTGGCCACGCGTTACGCCTGTGAGCATGTGGCCAACAAGCTCTACAAAGCGGGTGTTTTTGCTACGCCTTTCCATGGCGAGATGAGCCAAGGCGCACGCCAGGAAGTGCTCAGCGAATTCAAAGCCGGACGCTGGGACGTGGTGGTCACCACCGACCTGGCCTCACGCGGCATCGACATCGCCATGCTGCCCGTGGTCGTCAACTACGACCTGCCGCGCTCGGCCACCGACTACACCCACCGCATTGGCCGCACGGGCAGGGCGGGTGCGCATGGCGACGCGGTGAGCTTTGTCACCGCCGCAGCGCTGGCGCATTGGAAGCTGATCCAGAAACGCGAAAGCCTGGAACTCGCTTTAGAGCAAGTGCCAGGCTTTGAGCAAACCGAAACCCCGCCACCGCCATCGCCTGGCAATGGCGGCATCAAGGGTTCACGTTTGAGCAAGAAGGACAAGTTGCGGGCAGCTGCGGCTGCGGGCTCGAATCAACAGCCGTAATGCGCTCTTGCGCTGGTCGGTAGGCGTGATCCCCGATGGCTTCGGGCATCGACTTTTCAGACTAAGGAGGACGAAGGTCCTCAAAATCAGGCGTTTTTCAGGCCGTCCAAGTGGTCTTCATCGGCTTGCTGGCTTGGCGCCTTGATCACGCGCACGCCGTGCTTGCTCAAAATCTCCACATACACAGAAGTAGCGCCCGTTTTGGCCGCAGCGTCCACGGCTTCGATCACGGCGCTCACCCGCACCACTTCGGCGATGTCGGCACTCAGCCCCACCTTGCAGTCAAAGTCCCAAAAGTCCACGCCTTTGGGAACGTCACGGTTGCGCTCGCGCTTGAAGTATTTGCGGATCTCGTGTTTGACGGCTTCGAGCACACGGTCGGGGTGCTTGCCTTCGGCTTGCAGGGGGAAATTCTTTTTCATGGGGGTCCTAAGGGATGGGCAAGCGCCCAGTCTGGACGTGAATGCAGGGGCGAATTATCGCTGGTTTGATGGGGCGACCGGGGCAACACGGTGGTGTACATCAAGATGGCTTGCGCATTTTGATGCATTCATGCAAAAATGCAAACATGCGAACCTCACTTGATTTCCCTGATGCGCTGTTCAAGCATCTCAAAACCCGGGCCGCGCAAGAGGGCCGGACCCTGCGTGATTTGGTCATTGAGCTGGTGGAACGGGGTTTGACCGCCCGCGAGGTGGTGGACCCGCAAAAGCGGTTTTTGGCTCGCCCCCCGGTGATTCCAAGCCAAGGCCCTATGGCTCTGCCGGTGAGCCACATGACCAATGCCGATCTCTATGCGTTGATCAACGAGGAAGACGATGAGCGAACCATCAAGCTCTTGGGGCGTGGCTGAGCCCGCAGCCCACTGGCGCTTGGTTTCGGGCGATTTGCTCGATGTCAATGTGTGGGTGGGCTTGTGCAGCGCCGCGCACCCGTTTCACGATCCAGCCATGCGCTATTGGCAATCGGCATGCGAAACCGAAACACCTTTGTGGTTTTGTCGAACCACCATGATGGGTTTGGTGCGTGTGCTGTCACAGCCCCGGGCGATGGGTCCCAATGTCTTGACTTTGAACCAAGCCATGGCCATGTACCGCCAATGGTTGAACACGCCCGCAGTGGGTTTGTTGGCCGATCCTCCCAGCTTGGATGACGCGATAGAGCAGCTTTTGGGGCGTCGCGGAGAGCCTCAGCCCATTCGTTTGTGGACCGACATGTGCCTGGCGGCCACAGCCCAAAGCGCAGGCCTGCGCATGGTCACGTTCGACCGCGACTTTGAGCGTTTCGGGCTAACGCGCTGCCTGGTGTTGCCCACAGACGCTAGCTCCCAAACCAACCCGGGCCCCGCGCCCTGAGCCCTTTCACATCAGTCGGCCTTGATGCCCTGGTCCTTGATCAGGCGTGCCCAGCGCTCGGCGTCGCGCTCAACCAATTGCCCAAAGGCTTGCGGGGTGCTGCCGCTGGGGTCCATGCCTTGTGAGACAAATGCCTTTTGCACATCTTCACCACTGAGCAGTTGGTTGATCTCGCGGTTGTACAGGGCCACGATGTCGGCCGGAGTGCCTTTGGGGGCAAAGATGCCGTACCACATGTCCACGTTCACATTGCCCGCTTTGGCTTCGGCCAGGGTCGGCAGGTCGGGCAGCAGGGCGTGGCGCTTGTCACTGCCAATGCCCAGTGCCACCAGCCGACCGGAGCGGATGTGCGGCAAGGCCACATGGATGGGCAAGAACATCGCGTCCACCTGGCCGCCCAGCAAATCGGTCACGGCTGGGCCCGTGCCTCGGTAGGGGATGTGGGTCAAAAACACCCGAGCCGTGTTCTTGAACAGCTCCATCGACAGATGGTGTGGTGTGCCCACACCGGGTGAAGCGTAATTGAAGCGACCCGGCTGCTGCCGCGCAGCTTGCACCAATTCGCCTGCGGTTTTGTAGCCGGTTTTGGGGTGGGTCACCAGCAGCAGTTGGCCCCAGCTGGTTTGCGAGACGGCACTCAGGTCTTTTACCGCGTCGAAACTCAGGCCCGGGTACAGCGCCCGGTTCATGACCAGGGTGTTGACACTGACGAGTAAGGTGGCGCCATCGGGCGCAGCGCGGACCACGGCTTCGGTGCCAATGTTGCCCGAGGCCCCCACACGGTTTTCCACCACCACCGGGCGGTTCAGGCGCTGTGAGAGTTTGGGGCCCAGGGTGCGGGCGATCAGGTCAATGCCAGTGCCGGGCGTGAAGGGCACGATCAGTTTGAGTGGCACAGTCGTTGACGCTGTTTGCGCCCAGGCCAAAGGGGCAGCGCCCAAGCTCAAAAGGCTGGCGCCCAGCAAAGTGCTCAGTTGGCGGCGTGCGGGGTTCATCGGGGCGGTCTCCATGGGGCGTCGGTCAATGGGCCATTATTGGTGAGCGCAGCGGACTTGTGCACCCATGGAATCCCTGCACAAGTCGTGTGCAGGACAAGAGGGAGTCAACGAAAGCGGTACTTCAGCTGAAAACTGACGGCGCCATACAGCCGGTCTTTGAGGGGTGGCACCAGCGCTATGTTCAGGCCCCAGTGCTGGCCTTCCAGGCTGGCGGTGGGAATGAGGGCCGGAAACCAGCCACCCTCGAAAGCATTGGGGTAGCCGTTGAAAGCCCCGGCCACCACGCCCAGCTTCACGCCAGCCCAAGTCCAGGGTTGGTAGTAGGCCCCCACATAGTTCGAGTTGGCGTTGTTGCTGTTGCGAAAACGCCCCGCCGTGGCCGACCAGGTGTCGTCGATGCGGTATTCGACGCCGATGCCCGGGTTGGCGTTGCGCAGGCCTTTGTGGCTGTCAAAGTGCGCCGAGTAGAACCCGGCATTCACCCAGAGGCGGCTGGCGTCGAACTCGGCGTGGGCCGTCAGTGCGGCCGAGCTGACGCAAAGCAGGCATGCCAGACGCTTCATCGGGTGGCTCAGAGCGACTTGAACACGTCAGCCGCCACACGCACCGTCTCGGCGATGTCGGCGTCGGTGTGCGCAGCACTCACAAAACCGGCTTCGTACAAAGCGGGGGCGATGTACACACCGCCGTCCAGCAAACCGTGGAACAGCTTGTTAAACTTGGGGCTGTCGCTGGTCATCACTTTGGCGTAGTTTTGGGGCAGCTCGGGCAGCAAGAAAAAGCCGAACATGCCGCCTTGGCAATCGCCCACAAAGGGCACACCCGCCGCAGCTGCAGCGCCCGTCAGACCATCGACCAGGCTTTGGGTGCGGGCACCCAGCGCATCAAAAAAGCCGGGTTTGGCGATCTCGCGCAGCGTTGTGAGGCCACACGCCGTGGCCACCGGGTTGCCGCTCAAGGTGCCCGCTTGGTAGACCGGGCCAGTGGGCGCTAATTTGGACATGATCTCGCGCGGGCCACCAAAGGCCGCCAAAGGCATGCCGCCGCCAATCACTTTGCCCAGCACCGTCATGTCGGGCTTGAAGCCAGGAATGGCTTTGGCGTAAACGCTTTGTGCGCTGCCCAGTGCCACACGGAAGCCGGACATGACTTCGTCAAACACCAACAAGGCGCCGTGCTGAGTGCACAACTCGCGGCAACGCGTCATGAAGGGCACGCTGGCCCGCACAAAGTTCATGTTGCCCGCAATGGGCTCAATCATCACGCAGGCCAGTTCTTTGCCGTGCAGGGCAAAGGCCTCTTCCAGCTGCTGGATGTTGTTGTATTCCAGCACCAGGGTGTCGCGCACCACTTCGGGTGGCACACCCGCGCTGGTGGGGTTGCCAAAGGTGGCCAGGCCCGAGCCAGCCTTGACCAGCAGCGCATCGGCGTGGCCGTGGTAGCAGCCTTCGAACTTGATGAATTTGCTGCGGCCGGTGGCGCCACGTGCCAAGCGCAGGGCACTCATGCCCGCTTCGGTGCCCGAGCTGACCAAGCGCACCATCTCCATCGAAGGCACGTGCTTCAGGATTTCTTCGGCCAACTCGATCTCGCGCTCGGTGGGGGCGCCAAACGAAAAGCCGTCGAGGGCGGCTTTTTGCACCGCTTCGAGCACAGCGGGGTGGCCGTGGCCCAAGATCATCGGGCCCCAGGAGCCGATGTAGTCGATGTATTTCTGACCGTTGGCGTCCCAAAAATACGCGCCCTGGGCACGCTGCACAAAACGCGGTGTGCCGCCCACGGCACGAAAGGCACGCACAGGGGAGTTGACCCCACCAGGGATCACTTGGGCTGCGCGGTCAAAAAGGGTTTGGTTGCGGTCGGTCATGGTGTTTGTCTCTGGCTTCAATGTTTGGTTTCGTTGAAAGGCACTTCAAAATAATCCGAGCCCGGGTGCACTTCGGGGCCGTCGTCGTCGGTTTCTTCGCCCTCGGGCAAGGCCCAAAACAGGCGGTCCGGAATGACCTGGCCCATGCCGGGCCGAAAGCCTTCGTCCAGGCATCGGTCCAGATAATGCAGGGCTTCGCTGGTGGCTTCGGGCAGGTCCATGCCGGTGGCCAACAAAGCCGCCAAAGCGGCGGTCAGCGTGTCCCCCGCACCCGCAAACACCGCCTCGATGCGCTCGAACTTTTCGTGGGCCAGCACGGTTTCGGGCGAGGCCAGCACGTTGTCAATGTGTTGCTCGGGCAAGGGCAGGCCGGTCACCAGGGTGTAGGGTACGCCCAGCTCTGCCGCGGCTTTGGCGATGTCGCGCGGGCCGGGGTTGCGCTCGCCACTCCAGTCGGGCAGCAACCAGCGGCGCAGCGTGCTGTGGTGACCCACCAGCACGCTGGTTTGCGGCAGCAGCAATTCGCGAAAAGCGTCCAGGTAGGCGTCGATCTTGTCTTCTTCCCACCAAGACAGATTGGGCATGTAGGCCACGACCGGCACGCCGTCGTAGTCGTCCGACAGCTCGGCAATCACCGCCAAATTCTCGGGCGTGCCGACAAAGCCGACCTTGATGACCTGCACGGGCACGTCTTCGGCCACAGCGCGGGCTTGGTCGTGCACCGCTTCGTCGTCCAGGGGGTAGAAATCGGTGATGCTGCTGGTGTCGCGCACATAGGTCCCTGTGCACACGGGCATGCAATGCGCACCGACCGAAGCCATGGCCACCGCGTCACTGCTCAGGCCGCCGGCACCGCTGGGGTCATTGGCATTGAACGACAGCACACAGGCCAAAGAGGCCGACTCTTCGTCATCCGGGCGTGGGTCGATGTCGGTGATGGCGGACTTGGGATCGGTCATTGAAGGTCAAATGTCAGGGCCAAGACATGCCGGTCAGGGCACGGATGGAATGGGCCGATACAATCAAATCATTCTATTCGACTCTCTGATTGCGACACTGTGATGGAACACAAAACTTGGATGTGCTTGATTTGCGGCTGGATTTACGACGAAGCCGAGGGTGACCCTGAGCACGGCATCGCTCCCGGCACCAAATGGGAAGACGTGCCCATGAACTGGACTTGCCCCGAATGCGCAGCCCGCAAGGAAGACTTCGAGATGGTCGCCATCTGATCAGTCTGTTTTTTTCTTGACCACGGCGTACCGCGCCAAAGTTATTTCTCGGGCTTCGGCGTGGTCCACGATGGGGGCAGGGTAGGTCTTGCCGATCACCACCCCCGCCGCTTGCAACTCCATGGGTTTGGCCAGCCACGGCGCGTGCAATGCGGCCGTTGGCAAATCGGCCAGTTCCGGCACATAGCGGCGGATGAATTTGCCCTCGGGGTCGAACTTTTCGCTTTGGCTGATCGGGTTGAAGATGCGGAAGTAGGGCTGCGCATCACACCCGCTCGAGCTGGCCCACTGCCAGCCACCGTTGTTGGCCGATAAATCGAAGTCGTTCAGGTGGGTGGCGAAGTACTTCTCGCCCCAGCGCCAGTCGATGCCCAAATCTTTCACCAAAAAGCTCGCCACCACCATGCGCAGGCGGTTGTGCATGTAGCCCGTCTGGTTGATTTGGCGCATGGCCGCGTCCACCAGCGGGTAACCGGTGCGGGCTTCGCACCAGGCGTTGAACAGTTTGTGGGCGTGTGGGCCGTGCTCCCATTCAATCGCGTCGTATTCGGGTTTGAAGCTTTGGCCTCGGCCCACATGGGCAAAGTTGTGCAGCACCTGCACATAAAAGTCGCGCCAAATCAGCTCTGACAGCCACACGCTGGCCCCCACGCTGCCCGCCAACATGCGGGGGTGCGCCTCGCGGGCCAGCTGGCGAATCGACACCGTGCCAAAGCGCAAATGCACACTCAAATAGCTTGGGCCTTTGACAGCGGGGAAGTTGCGTGTGTCTTCGTACTGGTCAATGCGGGTCAAAAAGTCTTGCAGCAGAGCCTGAGCGCCCGACTCGCCCGTGGGGATTTTCAGGGCTTGCAGGTTGGTGGTCTCAAAGCCCATGTCGGCCAGGCTGGGCACTGGCTGCGCCAGATCGTCGGGGCGCGGGGCCAGGCGAGTGGCCAGAGGTGCCACTTCGAAAGCCCGCAGGTCTTCGGGTGTGACTTTCTTCAACCAGGCATTTTTGTAGGGCGTGAACACGCTGAAGGGCTTGGCCATCTGCGTCAGCACCTCGTTGCGCTCAAACACCACATGGTCCTTGTAGGTGTGCAGCACGATGCCATGGTCGGCCAAGTGGCCGCGCACCTGGATGTCGCGGGCCAGCGCCAGGGGCTCGTCGTCGTGGTTGGCAAACACCACCTGGGCCTGCAGGTGCTGGGCCAGTTTGACGATTTTGTCCTTGGCCACGCCGTGGCGAACGATCAGGCCAGCCTGGGGGTGGCCTGCTAACTCGCGCAAGCGGGCATCCACCTCGACCAGCGACTCGCGGATGAACTCGACCCGGCGATCGGCACGGGGCAGAGCGTCCAGGATTTCGGTGTCGAACACAAACGCCACATGCACACGCTGGCAGTGCTTCAGGGCCTGGTGCAGGGCCGCATGGTCACTCACGCGCAGATCGCGCCGCAGCCAGACCAGGCCGCAAGAAAAAGGGGTTTCCATCGAGGTATGCCGGTTGGAGTCAAACAATGCACCTGTGGATCCCGTCCACAGAAACGGGGCCGCTAAAATCGGTGCATGACAGCCGATTCTGCCTCCATTGACCTCAAGCATCATTTCCTGATCGCCATGCCCGGGTTGGAGGACGAGACATTTGCCCGCAGCGTGATCTACATGTGCGAGCACAGCGCCCGCGGGGCCATGGGATTGATCATCAACAAGCCCGCTGACATCAGCATGCGCCACCTGTTTGACAAGGTGGAGTTGCCCCTGCGCCGCGAAGATTTGATGGAAAGCCCTGTGGGCCATGGCGGCCCGGTTCAGACCGAGCGCGGCTTTGTGTTGCACGAGCCCTTGCTTCTGGACAAACCCGCGCAAGACGGCCCGGTTTACGCCTCCACCCTCACCATACCGGGCGGCTTGGAGATGACCACCTCGCGGGATGTGCTCGAAGCGCTTTCTTCTGGTGTCGGGCCCCGTCGGGTGCTGGTCACCCTTGGCTACTCCTCTTGGGGGGAGGGGCAGCTCGAATCCGAGTTGGGTGAAAACACCTGGCTCACCGTGCCCGCCTCGGCGAATGTGATTTTTGAGGTGCCCATGGCCGATCGCTACGACCGCGCCCTGGACCTCTTGGGCTTAAAAAGTTGGATGCTCTCGCCCGACGCGGGGCACGCATGAGCAGCGCACCCGAAAACACCGTCCCCGCCAACCACCAGAGTTTTCTGGCCTTTGACTATGGCCTCAAGCGCACGGGTGTGGCCGTAGGCAACCGCCTGATGAAGTCGGCCACGCCACAAGGCACCATCGCCGCCGAGGGTGACGCCCGATTTGAGCACATTGCCAAACGCATCAAGGAGTGGCAGCCCGACGCGCTGGTGATCGGCGTGCCCACCCACCCCGATGGCGGCGAACACGTGAACACCGTGCGTGCCCGCAAGTTCGGCCGCCAGCTGCGCGGCCGCTTTGGCCTCGCCGTCTACGAGGTCGATGAGCGCTACTCCACCACCGAGGCCCATTCTTATGGGGCCAAAGACGCCGATGCTGCTGCTGCCGCGATCATTCTTGACCAATTTTTAAGGAGCTTGCCATGAGTGCACTCGCCCTCAATGCCGAGGCCCTGTACCTGGAGTTGCTGCGCGGTGTGCGCAGCCTGTGCACGGCCAACACCCGCCTGGTGGGCATCACCTCGGGCGGCGCCTGGCTGGCCGAGCGCCTGCAGCGCGACCTGGGGCTGGCGGGCGAGTCGGGCCAAGTGTCTTCGGTCATGCACCGCGACGATTTTGCCCAGCGCGGTTTGTCGGCCGGTGGCCAAACCAGTTTGCCGTTTGAAGTGGACGGTGCCGAGATCCTGATCCTGGACGACGTGCTCTACACCGGACGGACGATTCGTGCCGTGCTCAACGAAATTTTTGACTACGGCCGCCCCGCCCGCGTGCAGCTGGCCGTGTTGGTGGACCGGGGCGGGCGACAGCTGCCGGTGCAAGCCGACTACGCCGCCGCTCGTGTGGCCCTGCCCGAGTCGCAATCGCTGGCGCTGGCCCGCGATGCAGAGGGCCGTTTCAGTTTTGAAGTGGAGATCAAAGCCCCGCTTTCTTGAAAGCGCAGCCACAAGCTACGAGGTGAAAACAACATGCTCTACAAACGCAACAACCCCCAACTCAACAAGAACGGCGAGCTGATCCACCTGCTCTCCACCGAAGGCCTGTCCAAGGACATCCTGACGCACATCCTCGATACCGCTCAGGGCTTTGTCAGCGTGAGCGACCGCGAAGTGAAAAAGGTGCCCCTCTTGCGCGGCAAGAGCGTCTTCAACCTGTTCTTTGAGAACAGCACCCGCACCCGCACCACCTTCGACATCGCGGCCACCCGCCTGTCGGCCGACGTGTACACGCTCGATATCGCACGCTCTTCAGCCAGCAAGGGCGAGTCGCTGCTCGACACCATCGCCAACCTGAGCGCCATGGCCGCCGACATTTTTGTGGTGCGCCACAGCGAGTCGGGCGCACCTTACCTGATCGCACAGCATGTGGCGCCCCATGTGCATGTGGTCAATGCCGGTGACGGGCGCCACGCCCACCCCACCCAGGCGCTGCTGGACATGTTCACCATCCGGCACTACAAAAAAGACTTTGCCAACCTCACCGTGGCCATCGTGGGCGATGTGCTGCACTCGCGTGTGGCGCGCTCAGACATCCATGCGCTCACCACCCTGGGCTGCGCCGAGGTGCGTGTGGTCGGCCCCAAAACGCTGGTGCCCGCCGACATGGCCCAGATGGGCGTGCGCGTCTTCAACAACCTCGAAGAGGGCATCCAAGGCTGCGACGTGGTCATCATGCTGCGTCTGCAAAACGAGCGCATGAGCGGCGCGCTGCTGCCCTCCAGCCAAGAGTACTTCGAGAGCTTTGGCCTCACCCCTGAAAAACTGCAACTGGCCAAGCCCGACGCCATCGTCATGCACCCCGGCCCGATCAACCGCGGGGTCGAGATCGACTCGGCCGTGGTCGACGGCCAGCAAAGCGTGATCTTGCCGCAGGTGACCTTTGGCATCGCCGTGCGCATGGCGGTGATGAGCATCGTGGCGGGCAACGTCGCGTAATCAAGAGCCGATTAGGAAACACACGATGAAACTCCTCATTCAAAACGGCCGCGTGATCGACCCGGCCAGCGGCTTTGACCAAACAGGCGACGTGGCGATTGCCGCTGGCCGCATTGTGGCCATGGGGCAAGCCCCTGCCGACTTCATACCCAACCGCGTGATCGACGCCCAGGGTTGCATCGTGGCCCCGGGCCTGGTGGATCTGGCGGCGCGTTTGCGCGAGCCCGGTCAGGAACACGCGGGCATGCTCGAGAGCGAAATGGCCGCGGCCGTGGCCGGTGGTGTGACCAGCTTGGTCTGCCCACCCGACACCGAGCCGGTGCTCGACGAGCCGGGTCTGGTCGAGATGCTGCGTTACCGCGCCGAGAAACTGCACCAAGCCCGCGTCTTGCCTTTGGGCGCACTCACGGTGGGCCTCAAGGGCGATGTGCTGACCGAAATGGGCCAGCTCACCGCCGCTGGTTGTGTGGGTTTTTCTCAGGCCGAGGTGCCGATTCAAAGCACCCAAGTGCTGCAACGCGCCTTGCAATACGCCAGCACCTTTGGCTACGCCGTCTGGCTGCGCCCACAAGATCTGCATTTGGGTAAGGGCGTGGCCGCCAGTGGGGCTTTGGCCACGCGCATGGGTTTGTCGGGCGTGTCGGTGGCCGCCGAAACCATTGCCCTGCACACGATTTTTGAGCTGGTGCGCAGCACCCAAGCCCGCGTGCACCTGTGCCGCATCAGCAGCGCCCAAGGGGTCGATTTGATCCGCAAGGCCAAGGCCGAGGGTTTGCCAGTCACGGCCGATGTGAGCATCAACTCGCTGCACCTGACCGATGCCGACATGGGCTACTTTGACAGCCGCGCCCGCCTCACGCCCGTGCTGCGCCAGCAGCGCGACCGCGACGCGCTGCGTGCCGGTCTTGCCGACGGCACGCTGGACGTGCTGGTTTCCGACCACACCCCGGTGGATGCTGATGCCAAGGCCTTGCCCTTTGCCGAAGCCGAGCCCGGTGCGACGGGCATGGAGCTGCTGTGGAGCTTGGCGCTCAAGTGGGGTGCGGATGCTGGACTGCCTGTGGCCCAGGTGCTCTCACGCATCACGGCCGATCCGGCCCGTGTGCTGGGTTCGACGCTCGGTGGTTTGCAGGACTCGGTGGGCCATTTGGCCGTGGGCGGCGTGGCCGATGTGTGTGTGCTTTCTACAGAAGGCCACTGGCTGGTGGGTGATGCTTCGCTGCGCAGCCAAGGCAAGAGCACCCCGTTTTCGGGTTACGAGCTGCCCGGCCGCGTGCTGGCCACGGTGGTGGGCGGGCAAGTGGCTTTCGAAGCCGCTTGAGCTGAGGCACGCAGCGCATGACGGTCCTGAGCGCCATCTGGAAATTCCTGCGCGGCCTGTGGCATGTGCTCGTGGGCATGTGGACCATTTATGTGCGCTTTCCACAGTTGACACCCGAGCAGCGCGAAATGCGCGTGCAAGCCTGGGCGCTGCAGTTTTTGGCTTTGTGGGGCATTCACCTGCGCGTGATCGGTCAGCCCGTTGCCAGTGGCCCCGCGCTCATGGTGGCCAACCACATCTCGTGGCTCGACATCTTGGTCATCCACGCCGCGCGGCACTGCCGCTTTGTCTCCAAATCCGATATCCGCGAGTGGCCACTGGTGGGCATGCTGGCCACGGGTGCGGGCACGCTGTACATCGAGCGCACCAGCCGCAAAGACGCGCTGCGCATGGTCCTGGATATGGCCAGTGCCATGCGCAATGGGGATGTGGTGGCGGTGTTTCCGGAAGGCACCACCAGCGATGGACGCGAGTTGCTGCCCTTTCACGCCAACCTGATCCAGGCGGCCATCCAGGCCGAAGCACCGGTGCAGCCCATGTCGCTCAAATTCATCGATGCCCAAACCGGTGAGCTGAGCTTGGCACCTTGTTACATCGGTGACGACACGCTGATCGGCTCCATGTGGCGGACCCTGAAAGCACGCCGCATTGAGGCGGTGGTTCACTTTGGCGAGCCCCAAATGGCCAACGGTCGTGATCGCCGTGCCTGGGCGCAGGACTTGCGCCAGGACATCTTGGCCTTGCGCGATGCGGCTTGAGCGGTTGATTCAAGGGCCGCAGTTCGGCGCTTGACGTTTCTCCTCAGGCCGTGAATTCCCGTGTGATTTGCCACTGGCCATTTCGCCAGACCCAGACCATGGTCTTTTGGTCGCTCGACTGCAGACGCTCGTCCTGATAAATCTGGGTAAAGTGCACCGTCGCTTGGTTGGCGTCGATCCGCAGCGTCATGTTTTGCATGTCGTGCCGAATGCTTTTTTTGCTGGTGATGCGCTGCGTTCGCTGCTGTTCCCATGCAGATCGGCTCAAGCCCTTGGGGGGCTCAAAGTCGCTGGCATACATCCCCAAATACGGGGTCATAGCCTGTCCGCTCCAGGCTTGGCTCCATTGCTGAAGGGCCTGACGCAGCTCTTGCTCCGTGCCGCTGGCCTGAACGGGTGCGGTCGGCTGTGCAGGGGCTGCGACCGCAGCAACCACTGCGGCCGGGGTCGCTTGAGGAGCGGGGGCCTGCGCTGCGCTTCGCACCTGCAGCTGGCCGCTGGAGGTCTCGCTCAATGAGGTCACGATCACCGAACCCGGAGGTTCAATCGGTGGTGTCCAGTTGCCGCGCAGGTCGTCGTTTTTGGCCATAAGATGGGACAAATGCATGAGGACCAAGGCCAACAAAAAAAACAGCAGGTGACGCTTCTTCAGCCATGCGGGCTGATCGCTCAGTGGCATGACCTGTGCCTTGGCCGTGTCAGCCTCAGGCTGGTCACGCTGCTCCCAAGGCGCCAAGTTGCGGGCGGCTGGGTTCTGGACCGAATGGGGTGTCGGGTTCAACACCACTTGCCTGAAGTTGAAAAAACCACCCCTTGCGCCGACCTCGTGTGTTGAAGCGCTTTCTTCGCCTGAATAAGTGTTTGAAATCATTGGTTCACCAATTTATGTTCGTATTTTTGGTGTAATTTACATTTTTACTGAATATTAGTAAAGATATTTTTTTCAGAGAAGAGCTTGAAAGGATTCTTTATTTGTTATTTTTAGCGCTTTGCAACTGGCAAAGGGCTCAAAAAAATCATGCACCAAGCCGCACTGTGAGCACTGCTTGAGTGCCAATGAGGGGGAAAGGCGGTCAAGCCTGACTGAGGATGGCCCTAAGGGGACAGGCGCTGAGGGCTGTGACCTGACGACGGCTTTGGGTTCAAAAGCCTTTGTCAGTATTGATATTTTATGTGTATTTGATGCTTTGATACTTCGGGTCCGTGTGCTCACAGGCCTCGGCCTTGGCACAGGGCATCTGGCACAGCTCGCGGTCACTCACCGGGCAGGTGCGGTTGAAGGTGACCACATGGTCCACCTCGGCGCGAATGCCGATCCATTCGCCCAGCTTGTGGTCGTGGTGGCTGGGCACATGGGCCATCAGCAAATCACCACTGGCCAGGCGCAAGGTGTACAAAAACTCCGAGCCCCGAAAAGCTTTGCGGATGATCTGTGCCTTCACCGGGGCATCGTCGTCGTGCACGATGTCATCGGCCCGCAGCAGCACATCGCATTGACCGCCTTCAAAGTCACAGGGCAGGGGGCATTCGGCCACATCACGCAGCTCGCCCACCGGGGTGCTGACCAGAATGTGCCCATCCACCTCGCGCAGCGTGGCGGGCGTGAAGACACCGTGGCCAATGAAGTCGGCCACAAAGCGGGTGGCTGGGCGGTGGTAGAGGCTGTAGGCATCGTCCCACTGGTGCAACTGGCCTTCGTTCATCACCCCGATCACGTCGCCAATCGCAAAGGCTTCGAGCTGGTCGTGGGTGACCAGCAGCGCCGTGGCCTTGGCGGCCTTGAGGATGTTGCGCACCTCATGCGCTAGGCGCTCGCGCAGGTCGATGTCCAGATTGGAAAAAGGCTCGTCCAGCAGCAGCAAGTCGGGTTTTGGGGCCAGCGCACGCGCCAGAGCGACTCGTTGCTGTTGGCCACCCGAGAGTTCATGCGGGAAGCGTTGGTCCGAACCGGCCAGCCCCACCAGCTCCAGCACTTCAGCCACGCGGGCCAGGCGTTCAGCTTTGGGCAAGTGTTCCAGCCCAAAGCCCACGTTGCGGCCCACGTCCATGTGCGGAAACAGCGCATAGTCCTGGAACACCATGCCAATGCGGCGGCGCTCGGCCGGTTCGGTGTGGCCTTTTTCGCTGACCACCCGGTTGGACAGCAAAATCTGCCCGCCCGACACCGGCTCCAACCCCGCCACCGCCCTGAGCAAAGTGGTCTTGCCGCAACCCGACGGGCCGATCAGCACGCCAATGTCGCCCGAGCGCAGGCCCAGGTTCACCCGCTGCACGGCGGGCGTGGTGCTGCCGGGGTATTGGATGTCGAGTTGGCGCAGTTCTAGAAACATGCTCTGGATTGTAGGCAGGTTGTTTGGCGCTCCTACAATCGAAGTCTATGCTGACCACTTTGGCCCGCCGTTTATCGGGCCTCCCCTCCTTGTTGTTTGCCTTGCTGGCGCTGGCTTTGGCTTTGCCCGTGTTGGCCGTGCTCGGCTCGTGGCTGCAGTGGAGCGGCGAGAGCGCCAGCATCTTGCGTGAGATGGCGGCCACCGTGCTGCCTGATTACGCGCTGACCACGTTGGGCCTGTGCCTGATGGTGGCCGTGGGCGTCACGGTGCTGGGCTTGGCCACAGCGGCGCTCGTGACCTTGTTCGATTTTCCGGGGCGCGGCGTGTTCGAGTGGTTGCTGCTTTTGCCACTGGCCATGCCGGCCTATGTGGTGGCCTACGCCTACACCGACTTTTTGCAGTTCAGCGGGCCGCTGCAGGTGGCTTTGCGCGAGGCTTTAGGCCTGCAAGGGCGTTTGTGGCCCGATGTGCGCAGCGTCTGGGGCGCGGCGCTCGTGTTCACCTTGTCTCTTTACCCCTATGTTTATTTGCTGGCCCGCACCGCTTTGGTGGAGCGGGCTTCGGGCTTGATGGAAGCGGCCCGCCTGTTGGGTGCCCCCCTGTCCCGCCGCATCCGCGAAATTGCCTTGCCGCTGGCCCGCCCAGCTGTGGCTGCAGGTGTGGCTTTGGCGCTCATGGAAACCCTGGCCGACTTTGGGGTGTCCAGTTACTTCGGCATCCAGACTTTCACGGCGGGCATCTACAAAGCCTGGCTGTCCATGGACAACCGCATCGCTGCGGCCCAGCTGGCCACGGTGCTCTTGGCCGTGGTGGTGGTCTTGCTGCAGCTGGAGCAACGCGCCCAAAAGCGCATGCGCTTCAACCAGGGGCGTGGTTCGCGCCAGGGCTCTGCCGAGGCGCAGCCGGTGCAGTTGCACGGCATGCGCCGCGTGCTGGCCTGGGCGGTGTGCAGCTTGCCCGTGCTGCTGGGCTTTGTGCTGCCGGTGCTCATCATGCTCAGGGCTTTCATGGGCGAAACGACCGAGATGCCCTGGGAGCGCTTTGGCCAATGGGCCTGGACCAGCCTGCGCTTAGGCGCCATCACGGCGGTGCTGGCCGTGGGCGTGGCGCTGGCGCTGGCTTTCAGCGTGCGCACCCGTGCCGACCGCATCAGCCAAGGGGCCATTCAGTTGGTGGGCTTGGGTTATGCCATTCCCGGTGCGGTGGTGGTGGTGGGTTTGCTCTTGCCGGTGGGCTGGATTCAGCAAACCTGGCCCGCTTCTTCGGCGGGGGCGTGGATCACCGCCACGTCTTTGGGGTTGGTGTGGGCTTACTTGGTGCGCTTTTGTGCGGTGGCGCTGCAGTCGGTGCAAAGCGGATATGCCCGCATCCCAGCCAGCCTCGACGATTCGGCCCGCATGCTGGGTGTGACGGGCTGGGGCCTGATGCGCCGCGTGCATGCCCCCTTGTTGCAACGCACCACCATCGCCGCCGCCTTGCTGGTGTTTGTGGACGTGATGAAGGAGCTGCCCGCCACCATGGTGCTGCGCCCCTTCAACAGCGACACATTGGCTGTGGTGACTTACCAGTTGGCGCGTGACGAGCGCCTGGGCGAAGCGGCCTTGCCCTCGCTGGCCTTGGTGTTGGTCGGCCTGATCCCGGTCATCTTGCTCAGCCGCACCCTGCGGCAGCGGGCCTGATCAAGGATCTCTGAGATCGCCCTGACAGGGCGGCAGCATCTCGGTTGCTTTCACGAAGAGATGGGCGTGCATCCCTTGGCCCCCGTCGTTGGCAAAAAGAGCCCAAACAGCGCTTTTTTGTGAAATCACGCCCCAATTTTGTTGATTTGCCAGACACACCCAAAGACTTTTTTTTGAAAGTTACAAGGCATTCAAGGATGGCCCATTTGGGTAGCCGGAGACCCTTTTAGTTCTCCAATTCATACAATTTATCCTATCAAATCAATCACTTAGATGGGCTTCTTGCCGCTTAATTGGCCCGATAACGATCAAGCCAGACCACATCCTTCCCTATAAATAACTATTAAATTAGCAATTTTTTACAATTTAATACGACAAAAACACGCGGGTACTCCAATTGGCCAATTTACTTTGAGTGTGTGCCTCTTTAACATCGCTATACCTCTCAAAGTATCAACTTATGGCCTCAATTTTTGCGAATCACATCCAAGAAGTATGCTTTTGTGCAAATTTAATCGCTCATAAAAGCATCAAAAACAATACCAAGGTATTGAAAACTTCGGCGTCTTTTGTTTCGTATTTGCCGTGTCCTGAGCCCACAAGCCAGGTCAGCGGGTACGCATTTGCAGGCTGTGAAGGTTCTTTGCCCCCCGAATTAGCCCGCTGAATTTTCCTCCGTTTCACCAGAACCGAAACCTCCCACTCATCCAAAGCGCGATCCGCCCCATTCGCACTCGATCACCCGTTTAAAGAGAAGCACCATGTCCAAGAAGTTCAAAATAGTCGTCAATACCGGCAACGCAGACAACAACCAGAGCGTGGACGTCACGCAGGGGCAGGGCGGTCGTGGGCAGCCGGTGCGCCTGAAAGCCAAGGCCGGTGCCAAGTACCAACTGCTGGATCTTGAAAAAGCCAAGGCTGTGGGCCCGGACTACGTCAAAGTCAAACGCGTGGGCAAAAACCTGCACATCCTGTTTGAGGGCAGCACCGAAGCCGATGTGATCATCGAGGACTACTACGACGTCATGCCCGAGGGCTACAACGGCGTGGTGGGACAAGCCGAAAATGGCAACTTCTACGAGTACATCCCAGAGGACCCGGACGCCAAAGGCCTGATCCCTCAGCTGGCCGATGGTGGCCAAGCGGTGAGTGTGGCGCTGGGTGGTGCAGAAGTGGTGGGTTCGGGCGCTGCGCTTGCGGTCTTGGCCTTCAACCCCTTGTTGGCGGGCCTGGGCCTTTTGGGCGCGGGCGCGGCGGCGGCAGCAGTAGCGGGCGGTGCTGGCGGTACAACTGCCTCTGAGGATGTGACCATCACCGCCGTCGCCGACAACGTGGGCAACACGGACAACGCCAGCGTCAATCTCAGCGCTGGCGGCTTGACCAATGACAACACGCCCACACTCACCGGCCTCGCCCCGGCAGGTAGCGTGGTGACCATCCGTGACGGCGAGGCCGTGCTCGGCACGACCACGGCAGACGCCAATGGCGTGTGGAGCTTTACGCCCGCAACACTGGCCGAAGGTAACCACAGCTTCACCGCCACCGCCGAGGTGGCGGGCAGCCCCGCAACCAGCGCTGCATTTGCCATCGTTATAGACACCGTGACGCCCACCGTCGCCGTGAGCGTGCCCAAAACAAGTTTGGCCACAGGTGAGAGCGTCACCGTCACGTTCACACTGTCCGAAGCCAGCGCAGACTTTGTTCTGGGCGACATCACCGCCGTGGGGGGCACGCTCAGCAATTTGCAAGGCAGCGGCACCAGCTACACCGCCACGTTCACCCCCAATGCGGGTATCACCAGTGCCATGGTCTTTGTGGACAGCGACAAGTTTCGCGACGCAGCGGGCAACCTCAACAAAGACGGCGCTGAAGCCAACAACACCGTGTCCTTCAACGTGGGCACCGGCTCTGCCACCAACAACGCACTGGCTATCACCAGCGTCACCGACAACGCGGCCAACACCCCAGAAGGGGCGGCCATCAACATCGCCGCAGGCGGCCTGACCAACGACAGCACCCCCACCGTCAACGGCACGGCCCCGGCCGGCAGCGTGGTCACACTGCGCGACGGAGCCACTGTGCTGGGCACGACCACCGCCAACGCCCAAGGCGTGTGGAGCTTCACGCCCTCAGCCTTGCCTGAGGGCGCGCGCAGCCTGAGCGCTAGCACCACCGTCAACGGTGCAACCACCAATGCCGGGCCCTTTGCCTTCACGGTGGACACCAACGCCCCCACCATTGCTGTGAGCGTAGACAAAACCATCTTGGCCAATGGCGAGACCGCCACACTCAGCTTCACCCTGAGTGAGCCCAGCGCCGACTTCCAGGCCAGCGACATCACCTCGCCCAGCGGCGCCATCACCAACTTGCAAGGCGTGCCCGGCACCGGCAACGCCAGCACCGGATTTACCCAATACACCGCCACCTTCACACCCAATGCGGGCGTCACCAGCGCCGCCATCGTGGTCTCCAGTGATCGATTCAGCGACGCGGCGGGCAACCTCAACAAAGATGGCGCCGAGATCAATAACGCTGTCTCTTTGGCCATCAACAACGCCAACACCTTGGTCAGCATCGACAACGCCACCGACAACGTTGGCAATCCGAACAACGCGTTGCAGAACCTGACCAACGGCGCCAGCACCAACGACACCACACCCACCCTCAATGGCAAGGCACCGCCCGGCACGCCCGTCACCATCCGCGACGGCAACACTGTACTGGGCACGGCCACGGCAGATGCCAATGGCAACTGGTCCTTCACCACACCTACATTGACACAAGGCAGCCGCAGCCTCGTGGCTTCATTTGTGGCCAACGGTGTCACCAACACCAGCAACCCCTACACCTTGGTCATCGATACCACTGCGCCCACCATTCAAGTCAGTGCAGACCAAACGCGCTTGCTCAATGCCGGCGATACGGCCACCGTATTCTTTGATCTGTCGGAGCCCAGCACCGACCTCACGAATGCCGACATCACCCTGAGCGGCGGCACCTTGAGCACTCTACAAGGCGTGCCAGGCACCGGCAACGCCACCACTGGCTTTACCCGCTACACTGCCACCTTCACCAAAACCACAGGCAGCACCACGTCTGTGGCGGTTGCTAGTGCCCGCTTCAGCGATGCGGCAGGCAACGTCAATGCCGACGGCGCCGACGCCAACAACACCTGGACATTCAGCGCCACTCCAGCCACCGCCACCAGCATTGGCAGCGTGACCGACAATGCTGGCAATTCCAACAATGCGGTTGAGAGCCTGAACAATGGTGGCAAAACCAACGACAACACTCCCACCCTCAATGGCCGAGGCACACCGGGTGAACAAGTCACCATCCGCGACGGCAACACCATCTTGGGCACCACCACCGTCAACCCTGACGGTAGCTGGTCCTTCACACCCTCGCCAGCCCTGAGCGAAGGCCCACACAGCTTCACGGCCACCACCCCATCGGGCGGCACCAGCGCACCTTTTAACGTTGACATCGACACCATCGCTCCGACAGCTCCTGGCATTGGCGACCTGACCGACAACGTCGGCGCTGCCACGGGTAGCATTGCCAACAACACCAGCACCGACGACACCACACCCACATTGAGTGGCACCGCCGAAGCCGGCAGCACCGTCAGAATCTTTGATACCATCAACGGCGTCACCACCCAAATCGGTACGGCCACTGCCGACGCCAACGGCGCCTGGAGCTTCACCCCCGTCACCGCCCTGGCCAACGGCGCACACAGCCTCACCGCCAAAGCGGTCGATGCCGCAGGCAACGAAGGCCCTGCATCTCCTGCACGCAACTTCACTGTTGCCGCAGATGCCAGCCCCACCGCTCCAGCAGCCCCCGCCATCACCAGCGTCACTGACAACGTTGGCAGCGTCACAGGCAACATCGCCAAGGGCACGACCAGCGACGACAACACCCCCACCGTCAACGGCACCGGCACACCCGGCACCGTGGTCACCGTCTTCAATGGCACCACCCCCGTGGGCACCGCCACCGTTGGCACGAACGGCCAATGGAGCGTCACCACCTCGGCCCTGACAGGCCCCGCCATCAGCCTGAGCGCGACCACCACGGATGCCGCTGGCAACACCAGCGCCCCCACTGGCGCCTACCCCTACACGCTGGACACCGCAGCCCCAGCCAAGCCTAGCTTTGCCGCCACGGACAACGTAGGCCCCACCACTGGCGCCATTGCCGGTGGCAGCACCACAGACGACACCACCCCCACGTTCTCCGGCACCACCGAGCCCGGTGCCGTGGTTGTCATCCGCGACGGCGAAACCGTGCTGGGCACCACCACAGCCCGACCCGACGGCACATGGAGCATCACGCCCACCGAGCCCTTGAGCAACGGCCCGCACAACATCACCCAAACCGTCACAGACCCAGCGGGCAACAGCAGCACCAGCGACCCGCTGAGCTTTACTGTTGACGCCAGCGCCGTCATCGTCAGCATCACCAAAGCGGTGGACAACGTGGCGGCCAACACCGGCGATGTGGCAGACAACGGCGTCACCAACGACACCACCCCCACCTTGGTGGGCAAAGCCACGGCCAACGCGGTGGTCACGCTGCGTGAGGGCACCACGGTGCTGGGCACCACCACCGCAGACGCCAACGGCAACTGGAGCTTCACGACACCCGTGCAAAGCTCGGGCGAGCGCAACTTCAGCGCATCCGCCACCAACGCCGCAGGCACCAGCGGCACAGCCAACTTCAAATTGACCATTGACGCCAGCGCACCGTCAGTCCCCTCGGGTCTGAGCGTGAACGACGATGTGGGCACCGTGCAAGGCAGCGTGCCCAATGGCGGCACCACCGACGACACCACGCCCACCATCAGCGGCAGCGCAGAAGCGGGCTCGGTGGTCACCATCCGCGATGGCGAGACCGTGCTGGGCACCACCACCGTGCGCCCCGATGGCACCTGGAGCTTCACGCCCACTCAAGCCCTGGCCGCAGGTCCCCACAGCATCACCAGCACCGCCACCGACCCGGCAGGCAACACCGGCCCCGCGTCGACCGCACAAACCTTCACCATTGACACCACAGCGCCGTCCACCAGGGTGGACATCACGGGCATCACCAACGACACCGGCGTCAGCAGCACCGACTTCATCACCAGCGACAACAACGGCCTGACCGTCAGCGCCACTTTGAGCGCACCGCTGGCCACCGGAGAAAAACTCTTCTACTCGCGTGACAACGGCGCAACTTGGATCGACATCACCGCCAGCGTGAACGGCACGGCTGTCAGCGCCGTGGACAGTCAACTCACCAGCACTGCCACCATCCGCATGCAAGTGCGCGACGCGGCCGGCAACGCAGGGCCCACAGACAGCCAGCTCGTCACCATCGATGCCAGCGGCAGCAACAACAGCAACAGCAACGGCAGCACCAGCACCGACCCCAACACCGCGGCCACCGTCAGCATCACCGCCATCAGCACAGACACAGGCACCAGCACGTCCGACTTCATCACCAGCGACCAGACACTGAGCTACTCGGGCACCGTGTCAGGCTTCACAGCCAACGGCGCAGCCGTGCAGTTGGTCTTGACCGACGCCTCAGGGATCGAAGTGGGCCGCACTTTTGTGACACCCGCTGCCAACGGCAGCTGGACATGGGACAACACCGGCGTCACCCGCGCCAGCGGCAACTACACCCTGACTGCCACGGTGGTGGACGCTGCAGGCAACCGCACCAACACCGCTGCGGCAGGCCAAGATACGCAGCTGGTCACCGTTGACACCACAGCGCCCAGCCAGGAAACCACCGACCCGCTCAACCCCAGCGCTGCAGCGGGCAAAGCCAGCATCACGCTCGATCCGGTAACCGCCGACAACATCGTCAACGCCACCGAATCTGCGCAAGCCAACGTCGCCATCACCGGCACCGCCCGTGGTGAGTTCACAGCAGGTGACGTCGTCACACTCACCGTCAACGGCAAAACCTTCACCGGCAGCGTCAACGCCCAAGGTGCGTTCAGCATCAACGTGCCCGGCGCTGACCTCTTGGCCGACAGCGACAAGACCGTGGCCGCCAGCCTGGCCGCCAAAGACGCAGCAGGCAACACCGGCACCGTCACCGACACCCAGGTCTACACCACCGACACCACAAGTCCGTTCACCACGGTGGACATCACCCGCATCAGCCTAGACACCGGTGCCAGCAACAGCGACTTCACCACCAGCGACAACAACGGCCTGACGATCGGTGCCACGCTGAGCACCGCATTGGCCACGGGTGAGAAGTTGTTCTACTCCAAAGACAACGGCAGCACCTGGACCGACATCACCGGCAGCGTCAACGGCACCGCCGTCAGCCATGTCGACAGCACGCTCACCAGCACCACCACCATCCGCATGCAAGTGCGCGATGCGGCCGGCAATGCCGGTGCCACCGACAGCCAGCTCGTCACCATCGACACGAGCGCGCCCACACAAGAAAACACCACCCCGCTCACGCCCGATGCCGCAGCGGGCAAAGCCAGCGTCACGCTCGCCCCGATCACTGCCGACAACATCGTCAACTCAGTCGAAGGCGCACAAGCCAGCGTTGCCATCACCGGCACCGCCCGTGGCGACTTCACCGCAGGCGACGTCGTCACCTTGGCGGTCAACGGCAAAACCTTCACCGGCAGCGTCAACGCCCAAGGTGCGTTCAGCATCAACGTGCCCGGCACCGACCTGCGCGATGCAGGCACCAAAACCGTCACGGCCAGTCTGGCCGCCACAGACCTGGCCGGTAACACGGGCACCATCACCGACACCCAGGACTACACCGTCGACACCACAGCGCCGACCACCACCGTCAACATCACTGCCATCACCAACGACACCGGCGTCAGTGGCAGCGACTTCATCACCAACGACAACGATGGCTTGACCATCAGCGCCACGCTCAGCGCCGCCCTGGCCACTGGCGAGAAACTGTTCTACTCGCGTGACAACGGCGCAACCTGGATTGACATCACCACCAGCGTGAGCGGCACCATCGTCAGCGCACGCGACGACCAACTCACCAGCACCGCCACCATCCTCATGCAAGTGCGCGACGCCGCAGGCAACCCTGGTATCAGCGACAGCCAACTGGTCACCATCGACACCACCGCGCCCACCGAAGAAGGCGCCACACCCCTGACGCCTACAGCAGGTAAAACCAGCCTGATCCTCGACGACGTCACCGCCGACAACACCGTCAGCGGTGTTGAAGGCGCACAGACCAATGTTGCCATCACAGGCACAGCGCGTGGTGACTTCACCGCAGGCGACGTGGTCACCCTCACCATCAACGGCAAAACCTTCACCGGTGAAGTGGCCACCAACGGCCGCTTCAGCATCAATGTGCGCGGTGCCGACTTGCTCGCTGACGGCGACAAAACCATTACAGCCACCCTGGATGCGCACGATGCGGCCGGCAACTTTGCGCCCATCTCGGCCACCAAAACTTACCTGACCGACACCATCGCCCCCAATGACGGCGCAGCACCTACGGTCAGCATCACCACCGACAGCAACAACGACGGCCTCGTCAGCCGCAGCGAAATCGGCCAAAGCAACACCTTCACCGTGCGTGCCAGCTTTGACAAAACCAAAGTCGAGGCCGGTGACAAAGTCATTTTCAACGACGGCAGCATGACCGAGACAGTCACACTGAGCGCCACGGACATCATCAACGGCTTTGCCAGCATCACCTTTGGCAAACCCGCCGAAGGCGGCACCCTGACCGTCACCGCCCAACTGCAAGACAAAGTCGGCAATAACGGCGCCGTCAGCGCCAGCGACAGCGCTCGCCTGGACACCACCGGCCCGGCCCCCGTCGTCAGCCCCGAAAGCATCATCAACCCCCCAGCGGGCAAAGCCAGCCTGAGCATTGACAACGTCACCGCCGACAACATCGTCAACCTGGCCGAATCGGCCCTCACCAACGTGGCCATCACGGGCACCGCACGTGGCGAATTCAAAGCTGGCGACACCGTCACCCTGACCGTCAACGGCCGCAACTTCAGCGGCACCGTCAACGCCAGTGGCCAATACAGCATCAACGTCAGCGGTGCAGACCTCAAAGCCGACGGCGACAAAACCATCGACGCCACCCTGACCGCCACCGATGCCGCTGGCAACACCGGTGCCATCACAGCCAACAAGCTCTACACCTTGGACGACAACACCCCCAACGGCGGTGCTGCCCCCACGGTGGAAATCACCACCGACGCCAACAACGACGGCCTGGTCAGCAGCAACGAGCTGGGCAGCTCGCAAAACTTCGCGGTCAAAGGCAGTTTTGACAAAACCAAAGTCGTCGCCGGTGACCTGCTCGTCTTCAGCAACGGCACCACCACCAACACCATCAACCTCACGCAAGCCGACATCGATGCCGGTTTTGCCACCACCACCTTCGCCAAACCAGCCGAAGGCGCCGCCCTGACCGTCACCGCCGTGGTGCGCGACATCGCAGGCAACACCAGTGCCAGCAGCACCGCCGACAGCGCCACACTCGACACCACCGGCCCCGCACAAGAAAGCACCAACCCCACCAGCCCAGCCGCTGGCAAAACCAGCTTGGTGCTGAACGACGTCACCGCCGACAACATCTTGAGCGCTGCCGAAAGTGGCACCACTATTGCCATCACCGGCACCGCGCGTGGCGAATTCAAAGCCGGTGACACCGTCACGCTCACCATCAACAGCAAAACCTTCACTGGCACCTTGGTCACCGGCGGCACCTTCAGCATCAACGTGCCCGGCGCAGACCTGGCCGCAGACAGCGACACCGTCATCGACGCCAGCTTGCTCGCCACCGACGCTGCAGGCAACACCGGCACCATCACCGCCACCAAAGACTACAGCGCCAACACCAGCGCCCCCAACGGTGGCGACGCTCCCACACTCACCATCGACACCGACGCCAACAACGACGGCTTGGTCAGCTTTGGTGAAATCGGCAACAGCAGCGGCACGCCCAATACCACGCTCACCGTCAGCGCCAAGTTCGACAGCGCCAAAGTGGCTGTGGGCGACACGGTCACCTTCACCGACACCGGCACTGGCACCGTCAAGACCGTGACCCTCACCCAGGCCATGAAGGACGCGGGCAAAGCCAGCACCACCTTCACCAGCCCTGGCGACGGTGCCACCTTCAACGTCAAAGCCAGCCTGACCGACGGCGTGCTGGGCAACACCGGCCCCGAAGCCACCGACAGCGCCAAACTTGACCTGTCCAACCTCGACCCCGTCAGCCCCTCTACCAAACAAGGCGTTGGCATCCGCATCACCACAGACACCGACGACAACGGCATCCTCAACACCACCGAGATCAACGGCGCCACCACCGCCAGCGTCACCGTCACCCTGCCCACCGACGCCAAAGCAGGCGACGTCTTGGTCATCACCGGCACCGGCAACGACAGCAAAACCATCACCCTGAGTGCAGCGCAAATCTCTGCAGGCAACCTGACCGCCAGCTTCACACTGCCCGCCAACGGCAGCCAACTCGAAGTCAGCGCCCGAGTCGCCGACACCGCAGGCAACACCAGCAACTTGGCCACTGACGCAGCCACCGTCAACACCACACCCGTTGGTGCACCCACCGTCGAAATCACCACCGACAGCAACAACGACGGCTTCATCAACCGCACCGAACTGGGCGGTGCCACCACCGTCAGCATCAAAACCACACTGCCCAGCGGCGCGGTTGTGGGCGACACCATCACCGTCACCGACGGCAGTACGACCAAAACCCACACCTTGGTCCAAGCCGACCTTGACGCCGGATTTGTCACCGACAGCTTCAGCGCACCGGCCAACGACGCCACGCTCAACATCAGCGCCACCCGCACCAACAGTGCAGGCAACGTCAGCAGCGCCGGCACCGACAAAGCCATTGTGGATACCAGCAGCTTCGCAGACCCCACAGACGCCACCAAAACGGGTCTCAAAGTCACCCTGGGCACCGACACCAACAACGACGGCTTCATCAGCGGCAGCGAACTCACCAGCCAATTCAAGGCCACCATCGCACTGCCCGCGCAAGCCGCAGCCGGTGACACCATCACCCTGAAAGCCAGCGGCAACAACCCGCGCAGCATCACCCTCACAGCCGCGCACATCACCGCAGGCAAGGTCGAAGTCACCGACCTCACCGCCACTGGCGACGGCACCACCTTCACCGTCAGCGCCAGCATCACCGACCGCGCCGGCAACACCAGCCCCACCCCGGACGCCAGCGACAGCGCCAACATCCAAAGTGCCGCGCCCAACGGCGGCGTTGCGCCCACCGTCACCATCACCACCGATGACGACAACAACGGCTTTGTCAACGCCACCGAGATCGGCACCGCCACCACCTTCACCGTCAAAGGCAGCTTTGACAATACCAAAGTCATGGCCGGTGACCAAATCGTCTTCAGCGACGGCAGCAACACCCAAACCATCACCCTGAGCGCGGCCGACATTGGCAACGGCTTTGCCACCACCACCTTTGCCAAACCCGCAGAAGGCGGCACCCTCACCGTCAACGCCAAACTGCAAGACAGCTTGGGCAACAGCACAGCCAGCAGCGCCAACGACAGCGCCAAACTCGACACCAGTGCTCCCAACGGCGAAGCTGCGCCCGTGGTCAGCATCACCACCGACGCCAACAACGACGGCTTCGTCAGCGCCGCCGAACTGGGCAGCGCCACCACCTTCACCGCCCGCGCCACCTTTGACAAAACCAAAGTCGTTGCCGGCGACATCCTCGTCTTTACCAACGGTGCCATCGTCAAAATGGTGACGCTCACCGCCACCGACATCAGCAACGGCTTTGGCACCACCACCTTCGACAAACCCGCCGAAGGCGCCACCCTGCAAGTCAGTGCCACTGTCATGGACACGGCGGGCAACGTGGCCTCCGAAAGCAACGTCGACAGCGCGCAGCTCGACACCACCGGACCCGCCCAAGAAACGGCCAACCCCGGTAACCCCGCAGTTGGCAAAGCCAGCCTGACGCTCGACAAAGTCACCGCCGACAACGTCCTCAACGCTGCCGAGAGCGCCCAAAGCGCCATCGCCATCACCGGCAAAGTGCGCGGTGAATTCACCACCGGCGACACCGTCACCCTGCGCGTCAACAACACCGACTTCACAGGCCAAGTTGCTGCTGACGGCACCTTCAGCATCAACGTCAGCGGTGCCAACTTGCTGGCCGACAGTGACCTCACCGTCGCTGCCAGCTTGGTGGCCAATGACAAAGCGGGCAACCCTGGCACCATCACCGCCAACCAAGCCTACACACTGGACAGCATCGCCCCCAACGGCAGCGCAGCACCCACTGTCACCATCACCACCGACGCCAACAACGACGGCTTGGTCAACGCCAGTGAAATTGGCACGGCCAACACCTTTGCCGTGCGCGCCAACTTTGACAAAACCAAAGTCACCGTGGGCGACAAAGTGCTCTTCAGCGACGGCACCACCACCAACACCGTCACCCTCGCGCAAGCCGACCTCGACGCCGGATTTGCCACCACCACCTACGCCAAGCCCAGCGAAGGTGCCACCCTGAGCGTCACCGCCAAATTGCAAGACCCCGAAGGCAACAACAGTGCCACGAGCACAGCCGACAGCGCCAAACTCGACACCACCGGTCCACTGCCCGTGGTCAACCCCGAAGACCCACTCAACCCACCATCCGGCAAAACCAGCCTCGTGCTGGACAGCGTGACCGCTGACAACATTGTCAACACCGTCGAAGGTGCCCAAGCCAGCATCGCCATCACCGGCACCGTGCGTGGCGAATTCACCACCGGCGACGTCGTCACCCTCACCATCAACGGCAAAACCTTCACCGGCGCTGTCGCCGCCAACGGCCGCTTCAGCATCAACACCACGGGCGCGGACCTGCTGGCCGACAACGACACCACCGTCGCTGCCAGCCTGGCTGCAAAAGACGCCGCGGGCAACACCGGCACCATCACCGATGACCAGGTCTACAGCACCGATGCCACTGCCCCCACCACCACGGTGGACATCACCGGCATCACCGACGACACCGGCGTCAGCAACAGCGACTTCATCACCAGCGACAACAACGGCCTGACCATCAGGGCCACGCTCAGCGCCGCCTTGGCCACCGGCGAAAAGTTGTTCTACTCCAAACACAACGGCACCACCTGGATCGACATCACCACCAGCGTCAGCGGCACCAACGTCAGCGCAGTGGACACCAGCTTGACCAGCACCGCCACCATCCAGATGCAAGTGCGTGACGAATCGGGCAACGCAGGCGTATCCGACAGCCAATTGGTCACCATCGACACCAGCGGCAGCAACAACAGCAACAGCAACGGCGGCGACAGCGCCGACCCGAACGCCTCGTCCTCCACCTCCGTCAGCATCGACGCCATCAGCACCGACAGCGGCACCAGTACGATCGATTTCATCACCAACGACCCGACCCTCACCTACAGCGGCACGGTCAGCAACTTCACCGCCAACGGCGACGCCGTCAAACTCGTCCTCAAAGACGCTAGCGGCACAGAAGTGGGCAGCACCTTCGTCACACCCGCGAGCAACGGCACTTGGTCGTGGGACAACACCGGCGTCACGCGTGCCAGCGGCAACTACACCCTGAGCGCTACCATCGTGGACAAAGCAGGGAACACCGTGACCGGTGCAGGCACCGACAGCCAAATCGTCACCATCGACACCGACGGCGGCAAAAACACCGACAACAGCAACGGCAGCGCCACACCACAAACCGACGCCAACAAAGACGCCACCGTCAGCATCACCGGCATCAGCCTGGACAGCGGCACCAGCGCCAGCGACTTCGTCACCAACGACCAAACCCTGGTCTACAACGGCACCGTCGGCAGCTTCACCGCCAACGGTGACGTGGTTCAGCTCGAACTCAAAAACGCCGCAGGCACCGTGGTTGGCAGCACCTTTGTCACCCCCGCCAGCAACGGCACTTGGAGCTGGAGCGACACCGGCGTGACCCGCGACAGCGGCAACTACACCCTGATCGCCACCATCGTTGACAAAGCAGGCAACCGCACCAACACAGCAGCTGCAGGCACCGACAGCCAAATCGTCACCGTCGACAACTCCGCCACACAAGGCACCGACAACAGCAACGGCAGCAACACCCCTGCAACCGACGCCAACACCAACGCCAGCATCGCCATTGCGTCCATCGTGGACAGCACCCTGGCCTCCAGCGACACCGGCACCAGCGCCAACGACTTCATCACACAAGACCGCAGCCTGGCCATCAAAGGCACCGTCACCGACTTCGTCAGCACCGGCAACGCCACAGGCGCTGCCGTGCGCGTGCAAATCCTCAAAGCAGACAACACCGTGGCGGCCGAAGGCCTGGTCACGCCCGACAGCAGTGGCAACTGGACCTTCAACAACACCGTCAACGACCTGATCGACGGTGCCTATACCGTCAAAGCCAGCATCGTCGATTTGGCCGGCAACGCCGTCAAAGCCGCCACCGACAAAACCCTGATCATTGACAACAGCGCCAGCACCAACCCGGCCAACAACCCCGCCACCGATGGCAACTCGGGCAGCACCGTCAGCGTCAGCGTCACCGCCATCGACGACGGCAACAGCGCCACCGGCAACGCCAACGGCTCCAAAGACAACGGCACCAGCGCCACTGACTTTGTCACCAACGACAACACCCTCGTCATCAAAGGCACCACCGCCAACTTCAGCAGCACCGGCGGCGCCAGCGGCGACCGCGTGCGCGTGCAACTGCTCAAGGCAGACGGCACCTTGCAAGCCGAAGCCTTTGTGCAACCCGACACCAACGGTGCCTGGTCCTGGGACCGCACCGGCATCCAACAAGCCGACGGCAAATACACCCTCAAAGCCGACATCGTTGACGCTGCAGGCAACGTGGTCAAAGCGGGCAACAGCCAGGCCCTGGTCATCGACACCGATGCCGCCAACAACCCCAACAACGGCACAGGAGCAGCAGGCTCAGACAGCAACGCCACCAGCACCCTCACGCTGGCCATCACCAGCATCGTGGACAGCGGGGCCAACGACTCCAAAGACACCGGCGTCAGTGCCACCGACTTCATCACCAATGACCAAACGCTGGTCATCAAAGGCACCGCAGCAGGCTTCAGCAACACCGGCGCACAAGCGGGCGACCAACTGCGCGTGCAAATCGTCAAAGCCGATGGCTCCCTGGCCGCATCGCAATTCGTCACCGTCGACGGCTCGGGCAACTGGGCGCTGGACAACCACGCCAACACCTTGGCAGAAGGCACCTACACCCTCAAGGCCGACGTGGTCGACCTGGCGGGCAACGTCGTCAAGAGCACCACAAAAACGCTCAAAGTTGACACCACCAACGCCGAACAAGTCGATGCCCTGAACATCAACAAAGACACCCCCAGCAGCGCGGGCACCAGCAACACCGACTGGAAAATCTTCAGCGACGGCACCACCAAAGGCCAAACCATCTTTGGCACCGTTGGCACCGGCGAAGCCCTGAGCAAAGTCGAAATCAGCACCGACGGCGGCACCACCTGGGCGGCCGGTGACCTCAGCGGCGACCTCGTCAAGTTCTATCTGGACACCCCGCTGAGCACAGGCACCAAAACCTTCCAGTTCCGCACCACCGACCTGGCCGGAAACGTCTCCAGCGGCAGCACACAACAGCTCGTTGTCGAAGCCCTGGCCACCACCAGCACCAGCGGCATCACCCTCGTGGCCGACGGAGCCACCCAAGTCCTGCCTAGCACCAGCACCGGCATCTCGTTTGCCGGTGCAGGCGCACCCGGCTCAGGCTCTGGCGGTGCACAAACCTTTGAACTGAGTGCCAGCGCCATCGCCAACTACCTGGTCAACGCCACCCCCAGCGCCAACTGGGTCAATGCCGGTGCGGGCATCGACACCCTCAAAGTCACAGGAACAGGCACCACGCTCGACCTGAACAACCTCACCGACTTCTACACCACCACCAAACTGCAAGGCTTTGAAATCATCGACCTGGAAAGCGACAGCGGTGCACAAAACGTCATCGGCGACGCCACCGCCTTCGCCTCGTTTGGCACCGCCAGCTGGCTCACCAACATCAACCTGCTGAGCAACTACCAACTGGTCGTTCGCGGCAACACCGGCGACAAACTCGTGCTCTCGGCTGGTGACGGCTACGACACCACAGGCTGGGTCAAAGGTGCCAAAGACCTGCCATTTGCCACCGACCCGGCCAACAGCAACGCCTCCGTCAGCGACGGCCGCACCTACACCCGCTGGTCCAACGCCTCGCTCAAAATCGACTTGCTCGTCGACAACGACATCGAAACCAGCAACAAGTTCGTCAGCTTCAACAGCATCAGCACCGACACCGGCAGCAGTGCCAGTGACCTGATCACCACCGACACCACCCTCAGCCTCAGCGGAGCCACCAGCGGCCTGGCCACGGGCGAAGTGGTTAAGGTCACCGTGCTCAACAGCAGCAACGTCAAAGTGGTCGACAACGTCACCGCCACCGTCACCAACGGCGTCTGGACCCTGGACAACCAGGCCAACGCACTGGCGCTGGGCAACTACACCGTCAAAACCAACATTGTCAGCAGCGGTGGCGCCACCTTGGCCACTGGGCAAGACCGCATCGTCCAAGTCATCGCCGCCAACGACACCCCCGTCAACAACGGCCTGACCGCCCAAAGCACCAACGAAGACACTGCCCTGGCCATCACCGGCCTGAGCATGACCGACGCCACCAACAACGGCGACAACTACACCGTCACCCTGGGCGTGACCAACGGCGTACTCAATGTCAGCGGCGGCACCGCCACCATTACAGGCAGCGGCACCAACACCGTCACCCTCACCGGCACCAAAGCGGCCATCAACGCCACACTGGCGACCACCGTCAGCTTTGCACCCACTGCCAACTTCAGCGGCAGCGCACAGCTGACCATGACCACCAACGACGGCAGCTTGGGCGACGCCAAAACCGACACCGACACCATCACCATCACCGTCAATTCGGTCAACGACGCCCCGGTTGTTGTCACCAGCGCCACTGCCCGCAGCTACACCGAAAACGCAGCAGGCGTCGCCGCCAACGACACCCTCACCCTGAGCGATGCCGACAGCGCCAACCTGACGGGTGCCACCGTGCAAATCACCTCCGGTCGTACCACCGGTGACGTGCTCTCCTTCACCAACGCCAACGGCATCACCGGCAGCTTCGACGCCGCCTCCGGCAAACTCACCCTGAGCGGCACCGCCACTGTGGCGCAGTACCAAGCCGCGCTGCAAAGCGTCACCTACAGCAGCACAAGCGACAACCCCACCGCCACCAGCGGCAGCCGCACCCTCAGCTGGCAAGTGAACGACGGCCAGTCTGCCAACAACGCCTCCAACGTCGGCACCAGCACCATCAACCTGACCGCTGTCAACGATGCACCTGCCATCAGTGCGTCCATCAGCTACCGTGGCCTGGAAGATGCAGCTGCGCCTGTGAATGGCACCACCACGGGCACGCTCATCTCCAGCCTCACCGCGGGCAAAGATGCGGACAACACCAACGTAGGCATTGCCATCACAGGGCCGCTGCAGACAACGACCAACGGGACCGCCTTCTACAGCTTGGACGGTGGCGCGACTTGGCTCGACCTCACCGCCAAATGCGCCAGCTGCAGTGCCACCAACGCCTTCTTGCTCGACGGCAACGCCCGCCTGTGGTTCTCTGGCAAAGCCGATTTCTCAGGACAACTGTCTAAAGCCAATATCCGCCTGTGGGACGGAACTGATGGTTCCACCACGGGCACCTTCAAAGACATCTCTGCCCTCACGGGCGCTGGAGATGCCTACTCCACGGCAAGCACATTTAACCTCAACTTTGACATCACCGATATCAACGACGCGCCAACGCTGGTGGTCACCACACAAGGCGGCAGCCAATCGATCGGCAGCAGCACCGCAGTGACCGCCTTCAGCGCGGCCACAGCCACCCTGGGCAACAGAGACACTGTGCAAACCATCAAGGCCCTCAAATTCACAGTGAGCGGCTTGCAAGACGGTGCAGATGAAAAAATCACCCTCGACGGCAGCACCTTCAGCCTGACCAACGGCACCAGCGGAACCACCACCACCAACGGTATCGCATTCAGTGTTTCTGTAACCAATGGCACGGCCACCGTAGACCTCAGCAGCAGCGCTGGTTTGAGCACTGCCAACACGGAAATCCTTGTTAAGAGCATTCAGTACATCAACACCAATGCCACGGCCAGCCTAGGTGGCCGTGTGCTAACTATTAGCAGCCTGCAGGACACCGGTGGCACTGCCAACGGCGGCGTTGATACCGCCACACTCAGTTTGGCCAGCACCATCACCGTGGTCGCTGCCAACGCAGCCCCTGTGCTTGCTGACGTTAGCCTCAGTATGAACAGCTTGCCATCGTCGGCCACTCCCGCTAACCCCACGGGTGCAGTCGGCACTTTGGTCTCAGATTTTGTAGGTGCCGTCACCGATGCCAACAGCACCAACGGCAAAGGCATCGCCATAAACGCGATCGACACCAGCAAAGGCAGCCTGTTCTTCAGCACCAACGGCGGCACCACTTGGACGGCTGTGGACACCAGCACCGCGCTCAGCGACAGCCGCGCCTTCTTGCTCAAGTCCGACACGGACAACCGCGTGTACTTCAAACCCAACGCCAACTTCACAGGCAGCATCAGCAGCGCCTTCACCTTCCGCGCGTGGGACCAAACCAGCGGCACTGAAGGCGCGTTTGTGAACATCAGCGCTACCAACGCGAAAGGTGGCACCACCGCTTACTCGTTGGCGACCGATACGGTGAATCAGACGGTGACGACTTCGGTTGTCACGTTGACGAATGGCATTGTGGGTGTCGCATCCGCCACAACAGGCTACAACACGGGTTCTTCAGTGTCTTACCTGGGTGACGTCAACGGTGATGGCTACGATGACTTTGTGATCGGTCAGCACCCCAACTTCTCGCCCTCTGACGCGCGTGCGTTTGTGGTGTTCGGTTCATCTACACCGATCACATCATTGGAGTTGTCAAGTATCACAGCAGGAGGCTCGTCGAACGGTTTTGTCATTAGGACTGACAGAGGGAGCTCTAAGCTAGGCATCAACGTTTCAGCGGCAGGAGATATGAACGGTGACGGTTTGGCCGATATTCTCGTCGCAGATACGAACGCGCAAGCCACCAATGGTGGCAACACCAGTGCAGTGTTTGTGGTTTACGGTAAGACCAACAGCAATACAGTCACTGTGGACACTTTCCGAGCTACAGCAACATCTGAGGGCTATGCAATACTGGGTCGTCAGTCGTCGATAGTCAATACAGCTGGTGACCTCAACGGTGACGGTCTGAACGATATCTTGTCCGCTGGTAGTACCAGTTCGGTTCTTTTTGGAACCGAACCCAATGCTTCAACCGGGATCAATGCTTCTTATGATTTGGGATCGCCACCAACAGGTGCCTTTGATTACGGCTTCAACACTTCCAATGTTGGCTACGCCAGCAATGCTGGCGATGTCAACGGAGATGGGTTTGGTGACTTTGTCTTCGGCAACAACCTTGCTGACATCAATGGCCAGACACGCGCAGGTTCGGCACGTGTCAGTTTTGGAGGCACCAGCACAGCAGCTTCCACCACGGGATTTGACATTGTCGGTTTCACCGCCAACCAAAACGTGGGCCAAAGTGTTTCCGGCGTCGGAGACGTCAACGGTGACGGTTTGGCTGACGTGGTGGTTCACGACATTATTGCCTCCGGACAGGGGGGCAATAGCTATGTGGTTTTTGGTAAAACAGACACTGCGACGGTTAACCTGACTTCACTGACTGCAGCCAATGCCTCTGGCGGCTTCATGATCAAGGGTACCACTGGCACCGGTAACACGAGTACGGAATTCCTATCCGGTTTGTCAGCCTCGTATGCGGGAGACATCAACGGCGATGGCTTGGCCGACATGTTGTTGGCCTCAGGCCTGTCTGGTCCAAACGGCCGCGTTTTTGTGGTGTACGGAAAAACAAGTACCACTGCACTCAACTTCTCTGACATTGCTCAAGGCAGTGGTGGATTCGTCATCAATGGTGCTTCTGCAGATGATCAATTGGGCGGTATCGCATTCAATGACGGCAGTGCTGTTTCTTACGGTGGTGACATCAACGGTGACGGCTTTGACGACTTATTGGTTGGAGCGCCTAGCGCTGAGCCGAGCAGTGGCAGCATCACCAACGTGGGTCGGACTTACGTCATCTATGGTGGCACTCAGTTCGCTACAGGGATGGTGGCTAACGGAACAGGCGGAGCGGGCAGCGAACAAGTGATTGGCACCACGGGCAATGACACGCTCACTGGTGGGGGTGGAGTTGACCGCTTTAACGCAGGCCGTGGCAATGACGTGATTGTGCTGACCGCATCAGATGTAACCAATCTGGCCAACAACACAAGCGCAGCAGTCAAAGCCATGGTGGACGGCGGACAAGGCTTCGATACCATTCGCCTGATGAATGGGGGAACCTTAGACCTCACCACCATCAGAAACGTCAGCGCCAGTGCGTATGACGGCGCTAGCCGTATCAACAGCATTGAGCGCATCAATATGGGCCAAGATGTCGCTGCCAACACACTGATCATCGCAAGCAGAGATGTCAACGACATGGCGGGCTTTAACAGCATCCACACGGGTACCCCCAGCGACGATGGCAAAACCTGGACCAACGTGACGGGCACAGCATTGAGCGCCACCACCCGGTTCCATCAGTTTCTGGTCGATGGCACCAATGTCGATGCGGTTAGCTTGAAGTCTGGCACTGGCACTTGGACCAATGCAGGAACTGTTAAAGACGGCGCTACCGAATACGTGGTCTGGCAAAACACGGCGACTAAATCCCAAGTCATTGTCAATAAGCTCGTGACCGTGACCGCCAATGTGGCCCCAGTGTTGCTGGACTTGAACCGTGATGGCACCATTGGCTATGCCTCAACCGTGATGGACGTCAACAGCGACGGCACTTTGGACGCCACCCACTGGGCTGCTCCGCAAGACGGCGTGCTGGTGTGGGACAAATACGCCGACGGCATGGTGCACGACCACAGCCAGTTTGCGTTTGCCCAAAACGGGGGTACCGACTTGCAAGGTTTGGCTGAAGTGTTTGACACCAACCACGACGGCCAGTTGAACGAAGCCGACGCGAAGTTTGCCGAGTTCAAAGTTTGGCAAGACGCCAACGGCAACGGCGTGAGCGATGCTGGCGAGGTGCGCAGCTTGGCTGACTTGGGCATCACGTCGATCGACTTGACGAGCGATGGCACCACGCGCACGCCAGTGGCGGGTGTGACCGAGGCGGGTCGGTCCACAGCGCAGTTGGCCGATGGTTCTTCTGTGCTGGTGGCCGACGCAGCGTTCGAATACCGCAGCGCCTCTGCGGCCGAGGCGGCATCGCACGCCGTGGGGCAGGGCGACAACGTGTTCAAGCTGTTTGGTGGTCTGTCTTTGGACTTGTCCGCCGTGACAGACGCAGCCAAGTTGACCGAGGTGAACGCCTCCGCCGACGCCGCTGCCAACACCATCAAGCTGACCCTGACCGATATGTTGGGCGCAAGCGGTGTGGATGCGGTTTCGGGCGACATGCACCAACTGATGTTGACCGGCGACGCCAACGACACGGCCCTGCTCAGCGCCAACGAGTGGCTGTCTACCGATTCCACCGTCACTCAAAACGGCCGCACCTACGCCGTCTACAACGCCGCCAACGACACCACAGCCCAACTGCTGCTCGACCAGCAAATGGCGGTGACGCACAACGGCTGATTCGTCAGTTGCTTCGCGAGGGGCTAAATGCCTGGACCCCGGGTCGGAGCCCGGGGTGACAGCTCTCCTGTCATCCCGGACTAGATCCGGGATCCAGTCTTCGTCAGTCGCTTCGCGAAGGGCTAAACGTCTGGACCCCGGGTCAAGCCCGGGGTGACAGGTTTGTCGCTTCGCGAAGGGCTAAACGTCTGGACCCCGGGTCAAGCCCGGGGTGACAGGTTTGTCGCTTCGCGAAGGGCTAAATGCCTGGACCCCGGGTCAAGCCCGGGGTGACAAATCAAATGTCATCCCGCACTTGATGCGGGATCCAGTCTTCGGCGGCTCAAGGCATGCTGGTCAACAGATAGATCAGAACCTTTTGATACTGAATGTGATACTATGAATACGGCTTTGAAGCTACAGCAAGCCATGCGCCGCAATCCGGCAAATGACTGGCGCATGGATGACTTGTTGGCATTGGCCAAACGCCATGGGTTGAGCGTACGAAGCACGGGTGGTAGTCATCATGTGTTTGTCCATTCGCAATTAACCGATACGTTGTCAGTGCCCGCAAGGCGACCCATCAAAGCCATTTACATCAAGCATTTTTTGCTGTTGTTGGATGCACTTCAGGAGCAGTCGTATGGTCAAGAAGATTAAAAAGGTGGTGCCACCGTTTCCGTTTGAGGCCTACAGCCATGTGCTGAGCCCTATCGCCGCTGAAGATGGCGGTGGCTTCATGTTCACGATGCCTGATATCCCAGGTGTTGTGGCCGATGGCGAAACGATGGACCAGGCCATGAGCGATGGTCGCGAGGCTTTTGAGGCCACTGTCAGCACCTTGTTGGACTTGGGCCGTGAGGTGCCGCACCCCACTTTGCGGAGCGAAGATTTCACGCCCATTGCTGCATCGGGCAAGTTTGTTTCGCGTGTGCCCCGTTCAATGCATGTGCAGTTGGTGGCAAGAGCCAAGCGCGAAGGCGTTTCGCTCAATACATTGGTGCTGACCTTGATTGCAGAAGGCTTGGGCAGAGGCAGCGCACACGCTGTGTGAGCGTGATGTCATCCTGCACTCGCTTTTGTCATCCCGGACCCGCTTCTGTCATCCCGGACCCGATCCGGGATCCAGTGCCCCCGCTTGTCATCCCGCACTTGATGCGGGATCCAGTGCCCCCGCTTGTCATCCCGCACTTGATGCGGGATCCAGTCTTCGTCAGTCGCTTCGCGTAAGGCTAAACGTCTGGACCCCGGGTCGGAGCCCGGGGTGACAAGAAGGGTGTCATCCCGCACTCGATGCGGGATCCAGTCACATTTCGATACGATTGAGCTGCGTTGAGATGAGACAAAATCGCCCAAAGAATTTAGCCTATCTGGATGTCGTACTTCGTCTACATCTTGGCCAGCCAGCGCAATGGAACGCTTTATGTGGGCGTGACGAACAATTTGGTTCGGCGTGTCCACGAGCACCGCGAGAAGTTGGTGAAGGGCTTCACGGCTGAGCATGGTGTGACTCATTTGGTGTGGTTTGATCAAACGGACAGCATCGAAGAAGCGATTGCCCATGAAAAACGCCTCAAACGTTGGCGGCGTGAGTGGAAGTTGGCCTTGATCGAAAAAAGTAATCCGCAGTGGCTTGATTTGTACGATGGAATTTTGTGAGTTTTGGCCCTTGCTTATGTCAGTACCTCGTACTGGTTAGTCGCTTCGCGAAAGCTTAAATGCCTGGACCCCGGGTCAAGCCCGGGGTGACAAATCAAATGTCATCCCGGACTCGATCCGGGATCCAGTGCCCCGCTGTCATCCCGCACTTGATGCGGGATCCAGTCTCTTTTATTTCTGAATTCCAAAAAAGTATTTTTGTATATGAAAATACACGCTATGACCGAAACGAATTCAACCCAAGTGCTGGCCGCGCAGGCCTTTAACACCGCCAATGCGACATTCAAGAATGGCGAGGTGCAAGCCGCGTTGCAGGGCTGTGATGCTGCGTTGCAACTTGACGCGACTTTGCTGCCAGCGGCTTTGCTGAAGGCGCGTTGCTTGGTGCGTTTGGGCGAGTGGATGGCGGCCCGCGAGGCGTTTGCGCAGACGCTGCGGTTGGATGCCAGCCACTTCAGCGCATGGCTAGAGGCGGGGCATTTGTGCAAGCAGATGGGTGAGTTGGGTCAGGCGTCAGCGGCCTATCAGCGGGCCATCGACGCAGCGCCCACGCGCTACGAGGGGTATTTGGCCATGGCGCGTGTGATGGCGCAGCAGGGGCAATCCGACTTGGCCAACCATGCTTACAACGAGGCGGTGCAGGCCGCGTCGGCTAAGGGGGTAGACGCTTTGCGTTTGGTGCATTGGTTGATGGGCCAGTATGTGTTGGAGATGGGCCATGCGCAGGAGGCCTTGGGTTGTTTCAACGATGCGCTGAAGGCCACACGCGCCGACACGCCCGAGGCCTTGGCCAATTTGGCGGCTGAGGTGCAGATGGACGCCGCCAAGGCGTGGCTGCGTGTGGGCGAGCGCGAGAAGGCGATGAAGTTGCTGACCCTGGCATCGGGCGCCAGTGATGAGGCGACCTTGTCACGCTTGGCAGCCTTGAGTTTCAGAAACAATTTTTGGCAAGAGGCGATTGAAATTTCTCGCCGTTGTGTGGCGCTGTATCCGCAAAGCGCGTGGGCGCATTGGAACCTCGCACATTTGCTGGCCGAGTGCTGGCAAATGGCCGAAGCCGAGCAGGTGTTGCAGCAGGCCGAGGCGTTGGCGCCGATGCCGGGTGCGCGTTCGCTGCGTGCCGCGGTGGCGGGCAAGGTGGGTGATGCGGACCAGGCTTTGGCTTTGTATGCCGAGTTGGCGCTAGAGGAGGGGCAGGGCTCAAGCTACGCATCGAGTGCAGCAATGAGTTCGCTCTACAGCGATATGCAGTCGGCGCAGCAGGTGGCCGATTTGCACCGCAGTTTGTTTGCGTCGTGGGGCGAGGGGGCTCGCAGCCAAGATTCGTTTGTGCGCAAGCCGCTCGAGGGGCGTCGTTTGCGTGTGGGCATTGTGTCGGCAGATTTTCATCACCAGCATCCGGTGAATATTTTCATGCAGCCGGTGTTGCGGGAGCTGGACCGCACACGGTTTGAGCTGTTCATGTATTTCGTGGGCGATTCGCATGATGAGCAAACGGCACTGGCACGTTCGCGCACCGAGCATTGGGCAGAGGTGGGCAGCCTGAACACCACACAATTGGCCAAGCGCATTGATGCCGATGAGATCGATGTCTTGCTGGACATGGCCGGCCACACCAGCCAGCACCGCATGCCCTTGTTTGCGCAACGCGCGGCGCCCGTGCAGATGACGTATTTGGGATACCCCGGTTCAACTGGCGTGCCCAACATTGACTTTATCTTGGGCGATGCCATCGTGACCCCCGAGGGTTGCGAGTCGCTGTACACCGAGCAGGTGCTGCGTTTGCCGGGGACGGTGTTTTGTTTTGCGCCCGAAGAAGACTATGCGTTTCCCAAGTTTAAAGCGGCAGATGCCATGCGTACCTTGACGTTTGGTTCATTCAACAATGTGCCTAAGTTGACGCCACGCACGCTCAAGCTGTGGGCGCGTGTGTTGGAGGCGGTGCCCGATTCGCGTTTGGTTTTGAAGGCCCCGAGTTTCAGCGACGAAGGGGCCAAGCGCATTTTTGGCGAGCGTTTGCAAGCCTTGGGTGTGGACTTGGCGCGTGTGGAGTTTCGCGGGCCTGTGGGTTTGACCGACATGATGGCCGAGTACGCCGACATTGACATTGCGCTCGACCCCGTACCCTATAACGGTGGCACCACGAGTTTGCAAGCGATGTGGATGGGGGTGCCGGTGCTCACGCAAATGGGCGCGCATTTTGTGTCGCGCATGGGTGCGAGTTTCATGACGGCGGCGGGTTTGCCCGAGTGGGTGGCCAAGGACGATGACGATTACGTGGCAGTGGCCCAACGTATGGCCAGTGACCGCAAAACCTTGTTGGCCTTAAAGAAAGGCTTACGAGACCGTCTCCAGAAAACCCCAGCGTGGGACGTTGTAGCGCACACCCGGGCTTTAGAACAGCTGATCCAGGATCACAGTCGCTTGGCGAAGAGCTAAATGCCTGGACCCCGGGTCAAGCCCGGGGTGACATGTCGGTCGCTGCGCGAAGGGCTAAATGTCTGGACCCCGGGTCAAGCCCGGGGTGACATGTCGGTCGCTGCGCGAAGGGCTAAATGTCTGGACCCCGGGTCAAGCCCGGGGTGACAAATCAAATATCCCGCACCCTCCCACTGTCATCCCGCACTTGATGCGGGATCCAGTCTTCGTCGGTTGCTACGCGAAGGGCAAAACGCCTGGACCCCGGGTCAGGCCCGGGGTGACAAATCAAATATCCCGCACCCTCCCACTGTCATCCCGCACTTGATGCGGGATCCAGTCTTCGTCGGTTGCTACGCGAAGGGCAAAACGCCTGGACCCCGGGTCAAGCCCGGGGTGACATGTCAGTCGCTGCGCGAAGGGCTAAATGCCTGGACCCCGGGTCAAGCCCGGGGTGACATGTCAGTCGCTGCGCGAAGGGCTAAATGCCTGGACCCCGGGTCAATCCCGGGGTGACAAATCAAATATCCCGCACCCTCCCACTGTCATCCCGCACTTGATGCGGGATCCAGTCTTCGTCGGTTGCCACGCGAAGGGCTAAATACCTGGACCCCGGGTCAAGCCCGGGGTGACAGTTGGTGGGCTCGGGGTGACCGTTGATAGTCCAGGGGTGAACGTTGGGCGGTTACGACGGCTTTCCAATTAACAAATTAGTAAATAAACTAATTTACTTTAACTTTGGTATTAATATTGTATTGGTAGCACCCCAATTGGGCAATGTAAAAAAATTGCTTGGAATTGAGAATTTGACCAATAAATGCCTTTAACTGACGAAAACGATTTTTCGTTTTGGGTTGAAGGCACTGATTTGAGGTCTCAGCCGTGAACCATCTTTGCTACAAAACCATCTTTTCTAAACGCTTGGGCGCCCTGGTGGCGGTGGGCGAGCACGCATGCAGTCAGTCCAAAGGACAAGGGGCCAGAGCGGCTGTGGGCTGTTGGGCTGCCGATGCAGGTGCTCGTTTTGTGGGCCATTTGGCGGTCGGATTTTTGTGGGTTGGTTTGGCTTGGAGCCAGACCTTGCCGCAAGGTGCGCAGGTGGTGCAGGGCTCGGTCGGTGTCAGCCAGTCGGGAAACCAAATGTCGATCACGCAGGGCAGTGCCAAAGCGGTGGTCAATTGGCAGAGTTTTGACATTGGTCAAAACGCCAAGGTCACGGTGCTGCAGCCCAGCAGCCAGTCGGTTTTGCTCAATCGGGTGCTGTCTGACAACCCGACGCAAATTCTTGGGCAGCTGCAGGCCAATGGCCAAGTGGTGCTGGTCAACCCCAAGGGCATTGTGGTGGGCAGCGATGGCAGTGTGAGCGCCAGTGGCTTTACCGCATCCACACTCAACATTGATGACGCCGACTTCATGGCCGGTGCTTCGCGTTTTGTCCGCAACGGGGCCACGGGGGCGGTGGTCAATAAGGGCTTGATTTCGGTGGCGCCTGGGGGCTATGTGGCCTTGCTGGGGGCGACGGTTCAGAACGAGGGGCGCATTGTGGCGCCAATGGGTGCCGTGGTCATGGGGGCTGCCGACGCAGCCGTGTTGCCCGAAGCGCTGACCAGTTCTTTGCATGTGCCTGTCGGACGTACCGGCAAGATCAAGCTGGAGCTGACCCCTGCCACGGTGAATGCGTGGGTCAAAAATGACAAGTCGGGTGTGATCGTGACCGAGGGTGGTCAGGTTTACATGCAAGCGGCTGCGGTGCATGGTGCGGTGGCCAGCGTGTTCCAGTCGGGCAGAATCGACACCTCCGCAGCCCAAGCTGGCGATGTGCACCTGTTGGCCGACCGTGGGCGCATTGTGGTGGATGGGCAGATCACCGCCAACAGCACCGATGCACAGCGACAAGGTGGTGACATCGTTATCGGTCGTGATCTGGAGACGGGTGTCCTGGCCGCCAGCACAGACGTGAGCGCAGCACAGTTGGAGAGCCAACGCGGCTTCGTGGAGACATCGGGCTACCATTTGGTGGTCGATGGTGTCCAAGTCAAAGCCGGGCAATGGTTGCTGGACCCCACCGACATCACCATCACCACGGCCGAAGCAGGCATGAGCAGCAGCGGCACCAACCCGATCACCCAGACGCCCAACACCAGTGGCACCACGGCCAGCACCGTGAGCGCCACCACCTTGGCCAGCAGCCTGAGCGCAGGCACCAGCGTGGTGGTGAAAACCACCAATGCCAGCGGCACGGGCAACGGTGACATCACCGTGGCCAGCAACATCGCGGTCACTGGATCCAGTGACGCGACGCTGACTTTGCAGGCCGAACGCGACATCGTGGTCAATACAGGAGTGAACATTGGCCGCACGGGCACGAACAAATTGAATGTGGTGCTCAACAGCGATCTGGATGGCAATGGCACTGGGACGATCCAATTGACTTCGGGATCAGCCATTAAGAGCAACGGCGGCAACATCACCTTGGGTGGTGGCAGTGCGGGCAATGGTTCAGGCAAAGCGCGTGGTTATTCGGTTACGGGGCGCGCAGAAGGGATTTTGATCAACAGCGCTACGGTGAACGCCGGCGGCGGCAACATTGCCATAAACGGTCAGGGCAGTTCGGTTTCGCCGGGTGGTACTTTCCGATCCAGGGGGGTGTCTTTGACAGGCGCCTCCTCCATTTCCACAACGGGCGCAGGCAACATCACATTGGATGGGCAAGGGGGGGTCGGCAATGATACCAACGTTGGCGTGGGCTTGCAGGGTAGCTCTACATTGACGGGTTCAACCACAGGGGCTGTGACCATATCGGGTACGGGTGGCAATGGCGGCCACTATAACTTTGGCGTCTGGCTGGACGGTTCCAAAGTGACCACAACAGGTGGATCCGTCACTGTGAATGGCGTAGGTGCTGGGTCTGGGGGCAGCTTCAACAATGATGGTGTGATGATCCAGAACAGTGCCAGTCTAGGTGCGACCGGCGCAGGAACGGTCACAGTAACAGGAACTGGAGGAGGCGCATCGAATGGAGGCACCAACCATGGTGTGGAGGTGTTTAATGGAGGCATCATTACATCTGGCACTGGTGCGATTAGCGTTACGGGCACAAACACAGCCACCACTTTGCCAGGTTATGGCATCGCCATGTCCAACAGTGGCAAGATCATCAGCACGGGCAATGCATCCATCACTTTAACGACCGATTCATTCAACAGTGCATCGACAGGCGACACGATCAATGCCGGGACGGGCCAAGTCACGATCCAAAACAAAACAGCCGGTATCTCGATCAATGTGGGTGGCGCCGATGTTTGGACCAGCGGCTCACAGAGCTTGGGCATTTCAGATGCCGAACTCGATCGGGTGACGGGCAAGTTGACGATTGGCCAAACAGGTGCGAATGCGGCAAGTTTGTTGACGGTTTCTGACAACTTGTCCCCAGCCAATGCCTCCAGCTTGTCCTTGTTGTCCGGGGGCGATGTGATCGTTGCTGCCAGCAAGGCGATCACCATGGCAACCAATGGCCATGTGGTACTCAACAGTGACAGCGATGGCAGTGGTGCAGGTGCGATCGTCATGAACACGGGGTCCGCCATCAACAGCAACGGCGGCAACATCACCTTGGGTGGTGGCTCTACGGGCGATGGCTCGGGCAACGCACGAGGTAACGGCACCAACGTAAAGGGTATTCAACTCAGCGGTGCCACCTTGAGTGCAAGCGGCGGCAACTTGGCCCTGAAAGGCCAGGGCTTTGCAGGTGCCGGAAAAGGAGATGGCATCAGCATGTCGGACAGTGTGGTCAACACCACCGGCGCAGGCACATTGAACATCACTGGTGTGGGGGCTGGTACAGATACCGGTACCACGGGTGTGGATTTGCTGGGTGCTACCACCATCACGGGAGGCAGCACAGGTGCTGTGGTGATTGCTGGATCGAATACATCGACCGGTACCAGCGGCAATCAATTTGGCGTTCGTTTGAAGACCGGCGACAGCACCAAGGTGGCGACGGTAACTTCCTTGGGCGGCAGTGTGACTGTGATCGGTTCCGGTGGTGGGGCCGGCGCGGGTAATTTGAACCATGGTGTACGCCTAGAAGAAGGGCTAATCACCGCTGGCGCAATGGGCACGGTCAGTGTCACAGGAACAGGGGGCACCACCACCGGCACGGGTAACCATGGGGTGGTGTTGAGTGGCAGCCAGAGTACATATGGCATCCGTTCTTCGGGCGGTACGATCACGGTCACAGGTGTTGCCGATGGATCCAGCGGCGGCAGCACAGGCATCAATGTTTATGGTTCTGCCCAAGCCAGCATCACCAGCGGCAGCAATGCCGATGTGATCTTGGTGACCGACAGCCTGGCCCTCGATGGCGGCGCCGTTTCAGCAGGCTCGGGTACGGTGACCGTCAAAAACCGCACAGCTGGCACTTTGATCAATGTGGGTGGCACTTCGACAGATACTTTGAGCGGCACTCTCAAGCTGGATGTGTCTTCGGCAGAGCTGGCCAGAATCACGGCCAGCACCACCGTGATCGGACGCAACGATGCCACCGGCTCGGGAGCGTTGACTGCCGGCTTGGTCGACATGGGTACGATGGGCAATCCCAGTGGCAACTTGACCTTGCTCAGCGGCGCCAACATCTTGGTCTCCGACAACATCAATAAATCTGCAGGGACCGATGCCAATTTGAGCCTCAAGGCCAATGGTGACATCACGGTGGCTGCAAACAAGTCGATTCTTTCGACGTCCAACAAGCTCAATGTATTGCTCAACAGCGATAGCGATGCCAGCGGTGCGGGTGGCATCATCCTCAATTCCAGCTCGGGCATCACCAGCAACGGTGGCAGCATCACCATGGGGGGCGGGGCTGCTGGCGACGGTTCGGGCTTTGCAATGGGTAACCCCAGCGGCAGCGGTTTTTTTGGCGCGGGTGTACAGATGTTTGGTGCCAACGTCAATTCTGGCGCAGGCAACATCCTGATCAATGGCAAAGGCAACCTGAGCAATACCGGAATCTACAACTACGGGGTGTTCATCAACAGCTCCAACGACACATCCAGTGGCACAGGCTCCCAGGTCAAGACCACGGGCGGCAACATCACCATCAACGGCACGGGCGGTGGTGCCGGCGCAAGTTATGCCAACGTGGGTATTCAAGTCGATAACAACAGCGCGGTCAGCACGCAAGGAAGTGGCGTCATCAATTTGACGGGCACAGGCGGATCGACCAGCACAGGTGGCCTGAACAATGGTTTGTACATCGCACGCGGAGCCAGCATGAGCACCGTCAACGGCGATTTGAACATTGTGGGTACAGGTGCACCGTCCACTGCAGCACTGAATCAGGCCGAAGGTATTTATCTGGTCAACAATGTTTCGTTGACCAGCACGGGCACGGGCAATATCAACATCACCGGCACCGGTGGTCAAGGCGGCAACAATAACAACGGTGTTCGCATAGACACCGGCACAGCCAACAGCATCAGCGCGGCCAGTGGCAATGTGGCCATCACGGCCACCGCTGGGGCGGGTGGCGGCAGTTATGGTTTGACTTCAACCGGTTCGACCAACGCCATCAAGTCCACCACGGGCAATGTGACCGTCACCTCAGATTCGATGAACTGGGACGCGAGCACCAGCTTGACCGCCACTGCAGGCACCGTGACGCTGCAAAACAAGACCGCAGGGACCCTCATCAATGTGGGCGGCAGTGACGTCTTGTCGGGCACGCCGCTGACGCTGGGCCTGAGCAGCACGGAATATGGTCGCATCAGCGCTGCCAATACCGTGATTGGCCGCAACGATGCGGCGGGTACAGGCACATTGACGGTTTCCAGCGCCGTGTCTATGAACACCATGGGGAATTTGACGCTGCTCAGCAGCGCGAGCATCGCTGTCAACGAGAGCATCAACAAAACCGCCGGTGCCGATGCCAACTTGACCCTGAAAGCCAACGACAACATCACGATGGCCTCTGGCAAGACATTGTCGTCCACATCGAACAAGTTGAACGTCGTGCTCAACAGCGATGCGGATGCCAGTAATTCAGGTGCTATCAGACTCAATACAAGTTCTTCCATCTCCAGCAATGGCGGCTCGATCACATTGGGTGGGGGGTCTGATGCATCGGGTTATGCGGTGGGAAGCAGCACAGTTGCAGACGCGATCCCGGGTAGCGCCGGTTCATCACCTACATATGCGGACGGCATCTTGCTCAATGGTGCCAATTTGCTTTCAGCTGGGGGCAATATCTCATTAAAGGGAAAAAGCAGTGCAGGCACAAACAACGATGGCGACTATGCGAGTGCCGGCGTTCGCCTGCGTGATACCGCTCAAACAGTTGATATCAATTCAGGGGCAGGAAAAATAGCCATCGACGGCATTTCCCAGTCAACTTTCACTGGTGGCAATTCACATGGTGTTCATATTGGTGGGTATGGTGTAAGAACCACGATCCAGTCAAGCAGCAGTGAGGCCACCGCGATTGACATTAAAGGAATTGGAGCCGCTAACTCAAGCAACGTTTCTGGTATTTTCATCAACGGCACTGCATCAGTGATTGCGACCGGTGCAGGGGGCATTGCGCTGACAGGTGAAGAGCGTCGTCCTACGGCTGATGGCAACAACAGTGAAACCGGTGGTGTGTTCATTAAAAACGGCAATGTGCTGAGCACGACCGGGCAAATTGCCATCACAGGCATTTCTAACCTGAACCACGGGATCGATTTGAATTGGTCCGGTGGTACGGTGGGAAGCAAGACCGGAACAGCAGTTCCAAGCAGCTCAGCCAACATCGTTTTGACCTCCAACAACATGTGGCTCGGCAATACCAGTAAGTCATCGATCACAACCAGTGGCAATGTCACGGCAAAGACCATCACGGCTGCGACAAGCATCAGTCTTGGCGGCGCCGATGTGACGGGGGCTTCGGGTACGTTGGGTCTCGATCAAAATGAATTGGACGTGATCGCGGCCAGTAATTTAATCGTAGGCAGTTCTCTGGCAAGCAACATCGCCACATCCACAAATATCACCACCGCAACAACGAGCGGTAACGTGACTTTCCTGACCTCAGGAAACATTGCGGTGAACAACACTCTGAGTATTGGCGGCGCGACGGCCACTAAAACTTTGACCATGAATGCGATGGGGGCGACCAGCACCGTGACCGATGGCCCGGCCGGTGCCATCAAGGCCACCAATCTGGAACTGCTCGGCGCAACGGCGGCATACACCTTGGACAGCGCGACGAATGCCATTTCCACACTGGCGGGCAATACAGGCTCGGTCACCTTGGTCGACAGTTTAGGCTTGACGGTAGCGAGCGTTAAAACCATCAACAGCACCAACTCATCTACGGGTACGGTGGGATTGACGACGACGGGGAATATCAATTTGTCGAGCACTTCTGCTGTGTCGGGTGTGCACGGGATTTTGTTGTCCAATGCTGTTACGGCAACAGGTTCGGGAAGCATCTCGCTCAGTGGCAGCACATCGAATGCGTTGGGCGTCAATCTGGCTTCGAATGTGAGTGCCAATACAGGCGCGATCAGTATCACCGGTACATCGGCTACCAATGTCGGTCTTTATGTGGGTAAACAGGTCAGCAGTAAAGGTGCCATAGCGTTGAATGGAACGGGCGCGAATATCGGTGTGAATATCGACAGTTCTGCCTCGGTTGTCAGCTTGGCAAATGGTTCTGATTTTGCCGGTTCCAATGCCATTTCCATTACAGGCACAGCGACAAATGCTAGCCCATATGCCGGGGTTTTGATTCGCAATCAAGTCTCCAATAACTCCAGCAACGGTGCAACCAGTATCCAATCGACCAGCGGCAACATCCTTTGGGATCAAGCCGGCGGAACGATCACCAATGCCAGCACGGCGGGAGCGATCAACATTGCTGCCGGTAACGGTACCAGCACATCTTCGGCAGGTATTTCGGCCGTTGCAGGCGCTCGGATCGTGCAAAACGCCAATGCCGATGTGCTGCTCACCACCGATGGTACTGGTAACCTGACTTCGCCAAAGATCGTCAAGAACAGCACAGGCGCGGGCGACATCGTCTTGGCTGCTGGCAAATTGCTGGCGGCGGGTGTGGCCACAGGTGGCCAAGTCAAGCCCGTCTCAGGCAACAGCGTGACCAACAGCGGCACAGGCAGTCTGTTTGTCTACAGCGGCAGCCCCACATCGGCCAACACGGCGGCCTTGTCTTTGCTGGACAGCAGCTTGGCCGATTTGTATTTGACCAACATCGACACCCAGGTGCAGAACACAGACGCCAATGTGGCCTATGCCACCAGCGGCGTGCGCAACACCATAGCCGGTGGCCCCAAAGCGCAGGTTCTGTTCCGCGAGAAGGTCAACGTCGGCACCATCAACGGTGCGACCGTGTCGAAGACCTATGGCGATGCCAACACCGGTAGCACAGAAACAGCGAGCCTGTGGAACGATATGGCCACGGCTTTGAGGACAGCCAACGCCACATCGGGCGTGAGCAATGTCAATTCCACCAGCACCACGGCAGGCACGCTAAAAATCACCAACTCGGCCATCGTCGAGTCATTCGCTGCCCCTGTGTTGCAATCCACGTCTTACAGCACGACGCAAAAACTCAAGGCCAAAACCACCGGCTCTTACGTTTATGCTACGCCCAGCAGCAACAAGTACACCACAGGCCTGAAATCGGGCCAGTCGGCCACGGTCACTGTGGGCTTGAAGGCTTTGACGCCTTCCGCGAACGCCAGCAACAAGGTGTACGACGCCAACACGACGGCGACGGTCAGTGTCAGCAGCGCCGACATTCTCAGTGGTGACTTGGTCACGGTCGCCACGACCGGTGGCGCCTTCGACACCAAAAACGTGGGCACAAGCAAGACAGTCACGGCCTCAGGGATCAGCATCAGCGGAACAGATGCTGCCAACTACAGTTTGCAAAGCACCACGGCCACCACCACGGCGAGGGTGACGGCCAAGGCCGCCACCGTGAACGGCACCGCCACCAGCACCACCTACAACGGCCAGACCCAAACGCAAACGGCGGCCACGAGCAGCGGCTTCATCAGCGGTGACGACATCATCATCAGTGGTGCGAGCACGGGTAAAAACGCGGGCACCTACACCTCCAACCTGAGCGTAGGGGGCAGCGATGCGGCCAACTACAGCGCCACCATCACCAACGCTGACATGACGATCGCCAAGGCTGACCTGACGGTGGCCATGAGCGCCCAGACCAAGACCTACGACGGCACCACCAGCGCCACACTGGCCAGCGGTGCGATCACCGCCACCGGTGTCACGGTCAACGGCGTGACGGAAACGGCCAGCGTCAGCCAGACGGTGGGCACTTTCAACAACAAGAACGTGACCAGTGCTTCCAGCGTCTCGGCCACATTGGCCAGTGGCGACTTCACGGCAGCCAGCGGAACCGACTTGGCCAACTACAACTTGCCCACTACGGTGTCCGGTGCGGGCACGATCACGGCCAAGAGCATCACCGCCACCGCGCAGGCCAACGACAAGGTTTATGACGCCACCAACACAGCCACCTTGAGCGCCTTGGGCAGCACCGGTGTGGTCTCGGGCGATACCGTCACTTTCAGCCAAACGGGCGCCAGCTTTGCCGACCGCCATGTGGCCAAGGACGGTAGCGGCAACGTGATCGGCAAGACGGTCACCGTCAGTGGCATCACCATCGCGGGCACCCACGCCAGCAACTACGCGTTGGACAGCACCAGCGCCACCACCACCGCCAAGATCACGCCCAAAGCCCTGACATTGGCGGCCGTATCAAGCACCAAGACCTACGACGGCATCACTTCCTCCACCGGCTCAGTCACAGCCACGGGGTTGGTTGACTTGGATACCGTCTCGGCCAGTCAATCGTTCGCCAGCAAAGACGTGCTGGGCGCCAATGGCTCCACATTGCAGGTCAACAGTGGCTTCACCGTCAATGATGGCAACAGCGGCAACAACTACAGCGTGAGCACCACCACGGCCACTGGCACCATCACGAAAGCCAACCTGACCGTGACGGCCAACGCCGATGCCAAGTTCGTGACCCAGGCCGATGCCACCGGCTACAACGGCGCGAGCTACAGCGGCCTGGTCAACGGTGAAGACAGCACGGTGCTGGGTGGCACCTTGAGCATCACCCGCACCAACGGCAACACCAACGTCGCAGCAGGCACATACGCGGGCTCCTTGGTGGCCAGTGGGTTGACCTCGGGCAACTACAACATCAGCTACAGCACGGGTGACTACAAGATCATTCCTGCAGGTCAGCTGCTCATCCGCACGACCAACGTCTCGACCGTGTACGGCACGGCACCGACCTACAGCACCACGGCGCAGTACCTGGACGGCAGCAACGTGATCCACACGCTGAGCCAGTCGGGCACGGGCAACAACCGCACCTTTAGCGACGGTGTGGGGGGTTCGGTGAGTACGGTGCTGCAGCCCTTCACAGAGACGGCTGGCGTCATGACTGCGGCAGGCCAAAGCAGTGCGGGTCAGACCCGTGTGGGCAACTACAGCATTCTGGACACCAATCCCAGCATCACGGGCTCCAACTTCACAGGCGCACCGGTGTATGTGGGCAACCTGACCGTCACGCCCAAGGCACTGACAGCGACCATGACCGCCAGCAACAAGGTCTATGACGGCGGCGTGACTGCACAGGTGGTGGGATCTTCGGGCGACATACTGACCGGCGACAAAATCAGCTTTGCCAACACCAGCGCCACGTTCAACAACAAGAACGTGGGCACGGGCAAAGCCGTGGCCATCAGCGGCATCACCATCGGTGACGCCGATGCAGCAAACTACACACTGCAAAACAGTTCGGCCAGTGCGTCAGCGAATATTTCTAAGAAAGATGTCACGCTGGACGCCCTCACCGCTACCAACAAAACCTACGACGGCAGCACCACTGCCAGCATCACCGCAGGCACCCTCGGCGGCACCGTGGGCAACGAGACGCTGTCTGTCACAGGTTCGGGCAGCTTTGACACCAAGGACGCAGGCACGGGTAAGACCGTGACGGTCTCCAACGTCACGGCGCTCACCCTGGTCAATGGTGACAACGGCGGTGATTGGTCCAACTACAACCTGACCACCACCGGCAGCAAAACGACCACCGCCGAGATCATGAAGAAGGACGTGACGCTGCAAAGCATCACCGCTGCCAGCAAAACGTATGACGGAACCACCGATGCCAGCATCACAGCAGGCGCCATCAGCGGCACGGTGGGCACCGAGACGCTGGCCATCAGCGGCACGGGCAGCTTTGACACCAAGAATGCGGGCACGGGCAAGACCGTCACCGTGTCGGACGTCACAACGCTCACCAAGGCCAACGGCAGCGGCAACTGGGCCAACTACAACCTGACGACAACGGGCAGCAAAACCACCAGCGCTGACATGGCCAGAGCCAATCTCACTTTGTCGGGCAGCCGCGTTTACGATGCCAGCACCACCTATGCGGGTCAGCACCTGACCGCCTCTGGTGTGAACGGCGAGACCTTTGCCCTGACAGGTGCGGGCGATGCCAGCAACTTGAGCACCAAGAACGTACAGACCCACCAGGTACTGAACAGCGTGAGCGGTTTGGCGCTGGGTGCCAGTAACAATGGTGGACTGAGCGGCAATTACACCCCCCTGAGCACCACGGGATCGAGTGTCAGCGTCACACCCAAAGCGCTGACAGCGGTCTACACGGCCAACGACCAGGTTTACAACGGCAACACGGCTGCGACAGTGACAGCAGCAAGTTCTGACATTGTCTCGGGCGATACGGTCACTTTGTCCCACGCCAGTGCCACCTTTGACAACAAAAATGTTGGAACAGGTAAAACGGTTTCAATATCTGGCATCGGCATCAGCGGCACGGATGCTGCCAACTACAACTTGCAAAGCACAACAGCTTCGGCCACGGCCAATATCACGCCCAAAGGTGTGACGCTGGACAGCCTGACTGCTGCGAGCAAGACCTACGACGGCAGCGCAGCTGCCAGCATCACCGCAGGCGCCATCAGCGGCACCGTGACCGGCGAGACCCTGGCCGTCAGCGGCTCGGGCAGCTTTGACACCAAGAACGCGGGCACTGGCAAGACCGTGACGGTCTCCGATGTCACGACACTGACCAAGATCAACGGAACCGGCAACTGGGCCAACTACACGCTGACCACAACAGGCAGTAAAACGACCACCGCTGACATCGCCAGGAAGGATGTGACGCTGGGCAGCATCACCGCCTCCAATAAGACCTATGACGGCACCACCGCCGCCAGCATCACGGCAGGTGTCATCAACGGCACGGTGGGCGCCGAGACGCTGTCTGTTACAGGTTCGGGCAGCTTTGACACCAAGAACGCGGGCTCCGGCAAGACCGTGACGGTTACGAACGTCGCGTCCCTCAGCAAGGTCAATGGCAGTAACGGGGGTGAGTGGTCCAACTACAACCTGACCACCACCGGAAGCCAGACCACCACGGCCAACATTGCCAAGAAAGATGCCACCATCAACGGTGTTGCGAACCAAGTCACGTACAACGCAAGCACACAGACGCAAGACGCCGCTCTGCTGTCGGGTTTCATCGCCTCGGACGTCACTGCTGGCACCGTGGCGGCCACCGGGTTGGCCGCAGGCCGCAACGCTGGCCGGTACACCTCTAACTTGTCAGCCATCGGCACAGACGCGGGCAACTACAACGTCACGGTGAACAACGCCGACTTGGTAATTGGTCAAAAGAGCCTTGTTTTGGCGGCCGAAAGTGACCACAAGACGTATGACGGGACAACCGTCACCAAAGGCAAGGTCACAGCGCTCAATTTGGCCGGATCCGATACGGTTACCGCCAGCCAATCGTTTGTCAGCAAAGACGCGTTGGGCGCCAACGGCTCGACGTTGCAGGTCGACAGCGGCTACACCATCCATGATGGCAACAACGGCAACAACTACAGCGTGCGCACCACCACGGCCACCGGCACGATCGACAAGGCCAACCTGACCGTGACGGCCAACGCCGACGCCAGGTTCGTGACACAAGCCGACACGCCAGGCTACAACGGTGCGAGCTACAGCGGTTGGGTCAACGGTGAAACCAGCACAGTGTTGGGTGGCACCTTGAGCATCAACCGCACCAACGCCAGCACCAACACAGCTGCAGGCACTTACGCGGGTACTCTGGTGGCCAGCGGTTTGACCTCGGGCAACTACAACATCAGCTTTGTCGCCGGTGACTACACCATTGTTCCCGCACGTCAGCTGCTGATTCGCACCCAAAACGTCACGACCGTGTATGGCACTGCCCCCACTTACAGCACCACTGCGCAGTACTTGGACGGCAGCAATGTGATCCAAACCCTGAGCCAGTCAGGCACGGGCAACAGCATGAGCTTCGTCGATGGTGCTGGCGGCTCGGTAAGCACTGTGCTCAAGCCCTACACCGGAGCTGCAACCGCAGCCCAAAGTACTTCTGGGCACACTGTGGTGGGAAATTACGCGATCCAAGATGGAAACCCCGTCATCACAGGATCGAACTTTGAAGGCTCCCCCGTGTATGTGGGAACCTTGACCGTCACACCCAAACAGGTCGTGGCCACAGCCAACGGTGTGAGCAAAGTCTATGACGGCACCACTCGGATGGGACAGGCCAACCTGAGCCTGAGCGGCAAAATCGCGGGAGACATTTTGACGGTGACGGGTTCCGGCGCGTTCAGCCAAAAAGATGTTGGCCAAAACTTGTCTTATGCCTTCAGCAACATGACCCTGCAAGGCGCAGACCGTGCCAACTACGTTCTCCAGGGCGGCACCAGCATTTCTGGCAACAACGGACAAATCACGCCTGCACCTTTGACGTTTTCAGGCACCAAAGTGTCTGACAAAACCTATGACGGCAATACAACGGCTCAGGTCGTGGCCGGCTCAGTGGTGGGGCTTGTGGGCGACGAAACCTTGACTATTGACAGCCTCAACGGACAGTTTGAGACCCCAACGGTTGGCAAGGACAAACCCGTGAACGTTGTTTATGGTCTGTCCAACGGCAGTGGTGGCGGTCTGGCGTCCAACTACACGTGGTCGCCCGTCACAGTTCAGGCCAACATTGTTGCTCCCCTTGTTGGAACCGTTCCTGCACCAGCGCCTATTCGCTTGGCGGCCAATTACAGCCGCTTGACTTATCAGGGCTTTGGCGGCCTGGCCAACACTGCCGCAGCAACAGGGCTCACACACCCTGCAGCATCGTCCTATGTTTGGGCCACATGTTCCCCACAAAAGCTGGAGTCCTGCATCTGTGAGGAATCGAAAGACGGCACTTTTGACATTTGCTATCCGGAAGAAACCAAGCCTCAGCAGGCTCAGCAGCGTTAATTCCCGGACGCCAATCACTGTCACCCCGGGCTTGACCCGGGGTCCAGTCTTTAGCCTTTCGCGTAGCGACTGACGAACGCACTGGATCCCGCATCGAGTGCGGGATGACAGGTGCACTTGTCACCCCGCCCCATGAAATGTCACCCGGGCTTGACCCGGGGTCCAGTCTTTAGCCTTTTGCGCAGCGACTGACGAACGCACTGGATCCCGCATCAAGTGCGGGATGACAGGTGCACTTGTCGCCCCGCCCCATGAAATGTCACCCCGGGCTTGACCCGGGGTCCAGTTTTCAGCCCTTCACCCAGCGACTACTGTCCTCACATGGTCGTGTGCTGGGTGTGCAGATCCAGCATCGCTTGCAGGGTGTCGTTAGCAGTGCTTGCGGGCAAGGCCGTGGGGGCCTGGCTCCAGGTGTCGGCACTGGCCTCTGTGCTCAGCAGCTGGTTCAGCTGCAACACCTCGCCATTTTCCGCCGTCACCACACCACTGTCCGCGTTGGCAGACGCAGTAGCCGTCTGTACCCACGCGTCCACCATCTCATGCGTTTGGCCGTCGCTTGTGGTGAAAGTGGAGAAGCCGTCGAGCACGTTGCCGTTTTGCGCGGTTTGCTCGTCGTTGTAGTTGAGCTGGATGCTCTGAATTTGCAACTCGTACAACGCACGCAATTCGCCCGCATCGGTCTGACCATCGCTGTCGGCATCCACCCAGACCTTCAGATCGGCAAATGCCGCGTCTTGGGCATCGATCACACCGTCGGTGTTCAGGTCGTACTGCGCCAAGGCCTGCCAGCCGTCGCGGGCCAAGCTGCCATCGGCCAGCTTGGTGCTGGTGCCCAGCAGCTCGGCGCCGCTGTTGACCAAGCCGTCTTGGTTCAAGTCCATGACCAACCAGCCATCGTTGCGGTCAAGCCAGCCCACTTTTTGCGCGGTGCCGGTGTTCATCAAATCGAACAACACGCCCTCATCGATGTTCAGGGTCTGCACGCCGTCACCGTTGAGGTCCAGCGCCAAAGGCGATGCGGCCAGACTGACGTTGGAGTCGGGAATAGCGGCTGAGATCAGCACCTGCGCACCCGTGGTGCTGTGGCTGTAGACGTTGTAGGTTAGCCCGCCCACGGTCGCTGTGCTGGCTTCTTTGGCCCACATGCCGGCCAGGCCACTGTTGCCTCCTGCGCCGTCGCTGAGCAAGTTCTGCAGCGACACGTTGTCGGTGGCTGTGCCCTTGATGAGCAACTGCACCTTGCCGGCGGTGCCCGTGAAGGCATCGGTGGCGCCCAGGCTCAGCACATTGTTGGCTGACAAGGTGAGCGTTGAGGAACCCTGCAGTTCGAAAGACTCGATCTGTTGGAGCGACTTGACGGTCTGGTTGCTGGTGAGCGTGACCAGATTGAGCGTGGTGCTTGCGGCCAGCTTGAGGGTGTCCAAGCCCGCGCCGCCGTTGATGGCACCGCCTGCATTGAGCACGTTTTGCACCGATGCACTGCTGGCGGTGATGGTGTCATTGCCCGCCAAGGCATTGAGTGGGCCGCTGGTGTAAGGCAAGTCGGTGTCGTTGCCAGGGGTGGCGGGTTCCGTCGCTGCCTCAGTCAATGTATTGCCCGTACCGGCTTTGGAAAAGCTGAAGTTATCCAGCCAGTAATCACCATATCCGCTGCCGCCCGCAGTGTTGTCACCCTTCACATTCAAAACAATGGTTTTGGTTGTTGGGGCCACATAAGTGGCCACAAAATGACCAGACTCAGTGTTCGCGCCGGTGATGAAAACAATGTTGACGCCATCGATGGTTGCATTCATTTTGGTGGTCAAAAACTTATTGAGCGCATAGTCAAACTTGAAGGTATAGGTCTGACCTGCGGCCACACTGACCGACTGCTCCCACAGGGTGGCCGCATTTGCAGCATTACCCACAATGTATTTGCCTTTGATCGCGTTATCCGGGTTGGCAGTGTAAGCAGCATCGGTTAAAAAGGTTTTACCCCACGTCAGATAATTTGCTGAAGTCGCCTGGTTGCTCAGTGTGGTGTTGGTATTGCCCAAAGTCTTAACCACATTCAGGCTATCCGAAGTGACCACGCTGTAAACACTGCTCGTCGAATAAAAATTAACTGCCGTCACAGCGGTAGCGGTGCTTGTGAAGCCCGTATTGCCATCACTCAGGTCACCGTTGACCAGCAAATTGTTGCCCGCCGCATTGACTGTCCACAAATTCGACAACACGCTTTCATTGCCAGAAGCATCGATTTGCTTGGCGCTGAAGCTGTTGGCACCGGTGAAGGTGCCGGTCAGGCCCGTCACCTTCCAGGTGCCATTGCTGGCCACAACGGTGGAACCCACCAAATTGGAGCGGCTGTTGTCGTACAGGTAGATCACATCGCCAGCATTGCCCAAACCACTCACACTGCTCAAGACATTGCTTGTGGGATTCAAATTGCTTGCGTTGGCACCGGTGGCACCAACGGCCGCATTGGCCGAGTCGGTCACAGCCGTGATCACGGGGGCTGCTTCGGTGAAGTCGGTGGCCACCGCTTGGGTTGTTGAGCTCAGCACCACATTGCTGCTGCTCACCACATCGGCGCGGTAGGACCAGCTGGTGTTGTAGCCGTTGGTGTCGGTGATTTCCCAAGCCGTGCCTGCGGCGTTCACCGTCGCGTTGCCAATCAAGGTGCCGTTGGCATAGACCTTGACCACATCGCCTGCGGCCAACGGTGTGGCCACCGTGCCCGAGACCAAGCGGCCAGCGCTGGCGTCTGCCGTGAGCCAGTCGGCTGTAGCACCCGCAGGGCCACTGTCCTTGGTCATGCTGCTGAAGGCAATCACGTTGTTGGGCAGGCTGGCGTTGACGGTGCTGAGCACCTGTGCCTCGGTGGTGCTGTGGTTGTACACACGGTAGGTGGTGCCGCTGATCACGGTGGTGCCCATGTCGGTCCACTCACCGGCCAAACCGGTGTTGCCCTGTGCGCCGTTGGTGGTCACGCCGTCTTGCGCCAGCGCCTTGAGCGTGAGTGCGTCGCTGCTGGTGCCGTTGATGACCATTTGCACCTTGCCGGTGCTGCTGGCACTGGCGCTGCCGCCGGTGGTGCTTGCAAAGGTGTAGGCGCTCATGGTGCTGGCATTGCTGCCGCCCAAGCTCAGCACGTCGTTGGCGTTCAGTGTCAGGGCGCTGTTGCCCTGCATCTGCAGCACTTCCACTTCTTGGATGGTCTTGACGGTCTGGTTGCTGGTGATGGCGGTCAGGTCCAAGGTGGTGCCTGCTGCCAGTTTGAGCGTGTCCACGCCCGCGCCGCCGTCGATGAATCCGCCTGCGGCCAGTACTGTTTGCAAGGCCGTGCTGGTCGCGGTGATGGTGTCGTCACCGGCTAATGTTGATACCAAGCTGCCACTGAAGGTCACTGTATCGCTGCCAATGGATGCAGGGGACGATCCACCAGCTGCCAGACTGTTGTCTACCGTTGGCGTCAACAACTTAAAGCTGATGTCATCCAAAGTGAAGTCGCCTCCGGATGCGCCATTGCCAATATTGTTGGCAGTCATGTGAATGTCGATTGACTTGGTTTCAGTAGCCGTGTATGTGGCAGTCAAGGTACCCACATTCAATACCGTTTCACCTGCACCAACGCGAGATGGAAGTGTCATGCCGATACCATCAATTGTGGCTTTGATGGTCTGCGTGCTCCAGTCGTCCGTGTAGTAATTGAAGCTGAACTCGTAGGTTTGCCCCTTGACCACATTGAAAGCAGCAGATTTATACAAGGTGACCAAGCCTTGGGTGCCATTTACAGAGCCCACCATCACTTTGTCTCCGCCAAACACAGCCGCACGGGTGGCATTGAAATCGCTGGCCATAGGTGTGCGCGGGCTACTGTAGTTGTCTGTAAACCATGACATCGTGCTGCCACCTGAGGACACGCCTGTGCTGGTCGTTGATCTGGTCAATGCAGGGGCGGTAACCGTAGGTGTTCCCCAGACTGATGCACCCGCTGCGACGGTATAAACAAAGTCTGAGAAATTGGGTAGATTCGTACTGAATGGCACATCGGTACTGAAATTCGCAGTGGTGTCGAAGTCCCCGTTTGGAACAAGGTTGACACCTTGGGAATTGAAAGTCCACAAATTCGATAGAACGCTTTGATTTCCCAAAGAGTCGACCTGCTTGGCCGCCAATGTGTTTGACCCCGAACCTACGCCTGCGCCACTGACAGACCATGTGCCATTTGCAGACACCACGGTACTTGCAATCATGTTGTTGCTGCTGTTGTCAAACAGGAACAACACATCGCCCGGTGCACCGGTACCACTCACAGTCGCAATTGCATTAGCAGTTGACCCAGTATGAGAGACGCTCACACTGGCCGAATCCAAGACGCTGTTGATCGCTGGCGCGGCCTCGGTCAGGTCGGTGCGCACAGGCTGGTAGGCTGTGGCGCTGGTCACACCGCCGCTGACGATGTTGGCGCTGTAGACCCAGTTGGCGTTGTAGCCGTTCGGGTCGGTGATCTCCCAGGCGGTGCCTGCGGCGTTCACCGTGGCGGTGCCCAGCAAAGTGCCGTTGGCATAGACATTGACCACATCGCCTGCGGCCAACGGTGTGGCCACCGTGCCCGAGACCAAGCGGCCAGCGCTGGCGTCTGCCGTGAGCCAGTCGGCGGTCTCACCCGCCGGGCCACTGTCTTTGGTCATGCTGCTGAAAGCAATCTCATTGCTGTGGATGGTGGCATCCATCTGCGTGAGGACTTGCGCGTTTGTCGTGCTGTGGTTGTAGACCTTGTAGGTCACGCTGTTCACGCTTGCTGTGCCCATGTAGTCCCACTGACCCGACAAGCCGGTGTTGCCTTGTACGCCGTTGGTGGTGACGTCGTCCAGCTGCAAGGTATCGAGTACCAATGCATCGGTGCTGGTGCCTTTGACCACAAACTGCACTTTGCCCGTGCTGCTGGTGCTTGCAGAGCCACCGGTGGTGGTGCTGAAGCTGTATCCCGCCAGATTGGTCGCGCCCAAAGACAGGACATCGTTGGCCGACAGGGTCAGGGTGCCGCCGCCTTGCATCTGGAAAACTTCCACTTCCTGGATCGACTTGACGGTTTGGTTGCTGGTCAAGGTCTTCAGGTTCAAGTCGGTGCCAGCGGCCAGCTTGAGCGTGTCCACGCCTGCGCCGCCACCGATGAAGCCGCCCGCGGACAGTTTGGACTGGATATCGGTGCCTGCGGTGATGGTGTCGTTGCCAGCCAAACCATGGGTGGGGCTGTCGTTGTAGACCAAGGAGGCATCGTCCCCCGAGCTGGCAGACGCAGCAGTGCCCGCCACGAGGGTGTTGTTGTTGGCCACGCCTGTGGGCTTGAAGCTGAAGTTGTCGTAGATGTAATCACCGTGCCAGTCTGGGCTGGCTCGACGCGTGTTGTCCGTCCAGGTGCTCAGATTGATTGAACCTGTTTCTGTGGCAATGTAGGTGGCCTTGAAATGCCCCACTTGCGAAACACTGCCGGCCACATCGATACGAACGCCATCGATGTACACCGCCAAAGCCGTCGAAGAGATGGTGTTGGCATCGGTGGCGTATTGCACCGAGTAGTCAAAGTTGAACTCATAGGCTTGGCCTTTGACCACATCGACCGTGGCCGACCATGTGGTGCCTGCACCGACCGCACTGCCGACCAAAGCATTGCCTGTCACAGCAGCCAGTCTGGAGGTGTTGCTGGTGTTGTGCAGCACATAAGTGCTTTGCCATGTGCCAAAGTCGTAAGGCAAAGTCCCTGTTGTGGCATTGGTCGTGACCACAGTGGACCACGATGTCGGGTTTTGCACAGCGTAGTTGGACGTGGTGAGGTTGTAGTTGGTACCTGTCGTAGAGGTGCCCAGACCTGTCGTGAAACCTGCCGCATTGGCAAAGTCACCGTTGACAATGGATTCCGCCGCAGCTGCCGTCACGGTCCAGAGATTGGACAAGACGCTTGGGTTGCCCAATGCATCCACTTGCTTGGCGCTGAAGGTGTTGGCGCCCGCTCCCGTCACCAGGTCGGCGACCGTCCAGGTGCCATTGGCACCCACAACGGCTGTGCCCACCAAATTGCCGATGCTGTTGTCGTACAGGTAGATCGTGTCACCCGCGTTGCCCGTGCCGCTGACGCTGCTGAGTGTTTTGGTGGTGGTGCCTGCGTTGGCAATGCTGGCGTTGGCCGAATCGGTCACGGCTGTGATGACTGGCGCAGCTTCTGTCAGGTCGGTGCGCACAGGCTGGTAAGCCGTGGCGCTGGTCACACCGCCGCTGACGATGTTGGCGCTGTAGACCCAGTTGGCGTTGTAGCCGTTCGGGTCGGTGATCTCCCAGGCGGTGCCTGCGGCGTTCACCGTGGCGTTGCTAATCAAGGTGCCGTTGGCATAGACATTGACCACATCGCCTGCGGCCAACGGTGTGGCCACCGTGCCCGAGACCAAGCGGCCAGCGCTGGCGTCTGCCGTGAGCCAGTCGGCGGTCTCACCCGCAGGGCCACTGTCTTTGGTCATGCTGCTGAAAGCAATCTCATTGCTGTGGATGGTGGCATCCATCTGCGTGAGGACTTGCGCGTTTGTCGTGCTGTGGTTGTAGACCTTGTAGGTCACGCTGTTCACGCTTGCTGTGCCCATGTAGTCCCACTGACCCGACAAGCCGGTGTTGCCTTGAGCGCCATTGGTGGTGAAGCCGTCTTGCAACAAGGGGTCCAGCACCAAGGCGTCAGTGGTGGTGCCATTGACCACAAACTGCACTTTGCCCGCGCTGCTGGTGCTGGCGGTGCCGCCTGTGGTGCTGGCAAAGCCATAGGGTGCCATGGGGCTGGCCGAAGTGCTGGTGCCCACGGTGGTGCCGGTGTTGGTGCCGCCCAGGCTCAGCACGTCGTTGGCACTGAGCGTCAAGGTGCTGGCGCCTTGCAGGGTCACCACTTCGATTTCCTGGATGGGCTTGACGGTTTGGTTGCCGGTCAAGGTCTCCAGGTTCAAGTCGGTGCCAGCGGCCAGCTTGAGGGTGTCCACACCGGCGCCGCCGTTGATGAAGCCGCCTGCGGCCAGTTTGGTCTGGATGTCGGTGCCCGCCGTGATGACGTCGTTGCCAGCCTGTGAACTGAGTGTGCCGCTGGTGTAGGCCAAGGCCGTGTCGTTGCCGGGGGTGGCGGGTGCTGTGCCACCGGCGACCAAGCTGTTGGGTGCTGTTGCAGAAGTCGAGAAGGTCAGGTTGTCCAGGACAAGGTCGCCTTGGTTCTCAGTTGAGAAAGCAAAGTCGATCAGCCCGGTAGTGGCCGCTACGAAAGTGCCTGTGATTTTGCCTAAGTAATACCAGCTTTGGCTACCAGAGACGGTGTCAAACGCATAGTTGACGAAGGTCTCACCCAGATAAACACGCGCATCGGCCAGTTGCCAACCTTGAGCATCGAAGGTAAATGTGTAGGTTTTACCGGTTTCAACACTGACTTTTTGCGACAGGAATTTGGTGAAGCCTGATGTGACTTGATCGTTCCATCCAAAAACGTTGCCCTGAAAGCGGCCGTCTGGATTGCCCGCGTAGTTGGTGTCCACGGGGCCTGTGACCGTCATCGTTCCAGATGCCGAGGTGGCGGTTTTGTTGAGCTGACCTGTCCCGCGGTTGGTGATGGTGCCCCCGATATATGACGCCGGGAAAATACCCGCCTGGTCTGGCCCACCATAAAAGTTCTGGCCGCTTGTGGTGGCATTGTTGACGGTCACATCTCCTGTGTCCCAACCGGTCAGGCCATTGCTGAAGTCACCATTGACCAATTGGTTGTTGCCCTGTGCAGTCACCGTCCACAGATTGGACAAGACACTTTCATTGCCCAAGGTGTCCACTTGTTTGGCGCTGAAGGTGTTGCTGCCGGTGTAGACGCCGGCCAGTGGCGACACTGTCCAGCTCCCTGAGCCAGACACTGTGGCTGTTCCAACAAGATTGGTGCCACTGTTGTCGTACAGGTAAATCGTGTCACCCGCATTGCCCGTGCCGCTGACGCTGCTGAGTGTTTTGGTGGTGGTGCCGTTGTTGACAACAGCCACCGAGCCTGCATCGGTCACGCTCGTGATGACTGGCGCCGCTTCAGTGAAGTCACCGTTGACCACCTGTGTTTTGGTCGCGCCAGCGTTGCCTGCGCTGTCCACCACCTTGGCGGTGTAGGTCCAGCCAGCGTTGTAGCCGTTCAGGTCGGTGATCTCCCACTGCTGGCCGTTGACCACCGCGTTGCCAATCAGCGTGCCGTTGGCGTAGACCTTGACCACTTCGCCTGCGGTCAGCGGTGCACTGATCGAGCCCGAGACCAGTCGGCCTGCGCTGGCGTCCGCGGTGAACCAGTCAGCGTTCAAGGTGCTTTAGCTGCTGTCCTTGGTCATGCTGCCAAAGGTCACGGTTTGTGTGGGCGCTTGGGTGTCGTAAGCAATGCTCACGGTGTTGTTGGCATCGGCCCCGTCGGCGTTCAGGTTGCCTGCGGTGTCGCCAAACTTGCCGTTGGCCACGCTGATGGTGGCGGTGCCGCTGCCGGTGGTGGGCGTGAAAGTGGCGCTGTAGCTGGTGCCCGAGCCGGTAAAGCCGCTGAGCGTGCCACCGGTGACGGTGACATCACCCACCACGAAGTCGGTGACCGCTTCGCTGGTGGTGAAGGTGATGGTCTCGGTGCCGCCCGCGACCAAGGTGGCGCTGCCCGCACGGGCCACGGCGATGGTGGGCACGCTGGTGTCAATCACCATGGGCTGGGTGGCCACGCCCATGGCGCCGTAGCTGCTCACGGCAGTCAGCGTGGTGCTGTCCACAATGGTGGCTTTGATGGTGTAGTTGCCAGCGGGCAAGCTGGTGCCGGTCTTGTCCAGCGTCCAATTGGTGCCGTTGGGGGTGACGTAGGCGGCGCTGGTGGCCAGGTTGTTGTTGCTGTCCAGGATCTCGACCTTGACACGTTCGGTGCCCAGGATGGCGGCAGGCACGTCGCCGCTGAAGACCAGGGTCTGGTCATTGGTGATGAAGTCACCGGCCACACCGCTGTCGGTGCTGATGGCGGTGATGGTCACGGGGCTGAGGGTTTGCACGGTCACGGGCAGGTCCACCAGCACTTGAGCGCCGGTGGTGCTGTGGTCATAGACCTTGTACAGGTCGGTGCCAATGAGGACCTGGCCTTTGTAGGCCCAAGAGCCACCCAGGCCGGTGTTGCCCAACACGCCACCGGTGCCAGTGACGCCGTCGTTGGCCAGGGCGTCCAGGTTCAGGGTGTCGGTGTTCAGGCCGCGCACGACCATTTGCACCTTGCCTGTGCTGGTGGTGGAGCCGGTGGCGGCCACGCTGCCGTCGGCCGTTTGCACGGTGTCAGTGAAGGCGTAGGTGACCATGGTGGTGGCGTTGCTGCCGCCCAGAGAGAGCACGTCGTTGGCGGACATGGTCAGGGTGCTGGTGCCTTGGAGCTGGAAGACCTCGACTTGCTCGACGGACTTGACGGTCTGGTTGTTGGTCAACTGCTCCAGGTTAAGCGTTGTACCTGCTGCCAGTTGAAGGGTGTCGACGCCCTCTCCGCCTTGGATGTGACCACCTGCGGCCAGAGCCGCTTGCACGCCGGTGCCTGCGGTGATGACGTCGTCACCGGCCAATGTGTTGAGGTCGCCACTTGTATAACTCAAGGCGTCATTGCCTGCAGTCTCACCGCCCACTGAGGTGACTGCTGGTGCGCTGTAGCTGACCACCCGCGTGGCCGTGGGCGCGGCGTTGCCCGCCGCATCCACCACCTTGGCTGTGTACGTCCAGCTGGCATCGCTGCCGTAACCGGCCAGGTCCGTGATCGCCCACGTCGTGCCGCCTGCAGCCACCGTGGCCGTGCCCACCAGCGTGCCGTTGGAGAACACTTGCACGCTCTCGCCTGCGCCCAGCGGGGCGCTGATGAAGCCCGAGACCAGGCGGCCTGCGCTGCTGTCGTTGGTTGTCCAGTCCTTGTTGGCCGTGGCTGCGTTGCTGGTGCCGCTGTCTTTGGTCATGCTGCCAAAGGTGACGGTTTGTGTGGGGGCCACTGTGTCGTACGCCACGCTCACTTGGTTGTCCGCTTGCGTGTTGCTGCCTTGCCCGGCCACATAGGTGTCCTGGTTTTGGCTGCCTGCGGCGTTGGCAAACTTGCTTGCGGCCACGCCAATGGTGGCGGTGCCGCTTGCGTTGGCGTCCGGCGTGAAGGTGGCGGTGTAGACCGTGCTGCTCACGGCTGTCCAGTTGCTCAAGGCGCCCGAGGACAGGGTCACATCGCCTTGCGCAAAGTCGGTGCTGGCTTCGCTCAGGGTGAAGGTGACGGTTTCGGTGGGCTGCGTGCTGCCTGCCGCGCCCAAGGTGCTGCTGGTCGCACGCGTGATGGCCACGGTGGGCGTAGCGGTGCTGTAGGGCAGGCTCAGCGTGTTGTTGGCGTCCGCCCCATCGGCGTTGGCGTTGCCCGCAGCGTCGGTGAACTTGTTGCTGGCCACGCTGATGCTGGCGGTGCCCGCTGCGCCCGAGGCGGGCGTGAAGGTGGCGGTGTAGACCAGCGGGTTGCTGGGGTTTTGCGTGATGGCGCTGAGCGTGCCGCCGGTCACGGCAATGTCGCCCACGCTGCCATTCCACACGAAGTCGGTGCTGACCTCGGAGAGCGTGAAGGTGATGGTCTCGGTGCCGGTGACGGTGCCTGTGCCCGCACGCGTGATGGCGATGGTGGGGGCGGTGGTGTCGGTGTTGTAGGCCAGGGTGATCTGGTTGTTGGCCTCGACCACTTTGCCCGCGAAGGTGTCGGCGCTGTCAAAGGTGTCTTTGTTCAGGTTGCCCGCCGCGTCGGCAAACTTGCCCGCCAGCACGCCGATGGTGGCGCTGCCGGTGGCGTTGGCCGCAGGCGTGAAGGTGGCGGTGTACACCCGCTGGTTGGTGCTGTCTTGCGCAAAGCCGCTCAAGGCGCCGCCGCTGACGGTGATGTCGTTGACATCAAACGAGCTGCTGGCCTCGCTGAGTGTGAACGTCACCGTCTCGGTGCTGGTGACGGTGCCCGAGCCTGCGCGTGTGATGGCGATGGTGGGCGCAGTGCTGTCGGTGCTGTACTGGAAGGTGACCAGGTTGTTGGTCTCCACCGTGGTGCCCGAGACGCCGGTGAGGTAGGTGTCCAGGTTCTGGTTGCCTGCCGCGTCGGTGAACTTGCTGCTGGCCACGCCCACGCTGGCCACGCCCACGCCGTTGGCGTCTGGGGTGAACAAGGCGGTGTAGATGAGCGGGTTGGTGCTGTCTTGGGTAAAGGCGCTGAGGCTGCCGCCGGTGGCGTCGATGTCGGTGATGGCAAAGTTGCTGGAGGCCTCAGACAGGGTGAAGGTGATGGTCTCGCCGCTGCTGGACACCGTGCCCGAGCCGGTGCGGGCCACGGTGACGGTGGGCGCTGTGGTGTCGGTGTTGTAGGGCAGGCTGACTTGGTTGTTGGTCTCGAGCACGGGGTTGGCTGCGGTGTCGGCGCTGTCAAAGGTGTCTTTGTTCAGGTTGCCTGCGGCGTCGCTGAATTGCTCGGCCCGCACGCCCACGGTACCGGTGCCAAAGCTGTTGGCGTTGGGGGTGAAGGTGACTTGGTAGCTGGTGCCCGAGCCGGTAAAGCCGCTGAGCGTGCCGCCGGTGACGGTGAGGTCTGCGTCGCTGAAGTCGCTGGAGGCCTCAGACAGGGTGATGTTGATCACCTCGGAGCCGTTGACCAGGCCCGAGGCGCTGCGGCTGACGATGGCGGTGGGGGCGGTGGTGTCGGCCACCAGGGTGTTGTAGGCGATGCTGACTTGGTTGTTGGCTTCTTGGGTGGCTCCGGTGACGCCGCTCAGGTACGTGTCGGTGTTCAGGTTGCCCGCCGCATCGGCAAACTTGGCCGAGGCCACGCCGATGGTGGCGGTGCCGGTGCTGTTGGCCGTGGGGGTGAAGGTGGCGGTGTACTGGGTATAGCCGCTGGTGCTGTTGCCGCTGCCGCTGACGGGCGCAAAGCCGCTCAGGGTGCCGCCGCTGACGGCGATGTCGGCTTCTTCAAAGTTGGTAGAGGCCTCAGACAGGGTGAAGGTGATGGTCTCGGTGCTCGAGAGCGTGCCCGAGCCGGAGCGGGCCACGGCGATGGTGGGGGCGGTGCTGTCGGTGTTGAAGGCCAGGCTCACTTGGTTGTTGGCCTCGACCACTTTGCCAGCGAAGGTGTCGGCGCTGTCAAAGGTGTGTTTGTTCAGGTTGCCCGCCGCGTCGGTGAACTTGCCGGCCAGCACGCCAAGGGTGGCGGTGCCGCTGGTGCCTGCGGTGGGGGTGAAGGTGGCGCTGTAGTTGGTGCTGCTGCCATTGATGCCGCTCAAGTTGCTCAGGGTGCCGCCGGTGACGGCGATGTCGGCCAGCGTGAAGTCGCTGGACGCTTCGCTCAGGGTGAAGTTGATCGTCTCGCTGGTGGTGACGGTGCCGCTGTTGGTGCGGGCAATGGCCACGGTGGGGGCGGTCACGTCGGTGTTGAAGGCGAAGCTGACCAGGTTGTTGCCTTCTTGGGTGGCGCCTGTGACGCCGGCTTGGTAGGTGTCGGTGTTGGCGTTGCTGGCCGCGTCGGTGAACTTGCCCGAGAGCACGCCCACGGTGGCGGTGCCCAGGGTGCCTGCAGTGGGGGTGAAGGTGGCGGTGTACTGGGTGTATCCGCTGGTGCTGTTGCCGCTGGTGGCCACGGGCGCGAGTGCGCTCAGGGCGCCGCCGGTGGCGTCGATGTCGGCCAGCACGAAGTTGTTGCTGGCCTCGCTCAGGGTGAAGGTGATGGTCTCGGGGCCGGTGACCACGCCGCTGCCCGCGCGGGTGATGGCGATGGTGGGCGCGGTGGTGTCGGGCACCAAGGTGTTGTAGCCGAGCGAGACTTGGTTGTTGGTCTCGGTGGTGGTGCCGCCGACGTTGCCGGCCACGTAGGTGTCGGTGTTGGTGTTGCCGGCTGCGTCGGTGAACTTGGCCGAGGCCACGCCCACGGTGGCGGTGCCTTGCGCGTTGGCAGTGGGCGTGAAGGTGGCGCTGTATTGGGTGAAGCCGTCGGTGGCGTTGCCGCTGGAGGCCACGGGGGCAAAGCCGCTCAGGGCGCCACCGGTGACGTCGATGTCGGCTTGGGCGAAGGTGGTGCTGGCCTCAGACAGCGTGAAGTAGACCGTCTCGCTGGCGTTGACCATGCCCGCGCCGCTGCGGCTGACCACCACCGTGGGGGCTGTGGTGTCGGGCAGCTGGGTGTTGTAGGTGATGTTGATGAGGTTGTTGGCCTGCAAGCTGGTGCCCGCCACGCCGGTGAGGTAGGTGTCCAGGTTGGCGTTGCCCGCCGCGTCGGTGAACTTGCCCGAGGCCACGCCGATGGCCGCCGTGCCCAGCGCGTTGGCGTTGGGGGTGAAGGTGGCGGTGTAGTCGGTGTAGCCGCTGGAGGCGTTGCCGCTGGTGGTGACGGGGGCGAAGTTGGAGAGGGTGCCGCCGGAGACGTCCACATCGGCTGCGCTGAAGGTGGTGGAGGCCTCAGAGAGCACGAAGGTGATGGTGTCTGAGCCGCCTTCGGTCAGCGTGCCCGAGCCGGTGCGGCTGAGCGCCACGGTGGGGGCGGTGGTGTCGGGCGGCACGGTGTTGTAGGCCAGGCTGACTTGGTTGTCCGCTTGGGTGGTGGCGCTGCTGGGGTTGCCCGCCAGGTAGGTGTCGGTGTTGAGGTTGCCCGCGTTGTCTGAGAACTTGCCTGAGGTCACGCCCACGGTGGCCGTGCCCGAGCTGCTGGCCGTGGGGGTGAAGGTGGCGGTGTACTGTGCGAACCCGGTGCCTGCGCTGCCGCTGTCGGGCAAGGCGGTGAAGTTGCTGAGCGTGCCGCCGGTGACGGTGATGTCGCTGGCGGCAAAGTCGCTGGAGGCTTCAGACAGGGTGAAGGTGATGGTCTCGGTGGCACCCGAGGCCAAGGTGGTGCCCGCGTTGGTGCGGCTGACGATGACGGTGGGGGCTGTGGTGTCCACCGGCAAGGTGTTGGTCAGCATCGTGACTGTGTTGTTGGCGTCAGCGCCGTCGGCGTTGGCGTTGCCTGCGGCGTCGGTGAACTTGGCAGATGCCACGCTGATGACGCTGTTGGCCGTGCTGTTGGCGTTGGGGGTGAAGGTGGCGGTGTAGACCAGCGGGTTGGTGCTGTCCTGCGCAAAGCCACTCAAGGTGCCGCCGCTGACGGTGAGGTCGGTGGCCGCAAAGTCGGCGCTGGCCTCGCTCAGGGTGAAGGTGAGCGTGGCCGTCTGGCCAGCAGCCAAGCTGGCTTTGTTGCTGGTGATCGCGATGGTGGGTGCGGTGGTGTCGGTGAGCGATGGTTGGGTGTTGTAGCTCAGGCTGACTTGGTTGTTCACCTCTTGCGAGGTGCCCGCCACGCCGGCCAGATAGGTGTCGGCGTTGGTGTTGCCTGCGGCGTCCTGGAACTTGGCCGAGGCCACGCCGATGGTGGCGCTGCCTTGGGCGTTGGCCGTGGGCGTGAAGGTGGCGCTGTAGGACGTGCCACTGCCTGTGAAGCCGCTGAGCGTGCCGCCGGTGACCACCACGTCGCTGGCGTCAAAGGTGGTGCTGGCCTCCGACAGGGTGAAGACCACGGTGGCCGTTTGGCCTTGGGCCAAGGTCAGTTTGTCGGCGCTGATGGCGATGCTGGGGGCCTGGATGTCCACGGCACCTTCTTTGGTGCCGTAGTCGAAGGTGATGCGGTTGTTGTCTTCAAAGCGGGCGCCGCTTTGGTAAGTGTCGGTGTTGGTGTTGCCTGCCGCATCGCTGAACTTGCCCGCGAGCACGCCCACGCTGGCGGTGCCCGTGCTGTTTGCTGCAGGCGTGAAGGTGGCGGTGTACTGGGTATAGCCGCTGGTGCTGTTGCCACTGGTGGCCACGGGCGAGAGGGCGCCCAGGGTGCCGCCGGTGACGTCGATGTCGCTGGCGGTGAAGGTGGTGGAGGCCTCGCTCAGGGTGAAGTAAATGGTCTCAGGCGCTGTGACCGCGCCAAAGCCGGTGCGGGTCACGGCCACCGTGGGGGCTGTGGTGTCGGCCGCTGTGGTGTTGTAGGCCAAGCTGACCAAGTTGTTGGCCTCGTAGCCGGTGCTGCCCACCACATAGGTGTCGGCGTTGGCGTTGGCCGCCGCATCGGTGAACTTGGCCGAGGCCACGCCCACGGTGGCGGTGCCTTGTGCGTTGGCAGTCGGGGTGAAGGTGGCGCTGTACTGGGCATAGCCACTGGTGGCGTTGCCGCTGGCCCCGATGGGGGCAAAGTTGCTCAGGGTGCCGCCTGTGACGTCGATGTCGGCCAGGGCAAAGGTGGTGCTGGGCTCGCTCAGGATAAAGCTGATGGTGTCGGTATTGCCCGTTGCCAAGGCAGAAGCGCCTGCACGCGAGACGATGACGCTCGGGGCGGTGCTGTCTTGCACCGGGGCGGTGGTGTCATAGGCGATGCTGACTTGGTTGTTGGCTTCGTAGTTGGCCGAGCTGCTGTCGGAGGTGTCAACGTTGTTGTTGCCCAGGGTGTCGGTGAAGCGCGTGGCTTGCACGCCCACGGTGGCGGTGCCAGTGCTGCCTGCGGTGGGGGTGAAGGTGGCGGTGTACTGGGTGTAGCCGGTGCCGGCCGTGCCGCTGGTGGGCACGGGGGCGAAGTTGGACAGGGTGCCGCCGGTGACGTCGATGTCGGACAGCGCAAAGTTGGTGCTGGCCTTGTTCAGGGTGAACAAGAGGGTCTCGTTGGTGGTGAGATCAGCGCCGGTGCTGGCGGCTGCGCTGGTGCGCTCGATGGCGACAGCCGGGGCCGCCTCGCCTGCCACGGTGAAGTTGGAGGTGCCATCACCGACGCTGGAGTTGCCTGAGTCATCGGTGAAGCCCACGTTGAGCAGGTGGTCACCGGTGAGCAAGGGCTGGGTGGGCACCACGCTCCAGGTGCCGTCTTCGGCCACGGTGGCGGTGCCGATCTCTTGGGTGATGGTTTGGCCGTTGAGCACGTAGGTGTCAAACACCGAGACCACGTCGCCGGGGTTGCCGCCTTGGCCGCTGATGGTGGGCAAGGTGTCGTCGGTGGTGCTGTTGTTGGCAATGGAGCCGGTGACCGGGCCTGCGTTGTCGGTGACCACGAAGGCCGCATCGGGCGTGGTGGGGGCGTCCAGGCGGCCGGCGTTGAGGAACTTGGGGCCATCGGAGACGCTGGTGTCGCTGGCGTAGTCCTGCATGGCGTGCGCCGTGGCGTTGCCCAGGCTGCTGGTGGCGGCAATGGAGGCCTCCACTTTGCTGTCGGGGTCAGCCAGCAAGTCGGCGCCGGGCACATTGATGCTGTAGTTGCCAAAGCTGTCCACTGAGCCCGTGAAGGACTTGCCGTTGACGCTGAGGGTGACCACATCGCCGGCGGTGAAGTTGCCGCTGGCTGTGCCGCTCAGGCCCAGCGCTGGGGCCTCGGATTCGGCGATGTTCAAGATGTTGTCGGCGGTGATGGCGTCCAGCGTGAGGGCCACGCCGGGGTTGGAGCCGCTTTGCAGGGCGTAGTCTTGGCTGGCGGTGGGGGTGCCGGTGGCGCCGGTGGCCACCATGGTCGCTTCGATCTTGGTGTCGGGGTCGGCTTTGAGGTCGGCGTTGGGCACGGCCACGCTGAAGAGGCCATCGGCGTCTACGGTGGTGGTGAAGGATTTGCCGTTGACGCTCAGGGTGACGGTGTCACCCTCGGCGAACACGCCAGAGACTTGGCCGGTGACGGTGGTGTTGGTGGTGTTGCCCTCGCTGGTGCTGAGCAAGTTGTCTGTGGCAATCGGGTTGATGGACAAGGCGGTGGTGCTGGAGGGCTGCGGTGTGGCGGCGATGACCAGGTCAAAGGTGTCGTTGGCACTCAGCCCGCCTGCGTCGGTGCGGGTGGCTTTGATGCTCAGCGTGCTGGCCGGGGTGTCCGCTGGCGGGGTGCCGGTGAAGGCGCCGGTGCTGGGGTTCAGGATGAGCCAGCTGGGCAGCGGCGAGCCGTCGGCCAGGGTGGCGCTGTAGGTGGCGGTCTCGCCATTGGCGCTGGTGTCCACGTCGGCAAAGTTGCTGGCGACGTTGAAGCTGGTGATGGCCGTGCCGGCGGTGGCGGTTTTGTCGGTGATGACAGTGGCCACGGTGGGCGCATCGTTGGCGCCTTGGATGCTGACGGTGAGGGTTTGCTGGCTGGTGGCGCCAGCGGCGTCGCGCACGGTGTAGGTGAAGGTGTCGGTCAGCGCTGTGCTGGTGGGCAGCAGGGCTTGAACGGAGGTGTTGCTTTGGTTGACGGCGTAGCTGTAGCTGCCGTTGGCGTTGATGCTGAGGGTGCCGAAGCTGCCCACTTGGCTGGTGGCTGTGCCTGCGGCCACGGCGATGTCGCCTGCGGTGCCGGTGGCGCTGCCTGCGTGAATGGCGCTGACCACTTTGGTGTCGGCGCTGTCCACGTCAGTGTCGTTGGTGAGCACGTTGCCGCTGGGGTTGGTGCCTGCGGCGGCGTTGGCGTTGCCACCCGCTTCGGTGGCGCTGGCTGTGTCGGCCACGGCCACGGGTGCATCGTTGGTGCCGGTGATGGCAATGACCAAGTTGGCGCTTGCGGGAGCGCTGCCGTCTGTTGCGGTGTAGGAGAAGACTTCGTTGACTTTGTCGCCCGCTTTGAGGGCTTGCACGCTGGCTTTGGTGTTGTCCAGGGTGTAGCTGTAGGAGCCGTCTGCGCCCAGTTTGAGCGTGCCAAAGCTACCCACCAAGGTGGTGCCGGTGGTGCTGGTGGAGCCTGCGGTGACGGCGCTGTTGCTGCCGCCAGCCGGGGCCACTTGGGTGATGCGGGTGGCCAAGCTGTCGTTGGTCATCACGTTGCCGGTGATGGCGGCGCTGTCTTCGGTCACGCTGTTGGTGTCGTTGGCAGCGGTGAAGGTGGAGGTGACGGTGTTGACCGAGAGGGTGACGGTGTTGTTGGCGTCAGCGCCGTCGGCGTTGGGGTTGCCTGCGGCGTCGGTGAACTTGGTTGAGGCCACGCTGATGACGCCGTTGGTGGTGCTGTTGGCGTTGGGTGTGAAGGTGGCGGTGTAGACGAGCGGGTTGGTGCTGTCTTGTGTGATGGCGCTGAGGGAGCCGCCGGTGACGTTGATGTCGCCGGTGCTGCCGTTCCAGGCAAAGTCGCTGGAGGCCTCGCTCAGGGTGAAGGTGATGGTGGCGGTTTGACCAGCGGCCAAGCTGCTTTGGTTGCTGCTGATGGCGATGGTGGGCGCGGTGGTGTCCACAGGATCGTTGGCGACCACTTGGATGGCCTGCTCATCGGTGCCCGGGTCATCACCCACGGCCACGGGGTCGGTGGTGAAGCGCACACCGGCTTGGTCGACCACGCTGGCTTTGAGGGTGTAGTTGCCCACGGCTTGCGTGGTCTCGTAGGGCCAGGACCAGGTGCTGGCTCCGTTGGCGGTGGTGATGGGCACCAGGGCGCTGGTGATCAGGGCGCCGGTGCTGCTAAACAAGTCGAGCTTGACCTGAGCTTCTGGCGTGATGACGGTGCCCGCTTTGGGCGTGACGGTGCCGCTGTAGGTGAGCGTGGTGTCGGTGGTGATGAAGTCACCCGCGGTGGCACTGTCCTGGCTCATGGCGGTGATGTCCACCACGGCGCGGCCGTTGTCCACGATTTGTTCGATGTTGCTGTAGTTCAGGGTGTTGGTCACACCCGCGTCGTCTTTGTAGGTGACGGTGCCCGAGCCTGGTGTGGAGCCGGGGGTGAGCACGGCCTGGTCCAGACGCGAGATGTCGAGTTGGTCGGTGCCTGCACCGCCGTTGACGGTGTCGTTGCCGCCGTCCAGGGCGATGATGGAGTCGTTGCCGTCGCCGCCGTTCAAGACGTCGTTGCCTGCGCCACCGTTCAAGGTGTCGTTGCCCAGACCGCCGTCCAGCGTGTCGTTGCCTTCGCCGCCACGCAGTGAGTCGTCGCCTGCGCCGCCAAGCAAGCTGTCAGGGCCTGCCCCGCCGTCCAAGGTGTCGTTGCCGTTGCCGCCGTCCAGGGTGTCAGCACCGTCACCGCCCAAGAGCGAATCGTTGCCGTCACCGCCGATGAGCGAGTCGTTGCCTGCGCCACCGTCCAGGGTGTCGTTGCCCAGACCACCGTCGAGCGTGTCGTTGCCCTCGCCGCCGCGCAGCGAGTCGTCGCCTGCGCCGCCGTTCAAGCTGTCGTTGCCTGCGCCACCGTCCAAGGTGTCGTTGCCTGCGCCGCCGTCCAACGTATCGGCACCGCTCGTGCCTGGCAAGCTGTCGTTGCCGCTGGTGTCGGCACTGATGATTTGAATGGCCTGCTCATCGGTGCCGGGGTCATCGCCCACGGCCACGGGGTCGGTGGTGAAGCGCACACCGGCTTGGTCCACCACGCTGGCTTTGAGGGTGTAGTTGCCCACGGCTTGCGTGGTCTCGTAGGGCCAGGACCAGGTGCTGGCTCCGTTGGCGGTGGTGATGGGCACCAGGGCGCTGGTGATCAGGGCGCCGGTGCTGCTGAACAAGTCGAGCTTGACCTGAGCTTCTGGGGTGATGACCGTGCCCGCTTTGGGCGTGACGGTGCCGCTGTAGGTGAGCGTGGTGTCGGTGGTGATGAAGTCACCCGCGGTGGCACTGTCCTGGCTCATGGCGGTGATGTCCACCACGGCGCGGCCGTTGTCCACGATTTGTTCGATGTTGCTGTAGTTCAGGGTGTTGGTCACACCCGCGTCGTCTTTGTAGGTGACGGTGCCCGAGCCTGGTGTGGAGCCGGGGGTGAGCACGGCCTGGTCCAGACGCGAGATGTCGAGTTGGTCGGTGCCTGCACCGCCGTTGACGGTGTCGTTGCCGCCGTCCAGGGCGATGATGGAGTCGTTGCCGTCGCCGCCGTTCAAGACGTCGTTGCCTGCGCCACCGTTCAAGGTGTCGTTGCCCAGACCGCCGTCCAGCGTGTCGTTGCCTTCGCCGCCACGCAGTGAGTCGTCGCCTGCGCCGCCAAGCAAGCTGTCAGGGCCTGCCCCGCCGTCCAAGGTGTCGTTGCCGTTGCCGCCGTCCAGGGTGTCAGCACCGTCACCGCCCAAGAGCGAATCGTTGCCGTCACCGCCGATGAGCGAGTCGTTGCCTGCGCCACCGTCCAGGGTGTCGTTGCCCAGACCACCGTCGAGCGTGTCGTTGCCCTCGCCGCCGCGCAGCGAGTCGTCGCCTGCGCCGCCGTTCAAGCTGTCATTGCCTGCACCGCCGTCGAGCGTGTCGTTGCCGTTGCCGCCGTCCAGGGTGTCAGCACCGTCGCCGCCCAAGAGCGAATCGTTGCCGTCACCGCCGATGAGCGAGTCGTTGCCCGCGCCACCGTCCAAGGTGTCGTTGCCCAGACCACCGTCGATGGTGTCGTTGTTGTTGGTCCCTGGCAAGCTGTCGTTGCCGTTGGTGCCCACGGGAGCCGTGTTGGTGGCGGTGTTGGGATCACTGTCGCCGGCTGTGTTGCCAGCGGCGTCAGTAGCCAGCACGCTCACGTTACCTGCGGGCACGTTGGCGGTGGGCGTGATGCGCCACTGGCCGTTCGCGTCCACGGTGGCCGAGCCAATGGTGGCGCCATTGACGTCTTTGGCCACGACCACTGCGCCGATCTCGCCGGTGCCGGTGATCGGCTCACGGGTGCCCGCGGTGCCGGGGTTGGTCAGGTTGACGTTGGTTTGGGTGTCGACGGTGAAGGGGGTGCCGTTCGTGGTGCTGGGGCTGCCTGTGGTGGGCGTGACGGTGATGACGGGTGTGTAGGTGCCGTCAGCCAAGTTGCTGGGCGTGGTGATCACAAACGTGCCGTCAGGCTGCACGGTGGGGGTGAGGGTGGCGACCACGGTGCCTGCGGCGTTCTTGATCTGCACCTGAACAGTTGAGCCTGCGGGTGCGGTGCCGCTGATGGTGGGGGTGGCGTCGTTGGTCTTGTTGTCACCCACAGTGCCGCTGTCGCTGGCATCGTCCAGCGCTGCAGCGATGACGGTGGCATTGCGCTCGCCAGCGGTGTTGGGGTCGCTGTCGCCTGCCACGTTGCCAGCGGCGTCGGTCGCCAGCACGCTCACGTTACCTGCGGGCACGTTGGCGGTGGGCGTGATGCGCCACTGGCCGTTCGCGTCCACGGTGGCCGAGCCAATGGTGGCGCCATTGACGTCTTTGGCCACGACCACTGCGCCGGGCTCACCGGTGCCAATGATCGGCTCACGGGTGCCAGCGGTGCCAGCATCGGTCAGGTTGACGTTGATTTTGGTGTCAACGGTGAAGGGGGTGCCGTTGACGGTGCTGGGGCTGCCTGTGGTGGGCGTGACGGTGATGACGGGTGTGTAGGTGCCATCAGCCAAGTTGCTGGGCACGGTGATCGCAAACGTGCCATCGGACTGCACGGTGCCCGCGATGGTGGCGACCACGGTGCCGGCAGCGTTCTTGATCTGCACCTGAACAGAGGAGCCTGCGGGTGCGGTGCCGCTGAGGGTGGGCGTGGCGTCGTTGGTCTTGTTGTCGCCCACAGTGCCGCTGTCGCTGGCGTTGCCCAGTGCGGCAGAGATGACGGTGGGGACAGGCGTGGGGGGTGTGGCGCAGCCGCAGGCCAGGCTCAGGTGCACGGCGTTGTTGTCATCTGCGCCGTCGTTGTTGGTGTTGCCTGCGGCGTCGCTGAAGCGGTTGCTGTCGACGTAGACAGCGGCGTTCTTGGCGTTGGCCGAGGGCGTGAAGGTGGCGGTGTAGGTTTTGCCGCTGCCTTGGAAGTTGCTGAGGGTGCCGCCGATGACGGTGACGTCAGCTGCAGTGAAGTCGGCGCTGGCCTCGCTCAGGGTAAAGGAGATGGTGGCGGTGTCGTTGCTGGTGCCGCTCAGCTGGGTTTTGCTGCTGCTGATGGCGATGGTGGGGCGGGTGGTGTCGGCTGTGGTGCTGCGATCGTCGGTGTTGTCACAGCCGCAGTTGGAGGCCAGGGTGCCGCAGCCCATGCTCAGGCTGACGGTGTTGTTGGTGTCTGAGCCGTCAGCGTTGGTGTTGCCTGCTGCGTCGCTGAAGCGGTCGCTGGCCACGAGCACGGCGGCGCTCTTGGCGTTGGCCGAGGGCGTGAAGGTGGCGGTGTAGGCGGCTGCGCTGCCCTGGAAGTTGCTGAGGGTGCCGCCGATGACGGTGATGTCAGCTGCAGTGAAGTTGGTGCTGGCCTCGCTCAGTGTGAAGGTGAGGGTGGCGGTGTCGTTGTCGCTCAGCTGGGTTTTGTTGCTGCTGACGGTGATGGTGGGGCGGGTGGTGTCGGCTTCGGTGGCGTCGGCATCGGTGCTGCGGGTGGTGTCGGGCGGGCAGTTGACCTTCAGGGACACATTGTTGTTGGTGTCCGCGCCGTCGGCGTTGAACTTGCCCGATGCGTTCGAGAACCGGTCTGAGCCGACCACGATGGCGGCGCTGGTGGCACTGGCGGTGGGGGTGAAGGTGGCGGTGTAGGTTTTGCCGCTGCCTTGGAAGTTGCTGAGCGTGCCGCCGATGACGGTGACGTCGGCTGCAGTGAAGTCGCCGCTGGCCTCGCTCAGGGAGAAGGTGAGGGTGGCTTTTTCTCCGACGAGCAGCTGGTTTTGGTTGCTGGTGACGGTGATGGTGGGGGTGCCGTTGCCGTTGTCGGCTTCGGAGTCTGTGTCAAGGTTGCGGCCAGCGCTGGGCTCGTTTTCCCGCGCGTAGCTTTGCATGGCGTTGGCTGCAGTGCCGCCGCTACCTGTCACGCGGCCTTCAAGGATGCTGTTTTCGTCAGCTGTCAGATCTGCAGCAGGCACGTTGATGCTGTAGTTGCCGTTGGCGGCCACGGCGCCCGTGAAGTTCTTGCCGTTGACGACCAAGGTGACGACGTCACCGGCGCTGAATTTGCCGCTGACTTTGCCGGTGACCGGGATCTGGCTCAACTCGCTTTCTGTGGCGCTGATCAGGTTGTCGGCGGTGACGGGGTCGATGGCGAGGGCTGTTTGGGTGGCCGTGGCGCTGGTCTCGACCACGTAGTCCTGGGCGGCTGTGGCCCGGTCGCCGCCGGTGCCGCTCACGCTGCCTTCGATTTGGGTGTCGGTGTCGGCCTTGAGGTCGGCGGTGGGCACGTTGATGCTGTAGCTGCCGTTGGCGGCCACGGTGCCTGTGAAGCTCTTGCCGTTGACAAGCAGGGTGACGGTATCGCCCGCAGCAAACTGGCCCGTCACTTTGCCCGTGACGGCGGTGGTGGTGATGCCGCCTTCGGTGGGGGTGATGACGTTGTCGCCCGCAATTGGGTCAATGCTCAGCGCGGTCTTCAAGCCTGGACTGGTTGCCTCAGTGTTGTCCTTGTCACGGTTGGCCAAATAGGCCGCTGCACCAACGGCCCCCAGACCCAACAAGCCCACCAAGGGGCTGAAGGCCGCTACGCCCACCACGCCCAATGCGGCCCCCGCGCCCGAGACTTCGGCGCCGCCCAGCGCCACGCTGGCCGCCTGTGCACCATCGCCCAGCAAAGGCACGAGGCCTGCGCTCTTGGGGTCTTCGGGGATGTACTCGTAGAAGCGGCCGTTTTCTGCCTGGCCGATCACGCCGTTGTAGCCCTGGGGCATGACGTCGTAGTAGTCCTCGATGATCAGGCTGGGCTGGGTCTCGTTTTCAAACAAGATGTGCAGGTGTTTGCCCACGCGCTTGACCTTGATGTAGTCGGGCGCCACTTGCTGGTTGCGCAGCATCTCTTGCAATTGGTACTTGGCGCCCACTTGCGCCTTGATGCGCACCGGCTGCCCGCGTTCGCCCGCGCCTTGTTCGATGGTGAGGGTTTGGCTGTTGTCTGCTTTGCCGGTGTTGACGAGGACTTTGTATTGCTTGGCCATGGTGATCTACCTAGAGGAGATATCGGGAATCGGGTGTGAACGTGGAATGAGGGGGCTCAACGGGGGAGCTGACCGGGGGCATCTGGACCCCGGATCAAGTCCGGGGTGACAGAGCCGGGTGCCGGGGTGACAGAGCCGGGTGCCGGGGTGACAGAGCCGGGTGCCGCGGTGACAGAGCCGGGTGCCGGGGTGACACTGCAGGGGCCAGTGGTGACCGCACTGCATGTCATCCTTGGGCTTGACCCGAGGATCCAGAGGTTGCAGCGCAGAGCATCTGGACCCCGGATCAAGTCCGGGGTGACAGAGCTGGGGCCTGGGGTGTGGTGCACAGCTGTGGCGCGGCGCATCAGCGGCGGGTGCCCATCACCTCGACCACCACACGGCGGTTGGGCTGGTTGCAGGCGATGCTGCGGGCAGTGATCTGGCGGCTACAGGTCGAGATGACCGGGTCACGATCGCCGCGCCCCTCGGTCGTGATGGCCATGCTGGAGCTGCGAGTTTGCAAATAGTTGGCCACCGTGCGGGCGCGTTGCAGGGCCAAGCGCTCGTTGTCTTGCGCGTTGCCCAGAGGGTCGGCGTGGCCCACCACGTGCATGCCCTCGACCCGGCTGAAGTCGGCCTTGAGCATGGCCAGCAGGTTGTCCATGGCCGCCAGACCCGGACCGGTCATGCCTGCGGCGTCGGAGCGGTTGAAGGCAAACAGGGTGTCAGCAGGCAAGGTGATGCGGTGCGCTGCGTTGCCCGGCTGGGCAACAGCGGCAGGGGCTACGCCTTCGCGGCAAGCCTGCGCCACGCGCGAGACGGTGTGCACCTGCTCTTTGAACTGGACCATCTCTTGGTGCGCCTGAGCAGCGGGCACCGGCTGCAAGACCGGGCGGCCTTGCTCTTCTTGCACGCGCAAGTAGTGGGTTTGGCCACCTTGCAACTGCACCGCCGTGATGCTGTCGGCCAAGTCCTTGGGGCGGCTGCCCACTTGCATCTGACGGGCACCGAGCTCGGAAGTGCCGCTGCGGTAGCACAGCGCACTCCAAGCGCCGGGCACCAAGGAGGTGTGGTAACGCCCATCGACAAACACGCTGGTGGCCCCGCTCAGGCGGCTGGGCTCGGTTCGGTAGAGCATGATGCGGCTTTGGTCTGCGCCAATCGGGTAGGGCGAAGTGAAGGCTTTGCCCAGCACTTCAATGCGGGCGTTCACGCCGGCTTGCTGAGTCTCTAAATACTGTTGTGTGCCGCTGCCTTGAGCCAGGGCAGCCGTGGCTGCGCCCGACACCACCCAAATGGCCACCTGTGCAAAGCGGTGCAAGCGTTGACGCAGGGAAATGCCCTGATGAATTTTTGTATTTGCCAGTTTCATGGTTCAAGTCCCTTGAGAAATCACAAAAAACACACAAGCATTCACAAAGGGTATTTGTTGAAATGTTGTGAGTTTTGATGCTTTGATCGATTTGACTCAAAGATACTGAGACGACTTGGACTGGCAAACCCCCAATTGGGGTAGTACTTCCAAGATCTAGCAAATTATTTTAAATTGTCAGTTTTAGGATTCAAAAATAATGATTTGAACGGTTCTTGATGGAATTGAGAGTCAAGGGGGGACTGGATCCCGGATCGGAGTCCGGGATGACGAAGCCACAGTCCGGGATGACGAAGCCACAGTCCGGGATGACGAAGCCACAGTCCGGGATGACGAAGCCACAGTCCGGGATGACGAAGCCACAGTCCGGGATGACGAAGCCACAGTCCGGGATGACTGGTCACTGTCACCCCGGGCTTGACCCGGGGTCCAGTGTTTTGCCTTTCTGGTAGCGACTGATAAAATGTTTACCAAAATACTCTATAAAACATTAAGACTTCTATGGAAAACAAAGTAAGTCGTGAAATTCCACGGGCAGGGCAAGTCGCACAGGCCCAGGTGGCCAAGTCGGCTCTGGATTTCACCTATTTCAGCGCGGAGTTGAAGCATTTGGGTGTCCCCAGCGGGCTCAACTTTTTGCAGATGAGTCACAGCGAGACCCCGGGGGTCAACACACTCGATCTGACCCGAAGCGCTGTGCTTTCGCGGGTCAAAAACTTCAGCAGCATCGATTTGACAGGGACCATCAACAACACGATCAAGCTGAACTGGGCCGCAGTGGCTATTTTGTCTGACGCTTTTGATGCCGCTGCCAAGGGCGTGGACAGTGCGCGAATGCTGGTGGTCAGTGGCAACCCCGGCGATGCCATGCAGTTAGTCAACCTCAAAAGCTGGGCTGTAGCGGAGGTGCAAAGCGCCGAAACGCTGAGCGCAACCTATGGCCATGAGCACCAGTTCTTGGCTGGCCATGCCTACAAAGCTTTCTCGTTGTACGGCGCCACGGTTTTTGTGGACGAGGTCATGCAAGTGAACGATGCCGCGGTGACCGTGGATGCCCAGTTGAAGAGCCAGGTGTTCAGCATCGAGGCCTTGTTTGGATCGCCCGCCCCGGTGGCCGAGTCGGGCGACAAGGCCGAGACGCCAGAGCCGGGCGCAACAAGCGCCAGCTTCAAGGGCGTGGCCATTGTGTTTGCGGGCACGGGGGGCGCGAACGGGGACATCGCCACCACGGGCCATTACGAATTGTCCAAAGATGGCGGCGCGAGCTGGATGTCGGTGGGCGGTGATTTGAGCGACGCCACGGCGGTTTATGCCGACAAGTCGGCGCTGCTTCGCTATGTGGGTGCCGAGGACGCCGAGCGCCTGCAGCCCCAGCGCCTGATGGTGCGTTTGATCGACGACTCGGGCCTGAATGGCTCGGCCGACTATGATTCGGCCGCTACCGGTAGCACCATCGATGTGAGTGTGCATGGTTTGAGCACGGCTTTTGGTGCAGACGCACTGACCTTGTTGGCCCGCTCCAGCAAGCCCCCGATGCCGATTGCCCCAGAGCAGTCCGCGGTGGGCCAGGCCAGCGACGGCTGGGTGCCCGAGGGCGAGGTGGGCAGCCCGGTCAGCAGCTTGGTGGGTGGCAGCGATGGCCAGCGCGACAAAGGCATTGCGATCACGGGCGTGGACAACACCCAAGGCACGTTGTACTACAGCACCAACGGCGGCAGCTCCTGGACCGAAGTGACCCGGCCTTTGAGCGAGAGCAACAGCTTGTTCATGCGCTCTGACGGCGATAACCGTGTGTTTTTCAAGCCCAGCGCCAACTTGATGGTGCGCAGCGGGAATGCTTTGACCATTCGTTCTTGGGACCAGTCGGAAGCGACGGAGACCATTTTTTTTAACACCACCGACGACGGCCTGACCATCCCGGAAGCCAATGCAGCTTGGGGTTCCCAAGTGGCGCTGGCTGATGTGTCGTCGGTGCAAGACAACCCCACGGACGAGCTGGCCCCGGCAGCGCCGTTGAATGCGCGGGTCAACCCGCCCGCCAGCTTGGACGATGCGGCGGTGGAGGTGACACCCGAGGTCTTGGCCGCCGCCATTGCGACCAGCGTGAATTCGTCCATGGCCAAGGTCTACGCCATGCGACAGGGCGACAGCCTGGATTTGACGGCCTTGTTGAGCCAAGTCCAAGCCGAGGGTGCTGCGGCTGCCTTGGGCGCTTTGGACAACCCAGCGCCTGTGTTGCACCTGACCATGGCCGATGTGCTGAGCTTGCCCGCCCAGAACGGCGTGCACCAACTGGTGTTGTCGGGCACGGTCAACGACAAGTTGATGCTCAGTAAAGACGAGTGGACCGACACCGGCGCCGTGGTCAATCAAGACGGCCACACCTATGCGGTGTTCGCGGGCAGCACCGATGCATCGGCCCAGCTGCTGATCGATCAGCATATGCTGCAGAACCTGATGTCCAGCTGATGGGCGAAGCCGCATCTGATGGATGCGGCGTTCTTGGGGTCGCTTGAACCAATAGGCTTTACAGCGACTGCTGGTAGCGCTCCAGCCTTTGGGCCTGGGTTTCGGCCTCGATCTCTTCGCCTTTGAACGCACGAATCTGGTCGCGCAGCATCTCGGCCATGCTGGGCAGCTGCGCCCGGTCGGTGTGGCGCGAGGCGTCCCACAAGCCGGAACGCATGAAGGCCTTGGCGCAATGCAAATACACCGACTCCACCGTCAAGCGAACCACCAGTGCTGGCGTGCGCCGCGCATCGGCACACAGCGCCAAGTCAGCCGGGTCGGTGGACAACACAGCGCGGCCATTCACACGCAAGGTCTCGTCAAAACCCGGCACCATGAACAAAGTGCCCAAGCGGCCCGTGGCAACGATGTTCTCGAGCGTGTCCAGCCGGTTGTTGCCCGGTGCATCGGGTACAAGCAGCGTCTGCGCATCCAACACCTTGACAAAGCCCGCATCCCCCCCACGCGGCGACGCGTCCATTTGCCCACCTGCATCGCTGCTGGCCAACACCACAAACGGCGACAAAGCAATAAAGCGCACCGCATGCGCATCGAGCGAAGGGATTTCTTTTTTGAGCGCACGCTCACGGGCAGCGCCATAGAGTTGGCGCAGGGCGGGGAGGGTGGTGATTTGGTGGTTGGTCATGGCGGTTGTGCCTTACATCAGTCCGGTCCGGGGTGACTGGCCACCAGGTGAATCGGTCAACCATGATCCCGGTGTTTACGGTGTTCTTATGGGGGCTCTGACTTGTCCAATCAAATGGGGCCAGCACCTCAGATGCTGGCCCCGTGGTTTTTGGAAACTCGTCAAGCAAGCCAGGTGTTTTTTATCAAGCAGCAGCTTTGACGGCAAGAGACAGCTCATACAGTCGAGCAGCTGAAAGTTCCAGCCCGTTGGGCCAGCAGAGTGCACCGGCATCGACAAAACACCTTGAGAAATAAGCCGGGTCACGCAAGGCTTCCAACAATGGGCCTTTGCGGTCGGCCAAGTACCGGGCTCCATCAAAAACGCCCTGCGTATGGTCGCTGAAGGTCATTTCCAATTGATGGGCTGCAATGGTCTTTACATCAAGCAACTTAATCACGATCGGCTCCTTGTATGCGGTCTAGAGGTTCGAAGTGTTGGGCCTTTTCCCAATTATTGAGCAGTTCCGTTTGGTGAAGCAGGCACCAGTCTTTCACAATGCTGGCTACTTTTCGTGGAAGCTCGCCTTGCGAGACCAAGCCGGTTTCAATCGCGACCAAAGCCTCAAACCCTTTCTACTCCACATGGATATGCGGTGGCGGGTGATCGTCGTGCCACATGCGCACGATGATTCCGAAGAAGATGGCAATCGTTGGCATGGATCACACTCCTAAGCGCGGGAGGCACGCCGCATCAATCGACTCGGGGTGTTGGGCAATGGCGGGATGCATCGGGCAAGTTCAGCGAGGTTCTGCGGCCAAGGGTATTCAGGCCGATGTCAAAACCATGACGATCTTAAAACCCTGACCTCGGCTCCTTCAAAAACGCCAGCTCCTCAGGCGTGGACTCGCGCCCCAAGATGGCGTTGCGGCAGCCGCCAATGGTTTCAAACCACTGGGTTGCTGATCTTCCCAGTTTTCCAGCTCTGGGTCGGTAACTTCAGGCCCTGAGCAGCCAGTTGTTTGCGGGCGTGCGCAGCGGCCTGCTTGAGCGCGAGATCAATGCGTGCTTGTTCGCTCAGGGCCTTGGTGGGTTTGTTGGTGCTTAGCTTGCGATGGACTGAAGCAGAAGCCATTTTTCAGGATCTTTCACAGATGTGCGACGGGGAGTACCGGAAGCGATGGTTTCGATGCGACCTCCAGCATTATCCAGCACGGACCAGCGATCAGAAAGCGGCAAATACAACTCGAACAGGTTGTTCAAGCTGCGTTGGAAACGGCGGTGAATATCGTCTGTCGGAATGTTGTGCCCGCCTTGCTTCACTCGGAGTGCCACCCGTTGGACCGCCAGATTGGAGGTGGGTAGCGTGACGTAAAACAAGACCACCTGATAGCCGGTGGCCTTGCAGTCGCGCAGGAACTTCGCGAAGGTGCGACTTGACAGCGTGCTCTCGAACGCGAAGCTGCTTCCCGACATTGCCAATCCATGCAAGCGCCTCAGCATGATTCGCCCTGCCTCGAACGACACCGTCTCAGGCGCATAGGCCGAGAGGCCTACAGCGATCTGGTCGGCGTTCACGAATTCCAACACACCCAAAGCGCCCTTGAGCAAAAACGGCGCAGAGGTCGACTTGCCTGCACCATTTGGACCTGCAATGACCACCACGGTTGGTTTTTTGGGTGGAGCGTTCGCGTTCATGAGAGGCGCGAGTTGGTCACGCGGTAGCGTGCTGCGCCTTGGCAGACGGCGTCGCGGTGTTGCCTGAGTGCTTGGGATGGGCGCATGGGATGTAGTTTAAAGCGATTGACCAGCGCTGCCCACTCAAGGGAGGTGGCTCAAAACCCCGACCCCGGCTCACTCAAAAACGCCAGCTCCTCAGGCGTGGAAGGGCGGCCGAGGATGGCGTTGCGGTGGGGGTAGCGGGCAAAGCGCTCGATGATGGCTTGGTGGCGCTCCTCGAAGCGCAGGGTGTCTTCCAAGCCAGGCTGCGCAAACAGGAGGGCGGCTTGGGTGTGCACCAATGCCGACTCGCTGTGCATGTAGGGCATGTAGGCAAAGCTGCGCTGCGCCAAGGGCAGGTTGCGGTCTTGCCCACTGGCCACCAGCTCCTGCGCCAGCGCCAAGGCCAGCGCGTCTTGCGCAAAGGCTTGTGGCGTGTCGCGGTAGACGTTGCGCGAGAACTGATCGAGCACCAAGACCTCGGCCAAGCGCCCCTCGGGCGTGGTGCGCCAGGCAAACAACTCACACCGCGCCGCCGCCGCCAGCGTGGCCCCGAAGCGGGTGCGGATGGCTTCGTCCAAGGCGGGGTCTTTGGCGAAGTGGTGCTTGGGGGTGAGTTCGGTGAACCAGAAGTTGAGGATGGAGTGGGGTTGCATCGACTCGGAAAATTAACGATTGACGTCGTTTCAAACGGTGTCTGGGAAGTCCAACAGCGGAACGCCAGAACGCCTGGCGGCATCGGTCACGCATGTCAGCAGTTGCCTAGTGCTCGGTTTGACAAGCGGCAGTAACGAAACTTTCCTCACCTGCGCCATGCCCGACGCAAACAGTGCAATGCACGAATGCAGAGGGTGTTGGGTCGATGCGTAAACGATGCCGTCGAGTTGTTGCGCCCGGCACTCTTGCGCAAAGGCTTGGGTGATGGCGACACGTTGAGCTTGAAGTACGGGGTAGGGCTCGGCCAGCGCCCGCACATCGGCCAAACGCAAACGGCCTTTGGTGGTGAACGTCACCAGCGACTTGCGGGCCAATTCGTCGAGACAGCGGCTGTGCACATCGCGCCGAAAGATCGACTCATAAAGCGCGGTGTGCTCGCTGTCGGCCAGATAGGCCGTGGGTTCGGACGGCAAACAAAAACGCCCCGATTGCAAACCGGTGGGTGCCAACAACAAGCCGTTGATTCGCACGCTGGTTTTGCGCGCACGCGTCAGCTGCACACGATGAAACGTCTGGCCCGGGGCCAGCTCAAGGATGGGTGGATGCAAGTCTTTGAATTTCATGGAAAGAGGCGGTCAATGCCCCTCTGCCGTGGCCAGATCGATCACGCGCTGGGCGGGTGTGCCTTGCTCCAGTGCGGTGCGGGGTGACTGGCCGTCCAGTGCCGGGTGCGGACTTTCCAAGAAAGCCAGCAGTTGCCAGCCGTCGGTCGAACCCAAGGCGGCTGCCATGGGCGCGATGACCGGAAAGATGAACGGCTCGAACTGCCAGCGGGGCAGCTTGTAGCCCCGGCGCAGGTGCGACACGCCAATGCAGCGGCCGCTTTTGATCCAGGCGTTCATGGTCACGCGGGTGGTGCCCGACAGGGCGGCCGCTTCGTCGGTGGTGATCATGTCAGCCGCCTGAATGCGTTGCAGCCGGTACTGCGCGCCAAAGCGCAGCAGCGCATTGGTTTGCGCTTCTGAGGCGTAAGGGTCTTGGCCGCTGGCTTTGTCACGGGGCACTTCCGTGACGGCCGAAAGGGGAAAGGTGAGCGTGTTCATGGTGTTCTTCCTGGTGCACCCGCTTGACCAACGAAACGGGGCCAGCACTCAAGATGCAGGCCCCGTGATTTTAAACCTTCTTGTTAATCTCGTAAAGTTCGTAATTTACGTAAGCCATGGGGTATGGCCACCCATGCGCATTGAATATGGCTTTAAGTCCCGACCCTGGCTCACTCAGGAAAGATGGAATCGAGCTGAACTTTGAGTGTGGGCAGGGCGGTTTGCAACGTGTCCCAGACCACGGCCAGGTCGATGTCGAAATAACCATGTGCAATGCGGTTGCGCATGCCGCGCATGCTTCGCCATGGAATTTCTGCATGTTCGGCGGCAAATTCAGGGTGCTGGTCCATGACCTTTGTGGCCGCTTCACCCAAGACGATCAAGCTCATCACAACCGCCTGCTGGGTGCGCTTGTCCTGCTCGAAATCGGGCTGAGCCATGCCTTCTGTGAACGCCTGTGCGTCAGCGATCGCTTGGCGCATGTGGCCCAAGTAATCGGGCAAACGGTTGATCGTCATAGCGGGCGGGCTTCCTGCACCACCGCATCCCGAAACTTGGGTGGCAAGTCTTTGGGCGTGAGCACATCCACGGACACACCCAACAAGGTTTGCAACTCGTCTTGCAAGCCACCCAGATCAAACAGAGTGGTGCCGGGCAGAGGATCTACCAACAAATCCAAGTCGCTGCCATCAATGTCATCGCCGTGTAAAGCCGACCCAAACACGCGCGGGTTCGCCACGCGATAACGGGCTGCGGCTTGGCAGACGGCTTCGCGGTGTTGGCTGAGTGCATGGGATGGTCGCATGAGTTGTAGTTTAAAGCGATTGACCTCCGCTGCCTATCAAAGAGAGGCAACCGACAAGAGGGCAGCCAAAACCCCGACCCCGGCTCACTCAAATAGCCAGCTCCTCGGGCGTGGACTCGCTGTGCAAATAACCCGTAAGTAAGCAAAAAGCCAAGCTGACATAGAATGTGCAGAATTCTGCAATGTCTAAGGAGTCAGTCATGGGATTTTCTGCCAGCGATGTCGTGCCGTTCACGCAAGCACGCTCCCATCTGTCCGAACTGGCCGACCAGGCCAAGGCCGGGGCAGAGAAGATCATCACCAAGAACGGCGAGAGCTATGTTGCGCTGATCGACTCTGACCGACTCGACTACTACCACCGCTTGGAGCGCGAACGCATTCACCTGTTGTTGATCGACGACGCCAAGCGCGGCTTGGCCGACATCGCAGCGGGTCGCACGTTTGAAGCAGACGCCGCGCTCGCCCAGCTGCAACAACGACGCAAGACCGCCACCAAACGCCCCGCCAAGCAACGTGGCTGACCCGCTGTACCAGGTCGAACTGACCGCCAGTTTCTTGGAACGCTTGGACGCGATTGAGGCGTTCCTGGTGGAGGCTGGCGCTGGCTTTGCGTTCGATGACTTGCTGGCCGAGCTTCGCGCCACCGTCATCCCCAACCTGCGGCGCTTTCCGCGCATGGGGCGCCGCTACTTGGCCAACGCGCCGCAGTCATCCGAGGCGCTGGCGCTGCTGGCGGCCATGCCTGCGGGAGCGCCGGACGCGCTGCGCGAATACCTGCACGGCGACTACCTGATGCTGTATCTGGTGGAGGATGCAAGCCCCAAGACCGAGGCCACGGTGTACATGCTGACCATTCGGCATCACCGGCAGCTGTCGTTTGACTTTGCGCGGCTGTGGCCTTGAGCACCACCCTTAACGCTCCCTATTCACCCCAAACAACAACAAGGTTTCAGCATGCCGAGCATCCCCGACAAGTTCGACGCCGATAGCAAAATCAAGCTGTTCGAATCGCAGCACATTCGCAGCGAGTGGGATGCCGAGGCTGAGAAATGGTGGTTCTCGGTGTTGGACGTGGTGGCCGTGCTGACCGACCAGCCTGACTACAAGAAGGTGCGCAACTACTGGAAGTGGCTCAAGAACAAGCTGATCGCCGAAGGCAGTCAGTTGGTTAGTGCCACTAACCAACTGAAATTGACCGCCGCCGACGGCAAAAAATACCTGACCGATGTGGCCGACACCGAGCAAATCTTGCGGCTCATCCAGTCCATCCCCAGCAAGCGGGCCGAACCTTTCAAGCTCTGGCTGGCCGAAGTGGGCAGCCAGCGCCTAGACCAGCTGCAAGACCCGGAACTCAGCATCGAGCAAGCCATGCGCGACTACAAGCGCCTGGGCTACACGGACAACTGGATCAACCAGCGGCTCAAGAGCATCGAGATCCGCAAAGAGCTCACCGACGAGTGGAAAAAGCACGGCTTGCAAGAAGGGCCGCAATTCGCATTTTTGACCGATGTCATCTACAAAACCTGGGCCGACAAGACCGCCAAGGAATACAAGCAGCACAAGGGTCTGAAAAAAGAGAACCTCCGCGACAACATGACCAACAAAGAGTTGATCATGAGCATGCTGGCCGAGCTGTCCACCAAAGAAATTTCAGAAGCCGTTCAGCCGCAAACGCTGGACGAGCACGAATCCGTGGCCAAGCGCGGTGGCGGGGTGGCACGGCAGGCGCGCCTGAAGCTGGAAGCCGAAACGGGCAAAAAGCTGGTCAGCCCGCAAAACGCCAAGCAGTTGCGCGCCTTGGCGCAGAACCCAAGCAAAAAAGCAGGGGACAAGACATGAGTAGTCACACGATCACCACGCGCAACCAAGCCACCGAGTTTCTGCTTTGAATCGCGCCCAACGGGTGCATCAAGGTGGAGGTGCTACTCAGCGCGATGTCCCGATTTCAAGAAACAGCCTCAAGGGATAAGGACAGTGGCATGTGGTCGCTCACGCTCAGCCACTGGTCTTGGTTGCCGATCTCAACGCTGCTGCAGCCCATTAGGTCCTCGGATACAAAAACGTAGTCGATGTGATAAGACTTTTCGAGATTGCGTTGCAGAAAGAATGTGGGGGTTGCTTCTTGTCCTTGTTCTTCAAGCGTTTGTTGGTGGTAGACGCTGCTCAGGCCAATGGCGTTCAGCTCCTCAACGACGTCACTGTGATTCCACCAGCGATCTGGTTTGTCCCAAATTCGGTTGCTGTTGAAGTCCCCTAGCAAGATGGTTTTGTTTCTGCAAAGTTGCTTGCGGTGAATTTGCAAGTATTTCCAAAGTTGACCGATATAGCGAAAGACTTTGGATCCTTCAGCCTTTGTCCAAACGCCAAGTACTTGGTATTCGTCGTTCAAGATAAAGGGGCAAAACAGCTTGAGGTCTGCTGTTGTCCATTGAGATGCTAGGCTGCTGTTGCTGACACCAGGTTGCGAAAAGGCGCCGTGCCATTCTGTAGCGCGAACCTTATTACCCTTTTTAGGAAAAATGCCCAAGCCTTTGTGTTTGGATGTACCCATCCATAGGTAATCCCCAGCCCATGTCTGATATTTCGACGTGGACAAGGCTGGATTTTCACACTCTTGAACAACGTAGACATCTGCGTCGAGCGCATCTAAGGCATCGGTTTTGTTGCGCAATGCACCATTGCAATTCCAAGTAACTATTTTCATGTGGGCTTGATCAAGCACAAGAGAGGATCATTTCCCCCAAGAATCCTTCAACCCCGTCACCCGGTTGAACACCGGCTTCGCACCCGCCGCATGGTCCAAGCGGTCGGCCACAAAGTAGCCAAACCGCTCAAACTGAAACTTCTGGTCCGACTGCGCCCTGGCTAATGACGGCTCCACATAGGCCGTGACGACCTTCAAGCTGTCCGGGTTGAGCGATTGCAAGAAGTCTTTGCCGCCCGCATCGGGGTGGGCTTCGGCAAACAGGCGGTCGTACAGGCGTACTTCGGCCTGCACGCCGTCGGCCACGCTCACCCAGGTGATGGCGGCTTTGGCTTTCACGCTGTCGGCGCCGGGCGTGCCGCTCTTGGTGCCGGGGATCACTTTGGCGTGCACCTCGGTCACTTGGCCCGCCGCGTCGCGTGCGCAGCCGGTACATTCGATCACGTAGCCGCCTTTGAGGCGCACCACGTTGCCGGGGAACAAGCGCTTGTAGCCCTTGGGCGGCACTTCTTCAAAGTCTTCGCGCTCGATCCACACTGCTTTGCCGATTTTGAACACACGGTCGGCGGGCGGGGTTTGGCCTTCAGCAATCGCACTGTGGGGCAGGGCGGGTTGGCTGCAGTCCTCGGTGTAGCCGTCGCTGCCAAAGGCCTCGGCCCAGTTGGTCAGCACGAGCTTGACGGGGTCGAGCACGGCCATGCCGCGGTGGGCTTTGTTTTCCAGGTCTTCGCGCAGGCAACCTTCGAGCGTGCTGTAGTCGATCCAGCTGTCGCTCTTGGTCACGCCAATGCGGTCGGCAAACAGGCGCAGGCTCTCGGGCGTGTAGCCCCGGCGGCGCAGGCCCACGATGGTCGGCATGCGCGGGTCGTCCCAGCCGCTGACCTTGCCTTCATTGACCAGTTGCGCCAGCTTGCGTTTGCTGGTGATCACATAGGTCAGGTTCAGGCGGGCAAATTCGTATTGTTTGGGGCTGGGCGCGGCCAGCAGGCCACATTCGCACAGGCGCTCCATCAGCCAGTCGTAAAACGGGCGCTGGTCTTCAAACTCCAGCGTACAGATGCTGTGGGTGATTTGCTCCAGCGCGTCTTCGATGGGGTGGGCAAAGGTGTACATCGGGTAGATGCACCAGGTGTCGCCCGTGTGGTGGTGGGTGGCGCGGCGGATGCGGTAGATGGCCGGGTCGCGCAGGTTGATGTTGGGCGAAGCCATGTCGATCTTGGCGCGCAGCACGGCGGCGCCATCATCGAGCTTGCCGTCGCGCATTTCGCGGAATCGCGCCAGGTTTTCTGCCACGGTGCGGGTGCGGAAAGGGCTGTCCACGCCGGGTTTGCCAAAGTCGCCTCGGTTAATGCGCATGTCTTCTGCGCTTTGTTCGTCCACATAGGCGTGGCCGGCTTCAATCAGCGCCTCGGCGGCGCGGTACATGAAGTCGAAGTAGTCGCTGGCTTGGTAGGGCGCGGCGCTGCCAGCGGCTTGGCCCAATTGCGCCCAGTCAAAGCCGAGCCATTTGACAGCATCGATGATGCTGTTGACGTATTCGGTGTCTTCTTTTTCGGGGTTGGTGTCGTCAAAGCGCAGGTGGCACACGCCGCCGTACTCTTGCGCCAGCCCGAAGTTGATGCAGATGCTTTTGGCGTGGCCCACGTGCAGGTAGCCGTTGGGTTCGGGCGGAAAGCGGGTGCGGATCTTGGCCGGGTCGGGTTGGCCCGCAGCGTGGTGCGCGGCGTCGCCGGGGCTGCCCGCCCAGCGGCGGCTGGCGTAAGTGCCTTGCTCCAGGTCTTTTTCGATGATTTGGCGCAGGAAGTTGCTGACTTTGTGGTCGGCGTTGTTGTCTGGGGCGGTGGGGGTGGTCATAGCGTCTGATTTTAGGGGGTGGCGCGAGCCCCGTCTCATGGGGCGCGTTACGAATGGACACGAATGTCAGGCGTGGGCTGTGCACCAAAGCCTTGGCTGTCGCGCTAAAGGGGCAGGGAGCATGCTTTCAAGAAAAGCCAACGTCATCAGAGGAACTTTGTGATGCTTTTTCCGTTCAAGTCGTCGTTTTCAAGGCCATTGGCCTTGCTCGGGCTGTTGGGTCTGGCTTTGATGCAGATGGGTTGCGCTCACCCGGTGGTGGTGGAGCCGTCGGTGTCGGTGCATTCGCGCATCGGCCATGTCCCGGTCTACACCCAGGTGGGCGTGCCCGACCCGGTCTATTACGCACCGCCTCGTGTGATTTATGCACCACCCAGAGTGATTTACGCCCCGCCACCGCCACCGCGTGTGGTTTATGTGCCCCGGATTCATGTCCCTCGTGTTCATGTGCCCCAGGGTCATCCGCCAGCGCAAATTTGGGGCCACGGGCACGACCGTGGGCACCGTGGCCAAGAGCGCAGGCAGTTGCGCGAGGAGGAGCGGGAGCGCGGTGGTTGGCGGGGGCAGCGGGATCAGCGCGAACAGTGGCAGCGGCACTGAGCGGCTGCGCTCAGGGGGCGTATTCAGCGGCCGAATTTAGCGGCCGCTCAGGCCAGGCTTCAGCGGGGTTTGGCCGCGTCTTCTTGTTTGTAGAGCGGTGAGCGTGGGCCGTACAACAGGCCTTGCGGCCGCCCGGCCCGCAGCAGGCGCTGGCTGGTCAAACCGGCCATGGGGTGGCTTTGGTCGGTGACGGTGCCCACGATTTGTTTGACCAGGGCGCTGACCAGCATCACGGCCAGGCCGCCCTGGTTTTGGTTTTGTTGCTCGGCGCTGCTGGCCGATGCTTTGCCGGTCCAGAGCACGGCGTTGGTTTTGAGGTCCACCAGGCGGGCCTCGGCCGAGACGGTGGTCTGGCTGTCGAGCACTTTGTACACGGTGCCGTAGCGCGTCATTGTGATGTAGAGCGCGGCGTCAGCCCCAAAAATCTCGTGTAGTTTGGCCGTGGGCAGTTCATGGGCATCGTTGGCTTGTGTGATGCCGTTTTCTTTAAGGGTCTCGTCCACCAGCGAGACGGGCAAGACGTAATAGCCCGATTCGGCCAGCGGAAAGGTGACCTGCGACAGCATGCTGTAGGTGGCGCGAATTTCCGGCGTTTTGTTCACCGGGGGCAGCACCAGGATGGATTTGGGGTCGCTGGCTTTGAGCTGGGTGTAGTCAAACGGGACCGGTGGCTTGGTGGCGCAGCCGCTCAGGACGAGCACGGCCATGGCCGGAGCCAGGAATTGGAGGAAGGGCTTCATGGACGGGGTCGGGCTCACTTGGATTTGAATTTGCGCAGCAAGAAATCCATGAAGTTCTGGGATTCAGGGAATTGCTGTTTTTCGGCTTCGAGGTGTTGCTGAAAGCGCGCCATGTCGCCTTGTTTGCCATAAAGCAAGCCAAGGTGGGCCATGAAGCCGGGGGGCATGGCCTGGCCTGCAGCACGGATTTTCTGCAGGTCGTCTTCCATGCGTTTGGCCTGGGTGTCCGGGCTCTCGCGGTCTTGGCGGAAGTAGGTGTCCAGGTTTTGCTCAAAACCGTGCCAGCCGTAGAGCGGGGGCGTGGCTTTGTTGGCGCAACCGCCCAGGCTCAGGGCCAAGGCCAGCAGCGCGATTTTGGCGGCGGTGCGCTTGGGCTGGTGGTTGGGTGTGTGGTGGTCGTGCATGCGGGTCGGGCTCATTGGGCAGGACGCCATGCGCCGCTTTCGATGCCGCTGACCAGGTTGTTTACCGCTTCGCGGATGGCCAAGTCGAGCACTTTACCGTTGAGGGTGGCGTCGTAGCTGGCGGTGCTGCCAAAGCCAATGACTTCGCGCTCGGACAGGCTGTATTCGCCCGCGCCTTGAGATGAGTACACCACCTCAGAGGTGAGGGTGTTGACGATGTTGAGGTTGACTTTGGCGTAGGCCACTTGGGTTTTGCCACGGCCCAGGATGCCAAACAGCTGGCGGTCGCCCACGTCTTTGCGGCCAAACTCGGTCACGTCACCCGTGACCACATAGTCAGCGCCTTTGAGGTTTTGGTTTTGTTTTTTGAGTGCGGCTTCTTGTTTGATCTCGGACATGACGCTGCGGTCGAGGACGCTGAAGCGCTGCGATTGCTGCAGGTGGGTGACCAAGATCGTTTGTGCCTGGCTGCCCATGCGGTCTTCGTTGTTGGAGAAGACGCCGCGCATGAACGAGGAGCGGTTGTCAAACTTGCCTACCGAAACGGGCACGCGGGGGCCGACTTGGGGCCGGGCGGCTGATTCGACTTTTTGGATGGGCAGGGTGCGCGAGCCTTCTTGCACGCAGGCGCTCAGGGTCACGGTGGCCAGGGAAATGAGAAGCAGCTTTTTCATGGGGATGGTGTTCTGTAGTGAACGTGAATTCTAGTTTTAAAAAAATGGCTGCGAAGTTTTAATTCTCGGATTTTTTTCCGCTTGTGATGCGGGCAGTCCTAAGACGCACTCCAATTGGCCTTCCATGTGGCCGAAGGGTTGGTTTGGCTTAGTTTGGTGGTTTCAAGGTCGCTGACGCAGCACCATTTCGTCGCGGCGGATTTCCACATCGAAGTGCTTCAGGAAGTCCTGGCCCAGCAGGGCTTGCTCGGGCCGAAGCCCGCTCAGGCCCACGGTGACGCTGGCATCGTTGAGCACCAGGTGCCCCGCCCGCACGGGCACGCTACGCACCAGTTGCCCCGGGCGTTGGCCGTTGGCGGTGTGCAAGGTGATGCTCTGGCCCTCAGGCAGCCCGGCTTGGGTGGCCAGCGCTTGGCTCACGCTCACATGGCTGGCGCCAGTGTCCACCAAAAAGCGCACGGGCTGGCGGTTGACTTCGCCCTCTACATGGAAATGCCCGTCGCGCTGGCGCGGAATGACCAAATCACCCGAGCTGAGCGCATAGGGCTTGAGGCTGGCCTGGCGCTTTTGCTCGATCTGGTCAAACACCAGGTACAAGACCCCAGCCACGGCCAACCACACGGCGGCGATGGCGAAGGCACCGAGGCGGGCGGTTTTGTGGATGGAGGGTGTGGGCATGCTTTAACCCGCAGCGCCAGACCAAAGCCATTGGCCCAGCAAACGACCAGGCAATAAGGTGAATGCACCTGTGACCACACACGCCATGCCATAAAGCCACTGCATGGTTTTCCGATGACCTGCAATGTTGCCGTCAGCCAGATAGCGAAACGCTCGGTACAAGCTGACCAAACTCAGAGGAATCAGCAGGTGAATCGGGGTGTAGCCCCAGATATTGGGCAGATTGAAGTCCCGGATGAATAAACCCGAAAGAGCGGCGCCCAGCATGCAGGTGACCCAGGCGTAGCCCAATGCCCTGTGAAGACGTGGCCGTGTGATGCGGCCCATGCGGGTCCAAAGTGCCCAAGGCCCTAAGACGGTGGCGCTGAGGGCCAAGGTCATGTGCACGGCGATGGTGTGTGTCAGTTGCATCGTGAGGACGGGATAGTTTTGTTTGAACCGTGCTGTGACACAGCTTGGTAAGGCGTTACTGAACCTTTGATTTTGGCACCTTGTCCAGCAGCGATAATTCAACCTGATTTCGAGGAGCGTTTGTGGATCTGATGTTGTTGCTGAAAGCCGCCGTGATGGGCGTGGTCGAGGGTTTGACCGAGTTCTTGCCGATCTCGTCGACCGGGCATTTGATTTTGGCCGGGGCCTTGTTGGGCTTTGACGATGACAAGGCCAAGGTGTTTGACATCGCCATCCAGACCGGGGCTATTCTTGCCGTGATCATTGTGTATTGGCAAAAAATCAGCAGCACGGTGCGGGCCTTGCCAAGCAGCGCCGATGCCCAGCGTTTTGCCTTGAACGTGTTCATCGCCTTTGTGCCTGCCGTGATATTGGGTTTGCTGTTTGGCAAGGCCATCAAGGCGAACCTGTTCACACCCGAGGTGGTGGCGACCAGTTTCATCATTGGCGGTTTCATCATTTTGTGGGCCGAACGCAGACAGGCCAGCGCTGTGCGAATTGGTGAGGTGGAAGACATGCGTTGGCAAGATGCGCTCAAAGTGGGTCTGGTGCAGTGTCTGGCCATGATTCCGGGCACCAGCCGCAGCGGCGCGACCATCATCGGCGGCATGCTGCTGGGCATGTCGCGCAAGGCGGCGACCGATTTTTCTTTTTATCTGGCCATCCCCACGCTGATTGGCGCCGGGGCTTACAGCTTGTACAAAGACCGCGCCCTGCTCAGCATGGCCGACGCGCCCATGTTTGCGGTGGGCCTGGTGTTTTCGTTTTTGAGCGCCTGGGTGTGTGTGCGCTGGCTGCTCAAGTTCATCTCGACCAACAGCTTCGAGGTGTTTGCTTGGTACCGGATCGTGTTCGGTCTGGTGGTGCTGGGCACGAGCTACTTTGGGCTGGTGAGCTGGGCGGCCTGATCGGGCTGAATTGAGGGGCCTGGGTGGGTGCACCTTGGCGACATGCTGGGCCTTGGGCCGCGCCCAGAATGGAAGCCCCTTGTTTGACGCATCTTGCGGATGCGTTGGTTCACCGCCCTGTGCATGTCTGAAAACCTTTCCGCATCTTTTCGCCGCCTGGCTTGGTCCAACCTGCTGGCACAGTCGGCCGAGCAGCTGAGCCTGGCCGCTGTGCCCATCGTGGCGGTTCTCTTGCTCCAGGCTGGGCCCGGCGAAATCGGTTTGCTGGCCTCGATCCAGTCGCTGCCATTCTTGCTGCTGTCCATGCCGCTGGGCCTGCTGGCCGACCGCACTTCCCGCACGCGCTTGATGGCGCTGGCCGAGACGCTGCGGGGTTTGGCTTTGTTGTTGCTGCTGGCGCTGATCGTCACGGGAAATGTGTCGATTGCGGCATTGGCCATCATCGGTTTCATGGCGGCCGTGGGCACGGTAGCCTTCAGCGTGGCGGCCCCTTCCTTGGTGCCTGCCTTGGTGCAGGTCGAGGGTCTGGCGCAGGCCAATGGGCGACTGGAGTTGGCACGCAGCGCGGCCTTTGCAGCAGGCCCGGCCTTGGCGGGCGCTTTGATCGCGTGGACCGGGGCGTCGGCGGCCTTTGTGCTGTCGGGCATGTTGTCGGTGGCGGCGGTGTTGTGCCTGCGTGGCATAACCGAGCCTGCGCGTGCCACCATGCCAGCGCGTCATCCTTTGCTGGAGTTGCAAGACGGGGCCAAGTGGGTGTGGCAGAGCGATTTGCTCCGGCCCATGATGTTTTGCTCGATCGCCTGGAACATTTCTTGGTTCATGCTGCAAGCGGCCTATGTGCCCTATGCCATCCACGACCTGGGCTTGGATGCGAGTGGCGTGGGTGTGACGCTGGCTTTGTATGGTGTGGGCATGATCGTGGGGGCACTGCTGGCACCGCGTCTGGTGCGGGCCTTGCCCTTTGGGCAGGCGATTTTGCTCGGGCCGTATTTCTCGGTGCTGGCGGCGGTCACGATGGCGCTGACCTTGTTTTGGCCGCAGGGCTGGCTGGCGGCGCTGTCTTACTTTTTCTTTGGGGCGGGGCCGATCATCTGGACCATCACCTCGACCACGCTGCGCCAGACCGTGACGCCCCGCGCCATGATCGGGCGGGTCACCTCCATCAACATCGTGGTCAGCACGGGCGCTCGCCCGCTGGGTGCGGCCTTGGGCGGTGTGGTGGGTGTGAGTTTCCCGGTCTCGGTGAGCCTGTGGTGTGTGGTGCTGGGTTTTGGCCTGCAGGCCATCATCATCAGCGCCTCCAAGATCAGGACGCTCAAACGCTTGCCCGACCCTTTGCCCGATTGATGTGACACCCACCAGGAGACCTGCGCATGCAACAAGCCGAATTTGAACAATTGCTCCAGCGCTTTTCTGCTGCAGCAGAGGCGGGTGATGGTGAGGCTTTTGCGCAGTGCTTCACGCCCGATGGCGTTTACCACGACTACATTTACGGCGACCACACGGGCCGCGCCGACATTGCCCACATGATGAACGATCTGTTCCACCGCGATGCGGGGCCCGATTACCGCTGGGAGATGTTCGACCCGGTGTGCAATGGGCGGGTGGCCTACGCGCGGTCTTTATCGAGCTTCACCTCGAAGGTGCCCGAGTTTGCGGGGCGGCAGGTGGTGATCGATGGCATCAGCCGCTTTGAGCTGCAGGATGGGCTGATTTGCGATTACAGCGAATCGGTCAATGGTGGTGTGGCCATGGTGCAGCTGGGGGTGGCCGCGCCGCGCCTCGAGAAGGTGCTCAAGCGCTGGAGCCAGCAATTGATCGACCAGCCCGCGACGCAAGCGTTTTTGGCCCGTGGCAAGCGCACCGTTTGATTTGTTCAATGCTTCTTTGAAAGACCTGGCCATGAATTACCAAGACATCTTGTACAGCGTGGAACACCGCATCGCGACCATCACCCTGAATCGCCCGGACAAGCTCAACGCCTGGACCGCCGTCATGGAGCGCGAGGTGCGCGAAGCCATGGACGCTGCCGCCGCTGATGACGGTGTGCGGGCCATTGTGCTCACGGGCGCAGGACGGGGATTTTGCGCCGGGGCCGACATGGATTTGCTCAAGGGCTTGGACCCGAGCGACATCACAGCCACCACTTGGACAAAACCCTTTGATGTGAACCAGAGGCTGGATTACCAAACGCGTTATGGCTTTTATCCGGCGATCCCCAAGCCAGTGATTGGCATGCTCAACGGCGCAACCGCAGGCATTGGCTTGGTGCATGCCTTGTATTGCGACATCCGGTTTGCGGCCGACAACGCAGTGTTCACCACCGCGTTTTCCAGGCGCGGCCTGATTGCCGAACACGGCCTGAGCTGGATGCTCCCGCGTATTGTGGGACACGCCAACGCCATGGATTTGTTGCTGTCGGCCCGCAAGGTGTTGGCCCCCGAGGCGCAGGCCATGGGCTTGGTCAACAAGGTGTTTGCGCCACAGGCTTTGGCCGAAGCGACCTATGCCTATGTGCGCGATTTGGTGGACAACGTCTCGCCACGCTCGATGGCGGTGATCAAGCGCCAGCAGTACGACGCACCCTTTCAGACGCTGGCAGAAAACACGCGCCAAGCCAATGCCGAGATGGCCCGCAGTTTTGAGAGCGAAGACTTTCGCGAAGGCGTGGCGCATTTCATGGAAAAACGCGCCCCGCAATTCACGGGCCGATGAATGTGCCAATGAATGCGCCGCGGCGGGCAGCGGCTTATTTGAGCGTCATCAATGGAATGTCTTTGGCCGTGGCCAGTTTGTCGAGCTGGGCGCGGGTCTGGCTGGCCAAGAAGGCCTCGATGGCTTGTCGTGTGGCGGGCTTGAACAGGTCTTTGACCGGGTGCGCCTGTGGCAGGCCTGCGGCCTCGCACAGGCGCTGGGCAAAGTGCGGCTCCAGCGCCGCGACGGCCACACGGCCGTTTTTGCAGGGGTAGATGCGGTAGCCCGCGTGCGCACCGCCCACGGCACCGTCGGGTGTGGTCATGCGCAGCTGGCGGGGAAGGGCCAGCCAGGCGGCGGCCTCAGACAAGGCCACCTCGTGGCGCGAGCCTTTGCCCGAGGTCTTGAGCGTGATGACGGCTTTGAGCGTGGCCTCGCTGGCCATGAGCGCACCGCCCATGTCGGCAAACAAACTGGGGGGCAGGTCCATGCCGTTCACCAGGCCCACTTCGGCTTGGTAGGTCAAATCGTGGCCAGGAATTTCGGCCAGCGGCCCGGGGGCGCCCACCACTTCGATCAGGCTGAGCGCGGGGTATTGCTTGCGCAAGGTTTTCCAGCCCAGGCCCAACTTGGTCAGGGCCGAGGGGCGGAATGAGGTGAGCAGCACATCGGTCTTGGGCAGCAGTTTGTGCAAGGCGGCTTGTCCGGCCTCGGTTTTAAGGTCCAGGGTGTGGTGCTTCACCCCCTTGTGCATCAGCGCGTAACCATCGGGGGTGTAGTGCTGCATGGGGTCGCCAGCAGGCGGGTTGATCTTGGTGCAGCTGGCGCCCATTTGGGCCAAGCGCATCAGGGCGGCAGGACCAGGCAGGTTCAGGGCCAGGCTGACGACGCGAATGCCGCGAAGGGGTTGGGTAGAGGACATGCGAAGACCTTGAAATTCGATTCCCCCGCATTATGGGCAAGGCGCTGACGGGGCCCTGTCACCTGTGCAGTGGGAATGCAGGCCCAATGGCGCCAATGCGCACCACCAGTTTCAAACACCCAGATTGCGCAAAGTGGCTTCGATCGCTGCCGCGGTGGCGATGGGCTTTTCCATGGGGAAGAGGTGGGAGCCGTCGAGCATCATGATGCGGCCCTTCACCACCTGGTGCGTCAGGTCGGTGCCCGCCTGGCGCATTTCGGCCGAGTGCGTGCCGCCAATGAAAGCGGCGGGGCATTTGAGGGGTTTGCGCTTGAGCAGGCTGTCGAGTTTGTGCGGCAGGCTGTTGTAGATGGCGGTTTCGATGTCGCGGTCAAAGCTGAGCACGCGCTGGCCGCCTTCGTTGTGGGTGCCGTGGTCAATGTAGTCCTGCAGCACTTGCGGGTCCCAGCGGGCAAAGGATTTTTTGTGCGCAAAACTCTCCTTAGCCGCCTGGGCGTCGGGCCAGTGGTGGCGGCGTTTTTGGCTGATGCGCCCGGGCGAGAGAGCCCCGATCAAGGGCGTGCGTTTGGCCAGGCCCAAGGTGGTGGCCCGCCAGCCGCCCAGCACGGGCGAGTCGATCAGAACAACGCCACGCGCCAGCTCGGGGTGGCGAGCGGCGCACATGAGGCTCAAGATGCCGCCCAGCGAGTGGCCCACCAAAAAGGCGGGTTCGCCTTCGCCTTGTTTGTCACGGGCAAAGTCGGCCAGTTGCTGCACCAGGTGGGGCCAGTTGTTGGTGACGGGGTATTGCGGGTCGTGGCCAAATTTTTCCACCGCGTCGACCTCAAAGCCGCGCTGGCGCAGGTTGTCGAACATCACCTTGTAGGTGCTGGCCGGAAAGCTGTTGCCGTGCGAGAAGATGATGCGGGCGACCATCAGATCAGCTTTTCTTCGGGTGTGGTGATTTTCTTGAGCAAGGCATTGCGCTGGGCGGACACCATGAGCGGGATGTCGGTCGCGCCGCCGTTCCACATCGGGTCTTCGATGCTGTCGAACATCTGGCGCAGTTTGTCGCCCCAGCTGCTGCGCAGCATTTTGAAGTAGGGGTTGTGCTCGTCAATGCACATGATGCGGTCGGTCTGCAAGCTGCCCGCTTGGTAGACCACCATGTCCAGCGGCAGTCCCACCGACAGGTTGGACTTGAGGGTCGAGTCCATCGACACCAAGGCGCATTTGGCGGCTTCGTCCAAGGGCGTATTGGGGGTGATGACGCGGTCGAGCACGGGCTTGCCGTATTTGGATTCGCCAATCTGGAAGTAGGGCGTCTCATCGGTCGCTTCGATGAAATTGCCGGGCGAATAGACCTGGAACAGGCGCATGCCTTCGTTGCCGATTTGGCCGCCGAAGATCATGGACACATTGAACTCCACACCCGAAGCCCGCAGCGCAGCGGCGTCGCGCTCGTACACGCGGCGCACGGCCGCGCCCAGCACGCGGGTGGCGTCGAACATGCTTTTGGCATTCCAGATGGTCAGCGGTTCGTCTTGCCCGGGCTCGACCAGTTTTTCGATTTGCAGCACTTCGCGCACCGATTGCGAGATGCTCAGGTTGCCTGCTGAGAGCAGGGTCATGAAGCGGTCGCCCGCTTTCTCGTAGACGATCATTTTGCGGAAGGTGCTGATCTGGTCCAGGCCCGCGTTGGTGCGGGAGTCGGACAAGAACACCAGTCCGGCGCGGGTTTTGACGGCAACGCAATAAGTCATGAATGGGCTCTTTAATTTTTGGGCAGCAGGCGCTGCAGGGCATAGAGGGCGTCGAGCGCTTCGCGGGGGCTCAAAGCGTCGGGGTTGATTTGGGCCAGCGCCACTTCGATGGGGCTCGGGCCTGTGGCTTCGGATTCGGGCGGGGCAGCAAAAAGGTCCACCTGCTGGCGGCTTTCTGTTGCGCCAGCTTCGAGTGCGCTGAGTGCGTGGCGGGCGTGGTTGAGCACGGCCGCAGGCATACCGGCCAGCCGCGCCACTTGCACGCCGTAGCTCTTGCTGGCAGGGCCGGGCTGCAGCTCGTGCAAAAACACAATCGAGGCGCCCGATTCGGCCGCGCTCACATGCATGTTCACCGCCGCCGTGTGCGAGGCCGGGAACTCGGTCAGCTCAAAGTAGTGCGTGGCAAACAGCGCAAAGGCTTGTGTTTTGTTGTGCAGGTGCGTGGCGATGCCGCTGGCGAGAGCCAGGCCGTCAAAAGTCGAGGTGCCGCGCCCGATCTCGTCCATCAGCACCAGGCTGTGCGGCGTGGCGCTGTGCAAAATTTGCGCGGCCTCGGTCATCTCCAGCATGAAGGTGGACTGGGCATTGGCCAAATCGTCGGCCGCACCGATGCGGGTGTGGATCGCGTCGATCGGCCCCATGCGGCAGCGGCTGGCGGGCACATGGCTGCCGATGCTGGCCAGCAGCACGATCAGCGCGACCTGGCGCATGTAGGTCGATTTACCGCCCATGTTCGGGCCGGTGATGATCTGCAGGCGTTGCTTGGGGCCCAGCACCGTGTCGTTGGCGATGAAGCTCGCGCCCGACATCTGGGCCAGCCGCGCCTCGACCACCGGGTGGCGGCCTTGCCGAATTTCGATGCAGGGCTCTTTGGTGAATTCGGGGGCGCACCAGTTGAGGGTGAGCGATCGCTCGGTCAGGGCGCACAGCACGTCCAGGCTGGCCATGGCCTGCGCCAGTTCGGTGAGGGCGGGCACAAAGGGCTGCAGCTGGTCGAGCAGGCCTTCGTAGAGCCACTTCTCGCGGGCCAAGGCGCGCTCTTGCGCCGACAGGGCTTTGTCTTCAAAGGTTTTGAGCTCGGGCGTGATGAAGCGCTCGGCGTTTTTCAGGGTCTGGCGGCGGCGGTAGTCGTCGGGGACTTTGTCCAGTTGCCCTTGTGTGACCTCGATGTAAAAGCCGTGCACTTTGTTGAACTGCACGCGCAGGTTGGCAATGCCGGTGCGCTCTTTTTCGCGGGTTTCCAGGTCGAGCAAAAAGTCGTCGCAGTGGGTCTGGATGTTGCGCAGCTCGTCCAGCTTGGCGTCCAAGCCGTCGGCGATCACGCCGCCGTCGCGCACCAGCGCGGCGGGCTCTTCGAGCAGGGCCATTTGCAGCAACTCGGCGCAATGCGTGGGCGGTGTGAGCCAGCGGACCATGCCACCCAGCAAGGTGCCAGGCTCAGGGTTCAAGGCTTTCAGTTGTGTGGACAGCGAAGCGGCACGCGCCAGCGCATGGCGCAGCGCCACCAACTCGCGCGGGCGCACCTGGCGCAGCGCGGTGCGGGCGGTGATGCGCTCCACATCGCTCGCGCCTTTGAGCTGTTCTCGCAGGCTGCTCCAGGCACCCGATCCACTGTCACCGCGCAACAAGGCTTGGGCTTGCAGGCGTTGCTGCGCCACTTGCCGATCTCGCGGTGGGCTGAGCAGCCAGCTTTTGAGCAGGCGGCTGCCCATGCCGGTCATGCAGGTGTCGAGCAGGGCAAACAAAGTGGGGGAATCGGCAGAGCTTTCGCCGCGCAGGGTTTGCGTCAGCTCCAGGTTGCGGCGGGTGCTGGCAGGCAGGTCAATGAGCGCGTCCGAGCGCTGCACCTGCACCCGCTGCACATGGGGCAGGCTGCGTCCTTGGGTGTGTTCGGCGTACGTCAGCAGGGCTGCGGCAGCGGCGTGCGCGTCGCTCAGCGTGTCGGCACTCCAAGCGGCCAGCGTGGCGGCTTGCAGTTGTTCCAGCAGTTTGCGCTGACCCAAGCCTGCGTCAAACTGGAAGTCGGGCCGCAGGGCCAAAGACCAGTTGCCCCGGCCTGCGGTTTTGAGGCCGCGCAGTTTTTGCTCAAAGTTGGGCGTCATGCCCGCGCTGGCCAGCAGTTCGCTGGGGCTGATGCGGTCGACCCAGTCGGCCAGTTCATCCTGGCCGCATTCGGCCAGGTGCACCACGCCTTGGGTGACGCTCAGCCAAGCCAGGCCGCAGCGGTTTTTGCCCGCTTGGTGCACAGCCAGCAAGATGGCTTCACTTTTGTCGGACAGCAGTTCGGTGTCGGTCAGGGTGCCGGGGGTGACCACGCGCACCACTTTGCGCTCGACGGGCCCTTTGGCCGTGGCCACATCGCCCACTTGTTCGCAAATGGCCACCGACTCGCCCAGCTTGATGAGCCGGGCCAAATACGTCTCGACCGAATGAAAGGGCACGCCCGCCATGAGCACGGGCTGGCCCGCCGACTGGCCCCGGCGCGTCAAGGTGATGTCGAGCAGGCCTGCGGCTTTTTCGGCGTCACCAAAGAACAGCTCGTAAAAGTCGCCCATACGGTAGAACACCAGCGTGTCTGGGAATTCCGCCTTGATGCCCAGGTACTGGGCCATCATGGGCGTGTGGCCAGCGTAGTCAGCGGGGCTGGAGGCAGGAGAGGTGTCGTTTGGCATCAAGGGCTGGGCCGATTCGGCAGGGATCACCGGGGCAGGAGGCCGCGGCAAGTCAGGGCTGATTTTATTCGGCGCGGGGGGCTCTATTGCATTTACTTACAATGTACGCTGCTCAACTCTCAGGGCTCAAACGAGCCCGTTGTATGGAAATAGCGATACTTTTTGCCCTCATCTGTCTGAACGGGGTGTTTGCCATGTCCGAGATTGCCTTGGTCACGGCCCGCAAAGCCCGGCTTCAGAAACTCATCGATGAGGGCGACAGCGGCGCCGCAGCGGCTGTCAAATTGGGCGAAGACCCCACACGTTTTTTGTCCACCATTCAGATCGGCATCACCTCCATCGGTGTTTTGAACGGTATCGTGGGTGAGGCCGCTTTGGCCGCGCCCATGGCCATGTGGATGGTGTCTTTGGGCGTTCCCGATGCCTACGCCAGCTTTGCCGCCACCGGCATTGTGGTGCTGACGATCACTTACTTCTCGATTGTGGTGGGCGAGTTGGTGCCCAAGCGCATTGGCCAGTCTTACCCCGAGACCTTTGCCCGTCTGGTGGCCCGGCCCATCAACTTTTTGGCGCTGGCCACCAAGCCATTTGTGATTTTGTTGTCGGCGTCAACCCGTGCTTTGCTGCGTCTGATGGGCGTGAAAGAGACCAAGGGCACGCCCGTGACCGAAGAAGAGATCCACGCCATGCTGGTCGAGGGCACCTCGGCGGGCGTGATCGAGTCGCACGAGCACACCATGGTGCGCAACGTGTTCCGACTGGACGACCGCCAGATCGGCTCGCTCATGGTGCCGCGTGCCGACATCGTGTGCTTGGATGTGGACGATTCCTTCGAGGACAACCTGCGCCACATCGAAGAGTCGGACCATGCCCGCTTTCCGGTGGTGCAGGGCGGCATCGAAAACATCCTTGGCGTGATCAACGCCCGCCAGTGGCTGGCGCGTGCCTTGAAAGACAAATCGCAGTCTCTGCGTGAGCAAGCGCTCCAAGCGCCTTTGTACGTGCCCGAGACCATCACCGGCATGGAGTTGCTGGACAACTTCAGGTTGTCCGATGTGCACATGGCCTTTGTGATTGACGAGTACGGCGAGGTGCAGGGCATCATCACGCTGCAGGACCTGATCGAGGCGATCACGGGTGAATTCCAGCCGCGCGACCCCGAAACCTCCTGGGCGGTGCAGCGCGACGATGGCAGCTGGCTGCTCGACGGCCACATTCCGGTGCCAGAACTCAAGGACCGCCTGGGCCTGGAAGAGGTGCCCGAAGAAGAGCGCGGCCGCTACCACACCCTGAGCGGCATGATCATGCTGCTGACCGGTACCTTGCCCAAAGTGGCCGACTCGGTGGTTTGGGAAGGCTGGAAGTTGGAGATTGTGGACATGGATGGCCGCGCCATCGACAAGGTGCTGGCGGTGCGTTTGCCACCAGCCTTGGCTGATTCAGGCGACGAGTCAACGGCTGGCAACTGATCGACCTGCAGGCACAAAAAGCACCCCGTGGGGTGCTTTTTTTGATCTGAAGCGCTGTAAGTCGCGCCAGTCGCGCGCTTAAAACGGTGCGTCTTTGCGCTCGTCGTTGGCCGTTTCAGTGCTTTCGCTGTGGGCCGCGTCAGCGCCTTCGGCGTCCGGATTGTGTGTGTCGCCTGTGCGCTCGCGGCTCAGGGCGTCCACGGCGGTGCGCACGTTGGCCTTGTCGCCAGCGCTGGCAAATTTGCTGTACTTGCCCAAGATGGTGACCAGCTGGCCATAAATGCGGGGCGCACCGGCCAGGCATTCTTTTTGTTCCAGAAAGTCGGACTCTCCGGTGAAGTTGCCGATCAGGCCACCGGCTTCGGTGACCAAGAGGGAGCCCGCAGCCACGTCCCATGGCGACAGACCGGTTTCAAAGAAACCGTCGGTGAAGCCTGCGGCCACGTAGGCCAGGTCCAGGGCGGCAGAGCCGGGTCGGCGCAGGCCCGCGGTGCGTTGCATCACGTCGCCCATCATGCGCAGGTACTGGTTGAAGTTGTCGCCCTTGCGGAAGGGGAAACCTGTGGAAATGATGCATTCCTGCAGGCGAATGCGCTTGGTCACGCGCAGGCGGCGGTCGTTCATGAAGGCGCCACGGCCTTTGGTGGCGGTGAACAGGTCGTTGCGGGTGGGGTCGTAAATGACGGCTTGCTCGATCTTGCCGCGCACTTGCAGGGCAATGCTCACGCAATAAACAGGGAAGCCGTGGATGAAGTTGGTCGTGCCGTCCAGGGGGTCGATGATCCAGATGTGGTCAGCGAGCGGGTTGCCGAATTCGCGGCCCGACTCTTCGGCCAGGATGCCGTGGTCAGGGTAGGCGGTCAGCAGCGTCTCGATGATGACTTTTTCGCTGGCGTGGTCGACCTCGGTAACGAAGTCGTTGACCTGCTTTTGCGAGATGCGGACAGCCTCAACGTCGAGCGCAGCGCGGTTGATGATGGCGCCAGCGGCGCGTGCAGCCTTGATGGCCACGTTGAGCATGGGGTGGAGATTGGACGACATGAATTGTGTGAAGAACGGGTGGTGCGCACGCACGATCGCGGCGACAAGTGATGGATTTTCTCATGAAAAGCCGGCTTGCCCGTCATTTCGGCGTCATGGCTTGCTTTGGCGCTGGTGGGTGAGGGCTGGTGAGCGTGGACAATCGGGGCATGCAAACGCGATTCATCTTGATAGAAACCAGCCATGCCGGCAACGTGGGCGCTGCCGCCCGGGCCTTGAAAGTCATGGGTTTTGACGACCTGGTGCTGGTCAAGCCGCGCTGGCCCAATGTGCTGCGCAAGGAGGAAACCATCCAACGCGCGAGTGGGGCCAACGACGTGCTGGCCAAGGCCCGTGTGGTCGACACCCTTGAAGAAGCTTTGGAGGGTGTGACCCATTTGTGTGCCACGGCCATGACCCCGCGCGACTTTGGCCCGCCCACCCGTTCGCCCCGAGAGCATTTTGCCGAGCTGACCCGGCCCGGTGCGCCCGCGCAATGTGTGGCCTTCTTGTTTGGCTCCGAGCGCTTTGGCATGAAAAACGAGGACGTTTACCGCTGCCATGTGGCGCTGTCGATCCCGACGAATCCACAGTTCGGCTCGCTCAATCTGGGCTCGGCCATTCAGGTCATTGCTTACGACTGGCGGGTCGCTTTGGGTGGCTTTCCGGTGCAGGATGCGGTGCCGCCCGCTGACAAGGCCGACGCACAACAAGTGGCGGGCATGCTCATGCATTGGGAGCAGGCGTTGACCGACATTGGGTTTTTGGACCCTGCAGCGCCTAAAAAGCTGATGCCGCGTCTGAACCAGTTGTTCAACCGGGCCGACCTGAGCCCGGAAGAAATCCACATCCTGCGCGGGGTGGCCAAGGCCATGATCCAAAACGCCAGCGCCAAGCGATAGACTCGAGACATATGTTTTCTCGCCTTCGCTCCGACATCCAATGCATCCTTGACCGGGACCCCGCAGCACGCACCGCTTGGGAGGTGCTGACCTGTTACCCGGGCTTGCACGCTTTGGTGTTGCACCGCCGGGCGCACTGGTGCTGGAACCACGGGTTCAAGTGGCTGGGGCGTTTCATCTCGCACATTTCGCGTGGGCTCACGGGCATTGAGATCCACCCCGGCGCGAAGATTGGCGAGCGCGTGTTTTTTGACCATGCCATGGGTGTGGTGGTGGGTGAGACGGCCGAGATTGGCGACGGCTGCACGATTTACCAAGGAGTGACTTTGGGTGGAACCTCGCTGTACAAAGGTGCCAAACGCCACCCCACACTCGGCAAAGACGTGGTCGTGAGTGCCGGGGCCAAGGTGCTGGGCGGTTTTGAGGTGGGCGATGGCGCCAAGATCGGCAGCAATGCGGTGGTCATCAAACCGGTACCTGCGGGGGCTACGGCAGTGGGCATTCCGGCACGCATCATCCCGTCCAAGGCGGGTGAGAGTGCCGATGTGTCGGGCACCGAGCGCAAGTTCAACGCCTATGGCATCACCCAAGACGATGACCCGGTGAGTCAGGCTTTGCGTGGTTTGATTGACAACGCTGCGGGGCAGGAACACCAGATCGCCATGATCTGGAAAGCGCTGGAGCAGTTATGTGCCCAGCAGCAGCTGGCCATGCCCGGTGATGCGGCCACCCGCGAGTCCTTTGAGGCGGACAAGTTCAACCAGCTGCTGGACAAGTAAGCGCGAGCAAGGCGCTCAGCGAACGACCCGCGAGGCCGGGGTGTTCAGGATGACTCTTGCAGCAAGGCGGCCGCTGCCATCAGCGCTTTGCGGCGTTCGTGCAAGCTGCGCCAACGTTGCTGGGCTTCGGGGTCTTGCCCGGTGCTGGCCTGGGTCAGGGCTTCGGTCTCGAGTTGCTTGAGGCGGTCGACCATCAGCAGGGTGAGCAAGCGGCGCAGTTCCTGCCGGGCTTCTTGTGGGTCGGGCGGGGTGGCGTCTTCGCTCCCGGCCACGGCATTGAGTTTGTCTTGCGCCATCCAGCGGGTGGCGTCGTCGGCAAAAGGCTGGCCTTGCATGTGCTCGCGCAGGGTGGACCAACCCAAAGCCCCTTGTTCATGGAACTCCGATTCAAGCCACGCAAACAGCGGGCCGTGTGGTGCGGGCAGGGCGCACAGCATGGCGTGGTCTTCGCCTGCCAGCGTTTCCCACAGCGCCATATTGCCCAGCAGCAGACGGGCGGCGTGGTCGGCTCGGCTGGCCGGCACGGTGCGCGGGCCGGTGTAGACCGGGGGCTGCTCGCGTTTGTATTTGCCGTTGCCAAACTTGCTGCCCGGCATCCAGTTGGGGTTTTTGTTTTTCCAGTGGCTGTTGCCGTTGGGCTGCGCAAACGTGTTGGCACCCGACCAGGCCGGTGGTTCGCCATAGTTTGGCTCGAAGTTGGGGTATTCGTCATGCCCAGCGCTGGCCGCTTGGCTGAAGGCAGAGTTGGGCGACTGTGCTGCGGGTGCGGCCGCATTGCGTGCCGCGGGTGCAAAGCGCTGGTCGCTGGCCGCTTGCTGGCCCCACAGTTTTTCAAGACCCGCCGTTTCCAGCTGGATGAGTTGCGCCAACTCTGACAGCAGTTGCTGCTTGAGTGCACCGTCGGGCAGCAGCTGCCAAAGTGGACGAGCTTGGCTGGACAGGCGTGCCCGGCCTTCGGCGGTTTGCAGATCGCAGTCGGCGCTGGCCGCTTCGATCAAAAAGCGTGACAGGGGCATGGCCTGCTTGATCTGCTCGGCAAACGCCTCTTGGCCAAACTCGCGCACATAGCTGTCGGGGTCGTGCTCGGCGGGCAAGAACAAGAACTTGATGCTGCGCACATCGGTGGCGTAGGGCAGCGCGCCGTCGAGCGCCTTGCGGGCGGCGCGGCGGCCTGCGCCGTCGCCGTCAAAGCTGAAGACCACCGAGTCGGTGAAGCGGAACAGCTTTTGCACATGGTCGGGCGTGCAGGCCGTGCCCAGCGTGGCCACCGCGTTGGCAAAGCCGAGTTGCGCCAGTGCCACCACGTCCATATAACCTTCGGTCACCAGCACATAGCCCGCGCTGTGCAGGGCTTCGCGGGCTTCGTACAGGCCGTAGAGTTCGCGGCCTTTGTGAAAGACAGGCGTTTCGGGCGAATTCAAATACTTTGGGGTGCCCGAGCCGATCACCCGCCCGCCAAAGCCGATGCATTCGCCTTTGATGTTGCGGATCGGGAACATGATGCGGTCCCGAAAACGGTCGTAGCGTTTGTCGTCTTCTTCGTTGACGATCACCAAGCCCGATTCGGCCAAGAGCGGGTCGTCGTATTTGGGGAAGATGCTGGCCAGACTGCGCCAGCCTTCGGGCGCGTAGCCTAGGCCAAAGCGCTTGGCGATCTGGCCCGACAATCCCCGGCCTTTGAGGTAGTCGATGGCGTGCGGGGTGATCTTGAGCTGGTCGCGGTAAGCCTCGCCTGCTTTTTCGAGCACGTCGCTCAGGCTGTCTTGTTTGGCCTTGGCGGCGGCGGCGCGGGCGCGGTCTTCGGGTGACTGTTGCTCTTCGGGCACCTGCATGCCCGTTTGCTGTGCCAGGTCCTTCACCGCTTCGATGAAGGTCATGCCCGCGTGTTCCATCAAAAAGCCGATGGCGTTGCCGTTTTTTCCGCAGCCAAAGCAGTGGAAAAACTGCTTGGTGGGGCTGACGCTGAAGCTGGGGGATTTTTCGCCATGGAAGGGGCACAGGCCCATGAAGTTGGCACCGCCTTTTTTGAGCTGCACGTACTTGCCCACGATGTCGACCACGTCGACGCGGGACAGCAACTCCTGGATGAAAGACTGGGGGATGGCCATGGGGGTATTTTCGCCGATAAGAAAGGCCAGCTTGGGCTTGTTTCGGGGCAAACCAGCATGGATTTCAGCGCTGGCTCAGGCAAACTGTTCACCATTGGACATCCAGCCTTCACGGAACACTTATGACAGAAACCAAAGTCAGCATCTTTGACCAAGACTTGCCCCAGACCCCTGCCAACCATGCCCCGATCTCGCCCTTGAGCTTCATTGAGCGCACGGCCGAGGTGTACCCGACCCGCCTGGCCATCGTGCACGGCGATTTGCGCCAGGACTGGGCCACCACTTACCGCCGCACCCGTCAGCTGGCCAGTGCGCTGGCGCGGGCGGGCATTGGTAAAAACGACACGGTCGCCGTGATGCTGCCCAACACGCCGCCGATGGTGGAGGCACACTTTGGCATTCCCATTGTGGGGGCAGTACTCAATGCCCTGAACACCCGGCTGGACCCGGAAACCGTGGCTTTCATGCTGGACCACGGCGAGGCCAAGGCCGTGATCGTGGACCCGGAGTTTGCGGGCGTGATGAAAAAAGCGCTGGCACTGCGCCAGTCCACACGGCCCTTGCTGGTCATTGATGTGGAAGACGCGCTGTACACCGGCCCCACCGAGAAACTGGGCACGGTCACTTACGAGGCCTTTGTGGCCAGCGGTGCCGCCGACTTTGCCTGGAGCCTGCCTGCCAACGAGTGGGACGCGATTGCCCTGAACTACACCAGCGGCACCACCGGTAACCCCAAGGGTGTGGTCTACCACCACCGGGGCGCAGCGACCAATGCCATTTCGAACATTCTGGAATGGGACATGCCCAAGCACGCGGTCTACATGTGGACGTTGCCCATGTTCCATTGCAATGGCTGGTGTTTCCCGTGGACGGTGGCGGCGCGTGCGGGCGTGAACGTGTGCCTGCGCAAGGTGGACGCGCAGGCCATGTTCGATGCCATGCGCAGCCACGGCGTCACGCATTACTGCGGCGCACCCATCGTGCACGGCTTGCTGGTCAATGCCCCGGCGGCCATGAAGGCGGGCGTGCCCGCAGGCATCAAGGCCATGGTGGCGGGCGCTGCGCCCCCGGCGTCGATGATCGAGGGCATGGAGCAACTGGGCTTTGACTTGACCCATGTGTATGGTCTGACCGAGGTCTATGGCCCCGCCACCGTGTGCCCCAAACACTCAGAGTGGGACGCGCTCGACATTGGCGAGCGGGCCCGGCTGAATGCCCGCCAAGGCGTGCGTTACCACCTGCAGCGCGATGTGCGCGTGCTCAACCCCGAAACCATGCAGCCCGTGCCGCAAGATGGCGAAACCATGGGCGAGATCATGTTCAAGGGCAACATCACCATGAAGGGTTACCTCAAGAACCCCAAGGCCACACAAGAAGCTTTTGCCGGCGGCTGGTTCCACAGCGGGGACTTGGCGGTGCAGTACCCGGACGGCTATTTCAAGATCAAGGACCGCAGCAAAGACATCATCATCTCGGGCGGCGAGAACATTTCATCGATCGAGGTGGAAGACGTGCTCTACCGCCACCCCGCGGTGCTGGCCGCCGCCGTGGTGGCCAAGCCTGATGCGCGTTGGGGCGAGACGCCGTGCGCCTTTGTGGAGCTCAAAGTCGACGCCCAAGTCACGGTCGAGCAGATCGTGGCGCACTGCAAGCAGCATCTGGCGGGCTTCAAGGTGCCGCGCGCGGTGGTGTTTGGCGAGCTGCCCAAGACCAGCACGGGCAAGATTCAGAAGTTCGAGTTGCGCAAGCAGGCCGGGTCGGCGGCGGCGATTGACGTTTGATGGACCAGGCACCGCAGCGGCCTTGGGGAGTTCCGCGGCACCCATGACAAAGGCCACCGGGTGGTGGCCTTGGCTTGGGGTCTGACGGGGTCAAGACCCTCGGACGTATGGGCTTCGATGGCCTCAGGCCTTGGCCTTCTTTTTGGATTTCTTGCTTTTCTTGGCGGTCTTTTTGGCCGCTTTTTTCTTGGCAGACGCCTCGGCTTTGGGGGTGGCAGCGGGTGCGGGTGTAGGGGTTACAGCCGGATTGGCGGTCACGGCAGGGGCCGAAGTGGGGGCCGGTGCGGGGGCTGGCGCTGGGGCAGCCGTTTGGGCCATGGCGGTGGCAGCCAACAAGCTGGTCAGAACTGCGGAAATGGACTTGATCATGCAAAGCCTTTGAAGAAAACGAGGGGGGAAATACCCTCTCATTATCTAAGGCCTTTACCCCATTTGGGCAGGCGAATACAAATTTTTACGCAATGTCAAAAGCGTGGGTGCTGAAGCGCCCGGCCCGCCGATCGGCAAAGTAGTGTTCCAGCGTTTCCTTGACGGTGCGAAAGGCCAATTCGTCCCAAGGAATTTCGTCTTCTTTGAACAGCCGCGCTTCCATGGTTTCGTGCCCGGGGTCGAATACATCGCTGGTCAGCTTGGCGCGGTAGTACAGGTGCACCTGGCCCACACGCGGCACGCTCATCACCGTGAGCAGGTCTTCCATGATGAACTGTGCCCCGGCTTCTTCGGTCGTCTCGCGGGCCGCACCTTGTGATGTGGATTCACCCAGCTCCATGAAGCCAGCGGGCAAGGTCCATTTGCCCTTGCGCGGCTCGATGTTGCGTTTGCACAGCAGCACTTGCTCGCCCCAGTGGGGCACAGTGCCCACCACGTTCAGGGGGTTTTCGTAATGCACCGTGTGGCAAACGGTGCAAATGGCGCGTTCTTTGGTGTCGCCGTCATCGGGCAGGCGGCGCTCGACCAGAGCGCCGCATTGTCGGCAGTGTCGGATGGTCCGGTCAAACATCATGGCGGGGACTTTGAATGGGGGCAGTGGTGGAAATGTTTGGAGAGTCTAACCAGTCCAGCAAAAAAAAGCCCCCAAGGCGTTGTTCCGTGGGGGCTGTATGTCGGAGCGGGATCGTCAAGTGAGGTACTTGATCAGGAACAGTGAAATGCCCGGGAAAAAGAGCAACAGCAGAGTACGGATGGTGTCGCTGATCAGGAAGGGCATGATGCCTTTGTAGCTTTCGCTCAGCGGCACGTCCTTGGCCATGCCATTGACCACGTAGACGTTCAAGCCTACGGGCGGGGCCAACATGCCAAAACCCACGGTCATGAGCACCATGATGCCGAACCAAATGGCGGTGTACTCGGGCGTCATGCCGAAGTCGAGTTTCATGATGATGGGGAAGAAGATGGGGATGGTCAGCAGCAGCATCGACAACTCGTCCATCACCGCGCCCAGCACCACGTACAAAAGCAAGATGCCCGCCACCACCATCAAGGGGGCAAAGTTCATGGCCACCACCATTTCGGCCAATTGCGCGGGCACTTGGGTGCGGGCCAAGGCGGCGTTCATCACATCGGCACCCATGAAGATCAAAAAGATCATGCCGGAGCTGATGGCCGTGGAGTGGAAGCATTGGATGAATTTTTTCCAGGTCAGCTCTTGCTTGAGCAAGGCCGCCAAAAACGTGGAGGCTGCACCTACAGCAGCGCCCTCGGTGGGCGTGAAGAACCCTGCGTAGATGCCGCCAAAAACAATCACAAAAATGGTGGCAATCGGCAAAATGCCTTTGAGCGATTCAAAAGTCAGGCGCTCGCGCTCTTCTTGGTCAGGGGCTTGACCTGGCACCAAACGCACATAAATGGCAATCGCGATCATGTAACCGACCATGGCGATGATGCCGGGCATCATCGCGGCGGCAAACAGTTTGGCAATGTTTTGCTCGGTCAAGATGGCATAAATGACCAAGGGAACCGAGGGTGGGATCAAGATGCCCAAGGTGCCGCCCGCAGCCAAAGTCCCGGTGGCCAAGCGGCCAGAGTAGCCATGGCGCTTCATTTCGGGCAAAGCCACACCGGTGATGGTGGCTGCAGTGGCGACTGAGGAGCCGCAAATGGCGCCGAACGCACCACAGGCCAACACCGCGCCCATGGCCAGACCGCCTTTGAAACGGCCCATCACCGCTGCAGCAAACTGGAACAGCGCTTTGCTGATGCCACCTTGGGTGGCAAAGTGGCCCATCAAGATGAACAGGGGAATCACCGACAGGTCGTAGTTGGCCAATCGGGCGAAAGCCAAATTGTTCAGGAAGTTCAAAAACGGTGGCACACCCGCTTGAACAACAAAGCCGACAGAGCCGGCCATAAACATCGCGCCCGCGATGGGCACACGCACCACCATGAGCAGCAGCATCAGGCCAAAAATCATCAAGGCCAGTTGAATGGGGCTCATGCTGTGGCCTCCTCGTTGTGCACAATTTGGGAAAGCGCTTGCATCAAGGCGATCAGTGCAGTGATGCCAAATGGGATGCACATGCTGGTAAACACAATCCAGTCGGGAAAGCCCAGCAGCATCGAAGCGCCCATGGTCTCTTTGGCATTGATGGCGCCAAGAGCACAACGCCATGACAACAATCCAAAAATCACCGCCATGAAGACATCGCCCATGCGGTCAAGCCTGTGGTTGGTTGCTGCACTGCATTTGGCGGTGAAAAAATCCACAATGATGTTTTCACGTTTGAGTTGGCACAAGGGCATGAACTTCGCAATGGCCGCACCCGCGCCCACACCCGTGAGTTCGAAGTCACCAATCAGGGCAGAGTCAAAAAAGTTACGGCCAATGAGGCTGTAGCAGGTCATCAGCATCAAGCCGGTCATGACGATTCCGCCCAAGATGCTGCAGAGTCGGGCGGTCCGCTCTAGTAAATTTGAAAACATGGTGAACGCTCCGCGCTGCGCTGATGAGAGAGGTAACAACTGTCGCGGTGACGTCCGCGTGAATTTTTGAGTTAAAAGCAGCAATCAAAAGACAAGAGCAGGGATATCCCTGCTCTTATGGATGACCAAGTCGTTGATTACTTGGTGTACTGCTTGATCAAGTCCGTAGCCGTTTGCAGCATGCCTTTGCCGTCCATGCCTTTGCCGGTCATCTCGGCCACCCAAGCGTCGTCCAAAGCGTCTGTGGCTTTCTTCCACTTTTCCAGTTCAGCTTTGGGGATGATGGTAATTTTCTGATTGGCAGAAGCTTCGAAGACTTTCTTGCCTACAGCATCGTGACCTGCTTGGGTTTTGCCCAAGAAAGCAGAGAACTCGCGGCCAGAGTTTTTGTCGATCACGGCCTTCAGGTCTGCAGGCAGTGAGTCGTATTTGGCTTTGTTCATGGGCACCACAAACACCGTGGTGTACAGGGCGTTGTAGCTGCGATCGGTTTCAGCGGTGAAGTTGGTCAACTCGTTGACCTTCAGGCCTGGGGCCACTTCGTAAGGGATCACGGCACCGTCGATCACACCTTTGGACAATGCTTCTGGCACTTGCGGCACAGGCATGGCCACAGGCGTGGCGCCCATCACCGCGACCATCTTGTTGACTTGGCGAGTAGGTGCACGCACTTTCAGGCCCTTGAGGTCGGCCATGGTGGTGATGGCTTTGTTCTTGGTGTAGATGTTGCCAGGGCCGTGGACGTGGACAGCCAGCATCTTCACGTCTTTGAAGTCATCCTGAACATACTTTTGAGCATAGTCCCAAGCAGCGCGGCTGGTGGCCTCGGCATTGGTCATCATGAAAGGCAACTCGAACACTTCGAGTTTGGCCAATTTGGGTGTGAATGCTTGCAAAGTCCAAGCCACATCGACCACGCCATCGCGGGCTTGTTCATACAACTGCACAGGTGTGCCGCCCAGTTGCATGGCCGGGAAAATTTCGCACTTCAGGCGGTCTTTGGAGTCGCGAGCAATGTTCTTGCACCAGTCGCCCAGCATGGTGGTGTGCTGGATGGTTTGTGGTCCCAAAAAGTGGTGAACCTTCAGCGTGATGGTCTGGGCGTGGACGCCAAAACCAACGGCCATCAGGCCTGCGGCCAGGGCCGTTTGTTGCAGGAATTTCTTCATCGACTTGTCTCCAACTTGGGTTAAAAAATTGATAATAAACCAACCGTTTGGTCGGTTAATCGGAAAAACGCGACACAGGCGCTCTCTTGAAAGCCGCTGAGGCGCTTTCTTGGGGTAAAAAATGCATTATGTTGCAACTTATAGGAGTTAGATCGAGGGTTAACCCTAAATTTTTTGATGGGGGCGCACTTTTATTCATGGGGAAAACGCCGTTGGTGCGGACTTACAAACAGCGCGTTCCCATGCCTTATTTCAGGCGATTTTGATTTCCAGGCTGCCCAAGCCCGCCACCTGACCCACCAAGGTGTCACCCGCCACCACGGCGGCCACGCCTTCGGGGGTGCCGGTGTAAATCAGGTCACCGGGTTGCAGTTCCCAGGCGGCAGAGAGGTGTTCGATGGTTTCTGCCACGTTCCAGATGAGTTTGGCCACACTGCTGCGCTGGCGGTCTGCACCGTTGACCTGCAGGCTGATGTCGGCGTTGTTCACGTCACCGGCTTGGGCGATGGGCGTGATCGGGCCGATAGGCGCCGAATGGTCAAAGGCCTTGCCGATGCACCAGGGGCGGCCTTGTTTTTTCATCTCGTTTTGCAGGTCGCGGCGTGTCATGTCCAGGCCCACCGCATATCCATAGATGTGCTTGGCCGCATCGGCGGCTTTGATATTTCGCCCGCCCAGGCCGATGGCCACCACCAACTCGATCTCGTGGTGCAGGTTTTGGGTCAGGCTGGGGTAGGGCATGGCGCCGGTCTGGCCAGCATCGACCACCACCAGGCTGTCAGCAGGTTTGAGGAAGAAGAAAGGCGGCTCGCGCCCGGTGAAGCCCATCTCCTTGGCATGCTCTTCATAATTGCGGCCCACGCAGTAAATGCGGTGCACTGGAAAACGTTCGGGTTGGCCCAGCACAGGCACCGAGACCACAGGCATGGGTGAAAATACAAAACTCATGGGTCGCTTTCTTCAAGGTGAAAATAAGATGTTAATCGGAGTGCCTGATTTTTGGCATCTGAAATATCTGCGCGGCCCCCGCAACTGAACACGCTCATGATTCAAAGCATCGACCTGCAGACCACGCCGGGCCACCTGATTCGCCGGGCTCAGCAAATTGCGGTGGCCATTTTTGCCGAGCAATTGGCCAGTGCCGACATCACGCCCGTGCAATTTGCCATCTTGAATGCCTTGCTGGGCAGCCCCGGTATCGACCAGGTGAGCTTGGCCAAGCGGGTGGCCTTTGACCCGGCGACTTCGGGTTCGGTCATAGGGCGGCTGGAGGCCAAGGGCTGGGTGGTGCGCGAGGCCGATCCGAGCGACCGCAGGCGCAAGCTGCTGGTGGTCACCCCCCAAGGTGTGCAAGCCTTGGCCAACATCCAGTCCGATGTGGCCCGGGTGCAAGAAAAAATCCTGAGCCCGCTGTCGCAGCAAGAGCAAAGCCAGTTTGTGCATTTGCTCTCACTGCTGGTCAAAGGCCATCAAAGCAGCTGATGCAGGCCTTCAGCGGGGCCCTGGCTTGGCTCAGGCCGAGGTGTAGGTCAGCTCAAAGTGCTCAACATGCGGGGGCGCGGCAAAGAAGGGGCCCACAATGGCACGCCATTCGGTGAACAGCGGTGACTGACGAAAGCCCACTGTGTGGTCTTCCAGGGTGTCCCAGAAAATCTGCAGCACAAAGCGCTCTGGGGTCTCGATGCAGCGGTTGACCTTGGCCCCCCGAAAACCCTTGGCCCTGGAGGCCACCGTGTTCAGGCCCAGCTCAATGGCTTGTTCAAAAGCGGCCTGCTGGCCAGGCTGGATGCGGATGTCGGCGAGTTCGAGGATCATGATCTTGTCCGTGGTTGGGGTTCAAAAGATCAACCTTAACCGAAACCTTGGCCCCAAGGCGTCACTTCCTTGCCAGCCATATTCCGCAAGTCAAGGCGCTGCTGGACCAGGTCTGTCCGGGCTTGAGCAGGTCATGAGTCGGTCATTTGTCGGTCATGAGCCAAGCCATACTTTGGGCCAAAGAGGCGCAGGCATCCACTGTGAATTGCCCCGATTGCATGCGCGAGACCACTTCACCCGGGCTCAGGCACAGAAATTCCTGCACCTCACCATCGGCATTGACGGGCGTCTCCTGCTCAGTCATGGGCAAGGTGTAAACCAGCAGTTGTTCGTCATGCCAGCCCTGAGGCTCAAGCCTTTGGGTGCGGATCACCCCGGCCCCTCGCAGGCGGTTTGGATCGCTTAAGTGCAAGCTGGCCTCTTCGGCCAATTCACGCACAGCCGTTGTCAAGGGGGCTTCTCCGGCCGTCAAGCCCCCGGCGGCCAGGTTGTCCAGCAGGCCGGGGTCGGTGGCTTTGTGGTCTGAGCGGCGGCCGCACCACAGCTCCCCTTGCGGCAAAAAGCCGTGGATGTGCACCGCATGGCTCATCAGGCCCAGGTGCCTGAAACCGGCCCGCTCCACACACAAAAATGGGGGCACGTCCAAAGCCGGTGGCCAGGCGGGTGTGTCAGGCCACCACGCAAAAAACTCACCACGCCAACCGGTGAGTCGCCCTTGGGCCGCTTGTTGCTCCAAAAAAGCCTGTAAAGCCTGGCTGCGCTGCATGGGCTGGACCGCGCTCGTCTGCCAGTGCAAACGACCCTGCCTGATGGTGCAGCCGGGCAGCAAAGCCACCATGTCTTGGGCGCGGTCGGCCGACACCCAGCCCATCTCAACGCCGTCGCACAACCAGACGCTGCCGCCGCTGGGCAAGGCTTGCTGGGCCTTCAGCTCGCCTGTCAGCCAAGCTTGTTGAGGCCCGCTCAGGCGTGACCAAAACGCTTGTTCAGGACTCAGGCTTTGGGGCATGTCAACTCAAGGGGTTTCGCCCTGGGCGATGCGTTGCTCAATGCGGGCGATGGCATCGGGCAAATCGGCCACACTGTCGATCACCTCGTGGGCCCCAGCCGAGAGCAGCAGGGCGCCAGCGCTGGTGCGGGCGTGGGCCTGGTCTTGTGGGCTGGCCTGCAGCCAAGCTTCGTGCGTCCAGCCCAGGGCGTTGCCACTGATGGCCACACCCACGGTCCATGCGCCTGCGGCAAGACCTTCGGCCAGGCCCGGCGCGGTGTCGTCGACTTTGATGACCTGCGCGGCCTGACCCTGCAAACCCATGGCCTCTAGACAAGCCCACATGCCCATGGGGTCGGGTCGGCTGCGGGCCACGTCGTCGCAGCAAACCACCAGGGCGGGTGTGAACCCTTGGGCGTGGGCGATCTCGATCAAGGGCGTCATGATGGTGCGGGTGTAACCGGTGGTGGTGGCAAAGGCCAGGCCTTGGGCTTTGAGCGCATGGTACGCCGCCATGAAACCGGGGATGAACGTGCAGCGGTCCAGTGCCGCCTGGGCGCTCATGGGTTCAAACTCGGTCAGCAGTTCCTCCGCATCGGTGTGGCTGAAGGGTCTGCCCTTCAAGTTTTGCCATTGCTCAGCGATGGCGGGCATCTGGGCCAAGGCTGCAATGTGGTCAATTTTGGGCAAACCCATGGGCACGCGGGCCTCGGCGATGGAGATGGTCAGTTGGTGGCGGGCAAACAGCTCAACAAATGCGCCCATGGGGGCCAAGCTGCCAAAGTCCACGATGGTGCCCGCCCAATCGAGCACGATGCCTTGGATGTTTTTTGTGTGGTCTTGCTTCATGCGGCGCTCCAGCTGCCAACGACGTCTTCGGCCAAGCCAAAGGAGGTGCTCATGCCGGTGCCACTGGTCACGCTGACCAGTTGCACACCCGGCATCACTTCGCGCACCATGCTGTCTTGCTGGGCGCTCGGGTAAATGCCCGTCCAGCGCTCGGTCACCTGGTAATGGCCCAGGCACAGCAGCCGCTGCATCTCGTAAAGAATCAGGTCTTCCACTTCGCGAGAAGCAAATGGTCGCATGGCCTGGCCGTAGTGGTGCGAGTCACCCACCACCAAAGAGCCATCTTGGCTTTGCACCACGATCAGGTGAATGCCGTGGGCCAATTCCTGTGGTGCTTCCACGCGCAGTTGATCGAGCAGCAATTGAGATCCGGGCAACTCGCTGTAACCCCGGTAGCGCACCAAACTCAAATCGCTCATGACGCCAGCACCGAGCTTGTAGCCGTCTGGTGGTCGTACCCGCAGCATTTGCAGCTGGCACAGCTGGGTGTTGTTTTGGCTGAAGGCTTCTGGAAACAGGCTGCGCATGTCAGGGCCGGGGCAGACCAAGATGCGATCGGCTTGCAGCCACTGCCCGCCCGTGAAGACGGCCCCCGAGATGACTTCTTGGACGTGTTGACCCATCTTAAACACCACGCCCTGTGTGGCCAGCCAAAGACGGAGTTTTTCGATGGCGCTGCGGGCTTCGATGCGCAGCTCGTAAGGGCTGTACAAGGCACCCTGTAAATGTTTCATCACAAATTGTGGGGCCCGGTCTTGCAGTGCTTGGCCTTCGAGCCATTGCAGATCTTGCCCCTCGGCTTGTTTGCACAATTCTTGCAAAACCACTTTGGCTTGTGGCCTTTGGGCCAGCACATACAAGCCCTCGTGCTCAATCGCGATGCCCGCTTGGGGTGCGAGGCTCGCCCACACATCCCGAGAGCGCCGGGCGCGACGCCAAGTGTCACCCCGGCCTTGGCCGGTGACGGTGACAAAGCCAAAGTTGCGGATCGAAGCCCCCACACAAAATGGATCGCGGTCGATCACGCGCACGTTCTTGCCTTGTTGCAACGCGGCCCAGGCACAAGCCAGGCCCACGATGCCACTGCCCACAATGATCACATCGTTGCTCATGCTGTGCTTCCTACAAAGTTGCGGCCTCGGGGTGAGGCGAGTGCCTGCTGTAATTGATAAAGACCGACTGGGTTCTGGCGCAGCTCGCGTGGCGCGATGCCCAGGCTCTGCAGCCAGTTCGTCAGGTGTTCTCGAGCTTGTTGCCAGCGGCAGTCAAAAACATGTGCCAGGTCGTCCTGAACCTGCGGGCTGATGGCCGCTGCAATGTCCAGCACCATGGGCAACCACACCGAACAGGCGTGGCCATGGGGCAGGTTTTCATGCAGGGTCAGGTCATACGACAAGGCGTGGGCCAAGGCCGTCTGGGTTTGCGACATCGCCAAACCAGCCAGCACAGACGCCTGGCTCATTTGTTCTCGCAAACCCGTGTCTTGGGGGCTCTTGAGCAGGGCGGGCAGGGTCTGCAAAACCATTCGCGCAGAGCGCACCGCTAAAGGGCGTGTGATCTCATTGGCGTGGTGGTTCCAGATGGATTCGAGCGCGTGCGCCAAGGTGTCCAAAGCGGTGTCTCGCGTCAAGCCTTCGGGGCAAGACAAGGTCAAGTACGGGTCAACCCAGGCTTGGTCGGCAAAGCCCTTGGGGCTGGACCACGAGCGCTTGAGGGCAGGCTGGGTGTCGAGGTCCCAGAGCGTGGCCCATGGCGTGACTTCACTGCCTGTACCTGAGGTGGTGGGTGCACACCACAGGGTATGCCGCTTGTGTGGGTACGGCAGCTTGTTGGCACGCCAAACCGAGGTCGCCTGGCTCAGGTCAGGCAACTCAAAGCGGGCCAATTTGGCCAAGTCCAGCGTGGTGCCGCCACCGATGGCCAGCAAAGCCACGTCCGGTTGCGTGGCCCACATGGGCCAAAGCTGCTGGCACAGTTCCAGTGCTGCCGACATGCTGCTTTGGGCAGAACGCTGCCAAATCCAGCCTTGGCACAGATCGCCCCAATGCCTTCTCAAATCGACCTCCATGGCCAAAGAGATGGCGTGGGGATCTGCCAGTACAAAAAACGCTTTGTCTGGTGTGTGGGTGTGCAACAGGTTCGGTCCCCAGGTGAGCTGCACCGGGTTGAACCATGTCAGATGAATCGCTGTCGCAGCCATGAAGACACCATGTCAATGAGGGAGACGGTGACGATCAACATCAGCAAGACAGCGCAGGTCTGGGCGTACTCAAAGCTGCGGATCACCTCAAACAAAATCACACCGATGCCGCCTGCACCCACCATGCCCACCACCGAAGCGGATCGCACATTCGACTCAAAGCGGTACAGCGAATACGACAGCCAAAGCGGCATCACCTGCGGAATCACGCCGTAAGCAATTTCAGCGAGTTTGTGCGCCCCTGTGGCACGAATGCCTTCCACTGGGCGCGGGTCGATGGCTTCGACCGCTTCGGAAAACAGTTTGGACAAAGTGCCCGTGGTGTGCACAAACAGCGCCAGCACACCGGCAAAAGGGCCCAAGCCCACGGCCACAATGAACAGCATGGCAAACACCATTTCATTGGTGGCCCGGCACGCATCCATCAAGCGGCGAACCGGCTGGTAAACCCAGGCCGGGGCCACATTGGCGGCCGACAACAAGCCCATGGGCACGGCGGCCACAATGGCCAGCACCGTGCCCCACAAGGCGATGTGCAGCGTGATCACCATTTCGCGCAAATACATCCGCCAGTCTTTGAAATCGGGCGGAAAGAAATCGGCGGCAAAGGTGCGCATGTTCGCCGAATCTCGGATCAAGTCCAGGGGGCGTATTTCAGCCCCCTGCCAAGCCCAGGCCAGAACGCCCGCTGCCACCAGCCAAACCAAGTAGCTCAGGCCCTGGCTCTTTTTTTGCGAGGCCAGTTGTTGTAGTTTTTCCAGATCTGGGCTGGCGATGGCGGTGGACATGGTGGACATGCTTACTTCTTCAAAGCGGCCAGTTGCTTGTCAATCTCGGCCAATTGTTTGGCTTTGTCGGCAGCGGCCAATTTGTCATCGCCCTCGACCTTGCGGCGGTCTTTGAACAACTCGAGTTGACGGATCGGGATCAGTTGGTCGTTGTTCGATTCGCGGAAACCACCGTAGTTGTAGATGTTCTTGAGAACAGCTTTTTCAGCCGGGTCGTTTTTGGCGTAATTCAGAACAAAATCCTTGATCTTGGTTTTGACGGCAGGGTCCATGTCCTTGCGCCACACAAACGGGTCGCTCGGGATCAATGGACTTTTCCAGATCACGCGTAACTGGCTGAACAAATCTGGCTTGGCACTTTCGAGCTTGCCCATGTCTTCGGTGTTGTTGGTGGCCACATCCACTTGTTTGGCCAATGTGGCCTGGATGTTGGCGCCGTGGCTGGCGTTGCGCACGGTTTTGAAGGTGTTGCGTGCTTCGATGTTGCGCTGGGCAAAGATGTAATAAGAGGGCACCAAGAAGCCCGATGTGGAATTGGGGTCGCCAATGCCGAAGTTGATGTTCTTGCCATTAGCGATCACATCGTCCAGCGTTTTGTAGGGGCTGTCCTTGTGCGTGATGAGCAAGGCGTGGTAACCGAAGGTGCCGTCGGCATACATGAGCTGCGCAAAGACTTCGCCGTTGGCGCGGTCAACCGCTTCCATCGCGGCTTTGTTGCCGTACCAGGCCACTTGGATCTTGTTGAAGCGCATGGCTTCGATCACGCCAGCGTAGTCAGGCGCGTAAAAGGACTGGATTTTCAAGCCAGTCTTTTTCTCCATGTCGCGGAAGAAGGGCTCCCAGCGCTCACGTTGGGCCGAAGCCGAGTCGGTGGCAATGATGCCGAAGCTGATGTTTTGGGCGAAGGCGCCAATGGCACTCAGAGAAATCAGGCCAGTGGCCAGTAAGCGGGCAATTTTCATGGTGTGGTCCTCAGGTTGAAAAAGTCAATGCGCCAGAAGTTGGAGCGTTGGGTTGAAAAGCGGTTCTGGTGTTTCGGGCGGGTGGTCCATGAACAACTCGTCTGAATGCGTTCCGTACAGCTCGCGCAAGCGTTGGTTGTCCAGGCCCATGGGCGGACCGTCGTAGACCAGGCGGCCTTCGCGCAAGGCGATGATGCGGTCGCAGTATTGCCGCGCCAGGTTCACGTTGTGCAGGCTGATGACCAAGGTCATGCCTTGCTCTCTTTGCAATTGGCGCAGCAAGTCCATGACCCTGCGTGTGGACTCGGGGTCGAGCGAGGCCACGGGTTCGTCGGCCAACAAAATGCGTGCGCCTTGCACCAGCGCACGGGCAATGGCGGCGCGTTGCTGTTGGCCACCGGACAGGGTCGAAGCCCGTTGCATGGCCTGCTCTGACAGGCCCACCGAATGCAAGGCTTTGAGCGCTTTGAATTTTTCTTCGGGTGTGAACCAGCCCAACAAACTTCTGTGCAGCGGGATGTGGGGCAGCAGTCCGGTCATCACATTGGTCAGCACGTCCATGCGGCCCACCAAATTGAACTGCTGGAAGATGATGCCGATGTGGGTGCGCAACTGGCGCACATCTTTACTCAGCTTGCCCGACTTCTGCAGGCTCTGGCCCCACAGCTGGATTTCACTGTCTGCACCATCGAGGCGCTCGAGCCCGCACAGGCTCCGCAGCAAGGTGGATTTGCCCGAACCCGAGGCGCCGAGCAAGCCCACACATTCGCCCTTGTTGATTCGCAGATCAATGGCTTGCAGTGCCGGCCGGTCCTTGCGAAAGGATTTGCAGGCGTTGATGACACGGATGGCGGCTTGTTCATTTGACATGTGACGCATCTTGCAAAGCGTCTATGACTGAGTGATGAAGAAAATATGTCAATTTCATGGCGCATCTGTTTTGTCATGCGTTTGACATGCAGCGGGTTCACAGTGTCGCCATGCAAAAAATGATGAACACCCTTTTGGCGCTCTATGAGCAAGGTGGTGACCTGGTCTACTCAGGCGAGTCGGTCACACAGTTGATGCACGCGTGGCAATGCGGGCGATTGGCTGAAAAGTCAGGTGCCCCTGCGGCTTTGCAGTTGGCCAGTTGGTTGCACGATGTGGGCCATTTGTGGGTGAATCTGGAAGGCACACCCACATTGCGAGGCCAAGACGATGTGCATGAACGCATCGGATCAGAGGTCCTGTTGCCTGTGTTTGGACCTGCCGTATCAGAGCCTGTACGCCTGCATGTGCAGGCCAAACGCTATTTGGTCAGCACGCGCGAGACCTATGCTCGCAAGCTCTCCCCCGATTCGGTCCGAAGCCTGCAATTGCAGGGTGGCTTGATGACCGCCGATGAATGCGCAGCATTTGAAGCGGAGCCTTTTTTTTCCGATGCCGTGAAGCTGCGCGTTTGGGATGACTTGGGCAAAAAGTCGGGTTGGTTTGAGGAAACGCGCCATGAAGCGCTTGACCATTTGATGCAGTTGATGCGTCGCGTCGCGCAGGATCACGTCACCTAAATTTAACAAATAAGACATGGCTTTGACACGCAAGTCCTTGAACATTCAGTACAGGAACTACAAGGAGCTGAAGCCATGAAAGAGTTACCAAACCCCACCTTCGCACTGTCCCCTGTTCAATTGCCCAGGGGGTCACTTCATCCGGAGTCCCCTGGTACCGGTTTGGAATTTTTGCCGCGGCGTGTGCAAAGCACCATTGCAGTCAGCTGGGCGACGCATCTCGACGAAGTTCGGGAAGCGCAGCGCCTGAGGCACCAGGTCTTTGCGACCGAATTGGGCGCACGGTTGCCCAAAACAGTGCCAGGTCACGACATCGATTTGTTTGACGATTACTGCGAGCACCTGCTGGTGCGGGACAGCGCTTCGGGTCAGGTCATTGGCACCTACCGGGTGCTCACGCCCGTGCAGGCCAAGCGGGCAGGCAGCACCTACAGCGACACCGAGTTCGACCTGACACGCCTGCGCGATATGCGCGGCCGCATGGTCGAGTTGGGCCGCAGCTGCGTTCACCCTGATCACCGCCATGGTGGCGTCATCATGGCTTTGTGGGGCGCTCTGTTTGAGTTCATGGACCGCAACCGTCTGGACACCATGATCGGTTGTGCCAGCATCCCTATGCTGCACAACGGACTGGTCACGGGGAATGCCGCGGCCAGCATTTGGCATCAGCTGCGTCAAAGTCATTTGGCCGATATCCAGTTCCATGTACGGCCACGTTTGCCTTTGCCCGTTGAAGAGTTGGACGCGACTTTGCCCATCGAGCCGCCCGCGCTCATCAAGGGGTATTTGCGTCTGGGCGCCAAGGTGCTGGGCGCACCCGCTTGGGACCCGGATTTCAACACCGCCGACCTGCCCATGATGATGCGCACGGCCGATTTGCCCCAGCGCTACCGCAAGCACTTTTCCATGGGGGCGTTATGACCACTGTCGCCGAAGCCGCACCTGCTGCGGGTCTTTTCAAAACCGCTTACGCGGGCTTAGATGACAGCTTGGTTCAGACTTTTCCAGGGCTTGTGCCCCCTTTGAGTCAAGGGCCCGAAGACCCCGATGAAGACCCTACGCCCGCAGGCCGACCCCGTTTGCGGGCGATTTTCATTTCGGACCTGCACATTGGCACACCTGGTTTTCAGGCCGAAGCCTTGCTGGACTTTTTGAAACACCACCCCAGCGATGTGCTGTATTTGGTCGGCGACATTGTGGACGGGTGGCAATTGCGCAGGCGCTGGTTCTGGCCACAAAGCCACAACGATGTGGTGCAAAAGTTGTTGCGTCGGGCGCGTAAAGGCTGCCGCGTGATTTATGTGCCGGGCAACCACGACGAGTTCGCCAGGCATTTTGTGGGCCATGCCTTTGGCGGGGTCGAGGTGCTGCACGACACGTCGCACACCACGGCCCAAGGCCTCAAGTTGTGGGTGGTGCACGGCGACCATTTTGATGGCGTGATCCAGTGCGCCAAGTGGCTGGCGTATGTGGGTGACTGGTTGTATGAGTTGACATTGCGGCTCAACCGCCACCTCAACAGCTTCAGGGCCCGCATCGGTCTGGAGTACTGGTCCTTATCGGCCTACCTCAAGCTCAAGGTCAAAAAAGCGGTCAATTTCATCAGCGACTTTGAGGTGGCGGTGGCACAAGAGGCCAAACGCCGAGGCTTTGACGGGGTGGTGTGTGGCCACATTCACCACGCTGAAATTCGCGATGTGAACGGCACCTTGTACTGCAACGATGGCGACTGGGTCGAGAGCCGCACCGCTTTGGTGGAGCACGCCGACGGCCGTTTGGAAATCATCCACTGGGCCGGTCAAGCGGTGGTCGTGAATACATTGCCCGCGCAGGTGGTCACCGCATGAAGCTGGCTTTGATCACCGATGCCTGGCATCCACAGGTCAATGGGGTGGTGACCACCTTGTATGAATTGGTGGAAGCTTTGGGTCCATTGGGTGTTGAAGTCTGTGTGTTTCACCCGGGGCAATTCAACAATCGACCCTGCCCAGGTTACGCGGGTATTGACATTGCGGTTCGTCCTTACAAGCACTTGGCCGAGATGCTCGACAAGTTGTCGCCCGATGCGGTGCACATCGCCACAGAAGGCCCTTTGGGTTGGGCTGCACGCAAGCACTGCCTCAAAAGAGGCTGGCGCTTCACCACGGCTTTTCACACCAAGTTTCCTGAAATTCTCAAGGCGGCATTGCGTGTACCTTTGTTTTTGGGTTATGCCCTCTTTCGCCATTTCCACAAACCCTCTTCGGGGGTGATGGTGCCCACCCAAGGTGTTTTGCAGATGCTGAAAGCACGGGGCTTTCAGAACCTGAAGCCTTGGACCCATGGGGTGGACCTGTCCTTGTTCTCCTACCAGCCGCAGCCCCTCGATTTGCCTGAACTGCAGCCGCTGGCAAGGCCTTGGGCTTTGTATGTGGGCCGTGTGTCCTACGAAAAAAACATCGATGCTTTTTTGGACATGCCCTGGAAGGGCACACGCATCGTATGTGGCGAGGGCCCTTTGGCCGATTCGTTGAAGGCACGTTATCCAGGTGTGGTGTGGATGGGGGTGTTGCCTCGTCCCCAGCTGGCACAGGTCTATGCGGCGGCAGATGTGTTTGTTTTCCCCTCTCGCAACGAAACCTTTGGCCTCGTGATGCTTGAAGCCATGGCCTGTGGTACGCCGGTTGCGGCGTATCCTGTGGATGGACCTTTGCAGGTGATGGGCGCAGACCAAGGACAGACCACAGGGGGAGTGCTGGGTGAAGACTTGGCTGAAGCCACTTTCCAAGCTTTGAAGTTGCCGCGCCAAGAGGCCCGAATCAGGTCAGAGGTCTTTGCTTGGCCTCATGCCGTGGCTTTGTTCAGATCTTTTTTGACGCCTATCAAGGTTGAGGGAAAACCATGACATGAATTCACGCCGTTGTCATCAAATTGACTTGAAGGATTTCTAGACTCCCTTGAAACTCTTCAGATGCATGTCATGTCCCCCATACTTTCTCAGAACACATCGGCAGGGCCTGATTCGAAATTTCTGGACCGAGACCTGAGTATTTTGGCGTTCAATGAACGGGTGCTCGACTGGGCGCACCGCCCCGAAGTGCCTGTGCTCGAGCGCTTGCGTTACCTGTGCATCGTGTCTTCGAACTTGGACGAGTTCTTTGAGGTGCGGGCCGAGCCGCATGTGATGGGCAGCTTGCAGGAGATCAAGTCCGGCCAATACACCCACAACAGCTTGGAGGCGATTGCCGACAAAACCAATGCCATGGTGGCGCGGCAATACGCGCTGTACAACGACGATTTGCTGCCCACTTTGCAGCGGCACGGTTACCGCTTGTTGTCGCATGGTGAGCGCAATGCCGAGCAACGCCGTTGGGTGCGCAGCTATTTCCAGCGCGAGGTGCAACCTCTGCTGGTGCCCGTGGGTCTGGACCCAGCCCATCCTTTTCCGCAAGTGGCCAACAAATCGCTCAACTTCATTGTTCAGTTGTCGGGCAAAGATGCTTTCGGGCGTGCCAACGAAATCGCCATCGTCAAAGTGCCGCGTGTGTTGCCACGGGTGATTCCCTTGCCGGACCGTGTGTGTGAGGGCAGCAAGGCTTTTGTGCTCTTGTCCAGCGTGATCCGCGCCCATCTGGCTGAGTTGTTCCCGGGTCGTGAGGTTGGACAGTTTTCCCAGTTCAGGGTCACGCGCCATTCGGACTTGGCGGTTGATGAAGACGAGATTGCCAATTTGCGCATGGCCTTGCGCCAGGGGCTGCAACACCGCAACTATGGTCAAGCGGTACGCCTGGAGGTGTCGTCCAACTGTGCCCCCCGTTTGGCGGAATTTTTGCGCAAAGAGTTTCGCCTGCCCGAAGCGGCTGTGTTCCGGGTGAATGGCCCGGTGAACTTGGTGCGGCTTATGCAACTCATCGATCTGGTGGCTGCGCCCGACTTGCTTTTCCCCCCCTTCAAGGCCAGCTTTCCGGTGCAGTTGCCGCAGCACGGCTCGGTGTTCAACCGGCTCAAAGAAGGTGATGTGCTGATCCACCAACCTTTTGAAAGCTTCGACGGTGTGCTCGCCTTTTTGCGCGAAGCGGTGATGGACCCGAACGTGTTGGCCATCAAACAAACCATTTACCGTGCCGGCAGCGACACCACCATGATGGATTTGCTGCGTGAGGCGGTGCGCCGGGGCAAAGAAGTGACGGCGGTGGTGGAGCTCAAAGCCCGATTTGACGAAGAGGCCAACATCAACTGGGCCGAGCAGCTCGAATCGATCGGTGCCCAGGTGGTCTACGGCATTGTGGGCCTGAAGACGCACGCCAAAATGCTGCTGGTCACCCGCCGTGAAGGCCGTGTGTTGCGCCGCTACGGCCATCTGTCGACCGGCAACTACAACCGCCGCACCGCTGCGCTGTACACCGACCTCAGTTACCTCACGTCCAATGCGGAGATCACCGCGGACATGGATCAGTTGTTCGGTCATCTGGCTAGCCAAAGCCGCTTGCCGAAAATGAAGCGCGTGCTGGTCGCGCCCTTCACTTTGCATGCCCAGATGCAGACCCTCATCGAGGCCGTGGGCGATGCCGCAGCGCGTGGTGCGACCGGGCGCATTGTCATCAAGATGAACGCCCTCACCGATGAGCCCTTGATGGAGGCCTTGTTGGCAGCCGGGCAAAAAGGTGCCAAGATCGATTTGATCGTTCGTGGGGCCTGCATGCTGCCCGCAGGGGTGGCGGGTTTGAGCGACAACATTCGGGTGCGCTCGGTGATTGGCCGCTTTTTGGAACACTCGCGGGTGTTTTACTTTTGTGCCGACCAGGACGAATCGCTGTACTTGTCGAGTGCCGACTGGATGAGCCGCAACATGACGCGCCGCATCGAACTGGCTTGGCCTGTGACCGACCCGCTGCTGCGCCAGCGCATCATCGATGAATGCCTGATCGCCTACCTGCACGATGGGCGGGATGCTTGGGACTTGGCCCCTGACGGCCAGTACCACCGCGTGGGCCTGACGGCTCCCGGACCCGGTGCGCAGCAAGCGCTGATGCAACGTTACGACGCTTCGCCCGTGCGGAAGTGAGCGCCATGGACTTGATCATTTGGCGTCATGCTGAAGCCCATGAGGCCGAGCCGCTTGAGGACGACATGCAAAGGGCTTTGACCCCTCGAGGGCGCAAACAGGCCGAACGCATGGCCACATGGCTCGACGCCCAGCTGCCGCAAGGCACCCGGGTGCTCAGCAGCCCGGCTGTGCGGGCGGAGCAAACCGTCAGAGCCTTGGGCCGCAAATACAAGGTGCGCGATGCACTGTCCCCCGGGGCCAGTGTGACCGACGTGCTGGAAACCTCGGGTTGGCCCGAAGCCCGTTATCCGGTCTTGCTGGTGGGGCACCAACCGGCGCTGGGCGGTTTGGTGGCGCAATTGATGGGCATGCCCGAGGCCGCATGCGCCATCCGCAAAGGCGCGGTCTGGTGGCTGCGCCACCGCATCCGCGAAGGCCAGTCACAAACCGTGTTGATGGCCGTGACGTGCCCAGAGCGGATTTGACCCACGCGGTGTGTCGCGCCTTCAGTCTTTGGCAGGTCGCCCGGTCTTGATGGTGGGCACGTTGGACATGGCTTTCTTGAAAGCGGTGTCGGCCATGCCCGCCAAAGCCTGCAGGCCTGCGCGGATCAGCTCGCTTTTCTTGACTTCTACGCCCAGAGCCATGGCGCGTTTTTTCATCTCGGTGATTTGCAGCAGCTCGGTCTTGGGCAGGGTGAAGCTGTCGCGCACCACTTTGACCTTTTTCTCTTTGGCAGCCTTGGCTGGGGCGCCCGACTTTTTCTTGTCCACCGCTTTAGGCTGAGCGGCTTTGGCCGGGCCGGTCTTGGCCTTGTTGGGCGTGGCCGGTGGGCTCAGTGGCGCCGCTTGCGCAGGGCTTGGTTTGCTTTTGGGCGCTTTGGCGGCGGTTTTTCGGGTGGCTTTGACAGGGGTTTTTTTTGCGGATGCTGCCTTGGTGGCAGGCTTAGCAGCAGGTTTGGCGGCAACTTTCACAGCAGACTTGCCAGCGGCAGATGACGGGCTCGCTGCGGTGGTGACTGGGGTTGCGGAGGAGGTTGTGGCGTTCATGGTCACTCGACTTTCAAAATTAACGGTGCATACAGTTTATACCGTTGATTTTGAACAGGCAAGATTTTGAACGCCAAAATCAGGGGAATTCAGTTCACAGCCACCTGAAAAACCCATTCCGTCTTTTGCCAAGCGTTCTTTTCTTCACGCAGCAAATGGGCAGATTGGGGCCAGAGTTCAACCCAATCGCTGTCCATCTGAAGGCTGGCGTTGCGTCGACCTGCATCACACTGGATGTGCAAACCCGACAAATCCGGGTCGCGTCGGGCATGGCACAAGATGACCGCCAAGCGCAGGGCCATCAGCTGTTGGACAAAGCGGGTGTTTTGCAGCTCGGCTTCGAGCTTGCGCAGCTTGCCGCGGTGGCCCAAAACCAGCTGGCTCAGGCGATGGAGTTCGTCCAAAGTGAAGCCGGGCAGGTCGGTGTTGTCGAGGATGTAGGCACCGTGCTTGTGGTAATCGCTGTGCGAGATGCGCATGCCCACTTCGTGGAGCTGGCATGCCCAGTGCAGTTTTTGCAAATGGCGTTGCTGCTCGCTTTGGGGCACATCGGTTCGATCCGACGCGATCATGGCTTGTAACAAGCCTTGGGCCGTGCGGGAGACCCGGTCCGCCTGCTGCGCATCGGTGCCAAAGCGTTGGGCCAACCAGCTGACCATGGACGCGCGGACATCTTGGGGCGTTTCGCGGTCGATCAAATCGTAAAGTGCGCCATGGCGCAAGGCGCCTTGAGCGGCATGCATTTCATCGATTTGCAGCAGATCAAACACCGCTTGCAAAACTGCCAGACCGCCACCAATAACGGGTTTGCGGTCTTCCTTGACGCCATCCAGGCGCAGGTTGTCCAGCTTTTGGGCCTTGAATAATCGCTCTTTGAGCCAATTCAAACCATCGCGCGTGACGCGTCCCTCAGGCCAGCCTGCCTGAGTCAGGATGTCGGACACCGCGCCCACGGTGCCTGAAGAGCCGTAACACTTGTCCCAGTGTTGGCGGTTAAAGAGGCTGTGCGCTTCATCCAGCACGGCCAAAGCACCTATCTCGGCGGCCTTGAAGGCCTGAGGGGTCCACATGCCATCGGGGAAGTATTTCATGGACCAAGCGACGCTGCCTACGCGGTAAGACTCCAGGGTACTGGCGGTTTCGTGTTGGCCCAAAATCATCTCGGTGGAGCGACCGCCAATGTCTACCACCAAGCGGCGTTCGTCCGACTGCGGCAGCAGGTGCGACACACCCAGGTAAATCAATCGGGCTTCTTCGCGCCCGGCAATCACCTCAATCGGAAAGCCCAAAATCTGTTTGGCCTTGGCCAGAAACACGTCGCGGTTGCGGGCCTCGCGCAAGGTCTGAGTCGCTACGGCCCGCACCTGGTGAGGCTGAAAATCCGCAATCCGCTCGCCAAAACGGGCCAGGCACTCCCAGCCACGGACCATGGCGTCTTCGCTCAGGTTGCGCTCGCTGTCCAGGCCGTTGCCTTGCCGCACGGTTTCCTTGATGTACTCCACCCGCCGCAGCTGACCCGCATCCATCTGACCGATTTCGAGGCGAAAACTGTTGGAGCCCAGGTCGATGGCGGCGTACAGGGAATGGGTTTGCATAGGGTGGGGCGGGGCGAGTGCGGACGGGCGAAATGTGGATTATGTGACTGTATTGTGAAATCCAGATGACATGCGTGCGAATCTGACCTGGGGGCCCAGCCTGGAGCGCTCGCTCATTTGTAAATCTGATCGTCTTTGTGCACTGCCCAGCGGTTGACCAATGCCACAAGCGTCAGCATCACAGGCACTTCCACCAGAACGCCCACCACGGTGGCCAAGGCCGCACCCGAATTCAGGCCAAACAGCGAGATGGCTACTGCTACCGCGAGTTCAAAAAAGTTGGAGGTGCCGATCAGGCAAGCGGGGCCAGCCACGTTGTGCGGTAATTTCAGCCACCGAGCGCCCCACCAAGAAAGGAAGAAAATGCCATAAGTCTGCAGTACCAAGGGCGCGGCAATCATGGCGATCACGAACGGTTTGTCGATGATGGTTTGCGCCTGAAAGCCAAACAACAAGACCACAGTGGTGATTAAGCCGGAGACCGACCAGGGCTTGAGTTGGGCCATGCGCCGCTGCAAGTGCTCAGTCCCTCGAGCGAGCCACAGCCGGCGGCAGAGCATGCCGGCCGCTAGTGGTAACACCACATACAAAACGGTGGACAGCAAGAGCGTTTCCCAAGGCACCGTCACATCGGTCACACCCAGCAAGAAGCCCGCAATTGGCGCAAATGCCACCACCATGATGAGGTCGTTCACGGAGACCTGTACCAAGGTGTAGTTGGCGTCACCCTTGACCAGTTGGCTCCACACGAACACCATGGCGGTGCAAGGGGCCACACCCAGCAAGATCATGCCTGCGATGTATTCTTGAGCCGATTGTGGATCGACCCAGGGCGTAAACAGGTATTGGAAAAACAGCACACCCAGTGCGGCCATGGTGAAGGGCTTGATGAGCCAGTTGACCACCAGCGTGAGCCAAAGACCTTGCGGCTTTTGGCTCACGTCTTTCACGGCGTTCCAGTCGATTTGCACCATCATTGGGAAAATCATGACCCAGATGAACACCGCTACCACCAGATTGACGTGTGCAAATTCAAGTTCGGCTACGGTCTGAAACACGCCGGGCACCAGTAGGCCCAAGCCCACCCCAGCCGCAATGCCCAAAGCCACCCAAATCGACAAAAAGCGTTCAAAAAATCCCATGTCGTGTGGTCACTTCAAGCGTTGTGGTTTTAGGCTGGCAGGGTTTTTGATGACCGGTTCAAGAACGGCCGATTTGATCGAGCTCTTTTTTCAAAGCCAGCCGCTCGAGCTTGTCAATGGGCAAACTCAGCAGAATCGAAATGCGCCGGTGCAGTTTCATGAAAGCATCCCAAAAAGCTTTGGCTTTTTCGGCGTCGGTGGTGCCAATGTGGCCAGGGTCTTCCACGCCCCAGTGTGCGGTCATGGGCTGACCCGGCCAGACGGGGCAGACCTCGCCCGCCGCGTTGTCACAGACGGTGATCACGAAGCCCATGGTGGGCGCATCGGGTGCCGCAAACTCGGACCAGCTTTTGCTGCGCAAGCCTACGGTGCTCAGTTGATTGCGTTCAAGGCAGTGCAAAGCATGCGCATTGACATGACCGGCAGGACGGCTGCCCGCGCTGTAAGCCACAAAGCGGTTGGGGCCCAGGTGATTCATGATGGCCTCGGCCATGATGCTGCGGGAGGAATTGCCAGTGCAGATGAAGAGGATGTTGTGTGTGGACAAGGTTTTTCTCCGTTCGAACAAGGGGATTCAACAGCGGCCTGGCTCGCAAGCCAGATTGAGCGCGTCGCCGCAGGGCACACCCTGGCAGCAATGGGCGGTCAAAAAGTCCATCAGGCTTTGCATCGCGCCTAGATCGGCGCGGTAGCGCAAAAAACGGCCTTCGCGCTGCACGCTGACCAAGGCCGCGTGGTGCAGTTCTTTGAGGTGGAACGACAAGGTATTGGCCGGAATGTCGAGCGCCGCAGACAATTGGCCGGGCTGAATGCCCTCAGGCCCCGTGCCCACAATGGCGCGGAACACTTTGATGCGCGAGCTTTGTGCCAAAGCCGCCAAGGCCTTGACGGCCACGTCTTCGTCCATGACGCTGAAAAGAGAAATGGGGTTCATGGTGTGTCCTTTGAAACGGGCGTTTCGGTGAGCAAACCCACGGGCAATCGAAGTGTGGCCAGCCAGCACAAGAGCAGCATCAAGGCCGAGCCCAAGAGTGCGTACAAAAGCCCGCCCCATTGGTAGAGCATGCCCGACAGCAGCGTGCCCATGAAGCGGCCCAGCGCGTTGGCGGCGTAATAAAAGCCCACGTCTTCGGCCGCTTTTTCAGAGCCCGCATAGGCCAGCACCAAATAGCTGTGTACCGAGGAGTTGATGGCAAAGGCAAAGCCAAACAAACTCAGGCCCCCCACCACCCACCACTGCAGATGCGGCGCTTGCCAATACATGGCTGCGGCAATGCCCAGTGGAATGAGCGTGAGCACCGCCGACCACCAACGCGCGGCAGGCACCTCGCGGCTCAGGCCATCGGCGCTGCGGCGAACGATCTGTGGCGCCAGCGCTTGCACCAAGCCATAACCAATCGTCCAAGCCGCCAAAAAGCCACCCACCATGGTGAAGGTCCAGCCCACTGAGTAAAGGAACACGGGCACGCCCACAACAAACCACACATCACGCGCCCCAAACAAAGCCACGCGGGCGGCGGCGAGCGCGTTGATGCCCGTGTTTTTGGCGAACAGCTCTTTGGCCGAACCCGAAGGCTTGCTCTTGCCCATCATGGGCGGCAAGCTCGTCACCACGCCAATGAGCACCAGCGCCAAGAGGCCTGACATGGCCCATAAGGAACCCTGAAACCCCAGCGTCTCCAGCAGCAAACCACCCAGAAAAAAGCCAAAGCCTTTCATGGCGTTTTTGCTGCCGGTGAACCAGGCCACCCACTTGAACAATTGCCCGTTGCCTTGGTCTTTGGCTTGTGCCTGCGTGATCTTGATGGCCGATTTGCTGGCCGTTTTGGTCAGGTCTTTGGCCACACCACACACGCCTTGCGCCAACACCACCCAAGCCACCGACATGGCCGCTGTCCACTCTGGCTGCAAGGCCGAGAGCAAGCCAAAGCCGATGATTTGTGTGACCAAGCCCACCGTGAGCATGCGGGCAATGCCAAAGCGCGTGGCCAGCCAGCCGCCAATCAGGTTGGCCAAGACGCCCGCACCTTCGTAGAGCAAGAACAAAAATGCCAACGTGAACGGCGAGTAACCGAGCTTGTAAAAGTGCAGCAGCACCAACATGCGCAAAGCGCCGTCGGTCAGGGTGAAGCCCCAATAGGCGGCGGTGACGATGCCGTAATGGCGTTCAGCGGCGTTCATCTCAGATGCCGACGTCGTTCATGTGGCAGGCCAGGTCCACCATGCGGCAGGCATAGCCCATTTCGTTGTCGTACCAAGCGTAAATTTTGAGCAGTGTGCCGTCGGTCACCATGGTCGACAGCGCGTCCACGATGCTGCTTCGCGTGTCGCGGGCGTAATCGGCGCTGACCAAGGGGCGCTCCTCATAACCCAAGATGCCCGCCAGCGGGCCTTGGGCCGCAGCGGCGAACAAGGCGTTGACCTCTTCGGCGCTGGTCTCGCGCTTCATCTCGAACACGCAGTCGGTGAGCGATGCGTTGAGCACCGGGGCACGCACCGCGTGGCCGTTCAGCTTGCCTTTGAGTTCTGGGTAGATCAAGGCAATGGCCGTGGCGCTGCCCGTGGTGGTGGGGGCCAGGTTGACCATGGCGCTGCGGGCGCGGCGCAGGTCTTTGTGTGGGGCATCGACCACCAAGTTGGTGTTGGTCGGGTCGTGGATGGTGGTGATCTGACCATGCTTGATGCCGATGGCTTCGTGCACGACTTTGACCACCGGGGCCAAGCAGTTGGTGGTGCAGGATGCGGCGGTGACAATGCGGTCTTTGGCTGGGTTGTACAGCGTGTGGTTGATGCCCACCACGATGTTCAGCACATCACCCACCTTGACGGGCGCGGCCACGATCACGCGCTTGGCGCCGCGGTCCAGGTGGCCTTGAATGGTTTCGGGCGTCAAAAACTTGCCCGTGCATTCGAGCACCAAGTCCACCCCCATGTCGCCCCAAGGGATGTCGGCCGGGTTGGCGTGCGAGGAAAAGCCCAGGGTGCGATCACCAATGCGAATTTGGCTGTCGCCTTCCGCCTCAATGCGCTCTCGCCACTTGCCCTGCACGCTGTCAAAAGCCAGCAAGTGCGCCGTGGCCGCTGCGCCACCTTTGAGTTCGTTCAGGTGCACCACCTCCAGGCGGTTGCCTGCGCGGGGGTCGTCTTGCTGGCGCTCGGCAGCGCCCATGGCCGCACGCAAAGCCAAACGGCCGATGCGGCCCATTCCGTTGATGCCGACTTTCATAAAAATCCTCACTGATTAATTCGATGACGATCGAATTGTGGCTGATCTTTGTGTCATTTGAATGACAAAAAACAAGCGTCACTGGAACCCATCACGTTGAGTCTGAAGCACAAAGGCATGAAGCTTTTGTGACGAAAAAAAATGAGAAGGTAAAGCCCACTGTCGCCATGGGTGTCATGAGTTTTTCACAAGGGCTGATTAGTCTCAAACGGATCTTTCAACCCACAGGAGTTTCCAAGATGTCTAGCCTCATTCGTGACGACGATGGTGTTTCCAACACCTCAGCCAATGACCATTTGCATGATCTGATCGAGCGTGAAATCGCTCGCAACCCCAGCCGCCGCAACATGCTCAAATCCGGTGCTGCATTGGGTTTGCTCGGTATTTTCGGCAGCGCCTTGACAGCCTGCGGTGGCAGCTCGGCTCCTGCTGCAGGCAGCATTGGCTTCAAGGCCGTGGCCACCAGCAGCGGTGATGCCATCGTTGTACCCGAGGGTTACACAGCCGACGTGATGTACCGCTGGGGCGACCCGATCACAGCCACTGCCTCAGCATTCAAGGGCGATGCCAGCGAGACTTGGCGCGAACAAGAAGTGCAGTCGGGTGACAACCACGATGGCATCAATTTCTTCCCCTTCCCCGGCACCGATGGCAACAGCCGCGGCATCTTGGCCATGAACCACGAGTACATCAATCCCGAGTACTTCCACAATGTGGCCAATTTCAACAAGCCCGAAATCCCTGACAACACGAAAAAACAGGTCGCTGGTCACGGTGTGTCGGTCATCGAAGTTCAGCGCAATGCCGCTGGCAAGTGGGAGTATGTGAAGAACTCCACCTACAACCGCCGAATCACGGGTTACACCCCCATGACCCTGACAGGCCCTGCAGCTGGCCACGACCTGCTCAAGACCGCCGCCGACGCCACCGGCACCGAAGTGTTGGGCACGCTCAACAACTGCGGTGCTGGCCAGACGCCTTGGGGCACCTTCATCACCTGCGAAGAGAACTTCAACGGCTACTTTGGCACCGACGCAGCCGGTTGGACACCCGACACCCTGCAAAACCGCTACGGCCTGGCTGCTGCGGGTTTTGGCTACGGCTGGCACAAGGGTGACCCCCGCTTTGATCTGGCGGTCAACCCCAACGAACCCAATCGATTTGGTTGGGTCGTCGAGATCGACCCCTATTCGCCCACCAGCAAGCCCAAAAAGCGCACTGCCTTGGGCCGCTTCAAGCATGAGAACGCAGAATGCGTGCTCTCCAAGACCAACAAGGCCGTGGTATACACCGGCTGCGACGAACGCAACGAGTACCTCTACAAATTCGTGTCGACCGGGACCTATGACGCTGCCAACAAGGCCAGCGGCGCCAATCTGCTCGACGCCGGCATCTTGTATGTGGCCCGCTTTGATGCAGGCACTGTGGTGGGTGACAACCAAGGCACCGGCGCTTGGCTGCCCTTAGTGCATGGTCAAAACGGTCTGACCGCCGAGAACGGATTTGCCAACCAGGCCGAAGTGCTGATCAAGGCCCGCCAGGCCGCAGACCGTGTGGGCGCCACCATGATGGACCGCCCAGAATGGGTGGCTGCCAACCGCACGAAGCCCGGTGAAGTCTTCCTGGCCTGCACCAACAACAACCGCCGCGGCAGTGCAGCTACGCCATCTTCCAACAACGTCAACGGTTCGACCACCGCCGGTTCTGCTCGCCCCGCTTTGGATGAGGCCAACCCCCGTGCCGTCAACAACTGGGGCCATGTGATCCGCATCAATGAAATGGGTGCCGATGCCGCAGCCTTGACGTTCAACTGGGACATCTTTGTGATCGCCGGCAATCCAGCTCTGGAGGGTACCAAGAAGGGCTCAAGCAACATCGACGCCAGCAACACCTTCAACTCGCCCGATGGCATTCAGGTCGACCCCGAAGGCCGCCTCTGGATTCAAACGGATGGCCAGTACTCCAACACAGGTGATTACGTCAACCAAGGCAACAACCAGATGTTAGTGGCCGACACCACCACCAAGAAAATCACACGTTTCCTGGTGGGCCCTGCGGGCTGCGAGGTCACAGGCGTTTGCTGGACACCGGATGGTCGCACCATGTTCATCAACATCCAGCACCCAGGTGAAGTGGGTAGCCACCCGAATGCGCCTGCAGCCTACAAGTCGGCGACAGACAAGGACGCTTGGATCAATGCCAACCCAACGGCTTTTTCCAAGTGGCCTGACGGCTCCAGCGCCGGTCGTCCGCGCTCCGGCACTGTGGTCATTCGCAAAAACGATGGTGGCGTGATCGGCACCTGAAACTGGCTTTTGGCAGATCCTGTCTGCGTCTGCCGCTGAGCTTGGGCCACCCTGAGGGTGGCCCATTTGTTTTTTCTTATCCAAAGATGGTTGACCCCATATGAATGCGATGCCTCCCCAAGTTCTCGAATGCCTGTCTCAGAATGATGGCAGCTGGGTAAACCGGTTGCTGGCCTCACTTGTTCTGGCCGGAAGTTTGGCCGCTTGTGGTGGTGGCGGCAGTGGCCTCGGTCATTCCGGGGCCGGTGTCCATTCAGGGATGCCCAACGAACTGCCTTCGCCCAATCCGGTGGCCGTTGTTCTGGCCAAACCGGTTCTCTCTTTCACTGACACGGGCCTGAGTGTGTCCGATGGCGTGACCCGCATTGGCGCCTGGCAGGTCAGCAGTTTGGTGGGCTGGGAGTATTCTTTTGACATGGGCGTCACCTGGACACGAGGTGAGGGTGACTTTTTCGATGTCCGGGGGGATGGGGCCAAATCCATCTGGGTCCGTGCCCGCGACGACCTTGGGAGAACCTCGGAAATCGTGATGGTCAGCTGCGTGCTGGACACCACGCCCCCGGCCCCAGTTCAAGCGGAAGTCGCCACCCAGGAACTGACCCGTCTGGTGCGTGTCAGTGGCATCGAGCCCCAGGGCAGCTGGGAGTACTCGATGGACGACCAGCGCACATGGTGGCCTGGCACCGGCAATCGTTTGGCGGTTTTGGGCAATGCCTTGCCCGTGATGTGGCTGCGCCAAGTGGACCTGGCGGGCAACCCGTCGCCTTTTGAGCGGGTCAATTTGATGGAGCCGGGCAGTCCGACTTGGCATGAAGCCTCGGGCAACCCGATTCAGCCCAGCATGTTGTCCTTGCAGCAGGCGCGGACGGTGGTGTTACATGGTTCTGTGGTGCGGGGCGACGCCGACTACATCCGCTGGGAAATCCCGGTGGGTCAGCGGCTACAGGCCTTGCGGCTGGTGCACTATGTTTCTCCTGACCCGATCGCTTTTTTTGCCTTGCAGCGGGCGCCGGTCTTTGATGCGGGCATTGATGTGAACCGCATGCTGGTGTATGGCCACATGGGACCGCAAGATCTGAAACGCAATGTGTTGAAGGATGTGGCGGCTGGCCAGTTGACTGCCGGTCCCATGACTTTGTGGTTCCAGCAGACGGGGCCTCAGGCCACTGAATATGCCATTGAACTTGTATTTGCGCCCGTGGAGTGAGGCGATGCGCACGGCTGTGTCCATTGGGCTGTTGGTGGGTCTGTTGACAGCTTGTGGTGGCGGGGATTCGCAGGCCTTGCTGACCGCACCTGCCGTACCGACCGAGGTTCCCGGCCCGGACCCTTTGCTTTCGCAACAGTGGCATTTGTTCAACACCGGGCAAGGGGGTGGCTTGCCTGGCATAGACTTGGGCTTGCAAGGTGTTGCAGAGACTGGCCGAGGTGTTCTGATCGCCTTTGTAGATGGCGCGGTGCAGATCAGCCATCCGGACCTGGTGGCCAACTTACACACGGTCAAAGGCTTTCTGACCACACCCAACCCTTCGACACCTTTTGCGCCAGCAGACGCGCCCTACAACGACCGCGCCGGTGAGTGGGACGATGCACATGGCACCGCCGTGGTGGGTATTGCCGTGGCCCGCGCCGACAACAGCATCGGGGGGCGAGGTGTAGCGCCCCAGGCTAAATTTTTGGCCTTGGACGGTTTGTCGAACGGCCGGGTCGGGCAGGCACTCGTTTCGGCCCTGGATCAGGGTGCCGACATCGTCAACAACAGTTGGGGTTTTCTGGACCCGCAAGCTGGGCAAGGTCGAAGTTACCAGCGAGCTGATCCCCTTTGGCGCGAGGCATTGGGCCGTGCACTGTCTCAGGGTCGGCAGGGGCGTGGTGCCGTTGTGGTGTTTGCCGCGGGCAATGGGGGAGCCGATGATGACAGCAACCGAGATGGTTACGCCAACCAGCCCGGCGTGTTGGCGGTGGGCGCTGTGGACCACACAGGCCGACCACCTACCTATGCCGAGCCGGGAGCAAATGTACTGGTCAGCGCCCCTTCGATGTCGCTGTTGCGTCGTGCAGAGGGCGGGGCTGACATCTGGACCACTGACTTGGCTGGACCGAGAGGGCTCTCAGGTGGTACGCAGGCTGAAAGTGCTGACTATGCAGCTTTTGCAGGAGGCACCTCTGCGTCTGCACCCATGGTGTCAGGCGTGGTGGCGCTGATGCTCCAAGCCAACCCTGCATTGAGCTGGCGCGATGTTCGCTGGCTCTTGGCGCGAACTGCCAGAGCTGCATCGCTCGGAGCGGAAGCTGCAGAGCCTTCGGTCATGAACAGCCACGGCTACCACCCTATGGTGGGGTTTGGCCGTGTGCATGCAGGTGACAGCATCGCAGCTGCTCGGGTCTTTCGCGGACTGCCTGCCGAACGCCGCTGCGACAGTGGTTTGTTGAGCATCCAGCAAAACATCGGTGATGCACCAGATGCGGGTTTGAGCTTGGGCCACCGTTTTTCTGTGTGTAATTTGTCGGTGCTGGAGTCGGTGGAAGTCACGGTTCAGGCGGAGCACGCCTATGGGGCTGATTTGCAAATAGAGCTCAACTCGCCAACAGGGCATCGCAGTGTCCTGGCGCGTCCCCATTTTTGCAGCAAAGACTTCACAGGGGGCTGCGGCGATTTCAGTCAAGGATGGACTTTTCACAGTGTGCGCCACATGGGTGAAAACGCAGCAGGTAACTGGCGTTTGCGCGTCCAGGACCTGCAAGAGGGCGATACAGGGCGTCTGCTCCAATGGCGGCTGGTGTTGACGGGACATTGATCCAGCAAGAATGTCACTTCTGGGGTTTGGGCTGGAGGGTTGACATCAAACTTTCACAACTCGATTGTCCAATGTAAATTTTGGAGCAATGCATGTCACACCACGACCACGATCCCATTCACAACACCTCAAACAACCCTCATTTTCAGGACGTTTTGAACCAGTCCCTGCAAAACCCCATGCGCCGTGGTTTGTTGCGTGGTGGTTTGGGTTTGGCTGGCCTGGCCATGCTGCCCGGTTGCGCCACTTTGACTTCGGGTATGGCCGCTGCGCCCAAGGCCCTGGGTTTTCCTTCTGTCGAAAAAAGTCTGCTCGACAACGTCATGCTGCCACCCGGTTACCAATACAGCGTCTTGCACGCCACAGGCGATGCGCTGGACTCGGCCCTGGCCGCTTACTCCAACAAAGGCACGGAAGCCGACGACTGGTCGCGTCGCGTGGGCGATCACCACGACGGCATGGACATTTATTACATCGATGCCAACGGACGCTACACCGAGAACGAAACCGGCCGTGCTGTGCTGTGTGTGAACCACGAAAGCTCGGCCGACGCGCACTTCATGCACCCCAACGGCCAAACGTCCAATGGCGTGGTGGGCAAAAAGTTTACGCAGTTTGGTGACTGGGACTTGGGCACACGCCCCGAGTTGGAAGTGCTCAAAGAGATCAACCACCACGGCGTTTCGGTGGTCGAGATCGTCAAAACACCACAAGGCTGGCGCATCAAGCAAGACTCACCGCTGAACCGCCGCATCACCGCACAAACCCCCGTGCGCATCAGCGGCCCCCGCGCCCACATCGATGCGATCCGCAGCTTCATGGTCACCCGCTGGGACACGGCGGGTGCCATGGCGCGTGGCACGCTGAACAACTGCGGCCATGGCAAAACGCCATGGGGCACGTATTTGGGCTGCGAAGAAAACTGGGCTTATTACTTCCAGACCACGGCCAATGGTGCTGCGCTCCCAGCCAAAGAAGTGGCTGCACGCAAGCGCTATGGTGTGCCCTCATCGGCTCCAGCAGCAGGCGCCACCCGCGCACCCAGCCAGGGCTGGCACACCGTATCGGCCACCGACGACCGTTTTGCCCGCTGGAACTTGGCGGCCACCGGTGCCAACGCCGAGCGTGATTTCCGCAATGAGGCCAACACCTTTGGCTACAACGTCGAAATTGACCCATTGGCCCCTAACTCCACACCCGTCAAGCGCGTGGCCATGGGCCGCTTCGCACACGAAGCCGCTGTGTGCAGCGTGCCTGTGGCGGGTCAGCCCTTGGCTTTCTACATGGGTTGTGATTCACGCAACGAATACATCTACAAGTTTGTGAGTACCGCGGTGTGGGACCCCCGCGATGTGGGTGGCGGTTTGGTGGCCGGTGACAAGTACCTGAGCGAAGGCAAGTTGTACGTCGCCCGCTTTGATTCCACAGGCCAAGGTGAGTGGCTGGAGCTGACCATCGCTGACCCGCGCATTGCCAACCACAGCACCTACAAGTTTGCCAATCAGGGTGATGTGTTCATCAATGCACGCTTTGCAGCAGACGCCGTGGGCGCCACCAAGATGGACCGCCCGGAGTGGGGCGCGGTCAACTACCGCAATGGCGAGGTGTACTTCGCATTGACCAACAACAATGCGGCCAACCGCACGCCCACCAAGGTCGATGCCGCCAACCCACGCGCTTACATGGACTTGGACGGGAAAAAAGGCACGGGCAACCCACACGGCCACATCATCCGCTTCAAAGAGCCTGGCCACCAAGCCTCGGCCAAGACCTTTGCTTGGGACATCTTCTTGTTCGGTGCTGAGGAAGACTCGGGTGACGCCAACTTGTCGGGCTTGACGGCCAAGAACTCGTTCTCATCGCCAGACGGTCTGTGGTTCAGCAAAGCCACCGGCATTTGCTGGATCCAGACCGACGACGGCGCTTTCACCGACGAGACCAACTGCATGATGCTGGCCGCCATTCCGGGCCAGGTGGGTGACGGCGGCAAAGTGACCGTGAAAAACAAGATGATGGTGGGTGGCGTTGAGCAAAACGGCACACAAGAAAGCTTCTTGGGTGCAGCCTTGGGCGAAGCCAAACTGCGCCGCTTTCTGGTGGCACCTCAGGGTGCTGAAGTCACCGGGATCACCGAGACCGCTGATGGCAGAACCCTGTTCGTCAACATCCAGCACCCGGGTGAATTGTCCAAGCCTTTGGCTTCGGGCTCGGCCCCCCAAAGCATGTGGCCAGGCAATGCAGGTTATGGCCCGCAAGGCCGCCCACGTTCGGCGACCATCGTGATCACCCGCACTGACGGTGGCGTGATCGGGCTCTAAAGCCCAGGGGCCAAGTGTTCAGAGCAGCCGAGAGATGGCTTCGACATCCTCGGCGAACATTTGGCCCTTTTCTGCCAGCATCACTTTGTGCTGGCTGTCCATCAAGAGCGTGATGGGCAAGCCCTTCGGTTTGGGAAATTGTTGGCGCCACGCCGGGCTGGCCCAAGCCGAGGGGAAGGTGTAGCCGCGTTTTTGCAGATAAGCTTGGGCATCTTCGGGCTTTTTGTCGATGGACAAGGCCAGCATGCGCAGGCCTCGGCTTTTTTGCGAATCCCATAAGGCCTGCATGCTGGGGCTTTGCAAGGCGCAAAAGGGGCAGGTGCTGGACCACCAATACAGCAGCAAAGGCTGGCGCTCGTACTGGAAGTTCTGGCCAGTCAGCAAACGGATGGACGGCACCTTGAGCACATCTCCCAAGCGGGGCATGGCGGGTGCCAGAGCTTCGAGGGCCGCTTCGGAGGGGGCTTGGGCCAGTGCGCTGGCCCAGGGCCACAAAGCGCCCAGGCCTAAGCCCAGGGCCAGTTGCCTGCGTGTTTGAGAAGCCATGGTCATTTCAGATGAGTGGTTCATGGAGCGCACCATTTTGCCCCATGACACCTTGGCCCCCCAAGTTCAGGTCATGGCCAAAGTCAGCAGCGCGCGCTCCACATCTTGGGCCGCTTGTTTGAGGTGTGGGTTGCTCGACTCGCTGCCAGCGCGGCCCACATCCAGATCGGCTTGAAAGCCGTCACGCTCTGGCCAGACAGCATTGAGCATGTCAAAACCTGCCTCGGCAATGGTGGCTTCGGCTTGTTCGAGCAAGCGCTCCGAACGGCCCGTTTTGGACAAGACGATGACAATCTTGTTGCCCACAGAGCGGGTTTTGGCCAGCTTGCGGGCCAGCGCCAAGGTGGGTCGGAGATCATCCATCGAGGTGCCTGTGGGCAAGAACACCACGTCACTTTCGCGGCTGACATCTTCGGTCAGTTCGTCGGCCAAGCCCCGGGTGTCCACCACCACCAGGTCATAGCCCTCCACGGTTTTGCGTAACTTTTTAAGGCTCTTGAAAGCGCGGGCTTCAATCTCGGGCTCAATGCCGTTGCGCAACCTCAGTGCACCCCACTCGACGCAGGTGAGTTGCTCCAGATCGAAGTCACCGATCAACACCTTGTGCTGCGCACGGGCCGCAGCCACGGCCAAGACTCGGGCCAATGTGCTTTTGCCGACACCGCCCTTTTGTCCCACAAATGAAGCAATTCGCATGAATCAAATCCTGACTTGAAAAAATCGACGGGCCTCAAGCCTTGGGCTTGCTCGACTTGGGCTGGTTCAACTGCAGGGCTTGCATGGCCACATCGAATGTTTTGGCTTTGCCCATGTAATAACGGTCCAGCCGCCACTCTTGCAAGATGTCCATGGCCAACTGGAAATCTGAGGTGCCCAGTTCATACAGATCCTTGAGTGAGAAATCCACTTCGTCGACCAAGGAAGAAATCAATCGGGCAAAAATCTGAGCCGTGGGATTTAAGGGCTCGTGGGCAATGAGCTGACGGACTTTTTTGATGGCACGCATGATGAAATTCAAAAATCTTGATTGTGGGTGTGATGGATTCCTTTTTATGTGAAATTTTTGTGAACAAGATATGGCAATTGCAATTCAAATTCCGAATTTTTTCCTGTGATGAAAAGGACGGGCATGGTCATGTCGGTGTCATTCGCATCGGTCAAGCTACAAGGCCATGGCACACGATGTACAGCTCATTTATTTCAACGCCGGAGGCGGGCACCGTTCTGCCGCACTCGCACTCCAAGAAGTCATCGCCCAAGCGCAGCCCGACTGGGCTGTCACGCTGGTGAACCTGTTTGAAGTCATTGACTCAGACCGCTATTACCAAAAATTGACAGGCTTTGCGCCTGAAGATCTTTACAACATGAGACTCAAACGGGGGTGGACACGGGGCCTGGCCACCGAACTCAAGCTGTTTCAGGCCATGATTCGGCTGACACTGCCCACGCTCAAAAAGAAGATGAGATCGTTCTGGCGCAATACCCAGCCTCATTTGGTGGTCTCGTTGGTGCCCAATTTCAACAAGGTCATGTACGAGGCCTTGCGTGACGAGTTGCCGGGTGTTCCCTATGTCACGGTCCTCACCGACATGGCCGATTACCCCCCTAACTTTTGGATAGAGCCCAATCAAGGTCAGTACATCATCTGCGGCACAGAGTTTGCGGCATCACAGGCGGCAAGCCAGGGTTATGACGCCGCATCCATCATCCAGACCTCTGGCATGATTTTGCGCCCCAGCTTCTATCGCAAGTCTTGTGTGGACAAGGGTCAGCGCTTCGTTGAACTGGGCTTGGATCCCAATCGGCCCACGGGTTTGGTTCTGTTTGGTGGGCATGGCTCCAATGACATGCTCAAAATTGCCAAGGCCTTGCCAGATCGGCAATTGATTTTTGTGGCAGGGCACAACAACACCTTGGCTCAGAAAATGGCTGCTCAATCACCGTCTATGTACCACCTTGTGTTGGGCTTCACCAAAGACATCGATCAGTTCATGCAGCTGTGCGACTATTTTGTGGGCAAGCCTGGCCCGGGCAGTTTGAGTGAAGCGGTACACATGGGGCTGCCGGTCATCACCTTCCGCAATGCCGCCACCATGCCGCAAGAACGCTACAACACGACCTGGGTTGAAGAGAACCAGTTGGGCAAGGTCATCGGCTCGGTCAGTGAACTGCCTGGTGTGGTCGAAGCTGTTCTGGATGATTTGACCCGCTACCAAAAACATGTCCAAGAAATCAACAACCAAGCGGTTTTTGAGGTCGTGGCATCTTTGGCGCAAATCATGCCTAAACAAACACCCAAATCAGCACTCCAAACAAGTTGATCTCCTGCGCAGGCCGTTTGCGACAAGCCCCATAAAAAAGTCAGGCACCCATGGGCGCATGACCTGTCGGGTGTGCGTGACTCAAGCCTGCTGGGTGCGTGTGTTGCCCAGAACGCTGGTGTAAGCCCTGCTGCTGATGGTGTCCACAAAGAACCATTCGCCCTTGGCTTCGGCCGCAGAGAAGCTCATTTTCAGAAACCCCCGCTTGGAAGCATCCATCCAATTGAGGTCATCGACCACGCCTTCAAAAATGCCTTTGATCTGTGCCGGGCTCAAAGTCACCAAATAGTTTTCAAGGCCTGGTGAGCTGACCGACGAAGTGGCGAACTCTTCACCCACCTTGGTGCCAGCCAAGCGAGGATCGGCCAGGCCCATCAGGGTCAGATCACTGTGCCAGGCGTTGTGGGTGTCGCCAGCCAGTACCACCAGGCGTTTTTGCAATTGGTAGGCCGTCATGAGCAAGGTTTCGCGGGCGACCACATAACCATCCCATGCGTCCAGGTTGTATCCCAGTTTGGGATTGAGTGTGGTGTCCATCAAAGCAGCTTGGGCGGGTGTGCGTGCGCCAGTCGGTGTGGCTTTGGCGGTCAGGTAATCGGTCACGGCTTTTTGTCCAGCCTGCTGAGCAGCTGGAGACAAGTCTGAAGGGTTCAGTGCCGCCAACACCGAGACTGGAAACTCCATGCGTCCCATGAGCACTTGCTGTCCCAGCACTTGCCAACGCGCAGTGCTGGCAGCCAACTGGCCTTGCAACCATTGCATTTGTTCGGTGCCCAGCATTTGGCGCGTGGGTGAGGAAAATGCGCTCAGTGCTGCGTTTCGCGCGGCAGGACCCGCAGCCCCCGCCAGTTCGCCAATCTCAATTTGTGCATCACGGCCGATCAAGCGCGTGTCCAGCATGTGCAGACTCACCAGGTTGCCAAAGTTGAAGCTGCGGTAAATTTTGGTTTTATCCGTTCCGGTCCTGATGGGCATCCACTCGTGATAAGCCTGCAAAGCGGCAGCCTTGCGGTCAGCCCAGGCGCCCTCTGTGGCTGTGGTGTGGTTTTCTGCACCATCTTTGAAGGCGTCGTTGGCGATTTCATGGTCATCCCAAACCGCGATCATGGGTTTGAGCGCATGCAGGTTCTTGCTGTCGGGATCGCTCTTGTATTGGGCATGGCGGGCGCGGTAATCGGCCAAGGTGCGCAACTCGGTGCCTGGCAATGACACACGGCCCAATGCGGCCGCCGACGATGAGGCGTAACCATCTGCTGCATATTCGTAGATGTAGTCGCCCAAATGCAGGGCAAACTCAGCATCGCTTTTGGCCACTTCGGCATACACATTGAAGAATCCGGTGGGGAAGTTGGTACAGCTCATGACGGCCAATTTGAGGCTCTCTGCCGTTTGAGGCAAGGTGCGTGTTTGCCCCACGGGTGAGTGGTTGCCACCTTGGCTGAAGCGGTAAAAATAAGCAGTACCCGCTTGGAGTCCACTGGCATCGACTTTGGCGGTGAAACCTGTGGCCAATGAGGCCACTGCCGAACCTTCGTTGACCACTTGCGTGAATCCGGCATCTTTGGAAACCTGGTAACGCAATGAGACATCTGCATCGATGCCCGGAAATTTGGCGTGTGTCCAAAGGATCACTTTGTCAGCCAGTGGATCGCCACTGGCGACCCCAAAGTTGAATTCTGCTTGGGCTTTGTCACCGCCACAAGCAGACAAGCCCGCGCCTGTGGCCAGAACAGCGGAAACACTGGCGATGCGCACGACAAATTCGCGGCGTGATGTGGATGTGGTCACTGAAAACTCCTGTGGGTTAGATGGATAAAACAAGGGTAATTTGCAGGGTCTGAGTGATGCTGATATGACAAATCAATTAAAAATTTGTGCGCATCTAAAAAATCATCATTCTTGATTTGGTGGATTTGACTTTTCAAACATACGTCATCAATTTTTCATTTCGATGTCACATGGGGTGGCTAACTTCAAAGAGATCAATCACCCATGAAAGTCACTGATATGAAACAACTTCTGACTCGAAGACTCCTGATCGCCACGGTGGCTTCTGCGCTCATGCTCAGCGCTTGCGGCGGCACGAGCAATGCAGCACCTGAAGCGGCCTTCACCCTGCAGCTGTTGCACATCTCGGATGCCGATGGCTCCGACAGCACGGCTCTCAACAGCGTGGCGAATTTGTCAGGCCTCATCAACAAATTTCGCGCTCAGTACCCCCAGCAAACTCTCACGGTCAGTTCGGGTGACAACTACATCCCTGGGCCACGTTTTAATGCGGCCAACGACACCAGTTTGAGTGCCGCACTGGGTGTGGCCGAAGTGGGGCGTGCTGACATTGCATTCTTGAACGCGATGGGCGTTCAGGCCTCTGCCATCGGAAACCATGAGTTGGATTTGGGCACCAAGCAGTTTGCTGACATGATCAAACCCAGTGGCGCATGGTCGGGTGCTCGTTTTCCTTATCTGGCCTACAACGTTGACTTTGCAGCGGACTCTGAAGTGGCTGCTCTCAAGTTGGCCAACGGTGGTAAGGCGCAAGAGCAATCTGGCAAGTTGACCGGCTGGACGGTGGTGGACGTTGGCGGTCAAAAAATTGGCGTCATCGGTGCCAGCTCACCCGTGTTTGCCAACATCACCTCCCCCGGAAAACTGCAGTTCACACCCGTGCTGACCAGCAGCGAAGTGGATGTGGCCGGACTGGCGGCGACCATCCAAAAAGGGGTGGACGAGATGACCGCAGCGGGCATCAACAAGGTGGTGCTGTTGGCCCACATGCAAACCTTGGCCATTGAAAAAGCCTTGGCACAGCGTTTGAAAAATGTGGACATCATCGTCGCCGGGGGCTCCAACACGTTGCTGTCCGATGCCAACGATGTACTGCGCACAGGTGACAAATCCGCAGGTGATTACCCCTATGAAACCAAAGACGCAGCGGGCCAGCCGACGGTGGTGGTGAACGTGGATGCCGACTACAAATACCTCGGGCGCTTTATGGCGCCGTTTGACGACAAAGGTGTCCTGATCCCGCAGCGTTTTGACAGCAAGCTCTCCGGTGCTTGGATGACCAGCGAGAGTGACGACAGCGCAGGGGGTGTGACCGTATCAGGCCTGGTCACCCAAGTGCGTGACGCCATCAAGGCCGTGCTCAAGTCCAAGGACGGCAACGTCTTTGGAAAAACCTCTGAATTTCTGGAAGGCCGCCGCGCTGCCGTGCGCAACGAGGAAACGAACTTCGGTAACCTAACGGCCGATGCCAACCTTTGGTATGCCCGATTGTTGGACCCGACGGTCCAAATTTCCCTGAAAAATGGTGGCGGTATCCGGTCTGAAATTGGTGAAGTTCTGGCCATGCCAGGCGCCACTGCTGCGGCTGTTCTGACCGCACCCAAAGCCAACGCAGAAGCCAATCGTCAGTCGGGTGAAATTTCTCAATTGGCGGTGGAAACGGCTTTGAAGTTCAACAACAAGTTGTGGACCTTTGACGTCACGGCCGCACAACTCAAGTCCTTGCTGGAGCATGGCGTGGCGGTCTTGGGCAGCCAGGGCCGCTTCCCCCAGGTGGGTGGCATGAGCTTCAGTTATGACCCAAGCCGCACAGCGCAAGCGTTGGATGCCAATTTTGCCGTCACTACAGCGGGTGAGCGCATTCGTTCGCTCAAGGTGGGCAGCGATGTGGTGGTGCAAAACGGGGTGCTGGTGGGCAATGCGCAGCGCACCTTCCGCCTGGTGACGCTGAACTTCCTGGCCGAGGGCACGAGCACGGCTGCCGGCGGTGGTGATGGTTACCCCTTCCCAGCCACGGCCGATTTTGTGAATCTGACCAAGTTGGATGCCGCCATGACCGCCACGACAGGCGGAGGTGTTGCCAGCACCAGCACAGCTTTGTTGGGCAGCGAACAAGACGCCTTCATGAAGTTCATGAAGAGCCAATTTGGCAGCTCAGCCTTTGGCGTGAAAGACACACCAGCTGCGCAAGACCTGCGCATTCAGAACCTGAGTCAGCGATCGGACACGGTTTTGAACTGAATGGGTGTGCTGCTACCGAAGAAGCCAAGATGTCGTCTAAAGCCATGTTTCATGGTCAGAAGTATGTACTGACATATGACTGACAAAAAGAGCGGCCACCCAATTGCGGTGGTCGTTCTTTTGGTAACCGTGAATCCTCAAAAGGCCAATAACCTTTCGCTGGATCAAAAAACAGCCTTTTTTAAATTGGATTTTTGACACAAGACTGTCACAATTAACCGTTAAATTCGTATCAGTTCCCAAGGCAAGATGACTTGGGCGGACTTGACCCCACCCCTGAATCAGGAGTTGACATGATGAAATTGAAATCTTTTGTAGCTGCTATTGGCTTGAGTGCTGTTGCAGCCGTCAGCTTTGCCGCTGACATCACTGGCGCTGGCGCCACTTTCCCATTTCCTGTGTATGCCAAGTGGGCTGAAGCCTACAAAGCCGCCACAGGCACCGGCATGAACTACCAATCCATCGGTTCCTCCGGTGGCATTCGCCAAATCCGCGCCAAAACCGTGACTTTCGGTGCCACTGACGCCCCAGTTTCCGGTGCTGACTTGGACAAAGATGGCATGGTCCAGTTCCCGGCCATCATCGGCGGCACTGTGCCTGTGATCAACTTGGACGGCTTCAAGCCTGGGGAGTTGCGCGTGACAGGCCCCGTGTTGGCCGAAATGTTCATGGGCAAGATCAGCAAGTGGAACGACCCCAAGTTTGCTGCTTTGAACCCCGGTAAAAACCTGCCCAACGAAATCATCACCGTGGTGCACCGCGCTGACGGTTCCGGCACCACGTTCAACTGGACCGACTACCTGACTGCTATCAGCAAAGAGTGGGCTGACACCGTGGGCAAGGGCGCTGCCGTCAAGTGGCCAGCGCCAACATCGGTGGGCGGCAAGGGCAACGAAGGTGTTGCAGCCAACGTGAACCGTGTCAAAGGCTCGATCGGTTACGTGGAATACGCCTACGTCAAAAAGAACAACATGAATTTCATGCAAGTTCAAAACGCCAATGGCAAATACGTCAGCCCCGATGACTTGACTTTTGCTGCCGCCGCAGCCGGTGCAGACTGGTTCAGCGTGCCAGGCATGGGCGTGTCGATGGTCAATGCCAAAGGCGACAACAGCTGGCCCATCAGCACGGCTTCTTTCATCTTGATGTACAAAAACCCTGCCGACAAAGCCGCTTCTGCCGAAGCCCTGAAGTTCTTCGACTGGTCCTTCAAGAACGGCAAGAAAATGGCCGCCGACTTGGACTATGTGGCCTTGCCTGACAGCCTGACCAACGAGATCCGCGCCAAAGTCTGGTCGCAAATCCAAAAGTAATCCAGACTCAGGTCTGCCATCCGTCGGTTGTCATTCGGTGACCGACGGATTTATTGTTTAAATCCTTGCTCTTTGTTTGATGGGTCAAGACATGCAATCACCCCTCTCCAGCGTGGACAAAAACAGCCAAATGCTGGCTGTTGTCAAGCGCCAGCGGCTGCAAGACGTGTTGTTTCACCGCCTGACGCAGTTGTTCTCTTTGTTGGTTCTGGTGGCCTTGGCTGGGATCATCGTGTCCTTGTTCATCAACGCCTGGCCCACCTTTGCCAAGTTCGGTGCGCGTTTCATTTGGTACGTGGAATGGGACATCATCAACGAAGAGTTTGGTGCGGCCATCGCCATTGTGGGCACCATTGCCAGCGCTGGCATTGCCATGTTGGTGGCGGTTCCTTTGGCCTTTGGCATTGCCGTGTTCCTGACCGAGACTTGCCCTGTTTGGTTGCGCCGTCCATTGGGCACGGCCATTGAGTTGTTGGCCGCGGTGCCGTCCATCATTTACGGCATGTTTGGCCTGTTTGTGTTTGCGCCCTTGTTTGCCGATTACGTTCAGGTGCCGCTGCGCGAGGTCTTGAGTGGTATGCCTTTGATCGGGTTTTTGTTTGGTGGTGCCCCGAACGGCATGGGCATCTTGGCCGCTGGCATTGTGCTGGCTTTTATGGTGTTGCCTTTTGTGGCTGCTGTGATGCGTGATGTGTTCGAAATCACGCCGCCCATCCTGCGCGAATCGGCCTATGGTTTGGGCTGCACCACCTGGGAAGTGGTTCGCAAGATCGTGTTGCCTTACACCCAAAAAGGGGTCATTGGCGGCATCATGCTCGGCCTCGGTCGCGCCTTGGGCGAGACCATGGCGGTGACCTTTGTGATTGGTAATGCCAACCGCATGCCCACTTCGCTGTTCTCTCCAGGCACTTCGATTGCCTCGACCTTGGCCAATGAATTTGGCGAGGCTGCAGATTTCCACATGTCTTCTTTGTTTGCGCTCGGCTTCCTGCTGTTTGTGATCACATTTGTGGTGCTGGCCCTGGCCAAAATCATGATCAATCGGGCTGAAAAAGCCAAGGGGTTCTGACATGTCGATGAACATGAATCAAGCGCTTTACCGTCGTCGTCGCATGGCCAATGCTTGGGGCATGGTCACCTCCATGCTCGCCATGGGATTGGGTTTGACCGTGCTGATGTGGATTTTGGTTGTTTTGTTTACCAACGGTTTTGCTGCCTTGGACTGGAACATCTTGACCAAGGACACGCCTGCGCCAGGCACCGATGGCGGGGGCTTGCGCAATGCCATTGTGGGCAGTTTGATGATGGTGGGCTTGTCGGTGTTGGTGGCGACGCCAGTGGGCATCTTGGCGGGTATTTACCTCACCGAATACGGTGACCAAAGCAAAACCGCTGAGCTGACCCGTTTTGTGACCGACATCATGTTGTCGGCACCATCGATCGTGATCGGTTTGTTTGTGTACGCCATCGCCGTGGCAACCTTGGGTGGCTTCTCTGGCTACGCAGGCAGCTTGGCGCTGGCGCTGATTGCTGTGCCTGTGGTCATGCGGACCACGGAAAACATGCTTCGCCTGGTGCCCGGCAGCTTGCGCGAGGCGGCTTTTGCGCTAGGAGCGCCGCGTTGGAAAGTATCGCTGTCGGTCACGCTTCGCGCAGCTAAAAGCGGTGTGATCACCGGTGTTTTGTTGGCCATCGCCCGTATCAGCGGTGAGACAGCGCCTTTGTTGTTCACCGCATTGAGTAACCAGTTCTACAACGATGACATGAGCAAGCCCATGGCCAATTTGCCGGTCGTGATTTTCCAATTTGCCATGAGTCCTTATGACAACTGGATTCGTCTGGCTTGGGGTGGGGCACTCTTGATCACCATGACGGTACTGGTTTTGAATATCTTGGCCCGTGTGTTTTTCAGAGACAAACAGTCGGCCTGAGGCTGATGGTTTCGAATTCCACGACCTTCTCTTTTTGTACACACAGGAATCAACATGCCTGACAAGACACCGACTCAAAACGCCCTCGAAGTGCGCAATCTGGACTTTTATTACGGCAAATTCAAAGGCCTGAAAAACGTCAATCTGAACATCGCCGAGCACCGCGTCACGGCCTTTATTGGCCCGTCCGGTTGCGGCAAGTCCACCTTGTTGCGCACGCTCAACCGCATGTACAGCCTCTACCCCGGCCAGCGAGCCGAAGGCGAGATCAACTTTTATGGCCAGAACATTCTGGACAAAGGCCAAGACCTGAACTTGCTGCGTGCGCAAATTGGCATGGTGTTCCAAAAGCCCACGCCGTTCCCCATGTCCATTTACGACAACATTGCTTTTGGCGTGCGTTTGTACGAGAACCTGAGCCGCTCGGACATGGATGAGCGCGTGGAGTCTGCCCTCACCAAAGCGGCCATCTGGAACGAAGTCAAAGACAAGCTGGGCCAAAGCGGTTTGTCGCTCTCGGGTGGTCAGCAGCAGCGCCTGTGCATTGCCCGCACGGTGGCGGTGAAGCCTAAAGTCATTTTGTTGGACGAACCCACCTCGGCTTTGGACCCCATCTCGACCGCCAAAGTCGAAGAGTTGGTGAGTGAGTTGAAAAAGGAATACACCGTAGCCATCGTGACACACAACATGCAGCAAGCTGCGCGTGTGTCCGACTTCACGGCTTACATGTACTTGGGCGAGTTGGTCGAATTTGGTCAGACCGAGCAGATTTTCATGAAGCCCGCCAAACAAGAAACCGAAGACTACATCACCGGCCGTTTCGGCTGATCAGGAGACCTCCATGGACAAGCACATTTCAAGTCAATTTGATGCCGAACTCACCGGCGTTTCTTCCCGCGTTCTGGAGCTCGGTGGCCTGGTTGAATCACAAACCCGCCATGCCGTGTATGCGCTGGCCCAGTTCAGCTCCGAAGTGGCCGATCAAGTGGTGGCCACCGAAAAACAGGTCAACGCCTTGGAGGTCGAAATCGATGCCGAATTGGCCTCGATCATCGCCCGCCGCCAGCCCACCGCACGCGATCTGCGTTTGCTCATGGCCATCTCCAAAATCACCGGCAACTTGGAGCGTGCTGGTGATGAGGCCGAGCGGATTGCCCGCATGGTCAAGCTGATCTTGGAGCAGGGCAGTCCACGCAATTTGCCATCGTCCGAATTGCGGGTCGCGGCCGATCTGGCCACCGGCTTGCTGCGCAAAGCACTCGATGCCTTTGCCCGCCTGGATGTGAACACCGCGCTGGTGATCTTGAAAGAGGACGACTTGATCGACGCCGAGTTCAACGGCTTTGTGCGCAAGCTGGTCACCTACATGATGGAAGACCCCCGCACGATCTCGGCCAGCCTGGACTTGCTGTTTGTGGCCAAGGCCATCGAGCGCATTGGTGACCATGCCAAGAACATCGCCGAGTTTGTGATCTATGTGGTCAAAGGGGCCGACGTGCGCCACACCGCCTTGACCGAGATTGAAAAAGCGGTCCAATGAGAACCATTCCTCGCATCCTGATCGTCGAGGATGAACCGGCGATTGCCGAGCTGATTGCGGTGAACCTTCGGCACAACGGCTTTCAGCCGGTCTGGGCCATCGATGCTGAAACGGCCCAGCGTGAGCTGGACGAAATCCTGCCCGATGTGATCTTGCTCGATTGGATGCTGCCGGGCGAGAGTGGTCTGGCCTTGGCCCGCAAGTGGCGTGCCACGGCTCGCACCAAGACCGTGCCCATTCTGATGCTGACGGCGAGAGGTGACGAGGCGGACCGTGTGGCTGGCCTGGATGCCGGGGCTGACGATTACATCGTCAAACCTTTCTCCCCACGCGAGCTGCTGGCCCGCATCCGTGCGGTGCTGCGCCGCCGCGTGCCCGAGGCTTCGGGGGGTGTGGTCAAAATGGGTGAGTTGCAGCTCGATGCCGACACACACCGTGTCAATTTGGCCGACAAGCCTCTGAAGGTGGGTCCCACCGAGTTCAAGCTCTTGCACTACCTGATGCGCCACCCCGAGCGGGTGCACAGCCGGGGGGCCTTGCTCGACAAGGTTTGGGGCGACCACGTCTACATCGAAGAGCGCACAGTGGATGTGCACGTCAAACGCCTGCGCGAGTCGCTGGGCGAGGCGGGCAATATGATTGAGACCGTGCGCGGCGCGGGCTACCGTTTCACCCCCACGCCCTCTGTTTGAAGTCAGGTCAAGCATGTTTTTTTGGCTTCTCGAAATGCTCTTTTGGGTGGGCTTGGCGGGAACACCTGGCTGGTTTTTGGGCGGCCCCTTCGGGGCTGTGCTGGGTGCGCTCATCGCTGTGTTCATCTATGCCGCCACACTGCTGTGGAAGCTGGACCGGCTTGAGCGCTGGCTGAGTGCGCCGGTTTTGCGCCAAGACCCACCGTGGCACGGTGTATGGCGCGAAATTTCTGTGCGTGTGCAACGCATGCTGCGTCAGCAGGAAAAGCTGGCGGCTGTGCACCAAAAACAGCTGCAGGATTTTTTGCAGGCGATTCAGGCTTCGCCCAATGGCGTGATCTTGCTGGACGAGCAAGCCCGCATCGAATGGTGCAACGACACCGCTGCGGCCCACTTGGGCTTGGACGCTCAAAGGGATCGTTTGCAGCACGTCGTCCATCTGGTACGCGACCCGGTGTTTGCACGTTATTTCGCGCAGGACGAACACACATCGGAAGCGGTCATTGAGGGCCGCGCCAGCTCGGTGGTGAACCGCCAAAAACTGTCGGTGCAGTTGCACGCCTATGGAGAAGGACGTTCGCTGCTGTTGACGCGAGACATCACAGCCCTTGCGCAGGCCGATGCCATGCGCCGTGATTTTGTGGCCAACGTCTCGCACGAAATCCGCACGCCTTTGACGGTGCTCAGTGGCTTTGTGGAAACCCTGCAGTCCATTCCCTTGGGTGCCGAGGAAACTCAGCAATACTTGCACCTCATGTCGGCGCAATCGGACCGCATGCAGTCCTTGGTGGCCGATTTGTTGATGTTGTCGCAACTCGAAGGCAGCCAGTTGCCCAGCACGCAAGAAAAAGTTTCTTTGGCGGCTTTGATGCTGCAAGTGACCACCGAAGCGCAGGCGTTTTCGGACTGGATGGCCAACAAAGGCCAGGGGCCTGTGCACCAGTTGGAATTTGCGCCTGTACCCGATGTGTATGTGATGGGTACTCGCTCGGAGTTGTTGAGCGCAGTATCTAACCTGGTCAGTAATGCCATTCGATACACGCCTTTGGGTGGTCGCATCCAGATCCATTGGTCGAGCAGCCCCGAGGGCCTGATGTTCATCGTCAAGGACTCGGGCCCTGGCATTGCGGCTGAGCACTTGCCGCGTTTGGCCGAGCGCTTTTACCGCGTGGACCGCAGCCGGTCCAGAGAAACCGGTGGCACGGGCTTGGGCTTGGCCATCACGAAACACGTCATGCAGCGCCACGGCGGCGAATTGCGTATCGAGAGTGTTGTGGGTCAGGGCTCCACCTTCAGGTTGGTGTTCCCACAAAGCCGAGTGGTGGGTGAATCAACACCAGCGGCTTGACTGACGCAGGCCGCAAATCTTGTCGTGATTTCTTCATGAAAATGACACGCTCGATTCACGTTTGAAGTGGAACATGCTGAGCAAACTTGGAGGTTTGCCATGCGTGTCACAGTCATCGGTTCGGGTTACGTCGGTTTGGTCACAGGCGCATGCTTGTCGGACCTGGGTTTCAAGGTGGTGTGCCTGGACAAGGACGAGGAAAAAATCCGCGCCTTGCAAGAAGGAGAAGTGCCTATTTACGAGCCTGGCCTCAAAGAACTGCTCAATCGCAACCGTGCCGATGGGCGAATTCGTTTCACCACCGATGCTTGTGAGGCCGTAGAGCACGGTGACATCCTCTTCATCGCTGTGGGCACGCCCCCCGCAGAAGATGGTTCGGCCGACTTGGGGCACGTTTTGTCTGTGGCGGCCACCATTGGCCGGCACCTGAAGGGTTTCAAGTTGGTGGTTAATAAATCCACCGTGCCGGTGGGAACGGCCGACAAGGTGCGTGCGGCGATTTCGCACGAGTTGGTGCACCGGGGCATGTCGCCAGATTTGTTTGATGTTGTGTCCAATCCGGAGTTCCTCAAAGAAGGGGCGGCGATTGACGATTTCATGCGACCTGACCGCATTGTGGTGGGCGTGGATGAGGGGCCGCACCATGCCCGCAGCCGCCGCATGATGGGTGATTTGTACGCCAGCTTCAACCGCCACCATGCCCGAACCGTGTGGATGGATGTGCGCAGTGCCGAGTTGACCAAATACGCCGCTAACGCCATGTTGGCCGCACGCATCTCGTTCATGAATGAAATGGCCAATTTGGCCGATGTGTTGGGGGCCGATGTGGACCACATCCGCCGGGGTATCGGCGCTGACAGCCGAATTGGACACAGCTTTTTGTATGCGGGTTGTGGTTATGGCGGAAGCTGTTTCCCCAAGGACACGCAGGCCTTGGTGAACACCGCCAAGGCCCATGGGCACAGCATGGCAGTGGTCAGTGCCACAGAACTGGTCAATGAGCGCCAGAAAATGATTTTGGTGGACCGCTTGACCCAGCACATGGGTCAGGACCTGACGGGCCGAAAAATCGCTGTTTGGGGCCTGGCATTTAAACCCAATACCGATGACATGCGCGAGGCACCCAGCCGTGTGGTCATTCGTCAATTGTTGTTGCGTGGTGCACACGTCAGTGCCTTTGACCCTGTGGCCGGTCCTCAGGCTTTGGAAGCCTTGCATCTGGACATGAGCCAAGAAGCGCATCTGTTGGGGCGTTTTGAATTGGCCGCTTCAGACATGCAGGCCTTGGAGGGGGCTGATGCCTTGATGGTGTTGACCGAGTGGAAGAATTTCCACAACCCTGATTTCGAGGCCATGAAGGCGGTGATGCGCAAGCCCTTCATTTTGGATGGTCGCAACCTCTACAACCCTGAGGCTCTGAGTGAATTGGGCATGGCTTACCAAGGTGTGGGCCGGCGCAATGATTTGGCTCAGTTGATGGATTTCGGGGCACCGGTTGGTGCAGCAACTGCGTCTGAATGGATGAATGCCTAAAGGCTTTGCCTTTTTGATACTGGCCCAGTTTTTCAGTGGGCTGGCAGACAACGCCTTTTTGCTGCTGGGCATTTTTTTCTTGCACGAGCAAGGCTATCCTGCTTGGTGGGCACCGGTGTTGAAAATGGCTTTCACGGTGTCCTATGTGGTGCTGGCCAGCCTGGTGGGTCCTGTGGCCGATGCGTTTCAAAAGCGCCATGTCATGTTGGCCATGAACCTGCTCAAGTTATTGGCAGTTGTCTTGCTTTGGACAGGGGCACACCCCATGCTGGCTTTTGCTCTGACAGGCTTTGCAGCTTCGGTTTACGCCCCTGCGAAATACGGCTTGCTCACTGAAACGGTCCCGGTTTCAGGTTTGGTCAAGGCCAATGCTTTCCTGGAAGTGTCGGTTGTCTTGTCTGTTTTGTGGGGTGTTGTCTTGGGTGGTTGGCTGATGGGTGCAGGGTCTTTCGGTTGGGAGGGGGCTACAGCTGTATTGAGTTTGCCCTTGAACAGTTGGCTGGTAGCAACCCAAATCGGCATGGGTTTGGGCGTGATCTGCTTGTTGTATGTGCTCTCAGCTGTCCTCAACCTGGGCATGTATGCCTTGCGCTCGCCTGCTCATCCAGCTTGGGCATGGTCAGATCTGCGTTGGTCGGCCTTTTGGAACAACCATTTGAAGTTGTGGCGTGATCCCTTGGGGGGTGTTTCCTTGCGGGTCACCACCTTGAGTTGGGGCGCGGGCGCTGCGTTGCAGTTTGTGGTGCTGGTGTGGGCGCAGTCTCAAGCAGGTTTGACGCTCCAACACGGCGCATATTTGCAAGGCCTTGTGGCTTTGGGTGTCATCGGTGGGGCGGCCATGGCGGCATTGCGCAGCCGAATTTTTCGTGCCCGCAAGCAGATGGTGTGGGCCGTGGTGCTGGCTTGTTTGATGCCGGCTTTGGCCCTCACGCAAAGCCTGTGGCTGGCCGTGCCCATGTTGCTGGTCGCCGGTTGGGCCGGGGGGATGTTGTTGGTCCCCATGAACGCTTTGCTGCAACACCGTGGCCTCAAGATCATGCCCCCTGGCCGATCGATTGCCGTGCAAGGTTTCAACGAGAACCTGAGTGTCTTGGTGGTGTTGGGTATTTACAGTGTGTTGGTGGCCTGGGAGTGGCCTTTGTTGGCCGTCATGCTGTGTTTGTCATTGCCTTTGTGGTTGGCTGTTTGGCCATGGCGACACAAGTCAATAACGCCGGACTCAACGCTCAACTGACTCCGTTGACAAGACCCTTCGGAACATGTTTTCCACTTGGGTGGCGATGCTGGACCACTCCCATTTTTGAATGCTGCTGGCTGCGTTCTGTTGTGCCGCTCTCAAAGTCGACGCATTTTGGGTGATGGCCAAAGCACGCAAAACAAAACGTTGGGCGTCTTCGCCAGGAACGAGCCAACCGTTGTGCTCGTCTTTGATGACTTCTTTGGCGGCAGCACAATCAAAGGCTAGGACTGGGGTGCCGCTGGCCAGTGCTTCCAAGGTCACATTGCCAAATGTTTCGGTCAAGCTGGGAAAGACAAACAGATCGGCACTGGCGTAAGCCACGGCCAGTTGTGAATGTGTGGCCATGCCCATAAAAATCGCGTCCGGGCAGTCGGCCTGCAGTTTGGCGCGGTAAGGGCCATCGCCGCAGAAAACAAGCCGGACTGGGCGCTTGTTTTGCTTCAAAACTTGGTAGGTGTTGACCGTCAAGTCCAGATTTTTCTCAGCCGCCAAGCGCCCCACCGACAAGATGACCACCGTTTTGTCATCCACTTGCCATTGGCTGCGCAAGCTGGGACTGCGTTTGTTAGGGGTAAAAAGCTGGGTGTCCACGCCGCGTGCCACCACCTGGAGGTTGTTGAACCCCAAGAGTTTGAGCTGGTCGTGCATGGCCTGGGTGGGCACCATGGTGCACAAGGTGCGGTTGTGAAATTTGCGCAAGTACGCCACGATGGGTTTTTGCAACCAACCGACGCCATAGTGTTTGCTGTAGCTTTGGAAATTGGTTCTGAAGTCAGAGGTGACGGGCAAACGCAAGACCCGGGCCGCTTGCAGGGCGGACCAGCCCAATGGCCCCTCGGTGGCGATGTGCACCAAGTCAGGCCTTTGTTGGGTCCAGGCCTGTATCAAGGACTTCTTGCTGGGAAAACCCAGCTTGAGCTGTGGATAGCGAGGGATGGGCATGCCTTTGAGCAGCAGCTCACTCCAGCCTTCACGATGGCTTTCGGTTTCGTGGCGGTCTTGTCGTGGACGGATGAGCTGGATGGTGTGTTGGCGTTGACTCAGCTCCTGGATCAAACGCGACAGGGTCAGTGCAACGCCATTGACCTCGGGTGGCCAGGTTTCAGTCACCACCGCAATGCGCAAGGGGGCATTGGCGGGAACGATGTTTTCGACCAGATAGGACGCGTTGTCTGATTCAAGCATGGCCCTATCGTGAACGCAGCTTTTAACAGTTTGATGACAAAAGCCATGTCATTGTTTTTTCACACGAATTGTTGATGATCTTCACACATTCAACTAGTGAGGTGCTTGTGAAAGATTTCTTGAAAGCTTTGGAAGTTCAGCGTTGGGACGATCACCGTTACTACCACCATTGCCGCATCAACCAGTCCTTGCATTTGCTCAGTGCCTCGGCTTTTGTGGTGGCCTACGGAATGCTGTGGATCGACCCGGCCATGGCGGCTTTGTTGGCCTGGATGGTGTCCATGACCTCCCGACAAGCCGGTCACTTTTTCTTTGAGCCCTTGGGTTATGACCATGTCAACGAGGCCACCAATGACTTCAAAGAAGAGATCAAGGTGGGCTACAACTTGCGCCGCAAGGTGGTGTTGCTGAGTGTCTGGGCCGTGTTGCCTTTGGCCATTTTCATGAACCCCGGCTTCATGGGATTGCTGCCTGTGCATGAGACCTGGTTTGAATTTTTACGTGCCGTGGGTTATGCCTGGCTTTACCTGGGTGTGGCGGCCTTGCTGTTTCGCACAGTGCATTTGTTTTTTCTGCAAGACGTGCAAACCGGTTTGGTGTGGATGACCAAGATCATCACCGATCCCTTCCACGACATTTACCTTTACCACAAGGCACCTTGGCAGTTGTTGCGAGGCGAGCGCTTCGCCGACAGCAAGCTTCACGCGGGTCGCTGAAAGTTCAAAACCCGGTTCACTTCAAAGAGGTGAACCGGGCTGAGTTGTCAGCGAAACAGCGTTTCTTTCAGGATGCGGCGTCGGATGGACTTGTTGGTGATCTCTGGTGCATGCCACCACCAGCCGTCTTGGCGCATTTGCTGGGCCGCCAGCACAAACTTCTGCAGCACCGATTCAAAGTCGGCATCGCTGTAGTTGAGACTGAAGATCAAACGGCCCGTCCCCACCCAACTGAGCGCCAATCCATGCAGCCTGAGGTAGTACTGCAGCATCCAGTTGTACCGGCTGGGCTGCGTGTAAAAGAGTGTCCAGACGCTCGACATGTTGGCTGCCTGCAAGGGCAGTTCATGCGCTTGCATGGTGCTGTTGAACAGCGCGGCACGGGCGTTCCAGCGTTCATCCAGGCCCTGGTAAATGGCTTGGACTTCAGGGGTTTCCAACTGCTCCAAAAATGCCGACATGGCGCCCATGACGGCAGGGTGCGCGTTGAAGGTGCCTCGTGCAAAGCAAATGTCAGCAGGGCGTTTTTCATCGAAGCGGCGCATCCATTCGCGCTTGCCACAAACCACACCCACCGGAAAACCACCCCCCAGTGTTTTGCCATAGGTGACCAAGTCGGCCTGTACGCCAAAGTAGGCTTGTGCGCCGCCTGCTGCCAACCTGAAGCCCAAAAAGACTTCGTCAAAAATCAGGGCAATGCCGCGTTCGGTGCAGACTTGGCGCAAGGCTTGGAGCCAAGCGGTGTAGGCCGCGCGGTCGTAAGCGGCGCGGCGGCTGCTGTCGACCAAGGTCGAGTCGCCCGGCGCATTGGTGTTGGTGTGCAAGGCCTGCAAGGGGTTGATCAGCACACAGGCGATGTCCTTGCGGCTGCGCAACACTTGCAAGCTGCGCTCACTCATATCACTCAGGGTGTAGGTCTCGCGCGGGGGCATGGGGTTGCCGGGACCGGGTTGCACGTCTTCCCACCAGCCGTGATAAGCCCCGCAAAAACGCACAATGTTTTTGCGGCGTGTGTGGTAGCGGGCCAGCCGCACGGCCTGCATCACGGCTTCGGTGCCCGACATATGGAACGACACCTCGTCCAATCCGGAAATGGCTTTGAGGCGGTTGGCATTGTCAGCCACCACAGGGTGGTAAGAGCCCAGAACTGGCCCCAGCGCTTGCGTGCGGGCCATGCCCTCGGCCATGGTGCGTTTGTAAAAATCGGCACCGAACACGTTCACGCCATAAGAGCCGGTGAGGTCGTAAAACTTTTGGCCGTCGAGGTCTGTGACATGCACGCCTTGGGCCGACTGCCAAAACGAGCCGACTTTCAGGTGCTCGCGCACCACCGGGCTGAACTGGAAGGGCACGCGGTAGGCCGAGACAAATTGCATGTCCGAGATGTTCTCGCGTGCAGCAGCAGTGGCCTCGATGCTCAGACGATGCCGCGTTTGCAGCGTGTTGGCCAAAGTAAAAAATGCCGCACGGCGTTGCGCCTGAATGTCGCTCGGAGCGCCATCACAGCCAAAAAACTCAGCCTCGTCGAAGCTGTAACCCGGCAGCCAGCGGGCCAGTCGCTTGGCCATGCGCGAGTGGCCTGCCAAAGAGCGGTGTTTGGCCCGGGAGAGTTGAATGCGCCGATGCAGGCTCGGGGCCAAAGCGGCCAGGACGCCCAAACTGATCCAAGTGGGGTTCACTGCAATTTCCTTGTGACAACAAAATTTCTTTTTATTCAAATTGAGTGACAACATGATGAAGATTCGCCAACATTTCCAAAAGTGGATACTGCAAGAAGACCTGAATTTCTTGCTCACCAACCGCATCCCGCGCATCACCCTGACCCGCTTCATGGGGTGGTGGAGTCAAATCAAACACCCCTGGGTCGTGAAGTCGTCGATGGCGGTGTGGGGTTGGTTCAGTGATCTGGATTTGAGCGATGCCAAGCTCAAAAAATTTGACAGCTTGCACGCTTGTTTCACGCGCGAATTGTTGCCCGGTGCACGGGTCGTCAACCCGGACCCTGCGTTCATGACATCGCCTTGTGACGCCATTGTGGGGGCCTGCGGCACCATCACACAGGGCCAGGTGTTTCAGGCCAAAGGTTTTCCTTACCAGCTGCAGACCTTGCTAGGCACCTCAGAGCGCTGTCATCATTGGCCTGCCGCGCTGGAGGGGGGAACCTACATCACCTTGCGTCTGACCAGCAGCATGTACCACCGCTTTCACGCACCGCACGATGTGCAGCTGCAGCATGTGACCTACATCTCCGGGGACACCTGGAATGTGAACCCGGTGGCTTTAAAGCGCGTACAAGAGTTGTTTTGTAAAAACGAACGGGCGGTGTTGCACATGCAAACGCAAGAGGGCGTGCCCTTTTTGATCGTGCCTGTGGCAGCAGTGTTGGTGGCCAGCATGCGTTTTCATGCCGTCGATGTGTTGTTGAATTTGCGCTACCAAGGCCCGAACGAAATGCCTTGTGATGCGGTCTATGCCAAGGGCCAAGAAATGGGCTGGTTCGAGCATGGCTCGACCATTTTGGTGTTTGTACCGAAGGGCTTTGCTTTGGCTGATGGCATTGCGCCCGGTGTGCAGATTCGCATGGGTCAAGCCTTGCTCAAGATCACTTGAGCCAGGCTGACGGTTAAGAAAAAACAGGCCCGTCATGCGGGCCTGTTGATCTGGAGGGAACGCGTTCAGTATTTCTCGGGCACGATCATCTCGGCTGGCACCGGGTGGCGGATGTAGTCCGGGTTGCGCACCCGCCCTGGCAGTTCCACTTGGGGGTGCTCGACCTCGTGGTAGGGCACCATGCCCAGCAAGTGGTCGATGCAATTGAGGCGGGCCTTTTTCTTGTCGACCGCCTGCACCACCCACCAAGGTGCTTCTGGAATGTGGGTGCGCTCGATCATGGTTTCTTTGGCGCGGGTGTAGTCTTCCCAACGGCGGCGGCTTTCCAGGTCCATGGGGCTGAGCTTCCACTGCTTGAGCGGGTCGTGGATGCGGCCCAAAAAGCGGGCATGTTGCTCATCGTCGGTGATGGAGAACCAGTACTTGACCAGCTGAATGCCGCTGCGCACCAGCATTTTTTCGAACTCGGGCACCGAGCGGAAAAACTCTTCGTATTCCTCGTCGTTGCAAAAGCCCATGACTTTTTCGACGCCAGCGCGGTTGTACCAGCTGCGGTCAAACAGCACAATTTCGCCTGCGGCCGGAAGGTGCGAGATGTAGCGCTGAAAGTACCACTGGGTTTTCTCGCGGTCGTTGGGCGCGGGCAGGGCGGCCACGCGGCAAACGCGCGGGTTCAGGCGCTGGGTGATGCGTTTGATCACGCCGCCTTTGCCAGCTGCATCGCGGCCCTCAAACAGGATGACCATGCGGTGGCCCGTTTTGACCACCCAGTCTTGCAGCATCACCAGCTCGGACTGCAAGCGCAGCAGTTCGCGAAAGTAACGGATGCGCTCGCCGGCTTGGGCCGCGTTGGTCGCAGCATCAGTGCCCCAACGGTCGTCGAGCTCCAATTCCAGTTCTTCGTCCATGCTGTCCAGCAGGTCTTCGCGCAGCTGGCGCATTTGGGCTTCGTCGATGGCGTTCGGGGTTGTCATGTCGATTCAAAACATCAAAAACCCCCACTGTCATTGTGTTTTGTGAATCCTTGATGACCGCATTCCCTGCAGAGAGTCTTAATCCACGGCGCTTGTGAGGTTCACAGGCCGCGAGACCTGCCACACCAGCGCCGCAAACAGCACCGACACCGCAGCCAAGGCCAGGCTGCTGCTGATCCAGAAGGTGTCCACGGCCGGGCGGCCGGTCCACTGCAGCCAGCCGCTCAGCACTGAATCTTCGTAGGCCCACAGGTAGCCGCCATACAAGCCAAAGCCCCACAAAAAGGCGGTGTAGATCAGCAGCGGCGCGATGGTGATGCGGTAGCAGCGCAGCAAAAATGCGCAGACCGCTTGCACCGCATCGGCCAGGTGGTAGACCGCCACCCAGGCGAGCCACACCATGGCGGTTTGGGCCACCATCGGGTCGTTGGTGAAGGCGTGGGCGATCGCCTCGCGGCCCAGCAGCAAGGCCGCAGCGCACAGCACCGCCGCGCCGATGGCCAGGCTGATGCCCAGCCCCGCCGCTTGCCGAGCGCGGTGGGGTTGGCCAGCGCCCAACCAATAACCCGTGCGGGCGCTGCTGGCAATGCCCAAGGCCAGAGGCACCATGTACAGCACGGCGGCCAAGCTGGCCGCAATCTGATGGCTGGCCGATGCCACAGCGCCCAAGCGGGCAATGAACAAGGCCATCAAAGTAAAGGACGTGACCTCCACCATGATGGACAGCCCAGCGGGCACGCCCAAGCGCAAAAAGTGTTGCAGCACCGACCACTGGGGTCTTTCGGGCAGACGCCACAGCCGATAGGGGCGGTAAATGTCTTGCGTGCGCAAAAGCCACAGCCCGGTGAGCAGCATCAAGCTGTTGACGGCCAGCGTGGCCCAAGCGCAGCCCACCACGCCCATGCCTGGCACATCGCCTGCGCCAAAGGTCAGCAGCACCGACAAAGGAATCTTCACCAACAGCGCTCCCGCTTGCAGCCAGGTCACCAAGCGCGGGTAGCCCAGGCTTTGGTTGAGCGTGCTGTACATGCGAAAGAGCAAGGAAGGCACCAGCGCCAGGGCCAACACGCGCAAATAGGCCCGCACATCGGGCCACAGTTCGGTGGGCACTTGGGTCCAAGACAGCCAAGGGTCTGGGAACCACAAACCGGTGATGCCCAGGGCCGCTGCGCCCGCCGAGATGTAGAGCGCTTGGCGCACCGAGCGCCCGATTTCAGCGTGTCGGTTGCCGCCATGCAGCTCGGCCCAGACCGGCAGCAAAGCTTGCAGCATGCCGTTGAGCGCCACATAAATGCTGATGTAGATGGACGAGGCCAGCGACAGCACAGCCAGCGCATGCGGGCTGTAGCGCCCGGCAATCACCGTGTCGGCCACGCCAAAGGCCATGACGGCCAGCTGCCCGACCAGCACGGTGCCTGCATGGCGGGCGATGGTGCGCAGCTCAGACATGGCTCAGTTCTTGGCCGGTTCTGGCAAGGCGGGTGTGTCTTGGATCGGCTGCGCGGGTCGGAAGATCATCAGGCGGTCGCTGCGCTCCCCCAGTCGGGCAGCGGTCGCTTCAAGCGTCCAGCCCAGGTCCTGGAGGCGGTCTTCCAACAAGGGCAGGTTCTTTTCGTCCATGACCAGCCAGGGACACTCGGCACTGGGCGTGGTGGCCGCTTGCAGGCGCACCTGCGCATGAAACAACAAAGCCGCGCCCTGCGCCTGGCTGATGCCAGCGTATTGCAAGCATGAGGCGGTACCGGTCACGACTTGCACTTTTTGCACCGTGGGGCCGTAGCTGCGGGCAAAGTTGAGCAAGGGCAACCACAGGCTCATGAGCAGCAGCCAGCACAGTACCGCGCCAGATGCGGGCAAGATCATGCTCTTCCAGAGCGCAGCGCGGTGGCTGCCAATGCGCCACTTGACCAACCAAGCCCAGGCCAGCGTGGCCAGCAAGCCCAAACCAAAAGCCAGGGCAGAAAACTCCGGCAAAAACCCCGGGGCCAACTTGGCCACGTTGGCCGCTGGTTTGGCCGGAAAGCCTGTTTGCATGGCCACCCAAACCACCCAAATGGCGAGCGAACAAAAACTGAAAAACAGCAGGGTGAACCAGTCGATCAAGGCGCCCAGACTGCGCCGCAGGGTGGGCAGTGCAAAGGCGGCCAAAGCGGCAATGCCGGGCAGCGCAAGGAGCAAAGCCCGGTCTGACAAGCCGGTCAACCAGGTGGCCCCGACCGTGACGGCCACAAACCACAAAGGCAAGGCCAGGTGCGGGTAGCGCCAGGCTCGGCTCAGTTGTGCCCGCCAGCGCCACAAGGACCACAGCGCCAAAGGCCAAGCTGGCCAGGTGAACCACAGCATCAACTTGCCCAGGATGTGCACGTCTACCATCTCGTGTGGCACCACTCGCCAGCGCCACAAATCGAGTGCGCCCGCGGTGGTGACGCACAACAAGCACAGCAAAGCCAACAGCCCCAGGTCGAGCATGCGCATGCGGCCCTGTGCCGGGTCGACGGGGGCCACAGCGCGGATCAGCGAGCCGCCCACACCCAGCCAAAGTGCCACACTAGGTGCCCCCGAAAGCGTCAAGCCCAACATGCCCAGGCCCACGGCCAAGCCACTTTTCACACGCCAGCGCGGCAAGGTGGACAGGCCCACAAAAATCAGCGATGCAAAGCACAGTTGGCTGAGCGCAGGCGTGGCTTCGTGCGCCAACCGGGCCAGGCCCAGGCAGGCGAGCAAGGCCAGCAGGCTGCCGTCGGCCAGGGCGCGGGCGTAATCACTTGGCTTGGCCTCGCCGCCAAAAGCAAAAGCCACAGGCTGCGCAGCCGGGTGGCGGGCGAGGGCGTAAACGGCGTACCATGTGGCGGCCAGCGTCAGGCCCAACATGCCCACAAAGGGCAGCCGTGCGAACACATCTTCCCAGCCCTGAGGCGCCCAAGCGATAAAACCCGCGCCCAGCCAATAAGGCAGCAAAGCCAGTTGCGGGTCGTATTGGCCCAGCAAACTGGGCCTGAACCAGTTGGCCGTCTCGCCCAGTGCGGGCTGGGCCAGTTGCAGCATGTAACCCAAGGACTCCAGGTCTTGTGATTTCCAGGGCGCACGCCCCCAAAAACCGGCCAATACGTAGGACACGCACAGCAACAACAAAGCCAAGCGCGGCAGTCTGCGGACGGCACTTTGGGCAACGATGGCGGGGGTGGGCAGGTTCACGGAGTGCAGGGGCTGTCAGGTCAGGGGCAAAGTGGGGAGCGCTGCAGGTCGTATTTTAAAAAGACCCGACAGTTTGTGCGTGGGCCCAGCAGATGGCCAGGACCCATGCAAAAAGGGCAGGCCGGTTGCCCGGGCTGCCCTTTTGGGGAACACCAATGCGCGAATTACTTGGCGATGGTGGTGGTCTTGCCGAAACGGTTGCGGAACTTCTCCACGCGGCCGCCCATGTTGTCGACCGACTTTTGAGTGCCTGTGTAGAAGGGGTGCGACTCGCTGGTCGTGTCCAGCTTGTACCAAGGCAGCTCGCGGCCGTCTTCCATGGTGATCATCTCTTTGGTGTTGGCGCATGAACGGGTCACGAACTTGAAACCATTGGACATGTCTTGGAAGCAAACTTCACGGTAGTTGGGGTGAATGCCGTCTTTCATGGGGAAATCCTTTTATTTTCGCTACGGTAGCCACTCAACAGCCTATCTGAGAGCACTTTCCGCAAAACCTGTCGATTATAGGGTATCAGCCGCCGCGTCGCATCATGTCGAAGAACTCGGAGTTGTTCTTGGTGGCTTTCATGCTCTTCAAGACCATCTCCATCGCCTCGATTTCGTCCATGTTGTACATGAATTGACGCAGGATGCGGGTTTTTTGCAGCACTTCGGGCTGAAGCAGCAACTCTTCGCGGCGAGTGCCGCTGCGGTTCAAGTTGATGGCCGGGAACACGCGCTTTTCGTACAAACGGCGCTCCAAATGGATTTCGCAGTTGCCAGTGCCCTTGAATTCTTCAAAGATCACCTCGTCCATGCGGCTGCCGGTATCGACCAGAGCGGTGGCGATGATGGTCAGGCTGCCGCCTTCTTCCACATTGCGGGCCGCACCAAAGAAACGCTTGGGGCGTTGCAAGGCGTTGGCGTCCACACCACCCGACAGCACCTTGCCTGAGGAGGGCACCACGTTGTTGTAGGCGCGGGCCAGGCGGGTGATCGAGTCCAGCAAGATCACCACATCTTTTTTCAACTCGACCAAACGCTTGGCGCGTTCAATCACCATCTCGGCCACGTGCACGTGGCGCGAGGCGGGTTCGTCGAACGTGGAAGAAATCACTTCGCCGCGCACGCTGCGCTGCATCTCGGTCACTTCTTCAGGGCGCTCATCGACCAGCAACACCATCAGGTGCACATCGGGGTAGTTGGCGGTGATGGCGTGGGCGATCTGCTGCATCATCACCGTCTTGCCCGACTTGGGCTGCGCCACGATCAGGGCCCGCTGGCCGCGGCCGAGCGGGGCAATGATGTCGATCACACGGGCGGTGATGTTTTCTTCGCCCTTGATGTCACGCTCCAGGCGCATCTGTTCTTTGGGGAACAGCGGCGTCAAGTTCTCGAACATGACCTTGTGTTTGTTGTTCTCGGGCAGGTCGTCGTTGACCTTGTCCAGCTTGGTCAGGGCAAAGTAGCGCTCGCCGTCTTTGGGGATGCGCACTTCGCCCTCGATCATGTCACCGGTGTGCAGGTTGAAGCGCCTCACCTGGCTGGGGCTGATGTAAATATCGTCTGTGGAGGCGGTGTAACTGGAATCGGGGCTGCGCAAGAAGCCGAAACCGTCTGGCAAGATCTCAAGCACGCCGTCGGCGAAAACCTGTTCGCCCGCTTTGGCGCGTTTCTTGATGATGGCAAACATCAACTCCTGTTTGCGCATGCGACCGGTGTTCTCGATTTCGAGCGTGTCGGCTTGCTTCAGCAGTTCGGACACATGAAGTGCCTTGAGTTCGTTCAAATGCATGGGATTTGGCCTGTGGCGAATCGGTCGGCTGGGGACCGTTGTTCGGATAACCGGGTGGAAATGTTCTGGACCGGAGGCCGCCCGGGGTCAGGGGCTGGTGCTTCCGGCAGTCTTGGCGCTGTCCCGTGTTCGGGTTGCCTGTGGGAAATTATGACAGGTTTTCAGGCGGCCCCAAAAACAAAAACCGGGCTGTCAGGCCCGGTTTGTGGATGACACGACCGGCCCAGCCGGAGGGCATCGAAGCATCAAGCCAGTTGCTGGTCGATGAAAGCGGTCAATTGCGACTTGCTCATGGCGCCCACTTTGGTAGCGGCGAGTTGGCCGCCTTTGAAGATCATGAGGGTGGGGATACCGCGAATGCCGAACTTGGCGGGAATGTCACGGTTGTCGTCGACGTTCATCTTGGCAATTTGCAGCTTGCCTTCGTAGGCGCTGGCCACTTCGTCCAAGATGGGGGCAATCATTTTGCAAGGGCCGCACCATTCGGCCCAGAAGTCCACCACCACGGGTTGGCTCGATTGGAGCACGTCGGCTTCGAAAGTGGCGTCGGTGGTGTGTTTGATCAGATCGCTGGCCATGGCCTTTTCCTTGTGAACATTGAGATGCGGCTAAAGTGGTTCTATTTTGACAGAAACTCGGTGCATTCGCGCATCACCCCCCTCTTGCCAGATCACTAAGACATGAGCCTTTCAGAACCGACTTCCGATTTTCAAAACGCACCAGAGCTTTTAGTGGAGGTGGCCATTGTGGGAGGCGGCCCGGCCGGCTTGATGGCGGCCGAGGTGTTGTCACAAGCGGGCGTGTCTGTGCACCTGTTTGACGCCATGCCCTCGGTGGGGCGTAAATTTTTGCTGGCCGGCAAGGGCGGCTTGAACCTCACCCACGCCGAGCCCTCGGCCCAGTTCAACACCCGTTTTGGCCCACGCGAGACCGAGGTCAGCCAGTGGCTGTCTGGGCTGGATGCACAGGGTGTGCGCGACTGGGCGCAGAGTTTGGGTGTGAGTACTTTTGTGGGGACATCGGGTCGAGTGTTCCCGGCCGAGATGAAAGCCGCACCTTTGCTGCGGGCCTGGCTGCATCGCCTGCGCCACCCCGCCAGTGGTGTGCCTGTGCAGTTCCACATGCGCCACCGTTGGCTGGGCTGGCAAGGCGATCATCTGGTGTTTGGCCGTCGGGACGACGCCCCGCCGCTGCGGGTGAAAGCCGGGGCCACCGTGCTGGCGCTGGGCGGGGCCAGTTGGCCGCACCTGGGCTCGGACGGTGCTTGGCAGGTCCATTTGCAGCAAGAGGGTGTCGAGGTCGCCCCTTTGAAGCCTGCCAACTGCGGCTTTGATGTGTTGGGGCGAGAGGGTCAGGGCTGGACCGCGCACTTTAGGGCTAAGTTTTCCGGGTATCCGCTCAAGTCGGTGGTGCTCACCGTCCCTGCCCCAGACGCCCAAGGCGCCGCTTTGCAGCCCGCGCGTTTTGAGCGCAAAGGCGAATTTGTGATCACCGAGACCGGGCTGGAAGGCAGTCTGGTTTATGCCGCCTCGGCTTGGCTGCGCGACGGTCTGGCCGAGCATGGGCAGGCCCGTTTGCTGCTGGACTTGTTGCCTGACAAAACGCCCGAGCAGGTCCTCAAAGAGGTGGCCTGGCCCCGCGGCAGCCGCAGCCTGAGCAGCCACCTCAAGAGCCGATTGGGGCTGGACGGCGTCAAAATGGGCTTGCTGTTTGAGTTGTGCTCGCCGGACGCTTTGGCCCAGCCCGATGTTCTGGCCAAGCGCATCAAAGCCCTTCCGGTGCCCCTCAAGTGCGCCCGGCCTGTGGCCGAGGCGATCAGCACCGCCGGAGGCGTGGCGCTGCAGTCCATGGGGCCTGATTTGATGCTGGCGGCCCGCCCTGGCGTGTTTTGCGCGGGGGAAATGCTCGACTGGGAAGCCCCCACAGGCGGCTATCTTTTGACCGCTTGCCTCGCCAGCGGACACCGGGCGGCCCATGGGGTGCTGCAGGGCCTCAAAGCCAAGCCGCACACAATTTGATACCGGTTGTGTATTCCTTTCAGGCTTGAGCTGCGTTATGTAAGGGTTCTAACAAACAACCATGACAGAGGTCCTCATGTCTCCAGAAGCCAGCCAGGAATACCAGTGTGCCGTAGAAGAGGCAGCCAACGCCTTCATGAAGGTGATGAGTTTGCGGGGTTTTCAGGTGCGGGACTACCCGCAAAACTTTGTGGCCCAAATGGCCCAAACCACCCGTTTGGCCTTTGAAGCCAGCCGCCAGGGCGCTCACAGCCGCGCAGATGCGCTGGTCTCTGACATGCTCAACGCCGCCGCTGCCCTGAGCACACCCACGGCCAAAGTGCCCCACAAAAAATCCGCCTTCCCCTCGCTGCGCCGCCGCTTGGCTTGACGGCCGCGTCCGGGGCAGATCGCTCCCCACTTGGGGCTCGGCTTGCGGGTCTCGTCTGCCATTTTTGGCAATGGCAGTTCAAAATGCGACAATAGCGGGTTAATGACCGACTCTTTTTCCAATTTATCGCTGGCGCCCACGCTGGCACGAGCCGTGGCCGAAATGGGCTACGAATCCATGACCCCTATCCAGGCCCAAGCCATTCCGGTGGTGTTGACGGGCCAGGACGTGATGGGCGCAGCCCAAACCGGTACGGGCAAAACGGCGGCTTTCTCTCTGCCTTTGCTGCAGCGCCTGCTCAAGCACGAAAACCCCTCGACCTCTCCCGCCCGTCACCCAGTGCGTGCCTTGGTGTTGTTGCCCACGCGTGAGCTGGCTGACCAAGTGGCCCAACAAATCAAGATGTACGCCAAGTACACCCAGCTGCGCAGTGCGGTGGTGTTTGGCGGCATGGACATGAAGCCCCAGACGCTCGAGCTGAAAAAAGGCGTTGAGGTGCTGGTGGCCACACCCGGTCGTTTGCTGGACCACATCGAAGCCAAAAACGCCGTGCTCAACCAGGTCGAATATGTGGTGCTGGACGAAGCCGACCGCATGCTCGACATCGGTTTTTTGCCCGATCTGCAGCGCATCCTGAGCTTTTTGCCCAAGCAGCGCACCACGCTGCTGTTCTCGGCCACGTTTTCGCCCGAGATCAAGCGCCTGGCCGGCAGTTACCTGCAAAACCCCATCACCATCGAAGTGGCCCGCCCCAACGAGACGGCGTCCACAGTGGAACAGCGTTTTTACGCCGCCCTAGACGATGACAAGCGCCGTGTGATCCGCAAGGTGCTGGACGACCGGGGCATCAAGCAGGCCTTCATTTTTGTGAACAGCAAGCTCGGCTGCGGCCGCCTTGCCCGCTCATTGGAGCGCGAGGGCTTGCGCACAGCTGCTTTGCACGGCGACAAGAGCCAAGACGAGCGCCTGAAAGCGCTGGAAGCCTTCAAAAAGGGCGAAGTCGATTTGCTGGTGTGCACCGACGTGGCCGCGCGTGGTCTGGACATCAAGGATGTGCCCGCCGTGTTCAACTTCGATGTGCCCTTCAACGCCGAAGACTATGTGCACCGCATTGGCCGCACAGGCCGCGCTGGCGCCTCCGGCTTGGCCGTGACATTGGTCAGCCCTTCTGACGCCCGTTTGGTGGGCGACATTGAAAAGCTGATCAAGAAAAAGCTGGACGTCGAAACCCTGCAGCTGGACACGGCACCCACTGGCCCCGCGCCCGAGAAGTGGGGCACCCGCGCCGAAGACCGCCCGCGTGCCCGCGCCTCCGAAGGCCGTCGCCGCGAAGAGTTTGACCCGCGTGACGCCCTGGACGCGCCGCGCGAGCGCCGAGGCGGCTTCCGCCCCGCACCCGTGAACCGCGACCCCTTCTTCAGCAAGCCTTACGAGGCACCCTCTGCCGACGTTTCGCCGAGCTGGGACGCCGTGCCCAAAGCACCACGCTCGTCCATCTCGGCCAACATCAAGCCCAAGCGCAAGGTCGCAGCGCTGTTTAAATCCGAAGGGTGATGCTTGGGGGGCTGCCCCCAACCCAGGCCCTGCACAGGTCCCGGACGGGACCTGAGGCTGACCCCGGCTTTTACAGAGGCTTCACACATGTGTAGCCGGGCGCTGTCAAAATGTGTGGATGCGTTCACTTCAACCCCATCCCAACCTTCATCCCCTGACCCACAGCCTGCTGCTCGCTGGGGTCGTCCTGTATTGGCTGCCTGTCTGGGCTTGGGCTCAAAGCCCTGCCCCTGCGGCGTCCAGCGCCACGCCATCTGCCACGGCCGATCTGGGCCAGGTTGAGATCCGCAGCAACCGCAACAACGACACCGAGGTGCGCCGTGAGTCTTCGGCCTCCAAAATCGTCATTGGTCGCGAAGAGATCGAAAAACAAGGCGACTCCACATTGGGTGAGGTGCTCAAGCGCTTGCCGGGTGTCACGGTCCAAGGTGCGCCCGGTCGAGGCGGCGCCATTCGGATGCGGGGCCTGGGCGGTGGCTACACCCAGATCCTGCTCGACGGTGAGCGCGTGCCGCCAGGTTTTTCCATCGACACACTCACCCCTGAGCAGGTCGAAAAAATCGAGATTTTGCGTGCCCCCACGGCCGAAACTGGGGCCAGGGCCATTGCCGGCACCATCAACATCGTCCTGCGCGAGGGTCAAAAAGCCAACCCCGATGACCTCAAAATCACCCGCAGCCAAGAGCATGGCGAGGGCTCGTCCATGCTCAGCTGGGTGCACAACCTCAAGACCCAGCCCTTGAGCGGCACCGTGACCCTGTCCTTGATGGACCAGTACCGGCCAGACGAAAGCACATCGGTCATCACCTCAGAGCCTGGCGATGACCGCATCCGTTTCAATGAATCGGTGGGCCGCCGCAAAGCCCTGCATGGCAATGCCCGCTTGCAGTGGAAAGGTGAGCAGGGCCGTACCCTCACGCTCACCCCCTTTGTGGTGTATTCGGATTACACCAGCCCCGGGCAAGTGCAGATCCGCGAGACTGAGGGCGGCTTGCGCACCGACAGCGCCCAGACACTGAACCAAAGCATTTTTGCCATGGCCCGTTTGAACGGCCAATGGGCCCAGCGCCTGTCGGCCGATGACCGGCTGGAGGTGCGCTTTGGTCTGGGCCAGTCCAAGTACGACTTTCGCCTGGACCAGACGGGGGCAGCCGATGTGCTGCTGTTCAACAGCTTTGAGACACAAAACTTTGTCGACCGCACGGGCAGCCTGAACGGCAAATGGACCCGCGCCATGGACAACGGACACCAGATCGTGAGCGGTCTGGAGCTCGAAACGGTGCGCCGTGTGGAAGAGGCCAACGCCGCAGTCGACGAGGACGGTGGCGACATCCGCGCCCGCACCTTGCGCTGGGCCGCTTACACACAAGACGAATTCAAGATCAACGCCAACTGGTCGGCCTATACCGGCCTGCGCTACGAATCCATCCTGACCGAAGGCACAAGTGAGTTGGGCCTCAAGTCCAACACCAGCTCGGTCTGGACGCCTTTGCTGCACGCCTTGTGGAAGCCCGACCCGGCCAAGCGCGATCAGGTGCGCATGAGCCTGACACGCAGCTACAAAACGCCCACCCTCTACAACCTGGTGGCACGGCCCGTGCCCTCGCGCGAGGCCAACAGCCCCACCCGCCCCGACCGTGTCGGCAACCCCGACTTGAAGCCCGAAATGGCCACCGGCATCGATATGGCCTTTGAGCGCTACCTGAGCGGCGGTGGCGTGCTCAGCGCCAACGTGTTTCACCGCCAGATCAGCGACCTGATCCGCTACACCGTGGCTCAGCAAAACAGCCCCTCTTGGGCGCCCGGTCAAGACCGCTGGGTGTCCTCGCCCATCAACTTGGGCGATGCCACCACGCAGGGCATCGAGCTCGAAGCCAAGTTCCGTTTGGACCAGGTGCGGGCTGGGGCCTTGCCTGTGGACATCCGCAGCAATCTGAGCCTGTTCAGCTCCCGGGTCAAGCAAGTGCCCGGCCCCGACAACCGGCTCGACCAACAGCCCGGCATGACGGCCAACTTGGGGGCCGACTACCGGGTGCGCAGCATCCCGCTGACGGTGGGCGGCAACGTCAACTGGAACCCCGACTACGACACCCGCCGCAGTGAGCAGCAGTGGGCCTACCAAGGCACCAAACGCGTGCTGGATGTGTATGGCCAATGGCGCTTTTCTGCGGCCACCGCTTTGCGCCTGACGGTGAGCAACCTCACCCCACGCGACTACCTGACCGCGTCCACCTACAGCGGCAACGGCGTGAGCGAAACCTCCCGCAACACCACGCCGAACTGGCGCAATGTGCAGCTGCGTCTGGAAATGAAAATCTGACGCTTTGGGTACCAAGTTGGTGGTTCAGATACAAAAAATTGGAGACGCAGATGCCTAAAAAAGACGCCGTTTGGCATGACAGCATGTACAACAACCGGGCCTTGGTGCCCGACTTTGCGAACCACTTTGCGCACTGGCAAAACGCCTCGGCCTTGGCCCGTGCTGAGCTGAAGCCCTTGCTCGATGTGCCCTATGGCGATGGCCTGGGCGAGACGTTGGACATTTTCCCGGCCAAACAGCCGAACGCTCCGGTGGTGATCTTCATCCACGGCGGCTACTGGCGCAGCCTCGACAAATCAGACCACTCGTTTGTGGCGCCCGCATTGCATGACATGGGCGCTTGCGTGGTGGTGGTCAATTACGCACTGTGCCCTGGCACGCCCGAGCAAGCCGTCACCATCCCCGACATCGCCTTGCAAATGGTCAAGGCCACCGCATGGGTGGGGCGGAACATCGCAGAACACGGTGGTGACCGAGGCAACATCACCGTGATCGGTCACTCGGCAGGCGGACACTTGGCGGCCATGTTGCTGGGCTGCGACTGGAAAAAACTGGGCCGCGATGTGCCCGCTGGCTTGGTGCGCAAAGCTTTGTCCATCTCGGGCCTGTTTGACCTGGAGCCCATGCGTAAAACCCCATTTGTGCAGGGTGACTTGCGCCTCACGCCCGCGCATGTGCGCATGTGCAGCCCGGCAAAATGGCAGCGTCCGCGCCACGGCGTGCTGTACACAGTGGCCGGAGGCGACGAAAGCCCTGAGTTCTTGCGCCACAACCGTTTGATCCACCAAGCCTGGGGCCCCAAAACCGTGCCCGTCTGTGAAGACCTGGCGGGCCTGAACCACTTCAGCATCGTGACCGACCTGACCCGGCCCGGCACGCGTTTGCATGCGCTGGCACAGCAGCTGATCGCTGCATAAAGCAAAAAAAAGCCCCAGCGGCATGGCCGCTGGGGCTTGGGTTTTTTGGCCTTTGTTAAAGCCCCGCCCGTGCGGGGCTTTTTTGTCAGTCCAGTTTGATGTTGGCGGCCTTGATGGCTTGCGTCCAGTCGGCGATGTCGCGGTCCAGCAGTTTGGTCATCTCAGTGGGGGCCACAAAGCGTACTTCAATGCCCGCTTGGTCGGCGCGTTGCTTGCTCTCGGGAAGGTCCAGGCTGCGCTTGACGGCATCGGCCAGTTGGTTCACTGCAGCAGCGGGCGTGCCGGAGGGGGCGTACAAAGCCACCCACGACTCGAGGTCAAAGTTGGGGTAACCGGCTTCGGCCATGGTGGGCACTTGGGGCATGCCCGCATGGCGTTTTTTGCCGGTGACGGCCAGCGCCTTGAGCTTGCCCGCCTGGATGTGCTGCATCACCGAAGGCGGCGTGGTCATGAAGACTTGCACTTGGCCTGCCAGCACGTCGGCAATGGCCTGGCCCGAACCCTTGTAAGGCACATGCACCAAGCTCACGCCGGTTTGCTGTTTGAAGATTTCGGTGCCAATGTGCGAGACCGAGCCATTGCCTTGCGAGGCGTAGTTCAGCTTGCCCGGGTTTTGTTTCACGTAGGCAATGAACTCTTTCATGTTGTTCACGGGCACCGAGGGGTGCACGGCCACCACGTTGGTGGCCACGGTGATGAGGCCCACGGGTGTCAGGTCTTTCAACTCCCAAGGCAGCTTGCTCATGAGGATCGGGTTAGCGACGTGGTAACCCGAGTACGACACCAGCAGCGTGTGGCCGTCTTTGGGGGCGCGAGCCACTTGCTGGTAGGCCAGGTTGCCACTGGCACCACCCTTGTTTTCCACCACGATGGACTGGCCGATCAAGCGGCCCAGTGGTTCAGCAATCAGGCGTGCGGATGTGTCGACCAAGCCGCCGGGTGGCACGGGCACGACCAGGTTGATGGGCTTGCTGGGGAAAGCTTGTGCCATCAAGGCCAGGGGGGCGCACAGGCTGGCCACAGCCAGCAGTTTGGAAAATTGACGGCGAGTGTTCATGTCTCTCTCTTGCAGTGGTTTTAAAAAATTAGCGCATGCCAATCTTGGCATCGTTGAAAATGTTTTTGGCTTCGCGGGGCAGGCTGCGCCAGTATTGGTGTTGTGAGTCGACCGTGCCACCCAGGGCCACAGCCGCTTCCCAGCCCCAACGCGGCTTGTAAAGGAACGAGCGTGCCAGCGCCACCAAATCGGCGTCGCCACGCTGCAGCACGGCTTCGGCTTGGGCGGGCTCGGTGATCAGGCCCACGGCGATGGTGGTCAGGGCCGATGCGTCTTTGACCGCTTTGGCCAAGTGCACTTGGTACTCTGGCCCCAAAGCAATTTTTTGCAGGGGCGAGACGCCGCCTGATGAAATGTGCACAAACTGCGCCCCGGCTTGTTTGAGTTGCGCCGACAAGGCGGCGGTTTCTTCGACCGTCCAGCCGCCGTCCACCCAATCGGTGCCCGAGATGCGCATGCCCAACGTGCCGCCAAAGGCTTCGCGCACCGCTTTGAAGACTTCCAGCGGAAAGCGGATGCGGTTTTCAAAACTGCCGCCATAAGCGTCGTTGCGCTGGTTGGAAATGGGGGACAAAAACTGGTGCAGCAAATAGCCGTGCGCGGCGTGCAGTTCCACCGCCTCGATGCCCAGCGCGAGGCTGCGCCGGGCGGTGTTGACGAAGTCGGCCTTGATTTGCGCGATGTCGGCCAAGCTCAGTTCGGTTGGCGCGGCTTCTTGCGGCAAGTGGGGCAGGGCGCTGGGCGCCACGGTCTGCCAGCCGCCGTTTTCAGGGGCGATCAGCATGCCGCCGTCCCAAGGTGCGGCGCTCGAAGCCTTGCGGCCTGCATGGCTGATTTGGATGCACACGGGCATGTGCGGGGCCAAGCGGCGGGCGCGGTCCAGTTTGTCACCCAGCGCCGCTTGTGTCGCGTCGTCCCACAGGCCCAGGCAGCCGGGGCTGATGCGGCCCACAGCCGACACGGCGGTGGCCTCGATGGTGAACAGGCCCGCGCCGCTGTTGAGCATGTTGGTCCAGTGTGTCAGGTGCCAGTCGGTGGCCTGACCGTTATCGGCCGAGTACTGGCACATGGGCGCGACCACGATGCGGTTGGGCAGGGTGAGGGGGCCAGAGGGCGCGTCGAAGGTGAAAGGCGTGAAAAGAAGGCTCATGGGGTCTCGAAAGGGTGAAGGCCAAAGGGGGCAGGGTGCCAAAAGGCCAAACTGGTCGCGATCTTAGGCAAGGCTTGTGCCGTGCCTTATCCGCTGGGTGACAACAAGCACTGAGCCTGTGTGGGCATTTCAAGCGAAAGTGTCCCAAAGCGACCATTCTGCTGGCAGCGGCGACACCCAAAGCAGCATCTCTCCGCTCACCGGGTGGGGCAGCGTCAGGCTGTGTGCATGCAGCCACAGCCGCTGATGCCCCAGCAACTCGGCCACGGCCCGGTTGAGTGGCCCTTTGCCGTGCGTCGCGTCGCCAATGATGGGGTGGGCGATGTGCTTCATGTGGCGGCGCAGCTGGTGGCGACGGCCTGTCAGGGGCTGCAGCGCCACTTCGGCGCAGCGGGTGCTGGCAAAGCCTTGCTGCGATAGAGGTAGTTCAAAGCGGCGCAAGGTGGCAAAGCGGCTTTGGGCGGGTTGTACCTCCAGCCGCTCGGTGCGCATGTCGTCGGGCATGCGCTTCAAGGGGTGGTCGATCAAGCCTTCATCGGCGGGCCAGCCGCGCACCACGGCGCGGTAAGTTTTTTGCAGGCCATCGCCGCTTTCAAAGGCTTGGCCCAGCGTGCGAGCGACCTCGGCGTTCAGCGCAAACAACAGCACACCGCTGGTGCCTTTATCCAAGCGGTGTGCGGGCCAGACCGGGCGGCCGAGTTGGTCGCGCAGCATTTGCAAGGCAAATCGGGTTTCACCCGCATCCAAACCAGTGCGATGCACCAGCAGGCCCGGCGGCTTGGTCACGGCTGCCAGATAATCGTCAAGGTAAAGGATGTCGAGCATGTTGTTCCTATTGTCACCCGCCAAGTCTCTGGACTACGAAACCCCCGCAGCGGGCGTGCCCCACACGCTGCCGCAGTTCGTGCCGCAATCGCAGGCCCTCATTGAAGTGCTGCGCCAAAAGTCACCCCAGCAAATCGCCGAGCTGATGGACCTGTCGGACGCGCTGTCGGCCCTGAACGTGGCCCGCTACGAAGCTTGGGCGCCTAAGTTCACCGCCAAAAATTCCAAGCAAGCCGTTCTGGCCTTCAATGGCGACGTGTACGAAGGCCTGGACGCCAAGACCTTGTCAGCGCAAGACCTGGACTGGGCGCAAACCCATGTGGGCATTTTGAGTGGCCTGTACGGCGTGCTGCGCCCGCTGGACTGGATGCAGCCTTACCGTTTGGAAATGGGCACCACGCTGCAAACCGACAAGGGCAGCAACCTCTACAAATTTTGGGGGCCGCAAATTGCCGATTACCTGAACGCCCAGCTGGCCAAAGACAAAACCCCGGTCATCGTGAACCTGGCCTCGCAGGAATACTTCAAGTCGGTCGACCGCAAAACCCTCAAGGCGCGTGTGATCGAATGCGTGTTTGAAGACTTCAAAGGCGGTAAATACAAGATCATCAGCTTCAACGCCAAACGGGCGCGTGGCCTGATGGCCCGCTTTGCCATCCAAAACAAGATCACCCACCCTGAAGGTCTGCTGGGCTTTGACCTCGAAGGCTACGCCTACGATCCGAAGGTGTCCGAGCCCGACCGTCTCGTTTTCCGTCGCAAGGTGCAAGCATGAGCATGAACTCGCCAGAGCAATCCCAACTGGGCAAGTCCAGCGCCTATGTCGACCAGTACGACGCCAGCCTGCTGTTCCCCATCCCCCGCGCCACCAAGCGTGCCGAGATCGGCGTCACCGGGCAGCCTGTGTTTTTTGGGGCCGATTTGTGGACCGCGTTTGAGCTGTCCTGGCTCAACACCAAGGGCAAGCCGCAGGTGGCGCTGGCCCACATCACCGTGCCTGCCGAAAGCACGCACATCGTCGAGAGCAAGTCCTTCAAGTTGTACCTGAACAGCTTCAACAACACGCGGCTGGAGAGCGCCGACGTGGTGCGCGACATGATCCGCCGCGACATCAGCGCAGCCATCTGGCATGGCGGCAACATGCAAGCCAGCGTGGGCGTGAAGCTGCTGCTGCAAGAACAGTTTGACGCCGAGCCCGTGCACGAGCTTGATGGCCTGAACCTGGACCGCATGGACATCGAGTGCAGCCGCTACCAGCCCGCGCCCGACTTGCTGATCGCCAACCAAGACGAGCAGCCAGTCAGTGAAACACTGGTGAGCCACTTGCTCAAAAGCAATTGTTTGGTCACAGGCCAGCCCGACTGGGGCAGCGTGCAGATCACCTACAGCGGCCCGCAAATCGACCAAGCGGGTTTGTTGCAATACATCGTGAGCTTCAGGAACCACAACGAGTTCCATGAGCAATGCGTCGAGCGCATCTTCATGGACATCTGGACGCGCTGCAAACCCACCAAGCTGACGGTGTACGCCCGCTACACCCGCCGTGGCGGGCTGGACATCAACCCTTGGCGCACCAGCGCACCGGGCGCATTGCCGCCCAATGTGCGCACGGCGCGGCAGTGAATCAAGTCAGTGGGGCCGCACCACCGACAAGTGCAGTCCGGTGGCGTTCAGCACCGCCAACCAAGTTTTGAGTGTGGGGTTGCCGCGTGGACTGAGTGCCCGGTACAGGCTTTCGCGGGGCATGCCCGCTCTCTCGGCCACCGCTGACATGCCTTGCGCCTCAGCAATGTGCCGCAAAGCTGCCAACAAAGCCTGTTGCCCGCCGGGTTGATCGGCTTGCTCCAGTGCAACAGCGAGGTACTCGTTGGCAAACTCAGGATCGGCTTTGAGCATCTCCACAACGGCTTCGTCATGCGGGCGGCTGGTTCCGCTGTTCATTTGAGCTTTCTCCTGTGTTGCCAGTCCAGCCAGTAACGGTGGGCCTGTTCAATGTCCGTTTGCTGTTTTCGTTTATCGCCTCCGACCAACAGCAAGATCAAGCGCTGTCCGGCCTGTGCGTAGTAAATCCTGTACCCCGGCCCCCAATCAATTCGGGCTTCCCAAACGCCTTCACCAACCGGTTTCACATCGCCAAAATTGCCGCTGGGCATTCGGCCGACACGAATCAAAATTCGGGCTCTGGCTTGTCGATCCGCAAGTGACATCAACCTCAATGCATCAGGGTCATCGCCTTGTGCGGTCAGGTAATCACGAACTTTAAACATGTGAATTATAAGTTACAAGGCAATTCGACCGCATTACAAAGGCAGGCCGGCTGCCCATAAAATCAAATCGCGTGAAGATGCTTTCACGATTAACTCCCATAAGCGTCTTGAAGTCAGATAGATTAGCGATACGAGTAATTTAATGAAACATAAAGCATCCATTAAAAAATCGACAAACGATATGTCAGCCTTTCGCTCTAGCGAGCTAGACCTGAACCCCTTGTGCACCAGCCCAACCCCCCAAGCTGAATCATTGGCCTTGAGCGTTAAAGGAGTTGGAGATGTGAGTGCCGCTCTGGCATTCTTGAGCCGTCAGGGTGGCCAAGCGCCTGACGAGCATGACGTGTTAACTTCTGAAACACGCGCCTGCTAGTGTTCTTTCCTTGCTTGCCACCTCACCGCGTTCGCTAACATGACCCCCACCACCCGCCGCGTTGCGCAAGCCCTTTTGTACGAGGCCATGGCCATCGCTGTGGTCGGGCCCGTGTTGAGCGTGGCTTTTGATAAGTCGCCCACCTCCACCTTGGGCCTGGCGGTTGTGTTGTCGAGCATTGCGCTGACGTGGAACTACGTCTTCAACTGGCTCTTTGAGCGCTGGGAGTCGCGCCAATCGGTGCGTGGCCGCTCTTTTGTCAGGCGGCTGGCCCATGGGGCGGGTTTTGAGGGCGGCTTGGTGATCATTCTTTTGCCCGTTATGTCGCTGTGGCTCGACATTTCGCTCACCGCTGCCTTGCTGGCCAATTTGGGCCTGCTGGCTTTCTTTTTCTTCTATGCCATCGCGTTCACCTGGTGCTTTGACCGGGTCTTTGGATTGCCCGCTTCAGCGCAGGCGGGCGATGGCAATCGGGGCTGAGGGCGCAGCAGTCAAGCAGGCCGCCAAGGCTTTCCTTTTTTATTCCGCAAACACTTCCTGCAGTGTGGTCAGTGCGGCAGTCAAGGTCTTGGCGGACACAGCGCCCAGCCGCTTGACCAAACGGAGCTTGTCAACCGTCCGTAGCTGATCCAGCACGATCAAGCCCTTGGTGCCCGCATGGGTGACCGGTACCCGGAACGGTGCGGCAAAACCCTTTGAGGTCATGGGCGCCACCATCACGGTGCGCAGGTGGTCATTCAACTCTGCCGGCGACAGCACCACGCAGGGCCGCGACTTCTTGATTTCGCTGCCCACGGTCGGGTCGAGGTTCACCAGCCAAATCTCGCCGCGCTTCACCAGCCCAACTCCTCATCTTCCAAGTTGCCGAACTCACCCATCAAAAGCGCATCTTCGCCCTTGGCGGACACGGCAGCAGCAGCCTCTGCCCAGCCAGCACGAACGGTCTTGGCGGGTTTACGCAAGACGATGGTGCCGTTTTCCACCTCGATGATGGCGGTCGCCTGTCTGTCCAGCCCAACTTGGGCCAGAAACGGCTTAGGCAGCACCACGCCTTTGCTGTTTCCGATGTTCCGAATTGCAATTTCCATCAAAGACCTCCTGTTGCAACAATGTTAATCCATGCCAAGTGGGTTCTCAAGAGCATTTTTTGCATCAGCAGTTGGCGCGTCGGTGGTCTGCGATCGATTGGTCGTCAAACTTCATGTCGGGGCTGCGCAGTGCCCGGTGTTTGGTGGTGCGGCCTTTCATGCGCTTGCGCCACATCCGAAAAGAACTGGGCTGCAGCTCGTGCCGCATGAGGCGAATGACGTCCGGCTCTGACCAACCCATGCGCTCTTGAATCGTTTCAAACGCGGTCCGGTCTTCCCAAGCCATTTGAATGATGGCGGAAATGTCCCCTTCTGAAAGGCTGGCAAGACGCTCAGCAAATTTGGCCTCCACGGCACTTCCCCTTGGTGTCAATGGTGGCGCAACAAACCCCTTGTTTGCGCCTGATGGTGAGAGTGTGCCCCGACACGCCTATTCCCCAGAACCCATTGGGGGGATAGCCCCAAGCCTGTGCCATCCACCTGGCTGCTTGCCATAAGCTTTGAGCAGGTTTTTTTGACCCTACACACCCACCACCAGACCCCGCACGACATGAACGAAACCGCTTACAAAATCCTGTTTGTCTGCATGGGCAACATCTGCCGAAGCCCCACAGCAGAAGCTGTTTTCTTCAAACGGCTGACTGAGCAAAACCTTTTGCACAAAGTTCAGGTGGACTCGGCTGGCACACACAACTTCCACCCCGACGCGCCGCCCGATGAACGCAGCCAAAAGCATGCCCTCAAAAGAGGCTACGAGCTGGCGCACCTGAGGGCCAGGCCGGTGGTGGACAGTGACTTTGAAACCTTTGATTTGCTCTTGACCATGGATTGGGACAACCGCGCACTTTTGGAAGAAAGATGCCCCGCGGAGCACCAACACAAGATCCGGGGCTTGGCGGAGTTTTTGCTCACCACACAGGCCCCGGTCATCCCCGACCCTTATTATGGTGGAGACCAGGGCTTTGAGCATGTGCTGGATTTGATCGAAGAAGCCAGCGAAGGCCTCGTGAAATTCGTCACGCACAAGGTGCCGCGTTAAAGCCCATCCCATTGGGTTAGAGTCGCGTCCACCCCTTTTCCCCTTTTCCCCTTTGCGTTCCCTTTTGGCCGACCAAGACCCCACCCCCACTGCACATCTTTCTGTTGAACGTGAACTTCGCCATGTGCGTGCCCTCATGCAGCTGGAGCAACAGGAAGACCAGGCGCAGTTCAAGCTCAAGAACGCCAGTGCCAGCATCAAAGAGCGGCGTCGGCGTGGCCTGACTTGGTACCCCGTCACCATCACCCAAGAAGACATCGGTTTTGGCGGCAAGGTGTTGCTGGAGCTGGAGCGGCCTGCGCATCGGCAAGACCTGCATTTGTTTCAGGTGGGGGCGGCGGCGGCGCTGTTCAGCGGTGCGCCCGGCTACTCGGGGCCAGACCGGCCCGTGGTGAGCGGCGTGGTGACCCGCGTGCGGCGCAACAAGCTGCTGTTGGCCACCACCAAAGAAGCTCTGCCCGACTGGGTGCGGGACGGCAGCAGCCTCGACGGAAGCACATTGGGCATTGACCTGACGTTTGACGAGGTCAGCTACCGCGAGATGAACCAGGCCCTGAGCGCGGTCATGGCCGCCCACGGCAACCGCTTGGCCGAACTGCGCGACGTGCTGCTGGGTGCCCGGCAGGCAACTTTTCGCGAGCCCCAAGCCGACGACCTGTTGTACCCCAGTGCCCTTAACGACTCGCAACTGGCCGCTGTGCGCCATGTGGTCACGGCGCAAGACGTGGCCATCATCCACGGCCCGCCCGGCACGGGCAAAACCACCACGCTGGTGCAAGCCATTTTGGAAACCATCCGGCGCGAGCGGCGCGTGCTGGTGTGCGCCCCCTCGAACACCGCCGTGGACCTGCTGACCGAAAAGCTGGCCGAGCGCGGTGTGAATGTGATCCGCCTGGGCAACCCCAGCCGCGTGTCGGATCTGCTGCTCAAACACACGCTGGACGCTGGGGTGATGGCCCACGCCAGCTACGCCAAGATGCACGCCATGCGCCAAACCGCCGAGCAGCACCGAGTGGCCGCCAGCGAACGCGTGCGCAACTTTGGCTTTGAGGAGCGAGAGCGCCGCCAATGGCTGCGCGAAGAAGCCCGCACGCTGCGGCAAGCCGCCGACGACTTGGAACGCTTCATGACCGAGGACGTGCTCGAGTCGGTGCAGGTCATCACCTGCACGCTGGTGGGCGCCAGCCACCGCCACATTCGCCACCTGGGCTTTGAGACCGTCTTCATTGACGAAGCCGCCCAGGCCTTGGAGCCGGGTTGCTGGATTCCCATTGCCAAGGGCCAGCGCCTGGTGTTGGCGGGCGACCACCACCAGCTGCCGCCCACCGTCAAAAGCGAAAAAGCCGCCCGCGAAGGCCTGCGCGAAACCCTGTTTGAAAAGTGCATCCAGCGCCAACCGGGCACGGCCCGCATGCTGAAGGTGCAATACCGCATGCACGCGCACATCATGGGCTTCAGCTCCGAGAAGTTTTATGGCGGCCAACTGGTGGCGCACCCCAGCGTGCGCGACGCTGACCTGGCCGCTTACGACCCGCGCTTTGATGACCCACGTTTTTCGCACGACCTGCCTGTGGAATTCATCGACACGGCGGGCTGCGGCTATCAAGAACTGGCCATTCCTGAGAGCCGTTCAACCGCCAACCCCGAAGAAGCCCACTTGCTGCTGGAGCGCTTGGCGCAACTGTTGGTGCTGGGGGAGCCCACTGCAGCAGACCAGCGCCCGCTGACCATAGGCGTGATTGCGCCGTACCGCGCCCAAATCAACTATTTGAAAGACGCCATCGAAGACAGCGCCATGCTGAACGACTTGTTGCTGCAACGCAGGCTCAGCGTGGGCACCGTCGATTCGTTTCAGGGCCAAGAGCGCGACATCATTGCCATCACCTTGACGCGCAGCAACGCCCAAGGTGAGATCGGCTTTCTGTCTGACATCCGCCGCATGAACGTGGGCATGACCCGCGCACGGCGCAAGCTGCTGCTGGTGGGCGATTCGTCCACGCTTGGCAGGCATCCGTTTTTTGGGGAATTGTTGGCTTATGTGAAGGGGGTGGGGGGGTATCGCAAGGCTTTGGGTGTTTAAGCCAGCTTAGGCCAGTTGATTTGTACTTTGCGGTTATTGGCCAAGCAGTCGCGTAAATACAAGTTGATGAGGCTTTGATAGGGAACCCCCGCGTCATCTGCCATGCTTTTGAAATAAACAACAACGTCTTCTGACAGACGCATCGTCACAGGCTTCTTGAGCTTGGATGCATAGGGATTTTTTCGAGCTTTGAGCTTGGAGAGGTCGTATTCGGCTTTCATGTCAGATGCCTCGATAAAAAGCGCTTTCGCGCTTGGTTGCCTTGCGAGCAGAGATGATTCGGATGATTTCCCCACCTTCACGTTCACAGTGACAGACGATGAGCAGTTTGGAATGAACACTCATGCCCAACATGAGAAAGCGTTCTTCATCGACCGAGTGATCTTCGTCGAAGAATTGAACAGCGAATTCATCATAGAAAACGGTCTGCGCTTCTTCGAATGAAACCTGATGCTTTTTCAGGTTTGCACTTGCCTTGCTTGGGTGCCATTCAAACCTGATCATACGTACATTGTATGTAAACAATCTGCTTGGTCAAGTGAGACGTTTCACACTCACCGTCGATTCGTTTCAGGGCCAAGAGCGAGGCATCTCTGCCATCACCTTGACGCGCAGCAACCCCCAAGGCGAGATCGGCTTCCTGTCCGACATCCGCCGCATGAACGTGGGCATGACCCGCGCACGGCGCAAACAGCAGTTAGGTAGACTGAATGGATATTGACACCGCACACGATACGATTTTCATTCCATTCAAATCATATATTGATATGATTAAGCCATGAAATCATATCAACGTTGGATTTGGCAGCTACCAGAGTGGCCAGCTTTGGCGTTCGACGCGCAGCGAATCCAGGCGGCATTGGCGGCCGCAAGAACATCCCAAGGAATTCTTCTTGGCAAAGCGGAGGCGATTGGCCTGGAAGCGCTTCAGCCCCACATCCGCGACTCGCTGACGCAAGAGGCATTGACCACCTCTGCGATTGAAGGCGAAAAGCTGGACCCTGAAAGTGTTCGCTCCTCCGTGGCCCGGCGCTTGGGCCTCGACACCTCTGGGGCCCCCGTGCGCGAAGGCAGGCGCAACATCGAGGGACTGATCGATGTGTTGCAAGACGCCACCCTCAACACCGACGCACCCTTGACGCTGGAGCGGCTGTGCAGTTGGCACGGGGCGCTTTTCCCTACGGGTTTTTCGGGCATGCAGCGCATCGATGTGGGCGCTCTGCGTTCTGTGCCCATGGAAATCGTCAGTGGGGCCGTGGGCCACAGCAAGGTGCATTACCCCGCGCCACCCGCTGAAGGTCTGGCCGTGCAGATGGACGCTTTTTTGAATTGGTTCAAGCAAACCCAGCCCAAAGTCGGGCCGCAGCCCATGGACGGCTTGGTGCGTGCCGCTGTCGCGCACCTGTGGTTCGAGACGCTGCACCCGTTTGACGATGGCAACGGGCGCCTAGGCCGAGCCATCTTGCAACTGGCACTGGGCCAAGACATGGGCCAGCCTGGGCGAATCGTGACGCTGTCGCGACAAATCGAGTCGTGCAAAGACCAGTACTACCTCGAGCTAGAGCGGGCACAACGCGCCAAAAGCATGGACGTGACGGCATGGGTCGAATGGATGCTGGCGCAAGTTACGCTGGCCAACAAATTCGCCAATAGCACCATCGATTCGTCCATTCAACGCATTCGGTTTCAGGCTCAAATGTCATCGGTCTCTCTCAATGAGCGACAGCAAAAAACCATGAAGAAGCTGCTGGATGCTGGCCCCAAAGGCTACGAAGGCGGCATGACCACGCGCAAGCACGAGCGGATTGCACAAACCACCACACCCACCGCAGCCCGAGACCTCATCGATCTGGAAAGGCTTGGGCTGCTCACCCGATACGGTGACGGCCGTTCGACACGGTATTACCCTGCGATAGAAGGCTGGGCCGAGGACGATGCCAAATTGGGAAAAGCCAGTGGGACTTGAGGCGCAAGACGCACAAACACCCAAGCTGAGATCGGCTTCCTGTCCAACATCCGCCGCATGAACGTGGGCATGACCCGCGCACGGCGCAAGCTGCTGGTGGGCGATTCGTCCACGCTGTGCAGGCATTCGTTTTTTGGGGAGTTGTTGGCTTATGTGAAGGGAGTGGGGGGCTTTCGCACGGCGAATGAGGTGGCCATTGAGGCCTGATCTTGCTGCGATTCGTCTACGCTGCTCTTGCTCAAGGCCAGCGTCACTTTCACACCATCTTCCTTGAACGCCAGCTCGGCAGGCGACGGCAGAAAATCCGCGACCACCTCTACATCGCCCATGGGCTCATCCGTGTAAACGATCTTCTTTTTCACGTCATCCAGTCCTCAATTTTCAAACCTGGCACCCGCTTGAAGTGCCGTGTGTTGTGGGTCACCAAGGGCAGGCCCAGCGCCAATGCGTGCGCGGCGATTTGGGTGTCCATGTCGCCAATGGGTTGCCCGGTTTGTTGCAGGTGGGCGGCAATTTCTCCATAGCGGTCTGCGGCCTCCAGCGTCCATGGCAAAACGGGCAACTCATTGAGCAGCAAATCAATGGTTCGGCGGCGTTTGTCTTCGGGTTGAAGCAGGGCCTGCCCAAAGCGAGTTTCGGCGCGGGTGATGGCGGAGATGGCGATCTCCTGCTTTTTGAGCGCCGCCAACATGCGCGTTTGCAGCGCTGCAGAGCTGTTGCGTGCAAAGTAGCCCAAGATGTTGGTGTCCACCAAAAACTTGATCACTTGCGGACCTTGGTTTTGGCGGCGCTTTTAGCAGAGGCTTTTGCGGAGGCTTTGGGGGCTGTTGGCATATCCCAGTCCGCAAACGGATTTTTGGGTGGCTTGTTTTTCCGACTGGCATCCGACAAAAAGTCGTTGGGCAATGGGTTGTCCGCAATGGCAGCCATCAGCGCATCCAGCCGACGCTGGCGCAATGTCTCCGTGTCCTTGGGCTTGAGCGTGATCTCTCCCGTCACTTCGTTGCGGGCAATCCACATTTCATCGACATCCACGCGAAATGCCTTGGGCAAGCGAATCGCCTGGCTGTGGCCGTTGGTAAAAACTTTGGCGGTAGCGAGCATGGCACCTTCCTTGGAATGTATCTATGAAAACGTACCTACTTTATCACCAGATGAGTCATTCAGTCAAAGTGAGCCGAGGTCAGCTTCCCGCCTGACACCCGCCGCATGAACGTGGGCATGACCCGTGCACGGCGCAAGCTGCTGCTGGTGGGCGACTCGTCCACGCTTTGCAGGCATCCGTTTTTTGGGGAGTTGTAGGCTTATGTGAAGGGCGTGGGGCTACCGCACGGCGCATGAGATGGCTTAAATTGGTTACCGTTTGTGCGCTGTTTTCCGTCAGGGGCCGTCAGTGTCAACTCGTGACAAAACGTCACAGGTAGAACCGAACGTTACCAGCCACAATTCAGGACTAACATGCCGCCCTGAACGGCAAGGAGAGCATCTTGGAAATCACCCTCATCCGCACAGAAAAAGATCACCGCGCAGCATTGCGCGTGGTGTCATCGCTTGTGGACCAAGACCCATCGTCTGACTCACCCGAAGGTGTACGCCTGGATGTGCTCTCAAGCTTGATTGAGGCCTATGAGCAAAAGCACCATGCGATTGATTCGCCAGACAAAGGAGGAGTTGACGTGAAAAGCTTGAAAGACGTGAAAGCCCAACTGTTGGCCAACCCCGCCGTTCGCCAAGCCTATGACGCACAAGCACCCGAGTTTGAGCTGGCCCGTGAACTGATTGGAAAACCCATCCAAGAATGACAGGGATGGAGCGTGGCGGCTTCAGTGGCGATAACTCGCCGCAACACCCGTGGTTGTGGGCATGCGTTCGGCCGCCAGAACATGCACTTGGCCGCCTAATTTCTCAACCAAAGTGCCCAGGTCGTCCAACACATCGTCGACCCTGGGGTAGCCGAGTTCGGAATAGTCGATGCGGCCCGTTGTGCCATCGATGCGCCCGGCGACCAGGCGACCGGCTTCGATCAACAAAGTGCTCACGCGCCCGGCTGTCGCCGCATGCGCCACATCGGCCAGGTCGTCGCTGCCCAGCCCCTTCGCTTTGGCTGCGGTGTAATCGTCGCACCAAGCGCTTTGCTGGGCCTGTTGTGCCGGGGCGGCCACGGCCCAGGCGCGTTGCTGCAACTCGGTGGGGCTCAGGCTTTCGGGGTTGATGTGCAGGCCTTGCTTCATCAGCCGCGGGTTGTGGCTGATGGCCTGAAACAGGTGGTGGTGTTCAGGCAAAGCTGCCAGCATCAGGGGCAAGCCCGAAACGTCGGAGTGGTGCGCCTGCACCGCCCGATCCACCGCCCGGAAAAAGCGCTCCACCTCGCTGTCCATGCCGTCTTTCTTGCCGCCTTGCCCGTGGTGCATGGCCGAATGGCCAGCGCCCAGGCCACCGTACGATGACACCGAGCTGTGCGCCGTTTGTTGGCGATCGCTGCTCGTGTCGCTTGAAGAGCGCGGGACCTCTGACGCCAAGCTCAAAGCCTCCAGGCTGTCGCGGTTGCCCTCGAACAGTTGCACCTTGTTCAAGCTCAAAGCCAAGACTTGGTAACGCTCAACCGATTGCAAAAATTGCCGCAAAGGTTGGGTGTGAAAGCTGTCGGCCACCACCGCCAAGTCGGCCACCGGTCTGGGCAACACGTAGATGCGGAAAAAAATCAGTCGCCCCCATCACCACCAGCCCGTTGAGCGTGTGCTCCCAAAAGGCGTGGTCGTTTTCCAAGGCCTCAAATGGCGCGATGAGGGCGCGCAGTGCATCGGGCGCTTGGTGGTGCAGGGATGTCTTCAGTGCGCCGACCAGATGGCGAAAACGGACCGGGTCTTGCTGGTTATTGGGGTGACTGCGGTGGGTGCCCATGTACAGAGACAGACAGGGCCGGGCGTGCAACCCAACAAGTTCCTCCAGGCTGGCGCTGGTCAGCTTGAGTGGGGTGTGACGCGCTTGCATGCAAATTCCTTTTTGTTGGCGTTGACACCATGACGGCGGGACTTGGCCCCATGGGCAGTGCGCTGACAGCGCCGCAGAGCGCGGCACCTGGGGCCTGGGCTCTAGCCAAGGTTTGGATGCAGTCTGCGTTGTCGGCCTTGCAAAGTCTGTACTTCAACGAACGGTCTAACGCCATGCCCGTGCTGTGCGCAATCGTGCCGTGGTGCGCATGGAGCCTTTGACGGCTGCATGACCAGCTGCTGCAACGCAGGCTCAGCGTGGGCACCGTCGATTTGTTTCAAGGCCAAGAGTGCGACATCATTGCCATCACCTTGACGCGCAGCAACCCCCAAGGCGAGATCGGCTTCTTGTCCGACATCCGCCGCATGAACGTGGCCATGACCCGCGCACGTCGCAAGCTGCTGCTGGTGGGCGATTCGTCAACGCTTTGCAGACATCCGTTTTTTGGGGAGTTGTTGGCATATGTGAAGGCGGTGGGGGGCTATCGGACTGCGGATGAAGTGGACAGTCTGACTTGAATCCGAGATTGTGATTAAGGAAAGGTATGGTCAAAACGCGTGCAAAAAATCAATAGCGTGTGCACTGAATGGTCGGCCATTCACGCTCATTACCTTCTCGGTAATCTACGAAGTTCAATCTCTGAGCCGTCAACTTCGACCATGCCAACCGAGGCTACAGTCTTCGCTATGGGGTCAATGATGAGCTTCGCCGTACCATTCACAGTGTTGGACTGATAAACCCAATCGCTGTAAGTCTCTGTGTACCCTTCACTCGGATCAATGACTTTTTCCCATTTAAGTTTGTGTTCCGAATCAAATTCAATCTTGAAAAGAACCGTGCATTCATTGTTTCCAAGTCCAACGATTCTTGTATCCGTTATCTGGGGGCTACCAATGGATCGCTCGTCTTCCTCATAGTCATCGTCGTATATATACGTGCTGAATTCATTTATCTGCTCATTGACTACTTCTTCTAGCAACTCCAAGTTGCCAGAGAGAATTTCCCTCAGTTCCACAAGCTTCATCTCGCCAACCAACAATAGTTCTGTGAGTTTCGCAAGAGATTGGAAATAGAGAAGCGACGGATAGTGCTCGCATGCTTTCTTGATGTCTGCGTCTTCAGAAACTACAGCAACGCATATGCCGTGTTTTTCTGCGTAGAGTGAGACTATTTCGATGGCGAATGCATCGGGAAACTCCTTTCTCTTTTTGCCTTCCCCAAATGGTGCCCTTACGGCGTCATACCAAGTCATAACTTTTGGTATCGAAACTCCGTCATAGCCGAGCTTTTCCACCTGAAACTGACTTAGAAATTGGCTCCACTCGGTTTGAGAAATTTGTCCTAACTCCCATTCCGCCAAAGATGTTTGCTTGGGCGGAAAGTGCTTCCATTTGGAGAGAAAAGGTGCTTTGCGTCGCGCATCATCTAGCGCCTTCAATGCATCTGCAGATCTTTCCTTAATCTGCCTTTTTATCTCTCTCAATGTTGGGTCCGGCAATAGAATTTTCAGCTGCGCCGTTTGGGCGACAGGGATGAATGATGTGAGTGCCGCCGACTTGTAGTTGTACTGCTGTCCGGCAAAGACGCTCGTGTCTAGAAATGCTGCTTTTGGAAGTGACATGGCCCGTACTTAATGAAATAGTTAACGTGAAAATTCCCGTAGATAAACACCAAATGCGTGAAGCGCAACTAATTATGGATGGCGTCCGAGACGCATGAACTGGCAGACATATAGGACGCATGCATGCAGCTATGAGGACGCGTCACCGAACCTGGTGACCCGGAGCGGGAGGTAACTTTGCCCTGATTGGCTAGACGGCCGATCTTGTTTTGCCGCGCATTGATTCGACAATCCTCCAATGTGGCTCGAGCGGCTTGCTTTTTCGAGGTGTAGCTGGTGGTGTAATTCCATGAATCAGGTGTGTAACCCTTGAAGGCTGCAACAGCCGTGAGGGCATAGCTAATGCTCACCTTAAGCGCGAGTGCGTTGGTCAAGAACAGGGGTAAGTGCGTGGAAGCCTTGCTTATTTGTCCATCTCACTGCGCCGGGACATGCCCGAGACAATGGCCACAAACAGCAAACTTGCCACCCAGCCGTAAAGAATTTCAAACCAGTTGAGTAATCGGACCCAATGCGCTGGACTGAACGTGAATAACTCGACACAAAAGTGGCGCTCGGGCGTGGGCACCAAGGGCCCCCAGCTTTTCTCTTGTCCCAAATCCACCAAGGGCAGCAAGATGTCGAGCGAATACGCTAATGGGCTTAAGGTGCTGTACTCGGCGGGCAGTGCCTCGCACAGCATCCAGTTGCCCTTTTCTTTATCTGTGCAAGTTGCGTACTTGGCATGTTGGTACACCACTGGGTCTGTCGGTCCAATGGCGTTATAAGGCGGCAAAGACAGGCACCAATAGACTGCAGCACAAAACAGCCATACCACTACCACGCTCATGAACAATCGCATTGGGCGGTAGCCGTAACCAGCCAATGTGCCAAACAGCCAATGCAAGCCGCGCAAGCACTGGCGGCGCACAATCGGGATGATGTTTTGGGCTTTGCTGATGTCGGTAATCTGCCCAATACGGTCGGCCAAGCGCAATTGGTCTTCGAATGCAATACCCACCAATCGGGCGTCTGCTTCGTGCCCCATTTCGCACAAAACTTTTTGCAATTGTTTCCATGGCTGGGGGCGAAAGCCCTGTTTTTTTTTGTCTTCGCCTAGGTCTTCATGACGTTGCTTTTTTAGCCACGCAATGCGATGCGCGGCATCGGTGTGGGCTATGCCAGCTAGGGATTTATAGACCAAGCCATTCAAGATGGAGCCTTTGGCCCACGCTGTGGGTGCATCCTCCAGCACGCCGATTCGAGCGGAGTTGGCGTCTATGCTTACTGGGTCAGCTATGTCACGCAAAAACAAATTGCTTTGAATGGTGGCGGACTGGATTATCAATCCATGTGCTGAAAACTGTCCGCCTGAGCAATCCAGGTTGCCGCCAATCTGGGTGCCGAGAAGCCGGACGGTGCCAGTGGCTCTGAATTGCTTGTTCAGATGGACATTGCCGTTGATGACGGAACGATCAAAACAGAGAGAATGACCATCTTTTTGCTCAAACTGCCCGCCAGAGCATTCCAGGTTCCCGCCAATTTGAGTGCCTAAGAGCCAGACTTCGCCAGTGGCTTTGAATCCCTTGTGCAGAAAGACATAGCCTTTGATAACGGCACCATCGGCCGATAACGCATAGCCAGTTTCTGACGCAAACTGGCCGCCAGAACAATCTAGGTTGCCGCCAATTTGAGCACCGCTCACGCAGACTGTGTCAGAGGACCGGAAACCTCTGCGTAAAAAAACTCCACCATCACATCTCAACCGGTCGGCACTGAGCCCTTTCTGCAAATGACTGCCGGAAAGAAAGAGAAGACCCGCAATGTGCGCATCTATGGCAATGATCGGCTCATCAAACTTGCACTCAGAGAGTGCCATGCGATGCGGTACATGGCAGTTTTCCAGATTAAGTTCGCCTTGAATCCAGGCTCCGAATAGTTGAACGCCTTGTTCGTGAACTGGAGCTTGCTCATCGCCGCCCAACAGTAAAAAACGAAGGAAGCTGGCTCGTACAATTTTGAAGCGGTCAGAGCCATCAGCCGGAACACCATTGCCAATGGTGGCCGCTGCTCCAATTGCGCATTTCTCGAGCAGGATTTTTTCTGCGGGGTGTAAGTTTCCAAAGTCCGCCAAGCTTCGACCGTGGGCGCGTTTCGGGGGGGGCATTGGTATGGGCGTGCTTGGTGAGTTGGGTGTGGCTGGGGTGTTCATGCGGTTGCCATGGTTTGTCGTTTGGCTTTGCCGGGTTTTGCTGCAGGCAGCAAGCTTGTGATGCGTTGGTACAGATCGAACAGGAAGGCCACGCGTTCGGCGTCGGAGGCGTAGGTCTTTTTGCCGCCGCTGGGTTGGTAGGCGGCGTCTACGGCGGTGTCTAGTTTTTGGTGGGTCTTGAGCAGGGCCGGGGGCATGGTCAGCGGGTCGTAGAGGTCGGCCAGTGACGAGCTTGCAAATTGGGCGCGGGCGTCGAGCACGCATTGGGCGGCTTGTTCGATGGCGGTGCGGTGTTTGTCGCTGAGAGGCTCGCCAGCGAAGCCGGGCCAGGGAAAGTTGTTGTAAACAATGGTGTTTGAGTAGCGGAAACGGCTTTCCAGTCTTCCGCAGGTTGAACGCATGAAAGCGTTGTGCATGGCGCTGGTCATGATGCCGAAATGGAAAAGTCCGGCGTCATAAATAACTAGGCACAAATTACTGGCGATCGTTTCACCATTGTCAAATCCAATTGGAACGTAAGTGCGCCGTTCCGATGAAACACTCGGTACTATGAGATAGCTGCCACCTGTGTGTGAGATAAACGCAAACTCTGTTGGAGTTTCAGCCAAGTCGCGCGTTGCGGCTCTACTGCTCTCAAGGCGGAATTTTCTAACTGCATCCAGCCTTGATCTGAGAAATGGTATTTCTCTCAGCAGCTTAGGTGGGCATCCAGTTAGCCAAAGACAGAATCTTTCGCCACCATTGATGAACTCTTCTGCGCCAATGTAAGTCCGAATGAATGGGATGATGTCCGGATGATCTGATTTGAGTTGAGTCGCCTCTTGACTGCTCAAAATGAAATTTCCTCCGTCAATAGGTTGATTACCAAACCGAATCTCTGGTACGGCGCAAATAGGCTTGCTGCGCCGGGGCAGCACTATGTCGGGCGCGTCCACCAAGTAAGGATTGATGTTCTTTGCAGGCACGGCCAAAGGCGTGCCTTTGATGTCTTCGTATTCGAAGATCGTTTTGTCCGAGTTGTCTTTCAATCCAAAGCCAACGATTACGCAATGCACGGCTGCTTTGCCTCTGGCTTCATTGCTCCAGTTGAACGTACGATGGGCAAATTGGATGCGAATCCTTTGGCTCAACATCCAGCCCCACAAGACGCCAACTTGCTCGCCTTGGGTGATGCTGTTGGTGGACACAAATGCACTGCGACACGCAGGTGCGCCATGCATGTAGCGTGCGGATTTGACGTACCAAGCCGCCACAAAGTCGAGCAGGCCCGCGTTGTCGATGCCTTCAAACACAAGGCGCGTGTCTTCACGTTGCGCATCGTCCATGAACTTGGCACCCACAAACGGCGGATTCCCCAGCACATAACTGCACCGCTCCGCAGGCAGCACCTCGTTCCAGTCCAGCCGCAGCGCGTTGGCGTGGCGTATTTGCGGTGTGCTTTTGAGCGGGATGCGTGCAAAGTACAGGCCAAACTCCACGCTCACGCGCAGGTTCATTTGGTGGTCCACCAGCCACAGGGCCACTTGGGCAATCTGCGCCGGAAACTCTTCGATCTCGATGCCAAAGAATTGGTCCACGTTCACGCCGATCAGGCCATGCACGTCCACCGTCAGCTGGCCTTTGTGGGCGCTCAGCTCGTGGTCGGCCCGCAGCACCTTCAGCTCCAGCTCGCGCAGTTCGCGGTAGCTGATCACCAAAAAATTTCCGCACCCACAGGCCGGGTCAAAAAACGTCAGCTGGCGCAGCTTTTTGTGAAACTCAAACAGCTTGTTGCGGTGGCCTTTCACGCGCTCAAACTCGGCGTGCAGTTCGTCCAGAAACAAGGGCTTGATCAGCTTGAGGATGTTGGCCTCTGAGGTGTAGTGCGCGCCCAGGTTGCGGCGGGCCTTCTCGTCCATGATGCTTTGGAACAGGCTGCCAAAAATCGCCGGGCTGATGGCCGACCAGTCCAGCGCACAGGCGTCCAGCAGGGCCTCGCGCATGGCGGTGCTGAAGTCGGCCATGGGCAGGGTTTCTTCAAACAGGCGGCCGTTGATGTACGCAAACTGGCCCAGCTGTTCGTCGATGTTTTTGCTGCGCTGGCTTTCGTGCGTGTTGAGCACCTGAAACAGTTGCCCCAGGCGCGGCCCCAGGTCCGAGCCGTCGGGCGCGGTGCGCTCTTCGACAAAGTCTCTGAACGATTGCGCGGGCTGAAAAATGCCCGTGTCGTCGGCAAACAAACAAAACAGCAGGCGCACCAGCAGAACCTCGAGCGCGTGGCCGCTGTAGCCGCTGGCTTTCAGGGCGTCGTGCAGGCGGCCCATGCGTTCGGCGGCCTTGATGTTGACCGGGTCTTCCGAACGAATGTCTTGCACCTTGTAGCCCGCCAGCAGGCCAAAGAGCTTGACGTGTTTGTGCAGGTGCTTGAGTTCAAACTCGACCGTTTCGCCCGAGGCTAGGCGCCGCACCCGAAAGCGGGCAAAGTCGCACACCACCACCAGCTGGGGCAGGTCGCGCTCGGACAGGTTGTGCAGGTAGCCAATGGCCTGGTCCACCGCGTCGTCCAGGTTTTTGCCGCGCGACTTGTGCTCCACCAACAGCACGCCGGGCCAAAACAGGTCCACAAAGCCTTGTGCGCCCCCGAGCTTTTTGACGTTCAGCTCAAAGGTGGCAACGCGTTTGTTGGTGATGCCAAAGATTTCAAAGAAATCGATCCAAAAGGGCTTGGCCTGGCTGTCCTCGTTGCAGGCGTCGGCCCAGGTTTTGCTAAAAAGCAATGCTCTGGATTTGATTTCGTTCCAATTAAGACCCATTTGGTGCTCATAAAGTGAGCTGGGATCGTAACTGAAAGTATTCGGATTTTTATAGGTAGTAGCGCTATGGGAGTAACTGAATACTCATTTACCGGCCTGAGGGCCAGGGATTCTTACGGGTCAAGCTGCCAAGCGTTCAATCTTGGGGCGCTTGACCTTGCCCGCTTGATAAAGGTCGTATTGCATCTGCATGCCCGCCCACATTTCGGCGCTGGTGCCGAAGGCTTGCGCAAGCCGATAGGCCATGTCGGCAGAGACGCCTGATGCGCCAGACACCACACGCGAGAGCGTGACACGGTTGACGCCCAGCTTGTAAGCGGCCTCGGTGATGGTGATGTCGCCCAGATATTCCCGAAGGACTTCCCCTGGGTGCGGGGGGTTGTGCATGCGAGTCATGACGGCCTTAGTGATAGTCGAGGTAATCCACAAGCACAGCGTCCGTTCCATCAAACATGAACACCATGCGCCAGTTGCCATTGACGGTGATGGCCCAATGACCTTTTAAGTCGCCCTTGAGGTGATGCAGTCCCCATGCTGGCGCCGAGAGGTCTTCGGGCTTGACCGCTTGATCAAGAGCCGCCAACTGAAGACGCAGCCTTGCAGAGTGCGCAGCCTGAATGCCTGCCTTGCTGCCGGTCTCAAAAAAGCGCTGCGGGCCCTTGTGACGAAATGTCTTGATCATTTGTGTTGCATTGTAGTGTGTAGCGTCTTGCACTACAAGCCGGTCCAACAGGATGTGTGCCACGCCTATTGCCCACGGGGTGGGCTCCTAGCCAAAGCCCGTGACTGTTTACCGTCCAAGGCCTTCCAGCACATTCACCGTGTTCACTCCCACCTCGGCCACGGCGTAGCCGCCTTCAAACGTCAACACCGTGGGCAGCTCCAGTTGTGCGATGGCGCGGCCCAGTTGCAGGTAATTGGCCGAGCGCAACTTGAAGCCCGAGATCGGGTCGCCTTCAAAGGTGTCCAGCCCCAGCGGTACCACCAGCGCTTGCAGGGCAAAGTCAGCCACCGCTTGCATGGCGGTTTGCAGCGTGGTCCACCAGACTTCAAACCCGGTGCCGCGTGGCAGTGGCAGGTTCAGGTTGAAGCCTTCGCCCGCGCCGTGCCCGCGCTCGTCGGCATGGCCTAAAAAGAAGGGGTATTCTGTGCGCGGATCGCCGTGGATTGACGCGGTGAACACATCGCTGCGCTCGTAAAAGATGGTTTGTGTGCCGTTGCCGTGGTGGTAGTCCACATCCAACACAGCCACGCGCTGCAGCCCGCCGTCGCGCAGGGCTTGCGCGGCCACGGCGGCGTTGTTGATGAAGCAATAGCCACCCATGTAGTTGGGGCCTGCATGGTGGCCCGGCGGGCGGGTCAGCGCCATGGCAAAGCGTTCGCCACCCAGCACCGCTTGCGCGGCGGCCAGCGCACAGGCCGCGCCCTCGCTAGCGGCGGCCCAGCTGCCCGCCATCAAGGGCGTGCCCGAGTCAAACGCAAACTGCCCCAGCCGCGCCGCAAAGTTGAGTGGCGGCGCGTCGGTGCGAAAGCCGTGCCGGGCGGCCAGCGGCCAGACCGAGGGCAGGGCGTCGCGCTCGGCATTGGCCGGGTCCAGCGCCACCCAGTCGTGCCAGGCGTGCGCCAAAAATTCCAGATAGTCGGCGCTGTGCACTCGCCGCAAAGCTGCGTCCAGAGGCAGGTCGGCTGCAGGCTGCACCAAGGTGCCGACAGGGCGCTTGTTCAGTTCATCGAGCACATGCTGCAGGCGCTGCGGCACTTCGTGGCAATCGACCAAGCGGCCCCGGAACATTTCCTGGCGGCCAGCGTGCTCGGCGTGGCGGGTGTTGTGGAAGATTTTCATGGGGTTGTGACTTGTTTGGGGTCAAGTGTGCCAGTGCCCAAGAAAGGCAAACCGATGTTTGACTTGACAGGGGTGGAAATTATGAGCAGACTAGGTAGCTGACTAGTTTAAGGGGGCTGAGATGCATACATGGCCAGTACAAGACGCGAAAGCGCGGTTCAGTGAGTTTTTGGATGCGTGCCTTGTCGAGGGGCCTCAAATGGTCACCCGTCGCGGTGCCGAAGCTGCCGTGCTGGTGCCCGTGCAGGAGTGGCGGCGAATGCAGTCGGCAGCTCGCCCCTCGCTCAAGCAACTGCTGCTCTCAGACCAAGCCCGCACCGATTTGATCGTGCTGCCGCGAGGACAAGCCAAACGTCGACCTGTGGAGCCGATGCTGTGACGCAGCGGTATTTGCTGGACACCAACGTGGTGTCTGAGTTGCGCAAGCCGCGCCCGCACGGCAGCGTGGTGGCTTGGCTGGAATCGCTGGATGACGCCCAGCTTTACCTGTCGGCGGTCACTCTGGGCGAAATCCAAGCGGGCATCGAGCTGACGCGTGAACAAGACCCAGCCAAGGCTCAGCAAATTGAAGATTGGTTGGCCTTGGTGGCAGGCGCGTACAACGTCTTGCCCATGGACGCGGCAGCGTTCACGGCTTGGGCGAAGTTGATGCACCGAAAGTCAGACACTTTGTATGAGGACGCCATGATTGCCGCAACAGCTAAGGTGCATGGGCTGACCGTGGCGACGCGGAATGTGGCGGACTTTCAGGCGCTCGGGTTTGAGGTGTTCAATCCGTTTGCCCCTGTGTAATCAGATTCTTTGCATGGGGCTGCTTGGCTAAGCCCTCACCCAAACTCCCGAAACCCCTTGAGCGCTGGCAGCGGCGCGAAGTTGGCTTCGCGTTTTTGTTGCATGGCGCTGATGGCTTCGCGCACGTTGGCGTTGCTCCAGATGGCGCCTTGCAGCCAGCCCATGTGGCGCAGGCTGTCTTCGGTGCTGTGGTCGCGGGCGTAGTGCAGCACTTGCTTGGTGCCCCAGATGGCCACGGGCGGTTTGCTGGCGATTTCTTTGGCCGCTTGCAGGGCGGCGGCCACGGTGGCTTCGTGGGTGGGCAGCACCTCGTTCACCAGGCCGTGGGCCAGCGCCTTGTCGGCACTGAGGCGTCGGCCCGTGTAGGCCAATTCTTTGACGAGCGCCATGGGCAGCAGCTTGGGCAGGCGCTGCAGGGTGCCCACGTCGGCCACCATGCCGATGTTGATTTCTTGGATGCAGAAGAACGCATCGGCCGAGGCGTAGCGCATGCAGCAGGCGGTGACCATGTCCACCGCGCCACCAATGCAGCCGCCGTGAATGGCCGCAATGACCGGGATGCGCAGTTCTTCGAGCAGGGTGAAGGTGTGCTGCATGTCGGTCAGCAGGTCGTACACCGCAGAGCGGCCTTCGGCGCTGGTGTCGTCCATTTGAATAGCGCTGCCGAAGGTTTGCAGGTCCATGCCCGCGCTGAAGTGTTTGCCCGTGCTCGAGATCACCAGCGCCCGGGCGGTGCCTGCTTTGTGGATGTCGGTCAGCACCTCGTGCAGCTCGCGCCAGAAGGTGGGGTGCATGGTGTTCATCGCCTCGGGGCGGTTCATCACCAAATGGGCAACGTAGCCTTCAGTCGTCAAAGAAAAGCAGTTGAGTTTGTCCATGGTCATTCGCTTGGGGTGGTGGGGTGGCAATGGCTTCACTGTAAGACGCCCCGGGGGCAGGCGCTGTCCCCGCCTTGACCAGCGAGCCCACCCGCACGCCCAGTAGCCGAATGCGGCGTGACAGGTCCACGCGTTTGAGGCATTGGCCTGCGATCAGGCGTATTTGCTTGGCATCGGCGGTGTATTCGGTCAGGGTCTGGTCGCGGGTGACTGCCTGGAAGTTGTCGTACCGCAGCTTGATGCCGATGGTTTTGCCTTCGTAGCCTTTGCGCTGCAGGTCGGCTGCCACTTGCTGGCACAGGCGGGTGAAGACGGCTCCGAGTTCTTCGCGGTCGCGAACGGCGTGCAGGTCGCGCTCAAAGGTGGTTTCGCGGCTCATGCTGACGGGTTCGCTCTCGGTTTCCACCGGGCGGTCGTCTCGGCCCCAGGCAGCATCAAACAGCCAGGCGCCGTAGCTTTTGCCAAAGTTTTCCACAAGCCAAGGCAGCTCACGCGCCGCCAAGTCGCCGATGGTGTGGATGCCAAAGCTTTTGAGTTTTTCATCGGCCTTGGGGCCCACGCCGTTGATCTTGCGGCAGGCCAGTGGCCAGATGTGGGTTTGCAGGTCGGCCTCGTGAACGATGGAGATGCCGTTGGGCTTGTTGAACTCGCTGGCCATTTTGGCGATGAGTTTGTTGGGCGCCACGCCCACCGAGCAGGTCAAGCCCGTGGCGTCAAAAATGCTTTTCTGGATCAGCCGCGCCAGCACGCGCCCGCCTTCGCGTTGGCCGCCGGGCACGTCGGTGAAGTCGATGTAGACCTCGTCCACCCCCCGGTCCTGCATGACGGGGGCGATGTCGGTGATGATGCTTTTGAAGGTGCGCGAGAAGTAGCGGTAGCGCTCAAAGTCCACAGGCAGCAGGATGGCCTGCGGGCAGAGCTTGGCGGCCTTCATCAGCCCCATGGCCGAGCCGATGCCGAACTGCCGCGCCGCATAGGTGGCGGTGGTGATCACGCCGCGCCCGGTGTAGCCCTCGATGCGCGGGAAAAAATCGACCGGAATCCTGTCCAGTCGCTCGGCAAACGTCTCTTCGGTCCACTCGCCGTCGGGGTAGGCCGCTTGCAGCTTGGCCAGCAGGTCGTCTTCTTTGCGGCGGCCGCCGCCAATGACCACGGGCAAGCCCTTGAGCTGCGGGTAGCGCAGCAATTCGCAGGACGCGTAAAACGCGTCCATGTCGAGGTGGGCAATGCGGCGCACAGGTTGAGCAGTCGGGGCGGAAGTCACCCCCAAAGCATAGCGCGGCTCGAGGCCGATCAAGCCTTCGGAAATGTGCCCGGCAGCAAGATGTTGGTGTTGACGTTCTGGATGTTGGTGTGACCGCAAAAGGCCATGGTCACATCCAGCTCTTTGTGGATGATTTGCAGGGCTTTGGTCACACCTTCTTCGCCCATGGCGCCCAGGCCATAGACCATGGCGCGGCCAATCATCACACCCTTGGCGCCCAGCGCCCAGGCCTTGAGCACGTCTTGGCCGCTGCGGATGCCGCCGTCCATCCAGACTTCAATCTGGTCGCCCACAGCAGCGACGATGGCGGGCAGGGCTTCGATGCTGCTGGGGGCGCCGTCGAGCTGGCGGCCGCCGTGGTTGCTGACCACAATCGCGTCGGCACCGCTGGCCACGGCCAGCTTGGCGTCTTCCACGTCCATGATGCCCTTCAAGATCAGCTTGCCGCCCCATTGCTTCTTGACCCAAGCGATGTCTTCCCAGTTGAGGGTTGGGTCAAACTGTTCGTTGGTCCACGAGGCCAGGGACTTCATGTTGGTCACGGCTTTGACGTGGCCCACCAGGTTGCCAAAGGTGTGGCGTTTGGTCCCGGCCATGCCCAGGCACCAGCGTGGTTTGGTCATCAGGTTGATGATGTTGGCGATGGTGGGGCGGGGGGGCGCGGTCAGGCCGTTTTTGAGGTCTTTGTGGCGCTGGCCGATCACCTGCAGGTCGAGTGTGAGCACCATGGCGCTCACATTGGCAGCTTTGCAGCGGTCGATCATGCGGGCCATGGCTTCGCGGTCGCGCATCATGTAAAGCTGAAACCAGAACGGCGCTTGGGTGTGGGCCGCGATGTCTTCAATCGAGCAGATGCTCATGGTCGACAGGGTGAAGGGGATGCCGAACTTCTTGGCGGCCATGGCGGCGTGCATTTCGCCGTCGGCGTGCTGCATGCCCGTCAGGCCCACGGGGGCGATGCACACGGGCATTTTGGTGTCGATGCCGACCATCTTGGTGGCAGTCGTGCGGTTTTCCATGTTCACCGCCACGCGCTGGCGCAGCTTGATCTTGTGGAAGTCCGTCTCGTTGGCGCGGTAGGTGCCCTCGGTCCAGGAGCCGCTGTCGGCGTAGTCATAAAACATGCGCGGCACGCGCTTTTCGGCCAGAACGCGCAGGTCTTCGATGTTGGTGATCACGGGCATGGGGGTCTCCTGCTGGGGGTAGAGCGATTTTTGAAAGTCGCCCATCGTAGCCGCAGGCCTTGCCGGTCGCTGTGAAACTTGGGACAGCCCCTTTGAAATTTATTGTGGGGCTGCTGGGTAAATGCTCCCCAGATCAGGCTTGGGGGGCGTGTGCTTAACCGTGTGGCGTGGCTTTGACGAAGGCGCCGCCTTGGTAAATGGCAGCTGGATCATTCTTGTCGATGGTTTGCTGGCGGGCTTCGACGGCGGGACGAAAGACGTCAGACGAATCCTGCGGCCGGTAACCGATGTGTTTGGCGTGGGTGTTGTCCCACCAAGTGGTCTGGTTGTCCGACATGCCGTAGATGATGCTGTGGCCGACGATGGGGGCGGTGAGGGCGGCCACCACCAGGCGTTCCAAGTCGTCGTAGCTGAGGTAGGTGGCCAGCATGCGGCGGTCCTTGGGTTCGGTGAAAGAGGAGCCAATGCGCAGGCTCACCGTTTCGATGCCCCAGCGGTCCCAGTACAGCTGAGCCAGGTCTTCGCCAAAGGCTTTGGACAGGCCATAAAACCCGTCGGGTTTGGGCGGCATGCGGGTGTTGACGACTTCGTCTTGGCGGTAAAAACCCGTCACATGGTTGGAGCTGGCAAACACGATGCGCTGAACACCCTTCAGGCGTGCGGCTTCGTACAGGTTGACCATGCCCACAATGTTGCCCGCCAAAATCGGGTCCCAAGGCTGTTCGATCGAGACGCCGCCCATGTGCACCACGGCGTTCACGCCGTCGAGCAATGCCATCATCTGGTCCTTGTCTTCCAAGGAGGCGAGTTGGACTTCCTCTCCGGCTGTTGCAGGTTCCAGTTCGCGACGGTGGCTGACGCGCAGCACGTCGCAATAGGCTTTGAGCCGAGGCCGCAAAACTTGCCCCAGGTTGCCGCCCGCGCCTGTGAGCAGCAAGCGGGGGAATCGGATGGTCGAGGCGGGGGTATTCAGCATGTCTTGTGTTCTGTTCAGGATTTGAAACGGCCAGCCAAGGCCGTGGCGCTGTCGCGCAGTACGTTTTGATCGGCACCCACGGCCACAAACAGGCAGCCTTGGTCCACATAGTGTTTGGCCAAGGTTTCGTCGCCGGTCAAGATGCCCGCCGCTTTGCCGCAGGCCTTGATGCGGGCAATCGACTCGTCGATGACTTTCAGCACATCCGGGTGTTTCGGGTTGCCCAGGTGGCCGAGCGCTGCCGACAAGTCGCCGGGGCCGATGAACACACCGTCCACGCCGTCCACGTTGGCGATGGCTTCGATGTTTTGCAGGCCTTGCACAGTTTCGACCTGAAGCAGCACGCAAATTTCTTCGCTGCTGTGTTGGGCATAGCCCTTCACCCGGCCATAGTGGCTGGCGCGGGGTGCACCCGCATAACCGCGCACACCGTGCGGTGGGTAACGGGTGTAGGACACGGCTTGTTGGGCTTCTTCTTCGGTCTGGATGTAGGGCACCAACAGGGTTTGCACGCCGACATCAAGCAAGCGTTTGAAGGTCACCATGTCGTTCCACGGTGGGCGCACGATGGGCGTGGTGGGGCTGCCCTTCATGGCTTGCAACTGCGCCACGATTTCCGTCAGGTCGTTGGGTGAGTGCTCCATGTCCAGCAGCAGCCAGTCAAAGTTGCAATGCGCCAAAATTTCGGTGCTGATGTTGCTGCACAGGTGCGACCACAGACCAATTTGCTTTTGGCCGGATTGGATGGCGTGTTTGAAATGATTGATGGGCATGTCCATGGTGTTTTTCTCTTTTTGGGGAATGGAAAAAGTTCAGTTGCCTGCAACCTGGAAATTGGCCGCGATCTCGAGTGCACGGACGATGCCGGAGTGGTCCCATGCTGCGCCGCCATGCGCCACGCAGGTGTTCATCAGTTGCTGAGCGTTGGCCGTGTTGGGCAGGCTCAGGCCCATGGCCTTGGCGCCTTCCAGCGCCAGGTTCAGGTCTTTCTGGTGCAACTCGATACGGAAGCCCGGGTTGAAGGTGCGCTTGATCATGCGCTCGCCATGCAACTCCAGAATGCGGCTGGTGGCCAAGCCCCCCATCAGGGCTTGGCGCACTTTGGCCGGGTCGGCACCGGCTTTGGCCGCGAAGAGCAGGGCTTCGCCCACGGCCTCGATGTTGAGCGCCACGATGATTTGGTTGGCCACTTTGCAGGTCTGGCCGCTGCCGTTGTCACCGATCAGGGTGATGTTCTTGCCCATCAGCGCAAACAGCGGCTGCACCTTGTTGAAGGTGGCTTCAGAGCCGCCGACCATGATGGTCAGGCTGGCCGCTTTGGCGCCCACTTCGCCGCCAGACACTGGAGCATCCAGATAGTCACAACCCAGGGCGTTGATCTTGGCTGCGAAGGCCTTGGTGGCGATGGGTGAGATGGAGCTCATGTCCACCACCGTTTTGCCAGCGCTCAAGCCTTTGGCCACACCCTGCTCGCCAAACAGCACGTCTTCCACATGCGGGGTGTCGGGCACCATGGTGAAAATGATGTCGGCTTTTTGTGCGACTTCGGCAGGGCTGGCGCAGGCTTTGGCGCCTTGTTCGAGCACGGCAGCAGGCACGCCGCTGCGCGAAAAAGCAAAGACTTCGTGGCCGCCAGCGAGCAGGTGCCCGGCCATGGGCACGCCCATGATGCCCAAGCCAATGAATCCGAGTTTCATGGTGTTTCCTTTGATGAGAATGGCCCGGGTGGTCAGCGCACCATGCAAGGCATTTTGTTGTTGAATTTCCAACCGGGGATCAGGTATTGCATCGCGATGGCGTCATCGCGAGCGCCCAGGCCGTGTTGTTGGTAAAGCTGGTTGGCTTGCATGACTGCGTCCATGTCCACCTCGATGCCCAATCCAGGTTTCGCGGGCACATCGACATAGCCGTCTTTGATTTGCAGCGGGTCTTTGGTGAGGAACTGGCCGTCTTGCCAGATCCAGTGGGTGTCGATGGCGGTGACTTTGCCGGGTGCGGCGGCTGCGCATTGGGTGAACATGGCGAGCGAAATGTCGAAATGGTTGTTGGAGTGCGAGCCCCAGGTCAGGTCATACATCTGGCACAGCTGCGCCACACGCACCGAGCCTTGCAGTGTCCAGAAATGCGGGTCGGCCAGCGGGATGTCGACCGACTGCAGCTGGATGCTGTGGGCCATTTCGCGCCAGTCGGTGGCCACCATGTTGGTGGCCGTCAGCAAGCCCGTGGCACGGCGGAATTCGGCCATGACCTCGCGGCCCGAGAACACGCCTTCTGCGCCGCAGGGGTCTTCGGCATAAGCCATGGTGCTGCGGTGGTCACGCAGTAAGCGAATCGCGTCTTTGAGCAGCCAGCCGCCATTGGGGTCGAGCGTGATGCGGGCTTTGGGGAAGCGCTCATGCAGCGCCACGATGGCTTCGACTTCTTCCTCGCCGCGCAGCACGCCGCCCTTGAGTTTGAAGTCTTGAAAGCCGTAGCGCTCTTGCGCGGCTTCGGCCAAGCGCACCACGGCCTCGGCCGTCATGGCTTTTTCGTGGCGAAGGCGCAACCAGTCGTCGGCTTGGTCGGGCTCGCTTCTGTAAGCCAGATCGGTTTGCTGGCGGTCGCCCACATAAAACAGATAGCCCAGCATTTGCACACGGCTGCGTTGCTGCCCATCGCCGAGCAGGGCACATACAGGCACGTTCAGGTGCTGGCCCAGCAAATCCAGCAAAGCCGACTCGACGGCGGTGACGGCGTGGATGGTGGTGCGCAGGTCAAAAGTCTGGTTGCCCCGGCCGCCGCTGTCGCGGTCGGCAAACTGCTGGCGCATGGCGTTCAGCACTTGCTTGTAATTGCCAATGGGCAGGCCCTCAATCAGCGGGCGGGCGTCTTCCAGCGTCTGGCGAATTTTTTCGCCTCCGGGAACTTCGCCCAAGCCAGTATGGCCAGACGAGTCGGTCAGGATGACGATGTTACGGGTGAAGAAGGGGCCGTGAGCGCCGCTCAAGTTGAGCAGCATGCCGTCGTGGCCTGCCACAGGGATCACCTGCATGCGGGTGACGACAGGGGTGGAGGAAGACTGGGACATGGAGGGATTGCTTGTTTATTTGACAGACATCGTACAACTCAAACCCACATTGTGTGATGCGTGTTAACCCTTGGCGGTGTCCTTAGTGGTGGCTGGAAGCGCCTTTTTTGTGCCGGTCGCGGCTGTTGGACAGGTGGGTGCGCATGGCTGCGCGGGCCGATTCGGCGTCTTGCGCGGTAATCGCGTTCAGGATGCTTTCGTGCTCCTGGTGCACGCGCCGCAAATAAGCCAATCGGGTGGCATCGATGGCGGGTGAGGTCTGCAGCCGTGCACGCGGGATGGATTGCGATCCCAGCGAATTCATCATGTCGGCGAAGTGGTTGTTTTGGGTGGCACGGGCGATTTCGTGGTGGAACTGAAAGTCTGCGGCGATGGCGTCACGGCCTTCTTCGATGGCGCTGGAGAAGGCGCTCATGGCCTCTTGCATGACCCGCAAATTGGCGTCGGTGCGCCTTACCGCGGCCAAGGCTGCAGCTTCGGTTTCGATGCTGATGCGCAACTCCAGCAGGGCAATCACATCGTGCAGGGTGCTCAGTTGGCTGGGGTTGATGCGGAAAGACGGGGACTCCGATTGCGCCAGCACAAAAGTGCCGATGCCGTGGCGCGTCTCGACCAGCCCGGCCGCTTGGAGTTTGGAAATCGCTTCACGCACCACCGTGCGGCTCACGCCAAAACGTTCCATGATGGCTGCTTCGGTGGGCAATTTCTGGCCGCTGCTCAGGGTGCCGTTCTGGATTTCGGTGCTCAGCTGATCCACCAATTCATAGGTCAGGCTGCGTGATTTGCGCTTTTCTGGGTCGGCTTGTGGGGTGTTCATCGGGTAAATACGCATTCCAGTTTGGATGGAGGGCTCTCACAATCAACTTGTACGACAACTGATCACATCAAGTCATTGAGGCGAATGTAGCAGAACACCGCAGACCATGGCCACTTTTTCATGAACGCATACCAAACCATCGCAGACACAGCTGACCGTGTGGGCGAATCCCCTGTGTGGGATGTTCGTGCCCAGCGTTTGTGGTGGGTGGACATCGAAGGCGGCTACGTTCGCAGCACCGTCCCGGGCCAGGCTGAGGCTGTGCAGTCTTGGCGGATGCCCGAGCGCGTGGGCTGCATCGCTCTCACACCAGTTCAGGGTCAATTGATCGCCGCCATGGAAACCGGCATCGCTCGTGTGACCTTGCACCCAGACGGTCAGGTGAGCACCGTTTGGTTGGCCCACATCCAACACCCGGCTCCTGGCATGCGCTTCAACGACGGGCGTTGCGACGCCAGTGGCCGTCTGTGGGTGGGCACCATGGTGATGGACATGTCTTTGGCTTCTGACTTGGGTGGTTTGTATTGCCTGGACGAGCGGGGCCTGACCGGGCCGCACGTCACAGGCTTGCTCACCCCCAATGGCTTGGGGCTCAGCCCCGATGGGGGCACTTTGTATTTGTCGGATTCGCACCCCAAGGTGCAAAAAATTTGGGCCTTTGATCTGGACGCCGCGAGTGGCAACTTGAGCAATCGCCGTTTGTTTGTGGACATGAACGACTGGCCTGGCCGACCCGATGGTGCGGCGGTCGATGCGCAAGGGCTTTATTGGATCTGCGCCAACGACGCCGGGCAGATTCACGCTTTCGATGCGCAGGGTCAGTGGCAGCAATCGCTCACGGTGCCCATGCCCAAGCCGTCCATGTGCGCCTTTGGTGGCGCCGATCTGGACCAGATGTTGGTGACCTCCATCATTCCTGCACAAACCAAAGACGCCACGCGTGGCCAAAGTGGTGCTGTGATTGCCTTGCAGCCTGGCGTGCGCGGAATGCCTGAGCCTGTTTTTTCCCGTTTTCCCGCCAGTGTGTAACGTGTTTTTCAACCAATTAAACCCAGGAGACAACGCCATGAAACTGAACAAATCCCTGATGGCCCTTGCTGCTGCTTTGGCCTTGTCCGCTCAAGCCACAGAATTCCGCTCGGCCGACATCCACAACGCCGATGACTACCCCACCGTGGTCGCGGTCAAGCACATGAGCACCGTCCTCGAGAAGTTGTCGGGTGGCAAACACAAAATCAAGGTGTTCAACAAAGGCGCTTTGGGCTCCGAAAAAGAAACCATCGACCAAGTCAAGATTGGTGCACTGGATCTGGTGCGTGTGAACGTGGCCCCCATGAACGGTGTTTGCCCCATGACCATGGTGCCCACCATGCCCTTCTTGTTCCGCTCGGTAGACCACATGCGCAAGTCGCTGGACGGCCCTGTTGGCGCAGAAATCTTGAAAAGCTGCGAATCGGTTGGTTTTGTGGGTCTGGCTTTTTATGACAGCGGCGCACGTTCCATTTATGCCAAAAAACCCATCAAAACCGTGGCCGACACCAAGGGCATGAAAATTCGGGTGCAGCAATCTGACCTGTGGGTGGCGCTGGTCAGTGCCATGGGTGCCAACGCCACGCCCATGCCTTATGGCGAGGTTTACACCGGCCTCAAAACAGGGTTGATCGACGCGGCAGAAAACAACATCCCGTCTTTTGACACCGCTAAGCACGTGGAAGCCGTCAAGGTCTATTCCAAGACCGAGCACTCCATGGCGCCTGAGATTTTGGTGATGTCCAAAGTGGTGTGGGACAAGTTGCCTGCCAACGAGCAAGCCATGATTCGCCAGGCCGCCAAAGAGTCGGTGGCGGTGCAGCGCAAGGCCTGGGACGAAGCCGAAGGCAAGTCGCTGGCCAACGTGAAGGCCGCAGGTGCCGAGATCGTGGAAGTGGACAAGCGTTCCTTTCAGGCTGTCATGGGCCCCGTCTACGACAAGTTCATGACCACGCCTGACATGAAGCGTGCGATCAAAACGATCCAAGACATCAAATAAACGCGTCATTGGCATTCCTGATGCCCCCGGTGAAGAGCCGGGGGCTGGAGCTTTTCATGTTCACCAAGTTTTGTGCGACCGTCTCCAAGATCTGTTTGGTGTTGGCCGTGATCGGATTGATCGCCGTGATCCTGTGTGTGCAGTGGCAGGTCATCGGTCGCTACGTGCTCAACGACACACCGACTTGGGCCGAAGCCTTGGCCATGCTGATCGTGCTCTTTGTGACTGCCTTTGGCCTGGCTGTGGGGGTGCGCGATGCGGGCCACATTGGTCTAGAGTCTTTGGTGGTTTTGTTGCCCGAAAAATGGCAACACCGCATCGAGGTGTTGATCCATGCCTCGGTGGGCTTGTTTGGCTTTTTGATGGTGCAAGGTGGCTGGCTCTGGGCCAGCGCCAAGTGGGGTGAGAAAAAGCCCATGCTTCCCGTGCCCGACGGTATCGACTATGTGCCTGTGATCATTGCGGGTGCTTTGATTTTGCTTTTCTCGATTGAACACATTGTTGCGCTGGTGCAAGGCAAAGTGGTCAAGCCTGTTTGGGACTGAACATGGAACTCACCGTCCTTGCGCTGAGCTTCACGCTCCTTTTGATTTTGGGTGTGCCCGTGGCCTTTGCCATTGGCCTGTCGTCGGTGGCCACCATCATGGCCGCCGATTTGCCGGTGGCCATGGTGTTTCAGAAGATGGTCGGGGGCATGCAGGTGTTCTCCTTCCTCGCCATTCCATTTTTTGTGTTTGCCGGAGAGTTGATGCTCTACGGTGGCATTGCCGACCGCATTGTGCGATTTGCCAACAGCCTGGTGGGCCATGTGCGTGGCGGTTTGGGTATGAGCAACGTGATCGGTTGCACCATTTTTGGTGGCGTGGCCGGATCGCCCTTGGCCGATGTCTCGGCCATGGGCTCGGTCATGATTCCGCTCATGAAAAAAGAGGGTTACGACGCCGACTACGCGGTGAATGTGACCACGCACGCATCTTTGGTGGGGGCCATCATGCCCACCTCGCACAACATGATCATCTTCACGCTGGCCGCTTCGGGCCTGGCCTCGGTGAGTGTGCTGGGCTTGATTTTGGCGGGGCTGGTGCCTGCGATCATTTTGACGCTGTGCAATTTGGGCGCAGCTTACTGGGTGGCGGTGCGCCGCGGTTACCCGGTCCACGGCAATTTTCCGGGCTGGTTTGAAGTGATCAAGGCCTTTGGCGCGGCATTGCCCGGTCTGTTTGTGGTGGTCATCATTTTGGGGGGCATCTTGTCGGGTGCTTTCACCGCCACCGAGTCGGCATCGATTGCTGTGGCCTGGGCCTTGTTTGTGACGGTGATCGTTTACCGGACCTTGACCTTTCAGAATTTCCTCAAGGCTTGCGCCAAAGCTTGCAAAACCACCGGCGTGGTGCTGCTCTTGATTGGCATTTCCAACGCCTTCGGTTATTTCATGGCCTTGTATGAGGTGCCACAGATGACCGGTGCGCTGATGCAAAAAATCAGCACCGAGCCTTGGGTCATTTTCTTGATGATCAACCTCTTGTTGTTCATCTTGGGCACCTTCCTCGACATGGCCGCCACCATCTTGATTTGCACGCCGATTTTCATGCCCATTGCGATGCACTTTGGCATGGATCCGATGCAGTTCGGCATCATGCTGCTGATCAACTGCGCCTTGGGCCTGAACACGCCACCAGTGGGCTCGGTGCAATTTGTCGGCTGCGCGATTGGGGGCATATCGGTGGGGCAGGTCATGCGCACCATCGCGCCTTTTTATGGGGCATTGACCGTGGCCGTGCTCTTGGTCACCTATGTTCCTGCGTTCACTTTGTGGCTGCCGAGTTTCCTCAAGTGAGTGATTGTGATGACCCTGGCCATCCGCTATATCCGCATCACACCCATCGCGTTCCGTGATCCGCCGCTGCTCAATGCGGCGGGCATCCACGAGCCTTGGGCTTTGCGCTCGATCATCGAGATCGAAACCGCTTGTGGGCGCGTGGGCATCAACGAGACCTATGGCGACCAGTCCATGCTCGATGTGCTGGCCAAAGCCGCACCGGCATTACGGGGCCTCTCGCCCTGGGACCTCAACACCATGGAGACCCGAGTAGCCGCGCTGGTGGCGCCTGGCCAAAACGCTTCGGAGTTTTTGGGCGAACAAATTTCTTTGGCACCCGGCACCCATGTGTCTAAGAACGTGGCCAAGGTCATCAGCGCTTTTGAGGTGGCCATGCTCGATTTGCAAGGCCAACTGGCTGGCGCCCCGATCGTGGATTTGCTGGGCGGCGCTGCGCGAGACACCGTGCCCTTCAGCGCTTACCTGTTTTTCAAACACGCCGAACACATTGACAAGCCTTACAGCGCTGATGCCTATGGCGAAGGCCTGAGCCCCGAACAAATGGTGGCCCAGGCTCGGCACATGATTGCCCAATATGGCTTCAAAAGCATCAAGCTCAAAGCGGGCACCTTGCCGCCTGAGCGGGAGGTGGCGGCGCTGCTGGCACTGGCCCAAGCTTTTCCGGGTGCGCCCCTGCGGATCGACCCCAATGCCAATTGGACTGTGGCCACCAGCCTCAAGGTGGTCGAGCAGCTGCGCGGCGTGCTGGAGTATTACGAAGACCCTGCGCCTGGGCTGGACGGCATGGCCGCGATTGCCCGGCAATGTGACGTGCCCTTGGCCACGAACATGGTAGTGACGGACTACAAAGAGTTTGCTGAGAACGTGCGCCTGGGCTGCCCAGTGCGGATTGTGCTGTCTGACCACCACTATTGGGGTGGCCTGCGCACCACGCAGCAGCTCTCGCGCCTTTGCCAGACCTTTGACATGGGCCTGTCCATGCACTCCAACTCGCACCTGGGCATCAGCCTGACGGCGATGACGCACCTTGCTGCTTCGGTGCCGCATTTGGCCTACGCCTGTGATACCCATTACCCCTGGCAAGACGACGAAGTGGTGCAGGGCGGACGCCTGAAGTTTGAAAACGGCAGCCTGCGCGTGCCACGCACACCGGGCCTGGGTGTCACCATCGATCCAGAAGCGCTGGCCCGTTTGCACCACAACTACGTGCATTGCGGCATCCGCAACCGCGATGATTTGGGTCAAATGCGCAAATACGACCCCAGTTTCACGGGCAAACAGCCCCGCTTTTGAGCCCTTTGATGGTCATGAACACTTCCATTCGCCCTCTGGCCATCCGCATGCACCCGGATGACAACGTGGCCATCATCGCCAACGATGGTGGCTTGCCTGCTGGCACGGTCATGCCCGAGGGTCCTGCGACCGGTTTGGTGTTGCGTGACAAAGTCCCGCAAGGCCACAAGGTGGCTTTGACCGACATCGCTGCGGGTCAAGCCGTGCTCCGCTACAACGTGCCCGTGGGTTACGCCCGCGAATCCATTGCAGCAGGCAGCTGGGTGCATGAGCGTTTGCTCGACATTCCGTCTGCACGGGAGCTGCAAGGTTTGCCCATGGCCACCCGGCCAGCACCTGCCTGGCTACCGCTCGAGGGCCATACCTTTGAAGGCTATGTGAATGCCGATGGCTCGGTCGGCACGCGCAATCTGCTGGCCATCACCACCACGGTGCAATGTGTGGCGGGTGTGGTCAAGATTGCAGTGGATCGCATTGAGCGCGAGTTGCTGCCGCTTTACCCGAATGTGGACGGCGTGGTGGGTCTGGAGCACAGTTACGGTTGTGGTGTGGCCATTGACGCGCCAGGTGCCGAGATTCCTATCCGCACCTTGCGTAACATCAGCCTGAACCCTAATTTTGGCGGCGAGGTCATGGTGGTGAGCCTGGGCTGCGAGAAGCTGCAACCCTCGCGCCTCTTGCCACCCGGCAGCTTCCCGATCCACGATAGCCGTGACAAGGCGCAAGGCCCTGACTTGGTGTGCCTGCAAGACGATGAGCACGTCGGCTTCATGTCCATGATCGACAGCATCGTGCAAGGTGCCAAACCCCACTTGGAACGCTTGAATGCTCGCAAGCGCCAGACTGTGCCCGCGAGTGCGCTGGTGGTGGGGGTTCAGTGTGGTGGCAGCGACGCGTTTTCTGGCGTGACCGCCAACCCAGCGGTGGGCTACATGGCTGACCTGATCGTGCGCTCGGGCGGTACGGTGATGTTTTCTGAAAACACCGAAGTGCGTGACGCCGTGGAGCAACTGACCAGCCGCTCAGCTACACATGCAGTGGCCGAAGATGTGGTGCGTGAACTCGGCTGGTACGACCAGTACCTTGACCGTGGTCGCGTGGACCGCACGGCCAACACCACGCCGGGCAACAAGGCGGGCGGTTTATCCAACATCGCCGAAAAAGCCATGGGCTCGATCATCAAGAGTGGCAGCGGCGCCATTGCCAGCGTGCTCGCCCCCGGCGACAAGCTCAAGCCAGATCAAAAAGGCCTGGTGTTCGCGGCCACGCCTGCCAGCGATTTCATCTGCGGCACTTTGCAACTGGCCGCTGGCATGAATGTGCATGTGTTCACCACAGGCCGGGGCACCCCCTATGGCCTGCAAGCCTGCCCAGTGGTCAAGGTGGCGACCCGCAGTGACTTGGCACGCCGCTGGCACGACCTGATGGATTTCAACGCGGGTCAGATCGCCGATGGCGAGATGACGATTGAAGACGCGGGCTGGGCGCTGTTTCGCATGCTGCTCGAAACCGCCAGCGGCAAAAAAACCTGGGCCGAGCACTGGAAGCTGCACAACGCGCTGGTGCTTTTCAATCCGGCTCCGATCACCTGAAAACCCAAGCACCCATTGACTTTTTTGACACGACAACACCAGGAGACAAAGATGATGAAAAAACGCCAACTGCTCACCGCGATCGGCCTTGCTGGTCTGGGCTTGCTCAGCCAAGGTCAAGCCTTGGCCCAAGCGGATTACCCCAACAAACCGATCAAACTGATCGTGGCCTTTCCACCCGGCGGCACCAGCGATGTCATGGGCCGCTTGATGGCTGAGGAGCTGACCAAAGTCCTCAAACAGCCCGTGGTCGTCGAGAACATTGGTGGCGCAGGCGGCATTGTCGGCACCGATCGCGCCGTCAAGATGCCTGCAGATGGTTACACCATCATCCAGACCGGCGTGGGCCAGAACGCTGTGGCGCATGGCTTGGATCCCAACATCAAGTACAACTCGGTGACCGATTTCATTCACCTCACGCAAGTGCATTCGGGCCCCAATGTGCTGTTGGTTCATCCTTCTTTGCCGTTCAAGACGGTGAAAGAGTTGGTGGAGCATGCCAAGAAGAATCCAGGCAAATTGGATTACGGCTACACCCATGCTGCCTCTGGACACATGGCGATGGAGCTGTTTAAGCAGACGGCTGGCATTTTCCTGACGGGCATTCCCTACCGCGGCGGCGGCCCCATGCTGAATGATTTGCTGGCCGGTACCGTGCCCATGGTCTTTTTGAATCAGGATGTGGCGCTGCCCCATGTCAAAGCCGGCAAGCTGCGGGCACTGGCCGTGACCAGCAAAGAGCGCAATGCCCTGTACCCGGATGTACCGACCGTGGCCGAATCCGGTTACAAGGGTTTTGAAGCGCTGTCCTGGTCGGGCTTGTCAGTGGCTAAGGGCACACCCCAGCCCATCGTGGACAAGCTTGAGGCGGCCATGGCGCAAGCCATGCAGTCGGCCAATTTCAAGCAACGCCTGACTTCGACCGGCTTTGTGATTCCCGCCCAAGGCAGCAAGCCTTACACCGAGTTCGTCAAATCCGAGTTGGACCAGTGGACCCGTGTGATCAAGACCGCCGGTATCAAACCCCAGTAAGAAAGCCGATCCATGTCCGATGCCATATCTTGGGTACGTGTCTCTGCCTGCACTTTGCCGCTGGCCACGCCGATCAGCGACGCCAAGGTGCTGACGGGCCGGCAAAAGCCGATGACTGAAATCGCCATCCTGTTTGTCGAGATCAAAACCAAGGATGGCGCTGAGGGTGTGGGTTTCAGTTACTCCAAACGCGCTGGAGGACCCGGCCAGTTTGCCCATGCCAAAGAAATCGCCCCGGTCTTAATAGGCGAAGACCCGAACGACATTGCCAAACTCTGGGACAAGCTGTGCTGGGCGGGTGCTTCGGTTGGCCGCAGCGGCCTTTCAGTACAGGCCATCGGGGCTTTTGATGTGGCGCTGTGGGACCTGAAAGCCAAACGCGCAGGCTTGTCTTTGGCCAAGTTGCTGGGCACGCACCGCGACAGCGTGCGCTGTTACAACACATCGGGCGGTTTTTTGCACACACCACTCGATCAGCTCTTGGTCAACGCTTCGGCCTCGGTGGCCAAGGGCATTGGTGGCATCAAGCTCAAAGTGGGTCAGCCCGACTGCGACAAAGACATCGAACGCGTGAGCGCCGTGCGACAGCATCTGGGCGATCGTTTTCCGATCATGGTGGACGCCAACCAACAATGGGACCGCCCCACCGCGCAGCGCATGTGCCGCCGCTTGGAGCCGATGAACTTGGTCTGGATCGAAGAGCCTTTGGACGCCTATGACCATGAAGGCCATGCCGCGCTGGCTGTGCAGTTTGATACCCCGATTGCCACGGGTGAGATGCTGACCAGCGTGCAAGAGCACTGGGACCTGATTCGCCACCGCGCCGCCGATTTCCTGATGGCCGATGGCCCTCGTGTGGGCGGCATCACCCCTTTCCTCAAGATTGCGCAGTTGGCCGAACACGCTGGTGTCATGCTGGCCCCGCACTTTGCGATGGAGCTGCACATCCATTTGGCTGCAGCCTACAAAACCGAGCCCTGGGTGGAGCACTTTGAATGGCTGGAGCCCTTGTTCAATGAACGCATCCAGATCAAAGACGGCCGCATGCTGGTGCCAACCTTGCCAGGTTTGGGTGTGTCGCTCAGTGAGAAGGCGCGTCGCTGGACACAAAGCAGTGTTGAGTTTTCGTGATGACTGTGTATCTTTTACAAACCGGAGATTGTGATGAAAAAGCCTTTTTTGTTGGCTGCATTGGCAGCGGTTCTGATGACGCCCACGGTACCGGCTTGGGCCCAGGCGAGTTACCCCACCAAGCCGATCAAAATCGTGGTGCCCTTCCCAGCGGGTGGCACTTCCGATGTCTTGGCCCGCATAGTGGGTCAGAAGATGACCGAAAGCTGGGGCCAGCCCGTGGTGATCGAAAACCGTCCCGGCTCCAGTGGCAACTTGGGTGCCGATCTGGTGGCCAAATCACCCGCTGACGGCCACACCCTGGTGCTGATGGACGTGGGCAATCTGGTGATCAGCCCGGCTTTGTTCAAGCTGCCTTTTAATGTCGAGAAAGACTTTGCCCCTGTGGCCATGGTGGCCTATTCACCCCATTTGCTGGCCGTGAGCACCAAAGTGCCCGCCAACACCCCTGCCGAATTGGTGGCCTACGCCAAGGCGCAAAAGGGCAAGCTCAATTACGCCGTGGCTGCAGGCATGGGCAGCGCTTCGCATTTGGCGGGTGTCATGTACGCGCAGCGCAACGGCATAGAGTGGGGTTATGTGCCCTACAAAGGTGGCGCTCAAGCCATCACCGATTTGATCGGCGGTCAAGTGGACGTCATGTTCAATGGCATGGTGGCCACCTATCCACACGTCAAGGCGGGCAAGATCAAATTGATCGCGATCTCCAGCAACCAACGCAATGCGCAAATGCCCGGCACGCCGACCGTGGCTGAGAGCTTGCCTGGCTTTTTGACGGGCAGTTTTCAAGGGCTTCTGGCCCCAGCAGGCACCCCCAAGGCGGTCGTTGACAAGCTGAATGCCGAGGTTCAACGCATTGCCGCCTTGCCAGAGATCAAAGAGCGTTTGACGGCCTTGGGCGCCGAGCCCTCGGGCATGACACCCGACCAATTTGGCCAATGGATGCGAGCAGAAATTCCAGCGATGGCCAAGATCGTCAAGGACGAAAAAATCACGGTGGAGTGATCTTTCCCCAGTCCCTCCCAACCTGCCCAGGTTGGAGGGCTAAAAGGGGAGGGTGTTCAGCTGCAGCTGACGCTGCCGCAGCCCGACATGGTCACGTTTTGGATGGCAGAAGGGTCGGCCAGGGTTTCGGTCACGCTGTCAAAACCCACCGATTTGAGGTGTGCCGCCAGCCCTGCGTCCATGCTGTTGGCATGACCCGGGAACCACTCGGCCAGCGCTTCGGCCATGCGGGTGATGATGGTGGGGTCGCTGTCTAGGTAATGGGCTTCGACCACACGCATGGTCTCCAAAATCGTGGCGTGGTGCTCGGCGTGGCAGTTGTCTGCAGAAAACCCGGTGGCCAGCATCCAGCGCTCTTCTTGCGCAAAGTGCTCGACCGTGTGGTCCAAAAAAGCCTTGTAGACCGGGAGTTGCTGGTCTTCGGGGGTGGCCAGAATCTGGTTGATCATGTCCACAAACTCTTGGTGCGTTTCGTCCATGCGGGCGTCGCCCGTGTAGAGCGAGTCGGTCCAGGGCATCAGAGTGGGGGCGGTGGTGAGTGTTGCGGTGGTGGTCATGAAAATGGCAGTCAGCAATCAGGGCAAGAAGGTTGATTGAATTATCGGACCAACGGCCCGCGGACGCTGTGGGTATGCAAAAACCGTTAAGGTACTGTCCTTCGTCAAGCCATTGAGTATAAAAACGAATCATGGATTCCGTCACACAAGTACTTTTGGGCGCCTCGATTGGCGTGGCCTTCATGGGGCGTCGCACCGCTCTGTGGAAGTCAGCTCTTTGGGGTGGTGTGGCGGGCTTGCTGCCCGACCTGGATGTGCTGCTGGACCACGGCGACCCGATTCTGAACATGATCCGGCACCGCGCCGAGTCGCACGCCTTGCTCTTGCTCACGCTTTTTGCGTTCCCTATGGCCTGGGCGGTGAGCCGGCTCCACCGTCAGCCGCAGCTGTATGGCCGATGGTGGTGGGCGCTGATGCTGGCGCTGGTCACCCACCCCTTGCTGGACTTGATGACGATTTATGGCACCCAGGTGTTCCAGCCGTTTTCTGATGAGGCCTATGGTTTGGGCAGCATGTTCATCATCGACCCGGTGTACTCGCTGCCCTTGCTGGCGGGTGTGGTGGCCGCCTTGCGTGTCAAAACGGTGGGCCGGGCCTTGGCCATCAACGGCTGGGCACTGGCTTTCAGCACCGCGTATTTGGCCTGGAGCGCACTGGCGCAATGGGGGGTGACGCAGCACGCGCGTCAGTCCCTGCAAGCCCAGGGCTTGCCCAGCCAGCAGTTGTTGGTCACGCCCGCGCCCCTGAGCACCCTGGTGTGGCGCGTGGTGGCGCTTGACGGCGAGCGCTTTCACGAAGGTTTTTACGCCCTGATGGATGGTGGTCGCGCCATTCGTTTTGTAGCCCACGAGCGTGGAGGCACCTTGGCCATGCAAAACGCTGACCACCCGCAGTTGCAGCGCCTGGCGCGGTTCACCGACGGGTTTTTTAAGGTGCAAGGCAACAGCGACAAGCTGGTGGTGACCGATCTACGGATGGGCCAAGAGCCTGACTATGTATTTTCGTTTGACATTGGCCCGCCCCTGCAAGCCGGTGCAAGCCACCCCGTGGCCGAGCAACGCAGCCGCCGCATGGATGTGGGTGAGGGTTTGAAATGGCTGGGGCAGCGCATGCTGGGGCACGATGTGCCACCGCCTGAAAGAAGGTGACGAGCCTTGACCCCGGCACTGGATTCACAGTTAGGGCTGCTTGGTTCCCCACCTGACCCGGTTGGCCGCTTCACCATGCGGGAAGGCCCGTCGGGGTTGATTGTAGGCGAGCCAGCGGGGCTTTTCTGTCTTGGCCTGTTTTTTACAGCTTTCCCCTCGGGGGCTTGCCTTGGCGGGCCATGGGCATGACCTTGGCTGGGTCTGGGTGGATCCAGAGCACCCCGCCAGCCCGATAGAATCGGCTCCTATGTCTTACCTTGTCCTCGCGCGCAAATACCGCCCCCGCAATTTCACCGAAATGGTGGGGCAGGAGCATGTGGTGCAGGCCTTGACCAATGCCTTGGTGCAGCAGCGCCTGCACCATGCCTACCTGTTCACCGGTACCCGGGGCGTGGGCAAGACCACGGTGTCGCGGATTTTGGCCAAGTCGCTCAATTGCCAGGGCGTGGACGGGCTGGGCGGGATCACCGCTGAGCCGTGCGGCGTGTGCCAGGCTTGCCGCGACATCGACGCCGGTCGTTTTGTGGACTACACCGAGCTGGATGCCGCATCGAACCGGGGTGTGGACGAGGTGCAAAGCCTGCTGGAGCAGGCGGTTTACAAACCTGTGCAGGGGCGCTTCAAGGTCTTCATGATCGACGAGGTGCACATGCTGACCAACACTGCGTTCAACGCGATGTTGAAGACCCTGGAAGAGCCCCCAGAATATTTGAAGTTCGTGCTGGCCACGACCGACCCGCAAAAGGTGCCGGTGACGGTGCTCTCGCGCTGCCTGCAGTTCAACCTGCGGCCCATGGCCCCCGAAACCGTGTTTGAGCACCTGACCCAGGTCTTGGCGGCTGAGCAGCTGAGCGCCGAGCCGCTGGCTTTGCGCCTGCTGGCCCGCGCCGCTCGCGGCTCGATGCGGGATGCGCTCAGTCTGACCGATCAGGCCATTGCCTTTGGCAACGGCCAATTGCAAGAAGCGGGCGTGCGCCAGATGCTGGGCAGTGTGGACCGCAGCCATGTCTTGCAACTCATCCGGGCTCTGGCCGAAGGCGATGGGGCCACCGTGGTGAACCAAGTCAACGCTTTGCGGCTGCAAGGCGTGTCGGCCGCCGCCACACTCGAAGACATGGCCATGCTGCTGCAGCGCATGGCGGTGATGCAGATGGTGCCCAGCATGGCGCACGACGGCGAAGACCCCGACACCCAGGGTTTGGCCGATCTGGCCCAAGCCATGCCCGCCGAAGAAACCCAATTGCTCTACAGCCTGTGCCTGCATGGCCGCACCGAGTTGGGCCTGGCCCCGGACGAGTACGCTGCGCTGACCATGGTGTTGCTGCGCTTGTTGGCCTTCAAGCCCCCAGCGGGAACGGCGGAAAAAAAAAGCCCGCTGAGCAGCCCTAGTTCCCCACCAAGCGCCAGCGCCAGCCCCCGGGCCGAAGTGTTCGCTGCACCCCAGCCAGCGCCAGAATCTGCGCCCCTGAATAAACCACTCACCGCCCCGGTCACTGCCCCGGCATCTGCCCCCTTGACAGTGCCCAAGGCCGCCCCAGTGGTGTTGGACAGCCCGCCACCCGTCGCCGCTGCACCCCAGGTCACACCCATTTCACCCCCCCCGGCTGCGCAGCCAGCACCGCTGGCCAGCGACGAGCCGCCGCCTTGGGAGGATTGGCCCGACACGACCGACTATGCCGATCAAGGCGGTCTGACTTCAGCCCCGGCAGTGGTGGCCCCAACGCCTGCGGCCTTGCGTGCTTTGCCCGTGCGTGAAGCGCCTGAACCCTCGTCGCGCTTGGACATGCCCCGCGCGGCGGCCCCTGCTGCGGTGCAGCCCACCCCCGAAGGCGATGTCTGGATGGCGGTGGTGCAAGGCCTGTTGGACCAAGAGACCATCACCGCACTGGTGCGAGAGTTGGCTTTGCAGTCGCAATTGTTGGGGCGCGATGGTGCGCAGTGGCAGCTGCGTGTGGAGCGCGAAACCCTGAACCACGCCGCCAGCCGGGAGCGGCTGCAAGCGGCTTTGCTGGCAGCGGGCCATGGCGATGTGAAACTGCACATCGAGATCGGCCCGGTGAGCGACAGCCCAGCCCGACGCCTGGCCGTGAAAGCCGCCGAGAAAATGCTGGCCGCGCAAGAGCTCATTCAAAACGACCCCTTGGTGCAGGCGATGGTGCGTGATTTTGGGGCCAAAATTGTGCCCGGCAGCATCCAGCTGATTTGATTTTTTCCTCATTTCCCTCTTCATTTCAAAGGAAACACCATGTTCAACAAAGGACAACTCGCTGGCCTCATGAAGCAAGCCCAGGCCATGCAGGACAACCTGAAAAAAGCCCAGGACGAGCTGGCATTTGTGGAGGTCGAGGGCCAAGCCGGTTCCGGCATGGTCAAGGTGCTGATGACTTGCAAGCACAACGTGCGCCGCGTGACCATCGACCCCAGCTTGCTGGCCGATGACAAGGACATGCTGGAAGACCTGGTGGCCGCAGCCTTCAACGACGCGGTGCGCATGGCCGAAGAAGTCTCGCAGCAAAAAATGGGGAAGCTGACCGCAGGTTTGCCACCGGGCATGAAGTTGCCTTTCTGAGATTCGACGCATGGCCGACACCCACGCCCTTGCCACTTTGGTGCAGGCCCTCAAGGGCTTGCCGGGGGTGGGCATCAAGTCGGCCCAGCGCATGGCTTTTCAGCTGCTGCAAAACGACCGGGCCACGGCCCGGCAATTGGCCGCGGCTTTGGACAATGCGGTGCAAAAAATTCGCCATTGCGCCTGTTGCCACACCTTCACCGAGGCCGAGCTGTGTGACACCTGTCTGGACGCTTCTCGGGACCGCACCCAGTTGTGCGTGATCGAAACCCCGGCCGACCAGTCGGCCATCGAGCGCACGGGCACCTACCGGGGCTTGTATTTTGTGCTCATGGGCAAGCTCAGCCCGCTCGACGGCATCGGCCCGCACGACATTGGCTTGGCCAAACTCAAACAAAGGGTGGGCGATGGTGTGCTGACCGAGGTGATCTTGGCCACCAACTTCACTGCCGAGGGCGAAGCCACGGCGCATGTGATCTCGGAGATGATCCGCCAGCAAGGCCTGAGGGTCACGCGATTGGCCCGCGGTGTGCCTGCGGGCAGCGAGCTCGAATACGTCGACTTGGGCACCATCGCCCACGCCTTGGTCGACCGCCGCTGACCCACTCAAAACGCCCCCTCAACAGGGTGGCGCTGATGCCCTCTGGGCTTCAAATCGCTCGCTCGGGGCTTGTCAATTACCTGCAATCCATTACGTGAAAACCCGCTCGGGATCAATCCCGATGCGCGGGGCGCGGCGTCTGATTAAGCTGAAAGCCTGTTCGTTTTCACTGGAGTGACACGGGTGCATTCAGCCCATGCTTCTCGCCGATCGCTGTTGCTGGCCGCTGTGGGGTCGCTGGCCGCAACGCAGGCACGCGCTGCCCCCTCTTTGGATGCGGGGCGGACCTTGCCGCGTGTGCGTTTGGCACTGGCCGCCAGCCAAAGCCTGTACCACTTGCCTTTGAACTTGGCCGAACGGCTCGGGTTTTTTCGCCAAGCGGGTGTGCAGTTGGAGTGGTTGCCACAGGAGTCAGGGGCCCGGGCTGTGAGCCTGGCCCTTTCAGGGCAAGCCGATGTGGTGGCCGGGGCTTACGAGCACTTGTTTGGCCTGCACCTGAAGGGCCTCTATTACAAAAGTTTTGTACAAATGAGCCGCACGCCTCAGGTCAGTTTGGGCGGCAGCACGCGCGGTGGCATGGTCTGGCGCACAGGGGCAGACATTCGGGGGATGCGTCTGGGCATTTCGGCTTTGGATTCGTCCACCCATTGGACGGCTTGCCAATGGCTGATGCGCCAAGGCTTGACAGCGGAGGATGTGGTGTTGGTGCCGGTGGGCTCCTCACAGGGTGTGATGGAGGCGTTGCGCAGCGGCAGCATCGACGCCCTGTGCAACCCGGACCCGGTCATGCATGGGCTGGAGCAAAAGAACGAGATTCGCCTGTTGGGTGACGCCCGGACTTTGCAAGGCACCCGCCAGTTGATGGGGGGCTCGGTGCCCGGCAGCAGCTTGTTTGCACACGCCGATTTCTTGCAGCAGCACCCCGATCGGGTGAAAGCGCTCAGCGATGGTGTGGTGCAGGCCCTCAAGTGGCTGCAAACGGCAGGTTTGACCGATATTTTGCGCACGGTGCCCGCAAGCCACTGGATGGGCGACAGGGCGATTTACTTGGGCGCTTTTGAAAAGTTGCGCGAGTCCTACGCGGTCGATGGCCTGGTCCGCAGCGAAGACGTGTCACATGCTTGGCGGGTGCATGCCAAGCTCTTCGGTGCGAACGGGCCCAAACCCGTGGTGCTCGAGCGCACCTTCACCAATGCCTTTGTGCAAAGGTCTACTCAGCGCAGGTTGTCTTAAAGGGTGCCGGTCTGGCCGCCCCATGCGCCAGAGGGCACGGCCGGATCAGCGTTTGGCTGCGGGCTTGGCGCCCCGTGCAGCCGCCTTGGCGGGTGCTTTGCCCTTTTGAACCGCAGCCCGTTTAGGCGACGTTTTGCCAGCAGCTCGAGAGGCCTTGGCGGGCACGTAAATGGCCAGTGTTTGACCGTTGGTCAAGGCGGCATTGGGCTTGAGGCGGTTCCAGTCGGCCACGTTGGCGGCGCTCACGCCGTGGCGCGAAGCCAGGCGCGAGAGGGTGTCACCCGCACGGGCCTTGATCATGATTTTGCGCAACACCACCTCAGGCGCCAGTTGCAGCTGGGCGTTGTCGGCAAGGTGCTCGGTCACATCGTTGTCCAGCTTGCCTTGGCGCTGCACCAGGAGGGTGGAGCCGGCCTTGACCAGCATGCGGGCGGGAATGCCGTTGACGCTGCGCAATTGCTCCGCAGACATGCCCACTTGCTTGGCCACTTCTTCGGCCCCCATGGTGCGTGGTGCTTGCCAGGCTGTCCAGCTTGACAGACGCCGCTCAGGGCGGGCTTGGAGGTTTTTCTCGAACACCGTGGCGTTGTCCCAAGGCAGCAGAATTTGCGGCGTGCCTGCCGCCAAAATCACGGGCCGGTTCATCGCCGGGTTCAGGGCCTTGAAATCTTCCAAGCTCACGTTGGCCAGCTTGGCGGCCACGGCCACGTCGATGTCCCGTTCGATGGCCACACTCTTGAAGAAAGGGTGGTTCTGGATGAGTGGTAGTTGGGTGTTGAAGGCCTCAGGCTGGGCCACAATGTTCTTGACAGCCTGCAGCTTGGGGACATAAAAGCGCGTCTCGTCGGGCATTCTCAGGTTGCTGTAGGTCAGCGGCAAGCCTTGTGCTTTGTTGCGGGCCAGCGCCCGGCCCACACTGCCTTCGCCCCAGTTGTAGGCGGCCAAGGCCAGGTGCCAGTCGCCAAACATGGTGTAGAGCTTTTGCAGGTAATCGAGTGCCGCACGGGTGGACTCGAGCACATCCCGGCGCTCATCCCTGAACAGGTTTTGTTTCAGGTCGAAATATTTGCCAGTGGCGGGCATGAATTGCCACATGCCTGCGGCTTTGGCGCTGGACACGGCTTGCGGGTTGAAGGCCGACTCGATGAAGGGCAGCAAGGCCAGTTCGGTGGGCATTTTGCGCCGTTCCAGTTCCTCGACGATGTGAAACAGGTAGGGGCGTGAGCGCTCGGTCATGCGCAGCATGTAGTCGGGCCGACTGGCGTACCACTGCTCGCGGTTGCGCACCAGGTCGTTGTCCAGGTCGGGCATGGCAAAGCCGCGGCGGATGCGCTCCCAGATGTCGATTTGCTCTTGCAGGCCTATCGTGGCGTTGGGCTTGAGTGCCACGGGCAGCTCCGTATTCATGGGGGTCACCATGGGCGCCGCAGGTGCTACAGGGGCCGTGACGGACCCAGGCAAGCTCACATTGGGCGGGGGTGGCGCGTCTGGCAGGCGCTCCATGGGCGGCAGCGAGGCGGTCTGCGAGGTGGGAACCGAGGTGGCACACCCAGAGACCACAGCGGCCAGCATCAAGACCCAGCTGGGGCGAATGAGGCGGGCTGGGGCAAGGAGGTTCAGGTTCATCGGAAGTCGTTTTTCCATTGGCGCAGCGCTGCAAAGGTGGTCACATCGTCCACGGCCAGGCGGTCATGCTGGCGAACGGGGGTGGCCACAGAGGGCAGGCGACTTCGCAAAAAGGGGTTGATGGCGCGTTCGGTGTGCAGCGCCACAGGCAAGGTGGGCAGCGCTTGGCTGCGAAGTTGTGTGCACTGGGCCCAATAGGCTTGCAGTTCCACGTTATCAGGCTCGACGGCCCGTGCAAATTTCAGGTTCGACAAGGTGTACTCGTGGGCGCAGCACACCCGCGTGGCACCGGGCAAGGCAGACAAGCGGTCCAGCGAGTCCAGCATTTGCGCCGGGGTGCCTTCAAACAAACGCCCGCAGCCGCCCGAAAACAAGGTGTCACCACAAAAGAGCAGGGGGTCCTGACCCGTGGGCTGTGCCCAATAGGCGATGTGGCCCAGGGTGTGGCCTGGGACGTCGTGCACCTGAAATGTCAGCCCGTGCCAATCCAAGCAGTCGCCTTGTTGAAGGCCTTGTGAAGGCACGGGCATTGGTTCCAGGACGGGCGCCATCACTCGGGCTCCGGTGTGCGCCACGAGTTCGGCCAGGCCGCCCGTGTGATCGGCATGGTGGTGCGTGACTAGAATCTTGTCCAGCTGTAAATCGGGGTGCGCCTGCATCCAGGCCAGCACAGGCGCACTGTCGCCGGGGTCCACCACAAGGGCGTGGCGATCGGTGTGCAACAACCAAATATAGTTGTCTGCGAAAGCGGGCAGGGCAATGAGTTTCATGGAGCATCCGATTATAGAAAGCCTGCACTCTTCGCCCGCCTGGTTGGCGCATCTGGGTCAGCCGGTGGCATCGGGTTTGTTGGCCTGGGAGCAAGCCCAGGCCGATGCGTTGCTGGCCGATGTCTTTGGCTACCACGCGGTGCAGCTGGGCTGGCCCGAGCTCCAGGCCTTGCGCTGCAACCGCATGCCCCACCGCTGGCAAGCGGGCACCGAGTTCGAATGGCCTCAGATGCACAAGGCCTTGTGCGCCCCAGACACCCGAGACTTGAGCCCGTCACCCCACCTCAACGCGGAAATCTCTGCACCCAACGGCCCCGATGTCTGGCTGGACAGCCGGGCTTGGCCCTGGCAGGCCGACAGTCTGGACTTGGTGGTTTTGCCCCACACGCTGGAGCGCTCGGCCGATCCGCACGCCTGTTTGCGCGAGGTCGAGCGGGTGCTGATTCCGGAGGGCCAGTTGTTGATCACCGGCCTGAACCCCATGAGTTTGTGGGGCTTGCAGTCGCAGCCCGGTGGTTCGCGTCGCATCGGGGAGGCTTCGGCGCAGAACCTGATTGCTTACCGGCGCTTGCGCGATTGGTTGCGGCTGCTGGGTTTTGAAGTTCAGGTCAGCCGCTTTTGGGGCTGGACCCCGGCCATCTCCAGCGAGCGCTGGTTGCAGCGCCTGGACTGGATGGCGCGTGCGGGTGAGCGCTGGTGGCCGATTTTGGGAGGTGTTTACCTCTTGATGGCGACCAAACGTGTGCCCGGGGGGCACTGGCTACCGGCACGTCAATGGCGCAAGGTACGATCGCCCGCTGCAGCGCCCGCGCCTGTGGCCCGCTCCGACACCTTCATGGGCCACCCTCCGGCCGAGAAAGACGCTTTTGACCCACGTTGAAATTCACACCGATGGTGCCTGCAAGGGCAACCCTGGCCCCGGTGGCTGGGGCGTTCGCCTGCAATCGGGCCAACACGTTCAGGAACTGTTTGGCGGCGAGTTGAACACCACCAACAACCGCATGGAGATGACCGCCGTCATTGAGGGCCTGTTGGCGCTCAAGCGCCCCTGCCAGGTGACCTTGTACTTGGACAGCGAATATGTGCGCAAAGGCATCACCGAGTGGATCCACGGCTGGAAAGCCCGAGGCTGGCGCACGGCGGCCAAGCAGCCGGTCAAAAATGCCGATCTGTGGCAAAAATTGGACAGCGTGGTGTCCTCTTCGGGACACCAGATCGACTGGCGTTGGGTGAAGGGCCACAACGGCGATCCGGGCAACGAGCGGGCCGATGCACTGGCCAACCAAGGCGTAGAAAAGGCCCTGGGCCGCTGATCTCTGTGGTTCAGGCCTAACGCCCGTGGCCTGAGCCCAGCCCCGCGCCAGCGCTCGGGTCTGCTGTAAAGGCTTTCAGATGGTGGGGAAATGGCTTGCGCACTGTTACATTGCGGAAGTCTTGGCGAATGCAAACTGAGAGAAATCTGAATGGCTTACAAGAAGAAATACGCAGTGTTGGCCCTGGTGGGCATTTCCGTGGCCGCTGGCGCCGCTTGGTGGTGGCAAAACAAGGCCCCCGTGGGAGGCGCTGCCCCCAGTTCAGCCACTTCTCCCACTTCAGGCGGTCCTGCAGCTGCCCCAGCGGGTGCCGCCAGTGGTGCATCTGGAGCCGGTCCTGCGGGTGCAGGCGGGCGACCCACTGCGGTGGAGATCGCCAAGGTCGAGAGCATGACCCTGGTGGACGAGACACAGGCCGTGGGCAGTTTGCGCTCGCGTCAAGGCGTGATGCTGCGCCCGGAAATTGGTGGGCGCGTCAAACAGATTCTTTTCAGCGACGGCCAGCGTGTGCGCAAGGGCCAGTTGATGGTGCAGTTCGAAGACCAATTGCAGCAGGCTCAGTTGGCCCAGGCACGGGCCGAGTTGTCGATTGCCGAAGCCAACCACAAGCGCAACCAGGAGCTGGTGGCGCAAAACTTCATCAGCCAGCGATCGCTGGACGAGAGCGCAGCGGCCTTGGAGGTCTCTCGCGCCAAGTTGTCGCTGGCCCAAGCCACGCTGCAGCGCTTGCAGGTGCTGGCGCCTTTTGATGGCATCACCGGCCTCAAACAAATCAACGTGGGCGATTACCTCAAAGACGGCGCCGACATGGTCAACGTCGAAGACATTGATGCTGTTTTGCTCGACTTCCGTTTGCCCGAACGTTTCCAGGCCAAGATCCGCGCTGGCCAAAAGGCCCAGCTGACGGTGGATGCCTTGCCAGGCCGCCCCTTCTCCGCCATTGTTCAGGCGGTGGACCCCTTGATCGAGGCCAATGGCCGCTCGGTGGGGGTGCGCGGCTGCATTGACAACCGCCAACAGCAATTGCGCCCAGGCATGTTTGCCCGCGTGAACGCGGTCTTCGGCTCGCGTGACAACGCCTTGGTCATCCCGGAGGAGGCGATCATTCCGCAAGGCGGGCGCACCTTTGTGGTCAAGGTGGTGGCCGGTGACAAGCCGGACGCCTTGATCTCTCAGCGGGTGCCCGTGAAAGTGGGTTTGCGTCAGCCAGGCAAGGTTGAGATCGTGGAAGGCCTGTCTGCAGGCGACACCGTGGTCACGGCGGGTCACCAGCGTTTGCAAAAAGACGGCACATCCGTGCGAGTGGTGGACTTGGCTCAGCCCGGCGGTGGCAGACCGGCAGGTGGCTCGCCCAGTGCAGGTGGTCCCGGTGCAGGTGGTCCTGGCGCTGGTGCACCCGGTGCAGGCCCCGCAGCCGCGGCGGCCCAAGGCCCAGGCGCTGCAGGACCACGCCAAGGTGCTGCGGCAGGCAAGCCCGGTGCGGCCGCAGCGAAGAACGCCGCCATGGCTGGACCGAACCCTTGCCTGAGGGGCGCAGATGCAACTCGCTGAAGTTTCCATCCGGCGGCCGGTATTGGCCGTGGTCATGTCCATGCTGATCGTGCTCATCGGTGCGGTGAGCTTCAAGAGCCTGTCGCTGCGCGAGTACCCCAAGATTGACGAGCCCACCGTCACCGTGACCACCCGCTATGTGGGGGCGTCGGCCGAGGTGATCGAGTCACAAGTCACCAAGCCGCTGGAGGACTCGATTGCGGGCATCGATGCGGTGGACGTGATCACCTCCATCAGCCGCGCCGAGCAGTCGCAAATCACGGTGCGTTTTCGCCTTGAAAAAGACGCCGACACCGCCGCTGCCGAGGTGCGTGACCGCACGTCGCGGGTGCGCAACCGCTTGCCCCAGGCCATCGAAGAGCCTGTCATTGCCAAGGTGGAGGCCGATGCCTTTCCGGTGATTTGGCTGGCTTTCTCGAGTGACACGCTCAACGCTTTGCAGATCAACGACTTGGTCAACCGCGTGGTCAAGCCGCGCCTGCAAACTGTGACCGGTGTGGCCGATGTGCGCATTTTTGGTGAGCGCAAATACGCCATGCTCGTGTCGCTGGACCATGCGCGTTTGTCCTCTTACAAGCTCACGCCGCAAGACGTGGAAGACGCCATTCGACGCAGCAATCTGGAGTTGCCTGCGGGGCGGATCGAGTCGACCAACCGCGAGTTCAGTGTGTCCTCGCAAACCGATCTGACCCGCCCGGGCCAGTTTGGTGAAATCGTGATCCGCAGTGTCAATGGCTTTCCGGTCAAGCTGCGCGATGTGGCCCAGATCAAGGAGGACGCTGCCAACGACCGCAGTGTGGTGCGCCTCAATGGTCGCCCCGCCATTTCGGCAGGCGTGATCCGTCAAGCCACGGCCAACCCGCTGGAGCTCTCCAAAGGTGTGCGCGAGATGATCCCCCGCTTGAAGGCCGATTTGCCAGGCGATATGTCCATCGATGTGGCCAACGACAACTCGGTGTTCATTGACCGCTCCATCAAGAACGTGTTCCAGACCATCGTCGAAGCCGTGGTCTTGGTGGCGCTGGTGATTTTTGTGTTCCTGCGCACCTTGCGTGCCTCGATCATTCCGATCATCACCATCCCGGTCAGTTTGATTGGCGCGTTTGCCATGATGGCTTTGGCGGGTTTCACCATCAACACCCTGACCTTGCTGGCGCTGGTGCTGGCCATTGGTTTGGTGGTGGACGATGCCATTGTGGTGTTGGAGAACATTTACCGGCACATCGAAGAGGGGCTGGATCCATTTTCTGCGGCGATCAAGGGTGTGCGGGAGATCAGTTTTGCTGTCATCGCCATGACCTTGACCCTGGCTGCGGTGTTTGCCCCCTTGGCTTTCACACCGGGCCGCACGGGCAAGTTGTTTGGCGAGTTTGCCTTGGCGCTCGCCGGTGCGGTGATTGTGTCCGGCTTTGTGGCCTTGACCTTGGCGCCCATGCTGAGCGCCAAACTGCTGCGCCACAACCCTAACCCGAGCTGGTTCGACCGCTTCATGGAGCGCAGGCTCACGGCTTTGTCCAACGGTTACGAAAGCCTGTTGACCTTGATCTTGACCCGCGCCCGTTGGGTGGTGGTGATGGTCATGGTGGGTTCTGGCGCAGGCATCGCCTTCATCTATCCGACGATGAAGCAGGAACTCGCGCCCCTGGAAGACCGCGGCACGATTTTGGCGACCGTCAATGCACCCGACGGGTCAACGCTGGAGTACACCGACCGCTATGCGCGTTCACTGGAAAAATTCGGGCAGGCTTATCCTGAATTCGACCGAATTTTCGCCAACATGGGCAACCCCACGGTGGGCCAGGGTTCGGTGGTTTACCGTGCGGTGGACTGGGACGAACGCAAACGCACCACGCTGGAAATTGCGCGTGAACTGGGGGCCAAGTTCAACAGCCTGCCCGGTGTCAACGCGTTCCCGATCACCCCGCCATCCTTGGGCCAAGGCTTTCGCGAGCGGCCCTTGAACTTTGTGATCCAGACCTCGGACAGTTACCAAAACCTGAACCAACTGACGCGTCAGATGATGGACGAGGTGGCCAAGAACCCGGGCATCCTGTCGCCCGATGTGGATCTGCGACTGAATAAACCCGAGCTGCGCATCGAAGTGGACCGCGTCAAAGCCGCCGAGCTGGGCGTGAGCATCGATGTGGTGGCCCGAACCATCGAGACCATGCTGGGTGGCCGTGTGGTGACGCGTTACAAGCGCGATGCCGAGCAGTACGATGTGATCGTGCAAACCCTGGCTTCGGCCCGCAACACGCCTGACGACATCGACGTGATCCAGGTACGGGGCCGCAACGACACCATGGTGCCTTTGTCCAGCTTGGTGAAGGTGCGCGAGAGCGTGTCACCGCGCGAGTTGAACCACTTCGGTCAACGCCGTTCGGTGTCCATCACGGCCAACCTGGCTCCCGATTACTCATTGGGGGAGGCGATCAAATTCATGGACGAGACGGCGGCCAAGGTGCTCAAGCCGGGTTACACCACGGAGCTGAACGGCACCTCACGCGAGTTCAAAAACTCGCAAGGTGCATTGGTGATCGTTTTTGTGTTGGCGCTGTTGTTCATCTTTTTGGTCTTGTCCGCCCAGTTTGAGAGCTTCATCGATCCCTTTGTGATCATGTTGTCGGTGCCGCTGTCCATGATCGGGGCGCTCTTGGCGCTCAAGTTCACGGGAGGATCACTCAACGTGTACTCTCAAATCGGTCTGATCACGCTGGTGGGCCTGATCACCAAACACGGCATTTTGATCGTGGAGTTCACCAACCAGCTGCGCGAAGAGGGCATGGCCATGCAAGAGGCCTTGATCAAGGCATCTGCGCAACGCTTGCGCCCCATCTTGATGACCACCGGCGCCATGGTGCTGGGTGCCGTGCCCTTGGCTCTGGCCACAGGCGCAGGTGCTGAGAGCCGCACCCAAATCGGCTGGGTGATTGTGGGCGGCATGAGCCTGGGCACGGTGCTGGCCGTGTTTGTGGTGCCGACCATGTATTCGCTGCTGGCCCGCAAGTCGGTGCCGGGACCCAACAAGGCGGTGGCGCACGACGATCCTCCGGCCAACGCGGCGCATTGAGTCCAAGCTGTTGAGCCAAATCTTGGCTTCGACATGAAAAAAGCGGCCTTGGCCGCTTTTTTCATGGGTGTTCAGGTGGCTGTGTTCACAGGTGCCCGTCAAACATCATCACATCCACCTCGTCACCCACAGCCACATTGCCTTGGGCGTGGCCCAGCACGATCAGGCCGTTGGCCTGCACCATAGAGCTGAGCACACCAGAGCCCTGATTGCCGGTGATGCTGACCTGCAATTGGCCCGCTGCATTGGTGCTGACGATGCCCCGCTGGTATTCGGTGCGGCCGGGTTTTTTACGAAGCGCTTCGGTGCTTTTGGCTTTGAGCAGCGGTAAAGCTGGCGCTTGCCAGCCCATGAGTTGCTGCAGGGCAGGGCGCACAAAGGCGGCAAAGGTGACCATGACGGCCACCGGGTTGCCCGGCAGGCCAAACAGAACGGCCGAGCGCTCGCCTTGCGTGATGCGGCCTACCGCCATGGGGCGGCCCGGGCGCATGGCGATGCGCCAAAACGCCACATCGCCCAGCTTTTTCATCATGGCCTTGGTGTGGTCTGCCTCGCCCACGCTCACACCACCGCTGGTGATGACGGCATCGGCTTGCGCGGCGGCAAGTCTGAAAGCCTGTTCCAGTGCGGCAGGCTCGTCGCGCACCACGCCCATGTCGATCAGCTCGCAGCCCAGCGCCTGCACCAGGCCCGCCACGGTGTAGCGGTTGCTGTCGTACACCGCGCCTTCGCGGGGCGCTTCACCCAGGCTCAAAATCTCGTCACCGGTGGAGAAGTAAGCCACTTTGGGGCGGCGCCAAACGCTGACGGTGGGCAATCCCAAGCTGGCCAGCAGGCCGCAGGCAGCAGGGGCCAATCGCGTCCCAGCACGCAAGGCGGGCTGACCGGCCATCAGGTCTTCGCCCAAAAGGCGGCGGTTGTCGCCCGCTTGCAGCAAGCCTTGCGGGATGTGAACGGTGTCCCCGTCCAGCTTCACCAGCTCTTGCGGGGCCACAGTGTCCAGACCCGCGGGCATGATGGCCCCTGTCATGATGCGCACGCACTCACCCGCTTGCACAGAGCCTTGCCAAGCCGCGCCCGCGAAGGCGGTGCCCACCACTTTCAAGTTGCTGGCTTGTCCAGCCAAAAGTTCAGCTCCGCGCAGGGCGAAGCCGTCCATGGCCGAGTTGTCGTGTGGCGGCACGCTGATGGGCGAGACCACGTCTTGCGCCAAGATGCGGCCATGCGCCTGCATCAACGGAACGGTTTCTTGTTCGCGCACGGGTTGCACCAACTGTGCCAAAAACGCGTTCACCTGGCTGGCCGACAAGGCCTGTGGGTCGTAGCCTTGCAGGCGTTCGGCGATCTGATCAAGGGACAGGGCTGGGGTAGTCATGGCAATGGCGATGGGGCACGGCGCTGCCGTGCGGCACGTTTCAAAGGGATTCGAGTTGCTGCAGCTCGGCCAGCGTGTTGGCGTTTGAAAAAGCATGCGGGCTGTCGCCCGGCAAGTCAAAGGGCACGATCGCGCAGCGGTGTTGAGCGGTCCAAGCATCGATCTTGCGGCCGCCGCTTTGGGTGAACTTGACCAGACTTTCGAGCAAATCCAGCTTGAGCAAGCAAAACACCGGTTGGGGGCGCACCGTGCCATCGGCTTCGGGGGCTGCGGCCATGGCCAGGTCGGCGTCTTGGTCGTGCAGGCCTTGCGCCAAACGCTCCACCAAATCGAGGGGAAACAGCGGCGAGTCGCAAGGCACGGTGAGCAAAAGCGGCGTTTCGCAGCGCTCAAGACCTGTCAAAAACCCTGCCAAAGGACCGGCAAAACCATCGATGCTGTCAGGCCAGACGGCCACACCCAGTGATTCATAAGCTGCCAAGTTGCGGTTGGCGTTGATCATCACCTCTTGCAGCGGCAGGCTTTGGATCTGCAAGCGCATCAAGGTTTGCAAAGCCAAGGGCAGACCATGGAAGTTTTGCAAACCTTTGTCGGTGCCGCCCATGCGGGAGCCGCGCCCACCTGCGAGGATGAGGCCGGTGATGCCCGGTGTGTGGTGGTTCATGGCCTTCAGCCTCCGATGTAGCTCATTTCCACCCGGCGGCCGGGGCCGCTGGCGGTGTCGGGGCCGCGCAGACTGCGCTGCACCGAGTATTGGTCAGTCCGCCCGCGCCAAATGGCATCCACCGTCTGTGCCAGCGTGTGGTCGCTTTGCGTCGGGTCACGCAGCAGCTGGCGCAGGTCGTAGCCCTGGCTGGCAAACAGGCACAGGTACAGACGGCCTTCGGTGGACAAACGGGCGCGGTTGCAGTCGCCGCAAAACGCTTGGGTCACGCTGCTGATCACACCGACCTCGCCCAAACTTGGGTCGTGCTCGCCTTGGGCGTTGGCATAGCCCCAGCGCTCGGCGGTCTCGCCTGGCGCGGCCGGGTCGAGTTGCACCAGCGGCAGTTCGGTTTGCAAGCGTCGAATCACCTCGGCGCTGGGCAGCACCTCGTCCATGCACCAGCCGTTGGTTGCGCCCACGTCCATGTATTCGATGAAGCGCAGCACAATGCCCGTGCCCCGGAAGTGCCGTGCCATGGGCAAGATTTCGTGTTCGTTGGTGCCGCGCTTGACCACCATGTTCACCTTGATCGGCCCCAGGCCCGCCGCTTTCGCGGCTTCAATCCCGGCCAGCACATCGGCCACCGGAAAGTCCACATCGTTCATTTGGCGAAAGACCGTGTCGTCCAGCCCATCCAGGCTGACGGTGACGCGTTGCAAGCCTGCGGCTTTCAGGCTTTGGGCCTTGCGGGCCAAGAGCGAGCCGTTGGTGGTCAGGGTCAGGTCCAGCGGCTGGCCGTCGGGCGTGCGAAGCGCGGCCAGTTGTTCGATCAGGATCTCGATGTTCTTGCGCAGCAAAGGCTCACCTCCCGTCAGTCGGATTTTGCGCACACCCCGGCCCACAAACACGGTGGCGATCCGGGTGATTTCTTCGAAGCTCAGCAGATGGCTGTGCGGCAGGTAGGTGTAGTCCTTGTCAAAGACTTCTTTGGGCATGCAGTAGCTGCAGCGGAAGTTGCAGCGGTCGGTCACGCTGATGCGCAAATCGGTCAAGGGGCGGCGCAGCCCGTCCAGCGGCAAGGCGCTCAGCTCTTGGCCCGCCAGTGGCGTGGGCAAAGGCAAGCTGGGGTGGCGCTGGTCAACCAGCGGAATGACGCGTTCAGACATAGGTGGCGATTGTGCCCTCAAACCCAAGCGGGAGTCCCGGGCAAGGACTCCCTCCGGCGGCTGGTTGGCACACGGGCAGCCGTGTGCTCAGCCGTGTGCGATGGCCACGGTCTTGAGGGTGGTGAAGCCCAGCAGCGCTTCCAAGCCTTTTTCGCGGCCGTAGCCCGATGACTTGACGCCACCGAAGGGCAGCTCCACCCCACCCGCTGCGCCGTAGTTGTTGATGAACACTTGGCCGCTGCGCACGCGCTTGGCCATGCGAAATTGGCGACCGCCATCACGGGTCCAGATACCGGCCACCAAACCGAAGTCGGTGGCATTGGCCAACTCGACGGCGTGGTCTTCGTCTTGGAAGGCCATGGCCGACAGCACCGGACCAAAGACCTCTTCTTGCGCCAAGCGGTGCATCACCGGCACGTCACGCAAGAGCACCGGGGCTTGGTAAAACCCACCTGCAGGCACACCGGCAGCGATCTGGCCTTGTGCCACGGTGGCGATGCCGTCGGCGCGGGCCTGGTCCAAAAAGCCGGTGACCCGCTCCAACTGGCTGGCGCGGATCAGGGGCCCCAAGTCCAGGTTCATGGCGGCCGAGCCCACTTGCAGGCGGCCAAAGGCTTCGCCCAAGCGGGCCAGCAGGGGTTCGTAAATGCCTTGCTGGATCAGCACGCGTGAGCCCGCGCTGCAGGTCTGGCCCGAGTTCTGCACGATGGCATTGACCACCACGGGAATGGCCGCATCCAAGTCGGCGTCGTCAAAAATGATTTGGGGGCTCTTGCCGCCCAGCTCCAGCGTCACGGGGCAGTGGCGCTCGGCCGCCACTTGCTGGATGAGCGTGCCCACGCGAGGGCTGCCGGTGAAGCTGATGTGGTCGATGCCCGGGTGGCGGGCCAGCGCGTCGCCCACTTCGTGGCCGTAACCCGTGACGATGTTCAAGGCCCCGGCGGGAAAGCCGACTTCGGCCGCCAACTGGGCCACTCGGATCAGGCTCAGGCAGGCGTCTTCGGCGGGTTTGACCACGCAGGCATTGCCCGCTGCCAAGGCGCCGCCCACGCTGCGACCAAAAATCTGCATGGGGTAGTTCCAGGGGATCACATGGCCCGTGACGCCATGCGGCTCGCGCCAGGTCAGGACGCTGTAGCCGTTTTGGTAGGGCAGGGTCTCACCATGCAACTTGTCGCAAGAACCGGCATAAAACTCAAAGTAACGCGCCAGGGCCACCGCGTCGGCGGCGGCCTGTTTGGTGGGTTTGCCGCAATCGCGCTGCTCCAAGGCGGCCAGTTCGCCCGCGTGTTCGGCCATTTTGCGCGACAGCGCCATCAACAGCCGTCCGCGTTCCACCCCGGTCAACCGCCCCCAAGGGCCATTAAAAGCAGCCCGCGCAGCTTGCACCGCTTGGTCGATGTCGGCCGCTTGGCTGCGCGGGATTTGATCGAACACCTGACCGTCCGAAGGATCGATGACGTCAAGGGTTTGCCCTGCCAGGGCGGGGATGGATTGGTTGGCGATGAAGTTGTGTTGCATGCCACCATTGTCGGTGGTGGCGCTGGCTTGGAAATCACGCGCGAGACATCCCGCCCACCGATGCAGTGGGGGGCAGGGGTGAAAGGTCGGATTCAGCCTGTGTTCCTGTTTTCGCAAGCCTTGTGAAAGTAAAATCGGGGTTAATCCCTAGGATTTTTCGTTTCTTCTCAACTTTCAAAAGCAGACACCATGTCCCTGAACAAAGTCACCCCCGGCAGCAAAGTCCCCGACGCATTCAACGTGATCATCGAAATCCCGATGAACTCCGACCCTGTGAAGTACGAAGTGGACAAAGAGTCCGGCGCTTTGTTTGTGGACCGTTTCATGGGCACCGCCATGCACTACCCCACCAACTACGGCTACGTGCCCCAAACGATTGCCGGTGACGGCGACCCGGTGGACGTGTTGGTGATGACCCCATTCCCATTGCCCCCAGGCGTGGTGGTGTCGTGCCGCGCCATTGGCATCTTGTTGATGGAAGACGAAGGCGGCATGGATGGCAAGATCTTGGCCGTGCCCACCGAAAAAATCTTGCCCATCTACGCCAACATCAAGGCCTTGTCCGATGTGCATGAGTTGCAACTCAAGCAGATCGCTCACTTCTTTGAGCACTACAAAGACCTGGAAAAAGGCAAGTGGGTCAAAGTCAAAGGTTGGGAAGGCGTCGAATCTGCGGCCAAAGAGCTGATGGACGGCATCGCCAATTACAACAAGGCCTGATGGGTCTGGGCCGGCGGCTTCTGCGTGAAGCCGCTGGATCCGCAAAACGCCTGCCCGGTTTGCGCCGCGCAGGCGTTTTTTCTTGGAATTTACTGGGGTTTTTTCAGCGGCGAGTGCTGCTGCAGGGCGTCCATGTAGTTGTCGATGCCCGCTTTTTCGCGCTCCAAATACCGCGCCACCGCCTCCGAAAACGACGGGTGCGCCAACCAGTGGGCGCTGTGTGTGGGGGTGGGCAGCAGGGCGCGGGCCATTTTGTGCTCACCCTGGGCGCCGCCTTCAAAGCGCTTGACGCCATTGGCAATGCACCACGCGATGGGCTGGTAGTAGCAGGCTTCAAAGTGCAGGCAGTCCACCCGCGCCAGCGCCCCCCAGTAGCGGCCATAAGCCACTTCGGGCTGGCCTGCGGCGTTCAGATGTAGGCCGATCAGGCTGATGCCAATGGGCTGCGCCTCGTGTTCGGCCACAAACAGCAGCCAATTGGCGGCCATGTCGCGCCGCATGGCCTCGAAAAACTCCGGCTTCAAATAGGGCGCGTTGCCGTGTTCCCAATAGGTTTGCTGGTAGCAGCGCAGCAGCAAGGCCCAGTCATCGCCCGTCATGTCGGGGCCACGCACGGCGCGAAAGCTGACGCCAGCTTCCGCCACTTTGCGGCGCTCTTGCCGGATTTTTTTGCGCTTTTCCTGGTTCAGGCTGTCCAAAAAGTCATCAAAGTCGCGCCAACCCTGGTTTTGCCAATGGAATTGCACCTGACTGCGCTGGAGCAAACCCGCCGTCTCACAGGCTTGCAAGTCTTGTGGACTGCCAAACAGGATGTGCAGCGAGGGGATGTTGTTGGTTTGGCAAATGTCCAGCAAGGCGGCCAGCAGGGCTTGCCGAGAGGCATCACTTTCGGCCAGCAATCGGCTGCCGGGCACGGGTGTGAAGGGCGAGGCCACCAGGGCTTTGGGGTAATAGTTGAGGCCATGGCGCTCGTAAGCGTCGGCCCAAGCGTGGTCGAACACATACTCGCCGCGCGAATGGGTCTTGAGGTAGAGCGGGCAGGCTGCGGCCAGTGTGTGGCCCGTGGGGGTGTCGCGCCACAAACTGATCACTTGCAGTGTCCAGCCCGTCTCGGGTACGGCAGAGCCGCTGGCGTGCATGGCCGACAAATAGGCATGCCGCATGAAGGGCGATGGGGCATCTTGCTGGGCGAGCAAGCCGTCCCAGGCTTCGGGCGTGATGCCGCTCAGGTCATCCTGCACCCGGGTGACATAATTCAAGCTCAAATTTTCCAGCACCTGTATGACTCTCCAAATTAGTGTGGCCCAGCTCAACTTTGTCGTCGGTGACATGCCGGGTAACGCCCGCAAAATCATCGACGCTGCCATTGCGGCTTATGCCCAAGGGGCCAGGCTGTTGATCACGCCCGAGTTGTCGATTTGCGGCTATGCGGCCGAAGACCTGCTGCTGCGCCCGGCCTTCATTGACGCCTGTGATGATGCCCTGAAAACGGTGGCCCGCGAACTGGCTGGGTTAAAGGGCCTGCATGTGGTGGTGGGCCACCCCGAAGGCGGCGGCGTGCGCACCCGCAGCGTGGCCGTGACGCGGCGTCACAACCGCGCGAGTGTCCTGTGCGAGGGGCAAGTGGTCTGTGCTTACGACAAGCGCGAGCTGCCCAACTACCAGGTGTTTGACGAGCGCCGTTACTTCACGCCCGGCAACGGGGTGGGTGTGTTTGAGGTCGAGGGGGTGCGAGTGGGTTTGCTCATTTGTGAAGACGCTTGGTTCGACGAGCCGGCCCGCTTGGCGCGTGACGCTGGGGCGCAGGTGCTGGCCGTGCTGAACGCATCGCCTTTTCATGCCGGCAAAGGCCCGGAGCGTGAGCAGCGCATGCGCGAGCGCGTGGCCGACAGCGGTTTGCCCCTGATTTATGCCCACCTGGTCGGCGGCCAAGACGAGGTGATTTTTGAAGGGCGCTCCTTTGCGCTCAATGCCCAAGGCGAAACGGTGGCGCGGGCCGAGGGCTTTCGCGAAGCCGACTTGGCAGTGCAGGCGTCGGTTGGCCAGCAGGGTGTGAACCTGAGCGCTGCCCCCGAGGCCTTGGTGCCCATGGCCAGCGCTGACGCCGAGCTGTGGGACGCGCTGGTGCTGGGCGTGCGCGACTACCTGGGCAAAAACGGTTTCAATGGCGCGATTTTGGGCTTGTCGGGCGGCATCGATTCGGCGCTGGTGCTGGCGATTGCGGTGGACGCGATCGGAGCCGACAAGATCCACGCCGTGATGATGCCTTCGCCCTACACGGCCGACATCAGCTGGATCGATTCGCGCGACATGGTCAAGCGCCTGAATGTGCGCTACGACGAGATTTCGATTGCATCGCTGTTCGATGGCTTCAAGCAGGCGCTGTCGGCGCAGTTCGAGGGCCTGAAAGAAGACACGACCGAAGAAAACATTCAGGCCCGCATTCGCGGCACCTTGCTCATGGCGCTGTCCAACAAGACCGGGGCGATTGTGCTGACCACCGGCAACAAGAGCGAGATGGCCACGGGTTATTGCACCTTGTATGGCGACATGGCGGGCGGTTTTGCGGTCATCAAGGACGTGGTCAAGACCCGTGTGTTTGACCTGGCCCGTTGGCGCAACCTTCATGACCCGTATGGCACGGGCAGCCAACCGATTCCCGAGCGCATCATCACCCGTCCGCCCAGCGCCGAGTTGCGCCCCGACCAAAAAGACCAAGACAGCCTGCCAGCCTATGAGGTGCTGGACGCGATCATCCAGCGCTACATGGAAAACGACGAGGGTGTGGAAGCGCTGATGGCCGATGGTTTTGAGCGGGCCGATGTGGAAAAAGTCACACGCCTGATCAAGCTCAACGAGTACAAACGCCGCCAGTCGCCTGTGGGCATTCGCGTGACGCACCGCAGTTTTGGCAAGGATTGGCGTTATCCTATGACCAACAAATTCCGCGCCTGAATTCGGGCCAACACCATTTTTTGAGGATTTCCCCCATGAAACAGATCACCGCCGTCATCAAGCCTTTCAAACTGGAAGAAGTGCGCGAAGCCTTGGCCGAATGCGGCGTGACGGGTCTGACAGTGACCGAAGTCAAGGGTTTTGGCCGCCAAAAAGGCCACACCGAGTTGTACCGTGGCGCCGAATACGTGGTCGACTTTTTGCCCAAGGTCAAGGTCGAGGTGGTGGTGAAGAACGACGATGTGGACAGCTGCGTGGACGCCATCATCAAGGCGGCTCGCACCGGCAAGATCGGTGACGGCAAGATTTTTGTCACCTCGGTGGAGCGCGTGGTGCGCATCCGCACGGGTGAGCAGGACGAAACCGCCATTTGATCCCGCGCGGGCTTGCTCATTCAGACCCGTCGTTCACCCCATTCAAAGCAGTTCGGTTTTGGCGGCTGGTGCAAATCCCGCCGCTTCCACCAAGGCCTGCAGCAAGACCTCGGGCGCGGTCCCAACGCGGACCAGACCGGTTTGCCAGTCGGCCATGAAGCCCTCTTTCACCACTTGGCCAATGAAGGCCATCAGGGTGTCGTAGTAACCTAGGCTGTTCAAGATGCCCACGGGTTTGTCGTGGTATCCCAGCTGGCGCCAGGTCCAGACTTCAAACAGCTCCTCGAAGGTGCCAATGCCTCCGGGCAAGGCCAAAAACGCGTCGGCTTTTTCGGCCATCAGGCGTTTGCGCTCGTGCATGGTGTCCACCACATGCAGCTCGGTGCAGCCGTGGTGCGCCCATTCTTTTTCCACCAGCGCAGTGGGGATGATGCCGACCACGGTGCCGCCTGCAGCCAGTGTGGCCTCTGCCACCAGGCCCATCAGGCCATTGCGACCACCGCCATAGACCAATTGGCCGCCGTGCGCACCGATCCAGGTGCCCACTTGGACGGCGATTTGCGCGAATTCAGGTGAGTTGCCGGGTTTGGAGCCGCAATAGACGCAGATGGAGAAAGCAGGTGCAGGCCCGTCAAAGGTGGAGTCCGTGGTCGACATGGTGGGTGAATTCAGGGGTTTCAGCGCGAGGTGATGAGGCGGGTACCGGCCCAGACGTCGTGCCAAAACTGTTTTTGGGCATGAAAACGGCTGAGCAAGGCCCAGACCAGGACCCAGCCCACGGTCAGCCAGCCGACTGCGGCGGCGGACAGGCCAAAGGGCAAGGTCAGCAAGAGGGGGGGTAAAAACCAGAGCCAGCTCAGCACATAGCGCAACAAGGCGCGGCGCTGGCTCAAGGGTTGCCCAGTGGCCGAGACCACGCGGATGTGCCAGGTTTTCATGGCCAGGGTCTGGCCTCGGTGCCAAAACCAGGTGAAGTAAATGCCCAAAATCAAAAACAGGAATGCCTGCAGGCCGGGACGGTTGTCCAGGGCGTGGCGGGTTTGACTCAGGCTGCTGAACAGATAGCCCGCAATGAACACGACGCCAAAAAGCAACATGCCCTCATACAGCCAGCAAGCCATGCGGCGTTTGAGTGATGGGGCAGTCAGTGGGTCGGTATCGGCGGGCAGGGATGCTGGGGGCGTCGGGGAGTCGGGCACGCGCTGAGTCATGGGGGCCATGGAATTTGGAAGATGAAATTGCGTGGGGCTGAGGTGCGGAAACTTTCAAGGCGGTAAGGTCACAAGTTGGGCACTTGAGCGCTCAGGCTGGTGGGGGTGATTGTGGCCCAAAGCCCAACGGGCGCCGGGTCGGTCAGTCTCAAGAGGGCTGAGGCAGCAAGGTTTTGGGGTGAATTGGCTTGGAGGGCGCGACCCGCTGTACCGCCCGTGTGGCGTTGACCGGCAACAGTGGGGGACTGACCAAGCGGGTGCTGGGCGGCGCAAAGCTGCGGGCGACGCTTTTGGCAGGGGGCTTGGGGCCGGAGGACAGCTTGCTTTTTTCCTGTTCAGACAGAGCCTGGTAAGCCTCCCACTGAGCACGTTTGTCCTGTGCAGACAGGGATTGCATCGTGTTGAAATGGAAACGCGCCTGGCTGCGCTGGCGAGGGCTGAGCGCCGCCCATTCACGCATGCGGCTGTGAAGGGTCTGTTGTTCCTCATCCGAGAGTTGGAAAAAATTTCTGGACAGTGCCAGCCATTTTTGGCGTTGCTGAGCCGTCATTTCTTGCCATTTTTCAGCCAAAGGGGCGAGGGCTTGTTGTTGGCGTTTGCTCAACGATGGCCAAGCGCTCGTGTCCGAGCCGGAGGCACCGCTGGCGGCCGAGGGGGGCTGCAAGCTGGGACCGAGGGCTGGTGTTGCGGAAAATGCAGAGTCGGCTTGGGTGACGGGATGAGCACTGGCCGCTTCCGACAAGCTGGGCAATGAAGTGGGGGTGTCAGAAGGGGCCAATGCTGAAGGGGGGGGCGGGGTTTGCGCCCAAACGGGCATGACCAAAATCAGCGAAAGGACCCCCTGCAAAAGGACGCCCAGGGTGCGGCGTGGCTGTGGCTGGCCTGGTGGAGTGACCAACTGATCTGCCCTGCAATGCAGGCCAAATGTCCAACCGGTTTCAGTCATTTCGCGCGTCGTGGTGGAGCTGAATTTTCATGAATTGCACAAAACCCGGGTCGGTGTAGGCGACGGGTGGCAATTCGTCGAGCAACAGGGCGGAATCGAGGGTGGCGATGTCGGACTCAGCCAAGTCGCGTTGCAAGCTCTGAATGAGCATCAGGCCCAACACCAAAGCCAACAAAGGCAAAGCAGAGACCAAGATGCGCCAAAGGTTAAGGCCCTCGTCGGGCAGCCCGTTGAGGGTGCCGTTGGCTTGGACGGCAAGGCTGTGGCGCATCAGACGTTGCGGCATGGGTCGGGACTTCAAGGCCGTTTGGCGTGCCACACGCAGTCTCTCGCCGATGTCGTGTCCCACATTCTGTGCGGGCACGTTCAATTGCGCGGCCAAGGTCTGACCCCAAAGGTCCATGTCGGCGGTGGTGGCAGTGGCGGATGTCTGGGAATTTTTCATGGATTCATGCCTTGGAGGGCCAAGGTTTTACTCAAGGACTGGATGGCGCGGGAACAATGGGTCTTGACGCTGCCTTCTGAGCAGCCCATCACGGCGGCGGTTTCAGCCACGTCCAGCTCCTCCCAATAACGCAGCAAGAAGGCTTCTCGTTGACGTGCGGGCAAGGTCATGATGGCTTTTTCAATGTGTTCCAAGGTTTGTACCCGCCCAAGCCACTGCTCGGCGCTTTGGCTGGCGGGGGCATCGGCGTCGCCCGTGGTGACTTCGAGCAAGTCAAAGTCGCCCAGGTCATCGCGGTGGTCAAAATCATCCAGGTTGGAAAACAGGGCGTTTCGTGTTTTGCGACGGCGAAACCAGTCGAGCACGGTGTTGGACAAAATCCGTTGGAACAACAGCGGCAGTTCTTGGGCCGGTTTGTCGGCGTAGTGGGTGCACAGCTTGATCATGCTGTCTTGCACGATGTCCAGCGCCCCTTCCTCGTCACCCACGTGGTAGAAAGCCCGTTTGAAGGCTTTTTTCTCCACGCTTTTGAGGAAGTCAGAAATGTCGGTGTCCGAGGCCAAGGTGCGTCCAGCGGCGGGCTGTGTCCTGTATGAGCGACAGTTGGGTGTGGGAACCTAACCGTGCGGATTTTGGTGGTTGATTATGTCACTTGGACGGTGATGAAACATCTATCTTCAAAGGCCCAGCAGCAACGGTGCGATAATAACGGGTTGCAATTGAAAAAAAGCAAACGGATCACCGTCCGGCACTTTTACAGTTTGGTGCCCATGTCTGTGGTCTCAAGTCCCAAAGCCACTTCACAAGAGTTGTGCCAAGGGGCACCCAAGGTTTTTCGTTAGAGAAATTCACAAAGGTTGAATATATGGAAATCAATAAAGCCGAAATGGCATCCGCTGCGTCCGTCGCTTCTTCTGGTCAAGAACTGCGTGGGGCCGAAATTCTGGTCAAGGCGCTCCAGGCCGAAAACGTCGAGTTTGTCTGGGGTTACCCCGGTGGGGCTGTGCTCCACATCTACGACGCTTTTTACAAACAAGAAACCATCCAGCACGTTCTGGTGCGTCACGAGCAAGCCGCCGTGCACGCCGCCGACGGCTATGCCCGCGCCACAGGCGAAGTGGGTGTCGCTTTGGTCACTTCTGGCCCCGGCCTGACCAATGCCGTGACCGGCATCGCGACCGCCTACATGGACAGCATCCCCATGGTCATCATCAGTGGTCAGGTGCCCACTGCGGCCATTGGCCTCGATGCCTTCCAGGAGTGCGACACCGTGGGCATTACGCGACCCATCGTCAAGCACAACTTCTTGGTCAAAGACGCAGGGGACATGGCCGAGGTCATGAAAAAAGCCTTCCACATTGCCCGCACTGGCCGTCCCGGCCCGGTGGTGGTGGATGTGCCCAAGGACGTGTCGTTCAACAAAACGCTGTACACCGGCTATCCCGATAAAGTCGAGATGCGCTCGTACAACCCGGTGCGCAAAGGCCACGGCGGCCAGATTCGCAAGGCCATGCAGCTGTTGATGTCGGCCAAGCGCCCCTACATCTACACCGGTGGTGGTGTGCTGCTGAGCAACGCCAGCCCCGAGTTGCGTGCTTTGGTGGACATGCTCAATTTCCCGGTCACCAACACCTTGATGGGTTTGGGGGCGTTTCCGGCGACTGACCGGCGTTTCTTGGGCATGCTGGGCATGCACGGCACGCTGGAGGCCAACAATGCCATGCAAAACTGCGATGTTTTGCTGGCCGTGGGCGCCCGTTTTGACGACCGCGTGATTGGCAACCCCAAGCACTTTGCGCAAAACGAACGCAAAATCATCCACATCGACATCGACCCCTCCAGCATCTCCAAGCGTGTGAAGGTGGATGTGCCGATCGTGGGCGATGTGAAAGACGTGTTGACCGAGTTGATGGGCATGATCCGCGAATCCGGCCTCAAGCCCGACAGCCAGGCCCTGGCGCAGTGGTGGGAAACCGTCGAAGGCTGGCGTAAACGCGACTGCATGAAGTACGACCACCAAAACAGCTTGGTCATCAAGCCACAAAAGGTCATCGAGACCCTATGGGACATGACCAAAGATGCCGACGCGTACATCACCTCCGATGTGGGTCAGCACCAAATGTGGGCTGCTCAGTATTACAAGTTCAATGAACCACGCCGCTGGATCAACTCCGGTGGTCTGGGCACCATGGGCGTGGGCATCCCTTACGCCATGGGCATCAAACTGGCCAAGCCCGACAGCGAGGTGTATTGCGTGACGGGTGAAGGCTCGGTGCAAATGTGCATCCAGGAACTCTCGACTTGCCTGCAATACAACACGCCCATCAAAATTGTGGCTCTGAACAACGGTTACTTGGGCATGGTGCGCCAGTGGCAGGAGATCGATTACTCCGGTCGCTACAGCCACAGCTACATGGATGCTTTGCCCAATTTCGTGAAGTTGGCCGAGGCCTATGGCCACGTCGGCATCTTGGTTGAAAAGCCTGAGGATGTGGAGCCCGCTTTGCGCGAAGCACGCAGGCTCAAGGACCGCACGGTTTTCCTGGACATCCGCACGGACCCCACCGAAAACGTGTTCCCCATGGTTCAGGCTGGCAAAGGCATCACCGAGATGCTGATGGGCGCTGAAGATCTTTAATTCATCACACTGGACGAATCTATTGCCCGTCAAACCTGCGCATTACCGTGTGTAGGGGAGGGCGGCGAAAAACGGCAGTTCACTGCGCCAAACTTTTCTGGTTGCATGCCGTCGCAAAAAGAGGAATCACACATGAAACACATCATCGCTGTATTGATTGAAAACGAAGCGGGCGCTTTGTCCCGCGTGGTGGGGCTGTTTTCGGCCCGCGGCTACAACATCGAGTCCTTGACCGTGGCCCCGACCGAAGACCCCAGCTTGTCGCGCATGACCATCCAGACCGCAGGGTCGGATGACGTGATCGAGCAAATCACCAAACACTTGAACCGCCTCATTGAGGTGGTCAAGGTCGTGGACCTGACCGAAGGTGCTTACACCGAGCGCGAGTTGATGCTTGTGAAGGTGCGTGCCGTGGGCAAGGAACGCGAGGAAATGAAACGCATGGCCGACATCTTCCGTGGCCGTGTGATTGATGTCACCGACAAGAGCTACACGATTGAGCTCACCGGTGACCAATCGAAGAACGACGCCTTTTTGGAGGCGATCGACCGCAGTGCCATCTTGGAGACCGTGCGCACAGGTGCATGCGGTATCGGGCGCGGCGAGCGCATCCTGCGCGTCTAAACTCAACCCTTGAACCTGTTTTATTCCTAAGGAGAACCCTGTGAAAGTTTTTTACGACAAAGATTGTGATCTGAGCGTCATCAAGGGCAAGACTGTTGCCATCATTGGTTACGGCTCGCAAGGCCACGCCCACGCCCAGAACCTGAACGACAGCGGCGTCAAAGTGGTGGTCGGTCTGCGCAAAGGCGGCGCATCATGGGACAAAGTCGGCAAAGCCGGTTTGACCGTGATGGAAGTCAACGACGCTGTCAAAGCCGCTGACGTGGTCATGATCTTGTTGCCCGACGAGCAAATCGCCGACGTGTACAACAACAACGTGGCGCCCCACATCAAGCAAGGCGCTTCTTTGGCGTTTGCTCACGGTTTCAACGTGCACTACAACCAAGTGGTGCCCCGTGAAGACTTGGACGTGTGGATGGTCGCCCCTAAGGCCCCTGGCCACACCGTGCGAAATACCTACACTCAAGGCGGCGGCGTGCCCCACTTGGTGGCGATTCACCAGGACAAGAGTGGCAAGGCCCGCGCTTTGGCCCTGAGCTACGCCATGGCCAACGGTGGCGGCAAGGCTGGCATCATCGAGACCAACTTCAAAGAAGAGACCGAAACCGACTTGTTCGGTGAGCAGGCTGTTCTGTGCGGTGGCGCGGTTGAGCTGATCAAGATGGGTTACGAGACCTTGGTGGAAGCCGGTTACGCCCCTGAAATGGCTTACTTCGAGTGCTTGCACGAGTTGAAGCTGATCGTGGACCTGATCTACGAAGGCGGCATCGGCAACATGAACTACTCGATCTCGAACAACGCCGAGTACGGCGAGTACGTGACCGGTCCTGAAGTCATCAACGCGCAGTCGCGCGAAGCCATGCGCAATGCCTTGAAGCGCATCCAGACGGGTGAATACGCCAAGATGTTCATCTTGGAAGGCCGCACCAACTACCCCAGCATGACGGCCCGCCGTCGCCTGACTTCCGAGCACTCCATCGAAGTTGTGGGCGCACAATTGCGCGCCATGATGCCTTGGATCGCCAAGAACAAGCTGGTTGACAAGACCCGCAACTGATCTTGCCCTTGGGTAAGATGGAAAAAGGCCACTCAGGTGGCCTTTTTCTTGGGCGCTGGGTCTGCCTTAAACTCAGCTGACACGGGACGGATCCAAAAATCCCCAACAGGAACGGAAGATGAACAAAGCCAACAACACCGCTGAAGACGCAGAGGGCCCAGCACCGGTACGCAAACCCTCTAAGGGCATTTACATGTTGCCCAACATGATCACTTTGGCGGCTCTGTTTGCGGGCTTTTATGCCATCGTCATGGCCATCAATGGCCGATTTGATTTGGCCACCGTGGGCATCTTCAGCGCCATGGTGCTCGACAGCCTGGACGGTCGCGTGGCCCGCATGACCAACACCCAAAGCGCCTTTGGTGAGCAAATGGATTCGTTGTCTGACATGGTGTCTTTCGGCGCTGCGCCTGCTTTGATCGCCTATGTCTGGACCTTGAAGGAACTGGGCCGCTGGGGCTGGATTGCGGCTTTTGTGTACTGCGCTTGTGCGGCGCTGCGCTTGGCACGCTTCAATGTCAACACGGGTGTGGTCGACAAGCGTTATTTCCAGGGCCTGCCCTCGCCAGCGGCTGCGGCTTTGGTCATGGGTTTTGTGTGGATCATGTTTGAAAACGCTGTGCCCGCCAAAGCCGTGTCTTGGGGCATGTTTGCCGTGTGCCTGTTTGCGGGCCTGACCATGGTGACCAATGTGCCGTTTTACAGTTTCAAGGACATGCACATGAAAAAGAGCGTGCCTTTTGCCACGCTGGTGCTGGTGGCTTTGGGCATTGCGGCCGTGAACATTGATCCACCGACGGTGTTGTTCGGTATGTTTGTGGCTTACGGCTTGAGTGGTTATGTGGTTTATGTCTGGCGCAAAGCCAAAGGCCAGCCCACGAGCATGATCAGCACCTCCACCGACGAGCCCGATGAACGGGGCTTGCACCAGTGATGTCAACTGAACGACAGCACCTGTTTTGAACTGTGCTACAGTGTTTGTATGAAATTTTCTTTGTTTGCACTACTGCTAGCGCCCCTCGGGCGGGATGTGTAGCGCACGCAAACATTTTCCCAAAAGGCCCGAATGCCATCCGCATCGGGCCTTTTGCATTTTTGCTTGGACTTGCGGGTTTTTGACCAGGAGTGAACATGACTGACAAACTGATTATTTTCGACACCACCTTGCGCGATGGCGAGCAGTCGCCCGGTGCCTCCATGACACGCGACGAAAAGCTGCGCATTGCCCGCCAGCTGGAGCGTCTGCGCGTGGACGTGATCGAAGCCGGTTTTGCGGCCAGCTCCAATGGCGATTTCGAGGCCGTCAAAAGCATTGCCGATGTGATCAAGGACTCCACCATTTGCTCTTTGTCGCGTGCCAATGACCGTGACATTGCTCGCGCGGCTGAAGCCCTCAAGGGGGCCAACAGCGGGCGCATCCACACCTTCATTGCCACGTCCCCGTTGCACATGGAAAAGAAGCTGCGCATGACACCCGACCAGGTGTTTGAGCAGGCCAAGCAGTCGGTGCGATTTGCCCGCAATTTGGTGGGCGATGTGGAGTTCAGCCCAGAGGACGGCTATCGCAGCGACATGGACTTTTTGTGCCGCATTCTGGAAGCGGTGATCGCTGAAGGCGCCACCACCATCAACGTGCCCGACACCGTTGGGTATGCCGTGCCAGAGTTGTATGGCGAGTTCATCCGCACCTTGCGCGAGCGCATTCCCAACTCGGACAAAGCGATTTGGTCGGTGCATTGCCACAACGACCTGGGCATGGCGGTGGCCAACTCCTTGGCCGGTGTGAAGATCGGCGGCGCCCGCCAAGTCGAATGCACCATCAACGGCTTGGGCGAACGTGCGGGCAATTGCTCGCTCGAAGAAGTGGTCATGGCCGTCAAGACGCGCCGCGACTACTTTGGCCTCGACATCGGCATTGACACCAGCCACATCGTCGCCGCCAGCCGCATGGTCAGCCAGACCACCGGTTTTGTGGTGCAGCCCAACAAGGCGGTGGTCGGCGCCAACGCCTTTGCCCACGCCTCAGGCATTCACCAAGATGGCGTGCTCAAGGCACGTGACACCTATGAAATCATGCGTGCAGAAGACGTGGGTTGGAGCACCAACAAGATCGTCTTGGGCAAACTCAGCGGCCGCAACGCGTTCAAACAGCGTTTGCAAGACCTGGGTGTCACCTTGGACAGCGAAACCGAAATCAACAATGCGTTTGCCAAATTCAAAGAATTGGCCGACCGCAAGAGCGAGATTTTTGACGAAGACATCCTTGCCTTGGTCAGCGACGAGAGCGTGACGGCTGAAAAAGAGCAGTACGGTTTTGTCTCCATGTCGCAGCACAGCGAGACGGGTGAGCGTCCTCATGCCAGCGTGGTGTTCACGGTAGCCGGCAAAGAGGTGCAAACCCAGTCCGACGGCAATGGGCCGGTGGATGCCTCGCTCAAAGCCATTGAGTCACACATCAAGAGCGGTGCCGAAATGGTGCTGTATTCGGTCAATGCCATCAGCGGTTCGACCGAAAGCCAAGGTGAAGTGACCGTGCGGCTGCAAAACAGTGGTCGCGTGGTCAACGGGGTTGGCTCTGATCCAGACATTGTGGTGGCCTCGGCCAAAGCCTACCTGAGTGCACTCAATAAATTGCAGAGCAAAGCGGATCGGGTGGCTGCTCAGGGTTAAAATGAATACATAATAGGTAATTAATTGCTTTATAAAAGTCGCGTAAGTTATTGTTCTTGCGCGACTTTTTTATTTAGATACACTCTGGGTCACATTTGTAATTTTGACCGTTAAGACATGTCGCTGAAACCCGTTTCCAATTTTCTTTCGCCCAAATCTTGGTTGCGCATTGCTGTTTTGGCGTTCAGCGTCGGTCTGGTCACCATCGTGTCGGGTCAGTTGAGCTTGGCTTACGCACAAAATGCAAAACAGACACCTTCGAATGCACAAAAAAGCAAAAAGAATTCAGCGAAGTCGGCAGGCCCACACAAGGTTCAAAACGCTAAAAATTCGGGTCCCAGCAAAAATAAATTAGCCAAGTCTGCAGACCGTAAACCCACAACAGCTAAAGCGACCCTGAACACCAGAAACTTCAAAGCCACTGACAATGCTCGCCCGATTCGCGCATCGTTTGGTCAAATGGCTGGCTTGCACGCCACTTCAGACGCCTTGGGTCTGCACTCCAGCGTCGCATTGGTGGTGGACCAACAGACCCAGGAAGTTCTTTACAGCAAAAACAACCATGCGGTCTTGCCGATTGCATCCTTGACCAAGTTGATGACAGGCTTGGTCATTGCAGAGGCCAATTTGCCCATGGACGAGCGCATCCGCATCACCCAGGACGACGTGGACACGGAAAAGGGAAGCACTTCCCGCTTGGCCGTGGGCACCGAGCTCAGCCGGGGCGAATTGATGCATCTGTCCCTCATGTCCAGTGAAAACCGTGCTGCCCACGCCTTGGGGCGTACTTTTCCGGGCGGCATGGACACATTTGTCAACCGAATGAACCAGCGGGCCCGGGCTTTGGGCATGAAGGACACACGTTATGTGGAGCCAACGGGTCTGTCCAGCCAGAACCAGTCCAGTGCCAGTGACTTGGCCGTTTTGGCCGCCAAAGCCTACGACGAGCCGATCCTGCGCGAGTTGTCCACCTCGCATGGCCGTGAGATCGCTGTGGGTCGCAAAACACTCCAATACAACAACACCAATGGCTTGGTCAAAAGCCCGCAGTGGGACATTGGTCTGCAAAAGACCGGTTACATCTCTGAGGCCGGTCGTTGCCTGGTCATGCAAGCCCAAGTGGCAGGCCGCAATCTGATCATGGTTTTTCTGGATTCAGCGGGCAAGTTCAGCCGAATTGGCGATGCGGAACGTGTGCGCAAGTGGCTTGAGCAAAAGTCGTCCATGGACAACCGCTCTTTGGAAACCATGACCCAAATGCCGGGCTGACTTTCGCCGGATCTGCAGGGCCTTAGCGGCCCTCGTGGTGCCCCAGGGTACTTGAAATCGTCCGGGCAGTTTCCTGCAATTTCGGCAGCCAACTTTCATCCAATCGATCGGCGGGTGCCGAGATGGACAAACCGGCCAGCAACTTGCCCTGATCGTCGTAGATGCCTGCAGCAATGCAGCGCACGCCCAATTCCAACTCTTCATTGTCACGCGCAAAACCGGACTGGTTGACGCGCGAGAGTTCTCTTTCGAGCACTTGCAGTTGTGTGATGCTGTTGCGCGTTTGGCCAGCCAGCCCGGTGCGCGTGGCATAAGAGCGCACGCGCAAAGGGTCGTCTGCAGCCAAAAAGAGCTTGCCCACCGAGGTCAAGTGCAAAGGTGCCCGACCGCCAATGGCACGGACCACCTGCATGCCGGAGCGCTCACTGTAGGCGCGTTCGATGTAGACGATTTCATCACCTTGGCGCATGCTCAGGTTGACCGGCTGCTGAATGAGTTTGTGCAAATCACGCATGGGCGCCAAGGCGGCGTCGCGCACATTCAGGCGGCCCTTGACCATGTTGCCCAATTCCAGCAAACGCATGCCCAAGCGGTAGCTGCCGGCCTCCGGACGGTCCACAAAACGGCCCGTGGCCAAGTCGTTGAGGATGCGGTGTGCAGTCGAAGGGTGCAGCCCTGTTTTTTGACTGATTTCTTTGAGTGAGATGGCTTCTTCGCGCGAGGCCAGAACATCGATCAGGGTGAACATGCGTTCAATCACCTGGATGGTGGGTGCGGTGGTGAGTGCGGGGTCTTTTTTCATCGTGTACTGCCAAGACGGTTAATTTTACACTGTGAAATTAGAGCGCTGACTTCCGTGGCCACGAGACCCGAGGTCTGCACCGTTCATGAGGCTAAAAATGCGCCCTCATTCAAAAGGCCGCCATTGACCCTGAACCCGAAGTTCGCAGGGTTTGAAACGGGATTTGTAGTTCATTTTGGGGCTGCCATCGATCCAATAACCCAGGTAAACATAGGGCAGACCCAGTTGGGCCGCTTGCTGGATTTGCCAGAGAACCCCATAGGTGCCAAAGCTGGCCGTGTCATCGGGTTCGTAGAAGGTGTAGACGGCCGATAAACCCTGGTTGAGCACGTCCACGATGCTGACCATTTTCAGCTCACCCAGCTCGTCGCCAAACCCGGGGTTTCTGAACTCCACAATCCGCGAGTTCACTCTGCTTTGCAGCAGAAACTGGGTGTACTGGTCGACGCTGTCGTGGTCCATGCCGCCGCCCGGGTGACGCGTATTCTGGTAGCGCAGATACAGCGCGTAATGCTCAGCGTCGTACTGCAAGTCGAGCACCCGCACCCGCAAATCGCTGTGGGCCTGCCAAGCGCGGCGCTGGCTGCGGTCGGGTTTGAAGGCGTGCACCAGAACGCGCAAAGGCTGGCACGCCTGGCAGCCATCGCAGTAAGGTCGGTAGGTGAAGAGGCCGCTTCGCCGAAAGCCCTGCTCCACCAGATCTGCATAGACCTCGTTGTGGATCAGGTGGCTGGGCGTGGCCACCTGCGAGCGGGCTGAGCGATCGGGCAAATAGCTGCACGCGTAGGGGGCGGTGGCATAAAACTGCAAGGCTTGCAGTGGGAGTTCTTTCAGCTGCGTCATGTCAGGGCCGCACCTGCAGTCAGCGCGGTCCAGTTCAAGGACTGACTTGCCCAGTCAATGGGGGCTTGTTCTCGCCCGTGGTGCACGCCGCGCAGAAAGTCGCTGCGGGGTATTTCTCGGGCGCCCAGCGAGGCCAGGTGCCGTGTGTTTTGTTGGCAGTCAATGGCCGTGATGCCGTGTTGCAGGCAGACGCTCACCAGGCAAGCCAGCGCCATCTTGGAGCCATCGGTGATGGTGGTGAACATGGACTCACCAAACACCGCGTGGCCCAAGGCCACAAAGTAAAGGCCAGCCACCAGTTCACCTTGGATGCGCAGCTCACAGCTGTGGGCCAGCCCCTTGTGGTGCAGCGCTTCGTAGGCGTCGACCATCCTGGGCACAATCCAAGTGCCTTTTTGACCGGCGCGGGGCGATGTGGCGCAGTGGCGGATCACCTGGGCAAAGTCCCGGTCAAAGCACAACTCAAAGTCAGGCGACAGGCTCCAGCGCTTGAGGCTTTGCTGCAGCGATCGGTGAAAACGGAAATCACGGGTTTGCAGCACCATGCGCGGGTTCGGGCTCCACCACAGCACCGGTTGGCCCATGTTGAACCAAGGGAAAATGCCCTCGGCATAAGCCTCCATCAAACGCTGGGCCGACAAATCACTGCTGGCAGCCAGCAGTCCCGGCGCGGGCGATGAGGCGTCCCAGGCCCAGCTGACCGGGGGAAGGGCCTGGCCCTCCACAATCCAGGGCAGTTCGGGGGCATGGGAATGCACATCGGCTTCGCTTGTCATGTCGCAATTACACAATAAAAGCAGGCGGCAGGCGCGGCGCTATGATTTTGAACATGCAAAACCTGAATGCCCAGTGGATACAACCCGATTGGCCGATTCACCCTCGTGCGCGTTCGCTCATGACCACTCGTCAGGGGGGCGTGTCTGCCGCCCCTTGGGACAGTCTGAATCTGGGTGACCATGTGGGCGACCGGGTGGCCGATGTCCACAGCAACCGTGAGCGCTTGGCGGCACACATCGGGCAGCGGGCCGTTTTTTTACAGCAGGTGCACGGGGTAGCCAGTGTGCAATTGGGCTCGGACACGCCCAATGGTTTGGCGGCCGATGCCTGTTGGAGCCTGGAGCCGGGTGTGGCTTGCACCATCATGGTAGCCGATTGCTTGCCGGTTTTGCTGGCTGATGCAGACGGGCGGTGGGTGGCTGCAGCCCATGCGGGCTGGCGAGGGCTGGCGGGGCCAAGCGGGCCTGCAGCGTCAAAAGGACGGGGTGTGCTCGAGAGCCTTTGGGCGGACTTGGAGCGTGCGGGGGCCGATGTGTCGTGCGTGATGGCATGGCTTGGGCCCTGCATTGGGCCGCAAGCCTTTGAAGTAGGGCCAGAAGTGCAGGCCGCCTTCGACGACGGCTCACCCGAGGTGCAGGCGCTCTTTCAACCCACCGCCGATGGCAAGTTCATGGCCGATCTGGCCGGTTTGGCCCGCGTGCGCCTCAAGGCCTTGGGCGTGCAAGCCGTTTTTGGCAATGACAGCAGCCCGCCCTGGTGCACCGTTTCAGAGTCAACGCTTTTCTTCTCCCACCGCAGGGACAGCCGCAGTCTCGGGCAAAGCGGTCGCATGGCCGCCTGCATCTGGTTGGAGCGTTGAGTCCTGCTGGCTGGAAGCGGCTTCCTGCCGGGCCTGATCTTCCTGACGGCGAATGGCCTTGCGGCGCAGGGGGGTGCCCATCAGGTAAACCACCAAGGCCATGGGCAGCAAGCCATAGAGGACAAAGGTGATGATGGCCCCCAACACACTGCCTTGGGTACTAAAAGCCTCAGCCAGAGCCATGAGCAAGGTGACATAGAGCCATGCGATCACGATCAGATACATAAATATTTGGCCCTTGTAATTTAGGTGACAACAAACTGAAAGATACTCGAGGCGCGGGTTGTAAAAAATGATGGATTCAGGAGACAAACAATGAGCACTTCAGCGCCAGATTTTTGGACCCAAATGAGCGATGGTTTTCAGCAAAACCTCAGCAAGAGCTGGAGCCAGGCCATGCAGCATTTTCAGACCATCGACTTGGGCGGTCTGAAGCCGTCCGCCGATGCATCTGTGCCGAACCTCAAATTCTCCCCTGAAAAGCTGCAAAGCCTCCAAGGCCAGTATTTCAAAGACGCCTCTGAATTGTGGAATCAGAGCCTGCACAACAGCCTGCAAGTCAAAGACCGCCGTTTTTCGGGTGAGGCTTGGTCCACCAACCCGATGGCGGCTTTTAATGCCGCGACCTATTTGCTCAATGCCCGCACCCTGATGGGCCTGGCCGACGCCGTTGATGCCGATGAAAAAACACGCACCCGCATCCGCTTTGCTGTTGAGCAGTGGGTGGCGGCTGCCGCGCCGAGCAACTTCCTGGCTTTCAACGCCGAAGCACAAAAGAAAGCCATTGAAACCCATGGCGAAAGCATCGCCAAGGGCGTGAAAAACCTGATGCACGACATGCAGCAGGGCCACGTCTCGATGACCGACGAGAGCTTGTTCGAAGTGGGCAAGAACGTGGCGACCACCGAAGGTGCGGTGGTTTTTGAAAACGAGTTTTTCCAGCTCATCGAATACAAGCCGCTCACCGCCAAGGTCTACGAAAAGCCGTTTTTGCTGGTGCCCCCTTGCATCAACAAGTTCTACATCCTCGATCTGCAGCCCGAAAACTCGCTCATCCGTTACGCCGTCAGCCAAGGCCACCGCACTTTTGTGGTGAGCTGGCGCAACCCTGACGAGTCCATGGCCCAAAAGACCTGGGACGACTACATCGAGCACGCCGCCATCGAGGCCATCCACACGGTGCAGGCCATCACCGGCGCACCCAAGATCAACGCCTTGGGTTTTTGCGTGGGCGGCACCATTTTGTCGACCGCGCTGGCCGTGCTGGCGGCGCGTGGCGAAAAACCGGTGGCCAGCGCCACCTTCCTCACCACCCTGATCAACTTCACCGACACCGGCATCTTGGACGTGTTCATCGACGAGAACTTTGTCAAGTTCCGTGAGCAGCAAATGGGCCAGGGCGGTTTGCTCAAAGGTCAAGACCTCGCATCCACTTTCAGCTTTTTGCGCCCCAACGACCTGGTCTGGAACTACGTGGTGGGCAACTACCTCAAAGGCGAGACACCGCCGCCGTTCGACCTGCTTTACTGGAACAGCGATTCGACCAATTTGCCTGGCCCGTTTTACGCTTGGTACTTGCGCAACACCTACCTCGAAAACAACCTGGTCAAGCCCGGCAAGGTCACCGTGTGCGGCGAAGCCATTGATCTGGGCAAGGTCGATATGCCGGTCTACATCTACGGCTCGCGTGAAGACCACATCGTGCCGATTGGCGGCGCTTATGCCAGCACACAAGTGTTGCCCGGCAAGAAGCGCTTTGTCATGGGCGCCTCGGGCCACATCGCGGGTGTGATCAACCCGCCCGCTGCCAAAAAGCGCAGCCATTGGCTGAGCGAGGGCACAAAATTCCCGGCCGATGTGAACGACTGGATTGCCAACGCCAAAGAGGTGCCCGGCAGCTGGTGGACCGACTGGTCGGATTGGCTCAAGGGCCATGCAGGCAAGCCAATTGCCGCGCCTAAAACCTACGGAAAAGCCGCGAAATACAAAACCATCGAAGCGGCTCCGGGTCGCTACGTCAAAGCCAAAGCCTGATAGATTTTTTACTGGAGACAATCATGGAAGACATCGTCATCGTTGCAGCTGCACGCACCGCCGTGGGCAAATTTGGCGGCTCGCTCGCCAAGACCCCCGCCACCGAGCTGGGCAGCATCGTCATCAAAGGTTTGCTGGAGCGCAGCGGCTTGCCGGTGGACGCCATCGGTGAAGTCATCATGGGCCAAGTGTTGGCCGCAGGCGTGGGCCAGAACCCCGCCCGTCAAGCCATGATGAAAGCCGGTGTGGCCAAGGAAACGCCAGCCCTCACCATCAACGCGGTGTGCGGATCGGGCCTGAAAGCCGTGATGTTGGCCGCGCAGGCCGTGGCTTGGGGCGACAGCGAGATCGTGATCGCGGGTGGCCAGGAAAACATGAGCGCCAGCCCACATGTGTTGAACGGCAGCCGCGACGGCCAGCGCATGGGCGACTGGAAGATGACCGACACCATGATCGTGGACGGCTTGTGGGATGTGTACAACCAGTACCACATGGGCATCACCGCTGAAAACGTGGCCAAGGCCCACGGCATCACCCGCGAAATGCAAGACGCTCTCGCTGCAGGCAGCCAGCGCAAAGCAGCCGCTGCGCAAGAAGCGGGCAAGTTCAAGGACGAAATCGTCGATGTGCTGATTCCTCAGCGCAAGGGAGATGCGCTGGTGTTCAACTCCGACGAATTCATCAACAAGAAAACCAGCGAAGAAGTGCTGGCCGGTCTGCGCCCCGCCTTTGACAAGGCAGGCAGCGTCACCGCAGGCAACGCTTCGGGCATCAACGACGGCGCAGCCGCTGTGATGGTCATGACCGCCAAGAAGGCTGCCGCTTTGGGCCTCAAGCCCTTGGCCCGCATTGCCGCGTTTGGCACCAGCGGTCTGGACCCAGCCACCATGGGCATGGGCCCCGTGCCTGCTTCGCAAAAGGCGCTGGCCCGTGCGGGGTGGAAAGCCCAGGACGTGGACCTTTTCGAACTCAACGAAGCCTTTGCCGCACAAGCTTGCGCCGTCAACCAGGCGCTCGACATCGATCCGGCCAAGGTCAACGTCAACGGCGGCGCGATCGCGATTGGTCACCCCATTGGCGCGTCCGGCTGCCGCATCTTGGTGACCTTGTTGCACGAAATGCAGCGCACCCAAGCCAAGAAGGGCTTGGCCGCACTGTGTATTGGTGGCGGCATGGGCGTGTCGTTGGCCATCGAGCGCGTCTAATTTCAAATTTCCCATCATTTCAACCACTCATAAAAATGGAGACAAACATGAGTCAAAAAGTAGCGTACGTCACAGGTGGCATGGGCGGCATCGGTACCGCAATCTGCCAGCGCCTTCACCAAGAAGGCTTCAAGGTCATCGCCGGATGCGGCCCCACCCGTGACTACACCAAATGGCTGGACGAGCAAAAGGCGCTGGGCTTCACCTTCTACGCCTCGGTGGGCAACGTGGGCGACTGGGACTCCACGGTGGAAGCCTTCACCAAGGCCAAAGCCGAGCATGGCCCGATCGACGTCTTGGTCAACAACGCCGGCATCACCAAGGACCGCATGTTCCTGAAGATGACGCGTGAAGACTGGCAAGCCGTGATGAACACCAACTTGGATTCCATGTTCAACGTGACCAAACAAGTGGTTGCCGACATGGTCGAAAAAGGCTGGGGCCGCATCATCAACATCAGCTCAGTCAACGGTGAAAAAGGCCAAGCCGGTCAAACCAACTACTCGGCCGCCAAAGCCGGTATGCACGGTTTCTCGATGGCCTTGGCCCAAGAGCTGGCCACCAAAGGCGTGACCGTCAACACCGTGAGCCCTGGCTACATCGGCACCGACATGGTCAACGCCATTCGACCTGACGTGCTCGAAAAGATCGTGGCCACCGTGCCCGTCAAGCGCTTGGGTAAGCCCAGCGAGATCGCTTCCATCATCGCCTGGATGGCCAGCGAAGACGGTGGTTACACCACCGGTGCTGACTTTGCCGTCAACGGCGGTTTGCACATGGGCTGATGCGCTTGCCTTCGGGCAACATCGGACTGGGCATAGCCCACAAAAAAACCCGCCTCAGCGGGTTTTTTTGCGTCTCCAGGTCTGCTTCAACCGGCTTGCTTGCCGGTGCTCACCATCTGCATGGCCGAGGCGATCAGTCCCGAGACCTCGCTCATGTTGCCCGGCACGATCAGCGTGGTCTTGGCGTCTTGCGCCACTTTGGCGTAGGCCTGCACCGCTTGCTCGGCCACCTTGAGCTGCACCGCTTGTTCGCCTCCGGGCTGTCGGATGGCAGTGGCAATCCGCTCAATGGCCTGCGCGGTGGCGTTGGCCATTTCGGTGATGGCGGCGGCGTCGCCTTGGGCTTTGTTGATGGCGGCTTGCTTTTCACCCTCTGAGCGGGCAATGAAGGCCTCGCGCTCGCCGGTGGCGATGTTGATCTGCTCTTGACGGCGGCCTTCCGAAGCCGCGATCAGCGCACGCTTTTCGCGCTCGGCCGTGATTTGTGACTGCATGGCCAGCAAAATTTCTTTGGGCGGCGTCAGGTCCTTGATCTCGTAACGCAGCACCTTCACGCCCCAGTTGAGCGCTGCTTCGTCGATGGCGGCCACCACCTGCGCATTGATGATGTCGCGTTCTTCAAAGGTCTTGTCGAGTTCCAACTTGCCGATCACGCTGCGCAAGCTGGTTTGCGCCAGTTGGGTCACGGCCACGATGTAGTTGGACGAACCGTAGCTGGCCAGCTTGGGGTCGGTGACCTGAAAGTACAAAATGCCGTCGACCTGCAGCTGCGTGTTGTCGCGCGTGATGCAAATCTGGCTGGGCACGTCGAGCGGGATTTCTTTCAGGCTGTGCTTTTGGATCACGTTGTCGACAAAGGGTACGACAAAGTTCAGACCCGGGGCCAGGCTGGCGTGGAACTTGCCCAGCCTTTCGACCACCCAAGCCTCTTGTTGTGGCACGACCTTGACGGTCTTGACGATGAACAGGATCGCGATGATCACGAGGATGGCAGCGACTTCCATGGTTTTTCTCCCTGAGTTTGAATGGGTAATCGAAGGTTTAATTTTTCTCCAGCACCAAGCGGTTGCCCGCCATGGCCTGAATGCGGTACACGCCCGGATCGGCGGTTTGGCCTGGGGCCAGCACAGCGGTCCAGGCTGCGCCCCGGTGTTTGACTTGGGCGGTGCCCTGCGCATCCCAGGCGTCGACCTGAACCGTGGCGCCCAGGTCCAGATGTTGGTCTTGCGCTTCTTGGGGCGTGGTGGTTTGGCGCTTGCGCCATTGGCCCAGCAGCACAGCCCCCAAGCCGCCCACCAGCGCTGCGGCGACCAATTGTGTGTTCAGGCCATGGCCCGCCATGGCCACCAAGGCGGCAGCCACAGCCCCCAGGCTCAGCATCAACAGATAAAAAGTGCCGGTCAACAACTCCAGAGCCACCAAGACACCCGCCAAAACCCACCACATCGTTGCATCAGCCATCGCGATTTCTCCTTGCTCCTGTTCACATTGTGATGCTCAAGAACTGCGTCCATTAAACGCCTTGTCTAAATGAGGCGTAAGTGTTTGTTCTCAATGCCGCAGCCAGGCAAGGATAATCAGCCCCCATGCAATTCCCCGAACCCCAACGCTGGCGCTTGTCAGTTGCACCCATGATGGACTGGACCGACCGGCATTGCCGATTCCTCCACCGCCTGCTGACCCGCCACACCTTGCTCTACACCGAGATGGTGACCACCGGTGCCTTGCGCCACGGCAGTGTGCAGCGGCACCTGCGCTTCAACGCCGAAGAGCACCCCGTGGCCCTGCAACTGGGCGGCAGTGACGCGGCCGATCTGGCCCACGCCGCCAAGTTGGGGCAGGAGTGGGGCTACGACGAGATCAACCTCAACTGTGGCTGCCCTTCAGACCGCGTGCAGCGCGGCGCATTTGGCGCTTGCCTGATGAACGAGCCGCGCACCGTGGCCGATGGCGTGAAAGCCATGCTCGATGTGGTCGATGTGCCGGTGACGGTGAAACACCGCATTGGCATTGACCGCATCGAGAGCTATGACTTTGTGCGCGACTTTGTTGGCACCGTGAGCGATGCGGGGTGCAAAGTCTTCATCGTGCATGCCCGTAATGCCTGGCTGGATGGCCTGTCTCCGAAAGAAAACCGCGAGATTCCTCCTCTGCGTTACGAGCTGGCCTACCAGCTCAAAAAAGACTTTCCGGGGCTGTTGATCGCCGTGAACGGCGGCATCAAGACCAACGAAGAGATCGCGCAGCATTTGCAGCACGCCGACGGCGTGATGATCGGCCGCGAGGCTTATTACAACCCTTGGCTCTTGGGCAGCTGGGACGCAGCGTTTTACGGCGATGCCCATGAAGTGCCCAGCCGCGAGGCGGTGGAAGAGGCCATGGTGGCTTACATGGAGCGGGCGTTCGCCGAAGATGGCTGCCCTTGGTACGCCATTGCGCGGCACATGCTGGGCCTGTACCACGGGCAACGCGGTGGGCGTTTGTGGCGTCAGGTCTGGAGCGACCACAAGCTCAAGCCCTTGCCGCCGCGTGAGGTCTGGGCCTTGGCCCGTGCCGCTTTGGCGCGAGGGGCTGTGGTGACCGACTGACCCTCGCAGGCGGTTTTACTGCGCCGCCTGCAAACCGTTTGTGAAGTGCGCGGACATGCGCTCGGCCGCCTGCTCGGGCTGGCGTGCGGTCAAGGCTTGTACGATGGCGCGGTGCTCGGCGAGGGATTGCTCAATGCGGCCTTCTTTGAACAGCGAGCTGTGTCGGTTGAGCTTCATGACCTTGCGCAGGTCGGCCACCATCTGGTCGCGCCAGCGGTTGTCGGCCAATTCCAGCAGCAGCATGTGAAAAGCTTCGTTGATCTCGAAGAATCGGTCGCGGTCGCCCACGGCCTCTTCGAGGTCCTTGTGCAAGGCTTCGATTTGCGCCATTTGTTCGACGCTGGCGTTTTGTGCCACCACACGGGCCGCGTCCGATTCCATCAAAGCCAGCAGGTGGTACACGTCGCGCAGGTCTTTCTCGCTGACCTCGGTCACGTAGGCGCCGCGGCGCACCTTCATGGTCACCAGGCCTTCGGCCGCCAGCACCTTCAGCGCTTCGCGCAAAGGCGTGCGGCTGATGCCCAAGGCCTCGGCAATGCGCAGCTCGTCGATCCAGCTGCCGGGCTCCAGTTCACGCGCAAAGATGCGCTGCCGCAACAGTTCGGCCACTTCTTCGTACAGGGCGCGGGGGGCGAGGGACAAGGCGGACATGGTCTGTTTCAGGGGGACTGTTCGGCTTGGGCCGAACGGTATTTCAGGCATTTCAGATGCTGAATTGTAAGCCGGTTAAAATATTCTGCATCAATAATTATGAATCACGGTACTTGTAAGCCGGTAAGCAGTCCCAGGCTGCCAAAATCCGTCTCAGCCATTTTTGTCCCGAAAGCACAGCGCCATGACGTCCAAATCCTTTGAATTCAACGCTTCCAACCTGGAAGCCTGGCAAAAAGCAGCGGTCAAGTCCGCCCCCGGTGGCGATGTGAACGCACTGAACTGGAAGACGCCCGACGGCATCGTCGTGAAGCCCCTCTACACCGCCGAAGACACAGCCAATCTGCCTTACGCCAACACGCTGCCGGGCTTTGAACCTTTCTTGCGCGGCCCTCAGGCCACCATGTACGCCGTGCGCCCTTGGACGATCCGCCAGTACGCAGGCTTCTCGACCGCCGAAGAATCCAACGCCTTCTACCGCAAGGCCTTGGCTGCGGGCGGGCAGGGCGTGTCGGTGGCTTTTGACTTGGCCACGCACCGCGGCTATGACTCCGATCACCCGCGGGTGACGGGCGACGTGGGTAAAGCCGGTGTGGCGATTGATTCTGTCGAGGACATGAAGATCTTGTTTGACCAGATCCCGCTCGACAAGGTCAGTGTGTCCATGACCATGAACGGCGCGGTATTGCCGGTGCTGGCGGGCTACGTGGTGGCGGCCGAAGAGCAGGGCGTCTCGCAAGACAAACTGTCTGGAACGATTCAGAACGACATTCTGAAAGAGTTCATGGTGCGCAACACCTACATTTACCCGCCCGAGCCGTCGATGAAGATCATTGGCGACATCATCGAGTACACAGCCAAGAACATGCCCAAGTTCAACTCGATTTCGATCTCGGGTTACCACATGCAAGAGGCCGGTGCCAACCAAGCGCTCGAGATGGCCTTCACCTTGGCCGACGGCAAAGAGTATGTGAAAACCGCCATTGCCAAGGGCATGGACGTCGACGAGTTCGCCGGTCGCCTGTCCTTTTTCTGGGCGGTGGGCATGAACTTCTATTTGGAGATCGCCAAAATGCGTGCGGCCCGCCTGCTGTGGTGCCGCATCATGAAGGGCTTTGACGCCAAGAACCCCAAGAGCCTGATGCTGCGCACGCACAGCCAAACGTCTGGCTGGTCGCTCACCGAGCAAGACCCTTACAACAACGTGGTGCGCACCACCATCGAGGCCATGGCGGCCGTGTTCGGCGGCACCCAGTCGTTGCACACCAACTCGTTTGACGAGGCGATTGCGCTGCCCACCGAATTCAGCTCGCGCATTGCCCGCAACACACAGCTCATCATCCAGGAAGAAACCCACATCACCAACGTGATCGACCCTTGGGCGGGTTCTTACATGATGGAGTCGCTCACCCAAGAAATGGCCGACAAGGCCTGGGCCATCATCGAAGAAGTCGAGGCCATGGGCGGCATGACCAAGGCCGTGGGCAGTGGCTGGGCCAAGCTCAAGATCGAAGCGGCTGCTGCCGAAAAGCAGGCCCGCATCGATTCGGGCAAAGACGTCATCGTGGGCGTGAACAAATACAAGCTGGCCAAAGAAGACCCGATCGAGACGCTGTCGATCGACAACGTCAAGGTGCGCGACGGGCAGATCGAGCGCTTGGCCAAAATCCGCGCCAGCCGCGACAGCGCCAAAGTGCAGGCCGCGTTGGACGCCCTGAGTGCCGCTGCCGAGTCGGGCCAGGGCAACCTGCTCGACCTGTCCATCCAAGCCGTGCGTCTGCGTGCCACGGTGGGCGAGGTGTCTGACGCGCTGGAAAAAGCCTTTGGCCGCCACCGCGCCGACACACAGAAGGTCACCGGCGTGTATGCCGCCGCCTACGACGACGGCGAGAACGTGGGAGACACCATGGAATACTGGAACCAGCTCAAGGCCGATATCGCCGCCTTTGCCGATGCGCAAGGCCGTCGCCCCCGCGTGATGATTTCCAAGCTCGGCCAGGATGGCCACGACCGGGGTGCCAAAGTGGTCGCCACCGCGTTTGCCGACCTGGGCTACGACGTGGACATGGGCCCGTTGTTCCAGACCCCCGAAGAGTGCGCTCGCCAAGCGATTGAAAACGACGTGCACGCCGTAGGTGTGTCCACACTCGCTGCCGGTCACAAAACCCTGGTGCCCGCCATCATTGCTGAGCTGAAGAAGCAAGGCGCCGACGACATCATCGTGTTCGTGGGTGGCGTGATCCCGCGCCAAGACTACGACATGCTCTATGAAGCGGGTGTCAAAGGCATCTACGGCCCCGGCACCCCCATCCCGGTCAGCGCCAAAGACGTTCTGGAGCAGATCAAAAAGGCCCTCGGGTGAATCCTGCGCAGTTGCTCGACGGTCTGTTGCACGGCAACGCTGCCGGGCAGCGCCGCGCCATGGCCAAAGCCATCACGCTGCTCGAATCCACGCGTGCGGACCACCGTGCGCTGGCCGATGAGCTGCTCACCGCCATGCTGCCGCACACGGGCAAGTCCTTCCGTTTGGGCATCAGCGGCGTGCCGGGCGTGGGTAAGTCAACATTCATCGAGGCGCTGGGCTTGTATTTGATCGGCCAAGGCCACCGCGTGGCGGTGCTGGCGGTCGACCCGTCCAGCACTGTGTCGGGCGGCTCCATTCTGGGCGACAAGACCCGCATGGAGCACCTGAGCGTGCACGAGCAGGCGTATATCCGCCCCAGCCCCAGCAGCGGTACCTTGGGCGGTGTGGCCGAGAAAACCCGTGAGTCCATGCTGGTCTGCGAAGCGGCGGGCTATGACGTGGTCATTGTCGAAACCGTGGGCGTGGGCCAGTCCGAGACGGCGGTGGCCAACATGACCGACATGTTCGTGCTGATGCAGCTGCCCAATGCGGGCGACGATTTACAGGCCATCAAAAAAGGCGTGATGGAGATCGCCGACCTGGTGGTCATCAACAAGGCCGACATCGATGCCATCGCGGCCACCCGCGCCGAGTTGCAGATCACCAGTGCTTTGCAGTTGCTGGGCATGCACGGCGGCTCGGGCCACACGCATGCCGACACTACGCAGTGGCACCCCAAAGTGGTCCAGCTGAGCGCTTTGCTGGGCCAGGGCGTGGACAGCTTTTGGGCGGCGGTGAGTGAATTCCGAAGCCTGCAGATGGCCAATGGCCGCTTGGGGCTACGCCGCCAACAACAAGCCTTGTCGTGGATGTGGGAGCGCATCGACGCCGGGCTAAAACACAATTTTCGGGCGCAGCCGCGTGTGCAAACGCTGCTGCCCCAACTCAGCCAACAAGTCGCAGGCGGTCAGCTCGCCGCGTCAACGGCTGCCCGTCAACTGCTCAGTGCTTACCAAGCGCAAAGCGAAACCCCATCTTCCTGAAGAAAAGAGAGAACCACCATGCAAGACATCCTGGAACAACTGGAAAAAAAGCGCGCCGCGGCACGCTTGGGCGGCGGGCAAAAGCGCATTGACGCGCAACACGCCAAGGGCAAGCTCACCGCGCGTGAGCGCATCGAGGTGCTGCTGGACGAAGGCACCTTCGAAGAGTGGGACATGTTCGTCGAGCACCGTTGCACCGACTTCGGCATGCAAGACAACAAGATCCCTGGCGACGGTGTGGTCACCGGTTACGGCATGATCAACGGCCGTTTGGTGTTTGTGTTCAGTCAAGACTTCACCGTGTACGGTGGCGCTTTGTCGGAGACACACGCCGAGAAGATCTGCAAGATCATGGACCAGGCCATGAAGGTGGGGGCCCCAGTGATCGGTTTGAACGATTCGGGCGGTGCCCGTATCCAAGAAGGCGTGGCCTCCTTGGGTGGTTATGCCGACGTGTTCCAGCGCAACGTGATGGCCAGCGGTGTCGTGCCGCAGATCAGCATGATCATGGGCCCCTCAGCAGGCGGTGCGGTGTATTCGCCTGCGCTCACCGATTTCATCTTCATGGTCAAGGACACGTCTTACATGTTCGTGACCGGCCCCGAAGTCGTCAAGACCGTGACGCATGAAGAAGTGACGGCCGAAGAGCTCGGCGGCGCCCTGACACACACCACCAAGAGCGGCGTGGCCGACATGGCATTTGAGAACGATGTGGAAGCGCTCTTGATGCTGCGCCGCCTCTACAACTACCTGCCGCTGAACAACCGCGAAAAAGCGCCCGTGCGCCCCAGCGGTGACCCATCCGGGCGCATGGACATGAGCCTGGACACCCTGGTGCCCGAGAACCCCAACAAAGCCTATGACATGAAGGAACTCATCGTCAAAACCGTGGACGATGGCGACTTCTTCGAGCTGCAACCCGATTACGCCAAAAACATCCTGATCGGCTTTGCCCGCATGGAAGGCCAGACCGTGGGCATCGTGGCCAACCAGCCGCTGGTGTTGGCTGGCTGCTTGGACATCAAGAGCTCCATCAAAGCTGCCCGCTTTGTGCGGTTTTGTGACGCATTCAATATTCCCGTCATCACCTTTGTGGATGTGCCCGGTTTCATGCCCGGCACCAGCCAGGAGTTTGGCGGCATCATCAAGCACGGCGCCAAGCTGCTGTATGCGTACGCCGAGTGCACCGTGCCGAAAATCACCGTCATCACCCGCAAGGCCTATGGCGGCGCGTACGACGTGATGGCCTCCAAGCACCTGCGCGGCGACGTCAACTTTGCTTGGCCCAACGCCGAAATCGCGGTGATGGGGGCCAAGGGTGCGGTCGAAATCATCTTCCGCGAAGACAAGGGCGACCCTGAAAAGCTGGCCGCCAAAGAAGCCGAATACAAAGCCCGCTTTGCCAACCCCTTTGTGGCAGGCGCTCGCGGCTTCATCGACGACGTGATCCAGCCGCATGAGACGCGCAAGCGCATCTGCCGCTCGCTGGTCATGCTCAAAGACAAAAAGATCGAGAACCCCTGGCGCAAGCACGGGAACATTCCACTGTGATTGCCAAGGAGAAGAACAAGATGTTTACCAAAATCCTGATTGCCAACCGCGGCGAAATCGCTTGCCGTGTCATCTCCACTGCCCACAAGATGGGCATCAAAACCGTGGCCGTTTACTCCGAGGCCGACAAAGAAGCACGCCACGTGCAACTGGCCGACGAAGCCGTGTTGCTCGGCCCCGCACCTTCGCGCGAGTCTTACCTGGTGGCCGACAAAATCATCGCGGCCGCCAAGGCCACCGGTGCCCAGGCCATCCATCCCGGCTATGGCTTTTTGAGCGAGAACGCCGAGTTCTCCAAGCGTTGCGAAGACGAAGGTATCGCTTTCATCGGACCACGCCACTTCTCGATTGCCGCCATGGGCGACAAGATCGAATCCAAAAAGCTGGCGGGTGCGGCGGGCGTGAACTGCATTCCCGGCGTGAACGATGCCATCGAGACCGCTGAAAAAGCGGTCGAAATCGCCAAAGGCATCGGTTACCCCGTCATGATCAAAGCCTCGGCTGGTGGCGGCGGCAAAGGCCTGCGTGTGGCTTTCAACGACAAAGAAGCCTTGGAAGGTTTCACCTCTTGCCGCAACGAAGCACGCAACAGTTTTGGCGATGACCGCGTGTTCATCGAAAAGTTCGTGGAGGAGCCCCGTCACATCGAGATCCAGGTGCTGGGTGACAGCCACGGCAACGTGGTGTACCTGAACGAGCGCGAGTGCTCGATCCAGCGCCGTCACCAAAAAGTGATCGAAGAAGCACCGTCGCCTTTCATCTCTGAAGCCACGCGCAAGGCCATGGGTGAGCAAGCGGTGCAATTGGCCAAGGCAGTCAAATACCAGTCGGCCGGTACGGTGGAGTTTGTGGTTGGCAAAGACCAGAGCTTTTACTTTCTGGAGATGAACACCCGCTTGCAGGTGGAGCACCCCGTGACCGAAGCCATCACAGGTCTCGATTTGGTCGAGATGATGATCCGTGTGGCGGCTGGCGAGAAATTGCCCATCGAGCAAAAAGATGTGCAGCGCAACGGTTGGTCCATCGAGTGCCGCATCAACGCCGAAGACCCCTTCCGCAATTTCTTGCCTTCCACAGGCCGTTTGGTGCGTTTCCAGACGCCCAAACAAACCATGTTCCAGGGCAACACCACCGATCTGTATGGCGTGCGTGTGGACACGGGCGTGCAAGACGGTGGCGAGATTCCGATGTTTTATGACTCGATGATCGCCAAGCTGATCGTGCACGGCAAAGACCGCAATGAGGCGATCGCCAAAATGCGCGAAGCTTTGAATGGTTTTGTCATTCGTGGCATCAGCTCCAACATCCCCTTCCAGGCCGCTTTGCTGGCGCACCCCCGCTTTGTGTCGGGTGACTTCAATACCGGCTTCATTGCCGAGCAGTACAGCAAAGGCTTCCGCGCCGAAGACGTGCCGCACGACGACCACGACTTCTTGGCCGCACTGGCTGCCTTTGTGCGCCGCAAGTCACGCCAGCGTGCTGCCAACCTCAGTGGCCAGCTGCCGGGTTACGACGTCAAGGTGGGCCAGGACTATGCGGTGGTCGAGTTGGGGCAGGGCGGCAACAACCGCTATGTGCCCGTGCATGTGGACGAGTTCGTGGGCAAACCAGGCGTGGCGCAGATCACGGTGGATGGCAAAAGCTACGCCATCGAAAGCAACTCCCGCTTGAACGACATCCGCATCGAAGGCACCTGTAACGGCAAACCCTTCACGGCGCAGGTGGAGCGCGGCACCCTGAAAAACCCATTGGCCCTGCAAGTGCAACACAACGGCACCCGCATCGAGGCGCTGGTGATGTCGCCGCGCATGGCCGAGCTGCACAAGCTCATGCCCTTCAAGGCCCCGCCAGACCTGAGCCGCTATGTGCTCTCGCCCATGCCCGGTTTGCTGGTGGACGTCGCGGTGCAGCCTGGCCAGAAGGTGCAAGCCGGTGAGCGTGTGGCCGTGATCGAAGCCATGAAGATGGAAAACGTGTTGTTTGCCGCACAAGACGGTGTGGTGAAAAAGGTGGTGGCGTCCAAGGGCGAGTCGCTGACGGTGGACCAGATGATCGTGGAGTTCGAATAAATGGCACGGCCTTTCAAAGTGCTGGGCGTCCAGCAAATCGCCATCGGCGGGCCAGACAAGGGCCGCTTGCAAAAACTCTGGGTCGACATGTTCGGCTTGGAAGTGACGGGCACCTTCAAAAGCGAACGCGAGAACGTGGACGAGGACATTTGTGCGATTGGCAGCGGCCCCTTTATGGTCGAGGTCGATTTGATGCAACCGCTGGACCCCGACAAAAAACCGGCCGTGCACACCACCCCCCTCAACCACATTGGTCTGTGGATCGACGACTTGCCGGTGGCGGTGGAGTGGCTCACGGCCCAAGGTGTGCGCTTTGCGCCCGGCGGCATCCGCAAGGGTGCCGCTGGTTTTGACATCACCTTTTTGCACCCCAAGGCGAATGACGAGTTCCCGATTGGCGGCGAAGGCGTGTTGATCGAGTTGGTGCAGGCACCACCTGAGGTGGTCCAGGCGTTTACGGCATTGGCGACCAACGAGCATTGATTCGTGTGGGGCCTGAAATTCCGGCCTGCAGCGCTTTGCAGGTCGGTGGCTTCAAGTCCCGATAAGCTTCTACAAAAGCCCGTCAGACCCCGGTCTGCCGGGCTTTTGCTTTGGCCAGTGCCGCTTCGATGATGGCACGTTTGCGGTCCAATTCGGGGGCTTGGTCTGTGCCCTTGGTGTGTGCTGCCAAATCGGCCAGTTTGTGCTCGGCTTTGGCTTGTAACTGCTTTTGGTGTGCGGCTTCTTCGCGCACCAGCCTCTGCTGGCGTGAGGTGTAGCGCCCGCGTGCGGTGTCGGCTTGCTCGGCAGACCAGGCGGCCCAGCCCGTATTTGTACCCGTCACGTTCTCCAGTGCAATGCAATCGACTGGGCACACCGGAATGCACAGCTCGCAGCCGGTGCACCAAGGCTCGATCACGGTGTGCATCAGTTTGTTGGCCCCCAAAATCGCATCGGTTGGGCAGGCTTTGATGCACAGCGTGCAGCCGATGCACCAGGCCTCGTCGATGATGGCCACATGGCGAGGGCCCTCGATGCCGTGTTCCGGATTGAGGGGCAACACGGGCTGTCCTGATAAGGCGGCCAAGCGTTCAATACCCGCTTGCCCACCGGGTGGGCATTGGTTGATGGGCGCTTGCCCCTCGGCCATGGCCTGGGCATAGCTCGCGCAGTCGGGATAGCCGCACCGGGTGCACTGCGTTTGGGGCAGGGCGTTGTTGAGGGCAAGAAAAAGCGCCTGGGTCTCAGGCGCTTGGCTGCTCATGGCGGGCATGGACCTCAGGCCTTTTTCTTCGCATCCACCCAAGTGGTTTTGACGGCCGTGTTGGGCACGGCTTTGGCCGCGCTCTTGGCCACCGCTTTGCTTGGAGTTTTGGCGGCGGGTTTGGCGGCTGTTTTCACAGGTGTTTTGGCAGCCGTTTTCACAGGCGCTTTGGTTGCAGGCTTTGCTGCAGGGCTGACGGCCACAGGGGCAGCCACAGCGGCCGACTTGGCCGCGGCCGTTGGGGCCTTGGCTTGGGGGGCGTGGCTCAAGATGAACTTGACCAGCTGCGGGTAGACGATGTCGCGCCAGCGGCGGCCGCTGAAGATGCCGTAGTGGCCCGCGCCTTCAACTTCCAGGTGTTGACGCTCGCTGGCGGGCACGCCGCTGCACAGGTCTTGCGCTGCACGGGTCTGGCCGGAGCCGGAGATGTCGTCCAGCTCGCCTTCTACGGTCATCAGGGCCGTGCCCTTGATGTCTTGCGGGCGCACGCGTTCGACCTTGCCATCCACACCCTTGACGTCCCAGGTGCCGTTGACCAGCTTGAAGTCCTGGAACACGGTCTTGATGGTTTCCAGGTAGTAATCGGCGTCCATATCAAGCACCGCGTTGTACTCGTCATAGAACTTGCGGTGGGCTTCGGCGCTGGCGTCGTCACCCTTGATCAGGTCTTTGAAGTAGTCGTAATGGCTGGTGGCGTGGCGGTCGGGGTTCATGGCCACAAAGCCGGTGTACTGCAAGAAGCCAGGGTAGACACGGCGGCCCGCACCCGGGAATGTGGGCGGGACGCGGTAAATCACATTGTTTTCGAACCACTCGAAGCTCTTGTTGGTGGCCAAGTTGTTCACCGAGGTGGGCGACTTGCGTGCATCGATGGGGCCGCCCATCATGGTCATGGTCAGGGGCGTTTTTTCGCCGCGGCTGGCCATCAAGGAGACGGCCGCGAGCACAGGCACGGTGGGCTGGCAAACGCTCACCACATGGCAGTGGCCATACGTGGCTTGCAGGTGCCGGATGAATTCCTGCACGTAGTTGATGTAGTCGTCCAAGTGGAATTCGCCGTCGGTCAAAGGCACCAAACGGGCGTTTTTCCAGTCGGTGATGTAGACCTTGTGGCCTTGCAACATGGTCTTGACGGTGTCACGCAGCAAGGTGGCGTAGTGGCCAGACAAAGGGGCCACGATCAGCACCACTGGCTGGGCCTTGAGCATCGTCAGCGTCGCGGGATCATCCGAGAAGCGCTTGAAGCGGCGCAGTTCACAAAAGGGCTTGTCGATCTCGATGCGCTCGTGGATGGCCACATCGGTCTTGTTGACCTTGACGGTGCGGATGCCGAACTCGGGCTTGACATAGTCCTTGCCCAAGCGGTGCATCAGGGCGTAGCCTGCCGACACACGTTGTGCCAGAGGCGTTTGGGCCATCGGGTTCAGGGGGTTGCTGTAGAGCTTGGCTGCTGCCTGGGCCAGATCGGAGAAAGGCTCCATGATCGAGCGTTGGGTTTCAAAAATCTGATAAAGCATGTGGCAGTTTCCCTCGCGACAAATGGTGCGCTGCAGCAATAGTACAGGAGACCATCCGGTATTTTTTGAGTTTGACCCCTAATCGGCAGTCACTTTCCGGACCGCCCAAAAAGAAACCGCCCCGTCAGGGGCGGTTGCAAGCTGGATGTCAGACCGTTCAGACGACTTTGGCGATGGATGCGCAGACGTAATCGATGTTTTTGCTGTTGAGCGCGGCCACACACATGCGGCCAGTGTCTGTGCCGTACACACCAAACTCGCTGCGCAAACGCACCATCTGGTCCTTGGTCAGGCCCGAGTAGCTGAACATGCCGATTTGCGTGGTGATGAAGCTCATGTCTTGCTTCACGCCAGCGGCTTTCAGGCTGTCCACCAGTTTTTGGCGCATGGCCTTGATGCGCACACGCATTTCGGCCAATTCGCTTTCCCACTGGGCACGAAGCTCGGGGTTGTTCAGAACAGCCGCCACCACCGCACCGCCGTGGATGGGTGGGTTGGAGTAGTTGGTGCGGATCGCGATTTTCAGTTGCGACAACACGCGTGAAGCTTCTTCTTTGTCAGAAGCCACCACCGACAAGGCCCCCACGCGCTCGCCATAGAGGCTGAAGCTCTTGGAGAAGGATGTGGACACAAAAATGTTCAGGCCCGCGGCCACGAACTTGCCGATCACGGCGCCGTCTTCGGTGATGCCGTGGCCAAAGCCTTGGTAGGCCATGTCGAGGAAGGCGGTCAGGCCCTTGGCCTTGACAACTGCAATGACCTGGTCCCATTGGGCGTCGGTGATGTCGTACCCGGTGGGGTTGTGGCAGCAGGCGTGCAGCACCACGATGGTGCCGGCGGCCGCCGCGTTCAGGTCGGCCAGCATGCCTTCGAAGTTGACACCGCGCTTGGCTGCGTCGTAGTAGGCGTAGCTGCCCACTTCAAAACCGGCGTTGATGAAAATGGCGCGGTGGTTTTCCCAGCTGGGGTCAGAAATCAGCACTTTGGCGTTGGGGCTGACCTTTTTGAGGAAGTCAGCGCCGATTTTCAGGCCGCCGGTGCCGCCAATGGCCTGCACGGTGGAGACGCGGCCAGACTTGACCACGTCAGACTCTGCACCAAACACCAGTGCTTTGACCGCGTTGTCATAGGCCACGATGCCGTCGATGGGCAGGTAGCCACGGGCTGTGGGGGTGGCCATCATGGTCTTTTCGGCGGCTTGCACGCACTGCAAAAGGGGCAGTTTGCCGTTGTCGTCGAAGTACACGCCCACGCCCAGGTTCACCTTGTTGGGGTTGGTGTCGGCGTTGTATTGCTCGTTCAGACCCAGGATCGGGTCGCGGGGGGCCATTTCGACGGCGGAAAACAGAGACATGGAAAGTCCTTGGATTGTGTTCAGTGGTGGCAGGAAACCCGTTCCTCGGTTAGGCTTTCGGGTTGTCCCTGATTTTAACGGCCCCAGCCGCCTGGTTTGACCTGGCGGTCCTCAGAAAAATGTCCACCGTGCCCGAAGTCCCTGTTGTTGAAATTGCGCCCGATACGGCCAAGTACGCTGAGGGGAAGTTCATCAGCTACCCCGGCTCACCTTTCGAGCTGTACCAGCCTTACCCGCCTGCGGGTGACCAGCCCGTGGCCATTGAGCAGCTGGTCGAAGGCGTGCAGGACGGCGAGGTGTTCCAGACCCTGCTGGGCGTGACCGGCTCGGGCAAGACCTTCACCATGGCCAATGTGATCGCTCAGCTGGGGCGCCCGGCCATCGTTTTTGCGCCCAACAAGACGCTGGCCGCGCAGCTTTACAGCGAGTTCCGCGAGTTCTTTCCCAAGAACGCCGTCGAGTATTTCGTGAGTTATTACGACTACTACCAGCCCGAGGCCTACGTGCCCCAGCGCGATCTGTTCATTGAAAAAGACTCGGCCATCAACGAGCACATCGAACAGATGCGCCTGAGTTGCACCAAGAGCATCATGGAGCGGCGTGACGTGGTGATCGTGGCCACCGTTTCGGCCATCTACGGCATCGGCGAGCCCGAGAGCTACCACCGCATGATCATGACGCTGCGCACGGGTGACAAGCTGGGCCAGCGCGACGTGATCGCCCAGCTGATCCGCATGCAGTACCAGCGAAACGACATGGAGTTTTCTCGCGGCAAGTTCCGCGTGCGTGGCGACACCATCGACGTGTTTCCGGCCGAGCATTCCGAACTGGCCATCCGCATTGAGTTGTTTGACGACGAGATTGACAGCCTGCAGCTGTTTGACCCGCTCACCGGGCGTATTCGGCAAAAGATTCCGCGCTTCACGGTTTACCCGTCCAGCCACTATGTGACGCCACGCGACAAGGTGCTTGCGGCGGTGGAGACCATCAAGTTGGAGCTGGCGCAGCGCCTCAAAGAACTGGTGGGCATGGGTAAGCTGGTGGAGGCGCAGCGCCTGGAGCAGCGCACCCGGTTTGATCTGGAAATGTTGTCTGAGGTGGGCCACTGCAAGGGTATTGAGAACTATACCCGCCATTTGTCAGGGGCCGCGCCGGGAGACCCGCCCAGCACGCTCACCGATTACATGCCGCCCGACGCCATCATGTTCTTGGACGAGAGCCACCAGATGATTGGCCAGCTCAACGCCATGTACAACGGCGACAAGGCCCGCAAAACCACCTTGGTGGAATACGGCTTTCGCTTGCCCAGTGCGCTGGACAACCGCCCGCTTAAATTTGAAGAGTTTGAAAAGCGGATGCGCCAGTGCATCTTCGTCTCGGCCACACCGGCCGATTACGAAAAGACGCATTCGGGCAAGGTGGTCGAACAAGTGGTGCGTCCCACAGGGCTGGTGGACCCACAGGTCGAGGTCCGCCCCGCTACGCACCAGGTGGATGACGTGCTGCAAGAAATCCGCATCCGGGTGGAAAAACACGAGCGGGTGCTGATCACCACGCTCACCAAGCGCATGGCCGAGCAGCTCACCGATTACCTGAGCGACAACGGCGTGAAAGTACGCTACCTGCACAGCGATGTGGACACGGTGGAGCGGGTGGAGATCTTGCGAGACCTGCGTTTGGGCGCGTTCGATGTGCTGGTGGGCATCAACCTGCTGCGCGAAGGCCTGGACATTCCCGAGGTGTCGCTGGTGGCGATCCTGGATGCGGACAAAGAAGGCTTCTTGCGGGCCGAGCGAAGCCTGATCCAGACCATCGGGCGTGCGGCCCGCAACCTGAACGGCCGGGCGATTTTGTACGCCGACCGCATCACCGAGTCCATGAAAAAAGCCATGGGCGAGACCGAGCGCCGCCGCATCAAGCAATTGGCGCACAACGAGGCCATGGGCATCACACCCAAGAGCATCGTGAAAAAGGTGAAGGACCTGATCGACGGTGTGTACAGCGAAAAGTCGGGCAAAGAGGCCGAACGCCTGGAACAAGCGGCCATGCAAAAAGCCAAGGTCGAGGACATGAGCGAGAAAGACATCGCCCGCGCCATCAAACAACTGGAAAAGCAGATGATGGAACACGCCCGAAATCTGGAATTCGAAAAAGCTGCCCAAGTGCGGGACCAACTGACCATTTTGAAAGAGCAGGCCTTTGGCGCCACGGGTGGCGACAACATCGTTCCGTTGATCCGGGCTTAAGAACCCAGTGAATGACCCTATAACCCGAGTGATTTGATCGGGATTGGTTTATACTTGACTCGTTTAGTCGGGATCCCGCTTTGGCGGGGCAAGGACCAAGCCCCCAACCACTTCAGGAGTCTGCCATGCGTTTAACCACCAAGGGCCGTTTCGCCGTCACCGCCATGATCGATCTGGCCTTGCGCCAGGACGCCGGTCCTGTGACTTTGGCCGCCATCAGCCAGCGCCAACAGATTTCTCTGTCCTATTTGGAACAGCTGTTTGGCAAGCTGCGCCGCCACAACCTGGTCGAGTCCACCCGTGGCCCCGGCGGCGGTTACACCTTGGGCCGCAAATCGACCGACATCACCGTCGCCGACATCATTTTGTCGGTGGACGAGCCCATTGACGCCACCCACTGCGGCGGCAAAGAAAACTGCAACGGCGGCGATGGCCGCTGCATGACGCATGACCTGTGGGCCTCGCTGAACTCCAAAATGGTCGAGTTTCTGGACTCGGTGTCCTTGCAAAAGCTGGTGGACGACCAACTGGCCAAAGGCCTGGTGGTGGAGCTCAAGCCCACCCTCAAGCGGGCCATTGCCCCCATGCCCGTGAGCAAGCCGATCCGCCTGACCGGCCCCAATTCCGTGTTTGATCTGGGCAATGTGTTTGCCAAATCCTGATTGAAAAGAAGAACCCCATGACCACGCCCCATTTCCCCATTTACCTCGACTACGGCGCCACCAACCCTTGTGACCCCCGTGTGGTGGACGCCATCGTGCCTTGGTTGCGCGAGCACTTTGGCAACCCCGCATCCCGCAGCCACGCCTGGGGCTGGGAAGCCGAAGCCGCGGTTGAAACCGCTCGCGAGCAAGTGGCTGGCCTGATCGGCGCCGACCCCCGCGAAATCGTCTGGACCAGCGGTGCCACCGAGTCCAATAACCTGGCCATCAAGGGCGCAGCGAACTTCTACAAGTCACGCGGCAAGCACCTGATCACCGTGAAGACCGAGCACAAAGCTGTGCTGGACACCATGCGTGAGCTGGAGCGTCAGGGTTTTGAAGTCACTTACCTCGACGTCCAGGCCGATGGCTTGCTGAACATGGATGCGCTCAAAGCCGCCATCCGCCCCGACACCATCTTGATCAGCGTGATGTTCGTGAACAACGAAATCGGCGTGATCCAGGACGTGACCGCCATTGGCAACCTGTGCCGCGAAAAAAGCATCGTCTTCCACGTCGATGCGGCGCAAGCCACGGGCAAGGTCGAGATCGACATGACCCAACTCCCCATCGATTTGATGAGCTTGGCCTCGCACAAAACCTATGGCCCCAAAGGCATTGGCGCTTTGTATGTGCGCCGCAAGCCCCGAATTCGCCTGGAAGCCCAAATGCACGGCGGTGGTCACGAGCGTGGCATGCGTTCGGGCACCTTGCCCACGCACCAGTGTGTGGGCATGGGCGAAGCGTTCCGCATCGCCAAGCTGGAAATGGCCCAAGACAATGCAAAGGCCCGTGCCCTGCACGACCGCCTGATCAACGGCCTGAGCGACATGGAGCAGGTGTTTTTGAACGGCCACGCCACCCAGCGCGTGCCGCACAACATCAACATGAGCTTCAACTTCGTCGAAGGCGAGTCGCTCATCATGGGCATCAAGGGTTTGGCCGTGTCGTCCGGCTCGGCCTGCACCTCGGCCAGCTTGGAGCCGAGCTATGTGCTTCGCGCTCTGGGTCGCAGCGACGAGTTGGCCCACAGCAGCCTGCGCATGACGATTGGCCGCTGGACCACCGAAGAAGACATCGACTACGCGATCAAAACCATCCGCGAGAACGTGGCCAAGCTGCGTGACTTGAGCCCGCTGTGGGAAATGCACAAGGACGGCATCGATCTGAGCACCATCCAGTGGGCCGCTCACTGAGTTCACACTGACCTGAATACGGAGAAAACACCATGGCTTATTCTGAAAAAGTGGTTGACCACTACGAAAACCCCCGCAACGTGGGCTCTTTTGACAAGGGCGACGACAGCGTGGGCACCGGCATGGTCGGTGCGCCCGCTTGTGGCGACGTGATGAAGCTGCAGATCAAGGTCAATCCGACCACCGGCGTGATCGAAGACGCACGTTTCAAGACCTACGGCTGCGGCTCGGCCATCGCCTCCAGCTCGCTCGTCACCGAATGGGTCAAGGGCAAGACACTCGACGAAGCAGCTGCTCTGAAGAACAGCCAAATCGCCGAAGAGCTGGCGCTGCCGCCCGTCAAGATCCACTGCTCCATCTTGGCCGAAGACGCCATCAAGGCGGCTGTGGACGACTACAAAAAGAAACACCTGAACTGACATGGCCATCTCACTGTCTGCCGCTGCTGCGCGGCATGTGACCCGGTACCTGGCCAAGCGTGGCTCGGGTGTTGGTGTGCGCCTGGGCGTCAAGACCACCGGCTGCTCGGGCTTGGCCTACAAGCTCGAATACGTGGACGAGATTGCCCCGGAAGACGTGGTCTTTGAAGGCCACGGCGTCAAGGTGCTGGTGGACCCCAAAAGCCTGGCCTACATCGACGGCACCGAACTCGACTTCGTGCGCGAAGGCCTGAACGAGGGCTTCCGCTTCAACAACCCCAACGAGCGTGACCGCTGCGGTTGCGGTGAATCCTTCCGCGTGTGATTTCCCTGCAGGCCAACGATTTCGAGCTGTTTGATGTGCCGGCGCGGTTCGAGCAGGACCGCGCACAACTCGATGCCCGCTGGAAAGCCCTGCAGCGCGAAGCCCACCCTGATCGTTTTGCTGCCGAAGGCGCCGCTGCCCAGCGTGTGGCCATGCAGTGGTCGGTGCGCATCAACGAGGCGTATCAGCGCCTCAAAGACCCACTCAAACGCGCTGCCTATTTGTGCGAACTGTTAGGCGCACCCGTGCAGGCCGAGAACAATACGGCAATGCCCGCTGCGTTCTTGATGCAGCAAATGGAGTGGCGTGAACATCTGGACGACACCGAATCCGCACAAGGATTAGAAGCCTTGGCCGACCAAGTGGCCTCTGAGCAGCGCCGTGTGCAAAAAGAACTGGCCCGTTTGCTGGACCAAGCCCAAGACCCCGCGCAGGCCGTGGGGCAGGTGAGGGCGCTGATGTTCATCGAACGGTTCACGCAAGAAGTGAACGCTAAACTCGACCGATTGACCTGATTTTCTCAATAGACCATGGCCTTACTGCAGATTTCCGAACCGGGCCAGTCACCCGACCCGCACCAGCGCCGCATTGCGGTGGGCATTGACTTGGGCACCACCCATTCGCTGGTGGCTTCGGTGCGCAGCGGCGTGGCCGAATGCCTGCCCGATGACGAGGGCCGGGTGATCTTGCCTTCGGTGGTGCGCTTCATGCCTGGCCAAGGCCGCCAGATCGGTTTTGACGCGTTGCAATCTGCCGCTTCCGATCCGGTCAACACCATCGCCTCGGTCAAGCGCTTCATGGGCCGTGGCCTGAACGACATCGCCGACCGCAGCAAACTGCCTTACGAATTCATTGCCAGCGAGCAAGGCATGCTGTCCATCCAGACGGTGCAAGGCCCCAAGTCGCCTGTCGAAGTCAGCGCCGAAATTTTGGCCACCTTGCGTTACCGCGCGGAAGACACCTTCAACGACGACCTGTACGGCGCGGTCATCACCGTGCCCGCCTACTTTGACGACGCCCAGCGCCAAGCCACCAAAGACGCGGCGCAACTGGCCGGCTTGAATGTGCTGCGCCTGATCAACGAACCCACGGCTGCGGCGATTGCTTATGGCCTGGACAACGCGAGCGAAGGCGTTTACGCCGTGTTCGATTTGGGCGGCGGTACATTCGATATTTCGACCCTGCGCCTGACACAAGGCGTGTTCGAAGTGCTGTCCACCGGTGGCGATTCGGCTTTGGGCGGCGACGATTACGACCAAGCCTTGGCCGACTTTGCCATGGCCCAGCAGCCTGGCTTGCAAGCCGCCACGGCCGAAGACAAAACTCGGCTCAAGGCGGCGGCCCGTGCGGCCAAAGAAGCCTTGACTGGCACTGACATCGCTCACTTGAATGTGGCGCTTTCAACAGGTGCGTTGTCGGTGCAGATCAGCCGCGCCGATTTCGAGCAAACCACCCAAGCCCTGACGGCCCGCTGCATCACCGCCGTGCGCAAAGCGCTGCGCGACGCGCAATTGGCCAAAGACGATGTGCAAGGCGTGGTCATGGTGGGCGGCTCCACCCGCATGCCGCAAATCCAGCAAGCCGTGGCTGAGTTTTTTGGTCAGGCCCCGCTCAACAACCTCAACCCCGACGAAGTCGTCGCCTTGGGCGCGGCCATTCAGGCCAACCAATTGGCAGGCAACAACGCCGCAGGCGAATTGCTGCTGCTCGATGTGATTCCCTTGTCGCTGGGCATCGAGACCATGGGCGGCTTGGTCGAGCGCATCATCCCGCGCAACCAGACCATCCCCACCGCCATGGCGCAAGACTTCACCACCTACCAAGATGGCCAAACCGCGCTGGCGCTGCATGTGGTGCAGGGCGAGCGCGACCTGGTGCAAGACTGCCGCAGCCTGGCCCGCTTTGAGCTGCGTGGCATCCCGCCTATGGCCGCTGGTGCCGCCCGCATCCGCGTGACCTTCACCGTCGATGCCGATGGCCTGCTGAATGTGGGGGCCAAAGAACAAATCAGTGGTGTGGAAGCGCGCATTGACGTCAAGCCCTCGTATGGCCTGAGCGACGACCAAATCGCCACCATGCTGCAAGAAAGCTTCACCACCGCGCAAGCCGACATGAAGGCGCGTGCCTTGGTCGAGGCGCGGGTCGATGCCGACCGTATGCTGCTGGCCACGCGCAGTGCTTTGGCCGTCGATAGCCAATTGCTGAGCGCCGACGAGCTTGCCAGCATCGATGCCCTGATGGCCACTCTGCAAGCCGCCGTTCAAACAGAACAAGACGCCAAAGCGCTAGAAGACTGCACCCAAGCACTGGCCAAAGGCACCGAAGCTTTTGCCGCCGAACGCATGAACCACAGCATCCAGAAAGCCCTGGCCGGTCAAAACATCCAGACCTTGTGATCGCCGAATTGAACAAAGACATTTATGCCTGTCATCAAAATCTTGCCCCACCCCGAGTACTGCCCCCAAGGCGCCGAGATCACTGCGCCTGCAGGCACCAGCATCTGCGAAGCGCTGCTCGACAACAAAATCAACATCGAGCACGCCTGCGACATGAGCGCGGCCTGTACCACCTGCCATGTGGTGGTGCGCGAAGGCTTCAAGACCCTCAATGAGATGGAAGAAACCGAGGAAGACCTGCTCGACCGCGCTTGGGGCCTCGAGCCCAATTCGCGCCTGAGTTGCCAGGCCTTTGTGGCCAAGAGCGATCTGGTCATTGAGATCCCGCGCTACACCATCAACCACGCCAAAGAACTGCACTGAGCCGGAGCGACACAGCCATGCGTCAAATCGTTCTGGACACCGAAACCACAGGCCTCTCGGCCGAAGGCGGCGACCGCATCATCGAGCTGGGCTGTGTGGAGCTGTTTGCCCGCAAGCTCACCGGCAACAACCTGCATTTCTATTTCAATCCTGAGCGCGACAGCCACGAAGACGCGCTCAAGGTGCACGGCATCAGCAACGAGTTTTTGCGCGACAAACCCAAGTTTGCGCAGCTGACCGATGAAATTCTCGACTACCTGGCCGATGCCGAGCTGATCATCCACAACGCGGCTTTTGACATCGGCTTTCTGAACAAAGAACTCGAACGTGTCGGCAAAAAGCCATTGAAGGCCTATGTCAGTGGCGTGATCGACACCCTGGCCATGGCCAAGGAAATGTTTCCCGGCAAGCGCAACAGCCTTGACGCCCTGTGTGACCGCCTCGAAGTCGACAACTCCGGGCGCACCTTGCACGGTGCTTTGCTCGACGCCGAACTGCTGGCCGATGTCTACATCAACATGACGCGGGGCCAAGAGGCTTTGCTGATCGATGCGGGCGATGCGCCCAGTGACACACAGACCATGGAGGTGCAGGTGGATCTGAGCCAATACGCGTTGCCCGTCCTGACAGCCAATGCCCAAGAGCTGGCAGCCCACGAAGAGCTGTTGGTGCAACTCGACAAGTCCAGCGGCGGCAAAACCGTGTGGCGCCAAGCGCAGGCCGCCTGAGTCTCACGGATCCAGGGATGGGTGCTTTGAAGGCGCACATTTTTTGCCTGGGTGGGGCCAGAACGGGATAATTTTTATGCCATAATTATGGTCTTCGCTTCAATGCGTAGGGCGATTAGCTCAGGGGTAGAGCACTGCATTCACACTGCAGGGGTCGCAAGTTCGAAACTTGCATCGCCCACCAAAAATACCTAATGAAATCAAGCACTTAAAGGAAACTCTAGGTGCTTTTTCTTATGTTTTTTGTAGTATGGGCCCACTATACTACTTTTCATAGATTTTTCACTGTCTTTTCATAGATTTTCAAAGACACCCATAAAGAAAAATCTATCTGATTTCAAACTCATATCTAAATTTGCAGCGCTGCAATCTCACAAGCAGTTGATGATCCGTTGAAAGCTAAAAGTTTTTTAAAAATAAGCTACGTTTATTTTTTAAAAAACCAGCAGCCTAGCTGCTAACGCCCACAAAAAAACGCGCTACAGCGCGTTTAAATGCGTAACTAAGAGCAAGTTAGCCTTGCTGCAATTCCCACGGTCTAGGGCGTCGTTTACTTTGCAACATTTCAACGTTCATCTCGCCTTGAAGTGGGGCTGCGTAAAACCGATCAATCATCTCTGGACTTGTCCTGGCGTTTCGTGCTAGGGTTAATGTATCAATGCCACTTCCGAACAAAAGTCTGTACATGATGCAACTGTGCCTTAAGCTGTAGAGTGTTCTAGGCTCATTGATGATGCTTAACTTGAGCTTTGTAATTTCCAAAACAATTTCAAATTGCTTTGCTAATAATTTCATTGCGAAATCACGAGATGCTGCCATTGGTAAAAAAACATAGTCATCGGGTTGAGGTGCTCTACCAAACTCCTTGGTTTGTCTTTTCCAAATGCGCTCATAAACTTTAACTGCCCAAGGCATCGAAACAATAGGGTAGCTGTGCCCCTTGCTTGGAGGTAGGGTCAAGCGAAGATATTTCCATCCATGCCTCTCTACCACTTCAATATGCTTATGCTGCATGTTTCTAATGTCAGTAGGGCGCACGTAACTATTGACCATGAAGACTATTAAATCTGCAAGATCTTTGGTCATTTGAATTCGTTTGATGACCCTATGCTTGGGATCAATTGCTTTACCTGCTTCGCAGAAATATGATCGCTTGCCTTCTACACTGTGTGCTCGCCATTCAATTTTCTTGCCTGCTAATTTTTTGGCAGCTTTGGTAATTGCTTTGTATTCTCCGACGTTAAACCAGCCACGAGGTTTGTCTTCAACTCCAACTTTAGGAAATTCAGGTATGTGGTCAATGTAACTGTGCCTTGCTGCATGCTGCAAAACTTTACGTGTCAATCCCATGTAGGCACTTAAAGTTGAAACACTTAGCTTTGGCTCAACTGAAGATAACTTTTGTAGAAATTCATCCAACAATTTGTAGTTGATGCTCCTTATATCTTTCTGTTCAAAGAAAGGAGAAATATGCTTGTCATACCGCATTTGCATATTGTCGTAAGTGATTTTTGAAAGTTGTGTTCGCTCTAACTTCGCTGCCTCACTTTGCATCAACATATCTTTTACTTTAGTGAAGGTGATGACCTTTGCTACGTTCTCAGTCATCGGAATACCCTCTAGCTTTCCTCCACGCATGCGAAAGTTGACATCGTCGTAAAAGCGTTTTGCAGCCTCCATAGCATCGCGCTTAATTTCAGTTTTAGTAGTCCGCTTAAACACATGATTCTCAGCGTAATACCGAACCCACCAATAACTAGAAGCGGGGAGTTTGAATATCACTAGCTTGCGAGGGTAGCCAGGAATTCGTGTGATGCTATCTTTGAGTGGAACAGTTCTATGACGTATTTCTGAATCAGGTTCAATTGCTCGTGCCATTTTGAAATCTCAGTATCTACAGCTAGTTTGTTTTCTGAGTTGCTGATCAGTCAACCGAATGACCGTAAGTCTGTGGCTTTTAAACGATCTTTAAACTGGAAAAACTGCTATTAATTAATTTCAGCAGAATCTAATTCGTCAGTTACTGCGATTTCTTCAAAATCACGTCCTTTCCATTTGTATTTTTGATGCCACTCAGCTAGTCGTGAGTTGATGCTTTCAAGTGCATCATCCCCATAGTTGGCAAACATTTTCTTAAGCACTTCAAGCTTAGGATCCAACATTGATACATCGTCAATCGAATTTACTTTTACAAATTCAATGTTGTATTCAATTCTGTTTAGAAAACTTTTAACTGATTCTCGCATAGAGCAAAGATCGTCTCTTATGCTTAATAATTTTTCCAAATCACTCATGCATTGATTTGTTAAGTTGAATCCTGCGATCGTGATATCTGTATACAAGACTTGATAAAACGGATGTTGATTAACGTCTGGATCTAATTGTAAAAAATCAGTGCAGCTTAAATTCAACCAATAACTAACTGGATCTGTGGGTGAGTTAAGAATTCGCAATAACTGTTCAAGCATTCGAATCCCATTTCTGTACCAGCCATCACCTTTGTAGTACTTGATATTTTCAACTTCTAAATTAAGTTTGAGACTTTTTATTGATGGTGGTTTTTCCTTATCCTTTAGTTTGAGTAAAACAATTGTTGCTGCACCAGTAGCACCTAAAAATTCATCCATTTCAATTCTCCTTAAGTGAAGAAACTCCCGGATTACCCGGGAGTGAGTTTGATCAGACAATAGCTGTTGTTGCGTTCGTTGATGAAGATGGAGGAGGGTTAAGAGCAGGCATGCCAGGAGGTTGATAACCAACATCGCCTGGTTCCATACCCCAGCCTGAAGTGATGCCCATATGTTGACGAAGGATGTCAAGTTTGGCTTTTGTATCAGCAAGATCATCGGACACTGTACTTTCAGCTACAACTGTAAGAAGCTGTTTTTCCAATGCTTCAGGAACTTGTACGAACCTGACTACGCGGCGCTCGTTATCTGCAGTCTTGACACAAATTGCGTACTCAAATGTGCCGGCTTTCTTGTCACCTTCAACTGTATTAAGAACATATTTTTCAGGCACTTGAAGCACAGTTTCAGACCCTTTTGCATTGGCAAGTAGGATTTTTCGAAGCATCAGAGTCTTGTCTTCTTTATGCTTCTTTACTGCTTTCTTTTCAGCTGCGTCATCCTTGGTGCTCGTTATTTTTGCAATGCCACCGCGTTCTTTGATGTAGTTTGGAAGTTCTGCTGCAGCAAGGTTTTCTTCTTGTGCAACTTGTAAAACTTTTGAGTAGTTGTAAGCGGTCTGTCTATCAGTTGGAATAATGAATCGGAGAACAGTCGTCAACCAAGGCGTATTTGCCTGTGTTTTGATTTCATGCACGTCTTGCAGTATTTCTCGCATTCGCTGAAGAATATGATCGCGTAATGGAGATTCATTAATCTGAAGTGCGTAACTGTAAATTGCACCAAGTAGTGCATATAACTCTTTAGTACCTCGAACTACATACGTTTCTACATATTGATCATTCATTTTTGTCAGATTTTTACCCTGACTGAGAATGATTTCTACGTCTAGTTCATTTGCACTCTTATCACTAGGGCGACGGCTATCTGAGCCCCCCAGAGTTCTGTTCATAAGCAAACCAAATGCTAAATCGTCGACTGCAGATGATTTGAGAAGTTGATTTTCCGTTCCCACGCTTGCATCTGCGTTGGGAGTTTGCATAGTTCCTGTGTTCATGAAACACTCCTATAAAAAATATAACAATGGACCGTCGACCAGAATCAGTGCGACAAGCAAAGGTTAGATTTGTGGGGGCGGATTTAGTTCTTTTTTTCGATGGGGTTCGAAAAAATGAAGTTGAGAACTTCAAATTCAGATATATGCAATGAGCAATCAGAAAATGAAAATACAACAGATTTCAAGGGATCAGACCTAACAGAACTGGGACTATCAAATAGCTACCTTGGTGGCTGGTTCAGATGTCTTCAGCTTTCTAAGCAATACACGCAAAACTGTCGTACAGGTCTATTTCCAACAGATGGAGCCTATCAAACGTATCGTTTATTTGGTTCAGTAGAGGATCGCAAGTTAAACGACTGGTGGGAAGAACAAGGGCGCGTTAGTTTCAGTAGTGGATTTGCATCTTTAAAGGTGCAAATGCTCGTAAGACACAAGCAAACATCTGGCTTTCAAATTTCGCTCGATGTACCCGATGATTTGGATGTAAACATCGCTAGCGAAGAGTTTTGCTTGCTGATAAAGCAAATTCAAACTCTAAATTCTACTGATGGTCTTTTATCAAGCGCGCCAATGGCATGGTCGTTTTATAAAAGCAAAATCACTTGCGCGCACATGCAGCAACTACTAGATGTTTTAGAAGCATATGAAAAATTAATTAAGGTTTCGAATAGAGGAAATCTGTGGCAAATTGGCGAGCAATTACGCGTTAATCCTAAGGCTATGTCAAAAACAAGTGATTCGCATAACGAACGTATCGAAAAACACATTGCCATGGGCAAAAGAGTCAGTGCAATGCTATCGAATGCTCGAAGCCTAGTTCAAAATGCTTGCGACGGAATTTATCCAAGATTTAAAGTTTCGAAGTAATTCTTTTTCAGATTCCAGTGATGTTGACCAATCAGTCCAGTAACGTTACCAGCGCGTCCAGTTGTATTGACCAATTAATGTCCATCTCAGACATTACAAGCTTTTTGAGTGCAATCCCCCAATGTGCCCTGAAACGCTTTTTGATTTCAAAGTTGCTTGGCGTGGATGTGCAGATAACTCAGCAAGAATGCCGCATTGGTTTGTTGCCCGCGCTTCCATACAAGTTTCGCGTAATTCTTTGAGTTGGCGCTCAAGTTTTCGCAACTCTTTTATCCTTGACGCAACGTGCGCTATGTGTGTATCGATCAGTTCATTCACACCATCGCAGTCACCTTGCTGTGCGTCCTTGAAAGCTAGTAAGGTTCGAATTTCGTTCAGTGTCATATTCAGACTTCTGCAGTTCCGGATAAAAGATAGACGAGCCACATGTTTGGGGCCATAAATTCGATAGTTGCCTTCCGATCGCAGCGGCGAAGGTAGCAACCCTTCTCGCTCGTAATACCGAATCGTTTCCACCTGTGTTTGGGTAGATTTAGCTAGTTCACCGATCTTCATGTGGCATCTTTTCGAACTGATTTGAATGTCAAATTTTATGCGCTTGACACTGTAGTGGCTATAGGGTTTCTAATCTACCCAACTAGGAGTAAGATACATGTCAGTAACTGAGCAAGTACAACAAACTAAAACTCAATCAGCCTGCGAATGCGGGACGACTTGCGCTTCAACGCCTGTTACTTTTGAGCACCCAAGTGCAGCTGGTTTAACTAACGATGATCAGCGTTTTCGCATTGCAAATATGGACTGTGCTTCTGAGGAATCGGAAATTCGTCAGGCGTTAGTAGCGATTCAAGGTATTCGAAGTTTGCGCTTCGATCTGACTGCTCGCGAATTGACGATTGCTGCTGATCCACAAGTTGTTGCCGAATCTATCGATGCCATTCGCAGAGTGGGTTTTAAACCAGAGCCGTTGATCGACGAGCGTGACAAAGCAAATGCAAAAGGCGTTGCCTCGCATAGATTTTGGGACTTATGGGGCAAGTTGATTTTTGCTTTGATATTGTCTTTAGCTGCCGAGGGTTTGGCTTTTGCGTTGCCAGATGACTTGACTTCAAAGGGACTAGGCATGGCACTTGCCGCCTGTGCGATCGCCTTGGCAGGCTTCTCGGTCTATGGCAAAGGTCTGTCTGCTTTGGTTCGAGGGCGCTTAAATATGAACGCACTCATGACCGTCGCCGTCACAGGTGCATTCCTGATCGGACAATGGCCAGAGGCCGCTATGGTGATGGCACTGTATGCCATTGCTGAAGCCATTGAGGCCCGCGCAGTAGACCGTGCTCGTAATGCGATCAAAAGTTTGCTGGCACTGGCCCCAGAACAAGCCGAAGTTCTGCAAGCTGATGGCCAGTGGGTGCAATGCCCTGTCAAGACCATTGAAGTGGGCGCAACTGTGCGGGTACGGCCAGGCGAACGCATCGCCCTAGATGGTGTTGTCACATCGGGTACCAGTGCTGTCAATCAGGCCCCTGTCACTGGTGAAAGCTTGCCTGTCGATAAGTCTGCGGGAGATGAAGTCTATGCAGGCACCATCAATCAGTCAGGTTCGCTGGAAATTCGGGTCACGGCACTGGCTTCGGACAGCACCTTAACCCGCATCATTCACGCAGTCGAGCAAGCCCAGGCATCACGTGCGCCAACCCAACGGTTTGTGGATAAGTTCGCAACTGTTTACACCCCAGCCGTCTTTGTTTTAGCGGTTGCTGTTGCTGTACTGATGCCTTGGCTTGCAGACTGGACTTGGATTCAAGCCCTCTACAAAGCCTTGGTGCTTTTGGTCATTGCCTGCCCTTGCGCCTTGGTCATTTCAACCCCAGTCACTGTCGTCAGTGGTTTGACGGCAGGGGCACGTCGAGGCATTTTGATCAAGGGGGGTATTTACCTTGAAGAAGCCAGAAGCATCAAGGTGGTAGCCCTAGACAAAACCGGAACCATCACACAGGGCAAGCCCAAATTGGTGGCGTTTGAACCCATCGATACGAGCGTTGATGTTGCAACCATTCAAAGCATTGCGAAAAGTCTTGCTGCTCGTTCAGACCATCCCGTGTCCAAAGCCATTGCCGAAGGTCTCACAGCAGCGCTAAAAGATGTCACTGAATTCCAAGCAGTTGCAGGTCGTGGCGTGCAAGGTGTCATTGAGGCGCATCCTTATGCGTTGGCAAATCACCGCTGGATTGAAGAGCGCCAACAATGCTCTGCCGAACTTGAGAGTCGCCTCAAAGTTCACGAAGAAGCGGGAAGAACCGTCACCATTTTGACCAATGCCAATCGTGTGATGGCTTTATGTGCTGTGGCCGACACCATCAAACCCTCGTCCACACAAGCGGTGGCTGAGTTGAAGTCCATGGGCGTGACACCCGTGATGTTGACGGGTGACAACATTGCCACGGCGCATACCGTAGCAGCGCAAGCAGGGATTGATGAAGTCCGTGGCAACCTCCTGCCAGAAGACAAACTAGATGCGATGAATGAGTTGCAACAGCGGTTTGGCGTCACGGCCATGACAGGTGACGGCATCAACGATGCACCTGCCTTGGCAAAGGCCAATATCGGTTTTGCCATGGGAGGTGCTGGCACGCACATCGCAATGGAGGCGGCTGATGTGGTGGTGATGAATGATGACCTGCGCCGTCTGCCAGAAACCATTCGATTATCCAAACGAACCCATGCTGTGCTCTGGCAAAACATCAGCTTGGCGCTTGGTATCAAGGCCGTATTTTTAGCGCTGGCGATTTTTGGCGATGCAACCATGTGGATGGCAGTGTTTGCCGACATGGGTGCCAGTCTGATGGTCGTTTTCAATGGCCTGAGGCTTTTGAAAGCCCAGCATTGAAGATGGGGCATTCAACGAAACACCAACTTTGTCTTCCAACTTTGCTGATAGAATTCCTCCCATGCGTCGCTTGGTTGCCATTTTCTTGCTGGTCTTTATGCCATTGCAGCTCTCTTGGGCTGCAGTGAGCGGTTATTGCCAGCATGAAAGCGATGTCAGCTCGCAAGCGCAACACCCCGGTCATCATGAGCACGAGCACAAGTCTAGCGACTCCATGTCCGACACCAAAGCGCCTACCTCAAAGGTAAGTAATCTGGACGGCAGTGATACGGATTGCGCCAGTTGCCATGCCTGTTGCTGCGCTGCGTTGGTTACTCAGACGCAAATGCCTTTATCACAAGGCCCCGAGCACGTGACGGCTACCCAAGCCGAATTCCTTTTCCGTTCTGCAATAGAACGACCAGAACGACCTCAGTGGAACCACCTCGCCTGATCGGTGAGGTTAGTTCAATCCATCCCCGCTTCAGCCGACTTCTTGAGAACTGAGCTTCAGTTCTGAAGCGGCTGTGCGTGTCGATGCAGCTTCCTTACCGATCTCCATGTCATGGTTATTCACAACCTAGGAGAGTCGGATGTACCGAACCAAAAAATGGAATTTCAAATGGCGCCTGAGTGCAGTAGCTGCCATTTCAGTGTGCAGTGTCTTTCATGTATTTGCGCAAAATACCAACCAGCCACGGCCAGTTCAGAGCGTCAAAGATATTTTTGATGCCACTTGGGCACGTCAACCAGAAGCACAAGCGTTAGAGACTCGTCAGCAAGCATTGCAAGCCCAAAAGCGTGCAGCTACAGCATGGACGCCAGAGCCAGCAGCCGTAGAGCTGAACTCAAAATCTGATCAGTGGGGCAGAAATTTGGGTGAACGAGAGCAGCAAATTGCAATCGCAGTTCCGATGTGGCTCCCCGGTCAACGAAGCAAAAGTTCTGCTCTTGCAGAGGCTGAGGCAAACGCTTTAGATCATCAAATTAAAGCAAATCAACTGCGTGTTGCCGGACAAATCCGAGAGGATTGGTGGAATTTTCACCGTGCCCGCATCGAAAAAGATGTCACCACGGATCAATTGAACAATGCGAAACGCTTAGCTGAAGATGTTTCTAAACGGGTGAAGGCGGGTGATTTAGCTCAATCGGATCAACACCAAGCTGAAGGTGCCGTTGCGGTGGCTGAGTCTGCGTATGCCATGGCGCAAGCAAATTTGGAACTTGCCATTCAGATGATCAAAGCATCGATTGGTGCGACAAGTTTTTCAACGCTGACTTTGTCAGATAGCCCAGAGTTACTCCCTTCAGCTGAATACCCACGCAACCATGCCGCATTGATGGAGCTGCAAGCGCGCTCAGATGTTGCCGAGCGCGCGATGGCACTGGCCGCAACCAGAACAAGGGCGAACCCAGAATTCACGATTGCCAAATCCAGAGATCGTGGCAATCTTGCAGATCCCTACAGCTCAAAAATAACGATAGGCATTCGACTTCCGTTTGGCGGTGGCCCTAGGTATGAGGCGGTTGTAGCTCACGCCCAAGCTGAAGCAACACAAGCCCAAGCGCAATTGACCTTGGAGCGCGATCGGACACAGTCCCTGTGGCACTTTGCTCAAGCAAAAGTCAATGCTGCACAGGCTCAACTCAAAGCGGCGGAGCGCAGAGCCAAATTGGCTTTGGAGTCCCGCACCTTCTTTGAGAAATCGTTTCAGCTTGGTGAATCCGATTTGCCAACCCGACTGCGCATCGAGGTAGAAGCCGTTGAGGCACAACGTCAAGCTGCTTTAAGTCGTATCGAGTTCTTTGCGTCTATCTCAGCGCTACGTCAAGCCGCTGGACTATTGCCGCAATAAGGTGTGCTATGAATCAATCAACATTACAGAAAATTTCAATGACTATTTCATCAGGAATCAGAACCATTGGACTGGCCATCGGCTTGGCTCTTTCCAGTCTGAGTTGGGCAGGGGAAGGGCACGATCATGGCGATGCCAAGGCAGCCACATCAGCCCCCTCCACCCCCCGTTTTACAGCAGTTTCAGATGCACTCGAATTGGTCGGTGTGCTGAACGGAAAGCAAATCACTCTCTATTTAGATCGCCTTGAAACCAATGCGCCTGTCAAAGATGCACAAATTGAGCTGGATTTATCTGGCGTTAAATTTGTAGCGCAAAAGCACGGTGAAGGTGAGTTTGAAATTGTGCTCCCCTCTGAGCCGAAACCCGGCGTTATCAGCGTGACTGCGACTGTCACGATCGACAAAGAAGTTGATTTGTTGGCTGGGGAGCTGGACATTCACTCAGATTTGAATGGACAAGGTAGCGCTTCAAAAAATGAATGGAAAAAGTGGCTTAGTTGGGTGTTGCTTTTTGCCACCGCCCTTATGGCGCTGATTTTTATTCGCAAGCGCCTACAGACTCATCAAGCTAATCGCACCGGAGGTGCCGCATGACTTTCAAAACCACTCTTTCAACACTGACTGTCGTGATGGCCGCAGTGACTGCCCTATCTCCGGTGACCAGCACTTGGGCTGGTGAAGGCCATGACCATGGCGGTGCATCTGCTACTCCCAACATGAACGGGCCTCAGCGCTTGCCCGATGGCAGCGTCTTCTTACCAAAGCCAGCCCAACGTCAATTGGCAATTCGAACTATAAAAGTGGAAGTTACAGACTTGCCGAGGTCAATAGAACTCAACGGCAAGGTCAGCATGGACCCCAATGCTGGTGGCAAAGTTCAAGCCATCAATGCTGGTCGAATCGAAGCCGGTCCTAAAGGTCTGCCAAATCTCGGTACTGCAGTGCGCAAAGGGGATGTTCTTGCTTATCTTGTGTCTTCACTTGCGCCTATTGAGCAATCCAATCAGTTTGCACAGTTGGCAGAACTCAAAGCAGCTAAATCTCTTGCAGAAAAACGACTGGCACGATTTAAGGAACTTTCCGATACCGTGCCACGCAAAGACATCGAAGCAGCTGAGAGCGAGCTACAAAGCTTGACTGGCCGCGTCTCGGCAGTTAGCACAGGACTGAACCACCGAGAACCTTTGGTGGCACCCGTTTCTGGCGTGATTGCCTCAGCAAATGTGGTGGCAGGACAAGTGATCGATGCGCGAGAGTTGGTGTTTGAAATTGTGGACCCAGCACGCCTGCGAATTGAAGCCTTGGCTTTTGACACCGCTCTCATCGCCAGCGTGGACAAGGCGTTCATGGCAGTGAATGGCCAACAAATTTCGCTTCAATTTTTAGGTGCAGCACGCAGCCTGCGTGAGCAAGCACTGCCCATGAATTTCAAGGCTCAGGGCGAAGAACTGAGCGCATTGGCTCTCGGTGAGCCAGTCAGGGTGGTGATTCAGACCAAAGACAAGGTGAAAGGTATGGCTGTTCCAGTTTCTGCTTTGATGAAGAACCCTGCCAATCAGCCAATTGTTTGGGTCAAAACAGCCGCTGAGCGATTCACACCGCGCACCATCACTTTTGAACCCTTGGACGGTACACGGGTTGCTATTACATCGGGTCTTGAGATGGGCGATTTGATCGCTACGCAAGGCGCAACATTGATTAACCAAGTGCGTTGATATGTTTAAGTGGTTACTTGAAAACAGTTTAGCCAATCGATTGCTGGTGATCATCGCCAGTGTCGTATTGATGACCTACGGCGCATTCACATTGACAAAAACACCAGTGGATGTTTTTCCTGATTTGAACAAGCCCACGGTCACCATCATGACCGAATCAGGTGGCATGGCGCCAGAAGAGGTTGAGCAACTCATCACCTTCCCCCTAGAGACCGCCATGAACGGTTTGCCTAGCGTTGAATCCGTCCGGTCTATTTCGTCAGCCGGATTGTCATTTTTATATGTGACTTTCAAATGGGATACAGATATTTTCCGTGCAAGACAGTTGGTATCTGAGCGACTGTCAGCCATGGAAGACGGTATGCCTGCTGGCGTAATGCCGCGCATGGGACCAATTAGCTCGATCATGGGTGAGATCATGCAAATCGCTATTCCAGTCGATTCGCAGAAGATTTCAGCTATGGCTGTCCGTGAGTACGCAGACTGGGTTTTGCGTCCACGCCTTCTGTCGGTTTCTGGGGTTGCCCAAGTTATTCCAATTGGTGGCGAGGTGCGTCAGTTTCAGGTGCAACCCAATACGGCTCGTATGGCTGAGTTGGGCATCTCACACGATCAAATGGAAGCTGCGCTGAAAGGTTTTTCTGCCAATACCTCCGGTGGCTTTTTGGAACTCAATGGACGGGAATACCTGATCCGCAACCTCGGACGAACTTCCCGTTTGGATGATCTGAAAAATCTGGCACTGACCACAAAAAATGGGCAGCCAATCTTGTTGCGTCAAATTGCCGATGTTACTTTTGCTGCAGCGTTGAAGCGTGGTGATGCAGGGTTTGAGGGGAAACCGGCAGTTATTTTGGGTATTCAGAAACAACCCACAGCAGACACGATTGCTCTTACCCGTGCAATTGAGGATGCGTTGGTAGGTTTGAAATCATCCTTGCCAGCTGGCATGGATGCCCCTCGCGTCACATTCAGACAGGCCAGCTTCATCGAAGCATCCATCAATACGCTACAAGGCAAATTGATTGGTGCATCCGTCTTTGTCGCTGTGATTTTGTTCTTTTTCTTAGGTACGGTTCGACCCACCATCATCGCCTTGACAGCGATTCCCGTATCCATCTTCATCACCTCTTTGGTATTCAAGTACTTTGGCTTGTCTATCAACACCATGACTCTTGGAGGATTGGCCATTGCCATTGGCGGTCTGGTCGACGATGCGGTGGTCGACGTAGAGAACATTCTGCGACGGTTGAAGGAAGATCGCATAAAACATCCGCAGCATCGGCTTCATCCGTTGGAAGTTGTAGCGAAAGCCTCAATGGAGGTTAGATCTGCCATTTTGTATGCCACGGTGATCATCGTCCTCGTTTTCATTCCGTTGTTTGCATTGCCCGGCTTGGAGGGAAAGCTCTTTGTTCCGTTGGGCATTTCCTTCATCGTTTCAACTCTGGCTTCATTGCTTGTCTCGGTCACCATTACCCCCGTGCTGAGTTACTACCTCCTGCCGACCATGAAAAACTTGGATCATGGGGATACCAAGGTTCTGATTTGGCTCAAAACACGCTATGCAAGCAGTCTTCAAAGCGTTTTACAAAAACCGAAGATTGCATTGGTTGCCTCTGGATTCGCCGTGCTGACGGCAATTGCAGCAGTACCATTTTTCCCGACGACTTTCTTGCCACCATTCAGCGAAGGAACACTGCTGATCGGACTGCGCTTGAACCCCGGCGTGACTTTGTCCGAAACCACTGCATTGGCCAGACAAGCCGAGGTCTTGGTCAAGCAAGTACCAGAGGTCACACATGTCGGTCGTCGAAGCGGACGAGCTGAGCTTGATGAGCACGCAGAAGGCGTTCACGTGAGTGAGCTGGACGTGGGCCTCAAACCAACGGGTGAGCTGATGCGCAGTATGGATGAAATCAAGGCAGACATCCGTTCTCGCCTTGTCAATTTGCCCGCCGCCCTAGAAATCGGTCAACCCATTTCCCACCGTATCGATCACATGCTGTCCGGGGTGCGCTCGCAAATCGCCATCAAAATTTTTGGCGATGACTTAGATGGATTGCGTGGGCAAGCTGATTCGTTGAGAGCACGATTAGCGACTATTCCCGGCATTGCTGATTTGCAAATTGAAAAGCAAGTGCTGGCACCGCAAATCAAGGTTCGTATTGACTATGCCGCCGCAGCTCAATACGGAATTCCTGCACCACAAGTGCTCTCGACTTTGCAAAGCTTGGTCGAAGGCGAAAAAATCACCCAGATTGTGGAAGGCGGACGTCGTTTTGCGTTGGTCGTGCGCTTGCCTGAATCTGCTCGTTCGGTTGAGGGCTTAAATCAAATCTTGATTGAGACTCCCAACGGTCGAGTGCCATTGTCAAAGTTGGCGACGATTGAGGATGGCGATGGCCCGAACCAAATCAGCCGCGATGACGGCAAACGCCGCATCGTTTTGTCCGCAAACGCATCTGGTCGAGCTTTGTCAGAAATTGTTGCGGATATTCGCGCTGTGGTGGCTGACACCAAACTCCCCGAGGGGTACTTCATCACGCTAGGCGGTCAGTTTCAAGCTCAAGAGGAAGCTTCACGACTTGTGGGGCTGCTCTCAATCGTGTCGCTGGTCTTGATGTTTGTGGTTCTGTACAGCCGCTACAAGTCGACGCGACTTTCCGCGTTGATCATGGTGAACATACCGCTGGCCTTGGTAGGTGCAGTTCTCGGGCTGTGGTTGTCAGGACAGCCGTTGTCTGTTGCCGCTTTGGTGGGATTCATCACACTAGCAGGAATTTCAGTCAGAAATGGCATCTTGAAAGTCAGTCATTACATCAACTTGATGCGGTTTGAAGGTGAGAATTTTGACCACAAGATGATTATTCGTGGTTCGCTCGAACGATTAAGCCCTGTGTTGATGACTGCGTTGGTAACAGCTTTTGCATTGGCTCCTTTGCTTTTTGAAGCAGAGCGCCCGGGGACTGAGGTTTTACACCCAGTTGCGGTAGTAATTTTTTCAGGGCTAATCAGCTCCACGTTGCTTGATACGTTCCTGACTCCTGTCATGTTCTGGCTCTTTGGTCGTCGAGATGCCGAACGCTTGACAGAAGACAAAGACGCCGAAGCATTTTAATTTGATACTGAAAGGGTTAGAAATGAAAATTCAAAAAATCGCTATTGCATTGAGTCTGCTTATCAGCACAGGCGGAATTGCAGCTGGGGAGAGCCATAGTCATGGTAAAGCCAAGCCAATGCACGGAGGTGTAGTGACCGAAGTGAAGGACATTGAATATGAGCTAGTTGCAAAATCTGAATTCTTGCAACTTTATCTTCGCGACCATGGGAATCCCATTGACGTGAGTAAGTCATCAGCAAAACTCACATTGCTCACAGGCGTTGACAAACAGGAAGTCGAATTAAAGCCCTCTGGGAATAAATTGGAGGTAAATGGTGCTTTCAAAATAACTCCTAATACGAAAGTGGTTGCAATAGTTATGACAGGAGAAAAAAAAATAATTGCACGTTTTGTGCTGAAGTAATTGATCTGCATGCGTATAAACCCATTTTTTTTACTAGGGAAATCTAAAGTGAATTCAAAACTCAACATACTGCCAATCGCAGGGGCTATTCTCTCATTGACTTTCGTTTCAGGTTGTACGACCCAGAAATATGGAAGTTCAGAAAAATTTTCTTGGAATGAAGGTTGGCGAAGTGGCACTGTGACTGCTATCGGTCAAGGGAACATCTATGCTAATAAACTTGCTAAACACTGTAAAAACCAAATAGCGACGTCATCTACACGCTATGCAACAGTCTTGTTAAAAAATTCTAAACCTCCCATTTGGCTAACAGTTCCGGTAGGTCTAGACTTTTCGCTTGAAGAAAATGATTCTGTAGTTATCAATATCTTTGATTGTGCAAAACAGATCGAACGGCATTCTAAATAATTTTTAATAGTCCTTGAATTTGAAAAATTTTGTCTTTCAAATGATGAGGATGATTGATTGAAATAAAACCAATTTTAAAACTGGGTGAAAAAACACCCGGTTTTTATTTTTCTTTATTTTTTTCGTAAATTTTTTATTTTTATTCTGCATTTGTCTTCAAATTACAGCGACTTCATAGACAATGAAGATGCATTAACTTTGAATAAATTAGTATTCGTTTTATATTGTGGAATTATAGCGAGCAATAAATTCACAAAAATTGCACTTTTGTTGCAATGCTGTTCTAAGATAACTTTTTATTTGTATAGAAAGTAAAGTGAGAAATTCAATTTTAAATGCATCGCTTGACGTTTGGCTTATTACTGTTATCGCAATTAAAAGGACTTAACTCAAAATTAAACTAACTCAACAACCGCCTTTAATTGAATTGGGCTAGAGTAGAGGTATAGAGCAGTTGTTTGAATGCTGCGATGTCCAGCAAGCGATTTGAGTAAGTGGATTGAAGTTCCTTTATTTGCAAGGTTTGTCAAAAAAGTTCTCCGACCGCTGTGACTGCTTGCACCTTCAAGTCCTGCTCCTTCATAGAGAAGGGCAATAGTTTGAGACAAACTATTTGCACTGAATCCTGATTTGATACTTTTTTGAGTTGCAAAGAATGGGTAGCAGCGATCTATGCATTTTGCTTGATCTGCATAAGTTTGAAGTTCAATTTTGAGTTTTGAATTGATAAAGACTGTTCGTGCATGACGTCCTTTTGTCATATCAGGCAGCAAGCGAATTTCATCTTTAATTTTTCCGTCACTGTTTGTGACATCGCTCCAGCGCAGGCAAGCGACTTCGCCAATTCGTAAACCAGCTAGGTGTGTGAGCAACATCATTGCTCTATTGCGTTGCGCGAAGCGGCGTGTGTTGATGTAGTCCAGTACTCGCGTCATCTCTTCTTTTGTCAGTGTTTTTGCTTGTGCCATTCAAGTTCTCCTAAATCATGTGTTTGCGTTAATTGCATTGTGTTTTCACATATTAATCAGAGCAACCTGAGTCCGTCCAATTTGGCGGGTTATCGAGTTAGAGCAGGGCGAATTGGACTGACTGTGGATAACTTTTTGACTGAAAAAATCTTCAATGATTTCAATAGTCATTGTTCGAAATCTTTATAAATGTTGATTTTCATAGATTTTTTGTGGATAACTCACGCTCGCTGTGGATAACCAGCGTTGACCCAAATACAAGCTCTACAAGCGTTTTTCAGCTTGCTCAGCATCCACTGTAGTGAAGCGTATCTTTAAAGCTGTGCAGGGCGTTTTAACTTGCCGCATACGCTTCAACTAGCGCAATCAAGTTCAATAAATTTGCTGTTTTAAATTTGAAAAACTTGGTATCCGTTCAATTTATCGGGTTACCAAAAGAAGGTTGTTCTTTTCTTTGTCTGAAATAAAACTGCAGTAAGACACTGGAAAAGGACACAAGATGAAGACGCAAATTGAGTTGGCTAGTCATGGATTAGATAGCAACACATTGGCACACTTTACGGGTACTACAAAGTACTACCGGATTAGTCGCAAACACTTGTTAACGGACGGTACAAAGTATTTGGCAGAGCAGGGCAAGTGTTTTTGGATGATGGATGCAATCGCAAGCCATCTAGCTGAGATCGGTATTGCAGATTGGTTTGTACTTATTAAAGTACAGGTTAATCAAGCCCGTGCGTTGATGATCTATGAGGATGGCAATGGCACTGAGCACGCTAGACAAGAAATTCCTTACACGGATTTCCCATTGAATGCTTTAACACTCTATGCAAGTTGGGATGGAGAGCATTGGGTGATCATGCTTCCTAGTGAGTACTGAGTTTTGCTTTACATGGCAAGGTATGCCATGTATGTCCATGGTTTTCATAGTCTAAGCTAGAAGTTTATTGACCAGCATCAAGATGGTCGAAAGAATAAAGTTTATGGTGGCCAACGAGGCCTGCGGAATGATTGTGGCGGACCTCCAGTTAGCCGAGTGCAAACACTAGGTATCGAGGTTCGGTGCTACTCAAGCAAACAATGGGTTTGCTAACGTGGCTGCTCTCAAATTTGCAAAAGGAAAATCATGACCAATATTCGCAATTCAATCATTGGATTCTGTGTCGCTGCAGCTTCGATGGGTTCTTTTGCCCAAAATGCCGATGAGCATAAAGATCACCATCCAGCTGGAACAACGGCACCAGCTGCAACGGCTAAGAAATCACCGACCAATCCAGTGAGTGCAGACAAGATGGCTTTAATGGACAAGCACATGAAAGAAATGCTGGTGATGCACGAAAAGATGGCAGCAGCCAAAACACCAGATGAGCGTCAAGCACTAATGGCTGAGCACATGAAGGTGATGCAGGACGGCATGGGAATGATGAAGCAAATGGGTGGTGCGGCAGGCAAGGGTAGCACGCAAGGTGACAAGGGCATGAACGCAACCATGTTGGATCGTCAGCAGATGCTGGAAAAGCGCATGGAGATGATGGAGTCAATGATACAAATGATGATTGACCGAACACTACCCGCTACTGGCAAATAATATATGTTCACCATGGCAACGGCAAGTCGCTTGGTAAATTAGCAGCTCTCAGTTTGTGTAGATGTCATAGTAGTCCTTAGTACGTATTAGGCAATTTTGGAACTGAATTGATGGACAGTCACTTACATTCGCTCTTGTTTTAAACGACATCTTAAGCCCAGCGCACAACTGCTATTTGAAAAAAAAGAGGAACTGCTTTGCCTTCGGCATGTGATTACACATGCCAATCAATGATTCAAGTGCTCTATTAATTTCATGAATTGGATGATTTAAATTACTATATGCGTGTGACTTTTTTAGAAAAGTTGAAACTCTATTGGCCTAATAAATACTCTGAAATTCAATGAATACAGAGAAGAGGGGATGGACTAGAGATGATCAAAATTACGGTAGATCAGTCAGTCGAAGATGCGCTTGAGCAATCTTTTCCCACGCCTTACGGTGCAGCCTACAGGGCCTTAAAAAAATACATCAATGTTGTTGAGTCGATGATCAATGCCGCATTACTGCGTGGATTGACGCCGGAAGAGAAGAAATTCGGTTTTTACAGCATCTCTACGAGTGATCTAGCCAACAAGGGCGGTCAGATTGGCTCGCAAAAAATTAGAGTCCATAAATGGTTAAGAGAGAACAAACTGGAGATAGTTGAAACGGTAGTGGCGGGTTCTAAATTTACAGGGCGGATTCAAGTACGAACTGCAACACGGTTTAACGAGGCGTGAAACACCTCGTGGGGTGTCTTGAATCCCAGCCGCTTTCTGGGCCGGTGATTCAATCTGTTTTCGATCATAGTCAACTCCTCATCGGTGACAGTTTCCATGCGCCGTTTCTTGGGAATGTATTGGCGCAGCAAACCATTGAAGTTCTCGTTGCTGCCGCGCTGCCAGCTGCAATACGGATCGGCAAAGTAAGTCTGGATGCCAAGGGCCTGATCGATGGCCTGGTGATCGGCAAACTCCTTGCCGTTGTCTACCGTCAAGGTCTTCACCCGTGAGCTCAGGGGCTTGAGCATGCCTTCAATAGCCCGGCCCACCAAATCAGCAGACTTGTTGGGCACTTTGGCCAGCACAGCAAAGCCACTCTTGCGTTCTACCAGTGTCACGATGGCTTGTTTGTGAGCCGCGCCAATAACGGTATCACCTTCCCAGTGGCCCACTTGCTTGCGATCTTCAATGTGGCTTGGTCTCTCGCTGATCGGGCGGCGGTTCGGGATCTGACCACGTCTATCACGCCCGCACAGGTGGCGTTTGCGCCGAGGCTTTTGGCTACGCAGGTGCGTGTGTAAATCACCACCGGCAGCCTTGTTCGCATAGACATACAAATAGACGCTCTCATGGCTGACCGCCACCTTGCCTGCAATCTGCTCGGGGCTCCATTGAATGCCAAGGTAGAAATCCACATCGGACCAGACTTTGGAATCTAAACGGCGGGCATTACGGCTTCGCTGTGCCCGCTCAGAAGCCTTGGCGCAGGCTTGTTCGGCGCGATAGCCACGCTGACCGCGGCCACGGCTGAGTTCGCGGCTGATGGTGCTGCGGCTCCTGCCCAATGAACGGGCGATCTCGCTGATGGTCTGTTTGGCTTTCAAGAGGCTGTGAATTTGGTATCGTTCTTCTCGGCTGAGGTGCTTGTACATCTGGCAACTTGGACTTGGCGGTTTGAGTGGCCATGATGCCTTGACATCCTCAGCCACCCATCACCGGGTTTATCTTTGTTGCACCTCGTACTTGAATCCGCCCAGGCAAATATTCGCAGGTAAAGCTATCTAACCTCGCATCAATCACTGACGACTCTAATACAGTTTCTGCTGGTTTGGAAAATGCAGCGACAGATGAAGAAGTCGATGCCTATTTAAGTGGCGATGAAATTAGCAATGCTGCTTTATTTGATTTTCTGTATCCTGAATTCAAAGTTGAATGGAAGGATGAGAAGTTACAGAAATTGTTTGACTGGGTACCTGTAGATATTGAATCCGTTAAAGCCTACGTTATTTGGCTTGAAACAGAATCACAGCACATCAAAGGTGCCAAAAAAGACACAGCATTGCGGCAAGCGCTGACGATTATTGGCGTGGCAAAACATACAAAAGGATATTTTGTACAGCGTAAAAAGCCCAGTCCATTTGGCCGTATGTACTATGAAGGTACCAGCGTACAAAACGTAAACAAAGAATTGCGTCGTGCAATGCTGGGAGATTGCTGGGAATATGACATCCGAAGTAGTGTCATTGCATGGAAGATGGGGTTTGCAAGAAACTACATGCTGGATCAAGGTCTAGAGATCAATTTGAAAGGGCATTTCAGATGGTCGCTACTGTACCTTGAGAATAAAGCTGACTTTATGAATACTGTAAAACACTACGTTTTTACAAGTTCTAGTAATGTCCCCAAAGATTATCAAACTGTGTTGCTTAAAAAAGCATTTACAGCAATTAGCTTTGGTGCTCGACAAGTAGGACAGGGTTGGCGAGACTCATTCGGAAATTGGACTAATCCAGCATTGGTTGACATCATTAAAAACAAGGATGAGAGAGAACGATTTTTAAATGATGTGGCAGTACAAGGTTTCATTAAAGAGCAAAATACACTCGATGACTATCTATTTGCTGCTTTCAAAAAGTCGCAACCACTACAAAGCAAAGAATCTGTATTGCAAACAGATAGCGGCCGGCTAAGCAAATCAAAAGTCATGGCATATCTGTACCAGCATAGTGAAACAGCGGTAATGGACATCGTCAGACAGACTGCACTTGAAAATGGACGTACTCCGATTGCAAATGTGCACGATGCAATATTCTTTAAACCACGGTTAGGTGCAAATTTAAAAGATTTGATTGAATGGCGGATGCGTGAGCAAACGGTAAATCCATATTGGCACTTAACGCCTGAAGAGCTGACTCGTTATCAAGCTAAGTCCTTGAATGCTGAACGAGAAGAGCTTGAGCACAAAAGACGAATTGCAGCAGAAGAAGCGCTTGCAAAAGGATACGTTCCACAAAATTCCATCATTACTTTGTCTAAATAGAGCAAGAGAGTTTCCTTCCAAATTGACGGGTTTTACTTGGATCGGTTGCCCAACACGCAAGTCAGAAAATAAATTTGTACTCCTTATCTACAAAATGGAGTCAAAAATGTCTGCGCTTAGTAAGCTGAAATTCATATCTATGGAGCGGCGAGAGAATTCGAATCCCTTGCTTGTTAAAAGACAAAAATTAGCCAACAAAATTAGTGAACAAATTCAACTGGCAAAGGCTACCCAGTCTGGTAAGAAATTCAAAGCGGTAAAGGTTCGCAAGATCACAGACCTGGAATCTGGGGAGCAACGGGAAATAGAAGTTCCAAAGCGTCTCAAGCCATGGTGGTGGTCAAATGAACAAGGAAAGATATGTATCAATGTTCGTTATGGTGCACGAGTTCTAGAGGTGATTGAAGGAAAAAATAGTATTGAAGTGGAAAATTTGGCTGCTGTTATTACAGCTCTTGAAGTATTGCGAGCAGCAGTAGAGCAAGGCGAGCTAGATGAGCGAATCAACGTGATCAGTAAATTAGTCAATGCTGGTTTCGGACGCGATTTGAGTTAAAGCGTATCTATTGAAGCAGTGCATTTCAAAACCAACTTCAGTTCTTTATTTGATTGTAAATTTTGAATTGGCTAGCCAACTGGCTTTATAGGTTTTATGGCAGTTGGATTTCGCAAAGTTTGCAATGTCTTTTGGGCGCTTTGTATCTTTTGTTTTTGACGCTCTTGTTTCACTGCATTCTTTGCTCTGTCACTTGCTGCTTTGAGCTGATTTAGACGCGCTTGCTCAGGCGTTTTTGGGGTTTCAATTTCAGAAATTTTCATAACAATATTTATGCAGATTGAAACAGCGTATTGCTTGAAAAATCTGCTCATTTGCGAAAATTTCTTCAGGAAAATGACGTGCTACAGATGCTTTAATTTAAGCGTAGCGCTGTCGTTTTCAAATCGTTTAACGAAGCGAATTTCAAGTGAAATTGCAACATGCTGCAGGGGCAATTTGATGTGTTGCTAATGCTAATTTTTGAATGTTTGTAGCGTCAATTTCAAATTGCAATAGATGCTGATTGCTCATTCTGAAAATTGAAATTAAATTTGCAAATAATTTCCATCAAATTTAAAAATGAATTCAAAAAATGAAATTTCAATTTTGAATTTAGAGCCTGAAGTTCAAATTCGCAGAATCATCAAAGTCAGAGATGTGGAATTTGAAGAGGAATTTCTATCGGAATTGCTGTCAAATTATTTTTCTAGAAAAATCAACGGTGAATTTCCCAAGCTTTCTGACGCTCTAAACATATATTTGAACGAAAGCCATTCTTCTGGCACTTACAAATTTCAAATTGATGCTATCAATGCGTTCAACAATTTTGTGAATTTAAACGGCAATTTGTATTTGTATGAATTGCGACACATTCATATCTGTAATTTACGTGATCATTTGTTGCAGCAAGACTTGAAACCAGTGACTGTTAGAAAACAAACCGCAATTTTGAATGCAATGTTGAATTTGGCATTCAAACATTTGGACATCAACAGATTGAGTCCATTTCGCGGGCTTCGAATTGCAGGAGAGGGCAGGGAAAGACGCCCAATGCGAACAATCACTCCTGAATTAATTCAAGAAGTCAAAAAGAAATTGTTGTTCAAACCGAAGCAACCATACAAATTAATTGGCTTGATGCAGCTGAATACGGGAATGCGATTATCTGAGCCAGTCTTTGCTAAGCGGGAGGACTGTGTACTAGATCATCCAATTCCGCATATTTGGATTCGCCGCAATGAATTGTCTGATCGAAAGACTAAAAGTAGCATTCGCGCGATTCCACTAATTGGTATTTCGCTTTGGGCTGCAGGGAGATTGGTAGAACTTGCAAAAGAGCAGGGCAGTGAGTGGCTGACTCCAAGCTATGCACATTTGGGTGGCAACAGTAGCTGCTCAGCAATTATGAACAAATACTTGGCTGAACTTGAATTCAGGAGCCATATGTTCAGGCATGCGTTGATTGACAGGATGAAGGCTCAAAACAATATTTCTATACCTTTGGCCGAAAGCATTACAGGACATGCATCGAGGTTTGCATCTGAGTTTCAAACGTATGGCACGATTGGATATACGTTAGAGCAAAAGTTGGATGTGTTGAAACGTATAGAAATTTAGTTGCAGTAACTGCAAGTTTTAGCTAATTCAATAGCCCTTAGGTTAGCTTTGGGCAATCGTTACTTCAGCGGGGTCGAAATTAGTATTAACTAATCAAGGTCCTTCCAAAATAAGCTAAGTGCTGAAACTCATTGTCAGGCGTAAAAAGTTTTGACGTTTTCACTTTAGTATGGAAAATAAAAAGTGCTCCAGACCATGGTGCTATTTGCCTCCACGATTCTTCGGCCTACGATAAGGATGTCAAGGCTTCTTATGCCAGTAGTTTGTTAAGTTCTTCAAACAGTACTTCGAAGCGATGGAAGGCAGTTGCGTGTCGTGTTGCATCAAGCACGGTCGGATTCTGAATTAACCAAGATGCCTGATGAAAGTGGTCGAACTCCCTGGCGCTTGCCACGAGCTTCATTGCTGCCTCTACTTTGGGGACAATGCGCAGGTTCGCACCAGGCCCAGCCGGCAATGTCGCCGAAACTAATTTCTTTTCGTCCGCGATATCGTATGCGGCGTTGACGAGTTCCAAAAACAAATCGTCGCCGAGCAAGTCCTCCGTATCCGCTTCAGCTTGGCCACAGAAGTCAGTAGCAAGAATTACGTGTCCGTCACGCAGCAACTGACTCTTGCGGAGCTTCTCGACGTTGTTCTTCTGCCCGTTCGCGTAGTCGATGAGCGCGGCAACATGCAGCTTGTTACCGCCAAATAGAGAAACGAAGGCCCAGACCTTATCCACTCCGCCTGCAGGGCAAAGTGTCCAGCGGGGATCTAGATGCTTGCGGCCAAGAGCTTTAAGGGCGTTGGAAAACGCTTGGACATACAGAACATCAGATGGACCTTCCACGATCAACGTGTGTTCCCCGACGAACAGAGACTGACTCAACTCGTAGCCAAGTGCTCCCTGCAGGGGAAACAGCGTATCACGGTCGGTGCTCAGCGCCTCATCGCCCACTTTCGTACCAAGCACTGCAGGCTCTTCTCCTTGGCGGTAGACGACGACATCTTCCACTGTGCGAACCGACATAATGTTCTCAGTAGGCACCATGAATGGAGAGTGGGTCGTGTAGATGACCTGGTGTTTAGGCTCCAGCTTTTCTTTGAAATATCGAAGGAGGTCACTTTGTGCCTTGGCGTGCAGATTTAAGCCCGGCTCGTCCAGAAGGATGATTACGTTACCCTGCCGTTTCTGGACTTGTGAGAATTTCACCAAGAACGAAAAGAACCAAGTGAAGCCGGCACTGCGGTCATCGAACGGAACGGTCATGTCATGCAGCTTGTTGCGAATACGCGTGTGCATGACGTAGCCATTATTGAATGGCGACGGGTCGCCACTGCGACCGGCCTCGAGAGTGAATTCGACCTTCAGGTTCTTATTCTGAGACCAATATGAAAAAACCTGCTTGGAAATCGAAATCGAGGCAGCTTCCACCTTGGCTTTTAGCTTCTCGAAAGTAGTGGCGCTCTGTAATTCTTGGGCGCTGGTACCAGCAAAATCCAGAAAATCCAGGAAGATTTGCTGCCCCGAATTAAGTACATTACCAGCCCGAGCCGCTTCTAACGCCTCGAGCTGCACGCGTCCATCCATGCGGTCGTAACTTGAGAAATAAAGAAATTCAGGCATTCGGCCGATTAGGATGTCGACGGCCTTGAAGGTTACGCTTCCGCTACGGAATTTTTCCACCTGTGCGACTGCAGCTTTGGCCTCGGCTGAGGCATCCGCAAGAGCGGCCACTTTTGCCACGAAGTCTTTAATCGAAGTGACGTTTAGTTGCTTCTTTTCCACAGCCTTGACCCCATAGCGTGTGAGCAAAGAACTGACGATCTGCGCTTCGTCGAGCGAAATAGTCCAACTTCGAGTGTCTTGCCCGTAATCTTTGGCTACCTCAATCTCGTGCGACTTGAGGCAGTTCTCTCCCAGCTCAGCCTCCACAGCGCCGACGTCCTCCGCATCAAGAATCCACGTCGTTGTAATGACTCGCGCTTCTTTGTCGCCATGGCGGTCTTCATACTCGGCCAGATAGCCGCGTGGATACTCAAGGTCCTTGTCGAATATCTTCTTGGATTTGTCGACCGGGTTGATGCGCTCCAGCGCTTGCAAAACAGTTGTTTTACCTGACTCGTTCTTCCCAACGAGGCAGGTAACGCCAGCCAACGTGAACTCACCCGTGTCAAGGACACTTTTATAGTTGGTTATGTGCGCCTTTATGAGCTTCATGTCCATCTCCCCAATGCTTGTTACCCAACATGGTAACGGAACGAGTGGCTTGTGCGTGGGCATGCTAAAAGACGGCTGCCAGAAGTACGTCTGTAGTACTGCTTTAAGCTGAGCATCTTTTCGTACATCCTCGCCATGCTCACTGGCAGCTTGTTAGGCGTTATGCGTGAGGCTCGCATGCGGTAACAACTCACGCCTGTCGCTGCATCGGAGTCATGGCTGATGCAGTAGTACGGTTTTCGGCAGGGGTTTAAAGTTGCGTGGGTGGGGAGGTGAATCGAACTTTTTTTGTACTAAAAAAGATCTAAAAAATTCACCACCAGTTGTGCTGATGAAAATCAGTTATAGATTAATAGTATTCAAAAGAGCTTAAAAAATTACTAAATTAATACTACATCAGTATACTACTTCTATACTATTTTGAGGTTTTAGCGAAACACTAAGTTGTTGATATCAAAGAGGAAAAGGGGAAAACTCTGGCGTATTCCACCGTATCGGTATTCTGCACGTCCTTCAGCTCTCATTCGGCAGGTGTCGCAAATCAAGACCCAAGTGCCCGATTTATCCGTGACAACTCGATAAAGCGTTGAGCTCACTGTGTTGCAGTGTTCGCAGTTTTTTATGCGTGAGCGAGCTGGTTTGGACATTGTGGGATTATCTTTTGACTCTGCTTTGATTATCTGTTGAGTACGTATAAGCACATTTACGGTTAGGCGCTAACTTCGCGACACAGGTTTGATGGGGTCAATAGGGCGATTTCGAGTTTGTTCATCCGTTAACTTCGTTATTTCATAACCGATCTTGGTTTTTGCAGATTCTGAAATCGTAGCCAAATCATGAGTGTATTGATTTGAGGGAAGATTCAACTATTACATATGCAAGGTACTGCACCTAAAAATGACCTCTTCAAAAGTTTGCTCTGGCGTTATCTACTGGTTCAGAAACGACCTGCGCCTGCACGACAACCCGGCCCTGCAACAAGCCATCGCATTGGCCAAACAGCGCAGCACATGGCTGCTGCCGGTGTATGTGCACGACACCGGGCTGCAGCTGACCAGCCCTTGGGGCTTTGTGCGTACCAGCGCGCACCGCTTGGCTGGCGCGCGACAGCACCCTGCAAGCCCTGGTGGAGGCAGAGCATGCTCACGCCAAGGGTCAACTCGCTGTGCCCTGGTTCGCCTTCGGCTTCGTCGCGGTTGTGTTGCTCAATTCGCTGCAATGGCTGCCGGCGTCGGTGGTGGCAGTGACGATCGAGATTGACACCGCGCTGCTGGCGATGGCGATGGCTGCGCTCGGCCTGGCCACGCACATCGGCGCCATTCGCAAGGCCGGGGCCAAGCCGCTGCTGCTGGCGTTGATCTTGTTCGGCTGGCTCATCGTCGGAGGCGCGCTCATCAACCGCTGGGTGCCGGCCCTGCTGGGCTGAAGCCTCGAATTCACGGCCCAGGGCCCTGACCCTAAATTTCTTTGCACGCTCTGGAATAGACCGCATGCCGACGCCGTCTGCTCTTTTGTCGGGACCTATCGGACCCTTCGTCCAGCACTCACCCCCCTTCACTTCACACCAACCCTTCATCGGAGCCCACAATGTTCAAGACTTTCGCTTTCGCCGCCACCGCCCTGACGCTCGCCTCCGGCAGCGCCTTCGCCGCCCCCAGCGACGACGCCCGCACGCACTTCCAGGCCATCGCCTCGGGCGACACCCAGATCGTCATGCGTGCCTATGCCGACCAGGCCCAGCTGAACTGGGTAGGCGGCCCACTCGACGGCACCTATGCCACCACCGATGCCATTCGCGGCACCTGGGAGAAGTTCGGCAAGGCCGTCGGCCCACTGAAGCTCACAGTCGGCCAGATTGAAGAATCGGCCAACCCCAAGGGCGCCACCGTCTCGGCCAACGTCGTCTTCGAAGGCAAGATGCCCATCAAGGTGCGCTACGTGCTGACGTTCCGTGAAGGCAAGATCGTCAGTGAAACCTGGCAGATCGACCCCAAGCTGGCGGTGGCTGCGGCTTACTGAACGGCACGCAGCGTGGCTACTCTCCACCAGACCCTAAAGGACAACCCCATGAAGCACCTTTCGACTCTGGCCGCGCTGCTGATCACAGCGGCTTCCTTCGCGGCACCACTCACCGGCGCTATGGCTGCCGACGCGCCGGCCAAGCTCGCCAACGGCGCGCTGGTCGACGCCAAGGGCATGACGCTCTACACCTTCGACAAGGACGTGGCAGGCAGCGGCAAGAGCACCTGCAACGGCGGCTGCGCCGCGCTGTGGCCGCCCGCGATGGCCGCCGCCAGCGACCAACCCGCCGGTGCATACACGATCGTCATGCGCGACGACGGTGCGCGCCAGTGGGCCTACAAGGGCAAGCCGGTCTACACCTACCAGGCCGACCAGAAGCCCGGCGACCGCGCCGGCGACAACTTCAAAGACGTCTGGCACATCATCAAGGAATGACATTTGCTGTCGACTTCCGTCCAGTCCCTCAGGCCACGACCCCCCGATGCAAGACGACGCAAGCCTGCTGAGCTGGGTGCCGCGCCTGCGCCGCTATTCGCGCGCGCTGGTGAACAACCGTGACGACGCCGACGATCTGGTGCAGGACACGCTGGAGCGGGCCTGGGCCAAGTCGAACCTGTGGGGCGGCGTGGCCGACATGCGCGCCTGGCTCTTCAGCATCATGCACAACCTGCACGTCGATGGCGTGCGCCGTCCCAGGCTGCACACCGTGACCATGGACGACGACACGCCCGAAGTGCCGGTGGCGCCGACACAAACCGACAGGCTGGCTGTACTGGATCTGCAGGCTGCACTGGACTTGCTGCCCGTCGAGCAGAAGGAAGTGCTTCTTCTGGTGACGCTGGAAGACATGGCCTATGCCGATGTGGCGCAGGCCCTGGGTATCCCCATCGGCACCGTGATGTCGCGCCTGTCGCGAGGCCGTGAGCGCCTGCGCGGCCTGATGGAAGGCCGCGCAGAACCGGTGCGGCTGAAAGTCGTCAAATGAATATATTGCGAAGCAACCCATGAATACCGACCGTCCGCCACCGTCCATTCCCCCGGTCACCGAGGCCGACCTGCATGCGTTCGTTGATGGCCGCCTGCCCGCTGAGCGCCAGGTCGAGATCGCCGCTTATCTGGCCGCACGCCCTGAAGACGCGCAGCTCCTGGAGGCCTACCGGGCGCAGAAGCGCAAACTGCACGCCTTGCTCGATCCCGTGCTGGATGAACAGCCGCCGCAGCGCCTGCTGAAATCGGCGCGCCCGCGCGCCGTGCCGCAGACGCCTTGGTACCTCCAGCGCCTGGCCGCTGGGATCGCCATCGCCGTCATCAGCGGCGCGACTGGCTGGGGCTTGCGGGGCGGCCTGCCCGCGGGGGGCGACGATGCCGGCCGCATGGCCGCCGCGGCACCCGCCGAGCGCGGCCTGACGCTGGCGTCAGCGGGCGGCTTCGCGCAGCGCGCGGCGGTGGCTCACGCGGTATACAGTCCCGACGCGCGCCGCCCGGTCGAGGTGGACGCGGCGCACGAGGACCAGTTGGTGGCATGGCTGTCCAAGCGCATGGGCGCGCCGATGAAGCCGCCGCACCTGCAGGCCCAGGGCTACACGCTGGAAGGCGGGCGCCTGTTGCCGGGTGGCCAGGGGCCGGTTGCGCAGTTCATGTACCGCAACGAGCTCGGCAGCAAACTGACGCTGTACGTGTCCAACGATGTCGCCGACGTGGGCAGTGCCGCGGGGCCGGACAAGGCACTGCAGGCCGGCGTGAAGAACACAGACACGGCCTTCCGCTTCGCACGCGAAGGTGCGGTCAATGTCTTCTACTGGGTCGACGGTCCCTTCGGCTACGCCCTGTCGTCCGACGCCGACCGCAGCGTGCTGGCGCAGGTGTCGGCCGAGGTCTATCGGCAACTTGGCACCCCGCGCTGAAGGCCAGGGCGGCGTCGGCGCGACGCGCTGTCGGCTCGCGCCAGGGAATGAAACGGCCTGAGCCGCGCTCTTGACCTGAAGCAAGCGCTGGGCAGTGGTTCATCGGCGGCTGCCGGCTAACGACCCAAGCGATCACTCTCCACACCAACTCAGAAAGCACACATGACCACCCAACGCCGCGACATTCTCAAGTACACCCTGGCCGCCGCGGCAGCCAGCGCGCTGCCCGCAGCACATGCCCAGGCCCCGTCCGGCGCTTCAGCGGGAGCCGCAGCCACCGGCATCGACCCGCGCGACCGCGTCTTCATCACCAATGAAGACTCCAACACGCTGGTCGTCATCGATCCGAAGACGAACACCGTCGAGAGCACGATCAACCTGACCAGCTTCGACGAAGACCCGCGGCCTCCATTTCGCTACGTCACCGCCGGCGTGGCGCCGACACACGCGGCGATGATCCACAAGCCGCTGTACCACGGCTGCATCGACGCCCACGGCGCGGTGCCGTCGCCCGACGGCCGGCTGCTGGCCACCAGCGGGCGCGGCTCCAGCAACATTTATCTGATCGACGCCGAGCAGCGCCGCGTCATCGGCAACACACCCAACCCTGCGTCTGGGCCCACCACCAACCCCGAGCGCCTGAGTAGTGGCCTGCTGCTGGGCCGCGAACCGCACGAGCCCACTTTCACGCGCAACGGCCGCGAGCTGTGGGTCACGCTGCGCGGTGAAGACCGCATTGCCATCGTCGGCGTCGATCGTGCCGTTCGCCAGCTCAAGGGGGCCGACAGCCCGGGCTCCAGCGCGGTTCGCCAATACCTGCCCACACTGAGCGGCCCGGCGCAGGTGTGGTTCAACCGTGAGGGTACGTTGGCCTTTGTGGCCAGCCAGAAGGTGTCGAAGATCGACGTGTTCCGCGTCAACCCCGGCGCGGATGGCCACAGCCAACCGCAGCGGCTGACCACGCTGGACATCAGCGCACAGGACAAACCCGGCTTCACGCCCTTCATGAAGACCACACCCGACGGTGCCGAGGTGTGGTTCTCGCACAAGCTGGCTGATGCGGTGTCTTGCCGCTCGACGCAGGGTGGCTTCGACCTGATCGACACCGTGCCACTCGGCATGGGCGCTCGGCCCAACCACGTTGAGTTCGTGCGCAATGCGCGCGGCAGCGTGGTCTATGCCAGCCTGGCGCGCATCGACGATGGTGGCCCCGGCGGCGTGGCGTCGAGCCCGATCGCCATCATCGACCGCAGCGCTCCGGGCGGACAGCGCAAGGTGGTGGGCACCTTCTCCAGCCGTGGCCGCGAGTCGCACGGGTTGTGGACCAACCCCGAGAACACGCTGCTGTATGTGGCCCACGAACAGGACGAGCTGCCCGGCACGCCCAACGCGGGCCAGACCGTGTGCAGTGCATTTGATGTGAGCGACCCGCTGCGCCCGACCTTCATTGCGCAGATCCCCCTGGGCAATCTGACGCTGCCCTCTGGCGCGCTGCGCAACAAAAAGAGCATCAACCTCGTCTACGTGCGTGTGGGCGAGAAGGGCCAGACGGCATGAGCGGCGCGCACACCAGCCACGGCGCCAGCGCCGCGCACACCAGCGCATTCCAGCGGGATATGGACGAATCGATGGCCCGCATGATGCAGGCCATGCACAGCCCGGGCTACGCAGGCCAGGCCGACCAGGACTTTCTGGCGATGATGATTCCGCACCACGCCGGCGCTGTGGACATGGCGCGGCTGGTGTTGCAGCATGGGCGCGATCCTGTCACCCGGCAGTTGGCCGAGGAAATCATTGCCGGGCAGACGGTGGAGATCCAGAGCATGCAACGCCGACTGCACACCCTGCAGCAGCGCACAGCCAAAGGTGCGGAAGCGGAATTTCCGTCGCTGGGTGGGACGCGGGGGCCTTGATCGACAGCCCTAGGGAAAGTACCGATGAGCGCCACGGAATGAACCAAGCCACGCAGCGCTCTTGATCACCATGCTGTTCCAGTCTGCCGAGTCCCGCTATAACCAATGGGTGCGTGAGCACTACCGTTTTTTGCTGCGCAGTGCGTGGGCGCTCACTGGTTCGCGCGCCATTGCCGAAGACGTGGTGCAAGACTGTTTTGCCAACGCCTGGAAGCACCGGGAGCAACTGCGCGACGCTGCGCTGGCACGGGCTTGGCTCTTTCAGATCATGCGCCGCGCCGCCTTTCGCCAGGCCGCACCCAGCATGCAGTCGCTGGACGATGAAGAGCAGCCCGAGCAAGCGGCGCCCGACGCGGGGCTGGACGACAAACTCGATGTCGTCAAGGCGCTCGCGCGCCTGGCGCCCATCCACCGCGAGGTGCTGGTGCTGTTTTATTTCGACGACATGCCCACCGCCCAGATGGCCGAGACGCTGGAGATCGCGCCCGGCACGGTGTTGTCGCGCCTAGCCCGTGCGCGCGACGCTTTGAAGCTGGCCATGGGGGTACCTGCGACACCCAAGGCCGATGTCAACGTTACCCCGTTTCGCAGGACCAAGACATGAGCCCCGATACCGACGCGCCTTTCCTGCCCGACAGCGAATTCGATTTGCGCGCGCGCGCCGAGTTGGCGATCGCCTTCGAGGCCAGCGACGCACCGGCACACCTGTACCGAAAGCCGCAGCCGCTGCTGGCGCGACGCGGCTTGCAGCGTTTTCTGGCGGCGCTTTTGCTGGCCGGTGGCACCAGCGGCGGGGTGCTCGCCGTGCGACCGCCAGCGATGGTGCGCGACGCGATCGACCACGAATACCACGAGCGCAGCTTGCGGGGCAGTTTCATGGAGCAGCGCCAGTTGCTCATGCACCTGGGCATGCGGGACGCCAACGTGGTGCCCGGGTTTCCCCAACTCATGCGGCCATGCGATATCGAAGGTCACCTCGCTTACCACCTCACCACGTTCTTCGAGAAGGGCGGCATGGTGACGGTGTATGCCTTTGACCAGCCTGTGGACCTGCGCGAGGCCAGCGGCTGGTGGAGCAACGTGCACTGGAAGGTGATCCGCTCGCGCGAGGGCAAGCCCTTGTTGCTGGTGGCCCAGAAAAAGAAGGCACTGGCGGTCGCGCAGACGGCACTGCAGGCACCTCCCGTGTCCGGGCCAGGCTGAGGCACCGCGTCCCTGTCAACGAATCAACCGCTCACCCCTTTCACCCCAACCGGCGCACGACGCCCAACCACCGGAGACCCCAGAAATGAACCAACAACCCACCTCGCTCCCCCGGCGCCACCTGCTGGCCGGCAGCGGCGCTGCTTTGGCTGCCGTTGGTCTGGCCAGCTTTGGCCGCACCGCAGCCGCTGCTGGTGAGACCGCGCCCGTCGCCGTGGCCGGTGCTGCCAAGCCTCTGCCAGCGTACGTGGGCTGGAAGGACCCGGCCAGCCTGATCGTGCACAGCAGCACCACCATTGAGACCAAGCGCAGTGTGTTCGGCACCAGCGTAATCACGCCGTCCGAGCAGCTCTACATCCGCAACAATCTGCCCGCGCCCGACGCCTCGATCCTGGGCAACCGCGATGCCTGGGAGATCAACATCGAGGGGGTGAAGAACCCGCGCAAACTCACGCTGGGCGACCTCAAGCGCATGGGCATCGAGACCACGGCGATGGTGTTGCAATGCTCTGGCAACGGACGCGGCTACTTCCCCAACAAGCCCAGTGGAACGCCTTGGCAAGTGGGCGCAGCAGGCTGTGTGGTGTGGAGCGGTGTGCCGGTGCGCTGGGTGGTGGATGCCCTGGGCGGCGTGGAGGCCGGCATGGCCTACCTCACCGGCACAGGCGGCGAAAAACTCCCCGATGGACTGGACCCCAAGAGCGTGATCGTGGAACGCTCGGTGCCTGCTGCCGCACTCGCCGATGCCCTGCTGGCCTGGGAAATGAACGGTGTGCCGATTTCGCTGGCCCACGGCGGCCCACTGCGCTTGATCGTGCCGGGTTACACGGGCGTGAACAACATCAAGTACGTCAAACGCCTGGCCTTCACCGCTCAGGAGACCGACGCACGCATCATGTCGCACGGCTACCGCATTTCACCGCCCGGCGCGAAGGGCGACCCGTCGCAGCCATCGGTGCAGGAAATGACGGTGAAGTCGTGGATCAACGGTCCCGGCACGGACGGCGCCCCGCTTAAAGCGGGTGACACACAGATCCATGGCGTGGCGTTTGGCGGCATGAACGCGGTGGCCAAGGTCGAGGTTTCTCTGGACGGCGGAAAAACCTGGCAGCTCGCGCGCATGGTGGGGCCCGACCTCGGCCGCTTTGCGTGGCGGCAGTTTGTTTTTGCGGCGCGCCTGCCGGCGGGCCAGTTCACCCTGGCGAGCCGAGCCACCGACACCGCAGGCAACGTGCAGCCCGAACAACGCATGGAAAACGCGGGCGGCTACAACAACACCAGCTGGGCCGACCACGCCGTGAAAGTGAGCGTGGCATGAAGCGCACAATCCAAAAACACGCGTTGGTCGCTGCCCTGTGGTCGTTGGCATTCACAGTGCTGCCCGTGCACGCCGCCGACGATGCCGCGCAACTTCAACAAGGCAAGGTGTTGTTCGGCCAAGGCGCGGTGCCTGCCTGCGCCCTGTGCCATGCGCTCAAGGACGCGGGAGCCGAAGGCGCCGTGGGCCCCAGCCTGGACGAGCTCAAGCCCGATGCCAAGCGCGTGGCCACCGCGCTGCGCAACGGCATTGGGCAGATGCCGTCCTACAACGGCAAACTCAGTGATGCGCAAATTGCCGCCCTGGCGGCCTACGTGGCCAAGGCTTCGGGTGGATCAAAGTGATGGCTGGTTGGCCACAGCGCTGCTGCGCCAACTGACAAAAGGGACGGGATCACCTGCAAACAGCGATCCCGACTGAGTGGCTGACCCAGGGCGGGTCAGCCACTCACCATCACTTGCCTGGTTTGATGTCGGGGACCACCATCCAGCCAGCCCCCATCATCACAACCGCCGGGAACTTCTCGCCGGCCTAAGGCTACGCTGAACAAGTTGAGAGGTGGCGCGAGGTTTGCATGTATCGAGACACCAGAGACACGAAGGTGAAGCTGAAACAGCAAACCCTGGCGATGGCAGCCGATCAAGGCGACGGCTACGAGCAATACCGCAAGCTCACCAAGCGGGACACATTCCTGGCGACGATGGAGCAGATCGTGCCGTGGCAGGAGTTGTGCTCGGTCATCGAACCGCACTACCCCAAGGCCGGCAACGGGCGCCCACCGATCGGACTGGAACGCATGCTGCGGATGTACTTCGTGCAGCACTGGTTCAACCTGGCTGATGAGGCCTGCGAGGAGGCTCTGCTCGACAGCACGGCGCTGCGCCGCTTTGTAGGCATTGATCTGGGGCGTGAACGTGTGCCTGACGGGACCACGCTGCTGAAGTTTCGCCGCCTGCTGGAGAAGCACAAGCTGGGCGAGGCCTTGTTTGCCAAGGTGGGGGAGGTGCTGCAGGCCCGAGGCATGAAGGTGGGCACCGGCACCATCGTGGATGCCACCATCATCGGCGCGCCCAGCTCGACCAAGAACGCCGACAAACAGCGCGACCCGGAGATGCACCAGACCCGCAAAGGCCAGCAGTGGTACTTCGGCATGAAGATGCACATCGGCGTGGACAGCCGCACTGGGCTGGCGCACAGCGCTGTGGTCACGGCAGCCAACGTGCATGACAAACATCCATTGCCCGAGCTGTTGCACGGGAACGAGCAGCGTGTATACGGCGACAGCGCCTACGCCAGCCAGAGGGCGTTGATCGAATCGAAGGCGCCCCAGGCCAAGGACTTCACCAACCAGCGCGTGCGCAGGGATGGCGAGATCGACGAGGTCGAGCGCTCGAAGAATCACAACAAGTCCAAGGTCCGCGCCCGAGTCGAACACGTCTTTGCCGTGGTGAAGCGGCTCTGGGGCTTTGCCAAGGTGCGCTACCGAGGCCTTGCCAAGAACGCCACACGTTCGTTCGTGGTGCTGGGTCTGGCCAACATCTACCTGGCGCGGCAGCGCCTCGCGGCATGAGTGCGCCCGTTGCGCACTCCAAGTGCGCAAGCACGGCCGGTATGGCCGGGGAACGCGGTCAAACCGCGAGGCTTCCCCGCGTCAGCGACCCATTGGGCAGCGGATCGCTCAAATCGGCTACTTGTTCAGCGTAGCCTTAAGCCTCTCATCGAGGCGGTGAGCGAGTTCACCAGCCGTGCGGCAGCCAAGCTGCGGCGTCAATCCTTCTTGGCTGGTCAGATACTGGTGTTCGCCCACACGTCCCCCTTCCGACAGGGGCCACACTTCTCCAAAAGCATAGTCATACCGCTGCGCCGTCCGACGGCGGACACGAGGCATCTGGTTCAGGCCGCTGTAATGGGAGTCACCCAGATTTACAAACCGGGATTCAAACTCTCCAAGGCAGGAGTCATGCTGCTGGACTTGATGCCGGACAACGTCTCACAAGGCGAGTTTGACTTCGGTGCGCCTGAAACACGGGATCGCGGAAGATTGATGGCCGCAATGGATGCCATCAATGATCGGTTTGGACGCGGTGCCATCCATGTAGGAAGCGCTGTCGGCGTGGGTGCGCACCGCGACTGGTCGATGAGGCAAGAAAGACTTACGCCTCAATACACCACCAAATTTAGTGACATGCCTGTGGCGCGAGCCTAGACTATCTAGTAGCGCAGCAGGACGATTGCGCTTGGATGGGCGGGCACTTCACATCTCCATAACTGCAAAAAACACAGCAGTCTCCCGGCAGTGGGCGCATCACGGTCTTGCATTCTTCGCATTCGTAAAAGAACTGACAGGCGTCCGTCGGCATCTCAAGCTTGATGGCATGGCCGCATTCGGGACATGTCAAGGTCGATGCGGTTTGAATCGGGTTGCTCACTTGACCTCCCGCGCAGTGGAGGGGTATCCAGCATTGGTTGTGGCCTGGGCCAAAGCCGCCACGGTGGCGACATCGGGGTCAAAGGTGACGGTTGCGGTCTTCTTCGCGAAGTCGATTTGGGCTTTTGCGACGCCAGGCGTCTTCTCCAAAGCCTTCTTGACCGTCACGGGACAAAGCTCACAAGTCATGTTCTTTACGTCGAGGGTGACTGTCTTTGGCGTTCCAGCGAAAGCGTTGATTGAAAGGAAAATCGAGAGGGCCAAAAGATATGAACGCATGGTGGTGTCCTTAAAAGATGAAGGGAAGAAGCCAGGGTGATGCCGCCATGAGGCAGACCATTGCCAACACGACCCAAAAGATGGTTCGTTGCCGCGCGGCCACCTCAGGGATGGCGCAGACATCTCCGGGAGCGCACGTCGGCTCGCGGTAAAGCCGTCGCCAAGCCATGACCATGAACACCGCGACCAAGGCCACGAAGATGGGTCGGTAGGGCTCGAGCGCGGTCAGGTTGCCAATCCAGGCCCCGCCAATGCCGAGCGACAAAAGGATGAGAGGTCCAGCGCAACACGCAGAAGCGCCAACGGCTGCCAGCGCAGCTGCGACCATTGAAGATTTGACTTTAATGTCCATGCACAAATCCTTCCAACCCAACAAGGGATAGGCTAATGTAAAGTCTGGACTAGAGTCCAGAGTCAAGCACTATTTGGAAATGCCATGAACGACATGACAATTGGCCGAGCTGCCAACGCGGCAGGCGTAAAGATCGACACGATCCGCTATTACCAGCGCATTGGTCTGATTGCTGAGCCCCTACTCCCGCAGGGCGGGCAGCGCAAGTATGGCGAAGCGGTTGTCCGGCGAGTCAAATTCATCAAGCGCGCACAAACGTTAGGATTCACGTTGGATGAGACCAGCAGTCTTCTTAGCTTTGAAGAAGCAAAAAACTGTTGCGAAACCAAGGAGCTGGCTGAGCACAAGATCAAGGAGATTGATGCCCGCATTGCTGACCTGCGCCGCATGAAGAAGACCCTTACTGACTTGTCTAAGCGCTGCGAAAACGGAGTCGAATCTGGACCATGCCCCATCATTGACACTTTGGCTGGCACTTAATTCCTGCAAAAATTGTTAGTCGTCAAATTGACGATAGAGCATAGGCGTATATAGCCTACTAACAGTTAGGGTCATTCAGAAATAACGATGGCTGTGCTGTGTCACGTTCAAATGATGCAAAGGCACTTGGAATCAAGATGGGGCAACCTTGGTTTGAATGCAAAGAGCTGGCGGAGGAGCATGGGATCTTGGCGTTGAGTTCCAACTACGCTTTGTATGCGGACATGTCTAACCGTGTCATGTCTATCTTGAGCGACTATTCTCCACGTCATGAGGTTTACTCGATAGATGAATGCTTCGTAGACCTAACTGGCATGCCCAGGTTGAGGGATGTCAGCTACGCCATGAGAGACAGAGTAATAAAGTGGACAGGCATACCAGTGTGCGTAGGCATTGGTCCAACCAAGACACTTGCAAAGCTGGCAAACCATGTAGCTAAGAAACATCCAAGGTCTAAGGGCGTTTTCAATTACAACGATCTCACTGAGAATCAGAAAGTTAGATTGCTAAGTAAGCTCGATGTGAGTGAGGTGTGGGGTGTAGGGCGCAGGCTATCTGCTCGATTGGCTGAACACGGTATCAACACAGTTCAAGATCTAAGAGTGGCACATACCAGTACTCTCAGGGCCGAGTTTGGTGTTGTGATGGAGAAAACACAACGTGAACTTCAAGGCGTTTCTTGTATTGATTTTCAAGAAATCACTCCAAATAAAAAACAAATAGTCAGCAGTCGTTCTTTCGGGCAGATGGTCAAAGATGTTGCTGTAGTAAAAGATGCCATGAGCACTTTTGTAGCTAACGCTTGTGTAAAGCTGCGAGCTCAAGGCTCTCACGCATCATTGATACAGGTCTCGTTGCATACCAATCGATTCAGAAGAGACTTACCTCAATACAACCCTTGCTTCACATTGCCATTGCCGCAGCCAACAAACGACAGCTTGGTAGTTAATCGCTGGGCAGATTATCTTGTTGAGCGACTGTTCAAGCCTGAATACGAGTACAAAAAAGCTGGAATCATGCTGGGAGAAATTTCCCCAGTGGGGCAGTACCAGTCTGATTGGTTAGAACCAGCGCAGGCAACGGATACGAAATTAATGGAAGCTCTTGACGGATTGAACAAAAAGTTTGGCCGAGGTACCGTGAAAGTCTCTACGCAAGGCGCGCATAAAGGTTGGCAAATGAGGCAGGAGCGCAAGTCCCCAAGCTATACAACCGACTGGGAATCAGTCCCTCGCATCTAGTGGGTTTAAAACCGACTAAGTTTGGGTTAAGAAGATTGGCGGTTCGATTTCTGAAATGAATATCGAACCAGATGCGCCGCGTTGTCAAGCGTAAAGAGTCTTTACTTGCATTGAAAGCGCGGTGATTATTTCAGGAGCCTGTTACAACAACTCGATTCCAAACTGTCTAAGAACAAGGCTGAAGACGAAAAAGCAAGTAATCGTAAGTGCTGCGCCGATCCCCATTGATAACCAAAATCCAAATCGCGCCAACAGAAATGGGAAAACCAAAAACATAGGCAGTGTTGGTATGACGTACCAGAAGGTAAAAAATGCTTGTTCTGCAATCTTTGCTTCAGGGGCTTGCTCGATGTACATCCAAACCATAGAAAGCAGAGTGATTAAAGGTAGCGCTGCCATAAGGCCACCCAGCTTCCCACTGCGCTTTGCTACTTCAGAAATCACGACAACGACGCCTGCTGATATCAAGTACTTGGTAAATAGCCACTGCATATAAGCCCCTCATAAATTAATAAAAAAAGAGCTCACTGGGGTAGTGAGCTCTTACCTGAATTTACCCCTTTAGTGGTTATGCATCATTGGCATATCCGTAGCAGTGTCAGCACCGAAACCAAGCAGCGCTGGATCGAGCATTCCTGCAATCATGGCAATGTGGCCAAATACTAAGAACAACGCCACGCACACTGCATGTACTTTACGTTTGTCCTCATCGGAAGCCTTGGAGTTAACCAAATCTAACTCTTGTAGAGCAATGTAAATCAATGGCAAGCCGCCTATCAAGTAGCTACCAACTGCGATCACATCAATGATGGTTCGCCATTCGCCTGCTTTTGTGATGGGCAAAACTGCCGTGTTCATCAAATAAATGATGACACCAATGAAGTACAAGCCGACGGTAATGCCAGCAGCTCGGTTGAGGCTGTGAACCCAGCCTTCATTACGCCTTGTGAACAGAACATAAAGTTCTGTAATCGCCAAGGTCTCCGCCAAGATCACTGGCACCGCCATAAAAATCAACAGGTTCCATGGTTGGTTAGTCGCAAGCAACTCCATGTAATGCGTCATGTTCATAAATTTCTCCAAAAAAGTTAACAACCCAGTTATGGGCAAGTCGATTTAGCTTTGGAGAGATTTTTTGGGAGGCTTGAATCTTCTATTTGGAAAGATGTTCAACGCCAGCGTTTTAGAAAACGCATTGAACAATTGAGCAGGGTTACTGTTCTGGGTAGCCTTGTTGGCGATAGCTGCTGTTATGCCGAGGCAGCAGATGTGGCCATTGAGTTTGCACTGCTTGCTAATTGATGGGGTTGGTGTTTCATCACACTCATGGGGTGCGTGTGATTGATTCACCGCATCCGTTTGCTCCATTTGATGTGCCTCAACCGGCATAGCCACAGCATGGAACATGCTGCTGAGCAAGCTTAGGCAGATGATGAGGCATAACTTTCGCATTCTCAAATTTTAGGTCTCAATGCAAATTCTTTGCTGCGGCTGAACTTAAAACTGTATAAATATTGATGCAGGTCATGGGCGTTGAGCAAACCAATTCAAAAAGTTCTTGTCGAGTTTTCTGCACACTGCACCCCTTTGAAGTAACAGCTAAAACTCTATCTATTTTTATTAGACTGGTTGTAAGAAGTTCGATACATGGTTTGAGTATCGAACCAGATGCGGGGGTTGTTCAAGCGTAAATAGTCTTTACGCTTGATGTGCTATTAGTATCTACCGAGGCATTATTATGATTACTTTGTAAGTATATGACTATACTACAACTATACTACTTTGAGGCTCTCCTGATCGGTTAAGTCGTTGATCTAAATAGGGAAATTGGCAAACTGCCATAGTCTTCACACTGCAGGGGTCGCAAGTTCGAAACTTGCATCGCCCACCAAAATATGAAATAAAAAAGCACCTAGAGGTAACTCTAGGTGCTTTTTTTATGGGTTGAAAGAGGCAAGGACCGGGGTAAATACTTCAAATAAATTTTTGAAGTCTTGGCAGAAAATAAATTCAGAGGTCAATACAAACAAGCGTCACATCGTCTCGGCGCTCGTGAATGCCGCGCCAAGTGTCCATCGCGTTCATCAGACTTTCCACGACCTCATTGACCGATTTTTCTTGGCTCGACTCGAACAGGGCGTTGGTTCGGCCATAACCGAATGAACGCAGTCTTTCTCCGCCCCCCACTTGATCGGTCAGCCCGTCGGTGGTGATGAGTAAGCGGTCTCCAGCTGAATAGTCGATGTGACGAATCGCCATTGGAAGGTCTGCGCTGGGCTTCGCTGAGATGCCATTGCGGGGTGACTCTATCCAGTCAAGTTTCTTTTGGGCGTTTCGGTAGTGCATGACATCGATGCCCGCCAGTCCCAGTCGCAGTTGATGAGACTGAGGCACCTGCTGAATCAAAACCAAATCGCAGCCGTTGGCCACGTCGCTGTTTTGGTCGAAACTGCCAAAGGATTGAGCCAAGGCTTGGCCTATGCCAGCGGCTGCAGCCTCCAAAGTGCAAAACGGATCTTCAGCAAACAATCGGGATAAGGTGTTGCTCACCAACATGGCGGTCATGGCCCCTGGCACACCGTGTCCAGTGCAATCTACAACGGCCAATGTCACCGGTCCAGGCGAGTCTTCAGGAGACAGCCACCAGGTGTCGCCTCCAATGATATCTTTGGGCTCCCAAAGAACTGCAAAGTCTTTGAATCCGTGCTTTGGGCTCACTTTGGGCAATTGATTGAGTTGAACGGCTGCCGCATAACGAATGGATTCCATGGTTTTGTCATGGACTCGTTTGAGTGCTTGTTCTTGCTTGAAGGTTTGGTCCAAGGCTGCTTTCAGAAGAGCCTCTCTGCATTCGAGCCGATCCTTCAATACGCAATAGGCCCGATTTTGATCAGGCGCCATTGGCATGATCACCAAGTCAAAGAAATACTCTGAATGAGACACCAACTCGTGGGTCAGTTCTTTGTTGAGTGTTAATTGAAAGTCCCAACCATCGGGTAAGTGTAGGCGCAAGTTGTACTGAACGGTGCCTCGTGACCAGAGCGAATAAGTCTTGGCTAATTTGGAATTGAGTTGAATGAGGTAATGGAGCGGAAAACCCGATGGATGTGGTCGTAAAAACTGCCCTACTGGGTAATCGGCCTTCAAAGTCGAAGCGACAAGAATCTTGCTCACTTCCTCACAGTAGGCGTTCAAAAAATTTTGAAAATATCGGTCCAGTTCAACAGGGTTGGAGTGAAGCCTCTCATCGAACTGGAACTCGGGCTCGTTGAGTCGAAGCCGCAGTGGAGAACGTTCGAGTTCTTGGAGTGAAAAAAACTGCCCAGGCGACTCCAGTCCAATCCAGGTCAATCCAGCATCACCAAACCGCTCGTAAACAGCTTCAAACAAGTCGACGCGCAGCTGATTGGGGTAAAAAAGCGTTCGATCAATCGAGTCGATGTTGTGTTTGGCCAAAACCGACTGACCCAAGTGGTTGAACTCTTTGAGCGTTTCAACCGCTGCCGCAAAGAAGGCCCCTGAAACGAGGATTGGAGAGTCCGCTAAATTAATCATGGCTTTCTTCCTTGGGGGGCGATGGGGTTTTCACGAAATTTGGTTGGCCACCGCGCGCAGTTTTTCTGCCAATTGCTGGCGTTCGGAAGGTGTCAAAGTGGACACGTCCAGATCGATGTTGATGCCCGCCTCATGGTTCAATGCCACGTTTCGATGAGGTTGAGTCTTCTTGGGGCCCAAGACTGCAAAGGTTTTCACATCTCGGGCAATCCCCTTCATTTTGACGGGCTGGCGTTCTTCCACTTCAACCAAGTCTTGGACATAGCAATATGTTTCGTAACTCATCAAGATGCCGCCTGGATCTGAATGGGATTCCAGGCGTTGGGTCAAATTGACCTCGCCGCCAATGATGGTGTAGCTGAGCCGCTGGTCACTGCCGAAGTTACCGACATTGCAATAACCCGTGTTGATGCCAATCCGAATCACAAAGGGGTTTTCAAAACCCTTGTTTTTCCACCTGACAGCCAGTTCCTTCATCCGCGCTTGCATGGCCATGGCCATCAGCACACAGGCTCGCGCATCTTCTTGGTGGCCTTTGCTTTCGGGGTCGCCAAAAAATACCATCATCGCATCGCCAATGTATTTATCAATGGTGGCGCCATGGCCCATCGCAATCTCGGTCATTTCCGAGAAGTACTCATTCAAATACTCGGTCAAGGCTTCGGGTTGGAGCAGATCTGAAGTGGCTGTGAAGTCACGAATGTCGCTGAAAAAAACGGTGAGTTTTTTTCTTTGTGTTGCCACCTTTGATTGGTAGGTGCCCGACAACAAAGCCGACATGATTTGAGGTGGCAAGTACTTGGCCAATTGCTGTGAGAGCAATTCTTGCGTCTGCCTTTTCAATTCCAGCTCTTGGGTTTGTGCCTTCAAGTTCTGGTTCAACTTCACCAGGCGCTGCTCTTGGCGGTCAGAGTGCCGCAGTAAATTTTGATTTTCATTGAACAAGCTCACAAAACCATCAAACAGCCTTTGGGCGAAAGGCTTGAGGGTTTTCAAGTCCTCAGACTCAAGCAGGGTTGAGCCCTCTGAAATCAGAGCCTTTTCTCGGTCGTACAGGTCAAAAGAATCTTTGCTCAAGTGGACAGCGTCTTGATGGTTAAATTGGGAAAGCGGTCGATGAAATCCTCACCCAGTTCTTGCATGATGTCATCGTCCTCATCAGCCAACCACTGGATGGAAACATTCTGGCCCTTTTTTCGATATTCATCGAAGCCCTCAAATATTCTGAATATCGCTTTGATGCTGGAACTGTTGATGTAGATGAGTTGGATTTCAACGGTCAATTCACCAGCAGGAGACTCAACCAAAGAATTGACCGCCTGGATAACTTGGCCATAAAAGGCTGAGACGTCCTCAGGGTAGGACTCCCCTTTGATGCTCAACTTGGCAGGTTGAGAACTCAAGATAATTTCAGGGGTGCGGTCGGTGGCAGCAATGTTCAGCAACATTTTTTTCCTTAAATGGTCGCGGCCAAAATGAAGTCGACAGTATCTTTGTCAACATCCACAAAAGCGTAACTGATCGGTTGGCTGGATCGTCGGGCAATTTCCAACAGCCCCAAACCTGCTCCAGGCCCTTCATGTTCGTTTGAGCTGGACATGCCTTCACGGTAAAGTTGACGAATGGTTTCTTTGTCCGCGTTGACGATTTGACTGAGTCGATCCCTCAAATCAAGGGTGTCTTTTTGAGCAATCCTGTTTCCGCACATGATGGTGACTTGCCCCTGGTCTTGGGTAATCAAAATCATGCCCGATGTGTCTGAATCGTCCCCACCGTGCCATATCAAGTTTTGCACGCCCTCCATGAAAACCGAAAAAATGGTTTTGGAGCGTTTGGGATCGTCTTGGGCCAACATCCGAGTTTTCAGCAAATCGGCCAAGGTCAACATCAGTTCATCTGAAATGGCACCGTTATAGGCCATGATGACTTTGTGAGTTCTTAGCTGGTTACGTAAACCAATCGCCTGATTGAGATCCATGCTGATGCCCCTTTGGGTTAACAGGTGCTAGGAATGTTAAATCTGATTCTAGTGGCAAACTTCAGAGGGATTCAAAAGGGTTAAAAAACACTTTCTTCTTTTGAATTGTTCGCCGTTGTTTCTTGAGAATCTATATAAATTGGGTTTTAAATCAGATGGAAAGAAAATAAGCTCAGAAGGACAGCCCGTTGATCATGATGCCTATCTTGATCTGTCACTGCTTGCTGCCAGATACCCATTCAATAATGTGTTGGTTCACCAGCTTCGGATCTTCAAGTTACATGAAGTGTCCGACTTGATCCAGAACCCTGACCTCAAGCCAAGGACAAGTGCTTCGCGCTTCTTCAGCCAATTCGACGCCAATGCAGCCATCTTTTTTGCCATGCAAATAAAGTGTTGGCTGCTTCAAGGGCTCAAGACCTTTTGTCTCTATGGCGTTGTACGTGTCTGTTTTTTTACCGTTGCCCAAAGAGGCGCGATAGTACCCAAGGGCTGCTTTGAGATGGCTGGGGCTCGAGATACATTTTTTGAAATTTTCGAGGTCATCTTTTGATTTGAAACCGGGAGACCAATCCGCCCACAGCATCTCAATGAGCGCGTAGTCGTTCGCTGGGATGGCTGTCTCCGCCAAAGCAGACTGAAAATAAAACATGTACCAACTGCGTTTGATTTGAGCAAGACTGCGATCCAATGCTTTGCGCAAAATAAGTACGGGCGGGACCGACATGGCAACCACCCGATGCCATCGTTGAGGTGCGTTGGCCGCAGCCGTCAGAGCCGTGGAAGCCCCCCAATCGTGCCCAATCAGAACCGCATTCTCATCACCACCCAGCGCTTCATGCAATGCATTGACATCCGCTGCACGTGCACCAGTTTGGTAACAGTCATCGGGCGCAAGTGAAGTGGGTGCATAGCCCCGGGTAAAGGGTGCAATGGCTCTAAAGCCTGCTTTGGCCAATGCTGGCATCAAGAATCGCCAAGTATGGGCAGAGTCTGGAAATCCGTGGACACACAAAGCGATAGGACCAGAACCACACTCAAGGTAAGAAAAATGAATGCCATTGGCATCAATTTGATTGAGCTGAATTTGTTGTTCCATGTGTCCATTTTGCTGAGGTGCCAGCGCCAACAAATAGGTATCAACCCGTAAATAAAAAGGCGGATTCAAGTACGAACTGCAACACGGTTTAACGAGGCGTGAAACACCTCGTGGGGTGTCTTGAATCCCAGCCGCTTTCTGGGCCGGTGATTCAATCTGTTTTCGATCATAGTCAACTCCTCATCGGTGACAGTTTCCATGCGCCGTTTCTTGGGAATGTATTGGCGCAGCAAACCATTGAAGTTCTCGTTGCTGCCGCGCTGCCAGCTGCAATACGGATCGGCAAAGTAAGTCTGGATGCCAAGGGCCTGATCGATGGCCTGGTGATCGGCAAACTCCTTGCCGTTGTCTACCGTCAAGGTCTTCACCCGTGAGCTCAGGGGCTTGAGCATGCCTTCAATAGCCCGGCCCACCAAATCAGCAGACTTGTTGGGCACTTTGGCCAGCACAGCAAAGCCACTCTTGCGTTCTACCAGTGTCACGATGGCTTGTTTGTGAGCCGCGCCAATAACGGTATCACCTTCCCAGTGGCCCACTTGCTTGCGATCTTCAATGTGGCTTGGTCTCTCGCTGATCGGGCGGCGGTTCGGGATCTGACCACGTCTATCACGCCCGCACAGGTGGCGTTTGCGCCGAGGCTTTTGGCTACGCAGGTGCGTGTGTAAATCACCACCGGCAGCCTTGTTCGCATAGACATACAAATAGACGCTCTCATGGCTGACCGCCACCTTGCCTGCAATCTGCTCGGGGCTCCATTGAATGCCAAGGTAGAAATCCACATCGGACCAGACTTTGGAATCTAAACGGCGGGCATTACGGCTTCGCTGTGCCCGCTCAGAAGCCTTGGCGCAGGCTTGTTCGGCGCGATAGCCACGCTGACCGCGGCCACGGCTGAGTTCGCGGCTGATGGTGCTGCGGCTCCTGCCCAATGAACGGGCGATCTCGCTGATGGTCTGTTTGGCTTTCAAGAGGCTGTGAATTTGGTATCGTTCTTCTCGGCTGAGGTGCTTGTACATCTGGCAACTTGGACTTGGCGGTTTGAGTGGCCATGATGCCTTGACATCCTCAGCCACCCATCACCGGGTTTATCTTTGTTGCACCTCGTACTTGAATCCGCCAAATACACAACATAAACGCCGGGTGTTTTATCGAAAGTCGATGGTCCGGTTTGGCGGCCATTTAAACTTATTGTGTGTGTACCCTTTTTACGCCAACGCAACGCACCCCTTGGGTCAAGAAAAACCTGGGGGTCGATTTGCCCGTGGGCTATCCCGATGAAACCTACCCGGGTTACGCAGCCCCCTTGGTGGTCAAAAGCCACCGGTCTGGGCGTGTGGCCAGTGGTTTGGCCCGATTCGGCTTGGTTCCGGCTTGGGCCAAAGACGACAAGATCAGCCGCTACACCTACAACGCCCGCAGTGAAACGGCTGCAGAAAAGCCCAGCTACCGCGCGGCATGGCGGCAAAGGCAATTTGGCTTGGTGTTGGTCGACGACTTTTACGAACCCAGCTATGAGTCAGGCAAGGCGGTTCGCTGGAGGATTCAACTGGACTCTGGTGATCCGTTTGGCATTGCCTGCCTTTGGGACCGATGGCAAGAACCCGACACAGGGGCATGGGTCGTCAGCTTTTCGATGCTGACGGTGAATGCCGACGAGCATCCGGTGATGCGACAGTTTCACAAGCCCGGCGATGAAAAGCGCACGCCCGTCATCATCGCCCCACACCTGCACGATACATGGCTGAGTGCCGATACAGAACAGGCAACTAGACTGCTCACATGGTCACACATGCCAGAATTGGTGGCCATGCCAGCGCCATTGATCCGCCCAAGCAACCAACGTCACGATCTGTCACGATCAGCAGGAGCTATCCCATGAAACCCCATCAAACCTTTGAAGCGATTTTGTCGCTGCGAGCAGATTTGGCGCTGGCCTTGCGTGCAGCAGCCGCTCAGGGGCTGAGTGAGGGTGTTTGTAACCACTTCAGCGTGGCGGTACCCGGTCAGGAGGACTGGTTTTTACTCAACCCGCGTGGCCTGCATTGGAGTGAGGTGCAAGCGGCTGACATCGTGATGTGCAACGCACAGGGCGAGCAGCTGGCCGGTCGTCACGAGGTGGAGCCTACGGCCATGTTCATCCATGCTGCGGTACACCGGATCGCGCGCAAATCGGTGGTGTTGCATACCCACATGCCTTACGCGACCGCGCTCACCTTGACGGCAGCGCGAGCCTTGGACACCACCTTGTCGCAGACCGCCATGCGCTTTCATGGTCGCCTGGCAGTTGACCCACACTACAACGGCCTGGCCCTGGACATGACCGAGGGCGAACGTATCGCCCATGCCATGCATGGTGCGGACGTGGTCTTCTTGGGCAACCATGGCGTCATCGTCTGCGGTGAACGTGTGGACTACGCCTATGACGACCTTTATTACCTAGAGAGGGCCTGCCAGGCGCAGGTGCTGGCGGCTTCAACGGGGGGGCCTTTGATGCCCGTGGATGCAGCTCTGGCAGCCCGTGTGGCGGAACAGACCCACGGCGAGCGGTTGCAGTCTGAGCTCTTTTTCGCCAGCCTGCGTAGGACGATTGGATCTGAACCTTCTTGAATCCGGACTCTTGTCCGTGCCAGGCTTTTCACACATTGGCCTGACTGAATGGGTTAGGCCATGACACTGGCGTTTTATGGCCGAAAAAAAGCCCGCACAAGGCGGGCTTTTTGGAATCGGTAGAAAACCGATCAACGCTGCACGTCGCGGCGCACAGAGCCGGTGAAGAGCTGGCGTGGGCGGCCGATTTTGTACTCGGGGTCGCTGATCATTTCGTTCAGTTGGGCGATCCAGCCGACGGTACGGGCCAGGGCGAACACACCAGTGAACAGGTTCACGGGAATGCCAATGGCGCGTTGCACGATGCCGGAGTAGAAGTCCACGTTGGGGTAGAGCTTGCGGCTGACGAAGTATTCGTCTTCCAGGGCGATTTTTTCCAGCTCTTTGGCCAGCTTGAACAGGGGGTCGTTTTCCAAGCCCAGTTCCTTCAGAACTTCGTCGCAAGTTTCTTGCATCAATTTGGCGCGTGGGTCGTAGTTTTTGTAAACGCGGTGACCGAAGCCCATCAGCTTGACGCCGGAGTTCTTGTCTTTGACCTGGTTCATGAACTCGCCGACTTTGGACACGCCACCCATTTTCTGGATGTCTTCGAGCATGGTCAGGCAGGCTTCGTTGGCGCCGCCGTGAGCTGGGCCCCACAAGCAGGCCACGCCCGCAGCGATGGCGGCAAATGGGTTGGTGCCGGACGAACCGCACAGGCGCACGGTGGAGGTGGAGGCGTTTTGCTCGTGGTCAGCGTGCAGGGTGAAGATGCGGTCCATGGCGCGTTCGAGCACGGGGTTGACCACATAGTCTTCGCAAGGGGTGCCAAACATCATGCGCAGGAAGTTGCCAGCGTACGACAGGTCGTTGCGGGGGTACATGTAGGGCTGGCCCACACCGTATTTGTAAGCCATGGCCACCAAGGTGGGCATCTTGGCGATCAAGCGGATCGCGGCAATGTGGCGGTGATCCGGGTTGTTGATGTCGGTGCTGTCGTGATAGAAGGCCGACAAAGCGCCGATCAGGCCCGTCAACACGGCCATGGGGTGTGCGTCACGACGGAAGCCACGCAGGAAGAACTGCATCTGCTCGTTGACCATGGTGTGCTGGTTGACCAACTTGTGGAAGTCCTTGCTTTGCTGGCCGACAGGCAGCTCGCCATTGAGCAACAAGTAGCAAGTGTCCAGGTAGTCGGCCTTGTTGGCCAGCTGCTCGATGGGGTAGCCGCGGTACAACAATTCGCCCTTGTCACCGTCGATGTAAGTGATGGCCGATTGGCAAGACGCGGTGGACAGGAAGCCTGGGTCGTAGGTGAACATGCCGCTTTGTGCGTACAGCTTGCGGATGTCGATGACGTCCGGGCCGATGTTGCCCGAGTACACAGGCATGTCGATGCTGGGGCTGCCATTGGAGAAGGACAGGGTGGCTTTGTTATCGGCGAGTTTCATGGTGGGTTTCCTTAGGGTTTCCAGGTTTGAACCTTTAAAGGCTCAGGCTCTCAGCATGTCCAGGACTTCACGCACCTCTTCGGTGCTGACCTCGGTCTGCAGCTCCGTGCGGCGCAGCAGCAAGTCCATGAGATCGTTGTCTGACAGGTCCATCAGCACGTACATGCCCCGGGCCTGTCCAACCGTCAAGCGGGTGGCATGGCGGTTGAAAAAGCGCTCGATGAACAAATCGTTCTCGAGCAAGCCGCGTCGGCTGCGCCAGCGCAGCTTGCTCAGCGACCGCTCGCTCAAAGGGGCGAGGCGGTCAGCGCCGACCAGAGACGCGTCTTCCAGGATGGGGGTAACGGTCATCAGACGGCGCGGCGGATCATCATTTCTTTGATCTTGCCGATGGCCTTGGTGGGGTTCAGACCCTTGGGGCAGACATCGACGCAGTTCATGATGGTGTGGCAGCGGAACAAACGGTAAGGGTCTTCCAGGTTGTCCAGGCGCTCGGCGGTGGCTTCGTCGCGGCTGTCGGCGATAAAGCGGTAGGCTTGCAGCAAACCGGCGGGGCCCACGAATTTGTCGGGGTTCCACCAGAAGCTGGGGCAGCTGGTCGAGCAGCTGGCGCACAAGATGCACTCGTACAGACCGTTCAGCTCGTCACGCTCTTCCGGGCTTTGCAGGCGCTCGGTTTCGGGTGGGATGGTGCTGTTGATCAGGTAAGGCTTGATCGAGTGGTACTGCTTGAAGAACTGGGTCATGTCCACGATCACGTCGCGGATCACGGGCAGGCCGGGCAGTGGCTTGAGCACGATGGTGCCGGGCAGGGTGTTCATGTTGGTGAGACACGCCAGACCATTTTTGCCGTTGATGTTCATCGCGTCCGAGCCGCACACGCCTTCGCGGCAAGAGCGGCGGAAAGAGATGCTGGGGTCCACGGCCTTGAGCTTCATCAGGGCGTCGAGCAACATGCGTTCGTTGCCGTCCAGTTCGACCTGGATGGTCTGCATGTAAGGCTTGGCGTCCTTGTCAGGGTCGTAGCGGTAGATCTGAAAAGTGCGTAGGGTCATGAAAGAACTCCTGGTGTATTCGGGGGGGGGCCGCCACCTTGGGTGCGCGGTCCAGACAATCTTTAGAAGGTACGAACCTTGGGTGGCACGGAGTCCACAGTGAGGGGCTTGAGCTTGACCGGCTTGTAGGTCAGGCTGTTGTCGGCGCTGTGCCACAGGGTGTGCTTCATCCAGTTGGCGTCGTCGCGACCCAGTGGGGCCACGGCGTCGTCCACGGGGCGCTCGTAGTCGCTCACGGTGTGGGCACCACGGCACTCACGGCGGGCAGCGGCAGACACCATGGTGGACTGCGCGGCTTCGATCAGGTTGTCCACTTCCAAGGCTTCGATGCGGGCGGTGTTGAACACTTTGGAAGTGTCCTTCAGGCCGATGGCATTGACGCGTTCGCGGATGGCAGCAATCTTTTGCACGCCCTCGTCCATGGAGGCTTGGGTGCGGAACACGCCAGCGTGTTGCTGCATGGTGGCGCGCATGTCGTTGGCCACGTCTTGGGCGTATTCGCCGCCACGGCCTTCGAGCTTGTTCAAGCGGCTCAGTGTGTAGTCAGCGGCGTCTGCCGGCAATGGCTTGTGCGACTTGGTTTTGGAGGCAAAGTCAACGATGTGGTTGCCGGCAGCGCGGCCAAACACCAGCAAGTCGAGCAACGAGTTGGTGCCCAGGCGGTTGGCGCCGTGCACCGACACGCAAGAGCATTCGCCCACGGCATACAAACCGTTGACCACGGCGTTGTGGTCGGTGGCGTTTTGCGTCACGACCTGGCCGTTGATGTTGGTCGGGATGCCGCCCATCTGGTAGTGGATGGTGGGCACCACAGGGATCGGCTCTTTGGTGATGTCGACGTTGGCGAAGTTGACGCCGATTTCGTACACCGAGGGCAGGCGCTTGTGGATGGTGTCGGCACCCAGGTGGTCCAGCTTGAGCAGAACGTAGTCCTTGTTCGGGCCACAGCCACGGCCTTCCTTGATTTCCTGGTCCATGCAGCGGGACACGAAGTCACGCGGGGCCAAATCTTTCAGGGTGGGCGCATAGCGCTCCATGAAGCGTTCGCCATTGCTGTTGAGCAAGATGGCGCCTTCGCCGCGGCAGCCTTCGGTCAAGAGCACGCCAGCGCCGGCCACGCCGGTGGGGTGGAATTGCCAGAACTCCATGTCTTCCAGAGGAATGCCTGCGCGAGCGGCCATGCCCAGGCCGTCACCTGTGTTGATGAAGGCGTTGGTGGAAGCGGCATAAATGCGGCCTGCGCCACCTGTGGCCATCAGCACGGTCTTGGCATGCAAGACATGCAGGTCACCGGTTTCCATCTCGAGGGCGGTCACACCGACCACGTCGCCTTCGGCGTCGCGGATCAGATCGAGTGCCATCCACTCGACGAAGAAGCTGGTTTTGGCCGCGACGTTTTGCTGGTACAGGGTGTGCAGCATGGCGTGACCGGTGCGGTCAGCGGCAGCACAGGCGCGCTGCACAGGCTTTTCACCGTAGTTGGCGGTGTGGCCGCCGAATGGGCGCTGGTAAATCGTGCCATCGGGGTTGCGGTCAAAAGGCATGCCCATGTGCTCGAGGTCGTACACGACCTTGGGCGCTTCACGGCACATGAATTCAATCGCATCTTGGTCGCCGAGCCAGTCGGAGCCCTTGATGGTGTCGTAGAAGTGATAGTGCCAGTTGTCGTCGGACATGTTGCCCAGGCTGGCACCGATGCCGCCTTGGGCGGCCACAGTGTGTGAACGTGTCGGGAACACTTTGGACAGGACCGCCACATTGAGGCCAGCACGGGCCAGCTGCAGCGAGGCACGCATGCCCGATCCACCGGCGCCGACGATGACAACGTCAAACTTGCGGGTGGTGATTTTGTCTTTGGTATAGCTCATGGTTTATTTGGTTTGGTGTGGTTTCAGCGCAAGGACAGGCGAAGGCTGACGCCTCACAGGCGCCACAGGGCTTGAACAGCCCAGCCGGCACAGCCGACCAGCCAGACGAGAGTGAAGACGTGCAAGGCCAGGCGCAAGGCCAAGGGCTTGATGTAGTCCATCCAGATGTCACGCATGCCCACCCAGACGTGGTAGAGCAGGGCGATGATGACGGAGAAGGTCAGCACCTTCATCCACTGGGAGGCAAAAATGCCTGCCCACTCTTCGTAGCCGATGGGGCCGGAAGTGAAGATCACCTGGGCCAGCAAGACCACGGTGAACAGGGCCATCAGGACAGCGGTCACACGTTGGGCCAGCCAGTCACGAAAGCCGTAGCCAGCACCGGTCACGATGCGTTTGGAGCCGTAATTCACGGACGACATAGGTCAGTTTCCTTGTTGTTTTGGGTGAGAGGCAGAGAAATCAGTACAAGCCAAACAGCTTGGCAGCCAACACGGCGGTCAAGCCCAGGCTCAGCACCAAAGTGGCCACTGCAGAGGACTTGCCGAATTCTTTGGTCACGGCATGGAACGCATCCATATAGATATGGCGCACGCCTGCAATGAAGTGGTGCAAGTAGGCCCAGATCAAGGCCAGGGCCAACAGCTTGAAGAACCAGCCGGGCACAAAACCGATGCCGATGCCGAAAGCGGCCGAGAGCTTGGCAAAGGAAATCTCGGACGTGATGGAGTTGTCAAACATCCAGATGAACAGGGGCATGAGCAAAAACATCAGGAAACCGCTGATGCGGTGCAAGATGGAGACAATCCCAGCGGCCGGCAGGCGGTAGGAGGGCAAGTCTTTCAGGGCGTTGATGTTGCGGAATTCAGGCCGCTTGCGGACAACTTCGGTCATGTAGGTACTTTCTGGGTGTAACGCGTTCTTGACATGAGAGGGTAACCACCGGATTCTATTGCAACGCAGCAAACTGACGTGAGCATTTCAGCGACAGTCTTCTACAAGACGTCCAAGTGGGGGGCGGGTCAGTTCAAATCGTTGCGGTAGTGGTGGGTGTCGGTGCGGTAGAAGCCGCGCCGCAGCTCCATGGGGGTGTCGTTGTAGGTGTAGGCAATGCGCTCCACACTGAGCAAAGGTGTGTGGGGCGGCAGTTTCAGCAATTCCCTTTGGGCCTTGTCGGGTAACACAGCCCGGATTTTTTCTTCGGCCCTGACCATGCGCACACCGAACTCGGTTTCAAACAGGGCGTACATGGGGCCGTGGTAGTCCGCCAGGCGCTCAGCGGTCATGCCCTTAAATGGCGTGCCGGGCAACCACAGGTCTTCCAAAATGGTGGGTGTATTTGCAAACGAAAGAACTCGCCTGACTTGAAGCACGGTGTCGCCAGAGCGCAAAGCCAAGGCGCGGGCGATCTCGGCTGAGGCCCGCAAGCGTTTGCAGTCCACGATCTCGCGCTGGGCCGGGCCTTCGGTGTTGAGGTCGCCCTGATCGGGCACCAGTTTCAAAAACCGGTACTGCACCTGGTGCTCGGCATGGGTGGCCACAAAGGTGCCTTTGCCTTGTTTGCGGATCAGCAGGTGACCGCTGGCCAATTCGTCGATGGCTTTGCGCACCGTGCCTTGGCTCACCCGGTAGCGGGCTGCCAGCTCCATTTCGCTGGGGATGGATTCGCCGGGTTTCCATTCGCTGGCTTGCAGGCTTTGCAGGATCAGGCCCTTGATTTGCTGGTAAAGCGGGCTGAACGCGGGCGTGGCGGCCGGAGATTCGGCAGCGAGGGCGTCGGTGGGGGGCACTGGGTGGTTCATGAGGGCGTAAAGGTCATGCGGTTCAGGTGCATGCCAAGCGTGCCATCATATCTTATATAAGACATAAGACAAATTGACGAATCAGGGTTTTCGCGGGTACACTCGAAAGCTGTTTGCTTGCGCTTGTGCCTTTGTTTCAACAAAGTTCGCCAGCGCGGGTCCGGTACGCCGGACGGCCTTGCTGACATGGATGTTGGCAGCGGACCGCAACGCTTGTTTTCAACACTTCGGAGTTTTCCACCATGAGCAAAAAGCCCGTCCGCGTTGCCGTTACCGGCGCAGCAGGTCAAATCGGTTACGCATTGTTGTTCCGCATCGCCTCTGGCGAAATGCTGGGCAAAGACCAGCCCGTCATCCTGCAATTGCTCGAAGTGCCCGTCGAAGGCCCACAAAAAGCGCTCAAGGGCGTGATGATGGAACTCGAAGACTGCGCATTCCCATTGCTGGTGGGCATGGAAGCCCATGGCGACCCGATGACCGCTTTCAAAGATGTGGATTACGCTTTGTTGGTCGGATCACGCCCACGCGGCCCCGGCATGGAGCGTGCTGAATTGCTCGCCATTAACGGCGCCATCTTCACTGCACAAGGCAAGGCCCTGAACGCTGTGGCTTCCCGCGACGTCAAAGTGCTGGTCGTGGGCAACCCCGCCAACACCAACGCCTACATCGCCATGAAGGCTGCGCCGGACCTGAAGCCCGGCAACTTCACCGCCATGTTGCGTCTGGACCACAACCGCGCCCTGTCGCAAATCGCTGCCAAGACTGGCAAAGCCGTGGCCGACATCGAAAAACTGTGCGTCTGGGGCAACCACTCGCCCACCATGTATGCCGACTACCGTTTCGCCACCATCAAGGGCGAGTCGGTCAAGGCCATGATCAACGACCAAGAATGGAACGCCAACGTGTTCCTGCCCACCGTGGGCAAGCGTGGCGCGGCCATCATCGAAGCGCGTGGCCTGTCCTCGGCTGCTTCGGCTGCCAACGCCGCCATCGACCACATGCGCGACTGGGCCTTGGGCACCAACGGCAAGTGGGTCACCATGGGCATCCCATCACAAGGCTGGTACGGCATTCCTAAAGACGTCATGTTTGGCTTCCCTGTCACCTGCGAAAACGGCCAATACAAAGTCGTTGAAGGTCTGGAAATCGACGCCTTCAGCCAAGGCTGCATCGACAAGACTCTGAAAGAGTTGACCGACGAGCAAGCGGGCGTGGCGCACCTGATCTGATTCAGGGCCGAGTCGTTAAAGTGAGTCATCCGCGCCACATTTTGCTGGGGGCACAAGCCGGGAGCGTTCAGCTGCCGGTCTGTGACCATTACAGCGGGGTGGAGGCGCGGATGCGCAAAAGCCTGCAGTTGCAGGCCGACATGACACAAGAGTTTGGCACCTGTGTCTTTGATGTCACCCTGGACTGTGAAGACGGTGCGCCCGTAGGGGGCGAAGCCGAACACGCGGCACTGGTGACCGAACTGGCACTGGCCACCAAAGCCGCTCGCGCCGACGCGCGGATCGCGGTGCGGGTCCATCCGGTGGACCACCCCAGTTTTGAAGCCGATATCAGCCACATCGCGGGCCGGGCGGGGCATGTTTTGACGCACATCATGGTGCCCAAAGTCGAGAGCGTGGCCGATGTGAACCGCGCTGAGGCCGCCTTGATCGCCGCCGGAGCAAAGCATTTGCCGGTGCATGTGTTGATCGAGTCGCCTGCTGCCGTGCACCGTGCCTTTGACATCGCGGCCCACCCACGCGTTCAGTCGATCAGTTTTGGCCTGATGGATTTTGTATCTGCCCATGCGGGTGCCATTCCTGCCGAAGGCATGGGCATTCAGGGGCAATTCACCCACCCTTTGGTGTTGCGTGCCAAGCTCGAAATCGCCAGCGCCTGCCATGCCCACGGCAAAGTGCCGTCGCACTGCGTGGTCACTGAATTCAAAAACACCGACGCCATTCGCTCGGCGGCCCAAAAGGCGGCCCGTGAATTGGGATACACCCGGATGTGGAGCATCCACCCGGACCAGATCCGCCCCATCCTGGAGGCCATGGCGCCCAGCGAGGCACAAATAGACCAGGCCAGCCAGATCATCTTGGCCGCGCAAGCGGCCAGCTGGGCACCCATCAGCCACGCGGGTCAATTGCATGACCGGGCCAGCTACCGTTTTTTCTGGCAACTGATCGAGCGGGCCCACCAGACCGGCCGCCATTTACCCGCCCCGATGCAGGCTTTGTTTGACGTGGCACCCGCGAGTGTGGAGATTAGCCTGTCATGATGTCCGCTGTGTTCAAAGGGGTGTCCATGATCAAAGGCCTTGTTGCTGTGGTCTGCGCTGTGCTGATGCTGCCTTCTTGGGCGCAAAGCCAGGGCCAAGCCAGTTCAAAGACCCGTGCCAATGCCAAGGCCCCCGAAGCGTCAGCGCAGGCCAAGGCCCGTGCTGCAGCCGACCTCACCGCTCTTCTGCAGGCCCGTGCCATTGCACAGGCGCTGGCCCAAGCGGCTGCAGTGGCCCAAGCCTCTAGGCCAATGAGCGCACAGGCGCCTGCCGAAGCGGCCCCCACAATCAACGTGCCCGCCTACGTTGCGGTGCCACAGCCGACCGAGTTCCGGGCTTCTTCGCCCATGCAGCCGCTGCCTGCTTGGACGGATGTGCAGACCACCCGCAGTGATGCGCCCATCGCAACCACTTCGGCTGTGGTGCCTGCCTTGGTGAAAGCACCCGCTTTGGCTGCTGTGCAGCTCCAAGTGCCTGTGGTGCCAGGTTTGGCCGCTACGGCGCCTGTTGTTGCTTCCGATCCCGTGTCGCAAGACTTGGCCATTGCCCAGCAAATTCACCAAGGCCTCATGCCCTGTGAGATGGGGGCCAGTGTGCGTGTCGAAGCCGATGCGGCCGCTCCTGGTTTCTTCCATGTGCAGGGCAAAGGCTTTCGATACCGCATGTACCCCGTGCGCACCAGCACCGGTGCCCTGAGGCTGGAGGACAAAAAAGCCGGCGCCGTGTGGCTGCAACTGGCCAACAAGTCCATGCTGATGGACCAGAAAAAAGGCCGACGTGTGGCCGATGAGTGTGCACACCCAGAACAAGTGGCTTATGGCCAAGACATGAAAACCAACCCGCCGCCCAGCCTGTTTGACAAAACCGGGATGGGCAGATCCAACGATTGACTTTGACTGACCGGAGAAAAAACCATGTTGAAAGCGTACCGTGAACACGCAGCCGAACGCGCTGCATTGGGCATCCCACCCTTGCCTTTGGATGCCAAACAAGTGGCCGAACTGATCGAACTGATCAAGAACCCACCCGCTGGCGAAGACGCCTTTTTGATGGACCTGTTGACCCACCGCGTGCCACCGGGTGTGGACGATGCGGCCAAGGTCAAAGCCTCTTTCCTGGCAGCTGTCGCCCACGGCGAAATCAGCGTGGGCTTGGTCTCGAAAGCCAAGGCCACCGAGTTGCTCGGCACCATGGTGGGTGGCTACAACGTGCACCCCTTGATCGAGCTGCTCGACAACGCCGAAGTGGCCGCTGTGGCCGCTGAAGGCCTGAAGAAAACATTGCTGATGTTTGACTTCTTCAACGACGTCGCTGAAAAAGCCAAAGCTGGCAACGCCAAGGCCAAAGAAGTCATGCAAAGCTGGGCCGATGCCGAGTGGTTCACCACCCGCCCTGAAGTCGAAAAGAAAATCACCATCACTGTCTTCAAGGTGCCTGGTGAGACCAACACCGACGACCTGTCGCCCGCCCCAGACGCCTGGAGCCGCCCCGACATCCCGCTGCACTACCTGGCGATGTTGAAAAACACCCGCGAAGGCGCACCGTTCAAGCCTGAGGAAGACGGCAAGCGTGGCCCCATGGCCATGATCGAAGAACTCAAGAAAAAAGGTCACTTGGTCTCTTACGTGGGTGACGTGGTCGGCACCGGCTCCAGCCGCAAGTCCGCCACCAACAGCATCATCTGGGGCTTTGGTGAAGACATTCCCTTTGTGCCCAACAAGCGTTTCGGCGGTGTGACTTTGGGCGGCAAGATCGCCCCCATCTTCTTCAACACCCAAGAAGACTCCGGCGCATTGCCCATCGAAGTGGACGTGTCGGGTCTGAATATGGGCGATGTGGTTGACGTGCTGCCCTACGAAGGCAAGATCGTCAAGAACGGCGAGACCGTGACCACTTTCCAGCTCAAGAGCGATGTGCTGTTTGACGAAGTGCGCGCTGGTGGCCGCATCAACTTGATCATTGGCCGCTCGCTCACCGCCAAGGCGCGTGAGTTCTTGGGCCTGCCCGCTTCCACCGTGTTCCGCTTGCCCACCGTGCCCACATCGACCAAGGCCGGTTTCACGCTGGCCCAGAAAATGGTTGGCCGTGCGGTTGGTTTACCAGAAGGCCAGGGCGTGCGCCCCGGTACTTACTGCGAACCCAAGATGACCACCGTGGGTTCACAAGACACCACCGGCCCGATGACCCGCGACGAGTTGAAAGACTTGGCCTGCTTGGGCTTCAGCGCCGACATGGTGATGCAGTCTTTCTGCCACACCGCTGCTTACCCCAAGGCCGTTGACGTCAAGACCCACCGCGAACTGCCAGCCTTCATCAGCAACCGCGGCGGCGTGTCCTTGCGCCCCGGTGACGGCGTGATCCACTCTTGGCTCAACCGCCTGTTGTTGCCCGACACCGTCGGTACCGGTGGCGACTCGCACACCCGTTTCCCTATTGGCATTTCCTTCCCCGCTGGGTCGGGCTTGGTGGCCTTCGGTGCTGCCACAGGCGTGATGCCTTTGGACATGCCCGAGTCCATCCTGGTTCGCTTCAAAGGCGAAATGCAGCCCGGCGTGACCCTGCGCGATTTGGTGCACGCGATTCCGCTGTACGCCATCAAGAAGGGCCTCTTGACCGTGGCCAAGTCCGGCAAGATCAACGAGTTCTCTGGCCGCATCTTGGAAATTGAAGGCCTGCCCAACCTCAAGGTCGAGCAAGCGTTTGAATTGTCCGACGCGTCTGCCGAGCGCTCGGCCGCCGGTTGCACGATCAAGCTGAACAAAGAGCCGGTCGAGGAGTACCTGAAGTCCAACATCGTGCTCATGCAAAACATGATCGCCAACGGCTACGAAGACAAGCGCACGCTGCAGCGCCGCATCGAGAAGGTCCAGGCCTGGCTTGACGCGCCCAACCTGCTCGAGGCCGACAAGGACGCCGAATACGCGCATGTCATCGAGATCGACATGAACGAGATCAAAGAGCCGATTCTGTGCTGTCCCAACGATCCGGACGACGCCAAGTTCTTGTCCGACGTCGCCGGCACCAAGATCGACGAAGCCTTCATCGGTTCGTGCATGACCAACATCGGCCACTTCCGCGCTGCGGCCAAGCTGCTCGGCGGCAGCCGCGACATCCCCGTCAAGCTGTGGGTCGCCCCACCGACCAAGATGGACGAGAGCGAGCTGATCAAAGAAGGCCACTACGCCAACTTCGGCGCTGCCGGTGCCCGCACCGAGATGCCCGGCTGCTCGCTGTGCATGGGCAACCAAGCCCAGGTGCGCGAAGGCGCTACGGTCGTGTCCACCAGCACGCGCAACTTCCCCAACCGCTTGGGCAAGAACACCAACGTGTTCTTGGCCAGTGCCGAGTTGGCCGCGATTGCGTCCAAGCTGGGCCACATCCCAACCGTCGCCGAGTACCACGAAGCCATGGGCATCGTGAACAAAGACGGCGCAGCGATCTACAAGTACCTGAACTTCAACCAGATTGAAGAGTACGTCGAGAACGCGAAGGGCGTGGCTGCCTGAGTGTGACTCTCTGAGTCAAAAGAAACGGCCCCGGGAGCGATTCCGGGGCCGTTTTGCTTGGGGTGCTCAAGCGGGGTGTTGTGCACGTTCGCGTTCATCAGCCACAGCACCGACATCCGCGCGTTAGGTTGATCCTAGATCCAAGGTCTCAAGCCTTCAATGCGGCGGGTGGCTTTGGACATGGGAAATCCTTATTCCACGCGAAACGTCAAGCCTGCATGGGCCTGCAAACGATCGATCAATTTTTTTCCCATGCTGGAGGCTGGGGTCCAGATGCCGCCCGGTGTTTGGGTAGCGTCTTGCAGCAAGCAGATGGCCGCTTCGCTGATCATTTTGGAGGTGCTGCCGTAGCCGGGGTCGCGGTCGCCTTGCACGCTCACGCGGCAGGTTTGACCGGCAGTGTTGTGGCCGATGAACAAAACGTCGTAAGAGCCGGCATCGCGCTCCGCCCGCGAAGGGCCTTCGCCCGGTTTCAGAACATCGGCACCGCTCATGCTTTTATCCGCAGCAATCGCTTCGGCCATGGCTTGGCCTTTGTCGCCAGGACCTGTGATGACCATTTCGTCGTAGACGAAGTCTGCCCCCCAGGCTTGATTGAGCAAAAAGTTGGACCGGTGCACATTGCGGGTGTTTATGGTCGCCATCACAAAGGGGGCCACCCACACTTCCAGCACCTCATCGATCATGGGTTTGTGCGCGGTCGGTTGCTTGGGGCCGGTAAATCCAGGTGTCAAAGAGAAAGGATTTTTCAGCAAGTCCAGCACACCAGGCTGGCTGGCAGCGGCCGCCATGGTGGCCTTGAAACTGGCTGCGGTGCCGCCCGAAAAGGTACCTTTCATCTTGCGCACACGGCCCCGCACACGGGAAGCGGGCGAGCCAAAACCCTGCTGCATCTCGCCTTGCAGCATCAACACGCCCAGATCAAAGGGAATGGAGTCAAAACCGCAGGAAAACACAATTCGCGCCCCGCTGGCTTGCGCTGCGGCATGGTGCGCATCAATCATCTGGCGCATCCAGGCCGGCTCACCGCACAGGTCCACGTAGTCGACACCGGCCTCGGCGCAGGCTTTGACCAAGCCGCTGCCGTACATCTGATAAGGCCCCACCGTGGTCAAGACCAAGCGGGTGCGGGTCATCAGGGCCTGCAGGCTGGCCGGGTCTTCGCTGTCGATCACCACCAAAGGCGTGTCAGCGGGTGCGCCCACTTCGTCCCGCACGGCAGCCAGTTTGCTGGCACTGCGCCCGCCCATGGCCCAGCGCAGGCCAGTTGATTGCTTCAACAAATATTCGATCACCAAACGGCCCGTGAAACCAGTGGCACCATGCACCACGATGTCAAATTCTTTCATTCATGCTCTTTCATTCATGCGTCAAGCAGGTCATGCCAACTCGGGTTCTTGCGACAACGCCAAATCAACAGCTTCGCTGTTGGCCTGGATCGGAAATTAATCCTATCACTTCATTTTTAATCGCAAGTCCCCAAAAGCAATGACGGTGAGCCATTTCAATTGGATGATTTCATGGAGAGGGCGGACGGAGGAGGGCGTGGCAGTTTGAGCGGCTTTGCAGTGAAAACAAATTGCCCTGAGAGGGCCATCTGTGCGGGGGACTCAAGAACGGTCGTGTTGGAGTCTGTCACTCATGTCGTGGATTTTCCTGTTCATTTGAAAACCGGTTTATCGTTGGATACGTCGTTTTGGCGCAGCTGATTTGCGTTTGCGACACCCGATCAAGCCGCATGCGTTGATGCATTCACGCCCCTTTTATGGGCGGCGGTCACCCATAACTTTGAGGAGGCTTTTTAATGGCTTTTGCCTTACAACGCTCCAGAGCGTACACAGTCCTTGCCGCCATGCTCTTCGTGACCACGGCGTATGCTCAATCCGATTGCCGACCTGCGACCGCGGGCGTGGCCCAGTTGCTTGAAATTCGACCTGGGTTTCATCGTGTCCGAGGGCCATTGGCCGAGTTCGATCCTTGCCACCGTTCCGTTCAGTTGTCGATGCCAGGTCTTTTTGCGGACAAGCTCGCGGACAAGCCGCCTTTGATGATCATTGCCCACGGGGGCAATGGCCCCGGTTCCGCCGAGCAGGAAATGGTTCGGCGAATGAATGCGCGCGGTGTCGCCACCTTGTTGTTTGATGCCTATGAAATGAACGGCTTTCAGTACCGTGGCACCTCGTTGTTTTTGACGGGCACCACCAATGAATCGCGCCAGCGCATGATCTTCAAAGCCACCCTTGGGGCTTACCACTGGATTCGTCAAAACGCCCGCATTGACACCACACGCCTGTACATCCATGGTTTGTCCAACGGCGGCAGTGTGGCGCTGAACATGGCCGCTGTGGTCGATCCCGCGCATGTCCGCATGGTGTTTTCTGAGGGGGCACCATCGGCAGGCATTGGCATGCCCGATCAGATTCGGGTGCCCTTGAAAATGGTGTTCGGCAAGATCGACAACTACGGCGGCAGAACGGCAGAGGACTGGATGCATCTGCGCACCGACCCTTGTGTGGTGAATCAGCCCGCCGAAGGCGCAGCGCCAGGCACGGCCCAACGCTGCAGCCTTCAGGTCAATCCAACAGCGCAGGGGCTTTCGCCTTTTCAGTGGGGCGAGCAACTCAAGGCCGAGGGACAGCCGGTGGAATTCTGGTTCTACGACGAGGCGGCCCATGGCTTGTTGGCGGGGCCTGTCGATCGGGGTATGCGCACTTACGGCTCGGGCCCCACGGCTTCCCAACGCTTTGGCTGGATTGGCGCCAGCTCAAGCGCAGCCAACCGTTTTGTGGCTGACCTCATGAAGGCCATCAAAGCGAGCTACCCCTGAATCTGGAGCTGATGGGTGCTGAAATTGCCCGGATTGGGGGTCGCCTCGAAGGTGCTGCTTTAAGGCAGGCCCGACTCAGAGTTCTTTGTTGCTTCATCGCTGCATATCCCAGCAGCGAGCATGGTCAATGGTCGGCGCTCTGAACAATGCTCGCGCAGAGCGTAAGGTTCAAGTGAATTTTTTGGAGAACTTATGCTCAATCGTCGCCATTTCTTAGGTACAGGCCTTGCAGGCGCAAGCGCCTTGACCTTTTCATCCGTTTGGTCACAAAACACCCCTCAGTTCGGTGCACCCGAGTTGCCATCGGTCGGCTTCAGGCGTATGAAGTTGGGCACGATGGAGGTCATCGCCTTGAACGATGGTGCCGTTCGACGCCCTCTGGGTCAGGAGTTTGTGCCCGCCGTGCCGCTGGACCAGGTCAAGGCCTTGCTGGCCTCACAAAATCTTCCCACCGACTACATCGATGTGCCCTACACCCCGTTTTTGCTGATCAACGGCAATCAGCGCTATTTGTTTGACACCGGCTTTGCCGACAATGGCCCGCCCACCACCGGCAAGCTGCTGGGCAACTTGGCCGCTGCGGGTTTCAAGCCCGAAGACATCAACAACGTGGTGCTCAGCCATTTCCATGGCGACCACATCAACGGTTTGCGCTTCAAAAATGGCAACCTGGTTTATCCGAATGCCCGCGTGCATGTGCCCGCACCCGAGCACGCCTTCTGGACGGACGAAGCCCGCATCGCCGCCGCGCCTGCACAAATGCAAGGTGCTTTTGCCGGTGTCAAGCGTGCCCTCCATGGCTTGACTTCGGACCAATTGGTCAAGTTCGAGCCGGGCACCCAAGTGGCCCCAGGCATCCAGTCGGTCGCCGCCTTTGGCCACACCCCGGGCCACACCTTGTTCACGGTGCGCTCCGAGGGCCAGTCTTTTGCCTACGTGGCCGACATCACCAACGTGCCGTCTTTGTTTGCCCGCAACCCAGACTGGGCGGTTTTGTTTGACATGAACCCAGAAATGGCCCGTCAAACACGACGCAAGATCTTTGACATGCTGGTCAAAGAAAAAATGGTGGCCGGTGGTTTCCACTTTCCCTTCCCGGCTTTTGGCTCCATCACGCCCTCGGGCAATGGTTACCAGTTTGTGCCGATGGCCTGATCCCCCTCAGCCGCAGCGCCCCAACCCAGCCCGCGCCCAACAGCGCGGGCTTTTTTGTGTCCGTTTTGGACAGGGACTAACACAGCGCATGGCTAATATGTTTGCTGCGCCAAGCGCAACAACCCAAAGGCTGCATCCCACATCCTTTTTTTCGGAGACCATGACATGAAATTCACCACTCTGGGCAAAAGCCCTCTGAAAGTGTCGCGCCTGTGCCTGGGCACCATGATGTTTGGTGACCAGACACCGCTGGAAGACGCACGCTCCATCGTGGCCGATGCACAAGACAAGGGTTGCAACTTCATCGACACCGCCGACGTGTACACGCTCGGAAAATCAGAAGAGATCGTGGGCCAGTTACTCAAAGGCCAGCGCCACCGCTGGGTGTTGGCCAGCAAGGTGGGCAACGCCATGTCGGACCTGCCCAACCACCAGGCTTATTCGCGCAGTTGGATGCTGCGGGCCTGTGAAGACAGTCTGCGCCGATTGGCCACCGATCACTTGGACATTTACTACCTGCACCGCGACTGCAACGGCATGGACCTGGAAGAGCCCTTGCGGGCCATCGAGGCCTTGCTGCGTGACGGCAAGATCCGTTACTGGGGTGTATCCAACTTCAGGGGCTGGCGCATCGCCGAGATGGTCAACATGGCCCGCCAGATGAACATGCCCGGCCCCGTGGTGTGTCAGCCTTATTACAACCTGCTCAACCGCTTGCCCGAGGTGGAAATCCTGGAGGCCTGCGGGCACTACGGCATGGGTGTGGTGCCCTACAGCCCGATTGCGCGTGGTGTGCTCACGGGCAAATATGCGCCCGGCCAGGCCCCTGCAGAGGGCAGCCGTGTTGCGCGGGGTGACAAGCGCATTTTGGAGACCGAGTTCCGCGAAGAGTCGCTGCAGATTGCGCAAACCCTGCGCCAACATTGCGAGGCCAAAGGTGTGTCGCTGGCGCACTTTGCCACCGCCTGGGTGCTGGCCAACCGCCATGTGAGCGCGGTCATTGCCGGGCCGCGCACGTTGGCGCAGTGGCAAGACTACGCAGGCGCTTTGGAGGTGAGCATCACCGCCGAAGACGAGGCCCTGGTCAACAGCCTGGTGGCCCCCGGACACCCGTCCACACCGGGTTACAACGATCCGTCTTATCCTTTGAACGGGCGCTGAAATCAATACCATTGTTCCGATTGGGCTTCGCAGGGGGCTTCTGTCGCCGCTGGCAAGGGTGCAAAAATTACTGTACAGTCTGTACGGAAATCAAGGAGTTGACCATGTCAGACAACCCGCAATACGGACTCGAACAAGCCCGGGCGCAGTTACCGCTCATCGCCTCTGAGGCGGTGGCAGGCTACAGCAGCGTGATCACGCGCCACGGAAAACCGGTGGCGGTGGTGGTCCCGGTTGAGCAGTGGCGTGAAGAACAAGCCCGTTCTTTGAAGCAAGTCGGTGTTCTGGCCTTGCGTGGCTCGGGCCGAGGCCTGTGGTCAGAGTGCGCGGCCACAGCGGTGGCGCAACTGCGCGATGAGTGGGCTTGAGTGGTGGTGACCCGTGCCCGAGCTTCTGGCGCGCTGTGGGGCGGCTTGAGTGAGGGGGCCACGGTGCTCGTGGACACAGCGCCCTGGATTTACCTGCTCGAAGACCATGTCGAATTCGCGCCCCGTTTTGTGGGCCTGTTTGAAGCCGCTGAGCGCGGTCAGATTCAGCTGGCCTTGAGCACTGTGAGCTTGGCCGAAGTGCTGACCGGGCCTTTAAAAGCGGGCCAAACGGCTTTGGCCAAACGCTACGAGACGGCTCTGGGCGCTTACCAAGTGGTGCCCTTGTCCGCTGCGGTGGCCAGTCTGGCTGCCCAGCTGCGGGTGCAATACCGACTCAAGTTGCCCGATGCGGTGCAATTGGCCTCGGCCTTAGAAATCGGGGCGGCTGCATTGGTCACGCATGACCGAGACTTTTCGGCGGTGCAGGGTTTGCCTGTGTTGATGGGTCCTTAAAACACGTTCATGCCTCGCATTGGCAGAGATCCGAACTGGTGGGGCTTCGCGCACAATCTAAGCATGACAAACATGGCACACCAACAGGTGTTGATTGCAGGCGGCGGCATTGGCGGCCTGGCCGCTGCTGTCGCGTGTACGCAGCAAGGCGCGCCGGTGCAGTTGCTTGAGCGCGCAGCGCAGCTCAGCGAGGTGGGCGCGGGCATCCAGATTGGGCCGAACGTGACGCGCATCTTGCAGGCCTGGGGCTTGGGCGAGGCGCTGGCGCAGGTGGCCGCTTTTCCGAAGCAGCTGCAAGCGCGCGATGCCCAAACCGGGCAGGTGCTGGGCACCTTGCCCTTGGGCGAGCGGGCTCAAGCTCTGTATGGCGCGCCTTACGCCACCATACACCGTGCCGATTTGCAGGGCCTATTACATCGGGCGGCCCAAGCTGCGGGGGTGGACATGCGGCTGGGTCAGACCGTTCATGACTGGTGCGAGACCGCTGACGGTGTGCAGGTGAATACTGCTGATGGACCTGGCGTGCAAGCCGGTGCCTTGATCGGTGCTGACGGCGTGTGGAGCGCCGTGCGCCAGCAACTGCTGGGCGATGCCCCGGCGCGCTTTACCGGGCACTTGGCTTACCGGGCTTTGGTGGCGCAGGCCGATTTGCCTGCGCACTTGCGCAGCGACCAAGTCACCGTGTGGATGGGGCCGCGACTGCATGTGGTGCATTACCCGGTGCGCAGCGGGCAGTGGCTCAACCTCGTGGCCATCGTGCACGGTGCCAAACCCGAGCCATCTCAAGACTGGGACCAGGTCGGGCACACCCAGGCGCTGATGCAGGCCATGGGCGCTGTGGGCCACGATTTGCACGAGCGTTTGGCCTCGGTGCCCGCCTGGCGGCAGTGGGCCCTGCACGACCGAGAGCCCTTGAATGGGGCCAATCAAATGGCACAAGGCCGCGTAGCTTTGCTGGGGGATGCGGCGCATCCCATGCGGCCGTATTTGGCGCAGGGCGCGGGCATGGCCATTGAGGATGCTCAGGTTTTGGCGCAATGCTTGTGCATTGACAAAGCGACGGTGACCGAGCAATTAAAGGCCTATGCCCAAGCACGCTGGGCGCGCAACGCCCGCGTGCAAGCACGGGCCATCCGCAACGGACGCATCTTTCACGCCCAAGGCGCTGTGGCGCTGGGGCGCAACTTGTCGATGCGGCTCATGGGTGAGCGGGTGATGGACGTGCCTTGGTTGTATGGGGGGGGGCCAATAGGCCACTGAAAGTCGAGCTTTCAGGGCGCCCAATGGGGGGCAGAATTCACCGTTAAAAGCGGCTTCTACCAAGTCTTTGCCATCCGCCGGACTTCCGCTGTACAGTCGCTGGCGCGTTGCCCACGCCATTCGCCAATTCAGGGACCTTTTTTCATGCCATCCAGCCAATTCATCCCAAGCACCAAGGCCTGGGTTCGCGCCGCCTGCCTGAGCGCGGTCTTCGCCGCTTCTTGGACATCACACAGCGCGTGGGCGCAAAGCACCGATTTGTCGGCCTGCATGGCCGAGCTGCGACCTGCATCGCGCAACGGCAAAGTGAGCGACGCCACTTGGGCGCGCCACACGGCGGGGCTGCAGGCCGACTTCAGCGTCATTGAAAAGCTGAACTTTCAGCCCGAGTTTCGCACCGCCATTTGGGACTATATGTCGGCCCTGGTGGACGAGGAGCGTGTGGCCGATGGCCAGGCCCGATTGACTGAACACCGCCAGGCGCTCGAACGCGCGGAGCAACGTTTTGGTGTGGACCCGGCCACAGTGGTCGCTGTGTGGGGCGTGGAGAGCAATTTTGGTCAGACCTTTGGCAAATACCCGCTGGTTCAGGCGCTGGGTACGCTGTCGTGTCACGGGCGGCGGCAAAGTTATTTCCGAGGTGAATTTTTCTCGGCGCTGCGCATTTTGCAGGCCGGGCACATCGCGCCTGAGCGTTTTGTGGGCTCTTGGGCGGGGGCCTTTGGCCACACCCAGTTCATGCCAAGCACCTTCGAGCGCCTGGCGGTGGACTTTGATGGCGACGGCCGCGCAGACTTGATGGACAGCAGCGTGGACGCGCTGGGTTCGACCGCTAATTTTTTGGCCCGTGCGGGTTGGCAAAGTGGCTTGCCCTGGGGCATCGAAGTCAAGCTGCCTGCAGGCATGTCCTTGGCAGGCGAGGGCCGCCGGACGAAGCGCCCGGTGGCCGATTGGGCTGCGCGCGGCGTGCGCCGGGTGGACGGCTCGGCCTTGCCTGCTAGCTTAGGCTCGGTCGGTTTGCTGACGCTGGCGGGGGCCAATGGCCCCGCCTTTTTGGTCACGCGCAACTTTGACGCGCTCTACAGCTATAACGCCGCTGAAAGCTATGGCCTGGCGATTGCCCACTTGAGCGACCGCCTGCGCGGCGGTGGCCCATTTGCCACACCTTGGCCCACCGATGACGCGGGCCTGTCACGCGCTGAGCGGCGCGAGTTGCAAGGCCTGCTGGTGATGCGCGGCCACGACATCGGCCCCATTGACGGCATGTTGGGCGACAAATCGCGCGAGGCGATCCGCGCTGAACAAAAGCGCTTGGGCCTAGAGGCCAATGGCCGTGGTGGCCAGAAAATCCTCAAGGCTTTGCGCGGCGGATGATTCAACCGAGGGCTGGGCTCAGACCTTGAGCGGCAGAGCCCTCAGCCGTTTACCCGTCAAAGCGAACAGCGCATTGCCCAGGGCCGGGGCGAGCGGCGGCACGGCGGGTTCGCCCACGCCCGCCGGGTGGCGGGTGCTGGGCACGATGTGGGTTTCCACAAGCGGGGCCTGGCTGAGCGTGACCATGGGGTAGCTCGGAAAGTTGTTTTGCTGCACCACGCCACCCACGATGTCGATTTGGCCGAACAGCGCAGCGCTCAGCGCATAGACCACGCTGCTTTGCATTTGCTGGGCCACGGTGTCCGGGTTGACCACGGTGCCGCAGTCGATGGCGCAGACCACGTGGTGCACACGGATCTGGCCTTGCTCGACCGAAACTTCGGCCACTTGTGCCACGATGGAGCCGAATGACTTGTGCAGGGCGATACCTTGAGCGCGGCCTGCGGGCAAAGGTTGGCCCCAGCCTGCTTGTTTTGCGGCCAGCTGCAGCACGGCCGCATAACGCGGGGCGTCTTTCAACAAGTTCAGGCGAAAGGCCAGCGGGTCTTGTTTCGTGGCCACGGCCAGCTCGTCGATGAAGCTTTCCGAGAAAAAAGCGTTGTGCGAATGGCCCACCGAGCGCCAAAAACCCACGGGTACGCCAGACTTGGTGGCCACATGGCTCATGTGCTGGTTCAAAAAGCCGTAGGGCAAATCGAACAGGCCTTCGGATGTGGTTTTGTCGGGCATGTCGATGGGGCCAGACAGGTGCGGCGCGGCGCGTGCCATCCAGCGCGGGGTGATGGCGTCGCCCGCCGACTTGATGCGCAAACTGCTGACCTCGCCTTGAGCGTCGATGGACGCCTGGAATTTGGCCAGGTGCATCGGGCGGTAAAAGTCGTGTGTCATGTCTTCTTCGCGCGACCAGACCAGTTGCACGGGTGCGCCCTTGCAGGCCATGGCCACTTGCACGGCCTGGCCGACAAAGTCGACCTCCAGCCTGCGGCCAAAACCACCGCCCAGCAGCGTCACATGCACGGTGACTTGGTCTTCTTTGACCCCGGCCACTTTGGCGGCCATGGCACGCGCCATCTGCGGCACCTGCGTGGGCACCCAGACTTCCACCTTGCCGTATTTGACTTGCGCGGTGCAGTTCATCGGCTCCATGGTGGCGTGGGCCAGGTAGGGCGCCTGGTACAGCGCGTCGATGCGGCTGGCCGCCGTTTGCTCGGCCTTGAGTGGCAGGCCTTGCTCGTGGAAGGTGAAGCCGCTTTCGGTGTTCAGGGCATTGAGCAGGTCGGCCTGGATGCGGGTGGTGTCTACGGCACCTGATGCACCCGCAGCAGCTGCGGGCCACTGCACCTTCACGGCTTGTGCGCCTTGGCGGGCCTGCCAGGTGTTGCTGGCCACGACGGCCAAACCGCCTGTGCCGCCGCCCCAAGCGTCCAGCGCCACCACTTGGCTCACGCCCGGCAGGGCCAGTGCGGCCTGGGTGTCCATGGTGGCGGCTGCGCCACCCAGCACCGGGTTCATGCGCACGGCCGCAAACAGCATGCCGGGTAAGCGCACGTCCATGCCGAATTGCGCTTGGCCCATGACTTTGGCGGGGATGTCGTTGCGTGCTGCGCTTTGGCCGATCAGCTTCCAGTCCGCGCGGGCTTTGGGGGTGATGTTGGCCGGGGTGCTGCCTGCTGCTGCGGCACCCATTTGGCCGTAATGCGCTTTCTGGCCGGAGGCGTGTTGCATCACGCCCTCGCGCACGGTGATCTCGTTGGCGGGCACCTTCCAGGCGCTGGACGCAGCTTGCACCAGGCTGGCGCGTGCGGTGGCGGCGGCCATGCGCAGCGGCTCCCACAGGTCGGCTACTGAAGACGATCCGCCTGTGGCATTGATGCCCAGTTCGCGGGCGATTTTGCCCACCATCCACTCGGCCAATTTGATCTTGGCGGGTTTTTCCCCCTCGCTGTCCAGCGGGTGAAAGGGCAGGCTGGCCACCAGCATGGCCACGTTGCCGTAAATGCTGTCGGCCGCGGCTTGTTCCAGGCGCACGCGGGCGAGGGGCACGTCCAGCTCTTCGGCCACCAGCATGGCCAGCGCGGTGTGCACGCCTTGGCCCATCTCGCTGCGCGGCATGGCCAGCACCACGGCACCATCGGCGGCGATCTTGATCCAGCCGTTCAGTGCCACATCGCCTTGTGTGGGCAGCATCAATTCGGGCGAGCCCAAGCGTGAGCGGGCGGGCATCGCGCCCCATCCCACGACCAGTGCGCCGGTAACGCCCAGGGCGCTCAAAATCCAGGTGCGGCGTTTCATGCGGCACCGCCTTTCTTCATGGCAGCAGCCGCCCGGTGGATGGCCGCCCGCACACGTTGGTAAGTGCCGCAGCGGCACAGATTGGTCATGGCGGCGTCGATGTCGGCGTCGCTGGGCCGGGGGTTTTTGTCCAGCAAGGCGGCAGCGGCCATCAACATGCCGCTTTGGCAGTAACCACATTGCGGCACCTGCTCAGCGATCCATGCGGCTTGCAGGGGGTGGGGCTTTTCTGCCGTGCCCAAGGATTCGATGGTTTTGATGGGGCGATTGGCCACAGCCGATGTGGGCGTCACACAAGAGCGCACGGGCTGGCCGTCCACATGCACCGTGCAGGCCCCACAAGCGGCAATGCCGCAGCCGAATTTGGTGCCCGTGAGATTCAATTCATCGCGCAGCACCCACAGCAAGGGGGTGCTGGGATCGGAGGTGGCGGTGTGGCTTTGGCCGTTGATGTTCAGTTGCAAGTCGTATCCCCTGTGATGGAAACAGGCATGTTAGTGCAAATGAATGCACTTCTTTGTCGCTGGTAGATCTGCGCTGGGTGAGTCACTTCACAGTTGCGTGCGGAGTGTCCAAATTTCTGGAAAAAGCACGGTGTCCAGCATCTTGCGCAAGTAGCTCACACCGCCGGTGCCCCCGGTGCCGCGTTTGAAGCCAATCACGCGCTCCACCGTGGTCACATGCCGAAAGCGCCACAGGCGGAAGGCGTCCTCCAGGTCGGTCAACTCTTCGCCCAGCTGGTACAGGTCCCAGTGTTGCTGCGGGTTGCGGTAGACCACCAGCCAGGCATTTTCGACCTCAGCACTGGCCGGGTAGGGCTGTCGCCAATCGCGTTGGGTGTGGGTGTCTGGCACCTCCAGGCCGCGGCGTTGAAGCAGGCGCAGGCATTGGTCGTACAGCGAGGGCGCTTCGTAAGCCGCTTGCACGATGGCCGACAGATCAGGGCGGTGCGCGTGGGGCTGCAGCATGGCCGCGTTTTTGTTGCCCATCGCAAACTCGATGCAGCGGTATTGCCAGCTCTGGAAACCACTCGACTGCGCGAGATACGGGCGAATGGCGCTGTATTCAGGCGGCGTCATGGTGGCCAGCACGTCCCAGGCGTGCACCAGCTGCTCCATGATGCGGCTGACGCGGGCGAGCTTTTTGAAGGCGTCGGGCAACTGGTCTTGCGCAATGCCCGCCATGGCCGCTTGCAGCTCGTGCAGCATCAGCTTCATCCACAGCTCGCTGGTCTGGTGCTGCACGATGAACAGCATCTCGTTGTGGTCGGGCGAGAGCGGTTTTTGCGCGTTCAGGATGGCGTCGAGTTGCAGGTAGTCGCCGTAGCTCATGCGACCATCAAAGTCGAGCTGGGCTTTTTCTTCGTGCACGATGCGTTCACCCGCTGAATCGCCCCCTGCGGTGTCGGTGTTCGGGGTGTGGAAAGGACATGAACTCATCAGGTGCCTTTCAGGTCACGGCGTTTTTTTGTGCAAAGCGGGCGTCTTGCCATTCGCCACTTTGCATGACCTGGCACAGGTGCTCTGCGGCTTGCCACACGTCGGCATAGCCCACATACAGCGGCGTGAAGCCAAATCGCAGGATGTCGGCGTGCAAACCGCCATCGCCCGCCCTGAAGTCGCCAATCACGCCGCGTGCGATCAGGGCTTGCACGATGGCGTAAGCGCCTTCTGCGCGGGTCAGGCTCACTTGCGAGCCGCGCAGGGCTTCCTCAGTCGGTGTGGCGATGCCAAAGCCGTGGCCGTGCAGACGCGTGCGCACCAGTTGCATGAACAGGCCCGTGAGGGCCAGCGATTTTTGGCGAAGCGCGGCCATGCCGCCCAGCGCCTCGGCGGCCAAAAAGGCGTCGAGCCCGCAGTCGAGTGCCGTGAGGCTCAAGATGGGTTGGGTGCCGCATTGGTAGCGGGTGATGCCTTGGGCGGGTTGGTAGTCGGGTGTGAAGGCAAAGGGTGCGGCGTGGCCCCACCAGCCGGCCAGCGGTTGCCAAAAGCGGTCGGTGTGTTGCGGGTGCACCCACACAAAGGCGGGTGCGCCGGGGCCGCCATTGAGGTATTTGTAGCCGCAGCCCACCGCAAAGTCGGCCCCTGAGCCGTTCAGGTCAACGGGCACGGCACCTGCGCTGTGCGCCAAGTCCCACACGGTGAGGATGCCTTGGGCGTGGGCCTGTGCGGTGACGGCCTGCATGTTGTGCATGGCCCCGGTGCGGTAGTTCACATGGGTGAGCATGAGCACCGCCACATCGGCTTGCAGCGCAGCCGCGATCTCATCGGCCTCGACCAGTTGCAGGGTGTAACCGCGTTCTTTGCACAAGGCTTCTGCGATGTACAGGTCGGTGGGAAAGTTGCTGCGTTCGCTGACGATTTTGGTTTTGTGCGGGTGGTCGGCCTTGGCGATGTGCAGCGCGGCGGCCAGCACTTTGAACAGGTTGATCGAGGTGCTGTCCGCCGCGATCACTTCGCCTGGCTGGGCACCGATGACGCGGGCAATTTTGTCGCCCACACGCTGGGGCAGGGTGAACCAGCCTGAGGTGTTCCAGCTTTTGATCAGGTCGGTGCCCCATTCGTGAGTGACGGCATGGGCCACGCGGGCCGGTGCGGTTTTGGGCAGCACGCCCAGCGAGTTGCCGTCCAGGTAAATCACACCGTGTGGCAAATCGAATTGCTCGCGCAGGCTGCGCAAGGGGTCTTGTAAATCCAACAGTTCGCAGTCTTGCAAGGTGGGGGTGAGGTTCATCATGGGAGTGTTTGACAAAGAGTGTTTCAAAGTTCACGCAAGACGGCCCGCACAGGGCTGGCGTCGGCGCTCATGAGTTTGAGGGGCAGGGCGATCAGTTCGTAATCGCCTTCGGGCACCTCGTCGAGCAGCAGGTTTTCCAGCACGCGCAGGCCGCGCTGGCGGATCACCTGGTGGCTGGGCAGTTGCTTGCTGTCGGCCGGGTCAATGCTGGCGCTGTCGGTGCCGATCAGCAGCACGCCCAAGTCGGCCAGGTGCTGCACGCAGGCAGGGTCAAAGGCGGTGAGTTGGGTGTCGAAGTGTTGGCTTGGGAACTGGCGGTAGGTGCGCACCAGCAGGCGCTCGGGCACGTCGTTCAGGGCGTGTTGCAAGTGGGCGATGGTGATCAAGTGGGCCGCATCGATGGCATGGATGACGCGGCAGCGGCCCAGAAAGGGCAGCAGGTCCAAAGCGCCCACCGCCGCGCCTTGCGGGTCATAGTGGAGCGGGGCATCGGCGTGTGCGCCCACATGCGGCGACAGGGTGATGGCACTCACGTTGACGGGGCATGTGTCCGACAGCGTGGCGGCCCATTGCTGACTGTAGGGCGTGTCGCCCGGAAAGACCGGGCTTTGTGCGCCCACAGGAGGGGAAATGTCCCAGAGTTTGTCCCAAAGTTTATTCATGGTGAGTGAAGGTAGCACCGCCCAAAAAACCGTGGTGTCGGTTATTTCCAACAAACGAGAAAAAGACTTCAGGGGTTCAGTGGAGGCAAGCCGTGACGGCGGCGGGCTTGTTCGCAGGCGGGGCTGCCTTCTTCAAATTCGCGGCAGGGGGAGGGCCGCCATTCGTAGATGCCGCAAATGGCCTTTTCACCGGTCTTGCCGTAGAGCGCCGCGCAGCGCGGCGGGCTGTGGTCGGTGCCGCGCATGCGGCAAGTGTGCTCGGTGATGGGCGAGGCCAGCCCAGCGGGCACATCACCGCCGCCTTCTTCGTATTCGTAGACGGAAAAGTCCACCCGAAAACTCACACAGCAAGCGCCGCAAGTGGTGCAGTGGGACATGGGGCGAAAAGAGGTTGCGGCCCCGGATCGGGTCCGGGGTGACAGATCAGGCCTGGACGCGACCCAGCAGCAAAAACTCCATCAGGGCTTTTTGCACATGCATGCGGTTTTCAGCTTCGTCCCAGACGACTGATTGCGGGCCGTCGATGACTTCGGCGCTGACTTCTTCGCCCCGGTGCGCAGGCAGGCAGTGCATGAACAGGGCGTCGGGCTTGGCCACTTTCATCATCGCTTCGTCTACGCACCAATCGGCAAAGGCTTTTTTGCGCGCTTCGTTCTCGGCTTCGTAGCCCATGCTGGTCCACACGTCGGTGGTGACCAGGTCGGCGCCTCGGCAGGCGTCTTCGGGATCTTTGAAGATTTTGTAGCTGTCGGGGCTGCGCAAACCGGCCACGGCCTGGTCCACCTCGTAGCCGCTGGGCGTGCTCAGGTGCACCGTGAAACCCAGCAACTCGGCCGCTTGCAGCCAGGTGTTGGCCATGTTGTTGCCGTCACCCACCCAGGCCACGGTCTTGCCCTGTATAGCGCCACGGTGCTCGATGTAGGTGAAGATGTCCGCCAGGATCTGGCAGGGGTGAAACTCGTTGGTCAGGCCGTTGATGACGGGCACACGCGAGTGCGACGCAAAACGCTCGATCTTGTCTTGCCCGTAGGTGCGGATCATGACCAAATCGGTCATGCGGCTGATCACGCGGGCGCTGTCTTCGATGGGCTCGGATCGGCCCAGCTGGCTGTCGCCCGTGGTCAGGTGCACCACCGAGCCGCCCAGTTGGTACATGCCCGCCTCAAAGCTCACTCGGGTGCGGGTGCTGGCCTTTTCAAAAATCATGGCCAGCGTGCGGTCGGCCAGCGGGTGGTATTTTTCGTAGGCCTTGAACTTGCGTTTGATCTCGGCGGCGCGTGCAAACAGGTGTGCGTATTCGTCGGCCGTGAGGTCGGTGAACTGCAGGTAGTGCCGCACGGGCACAGGTGGGGTCAGGCTCATGCGGGCTCCGCCAAAAAGGTCTTGATCAGGGGCACCAAAATCGCCACGACTTCGTCGGCTTCGCCTTCGGTCATGATGAGCGGAGGCACCAGGCGTATCACGCTGTCGGCCGTGACGCTCAGCAGCAGACCGGCTTCGGCGGCGCGGCTCCAGATGGGGCCGCAAGGGCGGTCCAGCTCGATGCCCAGCATCAAGCCCTGGCCACGCACTTCTTTGACGCCTTGCACGCCTGCCAGAGCCTTTTCCAGTGCAGAGCGCAAATGCGCACCGACTTTGGCGGCGTTGGCCATCAGGCCGTCTTTTTCCATGATGCGGATGGTTTCGACCCCCGCCCGCATGGCCAGCGGGTTGCCGCCAAAAGTGGTGCCGTGGTTGCCGGGCTGGAAGATGTGGGCGGCTTTGGGGCCGGCCACCACCGCACCAATCGGCACGCCCGAGCCCAGGCCTTTGGCCAGAGGCATCACGTCAGGCACGATGCCTGCCCACTGGTGGGCGAACCATTTGCCGGTGCGGCCCATGCCGCACTGCACCTCGTCGATCATCATCAACCAGTCTTTTTGGTCGCACAGGGCGCGAACTTGTTGCAGGTATTCGATGCGCATCGGGTTGATGCCGCCTTCGCCCTGGATGGTTTCCATGAACACGGCCACCACATTCGGGTTGCCCTCGGTGGCTTTTTTCAGGGCTTCGATGTCGTTGACCGGCACACGCACAAAACCTTCGAGCATGGGGCCAAAGCCTTTTTTCAGCTTCTCGTTGGCGGTAGCGCTCAGGGTGGCGATGCTGCGGCCGTGGAAGGCCTTTTCATAAACCACGATCTCGGGCTTGTCGATGCCCTTGTCGTGGCCATATTTGCGGGCCAGCTTGATGGCCGCCTCGTTGGCTTCGAGGCCCGTGCAGCAGAAAAACACGTTCGTCATGCCCGACAACTCCACCAGCTTGGCCGCCAACACTTCGGCGTTGGGCACATGAAAGTAGTTGCAGCTGTGGATCATTTTGGCCAGCTGGTCTTGCAGCGCTGGCACCAGATCGGGGTGGTTGTGGCCCAAGGTGTTCACAGCGATGCCAGCGAGGGCATCGAGGTAGGGCTTGCCATTGACGTCCCAGACTCTGCAACCCTGACCATGGCTGAGTGCGATCGGCAGTCGGCCATAGGTGTTCATGGTGTGCGGTGAGGCGGCTTCAATGAAAGCGGACATGCGTGAACTCCTGAAATAAAAATCGGCCCAACGAAGAAGGGCCGCTGAAACCAGATTTTAGAGGCAGAAAGGGCCGGTCCTTGTCCGTCCATTTCTGCCATTCACTGAGGGGTTTTGTGGTGGTCTCAAGTCTTATATAAGATACAATACTTGGGTTAACCCGTGGGCGGTGATCCCGCGCTGCGGGTCCGATTGATTCACACCTCTATCCGATGGTTTCCAACAACGCCAAAGAAGTTTTCATCCAGGGCATCACCCAGGACGGCAAGCCTTTCAGACCCAGCGACTGGGCCGAACGCTTGGCGGGCGTCATGAGCCCCTTTCGACCCGGCGGCGCGGTTCCCGGCAGCCACTTGAGCTATTCCCCTTGGTGCATTCCCACCACACTGGCCGGGATCAAGTGTGTGATCGTGAACCACGAACTTCGCGATCACAACGTCATGGCCTGGGATTTCGTGATGAACTTTGCGCGTGACAACGGCTTGCAAGTGGCCGAGGCCTGTTTGTTGCCTGATCCACCTCCACCCCAATAAGACCCAAGAACCAACCGCCCAAGGGCGGTTTTTTTATGGCCCGTTCGCTCAGCTGGGGCAGGGCATTGGTGGGTGACGATTTTTACGAGCGAAGCGAGTCATGAGGAACCCGCCAATGCCCTGCCCCCAGCGAATTGAGAGCGCCCATGAAAAAACCGCCAAGGTTTGCACCAAGGCGGTTCAGTGTTCGTGGACAGCGCACCCGTTTCAAACGGCAGCGAGGACTAAGCCTCGCCGGGCTGTTGATCTGTTAGAGCGGATCAGTCTGCGGCGAGAGCCAAAGTCTTGACTTTGGCGCTCAGGCGGCTCTTGTCACGAGCAGCCTTGTTCTTGTGGAAAATGCCCTTGTCGGCAATGGTGTCCACCACGGTTTGCATCTTGGCAAACAACTCTGTGGCTTTGGTTTTGTCGCCTGCCAAGACCGCCTTTTCGACGTTCTTCACAGCAGTGCGGTATTTAGAGCGCAGCGAAGAGTTCGCAGCGTTGATTTTGACGTCTTGGCGGACGCGTTTACGGCCGGAAGCAAGACGGGGGTTTTTCTTTTTGGGTTTAGCGGATGCCATATAAAAGTTCTTTCAGTGTCTGAGGATGATGTCCAGCGAACCCAACATTCTAGCAGACCTTCAAACGGTGTTCGCCACTGCTGGCGCACCGCCAAGCCATGCCTGCGCTCCAATCCCTCACGGAACCGTGGCATGGCGGACATGCTCGGAAGTGGCCGCTACACTCAAACCCTGTGAGCCTCCTCCGATCTGCCTCTGTTGTGTCGATTTTTACCCTGGCCTCCCGGGTCACGGGTTTGGTGCGCGAGTTGCTGATCGCCTCGATGTTCGGCGCCAGCGCCCTCACCGACGCTTTTAATGTGGCTTTCCGCATTCCCAACCTGTTTCGGCGGCTGTTTGCCGAAGGGGCTTTTAGCCAGGCCTTCGTGCCCGTGCTGGCTGCCAGCCGCGCCCAGCATGGCGACCAGGCCACCCAGGAAGTGATTGACAGCGTGGCCACGGCCCTGGCCTGGTCGGTTTTGGCTTTGTCCATCTTGGGTGTTCTGGTCTCGCCCTGGCTGGTCTGGTTGATGGCCAGTGGTTTGCAGCAAGACGCCCGGGGCTACGTAGCTGCTGTCAACATGACGCGCTGGATGTTTCCCTACATCGCCTTCATGTCCATGGTGGCTTTGTCGGCCGGCATTTTGAACACCTGGAAGCGATTTGCCGTGCCTGCGGCCACGCCCGTGCTGCTGAATGTGAGTGTGATTGCAGCCACCTGGTTTTTGTCGCCCTGGTTGGCCAAGCAGGGTGTGGAGGCCATCTATGCCTTGCCTGTGGGGGTGATGGTGGGCGGGGCTCTGCAGTTGGCGGTGCAGATTCCGGCCTTGTCCCGGCTGGGTTTGTTGCCCCGTTTGGGTGTCGGCCCCCGCGCTGTTCAAAAAGCTTGGACCAACCCCGCCACCTTGAACATCTTGCGCCTGATGGGCCCAGCCTTGCTGGGCGTGGGGGTGGCCCAAATTTCCTTGCTCATCAACACGCAGATCGCCTCGCACCTGGCGCCGGGCAGCGTCAGCTGGTTGACCTATGCCGACCGTTTGATGGAGTTTCCGACCGCCATTTTGGGCGTGGCTTTGGGCGTGGTGCTGATGCCGCAATTGGCAGCCGCCAAAGCCACGGGGGACAGCGAGCGTTATGCCGCCATGCTCGACTGGGGCTTGCGCCTCGTGCTGCTGCTGGCTTTGCCCTGTGCGGCGGCTTTGCTGGTGTTTTCTCAGCCGATGGTGTCGGTGCTTTACCACTACGGGGCCTTCACCGATCGCGATGTGCAGCAAACCACCTTGGCCCTGACCGGCTATGGCGTGGGCTTGCTGGGTCTGGTGGCCATCAAGGTGCTGGCCCCAGGCTACTACGCCAGTCAGGACATCCGCACCCCGGTGCGCATCGCGGTGATCGTGTTGGTGCTCACCCAATTTTTCAACGTGTTACTGGTGCCTTATTTGGCCCACGCCGGGCTGGCGCTGTCTATTGGTTTGGGCGCTTTGGTCAATGCCTTGTGGCTGTTGGTGGGCCTGCTGCGCCGGGGCAGTTACAAGCCGCAGCCCGGCTGGTGGCGCTTTGGCTTGCAGGTGCTGCTGGCCACGGCTTTGTTGACAGGTTTGCTGTGGTTCGCCGCGAACCATTTGCCCTGGGTGGCCATGCGCCAAGAGGCCTGGCTGCGCATCGGTTGGATGGTGACCGTTTTGGCGACCTCGGCCTTGCTTTATTTTGGTGTGTTGTGGGCCACGGGTTTGCGGCTCAAGGCCTTCCTCAAGCGTTGAAGGATTTCTCATGCCGCTGACTTTTTCTGCCCCTACCCCTTTGGGTTACTTTGCCAGCTTGGTGCAAAGCGATGAGCACTTTCCTTTGCTGGAGGCGGCCGCCAGTCTTGGCCAGGACGAAGAGCCCACCCTCGACGTTCAGCAGGTGCTGGACGATGTGGCGCGTTTGCTCAAACGGGTCACGGCACGCATGCCCGACGAGGCCGATGACCTGACCCGCTTGGCCATCCTGACGCAGGTCTTCTACAAAGACCTGGGCTTTGGGGTGAACGCCAACGACTATTACGCTCCTGAGAACAGCTACATCTTCGAGGTGCTGCGCACGCGCCGAGGCATCCCGATTTCTTTGGCGGTGATTTGGCTGGAGCTGGCCCGAGCGCTGGAGCTCAATGCCCAGGGCATTTCTTTCCCCGGCCACTTTTTGGTCAAAGTGGCACTCGAAGGGGGCTTGGTGGTGCTGGATCCACTGACGGGTGAGTCCTTGGGGCTGGAGAGTTTGTCCGAGCGCCTGAGCCCTTTTCGGGACCCGGCAGACCAGAGCGCTGCGCCCGACTTGGACGATGGAGAAACCCCATTGGGTTTGTATTTGCAAGCCTGCCCACCGCGCGACATGTTGGCCCGCATGCTGCGCAATTTGAAAGAGATTTTCCGCTCACAGGAAGACTGGCCACGCATGCTGCAGGTGCAGGACCGCTTGGTCATTTTGTTGCCAGAGGTCTGGTCTGAGCGGCGCGACCGGGGCTTGGTGCATGCCGAATTGGGGCATGTGCACGAAGCCTTGCAGGATTTGAGGCATTACCTAGAGGCCGTGCCAACAGGGCCCGACACCGTGGCCCTGCGCAACCGGGTGAGCGAGCTGTCGGCGCTCTGACAGACCCAGGCTGCAGGCAAGTCCTGGGGCTTGCCCAGGGTCTTCAGGGCTGAAGGTTCAGGCCACCACCACCTGTGCCCCATCACCTTGGGGCGCGATGCGGCCGATGGTGTAAACCGTTTCGCCCGCCTCGCGCAAGGTGGCGGCGCAGGCCTGGGCCTCGGCCGCGTCCACCACCACCACCATGCCAATGCCGTTGTTGAAAGTGCGGTTCATCTCGATGTCGTCGATGCCTGCCGTTTTTTGCAGCCAAGCAAACAGCTCGGTTTGCGGCCAGCTGCCTTTTTGCAAGTGAGCGGCCAGGCCGTCTGGCAGCACACGGGGGATGTTCTCGAGCAAGCCGCCGCCAGTGATGTGGGCCAAGGCCTTGATGCCTGAAGTCTCTGGCGTGCTCGGATGCTTGGCCAAGGCGGCCAGCACGTTCAGCACATACAAGCGGGTGGGCTCCATCAGAGCTTGCTTGAAGGGCTTGCCGTCGAGTGTGGCGGGGGCGTTGCTGCCTGCACGTTCGATGCACTTGCGCACCAGGCTGAAGCCATTGGAGTGCACACCGCTGGACGCCAGGCCCAGCACCACGTCACCGGCTTTGACGTTCTGGCCCGTGAGGATTTTGGATTTCTCGACCGCGCCCACTGCAAAACCTGCCAGGTCGTATTCGCCTGCGGGGTACATGCCAGGCATCTCGGCTGTTTCACCGCCGATCAGGGCACAGCCTGACAACTCGCAGCCTTTGGCGATGCCGCCCACCACGGCCGCAGCCGTGTCCACGTCCAGCTTGCCGCAGGCAAAGTAGTCCAGAAAGAACAGGGGCTCGGCGCCTTGCACCAGCACATCGTTCACGCTCATGGCCACCAGGTCGATGCCGACGGTGTCGTGCATGTTCCATTCAAAAGCGAGTTTCAGTTTGGTGCCCACGCCGTCGGTGCCACTCACCAGCACGGGTTCCTTGTAGCGCTTGGGCACTTCAAACAAGGCGCCAAAACCGCCGATGCCAGCCAGCACGCCTTCGCGCATGGTTTTCTTGGCCAAGGGTTTGATGCGCTCGACCAGCGCGTCGCCCGCAACGATGTCGACGCCTGCGTCTTTGTAGGAAAGAGGAGTTTGAGTCATGGTGTTGGCCCGAATGGGGCGTGTGAATGGGGAGAAGGGCCAATAAACGGGCTGGCAGACTAAAATCAGGGCTTATTTTAAGGGTTAGCCCTGAGCGCACGGGCCTGTTCCCGGCAAAACAAGAGACCGCATGCAAGCCCCCCTTCCTTTTTTCATGACCCGACTGGCCGCCTGGCTGGGCGTGGCCCTGGTTGCCGTGCTGGTTTTCTGGCTGCTGGCCCCGGTGCTGGCGCCGTTTGTTATTGCGGCGGTCATGGCCTATGTTTTGCATCCCTTGGTGCTCAGGCTCGAGGGCCTGGCCGGGAGGCGTTTGCCCCGTGCCTTGGCGGTGGTGCTGGTGGAGGCGCTGGCCTTGTTGGCCTTGCTGGGCTTGTTTTTGTTGCTGGTGCCGATTTTGGTGCGCGAATGGCCGCTGTTGCAGCAGCAACTGCCTTTGCTGTTCGACCGCCTGAGTGATGCCGTCAACCCCTTGTTGGCCCAGTCGGGGCTGAATGTCTCGCTGGATCTGGCCGACCTGAAACAACAGCTGGTGACCTACCTGAGCGCCAACCGCGAGGATTGGTGGGCCCCGCTCATGTCCTCGCTCAAACTCGGCGGCAGTGTGGCCCTGGCCTTGGCGGGTTATGCGGTGCTGGTGCCCGTGGCCTTGTTCTACATGTTGTACGACTGGACTCGCTTGGTCAGCAGCGTGATCGAGTTGGTGCCGCCAGCCTGGCGCGAACGGTTCGACGGCTTCATGCGTGACTGCGATGAGGTCTTGGGCGAGTACCTGCGTGGGCAGATGCTGGTGATGCTGGCGCTGGCCGTGTTTTATTCGGTGGGCCTGAGTTTGTTTGGCCTGGATCTGGCCCTGCCCATTGGCGTGTTCACCGGACTGGCTGTGTTTGTGCCTTATCTGGGCTTTGGTCTGGGCCTGGTTCTGGCGCTGTTGGCAGGCTTGCTGCAGTTGGCGCCATCTCAAGCCTTGCTCATGGTGGCCGTGGTTTATGGCCTGGGGCAGTTGATTGAAAGCTTTGTGCTGACGCCACGCTTGGTGGGCGAGCGCATTGGCTTGCACCCCCTGGCGGTCATTTTGGCCTTGATGGCTTTTGGCCAAGTGCTGGGTTTTGTGGGCGTGCTCATTGCCTTGCCTGCCAGTGCAGTTTTGCTGGTAGGTTTGCGCCGTTTGCGGGCGCAATACCTGCAAAGTGATCTTTACCGCAAAAGCGGCTCGGGTGCGGTGGAACAAGGACCCGATCAGCCATGAAGCAAATGGCTTTGGACATCGGCCTGGCTTCGACGCCCACGCTGGACAATTTTTTTGCGGGGCCCAACGCGGCCGCCCTGAGCCACTTGCGTTTGTGGACCGCCTCGGCCAGCCGCTCGCCCGTGCCCAGTTATCTGTGGGGTGAGAGCGGTTCTGGCAAAACCCATTTGTTGCATGCGGTGCACCAGGCGCTGCAAGAGCAGGGCGCTCAGGTCGGCTGGCTCGACGCCCACAGCATGGACCCCCCCGATTTCAACGACGACTGGGCGGCCGTGCTCATGGACGATGTGCACCTGTACAACGCCGAGCAGCAGCACACGGCTTTCAATTGGTTTGTCAATGCGCTCACGCCCCGAACAGGCACGCCCCGCTGGGTTTTGGCCGCAGGGACTCTGCCCCCAGCCGATCTGAAGCTGCGCGACGATTTGCGCAGCCGCCTGGGCTGGGGCCACATCGACGCGCTGCAGGTGCTGGGCGAGACCGAGCGCCGCGCCGTGCTGCGCCAAGAGGCCGATGCCCGGGGCCTGTTTTTGAGCGACGAGGTCATGTCTTACATGCTCAAGCGCTTTTCGCGTGATTTAGGCAGCCTGATGCAGCTGCTGGACCACTTGGACCACTACGCACTGCAAACACAACGCGCCCTGACCATTCCTTTGGTGCGGGCGATGCTGGAGAACGAATGAAACTTGCCCTGTTCGATTTGGACCACACCTTGCTGCCGCTGGACTCTGACCACACCTGGGGTGTGTTCACCACCAAAATGGGTTGGACCGATCCGGAGGTGTTCAGACAGCGCAACGACGAGTTTTATGCGCACTACCAAGCGGGCACACTGGACATTCATGAGTACGTGCGCTTTGCCACCCGCGCAGCGCGTGAGCGCGGTGCGACCGAGGCGGCCCAGGCGCATGCCCGCTACATGGACGAAGTGATCCGCCCCCGCATCACGCCTGAGGCACTGGCGCTGGTACGATCGCACCAGCAGGCAGGCGATACGGTCATGATCGTGACCGCCACCAACGAGTTTGTGACCCGCCCGATTGCCCAGGCTTTCGGGGTCAGCGAGTTGATCGCGGTCGACCTCGAACGCGATGCCAGTGGCTGGATCACGGGCGAGATCCGGGGCACCCCGTCGTTTCGCGAGGGTAAAGTCACCCGGGTCGCACACTGGTTGGGCCAAAAAGGCCTGGACTGGGGTGATGTGGAGATGACGTTCTACTCGGACTCCATGAACGACCTGCCGCTGCTGGAAAAAGCCCACCATCCGGTGGCAACGAACCCTGACGCTCGGTTGCGTCAACTGGCCACAGAGCGTGGCTGGCGCATCCTCGACCTCTTTCAAGAATGATCAAACAATTCATCGACAAGCTGATGGGCAAAACGCCCAAAAGCAGCAAACCCCACTTTGGCCGCCGCACCGAGGTGCCCGCGTCTGTGCACGGCATCGACCCGAACCTGGTGGACGAACGTGCCATCAACGTCACCCGCACGCTGCAGCAGGCCGGGTTCGAGGCTTATGTGGTGGGTGGTGCGGTGCGCGACCTGCTGCTGGGCCTGCGCCCCAAAGATTTTGATGTGGCGACCAACGCCACGCCCGAGCAGGTCAAGGGCCTGTTTCGCCGTGCTTTCATCATCGGGCGGCGCTTTCGCATCGTGCACGTGGTGTATGGCCGGGGGCGTGACAACGAGGTGATCGAGGTGTCCACCTTCCGGGCGCACTTGGACAATGTGGCGGCCGAACAGGTCAAGGGCAATGAGCGCACCAGCAAGCGCCAGCTCGAAGGCATGCAGCACGCCGTGGACTCATCCGGGCGTGTGCTGCGCGACAACGTCTGGGGGCCTCAGGACGAAGACGCCACGCGCCGCGACTTCACGGTAAACGCCATGTACTACGACCCCGAGTCGCAGATCGTGGTGGACTACCACGGCGGCATTCAGGATGCCAAAAAACGCGTGCTGCGCATGATCGGCGACCCGGTGGCGCGTTACCGCGAAGACCCGGTGCGCATCATCCGCGCCGTTCGATTTGCCGCCAAGCTCAGTCCATTGGGCTTCAAGCTTGAAGCCAAAACCTCCAAGCCCCTGACGCAGTCGGCCACCTTGTTGGCCGATGTGCCACAAAGCCGTTTGTTTGACGAGATGCTCAAGCTGCTGCAGACCGGTCACGCACTCGCCTCGATTGCCCAGCTGAAAAATCTGGGTCTGGCCACTGGCATTTACCCCTTGCTGGATGTGGTGGTGGAGCGGGCGGACAGCGCCTTTGTGCAGGTTGCCCTGGCCGATACCGACCGCCGTGTGGGCGAGGGCAAGCCAGTCGCCCCGAGCTTCTTGTTAGCCTGTGTGCTCTGGGCCGATGTGCGCGAAGGCTGGGCCAAACGTCTGGCCCGCAAAGAGCACCCACACCCGGCTTTGCAGGACGCGATCGACGAAGTATTCGATGCACGCATCGGCGATGTGTCTGGGCGCGGCAAGCTGGCCGCTGACATGCGCGAGATCTGGATCATGCAGCCGCGCTTTGAAAAGCGTGTGGGCAGCACGCCGTTTGGCCTGGTCGAGCAGCCACGCTTTCGTGCTGGCTTCGACTTTTTGCGCCTGCGTGCCGACATCGCCGAAGTCGATGAACGCCTGGCCGACTGGTGGCAAGAGTTCAGCATGGCCAGCGATGCAGAGCGCGAAGACTTGGTGCAAGCGGCCAAGGCCGAGCAGCAGGCCTCGCAAGCGGCCAAGCCACGCGTGCGCCGGGCACCCCGGCCCGAAGGTGCACCCGCGCCAGCCGAGAGTCGCCCCGCAGCAGAAGCGGAAGGCAGCGACGAGGGTGCGGCCAAAAAACGCCGCCGTCGCCGCCGCAAGCCCGGCGCTGCTGGTGATCAGGCGGGCGACGGCGGCAGTGCCGCTTGAACCTGTGATCTGAACAACGAGGGGTGATCTTGCGAGACCCAGTCACCGCCTATGTGGCCTTGGGGGCCAATCTGGGCGATGCCCGGGCGGCTGTGCTGCAGGCCTTTGAGGCTTTGGACAGTTGGCCCGAGGTTCAAGTCACAAGCCGCTCCGCGCTCTACCGCACTGCGCCCCACGAAGCCCAGGGGCCTGACTTCATCAACGCGGTAGCCCGCATCGAAACGCGTTTGTCCGCCCCCGATGTGCTGGATGCTTTGCAAGCCATCGAGCACAGTGCAGGCCGTTTGCGCTCCTACGTGAATGCGCCGCGCAGCTTGGACCTGGACCTGTTGTTTTATGGTGATGCGTGCATGCACAGCCCTCGCCTGACGCTGCCCCACCCGCGTTGGCGCGAAAGAGCTTTTGTGCTGGTCCCCTTGGCCGATGTGTGGCCACAACGTGTGGGCCCTGAAGACCTTGCCCGCGTGGCGGGTCAGGCCATCGCGCGTGATGTCGCTGTGGGTGAATGATTTTTTGAAAGGATGGGCTTTTGCCAGCCTTTAACGTTCAAGGTTTTGGCGTCATTGGCTGATCAAGCGAGCAGCCTCGATCTGGTATTCGAAATAGCGCTGGAAGCTGAATACCAAGCTGGACATCATCACCGTGGTGCCCAGCAACAAGGCGATGACGGTGCCGATGATGGTGCCCCAGTTCGTGCGGCCTGCTGGGCTCAAGGCGTCAGCTGTGGGGTTGAAGCGGGCGTTCCATTTTTCGATGGGCATCAGACCATAAATGATGGCGTTCAGAGCGCAACCGGCCATGGTGAAGCCGAGCAAAGGAATCAGCATCCAGCTGAGCGTGTCGTCCTGACCGAATTGTTGAACACGCTCCAAACCATAAAAACCGAGCGCTGTGGGGATGGGCAGCAGCCAGCCCATCATGTCGGTGAGCCCGTACAAATAGAAACGGTGCAGCCCCAATGGGCCTGTCCAGAAAGCCAGCCAGGTCGCAAGTGTTTTGTTTTTCATGATCCGATTATTGCGGAGCCGTGCTGTCAGCTGCACCCAAAGGCTTTTCCATCATCACCACATCCAGCCAGCGGTCGAATTTCCAGCCGCAGGACTTGAGCACGCCAACGTGATTGAAACCCACGGCGGTGTGCACACCAATGGACCCCGCATTGCCCGAGTCACCGATCACGGCCAGAAATTTGCGCACGCCCGCACGTTCGGCTTGGGTGCACAACTCGGCCAGCAGGGCGCGGCCCATGCCCTTGCGGTGGGCGTCGGGTGCCATGTAAATGGAGTCTTCTGCCGAAAAGCGGTAGGCGGGGCGGGGCTTGAACCAGTTGCAATAGGCAAAACCGATCACGCGGCCTTCGTCTTCGACCACGAGGTAAGGCAAACCTTTGGACAGCACATCGGCGCGGCGGCTGGCCATGTCGGCCTCAGAGGGCGGGTCGATCTCGAAAGTCCCCGTGCCGGTCAGGACGTGGTGTCGGTAAATGGCGGTGATGGCGGTGACATCTTCGTCGCGGCTGGGACGGATCAGAGGCAAGGCAAGGCTCCCGTTGTATAATGGTGGGCTTTTCAGTGTGTCACTGGCCGGGTGGCCAGTTGCGTGTCTCAAACGCTGAAGGATACCGGGCATCTGGGCAATTGTTCCCAAGAAGCCCAACCACCCAAGGATAAATCATGGTTGTTATTCGTTTGAACCGCGGCGGCTCTAAAGCACGTCCTTTCTTCAACATCGTCGTGGCTGACAAGCGCGTGCGTCGCGATGGTCGCTTCCTCGAGCGCATCGGTTTCTACAACCCCACAGCCAAAGGCGGCGAAGAAGGTCTGCGCATTGCCCAAGACCGTCTGACTTACTGGAAGAGCGTGGGCGCCCAAGCTTCTCCCACCGTGGAACGTCTGATCCGTCAAGCCGGCAAAGCCGCTGCCTGATTGGTCCGAACCGGTCATGCGTCCGCCTTTGGAAACAGCCGCGCTGCCGGCTGACGCCATCGAAATCGGGCGCATCACCGATGCCTGGGGCATCAAAGGCTGGTTCAAGGTCTTGCCCCACAGCGCCTCGCCCGAGGCGCTTTTTTCTGCCAAAAGCTGGTTTTTGTTGCCGCCCGATCGGCCCATGAAACCCCAGCGCGGCCAAGAGGCCTCAGCCTCTGCACAACAGGCCTGGCGCGAGCCTTTGCTGCTCAACATCCTCGAAGTCAAAGACCATTCCGACACCGTGGTGGCGCGTGCCCAAGGCATTGAGGATCGCAACGCGTCTGAATACTTGCGCGGTGGCCGAATTTTTGTGCCGCGTTCCAGCTTCCCGGCTGCCGCCGATGGCGAGTATTACTGGGTTGACTTGCTGGGCTTGCAAGTCGTCAACCGTGAAGGTGTGGATCTGGGTCAGGTGCGTGACCTCATGTCTACCGGACCCCAAACCGTGCTGGTCATTGAAGCCGCAGCCGAAGCTGAAGGCGGCAAACCTGTTGAGCGCATGATCCCGTTTGTGGCGGCCTTCGTCGACGGCGTTGACTTGCCCGCCAAACGCATCACGGTCGACTGGCAGCCCGACTACTGAGCCGCCCCGGCCGTGGAGGGCCATCCCCATGCGCTTTGACATCATCACCCTGTTTCCCGAGCTGTTTGCGCCGCTGTTGACCAGCGGCATCACACGCCGTGCCTACGAAGGCGGCGGGGTCGACGTGCGTTTGTGGAATCCACGCGACCACGCCGAAGGCAATTACCGCCGGGTGGACGACCGGTCTTTTGGTGGTGGCCCCGGCATGGTCATGTTGGCCGAGCCCCTGTTCAAGTGCCTGACGGCCATCCGTGCCGAGCGGCAAGAAGCAACGCCAGCACCTTTGGTCTTGTTTTCGCCGATAGGCCAGGCCCTGAACCACACCGCGGTGGCCCAATGGTCGGCCAGTGCGGGCGCCGTGCTGCTGTGCGGGCGCTATGAAGGCGTAGACCAGCGCTTCATCGACCAGTATGTGGATCAGCAAATCAGTTTGGGCGACTTTGTGCTGTCCGGCGGCGAAATCGCCGCCATGGCCTTGCTCGACGCGGTGGCCCGTTTGCAACCCGGTGTCTTGAACGACGAAGGCAGCCACCAGCTCGACAGCTTCAATCCTGCGCTCGATGGTTTGTTGGACAGCCCGCACTACACCCGCCCCGAAGTTTGGCAAGGCCATGCGGTACCGCCCGAATTGATGTCCGGCCACCATGCGCACATTGCACGTTGGCGGCGTGAGCAAAGTCTGCGTTTGACGGCGTTGCACCGCCCTGAGTTGATCGAAGAGGCCCGCGAGGCTGGTCGGCTCAACCGCCAGGACGAAGCCTTTTTGAAACTGGCCAGCCACGGCCAGCCGGGGCAGACACAGACCTCGTCCGCGAAAAAGCTATAATCAAGGGCTTTTCGATCCTCTACCCGCCGCGATCTGGTTCAGTCATGTGAATGCATGGCCCTTACAACACAGAACGCCCCTTGTGCAGCGAGGCATGATCGGACGGAGTTCAACAAATGAATTTGATTCAAACTCTTGAGCAGGAAGAAATTGCCCGTTTGGGTAAAGTGATTCCTGAATTTGCCCCCGGCGACACCGTGATCGTCAGCGTCAACGTGGTGGAAGGTGCGCGTAAGCGTGTCCAAGCTTACGAAGGTGTTGTGATCGCCAAGCGTAACCGTGGCCTGAACAGCGGCTTCACTGTGCGCAAGGTCTCCAGTGGCGAAGGCGTGGAACGTACGTTCCAAACCTACAGCCCTGTGATCGCCAGCATTGAAGTCAAGCGCCGTGGTGATGTTCGCCGCGCCAAGCTGTACTATCTGCGTGACCGCAGCGGCAAGTCGGCACGTATCAAAGAAAAGTTGCCACAGCGCAAAGCAGCTCCTGCTGCCAAAGCGTAAAGCCTTTTCAGCCATACGAAAAAACCGCCCGGGTTTGCGCCCAGGGCGGTTTTTTTATGGGCGATTCACAACGCGTGTGCCATCCGTCCAACCATGAAAAAAAGGCCTTGCCGGTGAGGGCAAGACCTTGGGGGATGTTGAAGTCCTGGGAGACACCCAGGAAATTCATCAGCCGCGGGTGATTTTCAGCACGCGTGTGCCGCCGCGCTTGGCTGGGCCTTCGCCCGCACCATGGGGTTTGAAGTTGCCAGCACCAAACTGCTTGGGGCCGCGGGCGAACTTGTCACCGGCTGCACCACGTGGCGCAGGGCGGGCAGCGTTGCGGTTGTCTCCGCCACGGTCTTCCCATCGGCCGCCTTGACGTGGACCGTCCTGGCGAGCGTCTTGGCGTGGGACAGGTCGGCTGTCGCCTTTGTCCCAAGGGTGAGCAGGTGCGCCGCGCTGTTCAAAGCGGTCACCGCCACGATGGTCACCACGGGGTGCGTCAAAACGTCCACCGTCTTTACGGGCATCGAAACGGGGTTCGCTGCGCTGCTCAAAGCGGGGCTGCTCGTCGCGGAAGTGGCCACGCGGGGCGCGGTTGTCAAAACCTCCGCCATCGCGGTCACGGTTGCCACCGAAGTCGCGGCCACCTGGTGCGGGACGGCCACCACGGAAGCCACCGCCGGCATTGGCGTAATTGCGCTCGCCTCCAAAGCGGTCACCGCCACGGCCCATGGGCTTGCGGGCTTCGGGCATGCGCATTTTGGGCTCCAGGCCCGGGATCACTTCGGCCTTGAAGGGCTGACGCGTGTAGGACTCGATGTCACCGATCTTGCGACGGTCGCGCATTTCGGCAAAGGTCACTGCCAAGCCATCGCGGCCTGCGCGGCCAGTGCGGCCAATGCGGTGGGTGTAATCCTCGGCCTTCATCGGCAAGCCGAAGTTGAAGACGTGGGTGATGGTGGGCACGTCGATGCCGCGAGCGGCCACGTCGGTGGCGACCAAAATCTGGACCTGGCCATTGCGCAGCGCCATCAGGCGGCGGTTGCGCATGCCTTGGCTCAGGGCGCCGTGCAGGGCAACAGCCGAAAAGCCGTCTTGCTGCAGGTCAGCAGCCAGGCCGTCGCACTCGATTTGGGTGCTGGAAAACACAATGGCCTGGTCGATCGTCGCGTCACGCAACCAGTGGTCAAGCATCTGGCGCTTGTGTTGGGCGTTGTCGGCCCAGAACAGCACCTGCTTGATGTTGTTGTGCTTTTCTTGCGGGTTGTCGATCTGGATTTTCTGGACCGAAGAACCACCGTCGTGCATCACGCGCATGGCGAGTTGCTGAATGCGGGGCGCAAACGTGGCGCTGAACATCATGGTCTGGCGGCGCTGGCTGGTCATGTCGTTGATGTCGGCCAGGTCGTCCGAGAAGCCCAGGTCGAGCATGCGGTCGGCTTCGTCCACCACCAAGAACTGCACTTGGTCCAGCTTGATTTGCATGGAGCGCTGCAGGTCGAGCAAACGGCCAGGGGTGGCCACCACCAAGTTGGCGTTTTGCAGCTTGGCAATTTGCAGCTGGTAAGGCATGCCGCCGACCACGTTGGCCACGCGCAGACCGCGTGTGTGCTTGACCAGCTCGATGGCGTCTTGCGCGACTTGTTGAGCCAATTCACGTGTGGGGCACAGGATCAGGGCACCAGGGGTTGGCGCCTTGAAGTTGCGTGGGTTGGTGGGGTCTTTGCGCTTGGCACGCTTGGGGGCGGGCTCGCCCTTGGCAGCCGCATCGGCACAGGCTTTTTCAAACTCGGCACGTTCAGCGGCTTCTTGTTCGGCCATTTGCTGAATCAAGGTGTGCAGCACGGGCAGCAAAAAGGCGGCGGTTTTGCCGCTGCCGGTCTGGCTGGAGACCATCAGGTCGGTGTAGCCATTGGACTTGCCGTCTTTGGAGCCGCCGCTTGTGGGCAGGGCCAAAGGAATCGCGCGCAATTGCACGGCGGTGGGCTGGGTGTAACCCAGATCGGCCACGGCTTGCACCAGCTCAGGGGCCAAGCCCAGTTCGATGAAGCCGTTGGGCACGTCGGCGATGGCTTCGATTTCCTCGGCCGCTTCAGCCGTGACTTCTGCTGCAGGCTCGGGGGTGATTTCGGCTGCTGCGGCAACCATGATTTCAGTGGCCAAATTGCTTACAGCGGGGATGGATGTGATTTGGGCAGGCGACAAGTCGTCCTGCACTGTGTTCAAAGTGTCAGTCATGTGTATGTATAAAACTCGCACGGAACAACGGCCGCTAACAGAAAACTGTTGCTGATGGCCGCAGGCACCGCAAGGTTGAAAAAACATCAACCATCAAACGGTGCTCGCGAGGGGCGCTGGGCATGGAGCCTGGCCGCTGTGAGTGACCCTATCTTTGGGTCAAGGCATGAAGGGAGATGTAGGAACTGCTGCACGTGTCATGCAGCAAGGCAGCGATTATGGCACGTCTGCGGGAAAATCTCTAGGGTTTTCCCTGAAAAAATCAAAGTCGAATGAAATGCTCGCGGTAATGCGCCAATTCGTCGATGGATTCGTGCACATCGGCCAGTGCGGTGTGCTTTTGCTGTTTCTTGAAGTTGGCGTAGACCTCGGGCTTCCAGCGGCGAGACAATTCTTTGAGTGTGCTCACGTCCAAGTTGCGGTAATGGAAAAACGCTTCCAGCTTGGGCATGAACTTGACCAGAAAACGGCGGTCCTGGCTGATGGTGTTGCCGCACAGGGGGGAGGCACTCTTGGGCAGGTATTTTTTCAGGAAGGCGAGGATCTGCTCTTCGGCCTCGGCTTCGCTGGTCGTGGAGGCTTTGACTTTATCGATCAAGCCGCTTTTGCCGTGGGTGCCTTTGTTCCACTTGTCCATTTGGTTGAGCAGCTCGTCGGTTTGGTGAATCACCAGCACCGGCCCTTCGATGCGCGGTGTGAGGTGCGGCCCGGTCACGATCACGGCGATCTCCAGCAGGCGCTCTTTTTCGGGGTCCAGGCCCGTCATTTCGCAATCGATCCAAACCAGGTTTTGGTCAGACTTGGGCAACTCGGCCGCTTCTTGGGGGGTGGTGTTCACATCAGACATGCGGGGATTGTCGCTGATGCGTGCCTGCTGCATTGACTCAACATGGACTGGTGCGCGGCCTGCAGAGTGCCAAGTCCATGTGGGCGCAAGCCCTTGCCAAGGTCAGCCAGACAAGGCGGCTCCTACAATACGCCGATGAATCCCTCACTGACTTTGACCTTGACTCTGGTCGTGGCCTTGCTGGCCCATGTGGCGCTCAAGTTCTGGCTCAATGCACGCCAGGTGCGGCATGTGGCCCGCCACCGCGATGCGGTGCCGCAGGCTTACGCCGACACCATGACCTTGGCCGACCACCAAAAAGCCGCCGATTACACCTTGGCCAAAGCCCGTTTGTCGCAAATCGACATCGCTCTGGATGCCACCGTGTTACTGGGCTGGACGATGTTGGGCGGGCTCGATGCGCTCAACCAGGTGTTGCTGGACATGATGGGCCCGGGCATGGCGCAGCAAATCGCGCTCGTGCTGGGCTTCACGCTGGTCGGCGGCCTGATTGGATTGCCCTTGTCACTCATGCAAACCTTTGGCGTGGAGCAGCGCTTTGGCTTCAACAAGATCACGCCGACGCTGTGGCTTGCCGACATGGTCAAGGGGCTGGCGCTGGGCTTGGTGCTGGGCCTGCCGCTTTTGTGGGTGGTGCTGTGGCTCATGCAAGCCGGAGGCCAGTGGTGGTGGCTGTGGGCTTGGGGCGTGTTGGTGGGCTGGCAGTTGTTTTTGATGGCCATTGCGCCGAATGTGATCATGCCGCTGTTCAATAAATTCACGCCGCTGGAAGATGAGTCGCTCAAGACCCGCGTGCAAGGCCTGATGCAACGTGCAGGCTTCACCGCCAAAGGTTTTTTTGTCATGGACGGCAGCCGCCGCTCGGCACATTCGAATGCGTTTTTCACTGGCTTTGGGGCCAGCAAGCGGGTGGTGTTTTTCGACACCTTGCTCAAGCAACTGAGCCCGGCCGAAATGGAAGCGGTGCTGGCCCATGAGCTGGGCCACTTCAAGCACAAGCACATCGTCAAAATGATGGTGACCAGCTTCGCCATGACGCTGGCAGGCCTGGCGCTGCTGGGCTGGCTGGCGCAGCAGGTTTGGTTTTACACGGGCTTGGGCGTGATGCCCAACTTGTCGGGCAGCAACGATGCGCTGGCGCTGGTCTTGTTCATGCTGGTCACACCTGTGTTCACCTTGTTTTTTGCGCCTGTGTCTTCGTGGCGCTCGCGCCAGCAGGAGTTTGAGGCCGATGCTTATGCCGTGTCTCAAACCCCGGGCAAGGACTTGTCCTCGGCCTTGCTCAAGTTGTACCAAGACAACGCCTCGACCCTGACGCCCGACCCTTGGTATGTGAAGTTTTATTACTCGCACCCTCCGGCCAGCGAGCGTTTGCTCAGGATGAAAACCGCATGAGCACCCCAGAAGTCAGGGCCCTCAAGCCCACCGAGGTGATCATGGCGTTGGCACAGGTTCCTGGCTGGGGACTGTCGGGTGATGGTGAACAAGTAGCGATCGAAAAAAGCTTTGACTTCGAGCAGCACTCACACGCTTTGCTCTTCGTCAACAGCGTGGGCTGGTTGTCTGAAAAGCTCAACCACCACCCCGAATTGGTGCTGACCTACAAGCGTTGTGTGGTGCGCTGGAACACGCACGATGTGCGCGGCTTAAGCCGGCTGGACTTTGAGGCCGCGACCCAGACTGACGCCTTGTTACCGGCATGATGCGTCATGAATAAACCCAAAGCACGCCCGGCCATGCCCCAGGCCCACGATCTGGAGCCGGGCTTGGTGGTCGCCACCTATGGCCGCCACTGCCTGGTCGAGACACCCGAAGGCCGTCGCCTGATTTGCCACCCCCGAGGCAAGAAAAATCAGGTGGTGGTGGGCGACCAGGTGCTGTGGCAAATCGCGGGCGACGAGGGCAGCATCGAAAAACTGCAAGAGCGCCGCAACCTGTTTTACCGGCAAGACGAAATCCGCACCAAATCTTTTGCTGCCAATCTGGACCGCGTGCTGATCTTGATTGCGGCTGATCCTGAATACTCAGAAAGCCAGCTTTCACGCGCCTTGGTGGCGGCCGAGGCCGAACGCATCACGCCCATCATCGCGCTCAACAAAAGCGACCTGGCCCAGCCCTTCGCCCAAGCCTGGGAGCGCCTGGCCCCTTACCGTGCCATGGGCTACAGCGTCATGCCCATCAGCCTGAGCCCCCGCAGCCCGGTGGCCGACGATGGTGTGGCTGCCTTGTGTGCGCATTTGCAAGGCCTGACCACCTTGGTGCTGGGACCGTCTGGCAGCGGCAAAAGCACCTTGATCAACCGCTTGGTGCCCGATGCGCAGGTGGAAACGGGTGAGATTTCGCTGGCGCTTAACTCGGGCAAACACACCACCACCAGCACACGTTGGTACTGGGTGCCAGCACTTGATGCGTCAACTCAAACGGGTGATGAAAATGGTGCTGCCAATGACGCAGCTCGCACGGCTTTGATCGATTCGCCCGGCTTTCAGGAGTTTGGCTTGCACCACATCGAGCCCACCCGCCTGGCCGATTGCATGCCCGATTTGCGCCAGCATTTGGGCGGCTGCAAGTTCTACAACTGCACGCATTTGCACGAGCCCGGTTGTGCGGTGTTGGCGCAGGTCGAAACCGCTGAGCACCCTGGCACCATCAGCGTGCGCCGTCACCGCATTTACGCGCAGCTGTTTGAGGAGTTGGGCCAGCAACGCTGGTGATGACGTGGGCCTGGTCAGCCCACCAGGTTGGCCATGGTCAGCAAAGCCAACAACAGCAGCCACATGATCACGGTGCGCCATACCAGGCCCACCACCTGGGCAAAGTGCGCCACGGCAGCCACACGACCTGGCGTGCTGCTGCTGTCTGGTGTCTCCGTCGTGGGCAAACCTTCTGCGGCGGGTTGCAAAGCAGCGCCACCCAAACGGATGTTGATGGCGCCTGAGGTGGCGGCCAGGATGACACCATCGTTGTCTTGAGGAAAGTTCTGTGCGTGGTGTCGCCAGCCGTCCATGGCGTCTTCAAAACTGCCCACAATCGCAAAGCCCAAGGCTGTCATGCGCGAGGGCAGCCAGTCCAGGGCTTGCCAAGCCCGCGCCGAGACCGAGCGCAGCACCTCGCTGGGCAAAGAGCCATCGGCCGATGGCTCTTGCCAGCGCCGCTGCGCCCATTCGGTCAGGCGGTAAATCACCGCGCCCACCGGCCCCAAGCCGATGATGGACAGGGCGGCGTACCAAAAAAACACCCCAAACACATGGCGGTGCGCAGCAATCACTGAGTACTCGATCACATGCCGCACGATCTCGCTGCGCGGGATTTGCCCCACTTGCACCTGCTGCCACTGCGCCAGCAATTCGCGGGCCTTGTCTTCGTCGCCGTTTTCCAGGGCTTCACGGATTCCGGTGAAGTGGTGGCTGAATTGTCGAAAACCCAAGGTGACATACAACAGGGCCACATTCCACAGCACAGCCACCCACCAGCCCAGCGTCCACTCGAACAACCAATGCAAGAGCACGGCCAGCAAGGCTGGGGAGAGGACGGCGATGCCCCAAGTCACCCAGGCTTGGGGGCGGGTGCCCGCGTCGAAGGTGCGCACCACCCAAGCCGTCCAGTGTTCGACCAAGACAAAGACCTGGTTGTGGGTCTTGAGGGGGCGGGCTTGCTCCAGCAAGAGGGCCAGCAAGATGGCAAAAAAACTCATGGCGTTCTCATGTGGATGGCGAGGCCACCAGAAATTGGTAAAAATTGCGCAGCATACCGGCCGTGGCACCCCAGATGAAATGCTCGACGGCCTGCACTTGGCCGTGGGCCGTGGTGCGCTGCTCCTCGTAAGGCATCGAGAACCAATGCCTGCGAGCACCTTGCCAATCCATGGCGTGGCGGCGGTGGTTGGCCGGGTTCATCAAAAAAGCCAGAGGCACCTCAAACACATCGGCCACTTCGTCGGCATTGGGGCGCAGATCGAAATTAGGAGAAACCAAGCCAATCACCGGCGTGACCCAGAAGGCCGTGCCTGTGATGTAAACCGGCAACTCGCCAATGACCTGCACATGGCGGGCCGCCAAGCCCACTTCCTCTTCGGCCTCGCGCAAGGCGGTGGCGTGCAGGTTGGCGTCCTCGGGGTCCACCTTGCCACCGGGAAACGCAATTTGCCCCGAATGGGTCTTCATGTGCGAGGCGCGGCGCGTCAGCAGCACCGTGGGCAAGGAAGCGTTCGGCCCGCGCATCACGATGGGCACCAGCACGGCCGCTTGGGCGGGGGCACGGTCGGAGCTGAAGTTTTCCCGCACCACTTCCGGATGCCACACAGGCGGATGCGCAAACCGGGCTTTCAGAGCCTCGGGCTGCAAATTCGCAGTCGGCACAGCGGGCATGTCGTGGTCGATTTGCCATACCGGGACTTGTCGCGGATCAAAGAGTGGATTTTTGGACACAGGCACTATTTATACCCGACAAGGCAGGGCACGCGGCTGCAGGCCCAGACTCGGCGCAGGTGCACACAGGGCGTGGCCGTAAAATACGACCGGTTGCCTGATGGCGCAACCTTACTGGTTTACACAATATGGATACAGCTCATTTTATGAAACGCGACTATTTTTCTCACGACACCCGTTCCGAGCGCCGCTTTGGTGAACACCGGGGGGGCACCTGCATGGCCCTGATCGATGGCCGCTTCCTGATCTGGCTCGCGCAGCAAGGTGCCATGGGCGCCACGGGCGAATCGGTCAACCGTCAGGGTTTGCTCAGCTTGCTGTCTCAGGCCCTGTCACAGGCTGCACTCGATGTGGATTTGCGCCGCATCTACTGGTACAGCGACCGCTCGGATGGCCTGGTCATCGATGACCAGATCGTTCGCCTGGTGCAAGCGCACGATGCCGATGGCGGAGCGTCGCTGTTGCGCTCCTTGGGTCACGACCTCAAACAATTGGCCGAGCACCATGCCTGTGACCATGTGCTGGTGGCCAGCGACGACGAACGTTTCCTCGCCACCATTGACGAGGCCCAACTCAGCGGCGTGAGCGTGCATTTGCTGGCCGACGAGTCGGCCCGCAACATGCCACAAATGGTGCGCACCGACCCGGGCTGGGCCCGATTGCTGGCCCAGGCTGACCGCCGTGTGGTGGTGAACTCACAAGCCTTGGCCGATATGCTGCAGGGCAAGCTGCCCACCGGCATGGGCCTGGCCGTCGAGGATGTGGAAGAGCTGCGCAAATCGATGCACGAGGTCATCAGCGCCTGGTGGGCCGACGAGCCCGAAGACCTGCGCGAAGATTTGCGCGACGCGCTGCAGATCAGCCGAGGCATTCCCCAAGAAGTGGACCGCCAACTTTTGCTGCGCATGCGTCAGCGCCTGGCACGCGCCTTGAGCCTGCCCGAGAAGAAAATGCTGCGTGAAATCTTGCGTCAGGTTGTGACAGAGTCTGCAGCCCCAGCGACGGTGGTGGAGGGCGGTTTGCCCCCCGATCTGACCGACTGATCTGGCGGCCCAGGGCCTGCCTGGCTAGGACCAGGAGGCCCCGCTGGTGTCATCTCAATTTTGCAATTTGTTGCAACTAAAGATGATCAAAGTATTAAATGTGAAGACATTGCTGATAAATTTCATTCATGCCATCCAGCATCCACCCACAGGAGCATGAAACCATGACCACAGCAGCCCGTTTGATACCTCTGAACACCCGTCACATCAGCGCCCCCGTGCACCAGGACCACTTCACCTTGGCCATGCACCAGGAAGCAGAAAATGCCCTGGCCATGGCGCTGCATTATTTGCGCTCAAGCGGCAGCAACGTGCCGGGTGCCACACGAAAAGCTGTGCAGGCCTTGGGTGCTTTGAACCGGCTCGAAATGTTGTCGGTAGGTTCGGGTGCACGAACCACTGGACGCGCGTAAAAAGCCCGCCTTCAAACTTGCGCGTGGTATTGGGTCACGCGCTCGACTTCGTTTTTGGAGCCGAGCACCACGCTCACCCGCTCGTGCAGCTGGCTGGGTTGCATGTCCAAAATGCGCTCTTTGCCATTGGTGGCCGCGCCACCGGCTTGCTCGATCAACCAGCTCATGGGGTTGGCTTCGTAGAGCAGGCGCAGTTTGCCGGCCTTGTGAGGCTCGCGCTTGTCCCAGGGGTACATGAACACACCGCCACGCGTCAGGATGCGGTGCACATCAGCGACCATGCTGGCGATCCAGCGCATGTTGAAGTCCTTGCCGCGTGGGCCTTCCTTGCCCTGCAGACACTCGTCAATGTAGCGGCGCACGGGCTCGTCCCAGTGGCGCATATTGCTCATGTTGATCGCGAATTCTTTGGTGTCGGCCGGTACCTGCACGTTTTCTTGGGTCAGCACAAATGAGCCCTGCTCGCGGTCGAGTGTGAACATGGCCACACCATCGCCCACAGTCAGCACCAGCGTGGTTTGTGGACCGTACACGCAATAACCGGCAGCCACTTGGTTCTTGCCGGGCTGCAAAAAGTCTTGCTCGGTCACGCCTTGGCTGTCGTCCGCTTTTTTCAACACACTGAAAATGGTGCCGATGCTGACGTTGACATCGATGTTCGATGAACCGTCCAGTGGGTCAAACATGAGCAGGTATTCGCCTTGCGGATAGCGGTTGGGCACCAGGTAAATGCTGTCCATTTCCTCGCTGGCCATGGCCGCCAAGTGGCCACCCCATTCGTTGGCCTCAAGCAGCACCTCGTTGGCGATGATGTCGAGTTTCTTTTGCACTTCGCCTTGAACGTTTTCACTTTCGGCGCTGCCCAGCACCCCCCCCAAAGCGCCTTTGTTCACGGCGTGGCTGATGCTTTTGCAGGCGCGGGCCACCACTTCGAGCAGCAGGCGCAAATCGGCTGGGATGTGGCCTTTGTCGCGCTGCTGCTCGACCAGGTAGCGGGAGAGGGAGATTTTGCTGCTCATGTTCATTCCTTGGGTTCGGGCATCGACGGTGGGTGCGGCAGATTAAGCCGCACTCAGGGCACGGCTGACGACTTCGCGCACGTCGTTCGACAAGTCTGCTTTGGCCGCCACACGCTCAATGGCCACACGGGCCGCGCTGCGGTAAGGCTCGGCCAGTCGGCTCCAGCGGTCCATGGCGCGGGCCAAGCGGGCGGCCACTTGGGGGTTGATCGAGTCCAATGCCAGCACCTGCTCGCTCCAGTACACATAACCTGCCGCGTCGGCGCGGTGGAAACCTGCCGGGTTGGCGCTGCAGTAACTGAAGATCAGGCTGCGGGCCCGGTTGGGGTTGCGCAGGCTGAAGTCGGGGTGCTGCATGAGTTGGCGCACACGCGGCAGCACATCGCCTGCACGGTCGGGCGCACCCGCTTGCAGGGCGAACCATTTGTCGATCACCAGCGCTTCGTGCTGGAACATTTTGTGGAACAAGGCCAAAGCGTCTTGCGCCAGGGCATGGCCACTGACCACCAGCGCCGACAAGGCGTTGAAGCGGTCGGTCATGTTGCCCGCGTCTTTGAACTGCTGGTACACGCGGCCGGGCGTGACGGCATCACCGTTGTGCACAGCGGCCACACACAGCATGGTCATGGACAGTCCCGCCAGGGCCCTGCGACCGCTTGACTTGGTGTCGGGTGTGTAGGCGCCGTTGTGCTTGTGGGCGTCCCAGGCCCATTGCCAGTCGGCTTGCAAGGCGGTGGCCAGTGTCAGACGCATGCTCTCGCGCAGCGCATGCACGCGCTGCGGGTCCACCACGTCGAGCTGGTCGGCGATGTAGTTCTCCGACGGCAGCGTCAGCGCCAGGTCTTTGAACGCCGCGTCCAGTTCGGGGTGGCGCAAGACATTGCGCAAGGCCCCAATCAAGGCATCGGACAGAACGGGCTGGCCCGTCAGGTCCTTGTTTTGCTGGATGGCGTCGGTAGCGCTTTGCAGCATCAGGCGCTGGCCAGCTTCCCACTGGTTGAAGGGGTCGCTGTCGTGGGCCAGCAAGATCAGCAGGTCGGCTGCGGACAAACCGTCTTCCAGCACCACGGGGGCGCTGAAACCGCGCAGCAATGAGGGCACAGGCTCGCTGTCGATGTTGACAAAGCTGAAGCTGGCACTTTCTTCGGTCAGCACCAGGGTTTGCTGCAAGGCGCTGTGGTGGGCATCCGCCAACTGCAAGGGCAGGGCAGTGCCGTCTCGGCTGAGCAAGCCCAGCGTGACTGGAATCACAAAAGGTTTTTTATCGGCTTGGTCGGGTGTCGCGGGGCAGCTTTGGCGCAGGGTCAGGGTGTAGCTGCGTTCATTGGCGCTGTAGACACCGCTGGCCTGCAGGCGGGGGGTACCCGCCTGGCTGTACCAGTGCTTGAATGCGGTGAGGTTCTGGGTCAGCGCAGAGCCGGGGTTGGCGTCGGCAATGGCTTGTGCAAAGTCGTCGCAGGTCACGGCTTGGCCATCGTGGCGCTCGAAGTAGAGCTTCATGCCCTTGGCAAACCCGTCGCGGCCTTGCAGGTCAGCGGGGCTGGCCACCAGGGTTTGCATCATGCGAACGACTTCAGAGCCTTTTTCGTAGATGGTGACGGTGTAGAAGTTGTTGATCTCGACGTAGCTGTCCGGGCGCACGGGGTGGGCCATGGGGCCTGCGTCTTCGGCAAACTGCACGGTGCGCAAGACGCGCACGTCTTCGATGCGCTTGACGGCGCGGGCGCTGGCAACCCCTGCCATGTCCTGGCTGAACTCCTGATCGCGGAAAACCGTCAGGCCTTCTTTCAGCGAGAGCTGGAACCAGTCGCGGCAGGTGATGCGGTTGCCGGTCCAGTTGTGGAAGTACTCGTGGCCCACGACCGATTCGATGTTGCCGAAATCCAGGTCGGTCGCGGTGTTCGGGTTGGCCAGCACGAACTTGGTGTTGAAGATGTTCAGGCCCTTGTTTTCCATCGCGCCCATGTTGAAGTCGCTGGTGGCGACGATCATGAAGCGCTCCAGGTCCAGCGGCAGGCCAAAGCGGGCCTCGTCCCAGGCCACGCTGGCCATGAGCGAGTTCATCGCGTGCTCGGTCTTGTCCAGGTCGCCGGGGCGCACAAACACCTGCAGCAAGTGCTCGGTGCCGCTGCGGCTGAGGATGCGCTGCTCGCGAGCCACCAGCTGACCAGCCACCAAGGCAAACAGGTAGCAGGGCTTTTTGTGCGGGTCGACCCACTTGGCAAAGTGGCGGCCGTCTTCCAAGGCGCCTTGCTCGACCAGGTTGCCGTTGGAGAGCAGCACCGGGTACTTGGCCTTGTCGGCACGCAGCGTGACGGTGTAGCTGGCCATCACGTCTGGGCGGTCCAGGAAGTAGGTGATGCGCCTAAAACCCTCGGCCTCGCACTGCGTGAAGAATGAGTCGTTGCTGACGTACAGGCCCATCAGCTGGGTGTTTTTCTCGGGGTTGCAGGTGGTGAAGATTTCCAGATCGAAGGGTTCATGGCCATCGGGCAGGTTTTCAAGCACCAGCTGCGCGCCGTCCATCTTGAACGAGGTGCCGCCACCGTTGACCAGCACGCGGGCCAGGTTCAGGTCTTCGCCATCCAGACGCAGCGGTTGGGCCGCCACATCGGGGTTGCGGCGCAGGCGCATCTTGTTCAGGACGCGGGTTTTGGCCGGGTCCAGATCAAAGGTCAAATCGACGGTGTCGATCCAGAAAGCCGGGGCGGCATAAGCCTCCCGGTGGATCGCTGTGGGTTGTCCTTCACGCATCAGGAACTCCGTTTGGGTTGAGGTCTGAGCAGCTCAGAGGCCTTGTTTCAGTGAGGCTTCGATGAACGCATCGAGGTCGCCATCGAGCACCTTTTGGGTGGCCGAAATTTCGACGTTGGTGCGCAAATCCTTGATGCGGCTGTTATCCAGCACATAGCTGCGGATCTGGTGACCCCAGCCCACATCGGTCTTGGTGTCTTCCAGCTTTTGCTGCTCTTCCAAGCGCTTGCGCATCTCGAAGTCATACAGGCGCGAGCGCAGGCGCTGCCAAGCCACATCGCGGTTGCTGTGTTGGCTGCGGCCGTCTTGGCACTGCACCACAATGCCCGTGGGGATGTGCGTCAAGCGCACCGCCGAGTCGGTCTTGTTGATGTGCTGGCCCCCCGCGCCGCTGGCACGGAAGGTGTCGGTGCGCACGTCAGAAGGGTTGATGTTGATCTCGATCGAGTCGTCGATCTCGGGGTAGACGAACAACGAAGCGAAGGAGGTGTGGCGGCCACCCGACGAGTCAAACGGGCTCTTGCGCACCAAACGGTGCACGCCGGTTTCGGTGCGCAGCAGGCCAAACGCGTATTCGCCTTCGATTTTGATGGTCGCACCTTTAATGCCTGCCGTGTCGCCGGGGGTTTCATCTTCCACCGTGGCCTTGAAGCCTTTACGCTCGGCGTACTTGATGTATTGGCGCAGCAGCATGCTGGCCCAGTCGCAAGCTTCTGTGCCGCCGGCACCGGCTTGGATGTCGACAAAGCAGTTGAGCGGATCGGCCTCGTGGCGGAACATGCGGCGAAATTCGAGCTCTTCCACCAGCCGAGCCAGTTTGGCGGTTTCGGCTTCGATGGTTTTGAGGCCGTCGTCGTCGCCTTCTTCCTTGCTCATCTCAAAGAGTTCAAGGTTGTCGGCCAATTCGCTCGTCAGGTTGGTGATGGTGACCACCACGCCGTCCAGCGCTTTTTTCTCTTTGCCCAGTTCTTGGGCTTTTTTGGGGTCGTTCCAGACTGAGGGATCTTCGAGGGATGCGTTGACGGTTCTCAGCCGTTCAGATTTGGCATCGTAGTCAAAGATACCCCCGTAACTCTTGGGTGCGGGCGCTCAGGTCGGTGAGGGTGGTGCCAATCTGATTGATGTGTTCTGCGTCCATGGGAAATACTCCGGTTCGGTAAACCTCGCATTTTCTCATGACTTGTCCGTGCGGACAGCCGCCCCATGACCGCCGCCAAGGTTTAAAAGCGGCGTCCGTACGAGAACATCAGTCCGGCATTGCCCAGGACTTTGACTTGCACGGAGTCATTCTGGGAGAACTGGTAGCCGATGACCGGGATGATGGCGGGCGAAAAACCGTTGTGGTTCAGAGGAACTTTGTCTTCGTAGGGCTTGACGTAGCCATACAAAATGCCCGCCGTGACCTTGACGAACAATTGGGGGACGCCCAACACGCCATTGAACTGCTGGCCTGCGTAGACATAAGCCGACGGTTGACCAAAGGAGTTGCTGAACAGGCTCACGCCGCACAAACGGTCACCCGGCAGCTGCTCGTCCAGGGACACCAGCACCACATGCTTGTGTTCAGGGCTGCGGCTCCAGTGGTGGGTGAAAGGCGAGAAGCTGATTTCCCCCCGGTGCGTGGGCTCGGGTGCGCCTTCGACGGCCAAAAACGAGGGGCAATAGCGGTCAGGCTTTTGCGCCAAGGCGGGGGCACAGGCCAGGCTCAGCATCAGGGCCAAGACCCCTAAAGGTCCTCGGAGTGGTTGTCGAATGGAAAACGGCATGGCGATGGGGGTCATGAAAAAGACCGCAAATTGTAGTTTGAGGCTCAGCGCAAAAAGTTTTCCAGCAAAGACGCCAAGGCCTGCGGCTGGTCGTGGTGCAGCATGTGCCCAGCGTCTTGCACTTGGGCTTGTTCAAGTTGGGGCACCGACTTCAGCCGCTCGTGAAACTCGGCCAAGGTGTATTTGCCTTTCCACCACTGGCTGAGCGAGTCGTCCGAGGCTTCCACCACCAGCACGGGGGCGCTGATGCGGCGGTACATCGCCAAGGCTTCTTCCAGGTGGAACAAATACGGGTTGATGACCTTGTGCGCCGAGTCGCCCAGGATGCGCCATTGGCCATCGGTGCCCGCTTGTGCCCAATGCTGGGCCAGCCAATCGGCTTTGTCTTGACCCAGGCGCGTGTTGGTCTTCATCAGGCGGGCCGCCACGCCTGCGGCGTCAGGGTAAGCCTTGAGCGTGTTGTCGCCCGCGCGTTGTGCTTTGAGCTCGTCGAGCCACTGCGCCATGCGGGTGGGGGCCTGGGCTGGCTGGGTGGTGGCCATGCCAAAGCCTTCGAGGTTGACCAAGCGGCGGATGCGCTCGGGGCGGGTGCCCGCGTACATCATGACCACGTTGCCGCCCATGCTGTGGCCGACCAGGTCAATGGCTTGGCCGGGGTAGAGCGCGTCGAGCAGGGCGTCCAGATCGGCCAAATAGTCGGGAAACCAGTAGCTGTCGGTGGGCGGGGTCTCGGTCAGGCCGTAACCGCGCCAGTCCATGGCGATGATGGGACGCTGGCTGACAAACGCTTCGCTGAAGGCGTCGACCATGAACTGGTACGAAGCGGCCACATCCATCCAGCCATGCGCCAACACCAGTGGTGTGGCCCCCGGTGTGGCAGTGCCCCATTGGCGGACGTGGTAACGGCAGCCGCGCAGCGGCACCCAGTGGCTTTGTGATTCGCGTAAAACTTGGTACATACTTTCGATCATAAGGAGACACACGATGAGCGTCAGTCGCAACCAGGACCGCCGGGACCCCATCACCCCGGACCGCTATGCGGCCATCCACCAAGGCTTTGGCTGGAAAGTGCCCAAGCGCTTCAACATGGCGCAGGCTTGCTGCGGCCAGTGGGCGGCGCAGCCCGCCACGGCCAGGCGTGTGGCCATCCGCGAACATGTGGCGGGGCACGGCTTGGGCCAGAGTTGGACCTTTGCCCAGCTGCAAACTGCGGCCAACCGCCTGAGCCGGGTGCTGCAGGCGCAGGGCGTGGTGCGTGGCGACCGGGTGGCGATTGTGTTGCCCCAGCGCTTTGAAACGGCCGTGGCCTACATGGCGGTGCTGCAAATGGGCGCGGTGGCCATGCCGCTGTCCATGCTGTTTGGGCCGGAAGCCCTGTCTTTTCGCATCAACGACAGCCAGGCCCGTGTGGCCGTGTGTGACGAATCCACCGTGCTAGCCTTGCAACAGGCCCGCCCCGACTGCCCCGGTTTGCAAACCCTGATCGGGGTGGGGGAGGCGGGGGCGCAGGCCGACCTCGATTACGCAAAAGCCGTGGCCAGCGAGGCCACTTCGTTCAAAGCCGTCAGCACCCTGGCCGAAGACCCGGCCGTGCTGATTTACACCAGCGGCACCACCGGCAACCCCAAGGGCGCACTCATCCCGCACCGGGCCCTGATCGGCAACCTGACGGGTTTTGTGTGCAGCCAGAATTGGTTTGGTTTTGATCCGTTCGACGCCAGTCGCCCGTCCAAAGCGGTGTTCTGGTCGCCCGCCGACTGGGCCTGGACCGGTGGGCTGATGGACGCCTTGCTGCCCAGCCTGTACTTTGGCAGGCCCATCGTGGCCTTCAACGGGCGGTTTTCGCCCGAGATGGCGTTTGAGATTTTGCAAACTCACGCGGTCACGCACACCTTTTTGTTCCCCACGGCACTCAAAGCCATGATGAAGGCGGTGCCCAATGTGAAAGCCCGCTACCGCCTGAAGCTGCAAGCCATGATGAGCGCGGGCGAAGCGGTGGGTGACGCGGTGTTTGCCTATGTCCAGCAGCAGATGGGCGTGACGGTGAACGAGATGTTCGGCCAGACCGAGATCAACTACGTGGTGGGCAACTGCGCCCGCCTGTGGCCCGCCAAACCGGGCAGCATGGGCAAGGGCTACCCGGGCCACCAGGTCGCCGTCATCGACGAGGCTGGCCAGCTTTGCCCACCCGGCACGCCGGGCGAGGTGGCCGTGAACCGTTTGGATGTGCATGGCCAGCCCGACCCGGTGTTCTTTTTGGGCTACTGGAACAACGACAAAGCCACCCAGGCGAAATACACGGGCAACTGGTGCCGCACGGGTGACATGGCAGTGGCGGACAAAGACGGCTACCTTTGGTACCAAGGCCGCACCGACGACATGTTCAAGGCCGCCGGTTACCGCATCGGCCCCGGCGAGATCGAGAACTGCCTGGTCAAGCACCCGGCTGTGCAGAATGCCGCTGTCGTGCCCAAGCCCGACGCCGACCGGGGTGCGGTGGTCAAGGCCTATGTGGTGCTGTCGCCCGACTGGTTGGCACGCAGGCCCACCGGGCCAGGCCAGGCCAGCTTTGACGACGAAGTGCGCCGCGAACTGCAGGCCCACGTGAAGGGTTTGTTGGCTCCTTATGAATACCCCAAAGAGATCGAATTCATCGACCAACTGCCCATGACCACCACCGGCAAGGTGCAGCGGCGGGTGCTGCGGCTGCAGGAAGAAGCACGCGCGACAGCGCTTAAAGGCCCAGCCCTTTGACGCGTGACAAAATCAACCCATCGCCTTGTTTCTCCCCTCGGGGAGAACCTGCAGGCTTGAATTCAACACAGTACACACCATGAAACTCGTTCAACTCGGTCAATCCGACCTGCAAGTGACCCCGATTTGCTTGGGCACCATGACCTTCGGCCAACAGGTGAGTGAAGCCGACGCGCACGCCATCCTGGACCGCTCACTGGAAGCGGGCATCAACTTCATCGACACGGCCGAGATGTACGCCGTGCCCGCTTCGGCCGACACCTGCGGCGCTACCGAGACCTTCATTGGCAACTGGTTTGCCCAAAACCCCGGTGCCCGCGAAAAGCTGGTGCTGGCCACCAAAGTGGCGGGCCCCTCGCGTGGCATGCCCTGGATCCGTGAAGGCTCGGGCATGACCGGGCAAGACATTATGAATGCCTGCGATGCCAGCCTGCGCCGTCTGCAAACCGATGTGATTGATCTGTACCAAATCCATTGGCCAGAGCGCCATGTGCCGGTCTTTGGCATGACGTATTTCGACCCGGCCAAAGACAAGTCGGTCACCTCCATCCACGAACAACTCGAAGCCCTGGCCAAATTGGTCAAAGCTGGCAAGGTGCGCTACATCGGCCTGTCCAACGAAACGCCTTATGGTGTGCACGAATTCGTGCGCCTGGCCGAGCAGCATGGCCTGCCGCGTGTGGCCACGGTGCAAAACCCTTATTGCCTGGTCAGCCGCACCTACGACAACGGTCTGGACGAGACCTGCTACCGGCTGAACGTGTCGATGCTGGCGTATTCGCCGCTGGGTTTTGGTTTGCTCACGGGCAAATACGACAACGACGACCTGCAAGGTCCTCTGGTGCCCGATGGTGGCCGCATCGCCCGCTACGACTCGATGCGCAAGCAGCGCTGGGGCCGCCCCGAGGCGCTGGTGGCGGCACGCCGCTACAACCAGCTGGCCCGCGACAACGGCATGACACCCACCCAGATGGCGCTGGCGTTTTGTTACCACCGCTGGAGCGTGGCCAGCACCATCATCGGGGTGACCTCGCTGGCGCAGCTCAACGAAGACCTGGCCGCTTGGAGCACCGAGCTCTCCCCCGAAGTGCTCAAGGCCATTGACGCCATCCGTTGGGAAATGCGCGACCCGGCCTTGTGATCCAGGTCCATGGCCAAAAAAGACAAAGTCAGTGAAACCCCGGCCACGGCGCTCTTGCGCCAGCAGGGGGTGAGTTTCACCGAGCATCCCTATGAGTACCTGGAGCATGGCGGCGCCCAGCACAGTGCGCAGGTGCTGGGTATGGACCCGTTCAGTGTGGTCAAAACCCTGATCATGCAGGACCAAGACGCCAAGCCCCTGGTGGTGCTCATGCACGGCAACCGCAAGGTGTCCACCAAGAATTTGGCGCGGCAGATCGGCTTGAAGTCGGTGGAGCCCTGCGCCCCCGAGGTGGCCAACCGGCACAGCGGTTATTTGGTGGGCGGCACCTCGCCCTTTGCCACGCGCAAGGCCATGCCGGTTTACATCGAACAAACCATCCTCGGTTTGCCGCGCATCTGCATCAACGGCGGCAGGCGCGGTTATCTGGTGGGCCTCGACCCGCAAGTGTGTGTGCAGCTGCTGGGCGCCCAGCCGGTGAACTGCGCACTGGCAGAATGACGCCCATACAAGACAGAGGGAGATTTGGATGGATGCCTTGATTCCGGTGGCCGTGGTGTTGGCCAGTTATTTGTTGGGCTCGCTCAGTTTTGCGGTGATCGTGAGCCGCTTGATGGGCCTGAACGACCCACGCAGCTACGGCAGCAAAAACCCGGGGGCCACCAATGTGCTGCGCTCGGGCAGCAAAAAGGCGGCAATCTTGACCTTGCTCTTGGACGCCTTCAAAGGCTGGTTGCCAGTGGCGATGGTGCTGGCTTGGGGGCCTGAATACGGTTTGGGTCCTGAGATTGCAGCGCTGGCGGGCCTGGCCGCATTTTTGGGTCACCTGTACCCGGTGTTTTTCGGGTTTGTGGGGGGCAAAGGTGTGGCCACGGCGGTGGGGGTGGTCATTGGTGTGCATGGCACGCTGGCGCTGGCCACGGTGCTGAGTTTTGCCATCGTCTTGTATTTCAGCCGCTACGTGTCCTTGGCCTCCATGGTGGCGGCGGTGTTTGCGCCGGTTTTTTACCTGTTCGGCGACGGTGTGGCCTGGCAGGCCACTGCCGCTGAGGTCTTGAGCCTGTCGGCCATGGCCTTGCTGCTGGTGTGGCGTCACCGCGAAAACATCCACCGTTTGCTGGACGGCACCGAGTCGAAATTTGGAGGTAAAAAACCATGAACACCGACATCCAGCGCCTGCATGTCGCGGCCCGTTACAGCGAAGCGGCGGTTTTTAATGGCGTGGTGTATTTGGCGGGCATGGTGCCCGAATGCGAGGCCACCGACATCCGCAGCCAAACGGCCGATGTGCTGCAGCAGATCGAACGACGCCTGGCCGAGGCGGGCAGCGACAAAACCCGCATCCTGCGCACCCAGATTTACCTCCAAGACATCACCGACATCGCCGCCATGAACGAGGTGTGGGACGCTTGGGTGGTGGCCGGCAGTGCGCCACCCCGTGCCACTGTGCAAGCGGCACTGGCCAATCCGGCCTATTTGATCGAGGTGGTGGTCACAGCGGCGGTCAAGGGCTGACGCCGCCCTCATGCGCTCCCGAAAAAAATGGGCCTCTGTGGAGGCCCATTTTTTGTTGGGGTCAGACCCGAAGCCTCACATGCGCTCAAAAATCGCGGCGATGCCCTGACCGCCGCCGATGCACATGGTCACCAGTGCGTAGCGGCCGTTGACACGCTGCAACTCGTACAAGGCTTTCACGGTGATCAGTGCACCCGTGGCACCGATGGGGTGGCCCAGCGAGATGCCCGAGCCGTTGGGGTTGACCTTGGCCGGGTCCAGACCCAACTCGCGCGTCACGGCGCAGGCTTGGGCGGCAAAGGCTTCGTTGGCTTCGATCACGTCCAGGTCGTTCACCGTGAGGCCGGTCTTTTTGAGCACCGCGTGGGTGGCCGAGATGGGGCCCACACCCATGATCTTGGGGTCCAGACCCGTATGGGCGTAACCCACCAAGCGTGCCATGGGCTTGGCGCCACGCGCCTTGGCGGCACCGGCTTCCATCAACACCACAGCGGCTGCGGCGTCGTTGATGCCCGATGCGTTGCCGGCGGTCACGGTGCCGTTTTCTTTCACAAACACAGGCTTGAGCTTGGCCATGTCTTCGAGCTTGCAGTCAGGGCGGAAATGCTCGTCGGTGGTGTAGGCCACGTCGCCCTTTTTGCTTTTCAGCATGACCGGCATGATCTGGTCTTTGAAGCGGCCCTCTGCCGTGGCGCGTTCGGCGCGGTTGTGGCTTTCGAGAGCCAGGGCGTCTTGCATTTCGCGGGTGATGCCGTATTTGGCCGCCACGTTTTCGGCCGTCACACCCATGTGGATGTTGTGGAAGGGGTCGTGCAGGGCGCCGATCATCATGTCGATCATTTTGGTGTCACCCATGCGTGCGCCAAAGCGGGTGGCCAGACTGGCATAAGGCGCACGGCTCATGTTTTCTGCACCACCGCCAATGGCGATGTCGCAGTCACCCAGCATGATGGCTTGGCTGGCGCTCACGATGGCTTGCAGGCCCGAGCCGCACAGGCGGTTCACGTTGAAGGCGGGGGTGCCCTCGGCGCAGCCGCCGTTGATGGCCGCCACGCGCGACAGGTACATGTCTTTGGGTTCGGTGTTGACCACATGGCCAAAGACCACATGGCCGACGTCTTGGCCAGAGGTGCCCGCGCGGGACAGGGCTTCGCGCACGACTTGCGCCGCCAGCTCGGTGGGGGCAATGTCCTTGAGGCTGCCGCCAAAAGTTCCAATGGCGGTGCGCACACCGCTGACAACAACAACTTCACGGCTCATGGGGTTCTCCAGATTTAAAAGATAGACAAATGGGTACAGGGGTCAACGCCGATCAGTGTCAGGCGCAATGGCTACAGAGGCCTGACAAGCGGCGCAGTTTGGTGGCTGAGCCTTTCAGCCCCGCACGTCGGCCACGGGCTCGCGCCCGAAATCGGGCCGGGCCAAAAAGCGCAAAACTTGCTCGGCCGCCTGTGCGGGCGAGCTGAGCTGGCCTTGCGCTTTGAGTTGCAAAAACTTCGCTTGGTCCGGAAACGCCTCGCCCGCCGCACCGCGCAGCTGCACCTGCATGTCGGTGTCGATCACGCCGGGGGCGAGTGAGCACACGCGGGCGCCGTTGGGCAGTGGGGCTTCGTCCAGCGCCAAGCAGCGAGTGAAGTGGTCCATGCCCGCTTTGGCCGCGCAGTAGCCCGCTTGTGAGGCCATGGGAAAGCGGCCCAGGCCCGAAGAAATGTTGAGCACTTTGCGGGGCATGGGCCAGGCCTGTGTGGCCCCCACAAACGCCGCGCTCAGCGCCATCGGCGCTTCCAGGCCCACACGCAGGGCCATCGCCAGATCGGCGGCTTGGGACTGTCGCAGCGGCTTAATGGGCGGGATGACGCCCGCGTTGTTGATCAGGCTGACACTGACGAAATCAGCCGGGTTCTGTGCCAGCAGCCAGTCGCGCAGCCGCTCGCTGGCGCCTTCACCGTCAGCCAGGTCGTGGGTCCATTGCGAAAGCGGCACAGCCGCCTTTTGGGCGGAGAGAGCCAGGTCAGCGTTGGCGTGGCGCGAGATGCACAGCAAGGTGTTGCCTGGCTGCAGCAGCTGCTCGGCCATGGCCAGTCCCATGCCACGCGAAGCGCCGGTCAGGATGTAGAGGTGTGTGGTCATGCCAAAAATCTTAGGGGCATCGCGCGAGGAATGCAGTGCCGCAGATGACAAGCACCTGCCCAGGGTTCAGTGGCCCTGCGCCGCGCGGATGCGGTTGACCTGCAAGGGGGTGACTTCGCTGGCTTGGTTACCCCAGCGCGTGCGCAGGTGGGTCAGCACGGCCGCGATGTCCCGGTCATCCAGCTCCAGCACAGCAGGTGGCATGCCAAAAGGGCGCGGATGGCCCTGGGTGGCCGGGCCGTAGCCGCCATACAGCACCAGCTGCACCAGGTTGGTGGGGTCGCTCAGCAGCACGGCGCGGTTGCCCGCCAGGGCAGGGTAGGCCACCTCGCCCGAGGCGGTGGTGACGCCCGCGCCTTGCTCGCCGTGGCATTGCAAACACTGGCGCTCGTAGACCTTGGTGCCCTGGGTGGCCACCTGCAGGCTGATGCGGGCAGTTGGGGTCTTGGCCGTGGTGGGCTGAGGCGTGTTTTGGGCGCGCGACTGCAGGTACACGGCCATGGCGTTCAGGTCGGCCTCGGTCAGGTGCTGCAGGCTGTGCTGCACCACTTCGCCCATGGGGCCGCTGGTTTGGGCGGTGCTGGACGCACCGGTGCGCAGCAAGCGCACGATCTCGGGCAAGGGCGTGCTGGCCAGGCCGCTTTCGGTGTCTCGGGTCAGGTCGGGTGCATACCAGTTGACCACGGGCATCAGGCCTCCCGACAGGTCGTTCACCGCGCCGCTGGCCCCCAGCGCATTGCGCGGGCTGTGGCAGGCGGCGCAGTGGCCCAGGCCTTGCACCAGGTAAGCGCCCCGGTTCCATTCGGCGCTGTGAGTTGGGGCGGCTTGAAAAGGGCTGGGCTCAAAAAACAGGCTGCGCCACACGGCCAGAGCGGGCTGTGTGCCCACGGGCCAGACCAGGGTGTGGGTCGGCTGGGCCTGCACCACTGGGGGCAGGGTGTTCAGCCAAGCAAAAATGGCATCGCTGTCACTGCGGGTGATGACGCTGGTGTGGTTGTACGGGAAAGCCGGGGCCAACAAGCGCCCATCTTTGGAGCGGCCCCGGTGCATGGCTTGCCAGAAGTCCTGCGGGGTCCAGCGGCCCAGGCCCGTTTCGGGGTCGGGTGTGAGGTTGTTGCTGTAAACGCCACCAAAGGGCGTGTCGATGCGGCGCCCCCCCGCAAAAGGGGTGCCGCCCCGGGTGGTGTGGCAGGCCATGCAGTTGCCTGCCAGGGCAAGGTAGCGGCCTTGTTCAATCTGGGCTTCGGTGGCTGGTGCTGTGAGGGCCGTGTTGTCGTTTTGTGGCCTCAGCAGATCGCCCCAGTTGTCCCACACGACACCCAAGGCCAGCAGCAACACGCTGGCCAGCGTGACCCAGCCCAAGCGTTGGACGGGGTTCATCTTGAGCACAGCGTTTTTCATGGCTGGCCCCCTGCCTTGGCTGGGGCGGTGGCCTGGCGTGTGGCCGAGAGTTCGGGGGCGCTGCCGCAGCGCAGGGCCTCGGGCAAGGCCGGGCCAGCCGGGGCGGTCTCGGCCGCTCGCGTATCGGCAGGCAAGGGCTGGCGGGCCAGCCAACTCGACACCGCGATCAGGTCCTGCGCGGGCATGCGTTTGACAATTTCGGCCATGCAATCGGGCGCGTGGGCACGGCGTTGTGCGGTTTGCCAAGCGCCCAACTGGGCGTTCAGGTAGTCGAGCGGCAAGCCCAAGAGCCCGGGCACGTTGGGCTGAACACCTGTCAGCCGCACGCCGTGGCACTGGGTGCAGGCGGGCAGGCCACGGGTGGCGTCGCCTTGGGTCACCAATTGCTGGCCTTTGGCCAGGCGCTCGGGTGTGATCGCATTGTTGGCGGTGGGGGCGGGGTAGGGCAATTGGAGCTTGGAAAAGTACAGGGCCATCTCGCCCAGATACGCGTCGGTCAAGGGGTCAACCAAGCGGGCCATCAGGTCGTAGTGGCGGCGGCCTTGCGCAAAATTGCGCAGCTGGTTGTGCAGGTAGCCGGCCGGTTTGCCCGCCAGGCGTGGGTAGTAACCATCGGGCCCGGCGCGTCCCTGGTCACCGTGACAGGCGGTGCAGGCGCGGGTGCGCTCGGCCATGTCGTCGGCAAAGCGGGCCGGTGTTTGGGCGCTCGCGGCGCCAGCGCACAGCGCCAATGCGGCCCAAACCAAGCCTTTGAAAAACCCGCTGGAGGTCTGGCGCAAGCTGGGGTGTGTGGCTTGGCCCTGGGAGGCTGGCGGCCTGGGCGCGGTGAAATTCTGACGGCTTAGAAACATCCTCATGCCTTGAAGATAACCGAAGCGGCGACAATGTCGGGTTTTGCGCCAAAAGCCCTTGGGCCCCAAGTGCGTTGTTTTCCTCTCATCTGTTCAAGCCATGTCCGATATCCAAGTCCGATTTGCCACCCTCCAAGACGCGCCTGCCGTGGCCGCATTGCATGTGAGCGCCTGCCGCGCCGCCTACGAAGGCCAAGTGCCCGATGCCCACTGGGACGCCACGCCCATGCCCAAACGCGTGTCCTTCTGGAAAGAGGCCATTGAGTACGGCGAGCCGCAGGTCATGGTGGCGGTGGAAGGCAAAGACATCGTGGGCTTTGTGGGCTTTGACCGCTCGCGTGACCCCAAGAGCAAAAACACCACGGGCGAAATCTGGGCCATCTACGCGGCCCCAGACCGCATTGGTCAAGGCATTGGCCTGGCCCTGTGGGACGCGGCCCGCGAAGGGCTGGAAGATGAAGACTGCACCGACGTCACCGTGTGGCTGCCCCTGCTGCACGAGCGCACGCTGCGCTTTCACGACCTGGCGGGCTTCAAGCGTGAGATGAACACCGCACGCACCGTGCCTCTGGGTGGCGTGAAGGTCGAAGAAGTTCGCCTCAAGCGCAAGCTCGGCTGATCGATATCGCTTTCAGGCCCGCCATGCACATCATGCTGGCCCCCATGGAGGGGCTGCTCGACCACACCTTGCGCGATGTCCTCACGCGCGTGGGCGGTGTGCACGAGTGTGTGTCCGAATTCATCCGTGTGACCAACACGGTCTTGCCGCGCCGCGCCTTCATTCGGGTGGCCCCCGAGTTGCTCAACCAAAGCCGCACACCAGCGGGCGTGCCGGTCAAGGTGCAGCTGCTGGGTTCGGACCCGGTGTGCCTGGCCGACAACGCGGCGGCGCTGGCCGAGTTGCAGCCGCACGGCATTGATCTGAACTTTGGTTGCCCGGCCAAAACCGTGAACCAGCACCGCGGCGGCGCCGTGCTGCTGGACGAGCCCGAGTTGGTGGGGCAAATCGTGGCGACGGTGCGCCGCGCGGTGCCCGCGCACATCCCGGTTTCGGCCAAGATGCGTTTGGGCTACAACGACGACAGCCGCGCCGAGGAATGCGCCTTGGCCATCGAGGCGGCCGGGGCCAGCGAGTTGGTGGTGCATGCCCGCACCAAGGCGCACGGTTACCGCCCACCCGCTTATTGGGACCGCATTGCCGACTTGCGCCAGCATGTGCGTTTGCCCATTGTGGCCAATGGCGAAATTTGGACGGTGGGTGATGCCCTGCGCTGCCGCGAGGTGACGGGCTGCGACCGCCTCATGATCGGGCGCGGCATGGTCACCGACCCGGGGCTGGCGCTGGCCATTGCGCACCAGTTGGCCACAGGGCAAGCACGGGCACCGGGTCAGGGGGTGGCCTGGTCCCGCTTAGTGGCTTTGATGCAGGTGTTCTGGCTGGGTGTGAGTGCCCGCGTGGCCACGCGGCACCGGGCGGGGCGTCTCAAGCAGTGGCTGAACTACATGCGCCGTGTTTACCCCGAGGCGCAACAGGCTTTTGACGAGTTGCGCCTGGTGCACGACGCGGGCCACATCGAGCGCTGGCTGGCTCAGCACACGGCCTCAGCGCCAGAGCTGGCGCACGCGATTTAGGTTTGTGCGCCGTTTTGGCTGGACAGCCGCAGCCGCGCCTTGTCGGCCCACATTTGCAGGCTGGCCAGCAAATCCTTTTGGCTGAACGAGCAACTTTCTTCGCTGAACAAAACGCTGGCCTCGATGCGGTCCAGCAAGGGGTGCAGCACCTCGTCAAAGCGTGCGGGCAGTGCCAAAGAGGCCGATTCTGAGCGCCACAGGCGAATCATTTCGCTTTGCGGCAATTCGCCGTTTTGGCTGCGGGCCAGGGCGGTGTTCATGCGGTCGAGCGATTCAAGGGCAGCACTCATGGGCCGGGTCTCCTGCAAGCGACAAGGGTCTGATTCGAGGCGACAATCATGCCCCATGAAAGCCAAACCCCTCAAACCCATGCGCCTGGAAGACATTTTGTTCAGCCAGGGCTTTGGAACCCGCCGCGTGTGTGCAGGCCTGGTCCAGCAAGGCCACGTTCAAGTGCAAGGCCAAACCGTCACCGATGCGGGTGAATTCTTTGACCTGGAGGACCTGCAGTTCACCGTGCAAGGCACGGCTTGGCCCTACCTGGACAAAGCCTATGTGCTGCTGCACAAGCCTGCAGGCACCGAGTGTTCGCAAAAACCCTCCACCTGGCCGAGCATCTACACCTTGCTGCCCGCGCCTTTGCGCCAGCGCCCGCAAAAAGCGGCGGTGCAGGGCGTTCAGGCCGTGGGTCGGCTCGACCAAGACACCACCGGTTTGCTGCTGCTCACCGACGACGGCCAGTTCATCCACAAGATGAGCTCGCCCAAGCACCATGTGCCCAAGGTTTATGAGGTCACCACCAAGCACCCGATCACGCCCGACATGGTGGACAAACTGCTGGCCGGTGTGGTGCTGGACGACGACCCCCAGCCCGTCAAAGCCGCCGCCTGCGAGGCCGTGAGCGAGTTGCACCTGAAACTCACCCTGACCGAAGGCAAATACCACCAGGTCAAGCGCATGGTGGCGGCCGTGGGCAACCGGGTCGAGGCCTTGCACCGCTCTCAAATCGGTGGTCTGGTGTTGGGCGATCTGGCCCCTGGTCAATGGCGCTTTTTGACGCTCTCGGATTTGGCGGTGCTCAAGCCCTGAGCCGCGGCTCTAAATGGGTGTCTTCATGCACAGCTTCATGACTGATTTTTTGGTAACTGGGCCATGAAGGTTTTCACCGCACCCAACACGGCGTCGGCTTGGTCGCGGTGAGGTGAATGGCCGCAGCCCGGCAGTGTGAGCAAAGTGGTGTGCGTTACAGCTTTGGCGATGTCCTCGATCTGGGCCAGCGTGCCATAAGGGTCATCCACGCCCTGAATGGCCAGCAGCGGTGCTCGGATGCCGCTCAATTCGCCTCGGATGTCAAACCGGGCAAAAGCTGCGCTCAGCCAGACCTCGTTCCATTGCCAGAAGGCGCAGTCCACATCGGCGTGGTAGGGGGCCAGACGCTGGCGCAAGGGCCCTTGCTCAAAGGCTTGGCGGGCCTGTGTGATGGCCTGCAGCGATACCGGCTCCACCATGACGTGAGGGGCCATGACGATGCACCCGCGCACATGAAAACGGCTGGCGTGCAGCAAGGCGATGGTGCCGCCATCCGAGTGCCCCAGCAGCACGGGCCGCGCGATGCCCAAGGCCTGCAGCAGGGCGGGCAACACCTCCCAAGCTTCGCGGTGCATGTAGTCGGGCAACAAGCGCCCATGCCGCTGGCCATCCTTTTGGCCAGAGGGGCCGCGCACATCGGGCACCGGGTCAGACTGGCCATAGCCCTGGCGGGAATACACCAGCCCCGCACAGCCCAATTGGGCGCACAGCAGGGCAGGCCAATCGCGCCACATGCGCACGCTGCCCAGGCCTTCGTGCAAAAACACGAGGGTTGGCGCTTCGGCCCCGGCAGGTGCGGCGATGCTCAGGGTTTCAAGGCCAATGCCTTGAATGCTTATTTTTTGAAGGGTGCACGGCTGCATCTGAATTCCAGAGGGAGTGACGATTACACTTGAGCGCGATTTTGAAAGCCCCCCAGTGATCCGTTTTTGTGCATTTTCCAGACTTTTGCTTTGTGTTTTTTGGGCCTGTCTTGCAGGCCCTGTGCTGGCCAAGCAGCCGGCCCCTGTGTTTGTTCTCAACTCGCTCGACGGCAACGTGAGTGTGATCGATCCCGTGACATGGACGGAGAAAAAGCGCATTCCAACCGGCAAAGAGCCGCACCATCTTTATTTGACCCCGGATGAGAAATCGCTGATCGTGGCCAACGCCATGAGCGATTCCCTCACCTTCATTGACCCGCGCACCGCCCAAGTGCAGCGCACGGTCACCGGCATTTTGGACCCCTACCACCTGCGTTTTTCGCCCGACATGAAGTGGTTTGTCACGGCCGCCAACCGCTTGAACCATGTGGACATTTACCGCTGGGATGGCCAAAACGCGCATTTATCCAAACGCATTGCCACAGGCAAAACTCCCAGCCACCTGTGGATCGACAGCCGTAGCCAAACGGTTTGGGCCACGATGCAAGACAGCAACGAGATCGTCTCGATCGACCTGAACACCCAAACCTTGACCACACGCACCCCGGTGGGTGCGGTGCCCGCCGATGTGTATGGCACACCCGATGACAAATACCTGATGGTGGGCCTGACCGGTGGTGATGGGGTGGAGGTCTACGACATCAGCGGCCCCAAACCCCGCTTGTTCAAGACCATCCCAACGGGCAAAGGGGCACACGCTTTTCGGGCCCTCGGTGACAAGCGCCATGTGTTTGTGAGCAACCGCGTGGCCAACAGCATCAGCCAGATCGATTTCATTGACTGGAAAGTGGTGGCGCAATTGCCCGGCCCCTCGGGCCCGGACTGCATGGACATCACGGCAGATGGCCAACTGATTTTGGTGGCCTCGCGTTGGTCACGCAAATTGAGCGTGATCGACATCGCTTCGCGGAAGTTGATCCGCCAAGTGCCGGTGGGCAAGTCGCCGCACGGGGTCTGGACTTTGGACCATGCGCCGCGCAACTGACACTGACTTCGGTCATGGGTTGGCTGCGGCCTGGCTGGCGCTGTGCGCCTTGGCCAGTGCAACGGTCCAAGCCCAAGCCACAGCGCCCGGCCTGGCAGAGCCTGCCGCCTGCACCCGCCCGGTCTACCTCACCTTCGATACCGGCCACATGGGCACAGCCCCTCTGATTGCCCAGGTTCTGCAGCGCCATAAAGTGCCGGTGACTTTTTTTGCCGCGCACGAAAAAACCCAGCAAGGCGATGGCTCCCTCGGAGATCACTGGGCCGCCTGGTGGCGTGCACGCGGGACCGAAGGCCACGCTTTTGCCTCACACACCTGGGAACACGCGTATTGGCGGGCCGACCTCGATGGCCCGGGCGATGTGCGTTTTCGCATCCGCCCCACTGCCGGACCGCTGGCTGGGCAAAACCTGCAGTGGAGCGCCCAGCAGTATTGCGACAGCCTGCGCCGCGCCGCCAGCCGATTGCAAGACCTGACCGGGCAGGCCCCCTTGCCCTTGTTTCGTGCGCCCGGTGGCAAAACCTCGCCCCGGCTGCTGCAAACGGCCCGGCAATGTGGTTTTGCGCATGTGGGCTGGGCGGACGCGGGCTTTTTGGGCGACGAGCTGCCCAGCGAGCGCTACAGCAATGCGCATTTGCTGCAAAAAGCCCTGCAAAACATCCGCGCTGGTGACATTCTGATGGCCCATCTGGGCATCTGGTCGCGCCAGGACCCATGGGCCCCGGCCGTGCTGGAGCCTTTGATTGTGGGCCTCAAGGCCCGGGGCCTGTGTTTTGCCACCTTGCGCGAACACCCCCAATACCGCGAGGCTGTACGCCTGCAGCCTTTGCAGTTGGCACCTTCGCCGCACAATTTAGTGAAGCCTCCCGTGCCCCGACATTGACATGCCATGGACAGCCTGATCGACGCCTTTTCTTTTTTGCAACAAAGCCTGTTCGAGGCCGTGGTGCAGCCGCTGGTGTTCGCCGTGGGCCAAGCCCACTTGCTCGACAAAGCCTTTGAGGGCACCGGTTGGCTGGTGGTGGGGCTGCTGCAAATCGCGGTCTTGCTCTTGGTGGTGGGCCCGATGCAGCGGCGCTGGCCCGCCGAGCCCCTGCACGACCCCCGGGCCGTGCGGGTGGACGTGGTCTACACCCTGATCCAGCGCCTGGGTCTGTTCAAGCTGGCCATGTTTTTTTCCTTCGACTGGCTCTTTGAGCAAGCCTGGGGCAGCTTGCGTGGCCTGGGTGCACCCACCTGGCACCTCGACCAGGTCTGGCCCGGTGTCACCGATGTGGCCTGGGTCAGCTTTTTGATTTACCTGCTGGTGTTTGATTTTGTGAACTACTGGATCCATCGAGGCCAGCACCAGCTGCCCCGTTGGTGGGCCTTGCACAGCCTGCACCATTCGCAGCGCCAGATGACCATGTGGTCCGACAACCGCAACCACCTGCTTGACGACGTGCTGACCAGTTTGGCCCTGTCGGTGGTGGCGGTGCTGGTGGGTGTGGGGCCAGGCCAGTTTGTGGCCCTGGTGGCGCTGGGCCAATTGAGCGAGAACTTCCAGCACGCCAACTTGCGCATCTGGTTTGGCCGAGTCGGCGAGCGCTTGTGGGTCAGCCCGCGTTTTCACCGGCGCCACCACAGCATTGGCATCGGCCACGAGCGCGAGCACCAAGGCGAGCTGCGCCTGGGCGGCTGCAACTACGGCGTGCTGCTGCCCTGGTGGGACATGCTGTTTGGCACGGCCGATTTCACACGGCGCTACGACCCCACCGGCATCCGCGACCAGGTGGAAAAAGGGCGCGACTACGGGCAGGGCTTTTGGTCGCAGCAGTGGCTGGGCCTGCTGCGCTTGTTTGGGCGGGCTTGAGGGCTTGGGTTAAGCTTTCCGCCATGAAACTTCTGATCGACTCCTTTTGGCGCTCGGCCCTGTATTGCCTGTATCCGCGGGTGATCGGTCTGTCGGTCTTGCCCTTGGTGCTGATCGTGGCCCTGTCCGGGCTCTTGGGATATTTGTATTGGGACACGGCCGTCACCTTTGTGCGCGGCTGGCTCGACGCCAGCGACTGGCTGGACACGATTTGGCGCTGGTTCGAGGGGGTGGGCTTGGGCAACCTCAAAACCGTGGTGGCCCCCTTGCTGGTGATTTTTGCTTTCACGCCCTTGGTGGTGGTGGCCTCCTTGCTGGCCGTGTCGTTTTTGATGACCCCGGCCCTCACCCGCATGGTGGCCGAGCGGCGTTTTGCAGGTTTGCAGCGCAAGCACGGCGGCAGCTTGCTGCGGAGTTTGGGGTGGACCTTTTTCTCGCTCTTGCTGGCGCTGGGGGCCTTGGTGCTGACCTTGCCCATGTGGCTGGTGCCGCCCCTGGCCTTGGTGCTGCCCGCATTGATTTGGGGATGGCTGACCTACCGCGTCATGGCCTTTGACGTGCTGGCCGAATTTGCCAGCGCCGACGAGCGCCACACCCTCATGGCACGCCACCGCATGAGCTTTTTGGGCATCGGTGTGGTCACCGGACTCATGGGCGCAGCGCCCAGCCTGGTGTGGGCCTCGGGGGCTTTGTTTGCCGCGGCCTTTGTGATTTTGGTGCCCGTCGCCATCTGGATTTACACCCTGGTCTTCGCCTTTTCATCGCTGTGGTTTGCCCATTTTGGCCTCGCTGCCCTGCAGGCCCTGCGGGACGAGCCCCAGCCCGTGACCGAGGACAATGTGTTGTCCGCAACGCCTGCAGCGGTGAGCACTTCGCCACACAGCGCGGCCCGGCTGGGCACTGACGCGCAAGACCCGAGTGGCGGCATCACCGACGTTGTGCCTCGCCCTAAACTCTGACACCTGCCTGGAAGTCGGGCAGTTTTTTATCTGTTTTTCATGAGCACTCCCATGACCCCCAACTTTGGCCTGATCATCATTGGCGACGAAATCATGTCTGGCAAGCGCCAAGACAAACACATGCCCAAAGTCATCGAATTCATGAACGCGCGAGGTCTCAGCCTGAGCTGGGCCGAGTACGTGGGCGACACGCCCGAGCGCATCACCGCCACCTTGCAGCGGGCTTTTGAGTCCAACGATGTGGTGTTTTGCTGTGGCGGCATTGGGGCCACGCCCGACGACCACACGCGCCAATGCGCCGCCAAAGCCTTGGGCTTGCCGCTGGCCTTGCACCCCGAAGCCAAGCGCCTGATCCAGGAGCGCATTCAGGACACGGCCAAAGAGCAAGGCCTGGCCTACGAGCCCGAGCGGGCCGACAACCTGCACCGCCTGAACATGGGCACTTTCCCCCAAGGCGCGACCATCATCCCCAACCCTTACAACAAGATTCCCGGCTTCAGCTGCAGCGGCCCAGGTGGCAGCGCGGTGCACTTTGTGCCCGGCTTTCCAGTCATGGCCTGGCCCATGATCGAGTCGGTGCTCGACACCCACTACAGCGCCCATTTCAGGCAAGACGCCTATGTCGAAAAGTCGGTGATTGTGCTCGGTGCGATGGAAGCCACCCTGACGCCGCTGATGGAATCCATCGAAGCCGCGCACCCGGGTGTGAAAGTGTTCAGCCTGCCCAGTGTGGACCACCCGCAATGGGGCCGCCACATCGAGTTGGGCGTCAAAGGCCAGCCTGCCGATGCCGATGCGGCCTATGTGGCTTTGCGCCAGGGCCTGCAGGCTTTTTCCGTCGAGTACGGCCCCGAATTGGTGCGTTGATTCAAAATTCACCAAAATGGTGCAAAATTGCACCAACAAAGGGCAGGCTGGACGGGGTGTTGCTGCCGAGATGACCCGCCGCTGGGTGCTTTTTTCTGCCGGCCAGCGCCCAAACCACTCAGCTCAAGGCACAATTTGGGGTTGTTCAGCTTGGGTGGACTGGGCCGGTTGGCACAGAAACTGCAAGAGTTGTGCGTCCACTATTTAACCCCTTTTCCTTCAGGAGATTTTGATGGCCAAGACCGTCGCAGACGTGATGAACATGGTGAAAGAGAACGAAGTCAAGTTCGTTGACTTCCGTTTCACCGATACCCGTGGCAAATGGCAGCACATCACTGCGCCCGTGTCGCAGTTTGACGAAAGCAAGTTCGAAGACGGTCAGGCTTTTGACGGCTCTTCGATTGCTGGCTGGAAGGGCATCGAAGCCTCCGACATGCTGTTGATTCCTGATCCCAACAGCGCCATCATCGACCCCTTCTTCGAAGAAGTCACCCTGGTTCTGATCTGCGACGTGATCGAACCCACCGACGGCAAAGCCTACGAGCGTGACCCACGTTCGATCGCCAAGCGTGCCGAGACTTACCTCAAGCAATCGGGCCTGGGCGACACCGCCTACTTCGGTCCAGAGCCAGAGTTCTTCTTGTTTGACGAAGTGCGTTGGAGCACCGAGCCGAACAACACTTTCTACGCCATCGACGAAGCCGAAGCCCCATGGAACAGCGGCACCAAGATGGACGGCGGCAACAAAGGCCACCGCAACCGCGTCAAGGGTGGCTACTTCCCAGTGCCTCCAGTCGACAGCACACACGACATGCGCAGCGAAATGTCGCTGATCCTCGAATCCGTGGGCATCCCGGTCGAAGTGCACCACCACGAAGTGGCTGGCGCCGGTCAGTGCGAAATCGGCACACGTTTCTCCACTCTGGTTGAGCGTGCTGACTGGACACTGCTGCAAAAGTACGTGATCCACAACGTGGCCAACGCTTACGGCAAAACCGCCACCTTCATGCCCAAGCCTTACGCTGGTGATAACGGTTCCGGCATGCACGTTCACCAGTCCATCTGGAAAGACGGCAAGAACCTGTTTGCGGGCAACGGCTACGCTGGTTTGTCTGAATTCGCCTTGTTCTACATCGGCGGCATCATCAAGCACGCCCGTGCCCTGAACGCGATCACCAACCCTGGCACCAACAGCTACAAGCGTTTGGTTCCGCACTACGAAGCACCGGTCAAGTTGGCTTACTCGGCCAAGAACCGCTCCGCTTCGATCCGCATCCCCAACGTCGCCAGCGACAAGGGCCGCCGCGTGGAAGCCCGTTTCCCCGATCCATTGTGCAACCCTTACCTCGGCTTCGCAGCCTTGTTGATGGCGGGCTTGGACGGCGTGGAAAACAAGATCCACCCCGGCGAAGCAGCGACCAAAGACTTGTACCACTTGCCTCCAGAAGAAGACAAATTGGTCCCCACCGTTTGCTCCAGCCTGGACCAAGCTCTGGACGCACTGAACGCCGACCGCGCTTTCTTGACCAAGGGTGGCGTGTTCACCGACTCGTGGATCGACGCTTACATCGACTTGAAGATGCAAGAAGTCAACCGCAGCCGCGTGGAAGTGTCGCCGGTTGAATACGACATGTACTACTCGCTGTAATCAGCATGAGCACCATTGCACACCCACCTGTGCAATGCCCCACAAGGACGGCCTCGGCCGTCCTTTTTTCATGGTCACCGTCGGCTTCGGCCGTCCTTTTAGCGTTGTGGCTGTCGGCCTTGGGGTCGGTGTTTACCAGCCCGCCCGCGCAGGCCCAGCAAGCCGTCTACCGCTGCGGCCAGGAATACACCAACGCCCCGCGTGAGCCCGCGCTGTGCGAGCCGCTGGCCCCACAGGCCATCACCGTGATCAACGGCACTCGACCCGCGATTCAGCCTCAGGCGTCAACTTCCGCTGCCGTGCCCACACGCAGCGCCTCAGCCGAGCCCGTGGCCGCTGCCCCCAACGCTGCAGCTCAGCCCCGCACCCCCGCAGTGCCCTCACGCCTGCCCGATGTGCAGCAAAGCGAGCGCGATGGCCAAGCACGCACCATCCTGATGCAGGAGCTGGACAAAGCCCGTGCACAACTGGCGCAGTTGGTGCACAGCTACAACCAAGGCGAGCCCGAGAAGTGGGCCGCCGAGACCCGCAACCACCAGAAATACCTGGACCGTGTGGCTGAGATGAAGGCGGCCATCGAGCGCACCGAACGCGACATCGACAGCCTGCAACGCGAGTTGTCGCGTCGCCCGGTTCATACCAGCGTCCGCATGCCATGAACCTGCCCAACCGATTTCAGGCCTTTGACCTGCTGGCCACGCCTGTGGCCGTGATGCAGGGCCAAGGCCGTGTGCGCTTTGTCAACGCGGCGCTCGAAGATGCCTTGGGCCTGTCCCGGCGTACGCTCTACGACTCGCACTTGCCCGATTACTTTGTCGACCCCCAGCCCCTGATCCTGGCTTTGTCTGGGGCGCAGTCCAATGAGTTTGCGGCGCTGCGCTACGAGGCGCAGCTGCGCCGCCTGCACCACGACGAGCCTTTGCCCGTGCACGTCATCGTGGCCATGACCGATTTGCCCGACGAGGTGATTGTGGAACTGTTGCCAGTGGAGCAGCAAACCCGCCAAGAGCGCGAGGAGCGCCTGCTCGACCAGGCCCAGGCCAACAAGGAGCTGATCCGCAACCTGGCGCACGAGATCAAAAACCCGCTGGGCGGCATTCGCGGCTCGGCGCAGTTGCTGGAGATGGAGCTCAACGACAAGGAGCTGACCGAGTACACCCAAGTCATCATCCACGAAGCCGACCGTTTGCAAACCTTGGTGGACCGCTTGCTGGCGCCGCACCGCAGGCCGCATGTGGTGGGCGATGTGAACATCCACGAGGTGTGTGAACGTGTGCGGGCTTTGATTCTTGCCGAGTTCCCTCGGGGCCTGCGTGTGGTGCGCGACTATGACATCTCGATCCCCGAGTTTCGTGGCGACCGCGAGCAGCTCATCCAGGCGGTGCTCAACATCGCACACAACGCGGCGCAGGCGCTGCAAGAACGCGTGGCGCAGGGCGATGCGCAGATCACCCTGAAGACCCGGATCTTGAGGCAAGTCACATTTGGCAAGCAGCGATATCGCCTGGCATTGGAATTGCATGTGATGGACAACGGGCCTGGTGTTCCAGACTCGATCAAGGACCGCATTTTCTTCCCGTTGATTTCGGGGCGCGAAGGTGGCTCTGGCCTGGGGCTCACATTGGCGCAAACCTTTGTGCAACAACACCATGGCCTGATCGAGTGTGAAAGTGAGCCGGGCCGTACGGACTTCAAGATCTTGATTCCCCTGCCTTGAAGCCTCACACATGACCACTGAAAGAGCCACCTTGATGAAGCCGATCTGGATCGTAGACGATGACCAATCCATCCGCTTTGTGCTCGAAAAAGCATTGCTGCGCGAAGGATTGCCCACGCGCAGCTTCACCAACCCACGCGAGGTGATGAAGGCCCTGGAGGCCGAAGGCGAGAGCGACGGCCCTCAGGTCTTGGTCAGCGACATCCGCATGCCGGGCGGCTCGGGCCTGGATTTGCTCGCCGCCATCAAGCAGCGCATGCCCGGTTTGCCGGTCATCATCATGACGGCGTTTTCTGATCTGGACAGCGCCGTATCGGCTTTTTCCAGCGGGGCTTTTGAGTACCTGCCCAAGCCCTTTGATTTGCCTAAGGCGGTGGAACTGATCCGCCGCGCCGTGGGCGAGAGCCAGCGCGAGGACGTGGCCGAAGAAAAAATGGACGACGCGCCCGAAATGCTCGGCCAGGCCCCGGCCATGCAAGATGTCTTTCGCGGCATCGGCCGCTTGGCGCAAAGCCATGTCACGGTACTCATTACGGGCGAGTCGGGCTCGGGCAAAGAGCTGGTGGCGCACGCGCTGCACAAACACTCGCCGCGTGCCAAGCAGCCCTTTGTGGCCATCAACACGGCGGCCATTCCCAAAGACCTGCTCGAGAGCGAACTCTTTGGCCACGAGCGCGGCGCCTTCACGGGCGCACAAGCCTCCAGGCGCGGGCGCTTTGAACAGGCCGATGGCGGCACCTTGTTCCTCGATGAGATCGGCGACATGCCGTTTGATTTGCAAACGCGTTTGCTGCGTGTGCTGTCGGACGGCCACTTCTACCGCGTGGGCGGCCACAGCGCCGTCAAGGCCAATGTGCGTGTGATCGCCGCCACCCATCAAGACTTGGAGCAACGCGTCAAGGAAGGCGCGTTCCGCGAGGATTTGTTCCACCGCCTGAATGTGATTCGTCTGCGCCTACCCGCACTGCGTGAGCGGCATGAAGACGTGCCCGTGCTGGCGCGTTACTTTTTGCAGCGCAGCGCCCAGCAGCTGGGGGTGGAGCCCAAACGCATGGCCGATGCGGCGCTCGAGCGCTTGGGTCAATTCCAGTTTCCGGGCAATGTGCGCCAGCTTGAAAACATCTGCCACTGGCTCACCGTGATGGCGCCCACCCAGTTGATTGAGGTCAAGGACCTGCCCCCTGAGGTGCAGGGGCTCTCGGGTGTGGCCGCGCCTGTGGTCGCAGGCACAAGTTTGGGCGATGCGCCATTGGGGCTGTCAGACGCCAGCCATCTGGCTGACCCCGACCGAGCCGCGCACGCGCACAACTTGGCGTCACCGATGGACAACCCCGTGGTTCGCCCAGCGGCCATGCCCTGGGAGGCCGACTTGGAGCAAGAGGCCTTGGCCTTGCTCAAATCGGGCCGCACCGATGTGTGGGACGCACTCACCCGCCGTTTCGAAACCAGCCTGATTCAGGCGGCGCTGGCCACCACGCGGGGCCGGCGCATCGAGGCGGCACAAAAACTGGGCATCGGCCGCAACACCATCACCCGCAAAATCCAGGAGCTGGGCTTGGAAGAGGGCTGAAGCCCGCTGGCCGTGGTCTCAGGCGAAGGGGTCTTGCAGCACCACATCGCCGAGCGGCCGCGCCACACACGGCAGCACACAGCCCTCGGCTTTTTCTTCGGCCGTGAGACCGGGCCATTCCATCTCGTAGTGCACCTGGCCTGAGACCAGTTGGCCAATGCAGGTGCGGCAAGTGCCCGATCGACAGGAGCTGGGCCACTGCAAGCCGCCTTGCTCCAGCGAGTCGAGCAGGCTTTGCGTTTTCCACGCGTCAAAACTGCCGCCATCGGGCGAGATGCGGCCATTAAAAAACGGGATTTCGGTGTTCATGCGGCTTTGGCGGCTGGGCGGTCGGGTTGGAAGCGCGGAGCCAATCAGGTCGGCCCCTGAAACACCAGCCGCCATTGGCCATTTTCCTTTTGCCAATACATGCGCAAATACGACGCGCCTTGGGGGTGGGTCTGGTTGGGGTCTCTCAGGGTCACCACCATGTTGTGCTCTTGGTCTTTCCAGTTCAACACCGACACCAACTCCAGCGGCTGGCTTTGGCTGTAACCCAAAGTGGTTTGGGCCAGTCGGGGCCAGACTTGCTCCAGGCCCTGGCCATCTTGTTCGTAGCGCGGGCTGTAGTGGGTTTTCAGGGCCTGCGGGTCGCGGCCGTTGCGGGCTTGCAGCCACTTGTCCAGGGTGGGCTTAAAAGCGTCCCACGACTGTTTGGCTTGGTCGGCGTTCACCCATTCGAGTTGCTCGGCAATGACCACCGGTGTCATGCGCAGCTCGGGCATTTGCAGTAAGCGCTGCATTTCGGGGTTGGAGAGCACCACACACCCGTCGGTGGACTCGGGTGCTCGGGCGTATTGGGCGCTGGGCGTGCCATGCAGCCAGATGCCCGAGCCCGTTTTCTTGCGCGTCAGGTCCACCGCATTGGGGTAGTTCAGCGTCAAAGCGCCCACACCAAACAAATCGGGCAGACCTTCACCGGGCAAATTGCGCAGAATGAAGTAAACCCCCAAAGGCGTTTTGCCATCGCCCTCTTTGTGCTTTCCCACCCCGTTGATGCCCACAGAGATGTAGGTTTCCTTGACCAAGTGCAGCTGCAAACGCCCATCGGGGCCGCTGCGATTCTCAAACCAATACAGACGCGACTTGGAGGCGTCGACCGCCGCCACATAGGTTTGCTGAGGGCTCAGGTAGGTCAGAGCGGTCGGAATTTTGCCCTGCAGGCTTTGGGCACTGTCGCGCTGAAGTCGGCGTTTGGACTCCAGGATCAGCTCGTCCAGACGCTTGCGCAAAGACGGTGCATTGAGCTCTTCGTTATCGGGCCAAGCCACCGGCTTGGCCGAGCTGATGTTGAGCAAGTCGGCGTACAGCAGCTGGCCCAGTTGGAAGGTGGGGAACCGCTCCACCAGCACACTGGCTGTAGCCAGGGCCTGGGCCCGCTCGCCGTCGCCCAGGTGGGCATAAATCTGCCGCACCAAGTGCTCGGGATCTGTGGTGTTGGCAAGCTGCGAATTTCCGGGCTGCGGGGTGAAGTCCAGACGCCACTGCTTTGCTGGCGAGGAGGCCCAGCCCATGCTGAGGCTGACGCGGTGCCAGACATTTTGGAGGCGGGTGTCCTCGCTGTCGGCCCACCACCACAGGCAGGCCACCACCATCATCAGCACGCCCAGGATGCCCAGCCACTTCAGTCGCCAGGCCTGGGGTTTGGGCACGGGGGCTGTGTCGGGGCTGGCCTCAGGGCGGCCTGGGGAAGCGTGGGGCGGCAATCCGCGACGGGGTTTCAATTCACCGACTCGCGCACGATCAGCCAGCGGTTACCTTGACGCACCATCTCCAGGGTCTTGCGGCTGCTGCCCTTCAAATTGTCCGAGGTGTAGAGCTGCTGGAAGCGGACCGATGCCGTCTCGCCTGTGAAGCTGACTTTCATCTCCCGCACTTCCACCGAGATCGATTTTTTGGACACGATGCGGATGCGGCGGTCACTCTCCCATTGCGACCGGCTGGCCCGATTGGCGGGTGTGAAATTGCTCGCGTAGGCGGCGTAATAACGTGGCATGTCCTTGTTGCTCCAGGCCTTGGCCCAGTCTCGCACCGCTTTGTCGATGGCGGCGCGGTCAGCTTGCCGTGTATCGGCGGCTGGCTTTTCTGCAGGGGGGGCTGCTGGCGCTGCGGCAGGGGCCGCTGCTGCAACGGTGGTGCTGGGCTTGGCGGGTGCTGCGGCCTTGGCCGGTGCGGTTGCTGCTGCCGCCGCCGATGCTGTGGGGGCAGCGGCAGGTGCACTGGTGGTGGCCTTGGCCACCGTGGTTGCGGCAGGTGCAGACGCCGCTGCAACGGTCGGTGGCGCTGCTGGTGCGGGTACTGCAGCGGGGGCAGGTGATGCAGCCGGTTCAGCAGGCCGCGCGAGCGAGGCCACATGGGTGGCCGGGGGCTGCACGCGTTGCTGGTTGCCCATGCTGCCGAGCAAGGTCAATTGAGGAGCGCTTGCCATGGCTTTGGGGTCGACCTGCAGGGCCTTGGCGTAGCTTTGTTTGGCCAGTTGGCTGTGCACATCCGACAAATTGCGGTGGGCGGCTGCATAACTGGGGTGGGTTTGCAGGGCTTTTTCCAGGTAAGTTTTGGAGGCTTCCAGCTCACCTTTGGACGCGTACAGCACGCCCAGGTTGTTGTAGGCCTCGGAGTGGTCGGGGTGTGTTTGGGTGATTTGCTTGAAGGTCTCGATGGCCTTGTCAATCTGACCCTGCTGGGCTTGAACCACGCCTTCCATGAAGCGCCATTGCACCGCTTGGGGCGCGTTCTGACGCTCTTTTTGCACCAGCTGGCGGGCTTGCGTGAGTTGCCCGGCTTGCAGGGCTTTTTTGATGGCTTCTTCGGCGGCTGCAGGTGTTTGTGCCCATGTGGCCGATGTCACCCCGATCAGACCCACGGACAGTGTCAGCTTGGCCAAGCAGCGGGCATGCCGCAAAAGGGCCAAACGCCTTGACTCAAAAGGGGAAAACAACATGAACGGCTGGACCCAATAAAAAGGGGTCTATTTTATCGGGCGAATCCCTGGCGGGCCCCGGTGGGCTGGATGGTTTTGGTGAACGGGGTCTGGAGCCCCTTTGCACAGGTGACTGTGGGCGCCGGGTGTGCCATGCAAAAATCCCCTCAACACCCACGGACACGAGCTTGCACACCCCACCCAACGCCACGCCATCTCCGGCCCCAGCCCCAACCGCCTGGGCCGGGCCCGGCATTGTCTTTGCCGTGTTGGCCATGGCCAGCCTGAGCTTCAGCGACGCCACCAGCAAATGGGTCATGGTCAGCGTCACGCCCGTCATGGTGTTGTGGTTTCGTTACGCCGTGCAGGCTGTGGGCACCGCGCTGGTGCTGGCCCCGGTGCGGGGGCGGGCCATGTGGCGCACACACAGCCTGCGCTGGCAGCTGCTGCGCGGCTTGCTCATGGTGTCGTGCAGTTTGCTGGCTTTTTATTGCCTGCAGCGCATGCCGGTGGCCGAGTTCACCGCCACCGTCATGCTCACGCCCTTGGTGCTCACGGCGCTGGCCCGCTTTGTCATGAAAGAGCAGGTCTCGCCGCTGCGCTGGCTCATGGTGGTGGGCGGGTTGATCGGGGCCATGCTGGTCATCCGCCCGGGTGGGCAGGTCGACAGCTCGGTCGGCTGGATGGCGCTCACGGTGGTGCTGACTTACGCTGTGTTTCAGGCCGTGACCAGCCACATGACGCGCACCGAAGACCCGGCCGTGATGCAGCTCTACACAGGCTGGGTGGGCTGGGCGGTGAGCACGCTGCTGGTGTTCAACGCCTGGGTCACGCCGCAAAGCCTGACCGAATGGGCCTTGCTGCTTTTGGTGGGCCTGGCCGCCACGCTGGGCCAATACCTGCTGATCGTGGCGTTTTCCAAAGCCCCGGCCTCGGTGGTCTCGCCATTCCTCTACACCGGGGTCGCCTTTTCGACGGTGATGGGCTGGTGGCTGTTTGACCACATCCCGGACGCGCTGGCCTTCACGGGCATGGGCCTGGTGGTGCTGTGTGGTGTGATGGCGGGCCGCATCAAGGGTGCAGCCCAAGCCTGATCGCTCAGGGCTGGGGGTGTTGAACGGCCAAGTACGGCGACAGGGCAGACCAATCGACCGGGGCCTTGAACGCCAAAGCTTGCTCGGTGAAGGGGTGCACAAAGGCCAGCTCTTGCGCATGCAGCAGCAAGCGGGGGCTGAGCGCCTTGATGCCCGGCGGCGCGTACAGCGAGTCGCCCAGCATGGGGTGACCGATGCTTTGCATGTGCACCCGCAGCTGGTGCGTGCGGCCCGTGACGGGTTCGAGCTCGATCAGGCTCGCGCTGAAACTGTAGCTGTGGCTGCTTTGCAGTGCGCGCCAGCGGCTGCGGCTGGCTTTGCCGTCGGGGTGAATGATGTGCAGCGGGCGGCGCTCCCAGTCCAGCAGGATCGGGCCGTCGATGGTGCGCCAGCCGTCCTCGTCGGGCAGCTCGGCCGCTTGGGTTTGTTCTGGTTGTCCAGCCACCACGGCCACATAGCGTTTTTTAACCTGGCGGGTTTCAAACAGCTTGCTGAGGCGCCGCTGGGCTTCGATGCCCCGGGCCATGAGCAGCAGGCCCGAGGTGTCTTGGTCCAAGCGGTGAACGATCAAGGCCTCGGGGTAGCGGTCTTGTACCCTTTTGGACAGGCAGTCCTGCTTTTCTGGGCCGCGACCGGGCACCGACAACAAGCCGCTGGGTTTTTCCAGCACCAGCAGGTGCTCGTCTTCGTGGATCGGGATCATGCAGGGCGGGCCAAACAATCACGTTGCTCGGCCGAAAAAATCACTTGTCTTTGACTTTGCCGCGAGGCGCCACAAAGGTGGACGGGGCCATGGGGCGGTCTGAGGTGAACGTCTTGGGAGGTGACGTGTCTTTCTTTGGCTTCTTGGCCATTTTGTTGCTGCGTTGTTCGCCTTTGGCCATGTCGGTTCCTTGGATAGACATCCCGGTTTGGGAAGCCCTTGATGTTAAAGCACAAAGCCGCAGAATCTGCGGCTTTGTGGGGGTGCGGCACCTGACGCTCCAAGAGCGGCAGGTGTGTTGCGACCTTATTTGACTTCGGTCACAAACTGCGCGGTGGGGCGGCGCACTTTTTTCAGGTTGGCCAACCAGTCGCCTTCGGCGGCGCGGTAGCCCAGCGGCACGATCACCACGCTGCGCAGGCCGCGAGCGCTCAGGCCCAAAATTTCGTCCACGGCTTTCGGGTCAAAACCTTCCATGGGTGTGGCGTCCACTTCTTCAAAAGCCGCAGCAATCAGGGCGGCGCCCAAGCCGATGTAGGCCTGGCGTGCGGCGTGCTCGTAGTTCACCTCGGGCGTGCGGGCAGGGTAGTTCTTGAGCAACATCTGGCGGTAGTTTTCCCAGCCTTCGTTGGTGCCGCCGCGCTGAGCGTTGGTCAGGTCAAACATCATGTTGATGCGATCGGCCGTGTAGTTGTCCCAAGCGGCAAACACCAGCAGGTGCGAGCCGTCGGTGATCTGGGCTTGGCCCCAGGCTTTGGGCTTGATCTGCTCGCGCACAGCGGGGTTGGTCACCACAATGATTTCAAACGGCTGCAGGCCGCTCGATGTGGGGGCCAGACGGGCGGCTTCGACGATGCGGTCGACTTTGTCTTGGGGAACGGACTTGGTTGGGTCCATTTTTTTGCAGGCATAGCGCCATTCGAGTTTGTTCAGCAATTCAGACATCAGGGATTCCCTTGGGTTTAGAAAGATGCGCGATTGTGCAGCATGTTGTTGGGCATGCGCGTCGCCTTGGCGCAAGCCAGAGAGGCAAGCTCAGACTTGCTGCCAAGTGCCCGTGGGCAGCGCGTCGAGGGTGTAAGGGCCAATGGCGGTGCGGATCAAGCGCAATGTGGGCAGGCCCACCGCGGCGGTCATGCGCCGCACCTGGCGGTTGCGGCCTTCGCGGATGCTCAGCTCCAGCCACGAGGTGGGAATGTTTTTCCGCTCTCGGATCGGTGGGTTGCGCGGCCACAGGTCGGCAGGCGGCGCCACCGCTCGGGCGCGGGCGGGCAGGGTGGGGCCGTCGTTCAGCGTCACGCCCCGGCACAGAGCAATCAGCGCTTGGTCGGTCACGATGCCCTCGACCTGCACCAGATAGGTCTTTTCCATCTTGAAGCGCGGATCGGCAATGCGAGCTTGCTCTTTCCCATCGTCGGTCAGCAGCAGCAAACCTTCGCTGTCGGCGTCCAAGCGCCCGGCCACGTACACGCCGGGCAGGTCGATGTGGTCGATCAGCCCGGTCCAGCGCCCCTCGGGGGTGAACTGGCTGAGCACGCCATAAGGCTTGTTGAAACGGATCAGCATGGAAAAGCAGGTCTGGTCATCGAGCGCTGAGCGTATCAGGTCGCAGGGGCGCGTCGGGGCCGCGCCGCCCGTGGGTTAGCATCGACCGCATGAGCACCCAATACGAATGCCTGAAAAGCCCAGACCTTTACGCCGAGGCCTTTGGTATCGCCCCGCCCGCCGCCTTGCTGGGCAAAGAAGTCTGGCCACGCCAGCCGGGTTTTTTCATCCGCAAAGCGTTGGTGGCGGCAGAGGCCGCTTTGCCTGCAACACCCGAGATGGGCGCAGACGCTGAAGCCGCCACGGCCCCCGTTCAGGCCCCGGCCAGCCCGCTGGTGATGGCATTGGCCCAAGGCCAATTCGGTTTGGTGCCCACCTGGGTCAAGTCGGCGTCCGACGCCAAACTGCGCTCCACCAAATTGGCCGTGACCCGCTATGAAACCATGAGCACCGCGACGGCCACGCGCGAGACTTGGCTCAAAGGCCAGCGCTGCATCATTCCCATGCAAGCGTTTTTCGAAGACGACTGGCGCAGCCGCAAAGCCGTGCCCACCCGAATCGCCCGCGTGGACGGCCAGCCCATGGGCGTGGCCGGTTTGTGGGAATGCTGGACCCAAGGCGACGAAGAGATCGTCAGTTTCACGCTGCTCACGGTGAACGCCAACAGCCACGCGCTCATGAACCGCTACGGCCAAAACGGCAATGAAAAACGCATGCCCGCCATCCTGAACGAAGGTGCCTACGGCGCGTGGCTCAACGCCCCCCTCGACAAAGCCCGCGAGTTCATGCGGGCCTACCCGGCCAACTTGCTGCTGGCCAATCCGGTTCAGAAAAAATAAACGGTCTTCAGCCCAAACGGCTGCGGTGCCGAGCGATCTGCAAACGTACTTGTGCGGGCGCGGTGCCGCCCAAGGTGTTGCGTGCGTTCAGCGAGCCTTGCAAGCTGAGCGGGCCAAACACATCGGCTTCGATGCGTGTGTCAAACTTTTGCAGGGTTTCCAGCGGCAACTCGGACAGGTCCACACCCAAGCCTTGCGCGGTTTTGACCGCATGGGCCACCACCTCGTGGGCGTCGCGGAAGGGCAGGCCTTTTTTCACCAAGTAGTCGGCCAAGTCGGTGGCGGTGGCGTAGCCCTTTTTCACGGCCGCTTCCATCGCTGCGGCGTTGACGGTGATGCCGCCTTCTTTTTGGCCCGTGGCGGGGTTGACTTGGCCGCCGACCATTTCACTGAAGATGCGCAGCGTGTCTTTGAGGGTGTCCACCGTGTCGAACAGCGGCTCTTTGTCTTCCTGGTTGTCCTTGTTGTAGGCCAGGGGCTGGCCCTTCATCAGGGTGATCAGGCCCATCAGGTGACCGACCACACGCCCTGTTTTGCCACGGGCCAGCTCGGGCACGTCGGGGTTTTTCTTCTGCGGCATGATCGACGAGCCGGTGGTGAAGCGGTCAGCGATCTTCACAAAGCCGAAGTTCTGGCTCATCCACAAAATCAACTCTTCCGAGAAGCGGCTGATGTGCACCATGCACAGGCTGGCGGCGGCGGTGAATTCGATGGCGAAGTCGCGGTCGCTCACGCCGTCCAGGCTGTTTTGGCAGACTTGTGGGTTGCCGGCTTCATCAACCATGCCCAGCGTGCGGGCCACGCGTTCACGGTCCAGCGGGTAGGTGGTGCCGGCCAAGGCGGCGCTGCCCAGGGGCAGGCGGTTGGTGCGGCGGCGCACGTCGACCATGCGCTCGGCATCGCGGCTGAACATTTCCACATAGGCCAGCAGGTGGTGCGCAAAGCTCACGGGCTGCGCCACTTGCAAATGGGTGAAGCCGGGCAGGATGACTTCGACGTTTTTCTCGGCCACATCGACCAGCGACTTTTGCAGGTCCACCAGCAAATCGATGATCAGGTCCATCTCGCCACGCAGCCACAGGCGCACATCGGTGGCCACTTGGTCGTTGCGGCTGCGGCCGGTGTGCAGGCGCTTGCCCGCATCGCCCACCAGTTGGGTCAGGCGCGCTTCGATGTTCAGGTGCACGTCTTCCAGGTCGAGTTTCCACTCAAATGCGCCGGATTCGATTTCTTGCGTGATCTGCGACATGCCGCGCTGGATGTCGGCCAGGTCGCTGGCAGCGATGATCTTTTGCGCAGCCAGCATCTCGGCGTGGGCCAGGGAGCCCTGGATGTCGGCTTGCCACAGGCGCTTGTCAAAGAACACGCTGGCGGTGTAGCGCTTGACCAACTCGCTCATGGGTTCAGAAAAGAGCGCGGACCAGGCTTGGGATTTTTTGTCGAGTTGGTTTGTCATAAGCCCGCAATTTTATCGGGCTTCGAACCGGCTTAGCCTGGCCTGCCTTCAGCCCAGCAAGGCCAGCGCCAAAGCGTGGTAAGCGGGCAGGGTGTGCGGGTCGTTGGCGATGTTGGCCGCCACGGGGTGCGAGGCGTAGCGGGCGATCACCATCTCGGCTTTGGGGTCGATGTAGATGTTTTGCCCGTGCACGCCCCGCGCCATGATGGCGCCGTGGGCGTTGTGCGACACCCACCACATGTTGCGGTAGCTCCAGCCTGCCAGCGTGGCCGGGCCGTTGGCCGCAAAACGGGCCGGGTCGGCGCCTGCAAAGGTGTCGGCAACCGCTGCGGCAGGCAAGACCTGGGTCTGGCCCACGCGCCCATGGTTGCGCACCAGTTCGCCAAACCGCGCCAGGTCGCGCAGGCCTGTGTTGAGGCCCCCGCCTGCAAAAGCGGTGCCGTTCGGGTCCACGGTGTAATACGCGTCCAGCTCGGCGCCCATGGGCTGCCAGATGCGCTCGGACAGCATGTGCTCGGTGTTTTGGCCACTCACACGGCGCACGATCCAGCCCAGTACATCGGTGTTGGCCGTGCGGTAGGTGAACCTCTCGCCATGCTCGCCCAGCTTGCGCACGGTTTTCAAATAGTCGTAAAAGTTGGCCGGGCCGCTGTAGCCGGGCGGGCGGGGCATCACGCCGCCAGCGCACATGTGCTTCCAGATTTCGGCCTGCGGGTCGGCATAGTTTTCGGAGTAATCAATGGCCGTGGTCATGTCCATGACCTGCCGCACGGTGGCATCGCCAAAGCCGCTGCCGGTCAACTCAGGCACGTAATGGTCCACGCGCTGCGTTTCGTCGAGCGCACCCTCGGCCACCAGGCACGCGGCCAGCAAACCCATGAACGATTTGGACACCGACATGGCAATGTGCTCACGCCCGGGCGTCATCACCCCACCAAAGTGCTCCAAAAGCACCTGCCCCTTGTGCATGACCAAGATCGCATCGGTGTAAGTGGCCTCCAACATGTCGGCCCAGTGGCACACACCTGCGCCGCCCATCGGGGTGTAGCCGACGCTGGGCAAGCCTTGGGCCATCTGCAAAGGCGTGGACGGCTTGAAACCTTTGGCGACGGTGACAGTGGGCACCAATTGCCGGTAATGTGCAAAGCTCCAACGCAGCTGCGGAAAGCGGTAGCCACTGCCATCTTCAAACCGAATGATCTTGTCGGCTGCGGGCGGCGAGCCCTGCATCCAACCCAAAGCCAAGGGGTCGCAGTCTTTGGCGGCTGGCAAAGCGTTTGGGTTGTTCATGGCGTTCCTCGGGTTCACGTAGGGGCAGGCTGTGTGAATCTGATTGTGCGTCGAGTGACCAAAAAACATCTGTCACTTGGATTCATCTACCCACAAGCTGCTCATGTGGATTGGTTGTTGATTCCTTTTGGTGTCAGCGCAGTTTTTTGAGGAAGGTATAGGTGATGCTGGGGGCGTCGGCCGGGACGTTTTCCAGTTTGTCCTTGCGCACGCGCAAGAGTTGCCGTTTGCCGGTGCTGTGTTGGTAACCTGCGATCTCGCCGTCGAAGGGGGCCCACCGTGGTTTTTTCTGGCCGTCTTGCACTTCGCGCACCATCAGGCATTTTGTATCGGTCTGGCGGGGGCATTTTTGGCGATGGGCGGCGACTTCGAGGGTGATGGCACTGGTCATCCAGGGGCGGATGCAGCTGGCGAGTTCGGCATGCCAGCTGTAACCCGCAGAGGCTTTGCAGCCCTTGTTGTCGCTGTCGCCGCCAAGCATGGGTTGAGTTGTGGGTGTGGCGGTGTGTGGGCATTCGCCTTGGGCGATGGGGCGGGCCTTGGCGTTGTCGAGTGTGCAGCGGTTGGCAAAAGTCTGTGGCATTTGGCCCGCAACTTGGCCGCAGACGGGGGCGTATTCGCGGGTGCAGGCCTGAGCTTGTGCCGCGGGGATGGACCACAGGCCCAGTGCGACCAGGGCGCTGCTCAAAACAAGGCGAAGGTATGTCGATTTTTTCATGCTCGGGCAGGGAAGGTGAGGCTGACAAGTTTACGAAGCCCCAGGGCCTTGGCACGCTGGAACTGGATTCTTTTGTAAGCACTTGCAAACGGTCAGTGGCCTGCCGAGGCACCAACACGCGGGGGTGCCAGGCGGGCGGTTTCGGGCTATAATCCGCCTGTTTTGCGATTTGCAAAGCGCACGCCATTGGCTTTTCCGGCCGCTGGCGCAAGTCAATCACCCGCTGATGTTCAGGTTTGAACCCGGCGAAACAACAAGGAAAACACCATGATTGCATCTTCAATCAAGGCAGAGGTCGTCAAGGCCAACGCACGTGCAGCCAACGACACTGGCTCCCCAGAAGTCCAAGTGGCTTTGCTGACAGCCCGCATCAACGAGCTGACACCTCACTTCAAAACACACGCCAAAGACCATCACGGTCGCCGCGGTCTGCTGCGCATGGTGAGCCGTCGCCGCAAACTGCTCGACTACCTCAAGTCCCGTGATGCTGACCGTTACGTTGCGCTGATCGCCAAGCTTGGCCTGCGTAAGTAATCGTCTCTCCAGATGAAAAGCGCCTGAGTTAGTTCACTAGCTCAGGCGCTTTATTCTTTTTTTCAGTCGGAATTTGTCAGGGCGATCTCGCGCTGTGTCATTCCACAAGGCTTTACAGCAAAGTTTTGCAAGGTTTTGTGGAATGGCATCGAGTTCAGAGCGTCAACTTCCGGGCCCACAGTGCAGCCTCATGCGCTTTTGTTTTCAGGAGTTCTGAACATGTCCATTTTTAACAAAGTTACCAAAACCTTCCAGTGGGGCCAGCACACGGTCAAGATGGAAACCGGCGAAGTGGCTCGCCAAGCTGGCGGCGCTGTGCTGCTCGACATGGAAGGCACCGTGGTGCTCGCCACCGTCGTGGGTTCCAAGATCGCCAAAGCCGGTCAAGATTTCTTCCCCCTCACGGTCGATTACATCGAGAAGACTTACGCCGCAGGCAAGATCCCCGGCAGCTTCTTCAAGCGTGAAGCCAAGCCCAGCGAGCACGAGACCCTGACCAGCCGTCTGATCGACCGACCCATCCGTCCTCTGTTCCCCGAAGGTTTCTACAACGACGTGCACGTGGTCATCCACACCGTGTCTTTGAACCCTGAAGTTGACGCCGACATCGCCGCGATGATCGCCGTGTCTGCCGCTTTGTCCATCTCGGGCATCCCGTTCAACGGCCCCATCGGCGCCGCTCGCGTGGGTTACATCAATGGCGAATACGTCCTGAACCCCGGCCAGACCCAGCGCAAAGACAGCGTGATGGATCTGGTCGTGGCCGGTACCGAAGCGGCTGTGCTGATGGTCGAATCCGAAGCCCTGCAACTGTCCGAAGAAATCATGCTGGGCGGTGTGGTGTATGGCCACGAGCAGTCGGCGATTGCCATCAACGCCATCCACGAGTTGGTGCGCGAAGCCGGCAAGCCCGTGTGGGACTGGCAAGCGCCTGCCCGCGACACGGCTTTCGAAAGCAAGTTGGCCACACTGGCCGAAGAAAAGCTGCGTGCCGCTTACCAAATCCGCAACAAGCAAGCCCGTACACACGCTTGCCGCGAAGCCTACGCTTCGGTCAAAGTCGCTTTGGCAGAAGAAGGCGTGGCGTTTGACCCCGTCAAGCTCGACAACCTGTTGTTCGAAATCGAAGCCCGCATCGTGCGCAGCCAGATTTTGGCCGGTGAGCCCCGCATCGACGGCCGCGACACTCGCACTGTGCGTCCCATCGAAATCCGCAACAGCGTGCTGCCCCGCACCCACGGCTCGGCGCTGTTCACACGTGGCGAAACCCAGGCTTTGGTGATCACCACCCTGGGCACCGATCGCGATGCACAGCGCATCGATGCGCTGGCGGGCGAGTTCGAAGACCGCTTCATGTTCCACTACAACATGCCTCCCTTTGCCACGGGTGAAGTGGGCCGCATGGGCAGCACCAAGCGCCGCGAAATCGGCCACGGCCGTTTGGCCAAGCGTGCTTTGGCCGCTGTGTTGCCAGGCAAAGAAGAGTTCCCCTACACCGTGCGTGTGGTGTCTGAGATCACCGAATCGAACGGTTCTTCGTCCATGGCTTCGGTCTGCGGCGGCTGCTTGTCGATGATGGATGCGGGTGTGCCGATGAAAGCCCACGTGGCCGGTATCGCCATGGGCCTGATCAAGGAAGACAACCGCTTTGCGGTGTTGACCGACATCTTGGGTGACGAAGACCACCTGGGTGACATGGACTTCAAAGTGGCCGGTACCACCAACGGTATCACCGCGCTGCAGATGGACATCAAGATCCAGGGCATCACCAAAGAAATCATGCAGGTCGCTCTGGCCCAGGCCAAAGAAGCCCGCATGCACATTCTGGGCAAGATGCAAGAAGCGATGAGCACGGCCAACACCGAAGTGTCTGACTTCGCGCCCAAGCTCTTCACCATGAAGATCAACCCCGAGAAGATCCGTGACGTGATCGGCAAAGGCGGCGCCACCATCCGCGCCCTGACCGAAGAGACCGGCTGCCAGATCAACATCTCGGAAGACGGCACGATCACCATCGCGGCCACCGACGGCGAGAAGGCCGAGATCGCCAAGAAGCGCATCGAGCAGATCACCGCCGAAGTCGAAATCGGCAAGGTCTATGAAGGCCCAGTCACCAAGATCTTGGACTTCGGTGCCCTGATCAACCTGCTGCCCGGCAAAGATGGTCTGCTGCACATCAGCCAGATCGCCCACGAGCGCGTTGAGAAGGTGACCGACTACCTGAGCGAAGGTCAGATCGTCAAAGTCAAGGTCATGGAAACCGACGAAAAAGGCCGCATCAAGCTGTCGATGAAGGCTTTGTTGGACCGTCCTGCTCAAGGCTAAATAACGCTGTTGTCGGGTGGTCTGGGATCACCCGTCATCGCGTGGATGCACCATGAACGTCATTGAAATCCAAAGCTACGGCGCCCCCGAGGTGCTGGTGCCAGGCTCCCGCCCTGACCCTGTTGCAGGGGCAGGGGAGTTGCTCATTCGCGTCTCGGCCAGCGGCATCAACCGCCCCGACGTGCTGCAACGCCTAGGCAACTACCCCGTGCCCCCCGGTGCCTCGGACATTCCGGGCCTCGAGGTTGCGGGCGTGGTGGTGTCGGGCGATGCAGCGGCCATGGCCGAGGCAGGTTTTGCTGGGGGCGACCGTGTGTGCGCCTTGGTGGCAGGCGGTGGTTATGCGCAGTTGTGCGTGGCCCCGGTGGCCCAGTGTTTGCCGGTGCCCAAGGGGCTGACGGACATCGAAGCCGCTTCGCTGCCCGAGACCTTCTTCACTGTGTGGAGCAATGTGTTTGACCGTGGGCGTTTGCAAGCGGGTGAGACCTTGTTGATTCAAGGCGGCACCAGCGGCATTGGCGTCACAGCCATCCAAATGGCCAAGGCGGCCGGTGCGACCGTGATCGCCACCGCGGGTTCTGACGCCAAGTGTCAGGCTTGCTTGGACTTGGGTGCTGACCACGCCATCAATTACAAAACCACCGACTTCGTGGCCGAGGCCAAGCGCCTCACCGGCGGTGTGGGTGTGAATGTGATTTTGGACATGGTCGCTGGCGACTATGTGGCGCGTGAAGTTGAGGCCTTGGCAGAAGATGGCCGCTTGGTCATCATCGCGGTGCAGGGCGGCATCAAGAGCGAATTCAATGCAGGCTTGGTTTTGCGCCGCCGTTTGACGATCACAGGTTCGACCTTGCGTCCACGCCCAGTGGCGTTCAAAGCAGCGATTGCCCAGTCTTTGCGCACAACCGTTTGGCCTTGGATCGAGTCGGGCCGCATCAAGCCGGTCATCTACAGCGTGTTTGCAGCGGCAGAGGCGGGTGGTGGTTTGCCATCGGGCGCGGCGCAAGCCCATGCCTTGATGGAGACGAACCAGCATGTTGGCAAAATTGTGGTGACTTGGTGATGGCGATGGCAGCCAAGTTGATGGTGGGCAATTGGAAGATGAATGGCAGCTTAGCGGCCAATGCGTCTTTGTTGTCTGACGCTTTGAGCGGCATGGACGGTGTGTCCTGCCGTGCTGCGGTGTGCGTGCCTGCGCCTTATCTGGCGCAAGCCCAAAACTTGTTGGCTGGCGCTGCTTTGGCTCTGGGCGCACAAGACGTGTCTGCCCACGAGTCGGGCGCTTACACCGGTGAGGTGTCGGCCAACATGCTGCGTGATTTTGCGGTGCGTTATGTCATCGTGGGCCACTCGGAGCGGCGGCAATACCACGGTGAGACCGATGCCGTGGTGGCCACCAAGACGCAGCGTGCTTTGGCCGCAGGCATCACCCCCATCGTGTGTGTGGGCGAGAGCTTGGCCGAGCGCGAAGCGGGTCAGACCGAAGCTGTTGTGAAGCGGCAGTTGGCGGCGGTGATCCACGCCAACGGCCACTGCATCAGCGAAATCGTGGTGGCGTATGAGCCTGTTTGGGCCATCGGCACCGGATTGACGGCCACCCCCGAGCAGGCCCAAGCGGTGCACGCGGTGTTGCGTGCCCAGCTGCAGGCGGCCACAGCGCATGCGGAGCGTGTGTCAATTTTGTACGGCGGCAGCATGAATGCGGCGAACGCCGCCTCTTTGCTGGCGCAGCCTGACGTGGACGGCGGCCTGATCGGCGGTGCGTCTCTCAATGCCCCAGACTTTTTATCGATGTTGAAAGCCGCCTCGCGCTGAGCTTTTAAACCCTTTTTTCTATTTTCGGAGTATTCAGATGAGCGTGATGTTGACCTTGATTTTGGTGGTGCAGATGTTGTCGGCACTGGCCATGATTGGCTTGATCCTGATCCAGCACGGCAAAGGTGCGGACATGGGCGCTGCCTTTGGCAGCGGTGGTTCGGGCAGCTTGTTCGGTGCCACGGGCAGTGCGAACTTCATGTCGCGCACCACAGCGGTGTTGGCAGCGGTGTTTTTTGTTTGCACTTTGCTGCTGGCTTATTTTGGCAAACTCGCCCCCACCTCGTCGGGCAGCGTGCTCGAAGGAGCAGCTGTGACGGCACCCGCTCCAGTGAACAACAGCCCCGCAGCGCAGATTCCTGGCAACGCCCCCGCTGCACAAACAGACAACAGCGTTCCTCCTGCACCGGCGAAATAAATCGCCTGGTTGTCAGCTGAGATTCAGCTTTGCTGCTGTGCACAATTTTCCGGGTTTAGACCGGGAAATACCCCATTTTTCGGGGTAAAATCAGAGTCTGACCAGCAAGCGATACGCACTCAAGGTGCACCTCATGCAAGCTGGTCTTGTGTATCCAGCCGTCGTGGTGAAATTGGTAGACACGCTATCTTGAGGGGGTAGTGGCGAAAGCTGTGCGAGTTCGAGTCTCGCCGACGGCACCAGACAAACAGAAGCGCTCGGGCTCAAGGCTTGGGCGCTTCACTCGGTCCTTAACGGCAGTCACCAAATGAACCTCGAACAGTACCTCCCGATTCTTTTGTTCATTCTGGTCGGCGTTGCTGTCGGCATCATTCCCCAGGTTTTGGGCTACATCCTCGGCCCCAACCGACCTGACGCGGAAAAAAACTCCCCCTACGAATGCGGCTTCGAAGCCTTCGAAGACGCCCGCATGAAGTTCGATGTGCGCTACTACCTGGTCGCCATCCTGTTCATCTTGTTTGACCTCGAAATCGCTTTCCTGTTCCCATGGGCTGTGGCCCTCAAGGAAGTGGGCATGGCCGGTTTTGTGGCTGTGGTGATCTTTCTGGCCATTTTGGTCGTCGGTTTTGTCTACGAGTGGAAAAAAGGCGCCCTGGACTGGGAATGACCGTTTGCACTGACAACAACATTGAGCCTGCTTGAGGATAAAAAATGATTGAAGGCGTGATGAAAGAGGGCTTCATCACCACGAGTTACGACTCGGTGGTGAACTGGGCCAAAACCGGCTCGCTCTGGCCCATGACCTTTGGTCTGGCCTGCTGCGCGGTCGAGATGATGCATTCGGCCACGGCCCGCTACGACTTGGCCCGCTTTGGTGCCGAGGTGTTCCGCGCCAGCCCTCGCCAAGCCGACTTGATGATCGTGGCCGGCACCCTGTGCAACAAGATGGCCCCGGCCTTGCGCAAGGTCTATGACCAGATGTCCGAACCGCGCTGGGTGATCTCCATGGGCTCTTGCGCCAATGGCGGTGGTTACTACCACTACAGCTATTCCGTGGTGCGCGGTTGCGACCGCATCGTGCCGGTGGATGTGTACGTGCCGGGCTGCCCGCCCACGGCCGAAGCCCTGATCTACGGCATCATCCAGCTGCAGCAAAAAATCCGCCGCACACACACCATTGCGCGTGCTTGAAGGGAATGACGATGACCAATTTCGCCATTCGCCCCGAAGACCTGCAAGACACCTTGGCTGCGGCCTTGGGTGACCGGGTCCAAAACATTTCCATCGCTTTGGCCGAGGTGACCGTTCATGTGAACGCGCAGCATTACCTGAGCGTGATGCAAACCCTGCGCGACGCGCCAGGCTGCCAATTTGAACAACTCGTTGACTTGGCGGGCCTCGATTACTCGGCCTACCGCGAAGTGGGCACCGATGGCCCACGTTTTGGGGTCACCGTGCATTTGTTGTCGGTGAGCCTGAACCAGCGTGTGCGCGTGAAAGTGCTGTGCCCTGATGATGATTTGCCTTTGGTGGCTTCGGTCAATGAGCTCTGGAACTCGGCCAACTGGTATGAGCGCGAAGCTTTTGACCTCTACGGCATCGTGTTTGAAGGTCACAACGACCTGCGCCGCATCCTGACCGATTACGGTTTCATTGGTCACCCCTTCCGCAAGGACTTCCCCTTGTCGGGTCACGTTGAAATGCGTTACGACGCCGAGCGTCAGCGCGTGATTTACGAGCCGGTGAGCATCGAGCCGCGTGAAATCACGCCACGCATCATCCGTGAAGAACACTACGGAGGCCTGAACTGATATGGCCGAAATCAAGAATTACACCCTGAACTTTGGCCCTCAGCACCCGGCTGCACACGGTGTGTTGCGCCTGGTGCTCGAGCTCGACGGCGAAGTGGTGCAACGCGCTGATCCGCACATCGGCTTGCTGCACCGCGCCACCGAAAAACTGGCCGAGCACAAAACCTACATCCAGTCGCTGCCTTACATGGACCGCCTGGACTATGTCTCGATGATGTGCAACGAGCACGCTTACTGCCTGGCCATCGAGAAGATGCTGGGCCTGGAAGTGCCGATGCGGGCCCAGTACATCCGCGTGATGTACTCGGAAATCACCCGCATCCTGAACCACCTCATGTGGCTCGGCTCGCACGGCAACGACTGCGGCAGCTCCACCATCCTGATCTACACCTTCCGCGAGCGTGAAGACCTGTTTGACATGTACGAGGCCGTGTCCGGTGCCCGCATGCACGCGGCTTACTTCCGGCCCGGTGGTGTGTACCGCGATCTGCCCGACAGCATGCCCCAGTACAAGGTCAGCAAGGTCAAGAACGCCAAGGCGATTGAGCAGCTCAACAGCAACCGCAAGGGTTCCTTGCTGGACTTCATTGACGACTTCACCCAGCGCTTTCCCAAGTGCGTGGACGAGTACGAAACCCTGCTGACCGATAACCGCATCTGGAAACAGCGCACCGTGGGCATCGGCGTGGTGGCTCCCGAGCGTGCCCTGAATTTGGGCATGACTGGCCCCATGCTGCGCGGCTCCGGCTTTGCCTGGGACCTGCGCAAAAAGCAGCCCTACGACGCCTACGACCAAGTCGAATTCGATGTGCCTGTGGGCAAGACCGGTGACAGCTACGACCGCTATTTGGTGCGTGTGCAAGAGATGCGCGAATCGAACCGCATCATCCAGCAGTGCGTGAAGTGGTTGCGTGCCAACCCCGGCCCGGTCATCACCGACAACCACAAGATCGCGCCGCCTTCTCGCGAAGGCATGAAGTCCAACATGGAAGACTTGATCCACCACTTCAAGCTCTTCACTGAAGGTTTCCGTGTGCCCGAGGGCGAGGCTTATGCCGCGGTCGAACACCCCAAGGGCGAGTTCGGCATTTACATGGTGAGTGATGGGGCCAACAAGCCGTACCGCCTCAAAATTCGCGCCCCGGGCTTTGCCCATTTGGCCACCCTCGATGAAATGGCCAAAGGCCACATGCTGGCCGACGCGGTCGCGATCATCGGGACCATGGACATCGTTTTTGGAGAGATTGACCGATGATCTCTGAGTCAACAAAAGCACGCTTTGCGCGTGAAGTGGCCAAGTTCCCTGCAGACCAAAAGCAGTCGGCCGTCATGGCTTGTCTGTCGATCGTGCAGCAAGAACAAGGTTGGGTCAGCCCCGAGAGTGAGCAAGTCGTGGCCGAGGTCTTGGGCATGCCCGTGATGGCCGTGCACGAAGTGACCACCTTCTACAACATGTACAACCAAAAGCCGGTGGGCAAGTTCAAGCTGAACGTTTGCACCAACCTGCCTTGCCAGTTGCGTGGTGGTGCGCAAGCTCTGGCGCATCTGGAGCAGAAGTTGGGCGTGAATGTCGGCGGGACGACTGCTGACGGCATGTTTACCCTGCAACCCAGCGAATGCCAAGGCGCTTGCGCCGATGCGCCGGTGCTGCTGGTGAACGACCGCCACATGTGCAGCTTCATGAGCCATGAAAAGCTCGACCAACTCGTTGACAGCCTGAAGAAAGCCGAGGCCGCCTGATGAACGTCGAACAAATTCTGAGCCAGTTCCAGGCCACAGGCGTGGAAACCTGCTTCCATGACCGCCACATCAACCCACAAATTTATGCGGGCCTCAATGGGCGCAACTGGGGCATCAAAGACTACGAAGCGCGTGGCGGCTACGCGGCCTTGCGCAAAATCCTGGGCAAAGACGGCGGCGAAGGCCTGACGCAAGACCAGGTGATTGCTACCGTCAAAGAGTCCGGCCTGCGTGGTCGCGGCGGTGCGGGTTTCCCCACGGGCCTGAAGTGGAGCTTCATGCCCCGCCAGTTCCCCGGTCAAAAGTATTTGGTGTGCAACTCGGACGAAGGCGAGCCAGGCACTTGCAAAGACCGCGACATCATGGAGTACAACCCGCACACGGTGATCGAAGGCATGATCATCGCGGCTTATGCCATGGGCATCAGCGTGGGTTACAACTACATCCACGGCGAAATCTTCCACACCTATGAGCGCTTTGAGGCAGCTCTGGAAGAAGCCCGTGCAGCAGGCTACTTGGGCAACAGCATCCTGGGCAGCACGTTCAGCTTTCAGCTGCACGCGTCACACGGTTTTGGCGCTTACATCTGCGGTGAAGAAACCGCTTTGCTCGAATCGCTCGAAGGCAAAAAAGGCCAGCCTCGCTTCAAGCCACCGTTCCCCGCCAGCTTTGGCCTGTACGGCAAGCCCACGACCATCAACAACACCGAGACCTTCGCTGCAGTGCCTTGGATCATCCGCAACGGTGGTCAGGCTTACCTTGAATGCGGCAAGCCCAACAACGGTGGCACCAAGATCTTTTCGGTCAGCGGTGACGTGGAGCGCCCCGGCAACTACGAAGTGCCCATGGGCACACCGTTTGCCAAGCTGCTTGAGCTTGCCGGTGGTGTGCGCGGCGGTCGCAAACTCAAGGCGGTGATTCCCGGCGGTTCTTCGTCGCCCGTGATTCCGGCCGATTTGATGATGAAGCTCACCATGGACTACGACAGCATCGCCAAAGAGGGCGGTTCGATGTTGGGTTCGGGCGCGGTGATCGTCATGGACGAGACACGTTGCATGGTCAAGGCCTTGGCGCGTTTGTCTTACTTTTATTCGCACGAGTCCTGCGGCCAGTGCACCCCTTGCCGTGAAGGCACAGGCTGGCTCTGGCGCATGGTGGACCGCATTGAGCACGGCCAGGGCCGTGCCAGCGACATCGACATGCTCGACAGCGTGGCGGGCAACATCATGGGCCGCACGATTTGCGCCTTGGGTGATGCAGCGGCCATGCCAGTGCGCGGCATGCTCAAGCATTTCCGTCACGAATTTGTACACCTCATCGAGCACAAGACCTCCATGGTCGGCGCCGATGCAACAGCGGTGAAGACCCATGGTTGAAATAGAACTCGACGGTCAGAAAGTGGAAGTTGCCGAGGGCAGCATGGTCATGCATGCCGCCGAAAAAGCGGGCACCTACATTCCCCATTTCTGCTACCACAAGAAACTCTCGATCGCAGCCAACTGCCGCATGTGCCTGGTGGAGGTCGAGAAGGCCCCCAAGCCCATGCCCGCCTGCGCGACGCCCGTGACACAAGGCATGATCGTGCGCACCAAGAGCGACCGCGCCATTGCTGCACAAAAGTCGGTCATGGAGTTTTTGCTGATCAACCACCCGCTGGACTGCCCCATTTGCGACCAAGGCGGTGAGTGCCAGTTGCAAGACCTGGCCGTTGGTTATGGCGGCAGCACCTCGCGCTACGAAGAAGAAAAGCGCGTGGTCTTCCACAAAGAAGTCGGTCCGCTCATCAGCATGGAAGAGATGAGCCGCTGCATCCACTGCACACGTTGCGTGCGCTTTGGCCAGGAAGTGGCCGGTGCCATGGAGCTGGGCATGTCCCACCGTGGCGAGCACGCCGAAATCGAAACCTTCTTGGGCCAGACGATCGATTCCGAGTTGTCGGGCAACATGATCGACATCTGCCCAGTGGGTGCTCTGACCAGCAAGCCTTTCCGCTACCACGCCCGCACTTGGGAGCTGTCGCGCCGCAAGTCGGTGGCGGCGCACGATTCGTCAGGTGCCAACCTGATTGTGCAGGTCAAGAACAACCAGGTCATGCGTGTCGTGCCCCTGGAAAATGAAGACGTCAACGAGTGCTGGATTGCTGACCGCGACCGTTTCTCTTACGAAGCCTTGAACAGCGCCGAGCGCCTGACCCAGCCCATGCTCAAGCAGGGCGGCGAGTGGAAGACCGTTGATTGGCAGACCGCCCTCGAATACGTGGCCAATGGCCTGCGCAACATCCAGCGTGACCATGGTGCCAACAGCATCGGCGCTTTGGTCAGCCCGCACAGCACCGTGGAAGAGTTGTACCTGGCTGGCGCCTTGATGCGCGGCCTGGGTTCAGACAACATTGATTACCGTCTGCGCAACGCCGAGTTTGGCGCGGCTGAAGGTGTGCGCACCTTGGGCACGTCCATCGCATCGCTGTCCACTTTGCAGCGCGTGCTGGTCGTGGGCTCCAACCTGCGCAAAGACCATCCGCTGTTTGCACTGCGCGTGCGCCAGGCCGTGCGTTACGGCGCTCAGCTGAACGTCATCACATCGCCTGCGGCTTTCAGCCACGCCGATGCGTGGGCCATGCCTGTGGCCAACGCGGTCGTGACCGATGCTTTTGCCTGGGCGCAAACCCTGGCCGATCTGGCTGTGGCCATTGCCGCCGAAAAGGGCGTGCCAGCCCCATGCGCAGGCACCGCGTCTGCCGCAGTCCAAGCCATGGCCAAGTCCCTCTTGGGTGGCGAGCGTAAAGCCCTGTTGTTGGGCAATGCCGCTGCACACCATGGCAATGCTTCGACCCTTTTGGCCTTGGCCAACTGGATTGGCGAGCACACCGGTGCCAGCGTGGGTTACCTGACCGAAGCGGCCAACACCGTGGGCGCTCAGTGGGTGGGTGCACAACCACAAACCGGTGGCAAGCACGCAGGCCAGATGTTGGCCGGTGGCCTCAAAGCCGCTGTCTTGCTCAACACCGAACCCGAGTTCGACAGCGCAGCAGGCGCTGCTGCGGCCAAAGCCTTGGGCCAGGCCGAGATGGTGGTCACGCTCAGCCCGTTCAAGGCCAACATGGCTTTCAGTGACGTGCTGCTGCCGATTGCGCCGTTCACCGAAACCTCGGGCAGTTTTGTCAACGCCGAAGGCCGCTTGCAAAGCTTCCACGCCGTGGTCAAGCCTTTGGCTGAAACCCGCCCCGCCTGGAAGGTGCTGCGCGTGCTGGCCAACTTGCTCGACATCCCGGGTGTGTCCTTCGAGACATCGCAAGACGTCTTGGCCCGTGCCACGGCCCAGCCCTTGGTGGCGTCCAGCGCCACACGGTCTGCGATCAACCTGAGCGGGACCACCACACCTGCGCCGTCGGTCGCTTCGATTTACCAGCTCGATGGCATCGTGCGCCGTGCGCCGTCACTGCAGCTGACCGCTGACGCCCGTCAGGAGGTGACCCCATGATTGACGCTCTGTACAACGGCGGCCTGAACCTGGTGGCCGCCAGCTGGTGGGCCACTTTGGTGTGGCCAGTGCTTTGGATCTTGCTCAAGATCGTGGCCATCCTCGCGCCGCTGATGGGTGCGGTGGCTTACCTGACGCTGTGGGAGCGCAAGCTCTTGGGCTTCATGCAAGTGCGCCATGGCCCCAACCGCGTGGGCCCCATGGGTTTGTTGCAGCCGATTGCCGATGCCCTCAAGCTGCTCACCAAAGAGTTGATCAACCCGACAGCGGCCAGCATGGGCTTGTTCCGCCTCGGCCCGATCATGGCGATCATGCCTGCTCTGGCCGCCTGGGTGGTGATTCCTTTTGGACCCGAAGTGGCACTGACCAACATCAACGCCGGTTTGATGCTGGTGATGGCGATCACCTCGATCGAGGTGTATGGTGTGATCATTGCGGGTTGGGCCTCCAACTCCAAATACGCTTTCTTGGGCGCGCTGCGTGCATCGGCCCAGATGGTGAGCTACGAGATCGCGATGGGCTTTTGCTTCCTGGTGGTCTTGATGGTCTCGGGCAGCATGAACCTGACTGAAATCGTTCTGGCGCAAGGAAAAGGCGCTGCTGCCGACATGGGTCTGAGCTTCCTGTCTTGGAACTGGCTGCCGCTACTGCCTATTTTCTTGGTCTACCTGATCTCTGGTGTGGCCGAAACCAACCGCCACCCCTTTGACGTGGTCGAAGGCGAAGCCGAGATCGTGGCCGGTCACATGGTCGAGTACTCGGGCATGGGCTTTGCCATCTTCTTCTTGGCCGAATACGCCAGCATGTGGCTGGTGTCCATCTTGGCCGTGATCATGTTCTTGGGCGGCTGGTTGTCGCCCATCGACCACGCCTTGTTCAACGCCATTCCCGGCTGGATCTGGCTGGGCCTCAAGACCTTCTTGGTCGTGTCCATGTTCATCTGGATTCGCGCCACATTCCCGCGCTTCCGTTATGACCAGATCATGCGTTTGGGCTGGAAGATTTTCATCCCGGTCACCTTGGTGTGGTTGTTGGTGGTGGGCGTGTGGTTGCACTCGCCATGGAACATCTGGCTTTGATCGGTGAATGACCATGACAACAATGACTGCTTCCTCTTTTTCGATCAAGGACTTCCTCAAGAGCTTCATGCTCGTGGAGTTGTTCAAGGGCATGGCCCTGACCGGACGTTATGCATTTGCCCGCAAGGTGACGGTGCAGTTCCCGGAAGAAAAAACCCCGCTGTCGCCGCGTTTTCGTGGCCTGCATGCCCTGCGCCGTTACGACAACGGTGAAGAGCGCTGCATCGCCTGCAAACTCTGCGAAGCCGTGTGTCCCGCGATGGCCATCACCATCGAGGCGGGCCAGCGCGAAGACGGCTCGCGCCGCACCACGCGTTACGACATCGACCTGACCAAGTGCATCTTCTGCGGCTTTTGCGAAGAAAGCTGCCCGGTGGACTCGATCGTTGAGACCCACATTTTTGAATACCACGGCGAAAAACGCGGTGACTTGTACTTCACCAAGGACATGTTGCTGGCCGTGGGCGACCGTTACGAAAAAGAGATCGCAGCTGCCAAGGCCGCTGACGCTCCTTACCGTTGAACGCAGCCCAGTCCTGAACACTTAAAAAGACAGACCTATGGACGTCAAGACCGGTTTCTTCTACCTCTTCTCGGTGGTGCTGCTGTTTGCAGCCTTCCGGGTGGTCACCGCACGCAACCCTGTGCACGCGGTGCTGTACCTCATGCTGGCTTTCTCGCAGGCCTCGGCGGTGTGGTTCTTGCTCAATGCCGAATTCCTGGCCATCTTGCTGGTGCTGGTGTACCTGGGCGCGGTGATGGTGTTGTTCTTGTTCGTGGTGATGATGCTGGACATTGGCATCGACACCGTGCGTAAAGGCTTCTGGAAAAACTTCCCGCTGGCAGCCACCTTGGGGGCCGTCGTGGCCCTCGAAATGGCCGCTGTGTTGCTGTCGGGTTTTCGCATGTCCGAAGCACCCGCCATGGGCACGGGCGCTGTACAGGTGGACAACGCCAAGGCTCTGGGCATTTTGTTGTACACCGAATACCTGATGCCCATCCAGATCGCGGCAGCCATTTTGTTGGTGGCCATGATCGCGGCGATTGCCCTGACCCTGCGTGAGCGCAAGGACAGCAAGGCGATTGACCCGTCCATTCAGGTCCGTGTGCGTGCGGCTGACCGCATGCAAGTGGTCAAGATGGCCCCAACCCAAGCAGCGCCTGCCCCTGTTGCGCCCACTGAAGCAGCCGCTGAAGAGGTGAAGAAATGATGACACTGACCCTGGGACACTTTTTGTCGCTCGGCGCGATGCTGTTTGCATTGGCCGTGATCGGCATCTTCTTGAACCGCAAGAACCTGATTGTTTTGCTCATGGCCATCGAGTTGATGCTGTTGGCTGTGAACATGAACTTTGTGGCCTTCTCGCACTACCTGGGCGACATGCACGGGCAAGTGTTCGTCTTCTTCATCCTCACGGTGGCCGCGGCCGAATCGGCCATTGGCTTGGCCATCTTGGTGCTGTTGTTCCGCAACCAGAACAACATCAACGTGGACGAACTCAATTCGCTCAAGGGTTAACAAGAATATGAGTCAGACCCTCAACGCCAGCACACTGCTGGCCATCCCCCTGGCCCCGCTGGTGGGCTCTTTGCTGGCCGGTATTTGGGGCACCCAATTTGGTGGCAACTGGATTGGCCGCCGTCTCTCGCACAGTTTCACCATCCTGGGCGTGCTCGTGGCCTTCATCTTGTCGGCCATGACGCTCAGCAAGGTGATTGCTGGCGCCAGCTTCAACGAGAGCATCTACACCTGGATGGTGGTCGGTGGCCTGAAGATGGAAGTCGGTTTCATGATCGACAGCCTCACGGCCATGATGATGTGTGTCGTGACCTTCGTGTCGCTCATGGTGCACATTTACACCATCGGCTACATGGAAGAGGACGAAGGCTACAACCGCTTTTTTGCCTACATCTCGCTGTTCACCTTCGCCATGCTGATGCTGGTGATGAGCAACAACTTGCTGCAGCTGTTTTTTGGCTGGGAAGCGGTGGGCTTGGTGTCGTACCTGTTGATCGGATTTTGGTACAACAAACCAACCGCGATTTTCGCCAACATGAAGGCCTTCTTGGTCAACCGTGTGGGTGACTTTGGCTTCATCATCGGCATTGGCCTGATCGCTGCATACACCGGCACACTCAACTACACCGAGCTGTTCGCCAAAGCGGGTGAGCTGGCCAAGATCGATTTCCCTTGGTACATCTTTGGCATGGACGCCATGCTGATCACCGTGATCTGCATTTGCCTCTTTATCGGTGCCATGGGCAAGTCTGCACAGTTCCCGCTGCACGTGTGGCTGCCCGACTCCATGGAAGGCCCTACACCCATCTCCGCCCTGATCCACGCCGCGACCATGGTGACGGCTGGTATCTTCATGGTGGCCCGCATGTCGCCGTTGTTTGAGTTGTCCGACTCGGCGCTCAACTTCATGATGGTGATCGGCTCGATCACGGCCTTGTTCATGGGCTTCTTGGGGATCATCCAAAACGACATCAAGCGTGTGGTGGCTTACTCCACCTTGTCGCAGCTCGGTTACATGACGGTGGCATTGGGCGCATCGGCCTACTCGGTGGCGGTGTTCCACCTGATGACACACGCCTTCTTCAAAGCGCTGCTGTTCTTGGGTGCGGGCTCGGTCATCATGGGCATGCACCACAACCAAGACATCCGCTACATGGGCGGCGTGCGCAAGTACATGCCCATCACCTGGATCACGTCGCTGCTGGGCTCGCTCGCCTTGATCGGTACGCCTTTGTTCTCGGGTTTTTACTCCAAGGACAGCATCATCGAAGCGGTGCACCTGAGCACGCTGCCTGCCGCTGGCTTTGCCAATTTCGCGGTGTTGGCGGGTGTGTTTGTGACGGCCTTCTATTCGTTCCGCATGTACTTCTTGGTTTTCCACGGCCCAGAGCGTTACGACCAGAACCCGGATGCACACCACGGCCACGATGACCACCATGGGCACGATGATCATGGTCACGACAAACCCCACGAGTCGCCTTGGGTCGTCACGGTGCCGCTGGTGCTGCTGGCGATTCCTTCGGTGGTGATCGGTTTCATGACCATCCAGCCCATGCTGTACGGCGAATTCTTCAAAGACGTGATCTTCATCGATGCGGCCAAACACCCCGCCATGCAGCAACTGGGTCAGTTGTTCCACGGTCCGGTGGCGATGGCTGTACACGGTCTGAGCACTGCGCCGTTCTGGCTGGCTTTGGCCGGTGTGGTGACCGCTTGGTACATGTACCTGGTCAACCCCAAGGTCCCGGCTTTCTTTGCCCGCGTCTTGCGCCCCCTCATCGTGGTGCTGGAGCAGAAGTACTTCATGGACTGGATCAACGAAAACATCCTGGCCAAGGGTGCACGTGGTCTGGGCCGAGGCCTGTGGAAGGTGGGAGACGGCACCATCATCGACGGCTTCTTCGTGAACGGTTCCTGGAAAGTGGTGGGTCTGGTCTCTGGCGTTGTGCGCTGGTTCCAGTCGGGTTTCCTGTACCACTACGCCCTGGTGATGATTTTGGGTGTGTTCGTGCTGATGACGTATTTCGTCTGGCTCGCTTAACAGTTTTGAGGACGAGATAAAAATGGGATTGTTAAGCCTTGCCATCTGGATGCCGATTGCGTTCGGTGTCGTCTTGCTGGCCTTTGGTCGCGACAGCCAAGCGGGCGCTGTGCGCTGGTTGGCCCTCGTCGGTGCGATCGCCAGTTTCTTGGTCACGCTGCCACTGATTTCGGGCTTTCAGCTCGGCTCTTCGGCCATGCAGTTTGTCGAAAAAGCCATGTGGTTCGAGCGCTTCAATGTGCACTACCACCTGGGTGTGGACGGCATCTCGCTGTGGCTGGTGCCACTGACGGCCTTCATCAACGTGGTGGTGGTCATTGCGGGCTGGGAAGTCATCACCCGCAAAGTCAACCAGTACATGGCCGCCTTCCTGATCCTGTCGGGTCTGATGATTGGTGTGTTCAGTGCGCTCGACGGCATCTTGTTTTATGTCTTCTTTGAAGCAACCCTGATCCCGATGTACCTGATCATTGGTATCTGGGGTGGACCGAACAAGATTTACGCCGCCTTCAAGTTTTTCCTCTACACCTTGCTCGGCTCCTTGTTGATGCTGATCGCATTGATCTACTTGTACGTGACTTCGGGCGGCAGCTTCGACATCTTGACCTGGCACAAGCTGCCCCTGTCGGGCTCGGTGCAGACCTTGTTGTTCTTTGCCTTCTTTGCGGCTTTTGCCGTGAAGGTGCCCATGTGGCCGGTGCACACCTGGTTGCCCGACGTCCACGTTGAAGCGCCCACAGGCGGCTCGGCGGTGCTGGCGGCCATCATGCTCAAGCTGGGTGCTTATGGCTTCCTGCGTTTTTCGATGCCCATCGCCCCTGATGCGGCCCGCGAATGGGGCATGTTGATCATTGTGTTGTCCTTGGTGGCCGTGATCTATGTGGGCTTGGTCGCCATGGTCCAGCAGGACATGAAGAAGCTGGTGGCTTATTCTTCGGTGGCGCACATGGGTTTTGTGACTTTGGGCTTTTTCATCTTCAACCCGCTGGGCGTATCCGGCGCCATCGTGCAGATGATTGCCCACGGTTTTGTCTCGGCCGCCATGTTCCTGTGCATCGGCGTTTTGTACGACCGGGTGCACTCGCGTGAGATCGCCAGTTACGGCGGTGTGGTCAACACCATGCCCAAATTCGCTGCCTTTGCCTTGCTCTTTGCCATGGCCAATGCGGGCTTGCCTGGCACCGCTGGCTTTGTGGGCGAGTGGATGGTGATTTTGGGCGCTGTGAAGGCCAACTTCTGGATCGGCTTGCTGGCCGCTTCGGCCCTGATCTTTGGCGCGGCCTACACCTTGTGGATGTTCAAGCGCGTCTACCTCGGCCCGGTGACCAATGAGGACGTCAAAGGACTGGTCGACATCAACGCCCGTGAATTCCTGATGCTCAGTCTGCTGGCTGTGGCCGTGCTCTACATGGGCATTTACCCCAAACCTTTCACCGACGTGATGGATGCTTCGGTGATGGACTTGCTCAAGCACGTGGCCGTGTCCAAGCTGCCTTGAGCGGCCGGGGCCTGAACGTTTCGCCTGAATAGAACAATTGAGAGAACACAGATGATGGACAACTCCAGCTGGATGACGATGTATCCGGAGATCGTGTTGCTGGTCATGGCCTGCGTGGTGACGCTGGCCGACCTCTTCGTGAAAAGCACCAAGCGCACGGCCACTTATGTGCTGACCTTGGTGTCTCTGGGCGGTGTGGCTTTGTTGCACGCGGTGTATGCCGATGCGGGCCAGACCCTGTACGGCTTTGGCCGCATGGTGGTCAGCGACCCGATGGGCCACTGGCTCAAGTGCTTTGCCACCATCGCGGTGATGGTGACCCTCGTCTATTCACGCCCCTATGCCGCTGACCGCGACATGTTGCGTGGCGGTGAGATTTTCAGCCTCAGCTTATTTGCCTTGCTCGGCATGAGCATGATGATCTCGGGCCAGAACTTCATCGTGATCTATTTGGGCCTGGAGCTGTTGACCCTGTCAAGCTACGCGCTCGTGGCCCTGCGCCGCGACCATACCCAAGCCAGTGAAGCGGCCATGAAGTACTTTGTGCTGGGCGCCATGGCCTCGGGCTTCTTGCTGTACGGCATGTCCATGATGTACGGCGCGACCGGCAGCCTGGAGTTGTCGGCCGTGCTCAAGGCCATCGCTTCGGGTCAGGTGAACCACCAGGTGCTGGTGTTCGGTTTGGTCTTCATCGTGGCCGGTCTGGCCTTCAAGATCGGCGCTGTGCCATTTCACATGTGGATTCCCGACGTCTACCAAGGCGCCCCCACTGCGGCCACCTTGATGATTGGTGGCGCTCCCAAGTTGGCGGCTTTTGCTATTCTTGTGCGTTTGCTGGTCGAGGGCCTGTTGCCCCTGGCGTTTGACTGGCAGCAAATGTTGGCCTTGTTGGCGATTGGCTCCTTGCTGATGGGTAACCTGGCGGCGATTGCCCAGACCAACCTCAAGCGCATGCTGGCTTATTCGACCATCTCTCAAATGGGTTTTGTGCTGCTGGGTTTTGTGGCGGGCGTGATCAATGGCGAGACCACTTTGGCCGCCAACGCCTACAGCTCGGCCATGTTCTACATGGTGTCGTACGTGTTGACCACCTTGGCCGCTTTCGGCGTGATCATGCTGCTGGCCCGCCAGGGCTTTGAGAGCGAAGAGATCACCGACTTGGCCGGTCTGAACCAGCGCAGCCCCTTGTACGCGGGCGTGATGGCCATTTGCCTGTTCTCCATGGCCGGTATTCCGCCCATGGTGGGCTTCTATGCCAAGCTGTCGGTGCTGCAGTCTTTGGTGGCTTCTGGGCAGGGCTTCTATATCGGTTTGGCCATTTTCGCGGTCATCATGTCGCTGATCGGTGCCTTCTATTACCTGCGTGTGGTCAAAGTCATGTACTTTGACGAGCCGGTCACCGCCACCACCGTGTCGGCCTCGCTCGATGTGCGTTTGGTCTTGTCCACCAACGGTTTGCTGGTTTTGTTGCTGGGCATTTTCCCCGGCGCACTCATGGCTTTGTGTGCCGATTCGATTGTGCGTATGCTGGCGGCCTGATCGATTCAACACCGCACCATGAGCACCTCCACCCAAATCGGTTTGTTGATCTTGCTGGCCTTGGTGGCCGCGAACATGCCGTTTTTCAACCAGCGCATCTTGCTGCTGGGGCCCCAGCGTGTGTCCAAGCCTTTGGTTTGGCGCTTGATGGAGTTGGTGGTGTTGTATTTTGTGGTGGGTGGTGTGGGCCTCGCGATGGAAAACCATGGCGGCCAAGTCGCGCCACAGGGCTGGGAGTTTTATGCGGTCACGGGCACCATGTTCGTCACGCTGGCTTTTCCGGGTTTTGTTTACCGCTACCTGATGCACCGCAAACACTGAGCGCGGTGCCGCACTCACACGGGTTTGCATGTCTGACGATCACCTGATCGAACACCGGGTCAACCAAGAAGAGCTCTTGCGCGGGCGATTCCTGCACGCTTTTCGCGACACCGTGCGCTTGCCCAACCAAAACCTGGCGACCCGCGAATACGTGGTGCACCCTGGAGCGGTGATGGTCATCCCCATGCTCGACACACCCGACGGTTTGCGCTTGGTGATGGAGCGGCAGTTCCGTTACCCCGTCGGGCTGGTGATGACCGAGTTCCCGGCTGGCAAGCTCGACCCGGGAGAAGACCCGTGGCTCTGCGCCCAGCGCGAGCTGCTCGAAGAAACCGGCTACACAGCCCGGCAGTGGGCACGCGCGGGGGTGCTGCACCCGGTGATTGCGTATTCGACCGAGGTGATTGAAATCTGGTTTGCCAAAGACCTGTCTTTGGGCGAGCGTCAGCTGGACACCGATGAGTTTTTGGATGTGTTCACCGCCAGCCCAGCCGAGCTGATGGCTGCTTGCCAGCAGGGGCTGTTGACCGATGCCAAAACCTTGACGGGTCTGCTTTGGTTGCAAAATGTGCAATCGGGCCAGTGGCCACTGCACTGGCAAACCCTCTGCACACCCACCCCATGAAAGTCCTGGACCTGCAATGCGCCCTGGGCCACAGCTTCGAAGGCTGGTTTGGCTCCCAGGCCGACTACGACACCCAGCGTGCGCAGGGCTTGGTCACCTGCCCGGTCTGCAATGACAGCGACATCACCAAAAAGCTCTCGGCGCCGCGCCTGAATTTGGGTTACGGCGCAGCCCCAGACCCGACCCCGGCGCAGGGCGCTCCAGCCACAGGTGCGGGTGCGGGTGCGGGTGTTGGCGGCCTTGGTGGTACACCTTCGGCTCGTGCTGTGGAGGTGCCCTCCTCAGCACCCACCTTGCCCGATGTGGCGCCCGACACTTTGCAGCAGCTGCAAGCGGCCATGGTGAAAATGGTGCGCCACGTCATGGCCAACACCGAAGATGTGGGCACACAATTCGCCGAAGAGGCCCGCAAAATCCACTACGGTGAGCGCGAGGAGCGCAACATCCGGGGCCAGGCTACACGAGAAGAAACCGAGGCCTTGATCGACGAAGGCATCGATGTCATGCCTTTGCCCGTGCCCGAAAACCTCAAGGGCCCGCTGCAGTAAGCACTGTGGCCTTTGACCGCAACCGGGCACCCACAGGCCACCACCATGAAACACGCCCTGCACATCGACGACGCCGAAGTCGAGCTCAGTGCCATTCGGGCGCAAGGCCCGGGCGGGCAAAACGTCAACAAGGTCTCCAGCGCGATTCAGCTGCGCTTTGATGTGGCGGGCTCCGCCTTGCCCGACGACGTGAAGCAGCGGTGGCTTCAGTCGGGCGACAGCCGCCTGACCTTGGAGGGTGTTTTCATTCTGAAAGCGCAAAAACACCGCACACAAGAGGCCAACCGGGTGGACGCTTGGGCCAGGCTTTACGAAACCTTGGACCTGTACGCCAAGCCCCCCAAACCCCGCAAGGCCACCAAGCCCACCTATGGCTCGGTGCAAAGGCGGTTGGAGGGCAAGGCGATGCAGGCCAAGATCAAAAGCGGTCGGCGCAAAGACACCGGTGATTAGCGCCAGTGGGTTGCGGCGGCCTGCAGGACTTGCTGCAGGGCATCGGGCGCATCGGCCGCCACCACCACGCGATCGGGCATGCTGCGCAGCCAGGTGATTTGCCGCTTGGCCAGTTGGCGCGTGGCAAAGATGCCGCGCTCCAAGATGTCTGCTTCGGGCCAGTGGCTATCGAGCCCTTCCCAAGCCTGGCGGTAACCCACGCAGCGCATGGATGGCAGGTCGGGGTGTAGGTCGCCGCGTGCACGCAGGGCTTTGACTTCGTCCATAAAGCCAGCGGCCATCATCTGCTCAAAGCGCAGGGCGATGCGTTGGTGCAGCCATGCGCGATCGGTGGGCTCCAGATTGATGACCGGGATGTGCCAGTCGGGGGCCTGGGCTTTGGCGCTTTGGTGAAAGGATGTGAGGGTTTGGCCCGTGGCGGTCCAGACTTCCAGGGCCCGGCCAATGCGTTGGCTGTCGCCGGGGGCCAGGCGGGCGGCCGTCTGCGGGTCGACTTGGGCCAGCCGCGCGTGCAAGGCGGGCCAGCCGATGCGCTCGGCTTCTTCTTGTATTTGGGCGCGGATCTCGGGGTTGGCGGCAGGGATGTCGTTCAGACCTTCGAGCAGCGCCTTGAGGTACAGCATGGTGCCGCCCACCAGCAGCGGGGTTTTGCCGCGGGCGCGGATGTCGTGGATGAGCCGGGTGGCGTCTTTGGAAAATTCGGCAGCGCTGTAGCTTTGCAGGGGGTCCAGCGTGTCGATCAGGTGGTGGGGCACGGCGGCCAGCTCTTCGCGGCTGGGTTTGGCGGTGCCAATGTCCATGCCCCGGTAAACCAAGGCCGAGTCGATGCTGATGATTTCTGCACCGCCTTGGCTTTGTAACTGCTGCGCCAAAGCCAAGGCCGCCGCCGTCTTGCCGCTGGCCGTGGGGCCGACCAGCGCAATGGCATCGACCGGTCGGTTGGGCTGGGCGCTGGCGGGGGTGGATGCTGGGGTGTTCATGGCGGGCAATTTAGGCGCGGGCGGGCAGGGGCGCTGCGCGTCCGTGGCGCTGCACCAGGGTCCAGGCCACCAGGGCAATGACCACGCTCCACAGCAACAGGCCGTGGGCCAGCGCAAAGACCGGCTCGTGCATTTGTGTGCCCAGCCAGCTGCCCATGAAAAATGCACCCAGCATCATCAAAAAGCCGTTGAGTGCCGAGGCCGTCCCGGCCTTCTCGGGGAAGGGCGCGACCGCGCCGCTTTGCCCACAGGACTGGTGCACGCCGTGGCCCAGCATGAAGAGGTAAACCGGCCCCATGACGCTGGCCGCGCCGTACCAGTCCTGGCCTTGGCCTGCATAGGCCAGAGCGGCCATGCTGATGCCGCCCGACAAGGTCAAGATGGCCGCCACGGCCACCGCGCGGTGCACGCTGGTGCGGCGCAGCATCCAACGGCACCAGAAGGTGCCCACGATGTAGGACAGCGACATGCTGAGCATGAAAAAACCGTAGGCTGTTTTGCTGTAGTCCATGCTGCGCGTGAAGACAAAAGCCGAACAGGCCAAAAACGTGAACAAGCCCATGTAGGAGCCGGTGGACAGCGCGTTCCAGGCGCGGAAGGTGGGGTGGCGCAAGATGAACCAGTTGGCCCGCAGCAGGCTGCGCAAGTGCAGGGCGTGCGGGTTGGGTCGGGCCAGGGTTTCCTCAAAGCGCCACAGCAGCAGGCCGAAGGTGATGGACCCAAACACGGCCAGCATCAACAGGGCCACCCGCCAGCCCAAAGCATCGGTCAAGATGCCGCCAATGGGCGCACAGGTGCAGGCGATGATGCCCAAGCCCGTGAGGGCTTGTGACATGACCGTGGCCCCTTGAGCCGGGGCATACAGGTCGCGCACCACGGCGCGTGCGGCCATGACACCCGCACCCATGGCCACGCCTTGCAGGGCGCGGCCTGCCACCAGCCAGGTCATGTTGGGCGCAAAGGCGCAGGCGATCGAGGCCAGCACATAAGCGCCCATGCCCCACAACAAGATGGGTTTGCGGCCAAAGCGGTCCGACAGTGGGCCCCAGACCAGTTGGGACAGGCCAAAGGCGAGCAGCAGGGCCGTGAGGGTGAGTTGGGCCTGACCCATGCTCGCCCCGAAGCCTTCGGTGATGGCGGGCAGGGCGGGCAGATACAGGTCGGTGGTGACGGGTTGCAGTCCGAGCAGCAGGGCCAGGAGCAGGACGATGAGTTTGGGCGACATGCTGTTATTTCGCTTTAATCCGAGCCTGCGTCGGGTGGCAGTGCCCGGCCGCCCTCATACTCGCTTCGCTCGCCAAATCGGGCGGTCCGGGCACTGCCCCCCGACGGAGGCTCTGCGTTTCTGCGGGTTACTTCGAGGAACGCGCTGGGCGAGGCCGGTGTACGGCTGCCCTCATACTCGCTTCGCTCGCCAAATCGGGCAGTCCGCACACCGGCCCCGCCCAGCGCTGGGTGGTTATTCAAAGTTGCCAGTGTTTTAGAGCGCTTCACCACAGAGGCAGAGCCAGGGGAGCCCGCCGCGCGGAGCTCGCGATTTGGCGAGCGAAGCGAGTATGAGCGAGACCGCGCGGCGGGCTCACCTGGCTCGGATTCAAGGCACCAAAGAGCTCGAGTGACAGTTTGCCCTGACATCACCGACCCCGCAAAAACAGCGCATCCAGATCCCGCATCGTCATCTGACGCCAGGTAGGGCGACCGTGGTTGCACTGGTCGGAGCGTTCGGTCTCTTCCATTTGACGCAGCAAGCCGTTCATCTCGTCCAGGGTCAGTCGGCGGTTCGCACGCACCGCGCCGTGACAGGCCATGGTCGCCAGGATCTCGTTTTGGGCACGTTGCACCACCGTGCTGGCATCGTGTTGGGCCAACTCGGCCAGCACGCTGCGGGCCAGTTCCACCGCATCGCCTTGGGCCAGGCTGGTGGGCACGGCACGAACAGCAAGGGTTTTGGCCGACAGGGGTGAGATTTCCAAGCCGAGTTGCTCCAACGCCTCGGCGCAAGCCTCGGCGGTGGCCACTTCGGTTGGGGTGGCGGCAAAGGTGGCCGGGATCAGCAGGGGTTGGCTGGTGATGCGGGGACCTTCGCCATCGGCAGCGTTGAGCTGGTTTTTCAGGCGCTCGTAAACGATGCGCTCGTGGGCGGCGTGCATGTCCACCACCACCAGACCTTGTTTGTTTTCGGCCAGGATGTAGACACCGTGCAACTGCGCAATGGCGCGGCCCAGCGGCCAATCGCCTTCTGGCAAACGGGCGGGCTCAGGCCATGTGGCGGTGGGGCTGGCCCTTGTTTCGGCAGGTGCTTCGGCGGGCGCCGTGGGCTGGCGGGCAGCTTCTGGCCAAGCGGGCGCAGGGCGCTCTTGTGCGCTCAGGTCTTCGTTGCGCTCGGGTGGGTTCCACAGCGCCTTGAGGTCTGCCATGGCGCGGTCACCATCGGCACGGGGGCGCAAAAAATCGGCGGGTTTGTAGGCAGGGGCGCTGAAGCTGGACGGGCCCGGGCGATCAAACGCCATGCCGCCCTGGGTCCATGCGGCCGATTCGGGCAAGGCTTTGGGGGCAGTGCCGTTTTTCAGCGCCAATTCGTTGGCGCTGTTCGCAGCATCATCAGACAAGTTATGCGACCGGGGCGCGGCCAAGGCGTTTTCGAGTGCGTGGCGCACCGTTTGGTGTACGGCGCGGCTGTCCCTGAAGCGCACCTCGATCTTGGTGGGGTGCACGTTCACATCAACCAGCGTCGGGTCGATCTGCATGAACAAGGCGTAGGCGGGTTGCTTGTGGCCGTGCAGCACGTCTTCGTAAGCGCTGCGGGCGCCGTGCATGACCACTTTGTCGCGCACAAAACGGCCGTTCACATAAGCAAATTGGTGGTCGGGCCGAGAGCGGGCGGCGTCGGGGAGCCCTGCGCGGCCCATCACTTTGAGCGGCCCGGCGTTGTATTCCACCGCGATAGATTGCGCCACGAACTCCTCGCCCAGCACATCGGCCAGTCGTTGTTCCAGGCCTGCAGCGCCGGGGTGCACGCGCCACTGTTCGACCAGCTTGCCTTCGTGCCAGATGGCAAAACCCACATCGGGGCGGGCCAAGGCGTGGCGGCGCACAGCTTCAATGCAGTGCGCCAGCTCGGTGCTGTCGCTTTTCAAAAATTTGCGGCGGGCTGGCGTCGAGAAAAACAGTTCTTTCACCTCCACCGTGGTGCCCACGGCGCGGGCGGCGGGGCGAATTTCTCCGGTGCGGCCGTCCAGCGCAAAAGCGTTGGCCTGGCCGTCCATGCGCGAGAGCAGGGTGAGTTCGGACACCGAGTTGATGGCGGCGAGTGCCTCACCCCGAAAGCCCATGGTCATGACCGACTCGAGCTCATCCAGGTTGCCGATCTTGCTGGTGGCGTGGCGCTTGAGGGCCGTGGCCAGCTCGTCTGGGGCAATGCCGCCGCCGTCGTCTTCCACCGAAATCAGCCGTGTGCCGCCGCCCATCAGGCGCAGCGTGATGCTGCGTGCGCCCGCGTCCATGGCGTTGTCCACCAACTCGCGCACGACAGAGGCGGGGCGCTCCACCACCTCGCCTGCGGCGATCTGGCTGATCAGTTCATCGGGGAGTTCGCGGATGGGGCGGCGCGCGGGGGCCGGGGTTTTTTCAAAGCTCACTGCCCGATTTTAGGGGCTGAGCTGGGGTGCTTGGGGCGGGGATAATCGGGGGATGGACATTCTTTTGCAACTCATTGATTTCATCCTCCACGTTGACCGTTATCTGGAGGCCTTTGTGGCACAGCACGGGGCCTGGGTGTATGCGCTGCTGTTTCTCATCATCTTTGTGGAAACCGGCGTGGTGGTCATGCCGTTTTTGCCGGGCGACTCACTGCTCTTCATCGTGGGTGCCATGTGCGGGGCGGGCTTGATGAACCTGCCACTGGTCATGGGTTTGTTGCTGGCTGCGGCCATTTTGGGCGACCAGACCAACTACACGATCGGGCGTTACTTTGGCCCCCGGGTGTTCCAGTGGGAAGAGTCCCGATTTTTCAGCCGAAGGGGCTTTGACCAGGCCCATGCGTTTTACGAAAAATACGGCGGCATCACCATCATCTTGGCCAGGTTCATGCCATTTATCCGGACCTTTGTGCCCTTTGTGGCGGGTGTGGCCGAGATGACACGCAGCAAGTTCACCCTGTTCAACGTGGTGGGTGGTTTCATCTGGGTGGTGGGCCTGACGCTGGTGGGTTACCTGTTTGGCAACCTGCCCATCGTGCAGCAACACCTGTCCAAAATCATCTGGGCCTTGATCATCGTGCCGGGCCTGATCGCCATGTTCGGGGCGTGGAAGGCTCGTCAAGCGGCCTGAGGCTCGCGAACTCACTCGCCAAAATTCAGCGGCAAGCCCACATAGTTTTCTGCCATGGTGCGTGAGCCGGCTTCGCTGTGGATCAGGTAGTCGAGTTCTGCATCTTGGAACTTCTGGCCGATGTCGCCGTTTTCTGGGAAATGGTGCATCAAACTGGTGAACCACCAGCTGAACCGCTCTGCACGCCAAACGCGGCGCAGGCAGCGCTCTGAATACGCGTCGATGCCCGCCTCGGTTTGGTCGGCATAAAACTCGATGAATGCGGTGGACAGGTACTTGACGTCGGTGGCGGCCAGGTTCAGGCCTTTGGCGCCCGTGGGCGGCACGATGTGCGCGGCGTCGCCCGCCAAGAACATGCGGCCAAAGCGCATCGGCTCGGTCACAAAGCTGCGCAGTGGGGCGATGCTTTTTTCAATGCTCGGGCCCGTCACCAAATGTTCGCGGGCTTCGGGGTCCAGACGGTTGCGCAACTCGGCCCAGAAAGCGTCGTCCGACCACTGCTCGACCTTGTCGGTGGTGGGCACCTGCAGGTAGTAGCGGCTGCGCGTGGCGCTGCGCTGTGAGCACAAGGCAAAGCCGCGGGTGCTGTTGGCGTAAATCAGCTCGTGGTGCACGGGCGGTGTGTCAGACAACACGCCCAGCCAGCCGAAGGGGTAAACCTTCTCGTATTCTTTGATCGCGTTTTTGGGGGCACTGGCGCGGCACACACCATGAAAGCCGTCGCAGCCTGCGATGAAGTCGCACTCGATGGTGTGCAGTTGGCCATTTTTCTCGTAGGTCACGCGGGGTTTTTGGCTGTCAAAGTCGTGCACCTGCACGTTACCTGCTTCGTAGACCGTGGGCAGACCTTCGGCTTGGCGGGTGTCCATCAGGTCGCGGGTGACTTCGGTTTGGCCATACACAATGACTTTTTTGCCGCCTGTGAGGTGGTCCATGTCGATGCGGTGGCGTGCGCCTTTGAACAACAGGTCAAAGCCCGTGTGCACCAAACCTTCTTTGTGCATGCGCTGGCCCACACCCGCTTCATCCAGCAGGTCCATGGTCACTTGCTCCAACACACCCGCCCGGATGCGCGAGAGCACGTAGTCGGGGCTTTGGCGCTCGACGATGATGGCGTCGATGCCCGCTTTGAACAGCAATTGGCCCAGCAGCAAGCCAGAAGGGCCTGCGCCAACAATGGCCACTTGGGTGCGGGTGGTGCTCATAATGGGTGTCTCCTGAAGTCGGTCAATGCAATGTTGGCAAGCTTAAGAGGTGGGCATGTGGGTGTCGGGCTGCGGTGATGAAGTTTGTACGATGAAAGATGAATTTGTGCGATGATCGCGCAAAATGACCCAAGTCAAACCTGAGCAATCAGGTCAATTCTTCAAGAGCCCAACTCAGAAAGCAGCCCCATGGCGATTGCCAAAGCAGATTACATCGAAGGTCTGGCCAAAGGGCTGGCCGTGCTCGAGGCTTTTGACACCGAGCGCCAACGCCTGAACGCCACGCTGGCCGCGCAGCGCACGGGCATCACACGGGCGGCGGCGCGGCGGCATTTGCTCACCCTGGCGGATCTGGGCTATCTGGACACCGACGGCTCGCATTACTGGCTATCGGCCCGGGTGCTGCGTTTGGCGGGCAGCTACATGGCCACTTCGCGCCTGCCGCGCACCTTGCAGCCCACGCTCAACCGCTTGGCGGCACAAACCCAAGCGGCCTTCAGCGCGGTGGTGCGGGATGGGGACGAATGTGTCATCGTGGCCCGCAGCGCAGGTGTGGCCGAGCCTGTGCGGCACTTGGCCTACGGCCTGCATCTGGGTGCCCGCTTGCCCGCGCATGCCACCTCCACCGGGCGGGTGTTGCTGGCCAGCTTGCCCAAGGCCGAATTCGCTGCTTGGCTCAAGGGCCGCGAGCTGGCCCGCATCACGCCACAAACCGAGGTCAATGCCACCCGTTTCAAAGCCTTGATCGAGCAGGTGCGGCAAGCGGACCACTGCCTTGCCCGCGATGGCCACGAGCTGGGCATCCATGCGCTGGCGGTGCCGCTGCGCAACATGCAGGGCCGCACGCTGGCCGCGCTCAATGTGGTGGGCACCGCCGAGCAGTTGAGTGACGCCGCCGTGCAGCGCCAATGGCTGCCGCTCTTGTTGGAGGCAGCGCGGGAGTTGCGGCCTTTGTTGTGAGCCGATCAAACGCCCAAATGCTGCTCCAGCACGCTCGGGTCATTCAACAGGATTTGTGACGAGCCTTCGAAAACCACCTGACCTTTGACCAAGATGATGTTGCGGTCGGTGATCTGGGTGACGTGTTTCCAGTTCTTGTCGACGATGATGGAGCTGATGCCACTGTCTTTGATGAGGCTGCAGATGCGCCAGATGTCGCGGGCGATCAGCGGGGCCAGGCCTTCGGTGGCTTCGTCCAAGATCAGCACGTCGGGGTTGGTCATGAGCGCCCGGCCGATGGTGAGCATTTGCTGCTCGCCGCCCGACAGTTGCTGGCCGCCGTGGCCCAGGCGTTCTTTGAGGCGCGGGAAGGTCTCGAGCACGCGCTCATAGGTCCACTCGCGTTGGCCCTGGGTGCCCGGGCGGGCCGCCATTTGCAGGTTTTCCACCACGCTCAGGTTGCCGAAAATACCCCGGCCTTCGGGCACGTAGGCGATGCCCAGTTGTGCCACTTCAAACGTGGGGCGGCCATTCATGCGTTGGCCCTTGATGTCCACCGTGCCTGTGCGCGGCGGCACGATGCCCATGAGGGTTTTGAGCAGGGTGCTTTTGCCCATGCCGTTGCGGCCCATGAGGCCAATCGTCTCGCTTCGGCCGACAGAAAAGTTCACGCCACGCAGGATGTGGCTCGCGCCGTAATAGGTGTTCAGGTCTTGGGCCTGGATCAACAAGTCGCTCATCTCAATGTTCCTCGCCCAGGTAAGCGGCCTGCACACCGGTATCGGCACGCACAGCAGCAGGCGTGTCGCTTGCAATCACTTGCCCGTTGACCATGACCGTGAGGTGGTCGGCCAGGGTGAACACGGCGTCCATGTCGTGCTCCACCAGCAAGATGGCGTGTTCTTTTTTGAGGCGCAACAGCAGCTGCACCATGCGCTCGGCCTCGGCTTGGCCCATGCCCGCCAGCGGCTCGTCGAGCAGCAGCACGCGGGGCTCGGTGGCCAAGGTCATGGCGATTTCGAGCTGGCGCTGCTCGCCGTGGCTGGTGGCCCCGGCTTGAGCGTGGCGGCGGTCTTGCAGCCCCGCCAGTTCCATCGCACGCTCGGCCCGAGCATTCACGGCTTGCATTCGGGCCGCAGCCTGCAACCAACCCAATGGGTTGAAGGGCGAGGGCTGCACACGCGACTGCGCGGCCAAGCGCACGTTGTCCCACACGGTGAAGGTGGTGAAGATGTTGGTTTTTTGGTAGCTGCGCCCCAAGCCGTGGCGCGAGATTTTTTCAGGCGTCCAGCCGGTGATGGGGTGTTCGCCCAAGGTGATGCTGCCGCTGGTGGGGGGCAAATCGCCCGAGATCAGGTTGGCCAGCGTGGACTTGCCCGCGCCGTTGGGGCCAATCACCGCGTGAATCTGGCCGAGCCACAAATCCAGCGAAACGTCGTTCACAGCCGCCAAGCCGCCAAAGCGCTTGGTCAAGCCACGGGCGGACAGCAAGACTTGACGATCAGTCATGACCCGCCTCCTTGGCCGTTTTGCTGCCCAAAGCCCGGTTGATCAGGCCCAAAATGCCTTTGGGCGCAAAGATGATCAGCGCCACGATGAACAGGCCCATCCACATCTGCCAGTGTTTGCCGGTTTTGAAGCTGCCCACCTCGGGCAAGTCTTTGAACACATGCAGCAAATACTCAAAGCTGAAGGCGCCCACAATGGCCCCCGCAAAATTGCCCATGCCGCCCAAAATCACCATCATGATGGCGTGTGCACTGAGGTGAAAGCCCATCAGCTCGGGGTTCACAAAACCGGTTTGCGCCGCGAACAAATAACCCGCCAGGCCCGCCAAGGCACCCGCCAGTGTGAAGGCCGCCAACTTGTGGCTGAAGGTGTTAAAGCCCAGCGCCCGCATGCGGTGCTCGTTGACGCGGATGCCCGACAGCGCCCGGCCAAAGGGGCTCCAGAGCAGGCGGCGCAAGAACACATACACCACCAGCAAACAGCCCAGCGTGAAGTAATAAAACACGCGTTTGTTTTCCAGGTCGATGATGCCCGCATCGGGGCGGAAGTTCAGGAACAAACCGTCCGAGCCGCCCAGCGCCTTGTTGTCAAAGAAGATGTAAAAAATCATCTGCGCAAAGGCCATGGTCACCATGATGAAGTAGATGCCGTGCGTGCGCACCACCAAAAAGCCGATGACCAAAGCCGCCAGCGCGGACCCACCCACAGCCAGCGGCAAGCTGGTGTACAGGCTGATGGGCTCGTTTTGCGGCGTGACAAAAGCCAACACATAACCCGCCAAGCCAAAGTAAGCGGCATGGCCCAGCGACACGAGGCCCGTGACGCCTTGAAGCAAATCAAGGCTCATGGCGAAGATGGCCAAAATCATCATGCGCACGACCATGGCCGTGTAGAAGTCGGTTCCGACAAAAGGGAAGGCGGCGAGCGCCAAAAAGCCCAGCACCATCAGCAGCTGGATGCTGCGCGGCAGGGTTTCAAGGTGAATTTGGGGCGTGCTCATGTGGATGTCTTTTTCATTGCTTGAACAGGCCTTCGGGTTTGTACAGCAGCACCAAGGCCATCAGCACATACACCAGCATGCCCGAGGCCTGGGGCAGCAGCACCTTGCCAAAGGTGTCGACCAGGCCCACCAGCAAGGCGGCGATCAAAGCGCCGCGCACCGAGCCGATGCCGCCAATGACCACCACCACAAAGCACATGATCAAGACCTGTGAGCCCATATTGGGGTAGACGCTGGACACAGGCGCGGCGATCATGCCCGCGATCGAGGCCAGGCCAATGCCCAAAGCGAACACCACCGAGTGGATGAGCTTGATGTTCACACCCAGCGATTCGGTCATCTCGCGGTTGAAGGCTCCGGCACGGATCTTCATACCCAAACGGGTTTTGGAAATCAGCAAATACAGACCCAGCGCCAGCACCAGGCACACGCCCGACATGAACAGGCGGTACACCGGGTAAGACAGGTTTTCGGTGAGGGGGATGGACGCGGCCAACAACTCGGGCACGGGCAGGCCGTGCACATCGTCGCCCCAAATCATGGAGCGCAGCTCTTCAAACACGTAAATCAAACCGAACGTGAGCAGCACCTGGTCCAAGTGGTCACGGTGGTAGAAGTGGCGAAACAGCAAGCGCTCAATGAGCAGGCCAAAGGCCACCGACAAGGCAGTGCCCACGATGATGGCCAGTGTGAAGCTGCCCAGCTGCGCAGCCAAAGACCAAGCCAGGTAAGCCCCCAGCATGTAAAAGCTGCCGTGCGCCAAATTCACCACGCCCATGATGCCGAAAATCAGCGTCAGGCCCGCTGCCAACATGAACAGCAGCAGCCCGTACTGGACGCTGTTGAGCAGCTGGATCAAGAAATTCACAAAGTCCATCGGGTATCACACTTGGAATGGAGGAGGGTAGCCGCAGGCCCCAAGCCCTTCAGGGAGAGCGCCATTAAAAACGGCGGACCGAGATCCGCCGTGGCACGGCTGGCAAACGGATGGCCGTGGGGAATGCCCCAACTGCCCACGCCTGCCGTTTACATGCGGCAACCCGCGCCAGAATCGGCCAATGCCTTGGCGGCCACGCCAATCACTTTGTTCTCTTTGTTCGAGACTTCGCGCAGGTAGATGTCTTGCACCGGGTTGTGCGACTTGCTCATGGTCCATTTCCCGCGTGGGCTGTCGATCACGGCCACTTCCATGGCCTTGATCATGGCGGCTTTTTGGCTCACATCGCCCTTGACGGCGTTGGCGCCTTGCACCAGCAACAAGCCGGTGTCGTAGCCTTGCACGGCATACACGTCGGGTTGCATCTTGAAGGTTTTGGCGTAATTGAGGCGGAACTCCTTGTTGCGCTTGGTCTCGATGCCATCACCATAGTGCAAGGTGGTCAAAACGCCGTCTGCGGCGGGGCCTGCGGCGTCCAGCACGCCTTCGGTCAGGAAACCCGAGCCATACAAAGGAATTTTGCCCTTGAGGCCCGCAGCGGCGTAGTCGCGCAAGAATTTGGCCGCGCCGCCACCAGCAAAGAAGCAAGCCACAGCGTCAGGCTTGAGCGCAGCGATTTCGGTCAGCAGCGCCTGGAATTCAACGTTGGGGAAGGGCAGGCCCAGTTCCTTGATGATGGTGCCGCCCGCTTTGGTGTAGCTCTCTTTGAAGCCCTCAAAGGCTTCGTCGCCGGCCGCATATTTCCAGGTGATCCAGACCGCCTTTTTGTGGCCGCGCTTGACCATGGCCTCGCCCAGCGCCATGGTGGGCTGGCTGTTGGAGAAGCTGGTGCGGAACACGTTGGGGGCGCACTGGGCGCGGGTGGCGATGTGAACGCCCGCGTTGGGGATCAGGTTGATGACGCCGCTTTCGCGGGCCACACGGTGAATACCCATTTGTACACCCGAGTGCACGGTGCCGATCAGCACATCGACCTTGTCGCGTTGGACCAACTTGTTGGCGTTTTCGATGGCTTTGGAGGGCTCGGATTCGTCGTCCACCTTGAACCATTCGATTTCACGACCACCCAACTTGCCGCCTTGCTCGTTGATCGCCATGCGCACGCCGTTCTCAATGGCCACGCCCAGTTGGGCAAAAGTGCCGGTGTAGGGCAGCATCAGGCCCACACGGATCTTGCCGGACTGGGCCAGAGCGCTTTGGGGGACCAACAGGCCGCTGGATGTGGCACCCAATAAGGCTGCGCCTTGGGTCAAAACTGAACGTCGTGATGTCATGTGTCTCTCCGGTCTGAAGGGCAGTGCCCGTGCTTGTACAAACTTCTCTTCTGATTATGGGTCAGTCCGCAATGTGTTTTCCTAGGGGAAATCATGGGGTTTTGGCGTTTCGCCCACAAAAAACCCACCGCGAGGGTGGGTTTTAGACGGCTTCCTGATTCACTCAGACCGTGAAGCGTTCGGCCTGATGGCGGGTTGCATCGGCCAGTTTGGACAACTCCATCACCGTGGCGGTGATTTCTTCTGAGGCGGCGGAATTGCTGCGTGAGATGCCGTCCAAGTTCGTCAAGTTCTGATTGATTTCGCGCACGGCGTTATTCTGCTCTTCCAATGCCTGAGAAATGCGCATCAACATCTGATCGGTTTCTTGTGTGCCCAGTTCGATCTGGCTCATGTCATGGCTGACCTCTTTGACCGCTGATACGGCTTTGACGGTGTCGAGTACGGCTTGCTGAACCAAGGCGGCAATTTCTTTGGAACTTTCTGCGCTGCTGACCGCCAGTTTGCCCACCTCGTCCGCCACAACAGCAAAGCCTTTGCCATGTTCGCCAGCACGGGCGGCTTCGATGGCTGCATTCAGGGACAAAAGATTGGTTTTGTTCGCAATCTTTTCAATCACGTCCGTGATCTTGTTGATCTTTTCCGAATTGCTGGCGATGTTGTTGACCACTTCAACCATCTTTTCAATTTTGGCCAAACCATCGCGCAAGACGGTGACGGATTGACGCGACTTTTGACTGGCGATTTCCGTGTTCTGAGAGACATCAGACACCGACTCAGCGGTTTGTCGAACCGCTGCCGAAACTTGAGAGATGGCATGCGTTTGATTTTGAGCTCCATCAGAAATTTGTCCAATCGCTTGGCTGGACTGAGAAGCCGCAGCCGCCACTTGACGGGCGTTGTGATGGATCAAACCAAATGCCTTGGACAAAGACTCCAGGGTGCTATTGATGTTGGTTTTGAGTTTGGCCAGATCGCCTTCGCCTTGGGCGGTGACTCGGGCTGTCAGGTCGCCACTGGCCATCTTGTCCAGCACGCGGCCGACATCGCCCAGCATATCTCGCAAGGCCACAATGGTGGTTTGGGCCTGGTTGGCTGTGCGTTTGTAAGCGCCCTGCGCCTGAATGTCCATGTCGCCAGAAAAATTGCCGTGGCTCATGGCGCTCATCATCTGGTCCAAACCGTTCATGGTGTTACGAACGCTTTCGACCGTGGATTGAACCGCCAGCATCATGTCGCCTAGGTCACCCTGCAAGCGGGTGTCGATCTTAGCTTCAAACTCGCCAGCCGCTAAACCTTTGAGGGCTGAGTTGACCGACTGGAAACTGCTTTGCAGGTTGCCCATGAGCGCATTGGCCGCTTCAGCCGTCTGGCCTACTTCGTCTCTGGACATGACCGCAATGCGCTGCTCAAAGCGTCCGGTATTGGCAATTTCGACCAGCTTTTCCTTCATCAAGAGCAAGGGCTTTGCAATGCGTTTGCCCGCCAGATAAGCCACAAACAAACCCAAAGCCACAGCCACCAAAAGCACCAAGGATTGGGTGCGCTTCATGAATTCGAGGTTCTGGAGAAATTGGTCGTTGGCGTTGTTGGCCTTGATGCGGCTGACCGACGTGACACCTTGCAGCATCGTGATGGTTTTGTCGTAGCTGTCGTCTGCAGATTGCATCATCATCGCACCCAGATTGGGGTCGGACAGGGCAGCGTCAAAAGCTTCGGCGGCGTTCGTGAAATAGGTCTTGACGGGCTCGATCTGAATGTCTTTTTTGAGCTCTTCATCGGCGTCATACATCCGGATCATCTCGTCCACCGCCTGCAGGCGTTGGGTCATCAATTCTTTGGCCTGGTCCGGTTGCTTCATCGCAATCATCGAAAAACTGCGGTACACCGAGGCATGTGTTTGGTGGATGATGGACTGCAGCTCTTGTGCAGAGCGCTCCGCTTGTGTGGCCTGGTTGAGTTCTTCAATTTGGCTTTGTGTCACTGACATGTTCCAGTGGCTGTACAAACCGAAAATCAGCAATAGACAAGAAATGATGGCCGGGGCCACCATGATTTTCAGAGCGATGCCCAGGGAAGAAAATTGTTTGAACATGTCGGTAATTTGGTAAAGCGATTTGCGCTGAATCTGCGCAAATCGCCTGGGTATTCCAGGAAAGGGGCTCGGTTATTTGTAAATACCGCCGCAAACCACGACTTCTTCATACTTCTCGCAATACATTTGCTTGGGCTGTACGGTCTTGGTCAGTGGATCGGTGAATTTGTAGTCTTGCCAGAACTTGCCCTTGGATTTGGCCAACTCCACGCGCTCTTTCACAAACTCTTTGCCATCCGGGTCTTTCAAACCGATCAGGTTTTTACCCACTTGTGAGGGATTTTGACCATGTGCAAGTGGTTTGCCGTTCATGTCATAAACCACCAGATACAGGTCTTTTTCAACAAATGTCTTGCTCGGTGCAGTCATGTCAGCATAGGCCTTCGGCCCGTTGGCTTTCAGGGCTGCGATGCCTTTGGCCACCATCGCAACCGCTTGTTCTTTTGTGGCACGTTCTTGGGCCAAGCCATTCTGTGCAAAAGTAAACAGAATTAGCGGTAAAAGAATTTTTGACAAATTTTTCATTAAAAACCTCAATTGGTGAGTGGGGTACAGTTTTTATCACCGATTGAATGACCTAGCAATGATAATTTTTATAAAATTTCAGGCTGGATTTAACTCTTTATGCATAAAAAAACCCACCGCTAGGGTGGGTTCTGGGTAGGAGCAGAACGCAATGCTCAGAAGGCTTGTTTGACGCCCAATGAAAAAACGTTGGCGCGGTTTTGGCGGTCACGTCCGATGGTGGCATCGAGTTGCAGGCCTTGGGCAATTTCTGTCTTGGCGCCCATTTGCACGCTGGCTTTTTGGCCTTGGTCACCGAACATTTCGATGTGTGGCGTGATGCTGCCCATCTGCCGCTCAAAGGCCACGCCCCAGCTGTTGAAGGAATTCTCGTCTTTGGGGTTGTGGCGTGTCACATTGACGTGAATGGCGCCAGCTGCAGAGTTGCAAGTCAAAATGCCGACCAGATAAGGGCTGTTGCCCACACCTTTTTCATGCACAGTGCCCAAGGTGCTGGCCACGTTGCAGCCATTTTCTTGGCTGGGGGTGATGCGCCACTTGGCTTGGATGGCTTGCTCGGCGGTGCCGGATTTGCGGGCCTTGGCGTAACTGACACCGATTTCGACACCCTCAACAGGCGCAAAAGCAGGGGCCACATTCCAAGTGTTGATCTTGTCGCTGTCGCGGGCCACCCAAATTTCGACGTGTCCAGCGCCTTTGTCGTTCACGTTGGCGTCGTCAACGGCCAAGGGGCGACCGGCTTGCGCGGGCAAGTTGAACAAACAAACGGTCAAAGCCATCAAGCTGGCGGCGCGGAAAGGGGTGGAGATTTTCATGGTGTTATTTTGGTGATTGTGATGAGGCGAATCAGTTGACTTCGAATTTGCTGACTTCGTGGCGTGTGGAATCTGCGATTTTGGACAGTTCCATGACCGTGGCTGTGATCTCTTCGGAGGCGGCAGAGTTGCTGCGCGCAATGGCGTCGAGGCTCGAAATGTTGGAATTGATTTGCTCCACTGCCGCGCTTTGTTCTTCCAAAGCGGAAGAAATTCTTTGCAGCATGGTGTCGGTTTCGCGTGAGCCTTGTTCGATCTGGTGCATGCCGCGGTTGACATGCTTGACGGTTTCCACGGCGCGTTGGGTTTCGGCGACGGCTTCTTGAACGAGTCGCGCGATTTCCTGCGAGCTTTCAGCGCTGTTGGCGGCCAATTTGCCCACCTCTTCGGCAACCACCGAGAAGCCTTTGCCATGTTCGCCTGCGCGTGCCGCTTCAATGGCGGCATTGAGCGACAGCAAGTTGGTCTTGTTGGCGATCTTTTCGATCACTTCGGTGATCTTGTTGATCTTTTCCGAGTTGGCAGCGATGGAACTGACCACCTCGACCATTTGTTCCATTTGCTTCATGCCGTCTTGCATGATGCTCATCGATTCCTGAGACTTCTGGCTGGCCACGGTGGTGTTGCGTGACACATCGCCCACCGCGTCGTTGGTCTGCCGAACGGCGGATGCCAACTGGGCGATGGCATGGGTTTGGTTTTGGGCACCGTCAGAGATTTGCCCAATGGCCTGGCTGGTCTGGTTGGCCGCAGCAGCCACCTGTTGGGTGTTGCTGTTGATGGCCCGCATGGCGCGGGACAAGGATTCCAACGATTGGTTGATGTTGTCTTTGAGTTGGGCCAACTCGCCGTTGCCCTGGGCTTGAACCCGGCGTGTCAGATTGCCTTTGGCCACTTGTTGGAGCACGCTGGTGACATCGCCCAGCATGTTGTCCAGGGTGTGCATGGCATTGGCGGCTTGTGTCATGGCCGCTTGGTACTCGCCTTGGGCATGGGCATTGACACGGGTGGAGAAGTGGCCATTTTCCAGGGCCGCCATCAACTCGACCAGGTTGCGTGTGGTGCCCTGGATTGCATCGGCCGAGTTGTTCACGGCATCTTTCATGTTGGCCAGATCGCCCTTGAGATCGGCTTGGATCCGGGGGCCGAAATTGCCAGCGGCCAAGGCCGTGACCACCAAGTTGACCTCGGTGACCGCAGATTGCTGCGAGTCGATCATGCGGTTGATGGCTTTGGCCGTGCGGCCCACTTCATCGCTTTGCTGCACATCGATGCGCAAAGAGAAGTTGCCGGTTTTTTCGATGTCACCCACCACTTTTTGCACTTGGGCCAGAGGTTGGGTGATGGAGCGGATGATGGACAAAGCCAACCACAAGCCGCCCAACAGGCCCGCCAGCACGATGCCGATGGTCAGGTTTCTGTTGAATTCAAAGGTAGCTTCGGCCGCTTCAAATTCGCTGTTGGCTTCGATCAATTGGGCGTCGATGAACAAAGACAGCTGTTCAACCACGGTGTCGATGTCTGCGTAGAGTTCTTTCTCCACAAACTCTGTCAAGGCTTCTTGATCCTCTTTTTCAAAGAGTTTCTGCAATTTGTTCAAGGGCTCTTCGAGTTTGGCAAAGGCCTCCTCGATGCTGGTCACCAGCTTGAGCTCTTCACCCACAAAATCATCGGTCGGGTGTGCGGCCCATTTTTCTTTCACCGTGCTGCGGGCTTGCGCCAATTTCTTTTGTGCATCGGCCCAAGACAGCTGGCCCGAGCGGACCTTGTGCGTCGCGTCGACGATGTTCAAGCTGTATTGGTCAGAGATGATTTTCAGGTCACGCAAATGCACCAAATGATCGGTGTTCACGAAATTGAAACTGGCAATGGCCTGAGTCATCCCCCTCAGCCCCATGAACCCGACCACCACGGAAACCAAACTGATGCAGATGACCAACATCAACAGCCGGACCGAAACGCTGAAATTCTTGAACATGGAGAGGTCTTTCAATGACTTGTGAGGTCATTTTAACGCCCGGCTTGGCGTTATTGATGAATTTGATAAGTAACTGACGGCAAAGCGAAAAATGTCTTTTGATTTGAATCAAAAATGCGCCATGTGAACCGATGGGACCCCTTTGGACTGCCTCCAAGGCCCAAATGCCCCTTGGCTTGGCCGAATGCCTAAGGGTTTAGCCCAGGTCAAGCGATGGCGCTCGCTCAAGACTGCAGGCGCAGGTTGAACTGGCGAACCCCGAGCTCATCCAACTGGCGTTGTTCGTGTTTTTGCTGGTCGCGTCTGACGGCGAGCTGATCTTGTTCTTCCAGGGCCTGCATTTTTTGCAGCTCAATGTCGGCCAGAATCCTTTTCTTGCGCAATTCCGCCACGGTGGATTGGGCTTTGCTCAAATCCAGCGCCACACGCTGCTGCAGGTTAAGCAGCTGGACCATGAACTGGCGTTGGTTCACACTGGCCTGCATGCCCAAGGCCTCGGTTTGGGTGTGTTGTTCTTTGAGCCGGTATTCGTCGTACATATTGCAAAGCCTTTGGTGGCTGGCTTGCAGTTGGTCCACTCGTGCCAGGGCCTGACCCAATTCGGTTTGCAATTGGATGACTTCGTCGTTGGCTTTTTTGACCAGTACAGGCCAGCAGGCTCGCGCTTGACGCATGATTTTTCCTTGGGTTATTGGGCCATCAGGGCTTGAACTTCGTGGCGTGTGGTTTGCGCATCCAAGCTGGTGTGCATGTCTTGCTGCAAAAAGCTTTCCATGGCGGGGCGCAGTCGGATGGCCTGGTCCAGCTCGTGGTTGGTGCCCGCTTCATAGGCGCCCACTTGAATCAGGTCCTGGTTTTGCTGGTACAGCGACCACAGCCTGCGAAAACGGTTGGCCAGCTTGTGGTCTTCGGGCGAGAGCAGGTTCTGCATGACGCGCGAAATCGAGCCATTGAGGTCAATCGCGGGGTAGTGCGCAGCATCGGCCAGTTTTCGCGACAGCATCACTTGTCCGTCGAGCGAGGCGCGGGCGATGTCCACAATCGGGTCGTTGGCGTCGTCGCCTTCGGCCAGCACGGTGTAAATGGCGGTGATGGAGCCCACGCCGTGGCGGCCCACACCAGCGCGTTCAATCAGGTTGGGCAACAGCGCAAACACCGAGGGGGGGTAGCCCTTGGCGGTAGGCGGCTCGCCCACGGCCAGACCAATTTCGCGTTGGGCGTGCGCCACGCGGGTCAGGCTGTCCACCAGCATCAAAACGTTTTTGCCTTGGTCGCGAAAGTATTCGGCAATGACGTGGGTCATGTGGGTGGCTTTGAGGCGCAACACGGGCGACTCGTTGGCGGGTGCGGCAATCAACACCGACTTGGCCAGACCGACCGGGCCCAAGGATTCCTCGATGAACGCTTGCACCTCACGGCCGCGTTCGCCAATCAGGCCAATGACCACCACATCGGCTTCGGTGAAGCGGGTCATCATCCCCAGCAGCACGCTTTTGCCAACACCCGAGCCTGCGACCAAGCCCAAGCGTTGGCCCCTGCCAATCGTCAGCATGCCGTTGATGGCTTTGACGCCCACGTCCAGCACCTCCTTGATGGGGCCGCGTTCCATGGGGTTGATCGGCCGCCCCTGCAGGCTGAGCACATCACTGCATTGGGGGGCCGGTTTGCCGTCCAGTGGCAAGCCTCGGCCGTCCAGGATTCGGCCTAAAAGTTCGGGGCCCAATGCCACTTGCGAGGTGTGGCTGAGCACACTGACTCTGGCGCCCGGCCCAATGCCCTGGGGCTCGGTGAAGGGCAAAAGGTAAAGCGTTGAATCGTTGAAGCCCACCACCTCGGCTTCGACGCGGTGGCCAAATTGGCCCACCACTTCGCAGCAAGCGCCCAAAGGCGCCATCAGGCCGCGCGTCTCAAGCCGCATGCCCACCAAGCGTGCCAGAGTGCCGCTGCGTTGGGGGGTAGGTGCGTGCAGATTGGCGACCAGTTGACCGACTTCGGCATCAAAATTCATGAGGCGATCCCGTCACGGGCACCAGAGCTCATGGGTTTAAACGAAGCCATCGCCGCCTCCAGCCAGCACCAGCTCGCCCGCATCGGACAGCTTGCGTGCCAGGCGCATGACGTTCTTCTGGGCTTCTTCCACTTCGGTGATGCGCAGAGGGCCTTTGGCCTCCATGTCGTCGACAAACATGACGCGGGCACGCGCAGACATGTTGTCCAAGAATTTGTCTTTGACGTAATCGGGTGCGCCTTTCAAGGCCACCATCAACAGGTCGGGCTCGGCCGTGCGCATGATGGCTTGGATGCCTCGGTTGTCGACACTCACCAGGTTCTCGAAGGTGAACATGTTGTCCTGGATGCGCTGCATCAAGTCGGCGTCGATCTGCGACAGACCGGCCATGATGGAGCCTTCCAGCTCGACCTTGACCGAGTTCATGATCTGGGCCGCGGCCTTGACACCACCGAAGCTGGACGATTTGGACGAGGAGTTCGTGGCGAACTGCTTCATCATGATTTGTTCCAACTCTTCCATGGCCGACGGTTGCACCGTCTCCAAGCTGGCAATACGCTGGATGATTTCCGGGCGCGACTCGCCTGGCAAAAAGTTCAGCACGTCGGCCGCTACGGTGTATTCGAGCACCGACAAAATGATGGCCACCACCTGCGGGTGTTCGCCTCGGATCATCTCGGCAATCGAGCGTGCATCCATCCACTTCAAAATTTCCAGGCCCTTGCTGCCTTGGCCCGGCATGATGCGGCTGAGCACCGAGGCCGCCTTGTCGTCACCCAGGGCACGTTTGAGCACTTTCTCAACGTAGTCGCCAGTGCCCAGACCCAGGCTGGTTTGTTTCTTCAGCAAGGTCACGAACTCGTCCAGAACGATGTTCACCGCCTCTTGGGACAAGTCCGAGACCGAGACCATCGCCGCACCCAGAGACTGGACTTCTTTGGGGTTCATGAAGCGGATGATTTCGGAGGCCTGTTGCTCACCGAGCAGCAGCATCAACACCGCTGCGCGTTGGGTACCGGTCAACTCGGCCAGTTCCCGGGCCAATTCTTCGGTCATCGGGACGGGCACATTGCCGGCAGGCGCGGCCGCCGCGTCCTTGTCGTTCTTGGCGTCTTTGTCGTCTGGTTTAGCGGTAGCCATGTGGTTATTTCCTTGATCTGCTTCAGTTGACCTTGATCATGCCCTTGAGCACGTTGGCCACACGGCCTGAGTCTTCGGCCACCAGCATTCGGATGAGGGCCACCTTGTCGTCGTAGGTGTTGGCGGTGTCCAGCATGTCCATCGAGATGCTCGACTTCTTGGGCTTGAGCTTGGCCTTGATCTCTTGCAGGCTGTCGCCTTCGCCAATCTGAATCATGCGCATGTCGTCTTCGCTCAATTCGCCATCGCTGAGTGCGGCCTTGGCCTGTTCCTGGGTGGCGGCATTCGATTCGTAGATGTTGCGCATGATGGGGCGTACCACGATCAGCATGAATACGATGAAGCTGATGGCCACCAAGCCGCTCTTGATGGCGGTCTGCACCGCATCTTCGAGGTACCACGGAATGGTTTCCATGTTGGCAATGGGTTCAAACTTGGCCGGTACCACCGACACGTTGTCACCCCGTTGGGGGTCAAAGCCCACCACACCACGCACCACCTGCAGCATTTGGTCCAGCTCTTGGGGGGTGTAGGGCACGCTGGTGGGGGCGTTGGGCACCGCAGGCGCGTCTTTGGCAGGAGGTGGAGCAGGGCGCTCGTTCACGACCACCGCCACACTGACTTTCATCACACCACCGCTGGCGTTGCGCACATGGCGAACGGTGCGGTCGAGTTCAAAGTTGCGGGTCGATCGGCTGCTGAGTTTGCTGCCCGATTCGCCTTGGCCTTTGTTGGCATCCACCTGGGTGTTGTTGCTGGTGGTGGGATCGGCTGGAGGGCTGTTGGCCAGTGCGCCCGGAATGCCTTCAGCGGCACGGTTGGCAGCGCGGTCTTCGGCCAACACTTCCGAACGGGTGCGTGGGCCTTTGTCTTTGTTGTCAAAGTCTTCGGTGGTGCTTTCGATCTGAGTGAAATCCAGCGACAAGTTCACTTGTGAGCGCACATTGGCTTCGCCCACCATCGGCGACAGGATCTGCATGATCCGGCCGCGGTAGACCTCTTCTAGGTGCTGCTTGTGCTGCTCTTGTGCAGATGTCAGGCCAAGCTTTTGCTCAGTGGCCGATTCCGTCATCAGCTTGCCCACGTTGTCGACCACGGTGACATGGTCTGGGGCCAAGTAAGGCACGCTGGACGAGACCAAATGCACGATGGCCTGCACCTGCGAAGCCGACACGGCGCGGCCAGGGTAGGGTGCCAACACCACGGAGGCTTTGGGGGGCGTGCGGTCGCGCACAAAAACGCTTTGCTTGGGCGTGGCCAGATGGACACGGGCACTTTGCACGCTGCCAATTTGCATGATGCTGCGGGCCAGCTCCTGCTCCATGGCCGCATTCACTTTCACTTGCTCCATGAACTGGCTGGTGGTCATGGAGGACTGCTCTTTCAGACCGTCCAGGCCGGTGGCGCCTGCCTTGGGCAAACCTTGCGAGGCCAATAAGATGCGGGCCTCATGAAAGCGCGGGCTGGGAACGGTGAGTTGGCCGGTGGCCGGGTCGATCTTGGGGTTGAAGTTCGCGGTCTTGAGCGTTTCGTACGCTTTTTGCTGGTCGGCCTCTTGCAAACCAGGCATCACGGGACGATAAGGCGTCACGTTCATCCAGGAATAGGTCAGTCCAAAAATGACCAACACGATGAGCATCACGATCAGCGGCAAAACTCGGCGGACCGAGGGTTGGTTGACCATGGTGCTGAAGGACTCAGAAAGGCCCTTGGTGCTCCAGGGGCTCAGGCCTGTGCCCGTGGCTGCACCGTTGCCTGCCCCATTGCCGCCAGGGTTTCCCGTTGCCGTGGTGGCCACCGCCGTGGAGTTGCCCCCGACGGTGGCTGGGGTGTTGTCACCGCCCGAAGGCATGGTGATCATGCCTGTGTTCATTGCTGCGCTTGCTGTAGCCATGGTTGTTCTTCTTCAGTTCGGTGGATCAGACAGGCATGTTCAAGATGTCTTCGTAGGCCTTGAGCACTTTGTTGCGCACCTGCAAGGTGGCCTCGAAAGCCAAGGACGATTTCTGCATGCCCAGCACCACATCGGTCAGGGCGATGTCTTCGCCGCGGTCAAAGGCGTTGCGCATCTCAGAAGATTGCACTTGCAACTGGTTGACTTGCCCCAGGGCGCCCGACACCAATTCAGAAAACCCGGTTTTGCCCGCGCCGCCAGCGCCGCCGATGGCGTCCGCCGTGCTGGGCAGGCCCTGCATCGGTCCCGAGGCTTGGGCCTGGTGGCTGCGCAAGGTTTGCAGCATCGACTGGATGCTGGCAGGAGAGATGGCTTTGTCGATCATGCGAGGCTCCATCAGTAGGCGTTGGCCATGCTCAGACCGTGCTCACGCAACTGGGCCAGCTTGTATCGCAAGGTGCGGGGGCTGATGCCCAGGCGTTTGGCGGCCTCGGTTTTGCTGGGCGTTGCGGCCAGCGTGGCCATGATCACTTGGTGTTCGTTCATGCGGGCCGCGCTTTGCAGGTCGGTGGCGCTGGGCGCAGCCACTGGGGTGGGCACGGTCCAGGTGGCGTTGGTTGAGCGATTGGCCATGGCTGTCCAGGCAGGGGCTTCATCAGCTGGCGCGTTTTCTGGGGTGCCAACGCTGGGGTGCTCACCATCGCTTCGGGTGGCGCAAGCGTTATGGCTCATGTCTTCCATGTCGACAGTCCGCGACGCCACAAAGGCTTCGTGGGGCGTGCTGTGTGATGTAGCTGGGATCACGACAGCGCTTGTCAACCAATCGTCAAACATCAGGTGCGCGGGGGTCACCACATGGTCGGTGCACAGCACCATGGCACGGCGCATCACATTTTCCAACTCGCGCACATTGCCGGGCCAGGGGTATTGCATCAACTGGGCCTGCGCATGTGGGTGCAGTTGCCAGGGCTTGTTGTCATGCTGCAGCAGGCATTGCATGGCCAGCGGAATGATGTCGCCAGGGCGCTCACACAGGGGCAGCAAACGCATACGGAAGGTGGCGATGCGGTAATACAAGTCCTCGCGGAACTCGCGCTCCACAATGGCTTTCTTGAGGTCTTTGTTGGTGGCCGCCACGATGCGCACATTCAATTGGATGGTGGCTTGACCGCCCAGGCGAGTGAGCTGGCGCTCTTGCAGCACGCGCAACAATTTGCTTTGCAGATGCATGGGCATTTCGCCAATTTCATCCAGAAACAAGGTGCCACCCTGGGCCTGCTCGAACAGGCCTTTTTGTTCGCGGTGGGCGCCCGTGAAAGCGCCTTTTTCATGACCAAACAACATGTCTTCGATCAGGTTGTCTGGCATGGCCGCGCAGTTGAGTGCCACAAAGGGGCCGCGGGCTCGGCCCGAGGCTTCGTGCAACACACGCGCCAGCACTTCTTTGCCCGAACCCGTGGGGCCCACCAGCAAGGCGGTGACTTCGGCTTGCGCCACTTTTTTGGCCAATGCCAGCAGGTGCTGGCTGGCCGGGTCCACAAACACCACGCTGCGCATGGGTTGAACGGTGGGGCGTGCAGGGTTGGGGCTCAGGTGGTTGTGCAGACGCAACCAAGAGGCGGGGCGCACATCGTCGCTGGCCAGCACGGCCATGGCGCCACAACGGCTCGCTTCCACGGCCAACTCCAATTCATGTCGGTCAACGCGTGCCACCACAGGCAGACTCAGGCCTGCCTCTTGCAGCAGTTGCTGCACCGCCTTCAGTCGTGTCATGTCAACACCCAGGTGCAGAACCACGATGGCAGCATCGGCCGCTTGTGACAACAACATGTCCAGCGTGTGGATGGGCATCAAAGCCCAGCCACTGTTGTGCAGGGCTTGGCTGTGCTCGGGGCTCAGCGGTGTTTCAGGGTCCAGCCAAAGGGCCAGAGGGGTAGATGCAGCAGTTGGCTTCACAGAGTGGCCTCACATTTCGTTTCAATGTGTAAAGCAACCCTCGTGCCAGAAATTTATGAACCTTAAAATGATTTAATTATTTTTAAATGAATACTTTAAATATATTTATAGAAACCGGAAAGTCGACAGGCCCAGACGGAAGATTGACAGCGTTGCAGATGGCTGCCCATCGTTACAGATACGCTTGATCGCCTTCAGGGTTGGCGGGAGCTGGTTCGGTTGCAGCAGGGGCTATTGGTGCAGGTTCTTCCATCGCAGCAGGTGCTTCTTGCGCTGTGGTTTCTGGCGCTGCAGCTTCTTCTGTCGGCAAAGGTGTCGGTACAGGTGTCTGCACCTCTTCAATGTCTTGAGCGGTTGAGATGGGCGCTTTTTCCATCACATCGTCAATTTCTGGGTCAATCGCCGTTTTCTTGCGTTCTGCGAAAGACGACGGCACCGATTCCACTTGGGAGCCGGTCAGTCTTGACGCATTCTTGAGCCACGGATCGGGCTCGGAAAGCAGTTGCCTTGCCAGGCCTTCCAGTCTGTGGTCGATCAGGTCCTCGATCACCGTGTCGTTGCAGCGCACCCGCACGCTGCCTGGCCGCAAGGACATGTCAGGCTGCAAATGCAACGGGGGCTCGTTGTTTTTGAGCAAGGGCTGAACCCGCTCCAGATCACTGGGGTTGAGCGACACGTTGATGCCATTTTCCTGGCCATTCAAGTCGGCCACACAGGCTTTGACCAAACGCTCCACCGCCTCGCCTGAGGTTGACAATTCACCCCGCACCAGTTGCTCTGCAATGTGCAATGACAGTTTTCTGAGGGGCTCAAATTGGCGGGTGGCATCATTTTGCAGCGCGGCCAATTCGCTGGTGATGGTTTGAATCAGCTCTCTTTCTTTGGCGCGTTCCGTCTCCAGATCGTGCAAAGTTTTGGCCATGCCGTCTTTGAGGCCCTGAACATAGCCCTGTTGGCGGGCAATTCTGATCTGTTGCTCGTTCAGTTCGGTCAAAACAACTGGTGCACTCGACACGGGCGATGGGGGTAGGGCGCTGCCGTTGGGGGAGTGGCTGTGGTGGACCGATTCCGTGGCAGAAGAGTCACCAGAGTTGGTGTCAGAGGTCTGGGCCTGGTCGCCCGATTGCGCCGATGGATCGGTGGGCGCGGATTGGGGCAGGTCGCTCTGAAAAAGTTCCTCGCCGTGCTTGGCGTTACTTTCAGGCGTCCAAGAGCCAAATTTTCGTTCTTTGGATTGATCCCAAGATGTTTGAGCAAAGGCAGCTTTGTGCTTTTTGCCCATGAGAAGCGGATCTGACTTCCATTGCAATTTGTTGGTTTCTGCTTGAGTCATTTCACAAATTGCAAAGATGGGGAGGCGTTGAGTGGCTGGTTCGGGGCTTGAAATCCAGTCAAGCTCGGATGTTGATCGTGGGTCTCAATGGCTTTGTGGCTTTGGGTGTGAAGCCTCTGCAGAATTCTCCGTCGGCTCTGAGCACCTCCAAAGAGGGGAGCCACCTGGACCTGAAGCCCATCAAATTGCAGCTGTACGGCGCAGCACGCAAATAAGTCATCTTTAAGTATTCACATTTCCAGCAATCGGGCCCGCGCGTTTCTGCTGGAATTGCAGTCGGCGGCAAAGACGCATTGGTGGAAGCTTTCATGTGTCACTCAAATTAACGACGTCAGTTTAGCCCTGCAGGAGTTTGAGCACAGACTGTTGGTCTGTGTTGGCTTGCGCCAGCACGGCTGTGGCCGCCTGTTGGATGATTTGTGTGCGTGCCAATTCGCTGCTGGCCTTGGCAAAGTCAGCGTCTTCGATGCGGCTGCGGGAAGCCGAGGTGTTGATCGAGATATTCGTCAAGTTATCAATGGCGAAGTTCAGCCGGTTGATTTTGGCACCCACATTGGCTCGGAAATCATCCACATCGGCAATGGCCGTGTCGATTTTGTCCAGGGCCGACTGAGAGGCGACGTGGCTGGAGACATCCAGACCCACAACATCGAGGCCCGATGCCGTCAAGTCGACAAATTGCACGGCAATCGTCGAGTCTTCGTTGTTGGCAATGCCCACTTGGAATGATTTGGTCACACCGGCATTGTCCAGAAACGCCATGTTGTTCCACTTGGTGTTTTTGGCAATCCGCGTGATTTCCTCTTCCAGTTCCACCCTTTCTTTGTCCAGGGCGTCCCGGTCCGTGTCGCTGTAGGTGTCGTTGGCTGCCTGAACGGCCAGTTCACGCATGCGCTGGAGCATGTTGGTGATCTCTTGTGTCGCGCCTTCGGCCGTTTGCAGCATCGAAATACCGTCATTGGCGTTGCGCACAGCCTGGTTCAGACCCCGAATTTGGGAGGTCATCTTGTTGCTGATGGCCAGGCCCGCCGCATCGTCTGCTGCCGAGTTGATGCGCTTGCCCGTGGACAGTTGCTGCATGGCGTTGGCCACATCGCGTCCGTTGCGGGTCAGCGCATTTTGCGAAATCAATGACTTGATGTTGGTATTGATGACTGACATGGTGGAGTGACTCCTGGTTTTAGGCTAACTTGTCTGACTGACGGCTATTCATTGCCGCATCGGCTTGTTTTTACTGGTAAGCACAATGCGTGCCAGTTGTTTGCTTGGTGGAAACTGGGTGAACGACGGAAACCCGTCAAGCGCCGGCGGTTCCGGTTTTTTTCAGATGGAGCGATGAGGGCAGCATCTCAGCCACAAATTGCTGAAGGTCCATCGAGGATGGGTGCTGGCGCAGGGCTTGTTGGGCCACAGAGAGTGCGCGTTGGGTGTTGCCTTCGCACCGCAGAACGCGGGCGAGGTGGTGCCAGACTTGGGGCGGTGTGTTGCCGGCCTGGACTTTGATCAGGTGTTCGAGCAGTTCGCGAGAATGGGCCCAGTCTTGTTGGACTTCTGACACCAGGGCCGCGATGACCAAAACGTCTTCGCTGTCGGGGTAGAGGGCCAGCCCGGCCTCGGCCAAGGCGATGGCCAAAGACAGGTGGTTTTGCTCGAAGAGCTCAGCCACCCATTCACGGACCTTGACGGGGGAAGGAGGATCCAACTCGAGGTTGAGTGGAAACTCGGGCAAACCATAAGAGGTCGGCGACTGTAATGCAGCTGATGACATGAATTGCTCCTGACTTGCCACACCGGCAAACGGTTGCCGGTGTGGGGTTATCGTCAGATAAGCAATTCACGTGCCACTTGTGGTGGCGTGGATTGCCGGTTAAGCGTCAGTGCGCAAAGCTGCAATCTGGTCAGTGGTCAGTTGAGACAGCTGCGTTGCGCTCAACACAGCCGGTGCGTCTGTGGTACCCACCTGTGCCGATGTGAACAAGGCCGCAATGTCTGCCGTAGCCTTGGTTCCAACCAGATTGTCAAGCTGCGTTGCCGTGATCTTGGCAATTTGAGCGGTGGTCAAAGCTTGTGTCTGCGCTGTGCTCAATGCGTTGATCGCATCGGTTGTCAACGTCGAGATCTGGCTTGCACGCAGGCTTTGCAGATCAGCAGTTTCCAGCGCTTGGATCTGATCAGAGCTCAGACCGTTGATCTGGGTTGCCGTCACTGTGGCCATTTGGGCAGTCGTCAGGGCGGCCAGATCGTCCGTACCCAAGGTGGCAAACTGCGCGGATGTCAACTTGCCGACTTGTGCCGCTGACAATGCCTCCACCTGGCCTGTGCTCAACCCGTCGATGAAGCCGGTGGTCAAGCTGGCCACTTGGTAAACGTCGATGGATGCAATATCACCGGTTTCCAGCGCTGCAATTTGGCTGCTGTCCAATGCACTCAGCTGCGAAGCCAACAAGGCGTCCACTTGTGTGGTGTTCAGGGCCACCAAGGCATCGGTGTTCAGGCTCGCCATTTGCGCTGTGGTCAGCCCCTTGACCTGACTTGCCGTCAAGACTTCAACCTGGCTGGTGCTCAAGGCATTCAGTTGGGTCGTGTTGAGGCCTCCGATTTGCGTTGCCGACAGTGAAGTGATCTTGTCGGTGGCAATGGCCGCCAAATCGGCGGTGTCAAGCGCGTTGAGCTGGTCAGCCGACAAGCCCTTGAGCTGGCTGACAGTCAGCGAACTGACTTGGTCGCTCGTCAAAGCCTGGACAAAGTTGGTGTCCAAGCCGGTGATTTGTGTGCCACTCAAGGCCACCAAATCGGCCGTTTCGATGGCGGCAATCTGGACCGAACTCATGGCATTGAGTTCATCGGCTGCCAATACTCGGATCTGGCTCGAGGTCATGGCGGCCACTTTGGTGTCTGTCAAGCTACTGACCTGGGCTGAGCCCAGTGCGGTGAACTGTGTTGCTGTCAGTGCACCAAACTGGTCAGTGGTCAAAGCATCCAGGAACGCGGTGCTCAGAGTTGAAATCTGCGTCACGCTCAGCTGGTTGATTTGGGTTGTGCTCAAACCTTCCACATCACCCACATCCAGCGCGGTGAGTTGATCTGCGCTCAGTGCTTTCAGCTGGGTGTTGGTCAGGTTGACCACCTGGCTGGAAGTTAGGGACTGGATCACCGCGGTGCTCAAGGCCGACAGATTGGACGCCGAAATGGCCGCCACGTCTTCCGTGCCCAGAGCGGCCACTTGGTCAGCGTTCATCGCATTGAGCTGCGCTGTGCCCATGGCTTTGACTTGTGTGCTGGTCATGGCGCCCACTTGCTCTACGCTCAATGTAGCAATTTGGGCTGTGGTCAAGACCGCAACCTGGTCATCGTCCAGATTGGACACTTGGGCGGTGGTCAAGCTCTGCAGCATGGTGTCAGACAGTTTGCTGACTTGCAATGTGGTCAGTTTGCTGATTTGGCCCGTGGTCAACTGGGCAAAGTCCTCAGGCTCCAGATTGTTCAACTGCGCAGTGCTCAAGGCTTGCAGTTGCGTGTCGGTCAAAGACTGGATCTGGCCCGAGCTCAAAGCCTGCAGCTGGGTGCTGCTCAGCCCGCTGATCTGGCCGGTGGTCAAACTGGTCAAGTCGGCAGTTTGCAAGGCGCTAATCTGGTCTTGCGTCAAGGCATTGAGTTGGTCCGTGCTCAAAGCTTTGACTTGTGTGCTGGTCAAAGCCTGGATCTGACCCGTGCTCAACAATTGCAGGGGGGCAGTGGCCAAGGTACTCACTTGGGCGGTGGTCAAGGCAGAGACGTCTGTGCCAATGGCCGTGATCTGGTCCTCGTTCATGGCAGCAAACTGGGCCGACTGCAGGCTTTGCAGCTGGCTGGTGCCCAATGCGCCCACTTGGTCGGGTGTCAGCACGGCGATCTGGGCGCTGCCCAAAGCAGCCACCTGCGAGGTGGTCATGCCTGCCACTTGCGAGGTGGTCAATGCTTCCAGTGAGGCATTGCTCAACTTGCTAACTTGCAGGGTCGACAGCGAGGCGATCTGGCTGGTGCTCATGGCACTAATGTCGTTGGCGTCCAGAGCGTTGATTTGCGCAGTGCCCAGCACCGGCAATTGGCTGGTGGTCAATGCCTTAACCTGCGCAGAGCTCAAGTCGGTCATCTTGGTATTGCTCAGGCCGGCCAATTGGCTTGTGGTCAAGGCCGCTACATCTGCTGTGTCCAAGGCTTGAATCTGCTCTTCGCTCAAGGCATTCAGCTGCGCGGTGGTCAAGCTGGTGACTTGTGCCGTGCTCAGAGCCTGGATCTGTGCAGTGCTCATCAAGGAGACAGCACCACTGCCCATGGAAGCTACTTGGGCCGTGCTCAAAGCTGCGACCTCGGCAGAAGACATGGCCTGCACCTGGCTTTCGCTCAGGGCGGCGAACTGGCCAGAAGTCAGACCTGCCAGTTGGCTGGTGCCCATGGCAGTGAATTGAGCGTCACTGACCACAGCCAGCTGGCTGGTTGTCAATACAGAGACCTGGTTTGAGGTGAGGGCGGCCACTTGGGCTGTCCCCAGCGCTTCCACATTGGCGTTGCTCAACTTGCTGATCTGGGCAGTGCTCAGAGCTGCAATCTGGTCGGTGCCCATGGCGGTCACATCGGCGGCGTCCAGCGCATTGATCTGGGCGCTGCTGAGGGATTGCAGCTGGTCACTGCTCAGCGCCTTGACTTGCGCAGAGGTGAGTGCAGCCACATTGCTTGTGGACAACTTGGACAACTGTGCTGTTGTCAGTGCGGCAATGTCAACTGTGTCCAGTGCCTGAACGTTAGCGGCACTCAAGGCATTGAGCTGCGCGCTGCTGAGTGTTTGCACTTGGGCGGTACTCAGTGTCTTGACTTGTGCGCTGTCCATGGCCGCCACTTGTGAGGTGGTCAAAGACGCCACTTGGCCGGTGGTCAAGGCCGCCACTTGTGAAGTGGTCAATGCGGCAATTTTGTCGGTTTGGACTTGTGACAACTGGGTGGTTGTTAATGCCTGAATTTGGCTTGTACCCATGGCGGCCACATCGGCTGTGTCCAGTGCATTGAGCTGGGCCGAGCTCAAGGCTTGCAATTGAACCGAGCTCAGTGCGTTGACCTGACTCGATGTCAGTGCGGCGACGCCACTGGTAGAAAGCCCACTGACTTGTGCGCTGGTCAGGGCTGCTACATCCGCCGTTTCGATGGCCTGCACTTGGGCGCTGCTCAGGGCGTTGAGCTGGGTCGTACCTAAGGTACTGACCTGGGCGGTGCCCAGTGCCGCCACTTGCGCGGAGCTCAGCGACTGAATGACGCCGGTGGTTAAGCCGGATATTTGTCCGGTGGTCAGGCTGGCCAGGTCGGCTGTCTGGATGGCCGCAATCTGGGTGCTGGACATCGAGGCGATCTGGTTGGTGCCCAAGGCCTGGATTTGTGCGGTCGTCAAGGCTTCGATCTGGCTCGTGGTCAAGCTGGCAACCTGGCCCGTGGTGAGGCCTGCGATCTGCGAGCTGGACAGGGCCTGTATCTGGCCCGAAGTCAGCGCGGTGATCCGGTCCGTAGACAGGCCGGCCACTTGGCTGGAGGTCAAAGCCTGAATCTGGCTGGTACCCATGACTGCCACGTCGGCTGTATCCAGCGCGTTGAGCTGGGCCGAGCTCAGGGCTTGCAACTGAGAAGAGCCCAGTGCATTGACTTGGACGGAGGTCAGCGCTGCGACAGAGCTGGTGGTCAGACCACTGACTTGTGCGCTGGTCAATGAGGCCACATCGGCTGTTTCGATGGCCTGCACCTGTGTGCTGCTCAGCGCGTTCAGCTGGGTGTTGGTCAGGGCGCTGAACTGGGCTGTGCTTAAGCCTGCCACTTGAGAGGTGGTCAGTGACTGGATCACGTTGGTGGTCAAACCGGTGATTTGTCCAGTGGTCAGGCTTGCCAGGTCGGCGGTCTGGATGGCCGAAATCTGGCTGCTCGACATAGCGGCAATCTGGCTGCTGCCCAGAGCCTGGATTTGCGAGGTCGTCAAGGCCTCGACCTGGCTGGTGGTCAAGCTAGCGACTTGGCCCGTGGTGAGGCCAGCTACCTGCGTGCTGGTCAGCGCCTGGATCTGACCCGAAGTCAGGGCGGTGACCCGGTCAGTAGACAGGCTGGCCACTTGGCTGGAACTCAGGGCCTGGATTTGGCTGGTGCCCATGGCGGCCACGTCGGCGGTGTCCAGTGCATTGAGCTGCGCAGTGGTCAGGGCTTTGATCTGAGTCGAATCCAAAGCTTTCACTTGGCCGGAGGTGAGGGCCGCCACATTGCCCGTACTCAGGGTGCTGATAATGCGGGCGTCGAGTGCCGCGATGTCCGCGGACTCGAGTGATACCAATTGTGTGGTCGACAAGGCATTGAGCTGGTCGGCATTGAGAGAGCCGATCTGAGTGGTGGTCAAAGCTGCCAGCGAGGCTGTGCTCAAACCCGCCATCTGCCCCGTGGTCAAAGCCCGGATTTGGGTATTGGTCAAGGATTGCGCTTGACCTGTAGTCAAAGCAGCCAACTTGTCGGTTGACAAGCTGCCAATCTGGCCGCCGCTCAAGCCAGCAATGGCAGTGGAACTGATCTTGCTGATTTGGTCGGTGCTCAGCGCTCCAAGTTGCTCCACCTTGAGGCCAGATACTTGCTCTGAGTTGAGCGTGGCGATGGCATCGGTCTTCAGGCTAGAAACCTGCGCGGTTGTCAAGCTGCCAAGCTGCGAGTCTGATAAAGCGCGAACTTGAGTGGTGGTCAGTACATTGAGCTGAGTCGTGGTCATGCCTTGCAGCTGGTCGGAGCGCAGACCGGCCACCTGGGCGGTGCCCATAACCGCGAGGTCGGCGGTGTCCAGGGCATTGATTTGGTCGGCTGTCAGCGAGCGCAGCGCGGTCACGTTGATGGCTCTTACTTGATCACTGGACAGGGACTTCACGCTGTCGGTGGACAAACGCGAGATGTGTGCACCACTGAGGGCGTTGACTTGGGCTGTGTTTAAGCGGCTCAGTTGTGTGGTGCTGAGGCCACCCACTTGATCGGCCTTGAGTGCCGCCACCTGGCTTGTAGTCAGTTTTTCAATGTCAGCTTGCTTCATGGCATTGAGCTGATCGGTGGTCAGTGCTTTGATTTGGGTGGCACTGAGCTGTGTCACCTGGCTTGTCGTCAAAGCCTGGATGGCGGCAGTTTTCAGTCCGGCCACGGTATCGGCGTTCAGAGCAACAAGATCTTCGGTGGTCAACGATGCGATCGAACTGCGGGCATTGAGCTGGTCTGCTGTGATCGAGCTGAACTGGCTGGTTGTCAGGCTGTTCAGGTCATCACTTCCGAGAGCTGCAAACTGCGCTGTGGTTATGGCCGCCACTTGAGAGCCGGTGAGCGAGCGCAGTTGGGCTGTGTCCAGGCCGTCGAGTTGGGCGGTGGTCAAGCCACTGATCTGGCTGGCTTTGAGGCCGCTGAGTTGGGTGGTGTTGAGTTCGGTGACATCGTCACCCATGGCCACCAGTTGAGCTGTGCTCAGCGATTGGAGCTGCTGGTTGCCTAGAGCTTTGACCTGGTCGCTGCTCAGGGCGCCCACATTGGCCGTGGACAATTTGCTCAGGGCCGAGGCGTTGAGCGCGGCCACATCGGCGGTGTCCATGCTGCCGATTTGCGCTGTCGTCAAGCCGTTGAGTTGGGTCGCCGTCAAACCAGCGGCTTGGCCTGTGGTCAGTGCCTTGACGAGATCCGTCGACAGGCTGGCCATTTGAGTGGTGGACAAGCCCCCCACCTGAATGGCCGACAGCGAGGCAAACTGGGTGGTGGTTAGGCTGTTGAGCTGGGTGGTCGACAGAGATTTAATCTGGCTGGCCGACAAAGCTGCGATTTGTGATGTGCCTAACTTGACCAGGTCGTCCGTTGCCAAGCCATTGAGCTGGCTGCTGCTCATCGACTGGATTTGCTTGTTGGTTAGGTGGCTGACCTGCCCGGTGGTCAGAGCCTGGAGAGTCGCGGTCGACAGTTTGGAGAATGCGCCTTCGTTGATAGAAGAAACGGCAGTCGAGGTCAGTCCTGCTACTTGGACAGAAGTGAGTGCATTGAGCTGGGTGGCCGAGAAAGCCTTGAATTGATCGCCACTCAGTGCCGCCAAATTGGCAGTCGTCAGCGAGCCCATTTGCGCCGTGGTCAGGCCGCCTAATTGTTTGGCATTAATGCTTTGCAGTTGGCTGGTGGTCAGGTTGTTGAGCTGGGCAGTGGTGATTTGTCCCAGTTGGTCGGCACGCAAATTACCCAGCTGTGCTGAGCTCATTTTGGCCAAATCACCCGTTTCCAAAGCCTGCAGCTGCACGCTGGTCATGCCAGCCAATTGTGTCTTGTCCAGTGCCTTAACCTGGTCCGAGGTGAGGGCCTGCACAAAAGTAGTGGACAGTTTGCTAGCCGCGGCACCCGAAATCGCGGCAATGTCTGCGGTCTGGATGGCGCCAATGTTGGCGGTGCTGATCGCATTGAGCTGCTCCGCGCTCATTTGCTTAACCTGGGTGGTGGTTAGCGAAGCGAGTTTGCCGGTGGACAAAGAAGCCACTTGGGCCGTGGTCATGCCACTAACCTGTCGCGCATCCAAAGCACTGAATTGGGCGGTGGTCATCGCATCGAGCTGACCGGTGCTGAGCCCAGCTACCTGGTCAGCTGTGAGCTGCACCAATTGGCTGGTGCTCATATTGGCCAGATCAACGGTGTCCAAAGCATTGAGCTGGGTCGCACTGAGGCTGCGCAACTGGCTGGCATTGAGTGATGCCACTTGTGTTGAACTCAAGCCCTTGACCGAGGCGGTCGAAAGGCCTGATGTTGTTGTGCCGGCAAGGGCTGCGATATCAGCGGTTTGGATGCTTGCAATCTGGGTGCTGCTCAGGGCGTTGACTTGGGTGGCACTCAGCGTTTTGGCCTGCGCGGTGGTCAAAGCAGACAGTTGGTCAGTGCTCAGCACCGACATTTGTGAGGTGGTCAAGCCGCGAACTTGGGCGGCTTCCAATGCCTGGATCTGCTGGGTGCCGAGGGCCTTGACCTGGTCGGTGGTGAGTTGACCGATTTGGTCTTGCTTGAATTGTGTAATTTGGCCGGTGCTGAGCGCAGCGATGTCGACCGTGTCGATGGCCTTGATTTGGTCTGCGCTCAAGCCTTTGAGCTGCTGAGCGGTCAGGTTTTGCACCTGGACCGAGCTGAGGGCCTTGATCTGGGTCGTGCCCAGGGCCCCCATGGTGGTGCCCTTGATGGCGACCAAATCGGCTGATTCGAGTGACTGCACCTGAGTGCTGCTCAAACCATTGAGTTGTGCGGCTATCAACCCCTGGAACTGCCCAGTGGTCAGCGATTGAAGGTTGCTGGTGGACAAACTGCCCAGTTGGCTGCTGGTCAGACCTTTGAGCTGGGCATTGCTCAAGCTCTGAATTTGACTGCTGCTCATGGCATTGAGCTGTGTGCTGCTCAAGCCCCCAATTTGCTCTGCTTTGAGGCCTTGCAATTGACCGCTGCTCAGTGACGCTACCACTGTGGTGGACAAGGCGTTGAGCTGGTTCGCCGACAAAGTGCCCATGTCGCGTGCGTCCAGCGCTGCAGCATGATCGGTCGTGAAGGCCGCCAGTTGCGCGGTGGTCAGATTAGCCAACTGGCTGCCGGTGATGGCTTGCAGTTTGTTTTTGTCGTAAGTCAGCAAGCCATCCCTGAAATTAGAGGGATCAAAGGCGCTGATTTGTTTGCCGGTCAGCTGAACAAAATCGGCCGTTTCGATGGCGCCAATTTGAGCGCTTGACATCTGGCTGATCTGGCTGGTGGTGAGTTCCCTGATCTGGCTGGCCGAAAGCGCAGCGACATCGGCCGTTGCAAATGTCGGAATATCGATCTGACGGATCTGGCTGGCCGAATATGAGCTGATGGATGAGACCATGGGAACCCCTTTAAATAGTTGGCATGCACTGTCACAAAGTGACCGGCTTTACAAAAATCTTGGCGAAAACATCTCGCCTAACTTGTGCTTATCTGTCGTATCGACAGCAGCTTTGCAAACTTGAGGGGTTGCGGAAAAACTTGTTCTCCAGCCCCTTGGGTATCGGCAAAACCGCTGCAAACTGAACCCGGCGGCGGCAGTTTTTTGCCGCCAGACAGGCTCAGATCGTCGAAAAAATGACGCTTTTCTTCAAACTGAATACTCAGCAATTCATTTAGCTGGCATTCAACTTGCATGATCTGTGCCATGTTTGATTGGCCTGATGGCCATGGAAGGAAACCGCATGAATGCGCCACTGCCTATGAATTTGATCCCGACTAACATTGCAGCCATGGACACTGAACTGGACATCGTGGCCTTGGCGCGCAGCGGGGGCATGGCACTGGCTGCCATGGTGAGTCATGCCGAACAACTGCAACGCGATGGGCATGCCCAAGCTGCATCCAACTTGTATGCCTTGTGGTTGGCCCACCATGAGGACCCCAGAAAACACCTGGTGTGGTTCAACCATGGGTCTTTGCTTCAGCAACTAGGCCAATCAGCTCAGGCCCAACAGGCCTACGAGCAAGCCTTGGCGCTGTCGCCCGACTTTGCGCAGGCCCGTATCAACCTGGGGCTGGTGCTGGAAAAACAAGGGCATACGGCCCAAGCCATTGCCGCATGGGCCCACCTGACTGGTCAGCGTTATGCCAAAGATCCGGTAGACACCGACATGCTGACCGCAGCGCTGAACCACATCGGGCGCGTGCACGAGAACAACCGTGATTACCGTCAGGCGCTAGAAGCACTGGAGCACAGCCTGTTGATCAACCCCAAGCAGGCGGGAGTGATTCAGCATTGGGTTCACATTCGCCAAAAAGCCTGTGAATGGCCGGTTTACAAACCGTTGCCTGGCATCAGCAAGAACGAGATGATCATGGCCACATCACCCCTGGCCATGCTGGCGCTGACGGACGACCCGCTGCTGCAACTGCTGAGTGCCCATGCTTTTGTAGCCCGCACTTATGGCTTGAAAGAAGAGCGACTGTGCAAGGTCAAGCAATACCACCACCCCAAAAAACGCATTGGTTTTGCCTCGGGCGATTTGCGCGAGCATGCAGTGGGCTTTTTGTTGCCCACCATGCTGCAGGGGATAGATCGCGAACTGTATGAAGTGTATGCCTATGACTTCACGATGGACGATGGCAGTGAACACCGCAAAAAATTGCTGGGCATGTTTGACCACGTGCGACTTGTGCACACTTTGACCGACAGGCAGGCTGCGGAACGCATTCTGGAAGACGAGATCGATGTGATGGTGGACCTGCATGGCTTGAGTGCAGGAGCACGTCCGGGCATTTTTGCATTGCACCCTGCACCCAGGCAGGGGACCTACTTAGGGTTTATCGGCTCGACCGGCATGCCCTGGTTTGATTTTGTGATCACCGATCGGCATGCCTTGCCGCCTGAGTACACAGAGTACTTCATGGAGAAGCCGCTGTACGTGGAAGGCAGTTTCATTCCATTGACACCGCCCGATGAGAAGCTGCCAGTGGTGACCCGCGCCGATGTGGGTTTGCCAGAGGATGCCTTTGTGATGGGGGCTTTTGGCAATGTATACAAGATCACACCAGAAATGTTTGGGGTGTGGATGAAGTTACTCAAGGAAATCCCGGATTCAGTCCTGTGGTTGATTGATGACAATCCGACAACGACTGAGAATTTGAAAAATCATGCTCGTTTGGCCAATGTTGATTTATCAAAAATCAAGTTCACGGCAAGAACTGGACACAGTGAATTTAATGCACGGTTAAAATTATGCGATGTATTTTTGGATACATTTCCATACAATTGTGGCTCTACATCAAATGATGTCATTAGAGCCAAAATACCTTTGGCAACACAATATGGTCGAACGATGGTGTCGCGCATGGGTTTAAGTATATCGAAATCTTGTGGTTCTAATAATTTGATATCTGTAAACGCCGATGAGTATTTCGAAAAAATAGTAAATTTCAAAATAAATAAAATAGGAAAATTTAACTATTCTAAGCCGGCTGCCGGATTCAAATTGTCATTTTAATGGAGTTTATTATGAATGAAGATAAAAAAGTTACTGTCATTATTAACAACAGGGATTTGTTGGATTGGCCCAGAAAAATGGTGGAGCGTTTAGAGGGTATGCTCGGTGTCTATGAAATAATTTTATTGGATAATGGTAGTACCTATAAGCCACTTTTAAATTGGTATAAAAATATAAAACATAAAGTTATTTTTTTGGATAATCTTGGTCATAGGGCTCCATGGATCTCGGGAGTCATTGATAAAATTGAGACTGATTATTATGTTATTTCAGATCCTGATTTGGATTTGAGTGGCGTCCCTGATGATGCAATTTTTGGTTTGATTAAAATATTGGACTCCAATCCAGAATTGGGTAAGGTTGGTTTAGGGCTAGAGACGGAGGGAATTCCAGAGGATTCACCCTATTATCAACATGTTTTAAATTATGAAAAATTTGTACAGGATAAAAATACTGATCATCAAGGTCTAATCAGCATGCCAGTAGATACTACTTTTGCGGTTTACGATCGCAGAGTTTTGAATGAATACAAAATATGTGGTGTCAGAACAGCTAAGCCATATCTGGCAAAGCATGAGCCGTGGTACATTGTGCATCCTTCCGGCGATTTTGCTTATTATTTAGATCACGCTGAGGGTGATAGCTCCAGCTATCGTGGTTTTGTCAAGTATGTTGTTAGTGATTCTGTTCGTGGTTTATATGAGGCATATAAATTATCTACTAATAATAAGGTGAGTACCAAATGGGATAGTTATTTGGATGTTTATGAGGAGTTGCTTTTTAATTTTAAGAGAAAATCAATAAATCTTTTAGAGATAGGTGTGCAAAATGGTGGTTCATTAGAAATATGGTCTCAATACTTCAAAAATGCCGAAAAAATAATTGGCTGTGATATAAATCCTCGATGCCAAGGTTTGAAGTACGAAGATTCACGTGTCGAAGTTCATGTTGGAAACGCGAATGAGTTGAATGTATTTAATTCAATCAGAGGTTCTTCAAGTCATTTTGATGTCATTATCGATGATGGATCTCATACATCTCATGATGTTATATCTAGTTTTATAAATTACTTCCCATTGTTAAATGATGGTGGTGTTTATATAGTTGAGGATATGCATTGTGCATTCTGGGAGAATTATGGTGGTGGTGTACTGAATGAGCGATCAAGCGCGTCTTTTTTCCGCAAGTTATTTGATGCTGTAAATATGGATCATTTTAAAGAGATAGACGCTGGTAGTTTATTTCAGGCTTTTTTTGGTCGAGAGTTCATGAATAATTTCTTGAAGGATAACCAAATATTAAGCGTTTCGGCTTATGATTCTATTTTTGTTGTTAAGAAATCTAGTTCTTCGCGACCTCGTGGATTAGGTAAAGAAGTGATTGTTGGGGATGTCGCTATAGCCGATGATCGTGTCTTGTCTAAGAAGCTTATTAATTAGTCGGTCCTGCAAAATTCATTTCAAGCCAACGCCCAGTTTTATCTGAATTTTGCAAGTGGTACTCATTAACATATATACTCCGCTAAGCAAAACAGTATTTTTTCAGAGGTATTTTATCGGCACCTCTTCAGGGTTGATCGAGTGAACCTCGGCGTGTAGGCTGGTATCTGTTTTGAAGCAAAAATTAATTAATTAAAAGTATCAGAAATGCATCAAATAATTAAAAAATTTGCAAACTTAACGGAATTGAATAATTCGGAGAGTGTTCCGATGGGCGACTCTGCATCTCCAAAAGGAATGATTTTTCATATCTTAGAAAATAATTCAGATTCAGTTCATGTACTGGATATTGGTTTTGGCACAGGAGGGCTTGGGCGTCTTATTAAATCTAATAATGATACATCTCATTTGAGCGTAGATGGAATAGATGGAATGGAAGTTAATTGCCTTAATAAAGATTTGGTTGAAAAAATATTTGACAAAATATATGGTACGGGCTTGCCCAAGAGCTGCCCTTAGAAGTGATAAGAAAATATAAAATAATATGCCTGTTAGATGTAACAGAGCATTTAAATGTGGAGACAGCTAAGTGGCTGCTTAGAACATTGCTGACAAATATGGGGGAGGATGCATTCTTATTTATAAGTACCCCGCTATGGTTTTACCCGTAAAGCCAAATCCAGGATGATGATTTGGAGGAGCATTTGATAGGCGTTCCAGCTCCCCTATGATGGCTTTAATTCCTCTAATGTATGCAGTTAATAATTCATTGGTTGGTGGATTTGTTTACGGTAAGAAAAGCTTAGACTATGTTGAGTTTTTTCAGCCAACTGGGAATAAGAATTTTTCATACGATATGGGTTTGAATGTTATTAAATCATTAATCATGCCAGTGCAAAATGGTGTTGTGTACAAGTTAAATTCTTAAATTTTAAACGTATTAGTATTTTATGTGACTTGAGGATTTTTGTTTTTTATTTGGACTTAATAAATTTCAAAAAAGCATGCTATTAGAGATTTTATATTGTTGTGTCGACTAGGGTAAATTCTGCTGGAGCAACTGATTCAGATATCTAGTGATCTTATTGTATTGTGAAATACTTTAAGAAATGTACGGTTTTCTGTTTGATTAAAAGCAATTTTAAGTGCATCACACTTTATGGCTTCTTCTGGAAATTTATTTAACTTTGAGCCAGAATAAGCAAACAAGAACGGACTATGAGCATGTGATCGCCATTCACTCTCACATGAAAGAATTAAGCTTGCGATTCGTTCGAGCAAAAAAACCTTTCTTTGAATGCCATTTTTGTAATTAGTTTGATGTAGCCAGCCGTGGATTTGTGCGATAGTTGGGAAATTTTCACAGGCATTAAATAAAATTTCACACAGGCTCATCCACCGTCGTAAAAATCTTGGTTTTGCAATAAAATAATTGCTAAAAATTATATTTGTCGAATCCATGACAATCTGTGAAATGTCATAATCTAACTCTGAAAATTTGCAAAAAGCTTGTGATGATTCTTTGAAGCCAGGGTCAAATAACTCATTTTGTTCGAAGATATTCAAAAAGAAGGCGCCCATGTCTGGTTGTGGGCTAAACAAAATAACGTCAGTATCTGAATCTTGTTTTGAGACGTAATCCACCACTTGTTCGGCATTCAAGCCTGTCTTTTCTTGAAATCTTGGTGAAAAAAAGCCGTAGTAATCATCTTCGATCAAATTTTCATTCAAAAGAAATTTTCTAATAGGCCAATATTCTTGCCAATCCGGACGAGGGTTGTCACGGTTATCAAGTGGTGTGAACGGTGCTTGAACATTGTCATATATTTCAGCCGTGTAGCTGATGACAAAACCATGTACTTGGCTTTTGTTGATGTTAGGCATTGGGTGCTCTTTAGAGGTTGATCCTAGACGACTAAACTTTCTCATTCAGTTCCGGAGCCAACCAGTCGAAATTCAAGAGATGGCAGAAAATTGTCATCCCTTGAACTTAAGCACAAAACGCACCAGTCATGCTGGCGAATGTTTTTGTATCGTTTTATCGCAGCAACTGCAAAACAGAAATAGGCGCCTGATTCGCCTGCGACAACATCGCTTTGCCTGCCATTTGCAGAATTTGAGCCTTGGCCAAATCGGCCGTGGCCTTGGCGTAGTCGGCGTCGACAATCTTGCTGCGTGAATCGTCCAGGTTCAACGACACATTGCTCGAGACATCACCTGCGTGCACAAGTCGGTTCATGTTGGCGCCCCATTTCACGCGTGTTTCATCAATGCTGGCCAAACTGCTGTCGATGGCGTCCAGGGCCGACAGGGCATCGCTGCGGCTGCCGATGCCCGCAGTGTTCAATGCCGACAAGCTTCTGAAGTCGGCCAGGTCCACCGAGTGCCCGTCGCCAGATGAAGCGCCAATTTGCAAGTTCACACTGCTCATGCTGCCATCCAACATTTTTTTGCCATTCCACTGGGTGCTGTCGATGGCCGTGTTCAGATGTTCACGCAGTTGCGTGAACTCGTTGTCCAAGGCCGATCGGTCGGATTCGCTGTTCGTGTCGTTGGCGGCTTGCAGGGCAATTTCTCGCATGCGCACCAAGGCCTGAGACATGCTGCCGGCCGCATGGTCTGCAGTTTGCAACATGGACACGCCTTCGTTGGCATTGCGCATAGCGCGTTGCAGGCTGATGGACTCTGCCGTGAGTTTGCTGCCAATGGCCATGCCGGCGGTGTCATCGGCGGCCGTGTTGATGCGGCGGCCCGTGGCCAATTCTTTGGTGGATTTATCCACCAGTTGAGAGGCATTGGTCATGGCGTTCTCCGCCCGCGAGGCGTTGATGTTGGTGGCGATGCTGGACATTTCGCCCCTCCTCGAATGCAGGTGCTTAAAACATATAAGCTGAGCAGCCTGCTTGCCCATAGGGCAGGCAGGCCGTCAACGACAACGCCCCTCAATCAAGCTGACAAGTCAGCGCCATAAGGGGCGATGAGCTGCTTATTGCAGCAAAGACAGCACAGCAGAAGGCTGCTGGTTGGCTTGGGCCAACATGGCGGTAGCGGCTTGCTGGATGATCTGGCTGCGTGCCAGCTCGGTCGTCGCTTGAGCGTAATCGGTGTCCTGAATGCGGCTGCGTGAAGCGGCGGTGTTCAAAGACACGTTGCTCATGTTGTCTGCAGCGTAGTTCAAGCGGTTCATCTTGGAGCCCAAGTCTGAGCGGAAAGAGTCCACGCTGGCGATGGCGGTGTCCACTTTGTCCAAAACTGCTTGCGAGGCTGTATGGCTGCTCAGGTCCAAACCCGAAACGTCCAGACCAGAGGCCGTCATGTCTTGCAGGTTGATTTCAATTGTGGAGTCGGTGTCGTTTTCCATGCCGACTTGCAAGTTTTTGGTCTGGTCGCTGGACAAGACCGACATGCCGTTCCACTTGGTGTTGGTGGCAATGCGTGTGATTTCTTCTTCGAGTTGACCCACTTCGTCGGCAATGGCCGTGCGGTCATCGGCGTCGTAGGTGTCGTTGGCAGCTTGCACAGCCAATTCACGCATGCGTTGCAACATGTTGGTGATTTCTTGTGTCGCGCCTTCAGCGGTTTGCAACATCGAGATGCCGTCGTTGGCGTTGCGAACCGCTTGGTTCAAACCTTTGACTTGCGAAGTCATTTTGTTGCTGATGGCCAGGCCTGCAGCATCGTCGGCTGCAGAGTTGATGCGCTTGCCGGTGGACAACTGCTCCATGGTTTTGGAGAGGTTGCGGCTGTTCACTGCGAGGGCGTTCTGTGCGACCAGTGACTTCACGTTGGTGTTGATAACTGACATAGTCTTACTCCTTGATGGGCTGATTCAACGGTCTGGCAGGAACCAAAAGGGAGTAGGACCTGCCGTGGTACAGAAATTTGAATTTGATCTCTGTTAGCTAGTGATTCGGTGTCTGTGCAAAGAACTTGAGTGCGATGAATAAAAAAACCGCGATCAAGTCGATTGGTTGAGCAGAACGCCCTTGAGGTTCTCTAAGTTGTGAGACACGCGCAGGAAAGTGGCATCCGGGATTTGTCGAACCACTTCTCCGGTGTTGGCGTTCTTCACGGTGATGACCACACGGTCGGTGGTTTCGTCCATGCTGAAGTTCAAGGCGCGGCTGCTTTCTTTCATCATGTCGTTCAGGCGTTGAATGGCCGAGCGCAGGTTTTCACGTTGCTCTTCTTTAGAAACCAGCGGTACGAATTTGGGTTCGGGCGCTGGCTGCTTTTCTTCAGCGGCTGCTGCGTTGGCAGGCAATGCGGCTGCAGTAGCAGCAGCTGCTGCTGCAGGTGCGGGCGCTGGTACTTGGGCGGCTGTGGGGACAGCGGCCTTGGCGGTGTTGATGGCTGAAATGTCGTTGTTCATGGTGTGCCTTTTCCTGTTGCATGTGCGCGAGCACTTTTCCCGGCTTAAGGACCTGATAGAGGTTGTCGTTCTCTGTATCGACACCGGTTGCTTTTACTTGAGGACTATTTTTTGTGGTTTTTACATCAGTGATGCGGACAGTATGGGGGACATCAAAATGTAAAAAACCATTTTTGTCTCAAAAAATTCACAATATCAGCAAGAACGCTTATACTAAAAGCCGGTTTTACACCATGGTTTGTTGCGGCTTGTCCCTGCAGGTCATGTGTGCAATCGTGTTGAACGCGCAAAGCGCATCTCTTTTTTAACAGGTAGACATGTTTTCGTTGTTCAAGGGTGTCGAGTCGCCTGAGGCTCTTAAAAAGAAGGCCAAGCAGACCTTTGACAAGGTGACTGCTTTGACCGCAGACACGTTTGAGGCCAACAGCTTGCGCCGCGGCTTGGCCTTGCTCAGTTGCGCCCATCTGGACAAGACGTTCATTGCCGGTGCCGAGCGCACGGCCGACTGGCAGCAAATGGCGGCATTTGCCGTCGCCAAGGATGCCGAAGCGCCCCCGGTCCCCAAGGCTGACTGCTACCAAAAAGTTCGTTCAGGCAAGTCGGACATCTGGGTTTACTTGCCCACAGAATATGCCGAGCGGGCCTTTTTGTTTGGTGCCAAGTACCAACGCACCGAGCTCAATTCCGAACAGGCCATTGCCTCCATGCAGCAGCTGGCCGACACCATTTGCCGCTCAGAAATTGGCTTGAATTATGAGATCGAGGTGCTCAAATTTTTGCGCCACGAGCTCAGCGCTGTAGAGCGAAACGCCGATGTGCAAGAGGATTTGAGCGGCATGCCCTCTGACTGAGGGGGAGGGACTCACTCCCCGGCTGACTTAACTCAGCCAATCATCCGGGAGCTGGGTTTTCACGCAATAGGCTTTCAGGCCCAACTGGGTGTCGATCCAGATCGCATCGAACATGTCGTGGGCACTGGTTTTCATGCCGGGCAAGCGGTGCAATTGTTCGCGCCTGGGGTTGCGCAATCCCAGCACGCTGTCGATGGCCATGAGCACGGGCAGTGCGTCTGAGTCGTCGGGGCTGTAAACCACGCCAAACTCGCGAGACACGGGGGCGCTGCAGCGGTGCAGCACCTGACCCAAGTCTCGCGCTGCAATCACATGATCTCGCCACATGGCATGGCCCTCGGTCTGGCGATCTTCCGGCGTCAAGCCAATGACCTCATGCACCTGCAGCGCAGGCAGCAGCAGATCCACGTCTTCTACCCGAATGTGAAGGTACTGGGCCATGGCGCTTGAAGGTTCAGGCCGCAACCGGCAGGTGGTGCGGGGTCTGCAGGTTTTCTGCCAGGCGGTACAGCGCAGCAGCGTCCAAGATCAAGACCACACGACCGTCGCCCAAAATGCTGGCCCCACCCACACCGGGCAAGGCGGCCAGACGCGGATGGATGTCTTTGGTAAAGAGCTCTTGGCGACCCACAAACTCTTGTACCGACACGCCCAAGGTGCGTTGCCCGTCGCTCAAGACCACCACATAGCGGTGAGATTGTGTCTCGGCGGGCGGATAGCCCAAGACTTCTTCCAAGCGAACGATGGGCAAGAAGCTGCCGCGCAACAAAATGGCGGTGCGACCCTTGACGGTTTGGTATTCGTCGGCGCTGACCTCGACCAACTCGGCCACGTAACGGCCGGGAATGGCCATGGTTTGGTTGGCGGTGTTGACCAAGAGCACCTCTTGCACAGCCGCAGACAAAGGCATCTGCATGGTGAAGGTGGTGCCGCGACCGACTTCTGAGTCCAGGTGAATGGTGCCGCCCAAGCGCATGACGCTGGTGCGCACCACGTCCATGCCGACGCCACGGCCGGATGTTTCGGTGACCACGTCGGCCGTGCTGAAGGCCGGCCGGAAAATGAAGCCCAGGATGTCTTCCTTGCTCATTTGCAGGCTGTCTTCTTCTTTGGCCAAGCCCCTTTCGACGGCCTTGCGGCGCACGCGCTCGGGGTCGATGCCTTTGCCGTCATCGATCACGCGGATGATGATGCGGCTGCCTTGCTGCTCGGCCTGAATGCGGATGACCGCCTCTTCGGGCTTGCCAGCCTGGCGGCGCTCTTCGGGTTTTTCTACACCATGGTCGGCGCTGTTGCGCACCATGTGGAGCAGGGGGTCGGCCAGCGATTCGACCATGGCCTTGTCGATTTTGACTTCCTGGCCGATGAGCTCGAGGCGGATTTGTTTGCCTTGGGCCAGAGCCAGGTCACGCACCATGCGTGGAAAGCGCTTGAACACCAGCTCAACAGGCACCACGCGCAAGCCCATCACGCTGTCTTGCAGGCGCGAGAGAGCGCCCTGAATCAGGGCTTCGGTTTCCTGCAAGCGGCGCAGCTGGTCGTCCAAGTTTTCTGCCAGTTTCTGCAGGTCACCCAACTGGGTTTGGGCGTCATTGGCTTGACCCTCGTGACGCAGGCGGTGCAGGCTTTCACGCACACGTTGGTCACCAATGATGTGGGCCAGTTGGCCACGCACCAGCACCATCTCGCCGATCTGGTTCATGAACTGATCGAGCATTTCACCCGGCACGCGGATGATGTTGGAGGTGGCATTCGCGGCGGAAGGCGTTGCTGCCTTGGCAGGGGCTGCTGGTTTGGCCACCGCCACCTCAGCCGCCGGGGCAGGGGGCGCAGACGCAGGGCTTGCAGCGGGTGCGGGGGCAACCGGTGCAGCGGCTGGAGCGGCAGCTGGTGCAGCAGCCTGAGCAGGTGCTGGTGAAGCCGCGGGTGCAGGCGCTGCGGCGGGTGCCGGTGCAGTCGGAGCACTGGCTTTTGGCGCTGCAGGTGCAACCGCTGCGGGAGCGGCCGCCTTGGCGGCTTGTGGTTTGTTGTGGTCTTTGCCCAGTTCGCCCAGCAGCAAAACGTGGCCCGAGCCTTGGTCGATGGTTTTGATGTCTTGCTCGATGGCGCTGCGAGGCGACTTCGAGATGAACAACATCTCATACCAGCTCAGGTTGTTTTCGATCAGGGTGCGGTTGGTGATGACACGGCCCTTGTCGTGGATCCACTCCAAAAACGCGGTGGCCACGGTTTCGGACGATTCCAGGTGGGCTTTGATCAGGTAGGCCAAGTGGCCGTCCTGGATCAATTCCATCAGCTCGCGTGTGTTGTCTGAAGACAGCAGTTCCGACAACTCGCTCGGAATGTTCATCGAGGCCACAAACTGGCGCACGGTGTCCACTGGGGTGTCGCCCGCGTCGTCGTGGGCCCACAGGTAGTCACGGATACTTTGGTGCAAGCGCTCGTCGGCCGCTTTCAAGGGGGCCTGCTTGAGCGGAGTGCGGCCTGAGGTGCCCAGCAAGTCACGGATGAACTGCAGCGCATCACGGCACAAGGTGATGACTTCACCGTAAATGCCCATCTGGTTGCGACCCGCACGGGCAAAGGCGTCAACCAAGAGCAAAGGCACATCGGTGCGCGATTGTGGGTACAAAGAAGACAGGTAACCGTGAATGCGCGAAAACCGTTGCGACAGCAGGTTGGCAATCTCTTCGTCCGGGGTGTCGCCGGGATTTTCGAGTTTCTGAAGCAGCTCTTCTACTTGCCCCAGATGCAGCAGCATGTTGTCTTTGAGGGTCCGCGCCAGCACTTTGGCCAGCGACTCGCCACCCAAGTCAACACCCGTGGTTTCGCCCAGTGTTTTCAGGTCGTCCAAAAAGGCGACGATCACGTCGACCATGCGTTCGCCGTCGGCCTGGGTGATTTCTTCGGAAACCGGCAAGGCTTCCATGATTTCTTCGATGCGGGTGTCAAGCCCAGCGTAGCCCAGGCTGTTGGAGCCTTTGAGCATCCAGCTCAGGGGCTTTCGGATGTCATTGGCCACAGCCAGGATTTGCGGGGCATCCTCTTTGGTCGCAATCGAGTTGGCCAGTCGCTCGAGAATCGGCAAGCCGTTGCTGATCAGGCGCAAAAAGACCACTTGGCGGTTGTCTGTGGTGCCGTCGGCGGCCTTGGTGGGTTCGGTTCGAACCGCGTGGGGTGTTGCGGGTGCGGCGGCCGGGGCTGCTGAAGCTTGCGGGGCCGGGCTGCTGGCCACAGCGGCACTTTCTGCGGGTGCGGCGGCTTCAGGGGTCTGTGTGGGGGCAGGCGAGGGTGCTGGTGCCACCTCACTGGCGGGCGCCACGGTCAGGGCCTGGCCCTGGCTGACCATTTTGAATGCGCGTTCCAGTTCTTGCAGCAGGGCCATCGGCTTTTCGCCGTCGGCGCGTTCGGCTACGGCTTTTTCGCACAGCACCTTGATGGCGTCGAGCGAACGCAACAACAAGTCGACCGTGTTTTTGTCGAGCGCGGCTGTGCCCTCGCGCACCATGCCCAGCAAATCTTCGCTGCGGTGGGCAATGGCCTCGAGTGCGCCCAGCTCCATCACACGGCTGAGCCCTTTGAGCGAGTGAAACGCCCGGAACAGACCCGAGACTTCTTCGGCATTGAGGGACTCACTGTCCGCCTTGACAAGCAAGGACTCAATGCTTTCGATGTGCTCTTCGGTCTCTACTGCGTACTGCGCCCAGATGGTTTCCAAAAAATCGTCAGACACGGTCCCACACTCCTTTCGAGCTTAGTGTCGAATAACAGGCCAGGCCGGTTTACGACAAGCCGAGGACGCGGCGTGAGGCAGTCACGATCTCGTGACCTTTTTTGGCGTTGAGGTCCAGGCTCATGGCACCGGAGGGTTTGGCGATCACTTCGGCGGCGCCAAACTTACGGGCCTCGATGGCTTGGGGCGAACCCGCTTGAGCCACCGACGAGACGATGATGACGGGCACTTTGCTCATCAGGCGCAAGCGCTTGAGACACTCAATGCCGTCCATGTGGGGCATTTCGATGTCCAGCAACACCAGGTCGGGCGCCATTTCCTTGACTTGCTGAAGAGCTTCAAGGCCGTTGGTGGCTTCACCGGCCACTTCCAGATCGGGATCGGAGGTGACGATGCCACGCAGGAGCGCTCGCATCACAAAGGAGTCATCAACAATGAGTATGCGTTTCTTGGTCATGGGGCATTCTCTATTAAACAGAGGTTTTGAAAGAAGGAATTGTGCGGCTGGCGCACAAACGGGACAGGCGCAAGCCAATGTCTTTGGGAGACAGTACGGCAGTTGCCAAACCTGCGTTGATGGTGGATGCAGGCATTCCGTCAACGATGCAGCTGTCAGGGTCCTGGGCCAGGACGTGGCCATTTTTGCGGGCCACCAAATCTTTGGCGCCCAGCATGCCGTCACTGCCCATGCCGGTCATCACCACCGCCACAACAGGGCAAGAGGTGGCTGCGGCAGAACGAAACAGCACATCCGCATTGGGATGGATGTTCGCGTTCGGATCGGTTTTTTGGTACAGCATCAGCTTGCCCGGAAAGGGCTCACGAACGATCACGTCGGTGCCGCCTTTGGCGATCACGATCATGCCGGGTTTGAGCTCCATTTGTTCGGTGCTTTCTACCACGTCCAGGCCGGTTTCGCTGCGCAAGTGAGCGGCAAATCCGCTGGTGAACATGGGCGGCATGTGTTGCGCCACCACCATGGGGCAACCCAGGCGACCCATGGACTTGAGCACATGCGGCAATGTGGCCGGGCCACCGGTCGAGATGCCCAGCACCACGAGCCCTGCAGCTTGTTGGTTGGGCACCGTGCGCAGTGGTGGACGACTCGTAGCCGATCCCGTAGCAGGCAGAGCGGAGGCCGTACCCAGCCCCCGCATGGTGCTCAACCTGGTTTTCTTTTTGGCCCAATAGCGCAATTTCTCGACCAGGTCGGCACCGATTTGAACGATGTCGAGTTGGACGAAAGAAGACTTTTTGGCAATGAAGTCCACCGCCCCGAGTTCAAGCGCACGGATGGTGGTGACCGAATTGCGCTCGGTCAAGCTGCTGAGCATGATGATGGGGCAGGGCGTGGCGGCCATGATTTGCCGCGTTGCTTCCAGTCCGTCCATGACGGGCATTTCCACGTCCATCGTGATCACGTCAGGTCGCAACTCTTTGGCCAACTCGACACACATCTGGCCGGTTTTGGCTTCACCCACCACCTCGATGTCGGGCTGGCTCTCGACCATTTTGCGTATCGCAATACGCATGAATGCCGAGTCGTCTGAAATGAGGAGTCGGATCATACGCGGGTGTCGTTTCGCACGTACCAAGGACCACCTTTGCCCAGCCGTGATTCAAAATATTCTGGCGTCAGCATCTGCACCGATGCGCCTAGCACCAGCACGCCACCGGGTGACATGGCCCGCGCCAGCATGGTCTGAACGGCTTTTTTGATCGGATCTTCAAAGTAGATCAACACATTGCGGCAGAACACCAGATCCATGCCCATCACGGGCGGGCGGTTGTTCATGAGGTTGAAGCGTTCAAAACGGGTGCACTGGCGAATCCATTCCCGGATTTTGAAATATTTCACACCGGGCATGGCGTTGGCCGGGGCGATTTTCACGTCCTCGAACATGCCTTTCCATTCGTCGGGTAAGTTGCGAAATGAGCCCATGCCCAAATCGCCGTACATGGCGCCTTTGGCCGTGCGCAGGGCTTGGTTGGAGATGTCGGTGCCGAACACAAATAAGCCCCAGCCCGATTCGGGCACCAGCTTGCCGTCAAACAGTCGGGCATAACCCGCTTTTTGCATGGCACGCAATGCCGAGAACGTGAGGTCGTAGACTTCTTCGCCTGTCGAGCTGGCGGCAGACCAAATTTGCAGCTGCTTTTGGGTTTTACGCAAATTCAACAGGTGCGGCAGGATGTCATCAGCCAACATGCTCATCAGGTCGGGGTCGCGGCAGAAATAGGTCTCATGAACCGTCAAGTTCTCGACCAGCGATTGCCATTCGGAGTGGTCGGGTGAGCAGTTGTTCATGCTCTCCACCCAATCACGCAAGGTCTCCATGGGCATGTCTTTGAAAATCCGCACCAGCTTGCGCTCGACCAGTGTGCCCGGTTTGATGCCAAAGCGGGTTTCCACGCCACTCATCAACTCATTGATCAACAACAACAAGGCGCGCGACTGGTTGGTCTCTGTTGTCTTTGCCAGTGCAGGCATCGCCGGGGCGGGCTGCTTGCTGAAAGTGGGCGCAGGCGTGGCTGCTGTGGCGGCGCGTGCCGAATCCACAGCCGTGCGCATCTGGCTGATCAAGTCGTTTACTTTTTTATCTTGTGTCACAGAGTGGTCATTTCAATTGGCGTTTGGCGGCCAGCGTCAGTGGTGCCAATGTAATGAGTGAAATCAGACCGCCATCGAGCTTGCCGACTTCATTGAGGTAGTCATTTTGCTGATTGCGGACTGGCGTGATGTTGCGCTCTTCGATGTCGATCACACGTTCGATGCGGTCCACAATCAAAGCCCAAGGTTCATTGTCCACGCGCACAACCACGTAGGAAGATGTTTCGATGGCTTGAACGCCCAGCATGTTGCGCAGATCGATCACCGGGGCAATCTCGCCCTTGATTTGAATCACACCGCTGAGGCTTTTATCGCCTTCCGGCAAGTCCACACTCGGGCTGTATTCTTCAACACGGTCCACCAAGGCCAGGGGCAGGGCGCAGCGTTCACTGCCCAGGCGAAAGGACAGCATGCGCCGCACAGCGCTGGGGACCAAGTGGTTGTTGTGGAGCATGAATGTGGTTTGCTGGGTCAGAAAACGCTGGTAGTGCGAAATGGCTTGGGGCGAGAGCAAGCCCGTCATGGACAGCAGACCGGTCATGTGGCCTTCGCGTGTGGCGACGCCATTGAGGTAACCCTCGAGCTGGGCATCGTGGGCACCGGCAACAGACTGCACCGCATCGCGTGCATAGCGCTCGATGCCCAAAATGGTGGACACACTGACACCGAGCTGTAAACCTTGTACTTTCACCACCAGCACAAACCGTGGGGTCGTGATTTGGGGGCGGCCCAACAAACCACCCAGTGACACCACCAGCAGGGCTTGTCCACGCAATTGCATCAGGCCCTGCACCTCGGGCGTTGCGCCGGGCAGTTGGGTCAGAGGGCCAATTTCGACGATTTCTTGCACATGGGCCATGTGCAAGGCATAAGTCTCTTCGCTGTCTTCCACCGTCACGGTGGCCATGTCCAGGCTGGCCTGGCTTGTTTTTTCTGCGCGTTGGTCGTCGTTCAGATCAAAACCAATCAGACCGCCGCCGCCTTCAGGGACGCCAGTGGGGTCCATGTCGCGCATGTCGAGTGACTCGTGGTCCAGCAACAGCACCATGCGTTCGTTGAGCGTGAACTCACCACACACCAGATTGCGTTGAGCCGGATCGATATAGGGCGTGAGCTGCGATTCGTCCAGGTTGATTTTGTTGTGGACGCGGTCAACCTGCACGGCGATGTTTTCGTGACCTGTCATCACCACCAGCAAATTGCCGTTGGTGTCGGCCGAGCGTGCGGCCATCCCCAAGCGAAGCGCCAGGTCGATTTTGAGCAGCACGGTTCCTGCCACGTTGACCAAACCCTCTACTTCGGGTGGCGCATATGGCAAAGGGGTGATGGCCAAGGACTCGAGCACCTGGCTGACCGCCGAGGCGCGCAGCGCAAAGCGGTTGTCTTGAATGTCAAAAAGGACCAGTTCCATGGTGGGGTGTCTCGGTGCCTTAGGTGCTGAACTTGGTGATTTCGCGGCGGGTGGAGTCGGCCACCTTGGACAGCTCGATCATGGCAGCGGCCAACTCTTCGGAGGCCGAGGAGTTGCTGCGGGCAATGTGTTCCAAGTTTTCAACACTGCTGTTGATTTCCTGGATCATCCGAGTTTGCTCTTCAACCGATGCCGAAATGCGCTGAAGCATGCCATCGGTTTGAGTGGACGCTTTCACGATGCGTTCCATGTCGGAGCTGACTTCCTTGACGGCCACCACAGCCTCTTTGGCTTGCTGGCTGGCTTGCTGGATCAGCTGTGTGATTTCTTTGGTGCTTTCGGCGCTGCTGGCCGCGAGCTTGCCCACCTCGTCAGCCACCACCGCAAAGCCTTTGCCGTGTTCGCCTGCACGCGCGGCTTCGATGGCGGCGTTCAAGGAGAGCAGGTTGGTTTTGTTGGCAATCTTCTCGATGACGTCTGTGATCTTGTTGATTTTTTCAGAGCTCAAAGCAATGCCATTGACCACGTCCACCATCTGCACCATTTTGTGCTGGCCATCACGCACGATGGAGGTGGACTCTTGGGCCTGTCGGCTGGCGTATTCGGTGTTGGACGAAATATCGTTCACCGCAGCAGCGGTTTGGCGAATGGCGCTCACCATGTGCCCAATGAATTGGGTCTGGCTTTGGGCGCCGTCGGCCAGCTGACCAATGGCCGTGCTGGTGTCGTTGGCAGCGCCGGCCACTTGTTGGGCGTTTTCGCCGATTTGGCGCATCGATGTGGCCAAAGACTGCAAGGATTGGTTGATGTCATCCTTGAGCTTGCCCAGAGCGCCGTTGCCATCGGCATGGACACGGTGGCTGAGGTCACCCCGCGAGACGGCATCCATCACACGCACCACGTCGCTGATGAGGGTGTCCAAGACCTGAATGGTTTTGCTGGCATCGTTGAGGATGCTCAAAAATTCGCCGGATTGGCCTTCGGTGGACACGCGAAGATCAAATGCACCATTGGCCATGGCACGCATGCTTTGGTTGAGCATTTGCACGGTGGTGGCCATGTTTTGCTGAACGGTTGCAATCTGGGTGAGTACTTGCGGGTAAAGCCCACGTAAACCTGCTGCTTGGGGTTGGCGTGAAAAATCACCTTCGCCCATGCGGGTGACCACGGTCATGGATTCGCGGAAGACGGCTTCGATCTGATCGAGCACATCGTTCACGCCCCAAGCGGCATCCACCAAGCGGCCCTGGGCAGGGATGCCGGTGATGCGGGCTTCGAGCTGACCGCCAGAGGCTTCGTCCAAAACGCGGTTGATGTTTTGAAGCAGTTCTTTTTCGTTCAAGTAAGAACGCACACCTGCAATCCACAACAAGGCCATGCTGACCAGCAAAATCATCAGCGGGTAGTTGTCAGGGGCTTGCCACAGTGCCACGGCACCGGCAATCAATCCCAGCAAGCCAGCCAGACCCAGCAACAGCATGGGGCTGAGCTCAAAGGGCTTGGAGGTCGAGGATGAAGCGCTCATAACTGACGCCCTTTTCTTTGAGGAGGTTTTGGAGATAGGTCAGGGATGCTGGAATGGCCTCGCGAGAACCTGCGTTTTGCTCAATTTGCAACAGTTGCTTGTACAAAGGAACCACTACCGACAGTGCTTTGGCATTGGGTTTGCGGCGCACCGAGTAATAACCCACGACGCGGCCCTGGTCGTCGAGCGAGGGGGTGACGTTCGCCAGCACCCAATAAAACGAGCCATCTTTGCAGAGGTTTTTCACATAAGCAAAGATTTCTTGGCCGCTTTCGATGTGTTGCCACAGCAGCTTGAACACACATCGGGGCATGTCAGGGTGGCGCACGATGTTGTGCTGCTTGCCCATGAACTCACTCTCGCTAAAGCCCGAGTACTCGGCAAACACTTTGTTGCTGTAAGTGATCCGTCCTTTGAGGTCGGCCTTGGAGACGATGAAATCATCGTCACGCATGACCCTCTCTTGTTGGTTCGCTTGAATGTGTTGTCTTGCCATGACTTCCTCTTATTTGAAGCGGCCCGTGGATCCTGGTCTTGAGACTGGGAGCACCGCGAATTAGGTTATTTGCGTCCGTTGACAAAAAAGGTTTCAACTTGGCCCAAACTTTTGACTTCAATGGAGCCACGGGATTCAAGGTGAAAATCGTTTCGAACGAGCTCGGCCGTGTTGACAGAAACATGGATGCGGCCAGGCTCACCGGTGGATTCCATGCGGCTGGCCACGTTGACGGTGTCGCCCCAAAGGTCGTAGGTGAATTTGCGCAGGCCAATCACGCCAGCCACAATCGGGCCGCTGTGCACGCCAATGCGCATGCGCAAGGCACCGCCGGTCCGCTCACGCATGTCTTCCAATGCCGTACAAAACTCAAGGGCTGCATCGATCACAGCGTGTGCATGGTCGTCAAAGGGCTCGGGAACCCCGCCAGCCAACATGTAGCAATCACCAATGGTTTTGATTTTTTCCAGGCCGTGTTTTTCGGTGATCAGGTCGAAACGTGAAAACAAATCACCCAGCACTTCCACCAAAGCACTCGCCGTCATGGTGCGCGACATGGCGGTAAAACCGACCATGTCGGCAAAAAGCACACTCACATTGGGGAAAGCGTCGGCGATGTGTTCTTCGCCCGCTTTCAAACGCTGTGCGATTTTCCGCGGCAAGATGTTCAGCAGCAGTTGTTCGGTTTTGGCCTGCTCCGAAGCCAGCGCTTCGTGCTGGCGCTTGAGCTGACGCATGCGCAGCGCTTCTTGGTCACGCAGGCGTTTGCGTTCCACCGAGGTTTTGACACGAGCGCGCAACAACACCGGGTTAAAAGGTTTGGACAGATAGTCTTCAGCGCCCAGCTCAATGCAACGCACGGCGTCTTCTAGGCTGGTGCCGCCGGAAATCACGATCACCGGTGGCCAGGGCTGGTGGGGGGTGTCGCGCAACACAGCCAAGACTTCCATGCCGTTCATTTCGGGCATTTCCATGTCGAGCAGCATCAAGTCAAAGGGTTCGCGGACCAGCGTCTCGATTGCCTCACGCCCATCGCTGGCTTCGGTGATGTCGGACAAGCCGATCTCAACCAGCGATTTTCTCAATCCCATGCGGATCAAGCGGCTGTCGTCGACCAGCAAAACCTTGGCTTTTTGGAAATCGGAAGAAACTTTGGCACCGATGTCCAACTCCGCTGAGTTGCCGCGGTTGTCAGAGCTTGAGGCAGGTTTGCCGACGGTCGTCTGCATGGCTTTGATCAGTTCACTTCGAGCAAGGCTTTGACTTTTTCAAGCAATTGCACCGCGGTGAATGGCTTGGTCAAGCTGTCGTTGGCGCCAGACAGCAGGGCAGAATCGAGGCCAAAACGGGCGCTGACCACCCGGCTGCCGCCGGAGATGGTGAGAATCGGCACGGCTGGGAAAGACTCGCGCAAACGTGAAACAAAGTCCACGCCGTCCATATTGGGCATCACGATGTCCGAGATCACCAGATCCACGTTGTTCACGGCGAAAAGCTCAAGCGCTTCCATGCCATCACGGGCTTCGATGACCGAATAGTCAGAAAATTCCAGAATTTCACGCACACCCTCGCGCAAAAGATCTTCGTCATCTACAAGCAAAATCGTGGTCATTCAAATATTCTCCGGAACTCTCGTAATTCTATCAAAAAAATCGCCAATAATGATGAACTGTAATTCAAAATAATAACTTCTTGCATTCGTCAGTGCGTTGTTTTTTTGATTGTTTTGGGTATTTTTTTCGCAGAACTCGTGACAAAAGTTAAATTTATGAACCTGCTCCGCATTAAGTCTTCCAAAATTGGATTTTTTTTGGTTTTATCAGGTGTTGCCCTGATGGTTTTTGCTGTCCTTTCTGGTATCCCAAGCGCTGCAGAAAACGTTTGGCTTTTGTGGGTGGCCAGTTTGCTGGTGCTTTTGGGGGCAGGGGCTTGGTGGCGGTTTGATCGGGAGAATTTGGGTGCCGATCCGGCGCAGCTTGCCCATGTGACGCATTTGCTGGCGGCCAGGGAGCTGTCGCAGGCAAAAACTTTGCTCAATTCCGGCGGCCAAGGTGTTTGGGGCGATTTGGCCACGGTGGTGACCAACCTGCAGGAAGGTCAACTGGACCAAGAGCAGCGGGCTTGGCGTGATGAAGGGCTGGCCTTGATTCACCAAACGGTTCGTCACGACCACACACCCACAGCCCTTTCCAATTTGGTGTCCGAGACCTTGACCCGTTTCATGGGCCTGAGTGCCTGCGCTGTTTACGTGCTGGACTTCGACCCCAGTGCCAAGCGTTTGCATGCCGAATGCAAGCTGCAGCGTCAAACCGATGATCCATCTCAGACACAGTTTTTGCCCGAGTTGATCGGTTGCAGTTTTGCCAGCTTGCAGGCTTTGGCCGCGAGCCAGACGATTTTGCGCAATGACGAAATTCCATTGAGCATGCTCAAGAACATGCCCAACAAGAACCAAGGCGATACGGTGCTGGTGCCTTTGGTGATCGAGGCGCAGGTGCGGGGCGTGTTGCTGATGACCTCATCAAAAACATTGCCGGCCGAGCTGGAAGCCTTGATGGAGCCTGTGTCTGCGGCCATTGCCGTGGCGATGCAGTCGGCGGCTGCACGCGAGACATTGCAGGCGTCCTTGGTCCGCGCCAATGAGCTGACCCGTGAATTGCAGCACCAACAAGAGAAGCTGCAGACCAGTGAAATCGCCCTCAAAAAGCAAATGACGTATGTCAATGACATTTTGGGCACCATGCACAGTGGCTTGGTTGTGGTGGACCGGGCCGGACGCATCCAGGATTGCAACCCGGCCTTGCTCAAGCTCACAGGTTTTGACAGGGATTTGTTGGTGGGTCAGCCGAGCAGTTTGCTGTTCGAAGAAGACGAGACACGCATGTTGTCCATCTTCAAGGGCTATGGCCACATGCTGACCCGTCTGGGTGTTCAAAATCCTCAGACTTACTGGCAAGTCTTGACCGAGAACCTGTTGGGCGCTTGTTTGATCGATGCGGATGGCCAAGTGATCCAAGCCAACCCCCGTCTGGCCCAGTTGCTCGGCTGTGGTGTGGACCAGCTCAAAGGCCGTTCGTTTTGGACCTTGCTGCAGGATGTGCCCGAGGAGGATCTGCAGGATTTGCAGACCCAGCTGTCCAGCGATGACAGTTATTACCGGTCGGGTTCGGGCCAGCCCATGGCCATCCGTTTTCATGCCGGTCAAGCCCCCAGTTCGGTAGAAATCAGTCTGATCAACCACCGCTTGGTGGGGGAGCGTGTGACCTTGGTCTTGCTGCGTGGTGAACGCGACTTGCCCTGGGGCGTGGCCAATTCAACGACCTTGCAAAAGCTGATCCCAGGTGATGAAGAGGCCATGATTGCCAAACTGCGCAACCGCTCGGGCACACACATCCCTGTGCGGGTGAGTTCTTCGTTTTTGGCAGACGCCACGGGCATGCCGCAGCAAACGGTGATCAATTTGCACGATGTGTCGAACCTGGTCAACAAGAGCGAGGAAATCCGCGCCCAGCACCAGCTGCTCGAAATGAGCATGGATGCGATGCAAGACGGCGTGTTGCGTTTGGACCGCAACGGGCGGGTGATCAGTGCCAACCCCATGGCGCTCGATTTGTTGGGCAGCGACAAGGCCAGCACCTCTTTGCAGCCGGTGCACAAACTTCTGCCCGGTCAGCAAAAAGGACACGACCTGGCCTATTGGCTGCCCCTGCAAACCGCTTGGCTCTTGAGACGTTTGGTCGAGGACTTGGCCCAAGACCCGTCCTTGGTGCAGTCCTTGCCTATTCCACTTTTGTACGCGAACCGCATGGGGCGTCTCAAATGGGCCACGCCCACGGCGTGTGCCTTGTTGGGCCTGACGGTGGCCCCCCAATCCACCCCTGAGTCGCAGTTGTTGGCGGAACAAACCAGCCGTGAACTGCTGGCCCTGCGGGACCAGACCGATGTCGACACGGTCGACCAGGAACCTTTGGTGATCGAGGTGGCTTGGCGTGCCGGCAATGCCCCAGTGATGCGTTTGCCCACCTTGCTGGTGCCTCAGCCCTCGTCCGCCAATGAAGACATGATGGTGTGGTTGATCCCCGATCTGGACGCTTTGAGTGCGTTCATGATTCGCCGCATGCACAACATCGAGTGGATGGTGTTGCACAGCCAATTGGAAACTTTGCTGCCGGTGGTGCTGACCGCATCCCCCTTGGTTGATCCCTACAACCGCTTGACTGGGGCGGTGGTGACCATCAAGGACATGCGCGAGATCAAGGAAAAAGAGGCCGAGAACCTGCGCATGGTTCACAAAGTTGAGCAGTCACAAAGGCTGGATGCTTTGGGGCAGCTGGCCGCAGGTGTGGCGCATGACTTCAACAACTTGCTGGGGGTGATTCAGAACCACGCAGAGTTGGTGGAGATGAAGCTGGGCAGCGAGACCAAAGCGGCCAAGAACCTGTCGGCGATTTTGCAAGCCACCACACGTGCGCGTGACATCGTGCTCAAGCTCAATGCCTTGGGCCGGGAGCGCAAGCGGCTGGAAGAGGACGGCAGCGTTCACGATGAGCAAGAAGTTCTGGTGCCGTTCGAACTATTGCCCGTCATTGAAGAAACCCAAGGCCTTTTGCAGGCCACACTCAAAGGCATTGACATTTTGGTCGATGCCACAGCCTTGGATTCGGGCGTCATCTTGCGCGGGCAAAGCGGCACTTTGCAGCAGGTCATTGTCAATTTGTGTGTCAATGGCAGCCACGCCATTGGCGACCGGCGCGATGGCCTCATCAAAATCAAGCTGGACCGTCCGGACGCCTCCCATGTGTCCATCGCGGTGTCCGACAACGGCAGTGGCATTCCGCCAGAAATCATGTCGCGCATTTTTGAGCCCTTCTTCACCACCAAAGAGGTGGGCAAAGGCACCGGTCTGGGTTTGGCCATGGTGCGCAGCATCATCACCCAGATGGGGGGCACGATCGATTGCCAGTCTGAGCCAGGTCAGGGCACCACATTCACCATTTCCTTGCCCTGCGGGCAAGCCTGAGTCACTCAGATCCAGAGAGAAACAACATGCCACATACCAAAGCCACCATTTTGCTTGTTGAGGACGAGGAGTTGCTCCGGGCCGGGGTGCAGGAGGTGCTTGAAATCCAAGGCTACAAAGTGATCACGGCCCCCGACGGCGAGCAGGCTTTGGCTTGTTTGGGCGCACAGACCATTGACCTGATCATCACCGACTTGGTGATGCCCAAAATGGACGGGGTCGATTTTGTGAAACAACTGCGCAAAATCAAGCCCGATCTTCCGGTGATTGTGGTGTCGGGCAGCACACGCAACATCATGCAGCGTTATGGCATCGACAGCATCCAGGTGCCGGGTGCCAATGCGAGTTTGCCCAAACCGTTCAAGAGCGTGGACTTGATCGAACAGGTTCGGCAGTTGCTGGCTTCAAGGCCTTGAGGTTCTTGTGACCCCAGCCTTGTCGGGGGTGGGGAACCCGGACCAAGGCCCGGGTGCTTGATCAGGTTTCGAAACGCTGAACTTCATGACGCGTCGCGTCGGCAATCTTGGACAACTCGATCACTGTGGCGGCAATTTCTTCCGATGCGGCTGCGTTGCTGCGTGCAATTTGATCGAGATTGTTCAAGTTCACATTGATTTGTTCAACCGCTGAACTTTGTTCAACCAAGGCCGTGGCAATGCGTTGCAACATTTGGTCGGTGGCCTGGGTTTCCCGCTCGATGCCCGACATGTCTTCGCTCACTTCCATCACAGCGGTCACCGCACTTCGGGCCTCTTCAACCGCTTGTTTGACCAAGGCGGCGATCTCCTGAGAGCTTTCGGCACTGTTGAGGGCCAGTTTGCCAACTTCATCGGCGACGACGGCAAAGCCTTTGCCATGCTCACCTGCACGGGCGGCTTCGATGGCGGCATTGAGCGACAGCAAGTTGGTCTTGTTGGCGATCTTTTCGATCACCTCGGTGATCTTGTTGATCTTTTCCGAGTTGGTCGCGATATTGCTGACCACTTTGACCATCTCTTCCATCTTCACCATGCTGCCACGCACCAGCGTGAAGGACTGGCGCGACTTCTGGCTGGCGATTTCGGTATTCTCTGAAACCTCAGAAACCGAGGTGACGGTTTGGCGAACAGCATTGGCCACTTGGCTGATGGCGTCGGTCTGGTGGCGTGCCCCGTCTGAAATCTGACCAATGGCGTTCGACGCCTCACCGGAGGCCGCGGCCACTTGGCGTGCGTTCAGGTGAATGGTGGTCATGGCCTCGCGCAGCGCGTCCAAGGATTGGTTGATGTTGTCCTTGAGTTCGTTCAAATCGCCCAAAGCTTGCGCGGTCACGCGGTGTTGCAGATTGCCCTGGGCGAGGGCCTGCATGACTTGGCGGATGTCCTGGAACACGGTTTGTTGTGCCGCCATGCTTTGGTTGATGTTTTGTTTGAGCGTATTCAATTCGCCATGGGCCTGGGCGGTGACGCGCATGGCGAAATTGCCTTCTGCCACCCCTTGCATGACCTGCGTGATGTCCTGAAACACCGACTGCTGCACATGAATGCTCTGGTTGATGTTTTCTTTGAGTGCGCCCAGATCGCCTTTGGCTTCGACGGTCACCCGGCGATCCAAATGGCCTTGCGCCACAGCGGTCATCACACCAATGATGTCTTGCAAGGTGGACTGCAGAGACTTTTGCATTTGCGCCACTTTGAACAGCAGAGGGAGTTCCTGGGCGTCGACAGAAGGGCCACGGGCAGAGAAATCGCCTTCGCTGATTTGACCCGACAACTCGGCCACCAGTGCAGATTCCAGTGCTTCCCGCTTGAGAATGGTGGCCATGAAGATCAGCACGGCCGCTTCAAAGACCACATACGCGGCGTGAACAAGAATGATGGTCAGGTGAGCCTGCCCCGGCAACAGGGTGATGCCAGAGTTGAGCGTTTGCAAGTAGCCAAAACCCAGGTGGTGCACCGCGATCAAACCTGCGGCGGCCACGATGGGGCGCCAATCGCGGTAGTACAACAAGAAGGCCAACAGGGTGAAGATGCCAAAGTGGCTCTCGACCATGCCCTGTGTTTGTTGAATGCTCAGGGCCGAAAAAACCATCAGCGCACAGGCAATCGCTAAACGCGAGGCCAGTGAGCCCGGGGTCATTTTGTAAATCGCCCATGGCACCAACAAGGCAGGCAAACCCACCAGCATTGACAGCGAGGTGGTGTTCGTGAACCACCCGATGCCGAAGGTCACGGCCAGCAAAAAAACCATCATGCTGAGCATGATGCGATCCGCCGCTGCGCGTTGCGGCTGGAGAATCATGTCGGCGTGCTTGGCAGTGGACAAACGGTCGTTCTTTTTCATCTCATCTTTCGCTGCAAATGCTGCCCATGAAGGCGGGGTCATTCAGCAAATACCAGCCCAAGGTGGTGAAGGTATAAACCAGCCAGCAAGCCAACAGAACCCAGACCCAAAATAGGGTCGTGGGGCCTGCCAAGGGCTTGAGGGCGGGTGGGGGATTGGCCGAGGAGGGGCTCGTCACAGGCGTCTTAGACGCTGAAGCGGCCCAGATCCTGGCGTGTTTGCTCGGCCAGTTTGGACAACTCGATCACCGTGGCCGTGATTTCTTCCGAGGCGGACGCGTTGCTGATGGCGATACGGTCCAAGCTGCCGAGGTTGGAGTTGATCTCTTCGACCGCGGCCGATTGCTGCTCCAGCGCCGATGAAATGCGCTGCAGCATCTGGTCTGTCTCTTGCGAGCCTTGCTCGATCATGGACATGTCACGGCTGACTTCCTGCACGACTTGAACGGCTTGTGCAGTTTCCTGCACAGCCTGTTGGACCAGACGGGCAATTTCCTGTGAACTCTCGGCACTGCTGGCGGCCAGTTTGCCGACCTCTTCGGCCACCACCGAAAAGCCTTTGCCGTGTTCGCCTGCGCGGGCGGCTTCGATGGCCGCATTCAGGGACAGCAGGTTGGTCTTGTTGGCGATTTTCTCGATCACTTCGGTGATCTTGTTGATCTTGTCCGAGTGCACCGAGATGTTGTTCACCACCTGAACCATCTGGCTCATTTTGCCCATGCCGGTTTGCATGATGGCCATCGATTCGCGCGATTTTTGGCTGGCGATGGCGGTGTTGCGAGAAACATCGGTGACCGACTCGGCGGTGTGTTTGATGGCGAGAGCCACCTGACCAATGGCGTGGGTCTGGTTTTGTGCGCCATCGGAAATTTGGCCAATGGCGGTGCTGGTTTGGTTGGCTGCTGCCGCCACTTGGCGGGTGCTGTTGTGCACCGCGCCGAGGGCTTGTCCCAGGGCTTCGAGCGAGTCGTTGATGTTGTTTTTCAGGCGCAACAGGTCACCGGTCGCCTCGATCTGCACGCGCTGGGTCAAATCACCCTGTGCCACGGCACCCATCACACCATCGACATTGCCAATCATGCGGTGCAGCGATTGCAAAGCCATGCTCGCTTTCTCAAGGCTTTCGCGGAACTCGCCTTGGCTGTGGCTGTGGTCAATGTGGTGATCGAACTGACCGTGCAGCAGAGCCTGCGACAAACCGTTGAAGCCAGTCATGGTCCGCTGGACGGAATCCAAAGAGTTGTTGATGGCCGTTTTCATTTGTCCCAGGTCGCCCTGTAGGTTGCCCTCAATGCGCTGGCTCAAATCGCCTTCGGCCAGGTGCTGAATGACACGATTGACTTGGGCAATGGCGGTTTGCTGGGCTTGCAACAGGGTGTTGAAGGCATTGGCGGTTTCGCCCACTTCATCACGCTGATTGATCTGCATGCGGGTGGAGTAGTCAAAGTTCTGCGAGACCTTTTGAGCCGCTTCTTGCACCATGCGCAGGGGTTTAACGACCGAGCCCACGATCCATAAAGCCAAAAGCACGCCTGCCAGGATGCCCACAGCGAGCAGCGTGATGCTGATCAGGCGAGATTGTTCATATTGGGCTGAAGACGAGGTGTATTCGGCTTTGGCCACATTCAATTGCACCTCGATCAATTCAGAGAATTTGGTGCTGATGGGGTCGATCACCGGATACAGGGTGTCAATGGTGAAGCGCGTGATCGCCTTCATGTCCTCGTTTTCAAGGATGGTGTGCAACTCTTTGATGGTGCCTTCAGCTTCGGCCAACATGGGCTCAATGGTGGCGACCAGCTTTTTCTCTTCTTCGACCAAGAAGGTGGCTTTGTAGGCCGTCCATGTTTTGTCAATGCCTTGACGGGCATCTTGCAGATTTTTACGGGCTTCAGCCCATTCGATGTTGCCGTTGCGCACCTTGTGGGTCATGTCCACAATGTTGACCGCATACAGGTCGGCAATCACCTTCAAGTCACGCAGGGGGACCACCCGGTCCTCGTAAACGGTGCGAAGGCCCCCGACCGTTTCGGACATGCCGCGCAGGCCCATCAGTCCCACAATAACTGAGACCAGGGACAAAAGTCCGACCAACAGGAAAAGGCGGATGTTGACGCTTAATTGGTTCATGAGCAGGTGATGGGCAATGGATAAAAGAAGGTGCACCGTGACAGTGCAAGTTGAGCCGGAACTCAGACCATTGGATCATATCAATTTTGAAGGCTTGTTTTGGTTTATTGACGTATTTATTGGTATAAATACTAATTATTTTAAAAGCAATAAATTTGAAATCTTGTTCAGAAGCTCCCATGTGACTTGCCCTTCGGTTTTCCTGGGCCTTGCGGTTGGTCTTCCAGGGTTGCCAAGGGGTGCAGCGGGGTGGGGTCAAGAGGCCTTCGAATCAATGCTATCCTCGCCAACTCACGGGTATTCCTGTTCAAGACAGCGTTTCAACACCGCTGCAGGCACATGACAGGGATGGGTCCGACAGCCAAGTACGTGGATTCGATGAAACTTCTTCCTTTATCGCCGTTTTTTCGTCGGGTGGTGGCATGAGCACCAGCAAGTACGTTGCCGCCTCTTTCTCTGTCAATATTGAGCATTTGCATGCTTTGGGTGTCAGGGATCCGTATTCTGAGCAAAGTATGCAGCTCTACCATTCGGGCAAGCTCAACGCCAACGAGCGTCTGTATTTCTCGCTGTGGGGCTCTTCCGAACTGAGCACGTCCTTGATTCGAGCCAAAACGCGTTTTGCCCGCTTGGGTGAACCCGTGAGCTCGGCGTATTTCGTGATCAAAGGTTCTGTTCTGGGCGTCAAAGGCGATGACATTTACCGCTTGGGTCCGGGCAGCGTGATTGGTCTGGCAGAGGGCGTGGGTGGGTTGCCTTACAGCATGGATGCCGTGGCAGTGGACGACGTGCAGGTTCGTGTTTTCCCGATTTACGTGATTTCCAAGCTGGTGAAAAACATGCCACCGGGACTCAAAGGTATTTTGAAGTCCACGGTCATGCGCACGCTCCAACTGTCCTCTCCACCGCCTTCACTGCCATGACCTCTTTTGACGAAATACGGCTCGAAGAGGGCCAAGTGCTTTTCAAAGCGGGTGAGCCCGCCGACAAGCTGTACTTCATTCAGTCCGGCTCCATTCGCATGGCCGACAAGAACACTGGGGCTGTTTTTGCCACCCTCAAAGAAGGCGACTCCTTTGGTGAGCAGGCCATGCTGCAGGGTGGTATCCGGGGCGCCACCGCCTTGGCGGGGGACGGCACGGTGTTGCTGGAAATCACGGCTGAGGGTCTGCGGGGCATGCTCAAAACCGCTTCGCCGATCCTGACGGCTGTGTTTGAAGCCATGATGCTTCAGCAAAACATGCAAAACGCTTTGCGGACGAAAGTCTGACATGGCCATGTCCACCCCTTTGGCGGCGCAAGCCTCCTTGAATGAGTTGGCCGTAGCGTTGCGCAATTTGCGCCGTCCTTGGCCCAAAGGCTGGCCTGGTTTGCCGCTGGTGTTTCAGCGTGCTTGGCAGCAGTTGGCGTTGGGCTCGCCCCGCAAGGGTTCTCGGGTCCAAGCATTGCAGGCGTTTGGACTCGGTGTGTGCGAGCAGATCGAGCGCGATGGTGCCCAGCGGCATGCGCATGGTGCTGAGCCGGCTTATCACAACCGACTGCACATTGCCGACACGCTGGTGTGCATGACGTATTTGCTCAAAGCCTCTGTCCACGTCCAAGTGCCCGGAGCGAATGCGCCACAAGTTTTGGCCCTGGCCTTGGCCATCATGGCCAGCCACGATTTTCTGCATCCCGGGGGCTCCAACAGTGAGCCGGCTGAGTTCGAGTCACGCGCGGTGCAGGACTTGCAGCCCTTGATGCAAAGTGCGGGTCTGTCTGAGAGGGACCGTCAAGACGTGGCCCATTGCATCCTGGCCACGGAACCGTCACGTGTGAAGGCTTTTCACATGGACGTGCGGTCCAGGCCTTTTGATTTGCGTCAACGCGACTGTTTGGCGGTGTTGGTGCAAGAGGCCGACATTTTGGCCAGCACCTTGCCGCAAACGCAGCAGGGTTTGACACAGGCTTTGTCCCGCGAGTGGGCTCCCACGCAGCCTGTGGCGGCGGGGAATCTGTTGTTGCCAGAAAACAGGTTGATGTTTTTGGAGCACGCGGCTTTGTTTTCCAGCCCCGCTGCTAAGTGCTTGGGACTGGACAGAGTCAAGGTGCGGCAGGTGAGCCAAATCAAAAAACAGCTGGCCCGTCAGGTCTGAAGCCCCGCCCTGACGGCGCATGCTTCAATTGTTGTAGGCATTCATCATGCCCTCAAAGGATCCTTTGAGGCTTTCTCGCATGCTGGTGCTGCTGCCCACAATGCTCTCCATCACACTGAACTGGTTCATGTAGCGCGTCATGAGCTTTTCCATGCGGTCTTCCAAAACGGTGAGCTCTGCTTTGTACTTGGTGATCTGGTTGGTGGCACTCTTGCTTTGGGTGTCGATCAGGCCTGTCGACAGCAGCATTTTTTCGATGCGTTTGACCGCGTCGCCTGCCAAGCCGCCAGAGGCCACGCTGTAAATGCTTTGGTTGTTCGCGCCCGCTGTGAACATGGTGGAGACCTCACCAAAGTGATTTTGCAAGGCCGTATCCAGCTTGGTCTCGTCCAGCGTCAGTTTCCCGTTGCGGTCAAAGCTGATTCCGACATCTCGCGCCGCTTTGATGTTGGTGCCTGGTGAGCTGGAGTTGTTGATGATGAAGTCGCGCACCTGTGTGCGCACGGTTTGGAGCAAGCTTTCGCCGGCCAGCGCACCGCCAAACTCTTCCACCTCACTGCCGGCGTCACCCAGAATTTTGAGGGTTGCTTCAAAATCGTTGTAAGCGGTGACCAGGCCTTTGAGGTTGTCTTTGATGCCGGTTGTTTCGCGGTTCAGGTCCAGGCGTGCGGCCCCTGTGGTGTTGGTGTAGAGGTCCAGCGTGACACCATCGATCACATCCGAGATGCTGTTGGTGCTGCGCGTCACATTCAGGCCGTTGACCTTGAAGTTCGCGTCGGATGCGGTTTGCAAGTGGTTGGTGAAGCTGACATTGGCCACCGCATTGCCGCTGCCATCGTCACTGCTCAGGGTGAACGATTGTGTGGCGCCGGTCTCGCCGGTCAGCACCACGTTGAAGCCGCTGCCGGTGTTGATGAGCTGCGCGGTCACGCCCAAGTCAGCCCCGTTGATGGCGCTGACCATGCCTGCCGGAGTGGCGGTGGTGACCGCGATCGGGTCTTGGCTCACACCGCCCAGCGTCAGGTTCAGGGTGAAGGCGCTGCCGCCATTGAGGGGCGTGCTGCGGTTGGCAAAGCTGCCACTGGCCGTGCGCTGGGCCTGGGCCGTTTGTAAAACCTCGATGCCGTAGCTGCCGGCTTGTGCGCTGCTGTTGGCGGTGACACCAAAAGCGCTGGCTTGGGTGTTGCTGGGTTTGATGGAAGCAAATTCGCTGGCGTCGTTGATCTTGGCGAAGGCGGTTTTTAATTCTGAAAGGGCGTACTTGATCGCGCTGAAACCGGTGATTTTGGCTTCAGTCTTGGCGATTTTGGCGTCGATTCGCTCTTTTCTGGGGATTTTCTCGGCATCCACCAGACCTTGGGCCAGCGCTTTGACGTCGATGCCGGAGCCGGCGCCGAGGGTGTTGACAATGCTGCTGGTGGCCATGGTGTGGGTCGTTTAAAAAAGGGTGATCAGATCAAAGAATCGGCACAGACTCAGAAGGCTGAAGTGGCCAGTCCCAGCTCAGCCCCGGATGTAATCAAAAAGCGACAAGCCGGAAATCTTGGCAAAGCTGCCCATGGCCGCTTCCAGCGCCATCATTTCCTTGTTCATGCGGGTCACGGCTTCGGCGTAATCGAGATCTTCGATTTCCGACAAGGTCGATTTCATGCGCAAGGCGGTTTCGTCCAGGATGTCCATTTGCGACTGCACCACCTTTTGGTCCGAGCCGTTTTGGGCTTGGGTCAAGGTGATGTTGTTGTGCATTTGGGTGACGTCGGCCAAGCCTTGCTGGATGCGGGTGGTGTCGCTGGTTTCCACCCCTTCGATCATCTGGTCCAAGGCATCAAAGAAACCGACGGCTTGGTCTTGCCCATCGCGCACGACGCGGCTGAAGACATCGGTGCCGGCGCGGGTGAATTGCACCGTGCGCTCCACACCCGCAGGAATTCGGGTTTGGGTTTGGTCACCCATGTAAACCACTTGGCCATTGGCGTTTTCAGCAAAAGCCGGGGTGTTCACCCGCGTGCCTGAAAACAGGTAATTGCCACTGTCGTCGCGCGTGTTGCCCAGGCTCAGCAACTGGTTGCGCAAGGCTTTCATTTCGATGGCCACAGCATCGCGGTCGCTTTGTCCCATGGTGCCGTTGGCTGCTTGCAAGCCGAGCTCTTTCATGCGGATGAGCAGGTCGTTGGAGGCTTTGAGCACCGTCTCCTCGGAGCCATAACGGCGCATGGCCACTTCGAGCGTGCGCACATGGCTGTTTTGGCGTTCCACTTCACCCTTGAGGCGCTGGATGGCCGCCGCCTGATCCGGGGCATCGCTGGGTTTGAGGATTTGCTTGGAGACCGACAGTTGCGCCTGGGTGGTGGCCAGCTTGTTCTGAATGGTGCTCATCCGATCGGTAGCCCGGTCAAACAAGAAGGAGGTGGATATTTTCATGAGGGCTCCGATCAGCGCACTTGCAAGATGCTCTGGAACAAATCCATGGCGGTTTGCATGACCTTGGCGTTCGCTTGGTAGGCCTGCTGAAAGCGCACCAGGGCTGAGGCTTCCTCATCGAGGCTGACGCCCGAGATGCCGTCGCGTGCTTCTTGCGCTTGCTGGTACACCACACTCAAGGCCTGCTCGGCAATCGAGGCTTGCCGGGCCACGTTGCCGACCTGGTTGACCCGCTCGATGTAGGCTTCACTCAGGGTCAGTCCGCCGGGCATGATTTCGGCGTCTTCCAGGGCCACCAGTTGCAGCATCGCCTCGTTGTTGCCAATGCCATCGCTGTTGCCATCGATGCTGAAGACGTCACCTGTTTTGGGGGCGGTGGAGAACGCGAGCGACAGACCCCGGTAGCTCAGGCTGGGGGTGGGGGCGTTGGGGTCAACGATCAGCGTGCGTGCCGCGAGCACCGTGTTGGTCTGGGTGTCAACGATGGTGTAGTCGGTGTTGGAGGTGAAGGTCACGGTCATGGGCGAGCGGCGCAGTGCCTGCTTCATGTCGCCTTGGATGTCCGCGAATTGCGCCGTCACTTGGGCGGTGCTGGCCGCACCGCTGCGGTCGGTCACAAAGACCAGCAAATCGTCGAGGGTGCCGCCTTTGATGGCAATGCGTGTGTCAAAACCCAGCTTTTTCAGGTCTGCGGGGGTGCCTGCAGAGCCCATGCCCAGTCGGATGTCCCGGGTCAAATCATTGACCGGTCGGGCCAAGACCAGCTGGTTGTTGACGGCGCTGGCTGTCACGCCGGTGGAGGCGCTTTCGCTGTTGAGCCAGCTGACCACATCGTTCAGGCTGAGGCTGCTGTTGGTGGCCAGAGCGGGCAGGGCGTGGCCGTTGAGTGTGAAGGTGTTGGCTGCGATGGGGCCGTTGAAGGGTACAAAAGTGCCGCCGATGAGCTGGGCAGGCAACTTCTTGGGCTCGATCACGTCGCCGGTGGTGGCATTGAACTGAAGCTGCACGCCGACTTCGGCTTTGGCACCCATGAAGATGTCCATGTCGAGGTAAGTCGGGCTGTTGCTGGCGCTGTAGGTGGCGTTGATCCCCGACGCACTGTAAGTGGCGTTTTCTTCCATCCCGTTGCCGGTCTTCATCAGCAAGGCTTGTTCATTCGCTGTGAGGGTCTGCCCCAGAATGTGGCGGCCATCGCGCGATAACACTTGAAAGGATTGCCCTGCTGCCGGGTTGTTCAGGGTCAGTGACATCTCTTTGGCGCCAACCGGAATCAGGCCCAGGCTGGCAAAAGGCTGGCTCACGCTCATGCTGACATTGACCGAGCTGATCTGTGGTGTTTTGGCCAAGGCCAAGTCGCCCAGAAGCCCCGTAGGCCCTGCAAATTCAGGTTGTGTGTAAGCGATCCGGGCTTGGGCGGTGCCGCTGTTGAGCGGGTTGTCAATGACCCGGAACTGGCCTGCGGCGGCGACCCGGTTGGCGTCTTGCACAATCATGGTCATGCCCACCGCTTGCTGCGGCTTGTCGGCACTGAAGGCGAACAAATCGGCACCCAGCAAACCTTCGGCATCCACACCACCTCGGTGCACCTTGTTGATCTCATTGACCATGGTGGTGGCCAAGTTATCCAGAGCGTTCACCGATGGGGTCAGGACCGTGTCCCGAAAAGACATCACGCCACCGATCTTGCCGGTGCTGATGCCGGTCATGGTTTCGGGGTTGGCATAGGCGTCAATCACAAATTCAAGCTTGTTGCTGTCGATGCGCGACTGCGACACGCTGATGGCCCGGACAGTCGACTGGGCCACCAAAATCCCCTGGTCCAGCGTGTCTCCCACACTGACCAGCACGGCGCCGTTGGGTTCGAATTTGGTCTTGACCGAAATCAGCCCCGAGAGGTCGCGCAGCAGACGATCGCGTTGATCGAGCAACTCCGAGGGTTGGTTGCTCGCGCTGCTGTGCTTGACCATTTGCTTGTTGAGCAAACCCAGCTGTTGGGTCAGGGAGTTGACTTGTTCCACATCGGTTTCCACCGATTGGCGTGTTTCGTTGTCCAGCAGTTCGAATTGACCGGCCAATTGCCGAAAACGTGCTGCCAAGCCATCGGCATCGCGCAAGAAGGTGCTGCGCGAGACGATCGAGGCCGGGTCGCTGGCCAGGTCTCGAGCCGATTCAAAAAACAGGTTGACGGCGGTGGTCAGGCCCACGCTTTCATCGCCCATGACATCGATGAGCCGATTGACGTAAGACAACAAGGGCTTTTGGCTGGCAAGTTCGCTGTTGCTGTTGCGCAGGTTGGATTCGACGAAGGCGTCGTATTGACGCTGCACGTTGTCAAATCGGGCGCCGGTGCCCAAGTAGCTGCCGCCCATCAAACGCGGCTGGTTGGCCGTCAGCGACACGTCTTGGCGTGTGTAGCCATCGGTGCTGACGTTGGCAATGTTGTTGGAGACGGTGGCCAGGGCGCGTTGGTATGCACCGACGCCCGAGCTGCCAATGCCGAGCAAGTCACTCATGGCTTATCTCCGATTTTGAAACCGTTCTGGCGCTGAATTTCGTAGGCCTGAATCGCATTGGGCTTGAGGCTCATGCCTTCTTGCACCGGCACCAAGGGCATGGCCACAGGCGGGGTGTTGGTGGCCGGGTTCTGCAATCGCAGCGCGTCCTGGGTGCTCATGGCCTGCGCTTGGTTCATCTGGCGCTCCATCATGTCCGCCAGGCCCATGCCGCCGCGTTTGGCGATGCTCAGGGACACTTCCTTGTCCATCAGGTCCTGGTACATCTCCATGTTGCCGCCTTCGACCAGATCGCTTTTTTCGATCGTGTCGCGCATGGATTTCATCATCTGCTGGATGAAATAAGCTTCGAATTGTTCTGCGGTTTTGCGCACCGCTTTGCTGGGGTCACGCGCGGCATCACCCTTCAACTGCGTCAGGGCGTTGAAGTCCAGATAAGAACCGGAAGAGCTGATGTCGTTCATGGCTTGGCTTGTGCGCGAAGGGGGTTCAGGCCGCTCAGATGATGATCAGCTCGGCACGCAAGCTGCCGGTGCTTTTCAGGGCTTCGAGGATGGCGATCAACGCCGAGGGTGTGGCCCCCACCTGGTTGACCGCGTCCACCACTTGGCGTAAGTCCACACCGGGCTGGAAGAGGAACATCGGATTCTTGGGCTCGGTCACGGCGATCTCGGCGTTTTGTACCGGAGCGGTCTGGCCCTGGCTCAAGGGGTTGGGTTGAGAGACTTCATTGGTCGCCGCAATCGCCACCGAGATGGTGCCGTGCGCCACAGCGGCCGCGGTCACACGCACATTGCGGCTGATGACGACGGTGCCGGTGCGCGAGTTGACCACCACACGGGCAGGGGGCTCGCCGGGCACCACGTCCAGGTTTTCCACCAGGCTCATGAAGGCCACGCGCTGGGACATGTCGGCCGGCGCACGGATGGCCAGCGACATGCCGTCGATGGCGCGGGCCGTGCCCTCACCAAAATTCTTGTTCACCGCATTCACAATGGCCGTGGTGGTGGTGAAGTCCGACTCACGCACGTTCAAGACCACATGGTCCGAACTCTCAAAGGGGGTTTCGACCATGCGCTCGACGGTGGCGCCGTTCGGGATGCGCGACGATGTGGGCACGCCAATGCTGACTTTGGAGCCAGCGGCATTGGCGTCGATGCCCGTGGCGTTCAGTGCACCTTGGGCAATGCCATAGACCTCACCGTCCACACCGCGCAGGCTGGTCAGCAGCAAGTTGCCGCCGCGCAAATTGGTGGCTTTGCCGATGGCCGAGACGTTGACGTCAATTTTTTGACCTGGTTTGGCAAACGGTGGCAACTCGGCGGTCACCATGACGGCCGCCACGTTTTTGATGTCGATTTTGCCGGCGCTGGTGCCTTGTTCAAAGTCTGACAGCGGGCCGTCCAAGCTCACGCCCATGCGGCTGAGCATGGACTTCATGCTTTGTGCGGTGAAGGACACATCGGCGCCGTCGCCCGTGCCTTGCAAGCCGACCACCAGGCCGTAACCAATCAGTTGGTTGGTGCGACCTGCAGCCACATTGGCCAAGTCTTTGATGCGGTCAGCCCAGGCGTTGGCGTTCAGGCCGAGCAGCAACACCAAGGCAAAAAGGGTGGATTTCATAACAGGTCTCTTGGAGTGTCTGTGGCTCAAAAAGGCCAGAGCTTGAGCAGGGCCTTGGTGCCCCAGCCGGTTTTGGCCACAGCGGCCATGTCGCCGGTGCCGCGGTAGGCGATTTGGGCATTGGCCAGTCGGCGCGACTGCACCATGTTGTTGGGCGAGACGTCGTCGGGACGGATGATGCCGCTGACCTGGATGACCTCGGCGCCTTCTGTCAGGGCCAATTGTTTTTCACCACGTACCATCAAGTTGCCGTTGGCCAGGACTTCCACGACCGTGACCGACACCGCACCGGTCAAGCTGGCGCTTTGGCCGGCTGTGCCCACGCCACTGCTCTTGATGCTGGATTCGTTCAGGTTGATGCCGTTGAGCACGCCGCCCAGCGTGGTGCCCAAAACCTTGGTGGGCAGTGCCAGGTTCTGGACTTTGGACACCAGACCACTGGGGACGACATTGTTTTCGGCATCGCGCGAGACGCTGCCTTTTTGCTCGCGGCCTGCGCGGGTCGATTCGTCCAACACCACCGTGATCAGGTCACCGACGCGGTAATTGCGGCTGCGGCCAAAGAAGTTGTCGCTGTGCCGACCGTTGTAGATCGCTCCTGTGGCTTGGCGGGGCTTGTCGACGACCACGGGCATGACCGGGGCAAATTGGGGCGAATGCGCCAAAGGCTCGGGCGCCGATGCACAACCGACCAAACCCAAGGCCAGCAAAGTCGGGCCCAAGAGGCGTGTGGTGAAAGTGGTCAGGGGTGTCATGAGGTACTTACATGTTGTTGTTCAAGAAGCGCAACATGCCGTCCACGGCAGAGATGGCTTTGGAGTTGATTTCGTAGGCGCGTTGCGTCTCGATCATGTTGACCATTTCCTCCACCACGTTCACGTTGGAAGCTTCCAAGGCGCCCTGCATCAGCTGGCCTGCGCCGGCTTGACCCGCTTGTCCCACCACAGGTGCACCGCTGGCGGTGGTTTCCTTCATCAGGTTTTGTCCCATGGATTGCAAACCTGCGGGGTTGGCAAAGCGGGCCAGCTGAATTTGACCCAGCACCTGAGCGCCACCGCCGCCCGCAGCCTCGACAGAGACGGTGCCGTCTTGTCCGATGGAGATGCTGGAGACGTTGGGGGGAATCGTGATGGCGGGCTGCAAAGCCGCACCGTTGGCGGTGACCAGCTGTCCGGTGGCCGAGAGTTTGAAGCTGCCGTCGCGGGTGTACGCGACAGTGCCATCGGCTTGGGCGATCTGGAAGAAACCTTCACCTTGCACGGCCAAGTCGAGCGCATTTTTGGTGTTGACCAAGCTGCCCTGCGAGTGGTTCTTTTCGGTGGACACGATGCGCACACCGGTACCCAACATCAAACCTGTGGGGGCTTGCGCGTCTGCGCCCACCTGAGCGCCCGGTTGGCGCAGGTTTTGGTAGAGCATGTCCTCGAAGCTGGCGCGGTCGCGCTTGAAGCCCGTCGTGTTGACGTTGGCCAAGTTGTTCGAGATGACCGACATGCGCGTTTGCTGCGCATCGAGGCCGGTCTTGGCAATCCACATTGAGGCATCCATGGGGTGCTCCTGTCAGGTGTTAAGCGGCTTTCATCATGGAAGAGCCGGACTCGTCGAGTCCTTTCATTTCCTTGATGATCCGAATTTGGGTTTCAAAACTGCGCGATTGATCGATCAAGCGTGTCATGGCCTCAATGGCCCTGACGTTGCTGCCTTCCAGCGCTTGTGGAATCACTTTGGGCAGTACGTTGGTCAAAGCAATGTCTGTGCCATCGGGTTTTTCCGACACCTTGAACAGGCCGTCGTCACGACGCGCCAAGCTGACGCCTGTGGTGTCACGCAGCCGCAGCTGGCCGACCAACACATCGGCTGCGGCGCCGACCTGGGCGGGATCACGCGCATAGATACTGCCGTCGGGGTTGATCCGGACCAGCAGTCCTGGCGGGATGGCAATGGGACCCGCTTCGCCGAGCACCAAATGGCCCGAGCCGTTTTCGAGCTGACCCTGGATGTTGACTTTGAGGTCACCTCGGCGGGTGAAGGCTTGATCACCGTTGGGCGCCTGGACCGTGAGCACGGCAGTGCCGGCCAAAGCCACGTCAAGGGGGCGGCCTGTGGCCATGACCGGACCGGGCTCCATGCGGATCAGATCGCGTGCAACCGTTTGAGCTTGGTAGCGTGTGTCAAAACCCGCACCCTCGACTTTGATCGATTGCAAGGCCACGTCGTAGCTGCTTTTGAAACCCACGGTGGACACGTTGGCCAGGTCGTTGACCAGCACCTGGCGTGCCGTGGCCTGCTCTTTGATGGTGGCGTTCGAGGTGAAGACAAGGCGGTCCATGGTGAGTTTCTCGGTGGTTCAGACGCGTGGGGTTCAGTGCATCAAGAACGGATGTTGATGATCGCGCTGGTCATGGTGGAGCTGGTTTCAATGGCCTTGGCGTTGGCCTGGAAGTTCCGCTGTGCGGTGATCAGGTCGACCAACTCTTGGGTCAAGTCCACGTTGGCACGCTCGGTAGCACCCGCTCGGATCGAGCCGAAGCCCGCCGAGCCCGCTTCACCGATCTTGGCCATGCCCGATGAGGCGGAAGCCAGGTAACTGGCGTCACCCACTTGGCGCAGGCCCGAGGGGCTAGAGAAGTTGGCCAGCACGATCTTGCCCAGTGACACTTGGGAGCCGTTGGAGTAGGTGGCATTGACCAGACCATCGGGGTTGATGTTCAGGCCCATCAACTCGCCTTCTGGCGCACCGTCTTGTGACTGGGACAACACCGCGAAGGCGCTGGAGTACTGGGTCGACTTGGTGAAGTCAATTGACATGGTCAACGCACCCTTACCGCCTTGCAAGAAGGCGGTTTCGAAGGGCATATCGGTCAGCGGAGAGACGGGCTTACCGGTCAGGTCAAAGCTCAACTCGCCACGGTCCAAGTAAACAGGCCACCATTCGGTTTTGTCGGATACACCCTCGCCGTCTTCGGTTTGTTCGCCGTTCTTGACGAACTGCGGGGCCCCGTTTTCGGTGAACTGCGTCAGCTTTTTCCACTCGGTGGTGGTGCCAAACTGCATCTCGGTGTTGGCCAAACCCCAGTCCGCGGCACCAGAGACCTGGATGGCGGCGTTGTTGCCGGTGGTGCCGGTGGTGAAGTTCAGTTGCTTAGTTTTGGGGTCAAAAGCCACCGTCACACCGAGCACTTTGCGGCCAGTTTCCGGATCTACGATGCTGTTGATCTTGTCTTGCAGCGCTTTGGCAAAGCCTTCAATGTTGGTGTAAGTGGTTGGATAGGGTAAGTCGATTTTGGCGGCAATGCCGTCCACCGACACAAAGAAGTCCTTGTTCGAAGACGTGACCTGGATGCTTTTGGCCGTGTTGATGGTCATGACCTCGCCACTCAGAACCGCAGGCTCACTGGCCTTTCCGCGCAGGGCTTGATTATTTGTTGTGCCGTCATATGCGGTATCCAACCCCATCAAACTGGTGGCAGCAGGATTTGCATCGTAAATGTGAATTGAAGATCCGTCTCCCGTTGTTCCAGAGGACACAGAGAATCTTGCTTGGTCAGGGTCAAATGAGACGGTAATTCCGAAACGAGCATTTTTATCTACACCATCATCTTCTAGTTCACCCAAAACATTGTTGAAGGCAACTTCAAGGTTTTTGGCCAGAACATCTGGGTCAGAATCACCTGCCTGTAAGGTGTAGAGGACAGTTGTATATCCTTCGGGGAGATTATTGACATCGAAGGAATCATCGACTTTGATATTGAAACTCAATTGGGTACCGGGAGTCGCACCGATCAAGTTACCATCTCCGTTAACCTCCAAAAAGTTGCCTACTACCGTAGCCGGTGAAGATGGACGTATGTCGGTCAATTCGTCAAGTGAGTACATCTCTGTGGTCCCTGAACTGGGGATCACGCGAGAGTCGGTTTTGGGCAAGACATCGCCATACTTGTTGACGAACAATGCGCTGCCTGTCGTGTCAGTTGCTTGTTGCAATGCGGGTTTGACTTGCGTGTCGCCCACAAAGAAGTAGGACTGCCACTTCGAGAAGGGGCTGTCCATCGTGGCGTTCTGGGTTTTGACGTAATACACCGTGGCCAAATAACCGTTGCCGCCGCTGTCGTACACGGTCAAGGCCGTGCTTTTGTTGTAGGTGCTGGCATTGCTGCGGTCAAAGTCGGCGGTGATCACGGCCGAGTCAGCGGGCAGGTTCAGACCCAACTGGATCTTGGTGGTTTCAACGGCTTCGCCGGAGGTCTTGGACGGAATTGTCAGTGCATTCAGGTTGGTCAAATCGGCTTTGCCGGACGAGTCCACCGAGGCGGCCATCAGGCGTTGACCTGTGGAGTTGACCACGTTGTTTTGGTCGTTCAGGGTGAAGGAGCCATTGCGGGTGTAAATGTCCTGCAGGCCGTCCGGCGTTTTGAGCGGGAAAAAGCCGTCACCGGTGATGGCCAGGTCCAGCGAGTTGCCCGAGGTGGAGATGTTGCCCTGGCTGAATTCCTGGCTCACTTGCTTGAGCGAGACGCCCTGACCGATGTTGCTCGAGGACTTTTGCAGGGGCGAGGTGGAGAAGATGTCACCGAAGTCGGCCCGCGAGCGCTTGAAGCCCGAGGTGCCCACGTTGGCGATGTTGTTGGAGGTGACGGCCAATTGGGCCGTGGCCGAGTTCAGTCCGGTGAGCGAGGTGTAGAACGACATGCTGGAGGGCTCCTGTGAGGCGTTGGGTGTAAAAGGTTGGGGGCGTCTTGTGGGCTCAGCTGCCGACGCGCTTGACGTCGGTCAGCAACATGGTTGTGCCACCGTCAACTTCGACGCTGACGCTGCCATCGGTCGGGTTGCTGGAGATGGCACGCACGGTGGACAAGGTGTTCACGGGGATGGGGCTGCTCTTGCCATTGACCACGGCGGTGGCGCTCAAGAGGTACATGCCACTGGGCGCGGGCTTGCCTGAGGCATCCATGCCGTTCCATGCAATGGGCGCTGTGCCCGGCAATTGCGGTCCTGCCGTGAGCTCTTGCACCAAGCGGCCTTGGCTGTCAAAAACGCTGAGCTGAACACTGCTGGCACCCGTGGGCAGGTCGATGCTGCCCTCGATGGTGCCGCCTGTGGTCAGCTGTGTGGGGGTGTCGGTCACCGACACTTTTTTGCCGATCAACGCGGCGCTGCCCAGCATACGTTCCCCTGACATGGATTTGACAAAACTGTCCAGCGAGCCTTGCATATTGGTCAGCGCTTCGAGCTGCGAGAACTGCGCGAGTTGGGCCACAAAAGCCTCGTTTTTCACAGGCTCCAGCGGGTTTTGGTTTTGCAGTTGTGCGGTGAACAAGGTCAGGAATTCCTGCTTGCCCATGTCTTCGTTGGTTTTTTTGGCCGCGTCTTTCACGTCTTCGTAGCGCGAGACGTTTTTGAGCAGGCTGGAGGATGTCACGTTGGTGGTGGCCATGGGGTGCTTTCGGGTCAGGCCTTGGTGATGTCCAAGGTGCGCATCATCAGTTGACGCGCGGTGTTGATCACTTCAACGTTGTTCTGGTAAGACCGTGCGGCGGCCATCATTTCGACCATTTCGGTGACTTCACTCACATTGGTCTGGTAGACGTAACCGTCTTTGTCGGCCAAGGGGTTGCTGGGGTCTGATACCCGGCGAGGGGGGGCTGTGTCATCGGCCATGCGGTCAATCTTCACGCCGCCGACATAAGGTGCGCCAGCGTTGGTCATTTGCTCGTTGACCAGTGCCTTGAAGACGGGACGTTTAGCGCGAAAAGCGTCTTGCTCGGTGGTGGAGACCGTGCCAGCGTTGGCCAGGTTGGAGGCGGTGGAGTTCATGCGCGTCAATTGCGCATTGAGGGCGGAGCCTGCGATGCCAAAAATGTTGTCCATGCTCATGGTCAGTCTCCTCGCAGGGCTTTGCGCACACTGCTCACACGGTTTTCAAGAAAACTCAAGGTGGCCTGGTAGTCGGCTGCGGCTTTACCGTACTGGGCTTGTTCCACGCTCATCTCGACGGTGTTGCCGTCAAAGGAGGTGTTGAACGGTGTGCGAAAACGCATGCCATCGGGGCTGAGTTCTTGGCCAGCGCCAAAGTGGCCGGAGGCCGTGGCCGTCATGGCGGTGTCTTGTTGTTGGGCCGCCCCCAGCACCGCCTTGAAGTCGATGTCGCGTGCTTTGTAGTTGGGCGTGTCGGCGTTGGCGATGTTTTGCGCCAACACTTCCAGGCGGCGGCTTTTGACTTGCAAAGCTTGTTCGTGCACGCCGAGTGCTTGGTTCAACAAATTCATCTGGACTCCTGTGGTCGCGGTTTCTATGGTCAAGTTCCGTCAGTTTTTTGACGAAGGGCGCTCAAGTTGAGCGGTTTGAGGTCGATAGCTGCAAAAGCCGTGCCAAGTCAATTTGTTGTCTTTGGAATTAGAGCCCATGCCCCTTGCCGGTCAGAGCGGCAATTTGCCGTCAGCGGCAAAGGGCTGCGGCCAAGAATTGCCGCTGCTCACCGAAGGGCGGTGGGCAAAGCGCTTGGCAAGGCCGTTGGCAATGTGCCGGCGACCTCTTCGTACAGGCGGGTCATGCCCGCTTTGCCCACGGCCTCGGCCACGGGAGCCACCGCCGCTCGGGCGGTTGGTGGCAGCATGGCATTGGTCAGGGTGTGCAGGCCAGCCAGGATGGAGTTGCGTGTGATGGGGCCGCGCGTGTCTTGCCCCACATGCAGGTAACGCGCTTGGGGTCCGGCAATCGGCAAAGGGGCATCGGGCCGTGTTTCTTGCCGTGCAGCCGGGGTCAGCACCGTCAGGTACAAATCGTCCAGCCCGATGGGTGGGCCGTTGACGCGCAGACCGGCTTGTGAAAAGTAGCGCTCCACCAGATCCAGTTGCTGCAACAAGCCCATGCCCAAAATCGCCCGCGGGTTGTCTTTGAAGCCCACCGAGGCGGCCCCCCGGTTGGGTCCATCACAAAATTGGATGATGCCGTGGCAATGGCCGTTGCTGGCCTGGGGGTTCAGGCCGCCGCTCTCCATCAGGCTCAGGCGGGCAAAGTCGTCGGGCTTAAAGTTGTAACGATCGGCCAGAGCCAGAATTTTGTCTTTCACGGCCGGGATTTCCTTGGCGGGCACAAAGCCTTTGGCCACGGCGCGGTCCAGTGTTTTGTCCAGCACCGGGTGCTGGCCGTTGGCGGCCGATTTCCCGACCCAAGCGGTCGGGCGGCTGGCCAAAGCGTTGGCGGTCAAAGCCGCAGAGGTGGTCAGTTGTGACACCGCTTGGGTTTTGGCCGCGTTCAGTTCCAGCGGTCCTGGCGCTTCACCCCGTGCCAAGGCGGGCATCTGCAGGCTGGAGAAATCGATCTTTTGACCTGTCAGGATCAGGTTCGGGTTGTCAATCTGGTTGCGAGCGGCCACTTGGTGGGCCAGGCGCATGGCCTGGTGCTCGCTAATGGGCTGCTGGTTTTGCCGGTAATGGGCCTTGACCAGACCGATCAAGGTGTCGCCTTCCTGCGCTTGGACCACACCACTGCGAGGCGTGGCATCGGCCAGCAGCTGCCCAAAGGCCCCGGCGCGGCCTGTTGCGGGCAGCAGCGCACCGCTGCCCGATGGGGCAGAGGGGCTCAGCGCGGGCAGGCTGGGCAAGGGGGGCAACAGGTTGCTCATGTCGGAGGCGTGTATTTTGGGGCTGGTCTCGTTTTTGCTTGAATGATGGGAACCATGATGACTGTCAATACTTCCACACTTATGAAACCCTCCATGCAAATGCTGTGCCGACTTCTGGATCAGGTCACCATTCGTGGCCTCTGGTTTGGGGTGGTCTTTTGTCTGAGCAGCTGGTCTGCCGTGGCGGCGGTACCCGCCACGCCCGCTGCGGCCCTGCAAAAGTCGGTGATTGAATGGGTGGTGCAAACCCAATCGGTGGCGCCCGAGGCGGTGGTGCTGGCACCGCTGGACCCACGCCTGCAGATCCAGCCCTGCAGCAAGCCGCTGAACATGGACTTGCCCTTTGCCAGCCCCGACACCATTCGTGTGCGCTGCGCCCAACCGGCTTGGCAACTGTTTGTGCGTGTGACCGTGGCCGGGCGCGTGGCGGTACAGCCCGGGCAGGCCAAGGCAGAATCCGCCCCGGTTGAGAAACGCCAGGTGCTGGTGGCCGCTGTCCCCCTGCAGCGCGGAATGATCCTGACCGAGGCTCATGTTCGGCTGGCTACTGTCGATACTCCAGGCATGCCCGTCAATGTGCTGGAGCAAATGTCCCAAATTTTGCACAGCGAGGTGTTGCGTGATGTCCGCCCCGACACCCCGCTGCGCAGCCAAGACATTCGGCCCACCGTGCTCGTCAAAAGGGGGCAGATGGTGCTGATGTCGGTGGGGCAAGCCCAGGGTTTTCAGATCTCGGCCCGGGTAGAAGCGCAGCAAGATGGTCGATATGGTGAGCAAATCAAGCTCAAAAACCGCGATTCTGGGCGTATGCTCACGGGATTGGTCAAAGGTCCCAACCAGGTTCAGGGGCTTTGAATGACCCTATCGTGAAATTCAAAATATTTTGATCTGTTGGGCTCAAGTTCTAGAATCAGGTGTCGATTCTCCTTGTGAGCGAGGTCTCAGCTCATTGAACAGAGACCAGAAAAGAGAACCATCATGACTGATCCCATCTCCAGTTACCGTCGGGCAGCCCAATTGGACTCGTCCAGTCGCCAAGCGGCTGCGAAGGCCCAGGAGCGCTCGGCTGATGCAGCGCCCGAAGGCTTGAGCAAGGTATTGGCGCCCCAGACTGACGAAGTCAAGCTGAGTGCTGTGGCCCAAAAAGCCACTCAAGAGCCAGCATTCGACCGCGCCAAAGTGGATGCCATCAAAACGGCCATCCAGCAAGGTCAATACCCGCTGGACTCGCGCCGCATCGCCGAAAGTTTCATGGCCATTGAAAAAATGATCTCGGAATAAGCTTGGCATGAGCCTGAGCCCCAGCTTGTCGGCATCGAGCACGCCAAACGGCACCATGGACGCCTTGCTCGCCCATGCGCCGGTGGATGCTGCACGTCTGGCCGAGTTGTTGGCGCAGGAGTTTGAAGTGTTGAAAGCCCGCGACATGGCGGGCTTTGAGGCTTTGCAGGAAGAAAGAATTCAGATTTTGCAGCGTCTGTCTCAAGTCGCCCAGTGGGCGGCTGGCTTGGATCCGGTGCCCGCCCAGTGGCAAAACCTCCAGCCCGACCTGCTCCAGTGCAAACAAGACCATTTGCGCAACATGCAGCTGCTGCAGCGCCAGTTGCAGGCGGTCCAAGGTGCTTTGCAGGCCCTTCAGGGCGAGTCAGCGGCCACCGTTGATCTCTATGACCGCCTCGGTCAAGTCTCCCGCCGCCACAAATCCACGCCTTTTTTTGATGCCTGAGCGGCTGCCTCATTGGGTTTGAGTCGCTTGTGGGTCGGGTCTTGACTCACTTGGAGGCGCGGCCAGCTGAAGAGGCCCAAGGCGTGAAGGCCACGGCCGCAGCCGTGACCACTCCATAAATCACCATGGCCCAGGCCACCAAACCATAAAAATCGCCCGCCGTGCCCTGGTGTTGCGCCAACCACCAACCCGCCCCCGCCACCAAAACCAGCCGCACTGTGCCGGCCAGCACCGGCCCAATGACCTGGCCTGCCCCTTGTGATGCGAAATACAGCGTCAGCCCCAGCCCAAAGAAAGGAAAGGCCGGTCCGGCCGTCACCAGGTATTGCCGCGCAAAGGCCAGAACGGTCTCGTCTTGCGTGAACAGGCGTGCCCACACATCTGGGGCCAGGGTGACCACCGCACCGATCACCCCCAGGTTCAGGGCTGAAAGACCCGCGGCCACCCAGGCCACGCGCCGCGCCCGTGCCACCTGGCCCGCGCCCATGGCCATGCCCACCATGGGCACAGCGGCCACGCCAATGCCAAAGGCGATGGGTATCAGCAAAAACTCCAGCCGCTGGCCGATGCCGTAGCCTGCCAGTGCCTCGGTGCCCAGCTGCGCCAGCAGGCCGGTAAAAATCAGGATCGCCAGCACCGACTGCACGGGCGACAAGCAGGCCACGGCCCCGACCCGCAAGATGTCGGCCAACAAGCTGCGCTGAATCACAAAGCCCTGCAGGTGCAGCGTCAAGCGCCCCTGGCTGCGAATGAGGTACCACAGGAAATAGAGCACGCCTGCGGCTGTGGCCAAGATGTGGCCCAAGGCGACCCCCACCATGCTCAAGGCAGGCACCGGACCCGCTCCCAAGGACAGCGCACCACTCAGCGCAATTTGCAGCAATGCTGTGGCCACCAGCGCCAAAGAGGGCGCACGCATATTGCCCGTACCCCGCACGATGGAGGCCAGTGTGTTGAGCAGCCAGACCAAGACGGCGCCTGCAAACAGCACTTGGCCGTATTGCACCGCTTGGTCTTGCACGGCACCACGACCCCCCAGCCAAGCGTAAAAGTCAGGGCCCCACAGCAGAAACAGGGCGCTGTAGACCAGGCCTGCGCCCAGGCCAATGAGCAAGGCATGTTGCACCAGGCTTTGCGCCCGCACCAGGTCCGAGGCGCCCAGGGCCCGGCTGATGGCGGCCGATACGCCCCCGCCCATGGCACCGGCCGACATCATTTGGGTGAGCATGGCAAACGGGAACACCAGCGCCATGGCCGCCAAGGGGGTCGTGCCCAAGCGGCCCACGTAATAGGTCTCGGCAATACCCACCAGCACCGTCATCACCATGGCCAGCACATTGGGAGCGGCCAAGCGCAGCAAGGTGGGCAGGATGGGGGCTGTGAGCAGCCTGTGCAGATCGGATGTGCTCATGGCGGGGTCACCGGGCGGTGTGGGCGGCAGGCGATTGCAAGAGCTGGTACATCGGCCACTGCAGCAACTCGGCCAGGCGGCACACCACCCAGCGTGCTTCGTCCGGGGTGACCACGGCAGGCTCTGCCAACAGACCGGCCTCGCATTGCGCCAGCACCAGCTCTTCGGTGATGCCCAGTGTGAATTGCATGTTGGCGGCTTTTTCTGTCAACAGGTTGGCCAAGTCTTCACACAACTCGTAACGGGCGGCCAGCTCGCGCTGGCCCAGTGTGGGCTTGATCTTGCCGGGTGGCACGTAAAGCGCCATGAAGGAGGCGGGGATGTCGATCTGGAATTCTGAGGTCATGGTCTGGGCGGGCGTTCTGGAGGTGAATTAACGCACAGACGCACAGGTTCGGATTTTAAAAAGGGATGGCGATACTGGTTTTGGGGGAGAACCTGTCGCGTTTGACGGAGACCGAGGGCACCGGGAACATCTTGGCGCCTGATAAAAACGGCTGCAGGCTCAGACCTTTTTCACAAACCCGCTTTTGAGTTGCATGGGACCGAAGCCATCGATTTTGCAATCGATGTCGTGGTCGCCTTCAATCAGACGGATGTTCTTGACCTTGGTGCCCACTTTGACCACGGCCGAGGAGCCTTTGATCTTCAAGTCCTTGACCAAGGTGACGGTATCGCCGTCTTGCAACACATTGCCGTTGGCGTCTTTCCAGATTTTGGCCGCTTCGGAGGGGGTGGTTTCGCCCGGATGCCACTCATGGCCGCAGCTGGGGCAAATCAGCAGGTCACCATCGGGGTAAGCATATTCGTCGTGGCATTGGGGGCAAGGGGGCAGGGTGCTCATGGGGTGTCTGGGGTTACAAAGGCCACCATTGTCCTCTGCTTGACGCGGCTTTTGCCCCGGTTGGCTCGGTTCGTTTTGGCCCGGTTGCTCAGGGTCAGACCCACAATTGCCACACCAGGCCCAGCACCGTGCACAGGCCAAGCAGCTTGAACACGCTCAGTTGTTTGCGAATCAGCAACCAGGTGGCCAAAACGGTGAGTGCCATGGCCCCCAGATCGGGCAGCATGTGCCAGCCTCCGGGCAGCCAGGTTTGGCGGGCAAACACACCCGCCAGGTAAACGATCATGCCGATCACCGCCGCCATGATGCCTTGCAGGGGGCCGGTCAGTGAGGGCATGTGGCGTGTGGACTCCACCAGGGGGCCGCCCGCCAAAATGAACACAAACGAGGGCAAAAAAGTGAACCAGGTCACCACGCAGGCGGCTACCACGCCGCCCAGCACAGGGTGGCCAAACAAAGCCTGGCTGTGCCCCCCCAAAAAGCCCACAAACGCCACCACCATGATCAGCGGGCCTGGTGTGCTCTCGCCCAATGCCAGACCGTCCATCATTTGCGCGGCGTTGAGCCAGCCGTAATGCACCACCGCCGCCTGGGTCACCATGGGCAGCACTGCGTAAGCCCCCCCAAAGGTCAGAAAGGCCGCTTGGGTGAAAAAGCCACCCATTTGTGTGAGGGTGTGGCCCAGGCCAAACACCAGCACGATCAGGCCCAGGCTCAGGGCCCACAGCCCCACACCGATGGCCAGCGCCCGCACCAGGCGCGGGTGGCTGTAGTGCGTGTGGGGCGGCGGCGGTGTGTCATCGTCCAACCAAGCTGGGGCAGAGTTGGAGGCAGGAGTGGGACTTGCGGGCTTCGCATCAGGAGCAGGAGGGGACAGTGCTTGGCGCGACACGACATAGCCGGTGACCGCTGCACCCAAAATGATCACGGCCGCGGGCAGGCCCCAAAGCATGCCCAACAAGGCCAGCACCGCCAGCACCCACAACCAGCGGGCCTTCAAAGTGCGCAGGGCCAAGCGGTGCGCCGCTTGCAGCACCAACGCCGTCACGGCAGGCTTTAAGCCCCACAGCAGCGCTTGCCCCCATGGGTGTTGCCCCCAAGCGGTGTAGGCCCAGCTCAGCACGATCAGCAGCACCAAAGACGGCAGCACAAACAAGGCCCCGGCGGCAATCCCGCCACGTGTGCCGTGCATCAACCAACCCATGTAAGTGGCCAGTTGTTGCGCCTCGGGGCCGGGCAGCAGCATGCAGTAGTTCAGCGCGTGCAGGTAACGTTTTTCAGACATCCAGCGGCGGCGCACCACCAACTCTTCGTGCATCAGTGCGATCTGCCCGGCGGGGCCGCCAAAACTCATGCAGCCCAGCCAACACCAGAACTTCAGGGCTTCGCGCCAGCTCACCGTGGGGGACTGGGTATGGCTTTTGTGGACCTGCGTGACGGCTTGGGGGGCGGTCATGGGGCGCCCCAGTGTTCGCGAAAGGCTTGAGCAAAGCCGGGCGTGCCACTGAGGCTCAAACTCAATGCCAGGGGGTGCGCCAGATCGGCTGCTGAAAGTGTGATCTGACCCGTTTGGGGGTCCAACATCAGGCGGGCCGCTTGCGGGTCAGGGCCCTCGGGGCGCAGCGTGGCTTGCAGGTCAAAGTCCCAGTGGGCGCCGTCCTCCAGCGGACCGGGGCCTTGTGCGTCAAAGCCATGGGCCCAGGCCAGCACCTTCGCTACCTCCTGCAGCAAAGCGTGGTTGTGGCGCGGCAGCGGCTGCGCCAGCGCGTCCCAGCACACCACGCCCTCGGTGTCTTCACTGCAGTCAAAGTCCAGCAATTGCAAATCCATCGGCCACTTCCTTACCGGCATTCCCTAATCGGCATTTTTTCTTCCAGGAACTTTTTTCCGGCTGCCCGATTGTCGCTGCCCAAGCCGCTGAATTGTCAGAGGACTCACACGGTGGCGATGGGCGTGGCGGGCGAGCCAATGGCCCCGGGCAAGCGAAGGGGCGGTGCCGTGAGCAAAAAGCGGTGGCGACCCTGCTCGCGCAGCCAGTTGGCCAATGGGGTCAGGTGCCAAATCTCGCCCAGGTGCACGCCCAGCTTGAACAGGCAATGCTCGTGCAAGGGCAAAGCTGCGCAGCTGCCGGGGCGAGGTGTGGCGGGCAAGCCTTCGACCGCGTAGTTGTCGGCGATCAGCGCCACCAGGCCCGAATCGGTGATCCACTGCAGCAGCCGCTCGTCGCGCCCCTCCAGCACGGCGCACGAGTTTTCCACCGCATGCGGGTCGGGCTGTTTGTTCATCTCCAGCAGCATCTGCGCAAAGCCCGTGTGCAGGCACACCATGTCGCCGGGCTCCACCACCACACTGTCCTTGCGCATGATGTCCATCAGCAGGTCGTAGCCTACCCGCACCCGCTCGCGGCCCAGGTGGGCATGCAGGTCGATCATGACTGCGCGGCCTTGCACGCAGCGCTCAGACATCTTCTCGATGCCCAAGGCCTTGGCCGAAGAGGTGGATTCGCGGGCGATCTCGGGGAAACCAAAAATGCCAGCGCCCGATCCACTGCTGGGCCCCACGACATCGGTGCCTGCACGAAAGCCGTTGTAGTACACCGGCTCAGTCACGCCGTCGCCGTTGGCGTCGAACATCGAGCCCACATGCGCCAAGCTGTCCCACTGGGTGCTGTACTGCAAGTGCATGATGACCAAGTCGTCGCACACCACATCGGTGCAGGCCGGGTCGTCGCACAGCAGTTGGTAGTTCATGTTGGGCTTGTCACCGCGCAGGGTGGGGCGCAGCACAGGTGGCTGACGCCGGGGGTTGAGCACGTTGCCCCCCGGAAAATCCAGCGGCAGGCTCAGGTTGAAGGTTTGCCCCGTGCGCACCTCTTGCATACCTTGCAACACTTTCTCGGGGGTCAACAGGTTTATGCGACCGTACTGATCGTCAGGCCCAAAGTCGCCCCAGTTCGAGCCGGGTGGGCGGTGTTTCCAACGGGGAGAAGTAGACATGCAAAACTCCTGTGGTGACGTCCCAAGCACAAGATGCGTGCTGTGCGTGCCTCGCATCTTGTGCGTTGTGAGGCTGGCTTTGTGTCACCGATCTGACTGTGGGCTGCTTGGCCCAAACTGGCGCAGGCTTGGGTCGATCACGCCTCGATTTGACCTTGAAACTCACGCCACAACAAATACAGGCCGCTGCCCACCACCACCAAGGCACCCAGCACCACGGCCATGTCGGGCACCTGGCCAAAGACCAGCCAGCCGAGCACCGTCATGTAAAGGATCTGCTGGTACAAAAACGGCCCCAGCACCGCTGCCGAGGCATAGCGGTGCGCCACGGCCACAAAGTAGTGTCCAATGCCGCCACACAAACCCGCCAGCGCCATCACGAACCACTCGAGCAGCGTGGCCGGTTGTTGCCATTGCCACAGCGCCAGGGGCGTCAGCGCCAAAGTGGCCACCACCGCCGAGGTCATTTGCGTGGTGGCCGGGTTTTCGCTGCTGGCCAGGTAGCGCGTCATCATGTTGAAGAGAGCATACAAAATGGCGTTGAGGGCTGACAACAAGATGGCCGGGTGAAAGCCTTGGCTGCCAGGGCGGATGATGACCAACACGCCCGCAAAGCCCACCGCAATCGCCAGCCAGCGCTTGGCGTCCAGCCGCTCGCCCAGCCACCAGGCCGACAGCAGGGCGATCAAAATCGGTACGGAAAACTGCATGGCCCCGGTTTCGGCCAGCTGTAAATACTGCAAGGCCCAGAAATTGAGCGCCGTCATGGACGCCAGCATCAAGCCGCGCAGCAGCTGCAATCGCGGGTGCCGCCAGCGCAGCAAGTCGCCTTTGACCGATGGTGCAAACACCGCGACGGAAAACAGCGAATGCGTGAGAAAGCGCATCCACACCACCTGCATCACGGGCAAGGTGACCACCAGCCACTTGGCCGAGGCATCGAGCACCGCAAACATCAAGGTGGTCACCGTCACCAGCGCAATGCCGATGCGGCGGTGCCGGGCGCTGTCGCTGAAAAGTTGGCTCATGGGCTGGGGAGATGCCACCGGGCTCAGCGTTTGGGCGGTGATTCCAGCCCGCCTGTGTAAAAGCGGTTGAAGGTGGGGGAGATGATCAACTCGTTGATGCAGGTGCGTGCAGGCATTTGCGCCACAAACAGGATGGCCTGGCCCATGTCCTCGGCCTGCACCATCAATTCGCGTTGCTCGGCAGACGGCGGCACGGGCCGCTTGTCCAAAATGGGCGTGGCCACTTCGCCGGGCAAGAGGGATGTGGCGCGGATGCCGTTTGTGCACTCTTCCATGTTGATGGATTCGGTCAGGGCCAGCACGGCGCGTTTGGTGGCGTTGTAGGCCGGGCCAGTGAGCTTGGATGCGTAGAGCCCCGCCCATGAGGACACGTTGATAATCAAGCCGCCTTGCTGCTGGCGCATGGCGGGCAAGACAGCGTGCACACAATAAAACAAACCCGACAGGTTGATGGCCACCACGTCGTCCCAGGCCTCGGGCGTGACCACGTCGAAATTGCGCTGCGTGGCGTTGGTCCCCGCACTGGTCACCAAAATGTCGATGCGCCCGTGTTGGTCCAGAATCTGCTGCACGGCTGCTTTGACGGCGTGCTTGTCGGCCACGTCCAGCAGCAGGGCCTGGGCACTGCCCACGGTCTGCAGGGCCGCCAAAGTGCTGGTGTTGGTGGCGGCGTTGCGGCCCGAGATCACCACATGCGCCCCGGCCTGGGCCAGCGCCATGGCCCCGGCCAGCCCGATGCCACTGCCTCCGCCGGTGATCCAAGCGATTTGACCTTTGAGTGAAGGGTTCATGGGGGCTCCTCTGTTCAAGTGCTCAAGCTGTCGGCCCCATCAGGCTGATGGGGCGCTCAGTTTCTGTATTTAAGCAGCCATTGCCGTTTGGCCTGCTGCTCAGGCGACATGTCAGCCGACATGTCAGCCGATCACCACGCAACGAATCGGCACGCCACACGACCCATCATGGCCAGGCGCTGGGCGCATGGTGTGCGTATGATCATTGTTCTGAACGGATGGACAGACTATGAGCAACTTTGCAGCCCAATTAAAAACCGAGATTTCACGCATCGCCAAAAAAGAATCGCGCACCCAATCGGCGGTTCTGAAAAAGGCCCAAGCCACACACCGCGCCGAGATCGCCGATCTCAAAAGGCGCATCGCCAGTCTGGAGGCGGTGGTGCGCCGCTTGGCCAAAACACCCACCCGCACCATCACGCCCGTCAAGGAAGAAACGGAGCCCCAGAGCCTGCGCTTTCGGGCCGATGGCTTTGCGTCATTGCGCAAAAAATTCGGTTTGTCGGCCGTGCAGATGGCCCAGTTGTTGGGCGTGTCCAACCAGTCTGTCTACCACTGGGAGGCGGGCAAGTCCAAGCCCCGAGCAGCGCAACTCCAAGCCATCGCGGCCGTGCGCAAGCTGGGAAAAAAAGAGGTGACAGCGCGGCTAGCGCAGATGTCGACGCCAAACCAGGTGCCGTGATGGCGTGTGGCCCGGCAAATGTTGGGCCAAAAAAAAGCCCACCTTTGGGGTGGGCTTTTTCTTTGTTTTTTGGCTCCTCAACCTGGGCTCGAACCAGGGACCTACGGATTAACAGTCCGGCGCTCTACCGACTGAGCTATTGAGGAACAGACTTGGATTATAGAGCGATTTTTAGCCTGTTTTGAGAGGGGGCGCAGATTTTTTGAAAATCTTGCAGCCCCGCTTTCAGAAGCTGGTCTTGAGCGCCAATCGCAGGGTGCGCGGCGCTCCGGGGTAGAGGTAGTAGTGGCCGTATTGTTTGGGAGACTCACGCCAGTAGCGGCGGTCGGCCAAGTTGTCGATGGCCAGCGTCCATTGTGTGCGCATGCCCTGGATGCGCGTGTCGTAATGCGTGGCCAGATCGAGTGTGGTCCAAGCGGGCAATTCGATGGCGCCATCTTCGGTCACCCAGCGCGTGCCTTCGTGGTTCAGGCGCAGGCTGCTGCGCAGGCCAGGGATGGCGCTGTAACGGTATTGCGCCATGGCACGCAGGCTCATGCGAGGGACGTTCAAGGCGCGTTGGCCGTTCACGCTGGGGTCGATGTTGGCCTGTTGACGCTTGGCATCGGTCCAGGCGGTGGCGATGTCCCACTGCCATTGCGCTTGGGTGAGGCCTGCTGACAATTCCAGCCCCCGGTGGCGGGCCTGGCCGTCGATTTTTCGGGTGCAGGTGTTGGCCTCGTCGCAGGCACCTTCATCGCCCGCCACAGGGCGGGTGATGTCAAACCAGCTCGCTTGCCAGCGCGTGCGGGCCCATTGCCCTTTGACGCCGACCTCCAACTGCTGGCTGCGCAGCGCGGGCAGGGCTTGTCCGGCGTTGGTGTAGCGGCTGCGGTTGGGCGCGACATCGGTTTCGATGCCTTCTCCGTAGCTGCCGTACACCAGGTAAGCGGGCGTGATTTGGTGCGTCAGGGCCAGCCAAGGTGTATTGAAGCTGCGCTCGTCTTGCACCGCGCGGCTGCCGTCGGTGCGCTCACTGGCGCGGCTCAAACGCGTGTGGCGCAGGCCCAGCCACAGGGCGGTTTGCGAAGTTAACTCGATGCGGTCGCGCAGGGCGATTTCGGTGCTGTATTCACTGCGCTCGGTGTTCAGTTCACCCGGTGTGGGTTGGGCCTCGGGGCTGTTGAAGGTGCCGTCGATGTTGCCCGTGCCCGCCCAGTTGTAGGCCTGCATGGCCGAGGGACGGTCCAGCAAGCGGCTGCGCATCAGGCTCAGACCCAGGTGGTGGCGCAGACCGGCCAGCTCAAGGGCGCCGCTCAGATCGGTTTGCAGCGCATCGCTGCTTCGGCGTTCCTTGTCGCTGCGGTAGTCGTACAGGTCAAAACCGCCGTCGCTGCAAAAGCGGTCCCAGAGCTCTTGGGCGCTGCAGCCATAGGCATAACTCAAACGGTCGTCGGTGCGCAAGCGCTGAGCGCCGTATTGTGTGGTCCACAACCAGCCGCCCTGCAGGTTTTGTTTGAATCGAATGCTGCCCGTTTGGCCAGCAAACAGACCCGGCACCGACCAAGGCTGGCGGGTGAGGTTGTTTTGGCCGTCCACCGGACTGGGCAGGGTGTTGCCCAGCAAGCTGTAGGCGTTCACCCCCATTTGCTGGCGTTCGCTGCGCTCGAACTCCCACTCCAGACGGCTGTCGGGCGTGAGGCGCCAGTCCATGGCCAAGGCGAGCAGGTGGCGGTGGCCTTCGGTGTTTCGGATGTACGGGTCCAGGTTTTCGTAGGCAGCGTTGAAGCGGTAGCCCAGCGCCTGGTCTTGTCCAAAACGGCCGCCCAGATCCAGTGCCATGCTGCTGCTGTGGCCCGGGCCGAAACTGGCACTGACATCACGCACGGTGCTGTTTTGTGCCGAGGGCGGGCGTTTGACCACGTAATTGACCAAGCCGCCCGGGGCGCTGGTGCCGGCCTGGATGCCGCTGGTGCCTTTGAACAACTCGATGCGTTCTTTATTGTCCATGCCGATCATGGTTTCGGCCGAAATCGGCAAGCCTTCGCGGCGGTAGTTGTAGCGGTTGTCCAGCGTGTAGCCGCGCACGCTCAAGACGTCCCAATAGGCGGGCGAGTTGTAGCTGTCGGCCACACTGGCGTCCAGACGCAAGGCGTCGGACACGCGTTGGGCACCGATGTCTTGCAGGGTTTGCCGGTCGATGCTGACAGCGCTGAACGGGGCTTTGCTCAAGGGTGCATCACCAAAGCCGCTGACCTGCGAAGGGGCGGTGTCGGTGACGGTGATTTCGTTCTGGCTTTGCGCATGGGCGCTGCCCAGTGTCAGCATTGCAACGGCGCTCGCGATGTGGCTGGCGCGAAATGCAAATCGGCCCGATGACCGGCGTGAAAATGGCGAAAAAAATGCCATGACGTTTTTCCTTCAACGTTATGGCAGGTCGGCTGACTGGGAACGCAGTCTGCCCGGGAGAGGGGCAGCGTTCTTTTGACAAGCTTCCCTGCGCGAGGATTACCTCAATCAGGTTCAAAGGGACTTTCTCAGTCGGTGGTTTTGCAGCCACCAACACCCCCAGCGAATGCGCCACAGGATTACGGCGCGGGTTGGATTTTAGGCGATGCCCAACCGTTGGTGCAGCAGCGTGGACGTTGTCGTGTACTGCAGCAGGGTCTTTTCTTCGGGGCGCAGCAGGGCCACGGCGCCGAAGGCGGCCAGCGTGGCTTCGTGGAAGCCGCAGAGGATGAGCTTCTTTTTGCCGGGGTAGGTGTTGATGTCACCCACCGCAAAGATACCGGGCTCCGAAGTCCCGAAGTTTTCGGTGTTGACCACCAGTTGTTTGCGCTCCATAGCCAGACCCCATTGCGCTACGGGTCCCAATTTGGGCGAGAGGCCCAAACAGGTTTGCAGCAGATCCAGGCTCAGCCACTCGGTCTCGCCTTGTGGGTTGAGCAGCTCCAGCGCTTTGAGGCGGCCTTGCGCCAGGGTGAAGCCGGTGGGTTGACTGGCCACAAAACGCATGCGGCCCTCGGTGCAGGCTTGGCGCATCTGGGCGATCAGCTCAGGTGCGGCGCTGAATTGGTCGCGGCGGTGCAGCAGGGTGACGGTGGCCGCCGCTTGTGGGCCTTGGCACGCATCCAGGCAGGTTTGCAAAGCGCTGTCGCCGTCGCCCGCCACCACCAGGTGCTGGCCCGCCCAGCGCTCGGGGGCGGGGTGCTCTGCAAAGACTTGTGTGCCCTCAAAAGCCGACAGGCCCTCCAGCGCCATGCGGCGTGGCACAAAAGCGCCCACACCCGCAGCGATGAACAAGGTGGTGGTGCGAAAGGTCTGGCCCGCGCTGGTGGTCACCAACAGGCGCTGGTCGGGCAGACGCTCGACGCTGTCCACTTGCTGGCCCAGGTGCAGGGTGGGTTGAAAGGGGGCGATTTGTTGCTGCAGGCGCTCAATCAGTTCGAGGCCGGTGCAAAACGGAATGCCCGGGATGTCGTAGATGGGTTTTTGGCCATACAGCTCGGCGCATTGGCCGCCCACATGGGGCAGGGCGTCGATCAGGTGGCAGGGGATGCCTTGCAGGCCCAATTGGAAGACCTGAAACAGGCCCACGGGGCCTGCGCCAATGACCAGCGCTTCGGTATCGATGGGGGTGGTCATGGGAGTGGCTTGTGAGAAAAAAGGGCCGAACATTCAGGCCGAATGGCTCGGCCAGTCAGGACGTTCAGCGGATCAACTCAGACAACTTGCCGGTCTTGTCTTTCCAGTCGTCGGCGTTGGGCATGGGGGTTTTGCGTTTGGTGATGCTTTTCCAGCCAGGCAACAGGGCCAACTCGGCATTCAGCTTGGTCATGTGCTGTTGGTCGGCGGGCAGATCTTCTTCGGCAAAGATCGCGTTCACGGGGCACTCGGGGATGCACACGGCGCAATCGATGCACTCATCGGGGTCGATGGTCAGAAAGTTGGGGCCTTCGCGAAAGCAATCCACAGGGCAAACGTCCACACAGTCGGTGTATTTGCACTGGATACAGGATTCGGAAACAACGTGGGTCATGATGGACTCGGAGTGAAGGAGTTTTGCGCCGCCAAACAACGCAGATTACACATTTTAAGGGGGATTCCGGGGCGCCCGGGTGCCCGGCTGGCGGTGTCTATGAGGCCAACAGGGCTATGGGCGGCAAACCGGGGGCGTTTCAATTCACCAGCACGGCGCCTGAGGTCTTGTGGCTGGCGGTGTCCACCAGCACCAGTGCACCTAAAACGCGCGACTGGGCAAAGGGCAAGGTGGTCAGTGGCTCTTGCAGCGCCAGGGTCACATGCCCCATGGCGTTGGGGGGCAGCTCGGTGGCTTCTTCCTCGGCCAGGGTGTTGATGTTCATGCGGTGCTCCACGCGCTGCACCTTGGCCTTGACCCAGCGGTGGCCATGAAGAGCCCAGTACACCCGACCCGCCACCAAGGGCTCGTCGTCCATCCAGGCGATGGTGGTGCTCAGCTGGCGCTGGCCTGCGGGGCTGCCGTGTTGGGCCAGCAGCCAATCGCCACGCGAGACGTCCACTTCGCGGTCGAGCACGATGCCTGCGCTTTGACCAGCGGCCTTGTTTTGGGGTTGGCGTGTGGCTGACAGCACTTGCGAGACCACGGCAGTCTGGCCGCTGGGGAAGACTTGGATGGTTTGGCCCGGCTCGATGCTGCCCGTGGCCACGCGGCCCCAGAACACGCGGCGGCCTTGGGTGGTCACACCGGAGTCATGAAATTTTTCGACCCACTGCACGGGGAAGCTGAAGGCCGCATCGGTTTCGGCTGGGGTCACGGGCAGGTCTTCGAGGATGCTGAGCAGGCTGGGGCCGGTGTAGCCGCACCAGTTGGTCTGGTCGTTGTTTTCTGTGGTGACCACATTCCAGCCTTTGAGGGCCGACACGGGCACCATGGCGGTCACGGTGATGCCCGCTTCTTGGGCGAACTTGTTCAAAGCGCCTGCGATGTTGTTGTAAGCCACAGTGGCGTCGGCCACAGCGTCGAGTTTGTTGATGGCGAACACCACAGACGGGACACGCAGCAGGTTCACCAGCAGCGAGTGGCGGCGAGTCTGCGGCAGCAGTTGCAGGTTGGGGTTGGCCCAGTCGAGCTTGATGGCGTCAACCAGTACCACGGCCGCGTCGGCGCTCGATGCCGCGGTGACCATGTTGCGGGTGTACTGCTCGTGGCCGGGCGCGTCGCCGATGATGAACTTGCGCGCTTCGGTGTTGAAGTAGCGGTAGGCCACGTCGATGGTGATGCCTTGCTCGCGCTCGGCGCTCAGGCCGTCGGTCAGCAGGGCCAAGTCGGTCTCGCCCGAGCGCTGCACACCCGCCAAGTGGTCTTGCAGCACGGCCTTGGTGTCCACCAGCAGGCGGCCAATCAGCGTGCTCTTGCCGTCGTCGACCGAGCCGCAGGTGATGAATCGCAACGCGGTTTGTGTGTTGCTTTCAGAGGACTTGGCGGAGAAATGTTGCTTGTTGCTCATGAATGTGTGCTCCCGCGTGATCAGAAATAGCCGTCTTTTTTGCGCTTCTCCATCGAAGCCTCGGATGTCTTGTCGTCCATTCGGGTCGCGCCGCGCTCGCTCACATCAGCCGCCAGCGTCTCGATCACGATTTGCTCGGGCGTGGCTGCAGTGCTCTCGACCGGGCAGGTGCAAGTGATGTCACCCACAGTGCGGAAACGCACATCACGCACCACCACCTCTTCGCCGTCTTTGGGTGGTGTCAGCGCGGTCACCGGCACCAACAGGCCCCGGCGGTCCACCACCTCACGTTGGTGGGTGTAGTAAATCGAAGGCAGCGCAATGCGTTCGCGGGCGATGTACTGCCACACGTCCAGCTCGGTCCAGTTGCTGATCGGGAACACACGAAAGTGCTCGCCCGGCTGCAGCTTGTGGTTGAACAGCGTCCACAACTCCGGGCGCTGGGCCTTGGGCTGCCATTGGCCAAAACTGTCGCGGTGGCTGAAGATGCGCTCCTTGGCGCGTGCTTTTTCTTCGTCACGGCGGGCACCGCCAATCAGCGCGTCAAAGCGGAACTCTTCGATGGCTTCGAGCAGCGTGACCGACTGGTGCACATTGCGGCTTTCGCCCGGGTGGGCCAGGCGCACGGTGCCACGCTTCATCGAGTCTTCGACGCTGCGCACGATCAGCTCGGCACCCAATTCCTTCGCACGCGAATCGCGGAAGTCGGTCACTTCGGTGAAGTTGTGCCCGGTGTCGATCATCAGCAAGGGATAGGGGATGCGGCCCGCGCCAAAAGCCTTCTCGGCGCACTTGAGCATGACCAGCGAATCCTTGCCGCCAGAGAACAGCAGAGTGGGGCGCTCGAAGGCGGCGGCGACTTCGCGCAGGATGAAGATGGTTTCCTCTTCCAGCGCGTCCAGGTGGCTGTTGCTCAGGGTGTGCAACTCGGTTTGTGTCATGGCGTTCATGCTTTTTTTCTCATCTCAATCAGGGCAAGGGGTGCCCAGGCATATCCAAAGTCGGTCGAAGTGATGTGTGGCGGGATCGGGGGTGCAGGGGGTGACGATGTGTGGCGCGAAGCGACTTCTGAGGAGCCCACTGTGCCCCCGAGCCCGTCACACATCACACCCTCAAGCTTTGACGTGCAGTCCACACTCCTTGGCCGCCTCGTCCTCCCACCACCAGCGCCCGGCGCGGAACTCCTCGCCCAGGCTGATGGCCCGTGTGCAAGGCGCGCAGCCGATGCTCGGGAAAAACTGGTCGTGCAGCGGGTTGTAGTCCACCTGGTTGGTGGCGATGTAGTGCCACACATCACCCCAAGTCCATTTGGCCAAGGGGTTGAACTTGTACAGTGACTTGCTGGCCACTTCACTCTCGTCGAGCAAAGGCACCTTGGCTCGGGCCGTGGATTGTTCTTGGCGCAGACCGGTGATCCATGCCTTTTGGCCCTTGAGCGCACGGGCCAGCGGCTCCATCTTGCGCACGCCGCAGCAGGCTTTGCGCAGCTCAATCGATTTGTACATCGCGTCCTGGCCACGCTCGCGCACAAACCGGATCACCGATTCCTGCACCGGGCGGAAGACGTTGATCGGCGCACGCGAATGCGCCTGGGTGCGCTCCAGCAGGGCCAGGGTTTCGGTGTGCAGTGCGCCGGTCTCCAGCACAAAGATCGGAATGTCGAGTTGCAGGCTGTTGATGAGGTGTGTGATGACCACATCTTCAGCGCCCAAGCTGGAGGCCTGGGCCACAGGGGCGAATTCGGCCGCCGCGCGGCGCAGCAGCGCCTGGGTCTCGGCCAGTTTGGCGGCAAAGTCGGGGCTGGCTTGGGCGTGCAGCGCGGTGGCTTTGGCCGGGGCGTTGCGCGAAGAAATCAGGCGTGAGGACATCACGCGGCCTTGGCAAAGTGAGGCTGCGTCTGCACAGCCGAGCCTTGGTAGAACCCGGCGAAGCGGTCCAGCTGGCGCTGCGCGGCACTGGCATCCACGCCGTCTTTGAGCACGGCCACGTCAAAGCCTGTGCGCTGCATCTGCACCAGCTGGTCGATCAGCACGTCGCCCGTGGCACGCAACTCGCCCGCAAAGCGCAGGCGGCGGCGCAGCAAAAAGGCTTGGCTGTAGGCGCGGCCGTCGGTGAATTTGGGGAACTGCAAATCGATGCGGGTCACGCCACTCAGGTCGAGCGTGCGCGGGTCGACGTCGTTGGCCAATGTGATGTGCGTTGGCGATTCAAGGACGTGGTGTTCTTGGGCTGAAATGATTTTCATGGTCGTTTTCTTGGGCAGGAGCCCACGCTGTGGGCGGTTTTTTTGTGGCGTTTTGCAGGCCATCGCCACAGGGAGGGCTCCAACAGGCGGGTCAGGTGGTGCTTTCTTCGACGGGGTGGCGTGCCGCGTTGGCCGCTGCTTTGAACGGGTCGTGGCCCACACGGCGCAGGGTCTCGATAAAGTGTTCGTCGCGGTCTTGCATGGGCTGGCGCAGGGCTTTGTAGGTGTCCAAAACCGCTTCGATCACATCCGGCACTTCCACCGACGAGAACGAAGGGCCCACCACTTTGCCGGGGCCTGTGGGGCCAGACAAGGCTTTGCCGTCGGAGCCCCCCAGCGTCACCTGGTACCACTCTTTGCCGTCCTTGTCGACGCCCAAAATGCCAATGTGGCCCGAGTGGTGGTGGCCACAGGAGTTGATGCAGCCGCTGATGTGGAAGTCGATGTGACCGAGGTCGTTCAACTCGTCCAGGTCTTGGTAACGCTCGGTGATGGCTGCCGCCAAAGGCAGTGAGCGGGCATTGGCCAAAGCGCAGTAGTCTCCGCCGGGGCAGGCGATCATGTCGGTGAGCAAACCGATGTTGGGCTGGGCCAGGCCCAAGGCTTTGGCTTGCAACCACAGCGCATGCAGCTGGTCCAGGCGCACCCAAGGCAGCACCAGGTTTTGGCTGTGGGTCACGCGGGCTTCGCCTGCAGAGAACTGGGTCACCAGGGCGGCAGCAGCGTCCAGCTGATCGGCGGTGGCGTCGCCGGGTGCTTGGCCTGGGCGCTTGAAAGACAGGGTCACGGCACGCAAAGCAGGGTTTTGGTGAGGCTTCACGTTTTGCGCCAGCCAGCGGGCAAAGGCGGGCGTTTTGGCTGCTTCGATGGCGACATCGGCTTCGGCCTGGACGACCCATTCGGAGGTGCTTGTTGGCAAGTTCAGCGCAGGCGCAGCAAAGCAGGCCGCTACGCGCTCGAACTCGGTTTGTGGGATGGTGTGCAAGCCACCGTCTTTGACCAAGATGTCTTGGTATTCGGCCTCGACTTCGTCAAAGTAACGCTGGCCTTCGGCCTTCACCAAAATCTTGATGCGGGCTTTGTAGATGTTGTCGCGGCGGCCCCAGCGGTTGTAGACGCGGATCACGGCTTCGAGGTAATTCATGATCTGGTTCCAGGGCAGGAACTCGCGGATCACGGTGCCCACTGTGGGTGTGCGGCCCATGCCGCCGCCCACCAAGACCTTGAAGCCGATTTCGCCCGCGCCGTTCTTGACCATCTGCAGGCCCACGTCGTGCCAGCCAATGGCGGCGCGGTCTTCCGCTGCGCCGGTGATGGCGATCTTGAATTTGCGGGGCAAAAACGCGAACTCGGGGTGCAGCGTGCTCCACTGGCGGATCAGCTCGGCGTAGGGCCGTGGGTCGACCACTTCGTCCACCGCCACCCCGGCCAGCTCGTCGGTGGTGGTGTTGCGGATGCAGTTGCCGCTGGTCTGGATGCCGTGCAGGTTGACGCTGGCCAAGAGGTCCATCACGTCGGCCGACTGGGACAGGGGAATCCAGTTGAACTGCACGTTCTGGCGGGTGGTGAAGTGGCCGTAATTGGTGGTCAGTTTGGGGGCTGGACCCGCAATTTGGTCTTGTGTGGCTTGGGCGTGGGCCAGCAGGGCGGGGTCGGGCGTGTCGTAGTCGCGGGCAATTTGGGCCAGCACTTGGAGCTGAGGGGCCGAGATTTCGCCGTAAGGCACAGCCACACGCAGCATGGGCGCGTAGCGCTGCACATACCAACCGTTTTGCAGGCGCAGGGGTTTGAATTCGTCGGCGCTCAATTGACCGGCTTCAAAACGCTCCAACTGATCGCGGTGTTGTGCGGCGCGGGCACGCACAAATTGTTTGTCAAATTCGGTGTATTGGTACATGTTGCAAGTTCAGTTTTCTAAGACTTCAATTCAAAACCAGTGGTGTGCCAGCCCAGCCCCATCCACCATGGCGGGGACTGTAATCGGGCTTTATGCCAAAACAAACGATTAATAAGTTGGGTATATATGCTGAATGCTTATAAGAACGGAGCGCCGACCACAGGGCGTGGCCCTTTTCACCCGTCGCAAACTGGCGCCGTGCCAGCCTCAGCGGCCGCCGCGCAAGAAGGCCCGAAAGGGATTGAAGCCCGTCAACAAGGCGGAGGCGAACAAAATCAGCACAACCCCGGGCAGCAGGCCCACGGTCAGCGGTTCACCCAAAAACATGGCGCCCCAGGTCACGCCAAACAAGGGAATCAAAAAAGCCGAGGAAGTGGCGGCACTGGCTGGGATGTCGCGCATCAGGCGCATGCTGATCCAGTAGGTGAAGCCGGAGGTGACCGCGCCCAAAACCAGCAAAGCCAGCACAGCGGGCAAGCCCACCGGTTGGCTGGGGGCGGTGACGGCGGCTGCGGGCAACAGCACCAAGGCGCTTGTCAGATGGACCACCGCAGAAGCGGGCAGCGCGTGGTGGGCCAAGGTGGCGCGTTTCATGAAAATGGCCCCAAAGCCATAACAGGCCGCTGCCACCACACAGGCCAGGGCGGCCAGCACCACATCCCAGTCCGGGTTCACCGGGCCCAAGCCCAGCAGCAGCGACACACCCAGCAAGCCGACCACACAACCGACCCCTTTACTGGGCGTGAAGCGTTCCTGGGCCAGCATGACGCCGGCCAACACACCGAACATGGGCGAGGTGGCATTGAGCACCGCCGAATACCCAGCCGGCAAGACCAGCCCCGCCCAGTTGTACAACACAAAGGGCACCACAAGCGTCAAGATGCCCAGCCCGGTGAGCGAGCGCCAATGCTGGCGGGCGGGCCAGGCTTGGCGTGTCCAGCGCATGATGGCGCCGAGCACCAGCGCCGCCAAGGCGCAACGCAGACACGCCATGGCCACGGGGCCAAAGGCCGGGGCGGCCACTCGGATGAGCGGAAACGAGCCACCCCAAACGGCTGACAAAAGGACAAGTTGGGTGAATTGGCGTCCGTTCATGGCCAAACCATTATCGGTGGGTGTCGGCCAGGGTCAGGGTGTGTTGGCCCTGCGAGTCCCAAGTTTGCAAAATGTCCCGAAAGCGACAGGTTTGTGTGTCGCTGGTACAGTCTCTTTTTTGCTTCCTTGACCCTAGGACCTGACGATGAAACGCCTGATTGCCACCGGTTTGCTGAGCGCAGCCGCCACCACTGTTTTGGCCCAGACCCCGATCAAGATTGGGGAGATCAACAGCTATTCGGCCATCCCGCAGTTCACCCAGCCCTACAAACAAGGCTGGCAGCTGGCAGTGGAAGAGATCAACGCCAAAGGCGGCCTGCTGGGCCGCAAGGTCGAGGTCATTGCGCGTGACGATGCCGGCAAGCCTGACGAGGCTCTGCGCCATGCGATCGAGCTCAGCTCCAAAGAAAAAGTGGACATCTTGGCCGGGGGCTTTTTGTCCAATGTAGGGCTGGCGCTGGCCGACCATGCTGCCAAAAACAAGCGCTTGTTCATCGCCAGCGAGCCCTTGACCGATGCCATCGTCTGGGAAAAAGGCAACCGCTACACCTTCCGCCTGCGAGCCAGCACCTACATGCAAGCGGCCATGCTGGTCGAAGAAGCGGCCAAGATGCCTGCCAAGCGCTGGGCCACCATCGCGCCCAACTACGAATACGGTCAAAGCGCAGTGGCCAACTTCAAGGCCTTGTTGCTGGCCAAGCGCCCGGATGTGGAGTTTGTGAGTGAGCAGTGGCCCGCCCAAGGCAAGATCGATGCGGGGAGCACGCTCACTGCCACCATGGCGGCCAAGCCCGATGCGATTTTCAACGTGACCTTCGGGGCCGACCTGGCCCGCCTGGTGCGCGAGGGCAACCAGCGCCATGTTTTCCCTAAAACGCCGGTGGTGTCCATGTTGTCGGGCGAGCCCGAATACCTGGAAGTGCTCAAAGACGAAACGCCCAAGGGATGGATCGTGACCGGCTACCCTTGGGACCAGATCGACACGCCCGAGCACGCCAGCTTTGCCGCCAACTACTACAAGAAGTTCAACGAAAACCCCAAGCTCGGCTCGGTGGTGGGCTACGCCACCATGCAGTCGATCTTTGCGGGCATCAAAAAGGCCGGCAGTGTGGACAACGAGAAACTGGTGGTCGCCATGCGGGGCCTCAAGTTCAGCACGCCCTTTGGCCCTGCCGAGTACCGCGCGATTGACCAGCAATCCACCATGGGGGCCTATGTGGGCAAGCTCGATCAGCGTGGCGGCAAGGGCACCATGGTGCAGTGGCGTTATGCCGATGGCAAAAATTATTTGCCCACCGACGCGTATGTCAAAGCGCGGCGTTCGTCCGACGCCATGAAGTGAAGTCTTGGGGTGTCAGCGCCTGAAATGGGCGCCATCCCAAGGCCGTGCTCTCACGGCCCGGGGTGATGCTTCACGGCCCGGGGTGATGCTTCACGGGCGTGAGGGAGCGGCCCTCACGCTTTCTTGCAGCACCTCGGAGACCTGGCGCACCGGGATCTGGGGTGGCAGGTTTTCCCGAACCTTGAAGTTTTGGGCCCGCTCCTGCGACCGGAAGGGGCCTGTGATCACCAAAAACCGGCCCCCTGCAGCGGCGGTCTTGAGCATGAGCACGCGTGCATTGGCCAGTTCGGTCCGCGTCTTGATCAGGCTTTGGGCTTGGGCAGCGGTTTTGAACGCGCCATGCTCCAAGACATAGAACTCGGGCGATTGCTGCGCCAGCCAGCGCACACCACGCAGGGCCACGTCCGGCACTTCGGCGCTTGGGTCCGCAGGCGCTGACGCTGGCGTCCGGGCCGAGGGTTGCGCCGAAGCAGCCGCTGGCACAGCTGCAGTCGACTGACTCGGTGGGGTGCTGGCAGCTTCTGGATCGATTGGCTGCGAGGCGGATGCCGATGGCAGGGGTGTTTCAGGTGAAGATGCTGCAAGCACTTCTGGCGCCGAAGCGGGCGCCATTGCCGAAGCGGGCGAAGATGCCGCAGCAGTTGAAGCAGCAGTTGACTCAGAAATGCCAGCCCGCTCAGCCGTTCCGGAGGGCGCTGGCTGAGGTGTCCCAAAACGCAGCCATGCGCCCCACGCGCCCAAGCCCACCAGGGCCGCCAAGCCCAGCCAGGCCCAGCGATGCGAGGGCTTGCCAGCCGACGGTGGTGTCTCAGCTGCGGGGGGCAATGGTGGAATCTGATGGGTTGCCGACACGGTGGGTGTCTGGTCAAGCGCTGCAGTTTCTGCAGGCACCACAGCTTGTGCGGGTGTAACAGGTTCAGCAGACGCAAGAGGTTCAACGGGCTCCAAAAAGGGCTCGACTTTTTCCCCAGGCGCGAATGATGCTAATGGCGCTAACGGCGCTGAATGCTCTAAAGGTTCGGCAGGTGTTGCTGGAGCAGGCTCAGCGGGCCACTGGGCCTGGGGCTGCTGGGTGGGGACAATGCTGTCAAAGGCAGCACTGCGTTGGTCATCCGGGGTCTCCATGCGCAGCAAAACCCAGCGCCAACACAGGCCTGGCAGGTGGCGCGTGAGATCTTGCAACATCTGCACATCGGAATCGGGCAGCTGTTCGGCATGGGTGACGATGGCAATTTGCTTGGGCAAATAGGGGGGCAAAGGCTTTTGCATCGCCTGCTCTAGCCCCAGCTTCGCGATCCCTTGGTTGATGTGGCTGAGCAAAGCCAAGCGCTGTTCCCCCGAGAAGTGTTCGACCGCTACAGACTGAGCCCGTGTTCGCCAAAAGGCTTGCAAGGACTGGGCTGCATGCAACATGGCCTCTGCGTCCTGACTCGAAATGATCAGATTTTGATCATCTTTCAAAACGACCTCGCCCAGATCCTCCAGCACAGCCGCAGGCTCTTGCAGCGGGGAAGGGGCAGATGGCTTGGGGGGAGTCGAATCAGGGTGCATTGAACACTGAATGTTGCTTAACGGAGACCCGATTAAACACCAAGCTACCGAACCCCTGGGTCCCTCTCTCTTCGAAAGGGCTGTTCAAAGCTGCGCAGACGCTGCTGCTGGGCCGCAGCTCAGGCGGGGAGGGCGGTGGCCTCAGCCGGAACGCCCCAATGGCCTGCTTGGCTGGTTGGCCAAAACTCTGCAAAGGGGCTCGGCAGCGCCTGTGGCCCCGCCTCCTCGCGCAAGAGCTGTCCGGGCGTCAGCGTGTCGATGCTCGAAGCCAAGCTGCGTGCCTGGCCTGCGGCATTGCGCACCATGAGGTGCTGCGGCGTGATGTCGCCCGGCTTTTGCAGGCCCGCTGCACCCACCAAGTCGGCCAAGGCATGCAAGGTGTTGGCATGGAAGAAATAGACCCTCTCGGCCTTGTCGGTGACGACGATGGCCCGTTGGCGCACCGGGTCTTGTGTGGCTACGCCCGTGGGGCAGTGGTCGGTGTGGCAGCTGCGCGACTGAATGCAACCCAGCGCAAACATGAAACCCCTCGCCGCATTGCACCAATCGGCTCCCAGGGCCAGGCAGCGTGCCATGTCGAAGGCCGATATCACCTTGCCCGAAGCCCCGATCTTGATCCGGTCACGCAGACCCGCCCCCACCAGGCTGTTGTGGACCAGCCGCAGGCCGTCACGCAAGGGCATGCCCACATGGTCGGCAAACTCGATGGGCGCCGCGCCCGTGCCACCTTCGGCGCCGTCCACCACGATGAAGTCGGGCGTTTGGCCGGACTGCAGCATCGCTTTGACCAGTGAGAACCATTCGGCTGGATGTCCCACACACAGCTTGATGCCCACGGGCTTGCCGCCCGAGAGTTCTCGCAGCTGCCCCACAAAACCCAGCAACTCCAGCGGGGTGCTGAACGCGGAATGCCGGGCCGGGGACACACAGTCTTGGCCCATGGGCACACCCCGTGCTTCGGCAATTTCAGGGCTGACTTTGGCTTTGGGCAAAACGCCGCCGTGGCCGGGTTTGGCCCCTTGTGACAGCTTCACCTCGATCATCTTGACCTGCGGCGAGCGGGCCTGCTCGGCAAAACGCACCGGGTCAAAAAGGCCTTCTGGCGTGCGGCAACCAAAGTAGCCCGAGGCAATTTGCCAGATCAGATCGCCCCCCGGCTCCCTGTGGTGCCTCGAGATGCTGCCCTCCCCGGTGTCGTGTGCAAACTGCCCGAGGGCTGCACCCTTGTTCAGGGCCTTGATCGCATTGGGCGACAAAGCCCCAAAGCTCATGCCGGAAATGTTGAGCAGTGACAAGGCATAAGGCCGCTGGCATTGGTGTGCGCCCACCGTGATCCTGAAATTCGCAGGGTCCAGCTCTGTGGGCTGCAGAGAATGCGTGATCCACTCAGATTGCGCGTGGTACATGTCCTTGATGCTGCCAAACCCGCGCTTGTCGTTTTGCATTTTGGAGCGGGCATAGACCATGGCACGCTGGTTGCGCGAAAAGGGCAGTTTTTCCTCGTCGTCCTCCAGAAAATACTGCCGTAATTCAGGTCGGATGTATTCCAGCCCGTAGCGCAGTCTTCCTGTCAGCGGGTAATTGCGCCGCACCGCTTGTTTGGTTTGCTTGAAGTCCACCCAACCCATGACAAACAGGGCTGCAAAACCCGCACTGGCCCAAGTCGAGACAGGCCAGACGAGGAGGGCGACCGGTCCGGTCACCAACCAGGGCAGGTAACGCGAAAAGGATTGACGGGCCATGGGCTGCTCTCCAAAAGAAACGGCGATTCATGCCTACACGCGCACAAACAGCTTGCATGCTAGTTGATTTGGATGATTTTTGTAAATTTATGGAACCACGAAGCGCTCGGCCGCCAGATGCTTGGCCAAGGCCTCAGGCAAGGGCAGGGGTTCATGGTTCAGCCAAGCCGCCAGCAGTTCGCCACACAACACGGCCAAACTGATGCCACGAGCGCCCATGCCCGCGCTCAGGCACAAACCTGGCAGCCTCTGGCGGTCAATGGGGCCGACCGCAGGCAGGCGGTTGGGCAAGGTGCAGCGCAAACCGGCCCAGCCCTGCACCCGATCTGGCGCGAATTGCCCGGCCATGGCCTCGCCCAAAGCGGGCAGCAGCGTGGCCAGGCGCACTTGGTTGGCGGCGTGGTCTTCCTCGCGCACGGGGGCTTGCTCGCAGTTGCGCTCAAAGGTTGAGCCAATGAACCAGCCGGGCAGCCCCTCGGGTGTGGGCACGCTGCTGATGAAGCTGCCGTGGCCATTGACCGGAAAAGGCGGCAGCAGCTGGCGCTGGGACTCGCTCAAGTCGGTCAGGTGGCCAAAACTGACTTGCCCGCGCAGAGGGTTCAGTGGCACGGCAAAACCGGGCAGGGGCCGCAGCAAAGCCAGGCTGTCAAAGGCGCTGGCCACCACCAACAGGGGGGCCTCCCCCAGGGTTTGGCCTTGTGCATCGGTCACGGCCCAATGCTCACCGCGCCGCTCAATGCCCTGTACCTGTTGGCCCCAGCGCACCTGCACGCCCAGGGTTTGCAGCTGCGCAGCCACCAGTTGCCGGGGCCGAATCCAGCCCGCCTGGGCGTGCCAGAGGGCGGGCGAGTCGGGGGGCAGGCCGGCGGCGGCCACTTGCGCCTCATTGGCCGGGGTGCTGTGGTGATCGCTTGCGTTGGCAGGCAGGCGGCGTTTGCCCGCCAGGTTGTGCTCCAGCACGCCGGAGAGCGCCCAATCGGTGCCGTTGTGCAGCAAGGCTTGGGCGCGTTGCAGCGTGGCCTGCACGCCCGCCCGCGTGATGCGCGAGAGCACGTTGTCGTCGGGTGACACATGGGGGGCGGCCAAACCTGCGGGCAGGCCGGACGCTCCCGCCCCCACCCCAGAGGCCTGGTCCAGCACCGTGACCGACCAGCCCCGCACGGCCAGGCTGTGCGCCACGGCCGAGCCTGACAGGCCGGCACCGATGACCAGTGCCTGGCGCTTATCGGGTGGCGAGCTCAAGGGTTCAAACAGCGAAGGGGCAAGCGCCGCAGCGCATCAGCCCGCTGCAGGCGGCACGTAGCCCTGGGCGGCGTCGGCGCCGTCACCGAAGAAATGGTTTTCCATCTGGCGGGCCAGGTATTGGCGGGCACGCAGGTCGGCCAAGTTGAGGCGGTTTTCATTGACCAGCATGGTCTGGTGCTTGAGCCAGTCGGCCCAGGCTTGTTTGCTCACGCCTTCCCAGATGCGCTTGCCCAACTCGCCGGGGTAGGGCGGAAAATCCAGACCCTCTGCTTCTTTGCCGAGTTTGATGCATTGAACGGTGCGTGCCATGGTGGTGTCTTGCCTTGATGTATCTTAAGAAGCGCTGGTTATACGGATATAGAATTTCCGTATTTCCAGTTGGGAGCGGTTCACACGACAATGCGGGTTGACCCTTTTTCGTGTGGCCTGACAGGCCGTAACTGTAGCAAGCTTTCAGCATCCCCCCAGGGCTTTGGGTCTCTTGTCTCCCAACACACAGCAATACCAAATGAGTGCATTTCTTGAAGAACGCGTTTTGAGCGTTCACCACTGGACCGACCGCCTGTTCAGCTTCACCACCACCCGAGACCAGGCCCTGCGCTTTTCGAACGGCCACTTCACCATGATCGGTCTGCGCGGCGACAACGGCAAACCGCTCTTGCGTGCTTACTCCATTGCCAGCGCCAACTACGAAGAGCACCTGGAGTTTCTGAGCATCAAAGTGCCCGACGGCCCGTTGACCTCCAAGCTGCAACACATCCAAGTGGGCGACACCATCATCGTAGGCCGCAAACCTACCGGCACCTTGTTGTGCGACTACCTGTTGCCCGGCAAAAACCTGTACCTCATGGGCACCGGCACGGGCTTGGCCCCCTTCATGAGCATCATCCGCGACCCCGAAACCTACGAGCGTTTTGAAAAAGTGATCTTGGTGCACGGCGTGCGTCAAGTCAATGAACTGGCCTACCACGACTACATCACCCAAGACCTGCCCGCCCACGAGTTTTTGGGTGAGATGGTGAGTCAGCAACTGCTGTACTACCCCACCGTGACCCGCGAGCCCTACAAAAACCAGGGCCGCGTGACCGATCTCATCGAGAACGGCAAGCTGTTTGCAGACTTGGGCCTGCCCCCGCTCAACCCCGAGACCGACCGCGTCATGATTTGCGGCTCGCCCGAAATGCTCAAAGACCTCAAGCGCATTTGCGAGGAGCGCGGCCTCAAAGAAGGCAACACCAGCACACCGGGTGCTTTTGTCATCGAGCGGGCGTTCGCCGAATCCTGAAGGCCTGGGGGCTTTGACCCCCAGCGCACCCCCGATCTCTGTACACGGGGGCACAATGCCCCTACTTCAACGGACCCCCATGAATCTGACTTCTGTTTCCCCTCAGCGATGGCTGTTGTTGATTGCCCTGTCGGGCATCGGCATGCTGGTGTTTGGCCTGTATTTGCAGCATGTTGTGGGCCTGAACCCGTGCCCCATGTGCATCGTGCAGCGTTATGCCCTGATCGGCGTGGTCTTGCTGGCCTTGATCGGCTGGCGCTTGCAAGGCTGGGCCTTGGCTGCGGCAGGTCTGCTGATGACGCTCTCGGCCGGTTTTGGCGCTTTCACGGCGGCTCGCCAAAGCTGGTTGCAGTGGTACCCGCCCGAGGTGGTCAACTGCGGGCGTGACTTTTATGGCATGGTCGAAAACTTCCCCCTCAACCGCGCCATCCCCATGATCTTCAAAGGCAGCGGTGACTGCAGCAAGATCGACTGGACCTTCCTGGGCGGCTCGATCGCCAACTGGTCCTTTCTTTGTTTTGTGCTGTTTGGCCTCTTGGGTGTGTGGGTGACCCTCCGGTCCCGCGCGGCTCAGGCCGCATAACCGAGCGGCACCGCCGTGGTGAATTTGAGCTCTTCCATGGCAAAACTGGAGCTCACGTCGGACAAGGGCACCGCCTCAATGAGCCGCTTGTACACCTGGTCATAAGCGGCAATGTCGGGCACCACCACTTTGAGCAGGTAGTCCACATCGCCGCTCATGCGGTGGGCTTCAACGATCTCGGCAATGCCTTGCACGGCGGCGCGAAACTTCTCCAGCCACGGCACATCGTGCTGCCGGGTGCGCACCGACACAAACACCGTCACGCCCAGGTTCACCTGGTGGCGGTCCACCAGGGCGACTTGCCGGGCCAAAATGCCCAATTCCTTGAGCCGTTGCACCCGGCGCCAGCATGGCGTGGGCGTCAGGTGCACGGCAGCGGCCAATTCGTTGATGGGCCAGTCGCTGCGCACTTGCAACAGGTCGAGGATTTTCCGATCAATGGCATCAATTTTCTGCTTCATGGCCGGATTGTAGAAAACCATGCCAAAAAACGGTCGTTTTGGGGCAGAAAAAGCAATTTCATGCTGCCAGTTTGGTGGCAAACTTCCGTTTTCAAACGACGAAGAACAACGGCATGAAAAAAATCGGTCTGATCGGGGGCATGAGCTGGGAGTCCACCGCCCTGTATTACCAGCACATCAACCGCGAGGTGTCGCGACGCAGGGGTGGTCTGCATTCGGCGCCATTGCACTTGGTCAGCCTGGACTTTCAGGAAATTGCTGACCTGCAAAAGCAAGGTGACTGGGCACGCATGACCGAGATCTTGCAAACGGCGGCCCGACAATTGGCGAACAGCGGGGCCGAGGCCGTGCTCATTTGCACCAACACCATGCACCGCATTGCCCCGCAGGTGCAGGCGGCCACGGACCTGCCGTTGCTGCACATTGCCGATGCCACCGCCGACGCTGTGCTCGCCGCCGGCTTGAGCCAAGTGGCTTTGCTGGGCACCCGTTTCACCATGGAGCAAGCCTTCATGCGCGACCATTTGGCCGCACGCGGCATCCAATGTCTGGTGCCCGATGAGCCCGGGCGTGCCGAAGTGCATCGCATCATTTTTGAGGAACTGTGCCGCGGCCAGGTGCTGGACGCTTCGCGCCAGAGCCTGATCGCGCAGGTGCAGCAGCTGGCCGCTCGTGGGGCGCAGGGTGTCATCTTGGGCTGCACCGAACTGACCATGAGCCTGCAGCCCGGCGACGGCGGCTTGCCTGGCTTTGACACCACGGCCTTGCACGCCATGGCGGCCGTGGATTTTTGCTTGTCCTGAGGCGCCTGCATGTGCCAACTCATGGGCATGAGCTGCAACAAGCCTGCGGCCACCACGTTTTCATTCACCGGCTTTTCGGCCCGCGGCGGCCTGACCTCGGACCACACCGACGGCTGGGGCATCGCCTTTTATGACGGCAAAGGCTGCCGGGTCTTTCAGGACGACCAACCGGCCAGCCACTCAGCTCTGGCCGATTACGTGCGGCAACACCCGATCAAGTCCAAAGTGGTGGTGGCGCATGTGCGCAAAGCCACACAAGGCGATGTGCAGTCGGCCAACTGCCACCCCTTTCAACGCGAATGGCTGGGCCGCACCTGGGTGTTCGCGCACAACGGCGACCTGCGTGATTTCCAGCCCCCCCATGGCTGCCAAGACATGCCCGTGGGCAGCACCGACAGCGAGCGGGCGTTTTGTGCCCTCATGAGCCAACTGCGCAGCCACTTCAAGGACCGCCAGCAGCCCCCCGAATGGCCCGAGCTGGCCCCGGTGCTGGCCCGTATCGCCGCCGATCTGGCAGAACACGGCAACTTCAACATGCTGCTGAGCGACGGCCACGCACTGTATGCCCATTGCTCCACCAAGCTGCACCTGCTGACCCGGCATCACCCTTTTCCCCATGCACGCTTGGTGGACCGCGACATGAGCCTGGACCTGGGGCCGCTGAATGCCGAGGGCGACATCATGAGCTTGTTGGCCACCGAGCCCTTGACCCTGGACGAGCCCTGGCAAGCTTTGCGCACGGGCGAGTTTGTGGTGGTGGTGGGAGGCCAGGTGGTTTGGCAAGCGGTGCATGCGGGCACGCGGGCATTTCCCGTGGCTTTGCCGATCAGTGCAGCGCGGATGTCCAGCCACGCCTGACGGTTTGCCCTGCGGCCCACTGGTCCTGTGGCTTTGGGCCAGGGCGAAGGTTTTGGGGACCGGCGCAGGTCGCAGCCCGTTCAGGGCGACAATACCGGCTGTTTCTGTTGCCCCTGCATGTCTGCCCCTGTTCACACCCCTGTTACAACGCCCATGCCCCATGTGGTGCTGGTCATCACCAAAGGCGAAGCCGGTGGGGCGCAGACGCATGTGCTGGAGTTGTGCCGCGCCCTGCAGGGCCGGGTGCGCTTCACCGTGGTGATCGGGGGCGACGACACGCGCAGCGTGCTGGGCCAGGCCCTGAACCAACTGGGCATCACGGTGCTCGTGCTGCCCACTTTGCAAAACTCGCTCAACCCCCTCAAGGTGCTGGCCTCGGTGCGGGCCTTGCTGGCCCATCTGCGGGTGTTGCAGCCCGAGGTCATCCATGCCCACAGCGCCGTGGCCGGGGTGATCGCACGCCTGGCGGGCAAGCTGCGGCAATTTCCGGTGGTCTACACCGTGCACGGCTTTGGCTTCAAGCCGCAAGCGCCCTGGTTGATCCGCACCAACGCTTGGTTGGCCGAGGCCGTGCTGGCCGCCTGGACCACACGCATGGTGTGTGTGTCGGCTTACGAAAAAGAACTGGCTGCGCGTTTGCCCATGCCCCCTGAGCGGGTGAGTGTGGTGCACAACGCGCTGGCCGATGTGCCCTGGCGCAGCGACATGGCCGCCCAGCCGCCGCGCCTGGTCATGGTGGCCCGCATGGCCGCGCCCAAGCGGCCCGATGTCTTGATCGAGGCCCTGGCCTTGTTGGCACATCGTGGCCTGCAGCCCGACACCCACATCCTGGGCGGAGGGCCGGACCTGGCCCGCCACCAAGCGGCCGCGGCCCCCATGCCGCACATTCGGCTGGAGGGCGACGTGAACGACGTGGCCGAGCGCTTGGCGCAGCACCAGATTTTTGTGCTCTTGTCCGACCACGAGGGCCTGCCCATTTCTATCTTGGAAGCCATGCGCTCGGGCATGGCGATTGTGGCCACGCGCTTGCCTGGCATCGAAGAAATGCTCACGCACGAGCAAAGCGCTTGGCTGGTGCCCAACACCCCCCAAGCCGTGGCCCAAGCCCTGCAGACCCTGCTGGCCGATGGCCCCTTGCGACAGCGATTGGGCCAGGCGGCACGCGATCGCTACGAGGCGCAATTTCAACCCGAGGCCATGGCCGAGCCGGTGCTGAGCCTTTACCAACAAGCGCCCTTGATGCACACCGCCCGCTGGCCCATGACGCGCCCGCGCCGCCAAACGCAGCAACTGGCCTCGCAGCAAGCCAACCGCCAAAGTGCCCACCTGGTCTGGAGCCTCTTGGGCTTGGCGATGATCGGCCTGGCCTACGCCATCAGCCAGGCCCTGATGGCCCGTGGCCTGGCCACTGTGGACTTTGGCCGAACCGTGCTGGCCAGCCTGGTGCCTTATGCACTGGCGGCGCACCTCTTGTACCGAGGGGCGCACATGCCTGCGGCCGAGCGAGGGCCCTTGTTGCTGGTGACTACCGGCTTGCCTTTTTGGCTCACGCCCTTGGCCTTTGCCCTGCTGCAGCAGCCGTATTCGCGCGGCGCTTTGCTCTTGACCTATGTGCTGTGCACCTTCTGGTTCTGGCTGGCCGATCAGTGGTTTTTACGGCACCGGCCTTGGCGTTTGGTATACCAAGACCCGCGTGTGCCGGGCCTGTTGGCGCCTTGGCTGCCCGTGCCCCAGGGCCAAGGCTTGCCGCGTATTCGTTTGCTGCCCTGGCCTGCGCAAGGCATGCCGCCTGGCGCCGCGCTGGCGTGTGATGGTGCCGTGGTGCTGCCTGCTGCGGCCAACACCGGTACGTCGTCTGCCTCTGCCAACTCTGCGCCTTCCAGCGCCGAGCGTCACCACTTTTTGACCGCCCTCAAGCTGCAGCACATACGCCTCTACAGCCCCGAATCTTTGCAGCAAAGCCTGACCGGGCGCATGGCGGCCGAGACCCTGCAAAACGAGCTCTGGCAAACCGATGGCAACCCCGCTTACGACCTGGCCAAACGCCTCATCGATGTGGGTGTGGTGCTGGCCCTGCTGCCACTGTGGCTGCCGTTGGCGCTGTTGGTGGCTTGTGGTGTGAAGATCGACTCGCCTGGCCCGGCCCTGTTCAGCCAACGGCGCACCGGCATGCACGGTCAAAGTTTCCGGATCTGGAAGTTCCGCAGCATGCGCCATGAAGCGCAAGACACCCCGCAGTTCGCCCAGACCAACGACCCGCGCATCACGCGCTTTGGGCATTGGATTCGCCGCACCCGGCTCGATGAAATTCCGCAGCTGTTCAACGTGCTGATGGGGCACATGAGCTTGATCGGCCCCCGCCCCGAGCAAGACGGCTTTGTGCAGCAGTTTGCCGAGCAAATGCCCAGCTACCCCTACCGCCACTTGGTGCGCCCCGGCCTGACCGGCTGGGCCCAGGTGCAGCAAGGCTATGCGGCCAGCGCCGATGAAACCGCCATCAAGCTCAGCTACGACCTCTACTACATCACGCACTACAGTCTGGCCATGGACTTGCTGATCGTGTTCAAAACCATCCAGACCGTGCTGACCGGGCGCGGTGCGCGTTAATCCTGCCGATGTCCATGCACAGCCCTCGCCACATCTTGTTGTTGACCGAAGAGTCCGGTGTGGGCGGTGTGCAGACCACGCTGCATTGGCTCGAATCGGGCCTGGCCAAGCGCGGCTGGCACGTCACGCGGCTGTCGGTGAGGCGCGGGCGTCCCTCGCTGTGGGCCTGCTGGCAGGCGGCGCGGCGGGCGCAGGTGCTGGTGGCTTCCAACAACTTCTGGCCGGCCTATGTGGCGGTGGCCCTGGCTGGCTTGGCCCGCAGGCCCAGCGTGGTCTGGGTGCACGGCCCTTTGCACGAGGTGCTGCAGCAGGCCGGGGCCTCGCGTCTGAAAACCGCTTGGTTGCGTGCGATTTATCAAAGGGCCAGCCATTTGGTGTGCGCTTCACAGACCTCTGGCGACAGCCTGATGCGCGTGATGACCGATGCCGGGGCCAAAGCCGGGCGTGCCGTCGAGACCCGCATGCGCGTGATCCGCAACCCGGCGGTTCTGCCCGGTGCGGCTCGGATGGATGAGCCCATGCCCTCGCTCGCTTCTGCGGTGGTGTCGCTCGGATTTGTGGGCCGTCTGTCCCCCGAAAAACAACCTCTGCATTTGCTGCCCATGCTGCGCCTGTTACCAGACGCCTATCAACTGCATGTGGTGGGCGATGGCGAGTTGATGGGCGCGATGCGCAGTGCCGGGCAAGACCTGCTGGCCCAAGGCCGCTTGCACCTGCACGGCCAACAAACCGTGACCGCACAGACCTACCGCGCCTGGCAGGCCACGGTGCTGTGCTCGCGCTACGAGGGCTACCCCATGACGGCTTTGGAGTCGCTGGCTTGCGGCGTGCCCTGCGTGAGCACGCCCATCCCCGCGATGCAGGAAATGCTGGGCACGCAAGCGCCGCTCTGGCTGGCGCACGATGACAGCCCCGCCGCTTTGGCCCAAGCGGTGCAGCGCTGCCTGGCACAACCGGCGCCAGATCGGCAAACGGCCATCGACCACTTGCAGGACCAGCACCGACTCGAGGCTTTTGTTCAAGCCTGGGATCAATTGCTCGCAGGAGGGCGGCTGTGATTACCGTCCACTTTGTGCATGGCGCACGTTCTTATTTGCCCGAGCTGGCTGCCTACCAGGCGCACATCCAAAGTTTGGGCCATGCGGTGCAGATGCACACCCAAGCCCACACCGTGCCGGGTGACGCCCAGGCCGTGTGGTGGATCTGTGGCCGTGTGCCCGCAAACCAAGCGCGGCGCTTCAAAGGGGCTGTGCAGGTGCACGAATACGCCTCGGCCAGCGTGGCCCCACTGGCCTGGCTCAAGGACCGCATCAAGCAGTGGCAGCACCCGGTGCCCGATTTTCGGGTGTTCCAAAGCGAGTGGGTGCGTCAGCGCATGGGTTGGGGCGATGCGGTGCGTGAACCTGTTCCGTATGCCCTGCGCGACATGGGTGTGCCGGCCTCTTTTTTGACAGCGCAAGCGCTGCAGCCACCCGAGTTTGACCTGGTCTATTTGGGCGAGATGCGCCGCTTGCTGCACTTTGTGCCCTTGTTGCAGACCCTGGGGCAAGCGGGGCTGAAGCTCTTGCTGGTGGGCGATGTGCCCCCGGCTTTGCAAGAGCGCTTGGCCACGCTGGGCCACATTCAGAGCACCGGACGTGTGCCTCAAGACCAGGTGCCGTCGCAATTGCTGCGGGCTCGCGCGGGCCTGAACCTGATGCCCGATGTGTTGCCGTTGAGTGAGCAAACCTCCACCAAGATGCTGGAATACTTGGCGTTGGGCTTGCCGGTGCTCAGCAACCCCTACGCCTGGGCACAGCGCACCGCGCGGGCCCATGCGGGGCGGGTGCAATTGCTGGCGGTGCAGGCTTCAGCCGCGCAATGGCAAGCGGCCATGCAGGCGCTGCCTCAGCGCCAGACCGATCGCCAACACCTCGTGTCCTTGAGCTGGTCACACCAGCTGCAAGCCTTGCCGGTTTGGGCGGCTTTGTTGGGGGACGGCCTGTGAGGGTGTGGCAACTTTGGCAAGCCTTACCCCGCGCCACCGCGCCAGCCGCCCTGGGCAGCTTGGTCTCGCTGGCGGCGCAGGGCTTTTTGGCGCTGGTGCTGTTTCGCCTCTTCAGCCCCGAAGAGGTGGGGGTGTTTTCGGCCACCAGCCAACTGGCTTTTTTCTGGGCCAGTCTGGCGCTGGCGCAAAGCCCCTTGAGCCTGCTGGCCGAGCGCCACCAAGAGCCCCGCGCTGCCGCCCGCCGCGCTTGGCGGCAAAGCGCGTGGCGCCTGCTGTGGCTGGCGCCGTTGGCGGCGCTGGGTGCCCTCTGGTCGGGCTTGGGGCACGCGGCGCAGGTGTGGGCCTGGGCCGCGGCCTTGGGCCTTGCGCAGCTGAGCTGGCTGCTCGCGCAAAGCCTGACTTTGCGGGTGGGCAGCCGTTGGTCCATGGGCCTGGTGCGCATGGTGCCGCCCGTGTTGGCTGCCGCTGCGGCGGTGCTGGGGGCCGTACTTTTTCCGGAGCGGGGCGAGGGCCTTGCGCTGCCCGTGCTCTTGGTCTCGGCCTGCCTCGGCTATCTGGCCGGTGCCGTGTGGATGCGGCTGGCTTTTCAACCCGCAACGCATGCCGACGCGGCGGCTGCCGCCCAAGCAGGCAGCGATAGACCCCGTGACGTGGACGAAGCCCCACAATCATCGGACCCGCGCAGCGCCCAACTCAAGATGCTGCACACCCTCAGCGACGGCTTGGCCGCCACGGCCCTGGCGCTGAGCTGGCCGGCGCACTACGGTGCACAAGAAGCGGGCTGGCTGCTCGCGTTGCTGCGCGTCTTGAGCTTCATTCCGGCGCTGGTGCACACGGCCTGGGCGCAGGTGGTGCTCAGCAGCGACACCCCAGTGCGGCTGCGGCCGCTGCAGGTGGCCTGGGCCGCATCGGCGTTGGTGCTGGGTGTCGGGGCCTTGGCCCAGCTGGCGCTGACAGGGGGCTGGCTCGATGCGCGTTGGCAAGGCCTGTCGGCTTATGTGTGGCCCCTGGTGCTGTGGCAAATGGCCGCCTGCTTTGTGGCCGCACACGCGCACTTGCCCTTTCAAAAAGGTGTGGCCATCCAACACGCGTGGCTGTGTGTGGGCATGAACCTGGGCTTTATGGCCCTGTGTGTGCTCCTGCCCTGGGCCAGCCCCTTGGGTGCCAGCACCCACATGGCCTGGCTGTCGGCCTACATGCTGCTGAGCTTGGCGGGGTTGACGCTGTGGATGGCCAAGCGGTGAGTGCGATGAGCGCATCAATTTGGATGATGGACCTATGAACACCATGCTTGAGATTCTAGGCATCACTGTCCCCATTTACCTGACCATTGCCCTGGGCTATGTGTGCACACGCATGGGGCTGTTTGCCAAGGCCGAGATGCAGGTGTTTGGCCGTTTCACGCTGCAGTTGGCTTTGCCGGCCTTGTTGTTCAACGCGCTGTCGCAGCGCAGCGTGGCGGAGATCCTGAACTTGAACTATTTGCTGGCCTATGCCTTGGGGTCTTTGGTGGTGTTGGGCCTGGGCCTGTGGTGGGCGAGGCGGGTGCTGGGGCAAAGCCTGAGTTACAGCAGCATGATGGCCATGGGCATGTCTTGCCCGAACAGCGGGTTTGTGGGTTACCCGATCATTTTGTTGTCCTTTGGTCCAGTGGCTGGGGTGGCGCTTGCGCTGAACATGGTGGTCGAAAACTTCTTGTTGTTGCCTTTGCTCTTGGCCATTGCCGATGCGCAGGGCCGCCCCGGGCAGTGGAAAAGCGTGTTGCTGCAGACCGGCAAAAACGTGCTGCGCAACCCCATGATTTGGGGTGTGGTGCTGGGCTTCCTGTTTTCTTGGTCGGGCCTGCAGATGCCCGCACCTGTGGGGCGCACCATCCATTTGTTTGCGCAGTCCAGTGCCGTGTTGGCGCTGTTTGTGATTGGCAGCTCCTTGGTGGGCTTGCAGGCGCGGGGGCTGCAGGCCACAGTGCTGCCGATTGCGCTGGGCAAGCTGGTGCTGCATCCGCTGGCCATGTGGGCGGTGTTGGTGTTTTTGTTTCCGATTGAAGACCCGGCCTTGCGCGCCGCCGCTTTGCTGACCGGGGCCATGCCGATGCTGGGTATCTTCACCATCTTGAACCAGCGCCACGGCCATGGCACGGTGAGTGCTGCGGCCTTGTTGGTGACCACGGTGATGTCGTTTTTCACGCTCAGTGGCTTGCTGTGGTTGTTGCAGCTGCACCCGGTGTGATGGGTGTGGTGAGGCGTGGGCTGAAGGCCCCCAGCGCAGTGTCCCAGGCACCGGGGTGGGTAATGAAAACCTGGCCAAGCGCCGCTGATAGACTGGCCTCTTGAAAAATTCCAGCCCCTCTAGCGCCCGCACCGCCCCTCAGGTGTTGGCAGACCCCACGCCCGCGAGCTCGCAGCACCTGTGTGACGACCCGATTGACGTGGTGTATTTGTGGGTGGATGGCAATGATTCGCGCTGGCGGGCCAAGCGCGAGGCAGCTTTGGCGCAATTGCCCCGCGATACGGGTGCGGCCATGGCGCGGTACAGCAATGTGGAGGGCCGCTTTCGGGACAACCACGAGTTGCGCTACAGCCTGCGGGCGCTGGAGCAGTTTTTCCCAGAGCACGGCCATGTGTACATCGTCACCGATGCGCAGGCCCCGGATTGGCTGCGCCCCTCGGACCGGCTCACGCTGGTGGACCACCGCGAGCTGATGCCCGAGTCCTCTTTGCCCACCTTCGATTCAGGGCACATCGAATCGTGGATTCACCACATCCCGGGTTTGTCGGAGCGCTACTTTTACTTCAACGACGATGTGTTTTTGGGCGCACCCTTGAACCCGGCCGACTGGTTCACGCCCGAGGGTTTTTACCTCACTTGGTCGGACGAGCCACTGGTCACCGACGAGGCCATGCGCATGGATGCGACTTCGCTGGAAAATGCTTGCCGCTTGTCCATCGAGTGGTTGCGTGCACAAGCGAGCGCCGCGCTGGCAGGCCAAGCCTTGCCGCCCAGCCGCCAGCAAGACCCGCTGTACCAAAGTACCTTTCGCACCTTTGCCCATTCGCCCCGTCCCATGCGGCGTTCGCTGATGCGGGAGCTGGAGCTGACGGCGCCCGAGTTGTTTGAGGGGGTGCGCTCGACCGTGTTCCGCAGCTGGGACAAGCCGACCATCGTGTCGGACTTTGTGCTGCGCTGGGCTCTGGCGCATGGCTTGGCGCAGATGCGGACCTATCGGCACCGCCATGTGTCCACGGGGGACGCCGATCAGCAGGCACAACTGCAGTGCTTGTTGGCCGAGTTCGGGTCGCTCGACTTTTTTTGCATCAACGACACCACCGACGACGCACACGCCGAGGACCCGCGTTTGCTTCAGGTGCAGTCGGTGCTGCAGGCCATGCTGCCGCAGGCTTCGGGTTTTGAGCAGTCGGGCAGCGGTGCATCGGAGCCGAGCGAAGCACTGACAGCCCACGCCGCCGAAATTCACCAAGGGGCGCAAGCGCCTGCGGCGCACCAAAGCTCGGTGTCGGGGTCGCGCCGCAGGGCTTGAAGGTTGGCCTCAGTCCCGCGCGACGGGGCTGTTGCCTGGGCGAAAGGAGGCCGCCAAGGCCACTGCTTCTTTCACATCCAAACAAATGCCATCGGCGCCCAGGCTGCGGGCGTCGTGGTTTTGCACGGTGAAGATGGGGCCGCCCAGTAGCACGCCGGGCTCGGGGTTGCCCGATGCGGCCTTGAGAGCACGGATCAGGCCCGGCAAGGTCTTGAGTTGGGCTTCGGTGGCACACGAGATGCCGATCACGTCAAACCATTCATTGCTGACCGCGTGCACCAGCTCTTTTTCTGACAGAGAGATTTCGATGACCACGTCCCAACCGGCTTTGCGGAAAAAGTCGGACACGATGGTCATGCCCAAAAAATGCTGCGAGCCGGGGGCCGAGGCGAGCATGATGCGCTGCACATCACCGCCCAGTTGGGGGCCGTTTTGGTATTCGAAGCCCAAGCGGTGCGTGATCTCGTGCATGCGCACCAGTCCACAAGTGACTTCGGTGAAGTCACACAGGTCTTGCTCCCACATCTGGCCCAGCTGCCGCGCGGCGGGCGCGATCAGCTCTAGAAAAATCCGTTCGGTGGTGATGCCTTGGTGCAGCAACTCGTCGATGAATTGAGTGGTCTCAATGGCTTGACTGGATTTGCTCAGGGCCACAAACGTTGCCAGTTGTTTGGGCGAGATGCCAGGGCCCTGTGTGCTGGGGTCCAGCTCGGCCTGCGACACCCGGTGCGCCTGCACCAGGCGCGGGATGATTTGGGTCTCAATGACCTCGGTGAGGGACTTCTTGCACTCGTCTTGGCCGTTGTAGTTGTCGACCGTGTTGGACTTGGACGCCAAGCCGCGCACACCTTGACCTATGGAGGACATGAGTGTGAGCGATGCGTGTGCAAATGCCTTCAAAGGATTGAAGTGCAGGCCCGGTAAATTGAGGTACATCAAGAAGTCCAAAAGATTCTTTTGACCTTAACGCTTTCAACGATTCATCGCAAGGCTTCTGGGGGGTGAGTGCATAGGGGTTATCACCCGTAGGCAGCTGCTGGAGGCGCCATGCGAGTCCTGCAAGCCCGGGATGGGGGGCATCAAGCGTTGGGTGTTTGAATTTTTTAATTTTTAATTTTCAATATGATAAAAATTAATCTCACTTTTTAACTAATAAAAGGATTGGCCTCAGTAAACTGCCTCGTGCCTCTCTGGGGTGGTTTTCTCATTCAACAACACAAGGGACAAGAACATGAAACGCTATGGTGCAGAATTTTTGGGCACTTTCTGGCTGGTGCTGGGCGGTTGCGGCAGCGCTGTTTTGGCCGCTGCATTTCCGCAGGTGGGCATTGGTCTGCACGGTGTGTCTTTGGCCTTTGGCCTGACGGTGTTGACCATGGCCTTTGCCATTGGCCACATCTCGGGTTGTCACCTGAACCCGGCTGTCTCTATTGGTTTGTGGGCGGGTGGCCGATTCCCGGCCCATCAGCTCTTGCCTTACATCGTGGCGCAGGTTCTGGGCGCCATTGTGGCCGGTGGTGTTTTGTACCTGATCGCCAGCGGCGCCGCTGGTTTTGATGTGAGCCAGGGCTTTGCATCCAATGGCTACGGTGCGCATTCGCCAGGCGGTTATTCCATGGTGGCGGCTTTGCTGACCGAAGTGGTGATGACCATGTTCTTCCTGATCATCATCATGGGGGCCACCGACCCACGTGCGCCTGCTGGCTTGGCACCCATTGCCATCGGCTTGGCCTTGACGCTGATCCACCTGATCAGCATCCCGGTGACGAATACCTCGGTCAACCCTGCCCGCAGCACCGGTGTGGCGCTGTTTGTGGGTGACTGGGCGGTGGCGCAGTTGTGGCTGTTTTGGTTAGCCCCGATCTTGGGTGCCGTGCTGGGCGCTGGCGCTTACCGTCTGATCGCCAGCGAAGAGAAATAAAACCAGGGGCGCGGTTCACATTGGGATGCCACTCAGTGGCGGATGCCGCGCTCCTTGAGCAGGTCCGCCGCGATGTCCGGGCGGTCGGTCACCAGGCCGTCTACACCCAGGTCCAGCATCTGGCCCATGCTTTGGCGGTCGTTCACGGTCCAGGCCAGCACTTTGATGCCCAGGCTCTGGGCTTCGCGCACTTTCTGGGCATCTAGCTCGCGCCAGAACGATGACCAGTGCGAGCCGCCAGCGGCTTTGATCATGTGCGGCACAGAGCCGTGTTGCGCGTGCTGAAACCCCGCAGTCCAGGCCGAGGGTTGGCCTGACTTGATGCCCAGGTTGTCCAATGCGGGCAGTTGAGCGGTGACGTAAACGGTGGGAATGCCGGGGGCGAGTTTCTGGACCACTTGCAGGGTGCGCCAGTCGAAGGACAAAATCTGCACCCGCTCGCTCATCCCGTGTTCCCTGATCTCCTGCAGCAGCAGTTGCACAAAGCGCTCAGGGTCGGGCGTTTGGTCAGGTCGCTGCGGGGTGATTTTGGTTTCGATGGCGAATTTGACCTGCGAGTGGCCCTGGGCTTTGACCAGCTCGAAGAGGTCTTTGAGGCGGGGAATGCGCACGCCGTCCTGGCCCTTTTGCGCAGAAAAAGTCTGTGCGTAACGCGATGCGGGGTTGATGCGCCCAACATCGTAGCTTTGCAGTTGTTCAAAAGTCAGTTGCCGAATGTCGGGGCCTTTGTTGCTCAGAAAGCGGCCTTGGGCGTCGCGCGTGATGTCGGGGTTCAAGGTAGGGTCGTGGCTGATGACCAGCACATCGTCCTGGGTGACCACCACGTCCAGCTCGAGGGTGGTCACACCCATTTGCAGCGCCAGGGCAAATGAGGGCAGGGTGTTTTCGGCCAGCAGGCCGCGTGCACCCCGGTGGCCTTGCAGGTCGATGGTTTTCTGGGCGGTGGCCACCAGACTTAAACATAGCAGGGCAGTGCCCAGCAGGGCCGTCAAAAGACGATTTTGTGAGCGCATATCAAATCCCGCTGGGTCGTTTCAGAGCGGCTGCGCGGTCGGTGCTGAGCAGCTCGACCTCGCGGATTTGGCCTTCGCTGCGCACGGTCAGGCTCAAGCGGGTGCCAGCAGGCCCCAGGGCCCGCAGGCGTCGGTAAAAGTCGGGCAGGTCTTGCAGCGTTTGGCCTTGCAGGGCCAGCAACGTGTCGGCCACCTTGATGCCTGCCAGCGCTGCCGGACTGTCGGGCGAGACGCGCAGCACACCCAAGCCGCCGCTGGGCAGGCGCTGGCTGCTGATGCCCAGCCAGGGGGTGGCTGGCCCGGTGCGTTTGCCGCTGCGCAGCAAGTCGGGCAGGGGGTCTTTCAGCAGATTCACGGGCACAAACAAATTGCCAGGCAGCGGCACTTGGTCGCCAAACACATCTTGCACCAGCAAGGAACCAATGCCCACCAGTTGGCCTTGCGCGTCAAACAGCCCCGAGCCGCTCCAGTTGTTCACGGCAGGCAGCGTCATCAAAGGTGCGTCCAGCAGGTATTCCCAACTGCCCGCAAACACTTTTCTGGAGACCAGCTCCAGCGCGGTGGGGGCCGTTTCGTTTTGTCCCAGGGTCCAGAGTTGGCCAGGAGTTGGCAGGGTGTCAGAGTCGCCCAGCGGAACAGCTTGCAGGCGCAGCGGCACCAGGGCGCGGATCAGGCCCAGGCCACTGAGGTTGTCCACAGCCCGCACTTGGCCCGGAATGCGGCGGCCCCGGTGGTCGATCAGGTCCACGGTTTCGGCTTCGAGCAGCAAGTAGCCAATCGTCAACACCAGGTCGGGGCCGATCACCACGCCCGAGCCTTCTCGGCGCTGGCCCAAGGTGCGGCTGGTGTTGGCCTGTGCGTCGCTGCGGCTTTGCACCGTGACCACCGATTGCAGCACCCGCTGCAGCGGCTCGGGCGGCAGGGCTTTGGGGGCGGCTTGGGGAGGGTCTTGCGCAGGGTTGGCGGGCTGCCCGGTCGCTTGCGCCCAGGCCAGGCTGCAAGACAACAGGCTGGCACACAAAGCCATGACAAACGGGTGGCGCATGGTCATCCCCTCAGAAAAAATGGCGCTCCAGCAGCACCCGCCCCATTGTGGGCGCGGCCTCTTAACCCTGTGCCCGCAGAGCCTACTGAGCCAGTGGCTTGCAGCGGCCTCAGGCGGGGAAGCGTTCACGCAGTTTGAGTTTGTAGAACTTGCCCGTCGAGGTGCGGGGCACAGCGTCGATGAACTCGTAACGGTCGGGCACCTGCCACTTGGCAAAGCCGTGCTGCAGCAAATGCGCGGCAAAGGCTTCGGGCTGCGGTACTCTGCCGGGTTTGAGCACGATGCAGGCCAGGGGCCGCTCGCTCCACTTGGGGTCGGGGATGGCGATCACCGCCGCTTCGGCCACGTCGGGGTGGGCCATGAGGGCGTTTTCCAGATCGACCGAGCTGATCCACTCGCCGCCCGACTTGATCAGGTCTTTGGTGCGGTCAGTGATGCGTACAAAACCCAAGGTGTCCACGCTGGCCACATCGCCCGTGCGCAGCCAGCCGTCGGCGCTGAATTTGTCGTCGCTCACCGGCACCTGGTGGTAACTGCCGGTGATGAAAGGCCCGCGCACCTGGATTTCGCCCACATGCTGGCCGTCCCAAGGGGCGTCTTGCCCGTCTTCCCCCCGAATGCGCAGCTCGGTCAAGGGCACCGGCACGCCCGCCATGGCCGCGCGTCTGTAACGCTCGTCCATGGGCGCGTCTTTCAGCTCCGACTTGGGGTAAGACACGGTGCACAAGGGCGAGGTCTCGGTCATGCCCCAGCCTTGCAAGATCCAGATGCCGTGTTGGTCAAAGGCGCGAATCAGCGCCTCGGGCACGGCCGCACCGCCCACCAGCGAACGCATGCCCTTGGGCAACTTCCAGCGACCGGGCTGGGTGGTTTGTGCGGCTTCATATGCTTGGATCAAGCCCATCCAGATGGTGGGCACGCCCAGCGACAGGGTGGGGGGCTCGGCCGTCATCAGGTCCAGCAGGTCTTCTGGGTGCAGGTGCGGGCCTGGAAACACGAGCTTGACGCCCATCATCACCGCGCCATAAGGAATGCCCCAACTGTTGGCGTGGAACATGGGGGTGACGGGCAAGATCACATCACTGCCCTTGAGGCCCCAGAAGTCGCCTAGGCAACCCACCAGGGTGTGCAAGATGGTGGAGCGGTGCGAGTACACCACGCCCTTGGGCCGGCCCGTGGTGCCCGAGGTGTAGCACATGGACACGGCGTCGTCTTCGGCGTGCGGGGCGTATTGAAAACCCTGTGTGTCGGTGCTGGCCAGCAGCTGCTCGTAGTCGGTGAAGGGCGCCGGCACTGCGGCTCCGGAAAACGGGAATACGATCACGCGCTCAAAGCGGTACAGGTGCGCAAACTGCTGGTACAGCGGCAGCAAGACGTCGTCGATGATCAGCACCTTGTCTTGCGCGTCGTTGGCGATCCAGGCGATCTCTTCGGGTGACAAACGCAGGTTGAGCGTGTGCATCACGCCGCCTGAGGCCGGAATGCCGAAATAGCACTCCAAGTGCGCATGGTGGTTCCAGCACAGCGTGGCCACGCGCTCGCCTTTTTGCAGCCCCAGGTTTTGCAGGGCTTGCGCCAGCTGGCGGGTGCGTTGGTAAAACGCGCCATAGCTGTGCCTGCGCAGCGACTTGTCGGGCAAGCGCGAAACGATCTCGTTGTTGGCAAACAAAGTGCCCGCGCGTTCGAGCAAGTGGTTCAGCGACAAAGGCATCTGCATCATGGTGCTGCAGATGGGCGGCTGTGTCGTGGTGGCGCGAGCGTCTGTGGTCATGGCTTGGAGGGAAAGAACAATCTGCCCAAATCATGCGGCCCACTACCCCCACATCGGGCTAGGGAAAACCCAAGGCCCGTGTCGCTTGTGTCAACTCAAAGGGGCCGATTCACTTGGGCAAATCGCGTGCGCCGCTGGCCGGGCGGTACATCTTGAACAGTTGCTCAGGCCCGATGGTGAAGTAATCGGCTGGGCCACCGCCGCGCAAGATGTGCCCCGCGTTGGCTGTGTCGTACACCCCGTTGGGAATCAAGCGCTCATCGATGTGCACGCCCACCACCTGGCCAAAGACCATCCAGGTGTCGACCTTGTTACCCTGCAGGTTTTGCATTTGCAAAATCTGGGTGCAGCGGCATTCGAAGCTGACGGGGCTTTCCAACACCCGGGGCACACTCACCAGCCGCGAGGGGGTAGGGGTCAGTCCAGCCAGGGCAAATTCGTCCACTTCGGGGGGCACACCCTCGCAGGTCTGGTTCATGGCTTCGGCCAAAGGGCGTGTGACCAGGTTCCAAACAAACTCGCCGTTGGCCTCGATGTTGTTCAGCGAGTCCTTGCGCCCGATGCTGGAAAACCCAATCAGCGGGGGCACGTAGTTGAAGGCATTGAAAAAACTATAAGGGGCCAAATTGAGCACGCCGCTGTTGCTGCGGCTCGACACCCAGCCAATGGGGCGCGGGCCCACGATGGCGTTGAACGGATCGTGTTTGAGGCCGTGGCCCAGGTGGGGTTCGTAGAAGTGCATCGCTAAAATTCTAACGAGACTGACTATTTTTAACTTCCCCTGTGCGACACCGAGTGAACTCTGTGCCGATAACCCTTGGAGTCCCATGGCCTTGAACCCTCCCCTGCGCCTCGATGCCCAGGCCTTGAAAGATGTGGCGCAAGCGGCATCCCCGAAGTCATGCCAATGTCCATTGGGCGCCTGTACTGGCTGGGAGAGTGTGACGGAAGACCGCTGGCCGGCACCCAACTTGACGGTCGTGGGCAGTCTTCGTGCATTGACCGCCGAGGGTGAACCTGATCAGGGCGGTGAGCCTACGTTTGAAGAGTTCCATCCGCAGGGCACGCGTTACGAGAGTCCACTGGCGCCCATTGCGCCGCAATTTTTCCCTTACAACCGCTGCGATGTTTTTTCTTGCAGCCGCTGCGAGCGCGTGCTGCTCAGATACACCGAGTTTGGGGGCTACTACGTTGACCACCGGGTCCGCGCACTGAACGCAGATTTGGTGGTCGATGCGCCGCTACCGGATGCGGCGGCTTGAAGTCAGTCGGGTTTGATGCCGTTTTCGCGCACCACTTTGGCCCAAGTGTCGATCTGGCCATCGATGAAGGTTTTGGCCTTCTCAACACTGCCCCCTGAGATTTCAATGCCCTGAGCCACCAGGCGTTTGGAGACATCCGGGTTGGCCAGTGCTTTGTTCAGCTCTTCGTTCATGCGGCGGATGATGTCGGGGGGTGTTTTGGATGAAGCCAAAAGCGCCCACCAAGCGGGTGCTTCGAATCCCGCAAAGCCCGCTTCGGCAATGGTTGGCACGTCCGGAAACTCGGCCACACGTTTGGCCGATGTGACGGCCAGGGGCCTCAAGCGCTTGCTGTCGATGTGCGGTTTGTTCAAAAAGACGGTGGCCATGGACAGAGGAATGTGCCCCGCAATGGCGTCGTTCATCAAAGGGCCACCCCCTTTGAATGGGACATGGTTGAATTCCATGCCACCACTTTTGCCCAACAAAGACATGGCCAAATGCGCCAGGCTGCCATTGCCGATGGAGCCGTAGGCGACGTTCTTCTTGGCCTTGGCGGCGGCCACCACATCGCCGAAAGTTTTGTACTCGGTGTTGACGTGTGTGGTCAGCATCATGGCCGAGGTGCCCACCAGCACCAGAGGGGTCAGGTCCTTTTTGCTGTCGTAGGGCATGTTGGGCATCAGGCTTTGGTTGACGCCATGGGTGTCAAACACCACCGCAAAGGTGTAACCGTCGGCAGGGGCGCTGAGCACGCTGGCCGTACCAATCACACCGGAGGCACCGCCTTTGTTTTCAACCACCACGCTTTGGCCGAGCTGCTGAGACAGTGGGCCCGACAAAATGCGGGCCACTTGGTCCACCGATCCGCCGGGCGGAAACACGGCCACCAATTTGATGGGTTGTTTGGTGGGCCAGGCTTGCGCCCAAGTGCCCATGGGCAGGCCGACAGCCAAGAGTGCGCCCGTGAGGCACGCCGTGCGTTTGATCCAAGAGACGGTCATGGGGATTCCTTTTTGATCGATCACCAAAGTATGTTCGGGATGCCGATTTTTCTCTTCAGCGTATTCCCTTAAGCCACGAGTACTTAGGGCATCAGGGCGGTCTTCACCCCGCCGTGATTTACCCCCAAACCCCGTGCCCAAAGGTGTGGATAAGTCCTTGAACAAGTGCGCCAAGCCGCATCCTGTCAGGTGTCGCGGCGTGTGCTTAAAAATAAGGCAGTGCCGGGCTCTTGCCTTGAGCCTGGCGAAGGGCATGATTGCGGCTATTCTTCTCGCTTGTCTTCGTTCTTTTTTTGCGCCTGCGCGTCCCTCACTGCATGCCTGCATCCTCCATTTCGCCCGGCTTCATTGCCCTGCACAGCCACCGCTCTGAGGTGCTGGCCGACACCCTGACGGGCTGGTTGCGCACACACCCTTTGCTGCCGCTCGAGAGCGAAGTGGTGCTGGTGCAAAGCAACGGCATGGCCGAGTGGATCAAGATCGAGTTGGCCCGCCAAGGTGGCGTGTGCGCCGCCACGCGGGTGGAGCTGCCTTCGCGCTTTTTGTGGCGCACTTACCGGCAGGTGCTGGGCGCGGCCAATGTGCCACCCGACTCACCGCTCGACAAACTGCCCATGACCTGGCGGCTGATGGCCTTGTTGCCCAGCTGTCTGCAAGACCCGGTGTTCCAGCCCGTGGCGGGCTTTTTGCGCGGCGACGAGCCGGACCGCCTGCTGCAACTGGCCAGCCGATTGGCCGACCTGTTTGACCAGTACCAAATCTACCGCCCCGACTGGCTGCAAGACTGGGCCGCCGGGCGCAACTTGCTGCGCAAGGCCGCTGGGCATGATGAGCTGGGCGAAGACCAGCTTTGGCAGGCGGAACTCTGGCGGCGCGTGCTCGACACTTTGGATGACAGCCAGCGCCAGGCTACCCGCCCGGCGCTGCATGCGCGGGCGCTGGCGCACCTGCAGTCGGGCCAGCCGCTGGCCAGCCCCGTGGCGCGGCGCGTGTCGGTGTTTGGCATGAGCCACATGCCCGGGCAGCTGCTGGAGATGCTGGCGGCGCTGGCCGCGCACAGCCAGGTGCTGTTGGCCGTACCCAATCCGTGTCAGTACCACTGGGGTGACATCATCGACGGGCGCGAATGGCTGCAGGCCGAGCGGCGACGTCACGCCTACCGGGGCGAGGCGTTGGCGGGTTTGCCACTGGCGCAGATGCATTTGCACGCGCCCACGCTCTTGGCCGCTTGGGGGCGGCAGGGGCGCGACTTCATCCGCCAGCTCGACGCTTTTGACGACCTGCAGGCGGCCCAGCAAGTCACGCAGTGGCCGCGCCTGGACTTTTTTGACGATGTGCCCGGTGAAGACGCCACGCGTTTGCTCGCGCAGTTGCAGCGCCGCATCCGCGACCTGGAGCCGTCGAGCGGCGGCACTCCAGCCCAGCCTTTGCGCAAGGACGACGCTTCAGTCACCTTCAGCGTGGCGCACAGCCCGGTGCGCGAACTCGAAGTGCTGCACGACCAGTTGCTGCAGTGGTTCCACACCTCGCCCGAGCCTTTGTCCCCACGCGATGTGGTGGTCATGGTGCCCGACATCGAAGTCATGGCCCCGGCGATCCGCGCGGTGTTTGGTCAATACAAGCGCAGCGATGCGCGGTTCATCCCGTATGACATTGCCGACCTGGGTGCACAGGCCATCAGCCCGCTGATCCATGCGGTCGAATGGTTGCTGGCCCTGCCGCAGCAGCGCAGCCGCATGAGCGAGCTGGTGGAGCTGCTCGAAGTGCCCGCGCTCGCTGCCCGCTTTGGCTTGAAGGACGAACACCTGCCCACGCTCACGCGCTGGATGGCGGGCTCGGGCATCCGTTGGGGCCTGTCTGCCGAGCACCGCGCTGGCTTGGGGCTGGGCGTGTGCGGCGACGACAACTCGGCGCTGTTTGGCGTGCAGCGCATGCTCATGGGTTATGCCTGCGGTGCCGACCCGGTGGACGATGGCGTTTCATTGGGCGTGTCGCCTTACTTTGAGGTGGGCGGGCTGGACGCCGAACTGGCCGGGTCGCTGGCGCACCTGTTGCAGGCCCTGATCGACTGGTGGCAAATCTGCACGCAAAGCGCCACGCCCGCACAGTGGGCCGAGCATTGCCGCGCCATGCTCGCGGCGCTGTTCAAGCCGCGTGACGATAACGACCGCAATGCCCTGGCAGCGCTCGACCAAGCGCTGAACGACTGGGTGCGTGCTTGCGGCGAAGCGGGTTTTGAAGAGGCTGTGCCGCTGGCCGTGACCCGATCGGCTTGGCTTGAAGCTTTGAAGGCCCCCCGGCTGGAGCAGCGCTTTCGCGCTGGCGGCGTGACGTTTTGTACGCTCATGCCGATGCGGGCGATCCCGTTCAAGGCGGTGTGCCTGCTGGGCATGAACGATGGCGACTACCCGCGCCGCAGCCCGCGTGCCGACTTTGACCTGATGGGACTGCCCGGCATGACGCGCCCCGGCGACCGCTCGCGCCGTGACGACGACCGGCAGCTCATGCTCGAAGCGCTCTTGTCAGCGCGGCAGGTGCTGTACGTGAGCTGGAGTGGCCGCAGCGTGCGCGACAACAGCGAACAACCGCCTTCGGTGCTGGTGTCTCAACTGCGCGACGAGATCGATCTGCTCTGGGGCAAAGACACGGCCAAAGGCCTGACCACCGTGCACCCGCTGCAACCCTTCAGCCGCGCTTACTTTGAGGCGGGCAGTGGTTTGTTGACCTATGCCAAAGAGTGGCGGGCGGCGCAAGATGTCCAGCGTGGTGATGGGGCAAGCGAGACGGGCACGCCATCGTCGGCTCTTGCGCTGTTGTCGCCACTCATGGCCGCCAACGAGCAGGCCCCGATCATCTCGATCGCTCAACTGGCGCGCTTCCTGCGCAAACCTGTGGGTGCGTTTTTTCGTGAGCGGCTGCAGGTGCATTTGGAAGACGAGCGCAGCGAGCTGCACGACGAAGAACTGTTTGGTCTGGGCGGGCTGGACTTGTACCAGTTGCTCGACCACGAACTGCAGCACGTGCCTGCGGATTTGATCGCAGACGAACTGCCCAGCCATGCAGCGCGTGTGGTGCAGCAATTGCGTGAGGCCGGGGCCTTGCCGCTGGCGGGGGTGGGCACGCTCGAAGCCCAAAAGCTCACCCACATCCTGCAAACCCAACTGGCCGCTGCGCTGCGCGAGTGCGGGGCCTACCCCGAAGCTGCCGAGCGTGTGCTGGTCGACCAGACACACCCGCAAGTGAGTTTGCAAGACGCTTTGGGCGGCGTGCTGGCGGGTGAGGGTGGGCAAATGCTCTTGAGTTTGCGTGCCAACGACGTGGCGGACCTCAAACCCAAAACACCTTTGGCCAGACCTGAAAAACTCATCGACATTTGGCTGCAGTCGCTGGCCGCTGCCGCCGTGGGGCATTCAGTGCGCTGTGTGGTGGTGGGCCGCAACGCCGTGGTGCGTGCAGAACCGCAAGACCCTGAAGCCGCCCGCACCCAGTTGCAGACCTTGCTGGCCATCTGGGCCGAAGGCATGCGCTGGCCACTGCCCCTGCCGCCCGGCGTGGCCTTGCAGTGGCTCAAGGACAAAGAAAACACCAACGCGCTGGCCGATGCCTACGAAGGCAGCGACTTCAAGAGCGCAGAAAAAGACAAAGACCCGGCGCTGGCCCGAACCTACCCCACGGTGCAGGATTTGCTGGCCACGGGCGCACTGGATCGGCTGGCGCAGGCGGTGTATGCGCCGCTCAAAGCTTGGGCGGCAGAGGCCGAAGTCGAGGCCTTGCCCGGTGCGCCTGCAGACGATGAGGGAGAAAAGGCATGAGCACCGCACACGCCCTCAACGCCCACAGCTTTCCGCTGCGCGGCAGCCACCTGATCGAGGCGAGCGCAGGCACGGGCAAGACCTGGACGATTGCCGCGCTGTATGTTCGCTTGGTGTTGGGCCATGGCGATGCGTGCACCGCACCCGTGCGCCCCATGCTGCCGCAAGACGTGTTGGTGATGACCTTCACCCGCGCCGCCACGCGTGAGCTGTCAGACCGTATCCGCGCCCGCCTGACCGAGGCGGCGCAGGTGTTCCGGGGCATCGCCCCAACGGACGACGCCTTCCTGAATCAACTCCAAAGCGAATACCCCGAAGGTGAGCCCCGCGAACAAGCGGCTTATCGGCTCGCGCTGGCCGCACAGGCCATGGACGACGCGGCCGTCTACACCATCGACGCCTGGTGCCAGCGCATGCTGCGCGAGCACGCTTTTGAAAGCGGCAGCCTGTTTGAAGAAAACCTGGTCGGCGACGAAGCCGCGCTGCGCCTCGAAGCCGTGCAGGACTACTGGCGTCAGCAGCTCTACCCCATGGCCACACCGCTGGTGGCGCAGGTTCAGCGCGTCTGGCGCGACGTACCTGCGCTCGACCAGGACATGCGTGCCCTGATGGCGGTGCCTTTGGCCGAAGCCGCGCCTGGCACGCTGGCGGAGGTCTTCGGCGCGGTGCTGACCGAGCGCGATGCGCAACTGGCGGCGCTCAAGCAGGGCTGGGTGGAAAAGGCCGACAACTTGCTGGGCTGGATTGAGGGGCAGCTGGTCGTCAAGAAGCATGGATGGAATGGTTCAATTCTGCAGGTGGGGCGCTCCAAAAAGTGGATGGATGCACTCAAAGGCTGGTCGCAAAGCAGTGGGGATGCGAAGGCATTGAAAGATGCAATGGGTACAGGCTGGGATCGTCTGACACCCAATGGCCTGCTGGAGTGTCGCAAAGAAGGCGATGTCGTTGAGATGCCGCCCGAGTCTCAGGCCTTCGCTGATCTGCAAGCCGCTTTATTGGCCTTGCCCGACCCCGCGCAGGCCGCCCGCCTGCACGCCCGCACCCATGTATTGCAGCGCATGGCCGAGCTGAAGCGGCGCAGCGGCCTGTTCGGTTTTGCCGACATGCTGCAGCGCCTCGATGTGGCGCTGGCCGACCCCGAGTCGGGCGAGCGTCTGGCGCAGCGCCTGCGCGAGCAGTTTCCGGTGGCGATGATCGACGAGTTCCAGGACACCTCGCCGCTGCAGTTCCGCATTTTTGACCGCATTTACCGCACTGCCGAGAACCGGCAAGACGCTGCGCTGCTGCTGATCGGGGACCCCAAGCAATCGATCTACGGCTTTCGTGGTGCCGACATCCACGGCTACTTGGCCGCACGCCGCGCCACCGAAGGCCGCCACCATGTGCTGGGCACCAATTACCGATCCACCCAAGCGGTGGTGGATGTGGTGAACCGCTGGTTTGAAATTCCGAAAGACGCCTTTGGTTACCAACGCGGCGATGAAGATCCGCTGCCTTTCCAGGCTGTTGAAGCCAAGGGCCGCAGCGAAGTGTTCACGACCCGCGACGGTGGCGTGAAAGCCATGACCTTGGTGCACGACGCCACACTGCGCAGCCAGCGCGATGCGCAAACGCACTTGTCGGCCTTGTGCGCCGAGCAGATCGTGGCTTGGCTCAGTGACCCGCAGGCCCGCTTTGTGGACCCGAACAAGGGTGATCAGCCGCTGCAACCCAAAGACGTCGCCGTGCTGGTGCGTACAGGCAAAGAGGCCGCTGCCGTGCGCGACGCCTTGCGTGTGCGGGGCGTTGCTTCGGTCTACCTGTCGGACCGCGACTCGGTGTTTGCCAGCGACGAAGCACAGGACCTGTGCCTGTGGCTGCGCGGCGTGGCCGAGCCGCAAGACATGCGCCGCGTGCGATCTGCTTTGGGCACGCGCACGGTGGGCTTGTCGCTGGCCGAGTTGTACGAGCTGGCCACACAAGATGAGTTGCTGGACCAGCGTGCCGAGCAGATGCGCGACCTGCGCGGGGTTTGGCAAGGGCAGGGCGTGTTGGCCATGCTGCGCCAGTCGCTGCATGTCTTCCAACTGGCCGGGCGCTGGCGTGACCAGAGTGACGGTGAGCGCCGCCTGACCAATGTGCTGCACCTGGCCGAACTGCTGCAAACCGCCAGCAGCCAGCTGGACGGCGAGCAGGCCCTGATCCGCTGGCTGGCCCAGCAGATCGAGGAGGTCAAGGCGGGGGGTGCAGGCGACAGCGAAGAGCAGACCGTGCGGCTGGAGAGCGACGAAGACCTGGTGAAGGTCATCACCATCCACGCCAGCAAAGGCCTGGAGTACCCGGTGGTGTGCCTGCCCTTTGCGCACAGCCACCGCATGATGGAAGCCCACAAAACCCCGGTGTTGCAGCGCGATGACGGCCAGGGCGAGCGGCATTGGACTTTGGACTTTGACAAGGACGACACGAAGCTGGCCGATCACGACCGCCTGCGCGAAGACCTGCGCCTTTGGTATGTGGCGCTCACGCGTGCGCGGCACGCACTGTGGGTGGGCTGGAGCCCGGTCACACGGGGTTCGGGCAAAAGCTGCGTCAACCACAACAGCGCCGCAGGCCATTTGCTGGGCGGCGGTGACGCCATCGATGAAGCTGGCTGGTTGCCCAAGCTGCAAGCGCTGGAAAAAGATGCAGATGAGCAGCGCTTGTCGGTGCAACTGGTGAGCGCGAGCGCCAAGGTGCCCCTCACCCTCTGGGAGCGGCCTGCCCACACCACCGAACTGCGCGACGCGCTGAGCTGCACCGCCCGCATCGACAAGTCGTGGACCATTGCGAGCTTCTCGCGCCTGACGCGAGACCTGTCTTCGCAGCCTTTGGCGCAAATGAGCCTGCACATGACCACGCCGCGCCCAGCCGATGACGAACCGCCCGAAGACGCACAGGTCCTGCCCACCCCTGCAACCCCTGTGGGTTCTTTGGCCCCGTGGCACGGCTTTGCCAAAGGCCCAACTGCAGGCAACTTCTTGCACGACCAGCTCGAGTGGTTGGCGGCCGATGGCTTTGTGCTCGACTCCCCCAAGGCCGAGCGCCTGAAAAAGCGCTGCGAAAACGCAGGCTACTTAGCCCAAGCCAACGATGTGGTGCAGTGGCTCACCCGTGTGGTGGCGCAACCCCTGAGTGGGCCAGGTCGCCCGCTGAACGCGCTGGGCACCTTGCTGCCCGAGATGGAGTTCTGGCTGCCTGCCGAGCGTCTGCACGCCCGCGAGGTGGACGCGCTGTGCCAGCAGCACCTGTTGCCCGGTGTGAGCCGCCCGCAACTGCCCGACGCACAGCTGCACGGCATGCTGATGGGCTTTGCGGACTTGGTGTTTGAGCACGAAGGGCGTTACTGGGTGCTCGACTACAAATCCAACCACCTGGGTGCCGATGACGCGGCCTACACCGCGCAGGCGCTCGATGCCGCCATGGCCCACCACCGCTACGAGGTGCAGGCCGTGCTCTACATGTTGGCGCTGCACCGCTTGCTGCGTGCCCGCCTGGGCGGGGCCTACAACCCGGCGCAGCAACTGGGCGGCGCGGTGTACCTGTTCTTGCGTGGCATCGACGGGCCAGTGGGCGGCTGCTGCACCTTGCCAGCGCCGATCGAATTGCTCGATGGCTTGGACGCCATGCTCCATGCCGAGGTGAAAGCATGAGTTTCAAAAAGCCCTCGCGCACGATGTCTGTTCCCACCACACAAATGGATTGGTTGAACGACTTGCCCGCCGAAGGCCTGAGTGCCGCGCAAACGCTGCAATGGTTGCAGTTGTGGACCGAGCAAGGTCTGCTGCGCCACATCGACAGTGCCCTTGCAGCGCAACTGCTGCGGCTCAACGGCCAAGCCAGCCCAGGGCTGCTGGTGGCGGCGGCCTTGCTCGCGCAAATGGAAGGGCGTGGCTACACCTGTCTGCCCTTGGCCGACCTGTGTGCACCGCCTGTGGCGATGTTGGGCTGGTCCGCTGTGGCGGTGGACGGGCCGCAAGGCTTGCGTGCGCTTTGGGCGCACCTGCCCGCCACGCTGGCCGACTGGCAAACCGCTTTGCAAAGCAACACATCCCGAGCCTGTTCGCGACTGAGCGATGCACCCGACCAAGGCCAGCCGCTGGTGCTGGGCGGCACGGCCCCCGCACCGCTCTTGTACCTGCGCCGTTATGCAGGCTACGAGCAGCGCGTGGGCCAGGGTCTGTTGCAACGGGCCCGCGAGCCCTTGGCCGTGCCCGATTCGGCAGCCCGCCAATGGCTGGACCGTTTCTTTGTGCCCAGTACCGAAGCACCTACCGACACCGATTGGCAAAAGGTGGCCTGCGCCGTAGCGCTGCGTGCGCGTTTGTCGGTCATCACGGGCGGGCCAGGTACGGGCAAGACCTACACGGCGGCCCGCCTGTTGGCTTTGCTGCTGGCGCTGCACGAGGGCGACAGCCCGCTGCGTGTGGCGCTGGCCGCGCCCACGGGCAAGGCGGCGGCGCGCCTGAAGCAATCCATCGATAACGCACTGACCAGTTTGCAAGATCAAGTGCCAGAGGGCAGCGGCCTCGACTTGAACACGCTGATCGCCCGCATGGGCCCGGCCCGCACCTTGCATTCGTTGCTGGGTGCGCGGCCCGACACACGCCAGTTCAGGCACCACGCGGCCAACCCGCTCGATGTCGATGTGCTGATCGTGGACGAAGCCTCGATGGTGCACTTGGAAATGATGGACGCGCTCTTGCAAGCTTTGCCGTCCACATCGCGCCTTGTGCTGCTGGGCGACAAGGACCAGCTGGCCTCGGTGGAAGCGGGCGCGGTGCTGGGCGACCTGTGCCGTAACGCCGCCGAAGGCCGCTACAGCGCGGGCACTGCGCAGTTTGTGCAGGCCGTAGCTGGGCAGACCTTGCCTGCCGAGTACCGGTCAGCGGGCGCTACGCCCGTGCTTTCGCAACAGACGGTGATGCTGCGCCACAGTCGCCGCTTCAAAGGCGCCATCGGCCAATTGGCCCTGGCGGTGAACCGGGGCGATGCCGCTGCCGCCCGCGCCGCATTCGATCCTGCTGTGAGCGCAGTGCCAACGCCTGGGTCCGTTTCGGCGCTGCTGGCCCTGCAACCCACTTCCCCCCAAGCGGTCTGCGATTTGGCCTTGGGCGCACATGGCCAGCCGTCTTACGCCGACTACCTGCGCCTCATGCAACGGCAGCCAGAAGGGCAGGGCACCGACAAGCACACCGCCTGGGTGCGCAGCGTGCTCCAAGCGTTCGAGCGCTTTCGGATTTTGTGCGCGGTGCATCAGGGCGATTGGGGCACCCAAGGGCTCAATGCCGCCGTGCAAAAAGCCTTGACCGATGCCGACTTGCTCAAAGTCACAGGCGAATGGTTTGCCGGCCGGCCCGTCATGGTCACGCGCAACGATGCGCAGCTGGGCGTGTTCAATGGCGACGTGGGTGTGGTCTTGCCCAACCACGAGGGCAAGCTCAAGGTCTGGTTCCTCGACGGCGAGGCGCTGCGCTCGGTGAGTGTGATGCGTCTGGCGCAGGTCGAAACCGCCTTTGTTATGACGGTGCACAAGAGCCAAGGCTCAGAGTTCGAGCACACCGCGCTGGTGCTGCCGCCGGGTGGTGCCGAAGTGTTGTCCCGCGAGCTGGCATACACCGGCATCACCCGAGCTCGTGAGCAATTCACCTTGTTGGAAGCCGAGGCGGGTTTGCTCGAAGCGGCGATGGCCCGTCCCAGCGTGCGGGCCAGTGGCTTGGCGCAGGGCTGGTCACAGGACGGGTCAAGCGACTGAGAGGCAGCAGCCGCCGCTCGCGAATGTGCCGACGCATCATGAATGGCCTGGGTGGGGCATCAACTGGCATAGCCCTCACACGCGCCTGCATTGGCTTTGCCGCGGCATTCGCGCAAGAGGCGCTTGTCGCGCTCGGCTTTGCTCTCGCCCGAACCCGTGTTGCCGGGCGCTTTGGGCGCTTTGGCTTGCTTGGGTTTTTGGGCCTTGGCCGGTTTGTCAGCGGCCGTGACGGCGGTGAAGTTGTCTGCGGCTTGGCTGGCGGCTGGCATGGTCAGCCAGCAAAGCCCCAAGCCCACGCTGGCGAGCGCGGATATCCAATGCCGTGTGTTCATGGCGGTCTCCCTGTCAGTTGTTGTGCCGTTCATCATAGGCAAGTGCAGCGCTTGTGCAAAGGGTGACACCAGCAGGGCTGACCAGCCGTTACGATGGGTGCATGAACAAAAACACCGCTCCTTTCATGCGTCAGGCCGTCATGGACCTGGAAGAGTCCCGTATCCGCGAAGTCGCCAACGCAGGCATGGGCCGCCCCGATGTGCTGGCCTTTTGGTTTGGTGAATCCGACGAGGTCACGCCCGACATCGTGCGCCAGGCGGCCATCGATTCGATGCAAAAAGGCGAGACCTTTTATTCGCACAACTTGGGCCTGCCTGAATTGCGCCAAGCCGTGTCCGACTACATGTCGGCCTTGCACGGACCCATTGGTATGGACCGCCTGGCCATCACCTCGGGCGGCGTGAATGCGCTCATGCTGGCGGCGCAAGCCCTGATCGACGCGGGCGACGAAGTGGTTGCCGTCACGCCCGTGTGGCCCAACCTCACGGCGCAGGCTTTGGTGATGGGCGCGAATTTGAGATGTGTGTCGCTGCGCCCGGTGGGTGGCCAGTGGCAGCTCGACATGGCGGCGCTCAAAGCCGCCATCACGCCGACCACGCGCATGCTGATCGTCAACTCACCCAACAACCCGACTGGCTGGACGCTCAGCCGCGCCGAGCAGGCCGAGATCTTGGCGCATTGCCGCAGCACCGGCACCTGGGTGTTGGCCGACGAGGTGTACGAGCGCCTCTATTACGAAACCGACACGGCCAATGGCTGCGCCCCGTCTTTTTTGGATGTGGCCGAGCTCGACGACCGCCTGGTCGTGGTGCACAGCTTTTCCAAGAGCTTTTTGATGACCGGCTGGCGACTGGGCTGGTTGGTCATGCCCGCCGCCATGACACCGCACATGGGCAAACTGATCGAGTTCAACACCTCGTGCGCTTCGGTCTTCACCCAAAAGGCGGGCGTGGTGGCCTTGCAAAATACCGCCGACATCACACCCCGTGTGGTCGCGCACCTCAAAGCCTGCCGCGACACCTTGGTGCCGCTGTTGCAGGCTGTACCGGGGGTGCAACTGGCTCCGGCTCGGGGTGGCATGTACGCGTTTTTCAAACTCGACGGGCACCCGGATGCGGTGCAGACGGCCAAACGTTTGGTGGCCGAAGCAGGTCTGGGCCTGGCCCCTGGCGAGGCCTTTGCCCCTGAAGCGGCGGGCTGGCTGCGTTGGTGTTTTGCCTCCAAAGATCTGGCGCGGCTGGCGCAAGGCGTGGAGCGGCTCCAGACCTGGTTGCGCCAAAACCCATCGGCAGCGGTTTGAAGGCGCCTTGGTGCCACTGCTGAAGGCCAAAGCCGTTTCAGCTTCCCGTAGACCTTCAGGGTTCAAGCCGCTTGCACTTCGGCCCAGCGCGGCGGCTGGCAGCCTTGGCGGGCACAGTTCAAAGCCGCGGCTTTCATGGCCTGGGCCAAGGTGGTGGCCACGCGATCGGCCGCACCCTCGGGCTGCAGGGCCCAGTCGGCCAGGGTGTTGCCCCAGAAAGTGTCGCCCGCACCCACGGTGTCGACCACCTGGGTGGGCGGCACGGGCAGGCTGTGGCCTTGGCCTGCGATGTCCAGGTGCGCACCCTCACCACCAAAGGTCAGGGCCACGCGGTTGAGTGCGGACTGGGACACGCCCGCTCGCAGCGCTTGGACCAAGCGTGCAGATTCGGCCGGGCGCACATCGGCGAACCCCATCGTCTGCAGGTCCTCATCGCTGGCTTTGAGCCAGTCGGTCAGGGCGATCACCTCTTTCAAGGCGGCCACATAAGGGCCCAATTCGCCCGCCACCTGGGGGCGCAAGTTGATGTCCACGCTGATGGTCCAGCCCATGGCGCGAGCAGCCTGCAAGATGGCCAGCACTTTGTGGTGTTCCGGAGGGATCAGCAGCAAGGAGCCGGTGTGAAAAATCCCTGGCTTCGGACTCTCGCGCAGCAAGGCCAGGATGCCGTCCACGGTGTAGTCGCGGTCGGCAATGCCTTCGCGGTAAAAGCCGTAACTCGGTTGCCCTTGATCGATCTGCACCACCGCCAAGGCCGTCGGTTTGGCGCTGGTGCCACCGGGCAGGGTCACGCCATCACGCTGCAACTGCTGGGCCATGCCTTGGCCAAACAAGTCGCGCGACAAGGGGTTGAGGTAAGCCACCGAGGCGCCACGCAGCGCGGCGGCACGGGCCAAGTTGAAAGGGCTGCCGCCCATGAGGGGCAAGAGCCGTCCGTCGGGCTGGGCGATGCAGTCCATCAGGGCTTCGCCCAGGACAAAAACAGGGGTACTGGGGGTGGTCATGGGTTGCAGGGCCATGGGTTTATTTTTTCAGCAGGTGCTTGCGCCGAACCACGTCGATCCACACCGCGACGATCACCACCGCGCCGATGGCCATCATTTGTTTGAACTGAGACACTTCCATCAGGTTCATGCCGTTGCGGATCATGGTGATCAGCACCGCGCCCAACAAACTGCCCCAGATGCTGCCGCGCCCGCCAAACAGCGAGGTGCCCCCCAAAATGACGGCGGCAATGGCGTCGAGCTCGAACATTTGGGCCATCTTGCCGCTGGACGAATCCATGCGGGCCATGAGCACAATGGCCGCCATGGCGCAGGCCAGGCCCGAGATGACATACACACCCAGCTTGTACCAGCGGATGTTGATGCCCACCTGGCGGGCCCCCATCTCGTTGGAGCCCATGGCGTACACATAGCGGCCGATCTTGGTGCTGGACAAGACAAAGGCCATGACCACAAAAAACACGCCCGTGATCAGTGTGGGCATGGGGATGCCCAGCACATCGCCGTATCCAATAAAGGGGAAGGGGGCAGGCAGACCCGCATTGTCAAAACCGCCGGTCAAGTCAAACGCCAGGCCGCGCCACAAGGTCAGGCCACCCAGCGTGACGATGAAGGCGGGGATGCCCACAAACGCGACCAGGTAACCGTTGAACACGCCCACCGCAGCGCCAATGGCCAGCGCCACGGCCATGGCCAGGTAGGGGTTGACGCCGAGTTTGACCATCATGTAACCGGCCACGGCGCCGGCCAGTGCCGTGAGCGCACCGACCGCCAGGTCCACACCGCCCGTCAAGATGACAAAGGTTTGACCACCCGCGAGCAAGGCGATGACCGAGGCCTGCACCAGGATGTTGGACAGGTTGCCGGTCGTCAGAAAGTAGGGTGAGGCCAGGCTGAGCACAACGCCCAGCACCAGGACCGCTACAAAAGCGCCGTACCACTCTTGTCGGGTGATGGATTTCATGAGTTTCTCGATCTTGCAAAAAGATGAACCCGGACCCGCAGGTCCGGGCCCGCCATCACTTGGATTTGACTTTCATGAACTGGCCCACGCCAGAGTCGGCCGCGAACTTGTCCACGTTGGAGGGCAACACCAGGAATGAGCCGGTGTCGATGCGGGCATCCACTTTTTTGCCTTGAGCGGCCGCAATCGCAGTTTCCACACCGACTTGACCGATCTTGGCCAGCATCTGCGCGGCGTTGGCTTGTTGCCAGCCTTGCTTCATCATGTCGAGGCCACCAGGGGAGCCATCAAAACCCGCGATCTTCACGTCGCCGGGTTTTTTGCCCGCCGCCATCAAGGCCGCTTTGGCACCCAGTGCGCCACCGTCCCAGGCGCAGGCGATCACCTTGGCATTGGGGTTCGCACGCAGGGCCGATTCCACGCCGTTTTGGGCCATGGTCTGATCCCAGGTGGTGGGCACTTCAACAATCTTCACGTTTTTGCGCACGGCGTTCAGGCCATCCACAAAGCCTTTCTTGCGCTCCTGGCCGGTGGACTGGCCTTGGTCGCCGGTCACATAGATCACGGTGTCGCCGTCTTTGATTTGTTCAGCCGCCCACTTGCCTTGCACATTGGCGGCCTTGATGTTGTCGGTGGCCACGTAAGAGGTGATGGCCGCACCGGTGATGCCGGTGTCCACCGCCACCACCTTGATGCCGGCTTTGAGCGCCTTGTTGATGGCAGGGGCGATGCCTGCAGAGTCCACGGGTGCAATCGCAATGGCGTTGACCTTGCGGGTGATCATGTCCTCCACGATGGCCAATTGCTTGGACAGCTCGCCTTTTTCAGCGGCCAGCTCGATGAATTTCACACCTTTGGCTTGACCGGCTTTCTTGGCACCACCGTTGATCAGCGTCCAGCCTTCGTTGGTGTTGCCGTTGGTGATGTAGGCCACGGTCACGTCAGCCGCCATGGCCGAGGTGAACAGGGTGGCCGCTGCTGCAGCGATGGCCAGGCGGCCGAATGTGCGTTTGGTGATCATGGGTTTCATCTCCGTGGTTGAGGGTGTGATCGGTCAGGAACCTTTTTTGTCTGACCGCCCAAGGATTGGAATCGAAAACACAGACTAAGTAAACCTAGTAGTTTTACTAATGCAATAAATCAACAAATCCGCGATGCTTGTCACCATCTCTTGAGAAAGCTTTTGCCATGTCCACCTCCCAACCCGTTCTTGAAATCAGCCAATTGACCAAGCATTACGGCGGTGTCAAAGCCCTGACCGATGCGCACTTTCGCCTCTTGCCGGGTGAGCACGCTGCCATCGTGGGCGACAACGGGGCGGGCAAAAGCACCTTTGTGCGATTGATCACCGGGGTGGAGCAGCCCAACACGGGCGACATCTTGTTGGACGGGCAGAAGGTGCGTTTTGAATCGCCGCTGGACGCACGCGAGCAGGGCATTGAAACCGTGTACCAAACCCTGGCGCTGGCCGAGGACCTGGATGTGCCAGCCAACATCTTCTTGGGCCGTGAGATCACACGCTTGAACCTGGGGCCGCTGTCCATTCTCAACCACAAGGCCATGCGCGAAAAATCGGCAGCCATGCTGGCCACCACGGGCGTGAAAATTCAAGACATGAGCGAGAGCCTGCGCGGCATGTCGGGCGGGCAGCGCCAGTGTGTGGCAATTGCCCGCGCTGCGGGTTTCGCCAAAAAACTCATCATCCTGGACGAGCCCACCGCGGCACTGGGCGTGCAAGAAACCGCCCGGGTGGAAGAGATCATCAAGGGCCTCAAACAGCAGGGCATCCCGCTGATCATCATCAGCCACAACCTGCGCCAGGTGTTTGAGCTGGTGGACCGCATCTGGGTCTTCCGCCAAGGCCGGATCATTTGCAGCCGTTTGACGCGCGAGTCCAACCCCGAAGAAATCGTGGGCCTCATCACCGGGGCCATTGACCCGGCCAATTTGCGCTCTGAAGAGGCGGCCACATGCTGAAAGGGATCGACCCGCTGTTGACCCCCGAGTTGCTGATGCACCTGTGCGCCATGGGCCATGGGGAATGGGTGGCGGTGGTGGATGCGAACTTCACCGCCAACTTTTTGAGTCAGGGCAAGCCCGTGGTGCGCATTCCCGGGCACAGCCTGGAGCGCGTCAGCCGCGCCGTGCTGTCGGTGTTGCCGCTGGCGGTGGATGTGCCGCAACCTGCCGCCTTCATGCGGGTGTGCCAGAGCCCGGAAGGCCACCGCACAGCCGCCCAACAATCGGTGGTCGATTTGGTCGTCGCCGAAGGTTTCCAGCCTGAACAAGTGGAGGCTGTGGAGCGCTACGCCTTTTACGAGAAAATCAAGGGGGCCAGCCTGATCGTGCAAAGCGGCGAGGGCACCGCCTATGGCAACGCCTTGTTCTGCAAAGGCGTGATCCTGCTTTAACTTTTTCCAAACACACACACCCGATTTTCATGAACAGCGCTTCCCCGACATCCGCCATGCGTGGTTCCAACCACGTGGGGATGCGCCAGTTCAACGAGCGCATCGTTCTGCAGGCCATCCGCCACCATGGGGCCATCCCCAAGGCCGATCTGGCCCGCCTGACCCAGTTGTCCACCCAAACGGTGGCCATCATCGTGGGTCGCTTGCTCGACGACGGCTTGCTTGTCAAACAGGACCGGGTACGCGGCAAGATTGGTCAGCCCTCGGTGCCGCTGTCGCTCAACCCGCAAGGGGCATTCAGCGTGGGCATTCAGGTCGGGCGGCGCAATCTGGAGTTGCTGGTGGCAGATTTCAACGGGCAACCGGTCGAGCGTGTGGAAGTGCTGTACGACTACCCCGATCCGGACCAGCTTTTCGCTTCCATGGCCGAGGGGCTGCAGACCCTGCAAAACCGCATGGGCGATTTGTGGGCTCGCACCGTGGGTGTGGGCCTGACGGCGCCGCTGTCCCTGCACAAATGGGCCGACCTCATGGGCGGTCAAGCGGCAGCGGCATTGGCGCGTTGGGAAGACATTGACCTGCCTGCGCGTGTGCAGGCCTTGACCGATTTCCCGGTGGTGTTTGCCAAAGACACCACCGCCGCCTGTGTGGCCGAGTTGCTGCAAGGCCATGGCCGCAGCGTGCGCAGCTTTTTGTACGTGTTTGTTGGCACCTTCATTGGAGGCGGTTTGGTGCTGTCGGGCCACATCATGAATGGCGAGCGCGGCAACGCTGGCGCGATCGGTTCGCTGCCCGTGGGCCTGGCGTCCAGTGTGAACCCAAAGATGGGCATGCCGCCGCAGCTCTTGCAAAAAGCCTCAGGCTGGCAGCTGGAGCAAGCTTTGCTGGCCGCCGGGCACAACCCTTTGCTGATCCACCAGGACGGCATCTTGCATGCCGACTATGCCGAATTCACGGGCACCTGGATCGCCCAAGCCAGCCAAGCCCTGGCCATGACGGTGGCCAGTTCGGCCGCCTTGCTGGACCTGGATGCGGTGGTCATGGATGGCTCTTTGGGCGCACCGCTCATGAGCACCTTGATGGCCGCCACCCAAGAGGCGCTGGCCCAATACCGCTTTGACGGCATGCACCAGCCGCAACTGCTGGCAGGCCAGGTCGGTGCACACGCCCGCGCTTTGGGCGGGGCCTTGCTGCCGCTGCACAGCCAGTTCTTCCCCGACAAAGACATCTTCCTCAAGCAGGACGCCGCATGAAGCTCTACCTTGACAGCGCCGATGCCCGCCAATGGGCTGTGCCCGCAGGCTGCCCGCCGGTGCAAGGGGTGACCACCAACCCCACGCTGGTCATGCAAGCCGGTTTGCCGGTGAGCCTGCCCGGCTATTTGCAGCTGGTGGCGCAGGCGGGCCAGGCCCGTTTGCCCGAGCTGATGCTGCAGCTGCCCCGCGCCGATGTGTCCGAAGCCGCGCAATGGTTGGGGGCTTTGCTGACCGCCGCTGAGCAAGCCCAGGTGCGCTTGACCTTCAAGCTGCCTTGCCATCCCGATTGGTTCGCCGTGCTGCGCGAGGTGCAGACCCGGGGTGTGCCCACGCTGCTCACGGGCTTGTCCAACCCGATGCAACTGCTGTGGGCGCAGGCCCAGGGGGCCAGTTTCGTGGCGCCCTATGTGGGCCGCTTGCAGGCCGATGGGCGGGATGTCTGGGCCTTGGTCGCCGCCTGTGTGGCCGTGCAAGCGAATGGCCCGCAGTTGCTGGCGGCCAGCATCAAATCGGCCGATGTGCTCTCTCGCTTGATGGCCGCGGGTGCCCATGCGGTGACGGTGCGCCCCGAGTTGGCCACTCAGTTGGCCACCGACCCCATGACGCTGGCGGCCATGGCGCAGTTCGATCGGGATGTGCTGACGAGCCAAAACAACCTGCTTTGAGCGCGGCTCGCTGGCCAGAACTGCCAGACGCATAGGCTTGCGGATCACGGCCGAATCACAGGCCAAACCAAGGGCCAAATCACAGGCCGAATCAAATGCCCCGGTTGCGTGCCAGCGGCGGGTTGCGCGAAAAATACTGCAAGATGCCGCGCAGCAGGGCATCGGTCAGCTGCTTTTGGTAGGCCTCACTGCGCAGTTTTTCTTCTTCTTCCGGGTTGCTGATGAAGGCGGTCTCCACCAGTACACTGGGGATGTCGGGGGCTTTGAGCACGGCAAAGCCGGCTTGCTCAACCCGGGGTTTGTGCAACTTGCCCACGCTGCCGATCTCGCGCAGCAAGCTGTTGCCCAAGGACAGGCTGTCTTTGATTTGCGCGGCGGTGCTCATGTCGAGCAGGGCACGTTGCACTTGGCTGTCTTGCACGCCCAGGTTCACGCCGCCGATCACATCGGCCTTGTTTTCTTTTTGTGCCATCCAGCGGGCGGCGGCGCTGGTGGCGCCACCTTGGCTGAGCGCAAACACGCTCGCGCCCTGTGGCCTGGGGGTGTAAAAAGCATCGGCGTGGATGCTGACCAACAGGTCCGCTTGCACACGTTGGGCTTTTTGCACGCGCACATGCAGGGGCACAAAAAAGTCGGCGTCGCGTGTCAAAAAAGCCCGCATAGGACTTCCGCCCACGCTGCTGGCGTTGATGCGTTCGCGCAGCATTTTGGCGATCTTGAGCACCACGTCTTTTTCGCGGGTGCCGCCGGGGCCAATGGCTCCTGGATCCTCTCCGCCGTGGCCCGGGTCGAGTGCGACCACGATCAGGCGGTCGGTGCGGGGCTGTGCGGGTGCGCTGCCCGGGCGACTGGGCTTGTCCATGAAGGGCCCCTCGCTTGGGGCCATGTCGGGGCTGCGGGTCGTTGGCGCGGGCAAGGCCTGGGGCAAGGGTGCCGCGCCGGCCTGCGTTTGCCGGGCGATCAAATCACCCAAAGGGTCGTTCACCGTGGCCGATGCCCCGGGCAGCTTGTCCACGGCAGACGGAGGTTTGGCCGCAGTGCGTTCCTGGATCAGTTGCTCCAGCGGGTCAATGGCCTGGCTGGGGTAGAGGTCCAGCACCAGGCGGTGTGCATAAGGGGCCACGGGTTGCAGGCTGAAGACCTGTGGCGAAATGGGGTGTTTGAGGTCGATGACCAGGCGCACCACATTCGCGCTGTACTGGCCCACGCGGATACCCGCGATGTTGGGGTCAGAGGCCTGCACCTTGCCCACCAGCTCGCGCAAAGCCGCGTTCAGTTGCATGCCTTCGATGTCCACCGCCAGGCGCGGCGGCGAGGTGATGAAGGTCTGGGTGCTTTGGATGGGCGCGTCCGACTCAAGCGTGACGCGGCTGTAGTCAGGTGCGGGCCAAACCCGCACGGCCAGCATGTTGGCCCCGCGTGCGAGCTGAGCCGCGCCCAGGCTCAGCACCAGAAACCCCGCTTTGATCAGGCGGCGGCGGTCAGGGCGCATGCTCTGGCGCTCCTGCCGCGGTCCAGGCCTTGAGCCATTGCTGGCCGCGATGCGTGCCTGCGCTGATCTGCACCCGGCGCTGGTCTTCGTCGATGGCTTCGAGCGTAATCACCCAGTCGGGCGGGGGCAGCTGCCCGGCGACTTTGTCGGGCCACTCCATGAGCTTGAGGCCCGGCCCGGCAAAAATGTCGCGAAAGCCCGCGTCTTCCCATTCTTGCGGGTCGTTGAATCGGTAAAAGTCAAAGTGCCAAATGGGCCATGTGCTGTCGCCCGAGCCCGCTTGGTGCGGCTCGACCACGGCGTAAGTCGGGCTTTTGATGCGGCCCGTCACCCCGGCTGCACGCAGCAGGTGGCGCACGAATGTGGTTTTGCCCGCGCCCAGATTGCCGCGCAATTCAATGCGTGCATCGCGTCCGCCGGGCCATTGGTTCAGGCCCTGCGCCAGTTGCGTGGCAAAGGCCTGCGTGGCGGACTCGTTCGGCCACAAGCCCTCCCAATGGGCTGGGGCGGCGGGGCTTTCTACAATCGGCGTGTGACTGCTCAACGTACTCAAATCGACCTTCTTGAACTGTGGCCCCAGATCCAGATCTGGGCGCGTGAGTTGGGATTGTCCCAAATTGGCGTGGCAGGTATCGATTTGTCCTCGGCAGAGCCCGGATTACAAGCTTGGTTGGCTGCGGGCTTTCACGGCAGCATGGCTTATATGGAAAGCCATGGCATGAAGCGGGCTCGCCCGGCCGAGCTGGTGCCGGGCACGGTGAGTGTGATCACCGCCCGTATGGATTATTTGCCGCATGACTCACCGCCCGACTGGCTGGCCCAAGAAACCGCCCGCGGCCTGCAGCCGGGCGAGGCGGTGGTCTCGCTGTATGCCCGTGGTCGCGATTACCACAAGGTTTTGCGCTCGCGCCTGCAAAAACTGCAGGACCGCATCGCCGAGGCCATTGGCCCCTTTGGCCACCGCGTGTTCACCGACTCGGCCCCGGTCATGGAGGCCGAACTGGCCACCCGCAGCGGCTTGGGTTGGCGCGGCAAGCACACCTTGGTGCTGAGCCGCGAGGCCGGTTCGATGTTTTTCTTAGGTGAGTTGTTTGTGGACTTGGCCCTGCCCGAGACGCCCGCCACATCGGCGCACTGCGGCCAGTGCACCGCCTGCATGGACCTGTGCCCCACACAGGCCATCGTGGGGCCTTACCAGCTCGATGCGCGGCGTTGTATTTCTTATTTGACGATCGAGCATGCCGGGCCGATTGACGAGGCCTTGCGGCCGCTGATCGGCAACCGCATCTACGGTTGCGACGACTGCCAGCTGGCCTGCCCCTGGAACAAGTTCGCGCAGCTCAGCCCCTTGCCCGACTGGCAGGCCCGCGAGGGCTTGAGCGCGGGCCGGATCTCTGAGCTGATGGCGTGGACCGAATCCGAGTTTTTGCGCCGTACAGAAGGCAGCGCCATCCGCCGCATCGGCCACACCCGCTGGCTGCGCAATCTGGCCTTGGCGGCGGGCAATGCGCTCGCATCGACCGCCTTGGGTTCTGAAGAGCGAGGGGTTCTGCTGAAGGCATTGCAGTCGCATGCAGCGCACAGCGATGCGGTGGTGCAAGAGCAAGTCGCTTGGTCCTTGGCGAAGGCCTGACCTGATGGCGGCCTGGTTTTTGCCCGTGCCAGCGCCGTCAAAGCAGGTCCATCAGCCGCGCAGCACGCCCAGCGCAAACGGCAAACTGAACATGCCAGCCAAGGTGGACAGCGTGACCAAGCCCGCCACATACGGCCCGTTGTAGCCCATGCGGGCGGCCAGCACGTAGCAGGTGGACGCGGTGGGCAGGGCAGAAAAAGCCAGCAAAACGGTGGTTTGTGTGGGGTTCAGACCAAAAAGGCGTGAGAGTCCCAGCGCCATCAAGGGCATCAACAAGTGCTTGATCAGCAGCACGCTGGCGCTGAGCAGCTTGCCCTGGCGCAAGCTGCCCAGTTGCATGCCTGCGCCGGCCGCCATCAAGCCCAAGGCCAAAGACGCCGCGCCAATGCGGCTGACGCTGGGCTCGAGCACTTCGGGTAGGCGAAAACCCAACAAGTTGGCCGTCAGTCCCGAAGCGGTCGCAATGATCAGGGGGTTGCGCACCAGTTCACGCAAAAAGCCCGACTGGGCTTGTCGGGCCATGGGCCACACCGCACCGATATTGAAAAGCGGCACGCAAAACCCGATCAGCACCGCGATCATGAGCAGGCCTTCGGGGCCCGCCAGGCGTTCGGCCAGCGCCAGACCGATGAAGGAGTTGAAGCGAAAACCCACTTGCGCTGCTGCTGCGTGGTCGCGCCGGTCCAGGTAACGGCCCCAAATGGGCCAGTGCGGCAGGCTGTAAGACAGGGCAATCGCCCCAAAAGCCAAACTCAGGCCCGCCCCGATCAGGCTCGAGGCGGCGGTCAAGTCCAGCGGGCTTTTCACAATCGAGTGAAACAGCAGCACCGGGAACAGGAAGAAATACACCAGACTCTCCACCTGCTGCCAGACCGGGCGGTTCAGGGCTGTGAAGCGGCAGATGAGATAGCCGCACAGGATCAGGGAAAAATCAGGGAAGAGGAGTTGGGCGAAATTCACTCGGCTAGGATAACGCAGTACGCACATGGCCTTGGGAAGTGGCTGTCACCTGCGGTGTCCGCTGGTGCAATCGCGGGTTTTGTGGGTTTCCCCCCTCACGCCAGGGCCTGTTTTTTGCCTATCATGTCTGATCTTTTAAGGAGTTTGATCAATGAAGCGTCGTAGTTTGGTTTCTGCAGCCGGTTTGGCTGTCACCGTGTTGGCCAGCGGTTCGGCGTGGGCACAGGCCTACCCCAACAAAACCATTCGCCTGCAGGTGCCGTTTGCCCCGGGTGGTACCACCGACATTGTGGCCCGCGTGATTGCCGAGCCACTGGGCAAGGCCCTGGGTCAAAGCGTGATTGTTGAGAACAAGGCCGGTGGCGGCGGTGTGGTGGGTGCGACCGAAACGGCTCGCGCAGCGCCCGATGGTTACAACCTGGGCATGGCCACGGTGTCGACCACGGCCGCCAACCCGGCCATCAACCCCAAGATTCCGTACAACGTCCTGACCGACTTCACGCCCATCATCAACATCGCGGCCACGCCCAATGTGATCGCGGTGCACCCCAGTTTCCCGGCCAAGGATTACGCGGGTTTTGTCGCCGAGTTGAAGAAAAACCCTGGCAAATACTCCTACGCCTCATCGGGCACGGGCGGCATTGGCCACCTGCAAACCGAATTGTGGAAGAGCTTGACGGGTGTGTTCATCACCCACATCCCTTACCGCGGCGCGGGCCCGGCCCTGAACGACACCGTGGCCGGTCAGGTGCCCATCATTTTTGACAACCTGCCTTCGGCACTGCCCTTCATTCAGTCGGGCCGTTTGGTGCCCATCGTGGTGGCCGCGCCCCAACGCTTGGCGCAACTGCCCAATACGCCCACCTTCAAGGATGTGGGTCTGGAGCCCGTCAACCGCATGGCTTACTACGGCATCTTGGGACCCAAGAACCTGCCCAAAGAAGTGGTTGACAAGATCAGCGCGGGCGTGAAAAAAGCCCTGCAAGAGCCGGGCGTGACCAAGCGCATCAACGACACCGGCTCTTTGGTGGTGGCCAACACGCCTGAAGAGTTCACGGCCCAGATCAAGGCCGAGTTCGAGGTGTACAAGAAAGTCGTGGACCAGCAAAAACTCAAGCTGGACTGATTCCAGTCCATGCACGAGGCCAGCCAGAACGCCATCGACCGCTTTGCCGAGGCCCTCTGGCTGGAGGACGGACTGGCCGCCAACACCTTGGCGGCCTACCGTCTGGATTTGTCGCTCTACGCCACCTGGCTGTTTTTAACGCACAGGCTGGCGCTGGAGGCGACCCAAGAACACCATCTGCAAGCCTATTTTGCCGAGCGCCATGGCAAGACCAAGGCCACATCGGCCAACCGCCGCCTCACGGTGTTCAAGCGCTTTTTCAGATGGGCCTTGCGCGAGCGCCTCATCCCAACCGATCCCACTTTGCGCATGCTGGCAGCCAAGCAGGCTTTGCGCGTGCCCAAAACCTTGGGTGAGGCGCAGGTCGATGCGCTGTTGTCCGCACCCGATGTGGCCACGCATCTGGGCTTGCGCGACCGCGCCATGCTGGAGCTGATGTATGCCAGTGGTCTGCGGGTGAGCGAGTTGGTCAGCCTCAAAACCCTGCATGTGTCGCTCAATGAGGGTGTGCTGCTCATCATGGGCAAAGGCAGCAAAGAGCGATTGGTGCCTTTTGGCGAAGAAGCCCGTGAATGGTTGCAGCGCTACATGGGCCAAGCCAGAACGGCCATGTTGGGCCAACGCCAGACCGAAGACCTGTTTGTCACCACCAGTGGCACCACACCCGGCACCGCCATGTCGCGCGTCATGTTCTGGAGCCTGGTCAAGCGCTACGCCATCGATGCTGGCATCACCGCGCCTTTGTCACCACACACCTTGCGCCACGCCTTTGCCACCCATTTGCTCAACCACGGGGCCGATTTGAGGGCGGTGCAAATGCTGCTGGGCCACGCCGACATCTCCACCACCACCATCTACACCCATGTGGCGCGTGAGCGGCTCAAGACGCTGCACGCCCAGCACCACCCTCGGGGTTAGCTCAGGGCTGCCAATTCCGCGTCTTCAAACCCGGCCAATCGCCGCGCCGCCATGTTGAACGGCGGGCGCAGCTTGGGGGCGTCGTATTGCGCGATCAATTCGGCATAGGTGCGCACGGGCTCGAGGCCGCGCTGTTCGCACAGATAGCGGTACCAGCGGTTGCCCGCGGCCACATGGCCAATTTCTTCTTCCAAAATGATGTCCAGGATCTCGCCAGCCCTGTGGTCGCCCACGCTGACCAGTTTGTTTTTGACGCCGGGTGAGGCGTCCAGACCCCGCGCTTCCATGGTGCGCGGCACGATGCCAATGCGGGCCAGAATGTCGTCCTTAGTGCGTTCGGCCATGTCCCACAGGGTGTTGTGGGCCGGAAAGTCGCCGTAGTCAAAACCCAAGTCCAGCAAGTGCTGGCGCAGCAGGCGGAAGTGCTTGGCCTCTTCTTGGGCAATGCGCACCCAGTCGGTATAAAAAGCCTCGGGCATGCCCCCAAAGCGCCAGACCACGTCGAGCGCCAAGTCGATGGCGTTGAGTTCGATGTGCGCGATCGAGTGAACCAGCATGGCCCGACCCTCGGGCGTGGCCATGGATTTGGCTTTGAGTTGGGTGTGTGGCACCAGCACGGGGCGTTCGGCGCGGCCGGGGCCAACAGTGGGGGCGCTCAGGCGGTCAATCGCGCCCACGGGCAGGCTAAGGTCTAGGGCCAAAGTGGCCTGGGCCTTCAGGTTCGGGTCGGTTTGTGCCCAAGGGATCAGGGCGGCGGAGCGCAGGGTGTGCATGGTGATCGCTGGCAGCGCCCACGGCCGGTGGTGGGCATCCCTACAATTGTAGGTTTTCAAGAAAACCCAACAGACAGGAGACCGCCATGGCCATTTACCAACTGGATGATCAAACCCCCGATGTGGCCGACAGCGCCTGGGTGGCCGACAACGCACAGGTCATGGGCGCGGTCAAAATCGCGGCCGATGCCAGCATTTGGTTTGGCGTGACGGTGCGAGGCGACACCGAGACGATTGAGATCGGCGAGGGCAGCAACATCCAGGACGGCAGCGTGATGCACGCCGACCACGGCAAACCGATCAAGGTCGGCAAACACGTCACGGTGGGCCACATGGTCATGCTGCACGGCTGCACGATTGGCGACGAGTCGCTGATCGGCATTGGCGCGGTGGTGCTCAACGGTGCGAAGATCGGCAAGAACTGCCTGGTGGGGGCTGGTTCGCTGGTGACCGAGGGCAAGGAGTTCCCCGATGGCTCGATGATCATGGGCACGCCTGCCAAGGTGGTGCGCGAACTCAGCCCCGAGCAGATCGAAGGCCTGCGCCAAAGCGCCAAACATTACGTCGAAAACGCTCGCCGCTTCAAGGCAGGCCTGAAAAAAATCAGCTGACACTTTGACTGATTTTTTGGCCAGTCCTAACGCTTTTTAACTTTTGAGGATCGGCCCCATGGGGCTGTTGATTGCACTTTGTCCGAACTCCATAAATTCATTTTCGAAGGCCTGCCGGTGCGTGGCATGCTGGTGCGCCTGACCGATGCCTGGCAAGACATCCTGGCGCGTCGCGCCGCCAACTCCGAAACCGGCGCTTACCCCGCCCCAGTGCGCCAGTTGCTGGGCGAGATGGCCGCTGCGGGCGTCTTGATGCAGGGCAACATCAAGTTCAATGGCGCTTTGGTGCTGCAGATTTTTGGGGACGGTCCGGTCAAGTTGGGTGTGGTCGAAGTTCAGCCCGATTTGAGCCTGCGGGCCACCTGCACCCAGGTCGGCGAGGTGGCCGATAACGCCACCCTCAGCCAGATGGTGAACGTGAACAACGAAGGCCGCTGCGCCATCACGCTCGATCCTCAAGACCGTTTGCCGGGCCATCAGCCTTACCAAGGCGTGGTGCCGCTGTTTGGTGACCGGGGCGAAAAGCTCGAAAACATCAGCGAAGTGCTGGAGCATTACATGCTGCAGTCCGAACAGCTCGACACCGTGCTGGTGCTGGCGGCTGACGACAAGGTGGCGGCGGGCTTGCTGATTCAGCGCCTGCCCATCGAAGGCGAGGGCAACCTGGCTGGCAAAACCGATTCACTCATGCGCGAGTCGGTGTTAGGTCAGAGCGAAGACTTCAGCCGCATCTCGATCCTGACCAAGAGCCTCAAGCGCGAGGAGTTGCTCGGCTTGGATGCCGAAACTATTCTGCACCGTTTGTATTGGGAAGAGCCGATAGCCCGTTTTGAGCCCTTCATCGGTGAGACTGGCCCGCGCTTTGCCTGCCGTTGCAACCGCGAGCGTGTGGGGCACATGATCCGCAGCCTCGGCACCGAAGAGGTGGAGGGCATCATTGCCGAACAAGGGCAGGTGGAAGTGGGTTGCGACTTTTGTGGTGCGCAGTACCGTTTTGACCCGGTGGATGCAGCGGGGCTGTTTACTGGTTTGCCGCCCGATTTGCCTGCGGGCTCGGTGCACTGAAGCCAGTGCAGGCCAGGCCAAGTCAAGTGGTCTGAACACCCAGCAGCGGCCCTGAAGGCGCTGCCGGGGATGCCGCCAAAGCGGTCAGCTGCCGCGGGTGATGGGCATGCCCAAATCACCGGGCAAAGCCAATTGCTTGGCCAACTCGAGCTTGGCCAGCGAGTTGCGGTGCACCTCGTCCGGGCCGTCGGCCAGGCGCAGGGTGCGCTGGTGGGCATAGGCATAGGCCAACGGGAAGTCTTGCGACACACCGCCACCGCCGTGGGCTTGAATGGCCCAGTCGATGATCTGGCAGGCCATGTTGGGGGCCACGATCTTGATCATCGCGATCTCGGCCTTGGCAACCTTGTTGCCCACGGTGTCCATCATGTAGGCGGCTTTGAGGGTGAGCAGGCGGGCCTGCTCAATCATGCAACGCGACTCGGCGATGCGCTCTTGCCACACAGTCTGGCGGGCCACTTCGCGCCCAAAGGCCACGCGCTCGTTCAGGCGTTTGCACATCAACTCTAGGGCACGCTCGGCGATGCCGATGGTGCGCATGCAGTGGTGGATGCGGCCAGGTCCCAATCGGCCTTGGGCGATTTCAAAGCCACGGCCTTCACCCAGCAAAATGTTCTCGGCCGGCACACGCACGTTTTTGAGGACGACCTCCATGTGACCGTGTGGGGCGTCGTCGTAGCCAAACACCGACAGGGCGCGCACCACGGTGATACCGGGTGAATTGGCGGGCACCACGATCATGGACTGCTGCTCATGGCGGCCCGCGTCGGGGTTTGTTTTGCCCATGACGATGTAGACCGCGCAGCGTGGGTCACCCGCGCCGGACGACCACCACTTGCGGCCGTTGATGACGTAATCATTGCCGTCGCGGCGGATCTCGCACTCGATATTGGTCGCGTCTGACGAGGCCACATCGGGCTCGGTCATCAGGAATGCAGAGCGGATTTCGCCCCTGAGCAATGGCTCCATCCAGCGGTCCTTGATGGCTTCGCTGGCATAACGCTCCAACGTTTCCATGTTGCCGGTGTCGGGTGCCGAGCAGTTGAAGATTTCAGCGGCGAAGGGAACGCGGCCCATGATCTCGCACAGCGGTGCGTATTCGAGGTTGGACAGACCTTGGGGTGCGCGGGTGGACTTGGGCAAAAACAGGTTCCACAAACCGGCAGCGCGTGCCTTGGGTTTGAGTTCCTCGACGATTTTGGTCGGCACCCAGGCATTGCCTTTGGCGCGGTTTTCGGCGATTTCTTCAAAGAACCGCGCCTCGTTGGGGTAAATGTGCTCGTCCATGAAGGCCAACAAACGGGCCTGCATGTCCTTGACCTTGGGGGTGTATTCAAAATCCATGGTCTCTCTCCTGGGGTTGTGGTTCGGTTTGTAAAAAGTTTCAGGCTTGACGCGCAAAACGCCAAGCCAGTTCGGCCATGGGGCGTGCCCCCGCGCCCGATGTTTTGGCTTGTTCGCTGGACGCGGTGCCGTCTTCGACGCGCTTGGCAATGCCTTGCAAAATGGCCGCGATGCGGAACATGTTGTACGCGAGGTAAAAATTCCAGTCTTTCGCCAGCGCTTCAGGGGTGGTGAAGCCGGTGCGCTCGCAATAGCGGCGTATGTACTCGGCCTCTGACGGGATGCCCAAAGCGGCCAGGTCCAAGCCGCCAATGCCGCGGAAGGTACCGGGGCTGATGTGCCAAGCCATGCAGTGGTAGCTGAAGTCGGCCAGCGGGTGACCCAAGGTGGACAGCTCCCAGTCGAGTACCGCCAATACACGGGCTTCGGTGGGGTGGAACATCAGGTTGTCCAGGCGGTAGTCGCCGTGCACGATGCCAACGAGCGATTCGTCCTTGGCGCTGTCCGGAATGTTTTTCGGCAGCCATTCGATCAGCTGGTCCATCTCGGGGATGGGCTGGGTGACGGACGCGGCGTACTGCTTGCTCCAGCGGCCGATCTGGCGCTCGATGTAATTGCCGGGTTTACCGTAGCTGGCCAGGCCTTGCTTGGCCACATCGACCTTGTGCAGTGCCGCCAGCACCCGGTTCATTTCGTCGTAAATCGCACCGCGCTCGGCAGGCGTCATGCCCGGCAGCGACTGGTCCCAGAGCACACGACCTTGCACGAACTCCATGACGTAAAACGCACGACCGATCACTGACTCGTCGTCACACAGCACATGCATTTCGGCCACAGGCACATCGGTGCCGTGCAGGCCTTGCATGACAGCAAACTCGCGCTCGATGGCGTGTGCCGAAGGCAGCAGCTTGGCCACTGGGCCGGGCTTGGCCCGCATCACGTATTGGCGTGATGGGGTGATGAGCTTGTAGGTGGGGTTGGACTGCCCGCCCTTGAACATTTCCACGCTCAAGGGGCCCACAAAACCGGGCAGCCGGGCGCTTAGCCAGGCTTCCAGGGCTGGGATGTCGAAGGCGTGGGTGCCGGTGACAGGCCGGGTCCCCACGAAATGGTCAAAAGCACTCATGGGGTTTCCCGTAGAAAATCAGTGGCTGCCGCCATCAGCGGCAAGGCAAGTGCGCTGCGGTGTGTCAGTGGTCCGCGTTCACGATCAGCAGCAGCGCATCGCGGTCCAGCACCACCAAGCCACCGGGCTCGATGCGGATGATTTGCTCGCGCTCCATCTGCTTGAGTTCCTGGTTGACCCGTTGGCGCGATGCACCCAGCAGCTGGGCCAGTTCTTCCTGTGCCAGTTGCAAGCTGATGCGAATCGCCTTGGCATCCGACAAACTGGGCACGCCGTAGCTGCGCAGCAAGTGGTTGAGTTGTTTGGCCAGCCGAGCCCGCAAGGGCAGGGTGTTGAGGTCTTCCACCAAGCCGTAGAGCTGGCGAATGCGCCGGGCATGCAGGCGCAGCATGGCGTCGTAAAACTCGACGTGCTGCGTCAGGATTTTCTTGAAGTCGGCCTTGGCCACGTTGAGCGTGGTCGTCTCGCCATGTGCATAACAGTCGTGTGTGCGGCGATCCCCGTCGAAGATCGATACATCGCCAAACCAGATGCCCGGCTCCACATAGGTCAAGGTGATCTGCTTGCCAGACACCGACGTTGAGCTCACACGCACCGCGCCCTTGGCGCAGGCGATCCACTGCTCGGGCGGATCTCCCCGCGCAGCGAGCATATCGCCGTCCTTGTGCCGTTTGACGTAAGCGCATCGAAGTATGTCGTGTCGAAGTGAAGGTGAAAGGCTTGAGAACCAGCGACCACTGTTGATCGCCTCTCGTTCCTCCATTGTCAGAATCGGTTCATCCATGCTCTGTCCTTTGAGTGACTGAAGATTGGTTTTTTGTCGCCTGGGGGACCAGTCGGTTTATTCGTATTCGGGTTTTTGCTTGTTCAAAAACGCACCGATGCCAATACCGGCGTTGGGGTGGTGCAGGTTTTTGACAAAAGCATTGCGCTCGCGTGCCAGCTGAGCATTCAGGCTGCTGCCATCCGCGTCGCTGAGCAGCTCTTTGATGCTGGCCAGCGCGTTGGGTGCACGGGCGTTGAGCTGTTCGCACAGTTCCAGGGCTTGCTGCAGGGCTTGGCCAGCATCCGCGAGGCGATTGACCACACCCAATTGCTGCAGCCGCTCGGCACCGATGCGCTCGCCGCACAGCAGCAGTTCGGTGGCCAGCTGGCGCGGCACGGCACGCGACAGGCTCCAGCTGCCGCCGCCATCGGGCGACAAGGCAATCGAGCTGTAGGCCATCACAAACACGCTGTTGCGCGCGGCCACGATCATGTCGCAAGCCAGGGCCAACGAAAAACCCGCACCGGCCGCCGGGCCTTCAACGGCTGCGATCACGGGCTTGGGAAATGTGCGAATCGCTTCGATCCAGTTGTGCAGGCCTTCGATGCTTTGGGCTTGGTGCTCGGGCGGCAACTGGCGGTTGTTTTGCAGGCGCTGCAAATTGCCGCCTGCACTGAAAATGCCGTTCGCCCCGGTGATCACCACGCTGCGCACATCGGCGCTGGACTCGGCCACGCTCAGTGCTTCGACCCCGGCGGCGTACATCTCGGGCCCGAGGGCGTTGCGAAACTCCGGGTTGCTGAGGGTCAAGACCAAGGTCTGGCCTTCGCTGGTGCTGAGCAGTTGGGCGGTCATATTTTTTAAGCAGTTGGGGACAGAGTTAAAGATCTGTCCCGCAAAGTCATTATTCCTCGGTGTGCATCAAGGACAGGCCAATGGCGCCGCGGCGACGCAACCAGGGGCTGGGGCGATAGCGTGGATCGCCATAGACCGTTTGCAGGTTGAACAGCACTTCCAAAATGCTGTCAGGCCCCAAGCGGTTGCCCATGGCCAGTGGGCCCATGGGGTAAGCCAGGCCCAGGGTGACGGCGGTTTCCAGGTCTTGTGGGCTGCAGATGCGCTGCTGGCAAATGTCGGAGGCGATGTTGACGATGGTCGCCACCACGCGTTGCGTGACAAAACCACCGCTGTCGCGGATCACCGACACGGCTTTGCCGTCGCGGGCAAACAAGGCGTGCGCTGCGTCGCGCATGTCGGCACGCGTGGCCGGGTTGGTGGCCAGCACACGGCGTTTGGTGGACGCATCCACAAACAGCATGTCGATGCCCACGGTGCGTGCTGGGTCGAGGCGCTCGACCACGGCCACGGTGGTGATGTCAAAACCCAGCGGGGCGACGATGGTCAGCGCCTCGGGCGAGGGCGAGGCACTGGTTTCGATTTTGGCGCCCAGGTCCTTGAGCAGCTGCAGCAGCTCCATGCGGCGGGTGGCGCGGGGCGAGACCCAAACGGGTGGGATGTTCTCTACCACGGGCACGGGCGGCTCGGCGGGAACTTGTGCGGCACCATCCACGTATTTGTAAAAGCCTTCGCCGACTTTTTTGCCGACCACACCACCGGCCAGCCGCTGGGCGGTGATGACGTTGGGGCGGTAGCGCGGCTCTTCGTAGTATTGGTGGTAAATCGCCTCAATGACGTGGTGTGAGACGTCCAGAGCTGTCAGGTCAAACAGCTCGAAGGGGCCGAGTTTGAAGCCGACTTGGTCGCGCAGGATGCGGTCAATCGTTGCGAAATCGGCCACGCCCTCGCTCACGATGCGCAGGGCCTCGGTGCCATAGCCGCGACCGGCGTGGTTGACGATGAAGCCGGGGGTGTCTAGCGCTTGAACTGGCGTGTGGCCCATCTGGCGGGCATAGTCGGTCAGGCGCTGGCAAACGGCGGGGTCGGTTTTGAGGCCCGCGATCACCTCGACCACCTTCATGAGGGGTACGGGGTTGAAGAAGTGGTAGCCCGCAAACTGGGCGGGGCGCTGCAAGGCAGCGGCAATGGCGGTCACGGACAGCGACGAGGTGTTGGTCACCAGCACGGCGGTGGGGGGCAGCACTTTTTCCAGATCGGCGAACAGGCTCTTTTTGATGTCGAGCTTTTCGACGATGGCTTCGACCACCAAATCACACCCGGCCAAGTCTTGCAGTTGGGTGGCACCCAACAAGCGGCTTTTGTGGCCCGCCACGGCTTCGGCCGTCAAGCGACCTTTTTCCTGCAGCTTGTCCCATTGCTGGAACACGGCTTCACGCGCTTTGGCAATCGCTTCGGGTTGGGTGTCGTACAGCCAGACTTGGCTGCCTGCTTGCGCAGCAATTTGGGCAATGCCGCGTCCCATGGCGCCGGCGCCAATGATGGCGACTTGTTGAAATGCAAGGGTCATGTTGAATGAGGAAAAACGAGGCACAAGGCCTGGTGGCAGGACAGTCCGGTCGAGTTGGCCGTGGCCTTGGCAGGCCGGACACCCAAGCGTTGATTATGGCTTTAGTCAGGTGGGTGCAAGGAGATGGCCGAGCATCAACGCCGCACCTGCAGGGCCCCTGGGTTGACGATGTTCGTGGGCGTGCCCTTGATGAAGTTGATGACGTTGTCAAATGCCGAGCCGAAATACAGCTCGTAGCTGTCTTTTTCGACATAGCCAATGTGGGGGGTGCAAATGCAGTTTTCCAGCCGCAGCAAGGCAGAGCCTTGCAAGATCGGTTCGGACTCGAACACGTCAACCGCCGCCATGCCCGGGCGACCCCGGTTGAGAGCGCCGATCAGGGCATTGGTTTCAACCAGTTCGGCGCGCGAGGTGTTGACCAGCAAGGCCGTGGGTTTCATGAGCCCCAGGTCATCGCTGGTGACGATGCCCGTGGTGGCTTCGTTCAGCCGAAGGTGCAAGGACAGCACGTCCGAGCTTTGAAAAAAAGCCTCACGGCTGGTGGCGGCGACATGGCCGTCTTTGACCGCCCGCACGCGCGATTCATCGCTGCCCCAGATCTGAACATGCATGCCAAAAGCTTGACCATAACCGGCCACCAATTGGCCGATTTTGCCGTAGCCCCAGATGCCCAGGGTCTTGCCTTTGAGCACAGTGCCCAGGCCAAAGTTGGCGGGCATCGAGCTGGATTTGAGACCCGATTGCTGCCATGCACCGTGCTTGAGGTTGCTGATGTATTGGGGCAACCGTCGCATGGCTGCCATGACAAGGGCCCAGGTGAGTTCTGCGGGTGCAATCGGTGAACCTACGCCCTCGGCCACGGCCACCCCGCGTTCGGTGCAGGCGGCCAAGTCGATGTGGCTGCCCACTCGGCCGGTCTGGGCAATCATTTTGAGTCGGGGCAGCTTCTCGATCAGGGCCCGGTTAAGGCCTGTTCGCTCGCGGATCAAGACGATCACATCGGCGTCTTTGAGTCGCACCGACAACTGGCCAATGCCTTTGACGGTGTTGGTGTAGACCTTGGCCGGGTAATGCTCGAGTTTGGCGGCGCAGTCGAGTTTGCGGACGACATCCTGGTAGTCGTCAAGGATCACAATGTTCATGTCCGCCATTGTGCCTTGTCAGTTGCCTGACTGGGCACTGGCCAGTGCACCTTGTAGAGCTTTTTGGGCGCGCGCTGTGGCGGGGGGGGGCTGTGCGCCCCCGGTGGGTCAGTGTGGCCGGCAGCGCGCTTCCATGGCCACCAGGCGATCCAGCTCAGCGCAGACATCGGCCATGCGCCCGGAGATCACCATGCGACCGGACCCCGCCGCGCTCTGGCCACTTTCATGGACATGCACAACGCGCAGGCTCGGTTGGCGTTTTGTCGGCAGTGCCTGGCTGTGAGAGGGCGTGGCGCAAGGCACTGACCGAACAGCCCACTCGGGGTGTACACGCACGGCGTGCCTTTTGGGCAAAGCCTGCGAGGGGGTGCGGGTGGTGAAGGAGGGCAGGTTCTTGAACAGACCTGAAAGGGCAAGCAGAGCGATTCCCATGTGAAACCTTTCAAAAGCATGGAGGTTGGACACAGGCAGGATTGATGGAAGAAGTCGTTGGCTTCAGGGCTGATGATCAGCGCCCGCCACCTGAGGCCACGACTGAAAACGTCACATGACGAAGGTGTTGCGGATCAGGCCCACGGCCAGGCCTTCGATGTCAAAGGGCTCGCCGGGGTGGACCACGATGGTCGGGTAATCGGGGTTTTCGGGCAGCAATTCGATGCCGGAGGCGGTTTTGTGCAGGCGCTTGACCGTGACTTCGTCGCCCAAGCGGGCCACCACGATCTGGCCGTTGCGCACGTCTTTGGTGGATTTGACGGCCAGCAAGTCGCCATCCATGATGCCCGCATCCCGCATGGACATACCGCGGACCTTGAGCAAGTAATCGGGTTGCTGGGCAAACAGGCTGCTTTCAACTTGGTAGCTCCTGTCGACGTGTTCTTGCGCCAGGATGGGCGATCCGGCAGCCACACGCCCCACCAAAGGCAGACACAACTGACCCAGCCCAGGCAAACTCAAGCTGAACAAATCAGAGGGGGCGCGTGGGTTGCTGCGTGAGCTGCCCTTGAGGCGAATGCCGCGTGAGGTGCCGCTGACCAACTCGATGGCGCCTTTGCGGGCCAGGGCCTTGAGGTGTTCTTCTGCGGCGTTGGCCGATTTGAAACCCAGCACGCTGGCAATTTCGGCGCGTGTCGGTGGCGCACCGGTGTTGGCAATGGTGTTCTGGATCAGTTCCAGAATTTCTTGTTGGCGGGCGGTGAGTTTGGGGCTGTCGGTCAAGGCGGTCTCCTGGTGGGGACTGGGCTGTTGTTTCATCCAGTGACTGTATTTTTAAACAGTTTTCTCGGTTGTGCAAGCTTGCCTTGAAAAAAAGCCAGAAATTCATGCTGAACTGACCCAGCCGAAAGGAGGCTTGGGGGCCACGATGTGTCGCTCGCCAACAACAAAGCCCCTGAAAAGGGGCTTGTGGGGTGAAGCAGGCGGTTGCTGCTTTGGGGGGCTTATTGGGCCAAAGCAGCGAAGGCGCGAGCGGTGATGTCTTCCACGCTGCCCGTGCCACTGATGGCGCGGTATTTGGGTGCAGCGGCGGGGTCGGCCTTGGCCCAATTGGCATAGTAATCCACCAAGGGGCGGGTCTGGGCACTGTAGACATCCAGGCGCTTCTTAACGGTTTCTTCCTGGTCGTCGGCGCGTTGCACCAAAGGCTCGCCGGTCACGTCATCCATGCCGGCCACTTTGGACGGGTTGAACTTGACGTGGTAAGTGCGGCCTGAAGCTGGGTGCGAGCGGCGACCGCTCATGCGTTCGATGATGGCGTCAAAGGGCACGTCGATTTCGAGCACATAGTCGAGCTTGACGCCTGCCGCCTTCATGGCGTCCGCTTGGGGAATGGTGCGGGGGAAGCCATCAAACAGGAAACCGTGGGCGCAATCGGCCTGGGCGATGCGTTCCTTGACCAGGTTGATGATCAGGTCGTCGCTGACCAGCCCGCCCGATTCCATCACGGCTTTGGCTTGCAGTCCCAGCGCGGTGCCCGCTTTCACGGCGGCGCGCAGCATGTCGCCCGTCGAAATTTGGGGGATGTTGTATTTCTGGCAAATGAAGGTGGCTTGGGTGCCTTTGCCCGCGCCGGGTGCGCCCAACAAAATCAGTCTCATGGAAGTTCCTTATCGCTTGTCATGGAGTGGGTCTGCTGGGCCACGAAGGGGCCCACGGTGAGGCAGACAATGCAGTGAGAATATCACGCGAGTCTCTTGCCAGGCTTACGCGCCGAGCAGGGCGCGAACGCGTTGCAGGTCTTCGGGGGTGTCGACCCCAGGACCTGGGGCATGCTCGGTGGTGTGCACCGCAATGCGGTGCCCGTGCCAAAGGGCGCGCAGCTGCTCCAGGGACTCCAGCTGCTCGATGGGGGCCGGTGGCAGTTGTGGAAATTGCGCCAGAAAACCCGCACGGTAGGCGTAAATGCCCACATGCCGCAGAGGGGCCGGGCTGGGCAGTTCGGTGAATTGCGCGCCGCCAGGATCCGCCGCACTTTGCCCATCGCGCCACCAGGCGATGGGCGCACGGCTGAAGTACAGCGCCATCTGGCGAGCGTCTGTGACCACCTTGACCACATTGGGGTTGCAGAAGTCGGCCAACTGGCTGATGGGGTGGGCTGCTGTGCTCATGCTGGCCTCGGGCCGCTCGCTGAGCAATTGCGCCACTTGGTCGATCAGGCTGGGCTCCATCAAGGGCTCGTCGCCTTGCACATTGACCACCACAGCCTCATCGCTCAGGCCCAACAGTTGGCAAGCTTCGGCCAAACGGTCGCTGCCGCTGACATGGTCCTGCCGTGTCAAAAGGGCTTGCACACCATGGGCCGAGCAGGCGGCCACGATGCGGTCGTCATCGGCGGCCACCACCACTTGGCGGGCTTGACTCAGCATGGCGCGCTGAGCCACCCGCACGACCATGGGGAGCCCAGCGATGTCGGCCAAAGGTTTGTTCGGCAGCCGGCTGGACGCCATGCGTGCGGGGATCAAAACGATGAAGTCGTTGGAGTTGGGGGCCTGGCGCATGCGTGGGCTTTCAGAGCGGGGGGCGCAAGGCGGCAAGTTTGTCGATTTCTTCGTCGCTCAAGGTGCGCGCTTCGTTTTCGAGCAAGATGGGGATGCCCTTGCGCACAGGGTAGGCCAGCCGGGCGCTGCGAGAGAGCAGCTCCTGGGTCTCGCGGTCAAAATCCAGTGGTCCTTTGGTGACCGGGCAGACCAGCAGTTCAAGCAGTTTGGTGTCCATAGCGCAATGATAACGGCGCAGGGCAAGGCGATCAGGCACTGTCAGTGCCTGTAAGCGTTGCGGATGGGGCTTTCAGCAAAAGGGTTTTTCGGCCAGCCGCTGGTCCAGGGCTTGCCAAAAAGCGGCTTCGGGTGTCAGCACCAAGGGCACGGCCAAAGCCTGGGGCTGGTGCTGCCAGAGTTTGGCGGCGTCTTTTTCGGTGCACAGCAAGGGGCGGTCTGTGGCGGTCGGTGCGCCGTGCGCGTAGTCAAAATGGTCGGGCAAGGCGGTGGTGTGGTGCAGTTGCAGACCGGTTGCCCGCAGCATGGCAAAAAACGCTTCAGGCCTTGCCAGGCCAGCCACCGCATCGACAGGCTGACCGATCAAGCCGGACAAAGCCTGGCTGCGGCCTTGTGCATCGTGTGCCACAGGGGCCAATTGGCGCTGTGCCACAAAGCCGCCCGGCAAGCCGTTGTCTCCGGTGTGCAGCAGCAGGTCAACCACCCGGGGCCAGGGCTCACGCAAAGGGCCAGCGGGGAGCAGCCAGCCGTTGCCCACGCCGCGTTCGTCCATGACGCAGATTTCCAAGTCTCGCGCCAAACCCCAGTGTTGCAGCCCGTCGTCACACACCAACATATTGACGCCGGGGTTGGTTTGCAACAAAGCGCGGCCGGCCTCAGCTCGGTCGGTGCCCACCCAGACTTGAGCGCCTGTTATTTGACGGATCAGCAAGGGCTCGTCGCCCACATCGGCGGGCAAGCTGTCGGGCATCACGGCTCGCGTGTCGTGTGTCTTGCGGCCATGACCGCGTGAGACCACGCCCACTTGCCAGCCCCGTTGCTGTAAGTGCTGCACCAAGGCCATGGTCAAGGGGGTTTTGCCCGCGCCACCGGCCACCACATTGCCCACAACGATCACCGGCACCGGCAGGCGGTGGGCTTGCCGCCAGCCCAGGTGCCAGACCAGCCTGCGCACCCTGAGCAGGGCAGCATGCAAGCCAGCAAGGGGAAGCAGCAGCCATGCGAACAACCCTCGCGAAGTCCAGACCTGCGGCAAATGCTGGTGCAGCCAGGTGGACAGGTTCATGGGGCCTCAGGAGCCCGAGGGCTCAGGTGATTGGGTGGCAAAGGTGATTTGCGACAACCCGGTTCTGCGAGCGGCTTCCATGGCGTTGACCACAGATTGGTGGGTGGCTTGCGCATCGGCGCTGATCACCAAGGTCACTTCCTTGGAGGCTAAGGGCCCCAAAGCGGCAGCCAAAGCGGCGACCGAAGTGCCTTCAATGCGCGATTGGTTCACGGCATATTGGCCTTGGGCGTTGACCGACAAGACAATCTGCTGGGGGCGGTCTTTTTGCTTTTGGGTGTCTGCCAAAGGCAAGGTCATGTTGATTTCGGTCAGGCGAGACCAAGTGGTGGTGAGCATCAAAAAGATGAGCACCACCAACAACACATCGATGAAGGGGATGAGGTTGATTTCGGGCTCGGCCGAGGGGGTGCGTTTTCTAAAGTTCACATCGGACCCGTTCAGGTGCGCAAATGGCTCAGGTGGCGGGCAAATTGCTCACTGGCCACCTCCATCGTCAGCAGCATATTGTCCACCAAGGATCGGAAGTAGCGCCAGAACATGAGGGCCGGGATGGCCACGATCAAACCAAATGCGGTGTTGTACAGCGCAATCGAGATGCCGTAGGCCAGCTGGGCGGGTTGGCTGGTGCCTGCTGTCTGGGCTGCAAAAATCTCGATCATGCCAATCACGGTGCCAAGCAAGCCAAGCAAGGGGGCCGCGGAAGCGATGGTGCCCAGGGCCGTCAGATAGCGCTCCAGTTGCCGCCCTGCCAGTCGGCCTGCCATTTCCATGTGGGCCCGGATGTCCTCGTCCGAAGCTTCGGGATTTTTTTGCAGGCAGCGCAGTCCACTGGCCAAGATGGGGCCGAGCACGCCTTTGTTCTCGAGTTTGAGCACCGTTTCTTCGGAAGGAACACCACGCCGGGAGATTTCAACCGCCTGCTCCAGGGTCTTGGGGGGCATGACTTTGTGTGCGCGCAACTGAACCAGGCGCTCGATGATCAAGGCCAAAGCCAAAACGGAGCACAGAATAAGGGGCCAGATGGGCCATCCAGCGGCTTGAATGATGGATAACAAAACAGTTCCTTCTTCGCGATACAAAGTGACAAAAGCACGTGATTATGGACGATGACACGAACCGCAGGCTTGCTTTTGGCAGGAGGACGACACAGAAACAAGGCCTTGCCTGGGCTGTGGATAACTTTGTGAAAAAGTTTGGACTTGGTTTTATTTTTTGAATTGTTAAGTTTGATATCTAGATGTTTAAATACGCATTGCATATGAAAAAATTCAACTGAATCAAGGACTTGAATTTTGGCCGGCAAATGACGGTGTGTTTTTGCCACGACAGATGACTGGCCTGCAGCCTGTGGACGACTTTCTCAAACGGCTTTGTGAAACGCGTCTACAAGCTGTAGGACAATCGTGCGGATGAGTCCTCAAGTGATGAAATCGCCCCGAGCCTGGACCGTGTCAGCGCTGTGCCGCGCCGTGGCCGATAGCTTGGATGCCCAGTTCAATCCGGTCAGTGTGCGTGGTGAGATTTCTGGGTTTTCACGCGCCGCAAGTGGGCATTGTTATTTTTCCATCAAGGACGACACGGGCCAGATCCGCTGCGCCATGTTTCGGCGAGCCGCCGGCTTGATGGACTTTGCCCCGCGAGATGGCGAACTGGTTGAGGTGCGTGGCCGCTTGGGCGTGTACGAAGCCCGGGGTGATCTGCAGCTGATTGTCGAATCCATGGAGCGTGCAGGGCAGGGCGCGCTGTTTGAGCAGTTTTTGCGCCTCAAGGCCAAGCTCGAAGGCGAGGGCCTGTTCGATCCCGCCCACAAACGCGCTTTGCCCGCCCAGCCCCGTGCCATTGGCGTGGTCACGTCTTTGGGCGCTGCCGCTTGGCACGATGTGGTGACCGCTTTGCAGCGGCGCGTGCCGCACATTCCGGTGCTCATGGCCCCGGCCTTGGTGCAGGGTGCTGGCGCTGCGGCCACTCTGGCGCAGGCATTGCAAAACATCTACGCCCTCACGGCCGAAGACAACCCGCTGTGTCCGCCCGTGGACGTGATCTTGCTTGTGCGTGGGGGGGGCTCGATGGAAGACCTGTGGTCGTTCAACGACGAAAATCTGGCGCGCTTGATCGCGCAAAGTCCGGTGCCGCTGATTTGTGGCGTGGGCCACGAGACGGATTTCACCATCGCCGATTTTGTGGCCGATGTGCGTGCCCCGACACCCACGGCGGCGGCCGAGATGGCTGCGACCGACCGGGGTGTGGGCCTCGAAGCCCTGTCTGTGCTGGAGCAACGCCTGAGCAGGGGCTTGATTCGCCAGCAGGACCGGCAGGCACAACGTTTGGACGCAGTGGCGGCGCGTTGGGGTGTGGGCTTGGTCCGTCAACAAGAGCGCCAGAGCCAACGCCTGAGCGCGGTGGCGGCCCGGCTGGGGCGACCACAAGCTGTGCTGGGGCAGCACAGCCAGTGGCTGGACCGCTTGGCCAGTCGTTTGTTGACGGGCGTGCGAACTCAATTGGTCGGCCAAGGCCACCAGTTGGAGCGCTTGAACGATCGTTTGGCTTTCAACCGGGCTCAGCAAGTGCCGCAACGCGCCCAGCGCTTGGAGCGGGCCGCTTTGCGTCTGTCGTCGGTGGACCCGCGTCAGGTGCTTGAGCGCGGTTATGCCTGGCTCAGCGATGATCGCGGCCAGGCTTTGACCCACGCTGACCAGTTTCAGCCGGGACAGGCGGTGCGGGCGACGCTGGCGGATGGGGATGTGCCTTTGAAGGTTGTTTCTTGAGTGGGGTTGTAGGTTTCAATTTCTGCGGGTACGACGTTAAGGGTGAGCCGTGATGGGCTGGGGCCTGGGCACCTCATGAGGGAGTACCCAAAATCGGTGCCCAGGCCCTAGCCCATCACGGCGGTGGACAGTGTGGGCGTTGACTGTGATGGGCCTCGTCGACCCCAACAAGGCCCTTGGGCAGTGACCTGTCACCCAAAAGGGCGATCGCCTAGCCCCTAAAATGCATGGGTCTACCTTCAACCCGCAACAACAAAAGGACATCCTCATGGAACATACCTTGCCCGCACTGCCTTACGCGATTGACGCTTTGGCTCCCCATTACAGCCAGGAAACCTTGGAGTTCCACCACGGCAAGCACCACAACGCTTACGTCGTCAACCTGAACAACCTGCAAAAAGGCACTGAATTCGAGAGCATGAGCCTCGAAGAGATCATCAAAAAGTCCAGCGGCGGTGTGTACAACAACTCGGCCCAAATCTGGAACCACACCTTCTTCTGGAACTGCATGAAGCCCAACGGCGGCGGCGAGCCCACAGGCGCACTGGCCACAGCCATCAACGCCAAGTTCGGCAGCTACGCCGCGTTCAAAGAAGCCTTCGTCAAGAGCGCTGTGGGCAACTTCGGCTCCGGCTGGACATGGCTGGTCAAGAAAGCCGACGGTTCGGTTGACATCGTCAACATGGGCGCAGCTGGCACCCCCCTGACCACAGGCGACACCGCCTTGTTGACTGTGGACGTCTGGGAACACGCCTACTACATCGACTACCGCAACATGCGTCCCAAGTTCGTTGAGACCTTCCTCGACAAGCTGGTGAACTGGTCGTTTGCTGAGAAGAACTTCGGCTGATCGAGGTTCTCTCCAAGTCAAAAAGCCCGCTGATGCGGGCTTTTTTCTTTCTTCGCTGGATTTTGCTAACCCACTGAGCAGATCATGGGCTGGGGCCGGGCACCGATTTTGGGTACTCCCTCATGAAGTGCCCTGCCCCAGCCCATGCTCTGCGGCATCCGAAGCACCCATCAAATTCAGCGAATGAGGCGCCTGGCCCCAGCCCATGCTCAGCGGCACCCGAAGCACCAAGCAAACTCAGCGAATCATCATCCCCCCATCCGCCACGATGGTCTGCCCCGTCACATACTGCCCAGCCGGGCTGGCCAAAAACACCGCCACACCCCCAATGTCGTCGGGCTCGCCCATGCGGCGCAGCGGCGTCTCGTTGTTGTACTTGGCGCTCAGCACCGGGTCCTCGTGCAGCGCCTTGGCAAAGTCGGTCTTGATCAGGCCCGGCGCGATGCAGTTCACGCGGATGTTGTCCGGGCCCCATTCCACCGCCAGGTTGCGCGCCAGCTGCATGTCGGCCGCCTTGGAAATGTTGTAAGCCCCGATGATGGCCGAGCCGTGCAGGCCACCGATCGACGACACGATGACGATGGCACCGTCCTTTTTGGCTTTCATGTCGGGGTAGACCATGGTGCACAGCCAGGTGTTGGACAGCACGTTGTTGCGCATGACCTTGTCAAACACCTCATCGCTCATGCCTGTGGTGGGGCCGTAATAGGGGTTGGTGGCCGCATTGCACACCAGGATGTCGATCGGCCCCCAGGCCGCGCGGGTCTGGTTGATCAGGTTTTGCAGTTGCTCTTTGCTGGAGATGCTGGCGGCAATCGCCATCGCCTCACCCCCTGCGGCCTGGATTTCCTTGACCACCACTTCGCAGGCATCCTGCTTGCGGCTGGACACGACAACTTTAGCGCCTTGCTGGGCCAGCTGGTGCGCAATCGATCGACCAATGCCCCGGCTGGAGCCAGTGACGACGGCGACTTTGCCTTTGAGATTGAACAGCGACATGAAACGGTCTCCTTGATGAATGTTGGTCAGTCTGCCCGTGGGCAGCCCGTGTGTCTGTCTTGCGGGTGTCAGTCAAACGGTTGATGCGCCCAGCCTGCGCCACAATGCTGCCCATGGAACAAGTTGATGCTGTGGTTATCGGGGCCGGCGTGGTCGGCTTGGCTGTGGGGCGGGCGCTCGCGCTCTCGGGCCGCGAGGTGCTGGTGCTCGAATCGGAAAACGCCATTGGCACGGGCACCAGCTCGCGCAACAGCGAGGTCATCCACGCGGGCATTTATTACCCGGCAGGCTCCCTCAAGGCGCGGCTGTGTGTGCAAGGCAAACAGATGCTCTATGTCTATTGCGCCGAGCGCGGCGTGGCGCACAAGCAGTTGGGCAAGCTGATCGTGGCCACAACTCCTGAGCAAGTACTGGCGCTGGACGGCATCATGGCCAAAGCGGCCGCCAACGGCGTGCACGATTTGCAAAAACTCTCGGCGGCCCAGGCCCACGCGCTGGAGCCTGCGCTGTCTTGCGAAGCGGCGCTGCTCTCGCCCAGCACTGGGGTCATCGACAGTCACGGCTACATGCTCGCACTGCAGGGCGACATGGAAAACGCAGGCGGCCTGCTGGCGCTGGTCTCGCCCGTGCAGCACATAGGCCTGAAGCACGGCACCGCCACGCACCCGATTCGAGTGACCACGCAAGACGGCACCGAGCTGGCTTGCAAGGTGCTGGTCAACGCTGCAGGGCTGAGCGCCGTGGCCATGGCTGAGCGCATGGACGGGCTGGACAAAAGCCTGCTGCCACAAGCCCATTACGCTAAGGGTAACTATTTCACACTCGCAGGCAAGGCACCGTTCTCCCGCCTGATTTACCCCGTGCCCGAAAAAGCCGGTTTGGGCGTGCACCTCACGCTTGACTTGGGCGACCAAGCCAAGTTCGGCCCGGACGTGCAATGGGTCGATGACCCGGCCGACCTGCAGGTAGACCCGCGCCGGGGCGACGCCTTTTATGCCGAGGTACGTAAATACTGGCCCGCATTGCAAGATGGCGCTTTGCAGGCGGGTTATGCGGGCATGCGCCCCAAGATCAACGCCCCGCATGAGGCGGCAGCCGACTTCATGATCCAGGGCCCAGCCGAGCACGGCGTGCCGGGCCTGGTGAACCTGCTGGGCATCGAGTCGCCGGGTTTGACCAGTTCGCTGGCTATTGCCGACGAGGTTTGCGCTCGGTTGGCCTAAGCCATCCTTATCAAGCGCTGCTCCTCCATGAACCCTTCGCCGTCATTCTTCCAGCGCTTCTTTCAAAGGGTTGAAACCTCGCTTTTGCGCCACGGCTCAGAGCCCAAAACCATCTTTTGGCTGGCGGTTTTATCGGTTTTCGATGGATTTCTGCCCATGTTGCCCGCAGAAATGTTTGTGCTGGCGCTGTGTGTTCTTCAGCCGCAGAAGGGCCAAGTCATTGTGGTGGTCTTTGCACTGGCTTCTGCATTGGGTGCTTTTTTGTTGGCCTTGGGCATGGGGACGCTGACGGAATCTGCCGAATCGTTGAGCCAAAAGCTGATGGGTTCACAAGGGCCACAAGTCTTGGCCATGCTGCGAGACTCGGGGCCGATCAGTATGGTGTTTTTCTCGGTCTTTCCAGACTCTCCGCGTTCTGCCATCGCGCTGTTCGCCTTGAGTGGCGTGTCGCCCGAGTCGATCGGCACGATGGTGTTCATCGGCAAACTGATGCTCTACACGGTGCTGTTGTTGATGATCCACCATTTGCCATCCAGGGTGGGCAGATGGCGTGGTGCGGGGCCGTTTTGGGTGAAATGGCTGCAGCGCCGTGCGAGCCGTTTTGTGGCCTATTGCCGCCGAATCCGCCGACGAGCGAGGCGTCTCAGCCAAGGCAATTGAATGTCCCAAGTGAATCTAGCCCGCAATTGATCGCTTTTGAGACAGCGCAGGGCGATCAGGCGCATCTATCATCGTTCGCATGCACCCATTCGACGAAGCCATTGATCTGCGCGCCTCAGCACTTGCGGACGCCCCCCACGAATTCACAGGCGCCACCCACCCGGCCTACGCCAACATGGTGGGGCCGTTTGGCGGCACCACTTCTGCGCAGTTGCTGCAGTCGGCCATGCTGCACCCCGAGCGCCTGGGCGAACCCGTGGCGCTCACGGTCAATTTTGCGGCCCCCGTGGCCGATGGCGACATCCGCTTTGTGGCGCGGCCCGTGCGCACCAACCGATCGACCCAGCACTGGATCATTGAGGCCCACCAAGCCGAAGGCGTGGTGGCCACCGCCACGGCTGTGTTCGCGGTGCGGCGCGAGACTTGGTCCGATGTGGAGGCGGTCATGCCCGGCAACGTTCCCGCACCCGAGGCAGTCCCCCGCATGCCTGTCAGGGGCATGCCCGCCTGGCCGCAGCGTTACGACATGCGTTTTGTTGAGGGCGCTTTCCCCGCAGCCTTTGATGAGCAAGAGCAAGCCCATTCGCGCTCCACCCTATGGGTGCGCGACGAACCCGAACGGGCCTTGGACTTCGCCTCGCTGGCGGCCATCAGCGACAGCTTTTTTCCGCGCATTTACATCCGCCGCCGTCGTCGCGCCTTGATTGGCACGGTGTCCCTCACCACCTATTTCCATGCAGACAGCGCCTTGCTGGCGCAGGTGGGCACGCGCCATCTGCTGGGCGTGGCCAAGGCACTGAATTACCGCCATGGCTACTTTGACCAAACGGGTGAGCTGTGGAGCCCCGAAGGGCAGTTGCTGGCGAGCACACACCAGCTGGTTTATTTCAAGGACTGAGCACACGGGGTCCATGCAGATTGACCCCTGTTTCCTTGTTTCAGCGCTTCATCTGCTGCAGTGCACTCGCCACTTCGGTGACCAGTTCGGGGCCTTTGTAGATGAGGCCGGTGTAAATCTGCACCACGTCCGCCCCGGCTTCTATTTTTGCAATCGCGTCGTGCCCGCTCAGGATGCCACCCACGCCGATGATCGGGAAATCTTTGCCCAGGGCAGCACGCAGCTGTTGAATCACGCGGTTGCTGCTGGCCAGCACAGGCGCGCCCGACAGGCCGCCCATTTCCTCGGCATGCGCCAAGCCGCTCACCGCGTCGCGCGCCAGCGTGGTGTTGGTGGCGATGACGCCGTCCATGCCGTGTTTTTGCAGCGTGGCGGCGATGACGCCCACTTGGGTTTTGTCCAGATCGGGCGCGATTTTGAGGAACATGGGCACGCGGCGGCCGTGTTCAGCAGCCAGTTCTTCGCGCCGTGCGACCAGCGCGCCCAGCAGGCCGTCGAGCGCTTCGTCGCTTTGCAGGGCGCGCAGGTTCTTGGTGTTGGGACTGGAGATGTTCACCGTCACATAGTCGGCATGTGGGTACACACCTGACAGCGCGATCAAATAGTCGTCGGTGGCGTTTTCAATGGGGGTGGCAGCGTTCTTGCCGATGTTCAGGCCCAGCAGGCGGCCTTGTTGGCGAAACTTGGAGCGCTTGACGTTGGCGATGAAGGCGTCCAGACCGTCGTTGTTAAAACCCAGGCGGTTGATCAGGGCTTGCGCTTCGGGCAGGCGGAACATGCGCGGTTTGGGGTTGCCGGGCTGCGCCTTGGGCGTGACGGTGCCGACTTCGACAAAACCAAAACCCATGGCACCCAGGCCGTCGATGCAGCGGGCGTTTTTGTCGAGGCCCGCAGCCATACCGACGCGGTTGGGGAAATGCAGACCCGCCAGGGTGATGGGTTGTGCCACAAAGGGCTGGCGGTAAGCGCAGTCGAGAGGGGTGTTTTGGGTGCGGGCCAGGCCCTCGATGGTCAGGTCGTGGGCCGCCTCGGGGTCCATTTTGAACAAAAAGGGGCGGGCGAGGGCGTAGGGGATCAGGGACATTGGATAATTCCGGGCAGCAAAGGCGTTGACAACATTTCCTCTGATTGTCGCAAACCCCGGCCCGTCCTTTTATCTTTTCAACTGAGCCCCTTCCATGACCCAAGACGAACTCAAAGCCCTGGTGGGCCAAGCCGCCCTGAAATACGTTGTTCCCGGCGAGATCGTTGGCGTGGGCACCGGCTCCACGGTGAACAAATTCATCGACGCGCTGGCCATCATGAAGGACCAAATCAAGGGCGCAGTCTCCAGCTCCGAAGCCTCCACCGTGCGCCTGAAGGCACTGGGCATCCCGGTGTTTGACTGCAACGAGGTCGAGAGCCTGTCGGTTTACATCGACGGCGCGGACGAGATCGACCATCAGGGCCACATGGTCAAGGGCGGCGGTGCGGCACTCACCCGCGAAAAAATCGTAGCAGCCCAGTCCAAGCAGTTTGTTTGCATTGCCGACGAGAGCAAGTTGGTGGATGCGCTTGGCGCTTTCCCTTTGCCCCTGGAGGTCATCCCCATGGCCACCGCCCGCGTGATGCGCCAGTTTGCGGCCATGGGCGGCAGTGCGGTGGTTCGCCTCAAAGACGGTCAGCCGCTGGTCACCGACAACGGCCAGCACATTGTGGATGTGAAGGGCTTGAAGATCACCGACCCGGTGGCTTTTGAGAACACCGTGAGCCAGTGGCCCGGTGTGGTCACGGTGGGCGTTTTTGCCCTGCAAAAAGCCCAGGTGTGTTTGCTGGGGACCTCTGATGGGGTGAAGACACTGGTGTTCTGACCCAGAGTTCGGCAGCTTCAGGCTCGGCGCAGCAGCAGGCGCAGATCCGGGCCGATGCGCTCCACCGCATGAAAGCCCAGCTGGACCGCATCACCGAGCGCTGTCAGCGCTGGCAAATTGGCCATGCCTTGGCCAGGCCCCAGCAGTTGGGGGGCCAGGTAGATCAAATACTCGTCCACCAAGCCTTCGCGGATGAAGGAGCCGTTGAGCTTGTGTCCGGCTTCGACATGCAGTTCGTTGATCTCGCGTCGGGCCAGGTCGCGCAGCATGGCGGCCAGATCCACCTTGCCGCCGGGGCCGGGCATGTCGATCACGGTGACGCCGCGCGCGCTCAGGGCACTGCGTTTTTCGGCTTGTTCTGCATTGGCAGGGTCGACCGCCGTGTAAACCCAAATTTGCCGGGCCTGATCGCCTGTGCCTTGTGTGTTCAGCAGTTGGGCGTTCAGGGGCAACTCAAGGCGGCTGTCCAACACCACCAGGTGCGGTTGGCGGGGCACGTTCAGGCCGCGCACATTCAGTTGTGGATCGTCTTCAAGCACGGTGCCGATGCCGGTCAGGATGGCGCAGGCGCGGGCGCGCCAAGCATGCCCATCGGCACGGGCCTCGGGCCCGGTGATCCACTGGCTTTGGCCGTTTAGCAAGGCGGTTTGGCCGTCCAGCGAGGCCGCCACTTTCATGCGCACCCAGGGCAGGCCCCGCTCCATGCGGCTGAAAAAGCCGATGTTCAACTCACGGGCCTGTTGGGCCATCTCGTCCTGCGGGTTCAGGGTTTCGGTCCGCACGCCAGCCGCTGCCAGCCGCGCCATGCCTTGTCCCGCCACTTGGGGGTTCGGGTCGGTCAGGGCCGCCACGACGCGGCCAATGCCCGCAGCGGCCAGCGCGTCGCAGCAAGGCCCGGTGCGGCCTTGGTGGGCGCAGGGCTCCAGCGTCACCCAGGCTGTAGCGCCTTGCACGCTGTGCCCACGCTCGGCTGCGTCGCGTAGAGCCATGATTTCGGCGTGGGGGCCGCCTGCACGCTGGGTGTGGCCTTGGCCGAGCACGGTGCCATCGGCGGCGGTGATGACGCAGCCCACCCGCGGGTTGGGTGAGGTGAGCCACAGGGCCTGGCGGGCCAGGCTCAGTGCCAAGCTCTTGGCTGGGTCCGCGTGCGGGGTGGCTTGGGGTGTCGGGTTCGGAGGAGTCACAGCGAAAGTCGGGTGCAGCAAATCATGGCAAGGATACGCCAAGCCACGCAGGCACGGCATCGCGGCTGCTGTGCAGCACGAGTTCGCCCATGTGAGCCTGTGCCTGCCCGGGCGAGCCTGCACCCAAGCCACCGCCCACTGCACCCCAAGCGGGCCCCACGGCGGGCCACTGCACACGCACTTGCAGGTCCTCCAAGGCCAGGCCGGGGCGCGTTTGCACTTGGCTTTGCAGGCTGTAGGTGGTGCCTTGCACCGTGGCGGAAGTCTGCAGGGGGCAGCCTGTGCGGCCCGACTGGTGGCAGTCCATGGCGTCCAGGGCCAAGGTCAGGGCCACGGTGTGCTGTCGGGTGTCGCTGGCGGTGTTCAGGGTGTACAAGGTCATGCGCGTGGCGGCGAGCAGCCCGATGCCCAGCACCGCCGAGGCCACGAGCGCCTCGATGAGCGCCATGCCCCGTGACGAGTCTCTTGACGTGGTGTGGGCATGCCTGGCTGAGGGCGGGACTTGGCAGCTTGGCGATGTCATGGAACGCCTTCCCGCCAGCTGCCCGTCACGCGTTGCACTTGGCGCGTGTCCATGCCCGCAGGCCAGGGCAGTCGGTAAGGGGCTGATGCCAGCGCGCTGGCCTCGATCCGGCTGCCGCTGTGCAAATCGGGCAAGCCCGATTCCACCACCAGTTGCCCCACGATGTGACCAGCGAACCAGCCCCGGGCCATGTCGTCTTGGCATTGGGTTTGAAGGACCACGGTACCCACCACACGCACCCCAACCGCCATGTCCGGGCAGCGCTGGCTGCAGGCTTGGCCCGAAAACACCAAGAGCACCGGGGCTTCAGGGGTGCCCACACTTAGGGTCCAGGTGGAGGGGCTGTCCACCCAATAAACGCTGCGTGCGGGTTGGCTCAGGGCGCTCAGGCCGTTGCGTTCCTGCGCTGCAGACCAGGCACGGATTTGTTCGGGGGTGGTATCACCCAGCACGCTGGCCCAGGCCGATGCTGTGCAAGCGCTGTTGAGACCGCCTGGGCAACCACGGGTTGCGGTGGGGGTGTTCCCGATGCTGGCCGCGGGGTCGGCGGCCGAGGCGCAGCCATTGAGCACCACCGCTGCGGGGTTGGGCGGGTGCGGGGCGGGCGCCAAAGTGGGAACAAACACTTGGGCCTGGACTTGGGCGCGGCTGGTGCCATCTTTGAGGCTGGCGCTGGCCAGCAGCAGGGCCACATGGGGTGCGCTGATGAGGTCGCGCACGGCCAGCACCTGCGCCACAACTTCGGGCACACCTGTGTGCGCGGGCGGTTGTAGGGCCACGCACTGCCAGCGCGCCGTGCTGTAGCCGCTGGGGCAGGGCGCGGTGGCTGTGCCAGGGCTCCAGACGGCTGGCGAAGGGCTGCTGACGTGTTGTCGCTGCAACTCGGCACGCCCCCAGGCCAAGGCTGCTTCGGCGGCCAAGCGCGCCTGCGCAGACTGGCTTTGGTTTTGGCTGGCCAGTCGGTCCACCAGCACGCTGCGGGCGCTGTAAAAACTGGCCAGACTGGCCAGCAGCACCAGGCCGATCGCCACCAGCAGGCTGATGGCGCCGCCTTGTCTTGGGTGCGCCCAAGAGGGTCTGCCGGTCAGGCCCAGAGCCCATAGCCGGGTCACGGTGCGGCTCCACAAACGGCAGGCCAAGGCGAGGCGGGAACATCGTTGCGCAGCGATACGGTCCGCGACAGGCTCAGGGCCCGTGTGGTATCTCGGGGCCACTGCGCACTCAACTGCACGGTGACCCAACGCGCCACCCAGCGCCCTCGTTTTTCGCATTGCACTTGCCACTGCAGGCCCGTCATTTTCAGGCTGCCTGCATCGGTCAAATCGGTCCAGACCTCGGGTGTGCAGGCCGTGCGGATTTGCAGCTCATGGTCCTTGAGACGGAAGCCCGAACACTCGTTGTTGTCCAGCAGACCACTTTGGTTGCGGTCTAGCCCGAAGCTGATGCGCTGGCCCAACACCAACAAGTCGGCTTCGCCTGTACAAAAAGCGTCTGCACATTGGGCTGAGACACGCCCTCGCCAGGCTTGTCCGAGCGACTGCGCCTGGCGCAACTCCCGCTCGATGGTGTCCAGCGCTGAGCGCAGGTCATGGTGGACATGGCTGTCTTGCAAAGCCAGGCGATGCCCCCGCAGGTGCTGCGCCAACATCTGGCTGCCTGCGGCCAGCACCACCATGCCGACTCCCAAACCCACCAACATGCCCACCAGCGTCTCTCCCCCTTGTTTCTTGGGTCGAGCGGGTTGCAGCTGCATGGCGCGTTTCATGTTTCTCATGCGGAGCCCGGGCTTGCCTGATTCATTGCCGCCAGCAGCGAGCTGGATCACCCACCAGATCGGCCCCGCTGCTGAGCTCCACTGTGGCCATGTGCCGCAATTTCAGGCGCATGGGGGTGCAGGCGCTGTCCCGCGCTTGTGTGCCGATCGGCGTGGCGATCAGGCTGTAGCCCTCGCTGCTGGCGTCTTCGATCGTCAGGCGGTAATGACCACCCGGGGACAGGTCGCCGACCCAGCCCAGGCTGGCCAAATCGGAGGCATGGCTGCTCTGGGTGCCGCGCCAACGGGCTTGGGACAGTTGCAGTTGCTGCAATGCGCTTTGGGCATCGCTGCGGCGGGCTTGTCGCTGCTGCGTCTGAAACGCGGGCAAGGCCACAGCCGCTAGGACGGCCATCAAGGCCAGGCTGACCAGCAACTCGCTCAGCGTCAAACCGGTTTGTGCAATTGGTGCAGACGCGACAGCCTTGACTTTGGGGAACCTCATGCCACGCTCCTTTTGGCATGCCATTGTGAATACTTAATAATGACTTGTATAGCGGATCAATATGCCGCCATACCAGTCGGTAATGGGGCGTTTGTCAAAAAACCATGGGGGAGGGCAGGCGATGCGCAACCGGGGTTTCACGCTGCTTGAAGTGCTGGTGGTGTTGGCGCTGCTGGCGGTGCTGCTGTCTTTGGCGGCTCCCAGTCTCATCGGTCTGCGCCAAAAGCACCAGATGCAAAGCCAAGCCGAGCAATTGCAAGCGAGCTTGCTGTTGGCGCGTTCAGAAGCCTTGCGGCGCCAGCAGCGCGTGACCTTGTGTGTGCGTGAGTCATCCGACGGTGCAGGGCTGGGCTGCGCCTCGGCGGGCACTTGGGCGCAAGGCTGGGTGGTGTTTGTCGACGGCAACGACAACGGCCGCCGCGAGGCGACTGAGGCCGTGCTGCAACTGCACCAAGCCTTGCCAGGATTTTTAACATTGCAAGGCAATGCCATGGTGGACCGCTACATCTCTTACGGACCGCAAGGCCGCAGCCAAAGCACCTCGGGTGCCTTCCAAGCGGGGACCTTGACCCTGTGTGGGGCCGGGCAAACCCATGTCTGGCGGGTGGTGATCAATGCGGTGGGCAAACCCCGGTTGGAGAAAGCCGAGCACCAGGACAGTGCGAATTGCTGAAGTGCAGTTTTTTAACGCTGCACTTCGTCAACCAACGTCTTGAAAGCGTCGATGTCTTCAAAGTTGCGGTACACACTGGCAAAACGCACATAGGCCACTTTGTCGAGCTTTTTCAGCTCGCGCATGACCAGCTCGCCAATGCGGTGTGAGGCCACCTCACGGATGCCCAGGTTCAACAGGTTTTCTTCGATGCGTTCGATGGCGCTGTCCACCTGCTCGGTGCTGACGGGCCGCTTGCGCAAAGCCAGATTCAGACTGCCGCGCAGTTTGTCGCGTTGGTAATCGATGCGGCGGCCATCTTTTTTGACGATGGCCGGAAAGTTGACTTCCGGCTTTTCGTAGGTGGTGAAGCGCTTTTCACAGGCCCCGCACTGACGGCGCCTGCGGATGAAATCCCCATCCTCGGCCAAACGGGTCTCGACGACCTGGGTCTCGAGGTGGCTGCAAAACGGGCATTTCATCGCGTGGGCCGATCAGCCGTAGACTGGGAAGCGGCTGGTCAGGGCGTGAACCTTGGCGCGCACAGCGGCCAAATTGGCCTCGTCCAGCGGGTTATCCAGCACATCGGCAATCAAGTGGGCCGTGGCGCGGGCTTCTTCGTCCTTGAAACCACGGGTGGTCATGGCCGGGGTGCCGATGCGCACGCCGCTGGTCACGAACGGCTTTTCAGGGTCGTTCGGGATCGCGTTCTTGTTGATCGTCATGTGGGCCGCACCCAGCGCGGCTTCGGCTGCCTTGCCGGTGATGCCCTTGGCACGCAAGTCCACCAACATCACGTGGCTTTGGGTGCCGCCGCTGACAATGCGCAGGCCACGAGCGGTCAAGGTTTTGGCAATGATCTGCGCGTTCTTGATCACTTGGGCTTGGTAGGCCTTGAATTCGGGCTGCAGCGCTTCTTTGAAAGCCACGGCTTTGGCCGCGATCACATGCATCAGCGGGCCGCCTTGCAGGCCGGGGAAGATGGCGCTGTTGATGGCTTTCTCGTGCTCGGCCTTCATCAAGATGATGCCGCCGCGGGGGCCGCGCAAGCTCTTGTGGGTGGTGGAGGTGACCACATCGGCGTGCGGGACAGGGTTGGGGTAGACGCCTGCGGCAATCAGGCCCGCATAGTGGGCCATGTCCACCAAAAAGATGGCGCCGACTTCCTTGGCCACTTTGGCAAAACGGGCGAAGTCGATGTGCAGTGAGTAGGCCGAAGCGCCTGCAATGATCAGCTTGGGCTTGGTTTCACGGGCCTTGGCTTCCATGGCTTCGTAATCGATCGCCTCGTTGGCGTCCAAGCCATAGCTCACCACGTTGAACCACTTGCCGGACATGTTCAGCGGCATGCCGTGTGTCAGGTGGCCGCCTTCGGCCAGGCTCATGCCCATGATGGTGTCACCAGGCTTCAAGAAGGCCAAAAAGACCGCTTCGTTGGCCGATGCCCCGCAGTGCGGCTGCACATTGGCAGCTTCGGCGCCAAAGATTTGTTTGATGCGGTCAATGGCCAGTTGCTCGGCCACGTCCACATGCTCGCAGCCACCGTAGTAACGCTTGCCGGGGTAGCCTTCGGCGTATTTGTTGGTGAGCTGGCTGCCTTGTGCGGCCATGACGGCGGGCGAGGCGTAGTTCTCGCTGGCAATCAGCTCGATGTGGTGTTCTTGGCGGGCGTTTTCGGCCTGGATGGCGGCGAACAGCTCGGGATCGGTTTGTTCGATGAGTGTGTTTCGGTTGTACATGGCAGTCCTTTGGATGGAGGTGACCTTGACCAGAACCCGGCGTGAACGGACAAGGGCTGCCCAGGCGAACGGCTGAAAACCTGGCCCGGTCTGAAAGACAACGGGTCAGGCTGTGCGCTTCCCAGTGGTTCGGCAGTGACTCAGGTCACCACGCTCCACGTCAGAGTGCCCTGTTTCCCTTTGAAAACAGGCTCCTATCGCCAGTCGCGCACCCTGCAAGTGTAGCCCAGCCTGTTGGGCTGCCCGACCCATTCACTCACATGTGGGTGGGGTGTGATTTGGTCAAAGTGGTGTCTTTTTTGTCGCTCGAGGCTGTTTTGGCGCCTTGGCTGAGGTTGTCCAAGAGCTTTTGCTCGGCCAGCACACGGTCCACATAAGTGTCGTTGTTGAGCTGCCCGGACGCCAGCGAATACAAGCGCAATGCATCTTCCAAGGTGCTGGCATCCTGGATCAAAGCTTGGAGCTGTCGGGTGCCCACCCTTAAATTGGTGAGCGGGTCAAAGGCGGCCAGGCGACCACCGAAAGGAGTCAGTGCACCGATATGGGCTTCAGGCTCAATTTGCATCAGACCCAAGCCCCCGAGGTGGCCGGAGGCAAAAGGATTGAAACGGGACTCGATGGCCATCACGGCCAAGATCAAAGTGGGTGCGATCTGGCTGCGCTCGCCCAAGGCCCAAGCTTCGGACACCAAGGCGGCCAAGGGTTCGGGTGAAACTTTGTATTTGTTGCTGAGCCAACGGGTGACGGCCAATTGATCGTTGCTCAGGTTTTGCATGGGCGCTGCTGTGGATCGGGATGCCGGTGAGAGCGTCGATGTTTCCAAAACGGCAGTTTGTTCCACTTGTCGCAACTCAAGCCAGCTCATCAGGGTTTCGCTGGCCACCTCTTGCAAGCCTGGGCGGGCCACAAGTGTCAAACTGATGGCCACCACGGCCAAGCCAATCACGGCCAAACTGTGTCGGGTGATTTCCACAAAGCCTTCATGCACATCGCAGGCCAGGGTGGACACCGCCCGCTTGAGGTGGGTCCAAGTCAAAGTCGCTGTCATAGCACTTCCTCTCATGCCAAGGCCAAGCGGCGATTGCGGCAGGCACTTGATGGGTTGGGGGTACACGAGCCGCAAGATGTGGCAAGCACTTTTGCGGGATGAGCCGGTTTCGGCAGCGGTGTCGGGTTATCCCTGATGAATTCAGGATGGGCGGATTTTAGGAACTTTTCATAACCAGTCAAGTATAAAGAAATTAATTAAAAAATATAAAAGGATATAAAGAGGATTCCTGTCAGCGTAAATCCTCGGAGATTGCGATTCAAAACATGGCAACTGCCGCTGCCGCTCAAATAACGGCGAAAATAGCTGTTTGACGCCCGATAGGTTCACTTGCGAAGTCAAGTGCTGCCGTTTCGGCCTGTATGCCCATTGGGTACACCGTGCTTTTAAAGTTTGAACCGTGACTTCTTCCAAGCCTTTTGACATCGCCTCCCTTGATCCTTTGACAGCTGGGATTTTTAATGCCCCCACTTCCGGTGAGCGCAGCGCGCGCTTGCGCGAGTGGTTGTTGACCGAGCCTTCGGAGGACTTGATGACCGAGGTCTACCGCGAACTCTCAGGTCGCGACAAAGGTGTGGCCAAGTTGCTCAAAGAAAAGCTCGACGAGCTCAAGCGCTTACATGGGCAGGAAGCCTTGGCCACCGAGTGGGTCCAAAAGGCCGAGCAGTTGCTGAACGCACCGCGCCTGAACATGGCCGATGCGCTGGCCTGGCAGCGTGATGCAGCCAAAGCCGGGGCACCGCTGTCGCGTGAGCCCTTGGCAGGCCTCAAGCAACGTTTGACCGAAGTGGTCAAGGGTGTGGAAGACCTGCAGCACCAAGTCATGGTGCAGCGCGAAGCCGCCGTGTTATTGGCCCAGCGCATCGAGGTGTTATCCACCAAGTCCTTGGTTGAGGCGCTGGGCGGACAAACCGGCTTGCTGGCCGATGTGGCGCAATGGCAAAACCAGGCCCAAGCCCTGACGCACAACAGCGTCTGGCCCAGCGTGGACGTGAAATACCCGCCTCAGCTGGACGCTGCAGGCAAGCAACTTCAGGCCGTGTGGGACGGTTTCTCGGCCGCCGCCGCTGTGGCGGCTGTGGCCCAAAACGACGGCGCAGCCCCCTTACCCCCCGTACCCGTGTGGGCCGATGAGATCCGCCGTCTGCGTGGCGAATTGCCGCAGCACGCGGCCGTGGCCGCTGAATCGGTCAAGCCTGCCAAGCCTGTCAAAACAGAACAAGCCGAAAAACCGGCCAAACCCAAAATCGACCCAGCCCAGCGCCAAGCCCTGCGCGAACAAGCGATGGCGGCCGTGACCGAGGTGTTGGAGTTGCTGGAAAAGCAACTCAACGAAGCCCAGGAAACCCCGCCCGCAGAGTCCGTCGCTGCTTTGCGCAACGCGCTCAAAACCCATGGCAAGAACCTGGACACCAGCCTCGACGAGCGCTTGCACAAGGCCTTGACGTCGGGGGGCGACGCCGAAGGCTGGCAACGTTGGCTGGCCGATCAGGTGCGCACCGACCTGGTCAACCAAGCCGAAGCCTTGCTGGACGCCAACAAAGCCCCTACTGTGGGTGGCCGAAAAATGCAGGACAAGCTGCGCCAGCTGCGTGACAGCTGGAAGCAAATTGACCAAGGTGGCCTGCCCAACCATGCCTTGTGGAAGCGCTTTGATGCGGCTTGCAACGAGGCCTACAAAACCGTGTTGGCTTGGCTCGAGCAGATGAAAAAAGACTCGGCCGATCAGCGTGCCCAACGTGTGGCGCTGATGGACGAGGTCAAGGCTTGGACCGCAGAGAATGCGCAAAGCGAAGACTGGCGTGCTCAACTCCGCGCCTTGCACCAGTTCGCCGACCGCTGGCGCAATGCGGGTCACCTGAGCGAGAAAGCCTTTGGTGAAATGCAGGGCCAGTGGAAAGGCATTTTCAAAGCGGCAGCAGCCCGCCTCGAAGCGGCGCAAAAAGCCAGTGTCGACCGTCGCCAGGCCCTGATCAATGAAGCACGCGAAGTGGGCGCTGCACCAGCTTTGCGAGTCGACGCTGTCAAAGCGCTGCAACAACGCTGGCAAGTGGAAGCGCAGTCGGTGCCGCTCGACCGCAAGACCGAACAAAAACTCTGGGAAGTGTTCCGCGCCCCGCTGGACGAAGCCTTCCAGCGCAAAGGCACCGATCGCCCACAGGCTGCAGGCCCTTTGAGCGCCCATGACCGTGCGGTGATTGACGCCTCCAAAGCGCTGGACGCGGCCAACGCCAGTGGTGATGCGGCCAAGATCCGCGCCGCGATGGCCGCGCTCGACGCTGCCCTGCGCGGCCAAGCCCTGCAGGCGCAAGCCGCTCAGTCTGCCGCGTCCGCTGCAGCCACCCCTGTGGCTGCGCCCACACCTGAGGCGGTGGTCGAGGCTCCAGTGGATGAAGCTGCAGCGACTGCAGTTGCGGCAGAAGACCCAGCGAGCGAGCCTGCCGAGTCTGATGCTTCAACAACCGGCCCCGAGTCGGACTGCGCGAGCCCAGAGCCAGCTGCGGCACCCGTGGTGGCCCCCAAGCCAGCCAAACCCGTGGTGGCGGTGCGCGGCGACGACCGACCTGGCCAAAAGCGCGCAGAAGCGCCTGCCGGGCGCGATGGACGCCGAGATGGCCGCCCTGGAGAGCGTGGTGCGCGCCCAGGTGGCGACCGCGGCCCAGGTGCCGGCCGTTTTGGTGATCGCGGTGCTGAACGCGGAGGTGATCGTTTTGGTGACCGAGGTCCGCGTGAAGACCGTGGCCCGCGTTTGGGTGATGCGGCATTCCGTGCCCAACGCGAAGCCCTGGAGCGCGCCGAAATGTCGCTGCGCAAACTAGCCGCGCAAGCACACGGCGAGACCTTGGGGCGCGTGATGAGCGCCTGGCAAGCCCGCCAAGCCGAGGCTTTGCCCACGGTGCAGGAGCTGGGCAAAGGCGTCAATGCCACGACCCGTCAGGCCTGGGCACAAGCCGTGAGCGCCGAGCCCAAAGCTCCCTCGGCCACAGCCTTGTTGCGCCTGGAGATGGCGGCCGATGTGCCGACACCCGCTGACAAACTCAGTGACCGTCGTGCCCTGCAGTTGCAATTGCTGACCCAGCGCAACCAACCTGGCCCCAGCGAAACCTGGGCTCAGGATGTGGCAAAGGTGCTCTCCGCCGCCCACGACGAAGCCACGGCCCGCCGTCTGCAAAACGTGCTCAAAAATTTGTTGCGCACCTGACCCCAAAGGCCGGGGTGCAAAACGTCAGCCTTGGCCTGCGGGCGGGGCTGCCACCTTGTCGATGCGTGTGAAGCCAACCTCGCGCTGCAAGCGCAAGACCTGGGCCCGGTTTGGTGCGTGATCGAGCGACCAGTCGCTCAACACATGCCGGACCCCTGCGCCCAGTGGGTGGTCTGCCGCTTGGTGGGTATGGCCATGCACCAGCCGATCGGCCCCGGCGGCGTCGAGCCAATTCAAGGCCATCAGCGGGTCTGCATCGGCATAGACCGCGCCGCTGTGTTTTTGGGATTCGCTTTGCGCCCGCATGGCGCGTGCCAAGGCCAAGCGCTCGTGCAAGGGTTTGGCCAAAAATTCAGTTTGCCAATCGGCGTGTCGCACCTGCTGTCGAAAGACTTGGTAGGCCTTGTCGTCCAGGCACAGCGCATCGCCGTGGCTGAGCAAAATCCGCTGCGCTCCCCACTCCAGCAAGCAGGGGTCACGCATGGCGTGAACGCCGCATTCCGACAGAAAAGCGGGCCCCACCAGAAAATCCCGGTTGCCGGGCATGAAGGCCAGATGCAAACGCTGCGCGGTTTGGCGCAAGACCTGCGCGCAGCTTTGCAAAAAAGGGTCAGCCTCAGCGGCATCGTCACCAACCCAGACTTCAAACAAGTCACCCAGAATCAGCACCGCATCGGCAGTTGTGCTGGCCATGAAGTTGCGCCAGGCTTCAAAAGTGGCCGGTTCAGCGGCCTGCAGGTGCAGGTCCGAGATCAAGTCCACGGTCTGCCATGCCGCTGGCGCTGTCAACCGACCGAGGCTCGGTGCTGTGGTGCGCGGGTCAGCGGACATGGTTCAGACCATCAGATGGCGACGGCTTTTTCGATCACGACGTCCTCTTTGGGCACGTCACCGTGGCCGCCGCGGTTGCCGGTTTTCACGCCTTCGATTTGGTCGACCACTTCGGAGCCCTTGACCACTTTGCCGAACACGGCATAGCCCCAGCCTTGCATGGATGGCGCGGTGTGGTTCAGGAAGTCGTTTTTGGCCACATTGATGAAAAACTGGGCTGTGGCCGAGTGCGGCGCCGAGGTGCGGGCCATGGCCACGGTGTACTTGTCGTTTTTCAGGCCGTTGTTGGCCTCGTTTTCGATGGTGGCATCGGTGGGCTTTTGGCCCATGCCGGGCTCAAAGCCACCGCCTTGAACCATGAAGCCGGGGATCACACGGTGAAAAATCGTGTTGTTGTAGTGGCCCTTGTTCACATAGGCCAAAAAGTTTTCGGTCGACTTGGGGGCTTTTTCAGCATCCAACTCGAGGGTGATGACGCCGTAGCCGGTGATGTGCAGTTCGACTTGTGGGTTGCTCATGGTGTTACTTCAACAAGGTGATGGATTGGATGACGACCGGCGTGCGGGGAACATCGGTCGGGAAGGGGCCGCCTGCGCCCGTGGGCGTGTTGCGGATTTTTTGGACCACATCCATGCCGGACGTGACTTTGCCAAAAACGGTGTAGCCGAACAGCTGGGGTGCGTTCAGCAGTTGGGCTCGGGCCACATTTTCGTAAACACGGCCCTGGTATTGAAACTTGGCGACCGGGTCACCATCGGGGATCGGGGTGGGGTCGAGAAAGGCGTTGTCCACCACGTTGATGAAAAACTGCGCGGTGGCCGATTGAGGGTCGTTGGTGCGGGCCATGGCTAACGTACCGGTGGTGTTTTTCAGGCCTCCCGCCAAGGCTTGGCGGCCTTCATGCTGCACCGGAGGGCGGGTCTTCTTTTCTTTGTACTGGGCATCGAAGCCGCCACCTTGCACCATGAAGCCCGCAATCACCCGGTGAAAAATCGTGCCTTCGTAGTGCTTGTCGTTCACGTACTGCAAAAAGTTGGCCACGGTTTTGGGGGCCTTGTCGGCGTACAGCTCGGCTTCGATGTCACCCAGGGAGGTGCTGATGCGCACTTTGGGGGTGCTTGCGTTGGTGGGCGCGCTGGCATTTTGTGCCTGTGCGCTCCAAGGGGCGAGCAAGCTCAGGCTCAGTGCCAGGGCGGTCCAGCGGCGAGTGTGATGGGGTGTTGTCATGGGTGAAGTCGGTCGTGGTTGGGCGTGTTCCATCGGGGCTGCAAGCTGACCCGAGCTGAATCCTGTTTCAGGGGGTTCTCATGACCTGTTCGGTGGCCAGTTGCTTGGATTGCAAACGGGTTGGGGCAGGCGTGACAAGCCGGGCCCGCGCATAGGCCTGGGCGGCCATTGCCAGGTGCAGATCGCCCAGGTTCTCCAGGGCCAAGGCATAGTCAGGCCTGGCCCTGATGGCGGCTTGCAAGGCGGCCAAGGCTTCGTCGAGTCGGTTGTCTCTCACCAACAGGGCGGCCAAGTTGTTGTGCGGCTCGGGCAATTCAGGAAAGGACTGGGTCAGGGCGAGAAGCGTCGCCATGGCGGCTTGGTTTTGGCCCAAGCCGGCTTGGATGCGGCTGAGCAACAGGCGCATTTGGGGGTCGGTAGGGGCGGTTTTGAGCCTGGCGTCGGCCAAAGCTTGGGCTTGCGCCCATTGGCCGTTTTGCACCAAAGCGTTGACATCGGTGTACACATCGGCCCGCACGCCCAGGCTGCAAGTCCACAGGGTGAATAAAACCGTCCAACTGAGCCAGGTTCGCATGCGTACCCAAAGAAAGAGGGGGGTGAAAAAAGACGCTACCGAGCCGCTGGGGGTGGCGCAGGCCGGCTCAAAAAGAGCACCAGAGGCCTTGGCTCGGGGATATACTGAGCGGTCATTGTAGCGGAGCCCTCTGCGGTTTTCCGTGTGCCGAAAGGTGCCGCCAGCCCCGTGCGCGCTGGCTTTTTTGAGCCGTTTTGCCGCCGTTGCCTGAGCCAACGGCCTCGGGTGCGCAGCGCCCCAAGCGGCTTTTGTTGACCGCCATTTTTTCGATCTGACATGAGTTTGCGCATTTTCAACACGCTCAGCCGTGCTGTTTCCGATTTTTCACCGGCCGAGCCCGGTCATGTGCGCATGTACGTGTGTGGCATGACTGTGTACGACCTGTGCCACCTGGGTCACGCCCGCTCGATGATCGCCTTCGATGTGGTGCAGCGCTGGCTCAAGGCTAGTGGCTACCAGGTCACTTATGTGCGCAACGTGACCGACATCGACGACAAGATCATCAAACGCGCCCTGGAAAACGGTGAAACCATCCGCGGTTTGACCGACCGCATGATCGATGCGCTGCACCAAGACGCCGACGCCCTGGGCATCGAGCGCCCCCAGCACGAACCCCGCGCCACCGATTACGTGCCCCAGATGCTCAGCATGATCGGCACGCTGGAGCAAAAAGGCTTGGCCTACCGTGCGGGCAATGGCGACGTGAACTATTCGGTTCGCAAGTTTGCGGGTTACGGCAAGTTGTCTGGCAAGTCACTCGACGAGTTGAATGCCGGTGAGCGTGTGGCCGTGGAAACCGACAAACAAGACCCGCTCGACTTTGTGCTCTGGAAAAGCGCCAAACCCACCGAGCCCGAAGACGTGAAATGGGCCAGCCCTTTTGGCACGGGCCGCCCCGGCTGGCACATCGAGTGCTCGGCCATGGCTTGCGAGCTTTTGGGCCAGACTTTTGACATCCACGGCGGTGGCGCTGACCTGCAGTTTCCGCACCACGAAAACGAAATCGCCCAAAGCGAAGGCGCCAACGGGCAGCCTCTGGCCCGTTTTTGGATGCACAACGGCTTCATCAATGTGGACAACGAGAAAATGTCCAAGAGCCTGGGCAACTTTTTCACCATCCGCGATGTGCTCAAGGAGTTTGATGCCGAGACAGTGCGTTTTTTCATTGTGCGCAGCCATTACCGCAGCTCGCTCAATTACAGCGACGTGCACCTGAACGACGCCAAAGGCGCTTTGAAGCGCCTGTACACCGCGCTCCAAGCGGTGCCGCCCGCACAGGTGAAAATCGACTGGACTGACCCTTTGGCCGCCCGCTTCAAAGCCGCCATGGACGAAGACTTTGGCACGCCCGAGGCGGTGGCCGTTTTGTTCGAGTTGGCGGGCGAAGCCAACCGCAGTGGATCGGCCGAGCGTTCGGGCCTGCTCAAAGCGCTGGGCGGCTTGCTCGGCTTGCTGCAGACCGACCCCACGGTGTACCTGCAGGCGGGGGCTGGTTTGGATGAAGCGGCCATTCAGGCCCAAATTCAAGCCCGAGCAGACGCCAAGAAGGCCAAAAACTTTGCCGAAGCCGACCGCATCCGCAACGATTTGCTGGCGCAAGGCATCGTGCTGAAAGACTCGTCTGCTGGCACAACCTGGGAGGCAGCGCCGTGACGCTCAGCCCCAGCCTGGAGGTGATCCCTGTGACGCCCGCTTACTGGGCGGAGGCCTGTGCGCACCTGGCCAAAAAAGACCGGGTCATGAAAAAACTCATCCCCCAGTTTGGCGATGCCATTCTCGAAACCCGGGGCGACGCATTTGTGACCTTGGCCCGCTCCATCGTGGGCCAGCAAATTTCGGTCAAGGCCGCCCAATCGGTGTGGGACCGGTTTTCTGCCCTGTCCAAGCGCCTGACGCCAGCCGCTGTGCTCAAACTCAAAGTGGACGACATGCGCGCTGCGGGTTTGTCGGCTCGCAAGGTCGAGTACCTGGTCGATCTGGCCGTGCACTTCAGCTCGGGCACGGTGCATGTCAAGGCTTGGCACGAGATGGACGACGAGGCGATCATCGACGAGTTGGTGGCGATTCGCGGCATTGGCCGCTGGACGGCCGAGATGTTTTTGATCTTTCATCTGCTGCGGCCCAATGTGCTGCCGCTCGACGATGTGGGCTTGATCAACGGCATCAGCCGCAATTATTTTTCGGGTGAACCCGTCAGCCGCAGTGACGCCCGAGAAGTCGCACAAGCCTGGAGCCCGTATTCCACCGTGGCAACTTGGTATATTTGGCGCTCGCTGGACCCCGTGCCAGTGGCGTATTGAGGGGCTGGACACCACGTCCACCCGGAACCAGAAGAGAGGAGTCCAACTTGGCCAAAAAAACATTTCTCGACTTTGAGCAACCTGTTGCCGAACTCGAAGCCAAGATCGAAGAGTTGCGCTATGTGCAAACCGAGTCGGCGGTGGACATCACCCTCGAAATCGAGCAGCTGAGCAAAAAAAGCCAGCAACTGACCAAAGACATCTACAGCGACCTGAGCCCTTGGCAGGTCACCAAAATCTCGCGCCATCCCGAGCGTCCTTACACGCTGGATTACATCAACGGCATCTTCACTGACTTTGTCGAGATGCACGGCGACCGCCACTTTGCCGACGATTTGTCCATCGTGGGCGGCTTGGCCCGTTTCAATGGCCAAGCCTGCATGGTGCTGGGCCAACAAAAAGGGCGCGACACCAAAGAGCGCACGCTGCGCAACTTTGGCATGAGCAAGCCAGAGGGCTACCGCAAAGCGCTGCGCCTCATGAAGACCGCCGAAAAATTCAAGCTGCCCGTCTTCACCTTTGTGGACACACCTGGCGCTTACCCCGGCATCGATGCCGAAGAGCGGGGCCAATCCGAAGCCATTGGCCGCAATATTTTTGAGATGGCGCAACTCGAAGTCCCGATCATCACCACCATCATCGGCGAAGGCGGCTCCGGTGGTGCCTTGGCCATTTCGGTGGCTGACCAAGTGTTGATGCTGCAGTACTCGGTCTATTCGGTCATCAGTCCTGAGGGCTGCGCCTCCATTTTGTGGAAAACCAGCGAAAAGGCCGAAGTGGCTGCCGACGCTTTGGGCATCACGGCGCACCGCCTCAAGGCCTTGGGCTTGGTCGACAAGATCGTCAATGAACCTGTGGGTGGTGCCCACCGCGATACCGACCAGATGGTGTCCTTCCTCAAACGCGCTCTGGGCGATGCCTGGCGCCAAGTGGCCGACCTCAAACCCAAAGAACTGCTGGAGCGCCGCTACGAGCGCCTGAACAGCTACGGCCGCTTCACCGACACCAAAGCGGGCAAATAAATTTCTTGTGAAACCCGCTGCGCAGCCGCAAGTTTTCCCCATGGCAGCGCTTCGGACACCTTCTCCCGAACAGGCCCTGGCTGATTTCAGCCCGGGCCTTCCTTTTGCCGTCGCGTTCAGCGGCGGGGCAGACTCCACCGCGCTGCTGGTGGCCTGCGCCCGGCGCTGGCCTGGGCAGGTGAGGGCGGTGCACATCCACCATGGCCTGCAAGCGGCCGCCGACGATTTCGAAGCCCATTGCCGAGCCCTGTGCCTGCATTTGGGGGTGCCGCTGGCCGTGCGGCGGGTGCAGGCAGGTCATGCGCTGGGCCAAAGCCCGGAAGACGCCGCCCGTCAGGCCCGTTATGCCGCGCTGGCAGAAGCTGTGCAGACGCAATGGCCCGAGGTGCGCGATGTGGCCTTGGCCCAGCACGCCGACGACCAGATCGAAACCTTGTTGATTGCCTTGTCGCGCGGTGCGGGTCTGCCCGGTTTGGCCAGCATGCCTAGGCAGTGGCAACGCCAGGGCCTGAACTGGCACCGCCCGTGGCTGGCTTTGCCAGGAGCCGCTTTGCGCGAGTGGCTGCAAAGTCAGGGTCAAAACTGGGTGGAAGACCCCAGCAACACCGACGAGAAGTTCACCCGCAACCGCATCCGAGCGCGTGTTTTGCCCGCTTTGGCCGAGGCCTTGCCGGCTTTTCGCGAGACTTTTGCCCGCAGTGCCGCCCATGCGGCGCAGGCGCAAGAGGTCCTCCATGAGGTCGCGGCGCAAGACCTCGTGCAAGTGGGCGTGCCCCCCCGCATCCGGGCTCTGCAGGCGCTCAGCCGCGCCCGCCAGGCCTTGGTGCTGCGCCACTGGCTGCGGCAGCACCACAGCACCACGCCGAGCACTGCGCAGCTGTATGAACTGCTCGACCAAGTGGCGGCTTGCACCACCCGTGGCCACTGTCTGCACCTCAAGGTGGGGCAGGGCTTTGTCGAGCGTGATGGCGTCGGTTTGAAATTCCTGAGCCCCTGAGGCCAGTGGCCAGCCGACGCGCGCACTGACCCCAGTGTTTGCGCACCCACAGCGGGGGGGCCAAGCGGTCATCTGGGCGTCAGCCCGGTTGCTACAATTGACGGGTTTTGCTGAGGGCAAATTCCCTTTTTTCATTTATCCAAACTACACATGGCTTTGATCGTTCACAAATACGGCGGCACCTCGATGGGCTCGACCGAGCGCATCCGCAATGTCGCCAAGCGCGTGGCCAAATGGACGCGTGCAGGCCACCAGATCGTGGTGGTGCCCAGCGCCATGAGCGGTGAGACCAACCGCTTGCTGGGCCTGGCCAAAGAACTGGCTCCTGCCAAGCCCGATACCGCTTACAACCGCGAACTCGACATGCTGGCCTCCACGGGCGAGCAGGCGTCTTCGGCGTTGCTGGCCATTGCGCTGCAAGCCGAAGGCCAGCCCTCGGTCAGCTACGCAGGCTGGCAAGTGGCCATCAAAACCAACGACGCCTACACCAAGGCCCGCATCGAATCGATCGACGACGAGCGTGTGCGCGCCGACTTGGCCGCCGGCAAAGTGGTCATCATCACCGGCTTTCAGGGCGTGGACAACGATGGCAACATCACCACGCTGGGCCGTGGCGGGTCAGACACTTCGGCCGTGGCCGTGGCCGCTGCCATGAAAGCCGATGAATGCCTGATCTACACCGACGTGGACGGCGTCTACACCACCGACCCCCGCGTGGTGCCCGAAGCCCGTCGCCTGCACACCGTGAGCTTTGAAGAAATGCTGGAGATGGCATCGCTGGGCTCCAAGGTTCTGCAAATCCGCTCTGTCGAATTTGCGGGCAAATACAAAGTGCCCATGCGCGTGCTGTCGAGCTTCACGCCCTGGGACATCGACATCAACGAAGAAGCCGCATCTGGCACCCTGATCACTTTTGAGGAAGACGAACAAATGGAACAAGCCGTCGTTTCCGGCATCGCATTCAACCGCGACGAAGCCAAAATTTCCGTGCTCGGCGTGCCCGACAAGCCTGGCATCGCTTACCAAATTTTGGGCGCCGTGGCCGATGCCAACATCGAAGTGGACGTGATCATCCAGAACCTGAGCAAAGACGGCAAGACCGACTTCAGCTTCACGGTGCACCGCAACGACTATGCCAAGACCATCGACCTGCTCAAAGAAAAAGTGCTGCCCTCACTGGGCGCGGCCGAGGTGTCGGGTGACGCCAAGATCTGCAAAGTGTCGATCGTCGGCATCGGCATGCGCAGCCATGTGGGTGTGGCCAGCAAGATGTTCCGCAGCTTGAGCGAAGAGGGCATCAACATTCAGATGATCTCGACTTCCGAAATCAAGACCTCGGTCGTGATCGACGAAAAATACATGGAACTGGCGGTGCGCGCCCTGCACAAAGCCTTCGATCTGGACCAAGCCTGAGCTATAATTTGAACCACTGGAAACGTGACCGAGTGGCCGAAGGTGCTCCCCTGCTAAGGGAGTATGGGGTGTAGAGCCTCATCGAGGGTTCGAATCCCTCCGTTTCCGCCAAGACCAAACCCTGAGTGATTGATTCACTCGGGGTTTTTTCTTTTCAGCGAGACTTCAGCATGATTACTTTGCGCTTGTCCGAGTTGATGCGACCGTACGGCTTTTGCGCAAGGTCGGCAAGCCCACACCTGCGGCATCAAATCCACCGTCTACAGCAATGGTTTGGCCATTGATATAACTGGCCTCACGGCTGCAAAGAAAAGCCACGGCGTTGGCAATCTCTTCGGTGCTGCCATACCGGTTCATGGGAATGGTGTCGTGGTAGTCTTTGATGATGGCCTTGCTGTGAACCAGCTTGGCCATTTCGGTGGCCACGGGGCCTGGCGCGACGCAGTTCACACGAATGCCCACATCGCCCAACTCTGCAGCTTGCTGTTTGGTGAGGTGGATGAGGGCCGCTTTGCTGGTGCCGTAGGCCACACGCAGTGTGCTGGCCCTCAGACCGGAGATGGAGGCAATGTTGACCACACTGCCGCCGCCGTTTTTGAGCATGACTTTGGCGCATGCCTGTGTGCACCAAAAGGCGCCGTCCAAATTGGTGTCCATGATGGTGCGCCAATCTTGCCAGGTCACTTCCAGGATCGGTTTAAAAATGGCCACGCCTGCGTTGTTGACCAGGGCATCGATTCGGCCAAATTTTTTCTCGACGCGATCCATGGCGCGAGACACCTGCGCTGGCTTGGACACATCACAGGCAATCGCCAAGAAACTGGGGTTGTTGAAGCTGGCTTCTGTTTTTGCAAGCGTTGCCTTGTCAATGTCCAGTGCCGCAACGCGGTAGTCGCGTTTCAAAAACGTGTTGCAAATCTCCAAACCAATGCCGCGAGCGCCGCCCGTGACCACCACCACAGGGCTCGTATGTTCAGTTTTTTTCATGTTTTTCTGGCCACTGCCCCTCGCCGAGGGGCAGTTTTCAGCCCATCAGTTGACCATCACCAGCTTGCCCATGACGCTGCGCGAACCCATGAGGGTGTAGGCGGCTTTGAGTTCGTTCATGGGCATGGTGCGGTCCAGCACGGGTTTGATCTTGCCTTGGCCGTACCACTGGGCCAGCTCGCCCATCATGGCAGCGTTGGCTTGTGGCTCGCGTCTGGCAAATTCGCCCCAAAACACACCCACCAGCGATGCGCCCTTGAGCAAGGGCAGGTTCAGTGGCAGCGAGGGGATGGGGCCGCCTGCAAAGCCCACCACCAGGTAGCGCCCGCGCCAAGCGATGGAACGGAAGGCGGGCTCGGCCAGATCGCCGCCCACGGGGTCATACACCACGTCAGGGCCTTTGCCTTCGGTCAGGCTTTTCAGGGCCTCGCGCAGGTTTTGGGTGCTGTAGTTGATGGTGGCATCGGCGCCCAAGCTCGTGCACAGGGCGCATTTTTCGTCGGTGGATGCCGCTGCAATGACTTTGGCCCCCATGGCTTTGGCAATCTGGATGGCCGCCGTGCCCACGCCGCCCGCGGCGCCGAGCACCAGCACGGTTTCACCCGCTTGGAGGGCGGCGCGGTCCACCAGCGCATGGTGCGAGGTGGCATAGGTCATGATGAAGGCCGCACCATCGGTGGCCGGAAAACCGGCAGGCAAAGGCATGCACAGTTTGGCCGGGGCCAGGGTGTGGGTGCCAAAGCCGCCAGTACCCGACAGGCAGGCCACGCTCTGCCCAACTTTGAGGTGCGTCACACCTTCGCCCACGGCTTCCACCTTGCCCGCGTATTCGGAGCCCGGCACAAAGGGCAACTCGGGCTTCATTTGGTATTTGTTTTGAACGATCAGCAGGTCGGGGAAATTCAGGCTGGCCGCTTCAATCTGGATGAGCACCTGGCCGGGCCCGGGTGTGGGGGTGGGCAGTTCTTTCCAGGTGAGGGCGTCTACGCCCGTGGGGTTCTCGCAAAGCCAAGCATGCATGCCGTGTCTCCAAATGAAATCAGGGGTCAAAAATGTTGATCTTAGGCAGTCAGGCGCTGCCCTTCATGTCCCCGTAGCGACCTTCTGCCCAGAGCCGCTGCATGACCCGGTTTTGCCCCCAAGGTGGATCCAGCCGTGGTGCCTGTCCCGAAGCGACATCGCCCTACAATGGCCGATTGAACAATCGCCCACCTATGAAAATCCTGATCTCCAACGACGATGGCTTTCGGGCCGACGGCATCGTCGCCCTGCACGCGGCACTCCAGGCCATTGCCGATGTTGAAGTGGTGGCCCCAGAACACAACAACAGCGCCAAATCCAATGCCTTGACCCTGCACACCCCGCTGTACGTCAACCGGGCCGAGAACGGGTTCCGCTATGTCAACGGCACACCCGCAGACTGTGTGCACATCGCCTTGACTGGTTTGCTCGGCTATCGCCCGGACTTGGTGATCTCGGGCATCAACAACGGCGCCAACATGGGCGACGACACCTTGTACTCGGGCACGGTGGGCGCGGCGATGGAGGGTTATTTGTTTGGCATTCCGGCCATCGCAGTGTCGCAAATCGACAAAGGCTGGGCGCATCTGGATGCAGCGGCCAACACCGTTGCCCGCATGGTCCAGCAAATGATGGACCAGAGTTTGATTGGCACTCTCCCCTGGTTGCTGAATGTGAACATCCCCAACTTGCCTTTGGATCAGATCAAGCCGCCCAAGGTGTGTCGCCTCGGGCGGCGGCATGCGGCCGAGCCGGTCATCACCCAGGTGGACCCCAGGGGCCAGACCATGTACTGGATTGGCGCCGCCGGTGCAGCCATGGACGACAGTGCAGGCACCGATTTCCATGCAGCTGATTTGGGGCATGTCGTGGTCACGCCTTTGAAGGTGGATTTGACGGAACACGATCACCTGCAGGCCTGGAGCCAGACCTGCGCGCGGCTTTGGCAACAGGACGGGGCATGAAACCCAGGCCCAGTTTTCCCGCCAAACTGCCTCCTTCCGGGGGCCGGTCTGCGGCCACTTCAAACCCGCAGCCGCTCCAAGCCAATCCACGTCCCGCAGCAGGGCAGGTGGCGCACAAAGCGCCGCCCAGCGCTGCGCCGGGGCGGCTTGCAGCGGTGCCTGCCATGCCGGTGTCCAGCGGTCTGGGCTTGGATTCGAGCGCGGTGCGCGCCCGCATGGTGGCCAAATTGGCCGAGCAAGGCGTGCAGGACCCCTGGGTCTTGCAGGCCATGGGCCAGGTGGAGCGGCACCGTTTTGTCGAATCCGCCTTGGTGGGGCAAGCTTACGAGGACACCAGCTTGCCCATCGGTTTGGGGCAAACGATTTCCAAACCGAATGTGGTGGCCCGCATGATCGAGTTGCTGCGGCAAGATGCGCCTGGCAAGCTGGGGCGGGTGCTCGAAATTGGCACCGGCTGCGGCTACCAGGCGGCGGTGCTCAGCTGTGTGGCCACCGAGGTTTACAGCATAGAGCGCCTGCGTGGCTTGCACGAAAAAGCCAAAAAAAACCTGCTGCCTTTTCGCTTGCCCAATGTGCACCTGATGCTGGGCGACGGCATGCTGGGCTTTCCCAAAGGTGCCCCTTACGCCGGGATCATTTCGGCGGCCGGTGGCGAGGACGTGCCTTCGGTCTGGTTGGAACAATTGGCCGTGGGGGCCAGGCTGGTGGCCCCCACGGTCACCGCCACGGGCCAGCAGGCGCTGGTGGTGATTCGCAAAACCGCCACAGGCTTTGACCGACAGGTCTTGGAGGCGGTTCACTTTGTGCCTCTAAAATCGGGGATTGCATGAAGGAATGGCACCGGATGATGTTTCGTGAAGTTTCCCGTTTTTGGCTCGCATCTTTGGCTCTGATGGTGGTGGCCGGGTGTACCTCTTCCCCGCGTGCGCCAGCACCGGTGGAAACACGCGGCTCCAGTCCCAAAGTCAGCGCCCCAGCCGCTGTGCCAGCAGCCGAGGCGGTGAAGGTCATGCCGGGGGCAGAAAACGCGGGCAAACCGGGTTATTACACCGTGCAACGCGGCGACACCTTGACCCGCATTGCCTTGGACCACGGCCAGACCTGGCGCGATCTGGTCAGTTGGAACAGCCTGGCCAACGCCAACTTGATCGAAGTGGGGCAGGTCCTGCGTGTGGCACCTCCTGGCGCCTCGGTCGAAGCCGGTGGTGTGGTGGTGCAGCCGATTGGGGGCACTGCCCCCGTGGCCACACCCACCAAGCCAGCGCCAGCGCCCCCAACTGCACCCGTTGCCCATGACGAGGGTTTAGGTTTTGCCTGGCCCGCCAGCGGCAGCGTGATTGCTGGGTTTGACGAGGCCAAAAACAAGGGCCTCGACATTGCCGGCAACGCAGGCGACCCGGTGTTGGCTGCCGCCGACGGCCAGGTGGTGTATGCCGGTGCGGGTTTGCGCGGTTATGGCAACCTGATCATCCTCAAGCACAACAACACCTTTTTGACAGCCTATGCCCACAACCAGGCCTTGCTGGTCAAGGAGGACCAGAAAGTGCGCAAGGGTCAGAAAATTGCCGAAATGGGCAAGACCGATGCCGACCGCGTCAAGCTTCATTTCGAGATCCGCCGTCAAGGCAAACCGGTGGACCCGGCCAAGTACCTCTCCGCGCGTTGATGTGCACGGCTGGGGGCCCAGCTTCACACGAAGCGGTGAAACTGTGCGCTCGGCCCTCAAGACTGGCCTCACATCCTGAGACAATCAGGGCATGAGCGATCCAGACATTTCCCTATCCCAAGCCCACGCCGACGAACCCAGCCACTCCAGCGCCGACCTGCCCGAGGGCTGGCTGCGAGTCGGCTCCCTGGACATGGATGCCCAAGGCATCGCCCGCCGACCTGATGGCAAAGTCGTGTTCATCGAAGGCGCTTTGCCTTTCGAGTTGGTGTCGGTCAACGTGCACCGAAAAAAGAACAACTGGGAGCAGGGCACCGTCACCCAGATCCACCACGAATCCTCCCAACGCGTGCGGCCCGGTTGCCCCCATTTCGGCCTGCATGCCGGGGCCTGCGGCGGCTGCAAGATGCAGCACCTCGAAGCCTCGGCCCAGGTGGCCATCAAACAACGCGTGCTCGAAGACAACCTCTGGCACTTGGGCAAGGTCAAAGCCGAAACGCTGCTGCGCCCGATCGAGGGGCCAACTTGGGGCTACCGCTACCGCGCCCGCCTGTCGGTGCGCTACGTGATCAAAAAAGGCGAAGTGCTGATCGGCTTCCACGAACGCAAAAGCCGCTACATCGCCGACATGAAGGTGTGCCCGGTCTTGCCGCCCCATGTCAGCCGCATGTTGCTGCCATTGCGCGCCCTGATTGGGCAGATGGAAGCTCGCGAAACCCTGCCCCAGCTGGAATTGGCTTGTGGCGACGAGGTCACGGCCCTGGTGCTGCGCCACCTGGAGCCCTTGAGCGAGGGCGACAAAGCCCTGCTGCGGGCGTTTGCTGCCGAGCACCAGGTGCAGTGGTGGTTGCAGCCCAAAGGCCCGGACACGGTGCATTTGCTGGACGAGGGTGGCGCGCAACTGAGTTACGGTCTGCCCGACTTTGGCATCACCATGCCGTTTCGACCCACCGACTTCACCCAGGTCAACCCCTTCATCAACCGCGTGCTGGTGGCCCGGGCGCTGCGCCTGTTGCAAGCGCAAAAGACCGAGCGGGTGATCGACTGGTTCTGTGGTTTGGGCAACTTCACACTGCCCATCGCCACGCAAGCGGGGCAGGTACTCGGCATTGAAGGGGCCGAAACACTGGTCGCGCGGTCACGCGACAACTACGCCCGCAACCAAGCCACTCGGCCTGAAGGCCAAAGTTTGGCCCCCACACAGTTTGTGGCGCGTAATTTGTTTGAGATGACGCCCGCGATGCTGGTGGCCGACGGCACCGCCGACAAATGGTTGGTGGACCCACCGCGCGAAGGCGCTTTTGCCCTGAGCAAGGCCTTGGCCGAGTTGCACGAAAACCAGGACCTGCGCCAAGGCTGGACTCCGCCCAAGCGGATTGTGTATGTGAGCTGCAACCCCGCCACGCTGGCCCGGGATGCGGGCATTTTGGTGCACCGTGCGGGCTACCGCTGCGTGGCCGCAGGGGTCATCAACATGTTTGCGCACACGGCCCATGTGGAGAGCATGGCAGTGTTTGAGCTGGCGTGACCAACGCTCAGCTGGTTGCAGACCAAGAGCCTGTGACCACAAAAAAAGGCTCCCGAGGGAGCCTTTTTGCTGTGTGCTACACAGATCAGTCGCGTTCACCGCCCATGATGCCCAGCAGGGCCAGCAGGCTTTGGAAGATGTTGAACACGCTCAGGTACAGGGCCAAGGTGGCGCTGATGTAGTTGGTCTCGCCGCCATCCAAGATGCGCTTGAGGTCGTACAGCAAGAAGGCGCTGAAGATGCCAATGGCCAAGGTCGAGAGGACCAGCATGCCTGCAGTGGAGCCCACAAACACGTTGATGATGCCGCCCACCATCAGGACCATGGCGCCAACAAAAAGCCATTTGCCCATGCCGGACAGATCACGCTTGATGACGCTGGCCAGGCTGGCCATGACAAAGAACACGCCTGCGGTGCCCGCAAAGGCGGTCATCACCAGGTCAGCACCGTTTTTGAAGCCGAGCACCATGGCGATCATGCGCGAGAGCATCAGACCCATGAAGAAGGTAAAAGCCAGCAGCACGGGGACGCCGGCAGCGGAGTTTTTGGTTTTCTCGATGGCGAACATGAAACCGAAGGCGCCGCCCAAGAACACCACCAAGCCCATAAAACCTGTGAGTGACTGGGTGATCCCTGTGCTCACACCGACCCAAGCACCCAGCACAGTGGGCAGCATGCTCAGGGCCAGCAGCCAATAGGTGTTGCGCAGAACGCGGTTGCGAGCCGCCAGGTCCACATGGCCCCAGTCAGCGGAATTGAGGGTGCGAAGGTCGCTCATGGTGTATCTCCTGAAAAAGCCTTTAAAAAAGGTCTGGCCATTGTAGAGCTCACACCTGCGCGGAGTAAACGAACGAGGGATTTCCGGCAGTTGATGGGGTTATCCGGGTGAATCAGTTTTGCACTGGGGGTGGGCAATCGGCAGGCGGTGCCCGTGTATGCTTGTGGTTTTCATTTTTTCAGCACCAGACCCCCATGAAAACACAATCCTGCCTTGAACTGTCCGATGTCAAAGCCATTGCCGCTGCGGCCGAAGCCGAAGCCCTGAAAAACAACTGGGCGGTCAGCATCGCCATCGTCGACATGGGCGGTCATTTGCTGCACTTCGCCCGTCTGGACGGTGCCCCACCAGTGTCCGCGCACATTGCGCCGTCCAAAGCACACACCGCGGCCTTGGGTCGTCGTGAGAGCAAGGTCTATGAAGATGTGATCAACGGTGGCCGCACCTCATTTTTGTCTGCTCCCGCCATCCAAGGCATGCTCGAAGGCGGCGTGCCGATCATGAAAGACGGCTTTTGCCTGGGCGCGGTGGGTGTGAGTGGTGTCAAGTCGAACGAAGACGCGCAAATTGCCAAAGCCGGTATTGCCGCCATCGGTCTTTGATCTGAGCTTGAGGGCAGCCTTGGGCTGTCCAGGCGCCTGTACTTGCGCCAATGACCCGCAAAAAAGCCGCTTTTCAGCGGCTTTTTTGCGTGCATCCCAGCAGCATCAATACAGGTCGAGCACAGCGCCTTTGCTGGCGCTCGATGCGTTGAAAGCGAACTTCGCCTGGACACCACGGGTGTAGCGGGGCTCAGGGGCTTTCCAGCCTTCGCGGCGCTTGGCCAATTCGGCTTCGGGCACGTTGAGCTCAAGGATCAGCTGGTGTGCATCGATGGTGATGCTGTCGCCTTCTTTCACAAAAGCGATGGTCCCGCCTGCGGCCGCTTCGGGTGCGACGTGACCCACCACCATGCCCCAAGTGCCACCAGAGAAGCGGCCGTCGGTGATCAGGCCCACGCTTTCGCCCAGACCGGCACCGATCAGGGCACCTGTGGGGGCCAGCATTTCGGGCATGCCCGGGCCGCCTTTGGGGCCAAGGTAACGCAAAACCATCACGTCACCGGCTTGGATCTTGCCCGCCAAAATGGCTTCAAGGGCCGATTGCTCGTCGTCGAACACACGGGCAGGACCCGTGATGACCGGGTTTTTCAGGCCAGTGATCTTGGCCACGGCACCCTCGGGCGACAGGTTGCCCTTGAGGATGGCCAAGTGGCCTTGTTTGTACATGGCGTTCTCGATGGTGTGGATGACGCTTTGCTCGGGCGGGGCGTCGGGCACATCCTTGAGCACCTCGGCAATGGTTTGGCCTGTGATGGTGATGCAGTCGCCGTGCAGCAAACCCGCATTGAGCAAGAGTTTCATGACCTGAGGAATACCGCCTGCCTTGTGCAAATCGACCGCCAGGGCCTTGCCACTGGGTTTGAGGTCGCACAAAACGGGTGTGCGTTGGCGGATGCGTTCGAAATCGTCGATGCTCCACTCCACGCCCGCGCAGTGCGCGATGGCCAAAAAGTGCAAAACCGCATTGGTTGAACCCCCGGTGGCCATGATCACGGCCACGGCATTTTCAATGGCCTTTCGGGTCACGATGTCGCGCGGCTTGATGCCTTTGCGGATGGCTTCCACCAGAACGCGGGCCGACTCTTTGGCCGACTCGACTTTTTCGTCGTGCACGTTGGCCATGGTGGACGAATAGGGCAAAGAAATACCCAGCGCCTCGAAAGCCGAAGACATGGTGTTGGCGGTGTACATGCCACCGCACGAGCCGGTGCCGGGAATCGCGCGCTTTTCGATCTCAAGCAGGTCTTCGTCGCTCAACTTGCCCGCAGCGTTTTCGCCCACAGCTTCAAACACGCTCACGATGTTCAGGTCTTTGCCCTGGTAGCGGCCTGGCAAAATGGTGCCGCCATACACATAAATGGCGGGCACGTTGGCGCGCAGCATGCCCATCAGGCCGCCGGGCATGTTCTTGTCGCAACCGCCCACCACCAGCACGCCGTCCATCCACTGGCCTTGCACGCAGGTTTCCACGCAGTCGGCGATCACCTCACGGGACACCAGCGAATACTTCATGCCTTCGGTGCCCATGGCCATACCGTCCGAAATGGTGGGGGTGCCAAACACCTGGGCGTTGCCCCCGGCGGCTTCGATGCCCTCAATGGCTGCATCGGCCAATTTTTGCAGACCGCTGTTGCAGGGGGTAATGGTGCTGTGACCGTTGGCCACGCCCACCATGGGTTTGACGAAATCGCTCTGTTCATAGCCCATGGCGTAGTACATCGAGCGGTTGGGGGCGCGGGATTTGCCCTCGGTAATGTTGGCGCTGCGGCTGTTGATGGGGGTGATCGGGATGATTTTGTCGCTCATGGTGGTGTCTCGGTAGAAGCCCAAAAGAAGGTCGCCACATTCTAACGGGCGCCTGTGGGGACTTTGTGTCCATTGCGCGGCATCTCCGGTGCACAATCCGGACATGCTGATCCACCCACAAATTGACCCCGTCGCCCTGCAGTTGGGGCCCTTGGCCATCCACTGGTATGGCCTGACTTATTTGGCCGCCTTTGGCCTGTTTTTCTGGCTGGGCGTGCGGCGCTTGGGCCATGCGCCTTTCAAACACCTGCCGGAATGGCAAAACCGCGATGTGGAAGACATCCTGTTTTTGGGTGTGCTCGGTGTGATTTTGGGTGGCCGCGTGGGTTATTGCCTGTTTTACAAACCCGCTTATTACCTGTCCAACCCGCTCGAAATCTTCGCCATATGGCAGGGGGGGATGAGTTTCCATGGCGGTTTGCTGGGTGTGATGCTGGCCATGGTTTGGTTTGCCCGCACCCGCCAGCGCCCCTTCTTGCAGGTCATGGACTTTGTCGCGCCGTGTGTGCCCACGGGACTCGCAGCCGGTCGGGTGGGCAATTTTCTCAATGGCGAGCTGTGGGGCCGGGTGGCCGATCCCACGCTGCCGTGGGGCATGGTGTTCCGTGGGGCGGGCGATTTGCCGCGTCACCCTTCGCAGCTCTACCAAATCGCGCTGGAAGGCTTGCTGCTGTTTGTGTTGTTGTGGTGGTTTGCCCGAAAGGACCGCCCAACTGGGCAGGTGTCCGGGGCTTTTTTGCTGGGCTACGGTTTTTTCCGTTTCGTGGCCGAATTCTTCCGCGAACCCGATGCGCACCTGGGCCTCTTGAGCCTGGGCATGAGCATGGGGCAGTGGCTGTGTGTGCCCATGATGCTGGGTGGCGTGGCTTTGTGGGCCTTGTCATCGCGCAAAACCAGCTGATCGGATGGGGCTGACACCTTGGGGTCAGCCTTGGCGCTCGGATGCGTTCACCATGAAGCACTTTTGACATGGAAGGACGGGTCCCATGAACTTGCCTCGCAGAAACGTTTGGCTGGCTGCTGTTTCCACCCTTTTGCTGAGTGCCTGCGCCAGCATCTTGCCCACGGCCGGGTCCGACACGCCCCCTGTGGTCTTTGTGCACGGCAATGGCGACACGGCAGCCTTGTGGCAAAGCACCCTGTGGCGCTTTGAATCGAACGGTTGGCCGCGCGATCGCCTGCATGCCATCGATGTGCCCTATCCCTTGGCGCGAGACGCCGACAACAAGCCCCAAGCGGGCCGAACCTCCACCGCCGAGCACATGGCCTTTTTGCGCGACGAGGTGCAAGCGGTCTTGAAGCGCACGGGGGCCAGCCAGGTGGTGTTGGTCGGCAACTCGCGGGGTGGCAATGCGATTCGCAACTTCATCTGCAACGGTGGGGGACAAAACCTGGTCAGCCCAGCGGTGCTGGGCGGCACACCCAACCATGGTGTTCAGGCCATACCCGGGGTCAATGAGGCCAATGAGTTCTCAGGCACCGGGCCTTTCCTGAGCCAGCTCAATGCGCCCAAAAATGCACAAGGTGACGAAGTCTGTGGGACGGTCCGATGGATGACCATCCGCTCGGACAACAACGACAAATTTGCCCAGCCCGACGGCCTGTGGATTGGCTTGAAAGGCAAGTCCACCCACGTGACTTTTGCCGGTCCGGAGCTCAAGGGCGCAACCAATGTGGTGATCCCTCGCATTGACCACCGGGAGACCTCTTATTCGGCGGCGGCTTTTGAGGCCACTTACCGTTTCATCACGGGCCGCACGCCAGATTTTGGCATCAAAACCGAGTCCATTATGGTTTTGAATGGCAAAGTGGTGGGTTTGGGTTTGAATCCGCTAGACGCCCAAAGTGGCAACTTTGTGAACAATTTGCCCCTGGCTGGAGCCAACCTAGACGTTTATGAGGTTGATCCACTGACAGGCCAGCGCAAGGGGACTGCCGTGCACCAAAAAACGGTGGGCGCCGATGGGCTGTGGGGACCTTTTAAAGGCCAATCAACAGCGGTCTACGAGTTTGTCATCTCGGCCAAGGGATACGCCACCACACACATCTACCGCAGCGCGTTCCCGCGCTCCAGCGACATCGTGCACATAAAGCCTGAGCGGATGGCTGAGGCTGATCGGGCCGCGCAGTCTGTGGTCACTTTTGTGCGCCCGCGCGGTTATTTCGACCCTCAACGGGACCAGATGCGTTTGGACGGACAAGCCACCCTGCCGGGTGTACCCCCGGGGGCGGGTGTGGCCAGTTCCAAGCTGCGCCTGAACGACAAAACCCAGCGCACCGTGGCCGGGCAATTCAACGGTGAAAACGTGGTGGGCTTGACTTGGCCCTTGGCAGAGGGCCGCACCACGGTGCTGGAGTTGACTTACTGAGACTGGCCCGTTGCCACAGAGCTTGAGGGCAGGGGTTTTTTGCGGTTTTCGAAAACCTTCAAGGTGGCAGAGGGCAGTTCGCCAAACAGCTTCTTGTAGTCCTGTGCGAACTGGCTCAGGTGCCAAAACCCCCAGTGCGAGGCGATGTCCTGGATGGTCTCGCCGGGCGCGGCTTGGCGCAGGGCGCGGCGCACGCTGTTCAGGCGCAGTGAGCGCAGGTACTTGATGGGCGTGGTGCCCAGCACGTCTTGAAAACAGTAATTGAGCTTGCGCCGGCTCGTGCCCACACGGCTGCACACCTCCAGGATGGACAGGGGCTCGTCGGCATGGCCCATCATCAGCTCGCAGGCCCGGTCCACCAGTTTTTTGCGTCGTTCCAGGTTGGGCAGCTCGGAAGTGTCGACCTGGGCAGGCAGGGCTTCGAGCCATTCCATCAAAATCTCGTCGCGCAGCTGGCGCAGGGCTTGCAGGTCATGCGGGCGGTGGGCCAGGGCGCTGGCCTGGTCCAGCACCGTGAGCTGCAGGTCGCGCAGGTTCTGCGCTTTGATGTCGGTGGTGGGCAGTACCAGCTGCTTTTCGAGCCAGTGCGCCAGGGGTTTTTGGTACATGCGCTCCCACAAGGGGTTGAGCAGACTACGCTCGACCACGAGGGCAATCAAGGTGAAATGCGTCGGTGTGGTCAGGTCCACCTCGTCGCCCTTGCCGCACATGATGGCGTGTGCGGGCACCCGTTGGCCGTTGAAAAACAGATCGGGTGAGTCTTGCAGCGCCATGGCAAAACCGTACACGCTGTCGTCGAGCCTGCCTCGCTGGCGCAAGGCGATGCTGGTGTCTTCGCGCAGCAGCGTGACCCCGGGCAGTTGCACCTGGTGGATCCGTCCCTTGAACTGGCCGGGCGAGAGTTGTTCGTACTGCAGCGCCCAGCCCTGCTGGGCCAGGGCGTGCTGGTCCATGTCCTGGGTGTCCAGCACCTGGACCCAGGGCGATTCAGGGGTAAATGGGCTCATCAAAGGGCCAAAACAGACGTGCGGGGCATGCCCCGAGTGTGCCTGTTCCGGTGTCACAGGCTTTTTCGTGAAAACCCGGGGTGTGCCGTGCCCAAACTTGATAGTGCTTGGTGCGCCTTGTGCATAGCATGGCTGTGAGTTTGAAAGAGATCCGATGTCCCTGCCGAATCTGCACATTGCCGTTTTGCTGACCAACAACGACACCTCGGCGTTTGCGGCCCATTTCCCGAACGATGGGCAAAAGGTGGTCCAGTTGCTGCAGCCCCTGCTTTCAAACTGGGTTTTCGAGGTGCTGCCCGTCAAAGACGGCGTGCTGCCCAGTGACCCGCAGGCTTTTGATGGCTATGTCATCACCGGCAGCCCGGCTTCGGTCAACGACGACAGCCTGCCTTGGGTCGGGTCGTTGCTGGATTTCATCCGCGCCGTCGATGCGGCCCGCCAGCCGCTGATCGGCCTGTGCTTTGGCCACCAAGCGGTGGCCCGGGCGCTGGGCGGGCAGGTGGCGCTCAACGCAGCGGGCTGGGGCCTGGGCACGGCGGCCACGCACTGGCAGCGCACCCGCCCCTGGATGCAGCCCGCGCAAAGCACCACCACCTTGATGGCTGCCCACAACGAGCAAGTCACCCGCATGCCCGAGGGGGCCGAGTGCCTGGGTGGCAGCGATTTTTGCCCCATCGGCTCGATGCAGATCGGCCAGCACATTTGGACCACCCAGTACCACCCCGAAATGCCGCTGGTGTTCATGCAGGCCTTGCTGGGCTTCCTGGCCGACAAGCTCGACACGAACACCTTGGCCCGCGCCCATGCCAGTCTGCAGCAGGCCGCCGATGTGCCGCTGTTTGGCCAGTGGATGGCGCAATTCATTGAGCACGCAAGGAACACCCGCCCATGACCGTCTGGCACCCCACCGACGATGGCCACGCCGACTTGGCGGACCACGACAGCTATGTGAACGGCACGCCGCACAACACTTTCCAGCGCCTGCGCGACGAGGACCCGATGGCCTGGTGCGACTGGTCCGAAGGCAAGGGCTTTTGGTCGGTCACGCGGCATGCCGACATTCTGGAGCTCAACCGCAACCACCAGCGCTTGAGTTCTGCCCAAGGTATCCGCATGGAAGACCAGACGCACGAGGAGTACATGGCGCGGCGCACCTTCCAGGAGACCGACCCGCCCGAGCACACCCGCACCCGCATGCTGGTGGCCAAGGCCTTTTCCAAGCCCATGATGGCGCTGTACGAAGACCAGATCCGTGAGCTGTGTGTGGGCATCCTCGACCAGGCCCTTGGCCAAGGCGAGTTTGACGCCACGCACCAGATTGCCCGCCAGCTGCCCATGCGCATGCTCGGGCGAATTGCGGGACTGCCCGAGGAGGACCTGGATTGGCTGGTGGACAAGGGCGACGCGCTCATGGCCAACACCGACAGCGATTTCACCAGCCATGTGGTCGACAAAATGGACACCGAGGCCTACCGCTTCATGCCGTTTCGCTCGCCCGCCGGGGCTGACCTGTTTGATTACGCGGCCCGAATGATGGCGCGCAAACGCGCAGCGGGTGACACCAGCGGCGTGTTGCACCTGATCACCCAGCCCGACGCGCAAGGCAATGTGATCAGCGACACCGAGTTCCGCAACTTCTTTTGCCTGCTGGTTGCAGCGGGCAACGACACCACGCGGTATTCGATTGCGGCGGCTTTGCACGCGCTGGCCAACCAGCCGGGCCTGATGGCACAGCTCAAGGCGGTGCAGGGCGAAGCCGCCTGGGAAGGCGTGGCCGACGAGTTCATCCGCTGGGCTTCGCCCGCCACACACTTTCGCCGCACCGCGACCGAGGACTTCGAGTACCACGGCAAACAGGTCAAGGCGGGCGACAAGGTGCTGCTCTGGTTCATCTCGGGCAACCGGGATGAGCGGGCTTTTGAGCAGCCGTTCACGGTCGACTTGAACCGGGGCGTGAACCGACACCTTTCATTCGGGCAGGGCGGGGCGCATGCCTGTCTGGGCATGTGGCTGGCGCGGCTGGAGTTGCGGGTCTTATTGCAAGAGCTGATCCAACGTGTTGACCGCATCGAGCAAACGGGTGAACACGCCTTTTTGCGTTCGAATTTTGTCTGTGGCATCAAACGCCTGCCGGTGCGCATGCACCTCATTTGAACCTAGGGTTGAAAGGAATCACCATGTCCAATGTTCAAGAACGCCTGCGGGTGCTGTTTTGCGACCACCTGGCCATTGCGCGAGGCAAATACGTCACGCTCCAACCCGGGCAAGGCGGTGGTGCCCGTTTTTGCCGAGGCACCTTTGGCGTCACTTATGAAAAAGAGCTGATCCCCGTGCCCGGCGCCATGGTCATGGAAGGGCTGCCGGACATGGAGGCAGCCTATACCGCCGAAGACATCCGTCCGGGCTGGCAGCCGTTCACGAAGGTGGCGATTGGCGATCTGAAAGCCAACGACGGCACACCGCTGCCCATGTGCGGGCGCAGTGCGCTCAAGCGAGCCGTGGCCGACTGGCAAGCCATCGGTTACGACCCGATGGTGGGCATTGAGCTCGAAGCCTTTGCTTTCCAGATTGAGCCGGACGGCTCGCTCAAACCCTACGACACGCCTGCGGCCCATGTGTATGCCACCGGCCCTTTTGCCGACCCCAGGGGCTTCACCGATGCCCTTTGGGAAAAGGCCACGGCCGCGGGCTTTCGCATCGACAGCATGAACACCGAATACGACGCGCCGCAGTTCGAGTTCACGCTGAAATATGACCGTGCCGTCAAGGCGGTGGACGACATCTTTTTGTTCCGCCTCTTGGCCCGCGAAGTCGCTTTCCAGCACGGCATTGTGTTGACCTTCATGCCCAAGCCCATCCTCACGGTGGGGGGCAGCGGGGTGCACATCAACTTCAGCCTGCGTGACGGCCAAGGCCAGAACGCCATCTCGGGCGGGCACGATGCCAGCCAGTTCAACGCACTCACACTGGGCTGCACCGCCGGGCTGATGCACCACCACCAGGCGCTGGCGGGTTTATTGGCTCCGTGCGCCAATTCCTACCAACGCCTGCAACCGGCGAGCTTGTCTGGCTTTTGGAAAAACTGGGCGGTGGACCACCGTGGCGTCACCGTGCGCTTGTCGGCTGAAAGCGGTCCGGGTGCTCGCATCGAGCACCGCATGGGCGACGCTGCGGCCAACCCTTACACCCACACCGCCGCCGTGCTGCAGGCCGCCCGTTTGGGTGTGGTCAACGCTTACAAGCTGCAGCCCGCCGAAACCGGTGACTGCCTGGAAAACAAGGACGCCACCCACAGTGTGCCGGGCACCTTGGCGGGCGCACTGGATGCGCTCGAAGCCGACACCGCGCTCACGCAAGCGCTGGGCGAAGGCCTGGTGGCCAACCATGTGGGCATCAAGCGCCACGAGATCGAGCGCACCGCAGACCTTGAAGGCGACGCGCTGCGCGATTACTACATCCGATTCATCTGATCTGAAAGAACAAACCCCATGCCCCAAGTGCACTGGATCATGAGCAACGGCGATCGCGTGAGCGACGACGTGAATGACGGCACCAACCTGATGGACGCTGCGCAGATGAACGGCATCCCCGGCGTGGCGGGCGAATGTGGTGGCTGCCTGTCGTGCGCCACCTGCCATGTCTATGTCGATGAAGCCTGGCTGGTCGCTTGCCCGCCCATGGACGAAGTGGAAAACGCCATGCTCGACATCGTCATCGCACCCCGCCAAAGTGGCAGCCGACTGAGCTGTCAGCTGGTCGCCTCTGCGGCGCTGGACGGCATCGTGCTGCATGTGCCTGACTGAAGGCGGCCCATGAAACAAGAACAGATCGACACGCTGCGTCACCAGCCCATTCCTGACCAAGGACTGCTGATCGACGGGCAGTGGGCTGCGGCTGCGTCCGGCCAAATGCTCCTCGTGGTCTCGCCCATCGACGGGCAGACTTTGTGCACCATCGCAGCGGCCGGGCAGGCCGATGTCGACCGCGCTGTTAAGGCCGCCCGCCGCAGCTTCGAGTCTGGCGTGTGGTCGCGCATGGCACCTGCCGAGCGCAAGAAGGTGCTGCACCGCATTGCCGACCGCATCGAGGCGCATCACGCCGAGCTGGCGGTGCTGGGCGTGCGCGACAACGGCACCGAGATCGCCATGGCCTGGAAGGCCGAGCCGGGCAATGCGGCGGGCACTTTTCGTTATTACGCAGAGTGCGTGGACAAGATAAATGGCGAGATTGCGCCCACACCTGAAGGCACGTTGGGCTTGGTCCACAAAGAGCCGGTGGGGGTGGTCGGGGCCATCGTGCCGTGGAATTTCCCGCTGATGATCGGTGCCTGGAAGATCGCCCCGGCGCTGGCAGCGGGCAACTCGGTGGTGCTCAAACCCTCTGAAGACGCCTCTCTGTCTTTGCTGCGTTTGGCGCAGCTGTGTCTGGACGCAGGTTTGCCGCCGGGTGTCCTCAATGTGGTCACCGGCACAGGTGCAGAGGCGGGCGAGGCGATCGCGCGCCACATGGACGTGGACATCCTGACCTTCACCGGCTCCGGCCCGGTGGGGCGCATGTTGCTCAAGGCTTCGGCCGAGTCCAACCTCAAGCGGGTCTACCTGGAGCTGGGCGGCAAGTCGCCCAATGTCGTGTTTGACGATGCGCCCGATTTGGCACAGGCGGCCAAAGTCTCAGCCATGGGCATCTTCCGCAACAGCGGTCAGGTGTGTGTGGCGGGCTCTCGCCTGTTGGTGCAGCGCTCGGTGCACGACGAATTCGTGGAGCGCTTGCACAAGATTGCCGCCAGCTTGCGCGTGGGTGACCCGCTGGATGTGAGCACCGAGATCGGTGCGGTCAGCAGCGCCCGACAACTGGCCAAAAACCTGGCTGCGGTGCAGACCGCTCAGCAGCAGGGTGCCCGCCTGCGTGTGGGCGGGCAGGCTTTGCAGCCCGTGGTGGGTGGCAGCTACATGGCCCCAGCCTTGTTTGACGACGTGACGCCCGATATGACCTTGGCTCGCGAAGAAGTCTTTGGCCCTGTGCTGGCAGTGATGCCGTTTGACGACGAGGCCGAGGCGGTGCGCTTGGCCAACGATTCGACCTATGGCCTGGCCGCAGGGGTGTGGACGAGTAGTCTCTCGCGCGCCCACCGCATGGTGCGTGCCATCAAGGCCGGGGTGGTGCACGTCAACACCTACGGCGGCCCCGACATCACCGTGCCGCTGGGCGGGGTGCGCCAGTCGGGCAACGGGCACGACAAGTCGATGCACGCCTTGGACAAATACCTGGACCTGAAAACGGCCTGGATTCAACTGTGAATGTCGAGAAAACGATGAACAACGACCAACTCAAAGCCGACAACGCCCAATACCTGTGGCACCCCATGGCCCACCCGGGGGCGATGAAGAAGTCCACCCCCGACATCATCGCCAAAGGCGAGGGCTGCTGGATCTGGGACGTGGATGGCCACAAGATGCTCGACGGCGTGGGGGGCCTGTGGGCCTGCAACCTGGGCCACAGCAACAAGCCGGTACGCGACGCCATCGTGGCGCAGATGGACGAGCTGCCGTTTTACAACGTGTTCCGCGGCACCACGCATGTGCGGGCCATTGAGTTGTCCAAACGCCTGGTGCAGATGATGCAGCCCGAAGACGTGGCCACGGTCATGTTCTCCAACGGCGGCTCGGACGCGGTGGAGGGTGCATTGAAGGTGGCCCGCCAGTACTGGAAGCTGAAGGGCCAGGCCGACCGCTTCAAGTTCATCAGCCTGCGCCAGGGTTACCACGGTGTGCACTTTGGCGGCATGAGCGTGAATGGCAACACCAACTTCCGCCGCGCCTATGAGCCGCTGCTGCCTGGTTGCTTCCACATCGACACCCCCTGGGCTTACCACAACCCCTACACCGATGACCCGATCCGACTGGGTGAAATCTGCGCCGAGTTGCTGGAGCGCGAGATCGTGTTCCAGGGGCCGGACACGGTGGCGGCTTTCATCGCCGAGCCGGTGCAGGGCGCGGGCGGGGTGATCGTGCCGCCGCCCAACTACTGGCCGCTGGTGCGCCAGATTTGCGACAAGTACGGCGTGCTCTTGATCGCCGACGAGGTGGTGACGGGTTTTGGCCGCAGCGGTGAGATGTTTGGCACGCGCCTGTGGGGCGTGAATGCCGACATGTGGTGCCTGGCCAAGGGCATTTCTTCGGGCTACATCCCACTCGGGGCCACGGCCATCAACCGCCGCATTGCCGATGTGTTTGACGCCGATACCACGGGCACGGCCTCGGTCTCGCACGGCTACACCTACAGCGCGCACCCGATTGCGGCTGCTGCGGCGCTGGCAACGCTCGACCAGATTGAGGCGCTGGACATTCCCGGCAACGCCGCCCGCATGGGCGCACACCTGCAGACCCGCTTGCGCAAGCTGGTGGACACCTGCAGCTTTGTGGGCGATGTGCGTGGTGTGGGCCTGATGCTGGGCATTGAGATGGTGAACGACAAGGCCAAGCGCACCCCTATGACGCGCAGCAGCGACATCCCGGCGCGGGTGGCCAAGGCGGCCTACAAAGCGGGCTTGATGGTGCGCATCTCCGGCCCCAACCTGATCTTGTCGCCGCCATTGGTCATCACCCGCGAGGAGGTCGACTTCATGTGCGACGTGCTCGAAGCCGCCTTTGCCGCTGTGCAGGAGGGCCGCGCATGAAGAGCCCGGTCATCCTGATCGTCGGCACGGTCGACACCAAAAGCGACGAGATCGGCTTCATGCGCGAGCAGGTGCAGGCCGCTGGCGGGCAAGCGCTGATCATGGACGTGGGGGTGCTGGCCAAAGGCCGGCTGGTTCCGGACATCGCCAACACCGACGTGGCGGCGGCTGCGGGCTTGACGTTGCAGCAGGTCATGGACAGCGGCGACGAAAACAGCGCCATGGCACTCATGGCGCAGGGCGCGAGCCGACTAGCGTCGGAGTTGCAGCGTACGGGCCGCATGGACGGTCTGCTGGTGCTGGGCGGCACCATGGGCACCGACCTGGCGCTGGATGTCGCCAGCAGCTTGCCGCTGGGTGTGCCCAAGGTGGTGCTGTCCACGGTGGCGTTTTCGCCGCTCTTGCCGCCCGAGCGCATGCCGCCCGATCTGATGATGGTGCTATGGGCGGGTGGCCTCTATGGCCTCAACAGCCTGTGTCAGTCGGCCCTGGCCCAAGCCGCAGGCGCGGTGGTGGGGGCGTGTCGCGTGGCACGGGTGCCGCGTTTCGAGCGGCCGGTGGTCGGCATGACGTCCTTGGGGTCGAGCTGCCTCAAATACATGGTGCAGCTGCAGCCCGAACTGGACAAGCGCGGTTTTGACTTGGCGGTGTTCCACACCACAGGCATGGGGGGCAGGGCGTTTGAATCGTTGGCTGCACAAGGCCAGTTTGCCTGCGTGATGGATTTGAGCCTGCAGGAGATGGTCAACCAAATGGGCGGCTCGGTGGTGAGCGCGGGGCCGGATCGCCTCATGGGCGCGGGCCTCAAAGGCGTGCCGATGATCGTCGCCCCCGGCGCCACCGACCTGGTGGATTACCCCGCTTGGGGCCAGATGCCCGAGCGTTTTGCTGGGCGGCCCTCGCACGACCACAACCGATTGATCGCTTCGGTGGGCATCGACGCCAACATGCGCCGCGAATTCGCCCGCGAGCTGGCCAGCCGATTGCGTCAGGCACAAGGCCCGGTGCACTTGGTACTGCCCTTGCGAGGCATTCAGGAGTGGGACCGGGCTGGTGCACCGCTGCACGATCCAGAAGGCCTGGCGGCCATGATGGACGAAATGGCGCAGTGCGATTGGGGCGCAGCGGAAGTTTCGCGCATTGACGCGCACATCAACGACGCGGCTTTTGTGCAGCATGTGCTGGCCGTGTTGGACGATTGGCTCGCCAAAGGGCTGGTGGTGCCTGCTGCGGGCATGAAAGCGCCTCATGTCTGACGCGCTGAGACCCGAGGACAAAGCCCTGATTCTGGACTTTGGCGGCGTCATCAGCCGCACCCTGTTTGAAACCCACGCTTTGAGCGAGGCGGCTTTGGGCCTGCCTGCCGGCACACTGACCTGGCAAGGCCCATTTGCGCCTGAAACCGATGCGCTGTGGCAAGCCATGCAGGCCGACCGCATCAGCGAACGCGATTACTGGATGCAACGCACCCGCGAGGTTGGGCGCTTGCTGGGTGAAGAATGGACCGAGATGCAGACCTTTGTGCAGCGCGCTCGTGGGGCGGATGTACAGGCCGTGATCCGGCCAGAGGCGTTGGCGGCTATCCACCAGGCCAAGGCGCTGGGCTACAAGCTGGGCATTTTGTCCAATGAGCTGGATCTGTTTTATGGCGCTGATTTTCGCGAACGTCTGCCCTGGCTCCAGCAGTTTGACGTGATCGTGGACGCCACCTACACCCAGATCCTCAAACCCGATCCCCGCGCTTACCAGGCGTGTTTGGATGCCTTGGGGGTGCGGGCCGAGCACGCCGTGTTTGTGGACGACCAGCCACGCAATGTGGCCGGTGCCCAGCGCTGCGGTTTGCCCGTGGTGCATCTGGAGGTGTGCCAGCCCGGTGCCGGTTTTGCCAAAGCCCTGCAGATGCTGGCTGCTCTCTGATCAGGTCGTGACACCCCGGCGCAAGCCTGTCTTTGTAAAAACTTTATGATGCCGTTTCCGAATAAAACCAGGAGACACGACATGACCGAAATGAACCCTTGGGGCCAGCGCCGCGATTTTTTGAAGGCCATGGCGGCCGTCACAGGCTCGCTGCCGCTGTGGGCCCAGGCCCAAAGCAGCTGGCCCAGCAAGCCGGTGACCATGGTGGTGCCCTTTCCGGCAGGGGGCGGCACAGACGCATTTGCGCGGCCCATGTCGGCCGCGTTTGCCAAGCTCACGGGCAAACAGCTGATCATCGACAACCGTGGTGGTGCGGGTGGCACGCTGGGGGCGGGCATTGCGGCCAAGTCTACGCCCGATGGCTACAACTACTTCATGGGGGCGGTGCACCACACCATCGCGCCCAGCATGTACCCGAGACTGGACTACGATCTGGAGCGTGACCTGATCCCCCTCATCCAGGTGGCCAGCGTGCCACAGGTGCTGGTGGTCAATCCCAAGAAAGTCCAGGCGGCCGACTTCAAGGCCTTTCTGGATTTTTTGAAAAAGAACCCGGCCCGTTTGAACTACGGCTCGGCAGGTGGCGGCACCTCGCACCACTTGGCGGGTGAGTTGTTTAAGCTGCAGACCAAGACCTTCATTACCCACATCCCTTACCGAGGCGCAGGCCCGGCCCTGCAAGACCTGATCGCGGGCAACGTGGACATGATGTTCGACGGCCTGGGCTCGTCGGCGGCGCACATCAAGGGCGGCCGCATCAAGGCCCTCATGGTCTCGGGGGCCAAGCGCAATGCGGCTTTCCCGGATGTGCCTTGCTCGGCCGAGCTGGGTTTGCCCGATTACACCGTCTCAACCTGGTATGGCGTTTGGGCCCCCAAGGGCACGCCTGCGGATGCCCAAGCGCGTGCCATTGAGGAATTTCGCCGTGCCTGCTTGACCGACGAGGCCAAAGCCGTCTGGGCCAACCAAGGCGCAGAGTTCCCCAACCTCACGGGCGGCCAGTTCGACGCGTTCATCAAGAAAGAGCTCACCAAGTGGTCGCAAGTGGTCAAGGCTTCCGGCGCCAAGCTCGACTGAAACGCTTTGGGATGTTGGATGGGCCTGTGATGGTGCCCATTTGCATGCCTGTTTTCACCTTGCAATTTTGAAACCATGACCCACAACAACCTGTTTTCGGCCCTGCGGGCTGCTTTTCCTGCCGACCTGACGGCCACGGCCGTGGAGACCGATGAAGGCCTGCGCTACAGCTGGCAAGACCTGGACCGCGCCACGGCCATGATGGCCAATTTGCTGCAATCGCTGGATTTGCCTGAAGGCAGCCGGGTGGCCGCGCAGGTCGAAAAGTCGGTGGAAGCCCTGATGCTGTACTTGGCGACCTTGCGCGCCGGTTATGTGTTTTTGCCCCTGAACACCGCTTACCAAAGCGCCGAGATCGAGTACTTCATTGGCAACGCCGAACCGGCTGTGGTGGTGTGCAGCGGGGCCAATTTCGGCTGGGTCAGCAAGATCGCTTTCAAGTCGGGCACCCAGCATGTGTTCACCTTAAATGATGACCGTACGGGCAGTTTGCTCGAGCGAGCTGCGCACCACAGCGACCAACACCAGACGGTTGCCCGACAGGCCGATGACCTGGCGGCCATCCTCTACACCAGTGGCACCACCGGGCGCAGCAAGGGGGCCATGCTCACGCACGGCAACATGCTGAGCAATGCGCTCACGCTCAAGGATTACTGGGGTTGGAAAAAGGGTGATGTCCTGATCCATGCGCTGCCCATCTTTCACGTGCACGGCTTGTTTGTGGCCATCCACGGGGCCCTGATCAACGGCAGCAAGATGATCTGGATGGCCAAGTTCGACCCCAAACGCGTGATTGCCCGCATGAAGGAGGCGACCGTGTTCATGGGCGTGCCCACGTTGTATGTGCGCATGCTGGCCGAGCCTGCGCTCGACAAGGCGGCGGTGAACAACATGCGCTTGTTCATTGCAGGCTCTGCCCCCTTGTTGATCGAGACCTTCACCGAATGGCAAGAGCGCACAGGCCACACGATTTTGGAGCGCTACGGCATGAGCGAGACCGCCATGCTGACCTCCAACCCCTATGCAGCGGACAAGCGTTACGCCAAGCAGACCGAGCGGCGCGGTGGCACGGTGGGTTTCCCTTTGCCCGGTGTGCGTTTGCGTGTGCGGGGCGACGATGGCCAGGAGATGCCGGTGGGCGAGATTGGCGGGATTCAGGTCCAAGGCCCCAATGTGTTCAAAGGTTACTGGCGCATGCCCGAAAAAACCGCCGAAGAATTCACAGCCGATGGCTATTTCAAGACCGGTGATGTGGGCAAGGTCGACGAGAGGGGTTACGTGACCATCGTCGGCCGCAGCAAAGACCTGATCATCAGCGGCGGCTACAACGTGTACCCTGCCGAGATCGAGGGCTACATCAACGAGATGAAGGGTGTGGCCGAAAGCGCTGTGGTGGGTGTGCCCCATCCGGACTTTGGCGAAGTGGGTGTGGCCGTGGTCATCGCCAAGTCTGGTGCGGTGGTGCAGCCCGAGGGCGTCTTGGCCGAACTCAAGGCCAAACTGGCCAACTTCAAGATCCCCAAGCGTTGTTTTGTGGTGGCCGAGTTACCGCGCAACACCATGGGCAAGGTGCAAAAGAACCTGCTGCGCGATCAGCACAAAAACTTGTTCTCAGTCTGAAGTTTTTGAGCCGATCTTGAGGGGTGCCCCGCCCATGACCTCGTCCAGTGGTCATGGGCGGTTTTTATTTGAGGTAGGCGTTTTTCTCGTGCACACGCTGGATGTGCTGCGCCGCTTGTTCAGGGCTGATGTCCTGGTTGAGCACCTTGACATTGGCAAACCAGAGCTCTTCTTCCATGGAGGGCCAGACCCTGTTGAGTTTTTGGGCGTTCAGGCGGATGGTGTCTTGGCAACTGCGTCGCCAGCCCATCATGTCCTGACCCAAAGGGTCGTTGATTTTGACGGGATGGTCGGCCAGTGGAAAGTACCCGGTCAGGGTGTCGGTGAGCAATTGAGCGAAATCGGCCGTGCCAAGCCAGGCAATGAACTGGAGCGCAGCGGCTTGATTGGGGCTGTTTTTGTTTACACCGATGCCGAAATCGGGGTGCACCGAGATGTGACAGGGCTGACCTTCGTGTTCAACAGGGGGTTTGAAGACACCCAGATCGATGGATTTTTTGTAAGCAAAACTGGTGCTGCGCAAAAAATCGATGTCCCAGGAGCCTGAGGGGTAGACCGCCGCATTGCCTGTGGCAAACAAGAGCTGGATGTCACCGTTGGACAGGCTGTTTTGCTGGGGGTGCATGTAGGGCTTGAGTTGGGCCATCATTCTCCAAGCCTTGACAAAGCCCGGATCGGTGAATTTGACAGTGCCCTCCATCAGTCCGAGCCGGGCCTTTTCACCTTCCCAGAAATTGGGCCCCAGGCCCGTGAACACCACTTGGGTGGATTCCCACATGTCGGCGGTGCCCAGGGCCAACGGCGTCACTGTTTTGCTGGCCGCCACTTGACTGAGCAATTGGTAGAACTGGTCCCAGGTGCTGGGGGGCTCGAGCTTCAAGTCGCGCAGGATTTTCTTGTTGTAGAACAGCCCATGCATGACATAGGCCACGGGCAAACAATACGTGGTCTGGCCGTCGTCGGTGGTCCAGGCGCGACGCGCTTGTGGGTTGAAGTTTTTGAGTGCCTCTTCCTTCAGGGGCAGCAGGTAGCCCTTGGCCTGCATGCGCACACTGGCGTCAAAGGGTCGGCAAAAGATCAGGTCGCCAGCGCGTCTTGTGGAAAGCCTGGCCTCCAGTCGTGCATCGTAGGCAAGAGGTTCTTCGGGTTTGAACTGCACCTTGATGCCGGGGTGCTGGCGTTGAAAGGCTGGGATCAGCACCTTGTCCCAAAAAATCTGGTCGTCCTTGCGCCAGCTTTCGATGGTCAGTACCTGAGCCTGCACCGTCCCCACCACCAACATGGCCAACCCAAGCATCCTCAGACCCCACAATTTCCCCCTAATAGTGCTGGTCAGGCTGGGGTTTGACTGACGGACATCTGGGCGTTTGAAACGTGGTGTCATGGCTTGAGGCTCAGAATAATTTGAATACATTTTATTTAATAAATGCATTCAACACTTTTTCACGGCAGAAAATGAGGCTGCCTATGCCAAGCCCTGCGGCCTCAGTCTGAACCACCCCCCCCAGGCGCCCCTCAGCGCAGAACCAACACGGGGATGTGCGAATGCGTCAACACTTGCTGAGTTTCACTGCCCAAGAGCAGGCGCTTGATGCCTTTGCGACCGTGGGAGGCCATGACGATCAGGTCGGCCTTGTGCTTTTTCGCTGCCGCAATGATGGCGTCCGAGACCACATCCGATTTGACCGTGATGACTTTCGTACTCACGGCTTTGGCCTTGGCGCTCTTTTCGACCGTGGCCAACTGAACCCGGGCCGATTCGGTCCACTGGGCTTCGACGCGTGCGATTTCTTCGCTCGACAGGGGGATGCTGCCCTCAAAGTAGGCCTGCGGGTAGCGCGGCACCACCTTGATCGCGATCAGTTCTGCGCCGCAGGTGGCCGCCAGTTCGATGGCGCTGGCCACGGCTTTTTTGGACAAGGTGGAACCGTCGGTGGCGACAAGGATGCGTTGGTACATGAGGTGCTCCTGTTGGAAAATGACAAAAACCCAGCTTAGAAGAGCAGCAAATGGGAGTGCTTGATTTACATCAAGCTTTGATCGGGTGGGCTGTCGTATCTTCGAAACATGACCCAAGTCAATGTTTTGCCCGGCCTGCCAGCTGCGTCCTCCGAAAAAGGGGCTTTGGTGGCAATGCCGCTGGCAAGCTCCGAGCACAACACACCCCAGCAGCGGCTGGCATTGCTCGATGTGCCCGAAGAATGGGCGGCATTCAGCTTGCCCGAAAAAACCGACTCGGGTTGCTGGCGCTCCAGCGTGGTGTTTGAGGGCATGCATTGCGCGGCCTGCGCCATCACCCTGGAAGACGCTTTGCGGGCTGTGCCTGGTGTGCAGTCGGTGCAAATCAGCGGTGCCAGCCACCGGGGTCAGATCGTCTGGTCGCCCGAGCTCACGCGACCTTCTGAATGGATGCGTTCGGTCGAGCGCCATGGCTACAAGGCCTTGCCCGCGAACGATGCTCACGCCCATGCCCGCAGGCGCGAAGAGGCCCGGCGCATGGTCTGGCGTTGGGCGGTGGCGGCCATGTGCATGATGCAAGTCATGATGTACGCCACGCCGACGTACCTCAGCCAGCCGGGCGACATCTCGGACGAAGCGGTGCATTTGCTGCGCTGGGCTTCCTGGGTGCTGTCTTTGCCGGTGATGTTTTTCTCGTGCACCCCGTTCCTCAGACAGGCTTGGCGGGACCTGTGCGAGCGTCAGATCAGCATGGATTTGCCCGTAGCGCTGGGCATGGTGGTGACCTTTGTGGTCAGCACCCTCGGCACGTTCGAGCCACAGGGGCCGTTTGGTGCCGAGGTGTTTTTTGATTCGTTCACCATGTTCGTGTTCTTTTTGCTCACGGGCCGCTGGCTGGAGCTGCGCATGCGCGACCGCACGGCCGGGGCGCTGGAGGCGGTGCTCAACCGCTTGCCCGACAGCGTGCGAAAGCGCCAGAGCGATGGCACTTGGGTCCTCATGTCCATCCGCCGCTTGCAAGTGGGGGATGTGATCGAGGTCTTGCCCGGTGAGGCTTTTGCGGGCGATGGCCGGGTGATGGTCGGTCAGACCCAGGTGGACGAAGCCTTGCTGACGGGCGAGTCGCGCCCATTGGCGCGGGGTGTGGGTGACCGCGTCATTGCCGGCAGTCACAACCTGAGCGGTACCTTGCAGGTGCAAATCGAGCAAATCGGCGCGGCCACCCGTTATGCACAAATCGTGGCTTTGATGGAAAGCGCCTCCGTCTCCAAACCCGCCATGGCGCAGCTGGTGGACCGTTGGGCCAAACCCTTTTTGGTGGCGGTGATGCTGGCCTCTTTGGCCTCGGCCATTTATTGGTGGCCGAGCGACCCCGCGCACGCGGTGATGGTGGCGGTGGCCGTGCTGATCGTGACGTGCCCTTGCGCTTTGTCGCTGGCCACGCCTGCGGCCATGTTGGCCACGGCCGGGGCTTTGGCGCGCAGTGGCGTGCTGGTGCGGCGCCTGAGCGCCCTGCAAAACCTGTCGCTGATTGACACGGTGATTTTTGACAAGACCGGCACTCTCACGCGCGATGCTTTTGAAGTGGCCCGCATCCACACCCGCGAGGGTGTGAGTGCGGCCCAGGCCCTGGACTGGGCCGGCAGTCTCGCGCGGCATTCCTTGCACCCGGTCTCGCGGGCTCTGTGGTCCGAGGCCCGGCGTCGCGCCGAAGCCGCCGAGCGTTTGCAAGCCTTGGAGGCACTGGCCGCACACAACGTGAGTGAGCTGGCAGGGCAGGGGGTGCAAGGCGCGTTGACCCCGCCAGGCCAAGCCACCCAAACATTGCGTTTGGGCTCGGCCGCTTTTTGCGCAGCCCCGCCACGCGCTGGGCACCACCTGCAGGTCAGCCTGGCCGATGCGTCGGGCTGGCTCGCCAGCTTTGAGTTGGCCGAGCAAGTGCGCCCCGAGGCAGCAGGTGTGGTGTGTGCCTTGTCGCAAATGGGTTTGAACCTGAAGGTCTTGTCGGGCGACGGCCCCGCTGCGGTGACCCAAGTGGCGCAGGCCGTGGGCATAGCGGATGCGCAAGGCGGCTGCAGCCCCCAGCACAAATTGCAAGCGCTGCAGGCCCTGCAGGCCCTGGGGCACAAGGTGGCCATGGTGGGCGATGGCCTGAACGATGGGCCGGTCTTGGCCGGGGCCGATGTGTCCTTCGCGCTGGGCCAGGCCGTGCCGCTGGCGCAGTCCAAATCCGATTTTGTGTTGATGGGCGGGCAGCTCGAAGTGCTGGTCAGCACCTTGCAGCGCAGCCGCCAGACGATGCGCATTGTTCGGCAAAACCTGTGGTGGTCGGCGGCCTACAACGCCGCTTGTGTGCCGCTGGCCTTGATGGGCTGGTTGCCCGCCTGGGCCGCGGGCTTGGGCATGGCGCTCAGCTCCTTGCTGGTGGTTCTCAATGCCTTGCGTCTGTCGCAGGCCTTGCCAGAGTCGCGGCAGCCGCAGGCGATGGTCCTTCAACCCGTTTGAGAAAACAGCATGGACATTCTTTATTTGCTGATTCCGTTGTCTGTGGCCTTGGTGTTTTTCATTTTGGCGGGTCTGTGGTGGGCGATTGACCGAGGCCAATTTGAAGACATTGAGGCCGAAGGCGATCGAATTTTGCGTGACGATTGATTTTGATCAAGTGTTCCGGATGTTCACCCGGGCAAACTTAAACCGTAGATTTTTAAAAAAACCAGAGGTGAAAATGAAATTTGCCAATATGCAGGCGACGTCCTACAACGACAAGGTTGTCAGGCAGTTCGCCATCATGACGGTGGTCTGGGGTGTGGTGGGCATGCTGGTCGGCGTGATCATCGCGGCCCAGCTGACTTGGCCGGAGCTCAACTTCGGCATTTCCTGGCTCAGCTATGGCCGCTTGCGGCCCTTGCACACCAACGCGGTGATTTTCGCGTTCGGGGGATGCGGCTTGTTTGCAGCCGCTTATTACGTGGTGCAGCGCACCTGCAACGTGCGCCTGATCAGCGACAAGCTCGCCGCTTTCACCTTCTGGGGTTGGCAGTTGGTCATTGTTTTGGCGGCCATTTCTTTGCCCTTGGGTTTCACCAGCGGCAAGGAATACGCCGAACTCGAATGGCCGATTGACATCCTGATCACCCTGGTCTGGGTGGCTTTCGCGGTGGTTTTCTTTGGCACCGTCGGCACACGCAAGGTGCGTCACATTTACGTGGCCAACTGGTTCTTTGGGGCCTTCATCATCGCCGTGGCTTTGCTGCACATCGTCAACAGCGCGGCCCTGCCTGTGGGCATGATGAAGTCGTACTCGGCTTACGCGGGCGTGCAAGACGCGATGGTCCAGTGGTGGTATGGCCACAACGCCGTGGGCTTCTTCTTGACAGCGGGTTTCCTGGGCATGATGTATTACTTCATCCCCAAGCAAGCCGAGCGGCCTGTCTACTCGTACCGCCTGTCGATCGTGCACTTCTGGGCGCTGATCTTCACTTACATGTGGGCCGGCCCACACCACCTGCACTACACCGCGCTGCCTGATTGGACCCAATCGGTGGGCATGGTCTTCTCGCTCATCTTGCTGGCCCCCAGCTGGGGCGGCATGATCAACGGCATCATGACCTTGTCGGGTGCCTGGCACAAACTGCGTGACGACCCGATCTTGCGCTTCCTGATCGTGTCCCTGTCTTTCTACGGCATGTCCACCTTTGAAGGCCCGATGATGTCCATCAAGACCGTGAACGCGCTGAGCCACTACACCGACTGGACTGTGGGCCATGTGCACTCGGGTGCCTTGGGTTGGGTGGGTTTGGTGACCATGGGCTCGATGTACTACCTGATTCCCCGTTTGTTCGGCCAGAAAAAGATGTACAGCGTCAAAGCCATTGAAATCCACTTCTGGACTGCCACCATCGGCATCGTGATCTACATCGCGGCCATGTGGATTGCCGGGGTGATGCAAGGCCTGATGTGGCGTGCCATCAACGCCGACGGCACCTTGACCTACACCTTTGTCGAGTCGGTCAAAGCCACCTATCCCTTCTATGTGTTGCGTTTGCTCGGTGGTGTGCTCTATCTGAGCGGCATGCTCATCATGCTCTGGAACACGCTCAAAACCGTCTCGATGGGGCGCTCGGTGGAAGTCCGGATTCCCCAACTTGAACCTGCACACGCCTGAGGAGAAATCAAACATGGCTCAAAACCAAAAAACAGGCGGCTTGTCGCATGAGAAAGTCGAGACCAACAACTTCCTGATGATCGTGCTGATCTTGGTGGTTTTGTTGGTGGGGGGGATGGTCGAAATCCTGCCCTTGTTCTTCCAAAAGTCCACCACCGAGCCGGTGCCGGGCCTGAAGCCCTACACCGCACTGCAAGTGGTGGGGCGCGATGTGTATGTGCGTGAAGGTTGTTACAACTGCCACTCGCAAATGATTCGACCCTTCCGCGCCGAAACCCTGCGCTACGGCTCCTACTCGCTGGCGGGTGAATTCGTCTACGACCGCCCCTTCCAGTGGGGCTCCAAGCGCACGGGCCCTGATCTGGCCCGCGTGGGTGGCCGTTACAGCGACGAATGGCATCGCATTCACCTGACCAACCCGCGCGACCTGGTGCCCGAGTCCAACATGCCCGCCTATCCGTGGCTGGAGAAAACCCCCGCCAACGCGGCCTCCATCCAGGCCCACATGAAAGGTTTGCGCACCCTGGGCGCCCCCTACAGCGACGAAGAAATTGCCAAAGCACCGGATGAGGTGAAAGACAAAACCGAGCTGGACGCCGTCATCGCCTACCTGCAGGTGCTGGGCACCCACCGCAAATAAGGAATGGTCATGGACATCAACACCATGCGCTCTGTTGTGACCTTGCTCGCCTTTTGCTGCTTTGCCGGCATTGTGGTGTGGGCATGGTCCAACCGTAACCAGGCCGATTTTGACGAGGCAGCGCAGCTGCCATTTCGTCAGGACGATTGAGCCGTCCTTCAGAACTTAAAAATACCAAGGAAACTCCATGAGTGACTTCATCAGCAACTTCTGGCACTTGTATGTGGCCGGCATCACGCTGGTCAGCATCATTGCCTGTCTGCTTTTGTTGTGGTTCAGCGGCAAGGCCAAGGCCATGACCGCCAACGACAACACCACCGGCCACGTCTGGGACGGTGACTTGCGTGAAATGAACAACCCGCTGCCCCGTTGGTGGGTGGGTTTGTTCATCATCACCATCATTTTTGCCTTCGTTTACCTGGCTATGTACCCGGGTGCAGGCAACTTTGCCGGCAAATTTGGCTGGTCCTCGGCCGGTCAGTACGAGGCTGAAGTGGCCAAAGGCAATGCCGAAGTGGCGCCGCTGTACGCCAAGTTCCAGGGCATGCCACCCGAGCAAGTGTCCAAGGACCCGCAAGCGCTGGCCATTGGCGACCGCCTGTTCATGAACAACTGCGCACAGTGCCACGGCTCTGATGCACGCGGCAGCAAGGGCTTTCCCAATTTGGCCGATGCCGACTGGTTGTATGGCGGCACGCCCGACGCGATCAAAACCACCTTGGTGCAAGGCCGTGCCGGCAACATGCCGCCCATGGCTGCCGCCGTGGGCACACCCGAGGACGTGCGCAACGTGGCGCACTATGTGTTGAGCCTGTCCCAAAGCCCGCACGACTCGCTGCGTGCACAACTGGGCAAATCCAAGTTTGGTGCTTGCGCGGCTTGCCATGGTATGGACGGCAAGGGCAACCACGCCATGGGCGCTCCCAATCTGACCGACGACATCTGGTTGCACGGCTGGGGTGAGAACGCCATCGTGAACATCATCAACAACGGCAAGGTCAACCAGATGCCGGCTCAGGCCGCCAAGTTGACCGAAGGCCAGATCCATGTGCTCGCTTCCTATGTCTGGGGCTTGTCCAACAACGCTGTGGCCAGCGCTGCAGCCAGTCCTGCCAAGTGATGTCACCCCCTGCAGCAGGCTTGCCCTTTTGCAGAAATTGAACCAAGGTTTGCGTTTTGTCCACCCCTGAAGATCGTCCCTCCCGCAGCGTGATCCCGATCACCTCCGTGTCCGCCGAGGGCGATGCGGACATGGTGTCCCTGTACCAAGCCCACCAAAAAATTTACCCCCGCAGCGTTCAGGGCGTGTTTGCCAAATGGCGTTGGCTCATGGTGGTGATCACGCAATTGGTCTTCTACGGCCTGCCTTGGTTGGAGTGGGGGCAGCGCCAGGCGGTGCTGTTTGACTTGGGGGCACGCAGGTTCTACATCTTCGGCCTCGTGCTCTACCCACAGGACTTCATTTACCTGACGGCTTTGCTGGTCATCTCGGCCTTGTCGCTGTTTTTGTTCACGGCTGTGGCGGGACGTTTGTGGTGCGGCTTTGCCTGCCCACAAACGGTTTACACCGAAATTTTCATCTGGATCGAGCGCCAGTTTGAAGGCGATCGATCGGCCCGCATGCGCCTGGACGATGCACCAATGAGCTTCAACAAGCTCTGGCGCAAAACAGGCAAGCAACTCGCCTGGATTGTGTTGTCGCTTTGGACGGGTTTCAGCTTCGTGGGCTACTTCACGCCGATCCGCGAATTGACCGCATCGATCTTCTCCCTGGGATTTGGACCTTGGGAAATTTTCTGGATCTTGTTTTACAGTTTTGCCACCTATGGCAATGCGGGCTTCATGCGCGAGCAGGTCTGCAAATACATGTGCCCCTATGCCCGCTTTCAGAGCGCCATGTTCGACAAGGACACCCTGATCGTCACTTACGACGAGGCGCGGGGTGAGCCGCGTGGTGCCCGTTCTAAAAAAGCAGACCCCAAGGCGCAGGGCTTGGGCGCATGTGTGGACTGCACCTTGTGTGTGCAGGTCTGCCCCACCGGCATCGACATCCGCAAAGGCCTGCAGTACGAGTGCATTGGCTGCGGCGCTTGTGTGGACGTGTGCAACAACGTGATGGACAAGGTCGGTTACGAGCGTGGTCTCATCAAGTTCTCGACACAAAACGCCATGGACAAAGGCTGGAGTGGGGCGCAAACCGTGCGCCGCATTTTCCGCCCGCGTGTCTTGGTTTACACCGCTGTGCTGTGGGCCATCATCCTCGGGGTGGGGCTGTCCTTGTGGAGTCGCGATCCGTTCAAGGTGGACATCGTGCGCGACCGCGCCACCATGGCCCGCATTGTGGTGGGCGGCAAAATTGAAAACGTGTACCGCTTGCAAATCATGAATGCGGCCGAGCAGAACTTGACTTTTCAGTTGCAAGTCGATGGTCTTCCGGGCCTGGCCCTGGCCACCGAGCCGCTGGTGGAAGTGGGTGCCACCGAATCGCGTTGGGTGTCCGTGCGATTGCAAGTGCCCTACGACGCAGCGCCCGCTGGATCTCACCCGATCCATTTCCGCATCGAATCCCGATCGACAGACGGCCAATCGGTCGGTCAGCTGAGCGAAAAAACCGTGTTTCTGGTCCCTCGCTGAGTGACCTTTATTTTTGAAAGACAGCCATGAACAAGGTTCTGAATGTGAGCAAAGAGGGACAGCCCTGGTGGCGTTTTGGATTGGTGTGGATGGTGATTGGCGGCCCCGCCGTGGTGGTGGTGGCGGGTTTCATCACGTTCTACATTGCTGCGACCAACCCTGACCCGGTGCTCAACGTCACGCCACGCACCGCCATGCAAGAGCGCCAGGGCATCACCCATGTCCCCGCCATGCAAGGACGCAACCATGCGGCCACAGGCGAGTTGCCCGCCGCGCTGCAAAAACCTGCTGCTGAACCCACCAAACCCTGACCCCAAGGGAGACACAATGCTTGCTCAACGTTGGATGTGGATCGCCTGGCCAGCCTTTTTGGTCGCAGGCCTGTTGGAAGTGCTGGTGTTCGCTTTTGTTGACCCGCAAGACCTGCACTGGTTCGGGCAAGACCTGGACCTGTCCAGGCAAGCGATTTACACGCTGGCCTTTTTTGCTTTCTGGGGCCTGACCATGCTCGCCAGCGGTCTCACCACGCTGCTGAGCCTGTCGCCGTTCGAGCTCAACCGTTGTCCTGTTCAGCCATCAGACAGGCCTGCAGAGTGCAGCAAAAAACGTGTCAATGGCACTGATTGTTGTTGACCAGGCGCTGCAGGCCCTCGGTGTCCAGAATGCGCACATGGCGCTGCTTGACTTCCACGGTGCCGTCTTCCACAAACTTCGAAAACGTACGGCTGACGGTTTCGAGTTTCAGGCCCAGATAGCTGCCTATTTCTTCGCGCGTCATGCGCAGCACCAGCTCGGACTGTGAAAAGCCTCGGGCGTGCAAACGTTGCACCAGATTCAGTAAAAAAGCGGCCAATCGTTCTTCGGCCCGCATGCTGCCCAAAAGCAGCATCACGCCATGCTCGCGCACGATCTCGCGGCTCATGATTTTGTGAACATGATGCTGCAAAGCGGTCACTTCGCGCGAGATTTCTTCGATCCGGTCAAAGGGCATGACACAGACTTCGGCGTCTTCCAGTGCCACCGCATCGCAGCTGTGCTGGTCGTTCACGATGCCGTCCAGGCCAATGATCTCGCCCGCCATCTGAAAGCCCGTGACTTGGTCGCGCCCGTCTTCAGTGGCCAGGCAGGTCTTGAAAAAACCGGTGCGAATGGCATAGAGCGATGTGAACTTTTCGCCATTGGTGAAGAGGGTGTCACCCCGCTTGATCTTGCGGCGTACAGCCACAAGATCGTCGAGGCGGTTGAGGTCATGGTCGCTCAGGCCCATGGGCATGCACAACTCGCGCAAGTTGCAATTGGAGCAGGCGACTTTGATGGCTTGTGGATTCATGGTTTATCTCTTGGTTGAGCAATGGATTTGCCTTGGATCAAGACTTGAGCTTATACGGAAAAATCGGCTTTATTTGCGGGTATACCCGGTCCTTGCTCGAAATCCCGAAAAACCGGTAAAGGGTTTGACCTGAGTCAATACATGGCCACATGCATGCGGGCACAGTGATGACTTGTTCTGTACACATTCGAATTAAGGGGCAGACACATGTCCGTCATCACACCGCAATTGCTGACACGCTTTGACGTGCCCGGCCCGCGCTACACCTCCTACCCCACGGCAGACCGTTTTGTTGAAGCCTTTGGCGAGGACGATTACGTGCAGGCGCTCACGCAACGCCAGTCGGGGTCGGTGGGCAAGCAGCCACCGCTGTCCTTGTACGTGCACATCCCGTTTTGCGAATCCCTGTGCTACTACTGTGCCTGCAACAAAATCATCACCAAACACAAAGAGCGGGCTGCGGATTATTTGCGTTACCTGCGCAAAGAGGTGGAATTGCACACCCGGCACCTGGGGCGCGGTCAATCGGTCAGCCAGTTGCATTTGGGTGGCGGCACACCCACTTTCATGAGTGACGAGTAGTTGCGCCAATTGATAGGCCTGCTGCGCGAGCACTTTGAGTTTGCACCGGGCGGTGAATACTCTGTCGAGGTGGACCCACGCACCGTGGATGAAAACCGCCTGGCCGTGCTGGCCGAGCTGGGTTTCAACCGCCTAAGTTTTGGCGTGCAGGACTTTGACCCTGCGGTGCAAAAAGCCGTGCACCGCATCCAGCCCGCAGAGCAAGTTTTTGCTTTGGTCGAGGCGTCTCGCCGATTGGGTTTTGAATCGGTCAATGTCGACCTGATTTACGGCTTGCCCCTGCAAACGCCCGAGTCTTTTGACCGCACGCTGGAGCAGGTGAAAAGTCTTCGCCCTGACCGTATCGCCTTGTATGCCTATGCGCACTTGCCCGAACGCTTCAAGCCGCAGCGCCGCATTCACGCGCAAGAGCTGCCTGCAGGTGCGGCCAAGGTGGCCATGCTCTCGCGCTCGCTCGATGCGCTGACCGATGCGGGCTATGTCTACATCGGCATGGACCACTTCGCTTTGCCGGGTGACGCTTTGGCCGTGGCCAAACGACAGGGGCGTTTGCACCGCAACTTCCAGGGTTACAGCACGCAGGCCGATTGCGACCTGATTGCGCTGGGCGTGTCCTCGATCGGCCGCATCGGCACGATCTACAGCCAAAACGCCAAGACCCTGGAAGAGTATGCCGACCTCCTTGACCAAGGCCATTTCCCGGTGGTGCGGGGCCTGGCGCTCACGCGCGACGACCTGATTCGCCGCTCGGTCATCATGGCGCTCATGTGCCAAGGGCAGTTGCACTACGAGTCCATCAACTTGGCCTGGCTGGTCGACTTCAAGACCCTGTTTGCCCCAGAGCTGCGCCAGCTCGAGGACATGCAAGCGCAAGGCCTGGTGCAGTTGAGTGAGACTGGCATTCAGGTCACGGCCATGGGTTGGTTTTTTGTGCGCGGCGTGGCCATGGTGTTTGACCGTTATCTGCAGGCCGACCGCCACCGCACGCGGTTTTCCAAAATCATTTGATGCGCACTGGGAGGGGCTGCATCGCTGACAATGCACCTTTCGATATTCAAGCGAACAAGCCATGCAAAGTTCTTTGGCCATCACGGCCTTGATGATGGGGGTGCTGGGCGGGCCACATTGTGTGGCCATGTGCGGCGCGGCCTGTGCCGGTCTGGGTCAAGCTGCGGGTGAGCGGCGGGCTCAGGCCTTGCTGGCGTTTCAGCTGGGTCGCCTGGGGGGCTATGCGCTTTTGGGTGCTGTGGCTGCGGCCAGCGTGCAGGGCCTGGGCTGGCTGACCACGCAATCCGCCGCCATTCGCCCGGTCTGGACCTTGCTGCACCTCACCGCGCTGGTACTGGGCTTGTTGCTCATGCTGCAGGCGCGGCAACCCCTGTGGCTCGATGCCGCAGCGCGTCGCTTGTGGGCGCGTGTGCGGGCCTTCAATAGCCGCTGGGGTCGCGCTGCGCCCTGGATAGTGGGCGGGCTGTGGGCCTTCATGCCTTGTGGCTTGTTGTATTCGGCTTTGATGGTGGCGGCTTTGACCAGCCAGCCCGTTGAGGGTGCGGCCACCATGGCTTTGTTTGCTTTGGGCAGCAGCCTTAGCCTGTGGGCCGGGCCATGGCTGTTTTTGCGAATGCAGACATTGGGCGATGGGGCTTGGGGCATGCGTGTTGCAGGCTTGGCGCTGGCGTCGGTCTCGGCCTGGGCCCTGTGGATGGGCTTGGTGCATGACCAGGCGCCTTGGTGCGTGACTCCCTGAAAACTAGACGAGTCGAACGACCGGTCAAGTTGACCGGAGGTGATATCCAAGGGGCCGTTGATCAGGCCACCAGACCTTTGTAGAGCATGTAAGCGGCCAGCAGGTACAGCACGCTGGCAAACACACGTTTGAGTTGCTTGACGGGCAGCTTATGGGCGGTTGACGCACCAATGGGGGCCATCAGTACGCTGCACACCGCAATCACCACCAAAGCGGGCAACCACAAGTAACCAAAACTGTAGGCTGGCAGGTCTTGCACGTTTTGGCCGCTCACGATGTAGCCGGCCACGTTGGCCAAGGCAATCGGAAAGCCCAAGGCGGCGCTGGTGGCCACCGCGTTGTGGATGGCCACATTGCACCAGGCCATGAAAGGCACGCTGATGAAGCCACCGCCCGCACCCACCAGGCCCGAGAGCAAACCAATCAGGCTGCCTGCTCCGAGCAAACCCTGAAAACCGGGCACCTGGCGCGAAGGCGCAGGTTTTTTGTCCAGAAACATTTGAGTGGCCGAAAAGCTCACAAACAGCGCAAAGAACAAAGCCAGGTACGTGCCTTTGGCAAACGCAAAAATACCCAAGCTGCCGATCAGGCTGCCGATCACGATGCCCGGGGCCAGGCCCTTGACCAGATCCCAGCGCACGGCTTTCTTCTTGTGGTGGGCACGCACGCTGGAGACGCTGGTGAAGATGATGGTGGCCATGGAGGTGGCAATGGCCATCTTGACGGCCAGGTCGGGGCTGACGCCACGGGCACCCAGCAGGTAAGTCAAGAAGGGCACCATGATCATCCCGCCGCCAATGCCCAACAGGCCCGCCAAAAAGCCCGTGCACAGGCCCAAAACGGCCAATTCGGCCAACAGCAGAGGTTCGATGATCATGGGGGAATGGGGAAGAAAGGTAAGAAGGTGTCTGCAAGTGCCACCGGACCGGCATCCTGAACCGGGGTTCAGGTGGGCGAGGGCAGACTGGCGTTGGGTTCATCTGACGCGAGATGATCACGCTCACCAGCCAATGTACCAAGCCCGGGCTCTAAGAGCATTGGTTCAAGGAAATATAAAGCCCGGCAAGCACTGCAGACCAAGCCATTGTAGGGGCTAAACCGCAGCGCTTGCCGTTGCCTGAATAACAGGCCACGTCACCCTAGCCCGGGTCTCAAAGCAACTGGCCGTCTTGCTCGATGACACGGTCCAAGCGACTGAGCAAGTGGACCAGCCGCGCTTGTGCATCGGCGGGCACATCGGCCGCAGTCTGGGCGCTGGCACTGTTTTTGTCAGAGGCGGGTGGCGCATCGGCCTGCTCGAAAGCCAAGTTCAGCGCAGCCAAAACGGCAATGCGGTCACGTGCCTTGATCTTGCCCGCGTCGCGGATCTTGCACATGGCTTCGTCCACTTTGCGCACCGCACCCATCAGGCGCTCTTCACCGCCTTCGGGGCAACCCAAAATGTAGCTTTGGCCCATGATCTGGACGTCGATTTGTCGGTTGCTCATGCGGAGGCCTCAGGCGATGCGGGGGCGGTGGTGGCAGGGGAGGGCAGCCGCTCAATGAGTGCATCGACACGGGCTCTGGCGGCGGCCAGGCGCGACTTGAGTTGGTCGCGCTCCAAGCTCAGCGCTTGCACTTGCTGGGCCAGCAAAGCATTGGTGCGTTGGAGCTCTTCGTGGCGCAGCAACAAGTGATCCACACGCTCGGCGATTTGATCGATGGTGTCGGAATAGGCCATGGCAAACAAGGAAAAGGAGGTCCCCCATTGTAGGGCGTACCGCACGAGGTCTACCGATTTTGTAGGTTTGTAGACAGCTTTGCGCCTAGAATTCAAGCTGTTGGTGCTCGCGCTGCCGGTTCACGGCTCGCAGTTCAACGGGAAGCAGGAGGGACAAGCCATCTCGGCTCACCTAACCTGCGCTGCCCCCGCAACGGTAAGCAGACGGGTCTTCATTCACGTGAAGACTCCGCTTTCATCTCAAACCACTGGCCGCCCTGAAACAGGCGGCTGGGAAGGTGATGAAGGTCGCTCTGCCAGCCCGGATACCGGCCAACAAGGTGACCTGTCGCAAGACCGGTTGTAAAGCCCATGCACTGTCGGGGAAGGCGGTGAGGGCGTTTGACTTGTTTGATTTTCATGACCTATCGCTCCCCTCGTGTGCGTCGCTTGGCGCTTGCACTTTCCACCCCTGCATTGTCTTTGCTCTCCTTGGCCAGTGGCGCCGCTTTGGCGCAAACCAAGGCGACCGAAGTCGTCGTCACGGCCAGCCGCACCGAGCAAATCTTGACCGATGCGCTGCCTCACACCACGGTGCTCGGTCGCGACGCGATCGAGCAATCGCAGGTGTCGGACTTGCCCACTTTGCTCTCTCGCGAAGCGGGTTTCCAATTCACCCAAACGGGCGGCCGTGGCGGGCAGGCCACCGCCTTTTTACGCGGCGCTGCGTCCTTGCAGGTGCTCGTCTTGGTGGATGGTGTGCCCCTGACCAAACAGGACACCACCGGGGCCGTGAGTCTGGAGCACATCATGCTGGACCAGGTCGAGCGGATAGAAATCGTGCGCGGCAACGTCTCGGCCATTCACGGCAGCGGCGCGGTGGGGGGGGTGATACAGGTGTTCACACGGCGAGGCCAGGGTCAGCCCATGGTTTACGCCAACGCCGAGCGCGGCGGACAGGGTACCCAGCGATGGAGTGCCGGTACACACGGCTCAGCCGGACCACTGGCTTATGCGGTGTCTGTGGGGCGTTTTCGCACGGAGGGCATCAATGCGGCCAACTTGTCGCAAACGACCAACGCCAACCCCGATGCAGACGGTTACCGCAACAACAACCATGCGCTGGACCTGTCTTACACACTCAGTCCCGAGCACAAGTTCGGAGTGCGCTCGACCCACTTCAAGGGCCAGTTTGACTACGATGTCTCGGGCAGTTTTGCCGAGCCGACCGACGTGCACCTGGCCCGCACCCAGCTCGACAGCCATACGCTGTACTGGTCAGGGCGTCTGGGGCCGCTGTGGTCCAGCCGCTTGAATTACTCGGTGTCCCAGGAGCGCAACGACACCGCCACCATCGGTGGGTACTCGTTCACCACTCAGGCCCTGACGCGCACCCGAATGCTGTCGTGGACCCACCAGTGGGACCTGCCCTCGATGGTGTTGACCGCCGGGCTCGACCATCAAACCCAGGGCATCGACATGGCCACCGATGGCGTCTCCGGCCTGTCGCGTGAGCGCGATGCCCATGCGCTGTATGGTGGTGTGGTGGTCAAACGTGCGGCGCACAACCTGCAGTTCAATTTGCGCCACGACGCGGTCGAAGGTCAGTCGGCCAAGGATTCGGTGTACCTGGGCTACGGCTACGACCTCAGCCCACAATGGAAATTGATCGCCAGCCACGCCACAGCTTTCAACATGCCTCCCTTGGGTTATCTGTTTGACCCCTACAGTGGCAACCCGAATTTGCGTCCCGAGACCGCCAACACCCAGGAGTTGGGTGTGCAATGGGCACATGGCTCACACCGTTTGCGCTCGACCTGGTTTTCCACACTCACCCAAGACCTGCTCCTCTACGACATGGAGCGCTTTCAGTTCAGCAACATCAGCCGTGCTAAAAATCAGGGCCTGGAAACCAGCTACAGTGGCCGCTTGGGCAGGACGGATGTGCGTGCCAGTTTGTCGCTGCAGGACCCGGTGAACCAGTCCACTGGCCAGCAATTGGTGCGCCGTGCCAAGACACTGGCTTCGGTGTCGGTCTCACAATCGCTGGGCTTGTTGTCGCTGGGCGGCAGCGTGCGCTATACCAGCGCCCGCCCGGACATCGAAAGCCAACCCGGGTTGCCCAGCAACACCTTGCTGGACCTGACCGCTCGCTACAGCCTGAGCCGGGAATGGACGCTGTATGGCCGCGTGGAAAATGCCACCGACAGCCGTTACCAAACCGCTTATGGTTACAACCAGCTGCCACGCACCACCACGCTGGGGCTGACCTGGAAAATGAAACGCTGATTGGACCTGCCCATGCAAGACCTGCTGCCCCAACGCATCGTTTGCCTCACAGAAGAGACAACGGAGTGGCTCTATTTGCTGGGGCAGGAGCAGCGCATCGTGGGCATCTCGGGTTACACGGTGCGACCGCGCCGGGCCCGCGAGGAAAAGCCCAAGGTCAGTGCCTTCTTGAGCGCCAAGATCGACAAGATTTTGGCGCTCCAACCCGATTGTGTTTTTGGTTTTTCAGACCTGCAGGCCGAGATCGCGTCCTTGTTGATCAAGGCAGGCGTGCAGGTGACGGTGTTCAACCAGCGCAGTGTGGATGAGATTTTTTCCATGTTGTATCAAGTGGCCGCCATGGTCGGGGAGGCCGAGCAGGGCTTGGTGCGCTTGCAGGGTATGCGGGCAGAGCTTGAAGCGATTGAGCACAAAGCGGCAAGCTTCAAACGCCGCCCCAAGGTTTTTTTTGAGGAGTGGGACGAGCCGCACATCAGTGGCATTCGCTGGGTGTCGGAGTTGATGGGCATCGCGGGCGGCGACGATGTTTTTCCGGAGTTGGCGGTGCAATCGCTGGGCAAGGACCGGATCATCGCTGACGGTCAAAACATTGTCGACCGTGCGCCCGACATCATCATCGGGTCATGGTGCGGCAAGAAGTTTCGCCCGGAAAAAGTCGCGGCCCGGCCTGGGTGGCAAGACGTGCCCGCTGTGCGTACGGGGCAGATTTTTGAAATCAAATCGGCCGACATTTTGCAGCCCGGTCCTGCTGCGCTCACCGATGGTGTGGCGCAGATGCACCGCATCTTCAGCCAATGGGAAGCGCTGCATGCCTGAGCATGGAAGAAGCTGGCTTCAAACCGTGGCCCTGCTGGGGGCCATGTGGGTTGGCGTGCCATCTGCCCAAGCCATCACCGTGCTCGATGACCGCCAGCAAAAGGTCCAAATCAACCAAGCCCCGCAGCGCATCGTGAGCTTGCTGCCGTCCCTCTCCGAGACGGTGTGTGCATTGAACCAGTGTCATAAGCTGGTGGGCTTGGACCGTTATTCCAATTGGCCCGAGTCAGTCCAATCTGTGCCGCGTGTGGGCGGAGGGTTGGACCCGAACATCGAGAGCATTGTGGCGCTCAAGCCTGACCTGGTGTTGGCTGCGGGCTCCACCAGGGGTGCTGACCGATTGCAGGCGCTGGGCCTGAATGTGCTGCGCCTGGAGCCACGCAACCACGCCGATGCGCAGCGCGTGTGGCGCACCGTGGCGCAGGCGCTGCATGTGCCCGCCACCGACAGCGATCGGGTTTGGCAAGGCATACAAGCGGGCGTGCAGGCGGCGGTGCAATCGCTCAGCCCCACTGCGCAGCGGCAACGGGTTTACTTTGAGGTGAGCCCCGCACCCTATGGTGCGAGCGAGTCGTCCTTTCTGGGCGAGACGCTCACACGCATGGGTGTAACGAACATCTTGCCCGCATCGATGGGCCCGTTTCCGCAGGTCAACCCCGAGTGGGTGGTGCAAGCCCGGCCTGATGTGATCATGGCGGGCGACAGCAGTCGTGCCAGCATGCTGCAGCGCCCGGGCTGGAGCCGCTTGCGGGCCATGCAAGGCCCGCGTTTGTGTGTGTTCAAGCAGAGCGATTCAGACATGCTGGTGCGGGCTGGCCCGCGCATGGCCGAAGGTGCACAACTGATGGCCGATTGCTTGAACCGCGCAGCGGCCCAAGCCGACACGGGAGTGCAGCGGTGACCCCCCAGTCCCACACCCTGACCCAAGCACCGCGCTGGGCGCTGCTGCTCTTGGCGGTAGGCCTTGCCGTGGTGGTGCTGGGCACTGCCGCTGGCAGTCAGGGCTGGCAGGCCTGGTGGTCGGTAGGCGCTGATGCGGTGTCGCGCCAAATCGTCTGGGACATCCGTTTGCCGCGCAGCTTGGGCGCATGGCTGGGTGGTGCCTTGCTGGGCCTGGCCGGGGCGGTGGCGCAAGGACTGTTTCGCAACCCGCTGGCCGACCCTTATTTGCTGGGCAGTGCCTCGGGCGCATCGTTGGGCGTGGGCGTGTATTTGAGCTTGTGGGGCGGCAGTGCGTGGGCCATGAGCGGCTGGCTGGGCCTGGGCCTCACGGGCGCGGCCTTTGTGGGCGCTGTGCTGGCGGTGGTGCTCACGCTGCTTTTGGCCCGTGGGGTGCAGCAAAGGCTGCGCCTCTTGTTGGCGGGCGTGGTGGTGGGCGTGGTGCTGGGGGCGGTGACATCGCTGATTTCGCTGCTGCAGCCGCAGGTCTTGCAGGCCATGCAGGGCTTCATGCTGGGATCGACCGCGTTTGTCAGCTGGAGCGCTTGCGCCACGATGGCGGTGGTGCTGGCTTTGTGTCTGGCCTTGTCTTGGGTTTTTGCCCGTGTGCTGGATGCGCTCAGTTTGGGTGAAGCCACCGCACAAAGCCTGGGCGTGCCGCTGCCTCTGGCCCGCATGGTGCTGGTGGGCGTGATTTCGCTGGCCACGGCAGCGGCGGTGGCGCACATTGGGCTGGTGGCTTTTGTCGGCTTGGCTGCGCCACATTTGCTGCGTTCGCTGGTGCGCTGCACACACGCTTGGCGCTTGGCTTTGTCGGCCTTGATGGGCGGTGCCTTGCTCGTGCTCGCCGATGTGATGGCCCGTGTGATGCTGGCGCCTCAAGAGCTGCCTGTGGGGGTGCTCACGGCCGTGCTGGGCGGGGGCTATTTGCTCTGGCGTGTGTACCGCGATGCCGACACGGGAGTGCGTTCATGAGCGCCGCGTTGCAAACCCGACAATTGAGCGCCGAGTTGGGTGGCCGCCAGGTGCTGCAAACCATTGACCTGCAGATCACGGCGGGCCGCTGGACCTGTGTGGTCGGCCCCAACGGCGCAGGCAAATCGAGCTTGCTCAAGGCGCTGGCGGGATTGTTGCCGCACAGCGGGCAAGTGCTGTGGCAGGGCCAGCCGCTGGCCTCGCTCACGCGTCAGCAAAGGTCGCTGCAACTGTCGTGGTTGGGGCAGGGTGAATCCAGCACGCTGGACCTGCGTGTGTGGGACGTGGCCATGCTCGGCCGCTTGCCGCACCAAAGTTGGCTGGGCGCACCCTCGGCGCAAGACGCGCGCATGGTGGAAGCTGCGCTCCGGGCCACACAAGCCTGGGACTGGCGCGAGCGCACGCTGGGCGAGTTGTCGGGTGGCGAGCGCCAACGCGTGCTGCTGGCCCGCGCCATGGCGGGCAATGCACCCACCATGCTGATGGACGAACCCCTGGCCAACCTGGACCCACCGCACCAGGTGGACTGGCTCGAGCAAGTGCACTGCCTCTTGGCGCAAGGCACCACGGTGGTCAGCGTGCTGCATGAGATTGGCATGGCCTTGCACGCTGACGACATCGTGGTCATGCGCGAAGGCCAAGTGGTGCACCACGGCCTAGGCCGCGATGCCGCCACGCACGCCGCGATCGAGGCGGTGTTTGACCAGCGCATCCGCATCCAGGCGCTCGATGGGCGGTGGGTGGTCTTGCCGCGCCTTGGCGGGGAGAGCTACCGCATCGATTAAGCTGCGATTTTTGCTGCGCTCAACACACCAAAGGAATTGCCATGGGCCTCATCATGAAACAAGCCATCACCGGACCCGCCGCCTGGAAGGGCGCGGACCTGGTGGGCGACAGCGCGTGGTTGATCCACCTCAGCGCACCCGTGCTGGCCGCGCTGGAAGCGGCCCTGGCCCATGTCCAAGCTCAGGGGTTGACGTTTCCGAACTTTGGCAAAGAAGACTTTCCGATTGGCGACTGGGCTCAGGACCTCCAAGCGTACAGCGATGAACTGGAGAACGGCCGGGGCTTTTTGGTCTTGCGCGGATTGCCCGTCGAGCGCTACAGCGAAGAGCAGATCCAGATCCTGTACTACGGCATTGGCCTGCACATGGGCGTGCCCGTTCGGCAAAACCCCAAGGGCGACCTGCTGGGCCTGGTGATGAACGTGGGCGATGTGACCAAGAAAACCACCCGCGTTTACGAAACCAACCTGTATTTGCCCTACCACTCAGACCCGTCTGACGTGGTGGGCCTGTTGTGCATCCGCAAGGCCAAGCAGGGTGGATTGAGTTCTCTGGTGAGTGTGGCGGCGATCTACAACGAGATCCTGAAAAAGCACCCTGAGTACCTGGGCCTGTATTACCGCACTTGGTTTTTTTCGCACTTGTGCGAAGACCTGCCCAGCTTGTCGCCCATCTTCAGCCACCACCAAGGCAAGCTCAGCTGCCGCTACCTGCGCCAGTACATCGAACTGGGTCATGAAATCCGCAACTTGCCGCTGTCCCAAGTCGAAATCGAAGCGCTCGATTTGTTCGACGAGATCATGCACCGCGAAGATTTCCGATTGAGCATGATGCTCGAGCCCGGTGATTTGCAGTTTGCCAACAACTATGCCGTGCTGCACTCGCGCAACGAATTTGAAGACCACGGCGTGCACGAACTCAACCGCAAGATGCTGCGCCTGTGGGTCAAGATGCCCAATGCGCGGACATTGGCTCCCGAGTTTCCGGGGCGCAACGGTTTTCCAGCACCCGCGGCGTTGGTCTGAGCGGCTGAGGACCCAGTCAGTGCCCTGACTTGCTCGCGGGCACAGCCTTTTTGGGCTGGGCTTTGACCGACTGTGGCGCATCCAAAATCAAGAGCGTGTCCACATAAGCCATGAAGCGGTTGAGGTAGTCGGGCGAGAGGTCGCGCATCAGGCCCAGGGAGCGCAGCACCAGCATGTGGGAGTTGATGGGCCCGGCGTTTTGAGGGGCTTGGGCGATGGCTTGGGTGACTTGTTTTTGAACGCTGATCTTGCCCAGCTGCTGACGAAACTGTTCCACGCGCGGGTTGTCCAAGCGCCCATGGCCGCTTGGGCTCCAGGGGCGCTGGGCCGATGGCGCGGCCATGTCCTGCAGCAAAGCCGACAAAGGGGATGGTGCCTGGCTGGAGGGCAGGGTGCTCGGGGTCTGTGGTTTTGCCAGCCGAAGCTGCAGCTGCGCGACAGCGGTGTTCAGCTTGGCCTGCAGCAGCGCTTGGGCCGGGCCCGTTTGGTTGCGGGTGCGTTTGGCCAACACCAAGATGTAGTGCCAGCCCACCGGATCCAGCTGGGCTGCTTCGGCGGCCTGTGACGGTTGTAAAAGCGCCAGCGCATCCGAAGGGCAGGGTGGGGTTTCGGTCATGGCGCGGTTCGGGCCGTGTTGTTGGCTTTGGGCACCGGGGCCATTTCCACACGGCGGTTTTGTGCGCGGGCTTGTTCACTGGTGTTGGGCACCAGGGCTTGTTCTTGGCCAAAAGCGGCGGCGAACAGCATGGACGCGGGCATGCCTTCTTCGATCAAGGTGCGCGTGACGGTGAGGGCCCGCTGGGCCGAGAGTTCCCAGTTGTCCGCAAATTCCCGGTTGCGGCTGGTGATCTGCCGGTCGTCGGTGAAGCCGCTGACCATGAGCATCTCGTCGCGCGTTTGCAGGTAGCTGCGCAGCGGCAGCACCAGGCTTTTGAGCAGTTGGCGACCTTCGGGCTCGAGCTGGTCCGAGTTGAGCTTGAACAGCAGTTTGCCGCTGATGCCGATGCGGCCGTTGTTCAGGGTGATCCGGCCACTGGCCAGCGGAATGGCCAAGGCGTTTTCGAGCGAGAGGCGTTTTTGTTCTTCGATCTGGCGCTTTTGCACCTCGTCTTCGAGCCGCGAGGCCATGTCCAGTTGCGCGGCCATCACACCCACCAGCAGCAGCACAAATGCGCCCAGCAAGCCGGTCATCAGGTCAGCAAACGAGATCCAGGTGGGCGAGGTGGATTCGATGTCGGCGTCTTGCTCGGGCATCAGATGGCCCCCTCACTGACCAGGTCGGTGCGGCGCTGCAGGGCATCCAGCACGTCCTTTTGGCTGCCGATGCTCAGGTCAATGATCTCGCGGGCTTGCGCCACGTAATAGGCCAGTTGCTCGTCGCTGCGCGTCATCGATTTGTCCAAAGCCTGTTCGATGCGCTGCAATTGGGCCATGAGTTGTTCATTGGTCTGGCCGAAGGCCCGCACGGCAAAACCCAGGCTCTCGCCGAGGCTCGCCACATCCACCGCGCTGGCGGTGACTTGCGCGGCGATGCCGCCCAATTTGTCGGTTTCTTTCGCGACGTGTTGCTGGAACTGCTCGCTGGTCTGCATCAGCGATGCTTGACTGCTCACCAACAGTGCGTCGATCACACCGCGCTGCTCGGTGGACGCGTGGTTGATCGCGTCGAGCAAGGTGCTGAGCGTGCCCAGAATGCGGGTGCGCTCTTCCAGCAAGGCGTTGTCACGCGCCACGCTGACCGAGATTTCCTGACGCAGCTGGCCAATGACTTCGGCCGCGGCTTTGGGCGCTTCGGAGGCGGTTTCGATCAGGCGGGTGATGGGCGCCTCCAAGGCGGTGCCCAAGGTGCTGAGGTGGGCCGTGACGGTGCTTTGCAGCTCGGCCAGTCGCGCCACGGCAGCTTGGCCGCGCTCGTCTTCCGCTTGGCGCAGGGCGGTCAGTTCCTGGCGCAGGAGCGCTGAGAGTTCTTCGGCCCTCTGGCTGTGTTGGGCGGTCCACTGCGCTTCGGCGGCGATGCGGGTTTGCACCAGCGCTTCGCTGCTGGCCAACAAGCGGGTGATGTCGGCCAGGGTTTGGGTGGCCTGGGTTTGGCTGTGGGTGCTGATGTCTTGTGCCGTGCGGGCCAGGGTGTCGCAAATGGCTTGTTGCTGGGCCAGGGTCTGCGTGCCCGAGGTTTGCCACTGCTGCTGCAGCCCATCGGCCATGCTGTTCAGCGCGGTTTGCCAGCTCTCCAGGCGCTGCTGGTCGGCGCTGCTTTGTTGGGCGTGTTGGGCCGCTTGTGCGCTGCCCACTTGCACGACCAAGGCTTGGGCGCTGCGCTCGAAGTTCTGGCTGAAGGCCTCCAGGGTCTGGCCCACGCGCTCGCTCATGCGCTGGTTGGTTTGTTCGTGCTGGCTCAGGGTTTGGGCGCTGGTTTGCGCCAGGGTGGTGGCGGTGGCGGTGAGCTGCGTGTGCACCTCGCCCAGTTGCAGTTGGGTGTTGTGCAGTAGGCGGTCGTTCAGGGCTTTGGCCTGTTCGGTCAATTGGGTCATGGTGGCCTGCACCACCGGGCGAATGCTGTCGGTGGCCAGTTGCAGGCTTTGACTCAGGCTGGTGCGCAGCGACTGGTCCACCGATTGCGCCAGGCCCGTGTAGGCTTTGTGCACCTCTTGCTGCACCTTTTCTTGAAAGCTGTGCTGGCTGGTCAAGAGTTGGGTGTGGGTCAACTCGGTGTTGCTGGCCATTTGTGCCATCAAGGCCTGCAGTTGCTGCAGCACTTGGGGCAGGGCCTGGGCTTGCTGCTGCAAGGCAAGGTAGCTTTCTTGCCGCTGGTGCGCGAGCGAAAAACGCTGCAGTTGGGTGTGGGCCAGGGTGTCCAGGTGCTGCGAAGACAGGGCGCGTTCACGCCGGGCCAGGCTGCTCATCAGGCCCAGCATGGCCGAAGAAGCCACACCTGCGACCGAGGTGCCAAAAGCCAGGCCTAGGCCTTTGATGGGTTCAGAAAACGCGGCCCGCACACCTGCAAGGGTGTTGGTGCCCTCGAGCGCAAAAACCGCGCCGTTGAGTGTGACCACCATGCCCAAAAAAGTGCCCAACATGCCCAGCATGACCAGCAGGCCCACCAAGTAAGGGGTGAACACCGGGCCGGGCAAGGCCACACGCTCGCCTTGCACCCTTTGGCGCACCGGGTTTTGCAAGGCCAAAGGCAGGGTGAGTACCCAGTCGCTCAGATGGACCAGATCTGCGGGGACTTGGGTCAGGCCCTGGTCGAGTGCGGTGGTGGTGGCACGGTATTGGCGCAACTCCCAGGCACCAAAGCCATACACCGCGCCAATGAGCAGTGTCATGACCAGCACCAAAAAGTGGCTGCTGGCCACGGCCGCGGCCACCCAGATCAGGGCCAAGGCGCCCAGGCCAAATGCGATCGAAAAAGAAAAACGTTTCATTGTTATTGTTCGGTTTCAGAGGTGATGGCTTCGAGCAAACCGAGGGCTGGTTGCAGCCGTGTGTCGAGTTCGGCCAACAAGGCCTGGCGAAGGGTTTCGCGAAGAGGCATCAGCCAGGGGTTGGGGTTGGGCTGGGGGCTGAGGCTTGAAGTCGGCCGATGGATACCTTCGGCGGCAGGTGCTGCGGCTTCGGTGGCCAAGGCCTCTTGGTCGGCTTTGGCCTGCTCTTGCAGGTGCAGCTTGAGTGCTTGCACAAAGCGTTTTTCGAGCAGCTTGCTAGTTTTGGCCAGCAGCACCGCTTCGCGTTCGACCAGGATGTTTTCAAAAGCCGCATCGAGTGCGGCCAGCTGCTGCGCTGCGCTGCCGCGCTGGCTGAGCTGCTGGCGCAACCGGGACCGCAAGCTGCGCACGGTGCTTTCCATTTGACGCTGGTGTGCGGCCACAAATCGGCGGTAAGGCTCAAAGGCGGTTTTGATGTCCAGCGGTTCGTCCAAAACCGGGGCGGGCATGTCGATGCGTGCCAGGCCCGAACCCGCAGGTGCGCCTTGGGTGATGGACTCGACCAACTGGGCACGAACGTGGGTGAAGTGCCTGGTCAAGGCCTCGGGGGCGATCAGGCTTTGGCGTGATGCGGGGGCTGGCAGCGCCTTGGAATGTGGCGCGTTTGCAGGCTCAGGGTTCAGCACGCTGTGCAGGGCAATGGCCTGACGAAAATCCAACCAGTCGCCGAGTTTTTGTCCGACCTGTTCTGTCGGCCGGGCAGGGCTGAGCATGGCGTTTTCGGTCAGAAAACGCACCAGGCTGGCGCTGTAAACGCTGGCACGCGGCTGGGCTCGCGTCATGGGTGTGTCTGGGTGTTGAATCGGACAAGCAGAGCCGAAGGCTCTTGTGGCAACGGGCGCCAAGCGCTCGCTTCATGGACTGCCCTTGGCAGCAAAGGTTTTGATTTTACCTGTGGAGGTCCTGGCAATTTTTGTACTTATGAACGCCAAAGAAGTCAGTTGCCACGCTTTTTCGCCGGCGCGTGCCGATGGCCCTGCGCCCAATGGGTTCAGTCCGTGCGCGAGAAAAAGAAGCGGCGCCAGTCTGACTGTGCCTGCGTCAGGAGTTGGTCCAGCGGAGCTTGGGCAGGCAAGCCGAGCACCTGCGCTGCCTGCGCCAGGGTAGCCCAAGGGTCTGACAGGTCCAGCGCCCCGGCCCCGTTCTGTTTGCTGAGTTTGTCGCCATCTGCCCCCAGCACCAAGGGCGTGTGCAGGTATTGGGGGGTGGGCAGGCCTAAGGCGCGTTGCAGCACCATTTGCCGCGCCGTGTTGTCGGCCAGGTCCTGGCCCCGAACCACATGGGTGATGCCTTGCTCGGCATCGTCCACCACCACCGCCAACTGGTAGGCCCACAGACCGTCTGCGCGGCGCAGCACAAAGTCACCCACTTCTTCGGCCACGTTTTGTTGTTGTGGCCCCAAGCGGCGGTCGTGCCATGGTGTGACCGCAGGCAGACCCAAATCTTTTTGTACGGCCTGCACATTCAGCCGCCAGGCGCGTGCGGGTTTGCCCTGGAGGCCCTCTCGGCAGGTGCCGGGGTAGACGGCGGCTCGGTGCCGAGCCACGGTTTGGGCCGATTCAATGTCTTTGCGCGAGCAGCCGCAGGGGTAGGCCCAGCCTTGGTGCACCAGGTGTTGCAGGGCTTGTTCATACGCGGCGCCACGCTGGCTTTGCCACAACACAGGGCCATCGGGCGTGAGCCCACAGCGCGCCAGTTGATGCAAGATGGCCTGGTCCGCACCGGGCACGCAGCGGGGGGTGTCCACGTCTTCCATGCGCACGAGCCAGCGGCCGCCATGGTCGCGGGCGTCCAGCCAACTGGCCAGCGCTGCGACCAGCGAGCCGGCATGCAAAAGGCCGGTTGGCGAAGGCGCAAACCGGCCTGTGTAAACCTCAGCCATGCCGCTTCACGGGGGGTGATCAGCGCTTTTGCAGCACCGCCAAGGCCAGCTCCAGGCCCGAAACAAAAGCGTCTTCCACCCGGTGGCCCAGGCACCAGTCGCCGCACAGGCCGATGCCTTGGGCTTTGGACCACATGAAGCTTTGGCCCAAAGGCTTGGCGGTTTTGGCATACAACCAGCGGTGCACCTCGGCGTGGTCCGGCGTGACACGGATGCCGGTGATTTCGGCAAAGGCCTTGATGAGTTTGCCTTTGACGCGATCGGGCGAATCGTTGACGTGCTCGGCCGACCAGGGGGCACTGGCCTGCACGGTCCAGCGTTCGATGCGCTCGCGCCCGGGTTTGGACGATTCACGCGCCATCCAGGCGATGCGGTGGTGTGTGCTGCGGGCGGCGTTCCACTGCGGTCCGATGGTGATCAAGCCGGGTTGCACGGCCTGTGGGTAGGCCAGCATCAAAGTCCAGCAGGGGTCGACCCGCACCGCTTTCAGTGGTTCGGCCAAGGCGCTTTGTCCTGAGGCTTCCAGCAGGGCCTGTGCTTGGGCGGGCGGAATGGCCAGGATGACTTTGTCAAAACCCGCGTAGATGTGCTGACCACCGTCGTCGCTTTCGGTGTGCAGTTGCCAGCCGTTTTTCATGAGCGGGTCGGGTGAGATGTGTGTCACGCGGGTTTGCAGTTGCACATTACCGTCTTCCACCAAGGGTGTGGCCCAGGCTTTGACCAGGCCATTCATGCCGGGTGTGGCCACCCAGTGGCGCTCGCCGCCGGGCAGACCAGCTTCGATCACGCGGCCATTGGGGTCGAGCACACGCACGGCGTTGGCGCTCCAGGGTTTGCACACGCCGGGGGCGGTGGCCAAGGCCAGCTCAAAGCGCGGGTCACGCACGGTGAAGTACTGGGCGCCATGGTCAAAACTGCCAAACACGCTGGCGCGGGTGGACATGCGCCCGCCCAGGCCTCGGCTTTTTTCAAACAGGGTGACGTTGTGTCCGGCTTGACGCAAGGTGCGTGCGCAGGTGACGCCGGCCATGCCGACACCGATGATGGCGATGTGTGGTGTGTTCATGGGTTCACTTTAGCTGAGAAAAGGGCTTTGGAACGGCATGGGTGGGTTATCCCCGATGTCTGTTGGGTGAGGCTGTTTTCACACCCGGTGCACAGGGCGCAATAAGGCCTCGCGTGTGGCGGGCCGCTCCAACTGACCTAGCCACCAGCGCAGGGCTTGTCCGGCGGGCGTTTGTGGGGTGTCGCGCCAGGCCAGGTGGCAGGTGTTGCTGCGGGGGGTGTGAACTTGCTTGGCCACCAGTTGGCCAGAGTCGATGTAGGGACGCGCCAGCGTTTCGGGCAAAAAACCGCCGCCCAGACCGCGCAATTGGGCTTCGAGTTTGCTGGGCATGTCGGGCACGGTGAACACGTCTTGCCCGCCTTGCAGCCCAATCGTCAAGCCCGTGCCTCGGCTGACCGAGTCGGCCACAGCCACGGCGCGGTGCTGTTGCAGGGCGGCGTCCCCCAGCGGCTCGGGGGCTTGGGCCAGCAGGTGGTGCGGGGCCACCGCAAACACAAAAGCAATCTCGCCCAGCACCGCGTGCCGGATGTCGGTTTTCAGACCCGGCTCCAGCACCACACCCAGGGCCAGGTCAGCCTGTCCCGAGGTGAGCGCGGCCAAGGTGCCCGACAGTGTTTCGTAGCGCAGCCGCAAGCGTGTGGGCGCACCCAGCGCCAGGAAACTGGCACACAAATCCATGACCACGCTGCGCGAGACGATGCTGTCGACCGCCACGGTGAACACCGCCTCCCACCCTGTGGCGACACGGCGCACGCGGTTGGCTACGGCGTCCATGTCGTCCAGCAAACGGCTGGCTTCGCGCAGCAATTCGCGACCTGCGGCTGTGGGCACGGCTTGGCGGGCACTGCGGTCGAACAGCAGCACATCCAGCGCGTCTTCGATTTGGCGCACCCGATAGGTCAGGGCACTGGGCACCAGGTTGAGGGCGCGGGCGGCCGCGGCAAAGCTGCCATGTTGGCCAATGGTTTGCAGCATCTTCAAGGCTTCAGGGGTCAGCCAGTCGCGTGGGGTTTGCATGATTGTTGTTACATCGTTGAAATATTTTGAATGATGCCACCAAACAGCCGCAACGCTTCTGGGCATGACGGTCGCTAAAGTTCAGTCATCTTTGGAGGGCTGTAAAGAAGCCCAATAAGAAGTCCAAGAAGAAGCTCAAACACACACGAGGAACAAAACCATGCTCACCCTGCGCAAATCCAAGGAACGTGGCTACGCCGACCACGGCTGGCTCAAGTCGTATCACAGCTTTTCTTTTGCCAACTACTTTGACCCGGCCCACATGGGTTTTGGCAACCTGCGCGTCATCAACGAAGACCGCATCGACCCCGGTACCGGTTTTGGAACGCATGGCCACCGGGACATGGAAATCATCAGCTACGTGCTGTCGGGCAATTTGGCCCACCAAGACAGCATGGGCAACGTCAAGGGCATTCCACCTGGTGATGTTCAGCGCATGAGTGCAGGCACAGGCGTGCAACACAGCGAGTTCAACCATGCCCAAGGCGAGCCAACCCACTTTTTGCAAATTTGGATTGAACCCAATGTGAGGGGCATCCCCCCCAGTTACGAGCAAAAGTCGGTGCCCGAGAGCGCCAAGCGTGGGCAACTGGCTTTGGTGGCTGCGCCTGCATCGGACGCCCATGCGGCCGCGCACACGGTTGAAATCCACGCCGATGCCCGCATGTACTCAGGCCTGTTCCATGGTTCTGAAAAGGCCGTCCTGCCCTTGAACCCGTCCCGCAAAGCCTATGTTTTTTTGGTGCGCGGTGCGCTGCAGGTCAATGGACAAGCACTGATGGCGGGCGACGCGGCGATGCTGCAAGCCGAGTCTTCGTTGGCCTTGAGCGATGGCCAGGACGCCGAAGTCCTGGTGTTCGATCTGGCCGCTTGAATTTTTTTCCCACTGTCTTTTTATAGAAGGAGTTTTCTCATGGCTAAAACCATTGTTGTCTACCATTCCGGCTACGGCCATACCCAACGTGTGGCCCAATTTGTGGCCCAAGGCGCCAACGCGCAAGTGATCGCCATTGACGCCGATGGCAACATCACCGACGCCGATTGGGCAGCCCTGGACGCGGCCGACGCGATCATCTTCGGTTCGCCCACTTACATGGGCATGGCTTCGTGGCAGTTCAAAAAATTTGCAGACGCCACCTCCAAGCGTTGGTTCACCAGCGCTTGGAAAGACAAAGTGGCTGGCGGCTTCACCATCTCGGCCAGCCCCAGCGGCGACAAACTGTCGACCATCCAGTACTTCATCACCTTGTCCCAGCAGCAAGGCATGATTTGGGTGGGTCAGCCCGCCATGAACGATGGCACCATCAACCGCATCGGCTCCAACTCCGGCGTGATGGCGCAAGTGGGCCCGACCAGCCCCGCCGAAGACATCCCCCAGGGCGATTTGGACACCGCCAAAGCCTACGGCGAGCGTGTTGCTGCTGTGGCAGCCAAGCTGCGCGGCTGATCGGCTTCTGTGAGACTGAAAAAGCCGGTGCGATGGCGATCGCACCGGCTTTTTTAATGGGAAACGGTCATGGGGTGACCGATAGCCCTCCTCACTTGCTAGGATGGCGACATGAAAATCATCTCCATGCTGCCCTGGGCCGATTGGCTGGCACTGTTTTCTTTTTTTGCTTTGTGGGTGGGTTACGCATGGTTTGCCCGCATTCGCGGCAAGCGCGACCAAAGTCTGATCGCCACCACCAACCAGTACCGTCAGAAGTGGATGCTTCAAACCACGGCGCGAGATCCGCGCATGCTCGATGGCCTGATCACCCAGAACCTCTCTCAAACCCCGGCGTTTTTTTCATCAACCAGCATCATCATCATCGGTGGTCTGTTTGCTTTGCTGGGCACCACCAACAAAGCAGCCGAGTTGGTGGGCGAAATTCCCTTTGCCCAGCCCACACCCTTGTTGGTGTTTGAGCTGAAAATTTTGGTGCTGGTGGGCATTTTTGTGTACGCCTTTTTCCGGTTTTCTTGGTCGATGCGGCAATACACATTTGTCGCCCTGATCATTGGTGGCATGCCGCCGCCAGAATCTTTTGCCAGTGGTGAGTCAGATCGCCAACACTACGCCCAGCGGGCGGGCAATTTGGTCAGTGCCGCCGCCGAGACTTTCAACGATGGTTTGCGGGCCTATTACTTTTCTTTTGCGGCCATGGCCTGGTTTTTTTCACCGCTGGCGCTGGTCTTGGCCACCGCCTTGGTGGTGTTGATTCTTTATGGGCGCGAATTCAGATCTGAGGTGCTGCAGGTCTTGCGCGACTGAAACGCACACCTTTTGCCGCAGGGCCACCTTCTACAATGGCAGGCTATGTTTGTTCACCTGCGCCTTCACACCGAATTTTCCGTCGTTGACGCCACTTGCCGCATCGACGATGTGGTCAAGATCGCGGCCAAGGACGCCCAGCCTGCGCTGGCCATCACCGACCTGAGCAACCTGTTTGGCACCGTCAAGTTCTACAAGGAAGGTCGTGGCAAAGGGGTCAAGCCGATCATTGGGGCCGAAATCCACCTCGAAGGCCTGGGGGGCGACGTTGGGGTCACCAGCCGGGTGGTGCTCTTGGTGCAAAACCACACCGGGTACCTGAACCTGTGCGAGCTGCTGGCCCGTGCCTGGACGCAAAACATCGTCAAGGGCGTGGCCGTGGTCAAGCTGGCCTGGCTCAAGGAACTGTCTGATGGTTTGATTTTGCTCTCGGGTGCGCAAGCCGGTCCTGTGGGCCAGGCCATCGTGCAAGGCGATACCGACAAGGCCGCCGACGTGGCGCTGCAGTTGGGTTCGATCTTTCCACACCGTTTTTATCTGGAGTTGCAACGCGCGGGTCGTCCTGAAGACGAGCCACAGGTGGCGGGCGCCGTGGCGCTGGCCGCTCGTTTGGGTTTGCCGGTGGTGGCCACCCACCCGGTGCAATTTCACAGCCCTGAAGATTACGAGGCGCATGAGGCCCGGGTCTGTGTGTCCGAAGGCGAAATTTTGGCCAACCCGCGACGGGTGCGGCGCTTCACCCGGGAGCAGTATTTCAAATCGGCGGCGCAAATGTCCGCCTTGTTCGCCGATGTGCCCAGTGCCATTGCCAACACCTTGGAAATCGCCAAGCGCTGCAACCTGACCTTGGTCCTGGGCAAGCCGCAGCTGCCCAATTTCCCGATTCCACCGGTTGCTGGTGTGGTCATGTCGGTGGACGAGTATTTCCGCCATGTCTCGCACGAAGGCCTGAAAGAGCGTTTGGTCCACCTGTACCCCGATGCGGCCAAGCGCGAGGCCGAACGCCAACGCTATGTGGACCGGCTGGAGTTCGAGTTGAACACCATCTTGAAGATGGGCTTTCCGGGTTACTTCCTCATCGTGGGCGACTTCATCCAATGGGCCAAGAACAATGGCTGCCCGGTGGGGCCTGGCCGGGGTTCGGGTGCGGGCTCGCTCGTGGCCTACGCCCTCAAGATCACCGACCTGGACCCCTTGCAATACAACTTGCTGTTCGAGCGTTTTTTGAACCCCGAGCGGGTGTCGATGCCCGACTTCGACATCGATTTTTGCCAGACCAACCGCGATCGTGTGATCGAGTATGTGAAGCAAAAATACGGGCGCGAAGCGGTCAGTCAGATCGTGACCTTTGGCACCATGGCCGCGCGTGCGGCCATTCGCGATGTGGGCCGTGTGCTTGACATGAGCTACACCTTTTGCGACGGCATCAGCAAGCTCATTCCCAATAAGCCTGGCATGTCGGTCACGCTGCAGTATCCGCCTGCTACGCCCAAAGAAGGCGATAAAAACAACTACGCGATCGCCATGGAGCCCATTTTGGCCGAACGCATCGAGCGCGAAGAGGATGTGAAGACGCTGATCGAGTTGGCGCAAAAACTGGAAGGCATGACCCGCAACGTGGGCATGCACGCTGGGGGTGTGCTGATCGCGCCGGGCAAGCTCACCGACTTTTGCCCGCTCTACCAGCAGCCCGGCAGCGAATCGGCGGTGAGCCAGTACGACAAGGACGACGTGGAAGCGGCCGGTTTGGTGAAGTTCGACTTCTTGGGCTTGGCCACACTCACCATTTTGGAGATCGCCCGCGAGTTCATCATCAAGCGCCACAAAGGCCAGGAAAACTTCGCCTTTGAAAACATCCCGCTCGACGACGCGCCAACTTATAAATTGTTCTCGGACGGTAAAACCGAGGCCGTGTTCCAGTTTGAAAGCCGCGGCATGCAAGGCATGCTGCGCGATGCGCGGCCCAGCCGCCTTGAAGATCTGATTGCGCTCAACGCCTTGTACCGTCCGGGCCCCATGGATCTGATCCCCAGCTTTGTGGCCCGCAAGCACGGACGCGAGCCGGTGGAGTACCCGCACCCGGCGGTGGCGCAGATGCTGAGCGAAACCTACGGCATCATGGTTTACCAAGAGCAGGTGATGCAGACCGCGCAGATTCTGGGCGGTTACTCGCTGGGCGGCGCCGACTTGCTGCGCCGCGCCATGGGCAAGAAAAAAGCCGAAGAAATGGCTGAGCACCGCGAAAAATTCCGCGCGGGCGCTTTGGCCACACACAACATCCCGCAGGACAAGGCCGACGAGGTCTTTGACCTGATGGAAAAATTTGCGGGCTATGGCTTCAACAAGTCACACGCCGCCGCTTACTCGCTGCTGGCCTACCACACGGGTTGGCTCAAGGTGCACTACACCGCCGAGTTCTTCTGCGCCAACATGACGGTGGAAATGGACGACACCGACAAGCTCAAGGTGCTGCACGAAGACGCGCTCAAATTCGGCATCCGCTTTGACCCGCCCGACGTGAACCGGGGTACACACCGCTTTGAGCCAGTGACCGACAAGATCATTCGTTATGGTCTGGGCGCCATCAAGGGCACGGGTCAGCAGGCCATTGATGCCATCGTGGCGGCCCGCGAACAGGGCGGACCCTTCACCAGCCTGTTTGATTTCGCCGTGCGAGTGGACCGCACCCGAATCAACAAACGCACGGTGGACGCGCTCATCAAGGCCGGGGCTTTTGACTCCTTGCACATGAACCGCGCCGCTTTGTCGGCCAGCATCGACCGGGCGTTTGAGTTTTCTGCGGCCACCACCGCCAACGTCAACCAAGGGGGTTTGTTCGACATGCTGGGCGACGACTCCCACGGCTCGAGCACCCAAGAGCCCGAGTTGGTCGAGGTCATGCCCTGGGGCATCAAAGAGCGCTTGCTGCTCGAGAAAACCGCAGTGGGATTTTTCCTGTCCGGGCATTTGTTCGACGCGGTCGAGCGGGAAGTGCGCCAGTTTGCCCGCCGCAAAATCGACGACCTGATCGACAGCCGCGAGTCCATGGTCTTGGCGGGCATCGTGAGCGACTTGCGCATCATCAACGGCCAGCGGGGCAAGGTGGCCATTTTCAAGTTGGACGACAAATCGGGCATGTTGGAAGCCACGGCCGACGAAGCGCTGATCAATTCGGCCAAACATTTGCTCAAAGACGACGAGCTCATCATCGTCACGGCCAAGATGCAGGCCGACCGTTTTTCAGGCGGTTTCCGTCTCAAGATCGAGCAGATCATGGACCTGGCTGCGGCCCGTTGCCGCTTCGGCAAGTACCTGCGTGTCGCGGTGAATGGCCGTGCGCCAGACATCGCCCGCATCGTCAAAGAGTTCCCCGCGCAACGCGAGCAGACCGAGCACGGTGACTTGGTACGCGGGCTGCCTGTGCGCTTGGTGCTGGAGCGCAGCAAGGACCAACTGGCCGCCCGCGCCGAGCTGGCGCTGGGCGATACCGCCAAATTCTTCCCGACCGACGCCGCCTTGGCCAGTTGGATGGCGCAGGCCGATCAAGGCCTGGCGCAGATTGTTTACGACTGAGGCGGCGCTCTGTCTTTGACCGCCCTCGCTTGTGCTCAGACCACGGCAGGGATGGGGATCAGGGCCAGGTTGTGACCCGCGTGGGCTTTGGCACTCAGCGCGGCGCCGAAGGTCTGCCAGTAGCAGCCGCGGTGGCGGCTGCGCCCTGAACGACCGTCGTGTTGGGAGAATCGTTGACGGTGCTGCTGGCCGCGGTATTGGAGTTGCTGTTGGTGTTGCTCAGGTTGTTCGTGGTTGGGTTCACGTTGGTGTTGCCCGACATCGTGCCGTAGTTCGCGCTGCCTGCGATCACGCCATTGTTGACCATGGGCTGAACCACGGGGGCTCTGGCCACGGGGTCGGTCATCGTGACGCTGCCGCTTTGGCCTTCTTTGCCAACCGATTCGTAAAGACGCCCCATCAACTCAGGGTTGCCCGCAATGCTGGCTTCAATCGCACCTTCCAGGATGGATGAGATGTCATGGGTCAAAGCGGTGCCCAGCCAATTGGGGCTGTTGGCTTGCATCGAAGACAGTTGCACTTGGGTACAACTGGGCGTGTTTTGTTTCAGCCACTTTTCGGCCAATTCGGCACGCTGTTGTGGGTTGTGGGTTTTCAAGGCCAGGGATTTGAAATGGGCAACAAAACAACCTTTGGCAGGACTGCCTTGGGCCCATGTGGGGCTTGAAAACAGAACGAGCCCGGTGGTGGCCAAGCATATACCCGCAATTTTCAGCATGTTGTTAGTCCTGGAACGCTGTGGATCAGCCCTGTTGTCGGGCCTGAAAAGGAAATGACACCTTGTTGGTATCGGCAGATCGCGCCCAAGCTTGACACCCCTCCACGGCGGGTGTCTTGGGAGGGGTTCACCCGGAAATGCCTGGAGGCAATCTTTTTGGGCGAAGGCGCACGCGTGATCTGGCGGTCAATCGGAGGGTCGGAAACCCAAGACGATCAAAGGTGGCACCCGGCCATCGGTGTCTTTGGGCAGGATTTCGGTTTTGTCGATGGCCCGCAGCACGGCATCGTCCCAGGCCTTGTTGCCGCTGGACTGTACGATTCGGCGGCTGGTGATGGTGCCATCGGGGGCCACACGCACTTCCACCTCGGCACGCGGGTTGCCCACAACATCACCTGGGTAGGTGATGTTGGGTTTGATGCGGCCCACCAAGCGGCCGGCATAACTGGCCGATGGGCCCGAGGATTTGAGGGCGGTGCCTGTGGCGTTGGGTCCGCCCGATGCACCCGCCATGCCTTGCATGCGTTGAAGATTTTCTTGGCGCAGAGCCTCCGCCCGAGCTTCATCGGCCTTGTCTTGTTTGGCTTTTTGGGCTTGCTCCTGCTGGCGTTTTTTCTCGTCGGCCTTGGCTTTTTCGGCGGCTTTCTTCTTGTCTTGCTCTTTTTTGTCTTGTTCCGCTTTCTCTTTGAGGGCTTTTTCTTTGGCGGCCTTTTCCTTTTCAGCCTTGTCCTTGGCGGCTTTTTCTTCGGCCTCTTTTTTCTTCTTTTCCTGGGCTTTGCGCTGGCGCTCGGCGGCTTCTTTCTTTTTCAGCTCTTCCTGTTTTTTCTTTTCGAGCGCAATTTGGGCGTCGCGAAGGCTGTTGTCAGGCGCTGGTTCCGGAGCGGGTTTAGAGGGCTTGGCTGGGGGCTCGCGGCGGGGCTCGGGTTCCGGTTCCGGTTCGGGAGGCGGGGGAGGGGGCTCTTGCAGGCGAGGCGCAGCCGCTTGAGGCACGGCCGACCACAATTCGGCTTCGGCTTGCAGGGTTTGAGGTTGCGTTTTCCATGCGGTGGCCAGGCCTAGCGCCAGAAACAACACCAGGTGCGCAGCACCGGCGACCGCCCAGGCGCGACCCATGCCCGGCGGGGGGGCGGGGCGAACTCCAGGTGCGGGGCAGGCAATGCGCTCACGTCAAGGTCTTTCAGGGGGCCAGTTGCACCGACAGGCCCACACGGGAGATACCCGCACGCTGCAGGCTGTCCATGACCTGGACCACGGTTTCGTATTTGACGGTGCGGTCTGCGCTGATGACCACGGCCGTGTTCTCGCTGTCGCCCACCAGGCGTTTGACGCTGGGCGCTACGCTGGCCAATGTGGCGCTGTCGGTCTTGCCATTGCTCACCAGTTCCAAACGTTCGTCTTTCTGAATCACCACCTGTACCACTTGATCGGGTTGTTTGGCAGCTTTGCCCACACTGGGCAGGTCTACCATGCTGGGGGTGATCATGGGGGCCGTGACCATGAAGATGATGAGCAGCACCAGCATCACGTCGATGAAGGGCACCATGTTGATTTCGGCGATGGTGCGGCGTCCACGGCCGCGGGATGAAACAGCAGGCATGGCGCTCTCCTTCAATGGCCAGAGGCCGAGCCGCTGGTACCAGCCGAGCCCAGGCTGCGTTGCAGGATGTTGGAGAACTCTTCGATGAAGGTTTCGAGCTTGATGGCGATGCGGTCCACGTCGTGTGAGAAGCGGTTGTAGCCGAGCACGGCAGGGATGGCGGCAAACAAGCCAATGGCCGTGGCCACCAGCGCTTCGGCAATGCCCGGTGCCACGACCGCCAAGGTCACTTGCTGCAAGCTGGCCAGGCCGGTGAAGGCGTGCATGATGCCCCAAACCGTGCCAAACAGGCCCACATAGGGCGAGATGGAGCCCACCGATGCCAGGAAGGCCAGCTGGGATTCGGCGACATCCATTTCGCGCTGGAAGCTGGCCCGCATGGCGCGGCGTGCGCCGTCGAGCAAGGTGCCGGGGTCACTGATGCGGCGTTCACGCAGTTTTTGGTATTCGCGCATACCACTGGCGAAAATGCGTTCCATCGGGCCGGACAACTTGGCGTTTTGGCTGGCCGCGTTGAACAGCTCGTTCAGGCTGGTGCCTGACCAAAAGACACGCTCAAACTCTTCGTTGAGGCTTTTGATGCGCTTGATGGCCATGATCTTGCGCACGATGGCGGCCCAACTGGACACCGAGATGCCCAGCAAAGTCAGCACCACCAGTTGTACGACAAAGCTGGCTTCCAGCAGCAGCGAGACGATGGACATGTCTTGGTTCATTTGAGGGCTTCCAGAACAGGGGCCGGGATGCGGCCAGGTTTCAAGGTGTGGCTGTCGACCCAGCCCAGGCGTATGGTGCCTTCGGCCAAAAGTCGGTCGGTTTGGCCCTCGGCGCGCAAATAGGCGCGCTGGGCAATGGTCAGGCTGGCTTTGCCGCCGTGTTGCAGTTCGGCCGTCACGATCAGCGTGTCGTCCAGCCGGGCGGGCGAGTGGTATTTGACGGCTGTCTCGGACACGACAAACATGCCGCCCGACTCGTCACGCAACACCTGTTGCCCAAAGCCCAAAGCACGCAACCATTCGGTGCGTGCACGCTCAAAAAATTTGAGGTAGTTGGCATAAAACACGATGCCGCCCGCGTCGGTGTCTTCCCAATAGATGCGGATCGGGTGTTCAAAAATGCTGGGCTTGTTGCTGCTGTTCATGGCTGCAACCAGGCTTTGAGGCGGGCGATGGCGGTTTGCAACTCAGCCATCGAGTTGGCGGTGGAAAAACGCACAAAGCGGGCGGTTTGGTCGGTGCCAAAGTCGCGCCCCGGCGTGATGGCCACATGGGCGTTTTCCAGCGCGGCAAAGGCGAAGTCCCAGCTGTCTTTGAGGCCCAGCTTTTGGCAAGCCGCCGTGCAGTCAGCCCAGGCGTAAAACGCGCCATCGGGGGCTACGGGGACGGTCAGGCCCAAGTCGTTCAGGGCGGGGATGAAGTAGTCGCGCCGCGCTTTGAACTCGGCACGGCGGCGTTCGTATTCGGCCAGGCTCTCGGGCTCAAAGCAGGCCAGGGCCGCATGCTGGGCCACGCTGCTCGCGCAAATGAAGAGGTTTTGCGCCAGGCGCTCCAGCACGGGCGTGAGCTGCTCGGGCACCACCAGCCAGCCCAAGCGCCAGCCGGTCATGTTGAAGTATTTGCTGAAGCTGTTGATGCTGATGACGTCGTCGCCCAAGGTCAGGGCGCTTTGACCGAACTGGTCGTCGTGGCTCAGGCCCAGGTAAATCTCGTCGATCAGGGTGATGCCGCCGTGGCTGCGCACCACATCGATGATGCGGGCCAGCTCTGTCGGGTCAATCGAGGTGCCGGTGGGGTTAGAGGGCGAGGCCAGCAAAACGCCACGGGTTTGGGGCCCCCAAGCAGAGGCCACTTTGGCGGCGCTGAGTTGAAAGCGCTCTTCGGCTGTGGTGGGCAACAAGACCGCGGTGCCTTCTGCTGCGCTCACAAAGTGGCGGTTGCAGGGGTAGCTGGGGTCGGGCATGAGGATTTCATCGCCCCGGTCAATCAGCGCCAGGCAGGCCAATTGCAAAGCGGCCGACGCACCCGCGGTGACCACGATGCGGCTGGCGGGCACCTGCAAGCCAAAGCGCTGCGTGTACCAGCCGCTGATGGCCTGTCGCAGGGCGTCCAGGCCCAAAGCGGGGGTGTATTGGGTTTGTCCAGATGCGACAACTGCTTGAGCTGCAGCTTGCACGCGGGGCGGGGCGGTGAAGTCGGGCTCGCCAATGTTCAGGAACACCACGGGCCGGTCGGTGTGCGCAACTTCGCGGGCTTTTTGCGAGGCGGCTTTGGCCACCTCCATCACATAAAACGGTTCAATGCGTTCGGCACGCTCGGAGATGCGCATGGTTGTCTGGCTTATTTGGCGCGACCGGATTGGCGGTCGGCTTGCACTTCAGCGCTGCGCAGTTCGGGCGCCAAGCCGTTCAGCACGGCGTTCACGTATTTGTGGCCGTCTGTGCCGCCAAAGTCTTTGGCCAGCTCGATGCACTCGTTGAGCACGACGCGCCAAGGCACATCGAGGCAGTGCTGCATTTCATACACGCCAATCCACATGATGGCCCGCTCAACGGGTGAGATTTCGGCAAAGCTGCGGTCCAACTTGGGGGCGATCAGGGCGTCCAGCGCTTGGGCTTGCTCGACGCAGCCGTAAAGCAGGGCGTCGTAGTGGGCCGAGTCGGCTTTGTGAAAGCCTGAGAGGTCGCGGGTAAAGACGTCGATGTCAGCCGCTTCGTTGCGGCCCACCAGGTGCTGATAAAGCGCCTGCAAAGCAAACTCACGCGAGCGGCTGCGGGCGGGTTTGGCCGAGGATTTGCGGGTGCCAGCGGCAGGCTTTTGGCCTGCGTCTGTGGTGACCGGTGTGGATGTGGCTTCGGTCATCGGGTGGTCTCTTCGTCGTCAAAATCATCGGCCAGCTCGGCCATGTCGGCCGACAGGTCGTCCATGATGCAGGCCATCTCGACCGCCACGCGGGCTGCGTCGCGGCCTTTGTCGGTTTGGCGGGCGATGGCTTGTTCCAGGTTTTCGGTGGTCAAGATCGCGTTGGCGATGGGCAGGTTGTAGTCCAGCGCCACGCGGCTTACACCTGCGCCGGATTCGTTGGCCACCAGCTCAAAGTGGTAAGTTTCGCCGCGGATGATGCAGCCCAGCGCAATCAATGCGTCGTATTCGGCCCGCTCGGCCATGGCCTGCAGGGCCACAGGCACTTCCAAAGCGCCGGGCACCATGACGTGGTCGATGCTGGTCACACCCAAGGCTTCGAGTTCTTCGATGCAGGCTTTGGCCAGGGCGTTGGTGATGTCTTCGTTGAAGCGGGCTTGCACGATGCCGATGTGCAGAAATTGGCCGTCGAGTTCTTCGGCCTGGCCTTGGTTGGCGCCTTGCATGTTTATTCCTTGGGGATGTAAGCGGTGATTTCGAGGCCGTAGCCGGTCATGCTGGGCATGCGGCGCGGCTGGCCCATGAGGCGCATTTTGTGCACGCCGCATTCGCGCAAAATTTGTGCGCCCACGCCGTAGGTGCGCAGGTCCATCTTGCCGCGCTCGGGCGCCTGGGCCGAGCGGGCGCGGCCTTCAAACTGGGCCAGCAACTGGTCGGCCGATTCGCCGCAGTTGAGCAGCACGGCCACGCCACAGCCTTGGGCGTTGATGTAGCTCAGGCTCGCGTCCAGGCTCCAGGAGTGCATGGCGCGGTTGACTTCCAGCGCGTCGAGTACCGACAGCGGCTCGTGCACGCGCACCGCAACCTCTGAGTCGGCCGACCATTGGCCTTTGACCAGGGCCAGGTGCACGGTTTGGCTGGGCTGGTCGCGAAAAGCGTGGGCGGTGAATTCGCCGTGGGCGGTTTGCAGGCTGCGGCTGCCAATGCGCTCGACGAGCGATTCGTTGCGGCTGCGGTATTCGATCAGGTCGGCAATGGTGCCGATTTTCAGGCCGTGCTCTGCTGCAAACAGTTGCAAGTCGGGCAGGCGGGCCATGGTGCCGTCGTCTTTCATGATCTCGCAGATCACCGACGAAGGGCTGCAACCGGCCATGGCGGCCAGGTCGCAACCGGCTTCGGTGTGGCCCGCGCGCATGAGCACGCCGCCGTCGACCGCTTGCAGCGGGAAGATGTGGCCGGGTTGCACCAAATCGGTGGGCTGGCTGGCTTTGGCGACGGCCACTTGTACCGTGCGGGCGCGGTCAGCGGCAGAAATGCCGGTGGTCACGCCTTCGGCGGCTTCAATCGACACGGTAAACGCCGTGCTGTAGACGGTGCCGTTGCGGGCGGCCATGGGCGGCAGCTTCAAGAATTCGCAGCGTTCACGGGTGAGTGTCAGGCAAATCAGGCCCCGGCCAAATCGGGCCATGAAATTGATGGCTTCGGGCGTGACATGGTCAGACGCCAACACCAAGTCGCCTTCGTTTTCGCGGTCTTCTTCGTCGACCAGGATCACGATGCGACCGGCTTTCATCTCGGCGACGATGTCTTCGACGGGCGAAATCGCCACGGGTGTCAGTTGCGCAGGGGCGTTCATGCAGAGTCTTTCTGGATCAGGCCTGCGCTGAGCATGCGCTCAACATAACGGGCCACGGTGTCGATTTCGAGGTTGACCCGGCTGCCTGCTTTCAGGCTGCCCAGGGCGGTGTTGTCCACGGTGTGGGGAATCAGGTTGATGCTGATCTCGCAGCCATCGGCCAGATCGGTCACGCGGTTGACGGTGAGGCTCACGCCATTGACGGTGATCGAGCCTTTGTAGGCCAGGTATTTGGCCAGCGCGTGTGGGGCCAGGACGCGCAATTCCCAGCTTTCACCGATTTGTTTGAAATGGCTGATTTGCCCCACGCCATCCACATGGCCGGACACGATGTGGCCGCCCAGGCGGTCGTGGGCACGCAGTGCTTTTTCGAGGTTGACGGTGCCTTGCTGGTCCAAACCACTGGTTTTGTCCAGCGATTCGGCCGAGATGTCGATGGTGAATTGGCGGCTCTCGGGGTTGAAGGTGGTGACGGTCATGCAAGCGCCATTCAGGGCGATGCTGTCGCCCAGACCCACATCGTCAAGGTACCCGGCGGGGGCCTCGATGGTGAGGCGCTTGCCGTGGTGTAAAGAGCGACCCAGGTCGTGGATGGCGACGATTCGCCCCACGCCGGTGATGATTCCGGTGAACATAGATTTGTATTTTCGCAGGTAAAGAGGGTGGATCGGGGCGATGGGCAACAAAAAAGAACACGGGCTTGTCAGCCCAGTCGTCTTGGCGGGCTCAGGGTAAACCAAGGCATCCATCGCAAGGGTGTGTGCCTAGAATGCTGCATTGCAGCAGATTTTTCAATGGCAGTGCCCCATCAGGAGTTTTCAGTGCCGGTCAAGCCCCAAGCCGAGTCGACCAAACCAGCCGCGAGCGGCAGCGCTGCTGAGCACCAGTCTGTGCGCACCATCAAGAAATACCCCAATCGGCGCTTGTACGACACACAAAGCTCCACCTATGTGACGCTCGCCGAGATCAAAAAACTGGTCATGGCCGCATCGCCCATGGTGGTGGTGGACGCCAAAACCGGCGAAGACCTGACACGGTCCATCCTGCTGCAGATCATTTTGGAAGAGGAATCGGCCGGTGTGCCCATGTTCAGCGAGGCGGTGCTGTCCAACATCATCCGTTTTTATGGCCATGCCATGCAGGGGCACATGGGTTCTTATTTGGAGAGCCATGTGCAGTCCTTCATGGATTGGCAAAGCAAGCTCAGCGAATCCAGTCCGGCGCTCAGCCCGGAAGTGTGGGCCCAGTTCATGCAGTGGCAAACGCCCATGATGCACAACATGTTTTCGGGCCTGGCCAACCCCTCGCAAAACGTGATGACGCAGATGCAGGAGCAGATGCAAAAGCAGATCCAAAAGAACACCGAACAACTCTTGGGTGTCATGGGTTTGAGGACTTGATGGGCGCTGGATGCCCTTTTGTCACAAGCCAGTCGTTTTTGCAGGGACAATGGAGGGATGAGTGAAATGACCGCTACCGCCTCCTTGCCCACCAGCCAGCCCGCTCCCAAAGTGGGTTTTGTCAGCTTGGGTTGCCCCAAAGCGTTGACCGATTCCGAGCTGATCCTGACCCAGCTGAGCGCCGAGGGCTATCAGACCTCCAAGACCTTTGAGGGCGCCGACCTGGTGATCGTCAACACCTGTGGATTCATTGATGAAGCCATCCAGGAGAGTCTGGACACAATTGCCGAGGCCTTGAACGAGAACGGCAAAGTGATCGTGACCGGTTGCCTGGGTGCCAAGACAGGCGAGGGCGGCGGCAATATGGTGCGGGAAATGCACCCCAGCGTGCTGGCCGTGACCGGACCCCACGCCACACAAGAGGTCATGGACGCGGTGCACACGCACCTGCCCAAGCCGCACGACCCCTTTCTGGATTTGGTGCCCGGTGGTTTTGGCGAAGCGGGCCTCAAGCTCACGCCGCGCCACTATGCGTATTTGAAAATCAGCGAAGGCTGCAACCACCGCTGCACGTTTTGCATCATCCCGTCCATGCGTGGCGACTTGGTCTCTCGCCCGATTGGCGATGTGCTGAAAGAGGCCAAAGCCTTGTTTGAAGGCGGCGTGAAAGAGCTGCTGGTGATCAGCCAGGACACCTCGGCCTACGGTGTGGATGTGAAATACCGCACCGGTTTTTGGGACGGCAAGCCGGTCAAGACCCGCATGCTGGAGCTCGTGCAGACCCTGGGCGAGATGGCTCGCGAGCATGGTGCTTGGGTGCGTTTGCACTATGTCTACCCTTACCCCAGCGTGGACGACATCATCCCCTTGATGGCACAGGGCTTGGTCTTGCCTTATCTGGATGTGCCATTTCAGCACAGCCACCCCGATGTGCTGCGCCGCATGAAGCGCCCAGCCAGTGGTGAAAAAAACCTGGAGCGCATCCAGCGCTGGCGCGAGTTGTGTCCCGAGTTGGTGATTCGCAGCACCTTCATCGCCGGTTTCCCGGGCGAGACCGAAGAAGAGTTTGAGCACCTGCTGGGCTTTTTGCGCGAAGCGCAGATTGACCGCGCAGGGTGTTTTGCCTACAGCCCGGTCAAGGGCGCAACGGCCAACGACTTGCCCGGCATGCTGCCCGAGGCGCTGCGCGAAGAGCGCCGCACCCGATTCATGGCAGTGGCCGAAGAGGTCTCAATTGCGCGTTTGCGCCAGCGCTTGGGCGCGACCATGCAGGTGCTGGTGGACAGTGCCCCAGCCATGGGCCGCCGTGGCGGCGTTGGCCGCAGTTTTGGCGATGCCCCCGAAATCGATGGTGTGGTGCGTTTGTTGCCACCGGAAAAATTGAGCAAAACCCTCAAGGTGGGTGAATTCACCCGAGCCCGCATCGTCAGTGTCGAAGGTCACGACCTGGTGGGGGTGCCGGTTTGATGTTGCGCGGTGCGCCGCTGGCCAGCCTCCGGTTGGCCCGGTTGCGCCGCTTTTTGTTAGGTTTTGAAGCCACGCACAGTGGTTTAGGCAACAAAAAAGCCGTTGACCAAAAATCAACGGCTTGTGCTGTGTTTAACTTATCTGATTCGATAAGATTGGTGCCCAGAAGAGGACTCGAACCTCCACGATGTTACTCGCTAGTACCTGAAACTAGTGCGTCTACCAATTCCGCCATCTGGGCGCCTCAGGAATAAAAGGATTGTATATCAAAAAAGTAGCGCCACCCAGCGGCTTGCTGGAAGAAATTGAAGGCAGTGTCCAAGGACATCGGGACGGTCATGGGTTCTTGATCCGTGACAACAGCGAGTCGGACATTTACCTGTCGCCCAACGAGATGCGTGCCGTCTTGCACAAGGACCGTGTGAAGGTCCGAATCGTGCGCCAGGACCGCAAGGGCCGTCCCGAAGGCCGCATTGTCGAGATCGTTGAGCGCCCCGAGCATCCCATCATTGGGCGCTTGCTGCACGAAGGTGGCTTGTGGCTGGTGGCCCCCGAAGACAAGCGCTACGGCCAAGACGTGATGATCCCCAAAGGCGCCACGGGCACGGCCAAACCAGGCCAGGTGGTGGTGGTCGAGTTGACCGAACCGCCCGCCTTGTTCGGACAACCCGTCGGTCGCGTGAAAGAGGTGCTGGGCGAGATCGACGATCCGGGCATGGAGATCGAGATTGCCGTGCGCAAGTACAGCGTGCCGCACGAGTTCTCTGCGGGTTGTTTGGAGCAGGCCAAAGGTTTGCCGGACAAGGTGCTGGCCAAGGATCGTAAAGACCGGGTGGACCTGCGCGATGTGCCCTTGGTCACGATTGATGGCGAAGACGCCCGCGACTTTGACGATGCGGTGTATTGCGAACCGGCCAAAGTGGGCCGGGGCAAGGGCTGGCGCTTGCTGGTGGCGATTGCTGACGTGAGCCACTATGTGCAAACCGGCAGCGCCATTGACATCGATGCCTACGACCGGGCCACCAGCGTGTATTTCCCGCGCCGCGTGATCCCGATGCTGCCGGAAAAATTGTCCAACGGCCTGTGCTCGCTCAACCCTGACGTGGACCGTTTGTGCATGGTCTGCGACATGCTGGTCAACGCCAAGGGCGACGTGCACGCCTACCAGTTTTACCCGGCGGTGATGCACAGCCATGCACGCTTCACCTACACCGAAGTCGCGGCCATTTTGGCCAACACCCGTGGACCGGAAGCGGCCAAACGCAAAGAGCGTGTGACCGACCTGATGAACCTGCAGGACGTGTACCGTGCCTTGCTGGCCTCGCGTGCAGTGCGTGGTGCGGTGGACTTTGAAACCACCGAAACACAAATCGTGTGTGACGAAAGCGGCCGCATTGAGAAGATCGTGCCGCGTGTGCGCAATGAAGCCCACCGATTGATTGAAGAAGCCATGCTGGCGGCCAACGTCTGCAGCGCCGACTTCATCCAGCAGGGCAAGCATCCGGGTTTGTTCCGAGTGCACGAAGGCCCAACGGCCGAGAAAAAAGACATCCTGCGCAATTACCTCAAGGCCTTGGGTTTGGGCATGAGCATCAGCGACGAGCCGCACACCAGCGAGTTCCAGAAAATTGCGCTCGCCACCAAGGACCGCCCGGACGCACAGCAGATCCACACCATGTTGCTGCGCTCGATGCAGCAGGCCATTTACACGCCAGTGAACAGCGGCCACTTTGGTCTGGCCTACGAGGCCTATACCCACTTCACCAGCCCCATTCGGCGTTATCCCGACTTGCTGGTCCACCGGGTGATCAAAGCCATCTTGCTGGAGCGCAAATACACACTGCCCAGCTTGCCTGTGCCGGGTGAAGCGCATGCCAAGCTCAGCAAACGGCTGGAGAAAAGCCGTGCGGCCAAGGGTGACGCACCCGAGTCGTCTGCACCACGTGTGCGCATGTCGGCTGCCGACCAACGCGCCTGGGAGGCTGCGGGCCTGCACTGCAGCGCCAACGAGCGCCGCGCCGACGAAGCCAGCCGGGATGTGGAAGCCTGGCTCAAGTGCAAGTACATGCGCGAGCATTTGGGTGAGGAATACAGCGGCGTGGTCTCTGCGGCCACCAGCTTCGGCATCTTTGTGACCCTGGACACTTTGTATGTCGAGGGGCTGGTGCACATCACCGAGCTGGGCGGCGAGTATTTCCGCTTTGACGAGTTGCGCCAGGAGTTGCGCGGCGAGCGCACGGGCATCCGTTATGCCATTGGCAGCCGGGTGCAGGTGCAGGTCAGTCGGGTGGACCTGGATGGGCGCAAGATCGATTTCCGGCTGGTGACGGCGGGTGACGATTTGGTGCCGAGGGCCATGCGCGACAAAGGCTTGTCGGCACCGACTGAAGGCGTGCGCAACAAAAAGCGGGGTGCCCAGGACCGTCGCTTGGCCGATGCCGAGCGCAACCGCTCGCCCATCCAGGCGCTCAAGGCCTCGGTGAAAAAAGCGGCCGCCAAGAAAAAAGGTGCCAGGACCACGAAGCCTCGGCGCTGAGGCGGTTCAGGTTGGTCGCTTGTCAGGCCAGCCGCTTCGCCAGTCGGCTGGCGGTAAGGGCCTGGCCAGGCGGCCAGCCATCGGCCACTTGGCCGTGTTGGGCCACGGCTTGGCAGGCTGCATCGAAGGCGGCTTCTGGGGTGTTTGGGCCTTGTGCCATGCGTGCGCCCACCAGCCCAGCCAGCACATCACCCGTGCCACCAATGGCCAGTCGGCCGTTGCCTGTGATGTTGATGCGCGGCGTCTGATCGGGCGCGGCGATCACGGTGCCTGAGCCCTTGAGGACCACGCAACATTGGAAGCGCTCGGCCAGTTCTTGAGCCGCTTTGAGGCGGTCGTTTTGCACCTGGGCCGTATTGCAGCCCAGCAGTCTGGCCGCTTCAAGTGGGTGGGGCGTGATGACGGTGGCTTGTGTTGCCGAGTGCGCAGCCCGCTGGCGCAGCGCGTTTTGCATTGAGCTGTCTTGCGCCACGGCATTGAGGCCATCGGCGTCCAGCACCAGGCCGCTGCTGCGCTGCAGCACTTCGGGCAAGAGTGCATTCACAGCGGTGCCGCCACCACAACCGCAGACCACATGCAGTTGTTCAAGCGCCAGCCGCTTGAATTCGCGTTGCATCACATCGGGCGGGGCGTAGTCGTTGGCCTGGCCGGACAGCAGACTCAAAATGACCCGGCCCGCACCCGCATTCAAGGCGGCTGTGGCCGCCAAAATGGCCGCGCCGCTCATGCCCATGCCGTTTGTGGCCATGCCTTCGCCACCGATCACCGCCACATCGCCGTGGCTGCCTTTGTGAATGGCGTGGGGTTTAGGTGCCGATGTGTAGGGTGCATTGAGCCAGGCCAGTGCTGGGACGGTGTGCTGGCTGGGGCGATAGCCCAAGTCTTCGAGCCAGATTTGGCCACTGGCGTCGCGCCCATGCCCCATGAGCAGACCCGCTTGCACCGCGATGAGGCTGAGTGTGTGGTCGGCATGCACGGCCATGGCGTCCCCGCTGTCGCCGCCCAGCCACTGGCCCGATTGCGGATTCAGCCCGGTGGGTACGTCGATGGCCAACACAGGCGCCTGGCCGTTTTGCATGGCCTGCACGCAGGCCCGCAAATCGGCGCTCAAGGGCCGCGTGGCACCGATGCCCAGCAGGGCGTCAATGCACAGGTCCTGCGCGTCCAGCTGCGCAAGCCACTCGGTGGGCACGTCCGGTTGGATGCGCACGCCCGCTTCTTGTGCCCGTTGCAAGGCCGCTCGGGCATCGGCCGGGCCGGGTCCGGTTGAGTTCACGAGGCTGACCACCACTTCTTTGCCCCATTGGTGCAGGAGCAAAGCGGCCTCTAGGCCGTCGCCGCCGTTGTTGCCCGGACCAGCAGCCACCCAAACGCGCCGGGCATGCGGCGCCACGGCGAGCGCCAGTCGGGCGCAGGCCAGACCCGCGCTTTGCATCAAAGGCGTTGCGCTGAGGGTCTGCAGCGCAGGTTCGAGCTGCCGCACTTGGCTTGGCCCGAGAGCAGGCCAGGCGTGTGAGCGGCTCAGGGTGTGCATGGCTTCAGTGCTGTTGCAGCAAGGGTTCGAGCAGCAAGGCCAGCTGCAAAATGGTGTCATCGTGCATGGCCGCGTGCCAGGCCATCAAGCCCACAGGCAGCTCGCCGGGTGCGTGGCAGGGCAGGGAGATGCCGCAGCCGTCGAGTGTGTTCACGGCGCTGGTGTTGCGCAGAAGCAAGCCGTTGACCCTGAAAAACTCTTGATCACGCTCCTCGCCTGGGGCCACGGTGCTGATGTTTGGGCCGGTGATGGGTGTGGTGGGCGAGAGCACAGCGTCGTAACCCGTCAGCGCTTTTTCGACGCGGTGAATCCATTGCTGACGGGCTTGCACCAAATCCATGTATTCATGGGCTTTCATGCCGGACCCGCGCATCAGTCGCTGCAGGACGCGGGGGTCGTAGCGTGCACTGTCTCGGGCCAGCAACTCACGGTGCCAGGCGAAGCCCTCGGCTGGGCTGAAGCCACCTGTGGCCATCATGGGGGCCAGCTCGTTCAGTTCGCTCAGGGCGATCTCGTCGATGTGCGCCCCGGCGGCCCGCAAGGTGTTGAGGCTGCTCTCAAAAGCCCGCGTCACCGTGGCATCCATGTTGTCCTGCATCAGGCTTTTGACCACGGCCAGGCGGTAGTCGGAAAGTGGCCGGTGACCTTGGGGGACGCGCCTGGCGGACAGCACTTCATGGGCCAAAACCGCGTCCCGAACGGTGCGAGTCATGGCACACACGGTGTCGAGCGTGGTGGACAGGGGCAGGGCGCCTTGTGTGGGCACCAAGCGGGCGGTGTTTTTGAAGCCCACGATGCCGTTCAGGGCGGCGGGCACCCGGATGGAGCCGCCCGTGTCCGAGCCCAGACCGATGAAGGCGGCACCGGTGGCCACCGACACGGCCGCTCCCGAGCTGGATCCGCCGGGCGCATAGGCATGGCCGGGGGCGCCAACCACTTGGTCGTAGAGCCCGTCCCAAGCGGCGGGTGTGCCGTAATGGGGGTTGGTGCCTACGCCAGAGAATGCAAATTCGACCATGTTGGTGCGCCCGATCAGGCCTGCGCCTGTGGCCCGCAAACGCGCCACCGCCAGGCAGTCCGCCCGAGCAGGGGGCTGATTTTGCAGAACCACCGAGCCCGCTTGGGTGATCTGACCTTGGACGTCAAACAGGTCTTTGATCGACACGGCGAGGCCCGCGAGTGGGGTTTGGCCTATTTGGGGTTGGCCAGCTGTGCGCTGCAATGCCTCGGGTGTGAGTTGCATAAAGACGTGCTGGCATGCCTGGCTCTGCGCCACAGCCAAACTAGCTTGGGCGGCGGCTTGGGCTGTCGTGGACCCAGCTCGGATGGCTTGCCGGGTGGCGATCAGGTCAGCTTTCATGGGTTGGGGCACTTTCGGGTGGGTCAGGATGCTATAATCCTAAGGCTTTGCAGAGCGAGGGTGCTGTCTTTTGAGTGTCATGATCAACATCACATCAAATAGTCCACAAGCCCAGCGAAGTTCATCCGCGAATCCGTCCCGTCAAGGTGTTGCGCACTCTGTCTAACAGTTTGTGTGCAATCAGTGGACTGGTTTTAGACCCAACCTTTGGAGTATTTTTATGTCCGTTACCATGCGCGAAATGCTGGAAGCCGGTGTCCACTTCGGTCACCAAACCCGCTTCTGGAACCCCAAGATGGCCCCCTTCATCTTCGGTCACCGCAATAAAATCCACATCATCAACCTGGAAAAGTCGTTGCCGATGTTCCAGGATGCGATCAAGTTCGCCAAGCAACTGTCTGCCAACCGCGGCACCATCCTGATGGTGGGCACCAAGCGCCAAGCCCGTGAGCTGGTGGCTGCTGAAGCCCAGCGTGCGGGCGTGCCTTTCGTCGACCAGCGCTGGCTGGGCGGCATGCTGACCAACTTCAAGACCGTCAAGACCTCGATCAAGCGTCTGAAGGACATGAAGGCTCAGCAAGAAGTCGGCCTCGACAGCCTGAGCAAAAAAGAACAGCTGATGTTCAAGCGCGAGATGGAAAAGCTCGAAAAAGACATCGGTGGCATCCAGGACATGGCGGCTTTGCCTGATGCGATTTTCGTGATCGACGTCGGTTACCACAAGATCGCCATTTCGGAAGCCAAGAAATTGGGCATCCCTTTGATCGGTGTGGTGGACTCCAACCACTCGCCCGAAGGTATCGACTACATCATTCCCGGCAACGACGACTCGGCCAAGGCCGTGGCTTTGTACGCCCGCGGCATTGCTGACGCGATCATCGAAGGCCGTGCCAATGCGGTCAACGACGTGGTCAAAGCTGTGACCGAAGGCTCTGACGAGTTCGTCGAAGAAGCCAACGCTTCTGCCTGAGTTCCCAACACTCGATGAAAGGGGCTTTGTGGCCCCTTTTTTTTAATCTGACTTTTAGACTGAATACGGAGAAATCAAATGGCTGCAATTACCGCAAGCATGGTCGCTGAACTGCGTGCAAAAACCGACGCCCCCATGATGGAGTGCAAAAAAGCTCTGACCGAAGCCGAAGGCGACATGGCCAAAGCCGAAGAGTTGCTGCGCGTCAAGCTGGGCACCAAGGCTGGCAAAGCCGCTTCCCGCGTGACCGCCGAAGGCGTGGTGACCAGCTTTGTGAACGGCACCACAGGCGCCATGATCGAAGTGAACTGCGAAACCGACTTCGTGACCAAAAACGACAGCTTCCTGGCTTTGGCCAACGCTGCTGCCAAGTTGGTGGCCGAGCACAACCCTGCCGACATCGCTGCTTTGGGTGCATTGCCTTACAGCCAAGACAGCTTTGGCCCGACATTGGAAGACGTGCGCAAAGGCCTGATCGGCAAGATCGGCGAGAACATGAGCTTCCGCCGTTTCAAGCGTGCCGCTGGTGCTGCCAAGATCGCCAACTACTTGCACGGCACCCGCATCGGCGTGTTGGTCGAGTACGAAGGTGACGAAACTGCTGCCAAAGACGTTGCCATGCACGTGGCCGCCATGAAGCCTGTGTCTTTGACCAGCGCCGAAGTGCCTGCTGAGTTGATCGAAAAAGAGCGCTCGGTCGCTGCGGCCAAGGCTGCTGAGTCCGGCAAGCCTGCCGACATCGCCACCAAGATGGTCGAAGGCTCTGTGCAAAAGTACCTCAAAGAGGTGTCTTTGTTCAACCAGTCTTTTGTCAAGAATGACAAGCAGACCGTCGAGCAAATGCTCAAGGCTGCTGGCACCACCGTCAAGGCGTTCACCTTGTACGTGGTCGGCGAAGGTATCGAGAAGAAGGTCGACGATTTTGCTGCAGAAGTGGCGGCTCAAGTGGCTGCAGCTCAAAACGCTGCCGCCTGAACCTCTTGACCTGTTGATTCGTTTTTATTGTCCACATTGATCACCCAGGAGCCCATCATGTCCTCTGCCAAGCCAGCCTACAAGCGTATTTTGCTCAAGCTGTCCGGTGAGGCCCTGATGGGGGATGATGCCTTTGGCATTAACCGCGCCACCATCGTGCGCATGGCCGAAGAGATCGCCGAGATCAACCGTCTGGGCGTTCAGGTCGCTGTGGTCATTGGTGGCGGCAACATCTTCCGAGGTGTGGCGGGTGGTTCTGTGGGCATGGACCGTGCCACGGCCGATTACATGGGCATGTTGGCCACGGTCATGAATTCCCTGGCCTTGGCCGATGCTTTGGACAAGGCCGGTTTGACCGCGCGTGTGATGTCGGCGATTGGCATTGACCAAGTGGTCGAACCCTATGTGCGACCCAAGGCCTTGCAGTACCTCGAAGAGGGCAAGGTCGTGGTGTTTGCGGCGGGCACAGGCAATCCGTTTTTCACCACCGACACAGCCGCTGCTTTGCGTGGTGCTGAGATTGGCGCCGAGATGGTGCTCAAGGCCACCAAGGTGGATGGTGTGTACACAGCCGATCCCAAAAAAGACCCCTCTGCCACGCGTTACAGCGAAATCAGCTTCGACGAAGCCATTTCACGCAATTTGGGCATCATGGACGCCACGGCTTTTGCCTTGTGCCGCGACCAGAAACTGCCGATCAAGGTGTTTTCGATCATCAAGAACGGCGCTTTGAAGCGCGTGGTGCTGGGTGAGGACGAAGGCACCCTGGTTTATGCTTGAGCCCGTTCTGACGAGGAGAACCCCATGACCATTGCAGACATCAAGAAAACAACCGAAACCAAAATGGAGCAATCCATTGCGGCTTTCAAAAACAACCTGACCAAGATTCGCACCGGGCGTGCCAATCCGGCCTTGCTCGACACCATCCATGTCGATTACTACGGCTCCATGGTGCCTTTGTCGCAAGTGGCCAACGTGTCCTTGATGGACTCGCGCACCATCAGTGTGCAGCCTTGGGAAAAAGGCATGGGTGCCAAGATCGAAAAAGCCATCCGCGAAAGCGAGCTGGGCCTGAACCCCGCTTCCATGGGTGATTTGATCCGAGTGCCCATGCCCCCCATGAGCGAAGAGCGCCGCAAGGAAATGACCAAGCTGGCCCGCACCGAAGGCGAGAACGGCAAGATCGCAATCCGCAATTTGCGCCGCGATGCGAACGAATCGGTGAAGAAACTGGTCAAGGACAAGGAAGCGTCTGAGGACGATCAAAAGCGTGCCGAAGCCGATGTCCAGAAACTGACCGACAAGCGCATGACCGAAATTGACCAGTTGGTCGCGGCCAAAGAACAAGAGATCATGGCCGTCTGAGATTGAATTTGGTGCCGTGGCTCATCACGGCCTGATGGGCCGCCCAATTGGCGGCCCTTTTTTTATGCGGCCCTTTTTATTTGGCGGCCTTTTTTTCTGGAGAACCCTTGCTCAAACAACGCGTCATCACCGCCCTGGCCTTGCTGGCCTTGCTGCTGCCCGCTTTGTTTGCAGCCCATCCTTGGCCTTTCATGGCGCTGACCTTGGTGTTGATCGCCGCGGGTGCTTGGGAGTGGGGGCGGCTCAACGGGGTGGGGCCTGTGCAGGCTTGGGTGGGCAGTTTGGTGTGTGTCGCTGCCTGTGCCTTGTCCACTTTGGCGGGCTGGTTGCAATCGACACCCCCCCAGTTGTGGCTGGTGGCCGGAGCCATGTGGGTTTTGTTGGGTGCCTGGATGATCCGGCGTGGCGTATCCGGATGGGCGCTTTGGTCACGTTCGTCGCGTTGGTGGGCGGGCCTGTTTTTGCTGGCCTTGGCCTGGTTGGCTTTGGCGCAAGCCCACCAGCGTGGCGTAAATTTTTTGCTGTCGGTGCTGGTCCTGGTTTGGGCGGCCGATGTTTTTGCCTATTTCTTTGGCCGTGGTTTGGGGGGGCGGATCTTTCCCGTCAAGCTGGCGCCAGCCATCAGTCCTGGTAAAAGCTGGGAAGGGGTGCTGGGTGGCATGTTGGGTGTCTTTTTGGTGTCCTGGCTTTGGACGGTTTTTGACCAAACTCAGGGCCCAAGCGCAGCCAGTTTTTACACCCTGCTGTGGGAGCGGGGTGCAGGGGTGGCCGTGCCGGCCTTGCTTTTGATGTCGGCCATGAGTGTGGTGGGCGATTTGGTGGAGTCCCTGGTCAAACGCAGTGCGGGCATGAAGGACAGCTCGGGCCTGTTGCCCGGCCATGGCGGCGTGCTGGACAGGGTGGACGCCTTGTTGCCGACATTGCCTTTGGCCATGATGCTGGTGGCCTGGATTTGATGTGGAGACCTCTGGCATGAACAAACAACAGTGCATCACAATTTTGGGCTCAACCGGCTCCATTGGCACCAGCACGCTGGATGTGCTCAGTCGCCACCCGGAACAATACCGAATCCATGCGCTGACCGCCTCCAGCCAAGTGGATCTGATGCTGGCCCAATGTGCCCGATTCAAACCCGAAGTGGCCGTGATGGTGCAGGAGTCGGCGGGCCGTCAATTGGCCGAGAGGGTGAAGGCTGAAGGCCTGCCCGTGCAGGTGCGTTGGAGCACTGCGGCTTTGGACGACGTGGCTTCGGCGCCTCAGGTGGATTCTGTGATGGCCGCCATTGTGGGTGCGGCGGGTTTGTCGCCCTGTATTGCGGCAGCGCGTGCGGGCAAGCGCCTGATGCTGGCCAATAAAGAAGCCTTGGTTGTGGGTGGCGAAGTGTTTTTGCGGGCTGTGCGAGAGGGCGGCGCACTGTTGCTGCCCATCGACAGCGAGCATTCGGCGATTTTCCAGTCTTTGCCCGAGGATCCATCGAGCTGGCAGCGGCGTGTACAAAAGATCATTTTGACGGCCTCCGGCGGCCCATTCCGCACCCGGGATCCACGCACCTTAAGAGATGTCACACCCGAGCAGGCTTGCGCCCACCCCAATTGGGTCATGGGTCGAAAAATCTCGGTGGATTCGGCCACCATGATGAACAAGGCTTTGGAGGTGATCGAGGCGCGTTATTTGTTCGGACTCTCGCCCGATCAATTGGAGGTGGTGATTCATCCGCAAAGCGTCATCCACTCCATGGTGCAGTACCGCGACCATTCGGTGGTGGCGCAATTGGGCACGCCCGACATGCGTGTGCCCATCGCATACGGTCTGAGCTGGCCGGAGCGCATCGAATCGGGTGCAGCACCGCTGGACTTTCACGCGCTGGCTGCCATGACTTTCGAAGCCATGGACGAGCCAGCGCATGTCCAGCGTTTTCCGGGTTTGCGCCTGGCCTGGGAAACCTTGCGCGGTGCGCCCGGCAGTTGCGCCATTTTGAACGCGGCCAACGAAGTCGCTGTGGAGGGCTTCCTGAACAAGCGCATCCGCTTTGACCAAATCCATGAGCTCAACCGTGCCACGCTTGACAGTTTGCAGTGCTCGCCACCGGATGGTCTGGACGATTTGCTGGCCTTGGATGCTCGCAGTCGCGAGGAGGCCGAGCGCCATCTGACACGCTTGAGGTGAAAATACCAGCGAAGGCGGTCCTGTGCTGGGTGGTCGCAGTCCGGTCCTGATGTATTATCTTTTGATGCTTTTGGCTGCTTCGGTGTGAGCAGTCAAAACACCTCACCCGGACCAGCAGTCAGCCTTGAGCTCATCTGACTGTGTGGAAGTGGGTGGTTTTCAAAGCCTGATTTTCAACCCTGAAAATGGCTTTGGTTTTAGAACGATTGCAACATGAATTTTCCTGATTTTCGCGCCCAAATTCTGCCTTCTGCCATGAAGGCGCTGGCCTGCGCCATGCTCAGCTTGCCTGCCTGGGCGGTCGATCCCTTCACGGTGCGCGATATCCGTGTTGAAGGTTTGCAGCGGATCGAGCCCGGAACGGTGTTTGCGTCTTTGCCAGTGAGGGTGGGAGACCGTTACACCGATGACAAAGGTGCTGCTGCCATACGTGCCTTGTTCGCCTTGGGCTTGTTCAAAGATGTGCGCCTGGAAACGCAGGGCGATGTGCTGGTGGTGGTGGTGCAAGAGCGCCCCTCAGTGGCGTCGGTGGAGTTCATTGGGCTCAAGGAATTTGACAAAGATGTGCTGGTCAAGGCCCTGAAGGATGTGGGACTGTCTGAAGGACGACCTTTTGACAAGGCCTTGGCAGACAAGGCCGAGCAAGAACTCAAGCGCCAATACATCAGCCGAAGTCTTTATGGCGCCGAGGTGGTGTCTACGGCCACACCGGTCGATCGCAATCGGGTCAATCTGACATTCACCATCACCGAGGGTGGTCCTGCCAAAATCGCGCAGATCGACATCGTGGGCAACCAGGCCTTCAGTGACGAGACCTTGCGCGACCAGTTCAATCTCGATACCGGTGGATGGATGAGTTGGTACACCAAGTCAGACCGGTATTCGCGCACCAAACTGAATGCCGATCTGGAGGCCTTGCGTTCCTATTACCTCTCTCAGGGTTTTCTGGAGTTCCGCATCGATTCCACCCAGGTGGCCATGTCACCCAACAAGCAGGACATGGCGATCACCATCAACATCACCGAGGGTGAGCGTTTTGTGATCTCGGGTGTGAAACTCGAAGGCGATTACCTCAACCGCGAAGACGAGTTCAAGGCGCTTGTCAAGATTGCCGTGGGCAAGCCTTACAACGCCGAAACTGTGACTGAAACCACCAAAGCCTTCACCGAATATTTTGGCAAATTTGGTTTTGCTTTTGCCCGAGTCGAGGCCAAACCCCAAATTGACCGAAGCAACAATCGGGTGCAGTTTGTGCTGCAGGCCGAGCCTTCTCGTCGGGCCTATGTGCGCCGAATTCAGGTCGCGGGCAATGACCGCACGCGCGACGAAGTCATCCGCCGTGAATTCCGCCAATTTGAGGCGGCTTGGTACGACGGCGACAAAATCCGTTTGTCCCGAGACCGGGTAGATCGTTTGGGATTTTTCACCCAAGTGAACGTTGAAACGCAGGAGGTGCCCGGCGCCCCTGACCAAGTGGATCTGTTGTTCACTGTGACAGAAAAGCCAACTGGCAGCATTTCTTTGGGTGCGGGTTTTTCTTCTGCTGAAAAAGTGGCGGTGAGCTTCGGTATTCGCCAAGAGAACGCATTTGGCTCAGGCAACTATTTGGCGGTGGAAGTCAACACCAGCAAATTCAACCGCAATTTGGTGCTGAGCACCACGGACCCTTACTTTACAAAAAATGGCATCTCCAGGACTGTTGATCTGTTTCAACGCACCACTCGTCCTTATTTGGGTGACGTGAATGCTTATCAGCTGATCAACTCGGGCGCGGGTTTGCGTTTTGGTGTTCCTGTGACTGAAAGGGATACCGTCTTTGTGGGGGGCAATGTTGAACAGACTGAAATCCGTGAAGGCACGGGTTTGCCGGATGCTTACCGCGCATACGGCGAGAGATTTGGCACCACCAGCACGGCGCTGCCATTGACTTTGGGCTGGGCCCGGGACGGCCGTGACAGTGCTTTGGTGCCCACCCGTGGCAGCTTTCAGCGAGTCAATGCTGACATGAGCGTGGCGGGCGACGTGCGCTATGTGCGGGCCAGTTACCAATTCCAGCAGTATGTCCCTCTGAGCAAGAAATACACTTTGGCGTTCAACACGGATCTCGGCTGGGGGCAGGGCTTGAAGGGGCAGCCCTATCCCTTGTTCAAGAACTTCTATGTGGGCGGTTTGGGCAGCGTACGGGGATTCGAGCAATCGACTTTGGGACCCTCAGAGCCCAACAGTTCTACCAATACCGCTTTGATTTACCTAGGGGGGCCCAAAAAGTTGGTATTCAACGCCGAGTTGCTGATGCCATTCCCTGGTGCTGGAAATGACCGTACCCTGAGGTTGTTCGGCTTTACCGACGTGGGCAGCGCATTTGGTGAAAATCAGCAGGTCTCTGCCGATGCTTTGCGCGCCTCTGCGGGTGTGGGTCTGAGTTGGATCTCGCCGATGGGACCTTTGCGGTTTTCCTACGCCATGCCGATACGCCAGCAGACAGGCGATAAAATCCAGCGACTTCAATTCCAAATCGGAACCTCCTTCTAATGAACACGATTCGTCAAAAAATCTCCATGGCCGTGTTGGCCGCTGCGGCTTGTGTGGCCGGGTTGGCTCAGGCTCAAGACTTCAAGATGGGTTTTGTCAACACCGAACGCATCTTCCGCGAGGCGGCGACCGCCAAACAAGCACAGGCCAAATTGGAGCAGGAGTTTTCGCGCCGGGAGAAAGAGTTGGTGGACACCGGCAACAGCCTCAAGCAGGCTTCCGAAAAGTTTGAGCGCGAAGCGCCGACCTTGGCCGAGTCCCAGCGTACCGCTCGCCAAAAGCAGCTGATCGATCAAGACCGCGAGTTTCAACGCAAGCGTCGGGAGTTCCAGGAGGACCTGAACGCCCGCAAGAATGAAGAGCAGCAGATTGTGGTCGAACGCGCCAACCGCGCGGTCAAGCAAGTGGCTGAATCCGAAAAGTACGATGTGATTTTTCAGGAAGCCGTGTACATCAACCCCAAGCACGACATCACCGAAAAAGTCATCAAGGTGCTCAACGCCTCGGTGGCCAAGTAAGCGAATTTGAAGCGTTTGATCCTGTGTCTTTGACGCTTGCCTCTTTGGTCGATCGGCTGGGTGGGCGTTTGTGCGGGGACCCCGATTGGGTCATCGCCGGCTTGGCCCCTTTGCAGTCGGCCGGGCATGACCAGATCAGTTTTCTCAGCCACCCCAAATACCAGAGCCAACTCGAGGCCAGCCAAGCCGGTTGTGTGATCGTGGCGCCTGCTTTTGAAGCTTTGGCCAGTCAGGGGCGATCGGCCATCGTCACTGACGACCCTTACCTGTATTTTGCGCGTCTGACCCGTTTGTGGAAGCAGATCCATCAACCCCAGGCGGGGCCTCGAATCCATCCCTCTGCTGTGATTGATCCGCTCGCTTGGGTGGCCGAGGATGCGGTCATTGGCCCTTTGTGTGTGCTTGAGCGAGGTACCAAGGTCGGCTCAGGCACGGTCCTCAAGTCGCGCGTGACTTTGTCTGAAGGCTGCGTGGTGGGAGAGCGATGCATCTTGCACTCGGGCGTGGTGGTGGGTGCCGATGGTTTTGGTTTTGCACAGCATAAAGGCCAATGGGAAAAGATTGAACAGCTGGGCGCCGTGCGCATTGGCGACGATGTGGAAATCGGCGCAAACACCTGTATTGACCGGGGCGCACTTGAAGACACGGTCATTCAAAACGGGGTCAAGCTCGACAACCTGATCCAGATTGGCCACAACGTCCACATCGGCGCCCACACGGCCATGGCCGGTTGCGTTGGCGTCGCGGGCAGTGCCCGCATTGGTGCCCATTGCACGGTGGGCGGTGGGGCTGTGGTGTTGGGGCACTTGACGCTGGCCGACCATGTGCACATTTCGGCAGCTTCTGTGGTGACCCGTTCGATTTTGCAACCTGGGCAATACACTGGCATGTTCCCTTTGGACAGCAACGCCAGCTGGGAAAAGAACGCTGCCAGCCTCAAACAATTGTCCCGATTGCGGGATCGCCTCAAGGCTCTCGAGGCCCACATTCAAAATAACAAGGAAATATGACCATGATGGACATCCACAAAATTCTCAAACAGCTGCCGCACCGCTACCCCATTTTGCTGGTGGACCGCGTGCTCGAACTCGAAAAAGGCGTTCGCATCAAAGCGCTAAAAAACGTGTCGATCAATGAGCCCCATTTCCAGGGTCACTTTCCCCACCGTCCTGTGATGCCGGGTGTGTTGATGCTGGAAGCCCTGGCCCAAGCCGCAGCCTTGCTGGCCTTTGACACCTTGGGTGAGACACCCGATGACCAGACTGTGTATTACTTTGCCGGCATCGACGGCGCCCGATTCAAACGCCCGGTGGAGCCCGGTGATCAGCTCATCTTGGAAGTTGAGCTCGACCGGATGAAAGCCGGCATTTTCAAGTTCAAGGCACGCGCCAAGGTGGGCGATGAGATCGCGACCGAGGCCGAGTTGATGTGCACCATGCGGAAAATTCCTCAGGCTTGAGTCACATGAGCAAGATCCATCCAACGGCCATCATCAGCCCGGGGGCAGAACTTGATTCATCGGTGAGTGTTGGGCCTTACACCGTGATCGGGCCGCATGTGCGCCTCGGCGCCGGAACCACGGTGGCCAGCCACTGCGTGATCGAGGGCCACACCACCATTGGCAGCGACAACCGGATTTTCCAGTTCAACTCGCTTGGCGCTGTGCCCCAGGACAAGAAGTACAACAACGAGCCTTGTGAGTTGGTGATCGGTGACCGCAATACCATCCGCGAGTTTTGCACCTTCAACATCGGCTCGCCTGGCGACCGGGCCGTGACCTCGGTGGGCAACGACAACTGGATCATGGCTTATGTGCATTTGGCGCACGACTGCCAAGTGGGCAACCACACGATCTTTGCCAACAACACGCAACTGGCCGGACATGTGGTCGTTGATGACTGGGTGATTTTGGGTGGCTTCACCGTGGTGCACCAGTTTTGCCGCATCGGGGCGCACAGTTTCACGGCCATGAACTCTTTGCTGTTTGCCGACCTGCCGCCTTTTGTGATGGCGCAAGGCCAGCCAGCCCAAGCTCGGTCGATGAACTTTGAAGGTTTGCGCCGCAGGGGCTTTTCTGCAGAACGCATCAGCGCCGTCAAGGCCATGCACAAAGCTTTGTACCGTGATGGCTTGTCGCTCGGCGATGCCATGACCCGCATTGGCGCTTTGGCCTTGGAAAAGCCCGAGGCCCAGCCCGATGTGGACATGATGCTGGGCTTTTTGCAGGCCGCTTCACCCCAGCGCGGGATCGTGCGTTGACACATCTATCGGATTTGCCCGTGCTCAAAGCCCCTGCGGGGGCTTTGTCCTTTGCCATGGTGGCTGGCGAAGCCTCTGGGGATTTGCTCGCGGGTTTGCTGATTCAGGGCATGCAGATGCACTGGCCTCAGGCTCAGGGTGTTGGCATTGGTGGGCCACGGATGCAGGCGCAAGGTTTTGACGCGTGGTGGCCACACGAAAAATTGGCCGTGCGTGGTTATGTCGAGGTGTTGCGCCATTACCGGGGCATCGTCGCCATCCGCGATCAGCTGCGTCAACGTTTGCTGGCCCAGCCGCCCGATCTGTTCATCGGGGTGGATGCGCCCGATTTCAACCTCGATCTGGAAGCTCGGCTCAAAGCTGAAGGCATTCCCACCGTGCATTTTGTGTGCCCATCGATTTGGGCTTGGCGCCCTGAGCGGATGGAGAAAATCCGTCGCAGTGTGGACCACATGCTCTGCATTTTTCCGTTTGAGCCAGCCCTGTTGGCCAAAGCTGGGGTGCAGGCCACCTATGTGGGGCACCCATCGGCGCAAACCATCCCCATGCACCCGGACCGCACGGCCGCCCGTCAAACCTTGGGCTTGGATGGACAAAGGCCCGTGGTGGCGCTTTTGCCCGGCAGCAGGCTGTCCGAAATCGAACACCTGACGCCCCGCTTTGTGCAGGCCGCTCAGCTCATGCAGCGACAAAACCCTGCGCTGCAATTTGTGTTGCCCGCCATCCCCAGCTTGTTGCCACGCATCCAGGCGCTGGTCGATGCGCAAGGCGGTCTGCCGGGTTTGTATTTGATTCAAGGCCAGTCACACAGGGCTTTGGCAGCATGTGACGTGACCTTGATTGCCAGCGGCACAGCCACGCTCGAGGCGGCTTTGTTCAAGCGCCCCATGGTGATTGGTTACCACATGAACTGGCTCAGCTGGCAGATCATGAAGCGCCAGCAACTGCAGCCTTGGGTGGGTTTGCCCAACATCCTCAGCGAGGACTTTGTGGTGCCCGAATTTTTGCAGGACCGTTGCACGCCCGAGGCCCTGGCCAAGGCTTGTTTGGACTGGTTGTCTGCACCTGACCGCGTGGATGCTTTGCAATCCCGTTTTGAACAATTGCACCTCACTTTGCAGTGTGACACCGCAAAACTTGCGACCCATGCCCTCGAAAAAGTCCTTTCTCGCTGAGCAGTCCGCTTTGCATTTTCCTGTTTCAGGCTTGACAGCAGGCGTGGACGAGGCCGGGCGCGGACCGCTGGCGGGTCCTGTGGTGGCGGCAGCGGTGATCTTGGACGAATTGAATCCCATTCAAGGGCTGAACGACTCCAAAAAACTCACCGCCAAACGCCGCGAAGCCCTGTTTGACGAAATCCGGGCGCGGGCCCTGTGTTTTGCGATTGCCGAGGCCAGTGTGCAGGAAATAGACCAAATCAACATCTTGCAAGCCACCTTGCTGGCCATGAAGCGGGCGGTAGAGGCTTTGCGTTTGCCGCCCAAATTGGTGCTGGTTGATGGCAACCGCTTGCCCACCTTGTCCATTCGTGCCGAGGCCATCGTCCAAGGCGACGCGCTGGTGCCCGCCATCTCGGCCGCTTCCATTTTGGCCAAAGTGCACCGCGACCGTTTGTGCGACGCGATGCACCATCAGTACCCCTTGTATGGGTTTGACCAGCACAAGGGCTATGGCACCGCGCAGCATCTGGCCGCCTTGCAAGCGCATGGCCCGGCCGACTGCCACCGCATGACATTTGCCCCGGTGGCCAGGAGTGTTCGATGAAACCCATCAGCTCGCGAGACAACCCGCAGCTCAAAGCCTGGCGGCGCTTGGCCCAGGACAGCACGGCTTACCGCAAGGCGGGGCAATTCTGGTTGGAAGGCGATCACCTGTGCCGCGCTGCCTTGCAACGCGGTGTGCGACCGCAGCAGGTGGTGCTGACCGAGTCGTTTCAAGCCGAGCAGGGCGAGGAATGGCAGGGGCTGACAGATCAGACCTTTGTGGTGCCCGATGCCTTGTTCGCCAGCCTGAGTGGCCTGGAGTCACCGGCCCGCATGGGCTTTGTGGTGGCGTGGCAAGCAGCTCATGAGGTGTTGCCAGATGCCGCCACCGTGGTGCTGGACCGTTTGCAGGACGCAGGCAATGTGGGGGCCATTTTGCGTTGTGCCTCGGCTTTTGGTTACCGCCAGGTTCTGGCCATCAAGGGCACGGCGGCCTTGTGGTCACCCAAGGTGCTGCGTTCGGGCATGGGGGCGCATTTTGGTCTGCATTTGGTGGAAGCCCTCAGCGAGACCGATGTGACGGCTTTGCGGGTGCCCTTGCTTACCACCAGCTCCCACGAGGGGCCGTTTTTGCACGCCTTGCTGCAAGCCGGTGATTTGCCCCAAAAGTGTGCATGGGTTTTTGGTCACGAAGGGCAGGGCGTCAGCGCCAGCCTGATGGCCCAGGCCCGGCACCAGGTTCGCATTGCCCAGCCTGGCGGGGAAGAGTCGCTCAATGTGGCCACGGCAGCGGCCATTTGCCTGCACGCCAGCGCCACGGCAGGTCCCTGAGGCATTTGTGGTTCGGTTGCAGGGTCAAACTGCGTGAATTGTCAGGGTTTACTAGCGGTCCTCAGCTATAATGAGAGGCTTTCCCGCATCAACCTGTACGCCACAGTCCATCATAGGCCCAATCCTCGAACAAGCAGCCAAAAAGAGATATATCTCTGGTGAGTGCTGAGGCGTACCCGAACTATTCCGGAGAACCCAGTGCTTTTGTCTCTTCAGGGAACCTTCCCGCCCGCCATCTTGGCGCTTGCAGACGGCACGGTCTTTATCGGCAATTCGATCGGAGCCACCGGCTCCACCGTCGGCGAAGTGGTGTTCAACACCTCGCTCACCGGCTACCAAGAAATCCTCACCGACCCCAGCTATTGCCAGCAGATCGTCACCCTGACGTACCCGCACATCGGCAATTACGGCGTCAACGTGGAAGACATCGAATCCGACAAAGTCCATGCCGCTGGTCTGATCATCAAAGACTTGCCTTTGGTGGCGAGCAACTTCCGCTCCAGCCAAACCTTGTCGTCCTACCTGGTGGATGCGGGCACAGTGGCCATTGCCAACATCGACACCCGCCAACTGACCCGCATCTTGCGCACCCAGGGTGCCCAAAACGGTGCCATCGTGGGTCTGGCCAAAGGCCAAGCGGTCACCCAAGCGGTGATTGACCAGGCGATTGCCGCAGCCAAGGCGGCCCCCAACATGGCGGGTCTCGATTTGGCGCAAAAAGTCACCGTGGCCCAGCCTTACGACTGGACCCAATCCGAGTGGCAACTGGGTGCCGGTTATGGCACGCAGACCGCCCCCAAGTTCCATGTGGTGGCCTATGACTTCGGTGTGAAGAAAAACATCTTGCGCATGCTGGCTGAGCGCGGCTGCAAAGTCACCGTGGTGCCTGCCAAGACCCCAGCAGCTGAGGTGCTCAAGCACAAGCCTGACGGCATCTTTTTGTCCAACGGTCCTGGTGACCCACAGCCCTGTGACTACGCGATTGTTGCTGCGGCCGAGTTGATCGAAACCGGTATCCCGACATTCGGCATTTGTCTGGGGCACCAGATTATGGCTTTGGCCAGCGGCGCCAAGACCTTCAAGATGAAGTTTGGCCACCACGGCGCGAACCACCCCGTGAAAGACTTGGATTCCGGCCGGGTGTCCATCACCAGCCAAAACCACGGTTTTGCGGTGGACGAAAAATCCTTGCCCGCCAACTTGCGTGCCACCCACGTGTCTTTGTTTGACGGCACCTTACAGGGCTTGGCCCGCACCGACAAGCCCGCATTCTGCTTCCAGGGTCACCCCGAAGCATCGCCTGGCCCCCACGACATTGCTTACCTCTTTGACCGCTTCATCAAGCTGATGGAGAAAAAATAATGCCAAAGCGCACCGACCTAAAAAGCATTCTCATCATTGGCGCAGGCCCGATCATCATTGGTCAGGCCTGTGAGTTCGATTACTCCGGCGTGCAGGCCTGCAAAGCTTTGCGCGAAGAGGGCTACAAAGTCATCCTGATCAACAGCAACCCTGCGACGATCATGACCGACCCGGCCACGGCCGACGTGACCTACATCGAGCCCATCACTTGGCAGACGGTTGAGAAGATCATCGCCAAAGAGCGCCCTGATGCCATCTTGCCCACCATGGGTGGCCAGACCGCGCTCAACTGCGCTTTGGACTTGTGGCACCACGGCGTGCTCGAAAAATACAAAGTCGAGCTGATCGGCGCCACACCCGAAGCCATTGACAAAGCCGAAGACCGTCTGAAGTTCAAGGACGCCATGACCAAGATTGGTCTGGGGTCTGCTCGCTCCGGCATCGCCCACAGCATGGAAGAAGCGTGGGACGTGCAAAAGACTTTGGGCTTCCCCACCGTCATTCGCCCCAGTTTTACCTTGGGCGGCACGGGCGGCGGCATTGCCTACAACCCCGAAGAATTCGAAGTCATTTGCAAGCGCGGTCTGGAGGCTTCGCCCACCACCGAGTTGTTGATCGAAGAATCCTTGCTCGGCTGGAAAGAGTACGAGATGGAAGTGGTGCGCGACAAAGCGGACAACTGCATCATCGTTTGCTCGATCGAAAACTTGGACCCCATGGGTGTGCACACGGGCGACTCCATCACGGTGGCGCCAGCCCAGACGCTGACCGACAAGGAATACCAAATTTTGCGCAACGCCTCTTTGGCCGTTTTGCGCGAAATCGGTGTGGACACGGGCGGCTCGAACGTGCAGTTCTCGATCAACCCCAAAGACGGCCGCATGGTTGTCATTGAGATGAACCCCCGCGTGTCGCGCTCTTCGGCACTGGCTTCCAAAGCGACCGGTTTCCCGATCGCCAAAGTGGCCGCGAAGCTGGCTGTGGGTTACACGCTGGATGAGTTGCGCAACGACATCACGGGCGGTGCCACGCCAGCCTCTTTCGAGCCATCGATCGACTACGTGGTCACCAAGATCCCACGTTTTGCCTTTGAGAAATTCCCGACAGCCGACAGCCGTTTGACCACCCAAATGAAATCGGTGGGCGAGGTGATGGCCATGGGCCGCACCTTCCAAGAGTCCTTCCAGAAAGCCCTGCGCGGCTTGGAAGTGGGCGTGGACGGCATGAACGAAAAAACCCAAGACCGCGAAGTGCTCGAGAAAGAACTGGGCGAGCCCGGACCTGAGCGCATTTGGTACGTGGGGGATGCTTTTGCCATGGGCCTGAGCGTGGACGAGGTGTTTGCCTTGACCAAGATCGATCCTTGGTTCTTGGTGCAGATCGAAGAGATTGTGAAGATCGAGTTGGAACTGGAAACCACCACACTCGAAGCCATCACGGCCGACGAACTCCGTGCGCTCAAAAAGAAGGGTTTCTCGGACCGCCGTTTGGCCAAGCTGCTCAAAACGACCGAGCATGTCGTGCGAGAGCGTCGCCACGCGCTGAACATCCGTCCTGTTTACAAACGCGTGGACACCTGTGCTGCCGAGTTCTCGACCGACACCGCCTACATGTATTCTTGCTATGAGGGCCATGGGAACGGTGAATGCGAAGCTGAACCCACCACCAACAAGAAAATCATGGTTCTGGGTGGCGGTCCTAACCGGATTGGCCAAGGCATCGAGTTCGACTACTGCTGCGTGCATGCTGCCTTGGCCATGCGCGAAGATGGTTACGAAACCATCATGGTCAACTGCAACCCCGAGACCGTGTCGACCGACTACGACACCTCGGACCGTTTGTACTTCGAGCCAGTCACTTTGGAAGATGTGCTTGAAATCGTCGACAAGGAAAAGCCCACGGGTGTCATCGTGCAGTACGGTGGTCAAACGCCTTTGAAGTTGGCGCTGGGCCTGGAAGCCGCGGGCGTCCCCATCATCGGCACCAGCCCCGACATGATCGACGCGGCCGAAGACCGCGAGCGTTTCCAAAAGTTGCTGCAAGACCTCGGTTTGCGCCAGCCCCCGAACGCCACAGCTCGCACCGAAGCCGAGGCTTTGGAAAAAGCCGCCGCCCTGGGTTACCCCTTGGTCGTGCGCCCCAGCTATGTGCTGGGTGGCCGTGCCATGGAAATCGTGCATGAGCAGCGTGACCTGGAGCGCTACATGCGCGAAGCGGTCAAGGTGTCGCACGACTCGCCTGTTCTGCTCGACCGTTTCCTGAACGACGCCATCGAATGCGATGTGGACTGCCTGCGCGACCCCGAAGGCAAGACCTTCATTGGTGGCGTGATGGAACACATCGAACAAGCGGGTGTGCACAGCGGTGACTCGGCTTGCTCTTTGCCGCCATACTCACTGTCGTCCGCCACAGTGGACGAGCTCAAGCGCCAATCGGCCGCCATGGCCGGGGCCTTGAACGTGGTGGGTTTGATGAACGTGCAGTTCGCCATCCAGCATGTGGACGGCCGAGATGTGATCTATGTGCTGGAAGTCAACCCACGTGCATCGCGCACCGTGCCCTATGTCTCTAAAGCCACGGGCATCCAGTTGGCCAAAGTGGCAGCGCGTTGCATGGCAGGCCAGACGCTGGCATCTCAAGGCATCACCAAAGAAGTCACCCCGCCTTATTTCAGCGTGAAAGAAGCGGTGTTCCCGTTCGTGAAGTTCCCAGGCGTCGATACGATTCTCGGCCCCGAGATGAAGTCCACAGGCGAAGTCATGGGCGTGGGCAAAACCTTTGGCGAAGCATTTGTGAAGAGCCAAATGGGCGCTGGCACCAAGTTGCCACGTCCCACCAAAGCCGATGGCACGCCTTCGGGCAAGGTGTTCATCTCGGTGAAAAACAACGACAAGGCGCGTGCCATCGAAGTGGCACGCCAGTTGGTGGCCCAGGGCTTTGAGCTGGTGGCGACCAAGGGCACAGCCGCTGCCATTGAGGCTGCGGGTGTGGCCTGTGCCACCGTGAACAAAGTGACCGAAGGCCGCCCGCACATCGTTGACATGATCAAAAACAACGAAGTTGTACTGGTCATCAACACGGTCGAAGAGCGACGCAATGCCATTGCCGACTCGCGCCACATCCGCACCTCGGCCTTGCTCAACCGCGTGACCACCTTCACAACCATCGCAGGCGCGGAAGCGGCTGTGGAGGGCATGAAGTACATGGACCAGCTGGACGTGATTTCCGTCCAGGAAATGCACGCGCAACTGTTGGCCTGAAGCCTGGTCTGTTGTTCTGCACTCCCCAAAGGGTGCAAGGCATAATGTTGTGATTGACCGCCGAGTTCCAAAACTCGGCGGTTTGCTTTTGGAGAACCGAACATGTCAACCATCCCGATCACCAAACGTGGTGCTGAAAAACTCAAGGACGAGTTGCACCGCCTCAAAACGGTAGACCGCCCCGGCGTGATCCAGGCCATTGCCGAAGCGCGTGCCCAGGGCGACCTGAGTGAGAACGCCGAATACGATGCGGCCAAAGACCGTCAGGGCTTCATTGAAGGCCGGATTCAGGAAATCGAAGGCAAGCTGTCGGCCGCACAGATCATCGACCCTGCTTCGGTGGATGCGGGCGGCCGCGTTGTCTTTGGCACCACCGTCGAGTTGGAAGACGAGAGCTCAGGTGAGGCCGTGACCTACCAAATCGTGGGTGAGGACGAGGCCGATTTGAAGCTGGGCTTGATCAACATTAGCAGCCCCATTGCACGCGCCTTGATCGGCAAGGAAGAGGGCGATGTGGCCGAAGTGCAGGCGCCTGGAGGCGTGCGCCGCTACGAAATCGTGGGCGTGTCCTACGTTTGAGCCAATACAAAGGCCGCTGTTCAGCGGCCTGTGTGGTGAGTGCCAGCCCGCAAGCGGGCGGTTCGCATTTCAGTCGTGGCGGCCTTTTTTGACCGATTTTTGCTTGGGCTTGGCCCGCTTGATCTGTCCGCCAGCGGCCAGGCGTTGGTTGCCCAGCACACGAACGGTTTTGACTTCTGGGCGTTGGCCGCCGCGTGAGCTGTATTTGAGGATCTTGAAGTCGCGAGGACCGGCTTTGCGGTCATCGTCGTGCTCTTTGACTTTTTCGGGCTGTGGACGCCAAAGGATCAGCAGTTTGCCAATGTGCTGGATGGGCGCGGCGCTGAGTTGATCGGCCAGTTGCGCGAACATGGCATCGCGAGCAGCGCGGTCATCGCCCAGCACGCGGATCTTGATCAGGCCGTGGGCGTTCAGGGCCGCTTCGGTTTCCTTGATGACGGCAGGGGTCAGGCCATCGCCGCCGATCATGACGACCGGATCCAGGTGATGGGCATCGGCGCGAAAAACTTTGCGCTCGGCAGGTGTGAGTTGTATTTGGGGCATCCCCGTATTATCCCCGCAAGGACGCAAAAGAATGAAAGTCAAAACCAAAAGTAAAAAGGTCAACAAAGCGTGGTTGAACGACCATGTGAATGACACCTACGTGAAACTGGCCCTGAAAGAGGGTTACCGGGCGAGGGCGGCTTACAAACTCAAGGAAATCGACGAGACCCTGGGCCTGATTCGGCCTGGCCACTTGGTGGTGGACTTGGGCTCTGCTCCCGGCGCATGGAGCCAGTATTTGCGCCGCCGTTTGTCACCCGACGGTGCGGCCGTGGGCGAACTCAACGGCTGCATCATTGCGCTCGACATCCTGCCCATGGAGCCGGTGGAAGGGGTCCAATTCATTCAGGGGGATTTCCGCGAAAACGAGGTAGCCGCCCTGCTGGAGGCGGCCTTGCAGGGGCGTCAGGCCGATGTGGTCGTGTCCGACATGGCCCCCAATTTGTCGGGCATTGAATCGTCCGATGCGGCCCGGGTCCAGCATTTGATCGAGCTGGCCGTGGAATTCGCCCAAAATCACATGAAGCCCCAGGGCGCTTTGGTGGTCAAGGTCTTTCACGGCAGTGGCTACAGCCAGATCGTCAAGATGTTCAAGGAGACCTTCAAGGTGGTCAAGCCCATCAAGCCCAAATCCTCGCGTGACAAATCGTCGGAGACTTTTTTGGTAGGTGTGGGGCTGATTCATGGGGCTTGAAACCTTAATTCCCAGCTTTTCGAGGGCCAAAACCCCTGAAGGGTGTCGACAGGGCTTCTGGCAGGCCTAAAATGATGACAGTTATTTTTTTCGATTGGAGTCTCTCTTGAATAACCCTTGGTTTTCCAAAATTGCCGTCTGGATGGTGATTGCCATGGTGTTGTTCACCTTGTTCAAGCAATTTGACAACCGTGGTGTCGCTGGTGCGAACGCCATTGGTTATTCTGATTTTTTGGAAGAGGTGCGCAGCAACAGGATCAAGAGCGCCACGATTTCCGAAAGCCCCGGGGGCACTGAAATCTTGGCCATCACCAACGATGACCGCCGCATCAAGACCACGGCCACTTACCTGGATCGCGGCTTGGTGGGCGACCTGATCAGCAGCGGCATCAAGTTCGATGTCAAACCGCGTGAAGAAGGTTCCTTGCTCATGACCTTGTTGGTCAGCTGGGGCCCCATGTTGTTGCTGATTGGTGTCTGGGTGTACTTCATGCGCCAGATGCAAGGCGGCGGCAAGGGCGGGGCGTTCAGCTTTGGCAAGTCCAAGGCCCGCATGATGGACGAGAACAACAACAACACCACGTTTGCGGATGTGGCCGGTTGTGACGAAGCCAAGGAAGAAGTCAAAGAAGTGGTCGACTTCCTGAAGGACCCTCAGCGCTTCCAGAAATTGGGCGGTCGCATTCCACGCGGTTTGTTGTTGGTGGGGCCTCCCGGAACCGGTAAAACCCTGCTGGCCAAAAGCATTGCTGGCGAAGCCAAAGTGCCGTTTTTCAGCATTTCGGGTTCTGACTTTGTCGAGATGTTTGTGGGTGTGGGTGCTTCCCGTGTTCGCGACATGTTTGAAAACGCCAAAAAGAACGCGCCTTGCATCATTTTCATTGACGAAATTGACGCGGTGGGTCGCCAGCGTGGTGCAGGCCTGGGCGGCGGTAACGATGAACGCGAGCAAACCCTCAACCAGATGCTGGTTGAGATGGATGGTTTTGAAACCAATCTGGGTGTGATCGTTGTGGCGGCCACCAACCGTCCTGACATCCTGGACGCCGCCTTGTTGCGCCCCGGCCGTTTTGACCGTCAGGTTTATGTGACCTTGCCCGACATCCGTGGTCGTGAGCAAATCCTGAACGTGCACATGCGCAAAGTGCCGATTGGCCAAGACGTGAACGCGGCGGTGATCGCTCGCGGCACGCCCGGCATGAGCGGTGCCGATTTGGCCAACCTGTGCAACGAAGCGGCTTTGATGGCCGCCCGCCGCAACGCCCGTGTGGTGGAGATGGTCGACTTCGAAAAAGCCAAGGACAAGATACTGATGGGCCCCGAGCGCAAAAGCATGGTCATGCCCGAGGAAGAGCGCCGCAACACGGCCTACCACGAAGCGGGTCATGCCCTCATCGGCCATTTGCTGCCCAAGTGCGATCCGGTGCACAAGGTCACCATCATTCCCCGTGGCCGAGCCCTGGGCGTGACGATGAGCTTGCCCGAGAAGGACCGCTACAGCTACGACAAAGAGTTCATGCTCAACCAAATCAGCATGCTGTTTGGTGGGCGGATTGCCGAAGAGGTCTTCATGAACCAGATGACCACCGGTGCCAGCAACGACTTCGAGCGGGCCACCTCCATTGCACGAGACATGGTCATGCGTTATGGCATGACCGATGCCCTTGGGCCGATGGTGTATGCCGAGAACGAAGGCGAAGTGTTCTTGGGGCGCTCGGTCACCAAAACCACCAACATGAGCGAGTCCACCATGCAAAAGGTGGATTTGGAAGTGCGCCGCATCATCGATGAGCAGTACAGTCTCGCACGTCGTTTGATTGAGGAACACAGTGCCCAGATGCACGCCATGGCAAAGGCCTTGCTCGAGTGGGAAACCATCGACAAAGAGCAGATCGCCGACATCATGGCGGGCCGTGATCCATTGCCGCCCAAGGACTGGACACCCCGCACACCACCCACGGGTGGCGGTCAGGGCGGCGGGACACCTTCGGTTCAACCGGAACCTGCCACCACAGCGGCTTGATCTACCAAGCGCTGTTCAATCAACGGGGCCCTCTGGCCCCGTTTTTCATGGAAATCAGCAGATGGTCGCTCGTCTTCACCGCCCCCATACCCCTTTGCGTTGGCAAACCACACGTTTTGATTTGGACCTGTCTCGGCCCAAAATCATGGGCATCGTCAACCTGACGCCAGACTCTTTTTCCGATGGCGGGCAATGCTTTGACACCACTGCTGCATTGCGCCATGCGGAGCAACTGCTGCATGATGGCGCCGATATTCTGGATGTGGGTGCCGAGTCCACACGTCCGGGCGCTGAAGTGGTCCCACTGGCACAGGAGTTGTCCCGGCTGGCGCCTTTTTTGCATGAAGTGGTGCGTTGGCAGGTCCCCATCTCAGTGGACACGTACAAGCCCGAAGTGATGCAAGCCGTGCTGGATGGTGGCGTGGACATCATCAACGATGTATGGGCCTTGCGCCAACCGGGGGCTGAGCAGGTGGTGGCCGCCCATCCAGGCTGCGGGGTGTGCCTGATGCACATGCACCGTGACCCACAGACCATGCAAACCGAACCCATGACGGGCGATGTCTTGAGTGCTGTGGAAACTTTTTTGCGGGAGCGTCTGGACACACTGCTGAGCTTGGGCGTGTCTTCGTCCCGATTGGTGGTGGATCCCGGCATCGGTTTTGGCAAAACCGTGGCCCAAAATTTCCAATTGCTCGCGTTCCAGGCCGATCTGCTGGGTTTGGGCTGTCCTGTTTTGGCGGGATGGTCCCGAAAGTCGGCCTTGGGTGCCGTGCTCGCCCGTGATGGGCAGGGCCCAGCGCCTGCACAGCGGCAAGTGGCCAGTGTTGCGGCAGCACTTTTGGCGCTTGAGCGTGGGGCTTCGGTGGTGCGGGTGCACGATGTCAAAGCAACCGCCGAGGCCATCCAGATTTGGCTCGCCATGCATCAGCACGCGGGAGCGCGATGAGCCACAAAGTGACTGATGGGCACAGTGATCAGCGTCGGGTTGAAGGGATAAAATCCACACCCTTATCAAAAAAATCAGGAATTTCCATGGCGCGGCAATATTTCGGCACAGATGGCATCCGTGGCACCGTGGGTCAAAGCCCCATCACGCCCGATTTCATTTTGCGTTTGGCGCATGCTGTTGGCCGGGTGTTGAAGACACAGGAAGCCCACCCGACCGTGTTGATTGGCAAAGACACCCGCATCTCAGGCTACATGCTCGAAAGTGCACTGGAGTCGGGTTTTAACTCTGCGGGTGTCGATGTGGTGTTGCTCGGGCCAGTTCCCACACCTGCGGTGGCCTACTTGACCCGCGCACAACGTGCATCCTTGGGGGTGGTGATCAGCGCGAGCCACAACCCGTTTGCCGACAATGGCATCAAGTTCTTCAACGCCCAAGGCAAAAAGCTGTCGGATGCCTGGGAAGAAGCTGTGGAAGCTGCTTTGCTGGAAGACCCCGTCTGGGTGGATTCTGCTGCTTTGGGCAAAACCCGGCGTTTGGACGATGCAGCAGGCAGGTACATTGAGTTTTGCAAAAGCACTTTCTCGAACGATCTGACCCTCAAGGGCCTGAAGATCGTGGTGGATGCAGCGCATGGCGCTGCTTATCAAATCGCGCCCAAAGTGTTTCATGAACTGGGTGCGGAGGTCATTGCCATCGGTTGTTCTCCCGATGGTCTGAACATCAACAAAGGCGTGGGGGCCACCCATCCTGAAGCCTTGGTCCAAGCAGTCAAAGAACACCGGGCTGATTACGGCATTGCCCTGGATGGGGATGCCGACCGCCTGCAGTTTGTGGACGCGACCGGGCGACTTTTTAATGGCGATGAGTTGCTGTACTTGATGGTTGCGGACCGCTTAGCCCGTGATGAAGCTGTGCCAGGAGCTGTCGGCACTTTGATGACCAACTTGGCGGTGGAAGTGGCGCTCAAGCAGCGCGGCGTCCAGTTTGTTCGGGCCAAAGTGGGTGACCGGTATGTGCTGGAGGTGTTGCACGACAAAGGCTGGCTTCTGGGCGGTGAGGGTTCGGGCCACTTGCTGGCCCTGGACAAGCACACCACTGGTGACGGCCTGGTCAGTGCCCTGCAGGTTTTGCAGGCCTGTGTGGGCAGCGGCCAGACCATGGCGCAGTTGCTGGAGGGCATCACGTTGTTCCCCCAAACCCTGATCAATGTGCGCTTGAAGCCCGGTTTCGACTGGCAAGGCCACCAGCCTTTGTGGGACGCCACGCGTGCCGCAGAGGCCGAGTTGGCCGATTCGGGGCGGGTGTTGATTCGGGCCAGTGGGACGGAGCCACTGGTTCGTGTCATGGTCGAAGCTCGGGATGCCAACCAGGCCAGAGCGTGCGCTGAACGCATCGCTGCCACTTTGGCTTGAGGCACCTCTTCAGTAAATCAAGCGCTCAGGCTTGATTTCCTGAAGGATGGTGGTGGCGATCTCTTCGATCGACTTGGTCGTGGTCGACAGCCAGCGGATGCCTGAGCGGCGCATCATGGCTTCGGCTTCTGAGACTTCCATGCGGCAGTTTTCAATGCTGGCGTAACGTGAATTGGGCCTGCGCTCGGCGCGGATCTCGGCCAATCGGTCCGGGTGGATGCTCAGACCAAAGATTTTTGTGCGGTGCGGCACCAAGGCAGGCGGCAATTGCCTGCGGTCAAAATCTTCTGGAATCAGGGGGTAGTTGGCTGCTTTGAGGCCGTGCTGCATGGCCAGGTACAAACTGGTCGGGGTTTTGCCGCTTCGGCTGACACCCACCAAGATCACATCGGCCGATTCCAAATCCCGGTTGGACTGGCCATCGTCATGCGCCAGCGAAAAATTGATGGCTTCGATGCGGTCGTGGTATTCCTTGCTTTTGCTGACATCCGAAAACCGACCGACTCGGTGGTGCGACTTGATGCCGAGCTCGGCTTCCAGAGGGTTGACGAAGGTGCCAAACATGTCGAGCAACATGCCCTGGCAGTGTTCTTGCAGTACCTTGAGCACGTCCATGTTCACCAAGGTGGTGAACACAATGGGTTTGGTTCCCTCTGTTTCTGCGGTGTGGTTGATCTGCCGGACCGCTTGGTGTGCTTTGTCGATGGTGTCGGTGAAGGGCAATCGCACATGGCGTGACTTCATGTCGAACTGGGCAAGAATGGCGTTGCCAAAAGTCTCGGCAGTGATGCCGGTGCCGTCAGAGACGAAAAATACAGTGCGTTTGGGCATGCTTGTAATTTATTTCAAATGGCGAGGTCAACAAGACCCCTAAAATCAGTCAATTATCCACAGCTGTTCGCTTGGGGTTCCATCAAAAGAACAACACAACCCTGACCTGCGCTCTGGAGCCCGGTTTTAACTTTGGAGCTTTAGCATGTCTGATCTTTTCAGTGAGACCGCCCTGGTCGTTCCCTTCGAGCTTTTGCGCATGACCGACGTCGAGTCGGTCGGTGGCAAAAATGCCAGCTTGGGGGAGATGATTTCCCAGCTGCCTTCCGGCGTTCGGGTGCCCACGGGCTTTGCCACCACCGCCCACGCTTTTCGCCAGTTTTTGGCGTTTGGTGGCCTGACCGAGCGCATCAACGCGCGTTTGGACGCACTGGACACTGAAGATGTGCGTGCCTTGGCCGCTGCCGGGGCCGAAATCCGGGCCATGGTCGAAGCCCAGCCTTTCCCAGCCGATCTGGAACAAGCCATTCGAGAAGCCTTTGTACGCCTGCAAGGCAGTAACCCGGAGGCTTCGTTTGCGGTGCGCTCATCCGCTACGGCCGAAGACTTGCCGGACGCTTCTTTCGCAGGTCAACAAGAAACCTTCTTGAATGTGGTCGGCATCGAGGACGTGTTGCACAAAATGAAGGAGGTGTTCGCCTCCCTTTACAACGACCGCGCCATCAGCTACCGCGTGCACAAGGGTTTTGCCCACGCCGACGTGGCCTTGTCCGCGGGCGTGCAGCGCATGGTGCGCTCCGATTTGGGCGCGGCGGGTGTCATGTTCACCATCGACACCGAGTCGGGTTTTGAAGACGTGGTGTTCATCACCTCCAGCTACGGCCTGGGTGAAACGGTGGTGCAGGGCGCGGTGAACCCAGACGAGTTCTATGTGCACAAACCCATGCTGGCCGCGGGCAAGCGCAGCGTGATCCGCCGCAATCTGGGCTCCAAGCTCATCGAGATGGTTTTCGCCACCCCAGAAGAAAAAGCCGCCTCGGGCAAGCTGGTCAAAACCACCGATGTGCCCACCGAACTGCGCAACCGCTACAGCCTGACCGATGACGAGGTCGAGCAACTGGCCCGCTACGCGGTGGTGATCGAGCAGCATTACGGCCGCCCCATGGACATCGAATGGGGCAAAGACGGCACCGACGGTTTGCTCTACATATTGCAAGCTCGCCCTGAAACCGTGAAAAGCCAGGCCAAAGGCACGCCTGAGTTGCGTTACAAGCTCAAAGGCAAAAGCACCATCTTGGCCGAGGGCCGTGCGATTGGTCAAAAGATCGGCACAGGCCCGGTGCGCTTGGTGCACAACATCAGCGAGATGGACAAGGTCCAGCCCGGCGATGTGCTGGTGACCGACATGACGGACCCAAACTGGGAGCCGGTGATGAAGCGCGCGAGCGCCATCGTCACCAATCGGGGCGGACGCACTTGCCATGCCGCCATCATTGCCCGTGAATTGGGCATTCCGGCGGTGGTGGGTTGCGGTAACGCCACCGAGCAACTGACCGAAGGCACCCTGGTCACCGTCAGTTGTGCAGAGGGCGATACCGGCCACATTTACGACGGTTTGCTGGAGACCGAGATCAGCGAGATTCAGCGCGGCGTGCTGCCCGAGATCAAAACCAAAATCATGATGAACGTGGGCAACCCTCAGTTGGCTTTTGACTTTGCCCAGTTGCCCAACGCCGGCGTAGGCTTAGCCCGTCTGGAATTCATCATCAACAACAACATCGGTGTGCACCCCAAGGCCATTTTGGATTACCCCGCCATCGATGCCGACTTGAAGAAAGCTGTTGAATCGGTAGCCCGTGGCCATGCATCGCCACGAGCCTTCTATGTCGACAAGGTCGCCGAAGGCGTGGCCAGCATCGCCGCCGCTTTCTGGCCCAAGCCGGTCATCGTGCGTTTGTCCGACTTCAAGAGCAATGAATACCGCAAACTGATCGGCGGCAGCCGATATGAACCGGAAGAAGAAAACCCGATGCTGGGTTTCCGAGGCGCTGCGCGTTACATCAGCGCAGATTTTGGCGAAGCCTTTGCCATGGAATGCGAAGCCCTCAAACGGGTGCGCGGCGAGATGGGCCTGACCAACGTGCAGATCATGGTGCCTTTTGTGCGCACCTTGGGGCAAGCCAAAAAGGTCACCCAGCTGCTCGCCAGCCAAGGCCTGCGTCGAGGGGAAGCGGGTCTCAAAGTGATCATGATGTGCGAGGTGCCCAGCAACGCTATTCTGGCCGAGCAGTTCCTCGAGTTCTTCGATGGCTTCTCGATTGGCTCGAATGACCTGACGCAGCTGACTTTGGGCCTGGACCGCGACTCGGGCATGGAGTTGCTGGCCGCTGATTTTGACGAGCGCGATCCGGCGGTCACGGCCTTGATCTCGCAAGCCATCCAAGCCTGCTTGGCTCAGGGCAAATACATCGGCATTTGTGGCCAAGGCCCCTCGGACCATCCGGACTTTGCGCATTGGTTGATGGACCAGGGCATCAGCTCGATCTCGCTGAACCCGGACACCGTCATCGAGACTTGGACCAATCTGGGACGCTGAGCCTGCGGCCAACACATGATCAGGACCCTGCGATGAGCCAACCCGTGGATGTCGCCATGTCTTCGGCTTACCGCTGGCGACTGCACCGCAATGTTCTGATTTATGTGGGTTTTCTGCTGAGTTTGATCGTGGCCATGGCTTGGGCCGAGCGCTCAGGCCTGTCCCGGAACCTGATCGGACCGATCTTTCTGTTCAGCACGGTCATGATCTATGCACTGATCGGGATCGCGGCGAGAACCACGGACGAGGACGAGTATTACGTGGCTGGACGCCGCATCCCGGCCATGTACAACGGCATGGCCACGGCGGCCGACTGGATGAGTGCGGCCTCCTTCATCAGTCTGGCGGGAGCGCTGTACCTGCAAGGCTTTTCCGGCAGCGGCAACCAGCCCGGCGGCCTGGCTTATGTGATGGGGTGGACGGGTGGGTTTTGCCTCGTGGCCTTGTTGATTGCGCCTCAATTGCGTGCCATGCGCTTGTACACCTTGCCTGATTACTTCGATCAGCGTTATGGCGGTCGCTGGCCACGCGTGATTGCGGCGCTGGCTTCGGTGCTGTGTTCGTTCACGTATGTGGTGGCCCAGATCTACGGCATCGGCCTGATCGCTTCGCGTCTGACCGGTGTGCAGTTTGAAATCGGCATCTTGTTGGGTTTGGGCGGTGTTTTGCTGTGTTCGTTTTTGGGTGGGATGCGGGCCATCACTTGGACCCAGGTGGCCCAGTACATCATGCTGCTGCTGGCCTTTCTCATTCCGGTGTCTTGGTTGGCCTACAAACAATTGGGCAATCCTGTCGCACCATTGGCCTATGGCGCACAGCTGTCGGCCATTGCCAGCATCGAAAAACGTTTGATGGACGACCCGGCCGAGTTGGAAGTGCGCCGCGAATACGCCCAAAGGGCCAAAATTTACGCTTCACGCTTGCAGGATGTGGACGCGGCCATGGTGGATTTGCGCCAGGAGTTGGAAGAAAAAATCCGCCTGCTCAAAGCGCAAGGTGCCGACTTTGCCACCATTGCCCAGGTGCGCCGTGAGCTGCTGGCTGTGCCGCACGAAGCCTCAGCTGCTCGCGAGTTATGGACCCGCGCGATGCACGACAACCTGGAGCGGGCGCGGCCTTTGGGGGGCATGCCGCCGCACGCACAGGCTTTCACCGGGGAGCCGGATGGTGGGCTGGCCCAAGAAAAACTGTTCAACGAGTCGCGCCTGAATTTCATGGCCCTTGTGTTTTGCTTGATGATTGGCACGGCAGGTTTGCCGCATTTGTTGACCCGCTTTTACACTTCGCCCTCGGTGGCCGAAACGCGCAGCTCCGTGGCTTGGTCCTTGTTTTTCATCGGCCTCATTTACCTGAGCGTGCCTGCCTTGGCGGTGCTGGTGAAGTTCGAGGTCCTCAACACCTTGGTGGGCAGCCGTTTTGCCGAATTGCCCAGCTGGATGGCGCAATGGGCCCGTTTGGATTCGGCTTTGCTGGAGTTCTCGGACATCAACGGCGACGGTATTTTGCAATTGGGTGAGCTCAAGCTCGGTGCGGACATGATCATGTTGGCCACACCCGAGTTGGGCGGGATGCCGTTCGTGGTGTCCGGCTTGGTCGCCGCCGGGGGGCTGGCCGCTGCTTTGTCGACCGCCGATGGTTTGCTGTTGACCATCAGCAACGCCTTGGTGCGCGACATGCGACCCAATGGCGTCAAAGGCCCCAAGTCCTCGGAGGGTCGGGTGATCCTGTCCAAGTTCGCTTTGCTGGCCGTGGCCATGCTGGCGGCGGTGGTGGCCGCCTTCAAGCCCGCAGAAATTCTGGCCTTGGTGTCGGCTTCATTTTCGCTGGCCGCCTCGGCATTCTTTCCGGGCATGGTGTTGGGCATGGCCTGGTCGCGGGTACATCGTCCGGCCGTGGTATTGGGCATGCTGGCCGGTTTGGGTGTGACCATCTATTACATGGTGGTCAATGCCCCTGGTTTCCGTCATTTTTGGGAGTTGGACCCTTATGGCGGCTTGTGGTGGGGTATACAGCCCTTGTCTGCAGGTGTGTTTGGCGTCCCTGTGGGTTTTGCAGCCATGGTCCTTGCCACCTGGCTGATCCCTCAGCGCCTGATCAGCCAAAACCAGCGTGCTCAGACTTCAGCGGCGGGCCCGTCCAACAGCTATCCGGGACTGTGATCTTCAGGCTATAATCTGAAGCTTCGCCTTGCTGCACCTCGTCAGACGCTGGGGGCAGCTATTCCAACCATTTGGGTTAACCTCAAGGAGTCTCAATGCGTCATTACGAAATCATTTTGCTGATCCACCCCGATCAGTCTGAACAAGTGCCAGCCATGCTGGAGCGCTACAAAGGCATGATCACTGCCGGCGGTGGCAGCATCCACCGTGTGGAAGACTGGGGTCGCCGCCAGTTGGCTTACCAAATTAACAAGCTGGGCAAAGCCCACTACCTGTGCGTGAACATCGAAGCCGACCAAGCGGTCATGGCTGAACTCGAACATGCCTTCAAGTTCAACGACGCTGTGTTGCGTCACCTCACGGTGCTGAAGAAAAAAGCCGAAACAGGTCCTTCATCCATGATGAAGACTGTCGAGCGCGAAGAAGCCCGCAAGTCCCAACAAGCCGAATTCGCCGCTTGATACCGACTTGTTGAGGAGTGAACCGTACCGAACTTATAGCTTGTATTGCCGAGCAAAGCGCTTTGCGATACACCCCCGCTGGTTTGCCTGCTCTTGATTTGATTCTGGAGCATGCCTCTGAAGTTCAAGAGGTCGGGCAAATGCGCAAAGTCCAGTTGAAGCTTCGTGCCTTGGCCATTGGGTCTTTGGCCGAAAGACTGGGTCAGCAAGCGGTTGGCAGTGTTTGGACGTTCCGAGGCTTTTTGGCCACCCCTCGACAAGGCAAAAGTGTCGTGTTGCACATTCAAGAGTTTCAGCAAGATTAATTCCAGGAGGCCCTCATGGCCACGTTCAAAAAATTCAACAAAGACAAGCGCCCCAAGCGCAATACCCAGTCCCTGCTGTTCAAGCGCAAGCGTTTCTGCCGTTTCACAGTCACTGGCGTCGAAGAAATCGACTACAAAGATGTCGACACCCTGCGTGACTTCATTGCCGAAAATGGCAAGATCATTCCTGCACGTCTGACTGGCACACGCGCCATTTTCCAGCGTCAGCTCAACACAGCCATCAAGCGCGCACGCATCTTGGCTTTGTTGCCCTACACCGACCAGCATAAAGTCTAAGGAGTACAACCATGCAAATCATCCTGCTCGAGAAGGTTGTGAACCTGGGTAATCTGGGCGATATCGTCAAAGTCAAAGACGGCTACGCTCGCAACTTCCTGATCCCCCAAGGCCGCGCACGCCGTGCGACCGAAGCCAACAAGGCCGAGTTTGAAGCTCGCCGTGTTGAACTGGAAAAAGCCGCAGCTGCCAAGCTGGCCGATGCGCAAACCCAAGGCCAAAAGCTCGCTGGCTTGGTGGTCAAGTTGTCGCAAAAAGCGGGTGTGGATGGCCGTTTGTTCGGTTCCGTCACCAACCATGACATCTGCGAAGAGCTGAACAAACAAGGCTACAAGCTGGTCAAGTCCCAGATCCGCATGCCCCATGGCCCCATCAAAGTGGTGAGCGATTCCACCGTGTCGGTGGCCTTGCACACCGATGTGGTGGTGGACGTGACCGTGACGGTTTACGGCGAAACAGCCTGATCCGCACTGCGTTCTGAAAAGCCGCCGGGCCTTGCGCTTGGCGGCTTTTTTCATTGGGGCTCATGTCTTCTGAATTTTTACAGAGCTGAGCACCGGATGCACAGAGCTTATCCACAGCGTTATCCCAAGCCCGCCGCATTTTTGCGACTACCATGGCCTTTTGAGGTTCTGCAACCATGTCCGCCGTTTTTTCCCCTTCCTTGAACGCCTTCCCACCCGAACTGTCTGGCGACAGCCAAGTGGCCAATCTGCGTGTGCCGCCCCATTCAATTGAAGCCGAGTCCAGTGTTCTGGGAGGTCTGTTGCTGGACAACGGTGCTTGGGACCGTGTCGGGGATTTGCTGGTCGACAACGACTTTTACCGCCATGAACACAAGCTGATTTATGCAGCCATCGGGGCGCTGATTAACGCTTCCAAGCCTGCCGACGTCATCACTGTGAACGAGCAGTTGCAGAACCAAGGCAAGGCCGATGAAATGGGCGGCTTGGGTTACCTGAACTCCTTGGCACAGTACGTGCCTAGCGCCAGCAACATTCGCCGCTATGCCGAGATCGTGCGCGAGCGCTCGATCCTGCGCAAACTGGTGTCCGCCAGCGATGAAATCGCAACGAATGCCTTTAACCCACAAGGCAAGGCGATTGACAGAATTTTGGACGAGGCCGAGCAAAAGATCTTCAACATTGGTGAAGAAGGCTCGCGCATGAAGCAGGGTTTTCAGTCGATGGACACCCTGGTGGTGGAGTTGCTCGACCGCGTGCAGGAGATGGCCGACAACCCCAACGACATCACAGGGGTGCCCACTGGTTTTTACGATCTGGACCGCATGACATCCGGCCTGCAGCCGGGTGACATGGTGGTGTTGGCGGCGCGTCCTTCGATGGGTAAAACGGCCTTTGCCATCAACATTGCCGAGCATGTGGCCTTGAACGAAGGTTTGCCGGTGGCGGTGTTCTCCATGGAAATGGGAGCTTCGCAATTGGCGGTGCGTGTGGTGGGCTCGATCGGCCGCATCGACCAGGGCCATTTACGCACAGGCAAGCTCAGTGACGACGAGTGGCCTCGCCTGACCGAGGCGATTGAGAAGCTGCGCACGGTGTCTTTGCACATCGACGAAACGCCGGGCCTCACGCCCTCGGAGTTGCGGGCGAATGCCCGTCGCTTGGCACGGCAGTGCGGCAAGCTCGGCTTGATTGTGGTGGACTATTTGCAGCTGATGAGTGGCTCGGGCGGCTCGGGCGGTGACAACCGCGCCACCGAGTTAGGCGAGATTTCACGGGGCCTGAAAATGCTGGCCAAAGAGCTGCAGTGCCCCGTGATTGCCTTGTCACAGCTGAACCGAAGCGTGGAGCAGCGCACCGACAAACGCCCCATGATGAGCGACTTGCGAGAGTCCGGCGCCATCGAGCAGGATGCGGACATCATCATGTTCATTTATCGAGACGATTACTACAACAAGGATTCCAAAGATCCCGGTGTGGCGGAAATCATCATCGGTAAGCAACGTAACGGCCCCACAGGCACGGTCCGGCTCACTTTCTTGAAAAACCTGACCCGTTTTGAAAGCCTGGCCTCAGGCCTCAGCGACGATTACTGAGGCCTGTCGGCTGGACTGCCCGATCCGGACTTAAAGCGCTTCGCTGGCAAAATCGGCCAGGCGCGATCGCTCACCACGCGCGAGGGTGATGTGCCCCCCATGTGCCCAGCCCTTGAAACGGTCGACCGCATAGGTCAAGCCAGAAGAGCCCTCGGTCAAGTAAGGCGTGTCGATCTGGGCAAGGTTACCCATGCAGATGATCTTGGTGCCCGGGCCTGCGCGGGTGATCAGCGTTTTCATCTGCTTGGGAGTTAAGTTTTGGGCCTCGTCGATGATCACGTACTTGTTCATGAAAGTGCGACCGCGCATGAAGTTCATGCTCTTGATCTTGATGCGGCTCTTGATCAGCTCGTTGGTTGCGGCACGGCCCCATTCACCGGCATTACCGCCGTCGCCTTTGGCCAAAAATTCCAGGTTGTCGTCCAGTGCGCCCATCCAGGGGCCCATTTTTTCTTCTTCGGTGCCTGGTAAAAAGCCGATGTCTTCGCCCACGCTCACGGTGGCGCGGGTCATGATGATCTCGGTGTAGCGGCGATCGTCCAGCACTTGGGTCAGGCCTGCAGCCAAGGCCATCAGGGTTTTGCCCGTGCCTGCTGTGCCTGCCAGCGTGACAAAGTCGACGTCTGGATCGGTCAGCAAGTTCATCGCAAAGTTTTGCTCCCGGTTGCGTGTGGTGACGCCCCAGACCGCATTCTTTTGGTGGGTGAAGTCCTTGAGGGTGCGCAACACCGCTGTCTTGCCCCGGATTTCGGTCACACGGGCATACAGACTGGGTTCTCCGGGGGCCTCGAAATAGACAAACTGGTTCATGAACAAACTGGGCACGATCGGACCTGAAATCCGATAGAAGGTGTGAGCCCCTTGCTGCCAGCTTTCCACGGTTTTGCCATGTTTGGTCCAGAAATCCTGGGGCAAGGCCATGGAGCCCGGGTAAAGCAAGTCGCCATCTTCCAGGGTTTTGTCGTTTTGGTAGTCCTCCGCCTGAAGCCCCAGTGCACGGGCCTTGACGCGCATGTTGATGTCTTTGGAGACCAACACCACATCTCGAGGCGCATGGAGCAGCCCCAGCGCTTTGACCACGCCCAGGATCTGGTTGTCGGCCTTACCCTGAGGCAATGCCAAAGGCAGGCTCAGATCAAGCGCCTGGGTTTGGAAAAACAATTGACCCATCGCATCGGTGTGGCCCGTGGCGCTCAAGGGTGAGCCTTTACCTAGGTCTGCACCTTGCGCCGAGGCCAAGGTGTCCAGCGAGCGGCTGGCTTGGCGTGCATTGCGTGCGACCTCGGTCATGCCTTTTTTGTGGCCATCGAGTTCTTCCAGCACGATCATGGGCAAGAAAACATCGTGCTCTTCAAAGCGGAAGAGACTCATGGGGTCGTGCATCAGCACATTGGTATCGAGCACAAAGAGCTTGCTCGGGCCGCTGCGCCGCTTGGTTCGGGCAGGAGCGGATTTGCTGACCTCACGGGCGGCTCCGGCCGATGAAGGGCTGGACTCGTGCTGAGGTTTGCCTGCAGTCACTTGTATGGCCACTGTGTTTGTGGGCGCCAAGGGTTGGGCTTCATTTTTACGTGCACGGGCAGGGCGCTTGGCCATGGGGGCTTCGGGTGTCTCGCTCGTCAAACTCCGTTTGGTTTCAATTTGCACCATGGCGGGGGCATCGGAATGTTCCTCGCTGCTTTCAAAGGCTTTGTGGGTCAAGCGGCTGGCGCGATGGGTGGGAGCGGGTGGCAATGGCATGAGCGAAGGCCTCTTGAGGATTGAAAAATTCGAACTCGATAAAACAAAAAGCCGCCAGGAGACCCGGGCGGCTTGAAGGAGAGTGTGTGGCAGGGCTGCTTTGCAACATCATGAAATCATTATGCACGAGCCCTGTGACACCACAGGCTGGGCAAATCAAGCCACGGCAGCGGCTTTTTTCAGGTCCTTGACAGCCTGAAGAACTTCTTCGACATGACCCGGCACTTTCAGGCCGCGCCACTCTTGCTTGAGGGTACCGTCGGGACCGATCAGGAAGGTGCTGCGCTCGATGCCTTTGACCTTTTTGCCGTACATGATCTTGTTTTTGACCACACCAAACATGTGGCACATTTTTTCTTCGGTGTCGGCGATCAATTCGAAGGGCAACTCCAGCTTGGCTTTGAAGTCGTCGTGCGATTTCATGTTGTCGCGGGACACACCCAGCACCAAGGCGCCCGCTTTCACGAAATCTTTGTATTTGTCGCGAAACTGCATGGCTTCGGTGGTGCAGCCGGGGGTGTTGTCTTTGGGGTAGAAAAACAAAACAACGGTTTGGCCAATGTGGGAGACGTTCGAAACTTTCAGACCGCTGGTGGCGTTGGCTTCAAATTCGGGGAGGGGTTTGTTCAGAACGATCGCCATGGAACTTTATCTCGCTTGACTGGTTGAGCGGGTGCCACCAATAACTGGTGTCAGATTCGCTAAAGGCCGTTGGCCTCGACAACCTGCTATTTTACTCTGAACAGAGAAGGGTATTTGCTCAGGATCTTGGCACAAAAAACGATCCGAAAGAATGCATGCTTTAGGACTCGATCAAAAGCAAGGCCACCACTTTGCGTCCTTCACTGGCCAAGATGTTGTAGGTGCGACATGCCGCAGCAGTGTCCATGGTTTCTACCCCTACGCCACGGGTGATCAAGTCCTGCAGCCATTGGGGCTTGGCAAAACGGAGTTTATGCCCGCTGCCGAACAAGATGAGCTCGGCCCCGCTTTGGGCCCACGGGCTGAAGTCGCTGGCGCTCAGGGCCTCAAAGTGGCCCGTGGCCCAAGCCGCTGGCGGCACATCGGGCAGGCTGCTCACGAACAAGGACTGTTCATGCCGCACGCCGTTGACTTCGATCCAGGCCCGGTCATAAGCGTTGATGGTCGGCGCATTGGATTTGTCGGGCTGGAGTTTCATGGGGAGGTCAAAGTGGGGGAAAGCGCAATTAGAGGCCAAGCTCTGAAAACTGCGCTTGTGGGGCACAAGAAATGTGGTCAAATTATAGGTTTTCCCTCATCCACACTGCCTTTGGAGGCACTTTGAAGACCATCCAGAAATCTGCCAAGCTCGCCAACGTTTGTTATGACATCCGGGGGCCCATCATGGACCGAGCGCGTCAGATGGAAGAGGATGGCCACAAGATCATCAAACTGAACATCGGCAACTTGGCTGTTTTTGGTTTTGATGCGCCTGAAGAAATCCAGCAGGACATGATCCGCAACCTGCCCAACTCGGCGGGTTACTCGGACAGCAAAGGTATTTTTGCGGCCCGCAAAGCGGTGATGCACGAGACCCAAAAACAAGGCATTTTGGGCGTCACCTTGGACGACATTTACCTGGGCAATGGCGCCAGCGAATTGATCGTCATGGCAACCAACGGTTTGCTGGATGATGGCGACGAGTTGCTCTTGCCGTCGCCCGATTACCCGCTTTGGACAGCGGCGGCCAGTTTGTCGGGCGGCACGCCTGTGCATTACCGCTGCGAAGAGTCGAACGGCTGGATGCCCGATTTGGACGACATCCGTGCCAAGGTCACACCCCGCACCAAGGGCATTGTGGTCATCAACCCCAACAACCCCACGGGTGCTTTGTACAGCGATGCCTTGCTGGAGGGCATCGTGGCCATTGCCCGTGAGCATGGCTTGGTGATTTTTGCCGATGAGGTGTACGACAAGGTCTTGTACGACGGCGTCAAGCACACGCCACTGGCCAGCTTGTCGCAAGACGTGCTGACCCTGACTTTCAACTCCTTGTCCAAAAGCTACCGCTCCTGCGGTTACCGTGCAGGCTGGATGGTGATTTCGGGCGACAAGAAAGCGGCCCGCGATTACATCGAAGGCCTGAACATGCTCTCCAACATGCGTTTGTGTGCCAACGTGCCGGGCCAGTGGGCCATTCAGACGGCACTGGGCGGCCACCAAAGCATCAATGAACTGGTGGGTGAGGGCGGTCGCTTGCGCAAGCAGCGCGACTTGGCCCACCAATTGATCACGGCCATACCTGGCGTCAGTTGCGTGAAGCCCCGCGCGGCCTTGTACATGTTTCCCAAGCTGGATCCGAAGATCTATCCGGTGCAAGATGACCAGGACTTTTTCTTGCAACTGCTGGAAGAAACCAAGGTCATGCTGGTTCAGGGTACGGGTTTCAATTGGCCTGATCCCGACCACTTCAGGATTGTGTTCCTGCCGCATGAGGATGATTTGAGAGAGGCGATTGGTCGCGTGGCGAGATTTTTGGAAAGCACCCGCAAACGACTGGGCACCGACAAATTGGTGGCCTGATTTTTTTGAGAAATGCCCGGCACTGCCGGGCGCAACGTTAAAGAGAAGTGAATGAAACCGATCAAAGTGGGCCTGTTGGGCATTGGCACTGTGGGCAGCGGCACCTTCAACGTGCTCCAGCGGAACCAGCAAGAAATCCAGCGCCGTGCCGGCCGTGGCATTGAAATCGCCATGGTGGCCGATCTGGATGTGGCGCGTGCCAAGGCGGTGGTGGGTGAGGGCGTTCAGGTGGTGGCCGATGCCCGTGCGGTGATTGCCAACCCCGAGATCGACATCGTGGTCGAGTTGATCGGCGGCTACGGCATTGCCAAAGCCTTGGTCATGGAAGCCATTGCCGCAGGCAAACACGTGGTCACAGCCAACAAAGCCTTGCTGGCCGTGCATGGCACCGAGATTTTTGCAGCTGCTCAAGCCAAAGGCGTCATGGTGGCTTTCGAGGCTGCTGTGGCAGGCGGCATCCCGATCATCAAGGCGCTGCGCGAGGGCTTGACGGCTAACAGCATCCAGTGGGTGGCGGGCATCATCAATGGCACGACCAACTTCATCTTGTCCGAGATGCGCGACAAGGGCTTGGACTTTGGCGTGGTGCTCAAGGAAGCCCAGCGCTTGGGTTATGCCGAAGCCGATCCGACCTTTGACATCGAGGGCGTGGACGCCGCGCACAAAGTGACCCTGATGAGCGCGATTGCGTTTGGCATTCCAGTGCAGTTTGACAAGGCCTATGTCGAAGGCATCACCAAGCTGGGCGCTGCTGACATCAAGTACGCCGAGCAATTGGGCTACCGCATCAAGCTTTTGGGGATCACCAAGCGCACGGCGCAAGGCATTGAGTTGCGTGTGCACCCCAGCTTGGTGCCCACTCAGCGCTTGATTGCGAATGTGGAAGGTGCGATGAACGCTGTGATGGTGCAAGGCGATGCCGTGGGCACGACTTTGTATTACGGCAAAGGCGCAGGCTCTGAGCCCACCGCCAGCGCGGTGATCGCCGATTTGGTGGACATCACCCGTTTGCACACGGCGGACCCGCTCAACCGTGTCCCTCACCTGGCCTTCCAGCCCGGATCCATGAGCAACTTGACTGTGTTGCCCATGTCCGAAGTCGTGACCAGTTATTACTTGCGTTTGCGCGTGGCCGACCAAGCGGGTGTGCTGGCCAAGCTGACCGGCCTGCTGGCCGAGGCCAACATCAGCATCGACGCGGTTTTGCAGCGCGAGGCCGATCAGGTGAGCCAAGCCGGAGAAAACCAGACCGACGTGATCATCTTGACCCACGACACCCGCGAAGGCACCTTGAACGATGTGCTGGCCCAAATGCAGGCCTTGCCCACCGTGATGGCGCCCATCGTTCGCATTCGCAAGGAAGAGTTGAACTGATGCGTTACCTGTCGACCCGTGGTCACGCCGACCGCAAACAGTTTTGTGAAATCTTGCTCGAAGGCCTGGCGCCCGACGGTGGCCTGTACCTGCCCGAAAGCTACCCGCAAATCGACGCAGCGGCGCTGACCCGCATGCGCCAAGTTTGGCAAAGCCAGGGCTATGCGGCTTTGGCTTTTGAGGTGCTGTCGCTTTACATCGACGACATCCCGAGTGATGACTTGTTGGCCTTGTGCCGCAAAACCTACTCGCCTGAAGTGTTCGGTACGAAAGAAATTGTGCCGCTCAAGCCCTTGCAGGCTGATGGCCAAGCCCAGCCCGAGATGTTCCTCGAAGCCTTGTCGAATGGTCCCACTTTGGCATTCAAAGACATGGCCATGCAGTTGCTGGGCAACTTGTTTGAATACGAATTGGCGCGGCGAGGCGAAGCGCTGAACATTTTTGGCGCCACCTCGGGCGACACGGGCAGTGCAGCCGAATACGCCATGCGCGGCAAAAAGGGCGTGCGTGTCTTCATGACCAGCCCGAACGGACGCATGAGCCCGTTCCAGCAAGCGCAGATGTTCAGTCTGCTCGACGAGAACATCCACAACATCGCCATTGAAGGCGTGTTCGACGACTGCCAGGACATCGTCAAGGCGGTGTCCAACGATCTGGATTTCAAGCGGAAATACAAAATCGGTACCGTGAATTCCATCAACTGGGCGCGTTTGCTGGCCCAGGTGGTGTATTACTTTGCAGGTTACTTCCAGGCCACCCAAAGCAATGAGCAAAAGGTCAGCTTCACGGTGCCGAGCGGTAACTTTGGCAATGTGTGTGCAGGCCATGTGGCCCGTATGATGGGCTTGCCCATTGACCGCTTGGTGGTCGCCACCAACGAAAACGATGTGCTCGACGAGTTCTTCCGTACCGGCGTTTACCGTGTGCGCGGCACGGCCGACACGCACGAAACCTCCAGCCCCTCGATGGACATCTCCAAGGCCAGCAACTTCGAGCGTTTTGTGTTCGACCTGCTGGGGCGCGATGCGGTCCAAACCAAAGCCATTTTTGGCGAAGGTCTGAGCCGCCAAGGCTTCTTCGATTTGTCGGGCGACCCACGCTTTGCCCAAGCCGCCACCACCTATGGTTTTGACAGCGGCCGCAGCACCCATGCCGACCGATTGAAGACCATTCAAGATGTCTTTGCCACTTATGGCGTCATGATCGACACCCACACCGCCGACGGCGTGAAGGTGGCCAAAGAGTGCCTGAACCCACGGGTGCCGATGATCGTGCTTGAAACCGCTTTGCCCATCAAGTTCGCGGCCACCATTGTGGAAGCCTTGGGCCGTCAGCCCGAGCGCCCATCGCAGTTTGAAGGCATCGAAGCCTTGCCCAAGCGCGTGCAGGTCATGAAAGCCGATGTGGACGCGGTCAAGGCTTACATCCAGCAGCACTGCGACTGAGCGCCCATGAGCACCGCCCCACGCGCCCCTTTGATGTCCTTGGACGACGCGCTGCAGGCACTGCTCGCACGCATTACCCCTTTGACCGATGCAGAGTCGGTGGCCACCTTCGATGCCGATGGGCGTGTGTTGGCCGAGGACCTGGTGTCCGCCCTGCAGGTGCCAGCCTTTGACAACTCCTCGATGGACGGCTACGCGGTTCGTCGAGATGATTTGTTGCAGCCTGGTGCCAAACTGCGGGTAAGCCAGCGGATTGCCGCCGGTCACACCGGGCAAGCTTTGCAGCCTGGGCAAACCGCCCGCATCTTCACCGGAGCCCCTGTGCCCGAAGGTGCGGACGCCATCGTCATGCAGGAGCAAGCCGAGCCCGTGCCGGGAGAAGAAGATGTCGTGCGCTTTACTGTGGTGCCTGAGCCCGGGCAGTGGATTCGCCGCAGCGGCGAAGACATCCGCCAAGGCCAGACCGCTTTGCACCGTGGCCAAAAGCTGGGACCTGCTGAGCTCGGCCTGGCTGCGAGCCTGGGTCTGGCGCATCTGCCGGTTTTGCGCCGCCCCCGAGTCGCCTTGTTTTCGACGGGCGACGAGTTGGTCATGCCGGGCGATGTATCCCCGCAGGACATGCCCCCGGGCAGCATTTACAACTCCAACCGTTTTTTCCTGCGTACCTTGTTGCACCGCATGGGCTGCGAGGTGAGCGATCTGGGCATCGTGCCCGACCGGCGCGATGCCACCGTCGCTGCGCTCAAAACCGCAGCCGACCACCACGACCTGATCCTGACCAGCGGCGGCGTGTCGGTGGGCGAAGAAGACCACGTCAAACCGGCGGTGCAGTCCTTGGGCGAGTTGAACCTGTGGCAAATTGCCATGAAGCCAGGAAAGCCCTTTGCTTATGGTCAGGTGCGGCGACAGACCGCCGAGGGTGAGGCCCACTTTGTGGGTTTGCCGGGCAATCCTGTGTCCAGTTTCATGACCTTTTTGCTCTTGGTCAGGCCCTTGCTGCGCAAGATGCAGGGCATGAGCACTTCTGCTCCTCACACCCAACGCCTGCCAGCGCATTTTGCGTGGCCCAAGGCCGATAAGCGTCGCGAGTTCTTGCGCGTGCGCCGCAATGCCCAAGGCGGGCTGGACCTGTTTCCCAACCAAAGTTCGGGGGTGTTGACCTCGGTGGTGTGGGCCGATGGGGTGGTGGACAACCCTGGTGGGCAGACGATTGAGCCCGGCCAGTTGGTTGATTTTTGGCCTTTTTCGGAGTGCTTGGCATGAAAGTGCAAGTTCGCTATTTCGCTTCTGTACGTGAAAGCATTGGTCTGTCGAACGAGAGTGTGGAGACCCAGGCGGCCGATGTGGCCGCTTTGCGCAGCGAGCTGATGGCCCGGGGCGAGCACTACAGCGCTTGTCTGGCGCCGGAGCGTTCGGTGCGCATGGCGCTGAACCAGCTCATGGTGCAGGGCAACGCCGCCCTGACCGAGGGCTGCGAGGTCGGCTTTTTTCCACCCGTGACCGGAGGTTGACGCCATGACACCCCGAGTCAGTATCCAGACGAATGACTTTGACGTGTCCACCGAGTTGGCCGCCCTGCAGGGTCAGGACTTGCGGGTCGGGGCCGTGTGCAGCTTTGTGGGCACCGTTCGTGACACCCGTGCGCTGACGGGTCAAGCGAGTGATGAAGTGCAGGCCATGGAACTGGAGCACTACCCGGGCATGACCGAAAAATCGATCGAAGCCATGATCGATGAAGCCCACCAGCGCTTTGATTTTTATGCGGCGCGTGTGGTGCACCGCGTGGGGCGCTTGCTGCCTGCAGACCAGATCGTTTTGGTGGCCGTCACTTCGGCGCACCGGGGCGAGAGCTTCAAAGCCTGCGAATTTTTGATGGACTACCTCAAGACGCAGGCCCCATTCTGGAAGAAAGAACAAACCCCTCAAGGTGCGCAATGGGTGGATGCGCGTGTCTCCGATGATGTGGCCTTGGCGCGTTGGGGTATCCAGGCCCATAACGCCTGACACCGCTTTATTCCTCAAGCACCGTTCCTCAGTGTGCGTAGCGAGGCGGCTCTGAGGTCGACACCGGGCTGGCCTCGGTTGCGATGGCGGGTATCCCCAAAGAACCCCATTCGGCCTTCTCACTGGCTTGGCGAATCAGATGCAACATGCCGTGCACCAAGCTGACTTGCAGGTGCAGCTGGCACGATTTAACTTGGGCCGCATCGGACTTGTCCTCAAATGCCATCTCCAATGCACCACCTGGCTTGATGGTCAAATGGGCGTCGGTGATGAGCAGGGGGTCTGCCCCGAGAGGCCACTGCTTGGCATGGTTATCAAAAGGGGTGGCAAAGTCGGCCTCTTTGAAAAATGCATCGCGCTTGAGTTCTGTCAACAAATGCTGCGCGGGTGCATCGGTGGCTGCCACGCCAGGCTGCGCCGACTCCAAGCGCACGGCCGTTTTTTCGATGGCCGGCAACAATCGCAGCGTCATGCGCCGGGTCAGCCAAAAACGAAATTCCTGCTGGTCCTGGGTGTTCAGGCGCAGCAACAAGCGGTCTTGCCGTTCATCGTGGTGGACAGACAGTTGATGAATGTTCATGTCTTGATTTTAGGCAATAGTGGACAGCGGCAAGGCCCTTGAAAATGGCACTTTCAGCACAAGTTGCCTAGCATTGGAGATCTACACATGCGAATTGACAAACTCACCACGAAATTTCAGGAAGCCTTGTCGGACGTCCAGTCGCTGGCCCTTGGCAAAGACCATGCTTACATTGAACCCCAGCACCTGCTGGTCACCATGCTCAAGCAAGACGACGGCCCCAAAGCCATCTTGCTGCGTGCGGGTGTTCAGGTGCCTGCTTTGCTGCAGGCGGCCGAAGCAGCCGTCTCGCGTTTGCCTCAGGTCAGCGGACAAGACCAAGTCAACGTGGGACCGGATCTGGTCAAGCTTTTGCAGGCGGCAGAAAAAGAGGCCATCAAACGCGGCGACGCCTTCATCGCCGGCGAATTGTTTTTGCTGGCCTTGACCGAGAGCAAGTCCGAGGCGGGGCGCATCGCCAAAGAGCATGGACTGAACCGTAAAAACCTAGAGACCGCCATCGCGGCCGTTCGGGGTGGCCAAAGTGTGAGCAACGCCGATGCCGAAGGCCAGCGCGAGGCGCTCAAAAAGTATTGCATCGACCTGACAGAGCGTGCCCGCATTGGCAAGCTCGATCCGGTGATTGGCCGCGACGACGAGATTCGCCGCGCCATCCAAGTTTTGCAGCGCCGCACCAAAAACAACCCGGTGCTGATCGGTGAGCCCGGTGTGGGCAAGACCGCGATTGTCGAGGGCCTGGCCCAGCGCATCGTGGCGGGCGAGGTGCCCGATTCGCTCAAGGGCAAGCGGGTGCTGTCGCTCGACATGGCCGCTTTGCTCGCCGGGGCCAAGTTCCGTGGCGAGTTTGAAGAGCGCCTGAAAACCGTGCTCAGCGAATTGGCCAAGGACGAAGGCCAGACCATCGTCTTCATCGACGAGTTGCACACCATGGTGGGCGCGGGCAAGGCCGAAGGCGCGATGGACGCGGGCAACATGCTCAAACCTGCACTGGCCCGGGGAGAGCTCCACTGCGTGGGCGCGACCACGCTGGACGAGTACCGTAAATACATCGAAAAAGACGCGGCTTTAGAACGACGTTTTCAGAAAATTTTGGTCAACGAGCCCACGGTGGAGGCTACCATCGCCATCTTGCGTGGCTTGCAAGAAAAGTACGAAATCCACCACGGCGTGGATATCACCGACCCGGCCATTGTGGCGGCGGCCGAGCTCAGCCACCGCTACATCACCGACCGGTTCCTGCCCGACAAAGCCATTGACTTGATCGACGAGGCGGCGGCCAAGATCAAGATCGAGATCGACTCCAAACCCGAGGTGATGGACAAGCTCGACCGCCGTTTGATCCAATTACAAATCGAGCGCGAGGCAGTTCGCAAAGAGAGCGATGAGGCCTCGCAAAAACGCTTTGCCTTGATCGAAGAAGAGATCGTCAAACTGAAAAAAGAAGCGGCCGATTTGGAGGAAATCTGGCGGGCCGAGAAGTCCCAAGCGCAAGGTGGGCAGCAAGTGCGCGAGCAAATCGATCAGATCAAGCAGCAAATCGAGGAGTTCACGCGCAAGGGCGATTTCAACAAAGTGGCCGAGTTGCAGTACGGCAAGCTGCCAGCGCTCGAAAAAACCCTCAAGGAGGTGCAGGCCAAAGAGTCCGCGCCTGGCGAAAAACCCGTGCACCGCTTGCTGCGCACGCAGGTGGGCGCCGAAGAAATTGCCGAGGTCGTGTCCCGCGCCACCGGCATTCCGGTGTCCAAGATGATGCAGGGTGAGCGCGAAAAGCTGCTGCAGATGGAGGACAAACTGCATCAGCGCGTGGTGGGCCAAGACGAAGCCATTGCGGCGGTGGCCAACGCCATCCGTCGTTCGCGCTCGGGCCTGTCCGATCCCAACCGTCCAACGGGTTCGTTCCTCTTTTTGGGCCCCACAGGCGTGGGCAAAACCGAGCTGTGCAAGGCGCTGGCAGGCTTTTTGTTTGACAGCGAAGACCACCTCATCCGCATGGACATGAGCGAGTTCATGGAAAAGCATTCTGTGGCCCGCCTGATCGGTGCGCCGCCGGGCTATGTGGGTTACGAAGAGGGCGGTTACCTGACCGAGGCCGTGCGCCGCAAGCCCTACAGCGTGTTGTTGCTCGACGAGGTGGAAAAAGCCCATCCCGATGTCTTCAACATCTTGCTGCAGGTGCTGGACGATGGCCGCCTGACCGACGGGCAGGGGCGCACGGTGGATTTCAAAAACACGGTGATCGTGATGACCTCCAACTTGGGCTCGCACCTGATCCAGTCCATGGTGGGGCAGCCTGCCGAAGACATCAAAGATGCGGTCTGGGACGAACTCAAGACCCACTTCCGCCCCGAGTTCTTGAACCGCATCGATGAGACCGTGGTCTTCCATGGCCTCGATGCCCAGCACATCGCCGCGATTGCCAAGATCCAGTTGCAGGTCCTGCAAACCCGCTTGGCCCGCATGGACCTGACCTTGAAGGTCAGTCCACCGGCTTTGTCCGAACTGGCCAAGGTGGGTTTTGACCCGGTGTTTGGCGCCAGGCCACTGAAAAGGGCGATCCAGCAACGTCTGGAAAACCCTTTGTCCAAACTGTTGCTGGAAGGGCGTTTCCCGCCCAAGTGCACCATCGAGGTCTCGGTCGACCCGGTTCGTGCCCCGGGGCAGTTCGATTTTCAAGTGGTCGAGCACGCGGCCTGACCCTACAGCCGTGCAAGCCCTGCTTGCACGGCTGTGACAGATGGTTTTTGTGGCCTTGGGCACAATAGGGCATGACTTCAAAAATTGCTGGCCATCTGCTCGTTGAATGCCTTCTGGCCCAAGGCGTTACCCATGCTTTCGGTGTGCCCGGGGAGAGCTATCTGGCGGTGCTGGACGGCTTTCACCTGTACCGCGATCAGCTCACTTTTGTGACCTGCCGCCAAGAGGGTGGGGCAGCCTTTATGGCCGAGGCCCAAGGCAAGCTGACCGGCCGCCCTGGCATCTGTTTTGTGACGCGCGGCCCGGGGGCCACGAATGCTTCGATCGGCGTGCACACTGCGTTCCAGGACTCCACGCCCATGATTTTGTTTGTGGGTGATGTGGCCAGTGACACCCGAGACCGCGAAGCCTTCCAGGAAATGGACTACACCCACTTCTTTGGCCCCTCGACCAAGGGCATGGCCAAACGTGTCGAACGCGTGGATGATCCGGAGCGATTGCCCGAATATGTGGCCCGCGCTTTTGCCACGGCCATGAATGGCCGCCCTGGCCCCGTCGTCTTGGTGTTGCCCGAGGACATGCTGACCCGCCCCGTCAAGGCCCAGGCCTTGGGGCGCGTGGAAGCCGTTCAGGCCTGGAGTGATCCGGGTGCCTTGCGCACCCTGCGCGAGATGCTGTTGGCCGCTCAAAAGCCACTGGTGATTGCAGGCGGAGGAGGCTGGACACCGCAAGCGGCGCAAGCCTTGCAACGTTTTGCCGAAAATTGGCGGCTGCCCGTCACCAATGCTTTCCGGTTTCAGGACACCTTTGACAACCACCACCCCATGTACGCCGGGGATGTGGGCATTGGCATTGGCCCCGCATTGGCCCAGCGCGTGCGAGATGCCGATCTGATTGTGGCCATCGGTCCACGATTGGGTGAAATGACCACCGGGGGCTACACCCTGCTACAAGCGCCTAAAACCCGGCAGAAACTGGTGCACATCCATGCCAGTGCCGAAGAGCTCAACCGTGTTTACCAAGCCGATTTGGCCATCCACGCCACCATGAATGCGGCTGCGCGCAGCCTGGAAGTTTTGAGTGCGCCCACCGAGTTGCCTTGGGCCGAGTGGACACAAGCTTCTCACACCGACTACCTGAACAACCTCAAACCCCAGACCTTGCCCGGTGACATCGACATGCCCGCCATTGTGGCAGCGCTGCAAAAGCATTTGCCTGAAGATGCCGTGCTGACCAATGGTGCGGGCAATTTCGCCAGTTGGATGCACCGTTTTTACAAGCACCACGGACTGGTCAAAGGCCACAAAACCCAATTGGCCCCCACCGTGGGTGCCATGGGTTATGGCGTTCCAGCCGGTATTGCGGCCAATTTGTTGACGGGCCGAGTGGCCTTCACCATTGCGGGTGATGGTGACTTTTTGATGAACGGTCAGGAACTGGCGACAGCAGTTCAGCACGGTGGCAAAAGCATCATTGTTTTGCTGAACAACGGCATGTACGGCACCATCCGCATGCACCAAGAGCGCGAATACCCTGACCATGTGGCGGGCTCGAAGCTGCAAAACCCCGACTTTGCCGCTTTGGCGTCGGCTTATGGGTATGTGGGGGTGCGCATTGATCAGACCCAAGCCTTTGAGCCGGCCCTGTTGGAGGCGCTGGCGCGTCCCCAAGGCACGCTGATTGAGGTCATGTTGGACCCTGAGGTCATCACCACACGCGGCACCCTGAGCGCTATTACCCAGGCCGCTTTGGCCCGGCAAGATGCCCATTGATGGAGTGCGTTGGGTATCAAACCTCACGCGTCTTGATGCCAGATGCACTTCGCCCTTGCTGAGGCCCATAAAAAAACCCGCCGAGGCGGGTTTTTTGTTGAGGCACATGGCCGAGCGACTGAATTACTTCAGGTGCTTACCAATCAAGCCGGCCATTTCGAACATGGTGACTTGTGCCTTGCCAAAAACAGCCTTGAGCTTGTCGTCGGCGTTGATGGCGCGACGGTTCACGCTGTCTTGCAGTTTGTGCTTCTTGATGTAGACCCACATCTTGCTGACCACTTCAGTGCGTGGCAGAGGTGCGGCCCCCACCACGGCTGCAAGAGCTGCGCTGGGGGTCAGTGCCTTCATGAAGGCTGGGTTGGGGGTGCGCTTTTTAGCAGGAGCAGCCTTTTTGGCGGGTGCTTTGGCAGCCACCTTCTTAGCAGGAGCAGCCGCTTTTTTGGCGGGTGCAGCCTTGGTTGCCGGTGCTGCTTTTTTAGCGGGAGCTGCAGCTTTTTTGGCCGGGGTTTTTTTCGCAGTTGCCATGATGAAATTCCTTTGGTCGGAAGTGGGTTCGCCGCTGAGAAACCATGTGTTTACAGCTAGGTGGATGCTAATAGAGAAAGAGGCACTTTCCAAGTGGAAAAATCATTTTTCTCTAGGTGTTGTTGCTGATTTACCCTCTTTGTTGGGCTTTTTTCGGTCTTGCCAACTTTCTTGAGGCCCATTTGGGATCACGAGGAGCTGAGAGGCGCTTTCAAGTTCCGGTTTTTTGGTTTGGTGATGCGTTTGGATGTGGCATTTCATCACTTGTTTTGATTTCCCACATTGCAAAAAAAGCGAAACAATTGATTTTGGATTTCTTTTGAATCATGGATATATTTTTCATATTGAAAAATTGCTTCCATAAGTCATTGTTTTTAAACAAATAAAAATATGTCTTGTATAAGACATAAGATAGAAAATAAGTCTTCTATAAGAGTTAAGATGACGGCATGGACGAAGCAGAAACCGCTGCAACGATCACTTGATTTCAACTTTACTTAAGGAGTCTTCCATGCCAGCCGACATCACTCAACAACTCAGCCGTGAACAGCAAATCGCAGCCCTAGAAAAAGACTGGGCCAACAATCCCCGTTGGAAAGGCGTCAAGCGCGGTTACTCCGCAGCAGACGTGGTGCGTCTGCGCGGCAGCATGCCCATCGAGCACACCTTGGCCAAGCGCGGTGCCGAAAAACTCTGGGAAAAAATCAACGGCGGCGCCAAAAAAGGTTACGTCAATGCCTTCGGTGCGATCTCTGCCGGTCAAGCCATGCAACAAGCCAAAGCTGGCCTGGAAGCCGTGTACCTGTCGGGCTGGCAAGTGGCTGCCGACGGCAACACGTCAGAGACCATGTACCCAGACCAATCGCTCTACGCTTATGACTCGGTGCCCACCATGGTTCGCCGCATCAACAACACCTTCAAGCGCGCCGATGAAATCCAGTGGGGTCGTGGCATTAACCCCGGTGACAAAGAATTCATCGATTACTTCTTGCCCATCGTGGCCGATGCAGAAGCTGGTTTCGGCGGTGTCTTGAACGCCTTTGAATTGATGAAGAACATGATTGCCTCCGGCGCTGCAGGTGTGCACTTCGAAGACCAATTGGCCGCCGTCAAAAAATGCGGTCATATGGGTGGCAAAGTCTTGGTGCCCACTCAAGAAGCTTGCGAGAAATTGATCTCTGCACGTTTTGCTGCTGACGTCATGGGTGTATCCACTATTGTGTTGGCCCGCACAGACGCCGAAGCTGCCAACCTGATCACTTCTGACCACGATGCCAACGACAAGCCTTTCCTGACCGGCGAGCGCACACAAGAAGGCTTCTACCGTGTCAAGAACGGCCTGGAGCAAGCCATCAGCCGCGGTGTGGCTTACGCCCCATACGCCGACTTGGTGTGGTGCGAAACCGGCGTGCCCGACATTGGCTTTGCCCGTGAATTTGCACAAGCCGTGCACGCTGCATGTCCCGGCAAGCTGCTGTCGTACAACTGCTCGCCATCTTTCAACTGGAAGAAAAACCTCAACGACAGCCAGATCGCTTCCTTCCAGGACGACCTGTCGGCTTTGGGTTACAAGTACCAGTTCATCACGCTGGCCGGTATCCACATCAACTGGTTCAACACTTTCCAGTTTGCCCACGCTTACGCCCGCGGCGAAGGTATGAAGCACTACACAGAAATGGTGCAAGAGCCTGAATTCGCAGCCCGCGACAGGGGTTACACCTTCGTGTCGCACCAGCAAGAAGTCGGCGCAGGTTACTTCGACGATGTGACCACCGTGATCCAGGGCGGTTCGTCTTCGGTGAAAGCCTTGACCGGTTCGACCGAAGAAGAGCAGTTCCACTGATCTCTGGCATAGCGCCTGAAAGGGCGCTGGCCTTCAAAAGCCATCCGATGCTGCGGCCTCGGGTGGCTTTTTTATGTGATGGTATGACGGATATCTGGCTTGGTATAGCTGTGCTTTGACACCCTGATGTGAATTGAAGTGGCTGCACTTGGCCTATTTTGCGATGGTCAACGAAGGTCATGCTCAGCGCGTCGCTGCAGATCCACTGGTGAATGGACAAAAAAAACCACCCCGTGGGGTGGTTTTTTGTCGGTGGCGATCAGCAGTCTGTTCAGGCTGCAGAGGCCAAAGCTGCGTTGAAGGTCGCGCTAGGGCACATGATGGCCTTGAGCTTTTCGGGTGAAGGATAGTAATAACCGCCAATGTCCACCGGATGTCCTTGCACTGCATTGAGTTCGGCCACGATGGTCTTTTCCTTGTCGGTCAAGAGTTTCGCCAAAGGCGTGAACTTGGCTTGCAAGGCCAGATCCTCGGTTTGCGCTGCCAATTCCTGCGCCCAGTACATCGCCAGATAAAACTGGCTGCCACGGTTGTCCAATTGACCTGTTTTGGGGGAAGGGTTCTTGTTGTTGTCGAGCAATTTGCCTGTGGCTGCATCGAGTGTTTTGGCCAGGATTTTCGACTGGTTGTTGCTCGTTTTGATGCCCAAGTCTTCCAGTGACACAGCCAGGGCCAGGAATTCACCCAGCGAGTCCCAACGCAGATGGTTTTCCTCGACCAACTGTTGGACGTGTTTGGGGGCGGAGCCACCCGCACCGGTTTCGTACATGCCACCACCAGCCATCAAAGGCACGATGGACAGCATCTTGGCCGAGGTGCCCAGTTCCATGATGGGGAACAGGTCGGTCAGGTAGTCGCGCAGGATGTTGCCCGTGGCGCTGATGGTGTCCAAGCCGCGGATCACGCGCTCCAAGGTGTAACGCATCGCACGCACTTGGCTCATGATCTGGATTTCCAGACCTGCCGTGTTGTGCTCGTGCAGGTACATCTTCACCTTGGTGATCAGTTGGGCTTCGTGGGGACGGTACTGGTCAAGCCAGAACACCACAGGCATGCCGGAGTTGCGTGCACGCGTCACGGCCAGTTTGACCCAGTCGCGGATGGCAGCGTCCTTGACCTGGCACATGCGCCAGATGTCGCCTTCTTCCACGTTTTGGCTCAGCAGCACTTCACCCGTGTTGAGGTCGGTGATGTTGGCCACGCCGTCTTCGGGAATCTCGAAGGTTTTGTCGTGCGAGCCGTACTCCTCAGCCTGTTGGGCCATCAGACCCACGTTGGGCACGGTGCCCATGGTCTTGGGGTCGAAGGCGCCGTGCCACTTGCAGAAGTTGATCATCTCTTGGTAGATGCGGGCGAAGGTCGACTCGGGCATCACGGCCTTGACGTCTTTCAAACGGCCATCGGCGCCCCACATCTTGCCGCCATTGCGGATCATGGCGGGCATGGAGGCGTCCACGATCACGTCGTTGGGCGAGTGGAAGTTGGTGATGCCCTTGGCTGAGTCCACCATGGCCAGCTCAGGGCGGCCTTCGTGGCAAGCGTGCAAGTCACGCTTTATTTCGTCTTGTTTGGACTGGGGCAGGGTGGCAATCTTGTTGTAGAGATCGGCCATGCCATTGTTGACGTTCACGCCCAACTCTTTGAACAAGTCGCCATGTTTGGCGAATGCGTCTTTGTAAAAAATCTTGACACAGTGACCAAAGACGATGGGGTGCGAGACCTTCATCATGGTGGCCTTGACGTGCAGCGAGAACATCACGCCCGTGTTATGCGCGTCCTCAATCTCTTTTTCATAGAACTCGAGCAAAGCTTTTTTGCTCATGAACATGCTGTCGATCACTTCACGGTCAAGCAAAGAGACTTTGGGCTTGAGAATGATGGTTTTGCCGCTCTTGGTGATGAGCTCCATCTTCACGTCACGGGGACGGTCCAGCGTCATGGACTTTTCGCCATGGTAGAAGTCGCCTGCATGCATGTGCGAGACGTGCGAGCGGGAAGCCTGGCTCCATTCGGCCATGCTGTGGGGGTTTTTGCGGGCGAACTCTTTGACGGCGCGAGGGGCACGTCGATCAGAGTTGCCTTCGCGCAGCACCGGGTTCACGGCCGAGCCAATGCACTTGGAATAACGGGCCTTGATGGCTTTTTCCTCGTCATTTTTAGGTGCATCGGGGTAATCGGGCAGGGCATAGCCCTTGCCTTGCAATTCTTTGATGGCGGCAGTCAATTGACCCACCGAGGCGCTGATGTTGGGCAGCTTGATGATGTTGGCTTTGGGGTTGAGCGTGAGCTTGCCCAGTTCGGCCAAGTTGTTGGTCACGCGTTGCTCGGGTGGCAGCAGATCAGAGAATTCACCCAGGATGCGAGCGGCCACGGAGATGTCGCTGGTTTCAACGTCAATGCCAGCGGCTTGTGTGAATGTGCGAATGACAGGCAAAAAAGCCGCAGTGGCCAAGAGGGGGGCTTCATCCGTGAGGGTGTAAATGATTTTGGAGCGGGCGTCTGTCATGGTCATCGTGGTACAGGTTTTTACAAGATGAAAAAGGAATCTCTATCTTAAACCAAGCGCACCCACATGAGCCTGACGACCGTTCTGATGACGGGTTAAAAACAAGCCATGCGGACATCAAGCGTTTCACTTGGTTGGACACAAGGTCCATGACAACCGTTTGTTCCTCATCAAACGGCATGTCAATTGTGGGAAAATGAAAGAGGTTTTTTCTTTTTCATCATCCTGCGCGGTCATTCACCGCGCTTTTGCATTCAATTCCATGGTTCAGATCACGCTTCCCGACGGTTCATTGCGCGAATTTCCCGGCCCGGTCACAGTCGCCGAGGTGGCTTCATCCATCGGCGCAGGCTTGGCCAAGGCGGCCTTGGGTGGCAAGGTGAATGGCCAGTTGGTCGACACCAGCTTCAGCATGACATCGAATGCCCAGCTGGCCATCGTGACGGCCAAAGATCCAGAAGGCTTAGAGCTGATTCGTCACTCCACCGCGCACTTGCTGGCCTATGCGGTCAAGGACTTGTTTCCCGAGGCGCAAGTCACGATCGGCCCTGTGATCGACAACGGCTTCTATTACGACTTCTCTTATAGCCGTCCGTTCACTCCCGAAGACTTGGTCACCATCGAAAAGCGCATGACCGAGCTGTCCAACAAAGACGAAGCAGTGGTCCGCCGCGTTTTGCCACGAGACGAGGCTGTCACCTATTTCAAGGGTTTGGGCGAACACTACAAGGCCGAAATCATCGCCAGCATCCCGGCAGACCAAGACGTGAGTCTCTACCGTGAAGGCAACTTCGAGGACTTGTGCCGTGGCCCCCACGTGCCCAGCACCGGCAAGCTCAAGCATTTCAAGCTGATGAAGGTCGCGGGCGCTTACTGGCGGGGTGACAGCAAAAACGAAATGCTGCAGCGTGTTTATGGCACGGCCTGGGCCAGCAAGGACGATCTGCAGCAGTACCTGACACGCCTGGAAGAAGCGGAAAAGCGCGATCACCGCAAGCTGGGCCGAGAACTCGACCTGTTCCACATTGACGAGCATGCGCCGGGACTGGTGTTCTGGCACCCCAAAGGCTGGACCGTTTGGCAAACCATCGAGCAATACATGCGTCAGGTTTACCGTGACAACGGTTATCAAGAGGTCAAAGGCCCTCAGATCATCGACAAGAGCTTGTGGGAAAAAACGGGTCACTGGGACAAGTACCGTGACAACATGTTCACCACCGAGTCGGAAAAGCGCGATTACGCCCTCAAGCCGATGAACTGCCCGGGCCACATCCTGATCTTCAAGCAGGGCATCAAGAGCTACCGCGACCTGCCACTGCGCTACGGCGAGTTCGGTCAGTGCCACCGCAACGAGCCCTCGGGCGGCTTGCACGGCATCATGCGGGTGCGCGGTTTCACGCAGGACGACGGCCACATTTTCTGTACCGAAGACCAGATCCTGCCCGAATGCGACACCTTCACCAAGGTGCTCAAGAAGGTTTACGCCGATTTTGGCTTCACCAACATTCTCTACAAAGTGTCTACACGCCCTGCAGCCCGCATCGGCTCAGATGATTTGTGGGACAAGGCCGAAAAAGCTTTGATGGACAGCTTGACAGCATCGGGTTGCGAATATGTCATTTCTGAAGGCGACGGCGCTTTCTACGGCCCCAAGATCGAATACACGCTCAAGGACGCCATCGGCCGCGAATGGCAGTGCGGCACGATCCAGGTGGACTTCAACCTGTCCGAGCGTCTGGATGCCGAATACACCGCCGAGGACGGCAGCCGTCAACGTCCTGTGATCCTGCACCGCGCCATTGTGGGCAGCATGGAGCGATTCATCGGGATTTTGGTTGAGCAGCATGCGGGCGCCTTGCCCACATGGCTGGCACCGCTGCAAGTGTCTGTGCTGAACATCACGGATGCTCAGGCCGATTACTGTCGTGAAATCGCTGCAAAACTGCAAAAATCGGTGTCAAATCAAGGCCTTAGGGTCGATTTGGACCTGCGTAACGAGAAAATCACGTATAAAATACGGGAGCATTCGTTGCAAAAGCTGCCTTACATCCTTGTCGCTGGCGACAAAGAAAAGGCAGCAGGTACCGTCGCAGTGCGCGCCCGAGGCAACAAAGACCTCGGTGTGATGTCGATCGATGCGTTCATAGAACTCATTGCTGCCGACATTGCTTCTAAAGCCTGAAGGTGTTTTTCGCCACAAGCTTTGGCCCGTGGGCACAAAGATGGATAGGCTGCTTGTTGCAGTTTTGTTCCGTAAAGGATTGAGTCATCGCTACCGAATTTCGTGATCGTCGCCAACGCGAAGAACGTAAACACCGTTTGAACCGTGAAATCATGGCCCCTGAGGTCCGTGTTTCCGGGCCTGAAAATGAGCCCATGGGCATTTTGTCCCTGGCCGAAGCCTTGCGCTTGGCGGGTGAGATGGATGTGGACCTGGTCGAAATTGCCGCAACCGCCATTCCGCCGGTGTGCCGTTTGATGGACTACGGCAAGTTCAAATACCAGGAGCAAAAGCGTGCGGCGGAAGCCAAAGCCAAGCAAACGGTCATTGACATCAAGGAAGTCAAGTTCCGCCCCGGCACGGACGATGGTGACTACAACATCAAGATGCGCAACATCCGCCGGTTTTTGGCCGATGGAGACAAGTGCAAGATCACTTTGCGTTTCCGTGGTCGTGAAATCACGCACCAGGAACTCGGTTTGGACTTGCTCAACCGCATTCGCGATGAGCTGGCAGACTCGATCATTGTGGAGCAGTTTCCGAAGTTGGAAGGCCGCCAGATGATCATGATGATCGCGCCTGGTCGTAAAAAGCCGGTGGCGGGTGGCAAGGCTTCTGACGCGTCGGTGCCTGCGGAATCGGCTTGACAAAGAATTTGACCGGCTTTCGGGCTGGTTGAGTCAAAAGCTGCCTTTGGGCAGCTTTTGTTAAAAGTGGCTCGGGGCCAACAAGGCTGCAAATTTTTTGCAGACGCCTCACGAGCACAATTAAAGGAGCATGAATATGCCCAAGATGAAGACCAAAAGCAGTGCTAAAAAGCGCTTCCGTGTTCGTCCCGGTGGAACCGTTAAACGCGGCCAAGCCTTCAAACGTCACATCCTGACCAAGAAGACCACCAAAAACAAGCGTCACCTTCGCGGTTCCGTGTCTGTGCATGAGACCAATATGGGTCACATGGCGCAGATGCTGCCGATGGCTGGCCTGTAATCACTGACGAACAAGGAGAAAAACTATGCCTCGCGTTAAACGTGGTGTAACGGCACGCGCCCGTCACAAGAAAGTCCTGGCCCTTGCAAAAGGTTTCCGCGGTCGCCGCGGCAATGTCTTCCGCATCGCCAAACAGGCGGTGATGAAGGCCGGCCAATACGCCTACCGTGACCGCCGCACCAAAAAGCGTGTGTTCCGTCAGTTGTGGATTGCCCGTATCAACGCCGCTGCGCGTGAATGCGGTCTGACCTACAGCCAGTTCGCCAACGGCCTGAAAAAGGCTGCTATCGAAATCGACCGTAAGATGCTGGCGGACATCGCCGTGCACGACAAGGCCGCTTTTGCTGGCATCGTGAACCAAGTCAAAGCCAAACTGGCCGCAGCTTGAGTCCATGAGTGACATGGGCCTCCGGGTCTGTGCCACGCACTCGATCAAAGGGATTGAGGCTCGCAAAAGCTTCAATCCCTTTTTTGTTCTTTCTCACACAGATCAACGATCTCCCACACCATGAACGAGCTGGACACCCTGGTCGAATCCGCCCGCCAGAGTTTTGTGCAGGCACTGACACCTGCTGACCTCGAAAACGCCAAGGCCCAGTTTTTGGGCAAAGCCGGTCGCATCACCGAGTTGATGAAGGGCATGGCCGCTCTGAGCGTGGAAGACAAAAAAACCCGAGGCGCCGCCATCAACATCGCCAAGCAGGCGATCGAGGCCGCTTTGAACGACCGCCGCCAGGCCCTGGCCGACGCCGAGTTGCAAGCCCAACTCAAAGCCGAGGCGCTGGATGTGACGCTGCCTGGGCGCCGCGCCAATGTGGGCGGTTTGCACCCCGTCTCGCTCACGCTTGAGCGGGTTGAAAACATTTTTGGCTCCATGGGCTTTGAAGTGGCCCAGGGCCCTGAGATCGAGACCGACTGGTTCAATTTCACCGCGCTCAACACGCCCGAAGATCACCCAGCCCGCTCCATGCACGACACCTTCTACGTCGAAGGCGGTCATTTGCTGCGCACACACACCAGTCCCATGCAAATCCGCCATGCGGTGCAGCACGTCAAGCGCTACAAAAAACAACTCGATGCGGGCCAAGGCATGCCCGAGATCCGCGTCATCGCGCCGGGCCGTACCTACCGCGTCGATTCCGATGCCACCCACTCACCCATGTTCCACCAGTGCGAAGGCCTGTGGATTGGTGAGAACGTGAGCTTCAAAGACCTGAAGGTGGTGGTCACCGATTTCTGCCGCACCTTCTTCGAAAGCGACGACCTGGTGCTGCGTTTCCGTCCCAGCTTTTTCCCCTTCACTGAACCCAGCGCCGAGATCGACATCCAGTTCCAAAGCGGCCCCTTGGCCGGTCGCTGGCTCGAAGTGGGCGGCTCCGGTCAAGTGCACCCGAATGTGGTGCGTAACATGGGCTTGGACCCCGAGCAGTTCATTGGTTTTGCCTTTGGCATGGGCATGGACCGCTTCACCATGCTGCGCTATGGCGTGAACGACCTGCGCCTCTTCTTTGACGGCGATGTGCGCTTTCTGAGCCAGTTCCAGTAATTCCTCCCAAGTCCGACACACGAGACACGAGTCATGCAATTTCCTGAATCCTGGTTGCGCGAGTTCTGCAACCCGCCCCTGACGACCCAGCAACTGGCCGACACCTTGACCATGGCGGGTCTTGAAGTGGAAGAGCTCGAGCCTGTGGCTCCGCCGTTCACCAAAATCGTGGTCGGTGAAATCAAGGAAGCCGTTCAGCACCCCAACGCCGACCGCTTGCGCGTGTGCCAGGTCGATGTGGGGCAGGGCGCCTTGCTGAACATTGTGTGTGGTGCGCCCAACGCCCGCGTGGGCATCCGTGTGCCTTGCGCCATGGTGGGGGCTGAATTGCCGCCTGGTGAAGACGGCAAACCTTTCCTGATCAAAGTCGGCAAGCTGCGCGGCGTGGAAAGCCAAGGCATGCTGTGCTCGGCCAAAGAGCTGCAGATCGCCGACGACCATGGCGGTCTGCTGGAGTTGCCCGCTGATGCGCCTTTGGGTCAGGATATTCGCCAGTACCTGTATCTGGACGACACCCTGATGACGCTGAAGCTGACGCCCAATTTGGCGCATTGCTTGAGCGTCTACGGCATCGCCCGCGAAGTGTCGGCCCTGACAGGCGCACCTTTGAAGGCACCGACTTTTCCGTCAGTGACCACGCAGATCGGCGACAAGCTGGCTGTAAAAGTGCACGCGACGGACCTGTGCGGCCGCTTCAGCGGTCGTGTAGTCAAAGGCGTGAACACCCAAGCTCAGACCCCGCAGTGGATGGTGGATCGATTGGCACGGTGTGGCCAGCGCAGCGTGAGCCCGCTGGTGGACATCTCCAACTACGTGATGTTCGAGTTCGGTCGTCCTTCGCACATTTTTGACCTCGACAAAATCCGCGGCGGTCTGCAGGTGCGCTGGGGCCAAGCGGGTGAGTCGCTCAAGTTGCTCAACGGCAACACCGTGACCGTGGACGACAAGGTCGGTGTGATCGCCGACGACAGCCAAGTCGAGTCGCTGGCGGGCATCATGGGCGGCGACGCCACCGCCGTGTCCGATGACACGCAAAACATCTACATCGAAGCCGCGTTCTGGTGGCCCGCAGCCATCGCGGGCCGCTCGCGCCGATACAACTTCTCTACCGATGCGGGTCACAGATTCGAACGTGGTGTGGACCCTCAGCTGACGGTGGAGCACATCGAGCGCATCACCCAGCTGGTGCTCGACATTTGCGGCACGCCCCAGACGCAGGTGGGCCCCATCGACGACCAGACGCTGAACATTCCAGCCATCCAACCCGTCACGCTGCGCGTGGCCCGTGCGGTCAAGGTGATTGGTATGCCGCTGACGCAGCAGCAATGCGCTGACGCTTTGCGCGGTCTGGGTTTGCAGGTCACAGAAGCCGCAGGCACCGTCACCGTGACGCCGCCGAGCTTCCGTTTTGATTTGCAGATCGAAGAAGACCTGATCGAGGAAGTGGCCCGCATGGTGGGCTACAACAACCTGCCCACGAACCCACCGCTGGCCCCCATCACCGCCAAGGTGCGCCCAGAGACCGAGCGCAGCCCTTCGGCCGTGCGCCGCGCCATTGCCGCTTTGGGTTACCAGGAAACCATCAACTACAGCTTTGTCGAAGAAGCTTGGGAAAAGGACTTGGCAGGTAACGCCAACCCGATCCGACTGCTCAACCCCATCGCCAGCCAGATGAGTGTGATGCGCTCGAGCCTGATCGGCTCGCTGCTGCAGGTCGTCAAGTTCAACGCCGACCGCAAGGCCGATCGCGTGCGGGTGTTCGAGTTGGGCCGCGTGTTTCTGCGTGATGCGAGCGTGGCCGACAGCGACGCCACGGTGCAAGGGTTTGACCAGCCCATGAAAGTCTCAGGCATGGCCTGGGGCCCCTTGGAGCCCTTGAGCTGGACAGGCAAGTCGCGTCTGGTGGATTTCTTCGATGTCAAAGCCGATGTCGAACGCTTGCTGGCCCCGGCCCAGGCCGAATTTGTGGTCTCCGAGCACCCCGCCTTGCACCCCGGCCGCTCGGCCCAAGTGCTGCTGAATGGCCTTGTGATTGGTCATGTGGGTGAGTTGCACCCACGCTGGCGTCAGGCTTGGGACTTGCCGCATGCGCCTGTGGTGTTCGAGCTGGACCTCGAAGCGGTCATCCAGCGCAGCGTGCCTGTGGCCCAACCCGTGGCCAAGATGCAAGCGGTGGAGCGCGACATCGCCGTGATCGTGCGCGAGCAGATCACACATGCCCAGCTGATGCAGGCCATCCACAGCGCCCCGACTCAGGGTTTGCTGCGCCATGCGGTGCTGTTCGATGTCTACCGTCCCAAGGCGGAAGCTTCGGGCGGTTTGGCCGTGGGCGAGAAAAGTCTGGCGGTGCGTTTGAGCCTGCACAGCGACGAGGCCACTTTGACCGATGCCCAGATCGAAACCGCCATGAGCGCTGTCATGGCCAGCCTGTCAGCGCAAGTGGCTGCACGGCTGCGTGCTTGAGTACGTGTGATGCAAATCAGTTTTGAATCCCTTGAAACCCCGGCCCTGACCAAGGCGCATCTGGCCGACTTGCTGTTCGAGCAAATTGGTTTGAACAAGCGCGAGTCCAAGGACATGGTCGACGCGTTTTTTGACCTGATGGTGGACAGCTTGATTGCAGGAGACGATGTGAAAATATCAGGCTTCGGCAATTTTCAGATCCGCACCAAAGCCGCCCGTCCTGGGCGCAACCCGCGCACCGGAGAATTGATCCCCATTGATGCACGTCGTGTCGCGACCTTCCATGCCAGCCATAAACTCAAGGCCTTGATCCAGGGCGATGCCGTTGACGACGAAGGTGTGGAGACGGTGGGCCGCTGAATCATTTTTGATCGGAGTGCCCATGTTGTTCAAGTTCAAATCCCAAGTCACCAGCGACCTCATCATGCTGGAGGCCGATGCCCGCAGGCTGCTGCACATCATGTTGGGTCACGACCCTGACAAAGGCATCATTTTGGTGAAGGACCTGCCTGCGGCCATCGCCAAGCTGGAGTCGGCTGTGGCCCAAGATGAAGCTGCCCGTTTGCAGCGCAGTCAAGCGGCGCAAAAAGCCCTCATGCCCGCTGACACTGCTCAGGACACCACGGGTGAGGCTCTAGATCCAGTGCGGCTTGCGCAACGGGCCAGCCCCATGCTCAAACTCCTCAAGCACTGCGTGGCCGACCCCTCCGACATGGTTTGGGGCGTGTAACGTTCAACCGGGCCGTTTGCTGAAGACGGTGCCGCCGAGTTTGAAGCCGGGCTTGATCTGCCGTTTGGCGAACCAGCCTTGGTTCATTTCCAGCACAAAACGAACGGGCTTGCTGGAGCAGTGCGAATCGTCTTTCTGTGGCTGCATGTCAGCCAGATTCACGATGGTGCCATCGTCCTCCACAAACGCAGCGGTCAAGGGAATCAGGGTGTTGCGCATCCAAAAGCATTGAACCGTGGCTTGTTCGAACACAAACAACATGCCCTCGTGCTGCGGCATTTCCTTGCGCCACATCAGACCGATTTGGCGCTGATCTGGGGTCTGGGCCAATTGAACATCCAGGCGGTGCATGCCAGCCGTCAATTGGGTGCGTGCCAGGTCCAGTTGGGGTGCGGGGGTGGATTGGGCCGATGCCAACGATCCGGCCATCAGCAGGCCGACGCTCATCCACAGCGCAGTCATGCGCTTGCTTAACAATCGGGCAGGGCGGTGTGAAGGGTAAGGTAGCGCTAAAAAGAGGGTGATCATGGTGTGGGGGCGGGTAGGAAAAAATCAGGCCCAAGGATACCGCCTGGCCAGGGTGTTGACGCACCCGTTGCCCCGCTCATCTTGGTTTGAACCGCCAACAGCTGCCCGCGAGGGGCTCGGTGGATATCAGGCTGCTGGCGTATCGGGGCTGCGGGTTGAAGTGCTGGCGCCATCCTCGTTGGGGTCATGGCGGGTCAAATGGCTGTCTTGGGGTACGGACGGCTTGGATACGGCGGGCGTTTCGGCAGCTGCCAGAATGTTCGCAGCCATCAGGCCCTTGGCGCCCTGCGTCAGCTCGAAATCGACCCGTTGGCCTTCCTTGAGGCTTTTGAAGCCCTCCATCTGAATGGCCGAGAAATGGGCGAAGGCATCTGCGCCGCCGCCGTCAGGTTGAATGAAACCAAAACCTTTGGCATCGTTGAACCATTTGACCGTACCACTGGGCATACGATGTCTCCGTGTTTTTGTTAGAGGGTTCAGTTTGAGTAATTCAAGGCGAATTTGTCAATGTGAGGTTTTCCCGGGGTGCAGCATTTCTGCCGCACGCGGCTAAGACTTTTCAGACCCCGAGCTCAAAGGGCTTGAAAGCATCGATAGAATGAAATCATGGCAACGAAAAAACCTTCTAATCCCACGCTGCCGACCGTGACCCCGCGTGCCCCTGATGGCGGCGATTCGGTGGTCCTCGAAAGACGTGCTCAAAAAATTGAACCGCCCCAGATGTACCAGGTGGCGATGCTCAACGACGACTTCACCCCCATGGAATTTGTGGTCATGGTGATCCAAGAGTTTTTCAGCAAGGACCGCGAAGCGGCCACGCAGATCATGCTCAAGATCCACTTGGACGGCAAAGGCGTTTGTGGGGTTTATTCCCGTGATGTGGCGGCCACCAAGGTGGATCAGGTGCTGGACGCGGCCAAACAGGCCGGTCACCCGCTGCAATGTGTCAGTGAACCCATTGAATAAGCCGGTATACCCCCCACCTCCTCTTCATCTTTTTTACTCAGCAAGGCATAAGGAAATCACATGATTGCCCAAGAATTGGAAGTCAGCTTGCACATGGCCTTTGTTGAAGCCCGCCAGCAGCGCCACGAATTCATCACCGTCGAGCATTTGTTGCTGGCACTGCTGGACAACCCCAGCGCCGCGGAAGTGCTCCGCGCTTGCGCCGCCAACATTGACGATTTGCGCAAGGCCTTGAGCAACTTCATCAAAGACAACACGCCTCAGGTGGCCGGTACCGAAGAGGTCGACACCCAGCCCACTTTAGGGTTCCAGCGTGTGATCCAACGCGCCATCATGCATGTGCAGTCCACCGGCAATGGCAAAAAGGAAGTGACCGGCGCCAATGTGCTGGTCGCCATCTTTGGCGAAAAAGACTCGCACGCTGTCTACTACCTGCACCAGCAGGGCATCACGCGTTTGGATGTGGTGAACTTCATCGCCCACGGCATCCGCAAGAGCGATCCACCTGAAGCCGCCAAATCCGACGCGCCTTCCAGCTCCGAAGCCGAAGAGGCCAATGGGGGTGAACGCAACGAAAAGGCCTCGCCTTTGGAGCAGTTCACCAACAACCTGAACCAGGCAGCCAAAGAAGGCAAGATCGATCCGCTGATTGGTCGTGAATATGAAGTTGAGCGCACCATCCAGATCCTGTGCCGCCGCCGCAAAAACAACCCGCTGCTGGTGGGTGAGGCCGGTGTGGGCAAGACCGCGATTGCCGAGGGCTTGGCCTGGCGCATCACGCAAGGCACTGTGCCCGACATTCTGGCCGAAGCCACGGTGTATTCGCTCGACATGGGCGCACTGCTGGCGGGCACCAAGTACCGGGGTGATTTTGAGCAGCGCCTCAAAGGCGTGCTCAAGTCGCTCAAGGACAAGCCCAACGGCATTTTGTTCATCGACGAAATCCACACTCTGATTGGTGCGGGTGCAGCTTCTGGCGGCACCTTGGACGCATCGAATCTGCTCAAGCCAGCGCTGTCCAGTGGTCAGCTCAAGTGCATCGGTGCGACCACCTTCACTGAATACCGCGGCATCTTCGAAAAAGACGCCGCTTTGAGCCGCCGCTTCCAGAAAGTGGACGTGGTTGAGCCCACCGTGTCTGAGACGGTTGACATCCTCAAAGGTCTCAAGAGCCGCTTTGAAGACCACCACAGCGTCAAATATACGGTTGCCGCTTTGCAAGCGGCGGCTGAGTTGTCGGCCAAGTTCATCAACGACCGCCAGTTGCCCGACAAAGCCATTGACGTGATCGACGAGGCCGGTGCTGCCCAGCGCATTCAGGTGGCTTCCAAACGCAAAAAGACGATTGGCAAGTCGGAAATCGAAGACATCGTGGCCAAGATCGCCCGCATTCCGCCTGCCAACGTTTCCAACGACGACCGCAGCAAACTGCAGACCATCGAGCGCGACCTCAAATCGGTGGTGTTTGGCCAAGACAAAGCCTTGGAAGTGCTGGCCTCGGCCGTCAAGATGGCTCGCTCTGGACTGGGCAAGACCGACAAGCCGATCGGATCCTTCCTGTTCTCGGGCCCCACGGGTGTGGGCAAGACCGAAGCGGCCAAACAGCTGGCCTACATCATGGGCATTGAGCTGATCCGCTTTGACATGTCCGAGTACATGGAGCGACACGCCGTCAGCCGCCTGATCGGTGCGCCTCCGGGCTATGTGGGCTTTGACCAAGGTGGTCTGTTGACCGAAGCAGTGACCAAGAAGCCGCACTGCGTGCTCTTGCTCGACGAGATCGAAAAAGCCCATCCAGACATCTTCAACGTGCTGCTGCAGGTCATGGACCACGGCACCTTGACCGACAACAACGGACGCAAGGCCGACTTCCGTAATGTGATCATCATCATGACCACCAACGCGGGGGCCGAGACCATGAACAAGGCCACCATCGGTTTCACCAACCCGCGTGCGGCCGGGGACGAAATGGGCGACATCAAGCGCCTGTTCACCCCCGAGTTCCGCAACCGCTTGGACGCCATCGTGAGCTTCAAGCCACTGGACGAGCAAATCATCTTGCGTGTGGTCGACAAGTTCTTGCTGCAGTTGGAAACCCAGTTGGGCGAGAAAAAGGTCGAGGTCACCTTCACCGATGCTTTGCGCAAGTTCCTGGGCAAGAAGGGCTTCGATCCGCTCATGGGCGCTCGCCCCATGCAGCGCCTGATTCAGGACACCATCCGCAAGGCCTTGGCCGACGAGTTGTTGTTCGGTCGCCTGACCGATGGTGGTCGCCTGACGGTGGACATCGACGACAAGGACGAGGTGCTGCTGGACATCACGGCCAACCCCAAGAAGGAAAGCCGCGCCTCCCGTTCGGAACCGGCTGAGCCTGAAGAGGCCACTGCAGGCTAAGGGCAGCGCTGCGCCAGCCTGGTCTTGAATTTCAGGGTCAGGTCAAAGAAAAAGGCCCGTGAGGGCCTTTTTCTTTTGGGGCAAGTCCAGTGCACTTATCTGCGCCGTCCACCGCCGCCGAGCAAGCCGCCCAACACACCCCGCACAATTTCTCGGCCAATGGCCGAGCCTACGGTGCGCACGGCACTTTTGACCACCAGCTGCGCCACGCCGTCACGCTGTCCACCGCGGGGACCGGTGCTGCCAAACAGCATGTCAGACAAGCCGCCCATCAGCCCACCGCTGGCAGCCTCAGGCGCAGCCGGGGCCTGGCCTGGCAAAGGGGTGGCGTTGGCCTGACCGGACACCGCGGTCTGGCCTTTGATGCGTTCATAAGCCGACTCCCGGTCCTGGGCTTGTTCGTACACTCCGGCCACCAAAGAGCCCTGTACCAGCGCTTGGCGCTGTTCCGGGGTGATGGGCCCCAGCTGGCTGCCGGGCGGCAGCACAAACACCCGCTCGGTCTCACAGGGGCGGCCTTTGGCGTCCAAAAAGCTCACCAGGGCCTCGCCCACAGCCAGTTCGGTGATGGCCGCTTCGATGTCCAAGCCCGCTTTGGGGCGCATGGTTTGGGCGGTGGATTTCACGGCTTTCTGGTCGCGCGGTGTGTAGGCGCGCAGGGCGTGTTGCACCCGGTTGCCCAGCTGGCCCAGCACGCTGTCGGGGATGTCCAGCGGGTTTTGGGTGACAAAGTAAACCCCCACGCCCTTGGAGCGCACCAGGCGCACGACCAACTCGATGCGTTCGACCAGGACCGCAGGCGCATCCTTGAACAGCAGGTGGGCCTCGTCAAAAAAGAAGACCAGCTTGGGTTTGACCGGGTCACCGATTTCAGGCAACACCTCGAACAACTCGGACAGCATCCACAGCAAGAACGTGGCGTACAGGCGAGGCGAGTTCATCAACTTGTCGGCCGCCAGGATGTTCACCACCCCCTGACCCTGCGCGTCGGTCTGCATGAAGTCTTCGATGTTGAGCATGGGCTCGCCAAAGAATTGGTCACCGCCCTGGGTCTCGATTTGCACCAATCCGCGCTGGATGGCGCCGATGCTGGCGGCGCTGATGTTGCCGTACTCGGTGGTGAACTGTTTGGCGTTGTCGCCCACGTACTGCAGCATGGCCCGCAGGTCTTTCATGTCCAGCAGCAGCAAGCCATTGTCGTCTGCGATCTTGAACACCAGGTTCAGCACCCCGGCTTGGGTGTCGTTCAGGCCCAGCATGCGTGTGAGCAGCAGTGGGCCCATGTCGGAAATGGTGGCGCGGACCGGGTGACCTTGCTCGCCAAACACGTCCCACACGGTGGTGGGGCAGGCCAGCGGCTCGGGCAATGCCAGTCCGCGGTCTTTGAGGATGGCAGCCAGTTTCTCGCCGATCTTGCCCGTTTGGCTGACGCCGGTCAGGTCACCTTTGACGTCGGCCATGAAGACCGGCACCCCGATGCGCGAGAAGCTTTCCGCCAGGGTTTGCAAGGTCACCGTTTTGCCGGTGCCGGTGGCCCCGGTGATCAGGCCGTGCCGGTTGGCGAGACCGGGCAGCAGGTGACACTGAGCCTGCGCATTTTGAGCAATCAACATGGGATCAGCCATCGAAAGTTTCCCTCCCGGAGTGAAAAGTAAAATCCAGCCTATAGGTTAAATCAACATTCAAGGAATTCCCGATGGCTGGCCACAGTAAATGGGCAAATATTCAGCACCGCAAGGGCAGGCAAGACGAAAAAAGACAACGCATTTGGACCCGCGTGGTGCGTGAAATCATGGTGGCGGCCCGCACGGGTGGCGGTGATGTCAGTGCCAATCCTCGCCTGCGCTTGGCCATCGAAAAGGCCAAGGCCGCCAACATGCCAGCCGACACCATCAAGCGCAATGTGGACAAGGCGACGGGCAACTTGGAAGGCGTGAGCTACGAAGAAATTCGTTACGAAGGCTATGGCATTGGCGGCGCGGCCATCATTGTCGACACGATGACGGACAACCGGGTGCGCACCGTAGCCGAAATGCGCCATGCCCTGAGCAAGCACGGCGGCAACCTGGGCACCGAGGGTTCGGTGGCGTTTCAGTTCAAGCATTGCGGTCAGCTGATTTTTGCTCCTGGCACATCGGAGGACCGCGTCATGGAGGTGGCCCTGGAAGCGGGTGCCGAAGACGTGCTCACCGACGCGGAGGGCGCGATCGAGGTGTTGACCACACCCGCAGCTTTTGAAGCCGTGAAAAATGCGCTGGAAGCGGCTGGACTGGTGGCCGAGATGGCCGAGGTCACTTGGCGTGCCGAAAATTCTGTGTCTTTGGCCGGTGACGAAGCGGCGAAAATGCAAAAGTTATTGGATATATTGGAAGACTTGGACGATGTGCAAAACGTTTTCCACAACGCCGAGTTTGAAGATTAAGGAAGTTGGATGAAAGTATTGGTAGTCGGCAGTGGTGGCCGCGAGCACGCCATGGCGTGGAAACTGGCGCAGTCGCCCAGAGTGCAGCAGGTTTATGTGGCCCCCGGCAACGGCGGCACGGCCAAAGACAAAAACCTGGTCAATGTGCCCATCACCGACTTGGCGTTGTTGCGCCAGTGGGCCTTGGATAACGGCATTGGCTTGACCTTGGTGGGCCCCGAAGCTCCCTTGGCGGCGGGTATCGTGGACGATTTCCGGGCCCATGGCTTGCGCATATTTGGCCCCACCCAAGCGGCTGCGCAGTTGGAAAGCTCCAAGGCCTTTTCCAAAGCTTTTATGCAGCGCCACGGCATTCCCACGGCTGCGTTTGAAACCTTCACCGATGCGGCACAAGCCCACGCCTATGTAGACCGCCAAGGCGCCCCCATTGTGGTCAAGGCCGACGGCCTGGCGGCAGGCAAAGGGGTGGTGGTGGCCATGACGCTGGCCGAAGCCCACGAGGCGATTGACTTCATGCTGCTCGATAACACCCTCGGTGTGGCGCACAACGCGGGCGGCGCTCGTGTAGTGATAGAGGAGTTCTTGCAAGGCGAAGAAGCCAGCTTCATGGTGCTGTGTGATGGCAAGAACGTTGCGGCCTTGGCCACCAGCCAAGACCACAAACGTCTGCAAGACGGCGACGAGGGACCGAACACAGGCGGCATGGGCGCGTATTCGCCTGCGCCGGTGGTGACGGCAGAGGTGCACGCACGCGCCATGCGCGAGGTCATCTTGCCGACCATTCGGGGCATGGAAAAAGACGGCATCACCTACACCGGGTTTTTGTACGCTGGCCTGATGATCGACTCACAGGGGCGCATCAAGACACTGGAATTCAACTGCCGCATGGGCGACCCCGAAACCCAGCCCATTTTGATGCGCCTGAAGTCGGACCTGTTGGAGGTGCTGTTGGCGGCGACCTCTGAAGGTCTGGGCCAATTGGAGATGGAGTGGGACCGCCGTGTGGCGCTGGGTGTGGTGATGGCTGCCGCCGGTTACCCGATGAATCCCCGCAAAGGCGATGTCATCAGCGGTCTGCCCAAGGATGAGGGCGATGCCATGGTGTTTCATGCCGGAACCAACGAAAAAGACGGCCAAATCCTGACCTCTGGCGGGCGTGTTCTGTGTGTCACGGCACTGGCCGATTCGGTCAAGCAGGCGCAGCAAAAGGCTTACCAAGCCGCCAGTCCCATTGCCTTTGACGGCATGCAAATGCGCCGGGATATTGGCTACCGCGCCATCAAAAACTGAAGGAACAGTTTTCTTCATGCGTTCTGTGATCCGCCATCCTGTGACATTCAAGGGCTCTCGTCTGGCCCGTTGGATTTTGAAAATCTTGGGCTGGCGCCTGGACTTTGAGGGCTTTCCCACCCGTCAAGGTGTGGCGATCGTTTACCCGCACACCAGCAACTGGGATTTTCCGATTGGCATGCTGGCCAAATGGGCGCTGGGCATCCCGGCGCACTTTTGGGGCAAGGACTCGCTGTTCAAATTTCCGGTGATCGGCGCGTGGATGCGCTGGGTCGGAGGCATTCCGATTGACCGCAGCTCGTCACGCGGTGTGGTCGGGCAGATGGTGCATGTGTTCGAGCAGCACAAACAAAACGACCAGTTGCTCTGGCTGGCTTTGGCCCCGGAGGGCACACGCAGCCTCACTCCGGGCTGGCGCAGCGGCTTTTACCAACTGGCATTGGGGGCTCAGGTCCCTCTGGCGCTGGTCAAGCTCGACTGGGGGCAGCGCCGCTTCACTGTGGTGGATTTTTACGATCTGACTGGACAGGTCGAGCGCGATTACGCCCACATGGCCCAGGTCTTTGAGGGCGTCAAAGGCTTCCATGAACACCAAATGGGACCCATACTTCCCTACAGTCCCGGTCAGAAACTCGAATCTGCCCAACCGAAACCCTGAAGATTTTCCGAACCCTTTAAAGGTCCCAATCCACCATGACCACCCCCTTTGAACTTGGCACCGTCAAAAACTACCTGCTGGGCTTGCAGTCCCGCATCACCGGGGCCTTGACCGACTTGGATGGCACGCCCTTTCTGACCGATGCTTGGCAAAAAGACCCGGGCGAAAAACTCCAAGGCAATGGCATCACCCAGATTCTGGAAGGCGGTCCAATTTTTGAGCGGGCCGGTTGCGGCTTTTCGCACGTCACGGGGCCACAGTTGCCGCCCTCGGCCACCCAGCACCGCCCAGAGTTGGCGGGCTCCGCCTTTGAGGCGATGGGCGTGTCGCTGGTGTTTCACCCACGCAACCCCTATGTGCCTACGGTGCACATGAACGTGCGCATGATCGCGGCCAAGCCCGAGGGCAGGGCGCCCGTGGCCTGGTTTGGTGGCGGTATGGACTTGACGCCTTATTACGGCTTTGACGAAGACGCGGTGCATTTTCACCAGACCTGCAAAGATGCCCTGAGCCCCTTTGGTGAGGCCTTGCACCCGCGATTTAAAACCTGGTGTGACGATTATTTTTGCAACAAACACCGCCACGAGCAGCGCGGTGTGGGCGGCATTTTCTTCGACGATTTTTCCGAGCTGGGCATGGACCAGAGCTTTGCCATGCTGCAAAGCGTGGCCGATTCACTGCTGACGGCCTACATGCCCATCGTGATGCGCCGCAAGGACACGCCTTATGGCGAGCGCGAACGAGACTTTCAGCTGTACCGCCGTGGCCGTTATGTCGAGTTCAACCTGGTCTGGGACCGGGGCACGCATTTTGGTTTGCAGTCCGGTGGCCGCACCGAGTCCATTTTGCTGTCGATGCCCCCCGAGGTGCGCTGGTCGTATCAGCGGGTAGATGAGGCGGGCTCGCCCGAAGCGCGCTTGCTCAGCCACTTTTTGGTGCCCAAGGACTGGGTTTGAGTCTTCAGCCTGCCATGCAAAAACCCCAAACCGCTGTTCAGCGCCTGGGCGTTTTTGGTGGAGCGTTCGACCCGCCGCATCTGGCTCATCTGGCCTTGGTCGAAGCGGCCGTGGCCCAGTTGCAACTCGACCATGTGCATGTGCTGCCTACGGGTCACGCATGGCACAAACCGCGCCTCCTCAGCGACGCCGCACACCGCGTGGCTATGACCCGTTTGGCCTTTGCGCATGTGCCGCAAGTGGTGGTGGACGAGCGGGAAATTCTGCGCACCGGCCCCAGCTACACGGTGGACACCCTGCATGAGTTGCAGTCCGAATATCCCCAGGCGCAGCTGTATTTGCTCCTGGGCGATGACCAGCGCCGCTCCTTGTCCTCATGGCATCAGATCGGTGAAATCGAGCGCATCGCTATAATCTGTGCCGCAGGCCGTGATATGGCCGTGCGTGCCTGGAACAAAGAATCAGGCCCTGCACCCACCCACCCACCCCTTTCGGACACCCTGCAAGCGCGCATTCGCACTCTGGACATGCCGCTGATGCCCCACAGTGCCACGGACATCCGTGTGCTGGCGGCCACAGAGCAGGCCCTGACGGGCTTGGTATCCCCCGCTGTTGAGCGCTATATTCACGAACACCACCTTTACAGGCCCCATTGATGACCGAAAACGCCGCTAAAAAAGACATCCAGAAACTCCAGCGTGCCATCGTGGACGCACTCGAGGACGTCAAGGCCCAAGAAATCCAGGTGTTTGACACCGAACACCTGTCCTCGCTGTTTGAGCGGGTCATCATCGCCTCGGGCACCTCGAACCGCCAGACCAAGGCGCTGGCCGCCAGTGTCCGCGACAAAGTGCGTCACGCCGGTTTTGGCAAGCCCCGCATCGAGGGTGAAGACAACGGTGAATGGATCATTGTCGATTGCGGCCCCGCCGTGGTGCACATCATGCAGCCGACCATCCGCACTTATTACAACCTCGAAGAAATCTGGGGCGGCACGCCCGTGCGCTTGAAGTTTGGCGCACCCAAGCCCGCAGCGACGGCCGAAACCAAGGGCCACATCAAAAACTCGGTGGCGAAAAAAGCCCCTGTCAAAGCAACGGCCAAATCGGCCACTGCCAAAACACCCGCAGCCAAGAAGTCTGCCGCCAAATCGGCCGCACCATCTGCAGCCAAAGCCAAACCCGCGTTGAAGGCACCTGCCAAAGCGGCCAAACCCGCGGCCAAACCAGCGGTCAAAGCCCCAGTAAAAACTGCAGCCAAAACCGCCGCCAAATCGGCCCCCAAAGCCAGCAGCCCCACCAACAAGCCCACGGTGAAGACAGTGGGCAAGCCTACGGCCAAACCTGCTGTTAAAGCAGCGGCCAAGTCGTCTGCCAAGCCGGCCGCCAAAAAGGCCCCTGCGCGCAAGGCTGTGCAAGCAGCCACACGCCGCAAAGCCGACTGATCCTGCATGAAGCTGCTGATCGTTGCGGTCGGCCTGCGCGTGCCGGATTGGGCGCAGACCGCTTGGGACGACTACGCCAAACGTTTTCCGCCTGAGCTCAAGGTCGAGCTCAAGGCCGTGAAAACCGAGCCCCGCGGCTCCAAAACCCTTCCCAACCTGTACGCAGCAGAGCGCCAGCGCATCGAGGCGGCGATTCCGCGTGGCACCCGCATCGTGGTGCTCGACGAGCGCGGCACCAACCTCACGACGCAGGCCCTGGCCACCCGCCTGACCCATTGGCAGCTTGGCGGTGACGATGTGGCCTTGGTCATTGGCGGCCCCGACGGTTTGGAGCCCGAATTCCGGCGGGCCGCGCACGAGCGCATACGCTTGTCTGACATGACTTTGCCCCACGCCATGGCCCGGGTGCTCTTGATCGAGCAGCTCTACCGCGCCTGGTCCATCAACGCCAACCACCCCTACCACCGCGAATGAGCGCCTTCATCTACCTCGCTTCCCAAAGCCCCCGGCGCAGTCAGTTGCTTGACCAAATTGGGGTGGCTCACCAGCTGCTCTTGGCCGGGCCCGATGAAGATGCCGAGTCTTTGGAAGACGTGCATGGCTCGGAAGCGCCTGCGCGCTATGTGGCGCGTGTCACGGGACTCAAACTCGACGCCGCCGTGCAGCGCTTGAAGCGCCAGGGCCTGCCGCTTGCGCCCGTGCTGTGCGCCGACACCACCGTGTGCCTGGGGCGGGATATTTTGGGCAAACCAGCGGATGAGGCCGATGCCGTGCGCATCCTGAAACGGCTATCAGGGCAAACCCACCGCGTGTTGACTGCCGTTGCCGCACAAAAAGGGCAACAACGAGTGGCCACAGTGTCGCAATCGTGGGTGCGCTTCGCGCCCATGACCGCTGCGCAAATCCGTGCCTACGTGGCCACTGGCGAGCCCATGGGCAAAGCCGGGGCTTATGGGGTGCAGGGCAGGGCAGCTGCTCATATTGAACAGATCCGGGGCAGTTATTCAGGCATCATGGGTTTGCCGCTGTTCGAGACCGCTGCTTTGCTGCGGAACTTGGGCGTGCGCTGTTGAGCATTGAGATAAGTCAAGGCGCTGAAGTTGCCCTGTCTTGTCTCGAATTGTTTTTCTCTTTTCCCCATCTGATGCCCTCCATGCAACAAGATATTTTGGTCAATTGGTCGCCCCAGGAAACCCGGGTCGCGGTGGTGGAGTTTGGCGCGGTGCAGGAGTTGCACGTTGAGCGCACGCTCGAGCGCGGTCTGGTCGGCAATGTGTACCTGGGCAAAGTGGCCCGTGTCTTGCCTGGCATGCAATCGGCCTTCATCGACATCGGTCTCGACAAAGCCGCCTTTTTGCATGTGGCCGATGTGTGGCAAAAGCACGCCGAAGGCGATGCTGCAGCCGCCCGCACAGGCCAGCCGCTGGTACCGATCGAGAAGCAGGTATTCGAGGGCCGCGCCATCATGGTGCAGGTCATCAAGGACCCCATGGGCACCAAGGGCGCACGCTTGTCCACACAAATCAGCATTGCGGGCCGCCATCTGGTGTTTTTGCCACAAGACGACCACATTGGTGTTTCCCAAAAAATACCGGCCGACCAGCGCGACGCTTTGCGCCAAAGGTTACAGGCCTTGGTGGGCCCGGCCGGGGGCGGCTTCATTTTGCGCACCAATGCCGAAGACTCCAGTGACGAGGAATTGAGCGACGACATCGCTTACCTGCGCAAGACCTGGGCCCGCATCAAGGAGGCCTCGCTGCGCCTGCCGCCAGCGTCCTTGTTGCACCAAGACCTGACGCTCTTGCAGCGGGTTTTGCGCGATTTGGTAGGCGAGGCCACACAGAGCATCCGCATCGACTCGCAGGAGCAGTTTGCACAATTGCAGGCTTTTGGTCAGGAGTTCATGCCCAAAGCGGCCGAACGCTTGCAGCATTACAAAGGCGAGCGGCCCATTTTTGACCTGTATTCAATCGACGAAGAAATCGCCAAGGCGCTGGGCCGCCGGGTCGAGCTGAAATCGGGCGGGTATTTGATCATCGACCAGACCGAGGCGCTGACCACTGTGGATGTGAACACGGGCGGTTATGTGGGTGCGCGAAATTTTGAGGACACGATCTTCAAGACCAACCTGGAGGCGGCGCAAGCCATTGCACGGCAGCTGCGCCTGCGCAATCTGGGCGGCATCATCATTGCCGACTTCATCGACATGGCCCGCCCTGAGCACCAGGACGCTGTGTTGGCCGAGTTCCGCAAACAACTGGCCCGTGACCGCGTCAAAACCATGGCGGGTGGTTTTTCTTCGCTGGGTTTGCTGGAGATGACGCGCAAGCGCACCCGAGAGTCGCTGGCCCACATGCTGTGCGAGCCGTGTCCGAGTTGTCAGGGCAAGGGCATCGTCAAGACGCCGCGCTCTGTGGTGTATGACATCCTGCGCGAGATCCTGCGCGAAGCGCGGCAGTTCAACCCGCGCGAGTTCCGCATCGTGGCCACCACAGCGGTGATTGATTTGTTGCTGGACGAAGAAAGCCAGCATTTGGCGGGCTTGTCGGACTTCATCGCCAAGCCAATTTCTCTGCAGGTCGAAGCGTCCTTGGGACCTGAGCAGTACGACATCGTGCTGCTCTGAGGCGTTGAGTTGGGCGCTCAGGTCTGGGCAGGCGCTTCGCTGGACCATTCACCTCGGTGGTGCAGGCGCGAATAAGCCCCGCCTTGCGCCAGCAATTGGGCGGGTGGGCCTTCTTCCACAATCCGGCCGCGCTCCATCACGATCACCCGGTCGGCGTGTTCGATGGTGGACAGGCGGTGTGCCACGATCAAAGTGGTGCGCCCTTGCATGAGTTTTTGCAAGGCGTCCTGCACCAAACGCTCGGACTCGTTGTCCAGGGCCGAGGTGGCCTCATCCAGAATCAAAATGGGGGCATCCTTGTACAAGGCGCGGGCAATCGCCAAGCGCTGGCGCTGCCCCCCCGAGAGTTGGTTGGCGTTGTGGCCCAGCAATGTGTCCATGCCCTGCGGCAAGGTCTGAACATGCTCCCACAGATTGGCCGCTTGCAGGCATTCCTGCACCTTGGCGCGGTCGGTGGTGTCGCCCAAACTCACGTTGATGGCCAAACTGTCGTTGAGCATGACCACGTCCTGGCTGACCATGGCCAATTGTTGGCGCAGGCTGTCCAGTTGCCACTGCGGCAGTGGCACCCCGTCCAGCAGCACCTGTCCGCTGCTCGGATTCAAAAAGCGCGGCAGCAACTGAATGAGCGTGGTTTTGCCTGCACCTGAGGTGCCCACCAGGGCCACCGTTTCACCGGGCTGAACACGCAAATGGATCTGCGTCAAAGCCGGATCACCGTCCGGGTTGAACTGCACACCCACGTTTTGCCATTCCAGGGCACCGCTGGCGCGTTGCACCTGGTGTTGGCCTTGGTTTTCTTCCGGGGCATCGTGCATCAAGGAGAGGCCTCGCTCCAGAGCGGCCAGTCCCCGGGTGATGGGGTTGGCCACATCGGCCAGGCGTTTGATGGGGGCAATCAGCATCAGCATGGCTGTGATGAAGGCCACAAAACCACCCACTGTGGCCCCTGATCCAGCTTCGCGGCTCTGCACCAAGGCGATGACCAACACCAAAGACAGGGCAACCGCCGCCATGATTTGGGTCAGCGGTGTCATGGCGGCCGATGCCACGGTGGATTTGAGGGCCAAGCGGCGCAGACGCTGACCCAGCGCGTTGAAGCGCCCTATTTGCTGGGCTTGGGCCCCATGCAGACGCACCATGCGGTGGGCCAGCACGTTTTCCTCGACGACGTAGGCCAGATCATCCGTGGCTTTTTGGCTTTCCTTGGTCAGGCCATACAGGCGACGGGACAGCACTTTCATGATCCAGCTCAGACCCGGGGCCACCGTGAACACCACCAGCGTGAGCTGCCAGTTCAGCCACATCAAGTAGCCCACAAGGGCCAACAGGGTGAAGCCATCGCGGGTCAAACCGATCAAGGCCGAGACCAGTTGTGAAGCGCCCACTTGAACCTCATACACCACGGTGTTGGACAAGGCGCTCGCCGACTGCCGGTTGAACAAGGACAAATCGGCCCGCACCAGTTTGGAAAACAAATCGCTTCGCAGTTTCTCCATACCGTCGTTGGTCACCCTTGCCAAGGCGTACTGCGCCACAAAGTGGGCCAGGCCACGCAGGCCAAACAGGCCAATGACGACCAAAGGGATGGACCACAGTGGCAAACTGTTCTCGGCAAACCCGTTGTCCAGCAAGGGCTGAAACAGGGCCGGAATCAGCGGCTCGGTGAGGGCCGCAACCAAGGTGGCCCCCATGGCCATCGCCCAGACGCTGCGTTGACGCCAGAAATAAGGTTTGAGGCGCAGCAAACGCTGGACGATGCCTGGCTGTGGGGCCAAGCCCGTGGGCGGCTGGGATTCGGGTTGGGCATCAGACATGGGTGTGACGATTGTAAGCAGGCCAGCCCGCCGATCGACCTGTTGTCATGGACGCTGAGACAGCTTCTTGGGGGCTGTGGGTCCGATGGCAAGCTTGTTGACAACTTTTTCCCGGACTCAGTCTTGGGCTTTGGCTGATGGTCATGGGTCAAATGGGGCTGTTCACGGTGTACGATTGGCGTTTTGATTCGCCACCCTCCCATGTTGTTGATGCTCATGAACCTTTTTCGTTCACCTGTCCGCCGTTTGGGTACGCTCTTGGTGGGGCTCTGGCTGTCTTTGGCGGTCAGCGTCGCCCAAGCCCAATTTCGAGTCGAGGTCACGGGCGTGGGTCTGACTCAGTTGCCTGTTCTGGTCGCACCTTTCAAAGGCGAATCACAAGCGGGTCAAAATTTGTCACAAATTGTGCAAGCCGATCTGACCCGCAGCGGACAGTTCAAGCCTTTGTCTGCAGCCAGTTTGACCCTTGACGAAATGAGCCGTCCTGACTGGACAGCCCTGCGTCCCTTGTCGGCCGAGGCCTTGGTGGCGGGATCGGTCACACGCTTGGCGAATGGTCGCTACGATGTGCGGGCCCGCTTGTGGGACGCGGTCAAGGGTCTAGAAAAATCGGATTTCAAGGACAACGTCACCGCAGCGGATTTGCGTTTGTCTGCCCACCGGGTGTCAGATTGGGTGTACCAGCAGTTGACCGGTACACCCGGTGTGTTCACCTCTCGCATCAGCTATGTCACCAAATCGAGTGGTCGCTACAACCTCTGGATCGCTGACTCCGATGGCGAGGGTGCACGCTCTGCGCTCAACAGCCCAGAGCCCATCATTTCCCCCTCTTGGTCGCCGAACGGCACCCAATTGGCCTATGTGTCGTTTGAGTCCCGCAAGCCCGTGGTGTATGTCCATGAGCTTGCCACTGGCAATCGTCGGGTGGTGGCCAATTTCAAAGGCTCCAACAGTGCCCCGGCCTGGGCCCCAGATGGCCGCTCCCTTGTGGCCACACTCAGCCGCGATGGTGGCTCGCAGTTGTACCGGGTCTCCCTGCAGGGCGGCGAGCCCCAGCGCCTGACTTCGGGGAACATCAACACCGAACCGGCTTTTTCTCCGGATGGCAATACCTTGTACTTTGTCAGTGACCGGGGTGGTAACCCCCAAATCTACAAAATGCCCGCCCAAGGTGGCCCGGCCGAGCGGGTCACTTTCTCGGGCAACTACAACATCTCGCCAGCCATCAGCCCTGATGGCCGGTGGCTGGCTTATGTCTCGCGTCTGACGGGTGGTTTCAGGCTTCACCTGATGGAGCTGGCCACAGGGCAGGTCACGGCGTTGACGGACACCAACGCCGATGAGCGCCCCAGTTTTGCAGCCAACAGCCGTTTGTTGGTCTATGCCACGCAGCAAGGCGGTGAGGCCTTGATGACCACCACACTGGACGGGCGCATCAAAGCCCGCTTGGCAGGGCAAGGCGGCGACATCCGCGAGCCCCATTGGGGTCCTGTGCGTCCCTGATTTCTGAATTTCTAATCCGTTTTTATCCATGAGGTTGAGTATGAAAAAGCAGTTTTGGTCCTTGATGATGGTCTCCGTGGTCCTGGCGGGGTGCGCCTCGGGCGTCAAGTTGGATGATGTGCCTGTAGAGGACAAATCGGCCACATCCAGCGGCGTTGGCGTGGGTGTTCAAGGCATTGGTGCAGGGCAGGGGGGCGCTCAAACCAGCGTGGCGTCTGTGACGGCTGCTCCAAGCTCCACAGGCCAAGGCCCTGTGGGCACTGCGCATGTGGTCTTTTTTGACTACGACAGCTTTGTGATTCGCCCAGAAGCCCGCCCCGTGATCGCTTCGCATGCCCAGTTTTTGCAAGCCAACAAGCAGCGCAAAGCCAATTTAGAAGGCCACACCGATGACCGTGGTGGCCGTGAATACAACCTGGCCTTGGGCCAAAAGCGTGCCGATGCGGTGCGCCAGGCGCTGAGCTTGCTGGGCGTGCCCGAATCGCAACTCGAAGCCGTGAGCTTTGGCAAGGAAAAGCCATTGGCCACCGGTGGTAGTGAGGTCGATCAGGCGCAAAACCGCCGCGTTGAAATTCGTTACTGAGGCCTGCCATGCAAAACGTTCGATCCGGTGGTTGGCGCCTTGCCGCCATGGCTCTGACCCTTGGTTTGACGGGTTTGTCCGGCCCTGTGCAAGCGTCCTTGTTCGGTGGTGACGACGAAGCGCGCCGGGCTATTCTGGATTTGCGCCAGCGCTTGGAACAGTCCCAAAACGCCACTCGTGCCCTGATCGAGCAAAACACCCAGTCGCAGAATCAAGCGCAAACCCAGGCCATTGACCAGCTGCGAGGTGCCCTGCTGGATTTGCAAGGGCAAATCGATCGGCTCAAGTCGGAGTTGTCTCAAAGCTTGGGTGCACAAGAGCGCTTGGCACGTGACTTGACTGAATTGCAGTTGCGCCAAAAAGATGTGATCAGCAGTGTGGACGACCGCTTGCGTCGTTTCGAGCCGGTACAGGTCACCATCGATGGTCGAGAAGTGATGGTGGACCCCTCTGAGAAGTCCGATTTTGACAAAGCCATGGCGTTTTTTCGCCAGGCCGATTTCCCTGCGGCGCAAACTGCCTTGTCCGCCTTTTTGCTGCGTCATGTTTCCAGCGCTTATGCGCCCTCGGCCCTTTTTTGGCTGGGCAACGCCCAATACGCCAACAAGGCGTACAAGGAGTCCATGGCGAATTTTCAGAAGTTGCTGAGCATGGCACCGAATCACCCGCGTGCGGCCGAGGCGATGCTGGCCATTTCGAATGTGCAGATCGAACTCAAAGACATGAGGGCCGCTCGCAAAACGCTGGAAGAGTTGATCGCGACCTATCCCCAAGCCGAAACCGCGAGCACGGCGCGTGAACGTCTTGGCCGTCTGCGCTGACAACGAATGACTTTGTTGTCTGCGGATGACTTCCAGTGGATGGTCTACCAAGTTTGGGGGGCCAGCTTTGCCATTTCCTTGCTGGTCGGGGTGTTGATTCATCGGGGACACTTTTGCACCTTGGGGGCGATCAGCGATTGGATGTTGATGCGTGATGCCACCCGCCTGCGGCAATGGGCCTTGGCTGTGGCGGTGGCCATGGCTGGATTCGGTCTGATGGCCTGGCTGGGTTGGATCAGTCCACTGAACACCATTTATGCGTCCTCCCAATTGCCTTGGCTCTCGTCGCTTTTTGGGGGGGGCTTGTTTGGCATCGGCATGGTGCTGGCATCGGGCTGCAGCAGCAAATCTTTGGTTCGGATGGCGGCAGGTAACCTCAAATCTCTGGTGGTTTTGCTGGCCATGGCGGTCGCCGCATTGGCGGCCATGCGTGGCCTGACGGCGGTGTGGCGGGTGCATGGTCTGGACCCGGTGGCCATCGATTTGCCCCACGGCCCTTTTTTAGGCCAGTGGCTGTCCAGCGTGACGGGGTGGGATATGCGTGCGGGTCTGGGCATCAGTGCAGCCTTGGTGTCCCTGCTCTTGGTGGGTTGGGTGCTCAAAGACAGACGATTTCACACCCTGTTCAATTGGACCACCGGAGCAGGTCTGGGCGTCTTGGTGGTGGCGCTCTGGTGGGTCAGCGGTGTGATGGGGTTTGTGCCTGAGCACCCGGATACGCTGGAGCCGGTGTTTGTCACCACCCAAAGCGGCCGAATGGAAGCCTTGAGCTTCACGGCTCCCGTGGGCTACTGGCTCGATGCCTTCATGTACTTCAGCGACGGCAGCAAACGGCTGACCTGGGGCATGGTCACTGTAGCCGGTGTTGTGCTGGGTGCTTGTGGGAGTGCTCTGCAGCAAGGCAGCTTTCGCTGGGAGGGATTCACACACCGTGCCGACTTGGTGCGTCACCTGGTCGGCGGGGCGCTCATGGGCACCGGCGGTGTGCTGGCCATGGGGTGCACCTTCGGTCAGGGCCTGACGGGGCTGTCGACCTTGAGCTTGGGCAGCATGCTGTCTGTCTTGGGCATTTTTGCAGGCACCTGGGGCGCTTTGCAATGGCAAATCCGCCATGCCTGAACCCTCTTCTCAGACCCGCCCATGAGCCCCATACCCATGATGGACGCAGACAACGATGAAAGCACTCGCCGCTTTGGGGGGGTGCAACGCCTTTATGGCATGGCCGGGGCCAGTCGCATACAACAATCGCATGTGGTGGTGGTCGGCATCGGTGGGGTGGGCTCCTGGACCGCAGAAGCTTTGGCACGCAGTGGCGTGGCGCGTTTGACCCTTGTCGACATGGACCATATTTCCGAGTCCAACATCAATCGCCAAATTCATGCCCTCAGCAACACCACGGGCCAATCCAAAGTGTTGGCCATGCAAGAACGCATTGCCTTGATTCACCCGCAATGCCAAGTCGATGTGGTGGATGATTTTGTGACGCCCGAGAACTGGCCTGAGCTCTTGCCCTGCAAGCCCGATGCCTTGGTCGATGCCTGCGACCAGGTCAAAGCCAAAGTGAGCCTGGCGCAATGGGCCTTGGACGAAGGCCTGGGCTTCATCACCGTGGGCGCTGCGGGTGGCAAACGCTTGGCGCACAAGGTGGATGTGGACGACCTCTCGCGCATCACGCACGACCCGCTGTTGGCCCAGCTGCGTTACCGCCTGCGCAAACACCACGGGGCGGCCAAAGGTGGCAAGAGCATCGGTATTCTGGGCGTGTTCAGCCGCGAAGCCGTGGCACCACCCGATGCCTCGTGTGCGATCGAAGGCGACGGCTCGCTCAATTGCCATGGCTACGGATCGGTGGTGAGCGTGACCGCGACCTTTGGCATGTGCGCGGCCTCAGAAATTTTGAATTTTTTAGCGGTCAGCCCGAGAGGGCGAAAAAATGACGCTATAATTTGAGTCTTGCTGGAGTGCACGTCACTACAGCAAAGGGACCATAGCTCAGTTGGTAGAGCAGCGGACTTTTAATCCGTTTGTCGTGGGTTCGACCCCCGCTGGTCCCACCAAATTTAAAAGCACTTTGTATTTCGGTACAAAGTGCTTTTTTCATTTCTGCGCTCGTCATTCAGCATCCTTCACTGGCGGAGCACTTTGTTTGGGCTCGGCTCAGGTCAAGGGCCTACGCGCAGAAAGCCTCCAGAGCGAAGGCTCCATTGCTCCAATGAGCCGGTCAGACAAAGACCAGCCATTGGGTTTCATGGTCGAGTTTTACACCGTTGCCGAGATGGCTTCTTCGAGCAAAGAGGTCAGCTCCAGCCAGCGCTCTTCGAGGGCGGTGACTTCATCGGCAAGAGCTTTCAGTCGGCGGCCCGCATCTGCCATCTCGGCTGGCGATACAGGTGTGGTCAGCAGCGCTTCCAGGCGTGTTTTCTCGGCTTCGATGCTGGCCATGCGCTGCTCGTTTTGCTCCAGTTCGCGTTTGAGTGGTCGGGTTTGGGCGGCCAGTTGCTGGCGCTTTTGTGCTTCCAATTTGCGTTGCTCGGCACTGCTCAGTCCTGTGCCGGGCTGCGTCGCTGAGGTGGAGGTCGGGGCCGCAGTCGAAGCGTTGGCTGCGGGCGCCACAATGGCCGGGCTGCTGGGCACTGCGGCGATGTTCGCTGGCGGCGTTTCCGCCACTGCAGTGGCCAAGGCATCCCGGGCCGAGTTCTTGGCCGCTTCGCGCAGACGTTTGGATTCTTCAAGCAAATACTTCTGGTAGTCGTCCAAATCGCCATCAAAGGGCTCGACCTTGCCCCGGCCCACCATCCAGAACTCTTCGCACACGGCGCGCAGCAAGGCACGGTCGTGGCTGACCAGCATCACGGTGCCTTCGAATTCGTTGAGCGCCATAGACAGCGCTTCGCGCGTGGCCAAGTCGAGGTGGTTGGTGGGTTCGTCCAGCAGCAAGAGGTTGGGGCGTTGCCACACGATCATGGCCAGCACCAGGCGGGCTTTTTCGCCACCGCTCATGGTGCCCACGGCTTGCTTGACCATGTCGCCTGTGAAGTTGAAGGTGCCCAGGTAGTTGCGCAGGTCTTGCTCGCGGCTGGGCTCGCCGCTGTTCGGGCCCAACTCTTTGGCCAGGCGGATCATGTGTTCCAACGGGTTGTCCTGCGGGTGCAGCACATCGAGTTCTTGCTGGGCAAAGTAGCCGATGTTCAGGCCCTTGCCCTCGGTCAGAGTGCCCGTCAGCTGAGGCATGGTGCGGGCAATGGTCTTGACCAAGGTCGATTTGCCTTGGCCGTTGGCCCCCAAAATGCCGATGCGCTGACCGGCCAGCACCGATTTGCTCACGCCTTGCACGATGGTTTTGGGTTCACCGTCGACGAGGTAGCCAAAGCTGGCCTCGCTGATGGCCAGCATCGGGTTGGGCAGGTTGTTGGGCTCTTTGAAGCCGAAGGTGAACTCGGCATCGGCCAGCAGCGGGGCCACTTTTTCCATGCGTTCCAGCGCCTTGACCCGGCTTTGCGCCTGCTTGGCTTTGCTGGCCTGGGCCTTGAAGCGGTTGATGAACTTTTGCAGATGGGCAATTTTGTCCTGCTGCTTGGCAAACGAGGCCTGTTGCAGCTCCATTTGCTGGGCCCGCAAAATTTCAAAGCCGCTGTAATTGCTGCCGTAACGCGTCAGTTTGGCGTGGTCAATGTGCAAGGTGACGTTGGTCACCGCGTCCAAAAATTCGCGGTCGTGGCTGATCACGATCATGGTGCCCGCATAGCGTTGCAGCCAGGCTTCCAGCCAGACCAAAGCGTCCAAGTCCAAGTGGTTGGTGGGTTCGTCCAGCAACAAAATGTCCGACGGGCACATCAGCGCCCGCGCCAGCTGCAAGCGCATGCGCCAGCCACCCGAGAAGCTGTTGACCGGGTTGTTGAGTTCGTCCACCCGAAAGCCCAGGCCCAAAATGAGCGCTTCAGCGCGGGGCAGGGCGTCGTGGTCGCCCGCATCGGCCAGGTCCGTGTAGACGTGCGCCAACTCCATGCCGTCGCCACTGGCTTCGGCCGCCACCAAACGCTGGCGCAGCTCGGCCAGGCGCGTGTCGCCCTCCAGCACAAACTCAGACGCGGGCTGGTCGGTCTCAGGCATGTTCTGCGCGACCTGACCCATGCGCCAGGCTTTGGGCATCTCAAAATCACCACCGTCTTCGTTGAGTGTGCCGTTGAACAAGGCAAACAAGGTGGATTTGCCTGCGCCGTTGCGTCCAACCAGACCGACCTTTTCTCCGGGGTTGAGGGTGACCGATGTTTGGTCGAGCAGCACCTTGGTGCCTCGGCGCAGGGTGACGTTTTTGAGGTTGATCATGAAAGAACAGTGTCCGGACAGGTTCCGGACGGATTCCGGGATAGGGGAGGCAGGGTCAGCGCACGGGCTGAAATCGCTACGGGATAACCCGCTATTTTCGCCGATGTCGGCTCAGGCGCGCCCTTTGAGCGTGAGCAGGGCCTCGCGGGCGATGACCAAGACCTGATCGTCTCCTGCACTGGTGTCCAGCCAAGCCACTTCAAGTTCGGGAAAGGCGGCGATGAAGTGGTCCACCTCGTTGCCAATTTCAAGCACCAGCACGCCGTGTTCACTCATGCGCTCAGGCGCCTGTTTGAACAGCTGGCGTACAAAGTCCATGCCATCGGTCCCGCCTGCCAGCGCCAGTTCAGGCTCGGCGCGGTACTCGGCGGGCAGCGCGTCCATGCTGGCTTGGCACACATAAGGCGGGTTGCACAAGATCAAGTCAAACGGGCCGTGTGCAGGTGGGTTCAAGCTGCTCAGGCCGTCGCTGTGCACCAGCCTCACGCGCTCATTCAGTTCGTGGCGTTCCACATTGATGGTAGCCACGGCCAGCGCATCGTCAGAAATATCGGCTCCAGTCACCTGCACCTCGGGCCATGCCAACGCGGCCAAGACGGCGAGGCTCCCGTTGCCCGTGCACAGGTCCAGCACCTGTTGGGTTTGGTCGCTCAGCCATGCGTCGATGGTGCCGTCGGCCAGCACTTCGGCGATCAGGCTGCGTGGCACGATGGCCCGCTCGTCGATGTAAAACGACACGCCCTGCAGCCATGCCTCATGGGTGAGGTATGCCGCGGGTTTGCGGGAAGTGATGCGCTCCTCGATCAGCGCAGCGCAAGCGGCTTGCTGCTCGGCGCTCACGGCTTGATCGGCCTTTTCATCCAGATCGGTGTCGAGCGGCAAGCCCAAGCGCCAGAGCACCAGCCAGACGGCTTCGTCAAAAGCGCTTTGGGTGCCGTGGCCAAAGGCCACGCCCGCAGCTTCCAGCCGCTTCGCCGCTTGCTCGATCAGCGCGGGCAGGTTCATGACGCTCATGCCTTAAGACCTGCGTTGAGTTGTTCCAAGGTGCGGCGGTAGATGTTTTTGAGCGGCGCGATGTCAGCCAGGGCCACATGCTCATTCACTTTGTGGATGGTCGCGTTGGGTGGGCCGAACTCGATCACCTGGGGGCAGATTTGCGCGATGAAGCGGCCGTCGCTGGTGCCGCCCGTGGTGGACAGCTCGGTTTTTAAACCGGTTTCATCGGTGATGGCTTGTTCAATCGCCTTGACCAACGTACCGGGCGTGGTCAGAAATGGGCGGCCACCCAAGGTCCATTTCAGTTCGTACTTCAGGCCATGCTGGTCGAGCACCGCTTGCAAGCGCTGCTGCAGGCTTTCGGGCGTGGATTCGGTGCAAAAGCGAAAGTTGAAGTCCACCACGCAGTCGCCCGGAATCACGTTGCTCGCGCCCGTGCCGGCGTGGATGTTGCTCACTTGCCAGCTGGTGGGCGGGAAAAAGGCGTTGCCTTCGTCCCAGCGGATGGCCACCAGATCGGCCAACGCAGGTGCGAGGCGGTGGATCGGGTTGTCGGCCAGGTGTGGGTAGGCGATGTGGCCTTGCACGCCCTTCACGGTGAGCTTGCCGCTCAGGGTGCCGCGTCGGCCGTTTTTAATCATATCGCCCGTCTGCTGCACCGACGTGGGCTCGCCCACAATGCAGAACTGCGGCGCGTCGCCACGGGCCTGGAGCTTTTCACACACGACCACGGTGCCATCGAGCGCCGGGCCTTCTTCGTCGCTGGTCAGCAAAAAAGCGATGCCCAATGCCGGGCTGGGATTGGAGGCCAGGAACTCCTGCACCGCGACCACCATGGCCGCCAGCGAGGTTTTCATGTCGCTTGCGCCCCGGCCAAACAGCTTGCCGTTTTTGTGAGTGGGGGTGAAGGGGTCGCTGTCCCATTGCGCGAGAGGCCCGGTGGGCACCACGTCGGTGTGCCCGGCAAAGGCCAAGGTTTGGCCCGAGGTGCCTGCACGTTTGGCCCAGAGGTTGCGCACGCGGAAGGTGTCTGGGCCGGAGTCCATGAACTCGCAGACGAAACCCAGAGGATTCAAAGCCTCACTGATCAGGTCCAAGCAGCCTGCGTCCTCAGGCGTGACAGAAGGGCGCGAGATCAGCTGCTCGGCCAGGCGCAGGGTGTTGTGACAGGTTTTGGCGTTCATGGCTCAGACTTTGTTGGGGTGGGCACGCACAAAGCGGGCGATGCGCTCGGCCGCTTCCAGGCATTCGGCGGTTTCGGCCACCAGCGCCATGCGGATGCGGCCCTGGCCGGGGTTGCTGCCCTTGAAGTCGCGCGCCAGGTAGCTGCCGGGCAGCACGGTCACGTGTTCTGATTGGTAAAGCGCTTGGGCAAAAGCTGCGTCGTCGCCTTGCCAGCCCGCAGGCACACCGGCCCACAGGTAAAAGCTGGCGTCGGGCAATTTCACGTCCAGCACTTGCGCCAGCACGGGCGTGACCTGGGCGAACTTGGTGCGGTACTGGTTGCGGTTGTCCACCACATGGGCTTCGTCACCCCAAGCGGCCACGCTGGCGGCTTGCACCACGGGGCTCATGGCGCTGCCGTGGTAGGTGCGGTAGAGCAGGAACTGTTGGATGATGGCCGCGTCACCCGCCACAAAGCCGCTGCGCAGGCCGGGCACATTGCTGCGCTTGCTCAGACTCGTGAAGGCGATCAGGCGCTTGAAGTCGGTGCGGCCCAGCTGGTGCGCGGCTTCCAATCCCCCCAACGGGGCTTCTTCGCGGAAATAGATCTCGCTGTAGCACTCGTCGGACGCGATCACAAAACCATGCTGGTCGGACAGGGCAAACAGCTTTTCCCATTCAGACAGCGGCATGACCGCGCCCGTCGGGTTGCCTGGCGAGCAGACGAACAACAATTGCGTGCGGGCCCAGACCTCGGCGGGCACACTGTCCCAGTCGTTGGCAAAGTTGCGGGCCGGGTCGCTGGGCACGTAATAGGGCTCAGCCCCTGACAGCAAGGCCGCGCCTTCGTAGATTTGATAAAAGGGGTTGGGGCTGACCACCGTGGCACCGGGCCGGGTCGGGTCGATCACGGTTTGTGTCAGGGCAAACAGGGCTTCGCGCGAGCCGTTCACCGGCAACACCTGCGTGAGCGGGTCCAGCGTCAAGTTGTAACGTGTTTGCAGCCAAGCGGCACACGCCTTGCGAAGGCTGGGCTCGCCTGCTGTCGCCGGGTAAGCCGAGAGGCCATTGGCCACAGAGGCCTTGAGCGCTTCCTGGATGAAGGCGGGCGTGGCATGCTTGGGCTCACCAATACCCAAACTGATATGACGAAGGGCAGGGTTGGGCGTGACGCTGGCGAACAGCTGTTTGAGCCGTTCAAAAGGGTAGGGTTGCAGCTTGGCGAGGAGGGGATTCATTCCCCGATTATCCGGGATGGCGGGTGCCCGGCAGGTCTTGGGCTTGTCGGAAGGTTTTTCACCAGGCCTGTCGGGTAACATTGACGTTTTTGAGCGGTGTTGGCCATTTGGGCTGGCCCTTTTACCTGATCAACGACCGATCCGACCACAAACCGAACCGCCGTGCGCCTCAATTCCATCAAGCTTTCGGGCTTCAAATCGTTCGCCGAACCGACCAATTTCTTGCTGCCCGGGCAGCTGGTGGGCGTGGTCGGCCCCAACGGTTGCGGTAAATCCAACATCATGGACGCGGTGCGTTGGGTGTTGGGTGAATCCAAGGCGTCGGAGCTGCGTGGCGAGTCCATGCAGGACGTCATCTTTAACGGCACCACCACCCGCAAACCCGCCAGCCGCGCCAGTGTGGAATTGGTGTTTGACAACGCCGATCACCGCGCAGGCGGCCAGTGGGGCCAGTTTGCTGAAATCGCCGTCAAGCGCGTGCTGACCCGCGACGGCAACAGCAGTTATTACATCAACAACCAGCCGGTGCGCCGCCGGGACGTGCAAGACGTGTTTCTGGGCACGGGCCTCGGCCCACGCGCTTACGCCATCATCGGCCAAGGGACGATCAGCCGCATCATCGAGTCGCGCCCCGAGGAGCTGCGCTTGTTCCTGGAGGAAGCCGCAGGCGTGTCGAAATACAAAGAGCGCCGCCGCGAGACCGAAAACCGCCTGTCCGACACCCGCGAGAACCTGACTCGGGTGGACGACATCTTGCGGGAGCTGAACGCCAACCTGGAAAAGCTCGAAAAACAGGCCGAGGTGGCCCACCGCTACAACACCTTGCAGGCCGACAGCACGCTGAAACAGCACCAGCTGTGGTTTTTGAAGCGTCGTGACGCCGAGGCCGACCAAGGCCGCATGAAGTCCGACGTGGACCAGGCCGTGAATGCGCTGGAGTCGCGCATGGCCGATTTGCGCCATGTCGAGGCCGATCTGGAGACCATCCGCCAGGCGCATTACGCTGCGGGTGACCAGGTCAACCAGGCCCAAGGTGCTTTGTACGAGGCCAGCGCCGAAGTGGGGCGGCTGGAGGCCGAAATCCGCTTTGTGGTGGAAGGCCGCCAGCGCGCCGAGCAGCGTCTGCAGCAGTTGGTGGAGCAAACCGCCCAATGGGGCACCCGCAGCCAGGACGCCCAAGCTGAATTGGAAACCCTGGCTGAGCAAGCGGCCATGGCCGAAGACCAGAGCTTGACCCTGGCCGCCCAAGTCGAAGACCAGGCCATGGCCTTGCCCGATCTGGAAGAAGCCCTGCGCATAGCCCAAAACGATGCCACCGCCCAACGCGCCACCGTGGTGCAGGTGCAGCAGCAAATTGGTGTGCTGGCGGCGGAGCAGCGCAACGTCGAAGAGCAATCGCGCCAATTGGACACGCGGCGCGAACGCCTGCTGACCGACCGCAATGCCCTGGCAGCACCTGACGAGGCCCGGCTGAGCCAATTGCAAGAACAACTGGCCGAGGCCGAGGCCTTGTCGGCCGAGGCCGAAGCCCGCCTGCTGGACCTGCAAGAGCAGGTGCCCAGACTCGATGAAGACCGCCGCACGCGACAAAGCGCTGTGAACCAAGAATCGGCCAAACTGGCCGAGCTGAGCGCCCGCATCGAGGCGCTCAAGGCCTTGCAAGAAAAAGTGCGCACCGACGGCAAGCTCAAACCCTGGCTGGCCAAGCACGGCATGGACGGTCTGGAAGGTCTGTGGAGCCGCATCCACATCGAGCCGGGCTGGGAAAACGCCCTCGAATCCGCCCTGCGTGAGCGCCTGTCGGCCCTGGAAGTCTCGCGCTTGGACATGGTGCGTTCGTTTGCCAATGACGAGCCGCCCGCCAAACTGAGCTTTTTCACCCCGCCTTTGGCCGCCAAAGCCGCGCCGCGCAGTGGCTTGCCCGCGGGCTGCAAGCCTCTGGCCGAGTTGCTGCGTGTGCACGATGCCGGTTTGTCGGCCCTCTTGGCCGACTGGCTGCAAGGCTGCTACACCGCCCCCAATTTGGAAGACGCGCTGGCCTGGCGCAGCCAGCTGCATGCAGGTGAAACCCTGTTGGTGCAGGCTGGTCATGCGGTCGACCTCAACAGCGTGGTGTTTTATGCGCCTGACTCCGAGCAAGCGGGTCTCTTGGCCCGTGCGCAGGAGATTGAGAACCTGGAAAAGCAGCTGCGTGCCCAGACCCTGATTTCAGAAGAAAGCCGCAGCGCTCTGGTGCGGGCCGAAGCGGCCTATGCCGACGCCTCGCAGCGCCTGATCACCGTGCGCCGTGAAGCCAGCGAAAGCCAGTCGCGCACACACGAGCTGCAGGTCGAGACCCTGCGCCTGTCGCAGCTGGTGGCCCAGACCCGTGCCCGCAGCGAGCAAATCAACAACGACTTGGCCGAAATCGAGGCCTTGCTCGATGAGCTGCAAGAGCGCCGTGTCACTGCCGAAGCCCGCTTTGAAGAGCTGGACATGCAGCTGGCCGACACGCAAGAGCGTCACGCCCAGCTGGACGAACGTGTGATCGAGGCCGAGCGCAAGCTGGCCGAGTGCCGCGAGCAGCAGCGCAGCCTGGAGCGCCGGGCGCAAGAAGCCCAGTTTTCGCAGCGCAGCCTGGACGCCCGCCGCGCCGAACTCAACCGCACCATCGAGACGGCGCAGCAGCAAGTCACCAGCATCGATGCCGAAATGCAACGTGCGCGTGATGAACTCAGCCGCTTGACCGATGCCGCCGCCCAAGCCGGTTTGCAAAACGTGCTGGCCGTCAAGCTTGAGCGCGAGCAAGCGCTGGGCGCTTGCCGCAGCGCCTACGACGACCTGACCGCCAAACTGCGTGCCAGTGACGAGCGCCGTGTGAGTTTTGAGCGCGAACTCGACCCGCTGCGCCAACGCATCACCGATTTGCAGCTCAAGGAACAAGCCGCCCGTCTGGGCCTGGAGCAATACACCCAGCTGCTGGCCGATGCACAAGCCGATCTGGAGGCCGTGGCCGCTTCGATTGAGGCGGGTCAGGTACGTGTGACGGGTCTGCAAGGCGAGATCGACCGCATCCACCGCGAAATCACGGCCCTTGGCCCGGTCAACCTTGCGGCGCTGGAAGAGCTCACTACCTCGCGCGAGCGCAAAGTGTTCTTGGACTCGCAGTGCGCCGACTTGACCGATGCGATGAACACGCTCGAAGACGCGATCCGCAAGATCGACGCCGAAACCCGAGAGCTGCTGGGTGGCACCTTCAAGATCGTGAACGAACACTTCAGCCGCATGTTCCCCGAGCTGTTTGGGGGTGGCAATGCCCGCTTGGTCATGACCGGCGACGAGATTTTGGACGCAGGTGTGCAGGTGCTGGCGCAGCCGCCCGGCAAGAAGAACCAGACCATCCATTTGCTCTCGGGCGGTGAAAAAGCCCTGACGGCGATCGCGCTGGTGTTTGCGATTTTTCAGCTCAACCCGGCCCCGTTTTGCTTGCTGGACGAGGTGGACGCGCCGCTGGACGACGCCAACACCGAGCGCTACGCCAAGCTGGTGGCGGGCATGGGCAAAGAGACCCAGTTCCTGTTCATCAGCCACAACAAGATCGCCATGGAAATGGCCGAGCAGTTGATTGGCGTGACCATGCAGGAGCAGGGCGTTTCACGCATCGTGGCTGTGGACATGGAGTCCGCAGTGTCAATGGCCGACCTGGCCTGAGGAACTTATCTTGGAATCGATGAGCTCATTGCAGTTGAGTTTGGCCGCCATCGGGGCGCTCACCGTGGGGGCCGTGGTGGTCTACAACTATTGGACCTCGCGCAAAAACGCGCCGCGCCAGGCCGACCCTCACCGCGAGCCCTTGCACGAGCCCTCATCGCCTGCCATCGATCCCGTGCTCGACAACGACCCCGTTTCACCCGTCCAGGGTGACGGGCCGATCGAGCCGGTGCTCAAAGACACGTTCACTCACCTGAGCCAGCCCGATCGCAAAACTCAGCTCGATGCCCTGATCGATGTGTTGGCTCCGATCGAGGTGGACCAGCCGATATCGGGTGATGCGGCTTTGGCCGCTTTGCCCACCACGCGCCGTGTGGGCACCAAATTGTTCTCTGTGGAAGGCTGTGTCCAAGATACGGGCCATTGGGAGTCTTTGGTCGCGGGCCGGCGTTACACCGCATTCCAGGCGGGCGTGCAGTTGGCCAACCGGGTGGGCGCCCTCAACAACATCGAATTTTCTGAATTTGTGGTCAAAACGCAGGCCTTTGCCGATGCGCTGGGCGGCAGCGCCAGCTTCAGTGACATGCTCGAAGAGGTGGCGCGTGCCCGCGAACTGGACCAGTTTGCGAGTGTGCACGATGCTCAGCTGAGTTTCACACTCTGCGCCCGATCGGCTGCTTGGAGCCCGGGTTACATCCATCAACACGCGGCCCGGCTGGGTTTTGTGCCCGGTGTCATCCCGGGGCGGATGGTCATGCCCGCTGCTGTTCAAGGCCTGCCCCCTGTGCTTTCACTGACTTTTGACACCCATGCCGCAATGGCCGAAGACCCGGACTTGTCGGCCATTCGTTCTTTTGTGCTGAGCCTTGATGTGCCCCAGACAGCCCGAGAAGAAAAGCCTTATGAGCGCCTGCGTGAAGCTTCAGTCGCGCTGGCTTCTCAAATGGATGGTGTGGTGACCGATGGTGAAGGTCAAGTGCTCAGCGAAGCCACACTCGACCAGATTGGTGTGGACTTGCAGCAGCTCTACGACGCGTTGGATGCCCGCGAGCTCTCGGCGGGATCACCCCAAGCGCGTCGCCTCTTTTCTTGAATGGGGCCATCCGTGAGTCCCACCACGCCAGATCTCTTTGGCGACTTGTTTGCCGATTCACCGTCAGATTCGCCATCGGCCGAGACCCCTGCGAGTCGGGCGCAGGCCCTGCGACGCCAGCTGCACCACCATGCACACGCGTACTACACGCTCGATGCACCTGAAATCCCCGATGCCGAATACGACCGTCTGTTTCGCGAACTCCAGACGCTGGAGGCCAATCACCCGGAGCTGTTGACAGCCGATTCCCCCACTCAGCGGGTGGGCGGGGCTGTGCTCGATGCTTTCGCCCAGGTCACCCACCGGGTGCCCATGCTCAGCATCCGAACCGAAACCGACACCGAAGCCAGCGGAGCCAAGGCTTTTGACACCCGAATTCGCAAAGAATTGGGCTTGACGGAGACCGATCCAGCAGTCATCTATGTGGGCGAGCTCAAGTTTGATGGCTTGGCCATGAGCCTGAGGTATGAAAACGGCGTTTTGGTTCAGGCGGCCACCCGGGGAGATGGTGAAACGGGCGAAGAGGTCACGGCCAACATCCGAACCATCGGACAGATTCCACTGCGCTTGCCCAGCGATGCGCCTGCTGTCCTCGAAGTTCGGGGCGAGGTTTATATGCGCCGCGACGACTTCGAAGCGCTGAACGAGCGACAACGCCAACGCATTGCTGCAGGCACCAAGGGCGAAAAAACCTTTGTCAATCCACGCAACGCTGCCGCAGGTGCGGTGCGCCAACTCGATTCGGGCATTGCTGCCGAGCGGCCCTTGAGCTTTTTTGCGTATGGCTTGGGCGACATCACCCCCGCAAGTATTGGCGGCCCGCAATGGACAACTCACCATGACATGCTCATGCAGCTCAAGGCATGGGGCTTTCCAGTCGCTGATCAAACCGCCTGTGTTCAGGGTGCATCAGGCCTTGTTGCCTTTCACCAGCGCATTGCGGCCGAACGCGATGCTTTGCCTTACGACATCGATGGCGTGGTCTACAAAGTCAATGATTTGGCGCTTCAGACCCGCCTGGGCTTTGTGACCCGCGAGCCGCGCTGGGCCGTGGCGCACAAATACCCCGCGCAAGAGGAAATGACCACAGTGCAGGCGATCGATGTGCAGGTGGGGCGCACGGGCAAACTCACGCCCGTGGCCAAACTGGCGCCTGTGTTTGTCGGCGGTGTCACAGTGACCAATGCCACGCTGCACAACGAACTCGAAGCCCGCCGCAAGGATGTGCGGGTGGGCGACACGGTCATCGTGCGCCGTGCGGGCGATGTGATTCCTGAAGTGGTTTCGGTGGTGCTGGACCGCAGACCGCCGGATGCGGCGCAGTTCACCATGATGACCCACTGCCCCGTGTGCGGCAGTTTGGCCGAGCGCGAAGAGGGTGAGGCCGATCACCGTTGCACGGGGGGCCTGTATTGCAGCGCCCAGCGCAAGCAGGCGGTCTGGCACTTTGCACACCGCCGCGCCATGGATGTGGACGGTCTGGGCGACAAACTGGTCGACCAACTGGTCGACGCCGGACATGTCAACACCCTGGCTGACCTCTATCACTTGAAACTGGACACGCTCTCGAACATGGACCGCATGGCCGAGAAATCGGCGGTGAACCTGCTTGCAGCGTTGGAGAAATCCAAAACCACCACGCTGGGCCGTTTCATCTTCAGCTTGGGCATCCGGCATGTGGGCGAAGCCACCGCCAAAGAACTGGCCAGGCATTTCGGTCAGCTTGACGCGATCATGGTTGCCAGCGAAGACGCGCTGTTGCAAGTGGCCGATGTGGGGCCTGTGGTGGCGCACAGCATCCACACTTTTTTCGCCCAGCCCCACAACCGCGAGGTGGTCCAAGCCTTGCGCGACGCGGGTGTCACTTGGCCAGAGGGCGAGGCGCTGGCGCCCACCGAAATGCCACTGGCGGGCACCACGGTGGTGTTGACCGGTTCGCTGCCAAGCATGGGGCGCGATGAGGCCAAAGAAAAACTTGAAGCCTTGGGGGCCAAGGTGGCCGGTTCTGTGAGCAAGAAAACCCACTATGTGGTGGCGGGTGCCGATGCAGGCAGCAAACTCGACAAGGCGCAGGCCTTGGGTGTGCCCGTGCTGGACGACGCGGGATTGGCGCTGCTGCTGGCAGGCCAAAGACCCTAGCGTTCAGGCCAGGTGCTTGTTTGTACCTGCCGCCTTGACGATCAGGCTGAGAAAATTTCCAACAAGCGGTCCAAACCCCCTTCGTGGATGGCCACCATGGCTTGCTCGCGCACCTTGGGTTTGGCGTGGTAAGCCACGGACAACCCGGCCACGCCCATCATCGGCAGGTCGTTGGCGCCGTCTCCCATGGCAATGCTCTGACTGGGTGAGATCCCCATCATTTGGCAAGTTTCCAGCAGGGTTTTGCGTTTTTCTTCGCCATCGCAAATGTCGCCCCAGACTTGGTCCACCAAGCGTCCGGTGAGCACGCCATTGGCCACTTCCAACACGTTCGAACGTGTCCAGTCGATGCCCAGCACATCGCGCACATGGTCGGTGAAATAAGTGAAACCACCCGATACCAAAAGTACTTTCATCCCTGCCGCTTTGCAGTGCTTCACCAAATCGGCAGCGCCTGGGTTCAGGCGCAGACGCTGTGTCAGCACCTCTTGCATGTGGGCCACCGTCACACCTTGGAGCAAGGCCACGCGCTGACGCAAGCTCTCTTTGTAATCGGCGATCTCACCACGCATGGCCGCTTCGGTGATCGCAGCCACCTCGCTTTTGCGACCGGCTGCATCGGCAATCTCGTCGACACATTCGATGTTGATCAAGGTCGAGTCCATGTCAAAGGCAATCAATTTGAATTGCGACAGGGAAAGTGGGGCGTTGAAGCCTTGAATGGTGAGGCCGGGGGCGAATTCGGTGGCTTGGGTCATCACGTCCATCAGATGCATTTGAAAAGGGGCTCAGCTTAACCAGTTTTGTCCTTACAGGCGGACCTTTCCACCTGATTGCGCTGCGTTTTGAGGAAAAAATGCAACCCAGTGATCCGCACGTCAACGAGGCTCAGTGTGAGGTTGCTTTTGTCCAAAGCAAGTGTTTTTCGTCTAATAAAATGTTATATTTAAAGATTCAATATCATTTGTAAAATGATAAAATTGTAAACTTATAGTACTCCATTTGGCTAGTTTACAGAAATCCACCATCAAGCATGATGACGACATAGAGTTTCAGATCAATTTGTGGCTCTAAGTTTATGAATTCATGTAAGTTTTTGTGGAGGTTACTGTGGATAAATCAAGTTTTCTAGGATCTGTCTTGAAGGTCCTGGCCCAAAGAGTCACCCGAACTGTTCTGACGGTTTATGTCTTGGTTGCTGCAGCCAACTCTGCGTTGGCGCAATCATCGGACTCTCGGGTCAACATCGATGCCTTTGGCGAGTTGTTCACGACAGCTTTGGCTGCACCGGCAAACCAAACCAGGGTTTTTGTATTTCGCAACAACCAGGCCCCCAACAGCAAGCCCGTCAACATTTACCTGAATGGACAGTACCACGCGTCCTTGCTGCGTGGTGGTTTTTCAGAGTTTTGTGCCGCACCCGGGTTCGTCAACATCAAGGCGGCACTTGACGACGCCTCCAGACTGCACACCAGCAAGCTGGATGCAGGACAACGCTTGGAACTCAAAGCGGGTCAAACCATTTTTCTGAAGGTGGATGAGAGCACTTCACCTGCGATTGGGTTGCTCAGTGGCACAGCGGCTCAAGCCAAAGCTGACATTGAAGGCACACGTCGCCAAATCCACACGATTTCGCGTGCCAAGGCCGCATTGACCTGTGGGCAACCAGCCGCTGTTGCTGCTGTGGCCCCACCAGCAGCGCCCAAACCCCCAGTGCCGCGCGAATATGCACTGGAAACCGATGCACTGTTTGAATTCGGCAAAGCAGAAATCCGCGCATCGGGCTACAACGCCATCGAGTCGTTGGTGCAGCGCCTGCTGCAGGACTTTTCCTCGGTGGAGCGCATTCGAGTGGTCGGCTATACGGATCCCATCGGATCTGCCGCCTTCAACAAGAAGCTCTCTCAGCAAAGAGCCGATGTGGTGGCACGTCAAATTGCCTCCAGAAACATCCCGATTGAGCGTGGCATCGAAGCCGAGGGCCGTGGCTCGATTGAGTTGGTCAAGACCGGCTGCGGCAACTCGCCCACCCCTGAAAACAAACTCTGCCATGCACCCAATCGCCGAGTCATGGTGGTCATCACCGGCGCGCGTCGTTGATCGTCATCCCCACTAACCCTATTTTTGAGAGACACATACCATGAGCAAGTCATACAAAATCAAAGTCAACCAAGGTGGCGGTGAGGCCAAGTTTGTGGACATTCCACAGGTGTCTGCCGGTGGTCAACCACTGGCCGTGAAAGCTGTGCCTGGCGGCAAATACCAATTGGTGGATGCGAGTACAGGTTACGGACCTGAAAACATCCGTGCCAGCCGTTCGGGTCAAAACCTCAAAGTTTTTTTTGAAGGCCGAACCCAGCCTGATTTGGTCATCGAAGACTATTACAAAGAAACGCCAGAGGGCTTCAACGGCCTCATTGGTGAGGCGGAGACAGGACGCTTTTATGAGTACATCCCTGAAACCGCAGCGGGCACGTCGGCCGTCCCTTTGTTGGCCGATGGCTCCAACCAGGTCGGTATGGCTTTGGGGGGGGCAGAAATCAATGCCTCTGGCGCTGCGGTAGGGGCACTGGTCGCGGCCGCTGGGTTAAATCCGCTCCTCTTGGCACCCTTAGCGCTTTTGGGGGCAGCAGGGGGAGGCGGTGGGGGTGGTGGAACGCCCGACACCACGCCCCCGGTCATCAAATCAGCCAAATTGCATGTCGATGATGACACCGGGGCCAAAGACAATGTCACCAGCGACAAAACGCCACGCATCACGGGTGAAACAGAACCCAATGCCAACGTGTCGGTCGAAGTTAACGGCAAGACCTACACAGGAACCGCAAATGGCAGTGGTGTGTTTGTCATCCAAGTGCCAGATGCCGATGCTTTGAAAGACGGTCCTTACACGCCCAAAGTGACGGCCACGGATGCGGCCAACAACAAATCGGCCGTGTTCGATGGCACACCGTTTAAGGTGGACACCAGCCCCGAGAAGAACGAACCTGACAACGATCCTAACGCGACTTCGGTGATTGACATTGTGAGCATCACGGTCGATTCAGGTCAGAACAAAACAGATTTCTATACCAATGACAACCAATTGTTGTTCAATGGCACATTGAAAAACTTCACCGACAACGGCGATTGGGTCAAGCTCGAACTGCGGGATCCCACCAGCAAGTTGATCGACACGGCTTATGTCAAACCTGTGGCCAATGGAAGCACTTGGGATTGGACATGGGACCGCAGTGCCCAAGACAAGCTGGTCGATGGCCAGTATTCCCTGACGGCAGTGGTGGTGGATGGCGCAGACAACATCGTGGGCTCTGGCAATACACGGGTCTCAGATGTTCAGGCCATCACCATTGATACTGTGGGACCACAAGGCAATAGGGGTTTGGCTATCGTTTCCATGTCAATGGATTCCGGTGTGGGTGGTGTCACCGATCCAAGCCGCACTGACTTTAAAACGAATGACAACACCCCCTCTTTTACGGGCAAACTCAGTGAAGGCTTACAAAGTGGCGAGAATATATTTATTCAGTTGATGAAAGGCAATGACGTTGTTGATTCTGGTTTTGCCACTGTGTCGGGCACAGGATGGACTTGGGCACCATCAACAACATTGCTGGATTCAACGTATAAATTAAACGCACAAGTCGTAGATGCTGCAGGCAATCCTGCAGTTACTGCAGGAAGTACAACCGTCATCCCACCTTCAAGCCAGGATGTTGTCATCGACACCAAAGGTTCGTCTGATGGAGACGATGGCAATAAAGGGCTGAAGACGACGGGCATCAGCCTGTCTACAGACACTGCAGGCGAACAAAAGACGAACAGCGACTTTGTGACGTCCGACGGAGCCAATAAAGATTCAGTAACCGGCAATGATGATGACAAGTTGACCTTTACTGGAACATTAAGCAGTGGCTTCACCAAAAACGGAGGCAAGGTTTGGGTTCAGATCATTGATGCCAATGGGGTGGCTAAATCGAATGCCTATGTGGAACCTGAGACTGTTAATTCGAACACCTGGAAGTATGAAAACCTTGTGCCTCTTGCTGAGGGGCAGTATGTGGCCAAGTCCATTTTGATGGACCATGTCGGCAACATCATCAGTGCTTCGGATCAGTCATTCGCAGTGGATATTACTATTTCTGACTGGACGCGATCTCAAAGTACGACTTCAGGACAAAATATTACGACATTCGATAATTTTTCATTTTCAATGAATGAGAGTGGAACCTATCGATTTGGGCCTAATGGCGAGCTAAAAAATTATAATGGTGGGAGTTTGATTTTTGATGCTGCTAATAAGGAATTCTCTACTGGTCAGTTTGTTCTTGATTTTTGGGATCAAGCAGGTAATCTCAGAAAGATTACCAACGAAGGTGGAACTTGGATTTTTGGTACAGCCGCCCCGGCAGTAGCACCGCAGCCAACGGATGCCACTTACTTGGCTTCTAAAGATTTTTCAGGTCTCAAGGCTGTTGGCACGGTTGGAAAGATTGATGTCTCCAGTAACTTTGACATGGCCTCGCTCTACGACGGCATCGACAGTGTGGCGGATAAAACGGCAGCCAACCACGTGGTTTTGTCCAACACATCCGATGTGATTTTGAATGTCAGCATGGGTGACGTCTTGGCCTTAGGCGTGACGAACAGTTTCAGTATTGCCGTCGGAGCCAACTCCCTTCACAAAGGGCAAACCCAAATGCGCATTGATGGTCAATCGGGCGATCAAGTGAACCTAGACGGTTTGGTGAATGGTGAAAAATGGGTCTGGACAGGCGGAGAAAACAGTACAAATTCACCTTTGGGAATTGGATCTGACACATACGATGTTTACACCAACACTGCTTTGGGAGTTGCCTTGTTTATCGACCAAGATGTCAAGGTCAATATTCTTTGATTGACCGTTCAAGGTGAATTTGTGAAAGCTTCTTTCAGTAAGGTGGTTGGTTTTTGGTTCACCTTGATGTCCATCACGCCCACTCAAGCCGATGGTTTGCTGGATTTCACCTTGTTCAGTCCACCCGAAGTTTCTCAGCGGCGTTTACCTGAGCCGGAGGTTAGTTGGCTGGTCAGGCCCAACGCCAGCAATTTCTGCCAACAGGCGCAGCCCAAGGACGGTTTTGTCAGCCGTCCTGAGGGCTGTGTTTATTGGCAAATCCAAGCCTCCCGTTGCACCATTGTGACCACGGGTCAAACCACGCATTCGCAGTTGGGGCATCTGTTCGTTCATTGTTTGCAGGCGCGTTGATGTTGTCTTGGATGACCCGTCTCCTGTCCGTATCCCGATCCCGTTATGGGGTTTGGGGGTGCGCGGCGTTGGTGGGCTTGTTCTTGTCGGGTTGCGAGACAACGACCATGCGGCCACCCCAAGTGGACACGGTGCGGTTCACACCTATGCCCGAATCCAACCGGGTGATTGCACAGCCCAAAATCAAATACCTGGTGCGTCAGGACGGTTATGAGTACTGCGCTCGCATCACGGGTATTCCCGTGACGCCTACTTCGAGACCCATGGCCTGTGCTTTTTGGAATGTCCGCAGAAAGGAATGCACGGTGGTCACCCCTTTGGTCACGGGTTACAACTATGTGGGTCACGAGCTGCGTCATTGTTTTGAGGGGGCTTTTCATGATTGAGCGGCCCGATTCTGCTGAGTGGTTGACCATGACACGGAGAAATTTTCTGACGGTTCCGCTGGCCTTGTGTGCATCAGCCCGCACTTTGCCGAGCTTGGCCCAAACACCTGAACTGGAGGGTGGCGTTTTGAGGGTTGGCGTATTGACCCATTACAAGCCCTTCAGTTTTGTCGAAGGGCAGTTGCAGGGCTTTGATGTCGATGTTCTCAGGCGGTTGGCGGCCATTTTGAAGGTGGAGCTAAAAATCCAGACAGAGGGCATGGCCACGTTGCAAAAAAAACTGAGTTCTGGGGAAATTTCGGTCATCGCCAATCAACTGCTGACCACACCGGAAAATCGCCGTCAGTTTGATTTTGTTCGTGGTTATGCCGCCAATCAGCTCGTCTGTGTACAACACGAAGATGACTCGCGCGATTTTTTGAGCCTGGACGATCTGCTGGGGAAAAAGCTGGGGGTGTTGGCCAATACGGGCGTAGAGGATCAGGCGCGCGGCGCTTTGGGCAAATCTGTGTTGTCTTTTGCCAGCATCGATTTGGCATTCAAGCAGTTGGCAGAGAAAAAATTGGATGCCGTCCTTGAAGAGAGTTTGATTGCGGACTTCTACATAGAACGGGATGCTTTGCCCATCAAGGTCACATCGCCTTTTGCGCCCCCGCTGTCGGCGGGTTGGGCTGTCCGCAAGGGCAACAGGGCATTGGCTCAGCGTTTGTCAGAGGCGGTTCAGACTTTGCTCAGCGATGGCTCGTTCAAAGCGATTTCAACCCGTTGGTTTGGCTACGACGTCAGTCGTCCCAATGTCAGTCATACGTCGTTGCCCCGTTAGGGTGGATTGGTGTCACGCCCGAGGTGGTTCAAAGATGTTCAGGATTCGGCGATCCCCATCCATGGCCAGTTCAAGCAGTTCAGAAAGTGACACGCATCCCATTTTTTCCAAGACTCGACTTCTGTGAAGTTTGACGGTGGATGCGGCTGAGCCGTTCAAGTTGGCAATTTCCTTGTTGCCATAGCCCTTGATCATCCACCAGCAAATTTCTCGTTCTTTGTCGGTCAAACTTGAAAACCGCTCCTGTGCATTTTTGGTCTTGATTCTTAGATGCAGTCCGGCGCGGTCCTTTTCCAGCGCCAAATCAATGGATTGCACCAAGACATGCAGACCAAAAGGTTTGAGCAAGAAGTCAACGGCCCCTTTTTTCATGGCTTCAATGATTTCAGCGGGTTGACTTTCGCCGGATATGAAAATGATGGGTGTGCTGCGGCCTTGGCGGATCAATTCAGTTTGCAGGCTCAGACCATTGGCTTCAGGCATGCAGATATCCAGCAAAATGACCGCTGGGCTGATGGGCAATGCGTCTCTGAGGAAGGCCGCTGGGTTTTCAAAGCTCTGTATGGAGTAACGTAAGGAGCTGAGACTGAAGGCTAGACTTCTGCGGATCGATGGATCGTCATCGATCAGATAGATGTGGCCTTTGAAGTCATCAAAATTCATTCATCACCCATGATTTATTGGTTGTACCGAAGTACAAATTTTATCGCTGTAAAACTTTAGCATCCAAATATTTGAATACTAAAGTTTAATTTGAGACCCAATCATTTCCAAACGCCTTGGATGGAATACCTGCATGAACTCTGAAGGATTAGGACCATTGACGGGCTTGCCCACCGATGGTCAGAGCATTTTGAGCCTGGCTGCACGCTCTTTGTTTGATGTGTTTGCCAATGCCAGTGAGGGCATGCTCTTGGTCGATCGTTCTGGGCGTGTGGTTTGGATCAATGACCATTACCGGCGTTACTTGCCGGCTTTGGGCTTCGAGAAAGAGGAGGATTTTGTAGGGCGACCCGTGGTCGAGGTCGTGCAAAACACCCAAATGGGGCAAGTGATGGAAACCGGAAAGCCCATCCTCATCGATTTGCTGACCAACCGCGCAGGCACATTTTTGGTCAGCCGTTTCCCTTTGCGTGATGACGCCGGGGTGGTCATTGGTGCTTTGGGTGTGGTGTTGTTTGAGCAACCAGAAACCAATTTGAAGCCCTTGATGGCGAAGTTTGCCTTGATGCAAAGGGAGCTGGACGAGGCACGCAATGCGCTGGCCGCGCAGCGAAGAACGGGGCCAGCTTTGCGTCAAGCTCGTCACAGTTTTGCCAGTTTTGTGGGGGCCAGTTCTGTGGTCGCCGATTTGAAACGCCAGGCCAGGCGAGCGGCCCAAACCCACAGTCCCGTGTTGCTGTTGGGAGAAACGGGCACAGGCAAAGAGTTGTTGGCCCATGCCATCCATGCCAGCTCGCCCCGTGCTAGGGGGCCTTTGGTCAGCATCAACATTGCGGCGGTGCCAGAAACTTTGTTGGAGGCGGAGTTTTTTGGGGTGGCGCCCGGCGCTTTCACTGGCGCTGATCGCAAGGGGCGGGAGGGAAAATTCAAGCTGGCCGATGGTGGCACCTTGTTTTTGGACGAGATCGGTGACATGCCCTTGGGCCTGCAGGCGAAGTTGCTGCGTGCCTTGCAAGAAGGTGAAGTTGAGCCCTTGGGCTCCAATCAATTGATGCCTTTTGATGTCCGGGTGATCGCAGCCACCTCGCGGGACTTGACCCAATTGGTTCGCGAAGGACTCTTTCGCGAGGACCTGTACTACCGGCTTAATGTCTTGCCTCTTCGGGTGCCAGCGCTCCGCGATCGTGCCTCGGACATCCCCCATTTGATCGAAGTCTTGTCGGAGGAGTTGGCTTTACGCAATGCAGTGCCTCAGCCGGAGTTCCAGAGCGAAGCGGTCGCTTTGCTGTCAGCACAACCCTTTCGCGGCAACGTCCGTGAACTTCGCAATGTGATTGAGCAGTTGTTGTTGCGGTGTGAAACCGGTTTAGTGGATGCGGCAGCCGTCGAAGCTGTTTTGCGTGAATCTGGACTGAGTCAAATTGTTCCGGCGCATAAAGAACTGGCGGGCTCCAGGCCCATGGGTTTTGCGCTGACAGATCACACTTTATCGGCAGAGCAATGGGCCTTGGCCCCCCGCATGCGTGCTTTAGAGGTGCAGGCGGTTCAGGAGGCATTGCGCCAGACCCGGGGCAATAAGGCGGCGGCGGCCCACTTGTTGGGTATATCTCGGGCCAAGCTGTACCAATGCTTGTCCTGATTTGTCTCAAAAAAATACATGTGTATTAATTTAATGCAACGTGGGTGTATTATTTTCATGCAGCCAGACTTGATTGGGTCTGAGTGAACGGTCTTTCGCCAGCATTCACAAGGGTTTTCAAGGCTGGGTTGTGCTCATGGCGGCTGGCATGCGATGTGCATGGTGTGTCAGTGCGCCGCAATCGTGCGCAAGATTTAAAAGGAGACCCCTCATGTTCCGTCGACACCTCATTTCTTTGGCCGCTCTGGCCATCTGCTCTGCTTGGATGCCCGCCGCGATGGCGCAAGGCAAAGACATCAAGATCGCGCACATTTACAGCAAGACGGGACCCCTGGAGGCCTACGGCAAACAGACCCAGACCGGTTTGATGATGGGCCTGGATTACGCGACCGGCGGCACCATGACCGTAGGCGGTCGCAAGATTGTGGTGATCGAAAAAGACGACCAAGGCAAGCCTGACTTGGGTAAGAACCTGTTGGCAGCAGCTTACGGCGATGACAAGGTGGACATCGCCGTGGGACCCACCGCTTCGCCTGTGGCGCTGGCCATGCTGCCAGTGGCCGAAGAATACAAAAAAATCCTGCTGGTCGAGCCCGCTGTGGCCGACTCGATCACCGGAGATAAGTGGAACAAATACATCTTCCGCACTGGCCGCAACAGCAGCCAAGATGCGATTGCCAACGCCGTGGCGGTGGACAAAGAGGGTGTGAGCATCGTGACGATGGCGCAAGACTCGGCCTTTGGTCGGGACGGCGTCAAGGCCTTCAAGGACGCGGTCAAAAAAGCCAAACTGGTCCATGAAGAATATCTGCCGCCCGCTACCACCGACTTCACCGCTGGTGCGCAGCGCATGATCGACAAGCTCAAGGGCCAGCCCGGCCGAAAGATCATCTTCATCATCTGGGCCGGTGGCAACCCCTTCAAGATCGCCGACATGGATTTGAAGCGTTACGGCATCGAGATCGCCACAGGCGGCAACATCCTGCCTGCGATGGTGGCCTACAAGCAGTTCCCGGGTATGGAAGGCGCGGCTTACTATTACTTCGGCATGCCCAAGAACCCGGTTAACGACGCCTTGGTGGCCTCGCATTACCAGCAGTTCAAATCGCCTCCTGACTTCTTCACCGCTGGGGGGTTCTCGGCTGCGATGGCCTTGGTCACAGCGCTGAAAAAGACCAACGGCGACACCAACACCAACAAGCTCATCAGCACCATGGAGGGCATGAGCTTTGACACGCCCAAGGGCAAGATGACCTTCCGCAAGGAAGACCACCAGGCCATGCAGAGCATGTACCACTTCAAGATCAAGGTTGACCCTGCGTTCGCCTGGGGCGTGCCCGAGCTGATCCGCGAGATCAAGCCCGAAGAGATGAACGTGCCGATCCGCAACAAACGCTGATTTCACGACGCACCATGCTGCAAACCCACAACCTGACCGTGCGGTTTGGCGGTCATGTGGCGGTCAATGCGGTCTCGTGCCGCTTTGAACCCGGCACGCTGACCGCCATCGTCGGCCCCAACGGGGCAGGCAAGACCACTTACTTCAACCTGATCTCGGGGCAGTTGCCTGCCTCCGAGGGCACGGTGCACCTGAACGGGCGGGAGCTGACGGGCTTGTCAACATCCGCACGGACCCGTGCAGGCCTGGGTCGGGCGTTTCAGCTGACCAACCTGTTTCCGAATTTGTCGGTGCTGGAGAACGTGCGTTTGGCGGTGCAGGCGACAAAGGAGGGCGCCCACCGCCGGGGCCTGAACCTGTGGAGCATCTGGAGCGACCACGCGGCTTTGACGAACCGCGCTTTGGAAATTCTGCAATCCGTGTCGATGACCGCGCAGCAAGACGCCCCCGTGGCGAGCCTGCCGCACGGTGACCAACGCAAGCTCGAAGTGGCGCTCTTAATGGCGCTCGAGCCCTCGGTCTACATGTTTGACGAGCCCACCGCAGGCATGAGCCACGACGAAGCGCCAGTGATCCTCGATTTGATCCGCCAGCTCAAAAAAGACAAGACCAAAACCATCTTGCTGGTCGAACACAAGATGGACGTGGTGCGCGAGCTGGCCGACCGCATCATCGTGCTGCACAACGGCTCTTTGGTGGCCGATGGCGAGCCGAACGAGGTGATCGCATCGCCCATCGTGCAAGAGGCTTATCTGGGCAAAGCGAGGGTGGCCGCATGAGCCAAGCCGACATGAACACAAATTTGCTGATCCTCGACGGCGTGCACACGCACATCGGGGCGTACCACATCCTGCACGGGGTGGATCTGGTGGTGCCGCGCGGCGAGCTCACCATGCTGCTGGGGCGCAACGGCGCGGGCAAGACCACCACGCTGCGCACCATCATGGGCCTGTGGCAAGCCTCTCAAGGGTGCATCAGTTTTGGCGGTGAAGACATCACGGCGCTCAACACACCCGCCATTGCCCAAAAGAACATCGCCTATGTGCCCGAAAACATGGGCATCTTCTCGGATCTGACCGTGAAAGAAAATATGTTGCTGGCCGCTCGCAGCGCCCAACATGCGGCGCAGATGGATGAGGCGCGGCTGCAGTGGATTTTCAAACTCTTCCCCGCTGTGGAGAAGTTCTGGAACCACCCTGCGGGCAAATTGTCTGGTGGGCAAAAGCAGATGCTGGCGGTGTCGCGGGCCATTGTGGAGCCGCGTGATCTGCTGATCATCGACGAGCCCAGCAAGGGCCTGGCCCCGGCCATCATTCAGAACATGATCGAGGCCTTCCAGCAACTCAAAGCCAGCGGCGTGACGATTTTGCTGGTGGAGCAAAACATCCATTTCGCCCAGCAGCTGGGCGACACCGTGGCCGTGATGGACAACGGCCGTGTGGTGCATTCGGGCCGCATGCAGGCGCTGGCCGAAGACACGGCCTTGCAGCAATCCTTGTTGGGACTGGCTTTATGAAATTCCTGCAAGACATCGATACCCGGCCTTTGCTGCTGGTGCCTGTGTTGGCGCTGTTGGCTTGGCCATTGATCGGTTCGGGCTCGACCTGGCTCACGCTGACCGTGGCGGGTCTGGCCATGGGCATGATCATTTTCATCATGGCCTCGGGCCTGACGCTGGTGTTTGGCCTGATGGACGTGCTGAACTTTGGCCATGGCCTGTTCATCGCACTGGGCGCTTTTGTGGCCACCAGCGTGCTGGGTGCCATGGGCGACTGGACCGGCTCGGGCGAGTGGTGGCGGAACATGCTGGCGGTGCTGCCCGCCATGGTTGTTGCGATGGCCGTCGCCGCAGCCGTGGGCTTGGCTTTTGAGCGCTTCATCGTGCGTCCTGTCTATGGTCAGCACCTCAAGCAGATCTTGATCACCATGGGCGGCATGATCATTGGCGAGGAACTCATCAAGGTCATTTGGGGCCCGCTGCAGATCGCCTTGCCTTTGCCCGAAGCCATGCGCGGTTCGGTGCTTTGGGGTGATGCGGCCATCGAGAAATACCGTCTGCTGGCCGTGGCCGTGGGCCTGGCCGTGTTCGCCGCCCAAATGTGGGTGCTGGGCCGCACCAAAATTGGCCTGCTGATTCGCGCAGGGGTGCAAGACCGCGAGATGGTTGAGTCGCTCGGCTACCGCATCCGCCGCCTGTTTGTGGGCGTATTTGTGGTGGGCAGCGCGCTGGCCGGGCTGGGCGGCGTCATGTGGGGTCTGTACCAGCAAAACGTGGTGCCGCAGATGGGCGCGCAGGTCAATGTGTTGATCTTCATTGTCATCATCATCGGCGGCTTGGGCTCGACCGGCGGGGCTTTGATCGGCGCTTTGTTGGTGGGCTTGATGGCCAACTACACCGGGTTTTTAGCCCCCAAGGTGGCCCTGTTTTCCAACATCGCGCTGATGGCGGCGATTTTGCTGTGGCGGCCGCAAGGGGTCTACCCCGTGGCCAACCGCTGAAGGGCAGGGCATGTTCAACCGTTTGATTTCCAATGACCTTCCGCGCAGCCGCTTGCTGGCGGCCGTGCTGCTGATGATTTTGTTGGGCTTGGCCTTTGCACCGTTTTTATTTCCGGGCGTCAAGGCGCTGTCGGTGGCGGCCAAGGTGCTGATTTTTGTGGTGCTGGTGGTGGGCTTTGATTTGTTGCTGGGCTACACCGGCATTGTGAGTTTTGCGCACACCATGTTCTTTGGCATCGGGGCCTATGGCATCGCCATAGCGTCCAACACCTGGGGGCCGACTTGGGGCTCTATCGGTTTGGGTTTTGTCCTGTCCATGGGCTTGACCTTGGTGTTTTCACTCGCCATTGGTTTGTTCTCTTTGCGTGTGCGGGCCATCTTTTTTGCCATGATCACTTTGGCCGTGGCGGCTGCTTTTCAGACCTTGGCCTCGCAGTTGTCGGACTTCACCGGGGGCGAAGACGGCTTGAGTTTCAAGCTGCCTGAGTTGCTGTCGCCCAGCACCGAGTTCAGTGACGAACCCTTTTTTGGGGTTTCGCTGGATGGTCGATTGCTGTCGTATTACCTGTTGTTTGTGCTGGCCTTGGGCATGCTTTTGGCCATGCTGCGCATCGTCAACTCGCCATTTGGGCGGGTGCTGCAGGCCATCCGAGAAAACGAGTTCCGGGCCGAAGCCATTGGCTACCGCGTGGTGGTGTACCGCACGCTGTCGAGTGTGCTGTCGGCGCTGTTTGCCTGTGTGGCCGGGGCCATGTTGGCCGTTTGGCTGCGCTACAACGGGCCGGACACCTCGCTCAGTTTTGAAATCATGATGGACGTGTTGCTCATTGTCGTCATTGGCGGCATGGGCACGGTGTACGGTGCGGCCATTGGTTCGGTGCTGTTTTTGCTGGCACAAAGCTATTTGCAAGACCTGTTGCGCCTGGCCAGTGAGTCGGCTGCGGCTTGGCCTTTGCTGTCGGCTTTGCTTTCGCCCGACCGTTGGTTGTTGTGGCTGGGGGTGTTGTTTGTGCTGTCGGTGTATTACTTTCCTACCGGGGTGGTGGGACGCTTGCGCGCACGCACCGCTTTGAAGCGGTCGGCCCCAAAGTCAGGCCTTGAGGAATCGGTATGAGCTTCACGTCCCAATACCTTTCATGCGCCGGTTTGGAAATCCATTACACCGACTGGGGCAAAGCCGAAAAAGGCACCGTCATCGCCTGGCATGGCCTGGCCCGCACCGGCCGCGACATGGACGAGCTGGCCGCACACCTGAGCGCACGAGGCTGGCGCGTGATTTGCCCCGACACGGTCGGGCGCGGCTTGTCGCAGTGGAGCGATGACCCCCAAAACGAATATTGCCTGGCCTTTTACGCCCGCTTGGCGCGAGAACTGATGGATGGCCTCCAATTGCGGGCCGTCCACTGGGTCGGCACGTCCATGGGCGGGGCGATTGGCACGGTGTGTGCCGCAGGCTTGGCAGAACCCTCGCTCAAGCACCGCATCTTGAGTTTGACCTTGAATGACAACGCGCCCGAGTTGTCTTCTGTGGCCATTGAGCGCATCAAAAATTATGCGGGCAGCCCGCCCAGCTTTACGACAGTGACCGAGTTGGAGGCTTTTTTTCGGCAGGTTTACCAGCCTTTTGGTTGGCTCAGTGACGCGCAATGGCGGCGCTTGACCGAGACCTCGGTGCGTCGCCTGCCCAATGGCCGCATCACACCCCATTACGACCCGGCCATGGCCTTGCAGCTGACGGTGCACCCTGACGACTATTTGATCTGGCCCCACTACGACGCCCTGAATTTGCCCGTGCTCTTGCTGCGCGGGGCCATGTCGGACTTGGTGTTGCCAGAAACCGCTGCCGAGATGCACCGCCGGGGCCCAGGTGGACGCGGTTTGCTCAAGCACATCGAAGTGCCCGGTTGTGGTCATGCCCCGGCGCTGAATGTGCTGCAACAACTCGAATGGGTGACCGACTTCATTGAGTCGGTGTGAACAGCACTTGAAGGTGAGGGTTCATGGGTGTTTTCACTCTTTTGGATGGATCGATAAGCCTGCAAAATAGCGGGATTCTTTTCTGGAGTACCCATGAAGGCATTCAAACTTTTGCCAATGCTGGCCTTGGTGGCCACCAGCGCCCAAGCCCAAAACCGCGAGGTCAATATCATCTGCTCGGCCCAAGCCGCTTGGTGCAGCATGATCGCGGTGACGTTTGAGAAAAGCCAAGGCATCAAGGTCAACATGACAGCCAAAGGCTCGGGCGAGGCGATTGCCCAGTTGGCCGCAGAAAAAGCCAATCCCAAGACCGACGTCTGGTTTGGTGGCACGGGTGACCCGCACCTGCAAGCGGCCGAGCAAAACCTGAGCCTTGAATACAAATCACCCACGCTGCCCAAGCTGCACGACTGGGCGCAAAAGCAAGCCGCGCAGTCGGGCTACAAAACCGTGGGTATTTATTCTGGCCCCTTGGGATTTGGCTACAACACCGAGTTGCTGGCCAAGAAAAAGCTGCCCGTACCCAAAACTTGGGGCGATCTGCTCAAGCCCGAATACAAAGGTGAAATCCAGTCGGCTAACCCAGCGTCGAGTGGCACGGCTTACACCATGATCGCCACTTTGGTCCAGCTCATGGGCGAAGAAAAGGCCTTTGAGTATTTGAAGGGCTTGCACAAAAACATTGGCACCTACACCCGCTCGGGCACCGGCCCCATCAAGGCGGTGGCGCGGGGCGAGACCGCCGTGTCCATCAGCTTTGTGCACGATGGCCCCGGCGAAAAAGCCCAAGGTTTCCCAATCGAAACCATCACCCCGGCCGACGGAACGGGCGCCGAGATCGGCTCCATGTCCATCGTGCGCGGCAGCCGCAACTTGGAAGCGGCCAAGAAGTTTTATGAGTGGGCCCTGACCCCCGCAGCGCAAGAGCTGGCGGCGGCCACCTTGCAGTTCCAGCTGCCCTCGCACAAAGAGGCCAAAGTCGATCCGCGTGTGCCGGACTTCCGCAGGATCAAGATGATCAACTACGACTACGCCAAATACGGCCAGACGGCCGAGCGACGCCGCCTGATCCAGCGCTGGGAAAAAGAAGTCAATTCGCTGCCGCGCTGATTGAAGGCCTGAGATGAATCCAGCGCTGCGTTTGCAGCGTGCATTACAAGGGTGGGTCGTGTTCGGCCTGCTCGGCTTTGCGCTGCTGCCTTGGTATTTCCTTCAACAAATGAGTTTGGCCGAGGCCATGCCCGGCATCTGGCTTGGCACGGGTGCCGGTGCCGAAACGGCCAGTGCCGCCGTGCAAGCGATGCACCACGGCCGGCCGTGGTTGTGGTCGGGCTTGGTGGGTTTGCTGCTGTGTGGCCTGGCTGTGCTGCGGCCCTGGCCAGCCCGACAGCAAGGCGGTTTGTTGTTATTGGGCAGTCTGCTGGGTTTGTTGGGCCTTTTGGGCAGTGGCTTTGTCATTGGGGCCATGGGTTGGGCCTTTGTATCGCTGGAATCCTTTTGGGGCGCACTGCCCACTGGCCAATACGGCATGGGCTGGGGCGCTGCCGTGGTCTTGCTCAGCCTGGTGGTTTTGCTGGGGGCGGCGCTGGCCCGCTTGGGCGCGTTTCGGGGTGATGTGTTTGTGGCTGCTGCCGTGGTGCTGTGCAGCGCCTTGCTGGCGCTGTTTGTGGTGTACCCGGTGCTGCGCTCTTTGGTGGCCGCTTGGGTGGACGACACCGGGGCTTATGCCTGGGGGCACTTGTTCGAGCGTGTGGCCACCGAGCGGGTGTGGGGCCTGGGCTGTGTGCAAGGGGCAGGGCGCTGCGGCGTGGCCTGGAACACCTTGTGGTTGGCCTTTCTCACCGCCACCGGCACTACGATCATGGGCACTATGCTGGCTTTGTGGGCCGAGCGGGGCGGCACGCGCTTGTCCAAGCCCCTCAACATTTTGGCCATGCTGCCCATCATCACACCGCCGTTTGTGGTGGGGCTGGGGCTGATCTTGTTGTTTGGCCGTGCGGGTCTGTTCAACCAAGGCTTGGAGTGGGCCTTAGGCATTGAGCCCGGGCGCTGGTTTTATGGGGTGTTTGGCATCTGGCTGGCGCAGATGTTCGCCTTCACGCCGATTGCTTTCATGATCATGCGTGGCGTGGTGCAGGGCGTGAGCCCCAGCATGGAAGAGGCCGCGCAGACCTTGCGTGCCAGCCGCATGAAAACCTTCTGGACGGTGACACTGCCCCTGCTCAAACCCGGGCTGGCCAACGCTTTTTTGGTCGGCTTCATCGAAAGCATGGCCGACTTTGGCAACCCGATCATCGTGGGCGGGCAATACGCGGTGCTGTCCACCGAAATCTTTTTTGCCATTGTGGGTGCGGCGCTGGACCCTGGCATGGCCGCTGCGCTGGCGCTGGTGCTGACGGCGTTTGCGCTGGCGGTGTTTTTTGTGCAGCGCCGGGTGCTCTCGGGCAGCAGTTTCACCACCGTGTCGGGCAAGGGCGATGCGGGCGTGGCCATGGCTTTGCCGCCAGCGGTGTTGCGCGTGTGCCGCAGCGTGGCGGGACCTTGGCTTTTGTTTACCGTGGTGGTGTACTTGTTTGCCTTTGCGGGCGGCTTTGTGCAGACCTGGGGGCGCGACTTCACTTTCACGCTGGCGCACTTCAAAACCGCTTTTGACGTGCAGATGGGTGAGTTTGGCTGGGTTTTTGCCGGCACGGCCTGGAAGTCGCTCTTCACCACGCTCAGCTTGTCGGCCATGGCCGCGCCCATTTGTGCTGGCTTGGGCTTGCTCATGGCCTGGCTGCTGGCCCGCACCGAGTTTCGGGGCAAGGCCGCGTTCGAGTTTTCGGCCTTGTTGACCTTCGCCATTCCGGGCACGGTGCTGGGCGTGAGTTACATCCTGGCCTTCAACGTGCCGCCGGTGGAGCTGACCGGCACTGGCTTGGTCATCGTGTTGTGTTTTGTGTTCCGCAATTTGCCGGTGGGCGTGCGGGCGGGCACGGCCGCCTTCAAGCAACTCGACCGGTCGCTCGACGAAGCCTCGCAAATGCTGCGGGCGAGCACGCTGACCACGCTGCGCCGGGTGGTGTTGCCGCTGCTCAAGCCCGCGCTGGTGGCGGCGTTGGTCTACAGCTTTGTGCGCTCGATGACCACGGTGTCGGCGGTGATCTTTTTGGTCACGGCGCAATACGAGCTGGCCACCACTTACATCATTGGTCGCGTGGGCAACGGCGACTACGGCGTGGCACTGGCTTATTGCACGGTGCTCATGGTGCTCATGTCGCTCATCACCTGGGGCATTCAAAAGCTGGTGGGCCAACGGCAGCTGGGACGGCGTGCTGCATCCACCTCGGCGGCTTGATACAAGGATTCAACACCATGGGCATTCAATTCAAACAAGTCACCAAACGGTATGGCAGCGCTGACTCGCCGCTGGTGGTGCAGGGCGTCGATTTTGTCGTGCCCAAGGGGAGCCTCACCACCATCCTCGGGCCGTCGGGCTGCGGCAAAACCACCACCTTGCGCATGATTGCTGGGCTGGAAGCACCCACGGGCGGGCAGATTTTGATCGACGGTGTGGACGTGACACATCTGGGCCCGTCCGAGCGCAATGTGAGCATGGTGTTCCAAAGCTACGCGCTGTTTCCGCACATGAACGTGATCGGCAACGTGCGCTATGGCTTGGATGTGAGCGGTGTGCACAAAACCGAAGCCTTGGAGCGTGCCCAAAAAAGCCTGGCTTTGGTGGGGCTGGCGGGCTACGAAGAGCGCCTGCCCAGTGAACTGTCGGGCGGTCAGCAGCAGCGTGTGGCCCTGGCCCGTGCTTTGGTGCTGGAGCCTTCGGTTTTGCTCTTTGACGAGCCGCTGTCCAACTTGGACGCCCGCTTGCGCCGGTCCATGCGCGACGAAATCCGCCACCTGCAGCAGCGCTTGGGCCTGACGGTGGCCTATGTCACGCACGACCAAAGCGAAGCTTTGGCCGTGAGCGACCAGATCATCGTCATGGAAGCCGGGCGCATCGCCCAAGCGGGCACGCCGCAAGACCTGTACGAACGGCCCGCATCGGCTTTTGTGGCCGGGTTCATGGGCGAGGCGGTGCTGTTTGACGGCCAATCGCTCGATGATGGTTCGGTGCAGGTGGGCCCTCTGCGCTTGTTACCACGCCACGCGGTGGCCCCGGGGGCAGCGCGTGCGGCGGTGCGGCCAGAGGCCTGGTTGGTCGGGCGCGAACTGTCAGGCGGGGAAAGATTGTCGGGCAGTTTGTCTGCACAGCTGCAGCAATGGTCGTACCTGGGCAGCTTTGTGGAGCTGACCTTTGCCACCGAGTTGGGTCCGGTGTTTGTGGTCTCGCCCGAGGTCGAGCGCGATTGGCGCATCGGCCAAGTGCTGGCCCTGAGTTTGCCGGGGCGGGGTGTTTCGGTGGTGTCGGTTTGAAAGAAAGTGCAGTCATGAGCCAAGACGTGGTGTTCGATTTGGGCGGTGTGGTGTTTCGCTGGCAGCCCTTGGTGCTGCTGCAAGCGCTTTTCCCTTCGCAAGTGCGCCATGAGGCCCAAGCCCGTGAATGGGCCAGCCAGATTTTTCAGACCTTTCACCCCGAGGCCGACTGGGCGCTGTTTGACCTGGGCCGCATTGAGCCCGAGCCACTGGCTCAACGCATCGCAGCCCGCACTGGTTTGGCCGAGGCCGATTTGCGGCACTTGATCGCCAACATTCCCCCGCACCTTCAGCCCATCCAAGGCACGGTCGACCTGATCCACGAGCTCAAAGCGCAAGGCCACCGTTTGTATTTTCTGTCCAACATGCCAGCGGGCTATGCCGAGTACTTGGTGCGGGTGAACCCCTTTTTCAGCCAGTTTGACGACGGCATTTTTTCTGCCCATGTGCAGCAGATCAAACCCCTGCCCGATATCTTTGCCACGGCGCAAAAGCGCTGGCCACTGCGCGGTCAACCCGTGTTCATTGACGATGTGCAGCACAACATCGACGCCGCAGAGCGGCACGGCTGGCAGGGCATTCGATTTGAAACGCCCGAGCAGGTGCGCTTGAACTTGTTAGAGCGGGGTGGGTTTTTGAAGTGATGGGTTTGAGCGCCGCGCGATCCAACCGCGCTGCGCAGCCAGCCTACCCATTCAGGCTTGATGGCCGCCCTGTTTTGTCGGGCCTGTGAGGAGGTACAAGAGCGGGCCAAACGATCCGGCGAGCAGTGTGAGGACGAGCCATGGCCAAACGTTCCGCTTCTTTTGCTTGGCGTCATGCCACATCCACACCATGATCAGCGACAGGGCGATGACCAGGTCGATGAATATTTGCATGGACCCCAAGCTGTCAGTGATTGCTCCCAAGATGCCAGAAATGCCTCCTTGCCAAATGGCGGTGGCCGTGAAAGCCCCGAAGGCTGTCAAGGTGAGAAACAAGATGGTTTTGAACATACAGGGTCCTTTCAAAACATGTCACTGTGCACGCCGTCATGAATCGTTGCAATTACCTGAGAGGTCATTGCAACGCTGTCGTGCTGTGATCCAATGACGAGATGGAAACGGTCGCCCCAAGCCTTCGAGACACCCTTCAAAATGCCCGCAAATCCAGGCGCATCAGCCAGCTTGAATTGGCCTTGCGCTTGGGGGTTTCGCAGCGGCATGTGAGTTTTGTGGAAAGTGGTCGGTCTTTGCCCAGCCGTGAGTTGCTGTTGTCGTGGCTGAACGAGCTTCAGGCCCCATTGGCTTTGCGCAATGTGGCACTTTTGCAGGCAGGTTATGCCCCCGTTTACCGTGCAACCACGATGTCTGATGATTCACTGACGCCAGCACGCGAGGCCCTTTCCCGATTGCTTGCTGCTCACGATCCAATGCCTGCGATGGTGATGGATGCCGCCTGGAACGTGCTTCAAATGAATCGGGGAGCCCAATGGCTGGCACACACCCTCATGCCATGGGCTGCACAGATTCCTCAAGATCAACCCTTCAACATGTTGGACGCCATGCTTCACCCTGAGGGCATGACACACAAGATGAGCAACATCGAAGAAGTTGCACTTGTGATGCTGGCGCATTTACGGGACGATGCAGCCCTTGTGCCTGCGTTGCTGCCGCGTGTTGAGTTGCTGGCAGTCCAACTTCAACAACGGATTGGCCAGCACCTGGCACCGCACCCATCGAAAATGGTGGCCAGGGCCATGGCCCCGGTGCTCACGACTCGGTTTTCCACAGAGCATGGTGAGTTGTCATTTTTCAGCATGTTCACCACCTTCGGAACCCCACAAGACATCACCTTGTCTTCATTGCGCGTGGAGCATTTGTTTGCGGCCGATGCGGCCACGCGGGAAGTGTTCGATGCGAAAGTGGTGTGAGAGGCTTTTGCTTTCACATCAGCGTGCGACCGATTCGCCCATCAAAAACGCCGACCTTGTGAGGTCCGCGGTGGTCAACTCTTCGAGCGCTGCTTTAGAAGCCCAGTGAACAGTTTGTGTTCGCACCCGGGGTCGCTGCACTCGTTGCATTGCCAGATGCTGCGGCCTTGGTTGATTGAAAACTGGCCATCGACGCGGGTTTGTTGCGCAGACAGATCCTCACCCGGTAAACCCAGCGCCAGCAAGGCATTGTTCAAACGCCGTGGTCCTTGACCATACACCACCCGATAGGGCAGCCCGGCACCCTCGAGCGTTTGCCGCACCAAGTTGTCCACTGGGACGCGCACATGGGGGCCATCGCGTAGCAGTCCATCTGCCACCCAGGGCAGGTCCAGACCCGTGACCAAGGTGATGTCGTAAAGCGCCTGGTGTGCCAAAGCCATGGGGTAGAGGCTTTTGTCCTGAAATAGAAGATCGCTGTAGACGGCGGTCATCAAAGGTGTGGTGTCCGACAAAAGCCAGCTCTTGGGGGCTTGTTCGGCGATGTGGTCCGCTGCAAGGGCTTGTTGCTGCGCAATGGCCATTTGCTCGTGTTGTTGGGGCGTGCGACCCTCGCGCTCACACCAGTGGCGAAGTGCTTCGTCCACTGTGTGAACCGAACGGTTTCGGGCACGCAAAACTTCGGCCAGGGACTGGGTGAGCCAGCTTTTGCCTGTGCTTTCTGCACCCACGATGGCGGCGCGAAGAGCGCTCATCTTTCAAGCCGCAGCCACCCCATGGGCTTGAAACTCATTTGGCGATCTGCACGAAAATTTCATTGGATTTGACCATGCCCAGCTCATGGCGTGCCCGCTCTTCCACCATGTTCAGGCCTTCCTTGAGGTCATTGACCTCGGCGCTGAGTTGCTCCATGCGCCGACGGGCATCTTCGTTGGCCTGTTTTTGCTGCGCCAATTCTTGGCGCAACTCGCTCACATGAGGCAAGCTGCCCGGCCCAAACCACAGTTGGGCTTGCACAATCGCCAGCAGGGCGAACAGCACGATCGGGACCAGGCGGTTGCCCATGACTCAGTGCTCAGCGCAGGTTGTAAAACGCGCTGCGACCGGGGTAAACCGCGACTTCGCCCAGGTCTTCTTCGATGCGCAGCAGCTGGTTGTACTTGGCCATGCGGTCCGAACGACTCATCGAACCTGTTTTGATTTGACCGGCGTTCAGGCCCACGGCGATGTCGGCAATCGTGCTGTCTTCGGTCTCGCCTGAGCGATGGGAGATGACAGCGGTGTAGCCGGCACGCTTGGCCATTTCGATGGCTTCAAAGGTTTCTGTCAGGGTGCCGATCTGGTTGATCTTGATCAGGATCGAGTTGGCGATGCCTTTGTCGATGCCTTCTTTGAAAATCTTGGTGTTGGTCACGAACAGGTCGTCCCCCACGATTTGCACGTTCTTGGCCAGGCGGTCGGTCAGTATTTTCCAGCCGTCCCAGTCGCTTTCGGCCATGCCGTCTTCGATGCTGATGATGGGGTACTTGTCGCACCAGGTGGCCAGCATGTCGGTCCACTGCTCAGACGTCAGGCTGATGCCGCCTTCACCGGCCAGCACATATTGGCCGTCCTTGTAGAACTCGCTGGCCGCGCAATCGAGGCCAATGGCAATTTGCTCGCCAGCGGTGTAACCAGCAGCGGCGATGGCGTCCAGCACCATCTGGATGGCCGCTTCGTGGCTGTCGACGTTGGGGGCAAAGCCGCCTTCGTCGCCCACGGCAATGCTCATGCCCTTGTCGTGGATGATTTTCTTCAGAGCGTGGAACACTTCAGCGCCCCAGCGCACCGCTTCGCGGAACGACGGTGCGCCCACAGGGATGATCATGAACTCTTGCAAGTCCAGGTTGTTGTTGGCGTGAGCGCCGCCATTGATGACGTTCATCATGGGCACGGGCAGCTGGTTGCCATTCATGCCGCCAAAATAGCGGTACAGAGGCAGGCCGGATTCTTCGGCCGCAGCGCGGGCCACGGCCATGGACACGGCCAGCATGGCGTTGGCGCCCAGGCGTGACTTGTTGTCGGTGCCGTCCAAATCAATCAGGGTGCGGTCCAAAAAGGCTTGCTCGGAGGCGTCCAGGCCCAGCACGGCTTCGGAGATTTCGGTGTTGATGTGCTCCACCGCTTTAAGCACGCCTTTGCCCAAGTAGCGGCTCTTGTCGCCGTCGCGCAGCTCGATGGCTTCGCGGCTGCCGGTCGATGCGCCAGAAGGCACCGCAGCGCGGCCCATGACGCCAGACTCCAACAACACGTCGCATTCGACGGTGGGGTTGCCACGGCTGTCGAGGATTTCACGGCCGACGATATCAACGATTGCACTCATTTTTGAACTCTCTCAATTTAAAAACAAAACGGGTTGGGCTGGCCAGCAGATCAAACGCCTTCGACGGCCACCATGCGCATGATGGCCGCGCCTGAACGGGCTTCACGGGCTTTCATGTATTCGGGCAGTTCGTAGAAAGCCTTGGCGGCATCGAACGAGGGAAATTTCAGCACCACGATGCGCTCAGGGGTCCAGTCGCCTTCGAGCACTTGCACTTGGCCGCCGCGCACACACACTTCGGCACCTGCGGTTTCCATAGCGGCGGTGGACCACTTTTTGTACTCTTCGTACTGAGTGGGGTTGGTCACTTGGACGTTGGCGATGATATAGCCGCTCATGAGAAATCATCCTCTAAAAATGGGTTCTTTTTGGTGACGGAATCGAGCTGCACCAAGGTCTCGAGCAGGGCCTTCATGCGGCCCAAAGGCACTGCGTTGGGGCCGTCAGACCAAGCCTCAGCTGGCTTAGGGTGGGTTTCCATGAACAGACCTGCCACACCGGCGGCCACACCCGCGCGGGCCAGCACGGGCACCATCTCGCGGGCGCCACCGCTGCTGGTGCCTTGGCCACCGGGTTTTTGCACCGAGTGGGTCACATCAAATACCACCGGGGCACCAGTTTTGCGCATCTCGGCCAGGCTTGTCATGTCGGCCACCAGGTTGTTGTAGCCAAAACTCACACCGCGCTCGCAGGCCAGGAAGTTGTCTTCGGGCAAACCGACTTCGCGTGCAGCGTCGCGGGCTTTGTCGATGACGTTTTTCATGTCCCATGGGGCCAAGAACTGCCCCTTCTTGATGTTGACCGGCTTGCCCGATTGCGCTACAGCGCGGATGAAATCGGTCTGGCGGCACAAAAAGGCGGGGGTCTGCAACACATCGACCACGCTGGCCACGGTTTTGACTTGCGATTCGTCGTGCACATCGGTCAGGATCGGCACACCGATTTTGCGGCGCACCTCGTCCAAAATCTTCAGGCCCGCATCAATGCCCACACCGCGCTTGGTGCTGCCCGAGGACCGGTTGGCTTTGTCGAACGAGCCTTTGTAAATGAAGGGGATGCCCAGCGAGGTGCACGCCTCTTTGAGGCGACCGGCCACTTCCAGGGACATTTCCAAGCCTTCGATGGAGCAGGTGCCTGCGATCAAAAAGAAGGGCTGGTTCAGTCCAACGTCAAATCCACACAGTTTCATGGCAAGGTCCTTGTTGGGGTCATTCAGGCGGCGGCCTGGTGTTCAATGGCCGCCTTCACAAAGGCGTTGAACAAGGGGTGGCCGTCCCAAGGGGTGGACTTGAACTCGGGGTGGAACTGCACGCCCACATACCAAGGGTGCACGGTTTGCGGCAACTCGACGATTTCGGTCAGCTGCTCACGCTGGGTCAGCGCCGAGATCACCAAACCGGCTTTGCGCAGCTGGTCCAAGTAATTGACGTTGGCCTCGTAACGGTGGCGGTGGCGCTCGGTGACCACGTCGCCATAGATTTGGTGGGCCAGCGTGCCCTTGGCCACGTCGGAGCTTTGTGCACCCAAACGCATGGTGCCACCCAAATCGGAATTGGCGTCGCGTTTCTGGATCGAGCCGTCCGCATCTTTCCACTCGTTGATCAAGGCGATGACGGGGAAGGGCGTTTCAGGCTCGAATTCGGTGCTGTTGGCGTCCTTCATGCCGGCCATGTGGCGGGCATATTCAATGGTCGCCACCTGCATACCCAGGCAGATGCCCAAGTAAGGCACTTTGTGGGTGCGTGCGAATTGCGCCGTTTCGATCTTGCCTTCCACCCCACGTTTGCCAAAACCGCCGGGCACCAGCACGCCGTCGTAGTGCGCCAGGCTGGCCACGGTCTCGGGGGTGATGGTTTCGGAGTCGATGTGCTCGATCTTCACACGCACATGGTTGCGCATGCCCGCATGGCGCAGCGCTTCGTTGACGGACTTGTAGCTGTCCGACAGCTCGACGTATTTGCCGACCATGGCGATGGTGACTTCGCCCTTGGGGTTGGCGGTCTCGTACACCAGGTCGTCCCAGCGTTTGAGGCTGGCCGGTGGCGTGTTCAGGCGCAATTTGTCGCAGATCAGGCCGTCCAGGCCTTGCTCGTGCAGCACGCGGGGCACTTTGTAGATGGTGTCCACGTCGGGCATGGAGATCACGCCCCAGCTTTGCACGTTGGTGAAGAGCGAAATCTTGTCGCGCTCGTCGTCTGGAATGAAGCGATCGGCACGGCACAGCAGGGCGTCAGGCTGGATGCCGATTTCGCGCAGTTTTTGCACGGTGTGCTGGGTGGGTTTGGTCTTGAGTTCACCTGCGGTGGCAATCCAGGGCAGGTAAGTCAAGTGCACAAAAGCGGTGTTGTTGGGGCCCAGACGCAGGCTGAGTTGGCGCACGGCTTCCAAAAATGGCAAAGACTCGATGTCGCCCACCGTGCCGCCGATCTCGACGATGGCCACATCCACCGCTTCAGGCGTGCCAAAACCTGCACCGCGCTTGACGAAGTCCTGAATTTCGTTGGTGACATGGGGGATAACCTGCACGGTCTTGCCCAAGTAGTCGCCACGGCGTTCTTTTTCAAGGACGCTTTTGTAAATCTGACCGGTGGTGAAGTTGTTGGCCTTCTTCATCCGGGTGTTGATGAAGCGCTCGTAGTGGCCCAAGTCGAGGTCGGTTTCAGCGCCGTCGTCGGTGACAAACACCTCGCCGTGCTGGATCGGCGACATGGTGCCGGGGTCCACGTTGAGGTAGGGGTCGAGCTTGATAAGGGTGACGGAGAGGCCGCGCGATTCAAGGAGGGCGGCGAGCGAGGCGGAGGCGATTCCCTTGCCCAGGGAAGACACCACACCGCCGGTGACGAAGACAAATTTGGTCATGTCCAAGACGGGAGCTTTGGCTCCCGGTAGGTGGAAATCGTGATTATAGACAGTCGAGTTCGGGGTTTTGTGTCGATGTCGACTTGTCGTGGATGTTTTCGCACCGGGTTCAGGGCTGGCCGGTCGGGCTCATAACTCGCTTCGCTCGCCAAATCGCCCGATCCGGCCAGCCCTGAGCTCGGCGCTGCGTTGCGGTCAATGTTCTCTCGTCCTGCGCTCAAGCTATTTCGCACTGAATGCGAAGCGGTCTGCTACATTCACCAGCCATGAGCACATTGGCTGGAAAACACATCGTTCTGGGCTTGTCGGGCGGCATTGCGGCCTTCAAGTCGGCGGAACTCTGCCGCGCCTTGGTCAAGGCGGGCGTGACGGTGCAGGTCGTGATGACCGAGGCGGCCGAGCACTTCATGACGGCGGTGACCATGCAGGCCTTATCGGGTCGGCCGGTTTACTCCTCGCAATGGGACCCGCGTGAAGCCAACAACATGGCGCACATCAATTTGAGCCGCGAGGCCGATGCAATTGTGGTGGCTCCGGCCAGCGCGGACTTCATGGCCAAACTGCTGCATGGTGGGGCCGATGAGCTGCTCAGCCTCATGTGCCTGGCGCGGCCGCTGGACAAGGTGCTGCTCATCGTGGCCCCGGCCATGAACCGTGAAATGTGGAACAACCCGGCCACGCAGCGCAATGTGGCGCAGCTCAAAGCCGACGGCATCCATGTGCTGGATGTGGGGCAGGGCGACCAGGCTTGTGGCGAGACGGGCGACGGCCGCATGCTCGAAGCCGATGAAATTTTGGAAGACCTGGAAGCGTTTTTCACACCCAAAGTGATGTCCGGCAAGGCGGTGCTGGTCACGGCTGGGCCCACTTACGAGGCGATCGACCCGGTGCGCGGCATCACCAATTTGTCGAGTGGCAAGATGGGTTTTGCCATTGCGCGTGCAGCCCGCATGGCGGGGGCGAGCGTCACGCTGGTCGCGGGGCCCGTGCATTTGCCCTCACCGCGGGGCGTGCAGCGGGTGGATGTGCGTTCGGCCCGTCAAATGCTCGACGCGGTGCAATTGCACGCGCATGCAGCCGATGTGTTCATTGCCACGGCCGCAGTGGCCGATTGGCGGCCTGCCCATTCGGCCGATCAGAAGATCAAAAAAGACGGCTCAGGCGATACACCCCAGCTGAGCTTTGTGGAGAACCCGGACATTCTGGCCACCATCGCGCAGTCTCCGCGTGGCGCATCGGGTGAGTTGTTTTGTGTGGGTTTTGCGGCCGAAAGCCACGACTTGTTGGCGCATGCCACGGCCAAGCGCCTTCGCAAGGGGGTGCCGCTGTTGGTGGGCAATATTGGTCCTGCCACTTTTGGCCAGGACGACAACGCCTTGCTTTTGGTGGACCATGCGGGCGCTCGTGAGTTGCCTCGTGCCAGCAAACAAGCCTTGGCGGTGCAGCTGATCGACGACATTGCCCGTCGCTTGAAATAATTGTCTCCTTTTGGCGTCCCATGGCCTTGGGCCTTGGGTGCTTTACAAAATCCAGGACCCCCCTATGAACATCGACCTCAAAATCATCGACGCCCGCATGTCAGATCAGTTGCCTGCTTATGCCACACCAGGCAGTGCAGGCTTGGATTTGCGTGCTTGCCTGAGCGAGCCCTTGACACTGCAGCCCAACGCTTGGCAACTGGTGCCCACTGGCATCGCCGTGCACCTGAAAGACCCGGCTTATGCCGCCATGCTCTTGCCCCGATCGGGTTTGGGCCACAAGCACGGCATCGTGCTGGGCAACTTGGTGGGTTTGATTGACAGCGATTACCAGGGGCAATTGATGGTCAGCGCCTGGAACCGCAGCGATGTGGCTTTCACCATCGAGCCGATGGAGCGCATCGCGCAAATGGTCATCGTGCCGGTGGTGCAGGCCACATTCAATGTGGTGGCAGAGTTTGATGCACCCAGTGAGCGTGGCGAAGGTGGCTACGGCTCGACCGGCAAAAAATAAGCGCCCTGCAGGGCGCTGTTAATGGTGCTGTTCAGGGGGCTCAGTGCAGCGTGGGTATCGTCAGGCTACCCTCATCGCCCACTTCGATCTTGAAGAAACCCGTACCGCAGCTGCCGCTGCCCACTTCGGCTTCGGTGGGCTCGCGCACCGATTCCACCTTCAGGTGCAAACGCAGCGCAATGCCCGACAGCGGGTGGTTGCCGTCGAGCACCACATGCTCGGGGTAGATCTCGGTCACGGTGTAGAGCACGTTGCGCGGTGCGTCGGGGTGGCAGCCCTCGGGCAAGGCGGTGCCTTCGATCGTGAGGCCGGGCTCCAGCCCTTCGGGAAAGAGGGCCAACGGCTCCAAGAAAAGCAGCTCTTCGTTAAAGTCGCCAAAGGCGTCTTCGGGCTCCAAGTGCAGATCGACCTTGGCGCCTTTTTCGTGGCCTTGCAGGGCTTCCTCTATTTTTGGCAGCAGGTCTTGGCCGCCAATGAAGAATTCAACGGGCTCGTCCAAGGTGTCGAGAACTTCGCCCAGCGTGTCTTTGAGTGTCCAGGTCAGTGCGACCACAGAAGGTGTCTTGATTTCCATAGGACAATTGTCGCAGTTTGGCGGCCGGATTTGGCCGCCTTGTCTTTGAGCGCTGGTCTTTTGACTTGTGCAACCGGAACACCCCCATGAACACAGAACAACCTTTGGCCCTGCTCGGTGGCCTCAGCCCCAGCCAATTCATGAAGCGCCACTGGCAAAAAAAGCCCTTGCTGGTGCGCAACGCGATCCCGGGTTTTGTGCCGTGTGTGGGCCGCGCCGACTTGGTGGCCTTGGCGGGCGAGGAGGGCGTGGAGTCGCGTTTGATTGTGGATTCGCCCAAGGGCTGGAAGATGAAGCATGGCCCGTTCCCCAAGCGGGGTTTACCGCCCTTCAGCCAGAAAAAGTGGACTTTCCTGGTGCAAGGCGTCGACTTGCACCATGACGGCGTGCACGCGCTGATGCAGCAGTTCCGCTTTGTCCCAGATGCACGGCTTGACGACGTGATGATCAGCTACGCCACCGATGGCGGTGGCGTGGGGCCCCACTTTGACAGTTATGACGTGTTTTTGTTGCAGGCCCATGGGCAGCGCCGCTGGCGCATTGGCCGCAACAAAGACTTGAGTCTTCAGCCGGGCGTGCCGCTCAAGATTTTGCAAAACTTTGAGGCGGAAGAAGAGTTTGTGCTCAACCCCGGCGACATGCTGTATTTGCCCCCAAAATATGCCCACGATGGTGTGGCCGAAGGCGAGTGCATGACCTGGTCGATTGGGTTTCGGGCCCCTCAAGAGGGCGAGTTGGCCCGTGAGTTGTTGCTGGGCTTGGCCGATGAAGCGTTTGACGGTGTGGGGGACGCCATTTATCGAGATCCGAAACAAGGGGCGATGTCATCACCTGCTGCCATTCCGCAGCCTTTGGCTGGCTTTGCACGTCAAGTGGTGGATAAAGCGCTTCAAAACCCTGACTTGCTGGACAGTTTGCTGGGTGAGTATCTGACCGAGCCCAAAGCCAATGTCTGGTTTGAAGACGCCGAAGTGGCGCCCGACTTGTCGGTGGGCTTGCGCCTGGACCGCCGCAGCAAGATGATGTACGACGACAAACACGTGTTCATCAATGGCGAGGGCTTCAAGGTCGGTGGGCGTGATGCTCTTGTTTTGCGTCAATTGGCCGACGAACGGGTCATTACAGTGCAAAAAATCAAGGTTTTGAGTGCAGATGCCAAAGAGGCTCTGCTTGATTGGGCCAGTGCCGGTTGGTTAAGGAGCCTGTGAACAAGCGAGCTGAATTGTTTTTGCATCAAATAAACGAAAGCTTGCGGTAAGTGTTCGTCTGCTGGACTAGGGAAAACGCTATAATTCGAGGCTGAGTACAAAAGAGCTCGAGTGCTTTTGGCTCGGTTTCGACGGCTTTAACCACCGTTGAAACAGTTTCCGGAAATTGTTTTCACATTCACACATTAGGAAAATCAAAATGAACAAGACCCTCGTTCTGGCCGTTATCGTCGCTGCTGCTGCTTTGTCCGCTTGCGGCAAAAAAGAAGCTGCTGCTCCTGCACCTGCACCAGCTCCAGCTGCTGCCCCAGCTGCTGACGCTTCAGCTCCTGCTGCTGACGCATCCGCTCCTGCTGCTGCTCCAGCTGCTGACGCATCTGCTGCCAAGTGATCTTATTCATCCGGTGCAAACCGGATGGGTCAAAAAAAACCCCGCTTTGCGGGGTTTTTTTTCATCTTGAATTTCCTTGCTTAGCGCAATTCGGCAGCAATCAACTTCAAAATTCGCTCAGCATCCTGGATCGAAGGCTCGGGTTGACCCGTGGCCGTCAACACGCGAATGGCGCTTTGGTTATCACCTGAGGAAATGACTTTGATCTGGTATTTGGTCAGCGTCGAAGGGGTGTCCTTCTTGCTTCCAAAGATACGTCCCAGAAAGCCTGTTGGTTCGGTGCTGGTGCCGGCGGCAACATAACGCACAAAGTAAACGCCGGCCATCCGGTCGCGGTCTTCCACAGTGAAGCCGCTGCGGTCCAAGGCCACGCCCGTGCGCCGCCATGCGCGGTCGAAACTGTCCTGAAGCACGATCACGGGTTGGCCATTGACGGTGCTGACCTGGCTGCTGGTCTCCGATGCGTTGGCAGTGGCAGCCGTCGCGGTCGCGGCTGTTTTGGCCATTTCTGGCGTGGTGCCCAATTTGACCATCAGGCGGCGCATGAATTCGATTTCCAACTCAGGGTCACTGGGTCGGGGTTGCCAGATGGTGCGGTCTTTTTGGGCGTCGGTGTAGGTCTCGATCATGCCGCGGTGGGTGATGAAGATGTCCACGCCGCCTTGGGCATTGCGCTCCACTCGGGTCCTGAATTTGTCACGTTCACCGGTGGAATAGAACGAATCGAGCACCTTGCCCAAGGTCCTTCGAATGAAGTCTTGGGGCAGTTTGGCCCGGTTTTCTGCCCACTCGGTTTCCATGATGCCCACATCGGCCGCATCGGTGACAAGCACAAAACCATTGCTGGTCCAAAACTCGCGCAGAGGCTCCCAGACTTTGTCGGCTGGCAAGCTGGTCACGAGCCAACGCTGATGGCCTTGTCGCTCGATCCTGACGGGCCCTAGGGCATTGGCTGCTGTGCCAGCATCGGCTACACGGCTTCCAGCGTTTTGAAAGCCGGAGGCTGTGGCCGACGTGCTTTCGATGGCGTAGCGCGATTCCTTGCGCAACTGCGTCAGATCCGGGGGGATTTCGAGTGTGGGCGCTTTGGCCGCGCTTTTGTAGTCGATTTTGTCTTCCTGCAGCACCGAGCAGGCGCTGAGCAAGGTGGCCAAAGCCAATACCGTGGCGGTGCGCTTGAAAGGAACAGAGGACATGGTGTTGGGTGTCAAAAGGTTCACAAATTTCCTTGGGGTGTCTGTCAAATCAGGCCACTGGCCTTGAGGGCCGCTTCAACCACAGGCCGCTGCGACTCAGACAGCTCGGTCATGGGCAAGCGCAGTGTGGGGCCGCAAAGCCCCATGCGCTGCATGGCCCATTTGACGGGGATGGGGTTGGCTTCGACAAACAGGTTTTTGTGCACAGGCAAGAGCTGGAACTGGATGCGCATGGCTTCTTTCACGTCGCCTCGTAAGGCGGCCATGCACAGCTCGTGCATTTGACGCGGTGCCACGTTGGCGGTCACGCTGATGTTGCCAGCGCCACCGCAGAGCATCAGGGCCACAGCCGTGGCGTCATCGCCCGAGAAAACAGCGAACGCTTTGGGCACATCGCGGATGAGCCATTGGGCGCGTTCGATGTTGCTGGTGGCTTCCTTGATGCCAATGATCCCTGGCACTTGGGCCAAGCGCAGGACGGTGTCGTGCTGAAGATCGGCCACGGTGCGGCCAGGCACGTTGTACAAAATCACGGGCAGCTTGGGCGTGGCTTCGGCGATTGCCTTGAAGTGCTGGAACAGGCCTTCCTGAGTGGGCTTGTTGTAATAGGGCACCACTTGCAATTGGGCGTCAGCACCGATGGACTCGGCGTATTTGGCCAGCGAAATGGCTTCTGCGGTGGAGTTGGCGCCGCAGCCGGCAATGATGGGTATCCGCTTGGCCGCTTGTTCCACCGATACCCGCAGAATTTCGCGGTGTTCGTCCACGTTCACGGTGGGCGATTCGCCCGAAGTGCCGACGATCACCAACCCATCGGTGCCTTCGGTCACATGCCAGTCGATCAGTTTTCGCAAAGTGGGGTAATCCACTTGGCCGTCGTTGAGCATGGGTGTGATCAGAGCAGGGATGCTGCCACGGATGGGGCGTTGGTCGGTGGTCATGTCGGGGATTTCTGATACAGAAAAAGAACCATTCTAACGAGTGCAACCCCATGGTTGCATGGGAGAGCCTGTCAGGGGGCAAAGCCGGGCTCGCGCTCAATGCGGTGTCGGTTTCAGGCAGGACGCAAAGGCCAGCGTTGGAGGGTCTTTGGGGATTCGTCTCGCACGGCGACGATGCGTTGCACAAACCTGTCTGGCGAGGCCTCAAAGCCGTCTTCGTAAGCTACCGTGCGCAAGCCTTCGGCCGCCTTGATCAGTTCGCCGGGTTGCAGCAAAAAGTCTGGTCGCGAAGGTTTGCCCACGGTTTCGTTGCCGGCTGCAAAGGTTTCGTAGATCAACAGACCACCCGGGGCCACACTGGCCACAACCTTTGGCAGCAAGGGTCTCCAAAGGTAATGGGTCACGACCACGCATCCGAAAGTTTCGCCATCAAAAGGCCAGGGGCCATTTTCGATGTCAGCGCAAACGACCTCGCCACTGCTTTTGGCCATGGCCACGGCGTCGGGGTTGCGGTCTACACCTGTGACTTGGTGTCCCAACAAGGCCAAATAACGCATGTGGCGACCTGCGCCGCAGGCCACATCGAGCACGGTGCTGCCCGGGGCGATCAGGTGTGACCAGCGTTGCAGCCAGGCGGAGGGGTTTTCGGTGCCGTGCATGGATGGTGCTTTCAAGTCAAACGCGTGGTTAAAAGCAGGACCACAGCTGTTCAGACAGCATGATCACCACGTCGGACTGGCCATACAGCCAAAATGTCAGGCCCAAGGCTGCAGCCCCGAGCAAAAACCAGGTGGGTTGGGCACTCATGTTGCTTGGGGTGTTGGGCGGGCAATCGGGCTCTCGCGCACAGGCAGGTTCACCAGCGCGGCCAGCACACCCAGCGCAATGGCCAGGTACCAGACGATGTCGTAGCTGCCCGTCTTGTCATACAGATAGCCGCCCAGCCAGACCCCCATAAAGGAGCCGATCTGGTGGCCGAAAAAGATGAAACCGCTGAGCATGGACAAATGTGCCACCCCAAAAATATGTGCAACCGCCGCATTGGTGGGCGGCACAGTGGACAGCCACAGCAAGCCCATCACGGCTGAGAAGATGTAAACGCTGGTTGGCGACAGTGGCACCAGCAAGAACAGCGTGATCGCCACCGAGCGCGAGATGTAAATGGTGGCCAGGATGTGCTTTTTGGGAATTTGTGGGCCCATGGTGCCCGCAATGTAGGTGCCCACCACGTTGAACAGACCAATCAGGGCCAGCGCATAACTGGCCACTTGGGGTGCCATGCCGTGGTCTTTCAGGTAGCTGGGCATGTGCACACCGATGAACACCACCTGAAAGCCACACACAAAATAGCCGGCCATCAGCAGCTGAAAACTCGGGTACTTGAAGGCTTCTTGCAGCGATTGGAGAATGGTCTGCTCACGTTTGACCTGGCCCGGCGCGTTCAAAGCCGGCTCGCGCAGACCCCAAGCCAGGGGAATGATGAGCACGGTGGCGGCGGCCAAAATCATCAGGGCGTTTTGCCAACCCGCTTGGCTGATCAGCATGCCTTCCACCGGCACCATCAAAAACTGCCCGAAGCTGCCGGCCGCTGCCGCAATGCCCATGGCCCACGAACGGCGCTCTGCCGGCACGTTTCGCCCGATCACGCCATAAATTACGGCGTAGGTGGTGCCCGCTTGTGCGGTGCCGATGATGACGCCCGTGAACAGGGCAAACATCCAGGGCGTTTGGGCCTGGGCCATGCCCACCAGCCCCAATGCGTAGAGCAAGGCGCCGGCCGTGATGACGCGGAAAGCGCCAAACTTGTCGGCCAGCATGCCCGCAAAAATGCCCATGAAGCCCCAGGCCAGATTCTGGATGGCCATGGCAAAGCCGAACTCTTGACGGCCCCAGCCTTGGGCTTGGGTGATGGGCTGAAGCCACAGGCCAAAACCGTGGCGTATGCCCATGGACAGCGTGACAATGGCCGCGCCGCAAATCAGAACCTGGGTCAGTGAAAGGGGTTTGTGTTGCATCCCCCTGACTTTAACCAATGTGGTGCCACCCCGAAGTCACTCAGATGCATGTTGCCGAAGTAAAGGGTTGGCACTGTTTATGTATCCAGTATCAAGCCTGAAATCCCACTACAATCCGCCACCATGGCCACCCAATCAACTGTCAAAACCTCTAATGAGTACTCCGAAGGCTCGATCCGTGTCTTGAAGGGCCTCGAGCCCGTCAAACAACGCCCGGGCATGTACACGCGCACCGACAACCCCCTGCACATCATCCAAGAAGTGCTGGACAACGCCGCCGACGAGGCGCTGGCGGGTTACGGCAAAAAGATCAAAGTCATCCTGCACGCCGACGGATCGGTCAGCATCGAAGACGATGGCCGGGGCATTCCCTTTGGCCTGCACCCCGAAGAAAACGCCCCGGTGATCGAGCTGGTCTTCACCCGCCTGCACGCGGGTGGCAAGTTTGACAAGGGCAAGGGTGGGGCCTACAGCTTCTCGGGCGGTTTGCACGGTGTGGGCGTGTCGGTGACCAACGCGCTGTCCAAACGGCTCGAAGCCACCAGCTACCGCGAAGGCCAAGTGGCGACACTGGTGTTCTCGGGCGGCGACGTGACCGAGCCGCTGGTCAAACGAGCCACAGGCGAGGGTGACCGCAAGCAGGGCACCACGGTGCGTGCCTGGCCCGATGCCAAATACTTCGAATCCAGCGCGCTTCCCATGAATGAGCTGACGCACTTGCTGCGCAGCAAAGCCGTGCTCATGCCCGGCGTGACGGTGACCTTGGTGAATGAAAAAACCAAAGAAACCCAGCAGTGGCAATACAAAGCCGGTCTGCGCGACTACCTGACGCAAACCCTGAACGGCGACCCGGTCATCCCGCTGTTTGAAGGCGAAGGCTTTGCCGACGCCAACCACGACAGCTTTGCCGAAGGCGAGGGCGCAAGCTGGGCCGTGGCCTTCACCGAAGACGGTGCACCCGTGCGCGAGAGCTACGTCAACCTGATCCCCACCAGCGCGGGCGGCACGCACGACAGCGGCTTGCGCGATGGCCTGTTCACCGCCGTCAAGAGCTTCATTGAGCTGCATGGCCTGCTGCCCAAGGGCGTCAAGCTCATGCCCGAAGACGTATTCGCCCGCGCCAGCTATGTGCTGAGCGCCAAAGTGCTGGACCCGCAGTTTCAGGGCCAGATCAAGGAGCGGCTGAATTCGCGCGACGCGGTGCGGCTGGTCTCCAGCTTTGTGCGCCCGGCGCTCGAACTCTGGCTGAACGAGCATGTGGATTACGGCAAAAAACTGGCCGAACTGGCCATCAAGGCTGCACAAACCCGTCAAAAAGCGAGCCAAAAGGTCGAAAAGCGCAAGAGTTCTGGCGTGGCCGTCTTGCCCGGCAAGCTGACCGACTGCGAAAGCAAGGACATCGCCGACAACGAAGTGTTTTTGGTCGAGGGCGACTCGGCAGGCGGCAGCGCCAAGATGGGCCGCAACAAAGAGTGCCAAGCCATCTTGCCCCTGCGCGGCAAGGTGCTCAACACCTGGGAAGTCGACCGCGACCGCTTGTTTGCCAACAACGAAATCCACGACATTTCGGTGGCCATCGGCGTAGACCCGCACGGCCCTAATGACAACCCCGATATGAGCAATCTGCGCTACGGCAAGGTCTGCATCTTGTCGGACGCGGACGTGGACGGCTCGCACATTCAGGTGCTTTTGCTGACCTTGTTCTTCCGTCACTTTCCCAAGCTGATCGAAGCGGGGCACTTGTACGTGGCCAGGCCGCCCTTGTTCCGCGTCGATGCCCCCGCCCGCGGCAAAAAGCCAGCGTCCAAAGCCTACGCGCTGGACGAGGGCGAGCTCACCGGCATCATCGACAAATTGCGCAAAGACGGCGTGAAAGAAGGCGGCTGGAGCATCAGCCGCTTCAAGGGCCTGGGCGAGATGAGCGCCGAGCAGCTTTGGGACACCACGCTCAACCCCGACACGCGCCGCCTGCTGCCCATCGAGCTGGGGCCATTGGACAACGCGGGCACCGAAAACCTCATGACCCAGCTCATGGGCAAAGGCGAAGCCGCCGCCCGTCGTGAGCTGATGGAGCTGCACGGCGACTCGATCGAAATCGACGTGTGACAAATTCCCCGTAGGAGCCCACCCCGTGGGCGAATTGTCTGAACAAATCCAACGCCCGCAGGCAGGCTCCTACCCTGAAAGACCCTGATGACCACTGACCTCTTAACCCCCGAACCCACCGCCGCCCCCGATGGCGACCACCTGGGCGCCTACGCCCAGAGGGCCTATCTGGAATACGCGCTGTCCGTCGTCAAAGGCCGCGCCTTGCCTGACGTGTGCGACGGCCAAAAGCCGGTACAGCGCCGCATTTTGTATTCGATGGACCGCATGGGTTTGTCGTACAGCGGCCCGAACAACAACACCGCGGCCAAACCCGTCAAAAGCGCCCGTGTGGTGGGCGATGTGCTGGGCCGATACCACCCGCACGGCGACACGGCGGCGTACGATGCGCTGGTGCGCATGGCGCAAGACTTTTCGCAGCGCTACCCACTCATCGACGGCCAGGGTAACTTTGGCAGCCGTGACGGCGACGGCGCTGCGGCCATGCGTTACACCGAAGCGCGGCTGTCGCGCATCACCAGCTTGCTGCTCGACGAGATCGACATGGGCACGGTGGACTTCATCCCCAACTACGACGGATCGACCGAAGAGCCGCGCCAGCTGCCTGCCCGCTTGCCCTTCAGCTTGCTCAATGGCGCCAGCGGCATTGCCGTGGGCCTGGCCACCGAGATCCCCAGCCACAACCTGCGCGAAGTGGCTGACGCCTGCGTCGCTTTGATCCGCAACGACAAGCTGAGCGACAGCGAGTTGATGGCCATCATCCCCGGCCCCGACTACCCCGGTGGCGGTCAGATCATCAGCCCGGCCAGCGACATTGCCGACGCCTACCGCACCGGGCGCGGCAGCCTCAAAGTGCGTGCCCGCTGGAAGATCGAAGAACTCGCCCGTGGCCAATGGCAACTGGTGGTGACTGAGCTGCCGCAAGGCGTCAGCTCGCAGCGCGTGCTCGAAGAGATCGAAGAACTCACCAACCCAAAGGTCAAGGCCGGTAAAAAAGCGCTCAGCACCGACCAGCTGCAGCTCAAAGCCAGCATGCTCGCCGTGCTGGATGTGGTGCGTGACGAGTCCAGTAAAGACGCCGCTGTACGTCTGGTGTTCGAGCCCAAAACCAGCCGCATCGAACAGCAAGAACTCATCACCGCCTTGCTGGCGCACACCAGCCTGGAGACGTCGGCGCCGATCAACATGACCTCGGTGGGCATCGACGGCAAACCCATCCAGAAGTCGCTGCGCCAGATGCTGGTGGAGTGGATCAGCTTCCGCCAGACCACCATCACCCGCCGCAGCCAGCACCGCTTGAACAAAGTGCTGGACCGCATCCATATTCTGGAAGGCCGACAGCTGGTCTTGCTGAACATCGACGAGGTGATCCGCATCATCCGCCACAGCGACGAGCCCAAGCCCGCGCTGATCGAAGCCTTCAAACTCAGCGACCGCCAGGCCGAAGACATCCTGGAGATTCGCCTGCGCCAACTGGCCCGACTCGAAGCGATCAAGATCGAGCAAGAGCTGAGCGAGTTGCGCGAAGAGCAGGGCAAGCTCGAAGAGATTTTGGGCAGCCCCGCCGCACTGCGCCGCCTGATGATCAAAGAGATCGAAGGGGACGCCAAAACCTTTGCCGACCCCCGCCGCACCTTGATCCAAGAAGAGAAAAAAGCCGTGGCCGAAGTCAAGGTGGTGGACGAACCCGTGACGGTGGTCGTTTCGGAAAAAGGCTGGGTGCGTGCCCGCACGGGCCACGGCCACGACGCCACCAGCTTCGCCTTCAAGGCGGGCGACGGCCTGTATGGCACCTTTGAGTGCCGCACGGTGGACACGCTGCTGATCTTTGGCACGGCCAAAAATGGGACAGGCCGCATCTACAGCGTGCCCGTGGCCACCTTGCCCGGCGCACGCGGCGATGGCCAGCCGATCACCACCCTCATCGATCTGGAAACCGGCACGCAACCCGCCCACTACTTTGCAGGCCCGGCCCATGCCACGCTGCTGCTCAGCGGCTCGGGCGGCTACGGCTTCAAGGCCACGGTCGAGAACATGATTTCGCGCAACAAAGCGGGCAAAGCCTTCATCAGCCTGGGCGAGGGCGAAACCGTCTGCGCGCCCAGCCATGTCAGCGGCAGCAGTGCCACAGTGCCTGCCGACAAGCAGCCCATGCCGGCCGCCACCAGCGTCTGCTGCGCCAGCACCGGCGGTCGAGTGCTGACCTTTGAAATCAGTGAACTCAAGACCATGGAAAAAGGGGGCCGGGGCCTGATGCTCATCGACCTGGAAGCCAAAGACACCTTGGCGGGTGCTGCAGCCTACACCCGCAGCGTCAAGATCGAAGGCATCGGCCGAGGCGGCAAAGAGCGCGAAGAAACGCTGGAAATTCGCAGCCTGAACAACGCCAAAACCGCTCGTGCCAAAAAAGGCAAAGTGGCCGATCTGGGCTTCAAGCCCAACCGGGTGACGCGTGTGGAGTGATCAGGGCGCAGTCATCAGGGCCACGTCATCAGACCATGTTGATGCTTTTTTGAGCACGCCCCGCCAGCCCTTGCTGGGCGGGACTTTGGTGGCTTGTCCCTGCACTTGTCCACAGCTTTGGGCACGGTGTTTGGGGACAGTTTGAATCAGCAAAGGCTGAGCCGCCGGTCAGGGTCTCAGCCCTGCGCACCCAACAGGTAATCGATCTTGCCCACTTCTACACCGTTGTGACGCAGGATGGTGTAGGCCGTGGTGATGTGGAAGTACAGGTTGGGCAGCATCCAGTGGCACAGGTAGTCTTGCCCGCTGAGGGTGCGGGTTTTGCCCGGGCCTGCGGGGAAGGTGATTTCTTTGTCCTCGGTGCCGTCCAAGGCCGCTGCGGGCACCGTGGCGATGAAGGCCAGGGTTTTCTGGATGCGTTCTTGCAACTGGGCCAATGTGGTTTCGTTGTCTTCAAACTTGGGCGCTTCGACGCCACTCAAACGGGCGACGCCGTTTTTGGCCGCATCGCAGGCGATCAGCACTTGGCGTGTGAACGGAAACATGTCGGGGGCCAGGCGGTAGGTGGTCAGCGCCGTGGGGTCGATCTTTTTGGCCTCGACAAACAACTCGGCCTTGGCCAGGATGTGGCTCAGGTTGGTCAGCATGCGGGTGCAAACGGGCAGGCTGGCGCGGGACATCGAAAGGGTCATCAAATTCTCCTGGGTGTGTGATCGATTAAGGATTTGGCTTGAAGTCGGCGGTCTACGTTTTGCACGTCCACAGTTGGGATTGGCATTCAACGGATTCAGGGCGAGAGCACTGAACGCTCCTTTTGGTAGGCATCGTAGTTGGGTAGTTTTTGGCCAGGGGCTGCGCCTCTGCCCACTGCCTTGGCCTTTTCCTGAGCCCTGATTTCTTCGTACACAGCTTGCGTAGATACCAAGCCACAAGCCGACAGAGTCAGGCTCAAGATGAATGCCAGGGCTATTTGTGATCTCTTCATGGCTTGCGTGGTTTGAATTTTTGCCAATACTGAAATTCATCCGCGCGAACTTCATATTCCAGATCTTCCACGCGCATCAGCATGCGCTCTTTGGCGTCGCTCACAGCACGGTTGTAGATGCTGGGGCCAATTTCTTCGAGGATAAAGCCAAGCAGAGCCCCAGCAGAAATGTTGCCGATCTTTTGTTCAAAGTTGGCCTCGAAGTAGCGCTCAATGCTGGCAATGGCCTGAGCGCGGTCCTCTTTGTTCAGCTCAATGGGCATGGCCACAGATCAGCCAATTTCGGCAATCATCTCGATCTCGACACAAGCACCCATGGGGATTTGCGCCACGCCAAATGCGCTGCGGGCATGTGCGCCCACTTGCGGTCCAAAGACTTGGCCCAGCAGTTCGCTGCAGCCGTTCGTGACCAGGTGCTGCTCGGTGAAGTCGCCGGTCGAGTTGACCAGACTCATCACTTTGACAATGCGCTTGACCTTGTTCAGGTCACCCACAGCCGCGTGCAGCGTGCCCATCAGGTCAATCGCGACGGCGCGAGCGGCTTGTTGGCCTTCGGCGGTGGTGGTGTTTTTGCCCAGCTGCCCGGCCCAAACTTTGCCGTCTTTTTTGGCGATGTGGCCAGACAGGAAAACCAGGTTGCCGGTCTGGACAAAAGGCACATAGGCGGCTGCGGGCACGGCCACGGGGGGAAGCTCGATGTTCAGTGCTTTGAGTTGGTCGTAAACGCTCATGGTGGTGGTCTCGTTCGCTGGTTGAAGGTGGACGCCCGCATGCGCAGGCTTTGCAAAAAGATATTGTCGCCGAAGGTGCCGTTGAATGGCGTCCGCATGGGCTGATCAGATCACAGGTCTAATGGGGCGACCGTGACCGCGACCTCGAGGGTGTGCGAGCCGCCACCTTGCAACACGCCGCGCAGGGGCGACACATCGGCAAAATCGCGGCCCACGGCCAGGCGCACGTAGTCCTCGCCCGGGCTGGCCATGCCGCAGCGGTCGTTGGTCGGGTCCAGGTCAAACCAGCCTAGACAGGCATGGCTGGCCAGCTCGGGCAGGTACACCGAAGCCCAGGCGTGCGAGGCGTCGCTTCCCACCAGGCGGGGCTGGCCTGGCGGCGGCTGGGTGAGCAGGTAGCCGCTCACATAGCGGGCGGGCAAGCCCAGTGAGCGCAGGCATGCCACCAAGATGTGGGCAAAGTCCTGGCAAACCCCCCGTTTGTTGTGCAGCGCCTCAAGGGCGGGAGTGTTGATGTCGGTGCTGGCCGTTTCGTAATGGAAATCGCGGTGCATGCGGGCCGTGAGGGCCTGGGCCGCTTGCATGAGAGGCCGCCCGGGTGTGAAACAGCTTTGGGCGTAGTCCGCAAAGGCGGTGTGCACCGGCGCATGGTGCGAGCCAAAGACCAAACCCGCATGCACATCACCAGCTTGGCCACCCCGGTAGCGAAAATGCTCGCGCACAGTTTCCCAGCTTTGCTGGGCGCTGGAAGGTGTGATGGCTGGAATGGCTCGGGTCTCGACCTCGGTGTAAGCCTGAACGCTCAGGCCTTCGTGGGGGTGTGTCAATGCCCAATAAGCGCGGTGGTTCAAAAAGGCGTCGATGCTGTGCTGCACCGAGGCCTCGGGCGAGATCGCCATCGTGTGGCGCAGAACGGTTTGGCAGGGTGTGTCGGTTGCTTGAAGGTGGGCGACATGCTGCGCGGTTTGCACCGAGGGGCTGTAGCGGTAACGGGTGTCGTGTGTGATGGCCAGGCGCATGGTGTGTCTTATGCCTTGTGCCTTGAACTACCAGCGCCCACGCTGTAGCGGGCTTCGCCACTGTGCGTGAAAAACAAGCTGCACAGCTGGTCCGAAACCTCGCGGGCTGTGCTTTGGCATTGGCCAAGTGTGGCCAGCAGGGGCTGGGGCTGACTCACCAAAGGGTCGGCGGTGCTCGAACTCGCCCCCCGTGAGGTGTCCAAGGGCCACAGGGCCTCGGGCCGCAACTCAATCAGCGCGGGCAGGCGCTCCGCCAGGGGCAAAGTCGCCCCATCGGCCAGGTGGCCCATGCGCTTCAAGCGCGATCGCAGGGTGTGCGCCACCCAGCCCAGCGAGCGGGGGTTGTCCGGGTCGGTCACCAGCAGGTCCATCAGGGCCTGGGGGGTGCGGCTTTGTTGGTACTGGGCATGGAAGCTGATGGTGCTGTCAAACAAATCCAGCACAGCGTCAAACCCGGCTTGCTCTTCGATCAGGCCCAGCTGCACGGCATCGCTGAGGGCGTGCGACAAAAATTCCAGTCGCTCGATGTGGCGGCCCATGGAGAGCAAGCGCCAGCCGTCGTCGCGGCTCATGCGGTCGGTTTGTGCGCCAGTGAGGGCGGCCAGCATCTGGCTGGTGTCGGCCAACAGCCGCTGCACCGCCACGGTGTCGGGCAGGCTGTCCAGCGAGGGCTCGGGCAAGGCGGGTGTTTTGACCCACTGAAAAAAACGCGATTCGGCTTGTTCCAGCAAGCGCCAGTGCTCGGGTGAAAGGCGCTCGCGCACCGAAGCCGCGGCCAAGCGCACCGATCGCAGGTTGAAGCCCACGCTGGTGGTCAGTTCCTTGTCCCACAGTCCTGCAATCAAGGAGCGCTCGAAGACGCGGTGCGCCTGCGCTGCGGCAGGTACACCGGCCCGCACCAGGCCGTGGTGTGTGGCCATGCGGGAGATGAAGTTCAGCAAACAGGGCAGGTTCTGGTTTTCGCTGCCCAGAATTTCCAGGCTCAGGCGCACCAGGCGCAAGGTGTTTTCGGTGCGCTCGGTGTAGCGGCCCATCCAAAACAGGTTTTCTGCGGCGCGGCTGGTGACCAGGCGCTGGCGCTGCGCGACGGCGTCGCTGGCGGCCGGGATGCTGGTGGTGGCGGAGGGGGGTGCAGGCGGTGTGGACGAGGTAGGTGTTGGTGTTGTTGGTGTTTGCACCCATACGTCGGCGCTGGAGCCGCCGCGCTGCATCGATGCGATGCCTTCGCGTGTGCCCAGCCGGGCCAGACCTCCGGGCAAAACCTGCCAGCCGCCTTGGGCATCGACCACTGCAAACACGCGCAGCACCACCGGGCGTGACGCGATGCTGGCGGCACCATCGGGCCCGGTTTGCCAAGTGGGCTGGTGCGACAGCGGCAACCACGACTGCAGGGTGTGGGCGTCGGGGTCGCGCACGATGCGCTGGGCCCATTCGGCTTGTTCTTGGCGCGAGAGGCGGTGGCCCAGCACCGGCTCAAAACTGTGGCGGTCGGTGTGGTGGGGGTAGGTGGGCTTGATCACACAACCCGCGATGCGCGGCAGCACGTCTTGCAGCGCTGCGGCCTCACCGCACCACCAGCTGGGGATGGCGGGCAGTCGCAGTTCTTGCCCCAAAAGTTCCCGCGCCAGGCCGGGCATAAAACCCAGCAGCGCGTTCGACTCCAAAAAGCCCGAGCCAGGCGTGTTGGCCACCAACACATTGCCGCTGCGCACCGCTTGCAGCAAGCCGGGCACGCCCAGCGTGGAGTCGGCCCGCAGCTCCAGCGGGTCCAACCAGTCGTCGTCCACCCGCTTGAGCAAGCCGTGCACCGGCTGCAGGCCTTGCAGGGTTTTGAGGTAAAGCTTTTGGTCTCGCACCGTCAGGTCGTTGCCCTGCACCAGGCTCAGGCCCAGATAACGGGCGAGGTAGGCGTGTTCAAAATAGGTTTCGTTGTAAGGCCCGGGCGTGAGCAGGGCGATGTGCGCCGAGGCACCTGCCGGGCTGCGGGCCTTGATGCCGTCGATCAGGGGGCGGTAGGTGTGCGCCAGCCGCTGCACCGGAAACGCCTCAAAGGCCTGCGGGAACAGGCGCGAGACGATTTGCCGGTTTTCGATCAGGTAGCCCAGGCCCGAAGGCGCTTGTGTGCGCTGCGACAGCAGCCACCAGCAGCCGTCTGGCCCACGCGCCAGGTCAAACGCGGCCAGGGACAAATAGCGCCCACCCACCGGAGCCACGCCATGCATCGCGGGCAAATAGGCCGGGTGGCCTTGCACCAAGGCAGCGGGCAGCTGGCCTTGCAGCACCAATTGTTGGGGTCCATAGGCATCGGCCATGATGTGCTCGAGCAGCTGCATGCGCTGCATCACACCCGCCTCGATCTGCTGCCAATCGCTGTGGCCAAGCATGAGCGGGAACAGGTCGAGTGACCAGGGGCGCTGCGGTTGGTCGGCGCTGGCGTACACGTTGTAAGTGATGCCGTTGTCGCGCACCTGCCGCCGCAGGTTGCCCATGCGCGTGTTCAGGTCGGCTTCGCGGGCGTGGGACACCTTGTCCAAAGGCGCAAGGAAGCGCTGCCATGGCGCACTGATCGCACGGGCAGTGTCCGCATTGGGGTTGGAGACCTCCCCGTGCAGCTCGTCCCAATGCCCGGCGGGCGCGGCTTCGTGCTCAAGCGCCAATCCTGTCAGGGTTGTGGCTTGCGGGGTACCGATGGGTTGAGACGGGCGCTCATTCATTCAAGGATTGTCGCCTCAAATCCAGCGTGTGCGGGAACTCCGGACTGGCGTGCAGCTGGGCGTTGGGCAACAGGGTGGGCAGATGTTTCATCGCGCCAGGTGTGTGCCCCATGCGGAAGAATCGGGCCATGCGGCGGCTTTCGGCCTCGTAAGCGTTGACCGGGAAGCCGTCGTAGTTGCGGCCACCGGGGTGCACCACATGGTACTGGCAGCCGCCCAAAGAGCGCTTCATCCAGGTGTCCACCAGGTCCACCGTCAAGGGGGCGTGCACGCCAATGCTCGGGTGCAGCGACGAGGGTGGGTTCCAGGCCTTGTAGCGGACGCTTGCCACATATTCGCCCACCACGCCCGTGGGCTGCAGGGGCAAGGGCGTGCCATTGACGGTGACGGTGTGGCGCGAGGGGTTCATGCCCGTGACATGCACCTCGATGCGCTCGAGCGATGAGTCGACATAACGCGCGGTGCCGCCCGCGCCGCTTTCTTCGCCCATCACGTGCCAGGGCTCCAGCGCGTTGCGCAAGGTGAGCACCGCGCCGTCGATCTGGACTTGCCCCACCACCGGGAAGCGGAACTCGAAATGCGGCGCGAACCAGCTCGGGTCAAAGTGGAAACCCGCATCCCCCAGCTCGGTGAGCACATCGTCAAAGTCTTTGTGGATCCAGTGCGGCAGCATGAAGCGGTCGTGCAACTCGGTGCCCCAGCGCGTCACAGGCGCTGAATAGGGCGCGTCCCAAAAGCGGGCCACCAGCGCACGCAGCAGCAATTGCTGAACGATGCTCATGCGGGCGTGGGGTGGCATTTCAAAAGCCCGCAACTCCAAAAGGCCCAAGCGCCCCGTGCTGCTGTCGGGTGAATACATCTTGTCGATGCAAAACTCGCTGCGGTGGGTGTTGCCGGTCACGTCGATCAGGATGTTGCGCAGGGTGCGGTCCACCGTCCAGGGCGGCATGTCTTGGCCATGCTTTTGACAGTGCCGAACGATCTCGCGCAGCGCGATCTCCAACTCATAGACCTGGTCGTTGCGGGCCTCGTCCACACGCGGGGCCTGGCTGGTCGGGCCGATGAACATGCCGCTGAACAAATAGCTCAAGCTCGGGTGGTTGTGCCAGTACAGGACCAGGCTGGCCAGCAATTCCGGGCGGCGCAAAAACGGGCTGTCTGCGGGTGTGGCGCCGCCCATCACCATGTGGTTGCCACCGCCGGTGCCGGTGTGACGGCCGTCGGTCATGAACTTCTCGGCCGACAGGCGCGTTTCGAAAGCGGCTTGGTACAAAAACTCGGTATGCTGAACCAGTTCGGTCCAGTTGTGGGCCGGGTGGATGTTGACCTCGATCACACCGGGGTCGGGGGTGACCTGCAAGAGTTTCAGGCGCGGATCGCGAGGGGGCGGGTAGCCCTCCATCACCACCTTCATGTCCAGCTTCAGGGCGGTGGTTTCCACGGCGCTCACCAAGGCCAGGTAGTCCTCCAGACGCGCCAGAGGCGGCATGAAGACATACAGCACGCCTGACTTGTTGCCTTTTTTGTCTTCGGCAGCCTCGGCCTTGGGGCCGTTGGCGCGTGTGGGGTCGCGCACTTCCACACAGAGCGCGGTGCGCACCACCGAGGGGTCAGATTCAAAACGAGAGACCGGCTGTGCTGGCAGCGCTGCCGAGCGGCTTGAGGCGCTGGCATTCGCATGGGCGGGCATGCCCAGCGGGCGTTTCTGGAACAGTGTGGGCGTGGTGGGCAAGGGTCCCCGAGGTGAAAAGGGGTCCTGCTCAATCATGTGCAAACGGTCGGTGGGCGCCGACCAAGGCAGCGAGTCCAACGGCAAGCGCCAGCCCATGGGCGAGTCACCGGGCATGAGGTACATGCGCTCTTCGCGCAGGAACCAGCGGCCCGTCTCCCACGCCGATACCGCAGGGTTGCCGGTGTCCACGGCTTGCAGCGGCAGCACATAACCCACAGGATGGTCAAGCCCCTGGCTGAAGATGCGGCGCAAGCGGTTGCGTTCCATCTCGTCGTCCAGTTTGGCGTCAAACGGGTCGACGTTGACGGGCAAGCGGCGCTCGCGCCACAGGTAATACCAGGTGTCTTCGTAGCCTGGCAGCACGGTGTCGGTGGGTAGGCCCAGCTGCTGCGACATTTCGTGCATGAAGCGCTGGGCATCGGCGCTGGTGTACTGGCTGGGTTCACGCTCGTCGGCAAACACCGCAGGGTTTTGCCAGCAAGGTGTGCCGTCGGCACGCCAGTAAATGCTGAGCGCCCAACGTGGCAATTGCTCGCCCGGGTACCACTTGCCTTGGCCAAAATGCAAAAAACCGCCTTGGCCGTATTGCTGGCGCAGCTTGTGCACCAGCTCGGTGGCCAAGCCGCGCTTCGTTGGCCCCAGGGCGTCGGTGTTCCATTCCGCGCCGTCTCGGTCCTGTGTGGACACAAAGGTCGGCTCGCCACCCATGGTCAGGCGCACGTCTTGTGCCAACAATTTCGCATCGACCTGATCGCCCAAGGCAAGCACATCGGTCCACTGGTCTTCGGTGTACGGTTTGGTCACCCGCGGCGATTCATGGATGCGCGTGACGCTCATTTCGTGGTGAAACTCGACCTCGGCCTCGTCCATGAGTCCTTCAATGGGCGCTGCCGCCGATGGTTGCGGGGTGCAGGCCAAAGGAATATGGCCTTCTCCGGCCAAGAGCCCGGAGGTCGGGTCCAGCCCGATCCAACCCGCGCCCGGCAAATACACCTCGCACCAGGCGTGCAGGTCGGTGAAGTCCACTTCGGTGCCGCTCGGGCCATCGAGCGATTTCACATCGGGGGCCAGCTGAATCAAATAGCCCGAAACAAAGCGGGCGGCGATGTTCATGTGCCGAAACAGCTGCACCAGGAGCCAGGCCGTGTCGCGGCATGAGCCGCTTTTGAGGGTCAGGGTTTCCTCGGCCGTTTGCACGCCCGGCTCCATGCGGATGGTGTAACGGATGTCTTGGTGGAGGCGTTGGTTGACCTGCACCAAAAAGTCGATGGTGCGCTGGCGCTTTCGGTCCAAGCTGGCCAGGTATTTCTTGAACAGCGGGGTTTTGTGGTCTTTGACCAGATAAGACTGCAGCTCTTCACGCACGGTGTCTGCATACTTGAAGGGCACTTCCTCGGCCGTGGGCTCCAGAAAAAAGTCGAATGGGTTGAACACGGCCATCTCGGTGACCACGTCCACGGTGACCTTGAAAGCCGTGGTTTTTTTCGGGAAGACCAAACGCGCTTGGTAATTGGCAAAAGTGTCCTGTTGCCAGTTGATGAAGTGCTCTGAGGGTTCGACCTTGAGGCTGTAACTCAGGCTGCGGCTGCGGCTGTGCGGGGCAGGTCGCAGGCGGATGACTTGGGGGCCAAGCTGAACGGGACGGTCGTAGGTGTAATGGGTGACGTGGTGCAGGGCAACTTGTATCGACATATCTCGTTCAGCGCAACAGGGGCTGCACGCATGACAAATGCAGCTTGGGCGTTTACAACTAGCAAGACACGCGCCAGCCAAGTGGCTCCAAGACCCCGTCAAGGGCCCAGCACGCTGCGTGGAAGCAGGGGGGCTCAGACCCGCCGATTCACACCACAGCCAAATCAGGGAGGCTGACATGCAAGAACGCCGCACGGCAGGTGACGGGCGTGTGCCCTGCTGGCCCGAGGGCGGCTGGCCATGATGTCCTTAGGCTGGGCGCGGGGTCTGGGTGTGGGCTTGCTGGCCTGGTGCATGGGGGTCGCGCTGCAATTGCAACAAGCGGCTTTGTGGCCTGTGGCTTTGTATGGCGCCGTGCTGGGCATGGTGGCGGCCTGTGCCTGGGGTCTGCGTGTGCTCACCCTCAGACGCCTAAGCGTGCAGCGCCACCGACCCACAGGCCTTTGGGTGATTGGGTTCTTATTGTGGTTCTCGGTGGCCTTTGCTGTGACCGGATTGCACGCATGGAGCCGGTTGAGCATCATGGTGCCTGCATTGGAAGGGCAAGACCTGGACGTGGTGGGCGTGGTGCAAGCCATGCCCCAAAAACAAGATCTGGGCTGGCGATTTCGGTTTCGCATCGAGCAGGCTTGGCAGGTGGATGAAGCAGGGGTCAGCCGAGCCTTGCAGGTCGATGCCGATGTGCCCGCGCAGGTGTACCTGGGTTGGTACGGGCAAGAGGGCACGCATGACAGTGGCTGGAGCCTGTCGCCCCTGCCACAGCCCGTCAAGGCCGGAGAACGGTGGCGCTTGCGCGTGCGCTTGAAAGCGCCGCATGGGCACATGAACCCACGCGGTTTTGACCATGAGTTGTGGCTGTGGGAGCAGGGCATTCGCGCCACGGGTTACGTGCGCAACCGCGCCAAAGATCCACCGCCGCTAAGAATCGCCAGCACCCTGAGCCATCCGATCGAGGGTTGGCGCCAAACGGTGCGCGACCGCTTGTTGACACAGCTGAGCACGCCCGGGGGCGACGCGGATGCGGCCAAACGGGCTGGTGTGCTGGCGGCCTTGGTGGTGGGTGATCAGGCCGCAATTGACCGCAGCGACTGGGATGTGTTCAGGGCCACTGGAGTGGCCCACCTGATGAGCATCTCGGGACTGCATGTGACCATGTTTGCCTGGCTGGCTTCTGTGGCCGTGGGTTGGGGCTGGCGCCGTGCAGCCTTGTGGGGATTTGATGGTGCGATGCGCTGGCCTGCGGTGCACGTCGGGGCGGTGTCGGGTTTGATGCTGGCCACTTTTTATGCCTTGTTCAGCGGTTGGGGCTTGCCCGCGCAACGCACTTTGCTGATGCTTTTGGTGGTGGTCGTGCTCAGGCTCTCGGCACGGCAGTGGCATGGCGCCTTGGTTTGGTTGATGGCCTGTGCCGCCGTTTTGGTCTGGGACCCGTGGGCCTTGTTGCAACCGGGTTTTTGGTTGAGCTTTGTGGCGGTGGGGGTGCTCATGGCCTCGGACCTGAAGGGTGATCGAGGCGCGGGTCTCGCATCACCAACGGATTCCAGCGATGCACCGTTGTGGCGTGCTGGCGCACGTTCCTTGTCGTGGTTGCACCTTTTCGGTGCGCTAGGTTGGGGCGGCTGGGCCCTGAGGCTCGGGCAAGGTGTGGGTGCTTTGTTGCGTGAACAGGCCACCGTCACGCTGGCGCTGGCACCGTTGAGCTTGCTGTTTTTTGGTCAGGTGTCGTTGGTGGGTTTGTTGGCCAATGTGCTGGCCATTCCTTGGGTCACCTTGGTGGTCACGCCACTGGCGATGCTGGGGGTTCTGTGGCCCCTTGCATGGGACTGGGCCTCTTGGGTCTTGCGCCCTTTGTCCGACTTGCTGGGCTGGATGTCGGCATGGCCACTGGCCAGTTTGTCGAGGGCGACGCCGCCCTGGGGATTGGCTGTGCTGGCCATGCTCGGAGCCTTGGGTCTGGTGCTGCGCATGCCCCTGTCCTGGAAGGTCTTGTGCTTGCCCTTGCTCTGGCCCGTGTTGTTCTGGTCACCCCTACGGCCAGGCCATGGCCAATTTGAATTGCTCGCTGCCGATGTCGGTCAGGGCAACGCGGTGTTGGTGCGAACGGCCCAGCACAGCCTCTTGTACGACGCCGGACCGCGCTATTCGGCCGAAAGCGATGCCGGCCACCGGGTGTTGGTGCCTTTGCTGGCCCAAATGGGCGAGCGCCTGGATGTGCTGATGCTCAGCCACCGCGACAGTGACCACACGGGCGGTGCGGCTGCGGTGTTGGCCATGCAAGAACAGGCTGAGCTGTGGTCGTCGCTGGAGGACGAACACCCCTTGCACCGCCTGCGTCCGGGCTGGACGCGCTGTCAGGCTGGGCAGTCGTGGGTTTGGGATGGTGTGTTTTTTCAGGTCCTGCACCCGCCTGCGCCCGAGTTGGCGCCTCCCAGTCGCAAGCCCAACGAAGTCAGTTGTGTGCTGCGCATCCACACCCCTGAAGGCTCGGCATTGCTGGCGGGTGACATCGAAGCCCCGCAAGAGCAGGCCTTGTTGCGGGCGGGCCTGAGCCCGGTGGATGTGCTGCTCGCCCCCCACCATGGCAGCAAAACGTCGTCCAGCCTACCTTTTTTGCAAGCCCTTGCGCCCAAAATGGCGCTGGTCCAGGCGGGTTACCGCAACCGCTTTGGCCATCCTGCCCGCGAAGTGGTGTGGCGTTACCAGGCGCAAGGCATCCAAATGGTGGAAACCACGCGATGCGGCGCGGCCACTTGGCGCAGCCACGCGCCGACCTTGGTGCAGTGTGAAAGGGTGGAGCGCCAACGGTATTGGCACCAGGCCTTGCCACCCTGAGGCCATCCCACCACGACATTGGGTTGGCCCTCGCGGCAAATCTGGTCTTGCTAGGTACAGTATTTGCTTAGAGAGTTTCAGGAGTGAAGTGACATGCGCCAATTTGATGAGATGTACAGCCGCTTGCCCGCTGCGGGTGACTCGGGGGAGGTGAGGGCGCATTACGCTGCGTATGCCCGTTGGTTGAAATCCCAGGATCCCCAACTCATGGCCGCGCGTCGAGAAGAAGCGGAAGTCATTTTCCGGCGCGTGGGCATCACGTTTGCGGTCTATGGCGACAAGGACGAAGACGCCAATTCCGACGAGGGGGGCACCGAGCGCTTGATCCCGTTTGACCTGATCCCCCGCGTGATCGCTGCTCAAGAGTGGAAAAGCATGGAAGCAGGCTTGGTGCAACGCGTCACCGCGCTCAACCGCTTCATCCACGACGTGTACCACGACCAGGACATCCTCAAGGCGGGCATCATTCCCCGCGAGCAGATCGAAAACAACGCGCAGTTTCGCCCTGAGATGGTGGGGGTGCATGTTCCCAACAACATCTATTCCCACATCAGCGGCATCGACATCGTGCGAGCACCTGACAGCGCAGGCCAGGGCGAGTACTACGTGCTCGAAGACAACCTGCGAGTACCCAGCGGCGTGAGCTACATGCTGGAAGACCGCAAAATGATGATGCGGCTCTTCCCCGACCTGTTCAGCCAGCACCGTGTGGCGCCGGTCGCGCATTACCCCGATTTGCTGCTCGAGACCCTGCGGGCCAGCAGCCCCGCCACCACGGCTGAACCGACGGTGGTGGTACTCACCCCCGGCATGTACAACAGCGCCTATTTCGAGCACGCCTTTTTGGCGCAGCAAATGGGTGTGGAGTTGGTCGAGGGGCAAGACCTGTTCGTCAAAGACCAGTTCGTTTACATGCGCACCACACGCGGCCCCAAGCGGGTGGATGTGATCTACCGCCGGGTGGACGACGACTTTTTGGACCCCAAGGTGTTCCGTCCCAGCTCGACCTTGGGCTGCGCGGGCCTGATGGACGCCTACAAAGCCGGGCATGTGGCCATCTGCAACGCGGTGGGCACGGGCGTGGCCGACGACAAGTCGATCTACCCCTATGTGCCTGACATGATCAAGTTTTATTTGGGTGAGGAGCCAATACTCAAGAATGTGCCGACTTTTCAGTGCCGCAAACCCGACGATTTGAAGTACACCCTGGCCAACCTGAAAGACCTGGTGGTCAAGGAGGTGCACGGCGCAGGCGGTTACGGCATGCTGGTTGGCCCAGCATCGACCCAAGCCGAGATCGAGCGTTTCCGTAGCGCACTGTTGGCCAATCCCGAGGGCTACATCGCCCAGCCCACCCTCAGCTTGTCCACTTGCCCAACTTATGTGGACAGCGGCATCGCGCCGCGCCACATCGACTTGCGCCCCTTTGTACTGAGTGGCCGAACGGTGCAGATGGTGCCAGGCGGCTTGACCCGCGTGGCTTTGAAAGAAGGCTCTTTGGTGGTGAACTCGTCACAAGGCGGTGGCACCAAAGACACTTGGATTTTGCAGGACTGATTTCACCCCTGTCATCCTTGGGCTTGACCCGAGGATCTATGGATGTCCGATCAAGTCGGGCATGACACACCAAGGAAAAATATGCTGAGCCGCACCGCCGATCACCTCTTCTGGATGTCCCGCTACATGGAGCGGGCTGAGAACACCGCCCGCATGCTCAATGTGAGCTATGAAACCTCCTTGCTGCCGCAGTCGGCCGCCGCCGTCGAGGCGGGCTGGGAGGGTATTTTGTCCATCAGCGAGTTGTTGCCTTCGTACCTTTCGCAGTACAAAACCATCACGCCGCGCGATGTGATGGCCTTCATGGTCAAAAACGACAACAACCCTTCGTCGATCTTGTCTTGCCTGCGAGCGGCCCGAGAAAACGCCCGCGCGGTGCGTGGCACCCTCACCACCGAGGTTTGGGAGACCCAAAACCAGACCTGGCTCGAAGTCAACCGCATGCTCAAAAGCGGCGAGTTTGAGCGTGATCCGGGCCAGTTTTTTGAGTGGGTGAAGTTCCGCTCGCACCTGTCACGCGGCGTGACGGTGGGCACCATGCTGATGGACGAATCTCTGTACTTCATGCGCATGGGCACGTTTTTGGAGCGGGCCGACAACACCGCGCGGCTGGTGGATGTGAAGTTCCACGCCATGCAAAACGACTTTTTTGGGGCGCCGAATTTTGGTGCTGCACAGAGGCAAGGCGGTCCAAGCGCTGAAATTGCCGAAGCAATGCATGAGTACGACTTCTACCACTGGAGCGCGATCTTGCGCAGCGTCAGCGGCTTTGAGGTCTACCGCAAGGTCTACCGCGACGTGATTCGCCCAGAGCGTGTGGCGGAGTTGCTGATTCTGCGACCCGACATGCCACGTTCCTTGCATGCCAGTCTCAACGAGGTGGTGGCCAACCTCAAACTCGTCTCGCATGATGCGGGCAGCGACACCTTGCGACAAGCAGGTCGACTGCGCTCAGAGCTGGCCTTTGGCCGCATCGACGAGATCTTGGCCACGGGCCTGCACGCTTACCTGACGCAGTTTTTGGAGCGGGTGAATGTGCTCGGTGTGCGCATCAGCCGCGAGTTCTTGATGCCACAAGCGGCTTGAATCAGGCCAGCGTCAGCACCACGGGCGCGTGGTCGCTGGGGCGCTCATTTTTGCGAGGGGCGCGATCAATCATGCAGGCTCTGGCGCGGGCCTTCAGTGCTTGCGAAATCAAGATGTGGTCGATGCGCAAGCCCCGGTTGCGGCGGAAGGCAAATTCGCGGTAATCCCACCAGCTGTAACTTTTTTCGGGTTGCTCAAACAGTCGGAAGCTGTCGGTCAGGCCCAAGCCGATCAGGCCTTGCAGCTTCTCACGTTCCGCGTCGGTGCAGTGGATGGTGCCTGCCAAAGCCACCGGATCCCACATGTCGAGTTCGTCAAAGGTGATGTTGTAATCACCCAGCAGCACCAAGTTCGGGTGTTTTTGCATCTCGCTGCCCACCCATTCGCGCAGCGCATCCAACCAGCGCATTTTGTAGACAAACTTGTCGCTGTCGGGCGCTTGGCCGTTGGGGAAATACGCACCGATCACCCGCACCGTACCTCCCGCGCCATCGGGGTAGGTGGCGGCAATGACGCGCGACATGTCGTCTTCAAAGCCTGGGATGTTTTTCACCACATCGGCACCACCGACTTTGGAAATCAGGGCCACACCGTTGTAAGTTTTTTGACCAAACCATTGCGCTTGGTAGCCAACTTCGGCCAAGGCGGCGGCTGGAAACTTGTCGTCTGTCAGTTTGAGTTCTTGTAAGGCCAGCACATCGGTCGGATTCGCGGCCAACCAGTCCAGTACTTGCGGCAGGCGCACAGACAAGGAGTTGACGTTCCAAGTGGCGATTTTCATGGGTTGCGTGAATGTTGGTAGGTGACGAAGGCGAAACCCATGTCTTGGTTTGAGGTGTGTGATTCGCGTTTCACCTCTCGCCAATCGGCACCGAGCAGTGGGGCGTAGGCGTCACCTTCAAAGTCGGCGTCTATCTCCGTGACCACCGCCGTGCTGGCCAGTGGCTCGGCTTGGCGGTAAATTTCGGCGCCGCCCATGATCCAGGCATCGGGCACATCACCACACAGCTGCATGGCCTCTTCGATGGAGGCCGCACGCGATGCGCCATCGGCGTGCCAGTCGGGCTGACGGGTGATCACGATGTTGGTGCGACCGGGCAGGGGCCTGAAGCGGGCGGGCAGAGAGTCCCAAGTCTTGCGGCCCATGATGACCGGCTGGCCCAGCGTCACGCGCTTGAAATGCGCCAGGTCTTCGGGCAGATGCCAAGGCATCTGGTTGTCTTTGCCGATCACGCCATTGCGGGCTCGGGCGTAAATCAGGTGCAGCTTCATCAGCCTGGCCTCAGACAGCGACAGGCGCTTTGATCGCAGGGTGGCATTCGTAACCCACGACCTCGAAGTCTTCAAATTCGTAATCGAAGATGGACGCGGGCTTGCGTTTGATGTTCAGGGTTGGGTAGGCCATGGGCGTGCGGCTCAGCTGAAGTTCCACCTGCTCATGGTGGTTGCTGTAAATGTGGCAATCACCACCCGTCCAGATGAAGTCCCCCACATCCATGTCGCACTGCTGCGCCACCATGTGGGTGAGCAGGGCGTAGCTGGCGATGTTGAAGGGCACGCCCAAAAAGATGTCTGCGCTGCGCTGGTACAGCTGGCAGCTCAGGCGCGGCTTGTCGCCCGCCTTTTGGGGCGGCGACACATAAAACTGGAAGAACGCATGGCAAGGCATCAGCGCCATCTGGTCGAGTTCGGCCACGTTCCAGGCGCTCACGATGATGCGACGTGAATCTGGGTTGTTTTTCAGCGTGTCCATGACCTGCTGCATTTGGTCGATGTGGCCGCCACCCGGGGTGGGCCAGCTGCGCCACTGCACACCATAAACCGGACCGAGCGAGCCGTCTTCGCGAGCCCATTCATCCCAAATGGTGCAGCCGCGCTCTTGCAGCCACTTCACATTGCTGTCGCCGCGCAAAAACCACAACAGCTCCACAATGATGGCCCGCAAAAAAACCTTCTTGGTGGTGACCAGCGGAAAGCCCTCGTTCAGGTCAAACCGCATCTGGTGGCCAAATACGCTGCGGGTGCCTGTTCCAGTGCGGTCACCCTTTTGCACACCCGTCGTGTAGACGTGGCGCATGAAGTCTTCGTACTGGCTGCGGATGGGTTTGGCTGATGTGGTCATGGAGGTGAAGTTTAAATGCAGCCGAAATCAGCTCAGGACACGCCCCGGGTTCAGGATGTTCTGCGGGTCCAACGCTTTTTTGACCGCCCGCATCATGGCCAGGGCCGTGGGATCTTTGTAGTGGGGGAGTTTGTGCACTTTTTGCTCGCCCACGCCGTGCTCGGCGCTGATAGAGCCGCCAAAGCGTTTGACCTGATCGAACACCAGGGTGTTCACCTTGTCTTCGAACTCGCGTAAAAAGGCCTGCCCATCGGCCCCTTCGGGCGCTTGCACGTTGTAGTGCAGGTTGCCGTCGCCCAGGTGGCCAAAGTCCACCATGCGCACGCCGGGCACGTTTTGGGCCAGCAGGGCATCGGTCTCGGCCACAAAGTTCGGGATGCGTGAGACCGGGATGCTGATGTCGTGTTTGATGTTCAGGCCTTCGGCGGCCTGCGCCATCGTGATGCTTTCGCGGATGTGCCACAGGCCTTTGGCCTGCGTGAGGTTTTCGGCGACCACGGCGTCGGTCACGCAGCCCAGTTCCAGCGCGGCTTCGAGCAGGGCTTCAAACTGTCCCCGGGCGTGGCTTTCGCTTTCGCTGTCGGAGTTCTCCAGCAGCACACACCAAGGTGTTTCTTGCCAGAGCGGCACGCGCAGTTGCGGGTAGTGTTTGTCCACCAAACTCAGGGCGAACTGGCCCATGACTTCAAAACCCGTCAGGCCCGGCCCCAGGCGTTGGTGGGCCAAGCCCAGCAGTTGCACCGCCGCTTCCACGCTGGGCACCGCGGCCCAAGCGGTGAGTTGTGCAGCGGGCTGAGGGTAGAGCTTCATGGTGGCGGCGGTGATGATGCCCAGAGTGCCTTCGCTGCCGATCATCAAATTGCGCAGGTCGTAGCCCGTGTTGTCCTTGCGCAGGCCGCTCAAGCCGTGCCAGACCTCGCCTTGCGCGGTGACCACCTCCAGCCCCAGGCACAGCTCGCGGGTGTTGCCGTAGCGCACCACCTGTGTACCGCCGGCGTTGGTGCCCAGGTTGCCGCCGATGGTGCAGCTGCCTTCGGCGCCCAGACTCAGGGGGAACAGAAAACCTGCGGCTTCGGCAGCGGCCTGCAGGTTTTGCAGCACACAACCCGCTTCCACGGTGATGGTCAGGTTGGCCGGATCGATGGCCCGCACGGCGTTCATGCGGGTCATGCTCAGCACAATCTGTGTGCCAGAGCCGTTGGGCACGCCACCCACCACCAGCCCGGTGTTGCCGCCTTGCGGCACGATGGGGGTGCCCGCTGCGGCACAAGCTTTGACCACGGCGGCCACTTGCGTGGTGTCACCCGGACGCACCACGGCCAAGGCGCGACCCCGCACCCGTTTGCGCCAGTCTTGTTCCCAGGGACTGAGGTCGGTGGCTGGGTCGTCGTGTGTGAGGACGTTGGCTGCACCACAAATTTGGCGCAGCTGTTCAAGCAATGGGTGGGGCAGGGGGGCGTTCATGGTATTCAGTCTCGAGGAACGGGCACAAAGTTACCGGTGGCTTTGGCGGCCTTGAAGCGGATCCGCACATGCAGTGCGCAGGCCACAAACAAGGTGGTACACAACAGGATCTGCAGACCGGCCAAACCGTTGGAAGGCCAAGCATCGCCCCAAGCCCGCATGACGCCTTCGGTGAAGTACAACCAGACCAGCATGCTGACCCAGCGGTAGGTGTACATGCGGTTTTTGAGCAGGCCAGCCAGGGGTATACACAAAGGCAGCACCTTGATGACCCACCAAGAGCCGCCCGGCCGCAAGGGGGCCAGCCAAAGTTCCCAGAGCAAGCCCAAAAGGATCAGGCCCAGCAGACTGCCGACGGCCAACCAGCGTGTGAAATCGACGCCAGGGTGTGTGTTTTCTGTGATGGAGTTCATTGCGGTGGCATCATACCGGGCATGCAATCTCCCCTCTCAAAGTCCTCTTGGCCAGCGCACCTCTCGCTCTGGTGGCAGGAACTGACCGTTTTTCCTTGGCGCCAGATGGCGAGTCTGTTGACCGAACGCTTTCGCGAGGCACGACTGGGCGTGAGCGCCAGTTCGCTCACTTTCACCACGGTGCTGGCTTTGGTGCCTTTGTTCGCGCTCGGTTTGGCGGTGTTTTCGGCTTTTCCGGTGTTTGGCAAGTTCCAGGACACGATCCAGCGCTGGCTGATTGAAAGTTTGGTGCCCGAGAGCATTGCCCGTCAGGTGCTGAGCTATTTGACCCAGTTTTCGCGCAAAGCCAGTCGATTGGGCTCTGTGGGTTTGGTGGCGGTGTTGATGTCGGCCGTTTTTTTGATGGTCACGATCGAGCGCACTTTGGGGCAAATTTGGGGCTTGCAGCGACAGCGGCCTTTGGCGCAAAGGGTCTTGTTGTATTGGTCGTCGATCACCTTGGGGCCTTTGTTTTTGGGGGCCAGCCTGGCCATCACATCTTATGTGGCGACGGCTTCACGCGATGTGGTCGATGTGTTGCCCGGCTCCATCCGCTGGTTGCTCGACAGTTTTGAGTTTTTGCTGCTCACCGCTTGTGTGAGTGGTTTGTATTTTTACGTGCCCTTCACCCGCGTGCGCTGGCGTCATGCCATCACGGCAGGCTTTTTTGTCGCTGGGGCCTTGGAGTTGGCCAAAAAAGGTATGGCCCTGTACCTGCTGGAGGTGCCCACTTATTCGCTGATTTATGGCGCTTTCGCTGCGTTGCCGATTTTGTTGGTCTGGATTTATGTGACTTGGCTGCTGGTGTTGTTGGGGGCCGTGTTGGCCGCCAGCTTGCCCGAGTTGGGCCGGCAAGAGTTGCGCAAACCGGAGGGCGCGGGCTGGACCTTTCGGCTGGCCTTGGAGGTTTTGGGCGAGTTGAATACGGCCAAGGCGACCGATCGGCGGGGTTTGAGCACCGACGAGTTGGCCATGCGCTTGCGGGTGGAAACGAGCGAGCTGCGCCAAGTGCTGGAGGTTTTGCGCAGCCTCGATTGGGTGGGGCGCCTGACTGAGCAAAACGACCAAGGTCAAGCCCGGCAGGTTTTGCTGGTGGACCCCGCGCTGGCCACGGTGGCCCCGTTGGCCGACCGATTGCTGGTGTTGAGGGGGTCTGCGGCCGATCCAATTTGGCAGCAAACGGGTCTGGACCAGATCCGTTTGGTGCAACTGCTGCCGATGTGAGCGCTTAAAAGCTCACCCGACCACGCCACATGTCGCGGTACATGACCCAGTCGCCCATGAAGCTATAGAGCGGGCGTTTGAAGCTGGCGGGCTTGTTTTTCTCGAACACAAAATGCCCAATCCAGGCGCAGCCGTAACCACACAGCAACCCATACAAAAAGTACTGCGGTTTGCCGGTCACGGCCAACATGGCCAAGCACATCAGGCTCAATGTGCTGCCCACAAAATGCATGCGGCGGCAGGTGCGGTGGCTGTGCTCGCTCAGGTAGAAGGGGTAGAACTCGGCAAAGCTGGTGTGCTGAGGCGCTTGTGTTTCGGGGGTGTCCATGGCTTGTCTCCTGGTGCTTATTCGATTGAAAACGGCGCGTGCAAGAAGCCGCGAAACCTTGCGCGGCCGCCGCGCACTGGGCTTTGGGTGAGTTGGTAGTCGGGAAAGCGCTGCAAAAAGCGGCCGATCGCGATGCGCCCCTCCAAACGCGCCAAACTCAAACCCGCACACTGGTGCACCCCAAAGCCAAAGGCCAGGTGTTTGTTGCCTGTGCGGCGCAGGTTCAGTTGTACGGGGTTCTCGTACACCGCCGGGTCGCGGTTGGCCGCGCCAATGCACAGCGTGACCAAGGCCCCGGCGGGCAAGTCCATGCCATTGACCTGGGTGGCTTGAAGGGCGCGGCGGTTGCCCAGCTGGTTGGACGATTCAAAGCGCAAAAACTCGTCCACCGCCAGGCCCATGATCTGCTCACCTTCTGCCTCAGTAGCCGCTTGTTTCAAGTCAGCCTGGAGTTGTTCGCGCTGCGCAGGCCACTCTTGCAGACTGATGAGCGCATTGCCGATCAGGTTGGTGGTGGTTTCGTGTCCAGCGTTGAGCAAAAAAACGCAGTTTTGCAGCAACTCAACCTCGCTCAAGGCGTCGCCGTTTTCCTCGCCTTGAATCAAGCGGGTCAGCACGTCGTGCTCCGGGTCACCCGGATGCTGTCGGCGCTGGGCCACCAGTTCGCGCAAGTAGGCCAAAAATTCGCTCACGCTGCGGTTGCCAAGTGCTTCTTGCTCTGGTGTGAGGGATGGCTCGAGTGCTCCCAAAATGGCCAGCGACCAGCCGCGCAGGGGCTCTCTGTCGGCGTGTGGCACATCCAGCAGGTTGCCGATGATCTCGACTGGAATGGCCGAGGCAAAGTCCTCGATCAGATCGCCGCCGCCTTGGGCCTCGATTTTGTCCAGCAGACTGTCCACCAATTGCACCAGGCCAGGCTCCATGGCTTCGATGGCGCGGCGGGTGAGGGCGCCCATGATCAAGCGCCGCACACGGGTGTGCCGTGGTGCGTCGTTGAAGACCAGGCTGTGGGTGTGGTGCTCGAACAGCGGAGCGACGCCACCGGTCGCAGCAAATGGCGGCTGGTTGAAAGGCGCGTGGTTGTATTTGGGGCCGAACTCCACTTGTTTGTCAGAGCTGAAGACCTTGGCGTCGCGGTACACCGCCACCAGATCGGCGTGGCGCGTGAGGAAGTACGAGCCATCGGGCATGCGCTTGAAGGGCTCCGACTCGCGCAGCGCGGCGTAAACCGGATAAGGGTTGTCCAGAAAGTCGCGCGGCAAGGCCCGCAGATCGAGGGTCTGAGCGATCTTTTGCGCCCTGTCTGCCGACATGGACGGGGTGATGTGAGCAGTCAATGTGTTCATGTTGTAGGAGCGAGCCCCTGTGCGCAAATGGCCTTCGCCCTCACTGTTTTAAAAAATCCTTGAGCGCCTGCAGCACGCCCTCGGGCGCTTCGGTCATGAGCGAATGGCCTGCGGGCAGCTTCACCACCTTGGCCTGCTTGTTCAGGTCGATCAGGCTTTGTGCCGCTTTGGGCGGCGTCATCTGGTCGGCGCTGCCGAGCACAAACAGGGTGGGGCAGGACACTTGTGGCATGGCGGCCTCTGCGCCACGGTAATTGTCGCAGGCCTTGAAGCCAGTGTGGAACACGTTGACTTGTGTGTTGCTGGCCAGCACCCGGCGCATCAGCGCCTTGCTGCCGCCATAGAGCCAAGTGCCTGGGCCCAAGGCAGAAGGGGGTGGTGCCAGCGTGGAGTGCGAGAAGCTGTTGACCATGTCGATGGCCTTGAACGGGGCGCTGACCGACAAATCAAGCAAGGCGGGCGACACCCGCATCGGGTAGGCCGTGCCCACCATGACCAAGTGGCTCACCCTCCCTGGGTGGGATACGGCGTCACGGGCTGTGGCTTCTAAGGCGATGAGCGACCCAAAGCTGTGGCCGATCAGTGCGGCTTTTTCAATCTTCAGTGCATCGAGCAGCGCGATGACGGTGTCAGCCGCTTCTTCCACGCTTTGGGGTGGCGTGCCTTCGCTTTTGCAGTGTCCGGGCAGGTCGATGGCCAGCACGTTCCAGCCGTGGTGCGCCATGTAGCGGGTTTGCAAAATCCAGACACTGTGGTCATTGAGCACGCCGTGGATGAACACGGCGGTGGGTTGCGCGGGGTTGAAGGGCTTGCCGCCGGTGTAGGCGTACAGCGTGTGGGTGGGCAATGGAATGTGCATGGTGGGTGGAAGTTCAAAGGTCCGGGATCAGGCGTTTGCCCATGCTGACGACCTGGTCGTCGCGGTAACCCAGCGATTCGTAAAAAGCCAGCACTTGAGCATTGCTGGCACGCACTTGCAAATTGATTTTGGGACAGCCCGAGGCCAGTAAAAGGGCTTCGCCGTGCTGCATCATGGCCTTGGCGTGGCCTTGTCTTTGGTGTTCCGGTGAGACGGCCAGGTAGTTCACCCAACCACGATGGCCTTCATAGCCAAACATGGCGCTGGCCATCAAGCGGCCTTGCACTTCGCCCACCAAAAACAGGTCCGGGCGCACTTGTAATTTGCGGGCGATGTCTTTGTAGGGATCGTTCCAGGGGCGTGTCAGGTCACAGCTTTGCCACAAAGCCACCACGGCAGCTTCGTCTGAAGTTTGGTAGGGGCGGATCTGCATGGCGATCAGGCCTTTTCTGCGGCTTTCAGGGCTTTTTTCAGGTCGTCTATCAAGTCAGCCGGGTCTTCCAGACCGATGGACAAGCGGATCGTGCCGGGGCCGATGCCGCTGGCAGACAGCGCCTCGTCACTCATGCGGAAGTGCGTCGTGCTGGCCGGGTGGATCACCAGGCTGCGGCAGTCGCCCACATTGGCCAGGTGGCTGAAGACCTTGAGCGTTTCGATGAACTTTTGGCCTTGGGCGCGGCTGCCTTTGATGTCGAAGCTGAATACCGAGCCTGCGCCGCGTGGCAAGAGCTTTTGCGCCAAGGCGTGCGAGGGGTGACTCTCCAGCAGGGGGTGGCCCACGCGGCTGACCAGTGGGTGCGCCGCCAAAAACTCGACCACTTTGGCGGTGTTCTCCATGTGCCGGGCCATGCGCAAGGGCAGGGTTTCGATGCCTTGCAAAATCAGCCAAGCGGTGTGCGGGCTCATGCAGGCGCCAAAGTCGCGCAGGCCCTCGCGCCGCGCCCGCAGCAAGAAGGCGCCCACGGTGCTTTCCTCGCTGAACACCATGTTGTGAAAGCCTTCATAGGCTTGGCTCAACTCGGCAAACTTGCCCGATTGGTCCCAGTCAAAACTGCCGCCATCAACCACCACACCACCCACCACCGTGCCGTGGCCCGACAAAAACTTGGTGGCCGAGTGGTAAACGAGGTCGGCCCCGTGGTCAAAAGGCTTGATCAGCCAAGGCGAGGTGAGGGTGGAATCCACCAGCAGCGGCACACCTGCTTCGTGCGCGATGGCGCTCACGGCCTCGATGTCGAGCACGTCCATCCCAGGGTTGCCCACGGTTTCGCCAAAAAAGAGTTTGGTGTCGGGCTGCACAGCGGCACGCCAGGCATCCAAGTCGCCGGGTTTGACAAAGGTGGTGCGGATGCCAAAGCGGCTCAGGGTGTAGTGAAGCAGGTTGTGTGATCCACCATACAAAGCGCTCGAAGCCACGATGTGCGAACCCGCACCCATGAGGGTGGCTATGGCCAGATGCAAAGCGGCCTGTCCGCTCGATGTGGTGATCGCCCCAATACCGCCTTCGAGGGCCGAGATGCGTTGCTCCAGCACCGCGTTGGTGGGGTTGCTGATGCGGCTGTAAACGTGGCCGGGGCGCTCGAGGTTGAAGAGGGCTGCGGCTTGGTCAGACGACTCGAACACAAAAGAGGTGGTCAGGTGGATGGGCACGGCCCGTGCACCCGTGCTCGGGTCAGGCGCTGCGCCTGCATGCAGGGCCAAAGTGTCAAAACCGGGATCGCTGTAACCAGCCATGGGTGTCTCCGAAAAAAGAAAAGGCCAGCGTGTGCGAAACGCTGTGCATGGCGAACATTGTGGGCTATATTAAATCTTCGTCAGTCACACACAAGCCAGAGGAGACCCACCATGAAGGTCAGTGATATTTTGCGCGTCAAGGGCAGCACTTTGTTCACCGTCAAACCCGATGAACCTTTGTCCTCTGCATTGAACGCCATGGCCGAAAAAGACATCGGCTCTTTGGTGGTCATGTCCCACGGCCAGCTGGCGGGCATGCTGACTTTTCGGGAAGTGATCCAACAGGTGGTGAAAAACGGTGGCCAAGTGGGCCAAACCACCGTGCTGGAAGCCATGGACGCCCAACCCATGACCTGTAGCAGTGACACCGATCTGGACGAGGTCAGACGCCTCATGCTCGAGCGCCATGCCCGTTACATGCCCATCATGGACGGGACGACTTTGATGGGTGTCATCAGTTTTTACGATGTGGCCAAAGCTGTGGTGGAGAGCCAGGACTTCGAGAACAAGATGCTCAAGGCCTACATCCGCGACTGGCCAGACCAAGAGAGCCCCACAGCGCAGAGCTGATCTGCGCGGCTGCCCTTTTGGCAGCCTCGGGCGATCTCATGTTGTCATGGGTCCTATGCCCTTTGAGTTTTTGAGTCACACACTGAAGGCAAACATTTAGTAATTACAGCGTAATGCCATGCAATAATATTTGAGTACTAAACAAATAAAACACCAAAAGTGTTTTGGACTCAAATGACCCATCGCAAAGTTTGGCAAGCCAGTGTGGTGTTGGCGGCCCTGTTGGGGGGCTCGCCTTCAATGTCTGCGGCCTCACCATTGCGTCTGGCCGATGCCTTGAGCCTCGCGTCCACCCGTCACCCCAGCGTGAAAGCCAAACAGGCCGAGGTGCAAGCGGCACAAGCCGATCTGGAAACAGCCAAGTGGTCTCGGTATCCGACGGTGAGCACCGAAGCCACGGCCTCCAGCGGGCGACCCCAAGCGGCTTTGTTGGTCCAGCAGCCGCTGTGGGCAGGCGGCAAGATCGATGCACAAAACCGTTTGGCACAGGCCCAGCTGACGCTGGCCGAGGCGGGCTTGCAAGAAACCCGCACCAGCCTGATGCAGCAAGCCGGGCAACAATATTTTGAAGTATTGCGCTGGCAGCAGCGTCTGAACGTGGCCCGTCAAACTGAGGATGAGCACCGAAAACTGCTGGAGTTGATCCAGCGCCGAGTGGTGGCCGAAATCAGCCCCTTGACCGATCAGGTGTTGGCTTCTGCACGTTTTCAGCAAGCCGTGTCCGAGCGCATCCAGTTCGACCGCGCCTTGCAGACGGCCCAACTGGCGCTGCAACAGTTGGTGGGTGAGCCTCACACGGGTTTGAAAGCACCGTCCCGCATCGCCTTGCCCAAATTGGAAGAAGGCTTGGCCATTGAGGCCAGCAAGGCCCACTCGGCCGAGTTGCTGCGCTGGCGCACCCAACAAGAAGTGGCCCAAGCCCAGATCGACATGGCCCAAGCGGGCCTGTACCCCACGGTGGCCTTGGCACATCGCCAAAACTTGGGTGCCAATGACACGGCAACATTGCCCAACCGCACGTACATCTCGCTGCAGTTTTCCCCAGGACCTGGCTTTTCGGCCCGCAGTGCAGCGGCAGCAGCGCGTTCGCGCCTCGAAAACAGCCTGCAAAACACCGTGGTGTTTGAGCGCCAGCTCGAACAGCAGGTGCGCACGGCTTTGACCGAGCTCGAGGCCCTGGCCCAACAGGTCGAACCCGCCCGTTTATTGGTCACGGCCACGGAAGATGTGGTGGCTTCTTATTTGCGCCAGTACCAAATTGGCAAGAAAAACTGGCTCGATGTTCTGAACGCGCTGCGCGAGAGTGCCCAAGCCCAGAACAGCGCGGTGGATGTGGCGTCCAGTACCCAGTCGCTGCAGCTGCGTTTGATGCTGCTGACCAGCTCCATGAACACCCCAGCGCTCACACAAATCCATGACTGAACAAGACAGCGCTTCCAGCATGATGCTGGACCGCAACCTGGCGGTGGTTTTGTCTCGTTTGGCGGGCCTTTTGGGGCAGGCTGTGCCTGCTCACCGCTTTGGCATGATGTCGCGCACCACAGAAGGCCTGATGGTGGACCACCTCAGCCGCGAAGAGCGTCTGAAAGCTTGGTGGCTGGGGCGTTTTCCCACGGCGCACATCCATGCCATGGACCCCAAAAATCTCAAGCCTTCTGATTTCCCACTGCTTTGGGTGGGCTCGGAAGGTGAGCAGGTGTTGTTGGTGCGAGGCGGCTCCGGTCGCCACCGACTGACTTGTCAGGACCCTGAAGGCAACCCCTGTGTTTTGCCCATGGCCGATGCGCGTCAGGGCCGCTTGTTGAGGCTGAGCATCATGCCCGCCCGCCCGGGTGAGTCAGGGCACCGCACCTTGAGCGCGACCGACTGGTTTGCCACCTCGATTCGGCGCTACCGCTCGGTGTTTCTTGAGGCCGTGGTGGCCACCTGTGTGATCAGCATGGTGGGACTGGTGGCCGCTTTGTACTCCATGCAGGTCTACGACCGGGTCATTCCGACCAAGGGCTATTCGACCTTGTGGGTGCTGACCATTGGTGTGGTGATCGCCATCGTGATGGAGTTGGTGCTCAAACAGGTGCGGGCCTTCATGGTGGATCGGGCCTGCAAAGCGATTGATCAGGAGTTGTCGGCGGTGTTTTTCGGCAAAGCCCTGGACATCCGCATGGACGCGAGGCCCAACACCGTGGGCACTTTTGCCTCGCTAATCCGTCATTTCGAGTCGGTCCGCAATTTTCTGACCTCGTCGAGCCTGTTCATCCTAGCGGACTTGCCTTTTGCCGTTTTGTTTGTGGGGGTGATCGCCATCATTGCCGGGCCGGTGGCCCTGGTGCCCGTGCTGGCGGTGCCCTTGGCGGTGTTGGCGGGCATGGCGTTTCGCGGCTCGATCGAAAAATACACCGGACTTCACATGAAGGAGTCGAATGAGAAAAATGGCTTGCTGATCGAGGCCATTGACGGCATCGAATCGGTCAAGGCCGCCAACGCCGAGTGGAAGATGCTGGACCGCTGGCGCAGCATGACCACCACCATGGCCGACAGTGAGCTGAAAATGCGCCAGTTGTCGACCCTGTCGACCAACCTGACACAAACCATTCAGCAGCTCAGTTATGCGGGCATGATCGCCGCAGGAGCCTACGCGATCAATGGCGGACACCTGACCATGGGGGGCTTGATCGCTTGCTCCATCATTTCGGGCCGTGCTTTGACGCCCGTGGCGCAACTGCCTGGTCTGATCGTGCAGTGGCAGCACGCCAAGCTGGCCTTGCATTCGCTCAACGGCATCATGGCCATGCCCAGTGAGCGCGAATACAGCGAGCGGCTGGTGGTGCCCGAATTGTGCCGAGGCGAGATCCGCTTGAGCAAAGCCCTTTTTGCGTATGCCAAGGACTTGCCGGGTCTGGAGGTTCCCCAGTTGATCATTGCCCCGGGTGAGCGCATTGCCATCTTGGGATCGGTCGGTTCAGGCAAGAGCACCCTGATCAAGTTGCTCTCGGGCTTGTTCAAGCCCAACTCGGGTCAGGTTTACCTGGACCAAGTGGACATGGTGCACCTGGCCCCTGAATTTGTGCGTGAGCATGTGGGTTATTTGCCCCAGGACGTGCGCTTGTTCAACGGATCATTGCGCCACAACCTGACGCTGGGTTTGCCCCTGCCCAGCGACAGCCAAATCTTCAAGGCCGCGGCCATGACGGGGCTGGACCAGGTGATTCAAAACCACCCCCAAGGCTTGGAGCTGAGCATTGCCGAAGGCGGGCGAGGTTTGTCGGGCGGGCAGCGGCAGTTGGTGGGACTGACCCGCATGCTGCTGGCCATGCCCAAGGTATTGCTGCTCGATGAACCCACCGCCTCCATGGACGCCAAACTCGAAAACCGCGTGATGCAACATTTGTTTGAAAACATGCCCAAGGAGTCGTCGATTGTGGTGGTCACACACAAGCCCTCGGTCTTGGCCTATGTCAGCCGGATCTTGGTGGTCGACAAAGGCCGGGTGGTGCTTGATGGCCCGCGTGACGAGGTCTTGAATCGCCTGCGCCAGCCCAGTGCCACCCCCCAAGCGTCCACACCTTCAGCAGCACCATCGGCAAAACCAGCTGCAGCAGTGGGGGCTTTGGCATGAAAATTTTCTGGTTTTTTGGCCCCTCGGACCCCGACCACCAGCGTGAAGACCTGAGCGGTGTGTTGCGTGGATCGCGTTGGGCGCTGTGGTCCTTGTTGCTGACCAGTGTGGTGTTTTTCACTTGGGCATATTTTGCTGAAATTGATCAGATCACCCGTGCGCCGGGCTCGGTCATCTCCAGCGCCCGCTCGCAAATCATCCAGTCGCAAGACGGTGGGGTGATTGAAGAGTTGTTGGTACGCGAGGGCGATGTGGTGCAGCGCGACCAAGTGCTGGTCAAGATCGATGGCACGCGCCAGCAGTCCAGTTATCTGGAGACCCGGGCCAAGGCGGCAGGCTTGGCCATCACGGTGGCCCGTTTGCAAGCCGAGGTGCTGGGTCGGGAGCCGCGCTTTCCGCCCGAAGCCAAGGCCTACCCCGAGTTCCGCGACACACAGACCATGTTGTTCAAAAAGCGCCTATCGGCCATCAAGGACGAGCTGCAGTCTTACGAGAATATCAAAGCCATTGTGCAAAAAGAGCTGAACATGACCCGGCCCTTGCTCAAAACCGGTGATGTGAGCGCCACCGAGGTGTTGCGTCTGGAGCGGCAAATTGCCGACACACAGTCCCAGATCACCAACCGCAAGAACAAGTATTTTCAGGACACACAGGCCGAGCTCAGCAAAGCCCTTGAAGACTTGGCCGGTGTGCAGCAAATCATGGCCCAGCGCAAGGACCAGCTCACGCAGACCGAGTTGCGTGCCCCCTTGCACGGCATTGTGAAAAACGTGCGGGTGACCACGCGTGGCGGTGTGATCCGACCTGGAGAAGAGGTCATGCAAATCGTGCCCTTGGAAGAAGACCTGGTGATCGAGGCCAAGGTCAGCCCGGCCGACATCGCCTTCATCAAAACCGGCATGAAGGCCACGGTCAAGATCGATGCTTATGACTACACCATCTACGGCGACCTGAGCGGCACCTTGTCCTACATCAGCGCCGACACCCTGACCGAAAACCTGAACGTTCAGCAAGGCGAGCAGCCTTATTACCGGGTGCAGGTCAAAACCGATGGGCGCAAGTTCAGTGGTCGCCCCGACCAAAAGCTCGACATTCAACCGGGCATGACCAGCATGGTCGAGATCAAAACCGGCTCGAACACGGTGCTCAAATACCTGTCCAAGCCCGTCATCAAGACCTTGAACCAGTCTTTGGGCGAGCGCTGAGGCGGCTCACCCAAGCCTTGCCCCCAAGGGCGGGGCTAGGCTCTGGGATAATGGACAGCATGAGCGGCAATACCTTTGGAAATCTCTTTTCGGTCACCAATTTTGGTGAATCCCACGGCCCAGCCATTGGCTGCGTGATCGACGGCTGCCCCCCAGGCATGCCCCTGAGTGAGGCCGACATCCAGCCCGACCTGGACCGCCGCCGCCCGGGCACCAGCAAATTTGTGACCCAGCGCAACGAACCCGATGCGGTGCAAATCCTCTCGGGCGTGTACCAAGGCCTGACCACCGGCACCCCGATTTGCCTGCTGATCAACAACACCGACCAGCGCAGCAAGGACTACGGCGACATCCTGCAGACCTTCCGCCCGGGCCATGCCGACTACACCTATTGGCGCAAATATGGCCTGCGCGACCCGCGTGGCGGCGGCCGTTCTTCGGCCCGCCTGACGGCCCCCATGGTGGCGGCTGGCGCTGTCGCCAAAAAGTGGCTCAAAGAACAATTTGGCACCATGTTTTTGGGCTGTATGACCCAAATTGGCGATGTGCCGATTGGTTTTGAGAGCTGGGACCATGTGCCCAACAACCCGTTTTTCGCCCCAGTGGCCGATGTGTCGGCGCTCGAAGACTATATGGGTGCCCTGCGCAAGTCGGGTGACTCGTGTGGCGCCCGCTTACGGGTGGTGGCGCGGGGCGTGCCCGTGGGCTTGGGCCAGCCGCTGTTTGACAAGATCGACGCCGACATCGCTTACGCCATGATGGGCATCAACGCCGTCAAAGGCGTTGAAATTGGTGCTGGCTTTGGCTGCGTCACTCAAAAGGGCAGCACGGCGGGCGACTCGCTTACACCTGAAGGCTTTGTGGGCAACAACGCGGGTGGCGTGTTGGGTGGCATCAGCACCGGGCAGGACATCGAGGTGTCGATTGCCATCAAGCCGACCAGCTCGATCTTGATTGCACGCGACTCGATTGATTCAGCAGGCCAGCCTACCGAGGTCATCACCAAAGGTCGCCATGACCCGTGTGTGGGCATCCGCGCCACCCCGATTGCCGAAGCCATGCTGGCGCTGGTGGTCATGGAGCATGCCTTGCAACACCGCGCCCAATGCGGTGATGTGGCGCACGACCAGCTGCCCATTGCTGCCGTCAAGCCTTGAGGCATGACGCCACGCCGTCAGCTTTTGCCCTTTGCCGCGCTGTCGGCCAGTTACTTCGCGCACATCGGGTTTTTTAATCCCTATTTGCCGCTGTGGCTGCAAGACATGGGCCTGAGCTTGCTCACCATCAGTGTGCTCACGGCCGTTCAGGCCACCACCCGTTTGTTTGCCCCATATGCCTGGGGTGCCATCAGCGACCGCACAGGTGAGCGGGTCAAGCTGCTGCGCATCGGGGCGGGTGTGGCGTTTGCCACGGCTTGTTTGTTGTTTTGGGACTGGGGCCCTGTGGGGCTGGGTCTGGTGTTGCTGCTGATGTTCACCCACACCAGCGCCATGATGCCCATGAGCGAGGCGGCCATGGCGCATTTGGTCAGCCGTGACGGGGCCTTTGACACCAAGCGTTATGGCCGAGTGCGCTTGTGGGGGTCTTTGGGTTTTCTGGTCACGGTGTTTGTGGCCGGGGCCTGGTTCGAGGCCTTTGGTATGAAGCATTTCCCCGGCTGGACGGTGCTCAGCCTGGCCGCGGTGTTGCTCAGTGTGTGGTGGATGCCCGACATCAAAGAAACGGCGCACCAAGTCCGCGAACACGTATCGGTCATGCCGGTGCTGCGGCAAAAACTGGTGCAGTGGTTTTTTGCGTCCACGTTTTTGCATGTGTTGTCGCACATTGGCATCTACGTTTTTTTCTCGCTCTACCTTGACTCTTTGGGTTACAGCAAGACCATGATTGGCGTGTTCTGGGCCTTGTCGGTGGCGGTGGAGGTGGTTTGGTTCTTCACCCAGTCGCGCTGGCTGCCGCGCGTGCCCTTGACGGGTTGGTTGGTGGCTTGTTCGGCGGTCATGCTGCTGCGCATGGGCATGACGGCCGCTTGGGCCGATGTGCTGTGGGTTTTGCTTTTGGCCCAAACCCTTCACGCCATCACCTTTGCCACACACCACACGGTGTGTATTGCGCTGATCTCGCACCATTTTCCGGGCCGCTTGCGCGGACGTGGGCAGGCGCTCTACACCGTCGTGGCCTATGGTTTTCCGGGAGTGCTGGGGGCTTTGCTGGGTGGTTTGCTCAGTGAGCGCTGGGGATTACAAAGTGTGTTTGTGGCCAGCATGGTCACCAGTGCTTTGGCCACAGCTGCCGCATTCAAGGTTTGGCATTTGCAACACCACGCGCCCAAGGTGTCCGACTGATTGGTCGTGACCAGCGGCTTGTCTGAGCGAGTCCAATCCACAGCCCCATCGTTTGACTTCACTTTTTTTGACGCCCATTCCGCCTTATGTCCACTGCCGTTATGCCCGATTTTTTGCCCCCTGAACTGGCCTTGAACTTGGCCGGCGCTGAGCGCTTGGAGACCACTTGCCAATCGGCCCAGATGGTCTGGCACGCTTGGGGGGATGTGTCTGCGCCAAGCTTGGTGTTGTTGCATGGTGGCAGCGGCAGTTGGACACATTGGCTGCGCTGCATTGGACCGCTTCGCGATGCAGGCTGGCGGGTCTTGGTGCCCGACTTGCCCGGTTTTGGCGACTCGGACTTGCCGCAGGGTTGCACCGATGTGGACAACTTGCCACCGCATTTGCATGCGGGTCTGCAGCAATTGCAGGCGGCAGGGCGGTGCGGCACAGCGGTGAATGTGGTGGGTTTTTCTTTTGGTGGCATGGCCGGGGCCTTGTGGTTGGCAGAGCATCCACAAGACGCTGAGCAATTGGTGTTGGTGGGCGCTCCGGGCATGGGCCTGAAGGTGGCCGAACGCGTTCCACTCAAAGGTTGGCGACATTTGCCTGAGCCCGACGCCCAAGAGGCTGTGCACCGCCACAACCTGATGGCCCTGATGTTGCATGCCCCCGAGGCGCTGGACGATTTGGCCTTGCAGTTGCACACCGCCAATGTGCACCGCGACCGCATGCCACGCAGGCGTTTGTCATCGACCGACATCGTGGCGCGTGTTTTGCCGCAGGTGTCCGCACGGGTGAGCGCCATTTTTGGTGAACACGACGCCTTGTACCTCGGTCGCCTGTCAGAGCTGGCGCAAGCCATGCCCAGCATGGCCCGATCTTGGGGCCGCTGGGCAGTGGTTCCCGGAGCAGGACATTGGGTTCAGTACGAAGCAGCAGCTCCCTTCAACGCCACTTTGCTGGCCATGTTGCCGATTGGCGGTGCGTCTACTCGGGCTGCAATGCTTTGAGCAGCTCGGTCTCGATCTCGATTTGCGCCCGGTTTTGCTGCAAGGCAGGCCCGCTGATGAGGAAGGTATCTTCCACCCGCTCGCCCAAAGTGCTGATTTTGGCCAGATGCAGGTGGATGCCATGCAGGGCCAGAACGCGGGCAACGCTGTAGAGCAAACCCATGCGGTCGCTGGCCGAAATGCTGAGCAGCCATTTCTGACCTTGTTCATCCGGCTTGAGGGTGACGCGTGGCGAGACCGGAAAGCTCTTGACGCGTCGCGAGACCCTGCCTCGAGAGGGCAAGGGCAGGGGACTTTGCTGGGCCAGCGTTTGTGTCAGGCCCGACTCCACCATCGTCATCAGTTCGCGGTAATGCTCGGGCAGCATGGCGGTGACGATCTGGAAGGTGTCCAACGCCCACCCTGTGCGGGTGGTGTGGATTTTGGCGTCCAGAATGCTAAAGCCCGCTTGGTCAAAGTGACCACAAATGCGTGCAAACAAATCGGGTTGATCGGGCGTATAGACCAAGACCTGCAAACCTTCACCGACCGGGGAGTGCCGGGCACGCACCATGGTGCTCAACTGATCGGGTGCAGTCAGTGCCACCTGGCGCGAGAGCTGGCGAGCATGCCACGCGATGTCGGAGGCATCGTGGCGCATGAAATAACTCACATCCAGGGTGTCCCACAGCGCCTTGTGTCCCTCATGGGGCTGAGCCTGTCGGGCCAGCTCGATCAGGGCTTCACGTTTGCGGGCTTCCACCTCGGCATTGGCATCGGGGGCGCGGCCACCTAGCACGCGCAAGGTCGATTTGTACAGGTCTTCCAGCAGCTTGCCTTTCCAGGCGTTCCAGACTTTGGGGCTGGTGCCCCGGATGTCGGCCACGGTGAGCAGGTACAAGGCGGTCAAGCGGCGCTCATTGCAGACACGCTCCGCAAAACGGGCGATGACTTCCGGGTCGCTCAGATCTTCTTTTTGGGCCACATGGCTCATGGTCAGGTGTTCACTGACCAAAAATTCAATGAGCTGACCGTCTTCTTTGTCGATCTGGTGCTGGCGGCAGAAGGTGCGCACCTCGGCACAACCCAGCTTCGAGTGGTCGCCACCACGGCCTTTGGCAATGTCATGGAACAAGGCGGCGGCGTACAAGATCCAGGGCTTGTCCCAGCCACTGGCCAGTTGCGAGCAGAACGGGTATTCATGGGTGTGTTCGGCCATGAAAAAGCGCCGCACATTGCGCAGCACCATCAGGATGTGCTGGTCCACCGTGTAGGCATGGAACAGGTCATGCTGCATCTGGCCCACGATGCGCCGGAACACCCACAGGTAGCGCCCGAGCACCGAGGTTTCGTTCATCAGCCGCATCGCATGGGTGATGCCCTGGGGCTGCTGCAGGATCTTCAAAAACGTTTGACGGTTGACCGGATCGGCACGAAAGCGCCCGTTCATGATCGCCCGGACGTTGTACAGCGCCCGCAGGGTTCTGGCCGACAGACCTTTGAGGCCAGGCGTGGCCTGGTAAAGCAAAAAGGTCTCCAAGATCGCGTGTGGGTGCTTTTGGTACAGATCGTCGCTGGCCACCTCAATCAGTCCGGCTTTTTCAAAAAATCGGGCGTTCAAGGGGCGGAAGTGGTCAATGCTCTCACCCCGCTCGGTTTTGAGGCGGTCTTCGATGTTGAGCAGCAATATCTGGTTGAGCTGCGTCACGGCCTTGGCCGCCCAATAGTATTGGCGCATCAGTTTTTCACTGGCACGCAAGGCCAGACGCCCCTCGGGCGTGATGTCGGAGGCATAACCAAAGGTCTCGGCCACATTGGTTTGCAGGTCAAACACTAGGCGGTCTTCGCGCCGCTTGGCTTGCAGGTGCAAACGGGCGCGGATCAAGCCCAGCAGGGCTTCGTTGCGTTTGATTTGCCTGGCTTCCAGCGGTGTGGCCAGCCCTTTGCGGGCCAGCTCGTCCCAACTGTGGCCCAGGCCCGCGGCTCGGGCGACCCACAAAATCATTTGCAGATCACGCAAGCCACCAGGAGATTCTTTGCAGTTGGGCTCCAGGGCGTAAGGGGTGTTGTCAAACTTGGTGTGGCGCTGGTTCATTTCCAGCGTTTTGGCCACCAAAAATGCCTGTGGGTCCATCGCCGCCTGAAACTGCTTTTGAAATTCAAGAAACAGTTTGGTGTTGCCTGTGACCCGACGCGCCTCCAGCAAGGAGGTTTGTACGGTGATGTCTTTGGCCGATTCGGCCAAGCACTCGTCCAAGCTGCGCACGCTGGAGCCTATTTCGAGCCCGGTGTCCCAGCAGTTGCCAATGAAACGCTCGAGCTGGGCCTGCAGTTCAGGGTCACCCTCGGGCGTTTGGCCGGAGGGCAGCAACACCAGCACATCCACATCGGAGTAGGGGAACAGTTCGGCGCGACCAAAACCACCCACAGCGACCAAAGTCAGTTCAGGGGAGAAGCCCGCTTTTTGCCACAAATCAATCAGCAAACCGTCGGCCAATATGGCCAGTTGTTTGAGGGTTTGCTTGAGGCCTCTGACGGAAGAACCGCTGTTGGCCAGGCCCAGCAGCACGGCTGCTTTGTCGCGCTTGTACGTTTCGCGCTGCGCGGCCAAATCGGCCTGAATGGCCAGATCTGGCAAGGGGGCCTGGGCTTGCATGTCAGGCCGTGGCTGGCGCGGTCACAAAGGCAGGCACGGCTGGAGAGCCTTTCGAAACGGTGAGCACCTCGTAACCAGTCTCTGTGACCAACACGGTGTGCTCCCACTGCGCGGACAAGGAGTGGTCCTTGGTGACGATGGTCCAGCCGTCGCCCATTTCCTTGATGTCACGCTTGCCCGCGTTGATCATGGGCTCGATGGTGAAGACCATGCCAGCGACCAACTCGGTCAGGGTGCCGGGTTTGCCGTAATGCAGCACTTGTGGCTCTTCGTGGAACACACGGCCTATGCCGTGGCCACAAAACTCACGCACCACCGAAAAGCCGTGGCCTTCGGCAAAGCGCTGGATCGCGTGACCAATGTCACCCAAGTGGGCGCCGGGTTTGACCTGCTCAATGCCTTTCCACATGGCATCGTAGGTCAAGTTCGCCAAGCGTTTGGCAGCGATCGATGCCTCACCGACATGGAACATGCGGCTGGTGTCGCCATGCCAGCCATCCTTGATGACGGTGATGTCGATGTTCACCGAGTCCCCTTTTTTCAGGGGTTTGTCGTTGGGGATGCCATGGCAAACTTGGTGGTTGACCGAGGTGCAGATGGACTTGGGGTAGGGCTTATAGCCACCAGGGGCGTAGTTCAAAGGCGCCGGAATGGCTTTTTGGACATCGACGATGTAGTCATGACAGAGCTTGTCGAGTTCGTTGGTGGTGACACCCGGCTTCACATAGGGTGTGATGAAGTCGAGAACTTCGGAGGCCAAGCGGCCAGCCACGCGCATCGCAGCGATGTCGTCGGCATTTTTGATGGAGATGGTCATGGTTCGGGATTATCCCATTGGGTCAAGGCCCATGCCTTTTTGGCCATCGAAAACCACCGTAGCCGCGTGTTCGGGGCCCCCACGGGTAAACACCGATTCTGAATCTTGGGGGCAATTTGTATTCTGTATACAGTCATGAGCTCACCCCTTCTACAACTCACCACTGCCCCCGACCTGGTGGAACAGGTCTACAGCCGTTTGCTTGATGCCATCAGCGAAGGGGCCTTGCCTCCCGGAGAGCGTTTGACGCAAGAGGACCTGGCGCAACGCTTAGCCGTGTCGCGCCAGCCTGTGCTTCAGGCGCTGCGATTGCTCAAAAAAGATGGTTTTGTGGAGGATGCGCCCGGACGGGGTGTGCGTGTCACCCAACTCGATGTGGGCTGGATTGCCCAGGTCTACCAGGTGCGAGGCAGCCTCGACGCCTTGGCCGTGAGGCTGGCCGCGGAGCGCCGGGCCCGACTGGATGAGGACGTGATGCGCCAGGGTCGTCTGGCAGAAAGCGGGCGCGATGTGCAGGCCATGATCCATGCCGATTTGGCCTTTCACTGCGCGATTTACCAAGCCTCTGGTAACCCGCTCATTGCCCAAAGCATTGAGCTGCATTGGCACCACCTCAAGCGCGTGATGGGCGCGGTGCTGCAGTCCTCGCAGCAGCGCCAAACCGTGTGGGACGAACACGAAGCCATTGCAGAGGCCATTGCTGCAGGCGACGCTGAGTTGTCAGTGCGCCTGGTGCAAGAACACGCCCACGAGGCGAGCGTGCAACTCACGGCCCGATTGTCCGAACAAATTCAAAACCTCAAAACAGGAGCACAAGCATGAGACTGACCCCCGAACAATTGGAACAATTTGACCGCGAGGGTTATTTGTTTTTCCCTGGTCTGTTTACCCCAGAAGAGACCAAAAACTTGAACGATGCTGTACCCGAGTTGTACAGCCGCCGTGAGGCCTACAACGTGCGAGAAAAAGGCAAAGATGCGGTGCGCACCAACTTTGCCGCCCACATGTACAGCGAGCCTTTTGCCAAGTTGGCACGCCACCCCCGAATGATCGAACCTGTGCAAGACCTGTTTGGCGAAGAGTTGTACATGCACCAGTTCAAGATCAACGGCAAGATGGCTTTTGAGGGCGATGTGTGGCAGTGGCACCAAGACTACGGCACCTGGCTGAACGACGACATGATGCCCACCGAGCGGGCCATGAACGTGGCGATTTTCTTGGACGACGTGAACCCCTTCAACGGCCCGCTGATGTTCATTCCCGGCAGCCATAAAAAGGGCGTGGTCGAGGCCAAACACGATCTATCGACCACCAGCTACCCCCTGTGGACGGTGGACAACGACCTGATTACCCAGTTGGTGGAGCGGGCGGGCGGCAAAGAAGGTGGCATTGTCAGCCCCACCGGGCCAGCGGGCTCCATGATCCTGTTCCACAGCTGCTTGGTGCACGCCTCGGCCAGCAACCTCTCGCCTTGGAACCGGGTGAGTGTGTACCTGAGCCTGTGCGCCGTGTCCAACCACATCCGCCGCCACAAGCGCCCCGAATACATCGCCCACCGCGACTTCACGCCCATCAGCTGCTTGCCCGACGATTGCTTGGTCAACAGCTACCCGGTAGACCTGCCTTGGAAGGGCGGCATGCCCGAAAGCGCTCTGAAAACCTCGCTCGATGTTTTGAAAGAAGCCGCATGAACCTGCACGCCAAACTCCTGCAACGCGCCGCTGAAAACCGCCCAATCCGCATCGGCCTGATTGGCGCGGGCAAATTCGGCTCCATGTACTTGGCGCAGATTCCCCGCACGCCCGGTGTGCACCTGGTGGGCATTGCCGACCTGTCGCCCGACAACGCCTGCACCAACCTGGCCCGCGTGGGCTGGGAAGCGGAGCGCCTCACGGCCAGCAGCTTGGATGACGCGGTCAAACATGGCAAGACATATGTGGGCGACGACTGGCAAAGCTTGGTGCGTCACCCGGCGGTGGACGTTATCGTGGAATGCACCGGATCGCCCCTGCACGCGGTGGACCACATTCTGGAAGCTTTTGCCCACCGCAAACATGTGGTCAACGTCACGGTGGAAGCCGACGCCTTTTGTGGCCCCTTGCTGGCCACCCGCGCCCAGACGGCGGGCGTGGTGTATTCGCTGGCCTTTGGTGACCAGCCTGCATTGATTTGTGACTTGGTCGATTGGGCCCGCACTTGCGGATTTCCGGTCGTGGCCGCAGGCCGTGGGCACAAATGGCTGCCGCACTTCAGTGAATCCACGCCCGAGACGGTGTGGGGCTATTACGGTTTGACGCCCGAGCAAGCCGAGCGCGGCGGCCTCAATCCCAAAATGTTCAACAGCTTTTTGGACGGCTCCAAGCCCTCGATCGAGAGCACGGCGGTGTCGAATGCCACTGGTTTGGGTGTGCCTAGCAACGGTTTGCTCTACCCGCCCGCCAGCGTGGAAGACATTCCCTACGTCACCCGTCCGATCTCGGAAGGCGGTGTGCTGGAGCGCAAGGGCATGGTGGAGGTGATCTCGAGCCTAGAAACAGATGGCCGAAAAATCCCCTACGACATCCGCATGGGCGTGTGGGTCACGGTCGAAGCCGAGACCGACTACATCAAGAACTGCTTTGAAGAGTACAACGCGCACACCGACCCCTCGGGCCGTTACTTCACGCTCTACAAACGCTGGCACCTGATTGGCCTCGAAGTGGGCGTGAGCGTGGCGAGTGTCGCCCTGCGCAACGAACCCACGGGTGTGGCCATCGGCTGGAACGCCGACGTGGTGGCCACCGCCAAGCGCGACTTGAAGCCCGGCGACATGCTGGACGGCGAGGGCGGTTACACCGTCTGGGGCAAGCTGCTGCCTGCGGCCACCTCCAAGGGCATGGGTGGCGTGCCGCTGGGCCTGGCGCACGGTGTCAAGGTCATTCGCCCCGTGGCCAAAGGCCAGAGTCTGACTTGGGACGATGTGGCCATGGACACGACGACGCACGCCTACAAAATCCGGCGCGAGATGGAGGCGACTTCGGTGCTGGGTTGATTGCTTTGGCCTGATCTGAGTCCTCAAGCCGTGCTACGTCTGCAGCACGGCTTTTTTTCTGGCGGCAGACCGTTGCTGAATCTGCCCAAATCGCTGCCGGATCAGGGTTTCCCCCGTTAAAATAATGCCTTTGCCGGCCAGCCCCAGTCAGCGGCCCCGGCGCTACGGTTTCCCGTCTCTTCACAAGGCCACCCCGTGTCCCTGCACATCACGACTTTCGAAGGCGCCAGCGCCCTCAGCGACTTTCGCATTGCCCAGCTTTTGCCCCGTCTGGCAGAAATCTCGCCACACATCCAAGGCATCAACGCCCGTTTTGTGCATCTGGTGGCCACCACCGCCCCTTTGCAGGACGCCCAAAAACACACCCTGGCAGCACTGCTGACCTACGGCGAGCCTTACGCAGGCCCCGGCGATGGCCCGGTGATCGTGGTCAGCCCGCGCATCGGCACCGTCTCGCCCTGGGCGTCCAAGGCCACCGACATCGCCCACAACTGCGGTTTTGATGTGCGCCGCGTGGAGCGCTTGACCGAATACCGCTTGACCTTGAAATCGGGCTTGCTCAGCACAGCCAAATTGACTGCAGAGCAATTAGGTCAGGTGGCCGCAGTGCTGCACGACCGCATGACCGAGTCGGCCATGCCCAGCCGAGGTGATGCCGCGGCTTTGTTCACAGCCTTGGAACCCGCGCCCATGGACCATGTGGATGTCTTGGGTGGCGGTCGCGCTGCTTTGGAAGAGGCCAACAAAACCTGGGGCCTGGCCTTGGCCGATGACGAAATCGACTACTTGGTCAAAGCCTTCACAGGACTGAATCGCAACCCCACCGATGTGGAGTTGATGATGTTCGCGCAGGCCAACAGCGAGCACTGCCGCCACAAAATTTTCAACGCCGAGTTCACCATTGACGGCGTGGCCCAGCCCAAGAGCCTGTTCGGCATGATCCGCAACACGCACCAGCTCAGCCCCCAGCACACGGTGGTGGCTTATTCAGACAACGCTTCGGTGATGGAAGGCCACACGGTGGAGCGCTTTGTGGCCAGAACGTCAGGGCAGGGCGCGGCTTACCAGAGCGAACAAGCCTTGCACCATGTGTTGATGAAGGTCGAGACACACAACCACCCCACCGCGATTTCACCGTTCCCCGGCGCATCCACGGGTGCGGGCGGCGAGATCCGCGATGAGGGCGCTACAGGCCGTGGCTCCAAGCCCAAGGCGGGTTTGAGCGGCTTCACCGTGTCCAAACTCTGGGGCGGTATGTCCGACCAAGCCGGTGGCAAACCCGAGCACATCGCCAGCCCCCTGCAAATCATGACCGAAGGCCCTTTGGGTGGCGCGGCCTTCAACAACGAGTTTGGCCGCCCCAATTTACTGGGCTATTTCCGCGAGTACGAGCAGACCGTGGACGGTGTGGTGCGGGGTTACCACAAGCCCATCATGATCGCGGGCGGTCTGGGTCAGATCGACGCCGAGCAAACCCAAAAGATTGAATTTCCGGCGGGCAGTTTGCTCATTCAATTGGGTGGCCCTGGCATGCGCATCGGCATGGGCGGCAGTGCAGCCAGCTCCATGGCCACGGGCACCAACGCCGCCAACCTCGACTTTGACTCGGTGCAGCGCGGCAATCCCGAGATCGAGCGCCGGGCGCAAGAGGTCATCAACCACTGCTGGGCGCAAGGTGCCAATAACCCGATCCTCGCCATTCACGACGTAGGCGCGGGCGGTTTGTCTAATGCCTTCCCCGAGCTGACCAACGACGCAGGCCGGGGCGCACGCTTTGATTTGCGCGCCGTCAAGCTCGAAGAATCCGGCCTGTCGCCCAAAGAAATCTGGTCCAACGAAAGCCAAGAACGTTACGTGATGGCGATTGCGCCCGAGTCTTTGGCGCAATTCACCGCTTTTTGCGAACGCGAGCGTTGCCCATTTGCGGTGATCGGTGTGGCCACAGAAGAGCGCCAATTGGTGCTGGAAGACAAAGGGCAAGAGTCGCCCGTGGACATGCCCATGGATGTGCTGCTGGGCAAGCCGCCCAAAATGCACCGCGATGTGACGACCGTGGTGCGCCAGTCGCCCGCCATGGACCTGACAGGTGTGTCGCTACAAAAGGCGGTCATTGACGTGCTGAGCCACCCCACCGTGGCCTCCAAGCGTTTCCTCATCACCATCGGTGACCGCGCCGTGGGTGGCCTGACGCACCGCGACCAGATGGTCGGCCCTTGGCAAGTGCCCGTGGCCGATGTGGCCGTGACCTTGGCCGACTACGCGGGCTTTACGGGCGAAGCGATGAGCATGGGCGAGCGCACGCCGCTGGCCTCGCTCAACGCTGCAGCGTCCGGCCGCATGGCCGTGGCCGAGGCCATCACCAATTTGCTGGCCGCGCCCATCGAGCTGCCCCGCGTGAAGATGTCGGCCAACTGGATGGCCGCTTGCGGCGAACCGGGCGAAGACGCCGCTTTGTACGAAACCGTCAAGGCCGTGGGCATGGAACTGTGCCCTGCGCTGGGCGTCTCGATCCCGGTGGGCAAAGACAGCTTGTCGATGCGCACACAGTGGACCGATCAGGGTGAGACCCACAAGGTCACATCGCCCGTGAGCCTGATCATCACTGCCTTTGCCAGCCTGAGCGACGTGCGCGGCACGCTCACGCCGCAGCTGGACGCAAAAACCGATGACACCAGCTTGTTGCTGATCGACTTGGGCCAAGGCCGCAACCGCATGGGCGGCAGCGTGCTGGGCCAGGTGCTGGGCCAGTTTGGCAACAGCGTGCCCGATCTCGAAGACCCGCAAGCGCTGGTGAATTTGGTCAAGGCCATCAACACCTTGCGTGCAAAAGGCCAGATCCTGGCCTACCACGACCGCAGCGACGGCGGCTTGCTCGCCGCTGTGGCCGAAATGGCTTTTGCAGGCCATGTGGGTGTGGCCCTCAATGTGGATATGCTGGTCACCGAGGGCGACGGCATTTCTGACAGCCGCGCCGACCATGGTGACGCCAAGAATTGGGCGGGCCAGGTCAGTGCCCGCCGCGACGAGCTCACCCTCAAGGCCTTGTTCAACGAAGAGCTGGGCGTGGTGATCCAGGTACGCACGGCAGACCGAAACGCGGTGCTGCAAACCCTGCGCGAACACGGCTTGTCCAAGCACACGCATGTGATCGGCAAGACCCGCCCCGTGCAATCGACCATCCAAAAAGGTGTGGGCGAACTCAGCATTTGGCGCGACACCAAAGAGGTGTTTACCGCCAAGCTCGAAGACCTGCACCAGGTCTGGGACAGCGTGAGCTGGAAGATTTGCCAGCAGCGCGACAACCCCGCTTGCGCCGATGCCGAGCACGCTGCCACAGGCGAAGCCAGCGATCCCGGCATGCATGTGGCGCTGAGCTTTGACCCGACTGACAACGTGGCTGCGCCCTTCCTGAATTTGTCGCGCCCCAAGGTGGCGATCCTGCGCGAGCAGGGCGTCAACTCGCATGTGGAAATGGCCTACGCCTTCCACAAGGCAGGTTTCGAATCGCACGATGTGCACATGACCGACCTGCAATCGGGCTGCGCCAACTTGGCCGATTTCAAAGGTCTGGTCGCTTGCGGCGGTTTCAGCTACGGCGACACGCTGGGCGCGGGCATCGGCTGGGCGCGCAGCATCACCTTTAACCCGGCCTTGGCCGAGCAGTTCAAGGGCTTCTTTGGCCGCAACGATACCTTTGGCCTGGGCGTGTGCAACGGCTGCCAGATGTTTGCCGAACTGGCCGACATCATCCCGGGCGCCGAGGCTTGGCCGCGCTTTACCACCAACCAGAGCGAGCGTTTTGAAGCGCGTCTGTCGATGGTCGAGGTGCTGGAATCGCCCAGCTTGTTTTTGCAAGGCATGGCGGGCAGCCGCTTGCCGATTGCGGTGGCACACGGCGAAGGCTTTGCCAACTTCAAGCACCGGGGCAACCCAGCCCAAGCCATTGGTGCCATGCGCTTTGTGGACAACCATGGCCAAGCCACCGAGGCTTACCCGTTCAACCCGAACGGTAGCGCGGGCGGCCTGACAGCCGTGACCACCTTGGATGGGCGCTTCACGGCCATGATGCCGCACCCCGAGCGCGTGTTCCGCAACGTGCAGATGAGCTGGACGAGTGGCGACATCTCATCGGCCAGCCCGTGGCTGCGCGTGTGGCAAAACGCCCGCAAGTGGGTGGGCTGATTTGTCACGCATGAAGTCCACCAACACCGCTCAGTGGTTCCCACCCTCGCAACTGTCTTTTTACTTTGACCAGGGTGCTTGGTCACGCGGCACGACCTTGTACTTGCAAGACCAAGTCTTGTGTTCTCAACTGACCCCCGATGGCGATGGATGGCGTTTACAGGGTCAGGTTCAAGGCAACGATGCACACCCCTACACGGTCAATGCCGAGCTGCGGGTCAGTGCGGGTGGCAACTTGAGCGAGTGGCGCAGTGGCTGCACCTGTCCGGTGGGGCGTTATTGCAAGCACGGTGCAGCGTTGGGCATCTTGGCTTCGATGCAGGGCTTGGCCCTCCTCGACGAATGGGGGCCCGATGGTCCATCGGCCGAAGTCCTGGAGCGCCGCTCCCAAATGGAAAAAGAGCGGGCCCTGAGCCACGCCGAATACCAGGTCCGCGACTGGCTGAACCGGCTGGAAAATGCCAACGGCCCAAGCGCTTACGCCTTGCCCGGCAGCACGCACGACCAATTTGTGTACAGCTTGTCCGTTGTCCAAACCGCTTACAAGCCTGTGTTCCATTTGGCCGTGAAACGGGCCGCACAAAAGCGCAATGGCGAGTGGGGTAAAACCAAAAAGCTCAGCAGTGAACCCTCGGCGCACGATCCGATCTGGCAAACCAGCAGCCCGCTGGACCGCGATATTTTTGACCTGTTGAAAGCTTGTCCGCCTGCCAGCAGTTTCAGCTCGTACGGGTTTCAGGCCGAGGTCAAGCTGCACGGCATGCCTGGCAAATTGTTGTTGCAGCTGTGCAGCCAAACCGGTCGTTTGGTGTCAGACGATGGCATCCCTTTGCGCTGGCAAGACGCCCCCGAAGCCTTGGTGGGAACCTGGCGCGAAGTCAAGAGCGAAGACCACCAGCCCGATGGCTGGCAGCTGAGCATGCAGCCGCAGCGCCCGGGCGTGGTGTTTGGTCTGAACCAACCGCCTTTTTTCATGGACACAGCTCAAGGCCTGTGTGGACCTTTGGACACGCAGGGCTTAAGCGCCAACGAGCTGCAAGTCTTGACCAACTCGCCTGTGATGCCTGAAAGTGTGGCCTTCAAGTTTCAAAACCAGTTGCTCGAACGTTTGGGCCCGGTGCCTTTGCCACCTGTGATCCAAAAGATGCCCGAAATTCGGGACGTCAAGCCCCGTGCCGTGCTCGACATTGCGCCCGCGCACCCGGCAGACCGCGGCTTACAGGGCTTGTTTTTGGCCGAATTGACGTTTGACTACGACGGCCACCGCGGCTTTTGGCCGGGCACACAAAACCGCGTCCTGGTAGGGCAGGGTTTACAAGCGCGGATGTTGCTGCGCGACCTGCCCAGCGAGCGCAAAGCCTGCGAGGCCATCGCTGCCCTGGGCCTGATCACTTTCGATGCCAACATGCTGGTGTTGCCGCCCGAGCAGTCGCAGCAGCGCTGGCTGGAGTGGGTTGAGAACGACTTTGCACCGCTGCGCCAAGCGGGTCTGGACGTGAACTTCATCTCGGGGGGGACCTCATGGTTGCGCCAAGCCGACGACGTGCACATCGACTTGTCGGGTGACGCTGAAGCACCGGAAACCTCACCCTGGTTTGACTTGTCGCTGGGCATGGACATCGATGGCGAACGCGTGAACATCTTGCCTTGGGTGCCCACGATTTTGACGACCCTTGCAAAAATCAGCCACGCAACAGCCGAGGGCGACAAGGCAGCCTTGCCGCCGTATTTGTACCTTCCCGACTTGCAAGGCGAGGGCTTTGTGAAACTGCCCACCGCCAAGATCGCGCCTTGGCTGAGCACCCTGATGGAGCTGGTGTCAGAGCGTGGGCGTGATTGGGGTGGTGATGAAATGCGCCTGTCGCGCTTGGATGCGCTGCGAACGGCCGCATCTTTGGGCGAAGGTGTGACTTGGGCGGGCGCTCAAAGTCTGATGAATCTGGTGCAGCAAATGCGTGGCCTCGACAGCCTGCCCGAGGTGCCCGTACCCGCCAGCTTGAAAGCGACTTTGCGACCTTACCAGCAGCAGGGCCTCAATTGGTTGCAGTTTTTGCGCACGCACCATCTGGCGGGCATCTTGGCCGATGACATGGGCCTGGGCAAAACCTTGCAGACCTTGGCGCACATCCTGACCGAGAAAGAAGCGGGTCGGCTCACGCAGCCAGCACTGATCGTGGCCCCGGTGAGTTTGCTCGGCAACTGGCAGCGTGAAGCGGCCCGCTTTTGCCCCAGCCTGCGCAACCATATCCACCATGGCCTGTCGCGCCATGAGACGGCGCAAGACCTGAGCGGTTTCGACATTGTCCTGACCCCTTACTCTTTGTTACACCGTGACCGCGAGTTGTGGATAGCCATCGATTGGCACCTGCTGGTGTTGGACGAAGCCCAAAACATCAAGAATGCCAATACCCACGCTGCGCAAACCGTGGGCGACATCCCGGCCAAGCACCGCCTGTGCTTGTCGGGCACGCCCATGGAAAACCACTTGGGCGAGTTGTGGAGCCTGTTCCACTTTTTGATGCCCGGCTTTTTGGGCAGCCAAAAACGCTTTGTCGAGCTGTTTCGCAACCCCATCGAGCGCCAAGGCAACAGCGAAAAAATGGATCAGCTGCGCAAGCGCATCACGCCCTTCATGCTGCGCCGCACCAAAGACGTGGTGGCCAGCGAGCTGCCACCCAAAATCGAAACGCTCATGCCTGTGCCGCTGCAAGGCCAACAGGCGGACCTGTACGAAACCATCCGTTTGGGCATGGAAAAAACTGTGCGGGATGCGCTGAACGCGCAGGGATTGGCCAAATCTCAAATCACGATTCTGGATGCGCTGCTCAAACTGCGCCAAGTGTGTTGCGACCCGCGCCTGCTCAAACTGGGCGCAGCCAGTCAGGTGCAGCAATCGGCCAAACTGGAGCAACTTCTGGACATGTTGCCCGAGATGGTGGCAGAAGGACGGAAAATTTTGCTGTTCTCGCAATTCACCCACATGCTGAGTTTGATCGAGCAAGAGTTGCCGCGCTTGGGCATCCCCTGGGTCAAGCTCACGGGCCAAAGCAAAAACCGCGACGCCATCATTGACCAATTCACCAGTGGGCAGGTGCCATTGTTCCTCATCAGCCTCAAAGCCGGGGGTGTGGGGCTGAACCTGCCACAGGCCGACACGGTGATCCATTACGATCCTTGGTGGAACCCAGCTGTAGAAAACCAAGCCACTGACCGTGCCCACCGCATCGGCCAAACCCAAAGCGTGTGGGTGCTCAAACTCGTGGCCCAAGGCACGATTGAAGAACGCATGCTGGCCCTGCAAGAGCGCAAAGCGCAACTGGCGCAAGACATGTACGCGGGTGCGGTGCAGCGCAAAGAGCCGCTGTTTGGTGAGTCGGACCTGAACGAGTTGTTCAAACCCTTGGGTTGAGCAGGCGGCGATGCTGAGTTTGTCCAGACTGTCAGCTGTCCTGGTTTGTGGCTTGATAGTGGCCTGCAGTCCCGAAAAACCAAGGACTGATCCGGCGCCACATTCCGAGGCAGCGCCTGTGGGAGGTGCTTGGGCACCAGCGGATGCTTTCAGCCCCGAGGTGCAAGAAGCCGCCCGTTTTGCGGTTCAGACTTTTGCCGTTCAAAACAAGGCGAGGGTGCTTTACAAAGACGTGACCCAAGCCCGCCAGCAGGTGGTGGCAGGTCTGAACTTCGAACTTCAGCTGCAGGTAACGCTCGATGGCACCAGCCGTAGCGTCAGCGCCACGGTTTGGCGCCAGCCTGATGGCAGCTATCGACTCCGAGCTTGGGAGTGGCTGGACTGATCCTTTCGAATCAGTGAAGTCCGACGATCGGCCTTGATTTGTAGAACTGAACAGGGCTTTCCGGCACCGCATTCAGCACCGACTTCTTGATCTTGCCGACCACATGCATTTCGCAAGGTTTGCAGTCAAAACGCAGGGTGAGTTTTTCCTTGCCATTGATGAGTTGCATGGGCTCGGCCTTCACCGTACCTTGCACGCCGGTCACGCCTTTGGCCTGTTTGGGGCACAGGCTGAGGCTAAAACGCACACAGTGTTTGGTGATCATCAGGCTGACTTCGCCCAACTCTTCTTGCGCCTCATAGGCGGCAGCGATCACCTTGACGCCGTGCTTGGCGTAAAAGTCACGGGCTTTCTGGTTGAAGACATTGGCCAGGTAGGTCAGGGTGTCCTCGGGATAGGGCACAGGCGGCTCCACCGGCACCGCACGCGGCAGGCGATGCAAGCCTTCCGCGCGGGCTGTTTCCAGGGCTTGCACGGCGTCGCGGCGCAAGGCGTTGAGCTGGGAAGGCGGCACAAACCAGGGGCGGGGCAGGGCAACTTGAACATCCAGCGGCTCAAACAGGGTGTCGCCCAGTTTGCCCAAGGCGGTTTTGAGTTTGTCTTCCGCTTGCCCGGCGTCTTTGGGCTCTTGCCAGGCAATGGCCATTTGGGCAGAGCCGGTATGGCCTGCTTCGTCGGTCAAGGTCAGTTGCAGGCCCTTGTCATTTTCGACCAACTGCATCCACACGCCCATTCGGCGCTCAGCAGACTTTTTGTCCAGCGTGCGCACCCAGCTCATGTCACGGTTGCGGTTGACCTGAACGCCTTTTCTCAAGTCCTTGAAGCCGTCCATCGGGTCTTTGGGGAAGAGTTTCCAAACGCCCTTGGCCTTGGTGGCTTCAGCGCGGTTGATCTGCAAGCCCACCAGCTCTTTTTGCAGGTCGTAGTAGCACAGGCCATCGCCGTTGTGCAGCTCGGTGGCCGGGTCGTCGGTGGTGATCTCAACGTGCTCGGGCGTGACCTTGCTCACCCAACCGATGGTTTGGCCGGGGTTTTTGGGCGTGTCAAAAGCGCCGATGTCTTCTTTGCGGCCTTGCACAAAGTAGTCGGTGAACTCGCGGTTGAAGTTCTGGTTCGGATCGGGCTCAAAACTGAAGGTGGTGCGGCCATGTGAAGACGCCGCCAGTTCGGGGCGTTCGGTCAACACTTCGTCAAACAGCTTGCGGTAATGGGCCGTGATGTTTTTCACATAGGCCATGTCTTTGTAGCGGCCTTCGATTTTGAAGCTGCGGATGCCCGCGTCCACCAGATCGCGCAGGTTCTCGCTCTGGTTGTTGTCCTTCATGCTCAGCACATGCTTGTCGTGCGCCACGATGCGACCTTGTGCGTCTTTGACTTCGTAGGGCAAGCGGCAGGCTTGAGAGCAGTCACCCCGGTTGGCGCTGCGCCCGGTGTGGGCGTGGCTGATGAAGCACTGGCCACTGTATGCGACACACAAAGCGCCGTGTACAAAAAATTCAATCACCGTGCGCTCGGTGTCGATCACGTCACGGATCGCACTGATCTGCGGCAGCGTGAGTTCGCGGGCGAGCACGATCTGGCTCAAACCTGAGTCTTGCAAGAACTTGGCTTTTTCGGGCGTGCGGATGTCGGTTTGCGTACTGGCGTGCAGCTGGATCGGCGGCATGTCGATCTCGAGCAAGCCCATGTCTTGGATGATGAGCGCGTCGACACCTGCGTCGTACAACTGCCAAGCCAGTTTACGGGCACCTTCGAGCTCGTCGTCACGCAAGATGGTGTTGAGCGTGACAAAAATTCGGCTGTGAAAGCGGTGCGCGTAGTGCACCAGCTTGGCGATGTCTTGCACCGAGTTGTCTGCCGTGGACCGCGCTCCAAAAGAAGGCCCACCAATGTAGACCGCATCGGCGCCATGGTTGATGGCTTCGATGCCGATGTCGAAGGTGCGGGCGGGGGCGAGGAGTTCGAGGTGGTGGGGCTGCATGGGCTGGGATTATCCCAGCTTGTGTCTTTTTAGCCATGGGTTTGCCCATTAGTACTTGGGGGAGCCCTGAAGCGGCGGGCACTGGCCGGGGCTCAGAGGCGCTTCGCTTTGCCACATCGCCCCGGCCAGTGCCCACCACTTCAGGGCGATGGACCAACCGTTTAGCGTTTGATTGTCGTCGGGTGATTAACGCATTGTCATTTTCCCGTTGCGCTCAAAACAGAAGAGATGGGCGCTGGCCGGGGCGATGTGGCAAAGCGAAGCGCCTCTGAGCCCCTGGACGCACCCATCCCTTTTGACATCAGCGCCACTGCAACCTAAAAAACAAAAAACGCGACCGAAGTCGCGTTTTTCAAAGTGTCAAAGACCCGATCACTGGATCTTGGCTTTGGCGCGAAGGTCTTCCTGGAACTTGGCCAGTTTTTGCTGCTGCAATTGTTGGGAAATCTGAGGCTTGACCTCGTCGAGCTTGGGCAACTGGGCCTCACGCACATCGTCCACACGGATGATGTGGAAACCAAACTGGCTCTTGATGGGCGCGTCGGTCATTTGGCCCTTGGCCAATTTCACCATGGCGTCAGAGAACTCGGGCACATAGCTGCCGGCTGCGGCCCAATCCAGGTCACCACCGTTGGCGCCGGAGCCTGGATCTTTGGAGGCCTTTTTGGCCAACTCTTCAAAGCTACCGCCTTTTTTGATCTCGGCGATCAAAGCTTTGGCATCGGATTCGGTCTCCACCAAGATATGGCGGGCGCGGTATTCCTTGCCGCCGTTTTCCTTGGCGAACTTGTCGTACTCAGCCTTGATGTCGGCGTCAGTGACAGGGTTTTTCTTTTGGAAGTCGGCAAACAACTGACGAATCAGAATCGTCTGGCGAGCCAGTTCCAGCTGTGATTTGTAATCGTCACTGGCGTCGAGGCCGCGCTTGCGGGCCTCTTGCATGAAGACTTCGCGGGCGATCAGCTCTTCCTTGATCTGGGCCATCACTTCGGGGGTGACCGGGCGGCCTGAAGCCTCGACCTGCTGCTGAAGCGCTTTCACGCGCGAAGAAGGTACAGGCTTGCCGTTGACCACAGCCAGGTTTTGCGCCAGAACGGGGGACGCCAGCAAGGCCACCATAGCGGCGCTGAGCATTTGCTTTTTCATCGTGTTTTCCTAAGAGACGGGTGTCAGAGAAAGGTCTAGGGTTCAAAAAAAGGGGCTGCCACCCCAAGGTGACGGCCCGGTTCAGATCAGCTCGATGGCCAAAGCGTGCAAGCCTTGGTCAATGAAATCTTGCAGCGCATCATACACAAGGCGATGGCGCTGAACGCGGCCGATGCCAGCAAACAAAGGCGAGGCAATGCACACCCGCATGTGGGTGCCTTCGCCACTGTCGTTGGCGCCCACGTGGCCCGCATGCTGAGCGCTTTCATCGATCACACGCAGCGCGGTGGGCTGCAGGCGCTCGGTCAAGCGGGCGTGGATTTGGGCGCTCAGGGGTAAAGTTTGGGTGCTCATTTCTGGTCACCTTCGTCTTTGGGCAAGTAGCGCGAAATGTAAAGCCCTTGGCCGAGGATGAAGACCAGCGGGAAGACATAACCCCAAAGTTTGAAGTTCACCCAGTCTTCGGTGCTGAAGTAGTGGGCCACATAGGCGTTGATGGCGGCCATGAACACGCAGTACAGCATCCACGACAGGTTCAGGCGGTTCCACACAGCGTGGGGCAACTGCAGTTGCGTGCCCAGCAGCATGTGCAGGAAGTTTTTCTTCAAAAACCAGTGGGCCACAGCCAAGGCGATGGCCAGGCCCGAGTACAACAAGGTGGGTTTCCACTTGATGAAGCGCTCATCGTGCAGGCTCAAGGTGAGGGCACCAAAGCCCAGCACCAGCACCAGCGTGATCTTGTGCATGGTCTGCAGCTTGCCGTCCATTTTGTAAATGATGGCGGTTTGCAAGACGGTCGCGCCCATCAGCACCGCTGTGGCGGTGTAGATGTCGGCCATCTTGTACGCACCAAAGAACAGCAGGATGGGAAAAAAGTCGAGGAGGAGTTTCATGGAAAAAGGTGAGAGGCTGCGCACAGAAGCGCCGCCGGGGTCGGTCAAGAAGGCTCGAAGTCTAACGAAGCGGAGTTCATGCAGTAACGCAGGCCCGTGGGGGCTGGGCCATCCTCGAACACATGGCCCAGGTGTGCACCGCACTGGGCGCACACGGTTTCCACCCGGCGCATGCCGTGGCTGGTGTCCACACGCTCTTCGATGGCCCCTTCGGAGGCGGGTTGAGAAAAGCTCGGCCATCCGCAGCCCGCGTCAAACTTGGTGCCCGACTTGAACAGTTCGGCATCGCAGCAAATGCAGCGGTAAATGCCGCTGGACCAATGGCCCTCGTATTTGCCCGTGAACGGCCGCTCGGTGGCCGCTTGGCGGGTGACGGCATAGGCCACAGGCTCGGCGCCTTTGGCGGCGAGCAGCTCGCGCCACTCTTGGTCGGTTTTGGTGATTTTGCTCATGATGAACAGCTGATTTCCAGTTGATCGGCCCAATCGGGGGGCAGGGCGGCGTAGGCTTCAAAGCCCGGGTGCTCGTCAAAGGGTGACTTTAACAAGTTGTGCAGGGTGTCGATTTCAGAAAAGTCACCCGTTTGGGCCTTGCGGATGGCGATCTCGGCCAGGTGGTTGCGCAGCACAAACTTGGGGTTGGTGCGCAGCATGACCTCGCCCATCGAAGAAAAATGGGCCTGCCCCGCCCGGGTGGTGTACCGCGCCAGCCATTCCAGCAGGCGAGGTCGGTCCAGCACCAAGTCGGTCACAGCGCTCCAGCCCGTGTTGGTCAATGAGGGGGCCTGCGACTGGTGCACTACCGCAAGGCTCAGTTGACGCCAAAAGAGGGTGAAGTCAACTTTTTCAGCCGCCATGAGCTGCATCACGTCTTCGACCAGCGTCCAGTCGTTTTCGCGTTCGGATTCGGGCGCCAAAGCTCCCGACAAGCCCAGTTTGGCCCGCATGGCGTCACCCAAAAAGCGCGGGAACTGGCTCTTGTAGCCTTCGAGTACCTGCAGCGTCATGTCGTGGTCGTCGATCAAGGGGGCCAGCGCCTGCGCCAGACAGTAGAGGTTCCAATAGGCCACGTTCGGCTGGCGTCCGTAGGCGTAGCGCCCTTGGTGGTCCGAGTGGTTGCAGATGTGGCCCGGGTCAAAGCCATCCATGAACTGGAAGGGGCCGTAGTCGATCGTCAGGCCCAAGAGGCTCATGTTGTCGGTGTTCATCACACCGTGGCAAAAGCCCACGGCCTGCCATTGCGCCAGCAGCCGGGCTGTGCGCTCTTGCACCACGTCCAGCAAAGCGGCATACACATTGCCTTGCCAAAGCACAGCGCGTTCATTGCACTCGGGCAGGTGGTGGCTTATCGCGTGGTCGGCCAAGATGCGCAGGCTATCGGTGTCGCCTTGGGCAGAAAAATGCTCAAAGTGCCCGAAGCGCAAAAAACTGGGGGCAACCCGGGTGACGATCGCGGCGCTTTCCATGGTTTCTCGCCGCACGGGTTCGGGTGAAGCCACCAGGCACAAGGCCCGGGTGGTGGCAATGCCCAAGCCATGCATGGCTTCGCTGCACAAATACTCCCGGATGCTCGAGCGAAGCACGGCGCGGCCATCGCCGCCGCGCGAGTAGGGCGTTCGACCCGCGCCTTTGAGTTGAATTTCCTGTGTGCCTTGGGCCGACGCCGCCTCACCCAGCCAAATCGCCCGTCCGTCGCCCAGTTGTCCGGCCCATTGACCAAACTGGTGGCCGCTGTACACCGTGGCCAGCGGCTGGGAGCCCACCATCAGCGCATTGCCCGCAAAGGCTTGCAGGTGGTCGTCGTCGAACAGCTCGGCGGGCCAGCCCAGTTCGGTGCGCAAGGGGTCGTTGCGGGCGGCCCAGCGCGGTGCGGCCACCGGCGTAGGCTGCAGGGGCGTGAAAAAACGGGTGCCCAGTTGGGTCAGGCGGTGTGTCCAGTCCAGCACAGGCAAGGCCTGAGGTGAACGGGCAGAGGTTTCCGAAGGGGCAGATAACATGAAGGTGATTGTCACGCCCTTGACAAGCACCCTCGGTTTGGCGGGTTTTAGGCCCGGTTACGACCGAACTCGGGTGCACAATGAATCGGTTCAAAACCTTCCACCTGACAGGAGCGCCCCATGCTGGGATTGATGCAACAGCAGTCACTGCTGATTTCTTCACTGATCGACTTTGCGGAAAAACACCACGGCGACAGCGAAATCGTTTCGCGCCGCGTGGAGGGAGACATCCACCGTTACGCCTGGGCCGATGTGGCCCGTCGCTCGCGCCAAGTCGCCAACGCCCTCGACGCCCAGAAGGTGCCGCAAGGCGCACGCATTGCCACCTTGGCCTGGAACGGATACCGCCATTTGGAGTTGTATTTCGGCGTGAGCGGCTCGGGCCGTGTGCTGCACACCATCAACCCGCGCCTGCACCCTGAGCAGATGGCCTGGATCGCCAACCATGCCGAAGATCAGATTCTGTGCTTTGACATGACGTTTTTACCGCTGGTGCAGGCATTGCACCCCCATTGCAAGACCGTGACCCAGTACGTGGTGCTGTGCGACGCCGATAAACTTCCCGAGGGCACCGGTATCCCGAACTTGGTGAGCTACGAGGCCTGGATGGGCCAGCAGCCCAGCACCTACACATGGCCCCAGCTGGATGAGAACACCGCCTGTAGCCTCTGCTACACCAGCGGCACCACCGGCAATCCCAAGGGCGCTTTGTACAGCCACCGCTCCACCGTGCTGCACGCCTACGCCGCCGCCTTGCCCGACTCGATGTGCATCTCGGCGCGGGATTCGATCTTGCCCGTGGTGCCCATGTTCCACGTCAACGCCTGGGGCATTCCTTACAGCGCTGCCATGGCCGGGTCCAAATTGGTCTTTCCGGGCCCCGCGCTCGACGGCAAGTCGGTTTACGAACTGATCGAAGCCGAAGGCGTGACCTTTGCGGCGGGCGTGCCCACCGTGTGGCAAATGCTGCTGGGCCACATGAAGCCTGCGGGTCTGAAGTTCAGCCATCTCAACCGCACCGTGATTGGTGGCTCGGCTTGCCCACCGGCCATGATCGACGCCTTCCGCCAGGACTACAACGTGGATGTGTTGCACGCCTGGGGTATGACCGAGCTCAGCCCGCTGGGCACGGTGTGCACCCTGAAAAACAAGCACCTGAGCCTGCCCGATGACGCGCAGATGAAACTGCGCATGAAGCAGGGACGCTGCATTTTCGGCATCGACATGAAAATTGTGGACGCCGAGGGCCGTGAGCTGCCCCACGATGGCAAGTCTGCAGGTGATTTGCTGGTCAAAGGCCCTTGGGTGATCGCGTCTTACTTCAAGCAAGAAGGCGGCAACCCCTTGGTGGACGGCTGGTTCCCGACCGGTGATGTGGCCACCATGGACACCGACGGTTTCATGCAGATCACCGACCGCAGCAAGGACGTGATCAAGTCCGGCGGCGAATGGATCAGCTCGATCGATGTGGAGAACATCGCCATGGCGCACCCGGCTGTGGCCATGGCCGCCTGTATTGGCATGCGCCACCCCAAGTGGGACGAACGGCCGATTGTGTGTGTGGTCAAGAAACCGGGCAACGAGCTCAGCCGCGAAGAACTCATCGCTTTTTACGATGGCAAGACCGCCAAATGGCAGATCCCGGACGATGTGGTCTTTGTCGATGCCATTCCTTTGGGGGGCACCGGCAAGATGCTCAAGACCCGTTTGCGCGAGCAATTGGCTGACTACGTGCTGCCTGGCCTGTGATGCGCGTCAAGCCAAGGCGGCCATCCAAATGCACGCTCAAGTCGCGCGGGTGATAAGCATTAGGTGCAAACCCCGAGCGCATTTGTGTCAGCAACGGTTACGCTGACCGTGTTCAGATTCACAACGCAGGAGACCTTGAATGAAAACCACACACCGTTTGATCGCCGCTGCCGCTTTGGCCGCTTGTTCCCTGGGCGCTTATGCGCAAAAAGGCGAAACCGTCAAAATCGCCTGGATTGACCCTTTGTCTGGCCTGATGGCCCCCGTGGGCAGCAACCAGCTCAAGAGCTTCCAGTTTTTTGCTGAAAAATTCAGCAAGACCAACCCTGCAGGTGTCAAGTTCGAGGTCATCGGCATTGACAACAAGTTGAGCCCTGCAGAGAGCTTGAACGCGCTCAAGGCCGCCATGGACCAAGGTGTGCGCTACATCACCCAAGGCAACGGTTCTTCCGTGGCTGGCGCCTTGATCGAGGCCGTCAACAAGCACAACGAGCGCAACCCCGGCAAGGAAATCATTTTCCTGAACCACTCTGCGGTCGATCCCGACTTCACCAACAGCAAGTGCAGCTACTGGCACTTCCGTTTTGACGCCGACACCTCGATGAAGATTGAGGCCATGACCACCTTCATGAAGGACGACACGGCCATCAAGAACGTGTACCTGTTCAACCAGAACTACTCACACGGTCACCAAGTCGCCAAGTTCGCCAAGGAAAACCTGGCCCGCAAGCGCCCCGACATCAAGATCGTGGGTGAAGACCTGCATCCATTGGCCCAGGTGCGTGATTTCTCCCCCTACATCGCCAAGATCAAGGCTTCGGGTGCCGACACTGTGATCACCGGCAACTGGGGCTCTGACCTGGCTTTGCTGGTCAAGGCGGCCAACGAAGGCGGCTACAACGGCAAGTTCTACACCTACTACACAGGCGTAACGGGCACACCAACGGCTTTAGGCCAAACCGGTGCAGGTCGTGTTTATCAAATTGCCTACAACCACTACAACATGGGTGGTGACATGGGCAAGTGGATGGCCGAGTTCAAGCAAAAGTTCAACGACGACTTCTACACCGGTTCTGTGGTCACGATTTACAGCGCCTTGGGTGAAGCCATGGCCAAAGCCAAGTCGACCGACCCTGTCAAAGTAGCCGCAGCTCTGTCGGGCCTGAAGTTCAAGAGCTACCACGGTGATGTGGAAATGCGCAAGACTGACCACCAAATGCAGCAGCCTTTGTGGATGACGGTCTGGCAAAAGGCCGACAAGAAGTTCCCCTACAGCCCCGAGAACACCGGCATGACTTTAGCACCCGTCAAGGAATTCCCTTCTTATGTCTCCAGCACACCCACCAGCTGCCAGATGAAGCGTCCTGGCTAAGGTGCAATCCCTGCCGCTGCCTGTTGCTGGGTGACCCGCTGGGGTCAATCAGGGCAGGGCGGCTGGGCCAAGGCCCGATCACCTGAGGGTAAATCGGGCTTTTTTTTGGGCTCTCGGGCCCCATAGAGACCGGGTTGGCCATGGGCCAACCCACTTTCGGTAACGCAGTAAGACCTTGCAGGGTCTGGAAAGTTTGTGATGGAGTTTTTCATCATCTCCATGCTCAACGGCCTCAGTTACGGGCTGTTGTTGTTCATGCTCAGCTCTGGGCTGACGCTGATTTTCAGCATGATGGGCGTGCTCAACTTTGCGCACGCGAGCTTCTACATGGTGGGTGCCTATTTCGGCTACACCATTTCGGAATGGATCGGCTTTTGGCCAGCGCTGGTCATTGCTCCGCTGTTGGTCGGGGCTTGTGGCGCTTTGTTTGAGCGCCTGACGCTGCGCAAAGTCCATCCCTTTGGCCATGTGCCCGAATTGCTGGTCACCTTTGGCCTGTCTTATGTGGTGCTGGAGTTGGTGCAGTTGGTTTGGGGCAGAACGGCGGTCGAGTTCCCCCCACCTGAAATTTTGCGCAGTTCGGCCTTCACCTTGATCAACCACTCGGCCAACGGCTTGAGTGTGGTTTGGGGTGCAGCGCCTGCTGAGATGTGCAGCGCAGCCGATGCGGCTGTGCGTGTGGTGTGCTCACCGTTTCCTGCCACACGCGGCTTCATGATGCTGGTGGCACTGCTGATGCTGGTGTCCTTGTGGCTCTTGCTCACCCGTACACGCATTGGTTTGGTCATTCAGGCTGCGCTGACCCACCCCGAAATGGTGGAGTCGCTCGGACACAACGTGCCACGCGTGTTCATGCTGGTGTTTGGTGCGGGCACGGGCCTGGCCGGGCTGGCGGGCGTAATTGGTGGCAGCACTTTTGTCACAGAACCCGCCATGGCGGCCACAGTGGGCTCAGTCATCTTCGTGGTGGTGGTGGTGGGTGGCATGGGCTCCTTGTCGGGGGCTTTCCTGGCCTCGATCCTGATCGGTGTCATCCAGACCTTTGCGGTGGCCATTGACTATTCCTTCTTGTCCTTGGCCAAGGACATGGGCTGGGTCTTGTCAGCCGCTACACAGGAAAACTCCTTTGCCAAGCTCACGCTGTCGCAGGTCGCGCCCATCTTGCCCTACCTGTTTTTGGTGCTGATCCTGATCTTCCGGCCCAAGGGTCTTTTGGGCACACGCGAGGGTTAAGACATGGCTGCTGTATACAAATTTAAACCTTACAACGTGGGCCGCTGGGTCATCTGGAGCCTGTTCGCTCTGGTCCTGTTGGCTTCGCCGCTGGTTTTTACCAGCAACCTGTCCGTGACCATGTTGGCGCAAATGGGCATCGCCATCATCGCCTGTCTGTCCTACAACATCTTGTTGGGGCAGGGCGGCATGTTGAGCTTTGGCCATGCGGTCTACACCGGCCTGGGCTCCTACATGGCGATTCACGCGCTCAATGCCGTCAGTGGTGGCAAGCTCAACATCCCAGTCAGTCTGCTGCCCATCGTGGGCGGTGTGGCGGGCATGGGCTTTGCGATATTGCTGGGCTGGGTTACCACCCGCAAATCGGGTACCCCCTTTGCCATGATCACGCTGGGCGTAGCCGAGTTGGTGTTCGCCATGTCGCTCATGTTCTCGGAGTTCTTCGGGGGTGAGGCGGGTGTGTCGGGCAACCGGGTGGCCGGTCAGCCTTTCTTTGGCATCACTTACGGCCCCCAAATCCAGGTTTACTACCTGATTGCGGTCTACACCTTTGTGTGTGTGGCGCTGATGTACGCCTTCACGCAAACGCCGCTGGGCCGGATTTTGAACGCTGTGCGCGACAACCCCGAGCGTGTGGAGTTCATTGGCTACAACACACAACGTGTGCGCTATTCGGCGTTCATCATCTCGGGCTTTTTTGCAGGCATTGCAGGGGGCTTGGGCGCACTCAACTTCGAAATCGTGACCGCAGAGGTGGTCGGGGCAGGGCGCTCGGGCGCCTATTTGCTCTTCACCTTCTTGGGAGGGGCTACCTTCTTCTTTGGTCCCATCATCGGCGCGGTGCTGATGATCATTGCCTTTGTGTTGCTGTCCGAGCTGACCAAGGCATGGCTGCTGTATCTGGGTCTCGTGTTCCTGTTCATGGTCATGTATGCCCCAGGCGGCATTGCCAGCCTGATCATGATGAACCTGCGGGTGGCCAAGTTTGGCAAGTTGCGCCAGATCTGGACCAGCTACCTGGGTCTGGGGGTGACGGCCATCGTCATGCTGGCCGGGGCTGGGGCCATGATCGAGATGGTCTACCACCTGCAGCTCAATTCGGCTTTGGGTGACACGGTGAAATTCATGGGTGCCACGCTCAACGCCAAGAGCCTGGACAGCTGGTTCGGCTCGGCCTTTGTGATGCTCACGGGCTTGGGCTTGTTCGAGCTGGCCCGCAGGCAGTTTGCACGTGACTGGGGCGAAATCCAAACCGACATCGAAAAAGAAATCAAGAGAAGGGAAACGGCTTTATGAGTTACGCCCTCGAACTCCAAGACGTACGCAAGAACTTCGGCAAGACCGAAATCATCCGAGGCGTCAACCTGGCGGTCAATGCGGGTGAGCGTGTGGCCGTCATCGGCCCCAACGGGGCTGGCAAGTCCACGCTCTTTAACCTGATCAGCGGCCGCTTTGGCCCGACCAGCGGTGAGATATTGCTGAACGGCCAAGCCATTCAGAACAAAACGCCTTATGAGATCAACCGCATGGGGCTGTCGCGCAGCTTCCAGATCACCAACATCTTTCCCAAGTTGAGCGTGTTTGAGAACCTGCGCTGCGCGGTGCTCTGGAGCCTGGGTTACAAGTACAGTTTTTGGAAGTTTTTGTCGGGCCTGAAAGACGCCAACGAGCGCACCGACGAGTTGCTGGACATGATCCATCTGGACAAAAAACGCGACGTGCTGGCGGTCAACCTGACCTACGCCGAGCAGCGGGCGCTGGAAATTGGCGTCACCATCGCGGGCGGCTCGGATGTGATTTTGCTGGACGAGCCAACAGCTGGCATGAGCAAGAGTGAGACTTCGCGTTTCATTCAGCTCATCAAAGAAGTCACCGTGGGCAAAACCCTGCTGACGGTGGAACACGACATGGGCGTGGTGTTTGGCCTGGCCGACAAAATCGCGGTGGTGGTGTATGGCGAAGTCATTGCCTTTGATACCCCCGAAGCCGTGCGGGCCAACGCCAAGGTGCAAGAGGCTTATCTGGGCTCTCCGGTCGCAGACAGCCAAGCGGGAGGCCATTGATGCTGAATATCGACAACCTTCATGCCTATTACGGCAAAAGCCATGTGCTGCATGGCGTCAATTTTGCAGTCGGGGAGGGCGAGATCGTGGCCTTGCTCGGGCGCAACGGTTCCGGCCGCTCCACCACCGCCAAAGCCATCATGGGTTTGGTGGAATGCGAGGGCCGCATTGACTGGAAAGGCCAGCCCATCCAGGGTAAAAAGGCCTATGAAATCGCCCACTTGGGCGTGGGCTATGTGCCAGAAAACCGTGAGATTTTCCCCAAGCTCACGGTGAGCCAAAACTTGCAGCTGGGCCAAAAACGCAGTGGACAAAACGGCCGCTGGTCTTTTGAGGACATGTTTGCCATGTTCCCCCGCCTCAAAGAGCGTGAACACACCGAAGCGGGCGTGCTCTCGGGCGGTGAGCAGCAAATGCTCACGCTGTGCCGCACCCTCATGGGCGACCCCGATCTCATCATCATCGACGAGCCCACCGAGGGCCTGGCCCCCAAAATTGTGGAGTTGGTGGGTCAGTACCTGCAAAGCCTCAAGGCGCGGGGAGTTTCGGTCTTGTTGATCGAACAAAAACTCACCATCGCCATGAGCATTTCCGACCGGGCCTTGGTCATGGGCCATGGCTCCATCGTGTTCGAGGGCACGCCCGACGAGCTGCGGGCCAACACCTACATCCGCAAGGAATGGCTGGAAGTCTGAACCCCGCTTTTGGCCCGTCTCTGGTGCGACAAAATTTTGCCGATTCGCTTTTTTTGTGTCTACAATGCAAAAAACGAACGGTCGTTCTTTTTTAACTTTTCACGCAAAGGAAGTCCAGCATGACAGCTGAATACAAAGTCCACGGTGATGTCGCGGTCATCACGATGATGAACCCGCCCGTCAACGGTTTGGGCCTGTCCACCCGCATCGGCATCACCGATGGCCTGGAAAAGGCCAACAACGACGCATCGGTCAAAGCCATCGTTATTACGGGCGCTGGCAAAGCATTTTCCGGCGGCGCTGACATCCGTGAATTCGGCTCACCCAAGGCGATCCAAGAGCCCAACTTGCTCAGCGTCATCCGCTCGTGCGAAAACTCGGCCAAGCCCGTTGTGGCGGCCATTCACTCGGTGGCCATGGGCGGCGGTCTGGAGTTGGCACTGGGCTGCCATTACCGCATTGCATCCCCAGGCACCAGCGTGGCGCTGCCCGAAGTCAAGCTGGGCTTGATTCCCGGCGCAGGTGGCACTCAGCGCCTGCCCCGCGTGATCGGTGTGGAGCCCGCGCTCAACATGATCGTCAGCGGTGAAGCCATCAAGAGCGACATGCTGGCCATGTTGCCCGGCCAAAAGCTCTTTGACGCGATGGCCAAATCGCCTGAGAGCCTGCCCGAAGAAGCGCTGGCCCTGGCCCGCAAAGTGGCCGCAGCCCACGCCGATGGCAGTCCACTGCCCCTGGTGCGCAATCTGCCTTGTAAGCACCCTCAGGGCGATGCGTACTTCCAGTTTGCCCGCAACATGGCCAAAGGCATGGCTAAAAACCTGCCCGCGCCCGTCAAGTGTGTGGACGCGGTCGAAGCCGCCACCAAGAAGAAGTTTGAAGACGGCATGGTGTTCGAGCGTGAAATTTTCATGAACCTGATGCTCACGCCCGAGAGTCGAGCACTGCGCCACATCTTTATGGCCGACCGTGCGGCCTCCAAAATTGCCGACGTGCCCGAAGACACCCCCAAGCGCGAGATCAAATCCGTGGCCGTCATTGGCGCGGGCACCATGGGCGGCGGCATCTCCATGAACTTCTTGAACGCGGGCATCCCGGTCAAGATGCTGGAGATGAAGCAAGACGCGCTGGACCGCGGTGTGGCCACCATCCGAAAGAACTACGAAGCGCAGGTCAAAAAAGGCAAGCTCAAACAAGAAAAATACGACGAGCGCATGGCGTTGCTGAGTACCACGCTGAGCTACGACGAGATCGGCCAGGCCGACTTGGTGATCGAAGCGGTGTTCGAAGAAATGGGCGTCAAAGAAGCCGTCTTCAAGAAGCTCGACGAAGTGATGAAGCCAGGCGCGATTTTGGCCTCAAACACCTCCACCTTGGATGTGAACAAAATCGCCAGCTTCACCAAGCGGCCTCAAGACGTGGTGGGCATGCATTTCTTCAGCCCGGCTAACGTGATGAAGCTGCTGGAAGTCGTGCGTGGTGCCCAAACCGGCAAAGACGTCATGGCCACCGTGATGGCCATCGGCAAGAAGATCAAAAAGACCTCGGTGGTCTCGGGCGTGTGTGATGGCTTCATCGGCAACCGCATGATCGAGCAGTACAGCCGCCAAGCTGGCTTTTTGATCGAAGAAGGCTGCACCCCCGCACAGGTAGACAAAGCCGTTGAGAAATTTGGCTTCGCCATGGGCCCCTTCCGCATGGGCGACTTGGCGGGCAATGACATTGGTTGGGCGATCCGCAAGCGCCGCTACCAAGAAAAGCCGGGCATGATGTACAGCAAAACCGCTGACTTGCTCTGCGAAATGGGCCGTTATGGTCAAAAGACCGGCGCAGGCTGGTACGACTACCAAGCCGGCAAACGCGACGCCATTCCCAGCCCTGTGGTGGTCGAAATGATCGAAAAGCACCGCGCTGCACAAGGCATCACGGCCCGCAAGATTTCCGACGAAGAAATCGTGCAACGCCTGGTGTTCTCTTTGGTCAACGAGGCTTGCCACATTCTGGAAGAGGGCATTGCCAGCAAAGCCAGCGACATCGACATGGTCTACATCACCGGATACGGCTTCCCGTTCTGGCGCGGTGGCCCCATGAACTACGCCGACACGATTGGCCTGTTCAACGTGGCCGAAGCCATGAAGCGTTTCGCTAAGAACCCGCTCGACGACGCCCAATTCTGGCAACCCGCGCCTTTGCTGGCTCGCTTGGTGGCCGAAGGCAAGACATTCAACTGATTTTTTAAATTTTTGGCGGGACAGATCTTCAGCTCTGTCCCCCACTTGAAAGGACCATCATGACGAATGCTGTCATCGTATCTACCGCACGCACCCCGCTGGCCAAGGGCTGGAAGGGCGCTTTCAACATGACCCACGGTGCCACTTTGGGCGGCCACGCGGTGCAACACGCTGTGGCCCGCGCAGGCATTGACGCGGCCGAAGTCGAAGATGTGATCATGGGCTGCGCCAGCCCCGAGGGCGCCACCGGCGCCAACATCGCCCGCCAGATCGCGCTCAAGGCTGGTTTGCCCATCTCGGTGTCGGGCATGACCGTCAACCGTTTTTGCTCTTCTGGCTTGCAAACCATCGCTTTGGCCGCTCAACGCATCATCGCGGGCGAAGGCCAGGTTTATGTGGCCGGTGGTGTGGAAAGCATCTCTTGTGTGCAGCAAGAAATGAACACTCACATGATGCAAGACTTGGCTTTGGCCAAGATGAAACCAGAGATCTACTGGAACATGCTGCAAACGGCTGAACAAGTGGCCAAGCGCTACAAAATCGGCCGTGATGTGATGGACGCCTACGGTGCGGCCAGCCAGCAAAAAGCGTGCGCCGCGCAAGCCGCCGGGTTGTTCAGCGACGAAATCGCCCCCATCACCGTCACTCAAGGTGTGATCGACAAGATCATGGGCATGACCACCAAACAAGTGACCGTGAGTGTGGACGAAGGTTTGCGCGAAGGCACCACCGTGGAAGGCATCAGTGGCCTGCGCTCGGCGCTGCCCGGTGGTTTGGTCACCGCCGGTAATGCCAGCCAGTTCTCGGACGGTGCAGGCGCTTGTGTGCTGATGGACGAAAAACTGGCCGAGCAGCGCGGCTTGAAGCCCATGGGCCGATTCCTCGGTTTTGCCGTGGCCGGTTGCGAGCCCGATGAAATGGGCATTGGCCCCGTGTACGCCGTGCCCAAAGCTTTGGCGCGTTTGGGCCTCACGGTCAACGACATTGACTTGTGGGAACTGAACGAAGCCTTTGCCGTGCAGGTGCTGTATTGCCGTGACAAACTGGGCATTCCGGCCGATCGCCTGAACGTCAACGGCGGCGCAATCGCTGTGGGTCACCCCTACGGTGTGTCGGGCCAGCGCCTGACAGGTCACGCCCTGATCGAAGGCAAGCGCCGTGGTGCCAAGCGCGTGGCGGTGACCATGTGCATTGGCGGCGGCATGGGTGCTTGCGGCATTTTTGAAGTGCTGTGATGCGCAAGCGCGTTGACGTCTGATCAACGCGAAGGGCGGCTGGCTTGTGCCTGCCGCCTTTTTTTATGTTTTGAATCTGGATGAGTGTCATGAGCCTGCGTCCCACCGTTGATTTTTTGCTGCACGACTGGCTGAAGGTGGAAAGCCTGCAGTCGCGCGAGCGCTTTGCCGACCACTCGCGTGAAACCTTTGACGCGGTGCTCGACACGTGCGAGCGAATCGCCCGCGAAAAATACGCCCCCTTCAACCGCCTGGTGGACACACAAGAACCCCACTTTGACGGCGAAAAAGTCATCCTGCCCCAGGCCACACACGACGCGTACAAGGCCTATGCCGAGTCAGGGATGCTGAGCGCCGCACAAGACTACGAGATCGGCGGCATGCAGCTGCCCTACACGGTCGAAGCCGCCGCCAACGCGTTTTTTGCCATGGCTTCGGTCAGCATCGGCTCGGGCATGCTCACCAGCGGCAACGCCAATTTGCTCATGGTGCACGGCACCGATTTGCAAAAGCAGGTGTTTGCCGCCAACGAATTCTCTGGGCGTTTCTCTGGCACCATGTGCCTGTCTGAGCCGCAAGCGGGCTCGTCGCTCAGCGACGTGACGACCCGCGCCACACCCGATGGCGAGGGCTTTGAGGCAGACGCTTTGGGAGCACGTTACCGCCTCAAGGGCAACAAGATGTGGATTTCTTCGGGTGAGCATGAACTCTCCGAGAACATCATTCATTTGGTGCTGGCCAAGATCCCGGACGCGAACGGCCAGTTGGTGCCCGGTGTGAAAGGCATTTCGCTCTTCATCGTGCCCAAAAAGATGGTGGACACGCATGGTCAATTGACGGGCGAGCGCAACGATGTGGCGCTGGCGGGCCTGAACCACAAATGCGGCTGGCGCGGCACCACCAACACCCTGTTGAACTTTGGCGAGGGCAAATACCCGGTGCGCGGCGATTCTGGAGCCGTGGGGTATCTGGTCGGCAAACCCGGCGAAGGCCTGCGCTGCATGTTCCACATGATGAACGAAGCCCGCATCGGTGTGGGCATGGCCGCCACCATGCTGGGCATGGCCGGTTATTACGCCAGCCTCGACTACGCCAAGAACCGCCCACAAGGTCGACCCAGCGGGGCAGGGGGCAAAGACGCCAGCCGTCCGCAGGTGCGCATCATCGAGCACGCCGATATCAAGCGCATGCTCTTGGCCCAAAAAGCCTACAGCGAGGGCGCTTTGGCACTGGCCTTGTACTGTGCCCGTTTGGTGGACGAGCAGCACACCGGCACCGCAGAAGACGCCGATGTCGCACGCCTCTTGCTGGAAGTGCTCACGCCCATCGTCAAAAGCTTCCCTAGCGAGTGGTGCTTGGAAGCCAACAGCCTGGCCATTCAAATCCACGGCGGCTATGGCTACACCCGCGACTTCCCGGTGGAGCAGTACTGGCGCGACAACCGGCTGAACATGATCCACGAGGGCACCCACGGCATCCAGGCCATGGACCTGCTGGGCCGCAAGGTGCTGATGGAAAACGGCCGCGGCCTGCAACTCTTGGCCGAGCGCATGCTGGCTACGGCCGCCAAAGCCGAGACCCATTGGGCCCCAGAAGCGGCCGCCTTGCGTGATGCCTTGAAACAAGTGGGCCAAGCCACCCAACAAGCTTGGGCTGGCGCCCAGCCTGCCGAGGCTCTGGCCAACGCCGTGCCCTATTTGCAGGCCTTTGGCCACACCGTGATCGCCTGGATCTGGCTGGACGTGGCCAACAGCCTGGGTGAAGACAACAGCCCCGCAGCCCAGGGCCGCCGCGCTGCTTGTCGCTATTTCTTCCGCTACGAATTGCCCAAAATAGGTGCGTGGCTGAATGTGGTTTGCAGCCGCGACCCTACTTGTGCCGACTTGCCCGAAGAGGCCTTCTGATGATCCGCCACATCGTCATGTGGAATTTGAAGGGCCACGCCGAAGGTGCCGACAAATCGATCAACCTCGAAAAGGCGAAAAAGCTGTTGCTGTCGTGCGCTCAAGTCGTGCCCGGTATTCGCGCTTTCGAGGTCGCCACTGCAACGCCTGGCATGGACTGCACGAATGATTTGGTGCTCCACATGCTGCTCGATGACGCGCAGGTGCTAGCCGCCTACCAGAATCACCCGGATCATCTGGCCATCAAACCTTTCATGAAGGCGGTTGTTCAAGAGCGCCACTGCATGGATTTCATCGTCGAATAACAGGAGTACAAGATGGCACGCACCGTTCAACAACTTTTTGACCTCACAGGTCAGGTCGCACTCGTCACAGGCGGCTCACGCGGTCTGGGTCTGCAAATGGCCCATGCCTTGGGTGAGGCTGGCGCCAAGATCATGCTCAGCTCCCGCAAAGCGGCCGACCTGGAAGAAGCCGCCGCCGAGTTGCAAGCCGCGGGCATCGATGCCCGCTGGATCGCTGCCGACTGCGGCAAGGAAGAAGACATCCGCCGCCTGGCTGCTGAAACCATGGAGCGCATGGGACCCATCGACATCTTGGTCAACAACGCGGGGGCCACTTGGGGCGCTCCTGCCGAAGACCATCCTGTTGAGGCCTGGGACAAGGTGATGAACCTCAACGTGCGTGGCTATTTCATCTTGTCGCAAGAAGTCGCCAAGCACAGCTTCATTCCGCGCGGCAAGGGCCGCATCCTGAACGTCGCCTCCATCGCAGGCTTGGCGGGCAACCCGTCTGAGATGAAGACCATCGCCTACAACACCTCCAAAGGTGCAGTGATCAACTTCACACGCGCTCTGGCGGGCGAGTGGGGCGAGCATGGCATCACCGTGAACGCGATTTGCCCAGGTTTTTTCCCCAGCAAAATGACCTATGGCCTGCTGGAAAAGCTGGGGGCAGACAAGATGGCCGCGGGCGCTCCGCTGCGCCGCTTGGGCGACGACGAGGACTTGAAGGGTCTGGCCGTGCTGTTCGCCTCGGATGCGGGCAAACACATCACGGGCCAATGGCTGGCCGTGGACGGTGGCGTAAGCGCCATCATCGGTGGCTGAGCCCCATTTTGAGTCTGGACATGAGCATTCCTTTTGGCGCCCACATTCCTTTTGTTGAGCACTTGGGCTTTTCGCTCGAGACATTCGAGGGCGGTGAGTCCGAGCTGCATTTCGCGCCACGGCCCGAACACCTGAACTCCTTCGACGTCACCCACGGCGGCGCGGTCATGACTTTTCTCGATGTCATCATGGCCACCGCTGCACGCAGTGTTGACCCGGTCATGGGGGTGGTCACCATCGAGATGAAAACCACCTTCATGCGCCCGGCCCAAGTGCCTGCCGGACAGCATCTGGTCGGCAAAGGCCATTTGAAACACCGCACACGCAGCATGGCCTTCACCGAGGGCAGCGTGTTCGATGCCCAAGGCCAGCTGTGTGCACACGCCACCGGCACGTTCAAGTACGTGAGCCGCCGCGAAAAACCATCCATTTCAACCGACTAACCCCTACATACCGTCTGGAGACCTTCATGCCCATCAACCACCGCATCGTTTTAGACAACCGCCCTCAAGGCGAAGCCACTGTCAATAACTTCAAAATGGTCGAGGTGTCTTTGCCTGAGCTGCAAGACGGTCAGGTGCTGGTTTGCCACCACTACATGAGCCTGGACCCCTACATGCGCGGCCGCATGAACGAGAGCAAGAGCTACGCCGTGCCCCAGCCTTTGGGTGAAGTCATGATTGGCGGCACCGTGGGCGAGGTGGTGGACAGCCGCCACCCCAAATCCAAGTCCGGTGACAAAGTCGTGGGCATGGGCGGCTGGCAAGAGTACAGCGTGGTGGATGCCAATGTGATCGGTGCATTGCGCAAAGTGGACACCACCCATGTGCCGCTGTCGCACTATTTGGGCGCTGTGGGCATGCCCGGCGTGACAGCTTGGTATGGCCTGGTCAAAATCATCAACCCCAAGGCGGGCGAGACGGTGACCGTGAGCGCGGCCAGCGGCGCGGTGGGCAGTGCTTACGGCGCATTGGCCAAGGCCCGTGGTTGCCGCGTGGTGGGCATTGCCGGTGGCAAAGACAAATGCGACTACGTGGTGAATGAACTGGGCTTTGACGCCTGCATCGACTACAAAGAGCACAAGGACTACCTGAGCCTGTCCAAAGCCCTGCGCGAAGCTTGCCCCAACGGCATCGACGGCCACTTTGAAAACGTGGGCGGCATGGTGCTGGACGCGGTGATGCTGCGCACCAACGCCTTCGCACGCATTGCCGTGTGCGGCATGATCGCGGGCTACGACGGTGCACCGCTGCCCATGGCCAGCCCGGCCCTGATTTTGGTCAACCGCATGAAGATCGAAGGCTTCATCGTCAGCGAGCACATGGAAGTCTGGCCCGAAGCTCTGGAAGAGCTCGGCACCCTGGTGGGCACCGGCAAACTGCGTCCCCGCGAATCCGTAGCCCAAGGCCTGGCCGCTGCACCTGAGGCTTTCTTGGGTCTGCTCAAAGGCAAGAACTTTGGCAAGCAGCTGGTCAAACTGATCTGAGGCACCGCGCATGTCCGATCTGATCCTGCACCACTACCCGAACTCGCCGTTCGCCGAAAAGATTCGTCTGATCCTGGGCTACAAACAGTTGCCGTGGAAGAGCGTGTTCATTCCGATGATCATGCCCAAGCCTGACCTGACGGCACTCACGGGTGGTTACCGCAAAACGCCGGTGCTGCAGATCGGTGCGGACATTTATTGCGACACCGCCTTGATTTGTGATGTACTGGAGCAGTTGGCCCCAATGCCAACGCTCTACCCGGGTGCCACCACAGGTGCCGCCCAAATCGTGGCGCAATGGGCCGACAGCGCTTTGTTTCCGGTGGCCATGGCCTACAACTTCCAGCCTGCAGGTGTGGCACAAGTCTTTGCAAGTACGCCCGCCGAAGGGGTGCAGGCCTTTGTAGCCGACCGCGCCGCCATGCGCGGTGGTGCGCCTCGGATGTCGTCCACCGACGCAGCCGCCACCTACAAAAGTTATTTGCGCCGCTTGGCCAACATGCTGGAGGGGCAAAACTTTTTGTTCGGTGCCCAGCCCTGTGTGGCCGACTTTGCGGCTTACCACCCGCTGTGGTTCACCCAAGAGCGCACGCCTGCGCTGGCAACCATTTTTGATGACACCCCTGAAATCAATGCCTGGATGGCCCGCATGCACGCCATCGGCCACGGCAGCCACAGCCCCATGCGCGGCGAAGACGCCGTGCAAGTGGCCCACACCGACACACCCGCTGCGCTGCAGGGCGAGGTCTTCCAAGACGAGCACGGCATCGCGCTGGGCAGCCCGGTGGTGATCGCCGCCGATAACTTTGGGCTGGAGCCCACCGAGGGCGAGCTGGTGGCGGCCACCCACAGCCGCTACACCTTGCGCCGAACAGGTGATCGTTCGGGCACTGTTCATGTCCATTTCCCGCGTGTCGGGTTCACACTCAAAAAGGTTTCCCCATGATCGACAACTTCAAAGGCAAAACCGCTGTCTTGACGGGCGCAGGCTCTGGCTTCGGCCTCGAATGTGCCCGCATTGGCGCCAAACTGGGCATGAACCTGGTGCTGGTCGATGTGCAGCAAGATGCGCTGGACAAAGCGGCGGCCGAGATGAGTGTGCAGGGTGCACAGGTGCTGGCCCGCAAAGTGGACGTGTCCAACGCCCAGGCCATGGAACAGTTAGCGGCCGACGTGAAAGCCCGTTTTGGCGCGCCGCACTTCGTGTTCAACAACGCGGGTGTAGGGGCAGGGGGCCTGGTTTGGGAAAACTCGGTCGCCGACTGGGAATGGGTCTTGGGCGTGAACCTCTGGGGCGTGGTGCACGGTGTGCGCCTGTTTACCCCCATGATGCTCGAAGCCGCCAAGGCCGACCCGGCCTACCAAGGCCACATCGTCAACACCGCCAGCATGGCCGGTTTGCTCACCCCCCCCAACATGGGCATTTACAACGTGAGCAAACACGCGGTCGTGTCACTGACCGAAACGCTCTACCAAGACCTTCAGCTGGTGAGCGATCAAGTCAGTGCCAGTGTCTTGTGTCCTTACTTTGTGCCCACCGGCATCAGCCAGAGCCACCGCAACCGCCCATCCGAGTTGGCTGCAGACAAACCCACCGCCAGCCAGTTGATTGGGCAAGCCCAAAGCGACAAAGCAGTGGGCAGCGGCAAGGTCTCGGCCGCCGATGTGGCGCAAAAAGTGTTTGATGCTGTGGCGCAAGGCCAGTTTTACATCTACAGCCACCCGCAAGCGCTGGGCAATGTGCAAAGCCGCATGGAGGCGATTGTGCAAGGCATCAACCCGCCAGACCCCTTTGCGGCACGCCCCGAAGTGGGTGAAGGACTGCGCCGGGCGCTGAGAACAAGCTGAGAGAAATCGGATGAAGAACCTGCAGCCCTTGTTTTCTCAGCGGCTGCTCTTCAGCGGTGAAAATGGCCTTCAAAGCAGTGCCGCAATTCATGGCCCAAGGCCACATGGCTGGTGACCGGGCCTGTCACGATGGTACATTCGGCTTTGAGGATGTCCCAAATGGCGCATGCCATGGGGGGTGTTAAGTACGATTGTTGCCGTCCCATGCTTTTGGCCTGTGTGCAGAAGTGCGCCACGTCTTCACGCACCTCCCAATTGATGCGCACCTGATTCATGATCCGGTAGTTAGAGGACATCGCATTGAAGGGCAAAAATTCCAAGCTGGACACCTGGTGTCTAGAAGCCCCTTGGCAAGCACACAAGCTCAGAACCAATGCCGTCATACACAGCCATCGAATCCATGTGGGTTGACCGAAAAACGGTTCTGAGACTGACGATCGCATGAAGGTGATTAAATTTTTGACAAATTATAGTTCAAAAATCAACATTATCATTTCTCAATCCCCAAGACTCAGCTCTTCCAAATCATGGCCAGCCGTCTATGGATCACAAGCGCAGTCAACGGTGGAAGTTGCCTTCAAAACAGTGACGCAACTCGTGACCCAGTTCGACATGAGAGACTTTTTTTCCGGTGATGATCACGCACTCTTTGCTGGCCACATTCCACATGGCACAGGCCAGAGGGGGCGTCATCCAAGCTTGGGTGGTGCTGAGTTTGGCCGCACGACCGCAAAATTCAGCCACGTTCTCGCGAACTTCCCATCGCACTTTGACATCGTTCATCACACGCGCGTGGTGTGGCATGGGGACAAAGGATTCCAATTCCGACACGGGCAAAGTGGGGCCCTGTACCGAAGCACAACCGGTCAACAGCATCAAGACACCGGTTGAAGCCAAAACCAGACCACGACGAAATGCACTTGCCATCACATTTTTAACAGAGATCATCATTTTTTACTCCATTAATCATCAAAAACATCAATGAGGCGGAGTTTATGTATTTGATAGTTGCGTGTCAAATTTATTGATTAATTAGTCATTAACGTTGTTTTTGAGCAAAATTTTTGACAAGCCCAACAAACACCGTTTGTATTTGTCATTATTTGTGTTTTTAGTCAAAAATAAGGGGGCCATGGAAGATGCGCTTCACCTTGCCAAGCCTGAACAGCAGTGCTGGCAAGGCGCTCCGACGGGCGTGACAGCGTGGCCTCAACCCTCCCAAGTGCTGTGGCACACTCACGGCCTTCGACCCATGAGGCGCAGCAACGCGCCGACTCAGACATGCAAAAAATCCTGGCCCAACTGGCCACAGAAATCCGTATCCGCCCAGACCAGGTCAAAACCGCCGTGGAACTCCTCGATGGGGGTGCCACAGTCCCTTTTATCGCCCGTTACCGCAAAGAAGTCACGGACGGCCTGGACGACATCCAGTTGCGTGAGCTGGAGTCGCGTTTGGGCTATTTACGCGAACTGGAAGACCGCCGCACCGCCGTGATCAAAAGCATCACCGAGCAGGGCAAGATGACGCCGGAGTTGCTGGCCGCCATCGACGCCGCACCCACCAAACAAGAGCTGGAAGACCTGTATTTGCCCTTTAAGCCCAAGCGCCGCACCAAGGGCATGATCGCCCGCGAAGCCGGCCTTGAGCCGCTGGCCGACAAGCTGTTTGCCGACCCTTCGCTCGACCCGCATGCCGAGGCCCAAGCCTTTGTGTTGGCCGCAGGTGCCATCGAAGGGGCCGACTTCACCACCACCGCTGCCGTGCTGGACGGCGTGCGCGATTTGCTGAGCGAGCGCTGGGCCGAAGACGCATCCTTGGTGCAAGCCCTGCGCGAATGGTTGTGGAACGAAGGCCTCTTCAAAAGCAAGTTGGCCGACGGCAAAGACGAAAACAATGCCGATGTGTCCAAGTTCCGCGACTACTTTGACTACGACGAGCCCATCGGCCGCGTGCCCAGCCACAGGGCATTGGCCGTGTTCCGTGGTCGCGCTTTGGAAATGCTGGACGCCAAACTGGTGCTGCCCGTGGAGCCCGAGCCCGGCAAACCGAGCATCGCCGAAGGCAAGATCGCCATGCACCTGGGCTGGAGCCATGCAGCCCGCCCCTCGGACGACCTGATCCGCAAATGCGTGGCCTGGACCTGGCGCGTGAAACTCAGTCTGTCTACCGAACGCGATTTGTTTGCCCGCCTGCGAGAAGAGGCCGAAAAAGTCGCCATCAAGGTCTTCAGTGACAACCTGCGCGATTTGTTGCTGGCCGCGCCCGCAGGACCCCGCGTAGTCATGGGCTTGGACCCAGGCATCCGCACGGGCGTGAAAGTCGCCGTGGTGGACGCCACCGGCAAGCTGGTCGACACCGCCACGGTGTACCCGCACGAGCCGCGCAAGGACTGGGAAGGCTCGCTCTTCACACTGGCCAAGCTGTGCGAAAAGCACAATGTCAACCTGATTGCGATTGGCAACGGCACCGCCAGCCGCGAGACCGACAAGCTGGCGGGTGACCTGATCAAACAACTGGCCCGCTTGCGTGATGGCGTGGAAATCACGAAGGTCGTGGTCAGCGAGGCGGGCGCTTCGGTCTATTCGGCCAGCGAATTCGCCAGCCAAGAAATGCCCGACGTGGACGTGAGCCTGCGCGGCGCGGCCTCCATTGCCCGCCGCCTGCAAGACCCGCTGTCGGAGCTGGTCAAGATCGACCCCAAAGCCATTGGTGTGGGTCAATACCAGCACGACGTGAACCAAAGCGAGCTGGCCAAAACGCTGGATGCGGTGGTCGAAGACTGCGTGAACTCGGTGGGCGTGGACCTCAATACCGCCAGCGTCCCCTTGCTCACCCGTGTGTCGGGCTTGTCGGCCAGCGTGGCCAAGTCGGTGGTGCGCTGGCGCGATGCCAACGGCGTGTTCAAGACCCGGCAAGACTTGCTCAAAGTGACCGGATTGGGTGCCAAAACCTTCGAGCAAAGCGCGGGCTTTTTGCGCATTCGCGGTGGCGACAACCCGCTGGACATGACGGGGGTGCACCCCGAAACCTACCCGGTGGTCGAGCAGATCATCGTCAAGACCGCCAAGCCCATTCAAGAGATCATGGGCCGCTCGGATGTGCTCAAAACGCTCAAGCCGGAGCTGTTTGCCAACGACAAATTCGGTGCCATCACCATCAAGGACATCTTGGGCGAGCTGGAAAAACCGGGCCGTGACCCGCGCCCCGACTTCAAAGTGGCCCGCCTGGCCGACGGCGTGGAAGACATCAAGGACCTGAAAGAGGGCATGACCTTGGAGGGCACCGTGAGCAACGTCGCCCAGTTTGGCGCGTTTGTGGACCTGGGCGTACACCAAGACGGCTTGGTCCATGTGAGCCAGCTGGCCAACAAGTTCGTGACCGACGCCCGCGAAGTGGTCAAGACCGGTGACATCGTCAAAGTGAAGGTGCTTGAAGTCGACGTGGCCCGCAAGCGCATCAGCCTGACCATGAAGCTCGACGCCGCGCCTGCCCGCCGCGATGGCCCCCGCGACAACAAGTTCGAAGGGGCAGGGCGGGACAACCGCCAGCGCGGCGGAGGCGGTGGCTACACCTCGCCCCCCGCTGCTGGGGCAGGTTCTGCCATGGCCAGCGCCTTCGCCAAGCTGCAGGGTTTGAAAAAGTAAACACCGTGCAAGCCCTCCACATCCACGCGGGTCCCAAGGCCCTGGCCCACATCCGTGATTACGGTCTGCGGCCAGAGCACATCGGCGTCATACCGGGTGCGGCGGGTGGCCCCAAGGGTCTGATCTTGGGGCCGCTGGATCGGTTCATTTTTGGCGACTGGCTGACCCAGAGCACACAGCCCGTGGATTTGGTGGGCGCGTCGATTGGGGCGTGGCGCATGGCCACCGCTTGCTTGAAGGGTTCGGTGGCGGCGTTTGAGCGGCTGGAGCACGACTACATCCACCAGCATTACGAACCGCTGCCGGGACAAAAGCGTGTGAACGCCCAGCAAGTCAGTGACGCCTTTGGCCAAAGCCTGCAAGCTTTTTATGGTGGCCGCATCGCTGAGGTGCTCAGCCACCCGCGCTACAAACTGCACATCGTCACCTCTCGCGGTCGGCACATCTTGCACCAAGAACACCCGGTGGCCACACCGCTGGGTTACGCTGGGGCCTACATTAGCAACGCCTTGCATCGCCGGGCCTTGGGCGCGTGGCTGGAGCGGGTGGTGTTTTCTTCGCAAAGCGCAGCCTTGCCTTTTGACGCGCAAGACTTTCGCACCCGCTCTGTGGCCTTGACCGGGGGCAATTTCATGTCCGCGCTGCAAGCCAGCTGCTCGATCCCGTTTGCCTTGAAAGCCGTTCACGACATTCCCGACGCACCCGCTGGCGCGTATTGGGACGGCGGTATCACCGATTACCACCTGCACCTGAACTGGACCGCGCCAAGCCAGGGCTCAGATCGGGCCATCGTGTTGTACCCACATTTTCAAAAAAGCGTGGTGCCGGGCTGGCTCGACAAAGCGCTCAAGTGGCGGCACGGCGCAACGCCTTTTCTGGACAGCACCATCGTCTTGTCCCCGAATCCCGAATGGGTCAAAACCCTGCCGAACGGCAAATTGCCTGACCGCAAGGACTTCATGACTTACGACCGTGATTTGGCGGGACGAGTCAAGGTGTGGAACGCGGCGACCCAGGCCAGTCAACAATTGGCAGAAGAGTTCAGCCGTTGGTTGCACAAGCCCGATGCGTCTGTGGTTCAAGCTTTGTAAGGATCGCGCATGTCTGAAGCCTTTGTTGTCGGTCAAATGACCGTGAAAGATCCCGAAAAATGGGCCCAATACCGATCACAGGTCTTGGCCACTTTGCTGCCTTTTGGCGGAGAGCTCGTTTTTCGGGGTGAACAGGCTCAATCGTTTTCGGGCGTTAACCCACACCCCGACATCGTGGTGATCCGTTTTCCTTCTTTGGAACATGCCCAAGGCTGGCATGGCTCTGCGGCCTACCAGCACCTGATTCCATTGCGCCAAGCTGCGGCCGATGTCGTTTTGACTTCCTATGCCACATAACCCTGACAAGGAAGTGGATAATAGAGGCATGTCGACCGCTCCTCTTTACCTCACTGCCGCCCTCTACATATTCGTTGATTTGCCCGATTTCGAGGCTCTTCAAGCCCCTTTGCAAGCCTGTTGCGAGGACAACGACGTAAAGGGCACCTTGCTGCTGGCGCACGAAGGCATCAACGGTACGATTGCAGGGCCTGAAGACGGCATCCGCACCGTGCTGGCGTTTTTACGGGCCGATCCGCGCCTGGCCAGCTTGGTGCACAAAGAATCCTGGAGCCCCAAACCGCCTTTCACCCGCATGAAGGTCAAGCTCAAAAAAGAGATCGTGACTTTGCGCGTGCCCGAGTTGGATCCCAACAAGACGGTGGGCCAATACGTCAAACCCGCCGACTGGAACGCCTTGCTGGCCGACCCAGATGTGGTGGTCATCGACACCCGCAACGACTACGAGGTGGCCATTGGCACCTTCAAGGGCGCGATCAATCCGAACATCAAGAACTTTGTGCAGCTGCCCGCTTGGCTGGACGCGCAGCCCCATTTGCAAGGGGAAGCCGCCAAAAAGACCAAGGTGGCCATGTTTTGCACGGGTGGCATTCGCTGTGAGAAATCTACCGCACTCATGAAAATGCGCGGCTTTGACGAGGTGTACCACCTCGAGGGCGGCATTCTCAAGTACTTGGAAGAAATCCCGCCTGAGCAAAGCACCTGGGAAGGCGAGTGTTTTGTGTTTGACGAGCGCGTGAGCGTGGGCCATGGTCTGGGTCTGGGCAGCCATGAGCTTTGCCGTTCATGCCGTTGGCCATTGAGCGAACAAGACAAGCAGTCGCCTCACTACGTGTTGGGCGTGAGCTGTGAGCACTGCCACGATCAACGCACCCCCGAGCAAAAGGAAAAATTGGCTGAACGCCAACGCCAGGTGGAGCTCGCCGAGTCTCGGGGCGAGATCCATGTGGGGGCCAAGATGCCTCACCACGACGCGCCCTGAAACTGAATCGCCAATGAGCGACTTCGTTCCTTTTGTGCAGGAGTTGCTGGAAGATTGGGCACCTGTGTCGGCCCGCCGCATGTTTGGCGGGCACGGGCTGTACCACGAGGGGCTGATGTTCGCCATCGTGGTGGACCAGCGGCTATACCTTAAAACCGATGAGGTCAACCGACCTGAATTCGAGGCGCTGGGCCTATTGCCGTTCACTTACGCCATGAAAGGCAAGGACGTGGCGCTGTCGTATTGGGCTGCGCCTGATGCGATTTTTGATGCGCCTGAAGATGCCATGCGCTGGGCCAAGTCATCGTGGCATGCTGCTTTGCGAGGCCATTTGGCCAAGGCGCAGGCCAGGGCAAGGTCCAAGGCCAAGTTGGCAGACAAAAAGGCAGCCCGATCCCGACAGGTCTAAGCTCAAGTAACTCACCAAGCTCACATGCTGGTCAGCAGCATGTCCCGGTATTCGTCTGCTGAGGCGATGCGTGGGTTGGTCTTGTGGCAGTGGTCGGCCAGCGCACCGGTGATGACCTGATCAAACAAGCCCTCGGTCACGCCCATCGCACCCAAGCCCGTGGGCAGGCCCAGGCGGGCGCACATGTCGCGGATGGCGTCGGGAATGTCAGAGCCGCTTTGCAGGCCCATGGCCTGGGCCATGCGGTTCAGGCGATTTTCTTTTTGCACGCTTTCAGCCGCCGCATTGAACTTCACCACCGCGGGCAAAAACATGGCGTTCAAAGTGCCGTGGTGCAGGCGCGGGTTGACGCCGCCCAAGCTGTGGCTGAGCGAGTGCACGCAGCCCAGGCCTTTTTGGAAAGCCATGGCGCCTTGCATGCTGGCGCTCATCATGTTCAGGCGTGCATCGCGGTCCTGGCCATTGACCGTGGCGCGTTCAATATGGGCCCAGCCCCGGGCCAGGCCATCGAGCGCGATGCCGTCGGCAGGCGGGTTGAAGGGGGCGGCCATGAAGGTTTCCATGCAGTGCGCCACCGCGTCCATGCCCGTGGCTGCCGTCAGGATGGGCGGCAGGCCGAAGGTCAATTCGGGGTCGCAAATGGCGGCCTTGGGCACAATAAACCAGCTGTGAAAACCGACTTTTCGGCCATCGTCCAGAATCAAAATCGCGCCCCGGGCCACTTCGCTGCCGGTGCCGCTGGTGGTGGGCACGGCGATGATGGGGGCCACGCGGTCGGTGATTTTGAGCGAACCGCCTTCAATGGTGGCGTAGGTTTTGAGCGGGCCTTCGTGGCTCACGGCAATGGCTACGCCTTTGGCGCAGTCAATCGCCGAGCCGCCGCCCACTGCGATCAGGCCGTCGCAGCCATGCTGTTTGTACATGGCCGCTGCGGCGCGAACTGCAGACTCGGTCGGATTCGAAGGTGTTTGGTCAAACACGGTGACGGGCAGGTCGGGCAAGGCGTCAAGCGCTTTTTGCAGCACCCCTGCGGCTTTCACACCCGCATCGGTCACGATCAGGGGCTTGCGGATGCCCACACGCTCACACTCGGCTTGCAACAGTTTCACTGCGCCAAAGTCGATCTGGATCTGGGTGACATAGTTGATGAAGGACATGAGAAAACTCCAATCAAGAGCCCGGGTTCAGAAGTGACAGAACCGCTGGGCAGGGCGTTGTACGATCAAGGCCCATTTTGATGCAGGAACGCACTCCTGCAAGGCCGGGGCTGTCACCCTTGTTTGCCTTGTTGCCCCAACCTGCTGTCGTCGACAAGGTCTCACGCCTCCTTCCCCATGAGCAGCCACCACTCCAACCCTCGCGACTTGCTGAACGCCGCCACGCGCAGTTTGATCGAGCGGGTACACCGCGCAGGCCGTCCACCGATGGCCGCCATGACGCCCGCACAGGCTAGAGCGTTTTACGACATTGGCGGGCCTATGCTCGACCTGCAGCCTGCGCCCAAAGTCAACCGGGTAGAAGACATTCTCATACCCGCACGCGATGGCCACGCCATGCCCGCCCGGCTGTATGCCCCGCGCAGCGATGTTGCTTTGCCTGTGCTGATGTACATCCACGGCGGTGGTTTCTCGGTCGGGAGCCTGACGACCCACGACGTGCTGTGTCGCCAACTCTCGCGCCTGGGTCACTGCGTCGTGGTGTCGCTCGATTACCGGCTGGCGCCCGAGCACCGCTTTCCAACGGCGGTGCACGACAGTTGGGACGCCTTGCACTGGCTCCACCATAACGGTCAGACCTTGGGTTTGGACACCACACGCCTGGCCGTGGGCGGCGACAGCGCGGGCGGCACTTTGGCCGCCGTGTGCGCCCTGATGGCCCGTGATGCCGGTCTGCCCCTGCGCCTGCAGCTGCTGTTTTACCCTGGCTGCATCGCCCGGCAAGACACCGCTTCGCACCACACCTTTGCAGAAGGCTTCATGCTCGACAAGGGGACAGTGGATTGGTTTTTTGACAACTACATCGACCAGGCTGACCGCGATGATTGGCGCTTTGCCCCCATGAATGCAAACGATCACACAGGCTTGGCTCCCGCCTGGATCGGTCTGGCCGAATGCGACCCGCTGGTGGACGAGGGCGTGCAATACGCCGATACCCTGCGCATGGCGGGTGTGGCGGTTGATCTGGAGATTTACAAAGGCGTGGTGCATGGTTTTATCACCATGGGCCGCGCCATTCCTGACGCCCTGCAAGCGCACGCCGATGCGGGCCGGGCCTTAAAACATGCTTTTGAAAGTTGAACCTATGAAACGCCAAGACTTCCGTTTTTCTCACCGCATGCGCGTGCGCTGGGTTGAAGTGGACATGCAAAAGATCGTGTTCAACGGTCACTACCTCATGTACTTTGACACCGCCGTGACCGATTACTGGCGGCAGTTGGCCATGCCCTACGCTGAGACCATGCACCAGCTTGGTGGTGACTTGTTCGTCAAAAAGGCCAGCGTCGAGTACCACGCCAGCGCCGAGATGGACGATTTTCTGGATGTCTGCATGCGCTGCGACCGGGTGGGCAACTCGTCCATGACGTTTGCGGGGGCGATTTTTCGGGGTGATGAGTTGTTGATCACCAGCGAACTGGTCTATGTGTACGCCGACCCGGTGGCCAAAAAGAACCAGCCCATTGCGGCCCCGCTGCGCGACATGCTGGAGGGCTTTGAGCGCGGCGAAGACATGGTTCAGGTGCATGTGGGCTCGTGGCACGACTTCCAGAAACTGGCCAGCCCGCTGCGCCACGAGGTGTTTGTACAAGAGCAAAAAGTTCCGGTTGAATTGGAGTTGGACCACGAAGACGAGACCGCCTTGCACGCCGTGGCACTCAACCGCATGGGCTTTTGCCTGGCCACGGGCCGCTTGATCCAACACGCCCCCGGTGTGGCCCGCATTGGACGCATGGCGGTCAAAAAGCAGATGCGCGGCAGCGACCTGGGCCGCCGCGTGCTGCACGCCCTGATGGACGCGGCGCAGCACCGGGGTGACAAAGAGGTGATCCTTCACGCCCAATGCTGTGCCGAAGGCTTTTACAAACGTTCAGGCTTTACCCCGCATGGGGCGATTTTTGAAGATGCGGGGATTGCGCACATCGAGATGGTGCGCCAGCTTTAAGCCTGTTGAAGCGGCGCTTACAGGCGCTCAGATGTCTGCCAGCAGCGGATAGGGCAGGGGCAAAAGAGCCAAAGACTCGCCTTCTGAACTGCCCACACGCCAACCAGTTTGCAGGCTCTCGGTGGTGCCGCTGACCAGTGCGTCAAAACCCTGCCCATCCGGGCGGGCGGCACACAGCACCACGGTGGCGCAGGGCTGCTCGGGGTCGGCGGGCGTGAAGATGTCTTGCCCGGCGGCCAAGGCCACTGGGCTGTGCACAAGGGCTGTGCGGCGCTTGAGCGTTCCACGGAACTGGCTGCGGGCCACCACTTCTTGTCCGGGGTAGCAGCCTTTTTTGAAATTCACACCGCCCACCGATTCGTAATTGAGCATTTGGGGCACAAAAGCCTCGAAAACGGGTTGGCTGACCAAAGTCAGGCCGCTCATCACTTCGGCCCATTGCCACAGATCGGTGGGTGCATCTGCACCAGCAGGCAGCGCATGTCCAGCAGGGGCGATCCACAAAGCGCGGGGAATGTGGGACTCGCCCAGTACGGCGGGATAAAGCGCCACAGTGTGCACGCCATCCTGGGCCGTGGTTTGCCAAGGCGCGGCCTGGCCCACTGCAGCCCGGGCGCTGTCGCCCATCAAGCCGCGCAATTGCCATTGACCCGTGGCGTCGCTCATTTTGACTTTGGCCCGCACCACAAACATGGACAGGCGCTTAAGGGTCTGGGCGAGCAAATCCAGGCTCAAGACCAGCAAAATGGTGTCTGGCGCAGTTTTGATGACGATAAAGCTGGCCTGCATGCGGCCTTTGGCCGAGCAGAAAGCCGCCAGTCGTGATTGGCCCACGGGCAAGAGCAGCACGTCGTTGCTCAGTTGATTGTGCAAAAAGTTGGCAGCGTCCTCACCATGGGCCTGGATCACGCCCCAATGGGGCAGGGGGCAACTGCCATTCAAATGGCTTTGAAGCTCAGGGCTGAAAACTGCAGGGCTGTTCATGTGGCAACTCGGTCGTTTGGCAAGGCGTGAATTATCATCCCCCCGACGTTTTCAATACCCAAACAAGGACATGGCTGTGCTCAAAGGCTTGATGAAGTGGATGGTCGGCCTGTTGCTGGTGGCCTTGGGCCTGCTGGGCGGCGCTTTCTGGTGGGTTCAGCAGCCGCTGGATAACCGCCAGACCCCACTCGATTTGTCGATCGAGCCCGGCACCTCGGCGCAAGGCATTGCCCAAGCGGTGGCCGATGCGGGCGCTCAAACCTCGCCCACACTGCTCTACGCTTGGTTCCGTTTATCAGGCCAATCACGCCAAATGCGGGCAGGCAGTTATGAAATTGCGCCAGGCACAACACCAGAGCGTCTGCTGCGCATGCTGGTGCGGGGTGAGGAAAGCCTGCGCACCGTGACCGTGGTGGAGGGCTGGAACTGGCGACAAGTGCGTCAGGCCTTGGGCAAAGCCGAAAACCTGAAACCCGACAGCCGCGCCCTGTCAGATGAGGCTTTGATGGCGCAGCTGGGCCGCCCCGGTGTGGCCCCGGAAGGGCGTTTTTACCCAGACACCTACTCGTACGCGAAGGGCACCAGTGATCTGGCGGTGTTGCAGCGGGCCATGAAAGCCATGGACAAACACCTGCAGCAGGCGTGGGAAGCTCGGCAACCGGGCTCTGCTTTGCAATCCCCAGAGCAAGCGTTGATTTTGGCGAGTATTGTCGAAAAAGAAACGGGCAAAGCCGAAGACCGGGGGCAGATTTCGGGTGTTTTTAACAACCGCTTGCGCATCGGCATGCGCCTACAAACCGACCCGACGGTGATTTATGGTCTGGGCGAGGCGTTTGACGGCAATTTGCGGCGGGTCCACCTCACCACCGACAACCCCTGGAACACCTACACCCGGGCCGGGCTGCCGCCCACGCCCATCGCCATGCCGGGCAAAGCATCTTTGCTGGCTGCTGTTCAACCGGCCAAAACTTCTGCCATTTACTTTGTGGCCAAAGGCGACGGCAGCAGCCACTTCAGTGCGACGCTGGACGAGCACAACCGGGCCGTGAACCGTTACCAAAGAAGCCAAAAGTAGGTCTTGGTTTGCCAGTCGCATCGTGGTTATAGACCAAGCCAATCGGGGTGCGACTCCTGCGACAATGGGGTTTTGTTTTGATCTCCCACCATGACACGCGGTTTGTTCATCAGTTTTGAAGGCATCGACGGTGCGGGCAAGTCCACGCACATCGCCCGCGTGGCCGAACTGTTTCGCCAAGCGGGCAGGGCAGTGGTACTGACCCGCGAGCCGGGCGGCACGCCGCTGTCTGAAAAGTTGCGTGAGCTGGTTCTGCACGCGGCGATGGACCCCTTGACCGAAGCACTGCTGATGTTCGCGGCCCGCCGCGAACATCTGGTGCAGGTGATCGAGCCCGCATTGGCCCGGGGTGAGGTGGTTTTGTGCGACCGGTTCACCGACGCCACCTTCGCCTACCAAGGCGGTGGCCGTGGCTTTGAGTGGCAGGTCTTGGGTGAGCTTGAGCGCATGGTGCAAGCCTTGCCTGACGGCTCTTTGCGCCAACCCGACCTCACCGTTTGGTTCGACCTGGATCCCGTGATCGCGGCTGAGCGGCTGGCTTCGGCCCGGGTGCCGGACAAGTTCGAATCCCAACCAGCTGACTTTTTTGCCGCTGTGCGGGCCGGTTACGCCCGCCGCCAAGCCGAGATGCCCAGCCGTTTTGCCCGCATCGACGCTGCGCAAACCATGGAAGCCGTGGGCGATGATGTCTCCCGTACCGTGCGCTTTTGGCTGCAAAGGAATGATGGATGAGCGCCGTTTTGAACGCCCCCTGGATTGCCCGGCAGGCCACCGATTTGCTGGCCCAGCGAGGTCATGCCTGGTTGCTTCAAGGTCCATCGGGCCTCGGCCAATACGAGTTGGCGTTGGCTTTGTCATCGGCCTGGCTGTGCGAAAAACCCACAGCACAAGGCGCCTGCGGCGACTGCCCCAGTTGCCACGCGGTTGCCGTGCACACCCACGCCGACTTGGCGGTACTGATGCCCGAGACGGTGATGATCGAGCTGGGCTGGCCCTTGTCCGAAAAGGCCCAGGACGAAATCGACAAAAAAACCCGCAAACCCAGCAAAGAGATCCGGGTCGATGCGATGCGCGACGCGGTGGAGTTTTCTCAGCGCACCGATGCGCGAGGACGCGGCAAGGCGGTGCTGGTGTTTCCAGCCGAGCGCATGAACACCATCACGGCCAATGCGCTTCTCAAAACCCTGGAAGAGCCGCCCGGCGACGTGCGCTTTGTACTGGCCACCGAGGCCAGTCACATGCTGCTGCCCACCATCCGCAGCCGCTGCTTGGCCCACACGATGAAGTGGCCCGAAGCCGATGAGGCACTCCCGTGGCTCACAAATCAAGGTGTGCCCGCCGCTGTGGCGCAAGACTTGCTGCGCAGTGCGGGCGGCCGTCCTGCCGATGTGCTGCGCCAGGTCGAATCCGGTTTGTCACCTGATTGGTGGACCCATTTGCCCAAGGCCATGCGCCAAGGCGATGCCCGGCACTTGGCCGATTTGAGCCCGGCCCAGGCCATCGACGCTTTGCAAAAGCTTTGTCACGACCTGGTGCTTCGCCAATCCGGTGCTGTGCCGAGGTTCTTTGAGGCCTCGCAATTGCCGCCCAGTACGGCGTCTGTGGCGGTGCTGACCGACTGGTTCAAGCGGCTGATGCAGTCGGCCCGCACGGCCGAACACCCTTTTAACGCCGGTCTGATGCTCGAAGCCCTCACCGCTGATGCCCACCAAACCCTGATGTCCAAGGGCTGAGCCATGTACACCGATTCCCATTGCCATCTGAATTTTCCCGAGTTAATGATTGAACTGGACAACATCCAGCAGGCCATGGTCGCCGCCCAAGTGACCCGCGCCTTGGTAATTTGCACCACGCTGGAGAAATTCGACGAAGTGCATGGCCTGGCCATGGCCAACAGCAACATGTGGGCCACGGTGGGTGTTCATCCTGACAACGAAGGCGTACTTGAGCCCAGCCTGCAGGACTTGCTGGACGGCGCCGCCCGCCCCAAAGTGGTGGCGATTGGCGAGACCGGCTTGGATTACTACCAAATGGACGAGCGCAAAGGTGGACGCACCGTGGCCGACATGGAATGGCAGCGCGAGCGTTTTCGCACCCACATCCAAGCGGGGAGGCAAACCCAATTGCCATTGGTGATTCATACACGTCAGGCTTCGGATGACACCATTGCCATCTTGAAAGAAGAGGGCGAAACGGGTGGGGAAGGGTGTGCGGGCGGTGTTTTCCATTGCTTCACCGAAAGCCAACAGGTGGCTCGTGCTGCTTTGGACTTGGGGTTCTACATCTCGTTTTCCGGGATCCTGACTTTCAAAACGGCGGCCGACTTGCGTGAAGTGGCCAAGTTTGTGCCCGATGACCGGCTGCTCATCGAAACCGACAGCCCTTATTTGGCCCCTGTGCCTTATCGGGGAAAGACCAACAACCCTTCGTATGTACCTTATGTGGCCAAGTTGTTGGCCGAGTTGCGTGGCTCTACTTCGGAGGCCGTGGGCGAGTTGACGACGCGCAATTTCCTGCAGTTGTTCTCAAGAACTGGCGCCTGATCACTCCCATTTAAACTTTATGAAACACTTTAATTTATCAAAAAAGATTGTTGTTTTTATTGGGTTTATTTTATCAAGCACTTTCAGCTTGGCCGGTTCCTATGAAGACTTCTTCAAAGCCCTTCAGTCGGACAATGTTCGTGTGGTTCAGGGCTTGTTGCAGCGTGGATTCGACCCCAACACCGTCAACCCCGATGGCATTCCAGCTTTGATGTTGGCAGTCCGAGAACCTTCTCTGAAAGTGGCCGAATTGTTGGCGGCACACCCCAAAACCAAGGTCGAGGTTCGCAATGACAAAGACGAAAGCGTGCTCATGCTCGCGGCTCTCAGGGGATATTTGGCCTTGGTTGAAAAGCTGGTCGAAAACGATGCCGATGTGAACAAAACTGGCTGGACACCTTTGCATTACGCGGCTTCAAGGGGGCATGTGCCTGTGATCATGCATTTGCTGGAACACAGTGCTTACATTGACGCCGAATCGCCCAACGGCACCACGCCCTTGATGATGGCTGCGATGTACGGCAGCCCAGAATCCGTCAAAGCGCTCATTCAGGCTGGTGCCGACCCCACACTCAAAAACCAATTGGGCCTGAGTGCGCTTGATTTTGCAGTCCGCGGTCAGAGGCAAAACTCGATCGAGTTGATGCAAGCAGGCTTGGCACGATGGGCAGCTCGCCAAAAGAGATCTTCCGCAAGTCAGACCAGTGGCGCTGAGTCTGCACCTGTGGCTCGCTAAATTGAAACCCTGTGCCTAGCCCCATCTTGTTTTTTATGTTTCATACGATGTATATTATGTAAAGTAAAATACATGGTGAAAATCAAAACAAAGAACTCAGGGATCAGCGCTGAACCCATGGGTCTTGCAGAGTCCAGAATTAAAGTCCCCCACAAACAGGTTGACTTCATCCCAAAAGCGTCAACACAGAGACCCAAGCACCGCTAGAGCCTCAGATGCGTTCAGGGCGACAAACGAAGCTCGTTCTGATACGGTGAGGACGGCCAATGCAAAGCGCGGTATTGACCTTGTGACCAGGCTTGCGACATGTCGCGACTGCGAGGCGAAAACACATGGCCGCTTTGACCGGTCTGGTAGATGAACCGGGAGTCACCCACCGGGCTCAGGTCGTACACAGCCCTGAGCGATGCCGCGTGGCGGTTGGCAAAAGGTTCAGTTTTGTCATTGGCCCAATACTGGCCAACGTTCACGGTGAACAAATCGCCTGCACTTTCAACACGAACATCGAACCATTTATTCAAGCCAGGCACTTTGCCAAAAGGCTTGTGGCTGCTGATGGCGGGATGCCAAGATCCCCAACGCCAAGTGCTCGGATCACGGCCCAGTTTCGCTGAGATTCGGGTCACGCTGCGGTCCATGGCGGCGTTGGCCACGGGTGCACAACCGCCATCGCCACACCAGAATTTGTCGTCTCGGGACAAAATGCCCTGCAATGCCGATCTGAAATGGCGCTTGCCATAGAGCCCCTGAAAACGCTCTGCGCCCAAACGCGGCACCAAAACGGCGCGAGTCATCTCATCGGCCCAGACGTTCAAAATCAGTGCTGCTGCACTGTCGGTGTGCATCTGCCCATCAAAGTCGGCCAGCAACTTCATGGCGCGATCACCCAATGCGTGAGCGGGTTGCGCTTTCAAGGCTTGGGGCAACAAGGCTTTGGCCCCCAAAGACAACACATCGTTTTGCACCGCTTGCATGCTTTTCAGGCTGTGTTTAGGGGTAGCGGCCATCAATTGCTCGATGCGGTCAAAACGCTCTGGGGTCGTCCAGTCTGCACCCACAAAATGCGGATAGCCTGCTGGCAAGATGTTCTGGTTGGCCGTGGCGTGCCAGCCCTTGGCCTTAATTTGCGCGCTGTTCAACGTTGGGTTCTCTGCATACGGAATCCAGCCCTGCCAGTCGTAGTGCGCAAGCCATCCCGGCGCGGGGGCCACGCCACGTATGTCATTGGCTGGCCCACGTACAGGCACTTTGCCGATGGCCTTGAAAGCCACCTCCCCTTGTGTATCGGCCATCACCACACTTTGCATGGGCGAATGGTGGCCCGCAAAGGCTTGTGTCAACTGAGTCACATTTTGGGACCAGTTGGCCTGCATGCCAGCATCGAGGGTGAAGTTGTCAGGCGTGAGAGCCGACCAGCGCAAGCTGATGGCGTAAGCCGCCGTGTTGAGCAATCCGGTGTACTGTGGTTGCACATCGCTGATGACCGGGCCATGCCGGGTGCTGCGCACAGTCAAACTCACATCGCCCTGCCCTTTGACGCGAATGGTTTCTTGGCGAGTCTCAAAATCGGCCCAGCCTTCAGGCGTTCGGTATTGACCCGGACGTGAAGCATCCAGTTGTTCCAAATACAGGTCTTGCACATCAGGGCCTGTGTTGGTGAAGCCCCAAGCCACACCCCGGGTGCGACCCAAGACCACAAACGGCAAGCCGGGCAAGGTGGCGCCCATCACGTCCAAGGCGGGCAAAGACTGCCCTTGCCAAACCGTGGCGGGTGCCTGCAGGCGTGCAAAGTACCAAATGGCCGGGGCACTGAGTGCCAAATGCGGGTCATTGGCCAGCAAAGGATGACCGCTTTCGGTGTGGCTGCCGGGCACCACCCAGTTGTTGCTGCCTTTGCCATCCAAGATGCCCATGTCGCGCACCCATTCGTTGGACCACTCGGCCAACAGGTTGCCCTGGCTGAACATGTTTCTGGGCAGTTCAAGAGCAGCTTGTGGATGAGTATGGCTTGCGTCATAAACACCCAGTTGGGCATAAAGCGCAGGCAAATCCACCGATGTTGCGGCTTGTTCACCGGGGTATGGCGGCATCAATTGCCAAAGCTGTGCGTTGTTCAACACCTTGGAAGACGTCAGGCGGGCAAACTCCTGGCCCCAATTGCCACCAAGATCCAGTGCCATCATCAAGGCCCAGCCCACACTGTCTTCGGGTGACCAAGCCACGCCAGAATGACCACCCGCTGCTGTACCCAAAATCTGGAACTCGGGGGAAGGACGCACTGCGCCTGAACGCCAAGCGACCTGAATGCCCTCGCTGTAAGCCTGCAAAGCCGCTTGGGCCAAAGGTGAGAGGTTTTTCAGTTGCTCACGCGCCATGGGAATGATGCCCAGGGTGCGCATCAGCTTGTCGGTGTCCAAAGTGGCGGGCCCCAGAATCTCGGACAGCTCGCCATGCATCACACGGCGGTTGAACTCCAGTTGCCAGCCGCGCTCTTGGGCGTGCACAAAACCCATGGCCCGCCAAGCATCCAATGGCGAATCCGCCTGGATGTGGGTCACATCCGCGGCATCGCGACCGATGCTCACAGGCTGTGCCAGCCCGGGCAGTTGCAGTGTGCCATCGAGTTGGGGCAAGCTGCGCAGCATCTGCACCGCCAACACGCCGCCCACGAACAACACAGCGACCACCGCCAACACACTCAAACGTCCGAGCCATTTCATGAAGGAATTACCTCGTTTTGCATAGTTGTCAGCGCGTCAAATGTGGCCCCAAACCATCAGCGCGTCACGCCCTTCGGTGACCAGGTCCACTTTGGCGCCCACGGGGAGCAACACCTTGGTCTCGACATGGCCGAACGGCAGGCCCGTGAGCACCGGGGCCTTGATCTGGCTGCGCAGCCAATCGATCACGGTCGTTAACTTGAAGCCTTTGTCGTGTGCGGGCACGAGCTTGTACTTGCTGAATTGCCCCATCAACACCGCTTTTTGCTGGGCCAACACGCCCGCATGCAAGAGCTGCGTGAGCATGCGCTCCACGCGGTAAGGGTGCTCACCCACATCTTCAAGGAACAGCACACCGCCTTTGATTTGCGGGAAATAAGGCGTGCCCAGCAATGAGGTCAACACCGTCAAGTTGCCGCCCCACAGCGGCGCGTCTTTCACCAACACACGGCGTTCTGCTTCTGCCTTGGGAAGTTGCCAGCCTGTGCCCTCCCCTTGCTCCAGCAGCAGGTCATCAAAGCAGGCTTGCATGATGTCGTCGGGCTCCTTTTCGGCGCCAAAGTCTTCGCCCAAGGCCGGGCCTTGCCAGCTGATGCGGCCTGTCTTGGCGAACACGGCTTGGTTGAATGCCGTGAAGTCGCTCAGGCCCACAAACTGCGTGCCGCCGTCAATGGCTTTGGCGATCTGTTTGTAGGGCAAAGCGGGCAGGACGCGCGTGAGGCCGTAGCCACCGCGCGAGATCAGCGCCACATCGGCACCACTGGCGGCTGCTCGGGTGATGGCCGCTATGCGTGTGGCGTCGTCGCCCGCAAAACGCATGTGGGTGTCAAGGGCCGACTCATCCACTTCCACCTCATGGCCTTGGGCTTTGAGGCGTTTGAGGCCCCGGCGAAAAGCCGCTTTGTCGCGCACAGCGCTCGAGGGGGAAAAAATGAAAATGTGGGCCATGCGGGTGTTCTTAATCAGGGCTTGAAGTGTCGCACAGCCGCCTCGGCAATCGCCCTGCCCTGCTCCTGCACAAAATGGCCTGCATCGGGCAGCAGCATCGGCTCGGGACAACCCAAAATCCGGCTTTGCAAATGGCGCATCACAGGTTCGCCCAGAACCGGGTCTTGCTGGCCAATGGCCATGAAGCTCTGGCCTTGCCACTCGTTGCGCCAAAAGTCACGCGCTTGGCGCGAGATGCCTGCACCGGGCGAATCGGCAAACTCCGGCACCATAGGTGGAAAAGCCCGCAGCGCGGCGCGAAAACCTTTGTCTGGGAACGGCGCGTTGTAAGCGTCCGTTTCTTGCGGCGTCATGCTGCGGTTGCCGCGGGCAAACAGTTTGCCCACGTCAAACTGCGGCTGGCTTTGGCACCAATCGCGCCAGGCCAAAAAACCAGCGCTCAGAGGCTGCTCGCCCGTGGCGAGGGTCGTGTTCATGACCAGCAGCCCCTTGAAACGCTCAGTCGCAGCCATGGGCAAGGTCAGACCCAAAATACCACCCCAGTCTTGCACCACCAGCACCACGCGCTGCAAATCCAGCCGTTCAATCAAATCCAGCAAAGACTGGCGGTGGGTTTCAAACTGGTGAAAACTGTCTTTTTTGGGCTTATCGCTTTTGCCAAAGCCGATCAGGTCGGGTGCCACCACACGATGCCCCGCCGCCAGCCAGACCGGGATCATTTTGCGGTAGAGATAGCTCCAAGCCGGGTTGCCGTGCAGGCACAGCCAAGTCAGTGGCGCATTCGCATCACCCTCGTCCAAGTAGTGCATGCGCAGGCCCGCGATGCTGGGCAGGTCGTTCACGTAATGCGGCTGCCAGGGGTAGTCGGGCAAATCGGTAAACGCCTCATCGGGTGTGCGCAGGGCGTCTTCTCTGAGTGGTTGTGGGTTCATTCTTTTGGGCCTGAAAAAATCCTTGAGCAACTGTCCACATTCTTCGGCCAGCACCCCGCCCGTCACCTGGGTCTGGTGGTTCAGCTGCGGATGGCCAAACAGGTTCAGCACAGATCCCGCCACGCCCGTGCGCGGGTCGGGGGCACCAAACACCACACGATCCACACGCGCGTGTAGCATGGCGCCGCTGCACATGGCGCAGGGCTCCAAAGTCACATAAAGCGTGCAGCCGTCCAACCGGTAATTGCCCATGATGCGAGCCGCTTCACGCAGCGCCACCACCTCGGCATGCGCCGTCGGGTCGTGGCTGGCAATTGGGGCGTTGCGGCCTGTGGCGATGACTTGGCCGTTTTTAACGACCACCGCGCCCACCGGCACTTCACCCGCCGCAGCGGCCTGGCGGGCCTGCTCCAGCGCCAGGCCCATCCAGTGTGCGTCTTGGCATGGCGTATTCACGGTCACGCCACCATGCCCAACCGCTGCATCCACTGGGCCAGGGCTTGCTCTTGTTCGCCGCCTTGGGTATAGGCTGCGTGCATGGCCGCGTGCGACTCAGGGCGGTGCTGGTTGATCTTGACCTTGGTTTGCAAGTCCAGAATCTTCAACTCAAACGCCACAATGCCATTGAGCATGCCGTGGGCGTAACTCTCGGGCAGTGCACGCCACTGCGCGGCATAAGCGGGCTCGTGGTCGGCAATCATCTGCTTGAGCATGGCGTCTTTGGCATCGTCGCCACCCAGCATGCGGGCCTCTACCCGGGCATGCACCGCCAGATAAGTCCAAGTTGGCACACGCAGCAAATCGGGGTAAACGGCTGGAGACATGTAAGCCTGCGGCCCCATGAACGTCACCAACGCCTGCGGACGCGCTTGCAAAAATCCGGCATGCGGATTGGCACGGGCACAGTGCCCGAGCAGCGCTACCGGCTGGCCGCCCTCCTCGATCAATTTGAGAGGCAAATGGGTGACAAACGGAAAACCATCACCGTCGGTAGACACCAAACTGGCAAACGGGTGCTCGCGCATGATGGTCGCAGCATGCTGCGGATGGTTGAATTGTTGGGGCAGGTACATGAAAAGACTGTACCAAAACAAAGGCACCCTATGGTGCCTTGTCTGTCATTCCCACTCGATCGTCGCCGGTGGTTTTGAACTCACGTCGTATGTGACTCGGTTGATGCCACGCACCTCGTTGATGATGCGTCCCGAGACTTTCTTGAGCAGCGCATAGGGCAGCTCGGCCCAGTCCGCCGTCATGAAGTCGCTGGTCTGAACGGCACGCAGGGCCACCACGTAGTCGTAAGTGCGGCCGTCGCCCATCACGCCCACGCTTTTCACGGGCAAAAAGACGGTGAAGGCCTGACTGGTCAAGTCGTACCAGGTCTTGCCGGATTCGTCGGTGAAGTTGCGCAGCTCTTCGATGAAGATCGCGTCCGCACGGCGCAGCAGATCTGCGTATTCTTTTTTGACTTCGCCCAGAATCCGCACGCCCAGGCCGGGGCCTGGGAAGGGGTGGCGGTAGACCATCTCGCGGGGCAAGCCCAACGCCACGCCGAGTTCGCGCACTTCGTCTTTGAACAGTTCGCGCAATGGCTCCAACAGCTTCAAGCCCAGTTGCTCTGGCAAGCCGCCCACATTGTGGTGGCTCTTGATGGTGACGGCTTTCTTGCTCTTGGCGCCGCCCGACTCGATCACGTCGGGGTAAATCGTCCCTTGTGCCAAGAAGGTCGCACCTTTGTGTCCGCCATCACCTGCTTTGAGCTTGGCCGCTTGCTCCTTGAACACGTCCACAAACAAACCGCCAATGATTTTGCGCTTGGCTTCAGGCTCGCTCACGCCCGCCAGTTTGCCGAGGAACAAGTCACTGGCGTCCACACGGATCACTTTGGCGTGCAACTTGCCGACGAACATGTCCATGACCATGTCGCCTTCATTCAGGCGCAGCAGACCGTGGTCCACAAACACGCAGGTCAGTTTGTCGCCAATGGCGCGGTGGATCAACGCAGCCGCCACGGAGGAGTCCACGCCGCCGGACAAGCCGAGAATGACTTCTTCGTCACCGACCTGTGCGCGGATCTTGGCCACGGCTTCTTCGATGTAGTCACCCATGATCCAGTCTTGGCGAGCTTGGCAGATGTCGAGCACAAAACGGTTGAGCAAGGCCTGACCCTGCACGGTGTGCGTGACTTCAGGGTGGAACTGCACCGCGTAAAAGTGGCGGGTTTCGTCGGCCATACCGGCGATGGGGCAAGCCGGTGTAGAGGCCATGACTTTGAAGCCGGGTGGCATGGCCGTGACTTTGTCGCCGTGGCTCATCCAAACCTTGAGCATGCCGTGGCCTTCGGCCGTGGCGAAATCTTCAATGCCTTTGAGCAGTTCAGTGTGGCCATGGGCGCGGACTTCGGCGTAGCCAAACTCGCGTGTGGTGCCCGCCTCCACTTTGCCTCCCAGCTGCTGCGCCATGGTTTGCATGCCGTAGCAAATGCCCAAAACAGGGATGCCCAACTCAAAAACGGCATCCGGTGCACGGTCATCAACTTCGTAGACGCTGGCATGTGAGCCCGACAGGATCACGCCTTTGAGGTTGCCGTCCTTGGCGTACTCGCGGACCCAGTCGCTGCTCACATCGCAGGGATGGACTTCGCAAAACACATGCGCTTCGCGCACGCGGCGGGCAATCAGCTGGGTGACTTGCGATCCGAAGTCGAGGATCAGGATTTTGGAGTGCTGCATGGCAGGCGCCGTTCTAAAGAAATGAAAAGGCGTCTGGGGTGCAGACGCCTTGGTGATCAGGATCAGATTTTACTCAGCCCGGTAGTTGGGGGCTTCCTTGGTAATCTGCACGTCATGGACATGGCTTTCACGGATACCCGCTGCGGTGATTTCCACAAACTGGGATTCGTTGTGCATGGCCTCGATCGTCGCGCAGCCGCAGTAGCCCATGCTGGCACGCAAGCCGCCCGCCATTTGGTAGATGATGGAAACGACCGATCCTTTGTAAGGCACGCGGCCTTCAATGCCCTCTGGGACCAATTTGTCGGCATTGGGATTGCCGGTGCTGGACTCTTGGAAGTAGCGGTCGGCACTGCCTTGTTGCATGGCACCAATCGAGCCCATGCCGCGGTAGCTCTTGTAGCTGCGGCCCTGGAACAACACGATCTCACCCGGAGCCTCTTCGGTGCCCGCGAACATGCCACCCATCATCACCGTGCCCGCGCCTGCGGCAATCGCCTTGGCGATGTCGCCGCTGTAGCGGATACCGCCGTCAGCAATCAGAGGTACCCCCGTGCCTTTGAGGGCTGTGGCCACGGAGTCCACCGCCATGATTTGTGGCACGCCCACACCCGCCACGATGCGGGTGGTGCAGATCGAACCCGGCCCAATGCCCACTTTGACCGCGTCGGCACCGGCTTCGACCAGGGCCAAAGCGGCAGCGCCGGTGGCGATGTTTCCGCCGATGACTTCGATGTGCGGGTAGTTTTGCTTGACCCAGCGCACGCGGTCGATCACGCCTTTGCTGTGGCCGTGTGCAGTGTCCACCACGATGGCGTCCACGCCCGCACGGGCCAGGGCTTCCACACGCTCTTCGGTGCCCTCGCCCACGCCCACCGCCGCGCCCACGCGCAGTTGGCCTGCGCCGTCGCGAGCGGCGTTCGGGAAGTTCAGCTGTTTGGTGATGTCTTTGACGGTGATCAGGCCCTTGAGCTCAAAGGCGTCGTTTACCACCAGCAGGCGCTCAAGCTTGTGTTTGTTGAGCAGGTGCTTGGCTTGCTCAGGCGTGGTGCCTTCGGGCACGGTGATCAGGCGCTCGCGCGGGGTCATGATCTCGCTGACTTTTTGGTCGTAGCGGGTCTCAAAGCGCAGATCTCGGCCAGTCACGATGCCGACCACCTTGCCGCCGTCGCAGACCGGAAAACCTGACACGCCGAGCTCGTCGGAGAGGGCCATGACCTGGCGCACGGTGGTGTCCGGGGTGATGACGACCGGGTCACGCAGCACGCCCGATTCGTAACGCTTGACCTTGGCCACTTGAGCGGCTTGCTCTTGTGCGGTGAGGTTTTTGTGAACGATGCCGATGCCGCCTTCTTGGGCGATGGCGATGGCCAGTCGCGCTTCGGTCACGGTGTCCATGGCGGCGGACACCAGGGGCAGGTTCAGGCGGATGTTGCGGGTGAATTGCGTCGCAAGGGACGTGTCCTTGGGCAGGACTTGGGAGTAAGCGGGGACGAGGAGAACGTCGTCAAAAGTCAGGGCTTTACCGAGTAGGCGCATAAGCTGAGGCTCCAAAAAATGGATTGTACCCGTCCAACCCAAGGGATTTCCCTGATGAGGGCGCAAAATCAGGGCTCGCCGACGCCAAGTCTCAGGCGTACCAGGATCAGCTGTTTTGGTAATGCAAGACCTTGAGCGACTTTTCTGGGTCGATGTCCACAAAAGGCTCTGGGTTGGGCAAACGTTCGACAAAGCGGAGGGTGGGCGCGGCTTCGGCCACCTGGGCATGCAAAAAAGCCGTGTCCAATTCGGGCGCGTTCAGGCACAGCAGCACATGGCCTTGCGGCTCCAGCAAATCCGGCAAGCGGCGGATCAGCTTGATGTAGTCCTTGGTGGCGATGAAGCTGCCCTTTTGGTAACTGGGTGGATCAATCACGATCACGCCATAGGGCCCCATTTTGTTGATCTTGCCCCAGGTCTTGAAGATGTCATGGCCCAAAAAGCGGGCTTTGGCAGGCAAGTCGTTGAGACGGTGGTTTTGCTGGCCCACAGCCAGAGCGCCCTGGCTCATGTCCAGATTGACCACCTGCGCCGCCCCACCCTGCAGCGCCACCACCGAAAAAGCGCAGGTGTAGGCAAACAGGTTGAGGATGTTTTCATGAAGCGCATGGGCCTTCAGCCACTCGCGCCCGTTGGCCATGTCCAGAAACAGACCGTGGTTTTGACCGCGCATCACATGCACCAGGTACTGGGCGCCCTGCTCGATCACCACATGCGGCTCGGGCACGCTACCGGCCATGAGGCGGGTTTGTGCTTCGCCTTGTGCACGGCACTGAAACACCCAATTGAGCGGCTCGCCAGGGGCCAAGGTTTCCCAGCGCTGCGCCAAAGCCTGGTGGCACAGGGCCAGCTCGTCTTCGCTAACGGGTTTGAAGCTGGTCAAAACCCACACGGGCGCGAACCAGTCCAGCGTCCAGTGTTCGCAGCCGGGGTACACGCCACCACGGCCGTGGAAAACACGGTGCGCATCAGCTGTGATGGTCATCTGGGTGATGGCGTTCAAAAGGGCTTGCATGGTGGTATCAATACCCGGCAGCAGAACCGCTCTTGCGATTGGCGAAGAGGCCCGTTCGGCCTTTACCTTGGCGCTTGAAGCGCTGGCGACGTGCGACTTTGGGGTCAACTTTGAGGGGGCGGTACAACTCGATGCGGTCACCGGCTTGAACCACTTGCGTCCAGGAGACTTTTTTGCCCCAGATGCCGGGTTGCTGAAACTGTAGAGAGGACAAAGAGGCGCTGTCGCTCGAACCATTCGCTTGCAGGCACAAGGCCAAGCCCTGATTCAAGACATCTTGAACAGTGATGCCCTCAGGCACTTGCAGGCGCATCTCATGAACATGCCGCGGTTCAAGGCTCCAGCACAGCACCACCTGAACCGTCGGCTCAGCCATAAACCGCTTCAGCACGTTTCACAAAGGCATCGACCAGACTGGCTGCGATCTTGTCGAAGACCGGGCCCACGAGCGCCGCCAAGGTTTTGCTGGAAAAGCCGTATTGCAGATCCAGCTCCACTTTGCACGCCCGTTGCGTGCCGTCGCCCACGGGGGTGAAACGCCACATGCCGCTCAGGTTGGAAAACGGGCCTTTGACCAGGCTCATCCCCACCGATCGGCCTTCTTCGTGGGTGTTGCGCGTGGTGAAGGTTTGCTGGATGCCGCCCAGGCTGATACCGACCTCGGCCACCATGCCTTGCGGGTCGGTTTCAAGCACACTGGCACGGTCACACCAAGGCAGAAACTCGGGGTAACGCGCCACGTCGGTCACGAGGCGAAACATTTCTTCTGGCGAGTACCAGATCAGAACGGACTTGTGGATATTCTTCATACAATGCAGCGATTGTAGTTTTTCGACATGCCTGCGGGCGCATCGCCCGGCTGCACACCCTTGTGAACGGCTGTGCCGTCCTTATTTGCTCCTCATGGCCACCACCAAAAAGACCCCTGCTGCTCCCGTTTTTGCCAAGATTGCCGAGAACAAAAAAGCGTCCTTCGACTATTTTTTTGAAGAACGCTACGAGGCGGGCATGGTGCTGGAAGGCTGGGAAGTCAAGGCCATCCGTGAAGGCAAGGTGCAGCTCACCGACGGTTATGTGGTCATTCGCAATGGCGAGTTGTTCATCATTGGTTGCCTGATCAACCCGCTCAAAACTGCATCGACCCACATCAATCCTGAAGCGGCACGCACGCGCAAACTGCTGCTGAACAAGGAAGAGATCAAGCGGCTGATCGGCAAGATCGAGCAAAAGGGCTACACCCTGGTGCCAATCAATTTGCACTGGAAATCGGGCAAGGTCAAATGCGACATCGCGCTGGCCAAGGGCAAGGCCGAGCACGACAAACGCGACACCATCAAGGACCGCGAAGGCAAACGCGAAGTCGAACGCGCCATGAAAAGCCGCCACCGCGACCGCTGAGCGCCAAAGCGCCATTCCAAGACGCTGGCGTTCAGCTCAAATCGCGCAGCGGATGGTGGTCTGAAGGCCAAGGACTGGCAAAGAAACGCGCCGCTTCTGACAGATCTACCTCTTCCACACGGGCCGGTTTCCAGTTCGGACTGTGGTCTTTGTCCACCGCCAAGGCGCGGATGCCTTCTACCGTTTCACAGTCGGCCACCGAGCGCAGGTGGAAACAGTGGTGCACCATGTCGCGCTCCATGCGCAAGTCGTCGGCCAGGCTCATTTGACGGGCGCGGCGAATTTGCTCGAGCACCACATGCAGCATCAAGGGCGAGCGGTGGCGCAAAGTGTGGGCCGTCTTCTGGCTCCATTCGTCAGTGGCCGACTCCAGTTTGTGCAGCATATCGGCAATGCTGGGCAAGGCGAAAACTTCATCAATCTGCGGCTGAGGCGTGAGCTTTTCGGGGGTTATGGCACCGGCTTGGGCCATCACCCAACGCTCCACCGACTCGGCGTTCTCAAAAGGGCTGCTGATCAAGGTTTGCCAAATGGGCTCGAGCATGCCGCTGGGCAGGGCAATGTCGGCCAACTTGGCGGCCACAGCTTGAGGCCCGCTCAGCATCAACCCCGTGAGGCCCAGGTATTCGCCCAAGCGCCCCGGGCAACGGCTCAGGAAATAACCGCCGCCAACATCCGGAAACAAGCCGATGTTGGTTTCAGGCATGGCCATCTTGGTGCGCTCGGTCACCACACGCACGCTCGCGCCCTGGCTGATGCCCATGCCGCCACCCATGACGATGCCATCCATGAAAGCGATATAAGGCTTGCTGTAGGTGTGGATCAGGTGGTTGAGGCGGTATTCTTCGGTGAAAAAATCACCCAAAGAGGCATCACCTGCTGTGGCCGCCTGGTGAAAAAATCGGATGTCCCCACCCGCACAAAATGCACCAAAAGGTGCTTCTTTGCCCGTACCGCGTACGGCCACGGCCAAGACTTGGGGATTGGCTTGCCAATCGAGCAAAGCCCGGGTCAAGGCCCGCACCATGTCAAGCGACAAAGCATTCAGGGCCTTGGGGCGGTTGAGGGTGATGCAGCCGATGCGGCCTTCAATCTGCGCGATGACATCAGACATTGTTTTGTTTCCAGCCTAACCATTGGTTCATGAGCAGAGCCCCGAGAACGAGGGACCCTCCCAACAATACGCTCATTTGAGGTGCTTCGTTGGCCCCCCACCAGGCCAAAGCGATGCCAAACACGATCTCCAGAAGACACAACAAGGACGCTTCAGGGGCTTTGAGCACACGCACACACACCACCGACAACACACAGGGGATGGCCAACTGGAACAAACCCAAAATGGCGAGCAAGCCCACGTCATGGGTCGACGCCTGAAACGGCATGGCCAAAGGCAGTGTCAGCAAGGTGGAAAAAACAGCCCCCAACAACACCGAAGGCACCAGGTCCAGATTGTGGCCGTCGCTTTGGCTTTTTTGCGCCAAGGTCCATTGCACGGCACCCGCTATGGGCACACACAAAGCCACCAGAGAACCGAGCAGGAAATTGGGATCGCCCAAGCTCAATTGGGTACCGTACATCCAGCCAATGCCGATACCGGCCAGCACAATGGCCACCCAGGTGCGCAAAGGCAATGGGTGGCGCAAAAACACGCGCGTGAACAGGGCGGTGAACAAAGGCCCGACAGCCATGGTGATCAGCACATTGGCGACGGCCGTGAGGGTCAGGGCCACCATGAACGCGGTGAACATGACACTCCAGCACAGGCCGGACAACCAGAAATACCGATTGCGCCAGGGCAAGCGAGACCACACGCCCCTGCCCTGCCACAAAGGCAGAATGATCAGCAAGGACACCACGGTGAAGAAGCTGCGCCAGAAGGTGACTTCAAAGCTGCGGGCTTCCTCCAGATGCCGTGTCACCACCCCGGCCATGGACCACAGGGCTGTGCAACCAATCATGGTCCATACGGCCAAACCGTGTGTCATGCGCATGGTGGTCAACCGATCACTTGTTGCGCTTGCGGTCGCTTTCTTTCAAGAAACGCTTGCGCAGACGCACACTCTTGGGCGTGATCTCTACCAGTTCGTCGTCCTCGATGAACTCGACGCCGTACTCCAGCGTCAAGTCGATCGGAGGCGTGATCTTGATCGCGTCTTCCTTGCCGGACACACGGAAGTTGGTCAGCTGCTTGGTACGGGTGGCGTTCACCACCAGGTCGTTGTCACGGCTGTGGATGCCCACAATCATGCCTTCGTACACCGGGTCGTTCGCTTTGACGAACATGCGGCCGCGGTCGTCCAACTTGCCCAAAGCGTAAGTGAAGATTTCACCGTCGTCCATGGAGATCAGCACGCCGTTTTTGCGACCGCCGATTTCGCCCTTGTGCGGCTCGTAACCGTCAAAGATGTTGGAGATCAGGCCGGAACCACGGGTCAAGTTCAGGAATTCGTTGGTGAAGCCGATCAGGCCGCGGGCAGGAATGCGGTATTCCAAACGAACGCGGCCACGGCCATCGGGTTCCATGTTGACCAACTCGCCCTTGCGCTCGCCCAGAGCTTGCATCACGCCGCCTTGGTGGTTTTCTTCGATGTCGGCGGTGACCAACTCGATGGGCTCATGGCGCTCACCGTTGACGTCACGGTACAAGACGCGGGGCTTGGACACGGCCAACTCGTAGCCTTCGCGGCGCATGTTTTCCAACAAGATGGTCAGGTGCAATTCGCCGCGACCTGCGACTTCAAAGATACCGTCTTCGTCAGTTTCTTTCACGCGCAGGGCCACGTTGTGTTGCAGTTCCTTTTGCAAGCGGTCCCAGATCTGGCGGCTGGTCACGTACTTGCCTTCACGACCGGCCAAGGGGCTGGTATTCACGCAAAAGTTCATGGTCAGCGTGGGTTCATCCACCTTGAGCATGGGCAGTGGTGTTGGGTTGATCGGGTCGGTCACGGTCACGCCAATGTTCAGGTCGGCAATGCCGTTGATCAAGACGATGTCGCCAGGACCGGCTTCGGTCACTTGCACGCGGTCCAAACCTTGGAAAGTCAGCACTTGGTTGACACGGCCTTTGATGGTCGAGCCGTCAGGGCCTTCCATCACGACCACGTCCATGTTGGGCTTGATGGTGCCCTGGCTGATGCGGCCCACACCGATGCGGCCCACAAAGGTCGAAAAATCAAGCGCGGAAATTTGCAATTGCAAAGGAGCTGCAGGGTCACCCGAGTTGGGCTTGACGTGCTTGAGTACGGTATTGAACAGGGCCGACATGTCTGGGCCCCACTGCTCACCGGGTGCGCCCTCTTCCAAAGAGGTCCAGCCGTTGATGCCTGAGGCGTACACCACAGGGAAGTCCAGTTGCTCGTCGTTTGCGCCGAGTTTGTCAAACAGGTCAAAAGCGGCGTTGACCACTTTGTCGGGGTTGGCACCGGGCTTGTCGACCTTGTTGACCACCACGATGGGCTTGAGGCCCAAGGCCAAGGCCTTTTTGGTGACAAAACGGGTCTGAGGCATGGGGCCTTCTTGTGCATCGATCAGCAACACCACACCGTCGACCATGGACAAAGCGCGTTCGACTTCACCACCGAAGTCCGCGTGGCCGGGGGTGTCCACGATGTTGATGTGGGTGCCTTCCCAGCTCACGGCACAGTTTTTGGCCAGAATGGTGATGCCACGCTCGCGTTCGATGGCGTTGTTGTCCATCACAGTGTCCACGATTTTCTCGTGCTCGGCGAACGTACCGGATTGACGCAGCAGCTGATCGACCATGGTGGTTTTACCGTGGTCAACGTGCGCGATGATGGCGATGTTGCGAATTTGCTTGCTCATGCTTTCTCTTCCTTTAAACCTGCTCGGCCAGCAATGGCGCGTTGACAGGTGATTTTTCCAAAATCTGTTGAATTTCGATCGGGCTCAACAATCGACCCGGAATCAATTCGCCGCCGTGCACATGCGCTGTTCCCAGCAAGGCACGAGGATGTTCTCCATACACCACGACTTGATCACAATCATTCCAAGGGCCGCGACGGCGCACCCCACTCAAAAATTTCCCTGCGTTCTCGCTGTCCAGACACACTTCGGTGTAGCCCGGCAGCAGTACATCGACCGGCTGCATCGCCGCAATCCGCTGGCTTTCATCCATGTTCTCCAGTGCAGACAGCGTCACACACTGGGCTTCCTCAAAAGGCCCGGTGACCACCCGGCGCAAAGCGCTCAAATGGCCACCACAACCCAACGCTTCGGCGATGTCTTCGCCCAAGGTTCGGATGTAAGTGCCTTTGCTGCACCGAACACGCAAACGCAAAAAAGGCGCATCACCTTGCAGTTGCATGTCCAGCAGATCCAGATCATGTATGACCACGTTTCGCGCTTCGCGCTCCACGGTTTCGCCCTCGCGGGCATATTCGTACAAGGCCTTGCCGTCCTTTTTCAAGGCACTGTGCATCGGCGGCACTTGGCTGATGGGCCCCATGAACCGGTCAAGAACTTCCACCACCATACCTGCCGAACATGACACTTCTCGGACAGCGATCACCTCGCCTTCGGCGTCAGCCGTGCTGGTTTTGATGCCAAGACGAACCGTGGTCTCGTAAGTCTTGTCGGCATCCAGATGCTGCTGGCTGAACTTGGTGGCTGCACCAAAACACAAAGGCAACACCCCCGTGGCCAAAGGGTCGAGCGTTCCGGTATGACCGCCTTTTTCCGCGCGAAGCAACCATTTGGCTTTTTGCAAAGCCTGGTTACTGGAAAGACCCAGCGGTTTGTCGAGCAGCAGCACCCCGTGCACAGGGCGCCGTTGCACCCGTGTGCGTGGCGCATTCATGCTCAGTCCTCCTGGGCGCGAGACGACACGGCCTTGGCGATCAATGCGTTCATGTCAGAGGCGCGCTCGGTGGTGCGGTCAAACAAGAAATGCAATGTCGGCACGGTGTGGATGTGCAAACGCTTGAACAAACCATTGCGCAAAAAACCCGCAGCCGCATTCAAGCCTTCGGTGGCCTCTTCGGGGTTGCCCGTCAAGACACTGAAGAAAACCTTGGCATGTGCGTAGTCGGGCGTGACCTCAATGGCATTGATCGTGACCATGCCCACGCGCGGGTCTTTCAACTCGCGCGCAATCAACTCGGCCAGATCCCGCTGGATCTGGTCGGCCACGCGGAAACCGCGGTTGGGCACAGAGGACTGCTTGCGACGCACCATTTACAGCGTTCTCGCAATTTCCTTGACGTCGAAGAATTCGAGGTAATCGCCTTCTTTGATGTCGTTGTAGTTCTTGAGTTTGATACCGCACTCGAAGCCTTCTTTGACTTCGCGCACGTCGTCCTTGAGGCGCTTGAGCGAATCGAGTTCACCGGTATAGATGACCACGTTGTCGCGCAGCAAACGGAACTTGGCACTGCGGGTGACTTGACCCGAGGTGACCATACAACCGGCCACCGTACCAATCTTGGAAGCCACAAACACGGTCCGAATTTCGGCCATGCCCATGATCTCTTCGCGCTGCTCGGGCGCCAACATGCCAGACATCGCCGCCTTGAGCTCATCCACAGCGTCATAAATGATGTTGTAGTAGTGCAGGTCAACGCCATTGCCTTCGGCCAACTTGCGGGCGCCAGCATCGGCACGCACGTTGAAGCCGATCACGATGGCCTTGGAGGCAATCGCCAAGTTGATGTCCGACTCGCTGATGCCACCCACGCCGGAGTACACCAGCTGGACTTTGACTTCTTCGTTGGACAACTTGAGCAAGGATGCGCCCAGAGCTTCTTGCGAGCCCTGCACGTCGGCCTTGATGATGATCGGCAGCATCTTGACTTCGCCCGCAGACATGTCGGTGAACATGTTTTCGAGCTTGGCGGCTTGTTGCTTGGCCAGTTTGGTGTTGCGGAACTTGCCTGCTCGGTAAGTCGCGATTTCGCGGGCACGGCGCTCATCGCCCATGACCATGAACTCGTCACCCGCTTGTGGCACTTCGGTCAGACCTTGGATCTCGACGGGAATCGAGGGACCCGCCGACTTGATGGTGGCACCGTTTTCGTCCAGCATGGCACGCACGCGTCCAAAAGTCTGGCCTGCCAGCACCACGTCCCCCGTGTTCAAGGTACCGGACTGCACCAGGATGGTGGCCACAGGACCACGGCCCTTGTCCAGACGCGCTTCGATCACGAGACCCTTGGCAGCGGCTTGCACCGGGGCTTTGAGTTCCAACACTTCAGCCTGCAAGAGCACTTGCTCCAGCAAATCGTCGATACCCATGCCGGTTTTGGCCGACACAGAGACGAAAGGCGATTCACCACCAAACTCTTCAGGCACCACTTCTTCCGAAATCAGCTCGGCACGCACGCGCTCGATGTTTGAATCAGGCTTGTCCATCTTGTTGATGGCGACCACGATCGGCACTCCAGCCGCTTTGGCGTGTTTGATGGCTTCCTTGGTCTGTGGCATGACGCCGTCATCACCGGCCACCACCAAGATGACGATGTCGGTGGCTTGAGCACCGCGGGCACGCATGGCCGTGAAGGCCTCGTGACCTGGGGTGTCCAGGAAAGAAATCATGCCGCGAGGCGTCTCAACGTGGTAAGCGCCGATGTGCTGCGTGATGCCACCAGCTTCGCCGGAAGCCACTTTGGCGCGACGGATGTAGTCCAGCAGCGAAGTTTTGCCGTGGTCCACGTGGCCCATGACGGTCACCACAGGCGCGCGAGGCAACAGCTCGGCGTGTTGATCCGATACCTCTTCGTCGGTGAATGCTTCTGGATCGTCCAGCGCCGCCACCACGGCTTTGTGACCCATTTCTTCCACCACAATCATCGCGGTGTCCTGGTCCAAAGGCTGGTTCATCGTGGCCATCTGACCCAGCTTCATCAGGTGTTTGATGACCTCGGAGGCCTTGATGGCCATCTTGTGGGCCAATTCGGCCACAGTGATGGTCTCGGGCACGTGCACTTCGAGCACACGCACTTCGGTCGTGGCCTGCTGATTTTGCCCATCATCACGGTCACGCTCATTGCCGCGTCGGCCACGAGGACCGGTGCGCCAGTTGTTGCGACCGACACCACCACTGGTGTCACCACGTGTGGGGATCGCCTTTTTCTTGGCAGGATCACCCGCCCAGCTGGAAGACAACTTGGCAGACTTGACTTCTTTGTTGGCACCAGGTGCGGCAGGTGTTGCGGCTTGCGCAGCCGCTGCACGCGCACCAGGTGCAGGCGTTCCTGCAGGCTTGTGCAAAGTGCCTTTAACCGGCGCTTTGGCTTCGGCTTTGGGCTCTTCCTTCTTGGCGACCAGCACCTTCTTGGGTGCACTCATCATGGCACGAATGGCTTCAGCTTCGGCCAAAGCCTTGCGACGGCGTGCGTCCAGGTCTTGTGCACGTGCCGTGTCTTCGTCTGCCTTCGCCTTGGATTCTGCGGCCGCCTTTAGCGCCGTGGCTTCACGGGCAGCCTTGTCGGCTTCAACCTTGGCGCTCGCCATTTGTGCGGCAGTCAGTGCCTTGGCATCGGCTGCTGATTGGGCCGATTCTGCGGCAACAGGTGCTGCCGGCTTGGTCTGAGACGCCGCATTGATGCTGGCGGCTTCCGCACGCGCCAATTGCTCACGCTCTTCACGGCTGAGTTGAGTCTTGGCCGCCGATGAGGGCTCCTCGGCTTGAGCTTGTTCAGCTGCAAGGGCCAATGCTTGGGTCGCGGCTTGGGCTTCTTGGGCCGCCAACTCGGCGCGTTGCGCAGCTTCTTGGGCTTCACGCAGTCGGCGCTTTTCAGCCAAATCCTCTTCTTGGCGACGGATCAGCTCAGCTTGACGGCGCGCTTCTTCCTCGCGCTTCGCCAACTCGGCATGGTCAAACTGAGGCTCAAGCGGTTCTTCAGCAGAAGCCACAGGCTCATCATCGCGTTTGATCAGCGTTCTTTTCTTGCGAACTTCGACCTGGATGGTGCGGGCTTTGCCCGAAGCATCGGCTTGCTTGATCTCACTGGTCGACTTCTTGACCAAGGTGATCTTTTTGCGATCGGCGGACACGGTGCCGTGGCTCGCTTGCAAATAGCTCAGCAGTTTTTGCTTGTCGGCATCGGTCAAAGCATCGCCCTCAGAGGCTTTGGTCACCCCGGCTGAGCGCAATTGATCCAACAAAACATCGGCAGATTTTTTGAGTTCATTGGCGAACTCGGCAACAGTGGTACTGGACATAATTTTGTTCAAGCCTCCATCAGACTTCAGGCCTGGCCAGCGAACCAATGTTCGCGGGCTTTCATGATCAGGGCGGTCGCCTCTTCAGCTGTCTGAGCAGTGATGTCAGTCAGTTCGTCGGTGGCCAAGTCAGCCAGGTCGTCACGGGTATGAATGCCCGCTTCCACCAGCTTGGAAATCAGCTCAGGCGTCAAACCTGGCAGGTCGCGCAGGTCCTGAGACACGTCTTCGACGCTCTCTTCACGCGCAATTTCAAGGGTCAACAAAGCGTCTTTGGCTCGTGAGCGCAACTCGTTGATGGTGTCTTCATCAAAGCTTTCGATCTCCAGCATTTCCTGGATAGGCACATAAGCCACTTCTTCGAGGCTGGTGAAACCTTCACCGATCAGGATGTCAGCGATTTCCTGGTCCACATCGAGTTTTTCCATGAACAACTGACGGATGCCGGTGGTTTCCTCGGCCTGCTTTTGAGCAGACTCGGCCGCATCCATGATGTTGATTTTCCAGCCCGTCAGGTCAGACGCCAAACGCACGTTTTGACCGCCACGGCCAATCGCGATGGCGAGGTTTTCTTCGTCCACCACCACGTCCATGGCGTGTTTCTCTTCGTCCACCACAATCGACTGCACGTTGGCAGGGGCCAAAGCGCCAATCACGAACTGGGCGGGGTCTTCACTCCACAAGACGATATCGACACGCTCGCCTGCCAACTCATTGGTCACGGCATTGACACGGGTGCCACGCACACCGACACAGGTGCCAATCGGGTCCACACGCTTGTCGTGCGACAAGACTGCAATCTTGGCGCGGGAGCCGGGGTCACGGGCGCAGGTCTTGATTTCCAACAAGCCTTGCTCGATTTCTGGCACTTCCTGACGGAAGAGCTCGATCATGAACTCGGGGGCTGAACGGGACAACAGAATCGGGGCGCCACGCAGCGTCAAGTCCACTTCCATGATCATGGCACGCACACGATCGCCGCTGCGAAGGTTTTCCTTGGGGATCATCTCGCTGCGCTTGAGGCGGCCTTCGATGCGTCCAGACTCGCAGATGATGTCACCCTTGTCCATGCGTTTGACGGTGCCCACAAAGATCTTCTCGCCACGCGACATGAAATCGTTGAGCAACATCTCGCGCTCGGCATCGCGGATTTTTTGCAAGATCACTTGTTTGGCTGCCATGGCGCCAATGCGGCCAATCGGCACCGACTCGATGGCTTCTTCAATGTATTCGTCGACCTCAATGTCGGGAATTTGCTCTTTGGCTTCGAACAACAGAATTTCCTGCTCGGGCAATTGCAAACCGGCTTCATCGGGCACCACATGCCAGCGGCGGAAGCTCTCGTAATTGCCGTTGTCGCGGTCCACCGCCACGCGGATATCCACTTCGCCTTCGTACAACTTCTTGGTGGCCTGCGCCAAAGCGGCTTCGACAGCACCAAACACCACATCGCGCTCAACGTTCTTTTCACGTGAGATGGCTTCGACCAACATCAACATTTCGCGATTCATGACTTGACTCTCCTGTTCCACCGGGCTGCTCTATGTGGCCCGAAAGTTTGCTCAAAAAATGGGGGTTGCCGTCAGGCTTCCTGCTTGGGTTTGCGCCCTTTGAAATCCACCACAGGTGCGAGTCGCGCATCGCGCAACTCGTCCAGCGTGAAACCGAGCGCATGCAAAGGCGCGGGAATCCGCTTTTTACTGATCTTTTGTCCGGGCTTCACGGCAGGTGCATCGCTCCAGACGATTTGCCAGCCTTGGCCAGTGGCGTCACGCTCGAGCGTGCCGCGGAATTTTTTGCGGGTCGGGTTGACCATACCCGCTGCGTTTTCGCCCATGGGGGCCTTGAGCGTGATGTCAATCAACTCGCCTGCAAAACGCTCAAAGTCTTGCTCGTTGCGCAGAGGGCGATCGATGCCGGGTGAGGACACCTCCAGCCTGTTGTAAGTCACGCCATCGACTTCGAGGGCGAACTGCAGCTGCCGATTGACTTTTTCGCAATCTTCTACGTTGATGAACAGCTCAGCGCCCGGCTGCCAAGGCCAGTCGATGGTGATGCGCAACAAACCGCCCGCTGTGCGGTCAATCTCAACCAGGTCATAGCCCAGGCCGGTTACGGTTTCTTGAACAATTTGCTGCAATGCCACAGAGCTTCGGAATGTCAACGTTAAAAAAGAAACAACCAAAAAAAACGGGCGGTGAAAACCCGCCCGTTTGGTCGTGAAGCCAGTATTCTATCCGAAAAACCGCTCTAAGTGTGTGATTTTCAAGGAAATTAAAGCTTCCTGGGCAGGCTCGCACATCAGTTGATCTCGGGGAATGCTTGTACCAAGCTGCGGGTGTAGGGGTGTTGTGGATCGCCGAGAACCTGCTCGGCCAAACCTTGCTCCAGCACCTGCCCTGACTTGAGAACCACCACCTGATGGGCCATCGCCCGAAGCACATCCACATCGTGGGTAATCAACAAGTACGCCATGCCACGGGTTTTTTGTAAGGTTTTGAGCAATTCAAGGATCTGCTTTTGCACCGTCACATCCAACGCACTGGTGGGCTCGTCCAGCACCAAGACCGCCGGCTCAACCACCAAGGCTCGCGCCAGGGCGATGCGCTGGCGCTGCCCACCCGAAAAAGTGTGTGGATAGCGGTTGAGCACATCATTGAAACCCTCCCCCACCAAGCCGACTTCGGCCAAAGTTGCACGAACACGTTCCTCGGTTTGCTCTGCTGTCCAGTGCGGTTGGTGCAAACGCAAGCCTTCAGAGACGATTTCACCCACCGTCATGCGGGGCGACAAACTGCCATAGGGATCCTGAAACACCACCTGCACTTGCCTGCGCAAGGCTTTGTCTCGCGCAGGGCTGCCTTGCCAGGTATGACCGTCAAACGACAAATCTCCCTCAAAAGGAATCAAGCCCAACACGGCTTGTGCCAGACTGGACTTACCAGACCCCGACTCACCCATGACACCCAAGGTGCTGCCTGGCAACAGCGAAAAATCCGCCCCGTGCAAGGCCGTGAAATGGTGTTTTTGAAACCAGGCTTTAAAGCCCGGCACCGACTTCGGATAGCGCACCTGCAGTTGGCGTGCTTGCAAGACGGCTGAAGTCTCCAATGGAGGCATGTCCACCAAACCTGCACGGCTGGGTCGGCTGGAGAGCAATCTTTGTGTGTAAGGGTGCTGGGGCCGCTCAAAGACCGCTTGCAAGGTCCCTTGCTCTACCAAATGGCCTTTTTCCATCACCGCCACCTGATCAGCGAAGTGGCGCACCAAGGCCAGATCGTGGGTGATAAGGAGGACGGCCATGCCCGTTTTTTGCTGCAAATCGGCCAGCAGTTGCAACATCTGCAGCCGCAAACTGGCGTCCAGCGCGGTGGTGGGTTCGTCGGCCAGCAGCAACTTGGGCTCGGACGCCAGAGCCATGGCCATCATGGCGCGTTGCCGTTGGCCTCCCGACAACTGGTGCGGATACGCCCCAAAACGCCGCGCAGGATCATCGATGCCGGTTTCAGACAACAAGTGTACGGCCCGCGCATCGGCATCGCGCCGGGACAAGAGCTTTTTGAGCTGCAGCACTTCCGAGATTTGCTGGCCCACCGTCATCAAAGGGTTAAGCGCCGTCATCGGCTCCTGAAAAATCATGGCAATCTCGTCGCCACGGATGCGTTGCATTTCAGCAGGCGATTGCTGCAGCAAGTCTTGACCTTGCCAAAGCACCTTGCCGGACAGCTCAGCGGACTCCAGCAAACGCAGCACCGACAGCGCAGTGACCGATTTGCCCGATCCCGACTCGCCCACCAAAGCCACCCGCTCACCGGGCTTGATGCACAGGTTCACGCCATGCACCACTGCCTGCCCGCCAAAGGCGATGCGCAGGTCTTTCAGTTCCAGCAAAGCTTGCGGCGTGCTCATGCGTCCACCTTTCTTGGGTCGAGCGCGTCGCGCAAAGCGTCGCCCATGAAGGTCAAGAGCAGCAAGGTCACCACCAACACCACAAAAGTGGACATCGATATCCACCAAGCATCGATGTTGTTTTTGCCTTGGGCCAACAACTCACCCAAAGAGGGCGTGCCCGGCGGCACACCCAGGCCCAGAAAGTCCAATGAGGTCAGGGCCAAAATGGCCCCGCTCATGCGAAACGGCAAGAAGGTCACCACCGGGGTCATGCTGTTGGGCAACACATGCCGCCACATGATCTGCCAATGCCCCAGGCCCAGCGCCCGCGCCGATTTGACGTAATCGAGTTGCCGGTTGCGCAAAAACTCGGCCCGCACATAGTCGGACAAGCCCATCCAGCCAAACAGGCCCAACAGCAACAGCAGCAAGCCCACACTGGGCTCGAACACGGCCGAGAAGATGATCAGCAAATACAGTTCGGGCATGGCGCTCCAGACTTCGATGAAGCGCTGAAACACCAGGTCGGTCTTGCCCACAAAAAAGCCCTGCACTGCGCCGGTCAACACACCCAGCACCACGCCAAACAATGTGAGTGCCAATGCAAACAGCACCGACACCCGAAAACCATAGAGCAAACGTGCCAAGACATCACGCCCCCGGTCATCGGTGCCCAGCCAATTGTGTGCCGTGGGTGGTGCCGGATTGGGCAAGGGCGCAAAATAGTCGAGGGTGCTGTGGTGGTAAGGGTTCGGGGCCTGCAAAGCCCAGTTGCCGCCCTTATGCAGTTGCTGCTGGATAAAAGGATCCAAGTAATCGGCGGGCGTGTCGAAATCCCCCCCAAAAACCTTTTCAGGCAAGGTCTGCACCACCGGGAAATACCACTGGCCTTCGAAACGCACCACCAAGGGTTTGTCGTTGGACAAGAACTCGGCCCCCAGGCTCAAGACGAAGAGCGTCACAAAAATGACCAGGCTACCAAATCCCAAGCGGTTGCGCCGGAAACGCTGCCAGGCCCGGACCGAAGGCGACAACTGCTGCGGGAATGCGGTGGGGTTGGCGGCTGTCATTTGTCGAACTTCACGCGAGGGTCAACCCACAGGTAACAAAGATCACTGATCAGCTTGGTGACCAGACCGATCAAGGTGAACAAATACAAAGTGCCCAGCACCACCGGGTAGTCGCGCCGGATCACAGCTTCGTAACTGAGCAGCCCCAGGCCATCGAGCGAGAACAGGGTTTCAATGAGCAAGGAGCCCGTGAAAAACGCGCCAATGAACGCCGCTGGGAAGCCTGTGACCAGCGGAATCAGCGCGTTGCGCATGACATGGCGGTACAAAACGCGGTTTTCACTCAGACCTTTGGCGCGGGCTGTCAGCACATATTGTTTTCTAATTTCTTCCAAAAACGCGTTCTTGGTCAGCATGGTGATGACGGCAAACGAGCCGAGCACACTGGCCGTGACCGGCAAAGCGATGTGCCACAAATAATCCACCACCTTGGCGCCCCAACTCAGCTGCTCCCAATTGGACGAGGTCAAACCCCGAAGCGGGAACCACTGCAATTGCCCGCCAAAGATGACCAGCAATGCCACGCCGAGCACAAAGCCCGGAATGGCGTAACCCACCAGCACCAGCAAACTGGTGAGCGTGTCAAAACGGGTGCCCGCCCGCACCGCCTTGGCGATGCCCAAAGGCACGGAGACCAGATAACTCAGGAAAAACGTCCACAAACCCAAACTGATGGACACCGGCAGCTTCTCTTTGATCAAAGTCCAGACGTCTTTGGGGTAGAAAAAGCTCTTGCCCAGGTCGAACTGTGCAAACTGTTTGAGCATCATCCAAAAACGCTCGGCGGGTGGTTTGTCAAAGCCGTACAAGGTCTTGATTTCGGCAATGCGGGCCGCATCCACGCCCTGACGGCCTCGGTAGCCGCTGCCCGCAGCGGCTGCGCCCTCCCCGCCCGTGTCACGGCCTTGCAGTTGGGCCACCATTTGCTCGACCGGGCCACCGGGCACAAACTGGATCACCACAAAGGTCATCAACAACACCCCGAACAAGGTCGGGACCATCAGCAGCAGGCGTTTGAAAATGTAGGCCAGCATGGGTCAGGGGGCCTTTGGGGATGTTGGGGGGGCTACAGAAGATGAGGCATTGGGCGACCACCACACGGTGGTGACCAGTTTTTCAGGCTGGTAAAAACGCGGCAAATCGGCAGGCCGTGCAAACGCTTTGGCACGCCAGGACACCCGGTGCACGGCCCCATACCAATGCGGCACCACGTAATGGCCGTGGCGCAGCACCCGGTCAAGCGCTCGCAGGCTGGTCACGAGTTCAGGCCGGGACGTGGCGCTCACCACTTTGTCCAGCAGCGCATCCACAGCCGGGTCTTTGAGGCCGATCACGTTGCCAGAACCCTCCACATCGGCCGATCGGCTGCCGTAGCGCTCCAGCAACTCGGTGCCAGGCGCTTCGCTGCCCACGGTGCGGTTGCTGATGATGTCAAAGTCGAACACGTCCATGCGTTTTTGCAGCAGCGCAAAGTCGATCACTTTGTAATGGACTTTGATGCCCAGTTTTTCGAGGTTCTTGGAAAAGGGTGTCACCACGCGGCCCATGGAGCCCGAACTGTCCAGAAACTCAATGGTGAAGGCTTGTCCCTTGGCATTGCGCAAAGCACCATCGCGGTAGGTCCATCCGGCGGCTTGGAGCAAATCACGCGCTTGGCGCAAATGGTCGCGCAGGGTATGGCCAGAAGTGGGGTCGAGCGCAGTTTGGGGCGGTTGTGGCACATCCTGGTCAAACACTGCCGCAGGCAGCTTGGCCCGCAAGGGGGTGAGCAAGGCCAACTCATCGGGACCCGGTTTACCTTTGGCTTCGAAATCGCTGGCCACAAAATAGCCACGCACCCGGCTGTAGGCGTTGTAAAAAAGTTGGCGGTTCAGCCACTCAAAGTCCATCGCCAGCGCAATGGCTTGGCGCACCCGCACGTCCTGGAACTTGTCACGGCGTGTGTTGAACAAAAAACCTTGAAAGTCGCCAGCGTTGCCATGTGGCAATTCGGCCTTGATCAAATCACCCCGGTCAAAAGCTCGGCCTGTGAACGCCCGGGCCCACTCCCGTGCGATGAAAGACTGCATGTAATCGAACTCGCCTGCCTTAAAAGCTTCGAGCTGGGCCGTGGGGTCTTTGTAAATTTTGTAGGTGATGCGGTCGAAATTGAATTGGCCCTTGCGCACATTCAAGTCACGTGCCCAGTAGTTCGGATCGCGCTCGTAGGTGATGTCTTTGCCAAACTGCACACGTCCGATGCGGTAAGGGCCGGACGCGATGGGAATGTCCATCACGATTTGGTCCAGCGGTTGATGGGTGCCACCTTTCACCCCCCACTTTTGGCTGAACACGGGCAAGCTGCCCACGATCAAGGGCAGTTCGCTGTTGGGCCGCACAAAATCAAAACGAATGCTGCGTTCCGACAGAACGGTTGCTTTTTTGACTTCGCCAAAATAGGTGCGGTACTGCGGCGCGGCCTGTTTGCTGGTCAGGCGCTCAAAAGAGTGCCGCACATCGGCCGCCATCACCGGGTCACCGTTGTGAAAACGGGCTTGCGGATGGATCTGGAACGTGACCGACATGCGGTCGCTGGCCACCGCCACATCCGAAGCCAGCAAGCCATAGGCCGTGCTCGGCTCGTCCATATTGCCCACCAACAAGGTGTCAAACATCATGCCCAGCAAGGAAGGCGGTGCGCTGCCCTTCAAGGTGAAGGGGTTGTACTTGTCAAAGTTGGACTGCCGGGTGGGCGGCACCAAGCTGATCTCACCGCCTTTGGGTGCAGCGGGGTTCACATAAGCAAAGTGACTAAAGCCGGCCGGGTAGCGAATGTCGCCGAATTGGGCATAAGCGTGAGCGGCCCAGGCGTTGCCCGCCCACCCGAGCCCGAAGGCCAAGCAGCAGAGTATCCAAAAACGGGCCATGGGTGTTCGCATGCGACAATTCTGCCCACATTTTTCAGGAGTTGAAGGCATGACCACAAAAACAGGATTTCTGTCGGGCAAAAAGTTGTTGATCACCGGGGTGTTGTCCAACCGCTCGATCGCATATGGCATCGCCAAGGCCTGCCACGCTCAAGGCGCCGAGCTGGCTTTCAGCTATGTGGGCGAGCGCTTCAAGGACCGCATCACCGAATTCGCGGCCGATTTTGACTCCAAGCTGATTTTTGATTGCGACGTGGGCAGCGACGAGCAAATCGAAAAACTGTTCACCGACCTGTCTGCCACTTGGCCCAAGTTCGATGGTTTTGTGCATGCCATTGGTTATGCGCCCCGCGAAGCGATTGCCGGTGATTTCTTGGACGGTTTGTCGCGCGAAGGCTTCAAGATCGCGCACGACATCAGCGCTTACAGCTTCCCCGCCATGGCCAAAGCGGCCTTGCCTTACCTGAACGACAAATCGGCGGTGCTGACCCTGACGTACCTCGGCGCGATCCGCACGGTGCCCAACTACAACACCATGGGCTTGGCCAAAGCGAGCTTGGAGGCTTCGGTGCGTTATCTGGCCGAGTCGCTGGGCAGCCAGAACCGGGGCCTGCGGGCCAACGGCATTTCGGCTGGTCCCATCAAGACACTGGCGGCCAGTGGTATCAAGGGTTTTGGCAAGATTTTGTCGGTGGTGGCCGAGGCTTCGCCCATTCGCCGCAACGTGACCATTGAGGATGTGGGCAATGTGGCGGCGTTCATGTTGAGCGATTTGGCCGCGGGTGTGACGGCCGAGATCACCTATGTGGACGGTGGTTTCAGCCAAGTGGTCGGCGGCATTGCGGAGCCAGCGGCTGCGGCTTGATGCAAGTCTGGGACTGCTCTTTCTAAAGCCTGGTCCCTGCTTTTTCATACACCGCCTGAGGCGAGGTGGGCGCTGCCCGGGCTCATAACTCGCTTCGCTCGCCAAATCGCCCGGTTCAGCGCCCACCTCACCTCAGGCTCAGAGGATGTTCTTGTGGCCATGGGCCAGATGAAGGTGGCAGGACTGATCGGGCGCACGGGCTTGATCAACCAACGGCGCTTGGCCACTTACATTGAAGAGTGGAATCGAACAACCATCACTTGGAATTAAAAAAGCGGCGAAAGCCGCTTTTTTCAATTCTCCCCCGCAGGTGAGTTGGGGCCCTGTGCGGGGGCGATGTGGCAAAGCGAAGCGCCTCTGAGCCACCGCACAGGGCCCCAACTCACCTGCCCCAGAAAGCCTTGAGACACATCGCCAAGGCAAAAGTCTTAAAGCTTCACGCAATCCGCAAAGTACCGCTTCTTGCCATCGTCGTCTTTGATCTCGACCAGCCCATGGATGTCGGTTTCGAAGCCTGGGCACTTCTCGTTGAACTCGCGGGCGAACTTGAGGTAATCCACGATCTTCCTGTTGAAGACCTCACCAGGAATCAAGAGCGGAATGCCCGGTGGATATGGCGTGACCAAACCTACGGTGATGCGGCCTTCCAAGTTGTCGATTTCCACCCGCTCAGTCTTGCGGTGCGCAATGTGGGCGTAAGCGTCTGACGGGCGCATGGCTGGCGCCAAGTCCGACAGATACATGTCGGTGGTCAGGCGGGCGATATCGTACTTGGCGTACATCTCATGCACATGCTGGCACAGGTCGCGCAAGCCCATGCGTTCGTAGCGAGGGTGCTTCTGGCAGAACTCCGGCATGATTTTCCACATCGGCTGGTTCTTGGCGTACTCGTCCTTGAACTGCTGCAAAGCCGTGAGCAAACTGTTCCAGCGGCCTTTGGTGATGCCGATGGTGAACATGATGAAGAAGCTGTAAAGGCCCGTCTTCTCCACCACCACGCCGTGCTCCGTGAGGAACTTGCTGACGATGGACGCGGGGATACCGGTCTTGTCAAACTTACCATCCAAATCGAGGCCCGGCGTGACGATGGTCGACTTGATGGGATCCAGCATGTTGAAGCCGTCCGCCAACTGCTGGCCGAAACCGTGCCACTTGCTCGCTTTTTTGCGCGGGTCGTTGCGCAAAATCCAGTCGTCAGCACGACCAATGCCTTCTTCGGCGTACTTTTCGGGTCCCCAAACTTTGAACCACCAGTCTTTGCCGTACTCGGCATCGATCTTGCGCATCGCGCGGCGGAAATCCAGGGCCTCTGCAATGCTCTCTTCCACCAAAGCGGTGCCGCCGGGCGGCTCCATCATGGCGGCCGCCACGTCGCAGCTGGCGATGATGCTGTACTGCGGACTGGTCGAGGTGTGCATCAGGTACGCCTCGTTGAACAGCGGGCGATCAAGCTTCGTGTTTTGTGCGTCCTGCACCAGCACATGGCTGGCCTGGCTGATGCCGGCGAGCAGCTTGTGGATGGACTGGGTGGCGTAGACCATCGACTCTTTGGGACGCGCACGCTTTTTGCCCATCGCGTGGTATGGGCCATAAAAGGGGTGGAAAGCCGCGTGCGGCAACCAGGCCTCATCAAAGTGCAAGTTGTCCACGTAACCGTCGAGCATGCTCTTGATGGTTTCAGTGTTGTAGAGCACGCCGTCGTAGGTCGACTGGGTGAGCGTCATCACTCGGGGCTTGACCTTTTTCGGGTCTACACCTTTGAGCAAAGGGTTGGCCTTGATCTTGGCCATGATGGCCGCAGGCTCGAACTCGCTTTTGGGGATGGGACCAATGATGCCGAAATGGTTGCGCGTGGGCTTCATGAACACGGGCACAGCGCCGGTCATGATGATCGCGTGCAAGATGGACTTGTGGCAGTTGCGGTCCACCACCACCACGTCACCCGGGGCCACAGTGTGGTGCCAAACGATCTTGTTGGAGGTGCTGGTGCCGTTGGTCACAAAGAAGCAATGGTCGGCATTGAAAATTCGGGCCGCATTGCGCTCACTCTCGCCAATGGCGCCGTTGTGGTCCAGCAATTGTCCCAACTCTTCCACAGCGTTGCACACGTCGGCACGCAGCATGTTCTCGCCATAGAACTGGTGGTACATCTGGCCCACGGGGCTCTTCAAAAATGCCACGCCACCAGAGTGACCCGGGCAGTGCCACGAATAAGAGCCGTCTTCTGCGTAATCGAGCAGCGCCTTGAAAAACGGCGGCTGCACGCCCTCCAAGTAGCTCTTGGCCTCGCGGATGATGTGGCGCGCCACAAACTCGGGCGTGTCTTCGAACATGTGGATGAAGCCGTGCAACTCGCGCAGGATGTCGTTGGGCAAATGGCGCGAAGTTTTGGTCTCGCCATAGATGTAAATCGGCACATCGGCGTTTTTGCGGCGAACTTCGTCAATGAAGGCACGCAAGTTGATGACAGCAGGGTCCAGATCTGGCCCGGGCGAAAACTCTTCGTCGTCGATCGACAAAATGAAGGCACTGGCACGGCTTTGCTGCTGCGCAAACTGCGACAGATCGCCGTAACTGGTCACCCCCAAAACCTCGAATCCCTCGGCAATGATGGCGTCAGCCAAAGCGCGGATACCCAGGCCCGAAGTGTTTTCGGAGCGGTAATCTTCGTCAATGATGACGATGGGGAAGCGAAATTTCATGGGCTGTAGGGGCTGTGCGCCAAAGAAAGGAAAAAGGAATTCGAAACAGTGGCGAAGTTTAAGGATAAAAAGGCTCGGCTGAGCAACCCAGAGCACAAATTGGCAAAAAACCTGCCGCCCATCGGAGGGCCTTGATCTCATAAGAATTGCGAGACCTTGTCAAAAACCTGTTTTTCCACTGATACAATTAAGGGCTTCGGAGCGGTGGATGAGTGGTTTAAGTCGCACGCCTGGAAAGCGTGTGTGGGTTAATAGCCCACCGCGGGTTCGAATCCCGCCTGCTCCGCCAAAACAAAAAAGCCTGCACAACGTGCAGGCTTTTTTTCGTCTGTGGTTTCTTGGAACTTCAGCGAAGTTCCAAGAAGTGGCCCCCGAAAAACGGGGGCCGACAGATCAGCGAACCACAGCGATCTGTGACCGCTCGCCACCTTTGTAGGTGAACAAGGTCAAAGCGCCGTTCTTGATGTCGCCTTTTTCATCGAATGCGATGTCACCGGTCACGCCTTTGTAATTGATGCTCTTCAAAGCAGGCAAGTACTTGGCTGGGTCGGCAGAACCGGCATTGACCATGGCTGTGGCCATGACTTTGACGGCGTCATAAACGTAAGGTGCATAGACCTGCACATCGGCGTTGTACTTGGCCTTGAAATCTGCACGGAACTTGTCCATGCCGACTTTCTGCTCACCTTCCACACCACCGGCTTCAGCGCAGATCACGCCTTCGTCCTTCATGGCGTCACCAGCCAGCTTGGCCAATTCGGCTGTACAGATGCCGTCGCCGCCCATGAACTTGGCATTGATACCCAAGGACTTCATCTGGCGCAGCATCGGGCCGGCCACAGCGTCCATACCGCCGAAGAACACGACGTCAGGCTTCTTCGCCTTCAGGGTGGTCAAAATGGCGTTGAAATCAGAGGCTTTGTCGGTGGTGAACTCGTGACCGACCACATTGCCACCTGCAGCGGCAACCGCTTTCTTGAACTCCTCAGCCACACCTTGACCGTAAGCAGTACGGTCGTCGATCACGGCAATGCTCTTGCCCTTGAGGGTCTCCACGGCGTATTTGCCGAGGGTGCCGCCCAGATGAACGTCGTCAGCCACGACGCGGAAAGCGCCAGCGTAACCTTGACGGGTGTACTTGGGGTTGGTTGCCGAGGGCGAAATCTGAGGAATGCCAGCACCGTTGTACAGCTGCGAAGCGGGGATGGTGGTGCCGGAGTTCAAGTGACCGATCACGCCGTTGACTTTGGCGTCAACCAATTTTTGAGCAGCGGCAGTGCCCTGCTTGGGATCGGCGGCGTCGTCTTCAGCCAGCAATTCGAACTTGGCAGTTTTGTCGCCAATTTTCAGACCAGCAGCATTGAGCTCTTCGATGGCCATGCGGGCACCGTTTTCATTGTCTTTGCCCAAGTGAGCAATGGCACCGCTGACAGGACCCACGTGACCGATTTTGACGACCAATTCGGTCGATGCGACTTCTTTTTTGCCGCAAGCAGCCAACACCACTGCTGCAACAGCAACAGACACCACGGTCAAAGAACGTGAACCAGAAATTTTCATAGAAACTCCGAAGAATAAATTTGCTTCAATCAAGCAAGCCGTAAAGATACTGCAAAAAAGTGCTTTTGTGACTCAGGGAAAACCAAAATCCAGGTAATTCGAGGGTTTCCGTACATTATTCTTGGTCAATGCGCGAGCGCTTGTCCCACTCGCTTTGGAGGGCTCTTTGCACCATATCGCTGGTCATTCGCTCGATTTCGGGGCGCAGCTTCTTCACCAAGTCCTCAGACAAAGCCATCAAGGCCGCTTTTTCGGCATCCCGAGCGTCCAATGCCAAAGACACCCCCACGGGCACATCGCCCAAGACCATGTCTTGGCTCAAACTCGGGATCGCGTCAGCTCCAAAAGGGGGTGCCGCAGGGGGTGTTGGAGCGTGGGTCATGTTTCTGCCGCCTTGGACAAATCATGTTGAAGAAGTTCGTAACCGAGGCTTTTGTAATGCTTCCAGCGCAGCCGAGCTTGGGCGCGGCCGTGGTCATCACTGGCCACAATCTCAATCAGACGGGCAAAACGCTCAAAACCTGGTGGGACCTCGTCACCCAGGTTCAGCAACACGTCATCGATGCCCCAGGCGTTTGGGTCAGGTCCCAAAGCCACAGGAGAAGCCCGCTGTATGTCAGGCGAATCTTGCGGGGTGCAATGCGCGACAAAGGACACATCCTGAAAACGCCAAAGTTCGGCATCAAGTTGCTTGAGTGTGGAGGGTGCGCCCACCACCGCAATCCGCAAATCTTGTGCACGCGCCTTGCGCACCAAACGACAGGTGTGCAGCAATCGCTCATGCGTGTTGAAGTGGAATTCAATGCGGGTCATGGGCACGAGTGGTGGTCGGCAAAAGCCTGGCTCAAGACTGTTTCACAGCACGGGCTTTGGATTTGACCTTCTGAACGGATTGGTCTGCCACTTTGGGCAGGGCTGCGTTTTTCTGAACCCCAGGCGCTTGTGCATTGCTGAGCAAGTACTGCAACAACAGGGCTACAGGTCGGCCAGTGGCCCCCTTGGCCGCTCCGCTGCGCCAGGCGGTGCCTGCAATGTCCAGGTGTGCCCAAGCAAAGCTTTTGGTGAAACGTTGCAAAAACTTGGCCGCCGTGACGGAACCTGCGGCCCGACCGGCCACGTTGGCCACATCGGCAAAGCGAGACTTCAGGCCCTCTGCATAGTCGTCATCCAAGGGCATGCGCCAGCACACATCACCTGAATATTCGCCCGCCTGCTGAAGTTGCGAGGCCAAGGTGTCGTCGCTTGAAAACAGGCCGCTGCGAACCGCCCCCAAGGCAATCACGCAAGCGCCCGTCAGGGTCGCGATGTCGATCACGGCTTGTGGCTTGAAGCGCTCGGCATAGGTCAGGGCATCACACAGCACCAAACGGCCTTCGGCGTCAGTGTTCAAAATTTCAATGGTTTGACCACTCATGCTGGTCACCACATCGCCCGGCTTCACCGCCAGACCATCGGGCATGTTTTCGGTGGCCGGAATCAGGCCCACCACATTGATCTTGGGTTTGAGTTCCCCCAGCGCCTTGAAAACACCCAAAACACTGGCGGCACCACCCATGTCGTACTTCATCTCATCCATCTCGGGTGCCGGTTTGATGGATATGCCGCCCGTGTCAAAGGTGATGCCTTTGCCCACCAGTACCACCGGGGCTTGTGAGGCCGCCCCGCCGTTGTAGCGCATGACAATGAAACGCAAAGGCTCGGCGGCACCCTGGGCCACGGCCATGAACGCCCCCATGCCCAGCTTGGCCACTTCCTTGGGTCCCAACACCTCACATTTGAAGTTGCGGCCTGAGGCAATGGTTTTGGCCGCTTGGGCCAAATGCGTCGGCGTGGCGTGGTTGGCGGGTCGGTTGGCCCATTCCTTGGCCAACTCAACCCCGGCCACCAAGGCCTGGGCGTGAACCACCGCCTGGCGCAGTTCGGCGCTGTCATGCGAGGCGCTGATCCGCACGTTTTTGAGCGTGCGGGCCTTGGGTTTGCTCAAGGTGGTGGTGTAGCTGTAGCTGGCATCAGCCAGGGTGCTGAGCGCCATTTGCAAGCCTTGAGCGGAGACATCGCCGACCACATGAACGCCCAAACGCTTGATCTTGCTGGCCTTGACAGCGCCCCAAGCCGCCTGCATGGCGCTGCGGATCTGCCCGGGCTGGTTGTCTGCGCTGCAAGACACCACCACATGCCGAGTGGCCATGCCCGGCTGGCTGTACAAAGACAAAACAGCCCCGGCCTTGAGTTCAAAGTCACCGTGAGCGATGGCTTGGGCCAGCAAGCGAGAGACCGGCTCCACCGCCTTGGCATCGGGCAACACGTGGCCAGGCCAAAGCACCACCAAAGCATCCACCGAAGCGGTCATGGCATGGGAGAGGGAGAGCTTTTGAAATTCGAAGTTCATAATTCGGGTTTTCCTGTTTCGCCAATGTTATTCCATTCCTCATTACGCAAAGACCTTGCGCGCAATTTTGGTGCCACTCTGGTCATCTTGGTGACCATTGTGATGACCATCATCTTGATCCGCACTTTGGGTCAAGCCAGCCGAGGCAGCGTGAACCCTTCTGAGGTGATGTTGGTGATGGGTTTCAGCGTGTTGGGTCAGATGACCACCATCATCACCTTGAGCCTGTTCATCGCTTGCGTGGCCACTTTGTCGCGCATGTACGGCGAAAGTGAAATGGTCATCTGGTTTTCCAGCGGACAGGGGCTTGGGCAGTTCATCCAGCCGCTGTTTCGATTCGCTTGGCCGATTTTGCTGGTCATAGCCCTTTTGTCCTTGTTTGTCTGGCCCTGGAGCCACCAGCAAATCCAAGACCTGCGTCAACGCTTTGAAAAACGAAACGATGTCGAGCGCATCGCACCGGGTCAGTTTCAGGAGTCAGCAGGCGGCAACCGGGTATTTTTCATTGACAAAGACAGCCCGGGTGAGCGCACCGGCAACAACGTGTTTGTCTCCAGCCGTGACGGCCAGCTCGAAAGTGTGACCACAGCCTCTCGCGGACGGGTCGAATTTGTGGGCACCGACCGTTTCCTGTTTCTGGAAAACGGGCAGCAATGGCTCACCCATTTGGGCACAGGCGAAACGCGCTTGACGCAGTTTGACCGCTACCAGCTGCTGATCGATGCCAACTTTGTGCCGCCCAACTCGGTACGTAACAGCCGCCAAAGCACCACCTGGCAACTGATTGAACAACCCACCCCTGCCAACCAAGCCGAGCTGGCCTGGCGCATCGGCCTGCTGTTCACCGCCATCAACATGATTTTGCTGGCGCTCGCGCTGTCAGCGGTCAACCCTCGGGTTGGCCGCAGTTACCACCTGGGCCTGGCTCTGTTTGTATTTGTGGCCTATTACAACCTGCTCACCGTCGGCCAAAATTGGATCAGTGCAGGCCGCATCGGCGCCCTGCCCTTCATGGTGCTGTTGCATGGCAGCGTGCTGGCCTTGGCTCTGGTGTGGCTGGGCCTGCGGCACATGAATTGGAGCTGGCGACACCTGCTGCCGGCCGTGCCCTCGACGAAGGAGGCCACCGCATGAAAACCGTGCGTCAATTGCTTTATGGCGAAATCATTCGCGCCGTGGTCTTTGTGGCTTTTGGCTTTTTGGCCTTGTTTTTGTTTTTTGACCTGGTTGACGAACTCCAAGCCCTCTCGCGACATGCCGCCCAAGGCTACCAGTTGCAGCATGCCCTGCTGTTCATCGCGCTCAAAACGCCCGACCACATTTACGAGTTGCTGCCCATCTCGGTGCTCATTGGCAGCATTTTTGTCATGGCACGGCTGGCCCAAAGCTCTGAGTTCACCATTTTGCGCACGGGCGGCCTCGAGCCCTGGATGGCGCTGTCCTCGCTCTTGAAACTGGGACTGGTCTTTGTGGCCATCACATTCTTTTTTGGTGACTACGCCGCACCCTGGGCCGAGCGACAAGCTCAGCAGATCAAAGCGCCTTTTCAGGGCCAGTTGACGACCGGCCAAACCGGGGCATGGTTACGCGAAAAACAGGGCCAACAGCAATACGCGGTGAACGTGCGACGCTTTGACGGGATCAGCAAGATGCAGGACGTTCGCATTCACGCTTTCAATGAGAAAGGCCAGCTGCTCACCATCACCACCGCCCGCCAGGCTCAGATCCAAGCAGGGCAGTGGGAACTCCTTGAGGTGGAAGAAAAATCCATCCTCTTGCCCAGCGCGACCAACCCGGCCCAGTTCAGCGTCACCCAGTTGGACCGTCAAAGCTGGTCCACCGGGATCAGCACCGACATGGTCGCTGCCGCCTTGCTCAGCCCGGACCGCATGAGCACTTGGGAGCTGTTTCGTTACATGCGCCACCTGTCGGCCAACAACCAAAACGCCCAGCGTTATGAAATCGAGTTTTGGCGCAAAGTGTTCTACCCTTTGAGTTGCCTGGTCATGCTGGTCCTGGCCTTGCCGTTTGCTTATTTGCATTTCCGCTCGGGACAAATCGCCGGACACGTTTTTGCAGGCGTGCTGGCTGGCATCAGTTTTTCATTGCTCAACAATGTGTTCAGCTTCATCGGCAACCTCCAAAATTGGCAGCCGCTGTTGACTTCGGCCGCACCCGCGCTCATCTACAGCGCCGTGTCGTTGGCGGCCTTTTGGTGGATGGTTTTAAGGCGGTGACAAATCCCATGACTCAAAAAACCGGCGTGATCCTATTTGCTCACGGCTCGCGCGATCCGCTGTGGCGATTGCCCATCGATGCTGTGGCCCAGCGTATGCGTGGTCAACAAGCCTCCACGCCTGTGTCGGTGGCCTTTTTGGAGCTGACGGAGCCCGACCTGCCCAGCACCGTGGAAGCGCTGATGAAACAAGATGTGACCCATGTCCGCATCGTGCCCATGTTTTTGGGGGTGGGCCGACACGCTCGGGAAGACCTGCCCGAGCTGGTGCATGGCCTGCGCCAAGCCTACCCACAAATGTCGTTTGAACTCTTGCCCGCCATTGGCGAACACCCGGCCATGACCGCGCTCATGGCGGACATTGCCGCTGGACGGGACCAAACAGACATATAAAGCATAATGCAGGTAATCCATATAACGATAAGCATATGAACCTGCACCAATTTCGTTTCGTCCAAGAAGCCGCCCGCCGCAACCTCAACCTGACCGAGACGGCCAAAGCGCTGCACACCTCGCAGCCCGGCGTATCCAAGGCGATCATCGAGCTCGAAGAAGAGTTGGGCATCGAAATCTTTGCCCGCCACGGCAAGCGCCTCAAACGCATCACCGAGCCCGGCCAGCATGTGCTGCACAGCATCGAGCAGATCCTGCGCGAGGTGGGGAACCTGAAGAAAATCGGTGAGCAGTACAGCGCCCAAGACAGCGGCACCTTGTCGATTGCCACCACCCACACCCAGGCGCGTTACGTACTGCCTGTGCCCGTGGCCAAACTGCGCGAGAAATACCCCAAGGTCAACATCAGCCTGCACCAGGGCGCCCCGGACCAGGTAGCCAAAATGCTGCTCGACGACACGGCTGAAATCGGCATTGCCACCGAATCCCTGTCGGCTTACGAAGACTTGGTGACCCTGCCCTGCTACGAATGGCAACACGTTTTGGTGCTGCCGCTCGACCATCCCTTGGCCTGCAAAAGCCACCTGTCGCTCGAAGACATCGCCAACGAACCGCTCATCACTTACCACCCTTCTTTCACAGGTCGCAGCCGCATTGACCAAGCCTTTGCCGCCAAAAAAATCACCCCCCGCATTGCTTTGGAAGCCATCGACTCGGACGTGATCAAAACCTATGTGCGCTTGGGGTTGGGCATTGGCATCGTGGCAGAAATGGCCGTGCAAGACGACCCGGTCAAAGACCTGGCCGTGCGCCCCTTGGGCCAGTTGCTGGGCATGAACGTGGCCCGTGTGGCTTTCAAGCGTGGCGCCTATTTGCGCCAATTTGTTTACCAGTTTGCCGAATTGCTGAGCGACCGCCTCACGGCCCCATTGATCGCCCGGGCCATGACTGGCCACGTCAACGATTACGAACTTTGAACCCTGCCTCTTTTCCTTTCACATGAACACCAGCAGCCCCGCTCTGATCTCAAAGGCGCCCCACATGGGCACCACCATCTTCACGGTCATGTCCGCCTTGGCCGCCGAAAAGAAAGCCGTCAACCTGGGTCAGGGTTTTCCGGATTTTCCCTGTGACCCCCGCCTGACCGAGCTGGTGGGCGACGCCATGCGCGAAGGCCTCAACCAGTACCCGCCGATGCCTGGCGTGGCCCCGCTGCGCGAAGCCGTGGCCGCCAAAATCGAAGCCCTGTATGGGCGCCGCTACAACCCTGCCACAGAAATCACCGTTACAGCAGGGGCCACCCAGGCCATTTTGTCCATCATCTTGGCCATCGTGCACCCAGACGATGAGGTCATCGTGCTGGAGCCCTGCTACGACAGCTACGTGCCCAACATCGAATTGGCCGGTGGTCGCGTGGTGCGTGTGCCCCTGACGCCCGGCAGCTTCCGGCCCGACTTTGACCGCATCCGCGCTGCCATCAACCCGCGCACCCGCGCCATCCTGATCAACACCCCGCACAACCCGAGCGGCATGGTTTGGACACGCGAGGAAATGCTCACCTTGCAAGAGATCCTGGCCCCCACCAACGTGCTGCTGATCAGCGACGAGGTCTACGAGCACATGGTTTACGCCCCGCTGCAGCACTGGAGCGCCGCGCAGTTTGATGGCCTGGCCGCACGGGCCTTCATTGTCTCGAGCTTTGGCAAGACCTACCATGTGACGGGTTGGAAAGTCGGCACGGTGGCGGCCCCGGCCGACTACACGGCCGAGCTTCGCAAAGTGCACCAGTTCATGGTGTTCACCGTCAACACCCCCATGCAGCACGCCTTGGCCCGCTACATGGCCGACCCCGCGCCTTACTTGGAATTGCCTGCGTTTTACCAGCGCAAGCGCGATCTGTTTCGCCATGGCCTGGCGCAAACCCACTTCAAGCTGCTGCCCGGTGAAGGCACCTATTTCCAGTGTGCGGACATCTCGGGCTTGCAAGTGCCCGAGAAAAACCTGAGCGAAGCCGAGTTCTGCCAGTGGCTCACGTCTGAGATTGGCGTGGCCGCCATCCCCCTGTCTGCCTTTTATGGCAACGGCTTTGACCAAAAAGTCATCCGCTTTTGTTTTGCCAAAACCGACGAAACCCTGCACGCGGCACTGGACAAACTCAAAGGCCTTTGAACCCATGACGCCCAGGGCCGTCGTCGTCATCCAGCCACAAAAGCCCGCCACCTGCCCATGACCTTCATCCGCCCTCGCCAGCGCCGTGCCCAACACCTCATCAGCGCCTGGAGCCTGATGCTGCTGGCAGGCTGCAGCGCACCCACCCCGTCAACACACTCGCCCTCGGTCGCCGACAAAATTGTCCCCGCCCAAGTCATCCCCGCCGCCCCCATGCAATTTGAGGTGCCCGGTGGCGACAGCTTGGCCGCACGGGTCTGGTCCACGCCCAAGCCTCGGCACATCGTGCTGGGCGTACACGGCTTCAACGACTACAGCAAAGCTTTTGAACCCACGGCACAACACCTGGTGGGTGAACTCGGTGCCACGGTTTATGCCTACGACCAGCGCGGCTTTGGGGCCAACCCACAAGCCGGCATTTGGCGAGGCGAAGACACGCTCTTGTCCGACCTACGCCACATCGTCTCGCAACTGCGCGAGCGGCATCCCGGCGTGCCACTCACCGTCGTGGGTGAGAGCATGGGCGGTGCACTGGTGTGGGTGGCAGCGGCTGAATCGCCGGGTTTGATGGCGGACCACCTTGTGCTCAAAGCCCCCGCCGTCTGGGGCGCACAAAGCATGCCTTGGTACCAGAGGCTCAGCCTTCAATTCATGAACGCCGTGGCCCCCGACATGGTTTTCACGGGGCGGGGGGTGCAATCGCTGGGAATCACCCCCACCAACGACCCGGAAGTCTCACGCGATCTGGGGCGCGACCCGCTGTTCATCAAAGCCACACGCGTGAGCAGCCTGGCTGGGGTGACCTCTCTGATGGGCCGCGCGCAAAACCTGAACACCCTGCCCCCGCAGCGCAGCCTGGTGCTGTATGGCCTGCGCGACCGCATCATTCCGCCCTCACCCGTTTGCGACTGGTTGACCCACCTGAACGCTGCTGGCAAAGCTGGTACCGCGCTCGACTGGGTGGTCTACCCCGAAGGCTGGCACCTGCTGACGCGCCAACTTCAAACCCGCGAAGTGCTGCAAGACCTGCAGCACTGGCTCCAGCAAAACCCAGTCACCCGGCGGCAAAGCCCACAGCAAGCGCAAGAAGTGGTGTGTGCCAAACATTCATGAAGCTCGGGTCTTCAAAACAGCAAAATAGGTTCCTGAATTTTCAAGCGTGACCACCGCCTTGCTGATTTGGAGATGACAGATTTTCAGGCGCTAAACTGTCCAACGCCGTATGGCTATGCCCCCCCCGATGAGGAGCCCATGAGCGAACTTGAACATTTTTTGGCCAGCCGCGATGCGTTGCTGACCCACCGCACCGATTACGAGGCCGCAGTGTCGGCCTTTCAGTGGCCTGTTTTGTCGCATTTCAACTGGGGGCTGGACTACTTTGACAGCATCGCTCGCGACAACCCGGCCCCGGCTTTACACATCGTTGAAGCCTCGGGTGAGCAGTTTCGCCTGAGCTATGCCGAATTGTCCCAACGCTCCAACCAAGTGGCCAATTGGCTGGTGGCCTTGGGTGCACGCAAGGGCGACCGAATTTTGCTGATGATGGGCAACGAGGTGCCGCTGTGGGAAACCATGCTGGCGGCGATCAAACTGGGCGTGGTGCTGATCCCGGCCACCACCTTGCTCTCGGGCGACGATTTGCAAGACCGCCTGGAGCGCGGACGGGTCAAGTGCATCATCACCAATGCCGTGGGCATGGCCAAGGTGATGGATTTGCCCAGCACTGTGACCCACGGGTTGACATTGGTCAGCGTGTCGGGCGCTGCCTCGGGTTTGCCAGAAGGCTGGCTTGACTACGCGCTGTCGCACCAGGCCAGCAGCGCCTTCACCCCACCTGAGCCGACGCGGGTGACCGATCCTTTGCTGGAGTATTTCACCTCGGGCACCACGGCCAAACCCAAGCTGGTGCAACACACCCAGCAAAGCTACCCAGTGGGCCATTTGTCGACCTTGTATTGGTTGGGTCTGCAAAAAGGCGATGTGCACTGGACCATCAGCTCGCCGGGCTGGGCCAAGCACGCTTGGAGTTGTTTTTTTGCGCCGCTCAATGCGCAAGCTTGTGTGTTCATTTACAACTACGCACGTTTTAACGGGCCAGACATTCTCGGCACACTGGTGCAGCACCGGGTCAACACCCTTTGCGCCCCGCCCACGGTGTGGCGCATGTTGATTCAGGAAGACCTGAAGGCCTGGCCTGTTCAGTTGCGTGAGTTGATTTCAGCGGGTGAGCCGCTCAACCCCGAGGTCATTGAGCAAGTTCGCGCCGCTTGGCAGATCACCATCCGCGACGGTTATGGACAGACCGAGACCACGGCCCAAATTGGCAACCCGCCGGGTGCGCCCTTGAAGGCAGGCTCCATGGGGCGGCCTTTGCCGGGTTACCGGATGGTGCTGCTGAACGCCGATGGTGAACCTGCCAACGAAGGCGAAATTTGCATTGATCTGGCGCACCGCCCCACGGCCCTGATGAACGGCTATGCCGACGACGCCGACAAAACGGCCGAGGCCATGCGCGATGGTTATTACCACACGGGCGATGTGGGCCAGCGCGATGAGCTGGGTTACATCACGTATGTGGGACGGGCCGACGATGTGTTCAAGTCCTCGGGCTACCGCATCAGCCCCTTTGAGCTGGAGAGCGCGTTGATTGAGCACCCGGCCGTGGCCGAGGCGGCGGTGGTGCCTGCGCCCGATGCCGTGCGCGGTTTGGTGCCCAAGGCCTATGTGATTTTGGCCCCTGGCCACGCACCAGACGCGGCCACGGCGGGGGCGATTTTCAAGTTCATGCGAGAGCGGGTGTCGGCCTACAAATTGGTGCGACGCATCGAATTCAGTGACCTGCCCAAGACCATCTCAGGCAAGATTCGCCGGGTTGATTTGCGTGATCAAGAAAATACGCGTGCCCGCCAGGTCGACCGCTTCGAGGGCGAATTTCGGGAAGACAACGCATGAGGCCACCATGCCCAAACTGATCGTGGCACTGATGCTGGCGGCCCTGCTGCTGCCCACCGCCTTTGCGCAACGCATGTACGACGGCAGTGGCCGCCAGTTGGGTCGGGTAGATGCCGAACGTTTTTACAGCGCTTCGGGCCAGCCCATAGGCCGGGTGGATGGCGATCGCATCTATGACGCCTCAGGGCGGCAGTTGGGGCGGATCGATGGCGAGCGGGTGTACAGCGCCTCGGGCAGCCCCATCGGTCGCATCGATGGCGAGCGGCTGTACAGCGCTTCGGGATCGCTCATGGGCCGCATGGACGGCGAGCGTCTTTACGATGCATCGGGTCGCCAGATCGGCCGCGCCGATGGGCTGCGGCGCATGCAAATGATCGTGTTCTTTTATTTCTTCATGTGAGACTTTCAACATGACCGTTCGAGACATCCTGAAGATGGGTGACGCGCGATTGCTGCGCATGGCTGAGCCCGTGAGCGCATTTGACACGCCCGAGCTGCACGCGCTGATCACCGACATGCACGACACCATGGCCGCCGTGAATGGTGCAGGCCTGGCGGCGCCGCAAATTGGTGTGAACCTGCAGCTCGTGATTTTTGGGAGCACGGCCGTCAACCCACGCTACCCGGGGCGGCCGCTGGTGCCGCGCACCGTGCTGATCAACCCGGTCATCACGCCGCTGGGAACGGCTGAAGAAGACGATTGGGAGGGCTGCCTGTCGGTGCCGGGCTTGCGCGGCGTGGTGCCACGCTGGTCACGCATTCGTTACACCGGCTTGGACGAAAAAGGCACACCCATTGACCGCACGGTGGACGGTTTTCATGCCCGCGTGGTGCAGCACGAGTGTGACCACCTGATCGGCAAGCTTTACCCCATGCGGGTGCGCGACTTCAGCCGATTTGGGTTCACCGAGGTGCTGTTTCCAGAAATCAGCGCTGCAGAAGACGACTGACAAAGCCCTGAACAGTTGGCGTTCACCCAGAACGCGAAACGATGGGGCCAGTCAGCGGGGCTGTCGCAAGGGCTTGAGTAAATCGCTCAAGCCATTGTGGTCAATCTCCTGCATCAGTTGCAAAAGTTGACCCACTTCGCCCTTGGGAAATCCCTCACGCGCAAACCAATTGAGGTAATTGCCCGGCAAATCGGCGATCAGCATGCCTTTGTGTTTGCCATAGGGCATGGGCGTGGTGACCAGTTTGACGAGGTCTTCGGGCTTCACAACGCAGCCCTCACGCATCACCCCACAACCAGCTGCGCACCTGGGCATAAAAAGGATCCGGTCGCGAAATCATCACCCAATGCCCGCAGGGCAAACCCTGCACGGCACTGCCGGGCGCACTGGCCACATGCGCCAGCCATTGGGGCGAGTGAAACATGAAGGGCTTTCGCTCGCCATACACAAACAAGAGGGGCATGGGCAATCGGATGGGCGACGCACCCTTGAAACCGCCCACTGTGCCGAACCACTGCATAGCGTAGGGGTAGTTCATTTTGTGGGTGATGTGCGCTGGCTCGCTCGGGCAACGCAACCAACGGGCCATGGCGCGGGTCATGCGGGTGCCCATTTTTTCACTCAAGAGACCACCGATTTTCCAAGCGATGGCCAACCAGACCTGGTAGCCCATCACCGCGAGTTTTTCCTTGGGGCCCCAGCTGCGCAGCAAGGCCCCCGAGTTGTGGTCGCCCACGTCCACCGCCACCACGCGGGCCACCCGCTCGGCGTGGCGCATGGCGAACTGGTAACCAAAAATGCAACCCCAGTCGTGCAACATCAAGGTCACGGGTTGGCCTGGGCTGATGCAATCCACGATCTGGCGCAACAGCTGGCACATATCGTCCAAGCTGGTGGCCGAGGGGCCCGTTTCAAAACCCGGCAGCGTCAATCGTGCACAAGTGGCGCGGTCTTGCAAGGCGGCCACGGTGCCGTCCCACAGGGCGCGGGTGTCGGGCCAGCCGTGCAGCATGAGGATGACCTCGTCGCCCTCACCTTGCAGCCAGACTTCGGTGCCATGGACTTCGATGCACCTCTCACCACGCATTTCGGTAAGCGTTTCGGAGCCCGTTTCAGAGACGGTTGCCACGGGTCAAAGGGCCTTGGCCAGGCGCGAGACGCCTTCGAGGATCTTGTCTTCGCCCACAGTGGCAAAACTCAAGCGGAAAGTGGCGTGGTCGGGGTTGGCACAAAAGAACGGTGTGCCCGGCACAAAGGCGACACCGTTGTCGATGGCGCGTTTGGCAAAAGCGTTGCCGTCGTTCACCTTGCCGCCAGCGCCCGTGAGACGCGCCCACACAAACAGACCCCCTTGCGGTTGTACAAACTCGACCGCATCTCCCAATTCGCGGCGCAGCGCGTCGCCCATGGTTTGGGCACGTTGGGCATACACGGCACGCACTTTGTCCAGCGTGACGGGCATGCGACCCGCCAACAGGTATTGCGCGGCTGTGGCCTGGGCGAAGGTGCTGGTGTGCGCGTCGCTGAACTGCTTGCACATGGTGGCTTTGCCGAGCAACTCGGCGGGTGCGACCATCCAGCCCACACGCAGACCAGGCGACAACACTTTGGACAGCGAGCCGCAATGCACCAGCAACTCGCGGCTGCCGGGCACGGTGCTGCTCAGGGCGAGCAAGCTGGGCGGTGGGGTCTCGCCAAAGTACAAATCTCCATAAGGATCGTCTTCGACAATCAAGGTCTGGTGCTTCACGGCCATCTCTAGCACTTGCTTGCGGCGCTCGGCATTCATCAGGGCACCGCTGGGGTTGCCGAAGGTGGGGATCAGGTACACAAACTTCGGTTTGTGCTCGGCGATCAGCTTTTCCAACTCGTCAGTTTTGACGCCGTGGCCGTCCACCGGGGCGCTGATGAGTTCGGCCCCATACAAACGGAAGCACTGGATGGTGGCCAAGAATGTTGGGCCTTCCACAATCACCTTGTCGCCGGGGCTGATCATGGTTTTGCCAATCAAATCCAGACCCTGCTGGCTGCCGGTGGTCACGATCAGTTGGTCGGCCGCCACATCCTTGGCACCCTTTTGCGCCATGAAGTGGGCCAGTTGCTCGCGCAGCGGTCCAAAACCCTCGGTCGCGCCGTACTGCAGGGCAGCACCCGGGTCTTGGCTCAGGGCGGCATTGCTGGCTTCGCGGATGCCGTCCACGTCAAACATGGCGCTGTCGGGAAAGCCCCCGGCGAAACTGATGATGCCGGGTTTGCCCAAAAGCTTGAAAAGCTCGCGTATGGCGGAGGTTTCGACGTTGTTCAGGCGGTCGGCAAATTGCAAAGGCATGGTGTATCTTCCCAGGTTGTCTTGGCCCTCATTTTGCCAACATCTGCACACCTACTTTTGCCGCCCATGAAACCCGCTCAGATCGAATCCTTCTTTGCCACCCTGCAAGCTGCCAACCCCATGCCTGTGACCGAGCTGGAGTACACCAGCGTCTTTGAGCTGCTTGCCGCGGTGCTGCTGTCGGCGCAGGCCACCGATGTGGGCGTGAACAAGGCCACGCGCCGTCTGTTCCCGGTCGCGGGCACGCCGCAAAAAATCCTGGACCTGGGTCTGGCTGGGCTGGAGAGCTACATCAAAACCATCGGCCTGTACCGCAGCAAAGCCAAACACCTGATGGAAACCTGCCGGATTCTGGTCGAGCAACACGGCGGCCAAGTGCCCCGCACACGCGAAGCCCTCGAAGCCCTGCCCGGCGTGGGCCGCAAAACGGCGAATGTGGTGTTGAATTCGGCCTTTGGCGAGCCAACGATGGCGGTGGACACCCACATCTTCCGCATGGGCAACCGCACAGGTTTGGCCCCGGGCAAAACGCCTTTGGAAGTCGAACTCAAACTGCTCAAACGCATCCCTGCCCAGTACTTGGTGGACGCGCACCACTGGTTGATCCTGCATGGGCGCTATGTGTGCCAAGCCCGCAAACCCCTGTGTGCTCAGTGCTCGGTCGTGGCTTTTTGTGACTTCAAACCCAAAACAGTCTGAGCCAAGGGTCTCGGCCCGCACAAAGGGCGCACCCTACAATCTTCACCCATGACCGAAAACGCTCTCATCGACAGCCCCAAACCATCAGGTATTCCTGCTGACGTCCCATTTTTGCGCACCATCAAAAGCTATGTCTTGCGTGCTGGCCGCACCACCATCGGCCAGGCCAAAGCCTATGAGCTGTATGGCCCCGCCAATTTGTTGACCTATGCGCCTGAAACCCTGACCGCCAGTGCCGCCTTTGGGCGCAGCGCCCCGCTCATTCTGGAAATCGGCTTTGGCATGGGGGAAGCCACAGCCCACATTGCCCGGGTCCGGCCCGATGACAATTTTTTGTGCTGCGAGGTGCACGAAGCTGGCGTCGGTGCCCTGCTCAAGCGCATTGGCGAGCAAGACCTGCACAACATCCGCATCCTGCGCCACGACGCAGTGGAAGTCATCGACCACATGCTTAGCCCCGGCTCACTGGACGGGGTGCACATTTTTTTCCCCGACCCTTGGCACAAAACCAAGCACCACAAGCGCCGCTTGATCCAGCCCGCTTTGGTGAATAAGTTGGCCCAACGCCTCAAGCCCGGAGGCTACCTGCACTGCGCCACCGACTGGCAACCCTATGCCGAGCAAATGATGGAAGTCATCGGTGGCGAGCCTTTGCTGGCCAACACCAGCGATGCGGCCGATGGTTTTGCCGCCAAGCCCGACTACCGGCCACTCACCAAGTTTGAAAACCGGGGCCTCAAACTCGGCCACGGCGTGTGGGACCTGGTGTTCCGCCGGGTCTGACATGCGCGAATCCGGTCACCCCATTCAGTTGCCCATGCGCAACGGGGTGAGCGCCAGTGTGGTGTCGGTTCCACACGGTGCACCGCAACTGCTCGATTTTTTGGCCCAGCGCATGCCCGGCATTTCACGCAGCGAATGGGCCGAACGCTTGGCGCACGGTTTGGTGCTGCACGAAGACGGCCAAGCGGCCCTGCCCGACCAAAGTTGCCAACCCGGCCAGCGCCTGTATTACTACAGGCATCTCGACGACGAGCCCGTGCTGCCGTTTCAAGCGCAGGTCTTGTTTGAAGACGATCACTTGCTGGTGGTGGACAAACCGCACTTCATGCCCGTCACACCCTCGGGTCGTTACGTGCAACAAAGCCTCTTGGTGCAGCTCAAGCGCCAGACCGGCTGCGCCGATTTGGTACCGCTGCACCGTATCGACCGCGAAACCGCGGGTCTGGTGTTGTTTGGAAAACGAATGCAAGACCGCGACGCTTACCACGCGTTGTTTCGAGACCACCTGATCCACAAGACTTACCACGCAGTGGCAGCGCATGCGCCGCACTTGAAGCTGCCACTCGTGCACACCAGCCGCTTGGTGCCAGGCGAGCCGTTTTTCAGAACACAAGAAGTGCCAGGGCCAGCCAACAGCGAAACCCGCATCGCTTTGCTGTACAACGATGGCCAGCGGGCGCTGTATGCGTTAGAGCCGATCAGCGGCAAGCGCCACCAGCTGCGGGTGCACATGAATGCCATGGGCATCCCGATCGAAGGCGACCAGTTTTACCCCAGCGTCTTGCGCGGACCAGATGCGCCAGAAGATTTCAGCAAGCCTTTGCAACTCTTGGCGCAGTCGGTGCGATTCACCGACCCTATCACCGGCCAAACGCGCACGTGGACCACCAGGCTGCGTTTGACACTCAGTCCGCCTTGAAGCGTTTTGACGGCTTGACTCAGCCTGGCAACAAACCCGACAGCAACTGGCTCAGGTGCACAGCCTCGCGCTGAGCGCCGTCGTGGATTTGGTGGCGGCAACTGGTGCCGTCGGCCACCACGATCGCATCGGCTTGGGCACGCACCGCTGGCAGCAAACTCAGCTCGGCCATTTGCATGGACACCTCGTAGTGGCTGGCCTCGTAGCCAAAACTACCCGCAATGCCGCAACAACTGCTCTCAATCAGCTGCGGCTTGGCCCCCGGAATCCAACGCAAGACTTCCATCACGGGTGAGACCGCGTCAAAGGCTTTTTGGTGGCAATGCCCATGCAGCAAGACCGGGCGGTCCACCGGGGCGATTTGCGCCTTCAGACCGTCCAGCTGCCCCGATTGGCCTTCGCGGGCCAGGAACTCTTCGAACAACAAGGCTTGCCCGGCGATACGTTGCGCGCCCTCGCCCAAGCCCATGACCAGCATTTCGTCGCGCAGCGTGAGCAGGCATGAGGGCTCCAAGCCCACGATAGACAGGCCTTTTTCGGCAAAAGGCAGCAGGCTTTGCACCACTTCGCTGGCTTTTTCGCGGGCGCGGTCCACCATGCCCGTGGCCAGGTAAGTGCGGCCACAGCACAGGTGCTGGCCGTCGTCTTGCAGCTTGGTGGCCACATGCACGGTGTAACCGGCCGCCTGCAGCACCTTGACAGCCGCATGGGCGTTGGCCGACTCCAAATAGCCGTTGAAGGTGTCCACAAACAAGACCACACCGCGCGCGGCGGCCAACACCTCTTCGCGGCTGGCGGTCGCTTGTGCAGCGCTTGGCGGGGTGTTGAAAAAGTGACGTCTCTGCCATTCGGGCAAGCTGCGTTTAGCCGACAGGCCCAAGAGCTTTTCAGTCAAAGCGGCCAACAGAGGCATGCGGTTGCGAAGGTTCAAAACCGGGGCCAAGCGCGCAGCCCAGCGGGCGTAGTCGGGCAAATGGGCCACCAATTTGTCTAGCAGCGTATGGCCATGCTTGGCCTTGTAGTGCTGCAAAAATTCGACTTTCATTTTGGCCATGTCCACCCCGGTGGGGCAATCGCGCTTGCAGCCTTTGCAGCTCACGCACAGGTCCATGGCCTCGCGCACCGCTTCGCTGCTCAAAGCGTCTTCGCCTGCCAGGCCTTCGAGCTGGCCGCTCAGCGCCAAGCGCAAGGTGTTGGCGCGGCCACGCGTCAGGTGTTTCTCGTCGCGGGTCACGCGGTAGCTGGGGCACATGGTGCCCGCATCGAACTTGCGGCAGTGGCCGTTGTTGTTGCACATCTCCACCGCTTTGGCCAGGCCTTGGGCCGGGTCGCCGCCAGTGCCTGGGGCGCTGGTTTGCTCCGTGACCGGGTCGTTTTGCACGTTCCAGGCGCTCCAGTCCAGCGCGGTGCGGATCGGCACCACCTTGTAGCTGGGCGGAAAACGCATCAGTGTGGTGTCGTCCATTTTGGGCGGGTTGACGATGCGCTGCGGGCACAGCATCTGCCCGGGGTCCATCTCCTGCTTGATCTTCGCAAAGGCCTCGCTGATGCGCGGGCCAAACTGCCAACCGATCCACTCGCCACGGCACAGACCGTCGCCATGCTCGCCGCTGAAAGCGCCTTTGTAACGGCGCACCAATTCACTCGCCTCTTCGGCAATGGCGCGCATCTTGGCAGCGCCATCGCGGCGCATGTCCAAAATCGGCCGCACATGCAAGGTGCCCACAGAGGCGTGGGCATACCAAGTGCCCCGGCTGCCGTATTTGCGAAACACCCCGGTCAGCGCATCGGTGTACTCGGCCAGGCTCTCCAGCGGCACGGCGCAGTCTTCAATGAAGCTCACCGGTTTGCCGTCACCGCGCAGGCTCATCATGATGTTCAGGCCCGCTTTGCGCACTTCCCACAGGTTTTTTTGCGGCGCATCCTCCACCATCTCGACCACGCTGCCGGGCAGGCCCAAGTCGCCCATCAGCTCCACCAACTCTTTGATCTTGTGCGCAATGTCGGCCTTGCTTGGTCCGGAAAACTCCACCAACAAAACCGCCTCGGGCATGCCGCCGTTGATGTGCGGCGACAAGGCCGTGCGGATGGTGGGTGCAAAAGCCGGGTTTTGCAAAGACAGCTCGATCATGGTGCGGTCCACCAGTTCGACCGCCGACAAGTGCCCCACCGGCATGCCCTGCCCCAGCTTGACGATGTGCTGGGCCGCATCCATGGCTTGGTAAAAGCTGGGAAAGTTCACCACACCCAGCACCTTGACGCGTGGCAACTCGGCCAGGCGCAAAGTCAGCGAACGCGTGAGGGCCAGTGTGCCCTCGCTGCCAATGAGCAAATGCGCCAGGTTGACCGAGCCGTCGGCGGTGTAAGGCCGCTCGTTTTGGTTGCGGAAGATGTCCAGGTTGTAACCTGCCACACGTCGCAAGACTTTGGGCCAATGGGCGTCCATCTCGCTGGCGTGCTGCTGCGCCAAGTCGCGCACAAAGTCGCCAATTTGGCGCACACGGCCTCGGGCTTGTTCATAGGCGCCAAATTCCAGCAAACTGCCATCGGCCAACCAAGCCTCAGCCCCCAGCACGTTGTGCACCATGTTGCCGTAGGCAATCGAGCGGCTGCCGCACGAGTTGTTGCCCGCCATGCCGCCCAAGGTGGCTTGGGCGCTGGTGGACACATCCACCGGGTACCACAGGCCATGCTGTTTAAGGGCCGCGTTCAGGTGGTCCAGCACCAAGCCTGGCTCCACCGTGGCGGTGCGCTGCTCAGCGTCCACAGCCGTGATCTTGCGCATGTGCTTGGAATGGTCAATGACCAAGCCCGCCCCCACAGTCTGGCCACACTGGCTGGTGCCGCCGCCGCGCGGCACGATGGGCACGCCCAGGTCGCGACAAATGTCCAAAGCCACGCGCACATCGGACGCGTCACGCGGCACAAAAACGCCCACAGGCATTTGCTGATAAATCGACGCATCGGTGGCGTAGCGGCCACGGTCGGCCGCAGAAAACAAGACCTCACCCCGGGTGTCGGAACGCAGTCGCTTGGCAAGCAAACCGGCCACCTCGTTGCTGGTGTGCGCAACTTTGTTGTAGGCGTGCTCGGGCAAAGATTGGGACACATCGATCGGCAAAGGGGCGTTCATGGCGCGTGTCCTTCTGTCTGTAATGGGGCATCGCTGAGGCTGCTGCCCTCTGGCAAAGAAGCAATGGTCTGGCGTGAAGTGCGCAATTGCTCAATCACCACGTTGCGCTTGTTGTCCAGGTGCTGCATCAGCACCTGACGCAAGGCTGCAGGGTCGCGGGCCTCCAGCGCCTGCACCATGGCGATGTGTTCGTCCACCGCGCGTTGCCATTTGTCACCGTCTTGGTTGGAGCGAAAACGCAGCGCTTGTAAACGGGCGTTGACTTGGTTGTAGGTGGCCGTCAGCACCGGGTTCTTGGCCGCCGCATTGATGCTGCGGTGGATCGCCGCGTTGACCTGGTAATAGGCAGACAGGTCCCGTCGGGTGAAGGCCGCCAACATCTCGTAATGCAAGGCTTTGATTTCATTGAGTTCGGCCTCGGTCACGCGCTGGGCAGCCAACTCACCCGACAAACCCTCCAGCCCGGCCATCACCTCAAAGGTATGGCCCACATCGGCCGCGCTCAGTTGCACCGCTACCGAACCCCGGTTCGGCAAAAGCTCCACCAAACCCTCAGCCGCCAACATCTTGATGGCTTCGCGCAGTGGGGTGCGCGAAATGTTCAGTGCTTCACACAAGGCGCGCTCATTGAGCTTGCCGCCTGGCGGGATCAAGCCTTCGACCAACATCTGGCGCAGGCGCTGGGCCACTTGCTCGTGCAACACAGGGCGGGTAATGGACAGTGGAGGGGACAAGGTGTCAGTGACCATGGTCTTTTTGAATACAAATAATCTGAAGATCTGCGGATATTCTAAAACATACACCCTTGACAAATGTATTTTGTATACAAAAATACAGTCATTCCAAAGCCCTGTTCAATCCATGCTCACCACCAACTTTCACCCCACCGGCCGACACTTCCTGCAAATCCCAGGCCCCTCACCTGTACCCGACCGCATCTTGCGGGCCATCAGCTCGGCCACCATCGACCACCGTGGCCCCGAGTTCGGCGCCCTCGGTCTGAAAGTCCTGGCCGATGTGCAAAAGATTTTCAAAACCCGCCACCCGGTCATGATCTACCCCGCTTCCGGCACGGGGGCATGGGAAGCGGCGCTGAGCAATGTGCTCCAAGCGGGTGACCATGTGCTGATGTACGAAACCGGTCACTTTGCGTTTTTGTGGAACAAGCTGGCCAACCAGCTGGGTCTGAAATCTGAGGTCATCAGCCTGCCCGGCTTGGAAGGCTGGCGCCACGGCGTGCAAACCGACCTGATCGAGCAGCGCCTGAAGGCCGACACGGGCCACAGCATCAAAGCGGTGTGTGTGGTGCACAACGAAACCTCGACCGGCGTGACCAGCGACATCGCTGCGGTACGCCACGCGATCGATGCCGCCAAACACCCCGCTTTGCTCTTGGTTGATTCCATCTCGGGTTTGGCCGCTGCAGACTATCGGCACGACGAATGGGGTGTTGACGTGACCATCAGCGGCTCACAAAAGGGCCTGATGCTGCCGCCCGGCATCAGCTTCAACGCCTTGTCACCCCGCGCCATCGAAGCCAGCCAAAAAGGGGGCATGGCCCGCAGCTATTGGGCTTGGGGCGAGATGATCGAGATGAACAAAAACGGCTACTGGCCCTCCACACCCAACACCAATTTGCTCTATGGCCTGAGCGAGGCCTGCGACATGCTGCTGGCCGAAGGCCTCGATAAGGTTTATGCGCGGCATCAGCGATGGGCCGCTGGCGTGCGGGCGGCCGTGAACGCTTGGGGTATGCCCATCCAATGCGCCGACCCGGCCGTTTACTCCCCCATCCTGACCGGTGTCATGACCCCCGCGGGCGTTGACGCCGACGCGGTGCGCAAAGTCATTCACGAGCGCTTTGATTGCTCACTGGGCACGGGCTTGGGCAAAGTCAAAGGCCGCATGTTCCGCATTGGCCACCTGGGCGACAGCAACGACCTGACCTTGATCGCCACCGTGGCGGGCTGTGAAATGGGCCTGAAGCTCTCGGGCGTGGCGCTGCAAGGCAGCGGTGTGCAGGCCATCATGGACCATTTTTCGGTCCATCCAGCGGCTTGAAAAGAACGCCTTCCGAACGGAAAGCACTAGCTTAAAAAGCCAGCTTCAAACCCGCTCGCTCACCCAAGCCTGCACGCTGGCCAAGGCTGCAGGCAAGGCTGCAGGGGTGGAGCCACCGGCCATGGCCATGTCGGGCTTGCCGCCGCCTTTGCCGCCCACTTGGCCCGCTACAAAGCTGGCCAACTCGCCCGCCTTAACTTTGCCAGTGGTGTCGGCGGTCACGCCCGCAGCAATCTGCACCTTGTCGCCGTCCACGGCGGTGAGCAAGACCACGGCGGTTTTCAGTTTGTCCTTGAGCTTGTCCACCGTGTCACGCAGCGTCTTGGCGTCAGCGCCTTCCAGCTGAGCCACCAAAAGCTTCACGCCTTTGACATCCACCGCTTGCTTCATCAGCTCGTCGCCCTGGGCCGAAGCCAGCTTGCCTTTGGCGGCAGCCAGTTCTTTTTCGAGCGCCTTAACCTGGTCGAGCACCTGCGCAATGCGGTTGTTCAGCTCGGCAGGCTGGGCCTTGAGCGAGCCTGCGGCTTGCGTCACCGTGTCTTCGAGCGATTGCAGATAAGCCAAAGCGTTTTCACCAGTCACGGCTTCGATGCGGCGCACGCCAGCGGCCACGCCGCCCTCGCCCACGATCTTGAACAAACCAATGTCACCCGTCGCCTTGACGTGGGTGCCCCCGCACAACTCGCGGCTGGAGCCAATGTCGAGCACGCGCACGGTCTCGCCGTACTTCTCGCCAAAGAGCATCATGGCGCCAGTCTTCTGGGCGCTCTCGATGTCCATCACACGCGCTTGTGCAGCGGCGTTGGCCAAAATTTCAGCGTTCACTTGGGCTTCGATCTGGCGGATCTCGGCATCGGTCACGGGTGCGTTGTGCGCAAAGTCAAAGCGGGTGCGCTCGGCATTGACCAAGCTGCCCTTTTGCTGCACATGGCTGCCCAGCACTTCGCGCAGGGCTTTGTGCATCAGGTGAGTAGCAGAGTGGTTGCGCACGGTGGCAGCTCGCACCGCCATGTCCACATGGGCCTGCACCACATCGCCCACCTTCAGGCTGCCGGATTTGATTTCGCCATGGTGACCAAACACATCGGCCTTGATCTTGAGCGTATCCAACACGTTGAACTGGCCACCCGCGTTGTGGATCATGCCCTGGTCACCCACCTGACCGCCGGACTCGGCGTAGAACGGGGTCGTGTCCAACACCACCACGCCTGATTGGCCAGCTTTCAGCTCGGTCACGGCATTGCCGTCGGCGTACAAGGCCAACACTTTGGCGTTGGCCGTCAGGTCGTCGTAGCCAACAAAGTCGTTGCCCTCACCCGAATAGTCGAGCGCCTTGTCCATCTTGAACTTGCCCGCCGCACGGGCCTGGGCTTTTTGCTTTTCCATGGCGTTGGCAAAACCGGCTTCGTCCACGCTCAGGCCGCGCTCGCGACACACATCGGCCGACAGGTCGAGCGGGAAGCCATAGGTGTCATGCAGCTTGAAGGCCACCTCACCGGGCAAAACTTTCACGCCACCTTCGAGGGCCGCGTCCAGGATCTGCATGCCGCTTTGCAGCGTTTCAAAGAAGCGCTCTTCTTCCACACGCAAAACGTCGGCAATGCGATCGGCCTGATCGGCCATGTTGGGGTAAGCCGCGCCCATGAGCTTGACCAAGTCGGGCACCAGTTTGTGGAAAAACGGTGTCTTTTGGCCCAACAAATACCCGTGGCGAATCGCACGGCGCACGATGCGGCGCTGCACATAGCCCCGGCCTTCGTTGCTCGGCACCACGCCGTCGCTCACCAAGAATGCGGTGGCACGGATGTGGTCGGCGATCACGCGCAGCGACTTGTTGTTCAGGTCGGTGCAGCCAGTTTCACGGGCAGCGGCCTTGATCAAGGCATCAAAAATGTCGATTTCGTAGTTGCTGTGAACGTGCTGCAAGATGGCCGCCAAACGCTCCAGGCCCATGCCGGTGTCCACGCAGGGTGCAGGCAGCGGCGTGACGGCACCGGTTTCGTCCATGTTGAACTGCATGAACACGTTGTTCCAGATCTCGATGAAACGGTCGCCGTCTTCATCGGGGCTGCCGGGTGGGCCGCCGGGAATGTGTGCGCCGTGGTCGTAAAAAATCTCGGAGCAAGGACCGCAAGGGCCGGTGTCGGCCATCATCCAGAAGTTGTCGGATTTGTAGCGGCCACCTTTGTTGTCGCCGATGCGGATGATGCGGTTCTCTGACTTGATGCGCTCAGGCGTCCAACCGGCTTTGACAAAGATGCCTTCCCAAATGCCATGGGCCTCGTCGTCTTCCATGTACACCGTGGCGTAGAGCTTGTCGGCAGGCAGCTTGTAAACCTGGGTCAACAGCTCCCAAGCCCACTCCAGCGACTCACGCTTGAAATAGTCGCCAAACGACCAGTTGCCCAGCATCTCAAAGAAGGTGTGGTGGCGCGCGGTATAGCCCACGTTTTCCAGGTCGTTGTGCTTGCCGCCGGCCCGCAGGCAGGCTTGCACAGAGGCGGCACGGACATACGAGCGCTTGTCCGAACCCAAAAACACGTCCTTGAACTGGACCATGCCCGAGTTGGTGAACATCAGGGTCGGGTCATTGCCCGGTACCAAGGGGCTGGAGGCCACCACGGTGTGGCCCTTGGACTCGAAAAAGTCCAGGAAAGTCTTGCGGATGTCGGCGACGGAAATAACGGGTTGGCTCATGGTGTTCTTTGCTTTAGATGCAACTGAACATTATAAGTTTGCCCCACCCTCAGTTGTTTGCGTGACAGGCAACCCCAGGCAACTGCGATATCGTGCAAACCATGGCACAATATATTTAATAGGTTAAATAATATCCGGAGACCTTATGGACATGAAAACATCCCCCCTCGCCCTGCTGAACGACCCGACTTTGCTCAAGACCGACGCCCTGATCAACGGCCAATGGGTAGCGAGTAATCAGCGTTTTGAAGTGACCGACCCGGCCACTGGCCAGCACTTGGCGAACGTGGCCAACCTGGGCGCCGCCGAGGCAGAGGCCGCCATTGCCGCTGCCAACGCCGCCTGGGGCCCCTGGAAAACCAAGACCGCCAAAGAGCGCAGCATCATCTTGCGCAAGTGGTTTGACTTACTTGTAGCCAACACCGAAGACCTGGCCCGCCTGATGACTGCAGAAAACGGCAAGCCCATTGCCGAGTCGCGTGGCGAAGTGGCCTATGGCGCGAGTTTTGTGGAGTGGTTTGCCGAAGAAGCCAAGCGCGTGAACGGCGAGACCCTGCCCCAGTTCGACAACAACCGCCGCCTGTTGGTGCTCAAGCAGTCCATTGGCGTGTGCGCGGCCATCACGCCCTGGAACTTCCCGCTGGCCATGATCACCCGCAAAGTGGCCCCGGCGCTGGCAGCAGGCTGCCCCGTGGTCATCAAACCTGCTGAGCAAACCCCACTCACCGCCTTGGCCGCAGCCGAGCTGGCGATCCGCGCCGGTATCCCAGCCGGGGTGCTCAACATCATCACCGCCGACGGTCCACAAAGCATTGCCATCGGCAAGGTGCTGTGCGCCAGCGATGTGGTGCGCCACATCAGCTTCACTGGCTCCACCGAAGTGGGCCGCATCCTGATGGCGCAGTCGGCCCCCACCGTGAAAAAAATGTCGCTCGAGTTGGGCGGCAACGCGCCCTTCATCGTGTTTGAAGACGCCGACATCGACAGTGCTGTCGAAGGCGCATTCGCCAGTAAATACCGCAATGCGGGCCAGACCTGCGTGTGCTCCAACCGCTTTTATGTGCAGGAATCGGTGTACGAAGAGTTCGCCACCAAGTTCGCGGCCAAGGTCAAAACCGCCAAGGTCGGTAATGGTTTTGCCGACGGCGTGAACCAAGGCCCGCTGATCGAACCCTCGGCCCTCGACAAGGTTGAGCGTCACGTCAAAGATGCCATCGCCAAAGGCGGACGCGTGCTCACAGGCGGCAATCGTCTGGACGGCCAATTCTTTGAACCCACCGTGATTGCCGATGCCCGCGCCGACATGGTCTGCGCCAAAGAAGAAACCTTTGGTCCTTTTGCCCCCATCTTCAAGTTCAAGACCGAGCAGGAAGCGATTGATGCGGCCAACAACACCGAGTTTGGTCTGGCCAGCTACTTTTACAGCCGCGATGTGGGCCGCATCTTCCGTGTGAGCGAAGCACTGGAATACGGCATGGTCGGCATCAACGTCGGCATCTTGGCCACCGAGCACGTGCCTTTTGGCGGCGTCAAGCAGTCGGGCCTGGGCCGAGAAGGCTCGCACCACGGCATGGACGACTATGTGGAGATCAAATACCTCTGCGTGGGCGATATCCTGAAGTGATTTACAGACCCAAGGTCAACGCCAGTGCATCGCGGATGGCGAGCTTGAGTTCAGGTCATTGATCTTTGAAAAAACCAATCGGTGACTTGAATTCAAAGTCTTGCAACAACACGCTGTGGACCCATGCCACCGAATCGGCCCAAGCCGGTTCGGCCCTGACACTCCACTCGACAAAAGGCGCCAAATACGGTTTATCAGCCCACAGCGCTGGGCTAGCCACCCGCTGATAAGCGGGGGAAGTTGTCCAGACGTTGCCAGGCCACCAACTCAAGGCCAAACACAACACGGTCAATGAGGGAAGCAACCAGAATTTGCACCGCTCCAGCATTGATTCTTGCCGGGCAAAGGTCAGCATCAAGGCGACCAAACCCGCAAAAAATTGACACAGATTGAGCAAACCAAACAACAGCGAAGCGCCCAATACCACGGGGGTCATGACCGTTTTGCGGTAAGCCGCTGTCAATTGCTCTGAAGTGAATTGAGGTGAAAAAAAGCCATGGATCAGCTGCGCCGCGCCAGAACTCGAATCCAAATCGTCGGGTAACAAACCCGCCAAGGAAGAAGCCCACAATGCGCTCATCACCGGACGAATGTCATCGGGTGCAGGGCCGTTCAAAAGGGTTTCCCCACGCAGGAGAATGCGGCCATTGAGAGCCTCCAGCGTGCTCAGCTGTGACCGCCAACTCATCATCAGGTCTTGTTGATCGGCACCGGACACAATGGTGTCCACCAAGATTTTTTGAAGATGCCACATGCTGAACAAGCCCAAGGTGCAACTGAGCACCAACAGCGTGAGCCGGGACTTCACAAAACTGTCAAGCCATCGCATCAACAACAAGGCCAATCCCAAACCAGAAACAATACGTCCCCAAATTTCGATGTCATGCAATTGCGTGGGGGTGGCCTTCATTTGCAAATCACCGGCCAACTCCAGCAAACGGTGGTTGAAGGACAACTCCAAAATCGCATAACAGGCCAGCAAAATCAAAAACCAAGGCTGAACATTGAGGGCTTTGCTTTTAAAAATCGGCCATTGCATAGCCCTATTTTATCTTTGCCTGGTTTTTACCTGACAAAAGTCAAGGGGTCTAAAGCGATTAGAATTTGAGCATGCGGGTGTCGTTCAATGGTAGGACTCTTGCTTCCCAAGCAAATAACGTGGGTTCGATTCCCATCACCCGCTCCAGGCATCCCCAAAAAAAAGGCCCCTCTCGGGGCCTTTTTTGTTTCTCGCAGAAGATCCAACCCATTAAAAGACCAATGGAACACCCGTCTTGCTTTGCAAGAACTCAGGGGTCACGCCGGGTGCCAGCTCCACCACTTTTAAGCCCGCGTCGGTCACGTCCATCACGGCCAGGTCGGTGATGATGCGGTCAACCACGCCCTTGCCAGTGAGCGGCAAGGTGCACTCAGGCAGGATCTTCATGTCTTCGGTGCCGTCTTTTTTCTTGGCCACGTGTTCCATCAAGATGATCACACGCTTGACGCCCGCCACCAGGTCCATCGCGCCGCCCATGCCCTTGACCATCTTGCCAGGGATCATCCAGTTGGCCAGATCGCCCTTGTCGGTCACCTGCATGGCGCCCAGGATCGACAGGTTGATCTTGCCGCCACGGATCATGGCAAAGGACTGCTCGCTGCCAAAGATCGACGAGCCCTTGATGGTCGTGACGGTCTGCTTGCCTGCGTTGATCAGGTCGGCATCGACCTCGTCTTCGGTCGGGAAGGGGCCAATGCCCAGCATGCCGTTTTCGCTTTGCAGCCAGACTTCCTTGTCGGCGGGCACAAAGTTGGCCACCAGCGTGGGGATGCCGATGCCCAAGTTCACATAGAAACCGTCTTCCAGTTCGTGGGCCGCACGGGCGGCCATTTGGTCTTGACTCCAGCTCATATCAGACTCCTGCTTTCTCGGTGATCGTGCGTTTCTCGATGCGCTTTTCAGGGTGCTTGTTCAGCACGATGCGGTGCACATAAATGCCGGGCAGGTGCACGCTGTCGGGGTGCATCTCGCCCGTCTCGACGATCTCTTCGACCTCGACCACACACATCTTGCCTGCCATCGCCACGGCGGGGTTGAAGTTGCGCGAGGTGTAACGGAACTGCAGGTTGCCGGACTTGTCGGCGCGGTGCGCTTTGACCAAGGACACATCGGGCACCAGCGAGCGCTCCATCACATAGGTCTCGCCATCGAACTCGCGCAGCTCTTTGCCTTCGGCCACCAAGGTGCCCACACCGGTCTTGGTGAAGAAAGCCGGGATGCCTGCACCGCCCGCACGCAGCTTCTCGGCCAGCGTGCCTTGGGGTGTGAACTCCAAAGCCAGCTCACCCGCAAGGTACTGGCGCTCAAACTCTTTGTTCTCACCCACATACGAGGAAATCATCTTCTTGATCTGGCGGGTTTGCAGCAGCAATCCCAGACCAAAATCATCCACACCCGCGTTGTTGGAAATCGCGGTCAGGTTCTGCACGCCGCTGTCACGCAGCGCGGCAATCAAGGCTTCAGGAATGCCGCACAGGCCAAAACCGCCCACGCCAATGAGTTGCCCGTCAGCCACGATGCCCTTGAGGGCCTCGGCTGCGGAGGAAAAAATCTTGTTCACACCGGTCTCCAGGAAAGGATGAAAACGCTACGATACTACGTATTCGAATACGTAGTTTTTCGTAATGGTGAGTCCTTAGGCAGACTCCCTGTCATTGTCACAGGATTGCGCATGAGCTCAGGCCCCAAAATAGATTACCGCCTCGCTTTTGACTTGGCCCCCATTGGCATGGTGCTCTCGCGTAACCGCACCATGGTCGACTGCAACCAGCGCGTGTGCGAGATGTTTGGCGTGCCCCGCGAACAACTGATCGGCCAAACCTTCCAACTGCTCTACCCCAGCGCCGACGAGTACGAGCGCACCGGTCAGCGCATCACCCCCATCCTGAACGCCAAGGGCGTGTACGCCGACGACCGCGTGATGAAGCGCGTGGACGGCCGCTTCAAAGGCGAGACTTTTTGGTGCCACGTGACAGGACGGGCCTTGAACCGCGACGCCCCGCACGAAGCGGGCATCTGGACCTTTGAAGACCTGTCGGCCCGCAAACCCGTCAAAGCCGAACTCACTGCGCGTGAACGCGAGGTCGCCGCCCACCTGATGGACGGCCAAACCAGCAAAGAGATTGGTCGCGCCTTGGGTATCAGTCACCGCACCGTAGAGATCTACCGTGTGAAACTCATGCGCAAATACCAGGCCTCTGGGGCGGCGGATTTGATTCAGAAGCTGATGCGAGGGTGAGGCACTGGGTCAACAGGTCGTGTTGTAGGTCGGTGGCTTCAGCCCCGACACGGTGACTGTCGAAAACAGATGACGGTCACCCCAAACCTGAACGCCCAGCTGCCACCCGCCTCAAATGCTGCGCCACCCCGCCAAACTGCTGCTCGATCACCGTCAGCCGCTTGAAGCCATGGCCCACGGCCAGCTCGTCGGTCATGCCCATGCCGCCGTGCAACTGCACCGCGCCCTGCCCCACCAACCGTGCCGCACGCAGCACCGTCACATGGGCCGAGGACACCCGCTCAGCGCGGCGCTCGGGGCTGTCGCCCAGCACATCGGCACATGCGCCCACCGCCGCCGCAGCTTGCACCAAGGCCATGTACATGTCGGCCATACGGTGTTGCAAAGCCTGAAAGGCCGCCAAGGGCTGGCCGAACTGTTTGCGCTGGCTGGTGTAGTTCAGCGTGTCACGCATCAAGGCCTGCATCACCCCCACGGCCTCGGCGCCTGCGGCCAGCGTGGCGGTGTCCCAAGCTTGCGAGAGCGCGGCCACTGCATCACCTTGGCCGATGAGGGCCTGCACGGGCGTTTGGTCAAACGCCAGCTCAGCCGCCCAGACGCCGTCGATCAGCCGCACATCACGCCGTTGCACACCGCTGGCTGCGGGGTCGAGCAGGCAGATACGCAGATGCCCCGCGTCATCTCGTGCGCTCACCAGCCAGTGTGTGGCACCGGTTGCGCAACGCACCAAGGCTTTGCGCCCGCTGATGTGCATCTGGCCCTGCGAGTTGAACAAGCGGGTCTGCAACCGGCTCAAATCCGTGCGCCCTGCAGGCTCCAAGGCCGCCACAGCCAAACGCACTTGGCCATCGGCCATGGCTTGCAGCAAAACATCAGCTGCCGGGTCGCCCAGCGCCTGCAACAAGTTGGCACCCAGCACGGCCGAGCTGCTGTAAGGCTCGCCCACCAAAGCCGCACCCAGGGCCTGGCAGATCAGCATTTGCTCGGGCAAACCACCGCCCATGCCGCCCAAGTGTTCCGGCAGCGCAGCGCCCAACAGGCCCAGCTCGTGCGCCAAGCCCTGCCACAGCGGCGCAATCGCCTCTGGCGTGGCGATCATGGGCACCCGCTTGTCAAACGGCAACTTGTCTTGCAGCCAGCCTTGCAGACTGGCCACCAGCATGGCCTGTGTCTCGTCCAGTGGCAACACAGGTTCCACAACCTCCGCGCCCAGAACGTGGCGGGCAATCAGGTTGCGCTGGACTTCGTTGGTGCCGCCATAAATCGACGCAGCGCGGTCGTTCAAATAAGCCCGGGTTGCGAACACAGACTCCTCGGGCACAGGCAAGGCGTGGGCAGCAGCCTCCTCGATGGTCAAGCTGGTGGCACCGTAGACGCCTGCAATGTCCAAGCCCAACTCAGTCAAGTGCTGCTTGAGCTCGGTGGCCAGCACCTTGCCCATGGACGGCGCAGCGGGCATCCAGGCAGGCTGCGTGCCGCCACCGATGCGGGCGGTCAGCACCTCTTGTTCCCACGCGTGCAAGGCGTCGATCCGGCACTGCGCGTTGGCCAAGCTCAGGGCGATGTCTTCGTGCTCGGTGCCCGGCGCACCTTGCGCAAAGGCCTCTTGCAAGGACTCGTGCAAGCGGGCCAAACGGCCCCGCAAGAACGGCGCAGACGAGCCGCCCCGTTCGTGCTCCAGCAAAAATTTGGCAATGGTCCAGCCTTGGTTTTCTTCGCCGATCAGCGCGTCAGCGGGCACGCGGGCCTCGTCAAAAAAGACCTGGTTGAATTCGTGGTCGCCCGAGATGCTGATGATCGGCCGGATCTGGATGCCTGGCTTGTTCAACTCGAACATCAAAAAGCTGATGCCTTGCTGGGGCTTGCCGCTGCTGTCGGTGCGCACCAGGCAAAACATGTGGGTGGCATTGTGGGCGTGGGTGGTCCAGATTTTGGAGCCGTTGATCACCCACTCGTTGCCCTCGCGGCGGGCGCGGCATTGCAGCGATGCCAGGTCGGAACCCGACCCCGGCTCGCTGTAGCCCTGGCACCAATAACTCACACCGTTGCGGATGTCGGGGAGCCAACGCTCTTTTTGGGCCTGTGTACCAAACGCCACCAGCACGGGGGCGGCCATCACCAAGCCCAGCGGCGAGACCTTGGGGGCATCGGCCGCCGCCATCTCGCTGGCAAAAATGTCGTGCTGTCTCGGCGTCCAGCCGCAACCACCCCACTCGACCGGCCAGTGCGGCGCAGCCCAGCCGCGCTTGGCCAAGACCCGCTGCCAAGGGATACCGACCTCGTAGTCCGAAAAAATGCCCGAGGTTCGGTGCCCGCCCAGGCGGATCTCATCGGTCAACTCGGCCGCCAAAAATGCGCGTACTTCGTCACGAAAAGCCAGTTCGTCTTTGCTCAAGTTCATGGGGTCTTCGCTCCAAGGGTCGGTCTCAGTTGCCCGATGGCAGCTGGAAAAATGAGGGAATCAGCAGACAAGTTCACGCATCAACACGGCCAACTTCATGTTGACCTGCCCGTTGATCGAACGCTCCAGGGCACGCTCGTATACCACCACCTGGTGCAATCAGCCCAAAGTCTCGACCACCTCGGTGACGCTGCGAAAGGCATCGATGGCGGTGGGGAAGCCGCAATACACCGTGGCGTGCAGCATCACTTCGCGCAGCTCTTCGGGTGTCGCCCCGTTGTTGATGGCACCGCGCACATGGGCTTTGAGTTCTTGCTGCTTGCCTTGGGCAGCGAGCATGGCCACGGTGATGAGGCTGCGGGTTTTCAAGTCCAACCCGGGGCGTTGCCACACATTGCCCCAAGCATTGGCGGTGATGAACTCCTGCATGGGCATGGAGTAGTCGGTGGCAGCACCCAAGGCGCGGTCCACATAGGACGGGCCCATCACTTGCGTGCGGGTTTTCAAGCCAGCCTGAAATGCGGCATCGTCGAGGTGGGCGTCGCGGGCTTTTTCAATCGGTGTTTGAGACATGACAGCTTCCTTTAAGAGCCATGAGCATAATCAAAACCTTGCCCACCAGGAGACACCATGAGCACACCCCCTACAACACGCTACCCCGCCCCCGAAATCAAGGACTTACCTGATGACATCCAAGCCAAGGTCCTCGAAGTTCAAGAAAAAGCCGGTTTTGTGCCCAATGTGTTCTTGGCCTTTGCCCGACGCCCGGCCGAATGGCGTGCTTTTTTTGCTTACCACGACGCGCTGATGGTGCCGGAGTCCGTGGGGCGCGAAAGTGGCCTGAGCAAAGGCGATCGGGAGATGATCGTGACCACCACCAGCGCGGCCAACAACTGCCTGTATTGCGTGGTGGCGCACGGCGCGATCTTGCGTATTTACGAAAAGAAACCGCTGGTGGCCGATCAAGTCGCCATCAACCACCGCAAGGCCGACATCAGCCCCCGCCAACGCGCCATGCTCGACTTTGCCCTCAAGGTCTGCAACCAGTCGCATGAAGTGGAAGAAGCCGACTTTGCCGCCCTGCACGCCCACGGCTTCAACGACGAGGACATCTGGGACATCGCGGCCATCACCGCTTTCTTTGGCCTGTCTAACCGCATGGCCAGCTTCAGCGGCATGATGCCCAACCCCGAGTTCTATTTGATGGGCCGCGCACCCAAGGCCAAACCCGCCGCCTGATGGGCCTCAGGCTTGGCCAGCAAAGCCCAAGCCATTTGGGTTAGCGCCTGCTCAAACGCGGGGCTGCCCAATAGGGGTGACTTTTCCAGGCTGGCACTGCGCAAGGTGCCAATCACCGAGCGGGTCAGCACAAACATTTGGGCCATGCTGGGCGTTTGCAGCGCCGGGTGGTCTATGCGTTCAAAAAACACGGCCAGACGGTCGGCCACCTGACGCACGGCGCTGGCCGTTTCCTCGGGCTTTTCCAGGGTCCAGCACAGGTGAATCAGGCTTTGGCTCAGGCCTTTGCCCGTGGCAAAACCCCGCACCAAGATGCGAATGGCCTTGCCCAGCAACTCGCGGCCGTCCAGCTCTCGCACATCGGGCAGGTTTTCCAGCTCACTCAGGTAGCGGCCCAACTCTTGCAACACCATGCCCTGCCCTTTGGCCGCCATGGCCTGCACCAGCACCTCTTTGCTGGGAAAGTATTGGTAGAGCGTGCCAATCGAAAAACCGGCGGCAGCGGCCACCTTGTTGGTGGTCAAACCGGCCTCACCTTCCTTGTCCAAAATCTGAGCAGCCGCCTTGAACAAGGTTTGCATGGTTTTCTGCGCCCGGGCCTGCGAGGGCTGGCGACGCAGGCTGGACGGGGCTTTGGTCTTGGCAGGGGGTTGTACAGCGGGCATGAAACGCCTTGTGAAAAATATGAGTAGATCGCGAGTTGCAAGGTCTTTGCAAAACATGAACAATGCTCACATTCTGACCGATTTGTCCTAAAGAGCCACCATGAACACCCACCCCGCCGCCCCGACCGAGTTGACTGTGCGCCGTTTGAGCGTGGACCTGAGCCAAGGTTTTTCGCGTCACTGGAACGGCGGTGATGCGTTTTTGACGGCTTACGCCAACGCCTTGTCCATGAGCTTTCCGGTGGGAGAGCAGTCGTTCATCGACGCGGTCAAAAATGGCGCCAAAAACCTGCCCGACACCCCCGAAAACGCCGAACTCAAACAAATTGCCAAAGGCTTTGTGGGCCAAGAAGCCACCCACCGCCACCTGCATGCGCTGTACAACGCGCACCTGGAAAAACAAGGCTTCGTCAACCACTGGGGTCCTCGCGCCGAGCAGCGCCTGAAAAAAGGACGCGAGGAATTCTTCAGCAAAAGCGACAAGGGTTACCTGCACGAGCTGGCCATCACCGCCGCTTTTGAGCACTACACCTCGATCTTTGGCGATCTGACTTTGGACCGCATGGACCAGCCGGGCGACTGGTTTGCCGGGGCAGAAGAACCCCTCAAAACCCTGTGGCGTTGGCACGCGGCCGAAGAATCTGAGCACAAATGCGTGGCCTTTGACCTGTACCAACGCTTGGGCGGCAACCACCAGTGGCGCATGCGCTGGTTTTGGTACGTCACCATCCAGTTCAGCACCGACGTGTTCCGCCAGACCGTGAACAACCTCTGGCACGACAAAACTTTGTTCAAGCCCTCCACCTGGTGGTCGGCCAGCAAGTTCTTGTTTGGCCGCCACGGCATGGTCTGGCGCGTGGCCAAGCCCGTTTGGGAATACACCCGCAAAGACTTTCACCCCATGCAAGTGGGCAGTGAAACGCTGTCGAAAGAATGGCTGCAAAGCCACTCGGACCAGTGGCGTGCGGTGGGCGCACCCGCCCAATCCGCGGCCTGAAGCTTTCAGTCGCTGACCAAAGCCCGCACCCATTCGGGCAAGTTCACGGCTTTTTGCTTGGGAAAATCCACCCAAATCGTGGTCGCGCCACCAGCAGCAAAGATCACCCCGGGCTGGTCGGTGCGCTCCAGCGTGCACCAGCTCTCAAACGTGGTGCGACCAGGGTCGCTCACATACATCTTGGCCAAGATGTTGCCCGGGTATTCAAACTGTTTGTAGAAATTGCAAAAGGCGTTGACGATCACTGGGCCTTCGCCCTGGGGGTTCGGGGTGAAACCGATCTTGTCAAACCAGTCAATGCGGGTGCTCTCCAGGTAGCGGAAATACACCGTGTTGTTGACGTGACCCATGGCGTCCATGTCACCCCAGCGAATGGGAATGACCAATTCATTGACCAACTTCTTGCGTTCGGGCAACTCCAGCTTCATGGTTTGTCCCTCAGACGGCAAACCCGTCGTCGGCTGACACCACCGCGCCGTTGATGAAGTGGCTCTGGTCGCTGGCCAGCAGCATCAACAAGGCGTCCAGGTCTTGCGGCTGGCCCACGCGCTTGCGCGGCAGCATGCTGATGAGCTTTTGACCTTGTTCGGTCTGCCAATGGTGGTGGTTGATTTCGGTGTCGATGTAGCCGGGGCAAATCGCGTTCACGTTGATGCCGAACTTGCCCCACTCGACCGCAAAAGCCTTGGTCATCTGGATCACGGCGGCCTTGCTCATGCAGTACACGCCAATTTGCGGCAACACCTTCAGGCCCGCCATCGAGGCGATGTTGATGATGCGCCCGCCTGTAAAACTGCCTGGCGCTGCGCCCTTGGCGCGGGCCAGCATGCGTTTGCCCACCTCTTGCGCCACAAAAAACGCACCACGCACATTGGTGTTCATGATGAAGTCGTAGTCTTCTTCCGTCACGTCCTGGATGCGCTGGGTGGTGCTCACGCCCGAGTTGTTCACCAAAATGTCGATGCTGCCCATCTCGGTTTCGGCGTGTGCCACAGCAGCGGCAATGCTGTGGCGGTCGGTCACGTCCATCTCGACCACATGCGCGTCACCGCCCGCAGCCTCGATCTCGGCCCGCAGGTCTTTGAGCTTGTCCATGCGGCGACTGGCCAACACCACCCCCGCGCCTGCTGCGGCCAGGGTTCGGGCAAATTGCGCCCCCAAACCACCCGAAGCCCCGGTGACCAAGGCTACGCGGCCGGACAAATCAATTTCATAAGCCATGACAACTCCTTCAAGATGGAAACCCCTGCGGGGCAAAACTGCTGACGCCATTGTGCGGGGCAAGCCGAAAAGAGCCGCATAAAATGAGTCACACGCCCGACACCCCCGTGTCTGGACATTTGTTTTGACCCTTCCCTAGAAGAGACGTTCATGAGCCCCGAAGAAATCCTGAGCACTTACGGCCCCCGCGAATCCATGGAATACGACGTGGTCGTGGTCGGTGGCGGCCCCGGCGGCCTGTCCACAGCCATCCGACTGAAGCAACTGGCCGCTGAAAAAGGCCAGGATGTCTCCGTGGTGGTGCTGGAAAAAGGCGGCGAGCCCGGCGCGCACATCCTGTCGGGCGCCATCATGGACCCCAAGGCACTGACCGAACTCTTCCCCAACTGGAAAGAACTTGGCGCACCGCTGAACCAGCCCGTGACCGACGACGCCTGGAGCTTTTTGAGCGAAACCGGCGCCACCCGCACCCCGAGCATCTTCCTGCCCGAGTGCGCGCAAAACCACGGCAACTACATCATCAGCCTCTCTAACTTCACCCGCTGGCTGGGCCAGCAGGCCGAGAATTTGGGCGTGGAAATCTTCCCAGGCTTCACCGCCGCTGAAGTGCTCTACAACGACGACGGCAGCGTCAAAGGTGTGGCCACCGGCAATCTGGGCGTGGGCAAAGACGGCGAACCCACCGAGAACTTCCAGCTGGGCATGGAACTGCACGCCAAGTACACCGTGTTTGCCGAAGGCGCTCGCGGCCATCTGGGCAAGCAGCTGATCGCCAAATACAAACTCGACGAAGGCCGCGATCCACAAACCTACGGCATCGGCATCAAGGAAGTTTGGGAGATTGACCCCTCACGCCACACCCCCGGTTTTGTCATGCACACCGCCGGCTGGCCCATGAACAACGACACCTATGGTGGTGCGTTCATGTACCACATGGAAGACAACAAAATCGCCATCGGCTATGTGGTCGGCCTGGACTACGCCAACCCCTGGCTCAGTCCCTTTGAAGAATTCCAGCGTTGGAAGACCCACAACAACATTAAGTGGTATTTCACCAACGACAAGGGCGAAGTCAACGCCAAGCGCATCGGCTACGGCGCCCGCGCCATCACCGCAGGCGGCCTGATGAGCCTGCCCAAAACCGTGTTCCCAGGCGGTGCATTGGTCGGGTGTGACGCCGGTTATCTGAACGTGAGCCGCATCAAAGGCAGCCACGCCGCCATCAAAACCGGCATGCTGGCTGCTGAAGCAGCTTACGACGCGCTGCAGGCAGGTCGCCAGCACGACGAATTGACCGCCTACCCAGAGGCCTTTGAAGCCAGCTGGCTCTACACAGAGCTCAACAAATCGCGAAACTTCAAGACCTGGTTCAAGAAGGGCCTGACGGTGGCGACTTTGATGAATGGTTTTGAGCAATTCGTGCTTCGTGGTCACATTCCGTGGACCCTGCGCCGAGACAAGGCCGATCACACGTATTTAAAGCCTGCGGCCGAGTGCGAGAAGATCGAGTACCCGAAACCGGACGGCAAGCTGACCTTTGACCGCCTGTCCAGCGTTTTCATCAGCAACACCAACCACGAAGAAAACCAGCCCGCCCACCTGACGCTGAAAGACGCGTCGGTGCCAGTGGGCATCAACCTGGCCAAGTTTGCTGGACCAGAAAGCCGCTACTGCCCAGCTGGGGTGTACGAGTACGTCAAGAACGCCGACAACAGTGACCGACTGCAGATCAACGCGCAAAACTGCGTGCACTGCAAGACTTGCGACATCAAGGACCCGACCCAAAACATCGTCTGGGTCACGCCTGAAGGCGGTGGCGGGCCCAACTACACCGGCATGTAAATCCGACATCTCCATCCAGAGGCCCATGAGGGCCTCTTTTTTTGGCATGCACGCTTGGGGCCGGTGGGTCACCTAGGCATCAGCACCCCCGCGAAAACCCTAAGCACCATTCTCAAAGGTCACACCATAATCAAACTTGTATGACAAGTTGATTCGCAACTTGTTGTCGTCCAACGATTTACGAGGAGCTTTCGAATGAAATTGAGCAAATTGATGCTGGGCCTGAGCCTGGCCATCGGCGTCATGACCACCGCCTCTGCGCAAATCACCATGCGCAACAGCATCTCTGTCGGCCAAAACTCCCACCAGGGCGAAGCCATCGACACCCTGTCTAAAGAAGTCGAGCGTCGCACCAACGGCCGCATCAAGATCCAGAACTTCTACTCCGGCTCTTTGGGCGGCGAGCGCGAATCCATCGAATCTGTGCAACTGGGCACCCAAGAACTGGCCACCACATCGACTGGCCCTGTCCCCAACTTTGTGCCAGAAGCTCGCATTCTGGACGTGCCCTTCTTGTTCCGTGACAAAGCACACGCTCGCGCCGTGCTGGATGGCCCTATTGGCCAAGAGCTGCTGACCAAGTTCGAATCCAAAGGCTTCAAAGCTTTGGCCTGGGGTGAAAACGGCGTGCGCCACATGACCAACAGCAAGCGTCCTGTGAATTTGCCTGATGACCTCAAAGGCCTCAAGATGCGCACCATGGAAAACCCCGTGCACGTTGCTGCCTACAAGAGCTTGGGCATTGTGACCACACCGATGGCATTCCCTGAAGTGTTCACCGCTTTGCAGCAAGGCACTGTGGACGGTCAGGAAAACCCCCTGTCGGTGATCATGGCCGCCAACTTTGACCAGGTGCAAAAGCACCTGACACTCACGGGTCACGTTTACTCGCCTGCGGTGATCTTGATGAACAAAGCCAGCTTTGACAAGCTCAGCGCCGCTGACAAGCAGATCTTCCTGGACTCGGCCAAAGAGGCTGTCAAAGCCAACCGCGCACGCGTGGACAAAGACGATGCCAACGGCGTGGCCGAGTTGCGCAAAAAAGGCATGAACATCATCGAGAACGTCGACAAGACCAAGTTCATTGCCACCATGGCACCGGCCATTGCTGAATTTGAAAAGCAGTTCGGCAAAGCCAACCTGGACCGCATCCGCAACACCAAGTAAATTGAAGTTTGTGGAAACGCCCGACCAGTCCTGGATTGGCGGGCGTTTTTTGATTTTGTTGTGAAGGATTTTTTTATGCGCTCGCTCTATCTGAGCATAGAAAAGTGGACCACCGCTTTTTCCATGCTTGTAGCCTGCTTGATGTTGGCTTTGGCGGCCTGTTTGGGCATGTTGCAAATTTTCACCCGCTTTGTGCTGGAAGTTCCTGTTGAATGGACAGAAGTCATCATCCGCTTCAGCCTGATCTGGATGGTCTTCATGGGCATACCCATGGCTTTCCGTCAGGGTGCGATGGTCAGCGTGGACGTGCTTTACCGCTGGAGCGGCCCGCGCATGAAAAAGGTCCTGGACACCGCCGTGGCTTTGGCCGCGCTCACCTTGGTCTGCATCATCATTTGGTGGGGCTGGGACTATGCCAATCGGGGCAAAGTCCAGACCATGATTGGCCTGGAAGATGTGTCCATGTTTTGGGCCTACATGGCTTTGCCTGTGGGCGCATGTTTCAGCGTGATCAGCATCATCGGCAATTGGCTCGATCCACAGCGCCTTGAATTGGAGACCGCACAATGAGCGTCGTCATGCTTTGCACCATGGTGCTGTGTTTTGCACTCACCATCTCGGTGGCTGTGTCCATTGGTTTGTCGGCGATTGTCGGCATTCAAATTGGCAACGCCAACATGCTCATCTCCGTCAAGGAGATGTTCAATTCGATCAACAAATTCCCGCTGGCCGCCATCCCCTTCTTCATTTTGGCGGGCAACATCATGGAAACCGGTGGCATATCGCGCCGCTTGGTGGAGTTCGCCAAGAGCATTGTGGGCGGCGTGCAAGGTGGCTTGCCCATGACCTGCGTGCTGACCTGCATGATTTTTGCAGCTGTCTCGGGCTCGTCGGTGGCCACCACCTTCGCCATCGGCACCATCTTGATCCCGGCACTCATCAAGCACGGCTACCCCACCACCTACGCTGCTGCTTTGCAAGCCACATCGGCAGAGTTGGGCGTGATCATCCCGCCCTCGATTCCCATGATCTTGTACGGCGTCAGCGCCGAAGTGTCCATTGGTGAATTGTTCATTGCCGGTTTTGGGCCTGGCCTCTTCATTGGCTTTGCGCTCATGTTATGGGTCTGGATCTATTGCAAATACAAAGGTTGGGGCAAGAACGACGGCGAAGGACGTCTGAGCTTTGGCAAAGCCTCTTGGCAAGCCGGTTGGGCGCTCATGATGCCCGTCATCATTTTGGGTGGCATCTACGGCGGTGTGTTCACCCCCACCGAGGCGTCTGCTGTGGCGGTGTTTTACGCCCTGATCGTCGGCACCGTGATTTACGGCGAGATCAAGCTGAAAGACTTGGCCATCATCATGCGCAAATCCGTGCTGTCTAGCGCGGTGATCATGTTCATCATTGCGAACGCGGGCCTGTTCGCCTTCTTGATCACCCGTGCGGGTGTGCCCGAAGCAATTGGCCACTGGTTGCAGGACGTGCTCAAGTCACCCGCCTACTTCTTGCTGGGTGTCAACGCAGCCTTATTCCTCATTGGCATGTTCATCGAGACCAGCGCCGCCATCATCGTGCTGGCTCCCATCTTGGCCCCAGTGGCCATGCACTTCGGCATTGACCCGGTTCACTTTGGCCTGGTCATGGTGGTCAACCTGGCTTTGGGCATGATCACACCGCCTTTTGGTGTGAACCTGTTTGCAGCATGTACGGTGGCGCGAATCTCGCTCGATCGCATCATCAAGGACTTGATCCCCTTTGTGCTGGTGATCCTGGTCTGCTTGATGGTGGTGACCTACGTGCCTGCCCTGTCTTTGACATTGCGGGATTTGGTGTACGCCAAATAACGCTAAAATCCAACTCTGTCAGGAGAGTGCCTGACTTGTCTTTCCTTGTGAAACAAGTCAGGCCGCCGAAGGCGCAGGCGGTTGGATAAACCGCTGAACGCTCAGGCAAAAGGACTGACAAAACGCTTTATAAAGGCGTTACCTCACTGGAGAGAGGTGCCGGACCATCGCGTCACGGCATCCACCGAAGGAGCAACCCGCAGAGTGTTTGGTTTACCCACCGAACGATCCCGGCGAATCTCTCAGGTAAAGCGGACAGCGAGGGCAAGCCACAGCATGTGCTGTGGTTTTTCATTGCCCTTGGAGTTTTTGTGACCGCTGCTGCCGACTTGCTTACCACCCCTTTGAACGCCCTGCACATCGAGCTGGGCGCCCGCATGGTGCCTTTTGCGGGCTACAGCATGCCGGTGCAATACCCCGCTGGCCTGGTCGCCGAGCACCACCACACCCGCAACGCAGCAGGCCTGTTCGATGTTTCGCACATGGGCCAGTTGTGCCTGAGCGGCCCCGATGCCGCTGCCGCCTTCGAGAGCCTGATGCCGGTGGACGTGATCGGTCTGGGCGTGCACAAACAGCGCTACGGCCTGCTGCTCAATGACGAGGGCGGCATCATCGACGACCTGATGTTCGTGAACCGCGATGTGGCCAACGGCGGCGATATTTTTGTGATCGTCAACGGCGCTTGCAAGCATGGTGACCTGGCGCATATCCAGCAGCGCATTGGCGGCCGCTGCACCATCACGACCCAATTTGACCGCGCCTTGCTGGCCCTGCAAGGCCCGCAAGCGGTGACCGCTTTGCAACGCCTTTTGCCCGGTGTCGAAAAACTCGTGTTCATGACCGGCGCAGCTTTTGAGGTGGACGGCGCTGACCTCTACGTGACTCGCAGCGGCTACACCGGCGAAGACGGTTTTGAAATTTCCCTGCCCGCCCACGCCGCCGAGGCCTTTGCCCTCCGCCTGCTGGCCCAGCCCGAAGTCAAACCCATTGGCCTAGGCGCCCGCAACTCCCTGCGCCTCGAAGCCGGGCTGTGCCTGTATGGCAACGACATCGACACCACCACCACCCCGGTCGAAGCGAACTTGAATTGGGCCATGCAAAAGGTGCGCCGCACAGGCGGTGCGCGTGCGGGCGGTTTTCCGGGGGCCAACAAGGTGCTGGCTCAACTCGACGGTACAGCCCCCGCGCAGCGTCTTCGTGTGGGTCTGGTGGGTCTGGAACGTGTGCCGGTACGCGAGCATGTCGAGTTGCACAACGACGCTGGCCAGAAAGTGGGCGAAGTCACCAGCGGCCTGCTCGCCCCCACCGCCAACCAGCCCGTGGCGCTGGCCTATGTGCAGGCAGAATATGCAGCGTCGGGCACACGTCTGAACGCCATGGTGCGCGGCAAACCCGTGCCCATGCAAATCAACTCCCTGCCCTTCGTCCCCAACCGCTATCACCGCGGTTGAAATTAATCGGGGTCATTAATCGGGGTCAGATCCCAATTAAATTCACGCATTCACATAAGCCAAACAATGGGGATCTGACCCCGATTGAATGAACCGAACACACAGAAGGAGCCCCCTCATGATCAAGTACACCGAAGACCACGAATGGTTGCAAATTGATGGCGACACCGCCGTCGTTGGCATCACCCACCATGCGCAAGACGCATTGGGCGATGTGGTGTTTGTCGACCTGCCCGAAGTCGGGAAGACTTTTGCGGCCAAAGAGGTCGCTGGCGTCGTCGAATCGGTCAAAGCCGCCGCCGACGTTTACATGCCCGTGGACGGCGAAGTCACCGAGGTGAACGAAGAACTGCGCGGCGACCCCTCGCTGGCCAACACCGACCCGCTGGGCAAAGGCTGGTTCTTCAAAGTCAAGTTGTCCAACCCAGCGCAAGTCGACGCGCTGCTGGACGAGACGGCCTACAAGCAGTTTTCTGCCTCATAAAAGACCAACGTTTGTCAACTTAGATTGCTGCGCTGCGCTCGCAATGACTCAGTCGAGTACATCGGCTTGAAAGTCATCGCGAGGTACGAAGCGATCTATTCTCAACCCTCCAGGTAATGCCATGCTGATGTCCACCCTCAAGCCCTTGGGCGAACTCGAAAACCCATCCGAATTCATCGCCCGCCACATTGGCATCAGCGCTGCCGACGAACAGCACATGCTCAGCGTGATCGGTGAGGCCTCGCGCCGCGCCCTGATTGAGTCCATCGTGCCGCGCAGCATCGCCCGCGCCCAGGCCATGGACCTGCCCGCCCCGGTGAGCGAAGCTGCAGCACTGGCCGAGCTCAAAAGCATGGCGCAGCAAAACCAGTTACTCAAGAGTTTCATCGGCCAAGGCTATTACGGCACGCACACACCGGGTGTGATCCTGCGCAACATCCTCGAAAACCCCGCTTGGTACACCGCTTACACGCCCTATCAGGCTGAAATTTCACAAGGCCGCATGGAAGCGCTGGTCAACTTCCAGACCATGGTGACCGACCTCACGGCCATGGACATCGCCAACGCCTCCATGCTCGACGAGGCCACGGCCGCTGCCGAGGCCATGACGCTGGCCATGCGCACCGTCAAAAGCAAAAGCAAAGTCTTCGTGGTCTCACGCGCTTGCCATCCGCAAACCATCGAAGTGATCCAGACGCGTGCCCAACCCTTGGGCATTGAGGTGCTGGTGCCGCAGAGCGCCGACGCCTTCACCGCTGCGATGAACGCTGAGCACTTTGCCGCGCTCGTGCAGTACCCCTGCAGCACCGGGCTGGTGGAAGACCTCAGCGGCTATGCCGCGCAAAGCCATGCGCAATCCGCTGCCCTGATCGTGGCCGCTGACCTGCTGGCCCTCACCCTGCTCAAGGCCCCTGGTGAAATGGGAGCCGACATCGTGGTGGGCACCACACAACGCTTGGGCATGCCCATGGGCGCAGGCGGACCCCATGCCGCCTTCATGGCCTGCCGCGATGCCTACAAACGCTCCCTGCCCGGCCGCTTGGTGGGCGTGAGTGTGGACGTGCATGGCAAACCCGCCTACCGCCTGGCACTGCAGACCCGCGAGCAACACATCCGCCGCGAAAAAGCCACCAGCAACATCTGCACCGCGCAGGTGCTCCCTGCCGTGGTTGCCAGCATGTACGCCGTGTACCACGGCCCCGAAGGCTTGAAGCGCATCGCCGGCCGCGTGGCCACTTACACCGCGATCTTTGCGCAAGGACTGCAGACCTTGGGCTTCAAGCTGCGCAAAGAAACCGCCTTTGACACCGTGTGGATCGCCATCGGCGAGTCCTCGGCCCCGATCATCGAACGCGCTCGGCAAGCGGGCATGAACCTGCGCAAGGCTTGCGACAAGAGCGTGTCCATCTCGCTGGACGAAACCACCACACGCGAGGACATCCACGCCCTGTGGCAAGTGTTCGCCGCCGAATCGGCCCCCCCAGGCCAGGCGCTGCCCAACTTCGATGCGTTTGAAAAAGGTGTCGAGCCCCTGATCCCGACCGAGCTGCGCCGCACCAGCGATTTCCTCACGCACCCGGTCTTCAACCGCTACCACTCCGAGACCGGCATGCTGCGCTACATCCGCCAGCTGTCGGACAAAGACCTGGCGCTCGACCGCAGCATGATCCCGTTGGGCAGCTGCACCATGAAACTCAACGCCACCAGCGAGATGATCCCCATCACCTGGCCCGAGTTTGCAGGTGTCCACCCCTTTGCCCCCGCTGAGCAACTCAAGGGCTATGCCCAGCTGGACCAGCAATTGCGCGACTGGCTGTGCCAAGCCACCGGCTACAAAGGCATCAGCCTGCAGCCCAACGCCGGTTCGCAAGGCGAATACGCAGGTCTCTTGGTCATCCAGGCCTACCACCGCGCCCAAGGCCAGGGCCACCGCAACATCTGCCTGATCCCATCCAGCGCCCACGGCACCAACCCCGCCAGCGCCCAGATGGTCGGCATGCAAGTCGTCGTCACCCAATGCGACACCAACGGCAACGTGGACATGGCCGACCTGCAAGCCAAGTGCGAGCAGCACAGCGCCAACCTGGCCACTGTCATGATCACCTACCCCAGCACCCATGGCGTGTTCGAGACCCAGGTCAAGCAGCTCTGCGAGCTGGTGCACCAACACGGCGGCCGTGTATACGTGGACGGTGCCAACATGAACGCCCTGGTGGGCGTGGCCGCACCGGGCGAGTTTGGCGGCGACGTGAGCCACCTGAACCTGCACAAGACCTTCTGCATCCCACACGGCGGTGGCGGGCCCGGTGTCGGCCCGGTGTGCGTGGTCGAAGATCTGGTGCCTTATCTGCCGGGCCACGCCACAGGCGGCGTGCCGGTCAACGGCGTGGGTGCTGTGAGCGCTGCCCCCTTGGGCAATGCCGCTGTGCTGCCCATCAGCTGGATGTACTGCCGCATGATGGGCGCAGAGGGCCTGAAGCACGCGACAGAGTCGGCGATTTTGGCGGCCAACTACATCAGCAAACGCCTCAGCGCCCACTACCCCACGCTGTACGCCAGCGACAGCGGTCATGTGGCACACGAATGCATCCTGGACCTGCGCCACTTCAAAGACAGCTGCGGCGTGATGGCCGAAGACGTGGCCAAGCGATTGATGGACTATGGCTTTCACGCACCCACACTGAGCTTCCCGGTAGCCAACACCCTGATGGTCGAGCCCACTGAGAGCGAAACACTCGAAGAGATTGACCGTTTCATCGACGCGATGATCGCCATCCGCGAAGAGATTCGCCAAGTGGAAAACGGCAGCTGGCCCCAAGACAACAACCCGCTCAAAAACGCACCCCACACCGCCGACAGCCTGCTGGGCAGCGAATGGACCCGCCCCTACAGCCGCGAAGTCGGCGCCGCGCAAGCCCAGCGCGTGTCCGGCAGCGTGAAGTACTGGCCGCAAGTGGGCCGGGTCGACAACGTGCATGGCGACCGCAACCTGTTTTGCAGCTGCATCCCGGTGGGCGATGACGCCTGATCCACACACCAGGAAAGACCACCGCCTCAAAACAAAAAATCCCGCATCGGGAGAGACTGTCAGCAGCAGCTGACAGCGCCGAAGGAGCAACCGCCCCGGAAACTCTCAGGCAAAAGGACCGATGCAGGCTGGCCCCCATCCCCGGATGAGGCGCCACACACTCTGAAGAGCGCCCCCGGTTCGTCACCGGGGTCCACCGCAGGAGCAAGCCGAACAGGGTTCGGTGAATCTCTCAGGTTTCAAACAGAGGGGGTCATGCCACGCACATCCGGTGCGCAGCGTGTCCAACCGTTTGAGACGCATCAACGAGAGAAGCTTCATGAAAAAGCACATGGTCATCATTGGCGGCGGCATCACCGGCGTTACCTCCGCCTACGCCCTGGCCCAGCAAGGCATCCAGGTCACCCTGATCGAAAAAAACCGCTACCCCGGCATGGAAACGTCTTATGCCAACGGCGGCCAGCTCTCGGCCTCCAACGCCGAGGTCTGGACGCACCCCTCGACCATCATCAAGGGCCTGAAGTGGATGTTCAAAAATGACGCGCCCTTGTTGATGAACCCCACCCCCACCTGGCACAAACTCAGCTGGATGGCCGAGTTCATGGCCGCCATGCCCAAGTACCGTGAGAACACCATCGCCACCGCGCAGCTGGCCATCGAATCGCGCGAGCACCACTTTGCCTGGGCCAAGGCCGAGGGCATCGAGTTCGACCACAAGCGCGAAGGCATCCTGCACTTTTACCGCGACAAAAAGGGCTTTGACCATGCAGGTCAAGTCTCCAAGCTGCTGGCCCAGGGTGGCCTGCCCCGCCGCGCGGTGACGCCCGAAGAGATCAAGGCCATCGAGCCCACCCTGCACGGCAACTACTACGGTGGCTATTTCACCGAGAGCGACTCCACAGGTGACATCCACAAGTTCACCTACGGCCTGGCCAAAGCTTGCGAGCGCCTGGGCGTCAATATTCTCAACGAGCACGAAGTCCTGAGCGTGGCCGCCAACGGCCAAAGCGCTTTTGTGCAGGTCAAACATGCCGGCGATACCGACTCGCTGACCTTTGACGGCATCGTGATTTGTGCTGGCGTGCATGGTCGCCGTTTGGCCGCGCAGCTGGGAGACCGCCTGAACATCTACCCCGTCAAGGGCTACTCGATCACCGTGAACCTGCCCGACGGTGCCAGCCAAGCCGCCGCGCCGCAGGTCAGCCTGCTCGACGACGAGACCAAGCTCGTCACCAGCCGCTTGGGTGATGACCGCTTCCGCGTGGCGGGCACGGCCGAGTTCAATGGCATCAACCTGGACATCCGCGCCGACCGCATCCAGCCATTGATTCAGTGGGTCAACCAGTGCTTCCCAGGCATCGACACCCGCAAGGTGGTGCCATGGGCTGGCCTGCGCCCCATGATGCCCAACATGCTGCCGCGCGTGGGTGCGGGCAAAAAAGCCAACGTGTTCTACAACACTGGCCACGGCCACCTGGGCTGGACGCTGAGCGCCATCACAGCGCATCAATTGGCGGGCCATGTGATGGCCGCGATGCAGGACAATGTGCACTCTTTCATGACCCCTGCCGCTGCCTGACCATGACACTTCACGTCCTGCCCGTTGACTACCAAAACCCCACGCACCGCCAAGCCTTGGTGATGCTTTTGGACGCCTATGCCCAAGACCCGATGGGCGGTGGCGAGCCATTGGCTCAGGATGTGAAAGCCCGCCTGTGTGACGACCTGGCCGCACGCACCGATGCGGCCAGTTTCATCGCCTGGCTGGACAAGGCGCCTGTGGGTCTGGTCAATTGCATCGAGGGCTATTCGACCTTCAAAGCGCGGCCCCTGATGAACATCCACGACATCGCCGTGCTCCCTGGCCACCGGGGTACGGGGGTGGGCCAGGCTTTGCTGGCGGCTGCCGAGCAGCACGCCAAAAGTCGCGGCTGCTGCAAGCTCACCTTGGAAGTGCTGACGGGCAACTCGCGGGCCTTAAAAAGTTATTTGGGCTTTGGCTTTGAGCCTTATGCGCTCGACCCCGCAGCGGGCCAGGCCAGCTTCATGCAGAAGTGGCTTTAGCCAACTGCCACTGCTCTTTCAGCCAGCGCTTGAATTCGGCATCGTTTTGAATCCGCCGTAAATCGGCCTGCAGGCTGTCGGCGCTGTGCCGCTGGTCGGCCTGAATGCGTTGCAAGCCTTGCGACATCGACGCCTCATCGGCATCGGCCCGCACCGTCAAGCACAACTCCCGGCTGAGGCGGCTTTGCAATTGGTCTAAATCGTCCTCCAGGGCGGCCACTTGCTCCTTCAGCAAAAAAGCCATGGCCATCAGCTGGGCATCGGCCATGCGGGCGGCACCGCCCGGCTTGACCTGCGTGACCTGCAGTTGCAGGCGCAGCAAAGTGCTCAGGTCGTTTTTTTCATAAGCGGCATTCACTTCGCTCATCAGCGCAGTCTTGCGCAGTCGCTCTTGCTCATCAGGCTCACGGTCCGGGTGCAGGGCACTGGCCAGCTGGCGAAACACGGTGCGGATGGCGCTTTTGGCATCGGCCTCGCGCAGCATGGCGGGTGGCAGCTCGCCTTTGTCGGCTGTTGCGCTTTTCTTTTGGGCTTGTTTTTGCGCTTTTCGGGCGGCACGCTTGGCCGCTTTGCGCTGCTCGTCGGCCTCTTGCTGGCGCTGCCATTGGCGCATGCCCGCTTGCATCATCTCTTCAGGCGTCTGGTACTGATCGGGCTTTTCAATGGGCTGGCCCAGAGCTTCTTCGATGCGCTCGCGCAGTCGCTGCGCCGCCTCGGCCTGCTCCTCGGCCGCTTCTTGGGTGTCCTCTTCGCTCACATACACATCGGCCAGCGCCTGTACTTGCGGGTCGGCCATGGGCGCCAAATGGTCGATCAAGCCTCGCACCATGCCCCGTGCCATGCGTTGCTGCCGGTCAGTGAGGTCTGCGGTTTGCAGGCGTTCATGCACAAAAAGCAGCAGGCTTTTGCGGTGCGTTTGCGCCAGCTGCACCGACTCGCGCAGGGACTGAATGTGCGCATAACGGTGCTTGTGTGACCAGGCTTCAAGTCGCTGAATCTGTCCCGATAGCCGCTCGATCTGGGCCAGCAAATCGTTGAAACGCTGCTGTGCACGGGTCAGCGGGGCCTGCGTGCTGGACTGAACCATCAAGGCAGACAAGGACGTGGCAGCGTCTGGGCGTGTTTCTGGCAAGGGGGTCATCGGATGACATTCAATCGGACAGTCGCTGTCGGTGCTGCTGGATGTTAACGCCCTGAAAGCCAGTTCCTGAAGGTGAGTACCCCCATGAATGCAGGTGGACATGCCTGCGCCCGTTGATAATCCAACCAATTTTGCAAAAACCATTCGCCAGATGCCCAGCCCCGCCCCGTTCAAAGTATTGAGCCTCATCCCGCCGATGACGCAGCTCAACACGCCATACCCGTCCACGGCTTATCTCACGGGTTTTTTGCGTTCGCGGGGTTTTGATGCGGTTCAAGAAGACCTGGCGCTCGCCACGGTGCTGGCCTTGCTGAACAAACAAGGGCTGGCCGACCTGCGCGACGCGGCGCTCGCTTTACCCGTCGAAGAACGCTCGGGCCCGGTGAATTTCTTCCTCGACCACTTCAACGACTACGCCGTCAGCATCGACCCGGTGATCGCGTTTTTGCAGGGCCGCGACAGCACGCTCAGCCACCGCATCGCAGGCCGTGGCTTTTTGCCCGAAGGCCCACGGTTTGCGGCACTCGACGCCTACGAAGACGACGGCACAGGCGACCCGATCGGCTGGGCCTTTGGCGCACTGGGCCAGACCGACCGCGCCCGGCACTTGGCCACGCTGTACCTGAACGACCTGGCCGATGTGCTGCGCGACGCCGTGGACGAAGGCTTTGAATTCGTGCGCTACGCCGAGCGCCTAGCGGCCAGCCAGCCCAGCTTTGATGCGCTGGCCGAGGCTTTGGCTGAATCACCCAACCTGATCGACACCACGTTGGAGCGCTTGGCATTGCAAGCCATAGAGCGCCACCAGCCGACACTGGTGTTGCTGTCGGTGCCCTTTCCCGGTTCGGTCTATGCGGCGTTTCGCATCGCCCAATGCATCAAGCGTGCTCACCCGCACATCCGCATTGGCTTGGGCGGCGGCTTTGTGAACACGGAACTGCGTGACCTCAAAGACGCCCGCGTGTTCGACCATGTGGATTTCGTCACGCTCGACGGCGGCGAGCGCCCACTGCTCAGCCTGATTGAGTACCTGCAAGGCCAGCGCAGCATGCAGCGCCTGCAGCGCACCTTCATCAGGAATGACACAGGCCAGGTGCAGTACATCAACCTGCAAGAGCCCGACATCCCGTTTGAAGAGGTGGGCACGGCCACTTGGGACGGTTTGCCGCTGCACAAATACCTGTCACTGCTGGACATGCTCAACCCCATGAACCGCTTGTGGAGCGACGGGCGCTGGAACAAGCTCACCGTGGCGCACGGTTGCTACTGGAAGAAATGCAGCTTTTGCGACGTGAGCCTGGACTACATCAGCCGCTACGAAACCGCGCAGGCCAGCACGCTGGTGGACCGCATCGAGCAGATCGTGGCCGAGACGGGCCAGACCGGCTTTCACTTTGTGGACGAGGCCGCACCACCCAAAGCACTCAAGGCCCTGGCCGAAGAGCTGCTACGCCGTGGTGTGCAGATCTCGTGGTGGGGCAACATCCGCTTTGAGAAAACCTTCACCCCCGGGCTGTGCGAGCTGCTGGCGCAAAGCGGCTGCATTGCCATGTCGGGCGGGCTCGAAGTCGCGTCGGACCGCTTGCTCAGCCTGATGAAAAAAGGTGTCTCGGTGGAGCAGGTGGCGCAGGTCACCAAAGGCTTTGCCGATGCGGGCGTGCTGGTCCACGCCTACCTGATGTACGGCTTTCCCACACAAACCGTGCAAGACACGGTGGACGCGCTCGAATACGTGCGCCAGCTGTTTGAAAACGGCTGCATCCACAGCGGCTTTTTCCACCGCTTTGTCTGCACCGTGCATTCACCCGTGGGCCGAAACCCCGAGGCCTATGGCGTGACGCTCTTGCCCCTGCCCGAAGGCACGTTTGCCAAAAACGATGTGGGCTTTGTCGACCCCACCCCCATGCCCCCGGGCGTGGACCACGACCTGCTGGGCCAGGGCCTTAAAAAAGCCATCTACAACTTCATGCACGGCGTAGGCGTAGAAAACGATGTGCGCCAGTGGTTTGAGCTGCCCAAGGGGCAGTGCCCCAAAACCACCGTGCCGCGCCACAAGATTGCCAAAGCGCTGGGTTGAAGCCACTGCTTAATTTTCAGGCAACCGCTGCCAAGGCCACAGGCATGCGGGTTTCAGCGCTTGTTCATGGGCTTATCCACAGATTGGCGCACAGTTAGCGGGGGCAAAGCCGAGAAGGCCGCAACACCCCCAAGAACTTCAGCGGCTGGCGGCCATCAAAGCGGCAAAGCCCACAAATACGCCACCCGTGACGCGGTTGAAGTTTTTCATCACATGGCCTTGGTGCAAAAAGCGTGACAACTTGTGACCACTCAGGGCGTAGATCAGGTACCAACTGACCTCGATGACGGTGAAGGTGATCAACAAAACCGCAAACTGCAGGCCCGCAGGCCGATCGGCTTGGATGAACTGCGGGAAAAACGCCGCTGCAAACACAATGGCCTTGGGATTGCTCGCCGCCACCGCCAGCCCCTGACGATAAAAAGAGCCCGCACTGCGTTGGCCCTCTTCGGTCACAGCCGCACTGGTGGGCGCATCACCCGTGGGCACGCCCGCACACCACAAGTTGTAGCCCAAATAGGCCAAGTAAGCCGCCCCCAGATAGCGCAGCGCGTCAAACACAGCAGGAAAGCTGTGCAGCAAAGCCCCGACACCTGCGGCTGAAATGCTGACCATGCCGATCAGAGCAGTCATGCAGCCGGACATGGTCCAGATGGCGGGTCGCAGTCCAAAACGGGCACCGTGGCTCATGACCAAGAGCATGTTGGGCCCCGGCGTGGCCGACACCACAAAAGTCATCAGCACAAAAAGCCACCACGTTTGCAAACCCATTGATTACCTTGAAAAGAACCATCTAAAAAAGCATTCCGATTGTGCCTCGTCAATTCCAAGCGTTTGAGAGCTTGCTAACAAGTCGCCGAAAGCTTTAAATGAATCTAATGTAGCATTTGGTATTCATATAAACATCATGTTATCTGCCACCACTCCTTCCATTGATCCCACCCTGAGCACCTCTGGTTTCGGCTTCTTGCGTCCCTGGTGGCGACAGCCGATGGACAACGAGCGCGAGTGGCTGTTCTTTTCGTTCCTGTTGATCCTGACCATCGGCTATGCCGCTTTTGCCCTGGTGTCCTGGGGCGTGCAGTTCCACGACGGATTACTGGCCAACGCACTGGGCATCTTGGCCATGGTGATCTTGGGGGGGTTGCGCATGGCCGGGGTGCGGCTCAGCCGCTTGATCACCGCTTTGCAGGTTTTGACACTGTCTCAGGCCTTTGCCATCACCTGGCTAACCGGCGGGATCTACTCGGCCACCATCAGCTGGCTTGCTTTGGCCTCTTTGCCCGCAGTGCTGGCAACCAAGCCGCGGGCTCGCTTAGCCGGTTTGGCTGCCGGCTGGCTGCTCATTGTGGGCTTGTATGTGTACGCCCTGTTGGGCGGCGAAATGGCGCTTCAAATCATGCCGCAGGACCTGATCCATTGGCACTTGATGATGGCCATTGTGATTTTTGGCATGCAGTTGGCGTTGTTGTTTCGCTTGAACAACGTTCGCAACGAGCGGCTGCAACGCACCCAACAACAACGACGCCAGTTGCGCCAACTCACCAAAAAACTCCAACAAACACAGCAACAAAAAGACCTGTTCGTGGCCTCTGTCAGCCACGAGTTGCGCACCCCGATGAACGCCATCTTGGGGTTGGCCGACCTGATTCAGCATGACAAAAAACTGGATGCTGAGGTGCGCACCAAGATGGAGGACATCCAGAAATCGGGGGAGCACCTGCTAACCATCATCAACGACCTGCTGGACCATGCCCAGATGGAATCCGGACGGCTTCAGGTGGTGCAAGAGCCTTTTAACCTGCACGACACCTTGAACACGGCCTTCCAGTTGCTCAAGCGCCGCGCAGAAAGCAAACCCCTGCGGTACACCCTGCACATCGACCCCAACGTGCCCACATGGGTCAAGGGCGACAGCCACAGGTTGACTCAGATCTTGGTCAATTTGCTCGGCAACGCCATCAAATTCACGGCGCAAGGTGAGGTCGATTTGCATTGCAGCGTCCTGGCCGAAGACGGCGAGCCCCAAGGTACTGTGCCCTTGCGGCTGGCGGTCCGGGACACCGGCATTGGCATTGCGCCGGATTTGCAGCACCGGGTCTATCAAAGCTTTTCGCAGGTGGACGACAGCATTGCCCGTCGTTTTGGGGGTAATGGGCTGGGCCTGTCGATCACCAAAGGGCTGGTCGAAGCCATGGGCGGCAGCATCGGGCTGCACAGCGAACTGGGCGTGGGCACCACCTTCCATGTCCTGCTGCCCTGCCCGCTGAGCCAAGCCCCGTCCCACACCCTGCCTGCACCCGAGGAAGACAGCAGCAGCGACCAAGTGATCCGCATCCTGATCGCCGATGACAACCCCTTGAACCGCCAAATTGTCTCCCTTCAGCTGCGCCGACACTTGCCGCGAGCGCGGATCACCGAAGTGGAGGACGGCCTCCAAGCCTATGAAGCCGTGCGCGATGGCGAGGGCTTTGATGTGATTTTGATGGACCTGCTGATGCCGGAAATGGATGGCCAGACCGCGACCCGAAAAATCCGCACCGAGCTTCCCGAGCCCCAACGCTCGACCCCGATCATTGCGCTCACCGCCAACGGTGACAAAGACGAACTGGAGCGGTGCCTGGCGTCTGGCATGAACGAGAGCATGCTCAAACCCTTCAACCGCAATTTGCTCATCAAGCGGGTGCTTTCTTATGTGGCGTGACACCCTGCACAGATCCATTTTGCCCATGCGTTGTCGCATCACAAGTCCCCTGATGTGCCTGTGCGCTCTTCTGCTGGCCTTGGCACAACCCGCCTGGGCCAATGGCTCAGATTTGCCGCAGATGTGCAGTGTGGAAACCCAGCAGTCGCCGGGCAGCTCGCCCGGCAAGCCCAGCGAATCCGCCGACTGCTACGAGTTTGGTGCCTCGGTGGGCGAGTCGGGATGGAACTGGCGCAAAAAACTCCCCAGCCATGTGCGATGGGTCATGCGCAAAGACGCACCCAGCTTGTGCGGGCAGGCACAAACAGAGTTTGGCCAAAAAGTTGAAAGCCGATGGCCCGAAGGCTGCGTTTTTCTGGCACCCACATCCTGCACCATCGTGTCACAAGGCCCCATCTCCCCCGCCTCCATTGGCAACGCCGTGCGCGACTGCGCGCCCTGACGGCGCAAGGCGGGTGCGGCTCACCAAGGAATGCTTAGACCTTGGTGGTCCACGAACTGTGCACGACCTGTGGGCTGCAGGGCGTCCAGCACCGCCAGCAAGCGGTGGGCGGATTCTTCGGGGCGCAGCGCATCGTTGCCCACAAAGGGCTGGCTCAGGGCCGACTGCACGGTGCCTGGCTGCAAAGCCGCCACCACGGCCAGGGGTCTGCGCCGGGCCAGTTCAATGGCTGCGGTTTGCAACAACATGTTGAGCGCAGCCTTGGCGGCGCGGTAGCCGTACCAACCGCCTTTGCGGTTGTCTTCGATGCTGCCCACACGCGCCGACAGCTTGCCCCAAATCACCCGCTGCCCCGACGCCAGCAAGGGTGCCATGTGTTTGAGCAACAGGCCAGGCCCCACGGCATTGAGCTGCAGGGCATCCAACAGGTGTGTGGCGTCGAGTTCGTCCAGCCGTTTTTCGGGGCCACGGCCATTGACCGTGAGCGCCCCCGTGGCGTCCACCACCAAATGAAAAGGCCCTTGCCCTGCCAGCGCCTTTGTACACGAGGCGATGCTGGCCTCGCTCAACAAGTCCAGCCCTGGCGAGCTTTGGCGTGACACCCCGATCACCGCCGCGCAGCGCGGGTCATGCTGCAGCTGCTGCAGCAAGGCGCTGCCAATCGCGCCGCTCGCACCGATCACCAACGCGCGGTAGCCCTCAGGCAGGGACTGCATCATGAAGGGGTCTTGCTCGCGTTGGGGTTTTGGAGCGGCAGGTCATAGGCACAGCGAAAGCCGAGGTAGACCACATAAACGTCAGCGGCTTTGAAAGCCTGCACATCGGCTTTCATGTTGAAAGCACCGTACCACCACGAACCACCCACCGTGCGACGCTGGCCTCCCTGCTCGTCGGTGGTCCACTCCCACACATTGGCACCCATATCGTAGAGGCCGTTCACACCTTGGCGCGTGGCGCCCGCAGGCGCAGCCCGGGGCCAGGGGTCTGGATCACTGGTGTTGGCGCCTTGTGGGCTATCACCCGTGCTCCATGGGTATGTTTTGCCTTTGACCCAAGGCGCTGGGGGGTTGTCGCGCAACTCGGTGAACCCCGCCTTTTGCCATTCCGCACCTGTGGGCAAGCGGCCCCCTGCCCAGCGGCAATAAGCCTGCGCCTCGGCAAAGTCCAAGTGCACCGCAGGCAAATTCGCACTGGCCTGCACACCATCTGGTTGGCGCCACGACCAGCCAGGACGGCGAACCCATCCGCCCACATACTCAAAACCACCACCCTCTTTTTCGGCACGGGTCACGGTGCCTGTGGCCCGCACATAGCGCTCAAACTGGCCAATCGTGACTTCGGTGCGGTCAATCGACCAATTGCCCAAAGCCACCTTGTCTCCCACTTGCGCAAACGCCAAGCCCGAGAAGCCAGCGATCAGAGCGCCAGCACCCCACAGCAAGCCCCCACGCCAAACACTGCACGTCACGCGATTGAACATGTTCAAACCCTTTCGCCTTGAGACCAGCGACGCACCCACTTTTGCATTTGGGGGCGCACCTTCAAAAACAAGCGGTAACCGCCTTCGAAACACCATGACAGGGGCGGCCAAGCCGACAACCAGCCCAGCCAGCGCCAGCCCGCAAACAAGCGCCACATCTGCGAAAACGCCGCCGCACCACTGAACATGCGGCCTTGGCGGTCGCGCACATGAAAGCGGGCCATGGCCTCTTGGCACGTCAAACCGCCCAAGTCTTGTCCGGCACTCACATCCACCCAGTCCATGGCCTGTGACTCGGGCAGCCGTCGGTAAATCGCGATTTCAGCGCGACACAAAGGGCAGGAGCCATCGAAATAAACCGTCAGCAAGGGAAGTGTTGTTGCGTTCATGCGGCCACTCGCCCACGCGCTTTCAAGCGGCCTTGTGCATCCACCAAGAAACCTTCGCCCATCTCGGGGTAGGCGCCGGTCAGCCCTGTCATATTGACTTGGTGTGTCACCCAAACTTCGGTGCGCACGGCGGGCAGAGCCGACAGGCGCTCACGCAAAGCCTGTTGCTGGGCTGCCGGGTCGCCCTGCCCTGCAAAAGTGCTGTTGAGTGCGGGCCAATCTTCGTAAGCCCCAAACGCCAAACGCGCTGTGTCTTGGCAGCGGCACCACTGGCTGCTGCGCACCGCATCGGGCTTGAAGTTTTGCGATTGCAACCACGCACCGAAGGCCCGTGAGGCTTGGCGGCCCTCATCGCTCAGGTTGCGCTGGGTGCGGCACTGCCCGATCACAAAACCGGGAGGATCACCCAGCCCCGACTCGGTCGCGGCATGGCGGATCAACAGCACACCGCCTTGGCGCCAAGCGGCCAGCAACTGCGCCCGCGAGGCGCTTTGTGCGGTCTGCGCAAAAACCAGGCCAGACTCACTGGCGAGCAAGGGCGCGATCAGGCCCGCACCCAAGCGGGCCAAAGCCGTGCGACGCGGCACCAAAGAAGAAACACCAAAGAAAGGATTCATGCCCCAGGCCTCAATTCACGTCACCCGAGGCGATGCGGCGCAGCGCCTGCTCAAACACCTCGACCGGCTGTCCGCCCGAAATCAAGTGCCTGTCGTTGATGATGACCGCAGGCACCGAGCGGATGCCTGCTTGTGCATAAAACTGCTGACGCTCGCGCACTTCAGCGGTGTGTGCGTCGCTGTTCAACACCTCTCGGGCAGCAGCCACATCCAGCCCGGCCCCGGCCACACCCGCGAGCAAAACCTCGGGGTCTTCCACACACTCGGCGCGGCCTTGATAGGCCTGCAAAAACGCTTTTTTCAGGGCATGTTGCGCCCCATGGCCCTGGCCTTCGGCCCAGTGCAGCAAACGGTGGGCGTTGAATGTGTTGTAAACCCGACCCCGCCCGCCGGGGTGGAATTCAAAACCCACCTCGGCCCCGCGCGCGGCGATGGTCTGGCGAATTTGTGCCTGCTGCTCGGCTGTCGATCCGTACTTTTGCGTCAAATGCTCGCCCAAATCCTGCCCACCGGGGGGCATGTGCGGGTTCAGCTCAAAGGGCTGAAAGTGCAGATCGGCTTGGACTTCACCGTCCAGACGGACCAAGGCCTGTTCGAGGGCACCCAGGCCCACGGCGCACCAGGGACAGGCAATGTCGGAAACAAAATCAATTTTCAAAGTGGTCATGGATCGCTTTCAGGCAACGCCTAGGATATTGCCGCAAATCACCGACAATCGCAGACCAAGCCCCCAATCCCCATGATTCCTTGAGCGATAGAGTCCCACCATGAACATCCTAGTCCTGCACGGCATCAATCTGAACATGTTCGGCAAACGCGACCCGGCCCAGTACGGCACGACCACGCTGGACGAGATCAACGCCCAACTCACCGCCCTGGGCCAGACCCTGGGCGCTCAAGTCGAGTGCTTCCAGACCAACTTCGAAGGCGAAATGGCCGAGCGCATCCACCGTGCCCACGGCGAAGGCGTGAAAGCGGTGGTCATCAATGCCGGGGCTTGGACGCATTACAGCTATGGCGTCCGCGACGCCTTGGCCATCCTCAAGTGCCCGATCATCGAAGTGCACATGTCCAACATCCACGCCCGAGAGGCCTTCCGTCACCACTCGGTGATTGCCGACATTGCCAAAGGCCAAATCGCTGGATTCGGTGTGGACAGCTACCTGTTGGGTTTGCGGGCCGCTGTCTCGGCAGCTCAGGGCTGAAGCGCGGGCCATCCGCGCTGGGCTAGCGCTCGGCCTTGTATCAATCGGCCAAGGTGTAACGCTGGCACAGCTCTAAAAACGCACCGAGACGGGGGTCAAGCCCGGTTTCTTCTTGAAGCAAAACGGCCACGGCCGGGGCCATGCGTGATGCTTGCCGTGCATCCAGGAACAGCGCACGCCAACGGCGGGCCAACATGTCTTCCACGGTCAAAGCCCATTCCTGGCGGGCCGCAAAGCGCACCATGGCTTCGCTCAGGCCCATGCCCAGATCACGGTCAGCACCGGGCAGGCGCAACACATCCTCAGCCTCGGTGCCCCACAAATGCAAACCGGGAGCGTCGCCGATACGGGCGTAGGCCGCCGAGGCTGAGCTTGGCACTGCACCCGCTGGCGGCGCACCCACCAAGCGGTGCAGCGCGGTGTTCACCGGACTTGGGGCCATGCCGGGCCCTGTGGCCAAGTCACCGTGTTCAGCCAAAACCTGCAAGACATGCTCGGCCATGCTGCGGTAAGTGGTCCATTTGCCACCGGTCACCGTCACAAAACCCGGGGCTTCACGCTGGATCAGGTGTTCGCGCGACATAGTGCTGGTCGAGCCACCTGCCCCATCGGCTGCGCCCTGCACCACCAAGGGGCGCAAACCCACCCACACGCTCAGCACATCGGCCCGGCTCAAGCTCACGCCCAGCGACTGCTGCGCTTCACGAAACAAAAAGTCCAGCTCCTCGGCCATGGGCACGGGCTCTTTGGGCGCGTCGGTGCGGGGGGTGTCGGTGGTGCCGATCACGGTCGCCCCCAGCCAAGGCACGGCAAACAAGACACGCCCATCGGCGGTGCTCGGGATCAGCACCGCTTCGCGAATGGGCAAACGCTCGCGGGCCACCACCAGGTGCACCCCTTGGCTGGGCGTGACCAGCGGCTTGATTGGGGACGCCGTGACATCGTGGGGAGACAAAGCCATTTGGCGCAAACCATCGACCCAGACCCCCGTGGCATTGACCACACACCGGGCCAGTCCTTCGCGGGTTTGGCCGCTGCGCTCGTCGAGCCACTGTACGCGCCAGCCCTGCGGCACGGGCAACAAGGCCGTCACGCGGCTGTGGTTGTGCAAACTGGCGCCCGCGCGGCGGGCCGTCTTGGCCAGCGCCAGGGCCAGGCGTGCGTCTTCAAACTGGGCATCCCAGTAGCGCATGCCCGCCACCCAAATGCTTTGCGGCACAGGGCCGCCCACTGCGGGTGTTGCGCCCCCCCCAACCCGATCAACCGCATCGCCCGGGCAACGCGCCAGCAACTGGCGACGTGACAAAGCCACCGTGCGCCCCAAGCTCCAGCGCCCGGACAGCCACTGGTAAAGCTTCAGGCCCATGCCCGTCCAGGCCCAAGACAGCCAGCTGGCTCCGGGCACCACAAACGACAAAGGCTGGGCCAAATGCGGGGCCAAGGCCAAAATCGTGGCACGTTCGCGCAAGGCCTCGCGCACCAGCCGCCAGTGCCCCTGCGCCAGGTAGCGCACGCCACCGTGCAGCAACTTGGTCGAGCGCGACGAGGTGCCGCAAGCCCAATCGCCCGCCTCCAGCAGCGCCACGCGCTGGCCTTGCAACGCCGCCTGCACGGCCACCCCCAGGCCCGTGGCACCACCACCGACCACCAACACATCCCAATGATCCATGGGTTCGGCAGCGGAGCTCGTCGCTTTCACAACGGGGTCGGCGCTGGAAGATGGGCTTGGATTTTCCACAAATTTTCCTGAAATGATCGAAAAATGTTGTTCTATATTGACTTTTTTTGATTGTATCGGTTAACCGTTAACTTTTTACGTTATTCTGAGCAACCCATTGTTGACACTGTCTTCATCGCGACTGCCATGGCCCTCAACCCTCGACAACTGTCCCTTTTGCAAGCTGTGCGCGAACACGGCAGCGTCAAAACCGAAACCTTGGCCGAACAGCTGGGCATCCCCTTGCAAACCGTGCGTCGTGACCTGCAGCGCCTGACCGAGGCGGCCATGCTCGAGCGATTTCATGGCGGCGTGCGGGTGGTCGACTCGTCCACACGCAACACCACCTACACCGAGCGCCAGCGCACCCAGGCACAAGCCAAACAAGATATCGCTCGACAAGTGGCCCAGGCCATCCCCAACGGAGCCAGCCTGTTCATGAACATCGGCACCACCGTCGAGGCCGTGGCCCGCGAGCTGCTGCAGCACAAAGGCCTGCGCGTGATCACCAACAACCTGCATGTGGCGCACATCCTGGCGGCCAACCCCGAGTGCGACGTGCTGGTGGCAGGCGGCACCGTGCGGCACGAAGACCTGGGCGTGGTGGGTGAAGCCGCGCTGGCCTTCATCCGGCAGTTCAAGGTGGACATCGGCCTGATCGGCATCAGCGGCATCGACGCCGATGGCACCCTGCGCGATTACGACATGCGCGAAGTCATGGTGGCCCGCGCCATCGTGGCCCAGTCACGCCAAGTCTGGCTGGTGGCCGACCACAGCAAATTTGACCGCCCGGCCATGATCGAAATGGCCCCGCTCAAAGCGGTGCACACCCTCTTCACCGACAGGGCCCCTGCGACAGCGCAGCAGCGCTTGATGGCGGACTTGGGGGTGCGGTGTGTGGTGGCGCAAGCACCCGTTAAGGGTTAGACCCTGAACAGTCGGTTCAGCTTTTCTTGCGTGGGGGCAAACCAGTGTGCTGGGTAAGGAGTTGGCCTTTTTTGGGCTGCCCCATGCGCTTGGGCGCAGTCGACAAGGACACCGACGACTTGGCCCCGGCACCCGTGCTGTTTTTGCGGCGGGCGCTTTGGTAGCCTTCTTCGGCCAGCGGCTGCCAGTTGGGGATCAAGTGGTGCTTGCCGTTGCCGATCAGGTCTGACCGGCCCATGGCCTTGAGGGCTTCGCGCAGCAGGGGCCAGTTGGTGGCGTCGTGGTAGCGCAAAAAAGCTTTGTGCAGGCGGCGGCGTTTGTCGCCTTTGACCACGTCCACCTTTTCGCTGTCGCGGGTGATTTTGCGCAGCGGGTTGCGGGTGGAGTGGTACATGGCCGTGGCCGTGGCCATGGGGCTGGGGTAGAAGGTCTGCACCTGGTCAGCGCGGAATCCGTTCTTTTTGAGCCAGATGGCCAAGTTCATCATGTCTTCGTCGCTGGTGCCCGGGTGGGCAGCGATGAAGTACGGGATGAGGAACTGCTTTTTGCCCACTTCTTCGCTGTACTTGTCAAACATGGACTTGAAGCGGTCATAGGTACCGATGCCTGGTTTCATCATCTTGGACAACGGGCCGCCCTCGGTGTGCTCGGGCGCAATCTTCAGGTAGCCGCCCACATGGTGTTGCACCAGCTCTTTCACGTATTCGGGCGACTGCACGGCCAAGTCGTAACGCAAGCCGGAGCCAATCAAGATTTTCTTGATGCCCTTGAGGTTCCGCGCCCGGCGGTACATGTTGATCAGCGGGCCGTGGTCGGTGGTCAGGTTCTGGCAGATGCCAGGGAACACGCAGCTGGGTTTGCGGCAGGCCGATTCGATCTCGGGGCTCTTGCAGCCCAGGCGGTACATGTTGGCCGTGGGGCCGCCCAGGTCAGAGATGACGCCGGTGAAGCCTTTGACCTTGTCGCGGATGTCTTCCACCTCGCGGATGATGGATTCCTCTGAACGGCTTTGGATGATGCGGCCTTCGTGCTCGGTGATGGAGCAAAAGGTGCAGCCGCCAAAGCAGCCGCGCATGATGTTCACGCTGAAGCGGATCATTTCCCACGCGGGGATTTTGGTCGCGTGGTCGTGGCTACCATTCTCGTCGGCATAGCGCGGGTGTGGGCTGCGGGCATACGGCAGGTCGAACACATGGTCCATCTCGGCCGTGGTCAGCGGGATGGGCGGTGGTGTGATCCACACGTCGCGGGCGGTGTGGCCTTCGCCGTGGGCTTGCACCAGGCAGCGGGCGTTGCCGGGGTTGGTTTCCAAGTGCAGCACGCGGTTGGCGTGGGCATAGAGCACGGCGTCTTGCTTGACCTGCTCGTAGCTGGGCAGGCGGATCACGCTTTTGTCGCGCGGCGGCACTTTGTGGGTGCCTTTGCCACGCAGCGCAGGGTTGGGCACAAAGGTGAGCGGCTGGATGGCAGCCTGCACCGTGCGGGCTTGGGCCACTGCAGCGGACAAATCGGTCTCGATGTTTTTGGCGTTGTGGCCTTCGGCCACTTCTTTGGCTTCTTCTTCACGGGCGCAAGTGGCGCCCTGCTCCCGCGCTTGGTCCGAGATCATCAAATACGGGTTGATGTGCGCCTCGACGTGTCCGGGCGTGTCCACGCTGGTGGAGTCGATCTCGAACCAGCCTTCGGGCGTTTCGCGACGCACAAAGGCAGTGCCGCGCACGTCGGTGATCTGCTGCACGGGCTCGCGGGCAGCCAGGCGGTGGGCGATCTCGACAATCGCACGCTCGGCGTTGCCATACAAGAGCAAGTCGCACTTGCTGTCCACCACCACCGAACGGCGCACCTTGTCGCTCCAATAGTCGTAATGCGCGATGCGGCGCAGGCTGCCTTCGATGCCGCCCAGCACGATCGGCACTTCAGGAAAAGCTTCGCGGCAGCGCTGGCTGTAGACGATGGCGGCGCGGTCGGGCCGTTTGCCGCCCACGTCGCCCGGGGTGTAGGCGTCGTCGCTGCGGATTTTGCGGTCCGCCGTGTAGCGGTTGATCATGGAATCCATGTTGCCGCTGGTCACGCCCCAAAACAAGTTGGGTTGGCCCAGGGCCTTGAAGGCCTCGGCGCTGGTCCAGTCGGGCTGGGCGATGATGCCGACCCGAAAACCCTGGTTTTCTAACATGCGGCCGATCACCGCCATGCCAAAACTCGGGTGGTCCACATAAGCATCGCCCGTGACCAGAATAATGTCGCAACTGTCCCAACCCAGTTGGGTCATTTCGGCGCGGCTCATCGGCAAAAACGGGGCCGTGCCAAAGCGCTGCGCCCAGTATTTGCGGTAACTGGTCAGCGGTTTGGCGTCACGCGGGAAGAAAGAAACGTCGACAAAGGCGTTCATGGGCGAGCATTCGGGATAACCCGCTAGTGTAGGGGCTGAGCGTTGGGCCTGAAGCTGGCGCGGGTATTTGCCCAGTGTTCAAGACGCCCTTTGGCCTGCCCCAAGGCGCCCCCCCAGTTCACAGGTCTTTTTGTGCCCGCGCGATCAAGTCGACAAAGGTGGGCGCATCACCCAAGGCCTGAGCCGCCAGCAAGGCGAGCTTGACCAAAAAAAGTTCGGATTTTTCGGGGCCTGCGGCGTCAATGGCCATGGCCAATTGGTCGTAGGTGGTTTCCAGACCGGCAATGTCCAGACCAGTGTTCGGGTTCATGGGGCTTCTCCGGAAGTGGCTTGCACGAGGGCGGCGTCCAGGCGCTGGGCATCAAGGCGCAACCAGCGGGCACAAATGTGTTGATCGGGGCGCAACAGGTAAGCAGCACCGGGTGCGGTCACGCCGTAACGGCTGTACGCCCGCCCTTGCGGATCAGACAGCACTTGTTGCCAGGGCGCATCGGCCGGGCTGGCCTGCAGACCCGCATCCGTGTCGCCCTCTTGGGTGATGCAAGTGATCTTGAGCGGCAAGCCCTTGGCCCGCCATTGGGCCGCGCTGGCCAGCACATCGGCGGGCAAGGTGTCGACTGCGCCAAACCACAGCAGATCAAAGCCGCCGCCCAAATGGTCCAGCAAAAATTGATCGGGCGCCAGACGCACATTGAGCGGTGGTGCACCGTGCGCGGGTCCTGCCGCAAACTGCGCGTTGTCGTCTAAGCGGCAGTTCAGGCTGGAGTGGCTGTATTCATGAGGGCGCGAGGTGCGCCAGTGGTAGAGCGGGCGCACAAAGGCCTCGGTGAGCGAAAGCGACAAGACGGCGTCGCGCAGCAAACGAAAACCGCGTGTGGGCGGTGTCATGAAACGGGTGCTTTTGCCCGCTTCTTCGATGATTTCCCAGGCAGCACCCACCCGCTCGGCGCTGTAGTTGGCCAGCAAGGCGCTGGAGGCCTGCCCCCGGCAAACCAGCCCCAGCCGCCAGGCCAAAGCCTGTGCGTCCTGAAATCCGGTGTTGGCCCCCCGCACGCCAAAGATGGGCAGCAAATGGGCGGCGTCACCCATAAACAGGGTGCGGCCCACCAAGTAGTCGGGCAAGGTGAGCGTGCGGGCCGAATACACCGAGGACCAGTCCATCTCCCAGGGCTTGTCGGCGTGGCCGATCATCGCCAATTGCGCATTGATGCGGGTTTTGAGCGACTCGGGCGACAAGGCTTGCTCGGGCGTTTCGCCCTCGGGCAGTTGGTAATCCACGCGCCAGATCCCCAGAGGCTCGCGGTGCAGCAAAACTGTGTTGCCGCGGTTCCATTCGGGGTCAAAAAAGGCCAGACGCTCGGTGGGCAAAGGCAGGTCGATGCGGATGTCGGCGATGACAAACCGGCCTTCGTAAGACGCGCCTTCGAGCTTGAGGTCCAGCATGCTGCGGATGCCCGAGCGGGCCCCGTCCGAGGCCACCAGCCACTCGGTGCTCAGGGTGTAGGGGCCTTCGGGGGTGTCCACTTGCAGTTGGGCGTGGTCGGTATGCTGCACCACTGCGGTGACGCGGTTGCCCCAGCGCAGATCAATCAGGGGGTTGGCCTCGCAGGCTTCAACCAGGTACTGCTCCAGAAACTGCTGCTGCAGGTTGATCATGGGGCCAAAGCGGTCGTTGTCGTCGTGCGGGGCTTCCATGCGAAAAACACGCTCGCCCCTGTAAAACGAGTTGCCAAAGCGCCAGGGCAAGCCGTTTTGCGTGACGCGATGGGACACGCCCACTTGCTGCAGGATTTCCATGGAGCGGCGGGTGAACACGATGGCGCGGCTGCCCTAGCACACTTGCTGCTCCGATTCCAACAACACACAAGGCACCCCATAACGGGCCAACTCCAGTGCCGCCGTCAGGCCCACCGGGCCGCCACCGGCAATCACCACACGCTGCAAAGCTTGGGCTGGGTGCTCAGTAGGCAGCCAGGGCTGGTGCACGGAGTAGTCGTAATAAATGGAGCGGCGGGGCGTGTTGGCCGGTTGGTGCATGGTGGCTCTTGGTGGGTTCGCGACAGGGTCGGTGGAAGGTGAGTTTAGACAAAAGCCCCCGAACAGACCGTTACCTTTTGGGGACAGACCCAGCTCCCTCTGGGGCGAGCAACCAAGCCACCAGGGCTTTGTGGCCCGCCACGCCCAGCTTGCGGTAAATGCGCTTGGTGTAGGTTTGGGCGCTGGCCAAAGTCAAGCCCAAGCGCTCGGCCAGCTGTTCGGTGCTGAGACCTTGCAGCAGAGCTCGCACCACATCCAGCTCGCGTGGGCTGAGCGCCGGGCCGCGAAGGGCGAGGCGGTCCAGCAGCAAGGCCATCAGATCGCCGCTGAGCACTTGCCCGGTGTAGTGCAGGCGCACAGCCTGCACGATCAAAGGGGCCAGCGCCTGCACGGTGGCCAACTCGGGCTCGGTCATCAGGCCGTGCTCCAGTCCCCGGTACAGGTTGACCGACAACCAGCGACGCCCTTCGTGCAGCGACAAGATGGCCAGCCGCTCGGCCACACGCGGCCACTCATAGCAAATTTGCCGGTAATCCGGGTGCTGGACGTCGTGTGCAGCTTGCCGGTGCAGCACAATGTGCGGCTGCTGGGGTGATGCCTTGAGGGCGGCCTGGTGGTGTGCTTGCATGGCCAGCTGAGCGCCATCGAGCCTGTAAAAGCGCTGCACATAGGCCTGAGAAATGTCGGGCAAGGCACGGGTTCGCGCCCGGTCGCCCACCGCCAGGGTGCGTGGCCGCCCTGCCCCTTCAAAAGAAAAAATCGTGCATTGCGCCATGGGCACCCAGGTGGCCAACAAGCGCAAGATCTCTTCGGCCACGGCGTGTCGGTCGGAGGCGCCCAACTTGCCCATCAAAGCCGCCACCTGCCAAAGTGGCACCTCGGGCGAGGCCGCAGGGTTGGCAGGGCAAACCCAATGGCCCGCTGGTGCGGACGTGGGGGAGCAGTCGGGACAGGTCATGGGGCGATGTTAGCGGTGACGCAGCCACTGTGGCGCAGAGCCTGCAAGAGGACAGAAACAGGCGTCCTTCGGGTATTCTTGATCGATGCCTTTTTCACTCGCCCGCCCTGCCCAGCACGAACTCGTGATCAAAAAAAGCCGTTTCATCGCCTGTGTTGAATCGGTCGCGGGACGCGACGAGGCTCAGGCCCGGGTGGCGCAGCTCAAGGCCGAACACCCCGACGCCACCCATGTGTGCTGGGCCTTGCTGGCCGGGGGCCAATCGGCGGCCAACGACGATGGCGAACCGGGCGGCACGGCCGGGCGCCCCATGCTGGAAGTGTTGCGCCACCAAGACCTGCAGGGCGTGATGGCTTCGGTGGTGCGTTACTTTGGCGGCGTCAAGCTGGGCGCGGGTGGTTTGATGCGGGCCTACACCGATGCGGTGGCCCAGGCGCTGCTCAGCGCCGAAAAAGTCCCGCTCATTGTGCAGACCACATTGGCGTGCAGCGTCCCTTATGCACTGGAAGGCCTGGTCAGGCGCGAGCTGGAACTGGCGCAAGCGCCCTTACTGGGCGTGAGCCACGGCAGTGTGGTTACCTTGCGTTTTGCGCTGCCCCAAAGCCAGGCGGCCGAGTGGGTGGCTCGGTTGAGCGAGAGTGGCCGGGGCCAATTGGTCTGGCTAGAAGGTGACAGTGCGCCATGAACAGACACGGCGGACCGCACCATAATGCCAGCATGACTGAAGAACTCCCTCTGAACCGTCCGCAGTCCAAGACCGATCTGTTTTTGTCCTTCACCTTTTTGGCTTTGCAGGGTTTTGGTGGGGTGTTGGCGGTGGTGCAACGCGAACTGGTCGAGCGCAAACGCTGGATGACCCCAGCCCAATTTGTCGAGGACTGGGCTGTGGCCCAAATTCTGCCGGGCCCCAATGTGATCAACTTCTGTTTGATGATTGGCGGGCGCTATTTCGGTTTGGCAGGCGCATTGGCGGCCCTGGCGGGCATGCTGGCCGCACCCACAGCCGTTTTGCTGGTGCTGGCGCTGGCATTTGGCAGCGTGGCTGATCTGGCATGGGCTCAAGGGGCCTTGCGTGGCATGGGGGCTGTTGCCGCGGGCTTGATTGCGGCCACGGGCGTCAAACTCATCCCCGCCCTCAAATCCAACCCCATCGGGATCGGCGTGAGCGCTGCGATCATGCTGGGCACCTTCATCGGCGTGAGTTTGTTGCGCTGGCCCCTCATTTGGGTGCTGTTGGGCATTGGCAGCTTGGCCTGTGGCTGGGCCTATTTGCAATTGACACGCCAAGCCAACACTCCAAAGGCCGCCCCATGATCCTGGAGCTTCAATTGAGCATGGGCGACTGGCTGGCTTTGTTCAACCATTTTCTGTCGCTGTCCTTGTTGGCGGTGGGCGGCGCGATCATCCTTGCGCCCGACATCCATCGCTTTTTGGTGGACGAAAACCAGTGGCTGACCGAGCAACAATTCAGCTCGTCGATTGCGCTGGCCCAATCGGCCCCGGGCCCGAATGTGTTGTTTGTGGGCTTGATGGGCTGGAACGTGGGACTGAATGCGGGCGCGGGCCTGGGCGGCGGCTGGATCAGTGTGGCCTTGTCTGCGCTAGGCATGCTGATCAGCCTGCTCGGCATCATGCTGCCCTCCTCCATCTTGACTTACACCACCACGCGCTGGGCCCACAAGCACCGCGACAACCGCGGCGTGAGGGCCTTCAAGCTGGGCATGGCGCCTGTGGTGATCGCGCTGCTGGTGTCCACGGGCTGGCTGCTCACGGCCAGCCACAACGACCCCATGCACGACTGGCCCCTGTGGGTGTTGACGCTGGTGGCCATGGGCCTGGTCTGGCGCACCCGCATCCACTTGCTGTGGCTGATCGGTGCAGGTGCACTGCTCGGGGCTCTGGGCTGGGTGTGACGCGCAAGCCGCAACCCTCAGCGCAAAGCCACGGTTCTTAGCGTGGGCTCTCAAAGAACACGGTGTTCGAGTAATCACTGACCTCGAAATAGACTTTTTTCTCGCCCGGATCGACCTCGAAATTGAAGTTCTCATCGAGCACGCCATAACCATAGCGGTAGGCACGGGGTTTGCCATCGTCTGTGCCCAAAGCGGTGCTGACTTTGTCCACCTTGATGAAGCGGCGCACCAATTTTTCGCCCGCATAGACCTCCATCACACCGTTGGTGCCGGTCCAGTTCTGGATGCCGCGGCTGATTTTGTTTTGCTGCTCTTGGGTGCAGGCGGCCAACAGGCTGGCTGCGCCGACGGCAAGAATCAGAGCGATTCGGCTGGTGTTTTTGGTCATGACAGGCTCCCTTTTTGAATGGTTTTCTTGAATGAATCCAGAGGTTCAGCTGCGCTGGCGCAAAGCCTCGTACAAGCACACGCCACTGGCCACCGAGACATTCAAGCTCTCCACGGCCCCTCGCATGGGGATGCTCACCAGCTCGTCACAGTTCTTGCGCGTCAGCTGGCGCATGCCCGCACCTTCGGCCCCCAGCACCAAGGCGGTGGGCACTTTCAGGTCGGCTTGGTAAATGCTGCGCGGCGCGTCATCGCTGGTGCCAATCACCCAAATGCTGCGCTCCTTGAGCTCGCCCAAAGTCCGGGCCAGGTTGGTGACCATGAAGTAAGGCATGGTCTCGGCCGCGCCGCTGGCCACCTTGGCCACGGTGGCGTTGATGCCAGCCGCATGGTCTTTTGGGGCAATGACCGCATGTGCACCCGCGCCATCGGCCACACGCAGACAAGCACCCAGGTTGTGCGGATCGGTCACGCCGTCCAGCACCAAGAGCAAAGGTGGGCCTTCCACGGTGTCGAGAAGGTCGTCGAGCGAATGATTTTGCGGCAAGGGTGCCACCACGGCCACCACGCCTTGGTGGCCATGGCCACCGGCCAGTTTGGCCAAGCGCTCGTTGTCCGACTCGATCATGCGCATGCCCGAATCACGGGCTTTGTCAATGAACTGCCGCATGCGGGCGTCGCGGCGCGTGACCTCGTAATGGATTTCAACAACGGATTGGGGGGCGATCTTGAGGCGAACGCCCACGGCATGAAAGCCGAACAGCACTTTGTGGGATGACATCCAAGGATTATCGTTGGTCCCACGTTGGGCGGGACAAAACACCAGGCGTCTGCTTAACTAAAGCGCTTCAGACTGGCGTGGTGAATGACTCGCTCAAACGACCGGCCTGGATCACCAGGCTGCGCTCACAACGCGCGGCCAACTGCCGGTCGTGTGTGACCAAGACCAAGGTGGTGCCCTGCTCGAGGTTGAGCGCAAACATCAGGTCCATGATGGCCTCGCCCGTGGCGTGGTCGAGGCTGCCGGTGGGCTCGTCGGCCAGCAGCAGATCGGGCTGAACCACAAATGCGCGGGCCAGGGCCACGCGCTGCTGCTCACCACCCGACAAGACTTTGGGCAAATGCTTCAGGCGCTCGCCCAAGCCGACGCGCTGCAGCATGGCGGTGGCGGTGCTGCGGGCATCGGGCCGGTCGGCCAGCTCCAGGGGCAGCATCACGTTTTCAAGGGCCGTGAGGTTGGGCATGAGCTGAAAGCTCTGGAACACAAAACCCACATGTTGGGCCCGCACAGCGGCACGTTGGTCTTCGGACAAATCAAACAGAGATTGCCCCGCCAGCACCACCTGCCCGGTGCTGGGCGTGTCCAACCCCGCGAGGATGGCCAGCAGTGTGCTTTTGCCCGAGCCAGAAGCACCGACAATGGCGGCTGTTTCCCCGGCGTTCAATGAGAAATCGATATCGCGCAAAATGTCCAGTTGCCCACTGGCATCTTGCACACTTTTGGAAACGCCACGCACGGCAATGATGGATTCAGGCATGCACAAACCTTTGTTGAGACGTCGTCACTTTAACTGGACCCTGCTGGCCCTGGCTGGCTGGGGCTTTGCCGCGTCAGCTCAAGCCTCGTCAGCGCAGCGCATTTTGGTGCTGGGCGACTCACTGAGTGCCGAATACGGCCTGACCCGGGGCACCGGCTGGGTGGCCTTGTTGCAAAAACAATTGGACAAAGAAAAACCGGGCGTGGAAGTCATCAACGCCAGCATCAGCGGCGAGACCACCTCCGGCGGGCGCTCTCGACTGCCCGCTTTGCTCAAACGCCACCAGCCCAGCCATGTGGTCATTGAGCTGGGGGGCAACGACGCGCTGCGCGGCCTGCCCATGAATATGACACAAGGCAATTTGCTGGCCATGACCCAACAAGCCCAAGCGGCCGGGGCCCAGGTGCTGCTGCTGGGCATGCAAATGCCGCCCAATTACGGCCCCGACATGGCCCGCCAGTTTGAAGCAGCGTATGCCCAAGTGGCCAAAAACCAAAAGGCGGCGCTGGTGCCCTTCTTTTTGAAAGGTGTGGGTGACGACCCCGATCCGCTCAAATGGTTCCAGGCCGACCGCATCCACCCCAATGAAGCGGCCCAGCCGCGCATGCTGGCCAACGTCTGGCCCACTTTGAAGAGACAACTGAAATGAGCCTTCACCTGATCCCGGCCTCAGAGGCCATGGCCCAACTGGACCAGTTTGACGCGATCCTCGACGCCCGATCGGAAGGTGAGCACGCCGAAGACCACCTGCCCGGCGCCCTGAGCTGGCCGTCGCTCAACAACGAAGAGCGCATCAAGGTGGGCACGCTGTACAAGCAGGTCAGCCCCTTTGAGGCCCAAAAAATCGGCGCGGCGCTGGTGGCCAAAAACATCGCTCGCCACATCGAAACCCAGGTGATGGACAAGCCGCGCAACTGGCAACCCCTGGTGTACTGCTGGCGCGGGGGCAAGCGCAGCAACTCGCTGGCGCTGATCTTGGGTCAGATCGGCTTCAAGGTGCACCTGATCGAGGGCGGCTACAAGGCCTTTCGCAAAGAGGTGATGGAAGACACCCCCCGCCAGGCGCAGCGCCTGCATTTCAAGGTGCTGTGTGGGCCCACCGGTTCGGGCAAAACACGCTTGCTGCAAGCCTTGGCCGAGGAAGGCGCGCAGGTGCTGGACCTGGAAGCCATTGCCTGCCACCGCAGCTCGGTTTTAGGCTTGATTCCGGGCACACCTCAGCCCACACAAAAGGCGTTTGACACCCAGGTCTGGAATGCTTTGCGCGGATTCAGCGCCGATCGCCCGGTGTTTGTGGAAGCCGAGAGCAAAAAAGTGGGCAATCTCGCCGTGCCCGATGCGCTCATGGCAGCCATGCGGGCCAGCACTTGCCTGCGGGTGGACTTGTCGCTGGAGAACCGGGTGAATTTGCTGCTGGAAGACTATGCGTTCTTCACACAAGACCGCGCCCTGTTTGGCGACCGTCTGGAGCGGCTGACGGCCCTGCGTGGCAAAGCGGTGGTGCAAGGCTGGCAAGAGCGCATTGAGCGGGGTGAAATGCGCGAGGTGGTGACCGAATTGCTCTCAGGCCATTACGACCCGGGGTATGAAACCTCGACAGGCAACAACTTTGTGCATTACAGCCAAGCCCCACATGTCACCCCTGCAAGCCACAGCATGGCGGACATGCTGGCTTTGGCAAAGGACCTGGCCCAAGCCCCTTGATCGGTGCTGAGCCCTTGCTTCAAGCCGCGGGTGTGGACGACTCTGTCGCGCCCGGCGCTGCTGTGTTGGCATCGCCCTCATCTCCATCGACCTCGGACCCGTCCTCGGGCAACAGGCCCGATTTGCGGTCGGACTTGGCCTTGAGCTTGTCTTCTTTTTTGCGTTTCTTGGCCAGTTCTTTCTGGCGTTTTTCGAATCCGTAGTTGGGTGTGGCCAAGATGGCTCCTTTAATTTGAGCTGCCCAATGTAACAGCTTATTCAGGGCCTTATTCAGGACCCTCTTCCCACTCGACACTGCCCCGGTACGCATGCCAGCTGGCATGGCCCAACCACGGCCCAATCACGATGATGCCCAGCGCCCATGGCCACAAGGCCACAAGCACCAACACGCTCAGCAGCAGACCCCACAGCAGCATCACGCCTGGGTGCGAAAAAACCACCCGCATGCTGGTGATCACCGCCGAGATGGCATCGGTGTCGCGGTCCAAAATCATGGGAATCGACACCACCGACAGGCCATAGACCAGCGCGGCGAACACCCCACCCACCGCCAGGTACACCATCAAGAATTCGAGATTTTGTGGGTTGAACACCGCCTCGATCACCCCCGTGGTCGAGGGCATGCCGGTGTTGAAGAACACCGCAAACACCACCAAGGATGCCCTGCCCCACAGCAGCTCGAGCACCATCAACACCAGCACCAACATGGCCATGCTGCGGATGTGTTGGTCCCAGCACATGAGTGACGAGGCCATCTCGGGCAACTCGCCTCGCTCACGTTTGCGGCTGACCTCGTACAAGCCCATGGCCATGAACGGCCCCACCAGCAAGCAGCCCGAGACCAGCGACAAGGTGTACTCGGGCTTGTGCTTGAACACCATGGCCAGCACTTGCGCCATGCCCCAAAAACACAGGCCGTAAAACAACGCAATGCCCGGATGGTGGCGCATGTCCTGCAGGCCCCGAGCCAGCCAGCGAAAAGGATCGGTAAAGCCCAAGGGCCGCATGTGCGCTCGCGGCCCAACGGGCGGCGGCGGCACATAGGGCGTGGCCATGGTGGGCAGGTCCGATTCTTGAACCGCTTCAAGAGACTTGGCTTCGGCGTTCATGGGTCGGTCGATCTGAAAATACAAGGGTTTTCAGATTACCCCCACCGGCAGTCTTTGACCAGTCAGGAAACCCCCAAGAGCGCGTGTCTTAGGGCACAAAAGTGCCCACTCTGTCACTTTCGTGATCAAGCCATGGGAAGATGCGCCTGCACGGCTTGATGCAGGTCAAGAATCAAGTCTTTGGCCGACTCCAGACCGGTCGAAAAACGCACCAGGGTGCCGGGCTTCAAATGACCGGGCCAAGCCTGTCGCATCGAAGCGATGTCGTAGGGCACCACCAGGCTCACCGGGCCACCCCAGCTGTAGCCGATCTTGAAGAGCTTGAGGCCGTCGCAAAACGCGTCCACCTGAGCCTGGCTGAAACGCGCATCGATCATGACACTGAACAGGCCCGCCGCCAGGCCCGTGCCGGGCACGCGGTCACACAGGGCTTGCCAATGAACGTGGCCGGGAGCGCCTTCAAAGGCCGGGTGCATGAGTTGTGCGCATTGGGGCTGCGTTTGCCACCAGGCGGCCAATGCACGGGCGGTCTGGTCGTGCGCGGCATAACGCAGCCCAATGCTGGGCAAGGAACGCAGCACAGTTTCGGCGTCGTTGGCCGCCACGCCTAGGCCCAAGCGCATGTGGCAGAGTTTGATTTGGAGGTGCAAAGCCGCGTCTCGCGTGATGACGCTGCCCATCAGCACGTCGCCGCCGCCGCTGGGGTATTTGGTGAGCGCGTGGGCGCTGATGTCCACGGCCAAGCTGCCCTCCCCGCCCAAGCCATCGCCATCACCCAGCAAATCAAAAGGTTTGAAGGCCAGGCCCGCGCCCCAGGTGTTGTCCAAGGCGCACAAGACACCACGCTCACGGCAGCGGCGCACCATCTCGGGCAAATCAGGAAACTCCATGCTCACCGAGCCGGGCGCTTCGAGCCACACCAAGCGGGTGCTGGCCGTGATCTGGCGGGACAGGTCATCCGGGTCCATCGGGTCGTAAAAGCGGTGCGTGATGCCAAAGTGGCGCAACTCGCCATCGGCCAGCGCTTTGTTGGGGCCGTAAGCGTTATCCGGGATCAGGACTTCGTCGCCGGTTTTGAGCACCGCCAAAGCCACCAGGGCCAAAGCCGCCAAGCCGCTGGGCACCAGCACACATTGCAGCCCCCCTTCGAGGCTGCTCAAACGCTCTTCCAGCAAATACGTGGTGGGGGTGCCGTGCAGGCCGTAGGTATAAGCAGACTTGTCTTTCCATTCACGCTGGCGCATGTCGGCCACCGTGGGGAAATAAACGGTCGAGGCCTTGAACACCCCCGGCTGAGGGGCGTCGAACCCTGCAGGCGCGGTGTAGGGGTGGTGAATCAGACCCGTGGTGCTGGGGGCGCGGAGCGTTTTTGGCGTGTCGTTTTGCATCCGGACATCCTAATGCAAACAGCCTCCGGAAGGAGGCTGTTGCAGGTCAACTCAGGGAAAGTCCGAGGCAGATCAGACGCGCCACTTTTCCATCAACTTTTCGGGGCGCATGTTGTCGTAAGGCTCGAAGGGCTGGTGGATCCAGGGGTTGGTGGGCAGGTCCTCGATCGAATAATCGGGCTTGAAGGTGGACACACCTTTGGTCCAGATGACGGCTGTGCGCAACTCGGTCACAGGCTTGTAGTTGTTCTTGAGCTGGTCAACCACCGCACGCAAGGTGTGGCCGGTGTCAGCCAGGTCGTCCACCAAGAGCACTTTGCCAGCAATCTCGCCTTTGGGCGTGGTGATGTAACGGGCGATGTCCAAATGGCCTTGCACCGTGCCGGCTTCGGCGCGGTAAGAGCTGGTGGACATGATGGCCAAAGGCTTGTCGAAGATGCGAGACAAGATGTCGCCTGGGCGCATGCCGCCACGGGCCAGGCACAGGATGTTGTCAAATTTCCAGCCGGACTGGTGGATTTTGATCGCGAGTTTTTCGATCAGGTTGTGGTACTCGTCGTAGCTCACGTACAGGTGCTTGCCGTCTTCGGTCAACATGGGGTCACTCCAAAAAATCAGGGTTGAGATCGATAGGTCTCGCGAACTGAAAAACTCAGGCCGCAAAGGGGTTGTGCAACAAGATCGTGTGGTCACGGTCTGGGCTGGTGGACACCACATGCACAGGCACACCTGTGACTTCTGCGATGCGGTCCAAGTAATAACGGGCCGTGGCGGGCAGCTTGTCCATCTCGGTCACGCCCACGGTGGTCTCGGTCCAGCCGGGAATCACTTCGTAAATCGGCTTGCAGCGGGCAATCTCATCCGCGCCCATGGGCAGGATGTCGATGGTTTCACCGTCCAGCTCGTAGCCGGTGCACAGCCACAATTCTTTGAGGCCATCGAGCACATCGAGCTTGGTGATGCACAAACCGCTCAGTCCATTGACCTGCGCACTGCGCTTGAGCAAGGCCGCATCGAACCAGCCGCAGCGGCGTGAACGGCCCGTGGTCACGCCTTTTTCAGCACCCACAGTCGACATGTGGTAGCCGGGGGTACCGGGGGTTTCCCAGTCGAGCTCGGTCGGGAATGGGCCACCGCCCACACGGGTGCAATAAGCCTTGGTGATGCCCAGGATGTAGTGCAGCATGCCTGGGCCCACGCCCGCTCCGGCAGCGGCATTGCCCGCCACGCAGTTGCTGGATGTCACAAAGGGGTATGTGCCGTGATCCACGTCGAGCAAGGTGCCTTGTGCGCCTTCGAACAGCAAATTGGCACCGGCCTTGTGCGCGTCGTTCAACTCGCGCGACACGTCGGCCACCATGGGCAGCAGCTCTTTGGCGTAAGCCATGGCTTCGTTGTAGGTGGTGTCAAAGTCCACGGGTGCAGCGCCCAGAATGTTGACCAAAATCTCGTTGTGCAGAGCCAGGTTATCGCGCAGCTTGTTGGCGAAACGCTCTGGGTATTTCAGGTCTTGCACGCGCAGGGCACGGCGGGCCACTTTGTCTTCGTAGGCAGGACCAATGCCGCGGCCAGTGGTGCCGATTTTGGCGGTCCCGGCTTTTTCCTTGGCGGCTTCGCGGCCCACATCCAAAGCGACGTGGTAAGGCAAGATGAGTGGGCAAGCCTCGCTCACGCGCAAGCGTGAACGCACCTCGACACCAGCCTTCTCAAGACCTGCAATTTCTTCGAGCAATTTGGGCACCGACAAGACCACACCGTTGCCGATGTAGCACTTGACGCCTGCGCGCATGATGCCACTGGGGATCAGGTGCAAGGCGGTTTTCACGCCATTGATCACCAAGGTGTGGCCTGCGTTGTGGCCGCCCTGGAAACGCACCACGCCCTGGGCGCTTTCGGTCAGCCAATCGACCAGTTTGCCTTTGCCCTCGTCGCCCCATTGGGTGCCGACCACGACCACATTACGGCCTTGCAACTTGTTCATGCTTGAAATGTTCTTTCTCAAAGAGCCTGTACCAACCACTGCCCTGCCGCTTCGATCAACTCGCGGTCGCAATGGAATTCGTCCACTTCGCTTTCGTGGCCTGGCAAGACGCAGACCACGGTTTCGCCCCGGCTGCGCAGCGCAGCGATGGCCGCACGCAAGGAAGCCGACTGCCCCCAAGGAGCGCGAATGGCGGCACGCAAAGCCAAAGGCTGAACGGCTGCCACCAATTCTTTCAAATCGAGGCTGAAGCCCACGGCCGGGCGGTCGCGGTCGATGCGGTGACCAAAGACCGCACCCACACCGTCGTAGCGTCCGCCACGGGCCAAAGCGTCGGATGCACCTTTGGCGTAAATGGCAAAGCGCATGCCGCTGTAGTAAGCGTAACCACGCGAATCACCCAGGTCGAAACTCACGGCCACACCCGGGATCTGCTCAGCCAACCAACGCAGCTGCGCCAAGGCTTGGGTGATTTCTGGGTGGTCTGGCAAGCGCGAGGCCGCGCGGTCCAAGACGCTGATATCACCATACAAATCGACCAGGGCCAAAAGACCATCACGCGCTGCAGGCTGCAGACCAACGCTCAAACGGGCCAAGGCCGAAGCGTCTTTGGTGGCCAAGGCCGCATGGATGTCGTGGCGCTGTGCTTCGCTCAAGGGCTGGCCTTGCAGCAAGCGGTTCACGATGCGGGCATCGGCCAGGTCCACCTGCAGCCCCGTGGCGCGGCCCGCGGCCAGGCAGTCGAGGGCCAGTTGCAGGATTTCCAGATCGGCTTCGGGGCCAGCATGGCCATAAATTTCGGCACCCAGTTGTAGCGGCTCACGGGTGGCGTGGGGGCGTGCGGGGCGGGTGTGCAGCACCGGCCCGCAGTAGCAAAGACGGGTCAAGGCCGTGCGGCCCAACAAATGGGCGTCGATGCGTGCCACCTGAGGGGTGGTGTCGGCACGCAAACCCAAGGTGCGGCCCGAGAGTTGGTCTACCAATTTGAAGGTTTGTAAATCCAGGGCTTCACCCGTGCCGGTCAGCAGGGATTCCAAATGCTCCAGCAACGGCGGCATCACCAGCTCGTAGCCATAGCCACGGGCGGTGTCCAGTAATTCGCGGCGGAGTTCTTCGATGTGGCGAGCCTCAGAAGGCAAGACATCGGCAACGTGATCCGGGAGGACCCAAGCAGACATGAGGGGATGGGGGGAGACGGTTAAAAACCAGATTTTACCGGGTTGCCAGGCGCATTTCCGGCAAAGAGATTGGCAAATTGTCCAAATCCAGTGACTTGGCAAAAACGAGGCCGCGATGGACTGGCGCCTGATCGCATGGCCTCAGGCCAGAAACCAGACCACCACCAGGCCAATCAACACCATGAGCATGCCGAAAAATCGAATCTGCCCTTCTTGGAGTTGGAGCATTTGCTCAAAGAGGCCGCGCCAACGGCGCGGCGAAATCATGGGCAACAAGCCCTCCAGGATGAGCATCAGGCCCAAGGCGAGCAGGAGGGTGTCGAGCAAGATTTACTTCCGGGCGGGTGCACCGCTCGGCGTGCCGCGCATGCCTTTGAAGAACTCGGAACTGCCGGGGTCCAGCACCATCACATCGCCCTTGCTGTTGAAGCTGGCCTTGTAAGCCTCCAGGCTGCGGTAGAACTGCGCAAACTGAGGGTCGCGGCCAAACGATTCGGCGTACAAACGGGCCGCTTGGGCATCGCCCTCACCCTTGATCTTCTGGGCATCACGGTAGGCATTGGCGATTGTCACCTCGCGCTGGCGGTCAGCGTCAGCGCGAATTTTTTCGCCCTCGGCACCACCGGTGGAGCGAAGCTCGTTGGCCACGCGCTTTCGCTCGGCTTCCATACGGCGGTAGACCGACTCGGTGATGGTGTCCACGTAGTCAGCACGGGTGATGCGCACATCCACCACGTCCACACCCCAAGGCTTGGACCCCTTGACCACCAACAGCACAGCAGCTTTGACATCGTCCATCAGCTCTTCGCGTTTGAGGGACAGCAACTCCTTGACGGTGCGCTTGTTGATCTCTTCTTGGAAAGCATTGCGAACCACGCGGTTGAGCTGGTTGGTACCAGCCTTCTCGTCCAGGCCCACGTTGCGGATGTAGGCCTGTGGGTCGGTGATGCGCCAGCGCACGTACCAGTCGATCACCACACGCTGCTTTTCCGCCGTGAGCATGGGCTCGTTGTCGGGGCTGTCCAGCGTCAGCAAGCGCTTGTCGATGTAATTGACGTTTTGCAGGGGGGGTGGCAGTTTGAAGTGCAGGCCCGGCTCGGTGATCACTTCCTTGATCTGACCCAATGCGTAAACCACGCCAAATTGGCGTTGGTCTACCACGAACAATGTAGAGCTGAGCAGTGCGAACACCACCAGCAAACTCGAAATCCACAATCCGATGCGATTCATTGTTTTATTCCTTATCGTGGATCGCGGCTACGCGAACGCTCGAGTTCTCGGGAGCGAGGGGTATCCACCGTGCCATTGCCAGCCGCATTGGCGGTCGTTGGGGGCACATCCAGGGCGGGCGGTGTGACTTGTGAAACCTGCTGCATGATTTTGTCGAGTGGCAAATACAAGAGGTTGGAGCCTTGTTTGCTGTCCACCAACACCTTGGTCACATTGCTGTAGATCTGCTGCATGGTGTCGGTGTACATGCGGTCGCGCATGACCTGAGGTGCCTTCTGGTACTCGGGCAAGATGGTCTTGAAGCGCTGCGCATCACCTTCGGCTTGCGCCACGATGCGTTCACGGTAAGCGTCGGCCTCTTCCTTCAGACGTGCCGCAGCACCCACAGCGCGAGGGATCACGTCGTTGGCGTAGGCTTGTGCTTCGTTTTTGGCGCGTTCACGCTCTTGACCGGCTTTGAGCACATCGTCAAAAGCGGCTTGCACCTGCTCGGGCGGACGGACACCGCCTTGCTGCAAGTTGATGCCCACCACCTCAATGCCCACCTTGTAGCGGTCGAGGATGGTCTGCATTTTTTCACGCACGCGGGGGGCGATCTGGTCGCGCTCTTCGGCCAAGGCCGAATCCATCTTCATCTTGCCCACCACTTCGCGCACAGCGGTCTCTGCGGACTGCACCACAGCTTCCGTGGGGTTGCGGCTTTCGAACAAATAAGCGCGTGCATCGTTCAAGCGGTACTGCACAGCGAATTTGATCTCGACGATGTTCTCGTCCTCGGTCAGCATCGCCGACTCGCGCAGGCCGGTGGCCTTGATGATGTTGTCTCGACCTATGTCCACCGAACGGATCTGGGTGACAAACACCAGTTCGTGGCGCTGTACGGGGTAAGGCATGCGCCAGTTGAAACCCGCACCCACGGTGGAGTGGTATTTGCCGAACTGGGTGATCACGGCCTGCTGACCTTCTTGAACGATGAAGAAGCCCGTGGCCAACCAGACGAGCAAAGCACCGCCCAAAATGACACCAATGCCCAGGTTCTTGATGAAGGCCGGGATTTCAGGGCCGCCCGAACCACCGCCAGAGCCGCCAGGGCCTTGAGGACGCTGGGGGCCACCTTTGCCGCCAAAAATCTGACCCAGCTTGCGGTTGAAGTCGCGCCACAACTCGTCCAGATCAGGCGGTCCGCTTTGCTGTTGCTGTGGAGCGCGGCCGGGAGGGGGCTGCCAAGAATCGGGCTTTGGGCTGGGTGGCGGCATGTCGCCCGATGGCTTGTTGCCTGAGTCGCCGGAAGATTTGTCATCGTCACGACCCCAGCGTGGGTCGTTCAAATTGAACATGCCTCGTATCTTTGCGGGCAGCAAGGACCATCGCAGGGCTGGCAGGTGAAAATTCATGGTTCTTTGTCTTTGTCTGGATGACGAAACAGCATTGTGCCGAATTTAAGGGCCACTCAAGGCAGGTCACCGGGATATTCCCGGTCCAAGTCACGGGGATCGGGCTCTGGCGACTCGGCTGCAGGCAGCGCGGCCTTGACGATGTCGGCGAGGGTCGAGCGCAAAAGGGGCAGCCCCTCACCGCTTCGTGCGCTCAGAAACACACGCGTCACGGCATGGCCATCGAGTTCGTACTGGTCTTGCATTTGCAAGGGGTAACGCTCAGCGGGCAGAGAATCGAGTTTATTGAAGACCAGCAGCTGCGGCACCTGGGAGGCACCGATCTCGGCCAGCACTTTTTGCACTTCGGCCATCTGCTCCGGAAAATCAGGGTTGGCCGCATCCACCACATGCAGCAGCAAATCGGCTTCGGTGGCTTCTTGCAAAGTGGCCTGGAAGGCTTCGACCAGACCGTGCGGCAGATCACGGATGAAACCCACCGTGTCAGACAAGGAGACCGAGCGGCCCGCCTCGCCCAGATACAACTGGCGCGTGGTGGTGTCCAGCGTGGCAAACAACTGGTCGGCCGCGTAAGCACGCGCCTTGACCAGCGCATTGAACAAGGTGGACTTGCCCGCGTTGGTGTAACCCACCAATGAAATGTTGAAGGTGTCGCGGCGTTCGCGCTGGCGGCGCTGGGTATTGCGCTGCTTTTTGACTTTGACCAATCGCTCCTTGATGCGCTTGATCGAGTCGTTGATCATGCGGCGGTCAAGTTCGATTTGGGTCTCGCCCGGGCCACCGCGCATACCGATGCCGCCGCTTTGGCGCTCCAGGTGAGACCAGCGGCGCACCAAGCGGGTGCTCAGGTACTGCTGCCGGGCCAGTTCCACCTGCAGTTTGCCCTCGTGGCTGCGGGCACGCTGGCCAAAAATTTCCAGGATCAGCAAGGTGCGGTCGTTCACCGGCAAACCGATGTGACGCTCCAGATTGCGCTGTTGCGCTGGGCTCAAGGCTTGATCGAACAAGACCTCAACGGCACCGTGCATGAGGGCCAGCTCTTTGATCTCGTCGGCCTTGCCGCTGCCGACAAAAAGTGCGGGGTCTGGAGCTTTGCGTTTGCAGGTCAGGCGGGCCACGGGCTTCAAGCCACCGGATTCGGCCAGAAGACCGAGTTCTTGGAGTTCGCCGTCAAAATGCGGCAGTCCAAAGTCAACGCCGACCAGCAAGGTCGGCGCGACTTGGTTGGATTTTGTTTCAGACAATGTCAGCAACCTCCAGCGGTGACATCACACCACCGGGCGAGTAAAAACCGCATCAAGCGGTGATTTCACCCGTTTCGGGCGTGCTGAATGTGACGGAGCGACCGGGGACAATGGTCGAGATGGCGTGTTTGTAAACCATTTGGGTGACCGTATTGCGCAAAAGCACTACGTACTGGTCAAAAGACTCAATTTGACCTTGCAACTTGATGCCATTGACCAAATAGATAGACACCGGCACATGCTCACGGCGCAGCGCATTCAGGAAGGGGTCTTGCAAAAGTTGACCTTTATTGCTCACGATATTCTCCGTGTTCAGAAGTTTTGAAGCCTTGACCTTACCACAGGGTCAGGGGGTAACCCTCATAGAAAAGGCAATTCCACAAATATCAGCTGGATTCTTTGTCCGCAAAAGGATTTGTAGATGTTTTCATTTCAATTCGCAACGGCGTACCCGACAGATTGAAGGCCTTGCGAAAACGCCCTTCCAAAAAGCGCTTGTAGCTGTCGGTGACGTGTTCCAGTGAATTGCCGTGGATCACGATCACGGGCGGGTTCATGCCGCCTTGGTGGGCGTAACGCATTTTGGGGCGGAACATGCCGCCGCGCTGGGGGCTTTGGAATTGCACCGCTTCGAGCAGCAAGCGCGTCAAGATGGGCGTGCTCATCTTGCACATGGCCGATTTGTGAGCCTGCACAATCGAGTTCCAGACCGGCCCCAAACCTTGACGCTTCTTGGCCGAGATGAAGTGCACGTTGGCAAAACTCAAAAATGGCAAGCGGTTTTCAATTGAGCGCTGCACCAACTGGCGCTGGTATTCATCCACCGCATCCCATTTGTTCACCGCCAGCACCATCGCGCGGCCGCTTTCCAGCGCGTAACCAGCGATGTGGGCGTCCTGATCGGTCACGCCCTGCTCGGCGTCAAGCAAAAGCAAGACCACATTGGCCGACTCAATGGCTTGAAGGGTTTTGACCACCGAAAATTTCTCGATGGCTTCGAACACCTTGCCTTTGCGGCGCAAACCGGCCGTGTCGATCAGCTCGAATTTTTGACCTTGGCGCTCAAAAGGCACGCTGATCGCGTCGCGTGTGGTGCCCGGCATGTCAAAAGCCACCAAGCGCTCTTCGCCCAGCCAGGTGTTGATCAGGGTGGACTTGCCCACGTTGGGGCGACCGGCCACCGCCAGTTTGATGACCGAGGGGTCTTCTTCGGTTTCTTCGGGTTCATCGGGCAGATTCAGCGACTCAAAAGCCAGCTCGACCAGGCCGCGTGTGCCCTGCCCGTGCGCGGCCGAGATGGCGATCACCTCACCCAGGCCCAGCTCATAGAACTCGGTCAGCTGAATGCCTTCGAGCATGCCTTCGGCCTTGTTGGCCACCAGCAAACAAGGCTTGCCGATCTTGCGCAAGTATTTAGCGATGTCGTGGTCTTGTGCTGACAAGCCACCACGCGCGTCCACCACAAAAATGACGATGTCAGCCTCGGCCACAGCCTGCTGGGTCTGTTTGGCCATCTCTTTGTAGATGCCCGCACTGGCATCGGGCTCAAAACCGCCCGTGTCGATGACGATGAATTCCTGACGGCCTTGTTTGCCATTGCCGTAATGGCGGTCTCGGGTCAGACCCGCAAAATCGGCCACGATGGCGTCCCGGCTCTTGGTGAGGCGGTTGAACAGCGTGGATTTGCCCACATTGGGGCGGCCAACGAGGGCCAGAACAGGTTTCACTTAAAAATTTTCCGATCCATCATTCAGGGCGAAATCCGAAGACGCCCCCGGTGCGTGTCACCACCACCAAAGTCTGACCCACGGCCACGGGTCGGCCGGTGATGGCGCTGCCATCGGTGGCCATGCGCTGCAAGGGCTGTCCATCTTTGGGCGAAAGGGCATGAACCCAACCGTCCTGATCCCCCACCACCAGCGCTTGGCCCCAAGCCAAAGGCAAGCTCAAGCCCCTAAAACGCAAGGCTTCTTGTGTCCACAGCGGCGTGCCCGAAGCGCGTTGCCAAGCCAGCACCTTGCCATCGGACTCGACACCCCACAGGGTTTGGGCATCACCGTCCAGGCCTTGGTGTCCCTGTGCGGCACGGCTCCAGGCCATCCGGCCATTGCTGCCATCGACACAGGCCACTGAGGCCTGGAATGCACGCACACAGACCGAGTTGCCCACCCGACTGGCACCCGCCACCAAGTCAACCAATCGTTCGACTTCGTTGGTGCCGCGGGTGCTGCCCACCAGGGTTTCCCAGCGCACACCGCCCGTTGTCGGGTTCAGGGAGGCCAGACGTCCGCCCCACCCCACCAGCAACTGGTCGCCCACAGGCATCAGCAAGCCGGCCTGGCGCAGCACCAGGGGGTCACCCGAGCGCTGTTGCGTCCAAAGCTTCTGCCCAGTGGCGCCATCAAAGGCGCTCACGCTTCGGTCACCTGTCAACACAAAAACACGGGCACCCGCCACCAATGGCGGGGTGTAAGACAAAGCTGGCAAGGGCTGACGCCACAGGACCCGGCCAGACTCGACGGTCACGAGTTCGTTGTTGCGCGTGACCACGGCAAACCGCTGGCCATCACCACCCACGCCCGCCTGAATGGGTGAGCCCAAGTTCAGACGCCAGACGTCTCGGCCTGTGCCTGCATCGATCAGGGCCAATTGGCCGAGGGTAGAGGCCACGGCCACTTGCTGGCCATGCACCGAGGCCATGAGCGGTGTGCTGACCTCGCCGACCTGGTTGGTCCAGGCTTTTTGCAGCTTGAACGTGCCACTGACCGCAGGCAAAGGCGCCGGCTGGGGCTTGTCAGGTGCACTGGAGCAAGCCGACAACAAGGCCAAACTGGCCCAAGCCAGCCAACGATTGCAAGCAGAGGTCAACAAAGTGGTCACTTGGTGTTTCCTGAGGCATTGGCCGGGGTGGCTACCTGGGGATCGAGGCCCAAGGCATTGAGCTTGGCTTGAACCAAGCGGCGGTAATCCGGGCTGTCGGTCAACTGCTGCCAAGCACTTTGGTAGGCACTGGCGGCTTCGGCTTTTTGGCCTTTGGCATGCAAGACATCGCCACGCAGGTCAGCGGCCAGACCGGCCATGGCCGGCGTGAAAGGCGCGCTCAATTGGGTCAGGGCTTCATCGTGGGAACCCGCGTCCATCAAAAGAGCTGACAAGCGCAAACGGGCAATGTCGCGGTACGCTGGATCGGGGGCGCCGTCCACCACCCACTTCAAAGCCGCGCGGGCCGCATCGGCCTTGTCTTTGGACTGCAAAGCCTTGGCGGCCAGCATGGCGGCCTGGTGGGCGTAATGCGTGCCACCAAACTTGTCCTTCATGTCGGCCAGGCTGCGCTCCACACGGACCACATCCCCAGAGACGACCGCACGCTCCACCTCGTCAAACAGCACCGCCGCCTTGGCGGCTTGGTCGCGTTGCCAGTATTGGTAGCCGTTCCAAGCGGCATAGCCGCCCAAAATGACGATCAGCACCCAGGAAATCAGGTTGCCGTATTGCTTCCAAAAATGCTTGATCTGGTCAAGTTGTTCTTGTTCTTCGAGGTCGAGGGCTTTGGCCATGGTGTAAATCAGTAAATGAGCGCATCAAAGCGCGGATTGTAGGCTGTGGGCCCAAGCGGCCACCGTGTTCAGCGGCTCGGTGCGCTGGGCACCTTCGCCGTCACGCAGTGATTTGACCGCCACATGGCCTTGGGCCAACTCTTCGGCCCCAAAAACCAGGGCAAATCGTGCACCTGAGCCATCGGCTTTTTTGAATTGAGACTTCATGCTGCCCATGCCTTCACCACTGCCCGCGTGCATTTGGGCCGAGACGCCGCAAGCTCGCAAGGTTTGCAGCACCTGCATGGCCACCGGCAAAGCAGCAGTTTCGGGAATGATGGCGTAAACATCAGGGGCCAGGTCGGGCAAGGCCTCGCCCTGCTCTTTGATGAGTTCGAGAACGCGCTCAACGCCCAAAGCCCAGCCCACGGCGGGGGCGGGCTTGCCGCCCACTTGCTCAATCAGGTAATCGTATCGGCCACCACCGCAGATGGTGCCTTGCGAACCCAGGCTGGTGGTGATGAACTCGAACACCGTGAGGTTGTAGTAATCCATCCCACGCACCAGACGTGGGTTGATGCTGTAGGCCACGCCATTGGCATCTAGGATGGCCTTGACCGCGTTGAAGTGGGCCAAAGAGGCCTCACCCAAAAAGTCGAGCAAACGGGGCGCGGCCTCGACCACGCTTTGCATGGCCGGGTTTTTGGTGTCCAGGATGCGCAGCGGGTTGCTGTGCAGGCGGCGCTTGGCCTCTTCGTCGAGCACATCGCTGTGTTTTTCCAAGTGCGCAATCAGCGCGGCGCGGTGGGCTTGGCGCTCGGCCGGTTGACCCAAGCTGTTGAGTTCCAGGCGAACGTCTTTCAGGCCCAACACCTTCCACAGGTCATTGGCCAGCAAGATCAGCTCGGCATCGACCTCTGCTCCGCCAAAGCCCAGCACTTCGGCGCCGATTTGGTGAAACTGGCGGTAACGGCCGCGCTGCGGGCGCTCGTGGCGGAACATGGGGCCCATGTAGTAAAGGCGCTTGCCCCCTTCGTACAGCAGGTTGTGCTCAACGACCGACCGCACCAATCCGGCCGTGCCTTCGGGACGTAGGGTCAGTTGCTCGCCGTTCAAGCGGTCTTCAAAGGAGTACATCTCCTTCTCGACGATGTCGGTGACCTCGCCCAAACCGCGCACAAACAATGCGGTGGGCTCGACGATGGGCAAGCGCACGTTGCGGTAGGCATACCGTGCCATCAAAGCGCGTACCTGGCCCTCCAGCCATTCCCAGCGGGCCGAATCGGGCGGCAAGATGTCATTCATGCCCTTGACGCCCACCAGCTTCTGGGCTTTGGCCGTTTTTTCGACCTTGGGGGTATTTTCTTTCAGCGACTCGCTCATTTTTTCTCAGCAGATCCGGAACCAAAACGGTTCTCAATGTAGTTTTCAACCAGCCCCTGGAACTCTTGTGCAATGCCTTCGCCTCGCAGCGTCAGGCGTTTTTCACCATCGATGAAAACCGGCGCAGCGGGCGCTTCACCGGTGCCAGGCAGGCTGATGCCGATGTCGGCGTGCTTGCTTTCGCCAGGGCCGTTCACGATGCAGCCCATCACTGCCACCTTGAGGTTTTCGACCCCGGGGTAACGCGCACGCCAAACCGGCATTTGGGCCCGCAAAAAGTCATCAATCTGTTTGGCCAGTTCTTGAAAGGTGCTGCTGGTCGTGCGGCCGCAGCCGGGGCAAGCGGTCACGCTGGGCACAAAAATGCGCAATCCCAGCGACTGCAAAATCTCGGACGCGATCACCACCTCTTGGGTGCGTGCTTCGCCCGGCTGGGGGGTGAGGGAGACGCGGATGGTGTCGCCAATGCCCTCTTGAAGCAGCACCGACAAGGCCGCAGCCGAAGCCACCGTGCCCTTGGTGCCCATGCCCGCTTCGGTCAGGCCAAGGTGCAGCGCGTAATCGGTGCGGCGACCGAGCTCGCGGTAGACCGAAATCAAATCCTGAACGCCCGAGACCTTGCACGACAAGGCGATTTGGTCCCCATTGAGGCCCATGGCTTCGGCACGCTGGGCCGACGAGATGGCCGACGAGATCAACGCCTCGTACATGACTTGACGTGCTTCCCAAGGGTTGGCGCGTTGGCTGTTGGTGTCCATAAGGTCGGCCAACAACTCCTGGTCGAGGCTACCCCAGTTCACACCGATGCGGATGGCTTTGTTCCAGCGCATGGCCGCTTCGATCATCTGACCGAACTGCACATCACGCTTATCGCCCTTGCCCACGTTGCCGGGGTTGATGCGGTACTTGGACAGCGCCTCGGCGCACGCCGGGTAGTCAGTCAGCAAGCGGTGTCCGTTGTAATGAAAGTCGCCGATCAGGGGCACATCGATGCCCATTTTGTCGAGCTGATCGCGAATGTGCGGCACTGCCTCCGCTGCTTCGGGGGTGTTGACCGTGATGCGCACCATCTCTGAGCCGGCAATCGCCAACTCTTTGACCTGGATGGCGGTACCGATCACATCCACCGTGTCGGTGTTGGTCATGGACTGCACGCGAACCGGAGCCCCGCCGCCAACGGTGACGACGCGCGAACCCCAGACCACTTGGGACTGGCGGCTGCGCCGCACTGCAGGGCGGGCGATGGCAATCGGCTCAGGGCTCAGGGGCAAGTCGGCAGAGGACATGTTTACTCCTTCACTTCAAAACGCGCCACCGTCACCTGGGTGTGGGGCTTGAGGTCAAAAGGCTGGCCGCGCAAGGTGGCTGTGACCACTTGGGCACGGCCCACTACCACACTGACGGGCAATGGACTTTGAATGCGTGTGCTTTCACCCGCCTTGACCACACCACTCCAAACCACCGCCTTTTGGGCGTTGCGCACTTCCAGCCAGCTGTCGCCCGAGGCAGAAAACACCCATTCGGGTTCTGCTGAGGCGCTGACCGCTGGTTTGGCTGGCGGGGCGCTCTGAACGGGCTGACTCATGGGGGCGGCTGGGGCCAAGGCCGGGCTGGCCGGGCTGACCACAGAGGCAGCAGAAGGGGCTGGGCTGGAGGCATCGGCCGAGGCCGTGGGTACAACAGGTACCGGCAAAATTTCAGTCACCGTGGCTGGCGGTGGCACCACAGGCTCGGTGACCTCCTGCGACACCACTTCATCGGCCATCAAGGACTTGACGTCGTCCAACCACGCCCATTGGCCCGGGCCGGGCATCCACAGAAAAGCGCCCGTCATGAACAACAAGAGCGCGGCCACCCAGACAACTTTGGAAGACAACATGCGGCCCCAAGGCACGCTGTTGATGCGCACAGAACCCTCTGACTCCAGAGGTTGGATCGAGCTGACCAGGGGCTGAAGATGGGCAGAAGTTTGCGGTAACAAAGCCAAAATCGGCGCCGCATCCGTGTGCAAATGGCGGCAAACGCTGGACGCCAGACCGCGGTAAAAAACAGCCCCTTTGCCCGGGTCGAGCTCGTCGGCCTCCAGTGCCTCCAGTTGGCGAACGGGCACCTTCAAGGTCACCGACAAAACAGCCAAATGCACGCCTGCCTTCAGGCGGGCCTCGCGTAACAACTGCCCGGCAGTTGCGGCCGAAGCTGGGGTCGGTGCAAGGCTGGTCTCTGAAGCAGACTCAGATTTGAGGCTTGGTGTCATGTCGGGTCTCCGAAAAAGTCACCGCAGACAGTGGCACCAAAGAGATGGTGCGCTGCTCGGCCATGCGCGATTGGACCTGTGTGCGGTCTTTGACATCACCGGCCAATTGGCCGCAGGCGGCATCGATGTCGTCACCCCGGGTTTTGCGCACCGTGGTGACCAAACCCGCGTCTTGCAGTTGTTTGGCAAAGGCTTGCACACGCGCATGCGGGGAACGCAACAAACCAGAGGCTGGAAACGGGTTAAAAGGAATCAGATTGAACTTGCAACGCAGGCCTTGACGTGCGTGCTTTTGCACCAGATCAATCAAAGTGCTGGCATGCTCGGGCTGGTCGTTGACGCCGTCGAGCATGCAGTATTCAAAGGTGATGAAGTCACGCGGCGCATGGGCCAGGTAGCCGATGCACGCTTGCATGAGCTCGTCAAGCGGGTATTTGCGGTTGAGCGGCACCAGGTTGTCGCGCAGCGCATCAAAAGGCGCATGCAGGGACACCGCCAAAGCCACCGGGCAATCACCCGACAAACGCTCAATCATGGGCACCACACCCGAGGTGGACACCGTGACGCGGCGGCGCGAGAGGCCATAACCGTGGTCGTCCAGCATGGTGCGCAAAGCGGGCACCAGGGCCGAGTAGTTTTGCAGCGGCTCACCCATGCCCATCATCACCACGTTGGAGATGACACGTTCATCGGTTCGGAGGTGCTGGCGCAGAAAATGTTCAGCAAACCACAACTGGGCCAAGATCTCGCCTGTGGTCAGATTGCGGCTGAAGCCTTGGTGGCCGGTGGAGCAGAAACGGCAGCCCACGGCGCAGCCGGCCTGCGATGAAATGCACAAGGTGCCACGGTCATCCTCAGGAATGAACACCGACTCGATGGCGTTGCCATCACCGACGTTGAACAGCCATTTGATGGTGCCGTCGGCGGAAATGTGTTGGCTGATCACGGGCAGCGGCGAAACGTGCGCGTGAGATTTGAGCTTTTGGCGCAAGGACTTGGCCAAATCGCTCATCTGATCGAAATCAGAAGCGCCCCGCTGGTGGATCCAGCGGAACAACTGGGTAGCCCGAAAGCGCTTTTCACCCAAACCCTCGCAAAAAACGGCCAAACCTTCCAGATCGAATTCGAGAAGGTTGGCCGTCATGGGGTCGGGGCGCTTAAGGGCGCGTGCGGTCCGCGACGCGATCAGCGTGCGTAGACGTTCATGCCGGGGAAGAAGAAAGCAACTTCAGCGGCAGCGGTTTCAGGGGCGTCGGAGCCGTGCACGGCGTTGGCGTCGATGCTGTCGGCGAAGTCAGCGCGGATGGTGCCTGCAGCGGCTTTCTTGGGATCGGTGGCGCCCATCAGGTCGCGGTTCTTGGCAATGGCGTTCTCGCCTTCCAAGGCCTGGATCATGACGGGACCGGAGACCATGAAGTCGACCAAGTCCTTGAAGAAAGGACGCTCTTTGTGCACGCCATAGAACTGCTCGGCTTCGCCGCGCGAGAGATGTGCCATCTTGGCTGCGACCACTTTGAGGCCAGCGGCTTCGAAACGGGCGTAGATCTGACCGATGACGTTCTTGGCGACAGCGTCGGGCTTGATGATGGAGAGAGTGCGTTCGATGGCCATTTGATTTCCTATTATGAAAAATTGTGAATGCGATTTTGCCCTGCGACAAAGCCCATTATTCTAACCTGAGCGGGGCAGAAAAAAGGCCTCTGCCCTGCAGGGTCAAAGTGCTTTCGGCACCAGGCCCCGGAGACCCGGCCTGAAGTGCCCAGGCACCCGGCTTCAGCGGCTTCGGCCACTGCCACCACGCCCGCCCCGGCCAGGACCGCCCGGCGTATTTTTGAGGCGGTTGAAACTTTCTGCGCCAATGTATTTGGGCTCGCTTTTCGGCGCATCCGATTTGGCGTGCAATCCAGAGCCCCCGGGCGCCTGGTTGGGTTTGGCTGCGGGTTTGGCGCGGGGCACGGCGCTGCCCACCCTGCCCTGCCCGCCCGTGCGAGGGCGGCGGTCGTTGCGGTTGGTTCGCACCGGGTGCTCGGTCACCGGGCGGGGGCGCTCGCTGGTGCCCGCTGCACGCATCAAAGAGCGGATGTCGGACTCGTCCAGCTCCAGCCAGGCACCACGGCGCAGGCCGTGCGGCAGCACCATGGCGCCGTAGCGGATGCGGATCAGGCGGCTGACCGCATGGCCCACGGCTTCCATCATGCGGCGCACCTCGCGGTTGCGGCCTTCAGAGATGGTGACGCGGTACCAGCAGTTGGAGCCCTCGCCACCGCCGTCTTCGATCGAGCCGAACTGGGCCGGGCCGTCGTCGAGCATCACGCCGTCCAGCAGTTTTTGTTTTTCATCCTTGCTCAAAGCGCCCAGGACACGCACGGCGTACTCGCGCTCCAGACCAAAACGAGGGTGCATGAGTTGGTTGGCCAGCTCGCCCGAACTGGTGAAAAGCAGCAGACCTTCGGTGTTGAGGTCGAGGCGGCCCACCGACTGCCATTTGCCGTTTTGCAGGCGCGGCAGCTTGCGAAAGACCGAGGGACGGTTTTGCGGGTCATCGTGGCTGACGATCTCGCCTGCGGGCTTGTGGTAAGCGATCACACGGGCGGGTGGCGGGTCGATGCGGATGCGGATCGGCTTACCGTCGACCTTGATTTGGTCACCGTATTGCACGCGCTGGCCCACATGGGCGGGCTCGTTGTTCACGGCGATGCGGCCTTCGGTGATGAGTTTTTCCATCTCCAGGCGCGAGCCCATACCGGCCTGGGCCAGCACCTTGTGCAATTTGGGCGAGTCGGTCTGCGGCGCGAGCACGCGCTTGCCCAAGTCCTGCGCCACGGCTTCGGCCGCCTCCTCGTCGTCGAACTGGCCAGAGACCACATCGGCCAGGTCAATCGCCTTGTAAGGCGTCGCGGTCGTTTGGATCACAGTGGCCGCGCCCGACTTGCGAGCTGCGTACACGCCAGGGCGCTGGCCCTGTGCATTGGAAGAGGAATCGTTCATGTGGGGGTGTTTTCTTGGCCGAGGCCGGTGTTGGCAGGGTCCGCATCGGCCAGTTCGACCGATTCGGCCAAGGCCTCTTCAAGTGACAGGCTGGCTTGCGCCGGAGACTCTTCCAGCATGCCCGCCAGGGCCGACATGGGTGAATCCACTTGGGAGAGCAAAGGCAATTGGTCCAGCGAGGACAGGCCCAAATCGTCCAAAAACTGGCGTGTGGTGGCAAACAAGCTGGGACGGCCCACGGTTTCACGGTGGCCAATGACCTCGACCCATCCACGGTCTTCGAGCTGTTTGATGATTTGCGAGCCGATGGTCACGCCACGGATGTCTTCCATATCGCCCCGGGTGACCGGTTGGCGGTAGGCAATGATGGCCAGGGTTTCCAGCACGGCGCGGGTGTATTTGGGGGGTTTTTCGGGGTGCAGACGGTCCAGATACATCCGCAGCTCTGGGCGGCTTTGAAAGCGCCAGCCACTGGCCACGTGGGTCAGCTCCAAGCCTTTGCCCGCCCATTCCAATTCGAGTTCTTGCAGCATCAGCCGCAGGGTGTCAGCCCCGAGCGCATCGTCAAACAGCACGCGCATGTCGCGTAATGACAATGGCTGGCCCGCTGTGAGCAGGGCCGTTTCCAGGACACGCTTGGCTTGCGCCGTATTCATGGTGTCGGTCTTTCGGAAAAAAACGCCTCACGGCGTGGTGGCAAAACGCCTCACGGCGTGTCGAAATGAAACGATCAACTGAAAAAGAATCCCACAGGTGGGGATAAGCCAATGGGCTTCAGCTTCGCTTCAAGGGCTCAGATTGTAACTGAGGCCCAAATTCTGGAGGGCCTGGGCCATGTCCTCGGGCCAATCCGATGTCAGGTCGATGCACTCCCCGGTGATGGGGTGCTCAAAAGCCAGTCGCCAGGCATGCAAGGCTTGGCGACTCATGCCGCCCAAAGGCACACCGCCATAGACGGCGTCCCCCAACAAAGGGTGCCCCAGGTGCGCCATGTGCACCCGGATTTGGTGCGTGCGCCCGGTGTGCAAGGTGCATTGGACCAGGCAGCAACGCTCGCCCTGGGCCAGCAGATCGAAGGTCGTGGACGCCGTTTTGCCCGACTGGTGGCTCAGGTCCACCACGGCCATGCGCAGGCGGTTGGCCGGGTCTCGGCCAATGGCGGCTTCGAGAGTGCGCGGTGATGCGCCGGTCCAGTTTTTGTGCGCCAAGGCCAGGTACTGGCGGTGCACTTGCCGCGCCGCAATTTGAGACACCAGCGCATCCATGGCCTGGCGCGTGCGGGCCACCACCATCAAGCCACTGGTGTCTTTGTCCAGTCGGTGGACGATGCCAGCGCGGGGCACTTCGCTGGCTTTGGGGTCGAGCGCCAACAAACCATTGAGCAAAGTGCCGCGCCAGTTGCCCGGGGCGGGATGCACCACCAGACCCGGCGGTTTGTGGATCACGCGCAGGTGCTCGTCTTCGTACACCACCTCGATCGGCATGGCTTCGGGCACAAAGGCCTGAGACTGCGGCGTGGCCCGCAAGGTGATTTGGAGCAGGTGCCCCAACCTGACCTTGGCCGACACCTTGGTGGTGACACGGCCATCGATGAGCGCTTCGCCTTGCTCAATGAGTTGCTGCAAATAACTGCGTGAAAACTCCGGCACCAGCTGTGCCAACACCCGATCCAGCCGCTGACCATGCAAAGCCACAGGCACTGCAGCCACACGCACCTCTTCTTGCGACGATTCCAGCAAGGGCTCGACATCTTCCGGCAGCTCGCCGGAGTCATTCATTTCGGGGTCGGTCGATATAATCAAAGGGTTCAACAATCAAGGTGACACAGATGCAAAGCTTCAGATTATCGATGGTTCCAGTCGGCCTGGTTTTGGCCACGGGACTCTTTCTGAGCGGCTGCGCGAACACCACCAAGGACGTCACAGCGGGTTGGACCCCTGAAAAAATCTACAGCGAAGCCCGAGATGAGGCCAAGGCTGGTGCTTGGGACAAGGCCATTGGCTACTACGAAAAGCTCGAAGGCCGCGCAGCCGGCACCGCACTGGCCCAGCAAGCCCAGATTGACAAGGCCTTTGCCCAGTACAAAACCGGCGACAAAATCCAGGCCGTGGCCACCCTGGACCGCTTCATCCGCCTGCACCCCACCAGCCCGGCCATTGACTACGCGCTCTACCTCAAAGGTCTGGTCAACTTCAACGACAACCTCGGGCTGTTTTCCTTCATCACGCGGCAAGACCTGTCTGAGCGCGACCAAAAGGCCGCCAAAGACTCTTATGAAGCGTTTCGCGAGTTGAGCACCCGCTTTCCAGAATCCAAATACAGCGCCGATGCCCGTCAGCGCATGACACACATCGTCAACTCACTGGCCGCTTATGAGGTGCATGTGGCCCGCTACTACGCCAGCCGCGGTGCCCATGTGGCCGCCATCAACCGGGCTCAGCAAGCCATTGCCGATTACCAGGGGGTGCCTGCCCTTGAAGAAGCGCTGGCGATTTTGATCAGTTCCTACAAGGCCATGGGCATGACGGCGCTGAGCAACGATGCCCGTCGCGTGCTGGAGACCAACTTCCCCAAGTCGGCCTTTTTGCTCACCGATGGCGCCGAGGTCAAGCGCTCGGGTGGCTGGCGTCTGTGGTGAGCTGACGCAACGCGTCCAGAAAAGCCGCATGGTCCTCCAAGCGGCGCATGGCGGGCAAACCCCGCACCAGGCGGCGACCATAGGCCATGGTGCTGAGCCGGTTGTCACAGACCACCAATATGCCGCGATCGGTTTCACTGCGGATCAATCGCCCTGCCCCCTGTTTGAGTGACACCGCCGCCTCCGGCAATGCGTGGTCGGCAAAAGCGCTTTTGCCCTGCTGCGTGACGCGCTGGCTGCGGGCCTCAAACAGCGGGTCACCCGGCGGTGGAAAAGGCAGTTTGTCGATGACCACCAGCTGCAGCGCGTCACCGGGCACATCAAAACCTTCCCAAAATGAGGCCGACGCCACCAGCACACAGCCCGTGCGGCCATGCGCATCGCCCAAACCGCCACCTTCGCGAAAGCGTTCCATCAACCGACGTTTGGGGCTTTGGCCCTGCACCAGCACTTCCACACGCCCCTCGCACTGCGCTTGCAGTTGCTCGCCAATGCTGCGCATGGCATTCAAGGTGGTGGTCAGCACCAGCGTTCGGCCACCCAAAATGGCCAGCGCCTCCAGCACCAAAGCGGCCACCTGGCGGGCGTGAGCCGGGTCACCCGGGCGCGGCAGGTGGGGCGGCACATACAAGGCCGCTTGCTGGGCATAGTCAAATGGGCTGTCCACCTGCATGACCTCGGCCGAGCTCAGGCCACAAGGCTCGGTGAACCAGCGCAAACTCGGCTCGTCCCCCAAAGTGGCCGAGGTGAAAATCCAGGCCCGCTGGCCCACGCCACCTGCAGGCCCTGCCATGGCTTCGCCCCCGGCGTTTCGCGGGTCTCCGGCCATCAAGGCCTCCAGCGAATCGGGATCAACACCAAGACTCAGGGCAGCGCCAGACTCGGCATCACCGGGCGGCGCGGCTGACACTGGACGGGTCAAGGCAGAAAAGGCCTGCGCAATGTCCAAGGGCGATTCGATCAGGCGCAGCTGCGCACTGACCTCGGCCCAGCGAACGCCTTCGGGGTTGGGCGTGTCGGCAAACAAGGCCGCTCGCTGCAACAGCTCCCGAGTGCGGTCGCCCAGGCGTTGAAAATCTGGGGCCAGCTCGCTGACCATGTCCAGGCCATTTTGCAAATGCGCCAGCGCTTGTGTCACCGCCTGCAAAGCCGCGTCCCATTCGCTGGGCTCCACACCCTCGGGGTGTTGGTCGCTCCAGCGCAAGCGCACCGAGCCGCGGTGCATGCCCGCGGCCAGTCGCCAATCACGGGCTGCTTTTTCAAGGCCCGCGCTCAGGGCCTGCCAATCCACGAGGCCTCGCGCCAATTGCAAACCGGTGGCCAAGACGTCGCGCACCAACTCGTGCAATTGCACCGTAGACAGTTGCTTGCCCAGGAAATTCACCCCAATTTCATTGAGTTGATGGGCTTCGTCGAACACCGTCACTCGCACCGTGGGCAACAACTCGGCCACGCCCGATTCGCGAACCGACAGGTCGGCAAAAAACAAATGGTGGTTGATGACCACCACATCCGAGGCCATGGCTTCTTTGCGGGCCAGATTCACATGGCAAGCCCGGTAGCGCGGGCAAGTCGATCCCAGGCAGTTGTCACGGGTGGAGGTGACCAACGGCCACAAGGAAGAGCGCTCGTCCAGACCCGTCAGCTCGGCCATGTCGCCTGTGCGGGTGGACTGCGCCCAAGTCTCGATCTTGGCCAGGGCCTTTTGTGCTCCCGGCTGGGCCGACTCGGGGCTGTGCCGTGCTTGCTCCATGCGGTGAAGGCACAGGTAGTTGGAGCGCCCTTTGAGCAAGGCCACTCGAATGGGCAGACCCAACACCTCCACCAGGCGCGGGATGTCGCGTGAAAACAATTGGTCTTGCAGTGCCTTGGTGGCGGTGGACACCAGCACCCGCTGACCACTGAGCAAGACCGGCACCAAGTAAGCATAGGTTTTTCCCGTGCCAGTACCCGCCTCCACCACGAGCTGTCCGCCATCCTGCACCGTGCGGCTGACGGCCATGGCCATGTCGGACTGGCCCTGCCGGGGCTGAAAGCCGGGCACCTTTTGCGCAAGCACCCCGTGGGTGGACAGGACATCGGCAACCTGCTGGTCCAGCCTGTTCAAGCGGGCTCCTTGGGTGCCAACTGCGCTTGCAGGCTGGCCATCTGGTCGCGCAAGGCCAGGCGGCGTTTTTTCATGCGGCGCAAACGCAGCTCATCCATGTGGCCAGGCATCAAGGCCGCCTGATCGATCAGGGCGTCGAGGTCGGCATGCTCGATTTGCCACTCGATCAACTGACGCTGTGGCGAGTGCAAATCCATCGCAGCGCTTGGATTGGCATCGTTGGGATTGTCCACGCTCATGGTATGTCCCGGCCAACAGTTTGTTTGCCCTGCAGTCGCCGCTCACGCTGCTCGGTGCGCCACAAGCGCTCTTGGGCGTTCAGGGCCAACTCCTGCTGCCGCAGCGGCTCCAGCGCCTGTCTGCGGGTGCGACGCGCTTCACTCAAACAAGCATTCACGGCAAACTTTTGCCAGCACACGGCCTGCTGCGCCGCTTCGGCCTGAGCGATGGCGCTGCGGTGCGCCGCCAGCGTCTGCCGTTGACGGGTGATGGCCTCGGGCAGATCGTCTTGTTGGGAGGCCGGGCCCTGACTTGACGGGCGTGTTTCCGGTGGGGTGGACGTGGTGGTGGCGCTGCCCGATGGCGCGACCCAAGGCACAGAAGGCTCCTGGACGATGGGGGCTTGAAAGCTACAGCCCGCCAAAAGACCCAGCGCCAGGCCACAACTCGCGCTGATAAATCCACGTGTCATGTGAGGTGCGTGTCCACGGTGCGGTGCTCCAGCGCCAAGAACTCACTCGACTGCATCTCGTGTAGGCGTGAGACCGTGCGCGGAAATTCGTGCGACATGGGCCCAGCGGTGTACAAGCCTTCAGGCGGCACAGCGGCCGACATGATCAGCTTGACCCGGCGGTCGTAAAGCACGTCGATCAACCAGGTGAAACGCCGCGCCTCGGAGGCCATGCTCACGGGCATGTGCGGCACGTTGCTCAGCAGCACGGTGTGGTACTGCGTGGCGATTTCGAGGTAGTCGTTTTGCGAACGCGGGCCGCCACAAATGGCACGAAAATCAAACCAGACCACATCACCCGCACGGCGTTTGGCGTTGATTTCACGGGCCTCGATGTGCAGCACCGGGTCTTCGTCCGGCCCGGTGGCCAGGCGGTTGAAGGCGTCGTTCATCTCGGCATCGGCCTGCTCACCCAAAGGCGAGTGGTAGAGCTTGACCATCTCCAACGTGCGGCGGCGGTAGTCGGTGCCGTTGTCCACGTTCAAAACTTGCATGCGCTGGTTCAGCAAAGCAATCGCGGGCAAGATGCGGTCACGGTGCAGACCGTCGGGGTACAAGCCATCGGGCTCGAAGTTGGAGGTGGTGACAAAGCCCACACCATTGTCGAACAGGGCCACCAGCAGGCGGTGCAAGATCATGGCGTCGGTGATGTCGGCCACATGGAACTCGTCAAAACAGATCAACTGGTAACGCTTGGCCATGCGTTTGCCCAACTCATCGAGCGGGTTGACGGTCCCCTGGATCACAGACAGTTCGCGGTGCACCTCGCGCATGAATTCGTGAAAGTGCAGACGGGTTTTGCGCTCAATGGGCACGGCCGCAAAAAAGCAGTCCATCAAAAAGCTCTTGCCGCGTCCCACCCCGCCAAACATGTAAACCCCCTTGGGAATCTCGGGGCGGCTCAGGAATTTGCCCAGCAGACCCGAGCGCTTGGACTTGTAAGCTGCCCACTCCTTGGCGCAGCGCTCCAGCGCCTCAATGGCCCGCAGTTGCGCGGGGTCGCTTTGGTAGCCCCGTTTTTGGAGTTCTTCTTCGTAAACTTCACGAACGGACATGGGTGACTTGCTCTTGAAATCAATAACAAAACCCGGGACCAGGCCCGGGTTTTCAGGGATGCGGAACTTTAACCCAACTCACCCAAAACCGCAGTTTCGGGTGAGTCAAGGGCTTAGAAGTTCAAGCTGCGCTTGTCCACGGCCAAAGCGGCCTCTTTGGTGGACTCGCTCAAGCTGGGGTGTGCATGGCAGATGCGGGCAATGTCTTCGGCGCTGGCGCGGAATTCCATGGCCACCACGGCCTCGGCGATCAGCTCGGAAGCTTGTGGGCCCACGATGTGCACACCCAAGATTTCGTCGGTGGTCGCATCTGCCAGCATCTTGACCATGCCGGTGGTGTCGCCCAAGGCGCGGGCACGGCCGTTCGCGAGGAACGGGAACGAGCCGGCTTTGTACGCCACGCCGTCGGCCTTGAGCTGCTGCTCGGTGCGGCCCACCCAAGCGATCTCGGGGCTGGTGTAGATGACCCAAGGGATGGTGTTGAAGTTGACGTGACCGTGTTGGCCCGCGATGCGCTCGGCCACCGCCACGCCCTCTTCTTCCGCTTTGTGCGCCAGCATCGGGCCGCGCACCACGTCACCCACCGCCCACACGCCTGGCAGGTTGGTTTTACAGTCGGCGTCAACCACCACGGCGCCGCGCTCGTCGAGATGCAGGCCCACAGCCTCGGTGTTCAGACCGATGGTGTTGGGCACACGGCCGATCGAGATGATCAGCTTGTCGGCGTCCAGCTTCACGGCTTCGCCCTTGGCATTGGTGTAGTTGACCGTGACACCTTTCTTGCCGTTCACGATCTCGCCGACTTTCACGCCCAGCTCGATCTTCAAGCCCTGCTTGTCAAATGCCTTCTTGGCTTCTTTGGCGATTTGCTCGTCCACGGCGCCCAAGAATGTGGGCAGACCTTCGAGGATGGTGACCTCTGCGCCCAGACGGCGCCAGACCGAGCCCATCTCCAAACCAATGACGCCAGAACCAATCAGGGCCAACTTCTTGGGCACAGCGGCCAAACGCAAGGCGCCGTCGTTCGACAACACATTGACTTCGTCAAACGGGGTGCCAGGCAGCGCACGGGCGTTGGAGCCGGTGGCGATGATGATGTTTTTACCGGTGATCGACTCTTCGGTCTTGCCTGCCACCTTGATCTCGTAGCCGCCTTCAGCCTTGCTCGCAAAGCGGCCACGGCCGTGGAAGAACGTGACCTTGTTCTTTTTCAGCAAGTACAAGATGCCGTCGTTGTTTTGCTTCACCACGGTGTCTTTGCGGGCGATCATCTGGGCCACATCCATCTTCACACCCGTGGCGCTGATGCCGTGCTCGGCGAAGTGGTGGTTGGCATGGTCAAAGTGCTCGCTGGACTGCAGCAGCGCCTTGGAGGGGATGCAGCCCACGTTGGTGCAGGTGCCGCCAGGGGCTGGGCCACCAGCTGCGTTTTTCCATTCGTCGATGCAGGCGACCTGGAAACCGAGTTGGGCAGCACGGATGGCTGCAATGTAGCCACCGGGGCCACCGCCGATGACAACGACGTCAAATTGTTTGCTCATGGGAAATGCCTTTTGGATGAAAAACGCCCCCTGGAAAGGGGGCATTCAAAACAAGGGGGTTTTAGATGTCGAACAGCAAGCGGGCTGGATCTTCCAGCGCTTCTTTCATAGCGACCAAGCCCAAGACGGCTTCGCGGCCGTCGATGATGCGGTGGTCATACGACATGGCGAAATAGTTCATGGGACGAACCACGACTTGGCCGTTTTCCACCATGGCGCGGTCTTTGGTCGCGTGAACGCCCAAAATGGCCGACTGAGGTGGGTTGATGATGGGGGTCGACATCATCGAGCCGAAGGTGCCGCCGTTCGAGATCGAGAAGGTACCGCCGGTCATCTCTTCGATGCCCAGCTTGCCGTCTTTGGCTTTCTGGCCAAACTCAGCGATCTTCTTTTCAATGTCGGCAAAACTCATCTGGTCGGCGTTGCGCAGAATCGGCACCACCAAACCACGGGGCGAACCCACCGCGATACCGATGTCGAAGTAGCCGTGGTAGACGATGTCATTGCCATCCACCGAAGCGTTCAGCACAGGGAACTTCTTGAGGGCATGCACAGCGGCTTTGACAAAGAAGCTCATGAAGCCGAGCTTGACGCCGTGTTCCTTCTCGAAACGCTCTTGCATGCGCTTGCGCATCTCCATGACCGGGGCCATGTTGATTTCGTTGAAGGTGGTCAAGATGGCATTGGTCGACTGCGATTGCAGCAAACGCTCGGCCACGCGGGCACGCAGGCGGGTCATGGGCACGCGCTGCTCAGGGCGGTCGCCCAAGTTGACGGCGGGGGCCGAGACCTGAGGCAAGGCCTTGGTGGGCACGCCGGTGGGGATCACCGCGGCGGTGGACTTGACACCCCCAGCCACAGCGGCCAGCACATCACCTTTGGTCACGCGACCGTCTTTGCCAGATCCCGCCACAGAACCTGCGGCCAGGCTGTTGTCAGCCATGAGTTTGGCCGCGGCGGGCATGGCCACACCGGCCATGTTGCCTCCAGTGGCAGCAGCAGGCGCTGCGGCAACCGTAGCAGGCGCAGCAACTGGTGCAGCGGCAGCCGGGGCCGCAGCGGCAACTTTGCCATCGGTGTCGATACGAGCGATGAGTTGCTCGGCGGCCACGGTGGCGCCGTCGCCCTGGATGATTTCAGACAGCACGCCAGCGGAAGGTGCGGGCACTTCGAGCACGACCTTGTCGGTTTCGATCTCGATCAGGATCTCGTCGGCGGCCACGGTGTCGCCGACTTTCTTTTTCCACTGCAGCATGGTGGCCTCGGCCACAGACTCGGACAGTTGGGGAACTTTGACTTCTACGATTGCCATGATTTTTCCGTTATGCGTTGTTCGTTAGGAAGGTGTACGGGAGGATGTGGGTGAAGGGTCTGGCGCTGGACACTCAGCGCCAGAGGCCACATCACTTGGTCAGCACGAAGCCTTTGAGTTTGGCAAATGCCGCCTCAATCAGCGCCTTTTGCTGGTCCTGGTGCAGGTGCGAGTAACCCACCGCTGGAGAAGCGGAGGCGGCACGACCGGCATAACCGAGCTTTTGGCCACTTTGCATGTTTTCGTGGATGTTGTGCTGGATGAAGAACCAGGCACCCTGATTCTGTGGCTCGTCCTGGCACCACACGATGTCGGTGGCGTTGGGGTACTTTTTCAGCTCGGCCGCAAACGCCTTGTGTGGGAAGGGGTAGAGCTGCTCCACACGGATGATGGCCACGTCGTCGGCACCCTTGGCTTCGCGGTGCTTGACCAGGTCGTAGTACACCTTGCCCGAGCAAGCCACCACGCGCTTGACCTTGTCGGCCTTGAGCGTTTTGTTCTCGGGGATCACGGTCTGGAAGCTGCCATGCGTGAACTCGGACACGGGTGATGTCGCGTCCTTGTTGCGCAGCAGCGACTTGGGCGTGAAGATGACCAAGGGCTTGCGCAGGTTGCGCACCATCTGGCGACGCAGCACATGGAAGATCTGGCTGGCCGTGGTGGGCTGCACCAGTTGCATGTTGGTGTCGGCCGCCAGCTGCATGAAGCGCTCGACGCGGGCCGAGCTGTGCTCGGGGCCCTGGCCTTCGTAGCCGTGGGGCAGCATCAAGGTGATGCCGTTGACACGGCCCCACTTGACCTCGCCCGAGGCGATGAACTGGTCGATCACCACCTGTGCGCCGTTGGCAAAGTCGCCGAACTGCGCTTCCCAAATGACCAAGGTGTTGGGGTCATTCGAGGCGTAGCCGTATTCAAAAGCCAGCACCGCTTCTTCGGACAAGATCGAGTCGATCACGGTGAAGGGTGCCTGCTTGTCGGTCACGTTTTGCAGCGCCACATAGGTGCCGGTGTCCCACTTTTCGCGCTTTTGGTCGTGAATCACGGCGTGGCGGTGCGTGAAGGTGCCACGGCCGCAGTCCTCGCCCGACAGGCGAACGGGGTAGCCGCTGGCCACCAAAGAGGCAAAAGCCATGTGCTCGCCCATGCCCCAGTCCACCGGGATTTCGCCACGGCCCATGGCTGCACGGTCGTCGTACACCTTTTTGACCAATTGGTGCGGGGTGACCGAATCGGGGATGGTGGAAATCTTTTCAGCCAAGCGTTTCCACTCGGCCAATGGAATGGCGGTGTCGCCCGCATCGGTCCACTTCTTGCCCAGGAAAGGCGACCAGTCCACGGTGAACTTGGTCTTGAAGTTGGTCAACACGGGGTCGGTGGTGTTTTTACCGGCGTCGAGTGCAGCGCGGTAGGCCTTGACCATCTCATCGCCCAAGTTGTCGCCCAAGCCTTGCGCCGCCAGTTTGTCGGCAAACAGCTTGCGTGTGCCGGGGTGAGCGCCGATTTTCTTGTACATCAGCGGCTGGGTCAAAGCAGGGGTGTCCTGCTCGTTGTGGCCCAGTTTGCGGAAGCACACCACGTCCAGCACCACGTCCTTGCGGAAGGTCATGCGGTATTCGAGGGCCAGTTGCGCGGCCATGACCACGGCTTCGGGATCGTCACCGTTGACGTGCAGCACTGGGGCTTCGACCATCTTGACGATGTCGGTGCAGAACACGCTCGAGCGCATGTCGCGGGGGTCCGACGTCGTGAAACCAATCTGGTTGTTGATGATGATGTGCACCGTGCCGCCTGTGGAATAACCACGGGTTTGGGCCAGCGCAAAGGTTTCCTGGTTCACACCCTGGCCACCAAAGGCGGCGTCGCCGTGCACCAGCACCGGCAACACCTGCTTGCCATGTGGGTCATCGCGGCGGTCCATGCGGGCACGCACCGAGCCTTCGACCACAGGGTTCACGATTTCGAGGTGCGAGGGGTTGAACGCCAGCGACAGGTGGACCGGACCACCGGCCGTGCTCACATCCGAGCTGAAGCCTTGGTGGTACTTCACGTCACCGGCTGGCAGGTCTTCGGGGGCGGTGTGGTCAAACTCGGCAAACAGGTCTGCGGGCAACTTACCCATGGTGTTGACCAGCACGTTCAGGCGGCCACGGTGGGCCATGCCGATCACAACTTCCTGCACACCTTGCGCACCGGCCGACTGGATCAGCTCGTCCATGGCGGCGATGAAGCTCTCGCCACCTTCGAGCGAGAAGCACTTTTGGCCCACGTATTTGGTGTGCAGGTAGCGCTCCAAGCCTTCGGCAGCCGTCAGGCGATCGAGGATCTGCTTTTTCTTCTCGGCTGTGAAATTGGGCTTGCTGCGGATGCTTTCGAGCTTTTGCTGCCACCAGCGCTTTTCAGCCTGCTCGGTGGTGTACATGTACTCGGCACCCAAGGTGCCGCAGTAGGTCTCGCGCAGCGCATTGAGCAGCTCGCGCAAGGACATGTTGTTCTTGCCGAAGAAGGTGTTGCTGGTGTCGAACACGGTTTCTTGGTCGGCGTCAGAGAAGCCGTAGAAGCCGGGATCGAGGTCAGGAATGTTGGGGCGCTCGGTGCGCTTCAAGGGGTCCAAATCGGCCCAGCGTTGGCCCACGTTGCGGTAAGCGGCGATCAGCTGCTGCACGGCGGTGCGCTTGCGGCCCATCTCGACATCGGCGCTGGCCATGACAACTTTGGTACCGCCGGACTTGGCGCGTTCGGCAAAGGCGTTGATGACGGGCAGGTGTGGGACGTCTTTGGCATTGGTGCCGTCGACGGCGGGAACATGCTGGAGGGCGTCGAAATACTCACGCCAAGAATCTGGGACGCTACCGGGGTTGGCCAAGTAGTTTTCGTACATCTCTTCGACGTACGGGGCATTTCCGCCGAACAAGTAAGTGTTGCCTTGGTAGGCAGCGTAGACGGAATTAGTCTCGCTCATATTTCGCTGACCTCCGTTTCCCTCGGGGAAACATTAGTTGGTTGAGAATTACCTCCCGCGACACGGCTGAACCGGTTGGCGGATGCGACTGTGGCAAAGGAAGGGCCTGAGTACAAACCGCATTGTGCCACGCCTTGGCCAATGTCAAACTTACATTCGTATTCCATCAGGCGTGCACAAGGTTTTGCGGCAAAAAAAGACCCCGTCGATGCGGGGTCCTGAAAAGTCAGCCTTGGATCTGATCAACGATCTGTTGCAAGGCGGCTGGATCGTCCATGGTGGTCAGATCACCCGGATCGCGCCCCTCGGCCACCGCCTGAATGGCCCGGCGCAGCAACTTGCCGCTGCGCGTCTTGGGCAAGGCGGATACAAAGAACACACGCGAGGGCCGTGCCACCGCGCCCAGTTGCGAATCCACCACCTTCATGACTTCGCCCTCGAGCTTCAGACGCGCTGCCGCGTCCGTCAGGCCCGAAGTGTCTTTGGCAATGGCAAAGGCCATGGCCACCTGACCTTTGAGCTGATCGGCCACGCCCACCACCGCCACTTCGGCGATGTTGGGGTGGCTGGAGATGCTTTCTTCGATCTCGCGGGTGCCCAGGCGGTGACCGGCTACGTTGATCACGTCGTCGGTGCGGCCCAAAATGAAGAAATAGCCATCTTCGTCCCGTACAGCCCAGTCGAAGGTGCTGTAAACCAGCTTGTTCGGCACCGTCTTCCAGTAGGTCTTGACGAAGCGCTCGTCATCGCCCCAGATGGTTTGCAGGTTGCCAGGGGGCAGCGGGCCTTCAATGGTCAACACGCCTTTCTGGTTGGCGCCGGTCAACTCTTCGCCCGTCTGGTCGTCGACCAACTTGACGTTGTAGCCGTAAATCGCTTTTCCGGGCGAGCCGAACTTGCTGGGCGCTTTTTCCACGCCATTGCAAATGCTCAGAATCGGCCAACCGGTTTCGGTCTGCCAGTAGTTGTCGATGATGGCCTTGCCACTCAGGCCTTCCGAAATCCATTTGGCCGTGGGTTCGTCCAAGGGTTCGCCCGCCAAGAAGAGTGCCTGCAGACTGGACAGGTCGTACTTGGACAAAAGCGCAGGGTCTTGCTTTTTGAGCACCCGGATGGCTGTGGGGGCGCTGAACATGACCTGGACTTTGTACTTCTCGACCAGGCTCCACCAGATGCCACCATCGGGGCGAATGGGCAGGCCTTCGTACAGGATGGTGGCCATGCCGCCGATCAGCGGGCCGTAGATGATGTAGCTGTGGCCCACCACCCAGCCGATGTCGCTGGTGCAGAAAAAGGTGCCGCCGGGCTTGCCTTCAAACACGTTGGGGATGCTGGCGGCCAGGGCCACGGTGTAGCCCCCGGTATCGCGCTGCACGCCCTTGGGCTTGCCGGTGGTTCCCGAGGTGTAAAGCGTGTAGCTGGGGTGCGTGGATTCGACCCACACGCACGGCACGACCGCATCCATGTGCTTGGCCCGCTCGGTGGCGTAATCCACATCGCGTCCGGCCACAGGGGTGAAGGCAGCCAGTTTGCGGTCCACCATGATCACGTTGACCGGTTTGTGGGCCGAGAGCTTGATGGCTTCGTCCAGCAACGGCTTATAAGGTACACCCTTGCCGCCACGGGAGCCGGCGTCGGCGCTGATGATGACTTTGGGCGAGGCGTCCTCGATGCGGGTGGCCAGCGAATGCGAGGCAAAACCACCAAATACCACCGAGTGGATCGCGCCCAAGCGCACGCAGGCCAGCATGGCAAAAGCCGCCTCGGCGATCATGGGCATGTAAATCAGCACGCGGTCACCTTTGACCACACCCAGGTCTTGCAAGATGGCGGCCATGCGCTGCACTTCGGTGTGCAGTTCGCAGAAGGTGTAGGTTCTTTCCTGGTTCGTTTCAGTCGACACAAAAATCAATGCAGGCTGATCGGCACGCTCGGCCAGGTGCCGGTCCACCGCGTTGTGGCACAGGTTGGTCTGGCCACCGACGAACCACTTGGCAAAAGGCGGGTTGCTGTAATCACAGATTTGCTGGGGCTGGACTTTCCAGTCCACCAGTTTGGCCTGCTCGGCCCAAAAAACGTCGCGGTCGTTGATCGACCGGGCGTGAAATTCTGCGAAATTGCCCATGGATGTCTCCTGAAAACCCAGCAAATTGAAAGCGAGCGAAGGGGCGATGGCTATCCAGTGCCCTGCACTTCTGAATTCATAATTATGGCCAAAGGACTTGCAAGAAGCTGACTCAAGCCAGGGCAAAAGAGGGCATCAGCGCGGGCAAGCAGCGCCCCGCCCGCTGGGCGCGGTCACTTGAACAGGCTTTGCAGCAGCTTGAAATCGGGGTGCTCGGCCGAGCGAATCCATTCAAACGCCACCATCTCGGCGGTCACCAACTCAGCACCGGCACCTGCCAGGCGGTCGTAGGCAGCATCGCGGTTGCGCTCGGTGCGCGAGCTGCAGGCATCGGTCACCACCCAGACCTCGAACTCGTCTTCCAGCAAATCCAAGGCCGTTTGCATCAAACAGATGTGGGCCTCACACCCGGCCAACACAATGGTCTTGCGGGGGTCGGCCCCGGGCTGTGGCTTTTGCAAATGCCTGGGCAAGCTGCGGGCATTGCCGCGCAGGGCCTGCACCGGCTCGGGCTGCAGCCACTCACCCAAGCCTTCTTCCACGGCGCTGAACTGCATCTTGGCCAGCACCTGACGGCAGTAGCTGCGAATTTCCGGAGGCATCTCGCCCAAGCGCGAGGGGTTTTGCTCGGTGCCCCAGGTGGGCACATCGAGGGCCTGGGCCAAGGTGGCCAATCGTGCGGCATTGGCCCAAACGGCGTCCGCGTCCAGCATCGCGGGCTTCAAACGGGCCTGAAAATCCACCAGCACCAATTGGCTTTCATCTGCATCGATCAACATGTTTTGTCCTGAGAGTTTCTGGATACGGATTGTCGCAGCAGCCCAAGCCACTGCAAACCCAAAGGGTTGACAGGGTGGGTAGCCATTCAACGGGCACCGTAGTCGCCCCATGATTTAATCCAAAAATATCCGTTATGCTGGCGGGCTATGCGTTGGATTCTTTTTTTATCGGTACTCGCCGCCCTGAACCTGCCTGCTTGGTCTTCTCCGACAGAAGACACTCCGGCAGCGGGCCTGACCGAGCGCGGCCTCGTCTCTCAAATCGGCTCCCAACTGAGCGTGGTCAAAGACAAGGCCGGCGACCAAGCCGCTGGCATGGTGGAGCAGGCCATGGGCTTGTTGGGCGTGCCCTACCGCCGTGGCGGCAACACCGAGAGCACGGGTTTTGATTGCAGCGGCTTTGTACGTCATCTCTACGAAAAATCGGTCGGACAAATTTTGCCGCGCCGCGCCGTTGACCAGGCCCGGGCCACAGAGGTCATCGAACGCGATGAGCTCAAACCCGGTGATCTGGTGTTTTTCAACACCATGCGCCGCACCTTCAGCCATGTGGGCATTTACGTGGGCGATGGCAAATTCATCCACGCTCCACGCGCTGGCAAAGCCGTCAACATTGACGATATGCGCAGCGCCTATTGGCAAAAACGCTTCAATGGTGCACGCCGGGTGCCTGTGAACAGCGACAATGCCAAACCATGAAAACTCAAATTGATCACCTGGTGGTGATGGCCGCCTCGCTGGACGAGGGCGTGCAATGGTGCGAAGATACCTTGGGCATCACCCCTGGCCCCGGTGGCGAGCATGAAAAATACGGCACCCACAACCGCCTTTTCAAAATTGCTTCGCCGCAATTTCCTCTGGCCTATTTCGAAATCATCGCCATCAACCCCTTGGCGGTGATCCCCAAACGCGCCCAGGTGCCGCGCTGGTTCGACATGGACAACCCCACCTTACAAAAAGCAGTGGCGCAAGGCCCCCGGCTGGTCCACTTTGTCAGCAGCACCGAGGACGTCAAAGCCGCCCGCCATGTGCTGCGCACACAAGGCATTGAGCGCGGTCAGGTGGTGCACGCCAGCCGCAAATCGAGCAAAGGCACGCTCAACTGGCAAATCACCGTGCGCGATGACGGTGAACGCTTGTTCAACGGTTGCTTGCCCACCCTGATTCAGTGGGGCAAGCCCGAGGCCACCGACCCGCTGCGCCTGCACCCACGCAACAGCCTGCCCCGCTCGGGTGTGACGCTGCAAAGCCTCACCGTGAGTCACCCCAGCGGTGCCAAGCTGCAAGCCGCTTTTGATGCCATCGGTTTGGCCCACATCGCCATCGAAACCGGACCGGCCAATTTGGTGGCCAGCCTGCAAACCCCCAAAGGACTGGTGCAGCTGCAAAGCCTGGGGATTTAATCCTCTTTGGGCAAAGCCAAGAGCAGCACCATGCCCACCAGCATGACAGCGGCCGTCAGCCACAGTGCGCCTTTGAAACTGCCCGTGGCCTGCGCCATGGCCCCGGCCACAACGGGCGCGATCATCTGTGCAGCGCCGTAACTCAGGGTCAAACGGGCCATCGCCTTGCCCGGGTTTTGGGGTGCACGCCGCCCCACCAGCGCCAAGGTCAAACTGACAATGCCGATGAAGGTCGCGCCGTAACCCACAGCACCGGCCAGCGCTGCGGTGAGTGATCCCGATAAGGCCGGCAACACGATGGACACGGTCTGCAGGCCGAAAGCCAAGAGCAAAGCTGGGATGTCACCCAACTTTCTGGCCACGCGGTCCCACAAAAACACGGCGGGCATGGCCGCCAGCCCCACCAACGCCCAAGCCAAAGCGCCCTGCCCGGCCAAAGCCGGTTCGCGCTCGACAATGGCCACGGTGAAGGTGGCGCTGATGACAAAGCCCCAGCCCGCCGCAAAGTAACTCAAGGCCATGGTCGCCATCCAGCGGCGCGAGACCTGCGGCTGCGCATGGGCAGTCGATGCTGCGGTGGGCATGGGTGGCACGGGCGGCCGCCACAACCAGGCGGGCACAAAAAACACAACGCCCAGCGCGGCAAAAGCCAACCACTGGTCCGACCACAGCGCCCAGATGTCCGACAAGACCCAGGCACCCAGCGCCGACACGACAATGCCCAGCCCCAGGCCAATGAACAACACCCCCAGCTCCGGCCGTCGCCCTTGGCGCATCAGCCAGCCCAACACCAGGCCCGAACCCAGCAGCATGCCCGTGGCGCCACACAAACCGCCCAAAAAACGCCACAGCCCCCAGGCGGGCAACCAGCTCGATAAAGCCATGGCCGCCGTGGTGAGCAAGGCCATCCACAGGCCTGCGCTGTAAAAACGGTGACGCCAGCGCACATCGTCCATCCAGGCCGTGACCAGGGCCCCAACGATGTATCCCGCGTAATTGATGGCGGCCAAGCCCCCGGCTACGGCATCGTTCAAACCGGTTTGCGCCTGCAAGGCGGGCAACAAGGGCGTGTAGGCAAAACGGGCCAGACCAATGGTCAGCACCAGCCCGCAAATGCCCCCGAGCATGACTTGCCAAGCTTGCAGGGGATGGGTGGTGGGCGTCGGGAACATGGGCTAGGTATGGGTCAATCCTCGCCATTGTGGCCTGATGCTGGCACGACTCGCGGCAGACACCCAGGCACTCGGGCCCGGCATTCGCTTGGCGCGTCACACAGATGACAGCCTGGGGCCTGGCGCAAAGGGTTTTCACCATGCACGAGGCTGACCACGCGTCCTAAAGTGAAAACCCCAAGGAGACAAAACATGCCCATCAACCCGTTCCGCTCTCGCATCACCTCGTCCCGCGCTCAACTGGCCTCGCCGCTCAAACGGCAAGTTGGCCTCAGCCTCTTGCTGTTGGGCCTGGGGGCATTCAGCGCCACCAACGCTGTGGCCCAAGCCTTTCCCACCAAGCCATTGCGCTTGGTGGTGACCTTTCCGTCGGGGGGAGCGCCCGACATCTTGGCGCGGCTGTTCAGCGAAAAAGCGCAGTTGGGCTTTCCGGTGGTGGTGGACAACCGACCCGGCGCGGGCGGCAACATTGGCGCGGACAACGTGGCCAAGTCGCCCGCTGACGGCCACACCATCGTCATGGGCACCGTGGGCACCCATTCCATCAACGGGGCCCTGTACGAAAAAATGCCCTACGACATGGTCAAGGACTTCAGCCCCATCTCGCTGATCGCCTCGGCCCCCAACTTGCTGGTGGTCAACAACGCCCTGCCCGTCAAAAACGTGCCCGAGTTGATCGCCTACATGAAGGCCAACCCCAACAAACTCTCGTTTGGTTCCCCCGGCATCGGCACCTCGGTGCACGTCTCGGGCGAACTCTTCAAGTCGCTCACCGGCACCACCATGGAGCATGTGCCTTACAAAGGCCGTCAATTTGCCATTCCCGATTTGATCGGCGGCAGCATTCAGGTCATGTTTGACAACATGCCCTCGGCCCTGCCCATGGCCAAAGAGGGCAAGATCCGGGCTTTGGCACAAACCACCGCCACCCGCTCACCGGCCGCACCCGATGTGCCCACCGTGGCCGAAACAGTACCTGGCTTTGAAGCCACCACCTGGTTTGCCATGTTTGCCCCAGCCAATGTGCCCCGCCCCGTGATTGACAAGCTCAATGCCGAAGTGCTGCGGGTGTTCAAACTGCCGGATGTTCAAGAGCGCCTCAAAACCCTGGGCCTTGACCCGGTGCTGTCCAGCCCCGCAGAGCTGGCCCGCTACCAAGCCAGCGAAATCACCAAATGGGCCAAGGTGGTGAAGGAATCAGGCGCCAAGGCGCAGTAACACGCCCTGCTGTCACGCAGTGACAGCACTCAAACCAACTCAGAGATCTCGATCAGGTTGAGGTCGGGGTCTCTGAGGTAGATGGAGCGGATCTTCTGGGTCGCCCCGGTGCGCAAGACCGGGCCCTCCACAATCGGCCAATCGGCCTGGGCCACCCGGGCCATGACTTCATCGAGGGGCACGCTGGCGATGAAACACAAATCCAAGGCCCCCGGCACGGGCAAATGGGCTTTGGGCTCAAACTCTCGGCCCCGCACATGCAGGTTGATTTTTTGCTGACCAAACTTGAAGGCCTGGCGCTGAACCGGGGGCGTGCCGCCCACAAAGCTCTCCAACTGCATGCCCAGCACACGGGTGTAAAAGTCGATGCAAGCGGCTTCATCGCAGGTGGTCAGCACCAGATGGTCCAAGTGGTCAATCATTCTTCACTCCTCTTTGAATTCGGCAGCTGAAAAAAACGTCAGGCCACAATGCCCTGCTCGCGCAGTGCCTGGATTTGCGTGGCAGTCAGGCCCATGCCACTGAGCACCGCATCGCTGTCTTGCCCCACACCCGGTGCGTTGCGGCGGTGGCCGCCGGGCGTGCGCGAGAGCTTGGGCACGATTCCGGGCACCATCAAATCGCTGCCATCGTGCATGCGCACAGTTTGCAACATGTCTCGCGCCAGGTAGTGCGGGTCCTGCACGATGTCGGCCACGGTGTAGATGCGCCCAGCCGGCACACTGGCGCGGTCCAGCGCGGCCAGCACCTCGTCCACCGTGAGCTGCGCGGTCCACTGCCCAATCACCCCATCGATTTCGGCCACACGGGCAACACGCCCTGTGTTGTCTTTCAGGGCCGGGTCTTGCGCCAAGTCGTCGCGGCCAATTTCGGCCATCAGGCGTTTGAAAATGCTGTCGCCGTTGCCCGCAATCAGGGCGTAACCACCGTCCTTGCAAAGGTAGGCGTTGCTCGGCGCAATGCCGGGCAAAGCGCTGCCCGCAGGGCCACGCACCGCACCAAAAGCGCTGTACTCGGGCAGCAGGCTTTCCATGCAGTTGAACATGGCCTCGTACAAAGCCACGTCAATCACTTGGCCCCGGCCCGAGTTCTTGCGCTCGTGCAAGGCCATCAAGATCCCGATCACGCCGTGCAAAGCCGCCAGCGTGTCGCCCAGGCTGATGCCCACACGCACCGGCACACGGCCCGGCTCGGCCGTGAGGTGGCGAATGCCGCCCATGGCCTCGCCCACCACGCCAAAACCCGGGCGGTCGCGGTAGGGGCCGGTCTGGCCGTAACCACTCACGCGCAGCATGATCAGGCGCGGGTTGAGGGCCAGCAAATCCTCAGGCCCCAAACCCCAGTTTTCCATCGCGCCGGGGCGGAAGTTTTCAATCAACACATCACTCTCGGCCGCCAGCTGGCGCACGATGTCCTGCGCGGCGGGCTGCTTGAGGTCCAGCGCCAAAGACTGTTTGTTGCGCGACTGCACCTGCCACCAGACCGAGGTGCCGTCCTTCATCAGGCGCCACTGTCGCAAAGGGTCGCCCGCGCCGGGCGGCTCGATCTTGACCACATCGGCGCCGAAATCGCCCAAGGTTTTGGCCGCAAAAGGGCCTGCGATCAGTTGGCCCAATTCGAGGACCTTGAGTCCGGCCAAGGGGCCGGTGTTGGGTAAAAAAGATGGGGCTGCGTTCATGGGCTCAAGTGTAGGCAATCGGGCACCCCAGTTGGCGAGCGACGTCTTGCGGGCTCATGCCCGATAAATCGCAACCTGGGGTTGTGCATGGCCTTGAACCACGCCACGGTACATGCCCTCTGTGTTGAAAGCCAACTTGTAATGGCCATGCCGGTCCAGCGCGATCACCCCGCCTCGACCACCTGTGGCGTCTAGTTTGTCGCGCATGGTGGCTTGGGTGGCCTTAGCCAAACTCAAGCGACCATAGGCCATGCGGGCCGCAATGTCGTGCGCCACCACACCGCGTATGAAGAACTCCCCCGCACCGGTGGCCGAAACGGCCGCCGTGTCGTCGCACGCGTAGGTGCCTGCGCCAATCAGGGGCGAATCACCCACGCGGCCAAACATTTTGTTGGTCATGCCGCCGGTGGATGTGGCTGCGGCCAGGTGGCCATGCGCGTCCAGCGCCACGGCCCCCACCGTGCCGAACTTGCGGTCCAGTGGGTCTGCCCCAGGGAGAGCTTGGTGGTGCTGCCCGTCGTGGTCCAGCATCACCTGGTTTTGGGCCAAAGCGGCTTGCAACTGCTGCCAGCGGTGCTCGGTGTGAAAGTAACCGGGCCCCTCCAGAGCCAGGCCCTGTGCTCGGGCAAAAGCCTCCGCCCCTTGGCCCAACAAAAACACATGTCCGCTGCGTTGCATGACCGCCTGAGCCGCCAAAATCGGGTTGCGCACCGCGACCACACCGGCCACAGCACCGGCCTGACCCGTGGCGCCGTCCATGACGGCAGCGTCCATCTCGTTGCGGCCCTCATGGGTGAACACCGAACCTTTTCCTGCATTGAACAAGGGACAGTCTTCCAACACGCAAACCGCCGCCACCGCCGCATCGAGAGCGGTACCGCCTTGCAACAGCAGTGACTGCCCTGCCCTCAGAGCCTGGCCCAAGGCATCGCGGTATTCACGCTCTTGCGCCGCGCTGAGGTCGACACGCGTCAAGGTGCCTGCGCCACCATGCACCAGCAAAGTCACCGGGGCCTGCATCTGCACCTCGTCAATCGTTCAAGTGGCAAGCGGCCTGGTGTTGCGTACCCACAGCTTTGAGCACAGGCTCTTCCACCTTGCAACGCTCGGTGGCCTTGGGGCAGCGGGGGTGAAAGTGGCAGCCACTGGGGCGGTTGACGGGGTTGGGCACATCGCCCGTGAGGACGATGCGTTGCTTTTTGGCCTTGGGGTCCGGAATGGGCACGGCTGAGAGCAAAGCTACGGTGTAGGGGTGCTTGGGGCGGGTGTACAAATCACGCGACGGGGCGATCTCAACCACGCGGCCCAGGTACATCACGGCCACCCGGTTGCTGATGTGTTCGACCACCGACAAATCGTGCGCGATGAACAAATAGGTCAGGCCCATTTTGGCCTGCAGGTCTTCCAGCAAGTTGATGACCTGCGCCTGAATCGACACATCGAGGGCCGACACCGGCTCGTCACACACAATCAGTTTGGGCGACACGGCCAAGGCACGGGCAATGCCGATGCGCTGGCGCTGGCCACCCGAAAACTCGTGTGGAAAGCGCCGCATGTGGTCAGCGTTCAGACCCACGGTTTCCAGCAAATCCACCACCCGGGCCTGGTATTCAGAGGGCGACTTGGTGAGCTTGTGGATGGTCAGGGCTTCGCCAATGATGGCCTCGACCGACATGCGCGGGTTGAGCGAGGCAAAGGGGTCCTGAAAAATGATCTGCATGTCACGCCGCACTTCGCGCAGCGCCTGCGGGTTCATGGCGGTGACGTCTTGCCCGTTGAAGCGGACCTCGCCCGCGCTGGGCTCGATCAGCCGCAAAATGCAGCGTCCAGTGGTGGACTTGCCGCAACCGGACTCGCCCACCATGCCCAGGGTCTCCCCCGCCGCAATGCTGAGCGACACACCATCCACAGCGTGCACACGGCCCACTTCACGGCTGAGCAGACCGCCTTTGATCGGGAAGTATTTGGTCAGGCCCTTGACCTGCAACAGGTCGGGCGCTTGGCTGGCCGCACCGGATGCGTGCGCAGCGGGGGACAAAGAATCAGTTTCTGAAGTCATGTCGCAAAGTGGCAAGCCACGCGGTGTCCGGGGGTCAATTCGCGCAACTCGGGCATCTCGGACGCACAACGGGCGTTGGCGAGCGGGCACCGGGGCGCAAAACGGCATCCGGGAGGTGGAAGGATCAACTTGGGCACAGAGCCGGGAATGGCGTGCAGGCGCTGCTTGTGCGCGCTGTCCAGGTCCAGGCGGGGAATGGAGCGGATCAGGCCTTGTGTGTAGGGATGGGCGGGTGCGCCAAACAAGTCCTCGACCGAGGCTTCTTCGACCACACGGCCCGCGTACATGACCACCACCCGCTGGCAGGTTTCGGCCACCACACCCATGGCATGGGTGATCAGCAAGATGGACATGCCCATCTGCGATTTGAGCCGGTCCATCAGGTCCAGAATCTGCGCCTGAATCGTCACATCCAGCGCCGTGGTGGGCTCGTCGGCAATCAACAATTTGGGCTTGCACGACAGGGCCATGGCGATCATCACGCGCTGGCGCATGCCACCTGAAAACTGGTGCGGGTAATCATGAACCCGTTGATCGGGTTTGGGAATATTCACCAGGCCCAGCATCTCGATGGCGCGGGCCTTGGCCTGCTTGGCGCTCAAGCCTTCGTGCAAGCGCAAGGATTCAGCAATTTGCTCGCCCACGGTCAAGACCGGATTGAGCGAGGTCATGGGCTCTTGGAACACCATGGCGATCTCTCGGGCACGGATCTTTTGCATAGCCGCCGAGTCGGCCTGCACCAGATCCTGCCCTTCAAACCAGATCTGGCCATGGGCAATGCGCCCCGGCGGCATGGCCAACAGCTTCATGATGGTCATGGCCGTGACGCTTTTGCCGCAACCGGACTCCCCCACCACACCCAGCGTCTCGCTGCGGTCGATGTGGAAACTCACCCCATCGACCGCATGCAAGACACCGTCATCGGTGTCAAAGTGCACCTGCAGATCCTGGACTTTCAACAACGCTTGGCTCATCCGTCAACCTCTTTAAAGCACGCGGCGCGGATCGTAGGCATCACGCAGACCGTCACCGATGTAGTTGATGGTCAACACGGTGATGAAAATCAACAAGCCTGGAAACAAGGCCCAGTGCGGCGCAACGTCCATGTTGTCCTTGGCGTCAAACAAAATGCGGCCCCAGGTCGGGATGTCGGGTGGAAAGCCCAAGCCCAAAAAGGACAATGTGGACTCGGCAATGATGGCCGCCGCCACGTCAATGGTGGCCGCCACAATCACCGGCCCCATGGCATTGGGCAAGATGTGCACCGTGACCTGTCGCCAGGGGCTGGCGCCCAAAGCACGCGCGGCTTCCACGAATTCCTTTTCGCGCAGCGACAGGAATTGGGCACGCACCAAGCGGGCCACTGGCATCCAGCGCAAACCACCAATCACCGCCACCACCAAAATGAACACCCCCATTTCGGTGCCCACCCATTTCTTAAGGGTGTCGTTGAACAGGTAAAAAATCAGCAACAGCAAAGGCAACTGGGGCAAAGACAAGAACAAATCGGTCAGCCACATGAGGAACACATCGACCGGGCCTTTGGACATGCCCGCCACCGCGCCCACCACCACCCCGACGGTGATGGCAATGAGCATCGCGGCCAACCCCACCGCCAGAGAAATGCGCCCGCCATACAACATGCGGGCCAGCAGGTCTTGCCCCAAATCGTCCGTGCCCAAAGGGTGCCGCCAGGAGGGCCCTTGCATGCGGGCCGTGAAGTCGATCTCGTTGATCGGCACACGCCAAATCCAGGGCCCCAACAGCACCGCCAAAATAATGAAGCCCAAAACGAAGGCGCACACCACTGCCAGCCGGTGACGTTTGAAACGTCGCCAAGCCTCGCGGCCTGGCGACACTGGCGCTCGGGGAGTGGGGGCCTTCTCAGGCAAAGGAGATACGGGGGTCAAGCCAGCCATACAAAATATCTGCAATGAGGTTGCACGCAATCACCAGCGCGGAGAAAACAAAGGTCACCGCCATCACCACCGGCGTGTCGTTGGCCAACATGGAACTGATGATCAAGGAGCCAATGCCTGGCACCCGGAAAATCTGCTCGGTCACGATGGCCCCACCAAAAATGGCGGGCATCTGCAGGGCCACCAAAGTGACCACCGGGATCATCGCGTTGCGCAGAACATGCTTGGTGATGACCACTTTTTCTGACAAGCCCTTGGAGCGCGCCGTGGTCACATAGTCCAAGCGAATCACATCGAGCACCGCCGACCGCACATAGCGCGTCCACGCACCCGCCTGGAACAAGCCCAACACGGCGACGGGCATGATCATTTGCTTGAAATGCTCCCAGAAAAAGCGCCAACCTGTTTCAGGGATATCGGCCCGGTAGACAAATGGCAACCAGTCCAGATGGATGCTGAAAAACAAAATCAGCAAGATGCCTGTGAAGAACGTGGGCAATGAAAACCCGATGAAGGCCAAGGTGCTCGCGATCTGGTCAAACAAGGAGTAAGGCCGAGTCGCGGCATAAACACCCACCGGAATGGCAATGCACAAGGCCAACAGTTGCGACGATCCAATCACCAGCAAGGTGACCGGGATGCGGTCCATGATCAGCGTCTCGACATTGATGCGGCTGATGAAGGAGTAACCCCAATCGCCTTGAACCATGGCCACAAGCCAGTTCCAGTAACGGACCATCAGGGGGTCGTCCAGGCCGAACTTTTCACGCAAGGACAAAGCCACCTCGGGCGGAATGTTCGGATTGGAGACCAGTTCCGAAAATGGATCGCCCGGGGCCATGGCCAGCACAGTGAACAGCAACAAACTGATGCCCAACAAACTGGGCACGGCGATCAGGAGTCGCCGCAAAACATAGTGAAACATGGATTAAACGTTTCGGTACCAGTCTTTGAGCATCCACAGGTCGTTGTCCCAGCCGCTTAAAGGCGCGACCAGGTTGTTCACGGCACCCGCAGTGCGCGGCCGGTAAACCACAGGAATGATGGCCACGTCATTGATGGGCATGTCGTTCATTTTGATGAACAAGGCGGCCCGTTTGACCGGGTCCATTTCAGACTGCGCCTCCAGGTAGGCTTTGTCGTACTCCGGGTTGCTGTAACGCGTGGAATTGCGTCCGAGCCACTTGTTGGCCTTGGTGGCAAACTGGTTGCTCAGGTACTGGTTCATGAACACCTCAGGGTCGGGCTGCGGCATGGTGGTGGTGAACATCTGGATGTCGCAAAAGAACTTGGTGTAAGTGTCCGGGTTGGCGGGGTCGGACGAAAAATACACCGAGGCCGGCACCGACTTCAGTTCCAAATCAATGCCCGCCCGTTGCGCCGCTTGCTTGATGATTTGCTGAGTCTTTTGGCGTGGGCCATTGATGGATGTCTGGAACACAAACTTGAGTTTTTTGCCACCTTTTTCGCGAATGCCATCTGAGCCTTTTTTCCAGCCAGCCGTCTCCAGCACCTGAATGGCTTTATCGATGTTGAACTCGAATTTGGTGTTTTTGGAAGCGAAGCGCTGGGGGTTGTTCAGGAAGTTGGCCGTGGCAATGCCGGTGCGTCCATAAATGAATTTCTGAATGCCCGCACGGTCTACCAACATGTTCAGGGCTTGGCGCACGGCCAGCTCTGACAGGATGGGGTGTTTGGAGCTGGGGTGGGCACGCTCACCGTCAATTTCGGTCCAGGGATCGGCCAAGTTGAGTTGAATGAACTCGATGTTGCCACCCAGGGTGATGTATGTTTTGCCCTTGCCGCCTTGTTCCAAGCGAAGCAACAACTCGTCTTCGACTTGCAAGTTCCAGGCGTAGTCGTACTCACCGGTTTGCAACACAGCGCGCGCCGCCGACACAGCGTCCCCGCCGCCCTTCATCTCGATGGTGTCAAAGTAGGGGCGATTGGCTTCGTGGTAATTGGTATTGATCACACCGCGCAACATGTCGCCCGGCTTGAAATCCAGGAATTTGTAGGGGCCAGTGCCCACGGGTTTGAGGTTGGCCGGTGCGTCGCGCGATGTGGCCCCTTTGAAGGCTCCAAAAACATGTTTCGGAATGATCATGCCAGCGGCACTGCAAAACGGGTCCGCCCAAAACGGCGAAGCCTTCTGGTACTCCACCCTGACCGTGTGGCTGTCGACCTTGGTCACTTTGATGTCTTTATAGGTGCCTGCGGTGTAAGCGGCAGTTGCCGGATCCAAAGCATATTCGTAGGTGAACACCACATCGTCAGCCGTGAATGGCCTGCCATCGTGCCACTGCACATTTCTCTTCAACTTCCAGGTGATGGTTTTACCGTCCCTGGAAACGCCACCGTTGGCGGAAGACGGCACTTCAGCGGCCAAAATGGGAATCATGTTGCCATCGCTGTCCCAGGCACCCAAGGGCTCATAAAAAATGCGCGAGCCTTCTTGGTCTTTGGTACCACTGGCAAAGTGAGGCTGCAGCAATGTGGGGCCCTGCCACCAGAGCAATTTCAATGGACCGCCGCCACCGCGTTTGGTGGGCTTATAGGCGGAAGCCGTTTGGGCCTGAGCCAGGCCAGAAGTCAACAGCATTTGAGCGGCCATCGGCACGGTCAATCCATACCCGAGCATGTTGCGAATGAAGTCCTTTCGGCTGATGACATTTTCCCGGACCTGTTCAATCAATCCGCGCACTGCTTTTTCATCCATGGTCGTCTCCTGATATGAAAGTTGAAAAAAAGCCACAAGGCTTGAACTACACGTTACCCCTAAATGTGTCGAACAGCATTAGGGTTATGCTTTAGATTCAATCAAAACAATCCATCAGGAGACAGCATGGCCTTCAAGAAAAGTTCCATCACTTTGCCCAGCATGACGCCTGGCACCCAACGCAACATTTCGGTGCTGCGATTTGGCAAAGCAGGGGCACGACCCAAGGTCTACATGCAAGCGGCCATCCATGCCAATGAAATGCCCGGCACCATGGCCTTGCACCACCTGATGCCCCTGCTCACCGAAGCCAACCAAAAAGGCTTGATTCAAGGTGAAATCATTTTGGTGCCCACGGTCAACCCGATTGGGCAAGCACAGTTGGTAGGTAACTCGCACGCGGGCCGCTACAACTTGCTGAGCTATGAAAACTTCAACCGCAACTGGATCGATCTGAGCGATGCCGTGGCCGCGCGCGTGGGCAACAAACTGGGCGCAGACGCCGATACCAACGTGCGCACCATCCGCAAAGCTGCCCAAGACAGCCTGAAAGCATTGAAGCCCTTGAACGAGTTGGGCACCTTGCGCGTTGAGGTGCAAAAACTCAGTTGCGATGCCGATTTTGTGCTGGACCTGCACTGCGATATTTATGCTGCCTTGCATTTGTTTGGCGCTAAAAACGATGTGGCCACAGGCACTTTGACATCTCTGGCGGCCGACCTGGGCGTTGAAGCCACGATGTACAACGACCCCTACCCCAAGGCCCTGACGTTTTCAGGCGTCAACAGTGTGCTGTGGGCACGACTGGCCGAGCAGTTCCCCCAAGCGAACATTCCACAAGCTTGCATGTCAGTGACGGTGGAGATGCGCAGTCAGCACGATGTGAGCGACGCATTGGGCCAGTCCGATGCGCAGAACCTGTACCGCTGGCTGGTGCGACAGGGTGTGGTCGGCGGCAAGGCCGCACCCCTCAAGAAATTGAAAACCGCGCCCGCCCCCATGAGCGGCATGGATGTGGGCTACAGCACCTGCACTGGCTTTTTGGTGTTCCATGTCAAGCCAGGTGCCAAGGTCAAAAAAGGGCAGGCCATTTGCGATGTGATCGATCCGGCCAACCCCCACGGCGCCAAAGGCCGAACCACCTTCACCAGCCAGACCGATGGCGTGCTGTTTTCAAGGCGTCTGGACGGTTATCTTTCTTGGCCCGGCCAGGTCATGTACCGCATTTGCGGCCCCCAACCCCTGCCCCACCGAATCGGGGCCACGGGCCTGGACGACTGATCGCCAAATTCATTCGGAGCAACCAGCGTTTCAATGCCCACAGGGGTGGGCATGATGCACCTGGACCCGAGGTGATTCCCCTCGTAGGAGCGGACTCTGGCCGCGAACATGGAACCTCAAGCGCATCGCGGTCGGAGACCGCTCTTACAAAACATCGGCCAGCGTGGCTGGCTCGTTCAAAAAGCGCTCTACCAGGCGCGTCCAATACGCCGCACCTACCGACAAATTGGCATCGTTGAAATCGTATTTGGCGTTGTGCAGCATGACGCTGTCCAGGCCATTGCCTAAACGCAAAAAACTGCCGGGCTTGTGCTGCAGGTAATACGCAAAGTCTTCGCTGCCCGTGACAGGTCCGAAGGGAAAAACCACCTGCTCAGGGCCCACCAATTCCTCGGCCACCTGACGCGCGAATTCGGTTTCTGCCTCGCTGTTGATCACCACCGGGTACCCTCGCTCGTACTCGATCTCCACCTCGCCGCCGTAGGAGCTGACCTGATCCCGCACCAAATGCGTGATGCGCTCTTGCAAGCGGTTACGCACCTCAGGGCTGAACGATCGGATGCTCAAGCCCAAGGTGGCGAACTCGGGGATCACGTTGGACGCCTGGCCAGCATGCACCGAGCCGATGGTCACCACCGCCGTCTGGGTCGGGTCGATGTTGCGCGAAACCACGGTTTGCAAAGCCATGATCAAACTGCCCGCGATCATCACCGGGTCCACCGCTTGGTGGGGCCGGGCCGCATGGCCGCCACGGCCAATGACCTTGATGCGGCAAGTGTCAGAGGCCGACATGAAAGCGCCCTTTCCAAACATGAAAGTGCCCTGCGCCGCCCCCGGGTGGTTGTGCATGCCAAATATCGCATCACACGGAAAACGTTCGAACAAACCATCGGCAATCATTTGCTGCGCGCCGCTGTTTTTGCCCGCCTCTTCGGCCGGTTGAAACACCAGGTGCACCGTGCCCTGAAACTGCCGCGTTTTGGCCAATTGCTGCGCTGCACCCATCAGCATGGCCGTGTGGCCATCGTGACCACAAGCGTGCATGGTGCCGGCATGGGCGCTGGCATAGGGTTTACCGGATTCTTCGTGGATTGGCAAAGCGTCCATATCGGCCCGCAAGGCGATGCCCCGGCCTGCGCCGTTTTGCAGTGTGGCCACCAGGCCATGCCCGCCCACATTGCGCGTGACGCAGTAGCCCCAGCCTTCTAGGCGATCGCCCACCCATTGCGCGGTGGATTTTTCCTGAAACGACAACTCCGGAAATTTGTGCAGGTGCTGGCGCGTTTCGCGCAGCGAGGGCTCGGCATCGAACAGGTCCGAGATTTGGCAAAAACAGGTGTAGCGTGCGTTCATTTCAGACTTTCAACGTGACAGCGCAGGCACAGCGCCCGAGCCCAGATCCCAATACAAACCGGTCATGACCGTCAAGGCCTCGCGCAACAATTCGGCCGGCAAATGCTCGTTGGGTGCGTGCTGCGAACAACCTGGGTAAGAGTGCGGCACCCAAATGGTTTTGAGGTCCAACACGTCGGTGAAGATGTCGTTGGGCAATGAGCCGCCCAGGTTGGGCAGCACCGCCGGTTTTTTACCCGTGGTGCTGGCCAGAGAATCTACCGCCCAGCGCACCCAGTCGTCGTCGGGGTCGATGCGGGTGGCCTTGAACAATTCGTCCCGCGCGGCTTTGACCTTCACCATCCCAAAACCGTGCCGGTCCAGGTGCCTGCGCAAGGCGGGCAGGATGTCATCCGGGTCAATGCCGACCACAAAGCGCAGCTGGCCACAAGCCCAGGCCCGCGCCGGAATAGCGTTGACCGGTGTGTCGGGGTTGCCGGTCTTGAAGGCCAGCACCTCAAATGAAGACCAACCAAACACGCGCTCGGCGGGGCTCAGGCCCGGCTGGCCCCATTCGGGCTCGATCACCGGCCCGTCGGCACCGCCATCCACCTCGCAATCGGCCAGCACACGGCGCACCGATGCGGGCAATTCGGCAGGTCGCCACTCGGGCACCAGAATTTCGCCCGTGGCTGACACCAGGCTGGCCAGCGCGTGCGCCATCTGAATGCCGGGGTTGGAAATCAGGCCACCCCAATTGCCCGAATGGTGCGCACCCGCACGCGCTTCGATCGACAACTCAAAATTGATGCAGCCGCGCGAGCCCAAAAAAATGGTGGGCCGGTCTGCACGCAGCCTTGGGCCGTCTGAGGCGATCAGCAAATCGGCTTGCATCAACTCCCGGTGCTCGGCGCACACATCGCGCAAACCCGGCGAGCCGGTTTCCTCGCCCATTTCGATCAGGTATTTGGCATTGAAGCCCAATCGCCCTCGCTCGGCCAAGACACAGGCCATGGCCTGCAGGTTCACACTGTGTTGGCCCTTGTTGTCGGCAATGCCCCGGCCGTACCAGCGCCCGGCTTGCTCGGTCAGCGACCAGGGCGACAAACCGCTTTTCCATTCCTTGTCCAAGCCCCGGATCACATCGCCGTGGCCGTAGCCCAGCGCGGTGGGCAAGGCCGGGTCTTCGATGCGCTCGGCCCACAAAAAAGGCGCTTTGGCCTTGGGGTGATGCAACAAACGGCAGGCAAAACCCATGGCTTCAAAGGCCGGTTGCATCTCTTGCGTCAGGTAAGCCTCCAACTGCTGGGCACGCTCGGGGTTTTGGCTCTCGGTGGGGGCGGCCACACGGCGGGCCAGGGTTTGCTGGAAATGGCCCTCGTCAAAATGGCGCTGGGCTCGGTCAATGGCGGCTTGTCGGCTCATGGGGTCTTTCCAAAGCCACGAAAGGTCGTGGCAGGTGAAGTCAACCACCAAGGTGCCAGCTCAGCGCCTGCAAGTCAAGCACCCATGTGATGGCCTGGCCCGCAGGTGACAGCCTGGCGTGACTTCAGCGCCTGCCAGTGCCCGATTGGCCCGGCTTGGCAAAGTCGGCATCCACCCAAGCCTGCGCGGTCTGGCGGTTGAATTTGAAGCCGGCATCCACCTTGACTTCAGCCAGCTCATCGCCGCCCTCGTCCTGCGCGCTCAGCACCGCATAGGGGTTGTCTTCGTCAGGCACGATGCGCAGCAGCACCGTGACACGGCTGTACTTGCCGTTCACGGTCACGCTCTGGTTGAGCTGGGCGTGCAGCTGCTGTTCGCTGCGGCGCACAAACTCGCTGGCGGTTTTGACCAGCGTGATGAAGGCCGTGCCGTCCAGCGGCTTGGGGTTCTTTTTGTCGCGGCCCATGGTCCAGGGCCCGACCAAGGCGGGCTCGGACTCACCCGTCTTGAACATGGCCACCGCCCAGCCATCGTCGTCCTCGTTCTTGATGACTTGAGCGGTCCAGTTTTCGTCTTGCCAAAGGCGGGCTTCTTGCAGCAGGGGGCTGTCGTGTGGGTCGTCGCTCATCGTGTGGGTCGTTCAAAAGTAAGTGCCGATCATGCCTCAAGGCTGCAAATGCAAAGCCAGCACGAGCACCTGAGCGGCCCCACGTTCGCGCAGCAGCGCCGCTGCCACTGTGGCAGCCCAACGGGTGCGCACTTGGGTAGCCACCAGCAGCACCGGACCTGCGGGCAGCGCGGCATCGGCAGCCAGGCGGATGGCCGACTCCAGGTGCGCCACCACGGGCGTGGAGGCGCTGTCATCGGGCGCGGGGCCGCCCTGCCAGCTGAACACATCGTGCAAAGGCAAACGGCCTTTTTGCGCAATGTGCGTCGCCAATTGCCGGTTGGCCGCCATGTTGGGCGTGGGCAGTGGCAACACACACACGGGCCGCGCAGGCCAGTTTTTGGCCCAACGGCCCAGCGTGGCCACAGCCCCGGACAGCAGCTCAGGCGGCACCTCGCCATGACCTGCCCCGCTGGTGGCCAGGCGCAAAGCCTGCAGCTCGGCCACCCAACCGGGGTCGTCGGCAAAGGCCACAGCACGGCCCGCATCAAAGCCCCGAATGCTCCCCTTGCGCCCCACCCCACCCGGCCAGCGTTTGCGCTGCTCGATGTCCACATCCATGCCGCGCAAAAAGTCCCTTGCGGCGATCAGTTTGTCGGCTGAAGGCGACAGCCCCGGAAACGGCAAATGCCCGGTACACACCGAGCATCGGCCACACGGCGCGGGCGCTGGATCGTCCAGCGCGGTCTGCAAATAGGCCATCAGACAGCCCTGGCCGTGTGCGTACTGGCGCATGATGCCCGCCTCTTGCTGACGCACCTGGGCCAGCGCGGTCCATTTGGCCGTGTCGTGCTCATACGGCACACCCGTGGCCTGCCACGCAGAGCCGTCTTTGTCCACCACGCCTTCGACCGCCAAAATTTTGAGCAGCGCTTCCAGCCGCCCCCGGCGCACGCCGGTGTCCGCCTCGATCTCGAGCAAGCTGCGCCCATCGCTGCCCAAGCTTTGCAACACCTTGGCGGCTGTCGCAGCATCTGGAATTGACGCGGTGGCAAAGTAATCCCAAATCCGCTCGTCGGCATCTGACGGCAACAACACTCCTTCGGCATGCGCCACCGCCCGGCCCGCACGCCCGACCTGCTGGTAATAGGCCACCGGGGTCGAGGGCGAGCCCACATGCACACAAAACCCCAGGTCCGGCTTGTCGTAACCCATGCCCAGCGCCGACGTGGCCACCACCGCCTTGACCTGGTTGTGGCGCAAACGCTCTTCCACTTGCAAACGCGTGTCGGCATCGGTTTGCCCGCTGTAGGCGTCCACCGCATGGCCGCAGCTGCGCAAAAAAGCCGTCAAGCGCTCGGCCTCGGCCACCGTGAGCACATACACAATGCCCGAGCCAGGCAATTGTTCGAGCGCATCGGCAATCCAGGCGTAGCGCTGCAAGGGCGACAAACCCGGCACCACCGACAAAGTGAGCGAAGTGCGGGCCAGCGTGCCGCGAAAGGTCACCGTGGAATCGCCCAACTGCTTGCCAATATCCAGCGTGACCCGCTCGTTGGCCGTGGCCGTGGTGGCCAACACGCTGGCCGTGGGCGTGGACAGCAGCGCCCGCGCCAGCCGCTGGTAATCGGGCCGGAAGTCAAACCCCCAGTCGCTGATGCAATGTGCTTCGTCGATCACGATCAAACCTACCCGGGCCAACAAAGCGCCCAGCCGCGCTGCAAAGCGCGGGTTGCCCAGCCGCTCGGGCGAGACCAGCAGCACGTCAATGGCGTCCTCGTCCAGCCGCTGAAACACCTTGTCCCAATCGTCGATGTTGGTGGAGTTCACCGTGGCCGCCTTGAGGCCCGCCCGCTCGGCGGCGCTGACCTGGTCGCGCATCAGTGCCAGCAAGGGCGACACCACCAAGGTGGGGCCAGCGCCTGTGCTGCGGATCGCGTGCGTGGCCGCCCAGTACACCGCCGACTTGCCCCATCCGGTGGCTTGCACCACCAACACGCGCGACGCCGGTTGCAGCACCGCATGCACCGCGTCCACTTGGTCGGCACGGGGCACTGCCCCCGGCCCGGCAAGGCGGGCCAGGATGGTGTGCATGTGCTGCTCGGCGAACTCGCGCTTAGGCGGCAATGGTCCTTGCGAGTGACTGGCTGTGTTCATGGGCTCCCTTGTTCGCCTTGGTTGGCGTTTGTACTGATGCCCCATTTTGCAACGCCTGGTGCCGCGAATGCGCCAATCGCAATGCCCTGCGCCCTCCTGAGCATGTATTGCCCTGCTCTTGGCTGAATCAGGGTAAACATGGTGCCCGTCAAATTACATTACGACCATAATTTAATTTAAATTCACCGCAGGCTTTGACAGTCCCCATGAAACCCAATTTGCACCAGGTCAAAAGAGAACTCACACATGAGCGTTTGCTCCACTCGGCCTTGACTCTGGTGCAAGAAAAAGGCGCGGGCAGGCTTTCCATCCAGGCGGTGGCCCAAGCCGCTGGCATGACCACCGGCGCGGTACAGCACCACTTCCCTTCCAAAGCGGCCTTGATGATGCAAGTGCTCAGCCTGCTGATCGATTCACTCGAAAGTGACACCGATTTTTGGCCCTCACCCCGCTGGGGATTGCGCCGCCGGTCAGAGCATTTCGTCCGACAAGCCTGGGCGCAGCTTTACAGCCAGCCGCGTTTTGCAAGCGCTTGGTCGGCCTACTTGGCTGCGGTTGATGATGTCGTCATGACCGCCCACATCATCGAGCAACGGTCCCTTATTCAACAGCGCCTGCGCGTGCAATTCTTGGCAGCATTCCCCGAGATCGCCATCCATCGACAGGCTGAAGCACACATGCAGTTTGTTTTGACCACATTGCGGGGCCTGGGCCTGGTTCGACCGTTCGCGCCCGCTGCCGCCATCGATTCGCAGTTGACCCTCTTGTCCGAGTTCATCCAGTCCATCCCCACAAAACCCCAGGAGACACCATGAGAAATTTTTCCCTGCCCCAAGCCGCCTTGCTGGCCGCCACCTTGACCATGGGCTTGGCCAGCCAAGCTCAAACAGCCCTGCAGGTGGTCGCACAGCAGCCACCCGGCAGCGGCTCTGACGCCATGACCCGGGCCTGGGCAGAGTGCACCTCGCGTCAGACAGGACAGCCCTCTGTGGTTCAAAACAAGCCCGGCGCCAACGGCATCTTGGCCATCAACTACCTGAAAGGCCAGCCCGCCGACGGGCAAAACGTGATGACGATCGGTATGTCGCAGATGACCATCACGCCTTTTGTGCACAAGCAAATGCCCTACGACCCGATCAAGGACTTTGATGGTGTCGCTGTCATTGGCACCTCGCCACTGGTGCTGGTGGTCCCGGCGGGTTCGGGCGTGACCAAACTCGCCGATCTGGGCAAAGTGTCAGCGTCTCAAGCGGGTGGCTTGAACTTTGGCAGCCCTGGCAAAGGCAGCCCAGCCCACCTGCTGACCACGGCCTTGACCGAATCCATGAAATGGCCCGCCACGCATGTGCCTTTTGTGGGTGAAGCCGCCGGCCTGACCGCCTTGATGGGCCAACAAATTCAGGCCATGACGCTGGTGATTGGCACAGCGGCAGCGCAAGTCAAAGCGGGCAAACTGATTCCCCTGGCTGTTTTTGCGGCCGAGCGCTCCAGCCTCATGCCGGATGTGCCGACCATCAGCGAAGCCGGTGGCCCCCAAGCGCTGGCCCGCCCAGCCTGGATTGCCATCGTGGCCAAAAAAGGCACCCCTGCTGATGTGGTGGCCAAACTCAATGAAGCCACCAACAAGTGCCGCAACGACAGCGCTTACGTCACGCGCATGAACGCCATGAATGTGACCCTGACCACCAGCAAACCCACAGACGTGGCGCTCTGGGCCGAGCGCGACATCGCGGTCTGGAAACCCTTGATCGACAAACTGGGTCTGGCCAGTGAGTAACCTAGCCCACGGTCTGCGCCTGCAACTGCCCACGGGTTGGATCGAAGGCGTCAGCAGCGCTGCTGCGGGGGATACCGGATCGCCCGCTTTGCGCATTTTCAAGGGCATCCCCTATGCGGCGGCCCCCGTAGGTGAGCGTCGTTGGCAAGCACCACAACCGGTATCGCCATGGGTAGGAGTTCGCCCATGTGATCGTTTTGGCCCCGTGGCAGCACAAGCCGGTTTGCCTGGCAGTGCTGACCACGCAGGCGATCTGGACTGCCTGAGTCTGAATGTGTGGTGCCCGCCCGCAGGTGATGGTCCTTGGCCGGTGATGGTCTGGATTCCCGGTGGTGGTTTCATGCGCGGTGGCGCATCCGACGCCTTGTACGACGGCAGTGCCATGGCCCGACAGGGCATTGTTTTTGTGTCGATCAACTACCGCATTGGCGTTGATGGCTTCATGCACTTTGACGATGCTGCGCCCAACCGGGGGCTGCAAGACCAACTGGCGGCGCTGCACTGGGTACAAGAGCACATTGCCATGTTTGGCGGCGACCCACGCCGCGTGACCGTGGCGGGTGTGTCGGCAGGCGCCGGCGCCATCACCCACCTGATGGGCTTGTCCAGCAGTGAGGCCTTGTTCGAGCGCGTCATTTTGCAAAGCCCCAGCATGCAAAGCCACAGCCTAGACGACGCACAGCGCATCCGCCATGCCTTGGCCGGTGTGCTGGGTGTTGCGCCCACGCGCCAAGCACTCGCCGCGGTACCGCTGGCCTCGCTGACCCGGGCATTGGCCTCGTTTATGGGCAATGAGGTCCTCAAAAAGCAATGGGGACTGCGCCCCAGAAATTACTTTCCCGTGCGCCCAGTGGTCGATGGCCAGCTGATTGAGATGGCGCCCTTGCCAGCGATTGAAAAGCGCCTGCTTTCGGGCGGTGCCAAGCGTGCGGTCTTGCTGGGCTCCAATGCCGAAGAAATGCGTTTCTACCTCGTACCCAACGGCGAGATTGATCGGATTGATGAGTCCAGGGTCTGGACCTTTGTAGAGGACATCGGCTGGTCAGCCCAAACCTTGGCCCAGACGCTGGACGGCTACCGGGCCGAGCGCCCACAAATAAGCATGGGCGATGCACTGAGCCGCATCCAGACCGACTATTTTTACGGCAAGCCCACCTTGGCTTTGGCGCAACTGCTGCACCAGGCCCATTGCCCCACCTTTTTGTACCGGTTTGAATGGCCATCGCCTTTGTATGGCGGGCGCTTGGGCGCAGCCCATGCCATGGAAATCCCATTTGTCTTGGGCAACACCCCATCAAGCCGAGCCCAGGAGTTCATTGGCGCGGTGGCACCACCCGATTTGGCCCACGACATGCACACCCGCTGGGCCATGTTTGTCAGGGGTGAGGCCATGTCCGATTGGGCTGACGCAGATGAGCGTTGGCGGGTGTTCAAAGTGGGGTGAGAAACCGCCTCAAGACTGCCAAGGGTTCACCCAAGGCACACCCAAACCCTCAAAATGCCGCACATTGCGTGTGGCCAGCCGGGCACCGTAGGCCAAACAAGTGGCAGCCATCTGGGCGTCGGCCATGGCCAGGGGCAGACCTTCGCGCTCCCGCCAGGCCACCACATCGGCATAAATCACGGCCACAGTCAGGTCATAAGCCAAGATTCGGCCCGCACAGTCCCCTTTCAGCACCGCCTCACAAGCCTTGGTTAACTGCGCTCGGCGTGCACCTGGCGTCAAGTGGCTGAGAACTGCCCGACAATCACCCCTTTGGCACTTTCAGTCAGCAGCGGCTTCTTATATGGCGATTCAATGGTTTCCCGGACACATGCACCTCACGCGCAAGGCGATCGGGGAGCGTATCAAAGAGATTGACGTCGTCATCGAAATGCTGGACGCCCGCCTGCCGGGGTCGAGTGCCAACCCCATGTTGGCCGAGCTGATCAAGGGCAAGCCCGCGCTCAAGATCCTGAGCAAACAAGACCTGGCCGATCCGGTCCGCACGGCGCAGTGGCTGGCCCACTACAACGCCATGCCCGGTGTTCGCGCCATTGGCCTGGACACCAGCATGAGCTCGCCCGCCAAAGCGCTGATCGACGCCTGCCAGCAACTGGCCCCCAACCGGGGCGGCATGGTCAAGCCCATGCGGGTGTTGATTTGCGGCATCCCCAACGTGGGTAAGTCCACGCTGATCAACACCCTCAAAGGCAAACGCGCCGCCAAAACCGGTGACGAAGCCGGTGTGACCAAGCAGGAGGCACGCATCGCACTGGCCGATGACTTTTACCTGTACGACACCCCCGGCGTGCTGTGGCCGCGCATCATCGTGGCGCAAAGCGGCTACAACCTGGCCGCCAGCGGGGCCATCGGTGTGAACGCGTTTGACGAAGAAGAAGTGGCACTGGAGCTGCTGAACTACCTGATCCCCCAATACCCACAAGCACTGGCCGACCGCTACAAAATCGACGATGTGCAAAGCCACACCGACCAAACCCTGCTCGAGGCCATCGGCCGGGTGCGGGGCGCCATGCAAAGCGGCGGCCGCATCAACACCACCAAGGCCGCCCACATCGCGATCCACGACTTCAGATCCGGGGCCCTGGGCCGCGTGACCATCGAGACACCCGAACAATTTGCCCAGTGGCTCGCCGAAGGCAAAAAGGCCGATGCCGAACGGGCGGTGCGCAAAGAAGCCATCGAAAAGACCAAAAAGCCTGCACGCAAGTGATGCGTCTCAGCTCAGGTTCAAGCGTGGCCCCGGAGTGACACCTCGCTGAAGACTTTACCCATACGATGATTTGATTCATTCACGGTCAAGTCTCATGAAACTCATCAGCTACACACAAAACAACGCCACACGATACGGCGTCCTGCTCGGCCAAACCGTGGTGGACATACGCCACTGCATGGACCAAGCGCCCGAGAGCATCAACGACTTTTTTGCCCAAGCCAGCGGCAACCCTGCGCTGATGGCCAGCATTGCCCAGCGTGCGGCCAAGGCCTCGGCCACACCGCTTGACCAAGTCAGCTTGCTGCCATGTGTGCCCCGCCCCAGCAAGATCCTTTGCCTGGGCGTGAATTACCACGACCACGCCGCCGAAGGCGGCAACAAGGTGGCGGACTACCCGACCATCTTTTTCCGTGGCCCATCGTCTTTGCTGGCACATGGCGGCACCATCCCGATTCCGCCAATTTCCACATCGCTGGACTACGAGGCCGAGCTGGCCTTGGTGATCGGCAAAACCACCCGCAACGTTAGCGAGGCTGAGGCGCTCGACTCGGTGTTTGCCTATGCGTGCTTCAACGATGCCACCTTCCGCGACTACCAGCGCAAAACCACCCAGTGGACCGTGGGCAAGAACTTTGACCAAACCGGCGGCTTTGGCCCCCACTTGGTCACGGCCGACGAGTTGCCGCCCGGTTGTGTGGGCCTGCACATCGAGTCGCGGCTAAACGGGCAAGTGATGCAAAGCGCCAGCACCACCGACATGGTGTTCCATGTGGCGCCCACGATTGCCATGATGTCGGCTTGCATGACGCTCGAGCCCGGTGACGTGATCGTCATGGGCACGCCCGCAGGTGTAGGTTATGCCCGCAAGCCGCCCGTGTGGATGCAGCCGGGCGACACGATAGAGATCGACATCGAAGGCGTTGGCGTTTTGCGCAACCAAGTCGGCCTGCTGGCCTTGTGAATCTGCCCCGCCATGAAAAACATCACCCGAGACAACTTGACTGACACCGTCAAAAGCAGCTTTGCGAACATTGACGGTGAACGCCAACGCCACTTGGTCAACCGCCTGGTACACCACTTGCACGCATTTGCCAGCGAAACCGGCCTCAGCCACGATGAGTGGCGCGACGGCATCGCCTTCTTGCACCGGATGGCCGAAATCAGCAGCCCATCGCGCAGCGAGTTCACTTTGCTGTCTGATGTGCTGGGCCTGTCCTCGCTGGTGGACCTGCTGGCCGCGAGGCCCGGCGCCACCGAAGGCAGCGTACTCGGCCCCTTCCACACCCGCGGATCACCCTGGGTGGACAACGGCAGCAACCTGATCAATCAAAACGAAGGCGAGGCCGTGCTGATCCAAGGCCGTGTGACCGACACCGACGGACAGCCGCTGGCCAACGCCAGCATCGACTTCTGGCAAAACGCTGACAACGGCATGTACTGGCAAATGGACGACAGCCAGCCCCAGGACAACCTGCGCTGCCAGCTCAAGGTGCAGGCTGACGGTCGCTTCGAGCTGGCCACCATCCGCCCTCGTCCCTACATGGTGCCCACCGACGGTCCGGTGGGCGAGCTCCTGCGCATGTCGCATCGTGACGCCTGGCGCCCTGCGCATTTCCACATCATTGTCGAAGCCACCGGCTACCGCAGCTTGATCACCGAAGTGTTTGACGAAGCCGACCCTTGGGTCGACAAAGACGCCGTGTTTGGTGTGCGCGCTTCACTGGTTCGACCGTTCACACCTGCGTCTGATGCCGCCACGGCCGAGCGCATGGGCTTGCCCGCCCAGTACCTGAGTGTCGAGCTGCCGATACGGCTGGCACGCGAAGACTGAAACCACACCGACACCCTCACGGAGCAGATGCATTTATGTCCAACACATTGACAGTGGACGTCCTCATTGCGGGCGGCGGCCCTTGCGGGCTGATGCTGGCCATTGAGCTGGGCAGGCGCCGCATCCGCTGCCTGCTGGTCGATGCCAAGCCCGGCACCGCTTTTAACCCGCAGGCCAACGCCACCCAAGCACGCACCATGGAGCATTTCCGGCGTTTGGGCTTTGCACATGAAATCCGCAGCATGGGCTTGCCGCCCGACCACCCCACCGACATCGCCTACCTGACACGCTTTGCGGGCACCGAGCTGGCCCGCCTGCGCCTACCCACCGCTGCCGCAGCGCCACAGGCCATCAAAAACATGTCGGGCTCGTGGAGCGCCGCAGAGCTGCCGCACCGGGTGTCACAAAAATTCGTGGAGGTCTGCCTGCATCGACACGCCCAGCAGCAGGCCAGCGTCGAGATGCGCTACGGCTGGCAACTCGCATCGTTCGAGGATACCGAAGGCGGCATCAAAGCCATGGTGCAATCGGTCAATGGTGAAGAACAGCTGAACGTGCAAGCCGCTTACCTGGTGGGGGCCGACGGGGCACGCAGCATGGTGCGCCGGGAGCTGGGCATCGCCTGGGGCGGTGCCACCGGCTTCAAGCGCAAGTTCATGGGCGGCAAGATGCTGGCGGTCTACCTCAAGGCGCCCGAGTTTTACGCCCGCAACCCCAATGACCGCTCATGGATGTACGTGGTGGTCAACCCCGAGTTGCGTGCCTTCATCATGTCGGTCGACGGGGTGAGTGAGTTCGCCTTCCACATCCAAATGGCCGACGACGCTGCCACCGAAGCGCTGACCGAAGCCGACGCACGGCGCTTGTTTGCGCAGGCCTTTGGGCAGCCCATCGACATCGACATCCTCTCCATGGCCACCTGGATGGCGGGCCATGCGCTGGTCGCGGAGTCCTTCCAGAAAGGTCGCGTCTTTCTGGGCGGTGATGCGGCGCACCTGTTCACCCCCACCGGGGGCCTGGGTTACAACACAGCGGTTGAAGACGCCGTCAACCTGAGCTGGAAGTTGGCCAGCGTGCTCAAAGGCCAAGCACCAGCCGCCTTGCTGGACAGCTACCACCACGAACGTCACGCCTTGGCCGTGCGCAACACCGGCTATGCCCGCCAGTTTGCCGACTCGATTGGCCTCTTTGAAGCCGTGCCCGAACTTGAAGACAAGAGCCCTGAAGGCGAGGCAGCCCGGTCCGTCGCATCGGACTACCTCAACGGCCATGTGCGGCGCGAATTCAACATCCCAGGGGTGACTTTTGGTGGACGCTACGACGGCAGCCACATCATCGTGGGTGACGGCACCACCGCCCCGCCCGATGCCGCCAACAGCTACACGCCCTGCGCCACACCGGGCGGCAGGCCGCCTCATGCGTGGCTTCCCGATGGCCGTTCGCTCTTTGACACTTTCCACACCGAATGGACCTTGCTGGTCTTGGGTCCAGAGCCGGTCGACACCACCGCATTCGAAAACGCAGCGGCCACCATGGGCATGGATTTGAGAGCCGTGCACCACACCAGCCCCGAGATCTTTGACCTTTACCAAGCCCCCCTGGTCTTGATCCGACCGGACCAAATCGTGGCCTGGCGTGGACAGGGTGGCGAGGCGGCCCAACCCATCTTGGCCAAGGTCATGGGCTCAGGCGATACAGTCCAGGGTCACACCACGGACCCTGATCTGCCTGCATGAACACCCGCCACGCCACACCCGACAAAGACGCCATCGCCTTGCTCCCACCTTTTGAGAGGCTGGGCTTGGATCGCATCACCTTGGTGTGCACCGGAGCGCAGGCCCGCCAGGCGCAAGACCAACTCGCTCGGGCCAGCGCCTGGGGGTTTGACACCGAATCCAAACCCACCTTCAAGGTGGGCGAAACCTCCGAAGGCCCGCACATCTTGCAACTGTCCACCCCCGAGCGGGCTTGGGTGTTTCAGTTGCACGACCCAGACTGCCGCAGCGTGGCGGCCGAGTTGTTGGCACAAAGCGGCATGGTCAAAGCCGGGTTTGGCTTGGGCGATGACCGCAAACGCATCGTGCACAAACTGGGCATCGAGCCGCAGGGCATCCTGGAGCTCAACACCGTGTTCCACCAACGCGGCTACCGCAAGGACATGGGCGTCAAAGGTGCGGTGGCGGTGCTGTTCAACCAGCGCTTCATGAAGTCCAAAAAAGCCGCCACCAGCAACTGGGCCAACGCCCGCCTGAGCGAGGCGCAACTGGTTTACGCCGCCAACGACGCGTATGCGGCCATTCGGGTCTGGCAGGCGCTGGAACTTTGAAGCGCCAACGGCATCAACACCTCACCACAAACTGACCAAGCTGCCGCCTTGCAATCGCCAAGCAGCGCTGGCCATGGCGCGGGCTTCGGCTTCGTCGTGGGTCACCAGCAAGGCCCGCATGCCGTGCTCGGCAATGTGGCGGGCAAACTCTTCGCGCAGGCTGACCCGCAGCTCGGCGTCGAGCGCAGAAAAGGGCTCGTCCAGCAGCAGCGCACGGGGTTGGGTGATCAGTGCCCGGGCCAAAGCCACACGCTGTTGCTCGCCGCCCGACAGCGTGTCCACCCTCTCGCCGCCCCTGCCCTCCAGGCCAAAGCGCTGCAACAGCGCCTGCGCTTGCCCCCGCGCAGCGTTGCGGCCCAGGCCCTGCTCCACCAGACCAAAGGCCACGTTGTCCTGCACCCTCAGGTGCGGGAACAAGGCAAAGTCCTGAAACATCAGGGCCAAGCGGCGTTTTTCCGGGGGCCAGTCGCTGATGTCCTGACCGTCGAGCCAAACACTGCCTGACTCCGGCGTCTCCAGACCCGCCACGATTTTCAGCAGCGTGCTCTTGCCGCTGCCCGAGGCGCCCAGCAAGGCCACAGTTTGGCCCGCTTCGATGCGCAGATTCACGTCCTGCAGCAAGGTTTGGCGCTGGCCTTGGGGCCCAAGCCAATGGTGGGTGATGTGGCGCAGTTCAAGCATGAGGTCAATCCTGGTGTGGGGCGCGGCGAGGTTCACCCCGCCCTTCGATCAGCCAAAAAGCGAGCAAGGCCAAGGCCATGAGACCCGCAGAAAGCACCAGCGCGGCGTCCAAGTTGGCGCTGCCGGGACGACCCAGACGTTGGTAAATCAAGGTGCTCAAGGTCAGCCATTCGGGGCGTGCGAGCAACAAAGACACCGCAAACTCGCCCAGCATGGTGGCAGCGGCAAAGGCCATGCCCCGGCGCAAGGCAGGGGCCACCAGCGGCAAGGTCACGCGCCACAGGACGCGCACAGGCCCGGCACCCAAGCTGGCAGCGGCCTGGGCGTATTGATCGGGCAGCGCGTCGAGCGCAGCGGTGAGCGCTTTGGCCACAAAGGGGTAAGCCAGCAAGGCGTACGCAGCCACCAACAGTGGCCAACTTGCCAGCCACTGGGGGTAAAGCAACAACAAACCAAAAGCCAGGGCCACGGGCGACACCACCAGCGGCGCATAAGCACTCGCCCGCCAAGCCAGCGCGGCGGGTGTCCAGCGGCGCATGGCCTGCCCCGCCAGCGCGTGCAGCACACCCAGCGCCGTGGCCAGCGCCATCGCCAAACCACTGAAGCGCAAGGTGTTGCTCACCGCCCGCCAGGTGTCGTCCTCGCGCAGCACTTCCCAGCCCTGCCCGAAGCCCACAGCTTGCGCCGCCTGCAGCAGCAAGGCCAGTAAAGGCGCACCGCATAACAGCAGCCAAGCGCCCAAGGCCAGCGCCCAGCCGCTCCAGATGGCCAGCCCCCGCACAGGACGGCGAGGCACCGGGGTGATGCGGGCCGGGCTGGCCAAGCGGCGCTCCACCCAGGCATAGGCCCAGGCCATGCCCCCCGTGAGCGCCAGCATGGCCACGGCCAACGAGGCCGCTGGGGCCAGGGCCAACTCGTGGGCAATCAGCGTGTAGATCTCCACCTCGACCGTGGCCCAGTGCTGCCCGCCCAGCACCAAGGCCAAACCAAAACCGGTGAAACAATACAAAAACACCAGGCACAAAGCCGATGCAAGCCAAGGCGCCATGACAGGCCACTCGACCCGCCAAAAAGCCCGCCACGGTGTGGCCCCTAGCGTGCGGGCCACCGCCACGCGCTGGGCACTGACCTGTGCCAAACCGTCCATGCCAGCACGCACCACCAAAGACAAGTTAAAAAACAAATTGCCCAGCAGCAGCATCCAGGGGCTGCCCTCCAACGTCCAGCCCGCCAGAGCCAAGGGCGCTCCCAGCACACCACGCGGCCCCCACAGCGCCAAAATGCCGAGCGCAGCCACCAGCGTCGGCACCACAAAAGGCAGCATCAAGGCGCGTTGCCAGGCCACGCGCCCCCTGAATTCCAGCCGCGCCAAAACCCAGGCCATTGGCAAGCCCAAGACCCCACACAGCACACAGGTGACCAGGGCCTGCACCAGCGTCCAGCCCACACGCCACTGCAGGTGTGCGTCCAGCCACCAGGGTACGGAGTCATCAAGGAGCAAGCCCGCCATCGGTTCACCCCACAGGCCTTGCCACAGCAAACGTGCCACCGGCCAAACCAGCAGCGCCAGCGCAAACAAAGCCGGTCCGGCCGCCAGCCACAGCACGGTGCGGCGCTTTCGGGATAAGGCGGTGGCCTTGGCTGAAAACCGGGTGGACATCATGGCGGCGACATCATGGTGGCGGTGAATGAGCCACTCACTTGAGCACCACTTGTGTCCAGCGCCGCTGCCAGCTGCCCGCTTGGGCCGTCAGGGCCTGCAAGGACACGGCCTCAAATTGGGTCGGTTCTTGCGCATGTTGGAACACGGCATCAGGCGCCACCCCAGGCTCGGCGGGGTACATCCACAAGCGGGTTTGCAGGGCCTGCTGCACCGCCGGGGAGCGCAAAAATTCGATGAACTTCACCCCTGCGGCCTGGGCAGCCGGGTTGGCACCCTTGAGCAAGGCCGCGCCCTCGACCTGGCGAAACACTGCACCCGGCAAAAAAACATTGGCGGTGGGAGAGGCGCTGATTTTTTGCTTGCTGTAGAACACCTCGGCGGCCGGACTCGTGGCATAACTCACCACGATGGGGCGGCTGCCGCCGTTGCGGCTGAACTCGGTGTAATAAGCCTCGCTCCAGCCTTTGACCACTTTGAGACCATTGGCCCGCATCCGTGCCCACCAATCAAAAGCGGCCTGCTCGCCCAAACCGGCCACAGTGGCCAACATGAAGGCCTGCCCCGGGCTGGAGGTGGCCGGATTGGGCACCACCAGCAAGCCCCGGTAAGCCGGGCTGCTCAATTCTTGCAGGCTCTTGGGCAAGGCCAGTCCTTTTTGGGCAAACCAAGCCTTGTCGATGTTCAGGTTCACGTAGCCGTAATTGATGGGCACCAAGCCAGCCACCACGCCGTCCGGACCGGCCGTGTCGGCCATATGGGCCAGGGCCGGGCGGTGCGCCACAGAGCCTGCGGCCTGAGGAAAGGGGGCCAAAATGCCCCCGGCCACAGCGCGGGGCAACAAGGTGTTGTCGATGCCGTACACCACATCGGCCACGGGGGCAGCTTGGCTCAAGATGAGTTTGTTGAGCATCTCGCCTGCATCACCGCCTTGGATGAGCTGCAGCTTCACATTGGCTTCTTGCTCGAAACGGGCCAGCAAGGGCTTGGGCAGATCAAAGGAGCTGTGTGTCATGACACGCAGCACTGAGGGTGAGGATGTGTTGGCTTGTGCCCAAACCCCCAAGGGCCAAGCCACGAGCCAGCCGCACATCAACACGGCTGTTGCCGATGTTTCCCATCGCCGAAACGTTTGCCACATGCGCTGTTGCCTTTCTTGCCTTCAAGCCCGCCTGGGGCATGAAGCGCAAAGCCGTGGTGCACGCCGGGTGCTTGGGGAGGGCTTTCACTTCACGCTCCCTACGCTGGCACAACCCAGATCAGGTGAGAGGGGTATGTCTCAGCCCCTGCCGCAGATCGCAGCCAGGGCACCCCCGGTGAAGTCAAGCATTGTAGGCGGGGACTGTGGGGCTTGAGCCCGCACGCATGTCCGCGTGCGGGCAAGCCCTCAGCCCAAATCGGCGCTAGGCCGCGCCTGTCTCAGGTGCCGCTGTAAGGCAGCGACGAATGGTGCAGCACGATGCGCAGTTGACCGGCGTCGTCTTTGACATACTTCCAAGTCTTGTCAACCGTGGTCACTTTGCCCGCCCGGTCGGTGATCATGACGTTGCCCATGCTGCTGGCCGAGTCTCCGGCAATGAAGACGGCGGCGTTTTTGGACTCACACTTTGTCCACCCCTTGAGCGCAAAACCAGTGTCCTTCGGAAAGTTGCTGTCTCCCCCCACAAAGTAGGCCAAAGCGCCCGCTCTGGTGGTGCGGAAAGTCTGGGGCGCCACGGTCAGCGTGGGCTTGAACAAGACTGCGCCCATTTGGTAACCGTAAGCGGCATCGATCACCTTCTCGGCCAGGGCCTTGGCAGCAGCCTGGCCTTGGGTGGCGCCTGTGGTGCTGATGTCCACCAGGGCCTTGCACCAGGCGGCTTGGGCGTTGCGCACTTCGGCCTCGGTGATGGCTTGGTTGACCACGGTGGTGGCTTGGGCAGCGCCGGACAGACCCAACAAAGCCAGCGAGGCGGCCATCAAGGACAAGGATTTCATGGTTTAACTCCATTTTCAGTATTAAAAAGTTGAAAAAAGACAAACTGTTTGTTTTCAGATGTCTGACCGTATTGAAAAGCCCGCCCATGAACCGGACTTGACGATCGCATGACGAGGCGCTGAACACGGCATTAACAAAAGATGACACCATCGCGAACGCCAACCACGGCGGTGACAATAGACCCATGTTCAGAAGACAGCTCTCTGGGGTATTGCTTGTATTGGCCGCGTGCATCGTTTTGCAGGGCGTGGGTGCCGTGTTTGCCCTGCGCGAGGCCGAACGCCAGGTCGTACGCGGGCGCTTGGCCAGCGACATCCACCAGGGCTTTGTGCAGCTTTTGGCCACCAAACAACGGCTGCGATCGTGGGTCACGCAACACAAAATCGGCGCCGGAGGCAACCCTGAGGAGCGCGACGAGTTGCTCCAGCAAATGCAACAAGGCTTGGGCGAGTTGGCCCTGCTGGCCCAAAAAGCCGCGGCAATGGGCCTGGACGGCCGTGCCAGCGAAGAACACACGGCCCGCACTGACGCTGTCGAGGTGCTGGGCCACAACGTTCACGACCTGGGCCAAGCCCTGATGCAGGTCAAAACCTTGCCCGCCGACATGCCGGCCCGGCTGGGCTGGGACACCCTCACCGAGGTCTTTGAAAAATCAGAGGGGCGTGATTTGCGTGAACTCATCGCCCAAAGCATCACCCGCGAAAGCGCTGCGATGCAGCGCGAACGGCTGGCGGCCGACGCCACACTGGATCGGATTCGCTGGCTCTGGATCGGCATGGCCTTGACCTTGGCTTTGCTGGCTTTGGGGGCTACGCTCTACTTTGCCCGGGCACTTCGCCGACCCATTGACGAATTGGTGCAAGGCGCTCACAAGCTGCGCCAGGGCCTGCTGCAACACCGCGTGCCGCTGAACGAACAAGACGAATTTTCTGATGTGGCCCGCAGCATGAATGCCATGGCGGCCGCACTGGAAAAGCACCAACAACAGGAAACCGAGCACCGCCAGCGGCTGGAGACCGAGGTGCGCGAGCGCACCAGCGCCTTGCACGAGGCCAACCAGTCACTGCAACAAACCGACACGCGCCGTCGCCAGTTGTTGGCCGACATCAGCCACGAACTTCGCACCCCCACCACCGCCATCCGCGGTGAAGCCGAAATCACCTTGCGCGGCGGCGAACGCCCAGCTGTGCAATACCGTGAAGCGTTGCAACGCATCGTGGCCACCTCCAGGCAACTGGGCTCGGTGATCGACGACTTGCTGGCCATGGCCCGCAGCGACATGGAAACACTGAGCATGGTGCACCAGCGCGTCGACCTGTCTGAACCATTGGGCGACGCACTGGCCCAAGCCCAAGCCCTGGCGGGTGAGCGACACATCCAGATCAACGCACAAGCCATGCCCTCAGGGGCCGTGCTCGTCATGGGCGATGCGCAGCGCTTGTGTCAGCTGATGCTCTTGATGCTGGACAACGCGGTGCGCTACTCCCACCCCGCTGGCAGCGTGAGTCTGCTTTGGTGGTGCAGCGATGATGCAAGCCCCACGCTGGTGCTGGAGGTGGTCGACCAAGGGATTGGCATTCCAGCTGAAGAGCTGCACCAGGTGTTTGATCGGCACTTCAGGGGCCGCATGGCCCGCTTGCACCGCGCCGCTGGCAGCGGCTTGGGTTTGCCCATTGCCAAGGCTTTGGCTCAGGCTCATGGCGGCACCTTGACCCTGGAGAGCCCGGCCGACGAGGCCACAGGCACCGGCACCCGAGTGCAGCTTCGCCTGCCTTTGCTGCATTGGGAGCCCTTGTCCACAGTCTCCGATCCTCCAGCCAGCTGACACACGCTCTTGCCGTTCTTTGCCCTCGCCTTGGTTCGCCCTCAACCCTTGACCCCACCATGAACATCATCCTGATCGAAGATGACCCGCGGATTGCCGATTTTTTGCAACGCGGCCTGAAGGCCGAAGGCCTGCAAGTTCAACGCGCAGCCACTGGACCTGAAGGATTGGCCTTGGTGCAAGACGCGGCTCGGCAAACCGCACCTGGCCATCCCCCCACGGTGGTGGTGCTGGACCTGATGCTTCCAGGCATGAATGGGCTGGACATCTGTCAAACCTTGCGGGCCCAAGGCGTGCCCTTCCCGATCCTGATGCTCACGGCCCTGAGCGCCCTGGAGGAGCGGGTGGCGGGCTTGCGCATGGGGGCAGACGATTACCTGTGTAAGCCCTTTGAGTTCGAGGAACTGCTGGCACGCCTGGAGGCCTTGTGCCGTCGTGCACAAGGCATGGCCACTCGCCCCAGCCACTTGCAAGTAGCCGACATCGTGCTCGACCGCGACAGCATGCGGGCCACGCGAGCAGGCGAAGTGTTGAACCTGACAGCGCGGGAGTTGGCTTTGCTGGAGCTGTTGATGAGCGCACCCGGCAGGCTGTTCAGTCGCGAACGGATTTTGTCCAGCGTGTGGGGCCTGAACGAGGACCCATTGACCAATGTGGTGGATGTCTACATCCGGCGCTTGCGCAGCAAGATCGACGAAGGCCGCGACAGTCCCTTGATCCAGACCATGCGCGGTTTGGGCTACCGGCTCGAAGCGCCAGCAGAGGCGGGCTAGAGCCGAACGAAGTGAAGGGCTGCGTATGACGCCACCAACACTTCGATTTTTAGAGATTATCCGTACATAATTGTCTTGTTTTTCGGATTATTCAAAGACGCTATCTTCACTTTTCTTTTGATCAACCCGAAGACAGCCGACCATGAACATCCGCACCGCCTGGCCTCATGGCCACAGCCCACATTCGCACCCGAAACACCCCATGGGAGAGCCTTCATGAAAGTCCTCATCTGGTTGGTTTTTCTGGTCTTGATGGCGTTTTGGACCGGTCTGGTTGCACTGACCGAGCAACTGAGCCAGTGGCTGTTGGCCAGCATGGCCAATGGACAGGTGGCTGACCTCGCCAGCGTGGCTGGCCAATGGCCTGTGCCTGCTTGGTTGGGCTTTTGGGTGGACACGGCATGGCTCAAAAGCCTGCAAGAGGCCGGAGTTGGCTTGGTGCAATGGTTGAGCCAGGTATTGCCCTCGGCTCAAGGACTGATGAGCTGGATCTCCCCACTGCTGTGGCTGGGCTGGGGTGCAGGAACGCTGGTCTTGTTGGTGGGTGCCGTGTTGGGGCACCTGCTCGTTAGAAAAGGCTGGCATGCATCGCGCAAAAGCCTGAAGCTTTGAACAACCGGCCGCACCTCCATAAAGCCGCACCATGAAAACCATCCTGTCCCAACGCCTGCGCCAGGCGGCCGAGGTACACCGCGCAGGCGGCGGTGGTCCCGATCTGAAACTGAGCTTGCAGGATTTGGTGCGGCTGCATGGCGAGTCCTCCCTGGCTGTGCTGTTGATGCTGCTGGCCGTGGTGAGTGTGCTGCCCGTGGCCGGTGCGGGCACCCTCATGAGTCTGGGCATTTGGGCGATCGCCTGGTCGTGGGTGCGCGAGCGCGAAACACTGAGCTTGCCGCAGCGTCTGGGCAACTTGTCGCTCAATGAACGCTGGAGTGGCCGTTGTCTGCAGGGGCTGGCCTGGTTGTACGAAAGCAGCCAACGCTTGATGCGCCCGCGCTGGGCGTGGCTCTCGCATGCGGGCACACGCGCCTGGTGGGGGGCCTGGATTGCGCTGATGGGCTTCGTGATCTTTGTGCCCCTGCCTTTTGGCAATGTGTTGCCAGGCGTGAGCCTGGTGCTGCTCAGCCTGGGCTGGATGTTCCGCGACGGCCTGGCGCTTTTGTTGTCCACCGCCGTCGGCTTGGTGGGTGTGGCTTACGGTCTGTCGGTGGGCCATCTGGCCGTGCAAGCCTTCGATCGGATGATGGATTTGCTGCCAAAGTGACAGGCGCGATGGCGGCGGATGCATAGAGTCGAGGCTCATCCACCGCTTGAAAGATTGCACATGTCGACCTCTGCCGCCTCCGCATCAGGGCCAAACCACAACGCCAACGACCCTGTTTGGCAGGTCAAGGTGCACTTGGCTGCCGCATTGCGTTTGGCGGTGCTGCACGACTTTGACGAGGGCATCGACAACCACTTCACCGTGGCCGTGCCGGGGCGGGAAGACCAATACCTGATCTCACCCTTTGGTGTGCACTGGTCCGAGGCCCGCGCCAGCACCATGATGGTGTTCAACGAAGCGGGCGAAACCCTGGAAGGCGAAGGCTTGGTGGAGCTGTCGGCGCAATCGATCCACGCTCCGGTGCACCGCCTGACCGGGGCCAAAGTGGTGCTGCACACCCACCAGCCCTGGGCACTGGCTTTGAACATGCTTAAAGCCAACCGCTTGTTGCCTGCCACCCAAACTGCTGCTTTCTTTGATGGCGCCATCGCTTATGACGACCACTACACCGGTCTGGCGGCAGACTTGTCAGAGGGTGAGCGCTTGTCGCAGCTCATGAGCGGTGGCAAAACCGTGCTTTTCATGAAAAACCATGGCGTGATGACGGTGGGTGACACCGTGGCGCAAGCCTATCGCAGGCTCTACAAACTCGAAAAAGCCTGCCGCACCCAAGTGCTGGCCATGGGCACAGGCCAGGCCCTGAATGTGCTGACCGAATCGGTGATCCAGCGAATCAAAACCCCCAGCCCCCAAGATCGCCACCCCCGCAGCGAGCGTGAGCGGCTGTTTTTTGAAGCCATGATGCGCGTGGTCGACCGCGTGAATCCGGGCTACGCCGATTGACGCATTAAGCGACTGAGGGTTCGAAGAAAGCCCCAACAAGCCAGCATCTCAATTGCCACGCTGCGGCCGTGGCACCCTCAACCGCCGCCATGGGTGCGAGCGCGTTCACGCCACAAGGTGTACAAACCCGCGCCCACCACCAAGAGAGCGCCCCACCACACATGGGCCCCAGGCCATTCGCGCCAAAAGACCCAACCCAACAAGGCCGCCCAGAGCAGCTCGCTGTAGTGGAGCGGCGCCACCACACCCACCGGAGCCAGCCGCAAGGCCCGAAAGGTGCAGAGCTGGCCAAGCAAAACCAAGATGGCCATCAAAGCGATGATGGGCCACATGCCCGCAGGCGCCTCGAGCGGTACAAACAACAGCCCCACCGCACCGGCAAGGCCCATGGTCAAGTTCTGCCAAACCAGCATCGACAAATCACTCTCGGTCGGCGACAGCCAACGCACACAGGCCATTGAGGCCGCATACAACAGCGACGCCAACAAGGCCAGCCACGCGCCCCAACCCAAATCGCCGTCCAGCGCCTGCGGCCCAACGATCAGGCTCACCCCCAAAAACCCCGCCAACAACGCCCCCCAACGGTGCACCCCGACACGTTCCTTGAGCAGCGGCACCGACAACAGCGTCATGAACAGTGGTGCAGCAAAACTGATGGCGATCACCGTGGCCAGCGGTAACAAGCGCAGGCTTTCAAAAAAGGCCAACATTGAACACACGGAAAACAAGCCGCGCACCCCATGTGCCCACGGACGTCGCGTGCGCAACGCCGACCAGCCGCCGCTGCGCAGCACCCACGGGCCCAGCAAAACCAGCACCATCGCCGAGCGCGCTGCAATCAATACCGGAATCGACAACTGAGACACCGCATGCTTGGACAAGGCATCCAAAACCGCCAGCAAAAATACACCCGCCACCATCCAAGCCATGCCTTGCAGCGGGTGATCGGCCCGCACAGGGGCAATGGATGTTGAATTCATGGGTTCATAAGAATGGGGGTGCCACTTCAAAAGGACAAAAGCGTGTTATTTTTTAAACCATTAGAAGATACACGCTGGAATTTACAGCGTCAGCCATCAGAGTGCAGTCACCTGCATTTCCCATGCAAGCCTGCATGTCGAAGCCCTAAAATTGTCAAATGCCCCACACATTGATCCCACACGTGCACCCTGCCACTGACCGCTCGGTGTTGGACTTTGCGAACCGCCAATGGCGGGTGCGCAGGCCCCGGCCCTTTGTGCTGGTGATTGAGGGTGAAGTGGGTCAAGAAGACACCGAACCCAGCGACTACCTGCACGAGCAACTGCTCTTGCCCGAATGGCGTGAAGCCTTTTACAAGCTGGTCGATGCCACGGGTTTGGTGGTGTGCCTGAATGTTCAAACCCAACACCCCACCTACCGCGACGTGCGCGGGCGCTCCAGCAAAGGGCGCCTCAGCCAAGGCGAGTATTACCACCACGACGGCTGCACAGGCCCTGTCAAGCCGCGCTTTGTTGAAATCCGTTGCCCCATCCAACCTCAGGCGCGAGGTGTGGCCACTGCTGTGGCACCCCACCGTGATGTGGTCAAAGCCATGGTTCAAGTGCTGCCCGCCGAATTGGCCGCCACGCCTGCTCTGACTGAAATGGACATGAGCCAGGACGCCATCGGCCAGATGGACGATGAAGCGCTTGACCACTTGCAAGGCCTGATCACGCGCACCGTGCGCAAAAAACTCAACGCCGAAGGTGCACGCAGCTACTTTCGCCAAGTGGATGCCGCCGCCCATGCCTACTTTGAGCCCTGGGCCTTGGGCGAAAGCCGCTTTATTGCCAACGCCAACAGCGGCGCGACCATGCAACACCGCCGCGCCTACCAAGCCCCCCACACAGGGGGCGTGGCCAATGGCCATTTGGTCAAGCGCTGGCCGAACGAAGAGTTGTTGCTAAAAGGCGAGGTCGTAGATCACGCGTTATTGGCCGCACTGTGCAGTGAGGAAGACGATGAGCCTACGGACAGGCCAGCGGGTGAGGTCTGCGCCTTGGCCCAGAGCCTCAAGCCCGCTCTCGGACCAACAAACGCAAAGCCCACAAGCCCAGCGCTGGCCCCAACGCCAAGCCTGTGAGCAACCAGCCCAAGGGCAGCCAATCGGTCAGCGTGACGAACAACAAAATGCTCAATGTGCTGATCGAAAAACCGATGCAGTTGGTGAGCGTGAGCACCGTGCCCACGGCCTGAGGCGGCGCGTTGCGAGCCGTCAGCGTCGAAAACTGCGGCGAATCACCCGCCACGCTAATGCCCCACACCAACATCCATGCGTAGAAAAAGACATCAGGGGCATGCAGCAACCACGGCGCCAACAAGCAACACAGCCCACTGCCCCCCAAGAAAAAAGCGGCGATCCGCGCACTGCCCCAGCGCTGTGCCGCATGGCCGCCCAGCACGCAGCCCAAAGCACCGCTGCCCAAAACCGCAAAAGCCATCCAGGACAGGTCCGCGCCCGACAAACGGGTACTCAAAATCAGAGGGACCAAGACCCACAGGGTGTAGAGCTCCCACATGTGACCGAAATAACCCAAGACCGAGCTGCGCACCCGGACATCGGTCCACATCGTGGCCATCGCTGGCCACTGCAAGGTGCTCACGCGGACAGGCGCGTGCGGCGGCTCACCCAATGTGAGGATCAGCAAGCCACCTGCCGCAGCCAAAGCGGCCACGCCCAACATGATGCTGGGCCAAGGCAGTGCATCGGCAACGGCCCGAAGACCATGCGCACTGGCCGATCCCAACACCAAGGCACCTAACAAATAACCCAGTGCCGAACCCAGTCCTTGTCGGTACCACTGCGACGCGATCTTCATGCCGACAGGGTAAATGCCCGCCATGAAAAACCCGCTCGCAAAGCGCCAAAAGAGCAGCGCCGTGAAGTCCGACACCATGGCCCAAGCCCCAATCGTGCAGGCAGCGCCCGCCATCGCGCAACACAAGAAAACCCGTGTGGCCCGAAACCGATCCGCCAAAGCCAGCAAGGCAAACACCAAAGTGCCCACAATGAAACCCCATTGCAAAGCAGAGGTCAGGCTACCCACTGCAGTGGCAGGCCAGCCAAAGGCTTGCTGCAAATCGGGCATGACGGCATTGACGGCAAACCACAGCGAAGTGCCAGCAAATTGGGCCAGCACCAAAACAGGCAACACATGACAGGGAACGGAATTCATGGGCGTGACTGTAAACCGCGTCAGAGCGTGCACCTGAAAGTAAAAGTCGCATGACGCTGATTCTGGTCTTCATACAGGCCCACCCAAGCCACTTCGCGGTCGGTGTAAGCACTGAGCAGTGGAACCAGGGAAATTCCATAAAAACAAGGGGTTTCCCTAGCATTATTTGCACTGTTCAACAGAGCGAAGAAAATCAAAACTTCATCACTTCTCATTCAATGACCATGCCAAGAGCTAAAAAAACTTGGAAAGACAAAATGGCCACCAAGCCACCGCACCATGTTGTTCTTGAAAAAGACTTCGCGGGCGTGAAAAGCGGCTCGAAACTGCACATCTCCAGCCCGCAGGAGATTGCCGATGAACTCAGAAAAATTCGGCCAGGTGAAACGGTATCTCTGCAGCAATTTCGACAAAAAATTGCCCAGGCACAAGCCTGTGATGCCACTTGCCCCGTCTCGACCTCCATATTCTTGCGAATTGTTGCGGAGTACGCTTGGGAGGAACACAACGAGAGAAATGTCCCGCTGGCCGATTTGCCACCGTTTTGGCGCGTCGTGGAACCAGGAACCCCTTTGTCCAAAAAACTCAGTTTTGACCAAACCTGGATCGCCTTGCAGCGGGAGTTGGAAAAAGACTTTTCGGTAGCGAAAGCGGGCCGAGCATGAAACTCCTCCTCTACGCTCTCATAACATTTGCCACGATTACCCTGGGTGTCTACCTCTATGGCCACACCCTAGCACCGGTTCGATCTGGCACAGCAACTAATGCTTGTACAGCACCAGCTCATGTATTGCTTGCAACGATACTGGATGTCGAATCGCAACCACGTTGGCGCACGTCTATAGCTTCGATTCAGCGCACGGGGGAGGCATCCAGTTGGGTTGAGAAGAAGAGTCAGAGAGAGGAAATTACATTCAAGTTGTTGGACACGAGCCAGGATTTTGTTTCAATGTCATTTGTCAGTAACCAAGGGTACTACGGCAAGTGGAGGGCTGAGTTCAAGGAACACAACGCAACCGGAACCATGATTACGGCAACAGAAGAGGTAACAGTACAGAGCCCCTTGGGCCGAGTTCTTTCACAACTATTCTTCAATCCGGAAGAATTTGCTGCCAGCTATTTGAAAGAATTGTGTTTCGAGGCAGAAAGACGTGCTGTCAATTCAAACAAATGAAAAGCCGCGCAGCCCCTAAGAGCTTTGCGCGGCCAGTCACTGAATATGTCGCGCTATCTGCGGCTACCCAGCATTACTTCTTACTTGGCGGCAAGTCCGTGCAAGAGCCATGCGCCACCTCTGCCGCCATGCCGATGCTTTCGCCCAGCGTGGGGTGTGGGTGGATGGTTTTGCCAATGTCCACAGCGTCTGCGCCCATCTCAATCGCCAGAGCGATCTCGCCGATCATGTCGCCTGCGTGCGTGCCCACCATGCCGCCGCCCAAGATCTTGCCGTGGCCGTGGGCCTCGGGTGAATCGTCGAACAGCAGTTTGGTTACGCCTTCGTCACGGCCGTTGGCGATGGCGCGGCCCGAGGCGGTCCAAGGGAACAAGCCCTTTTTCACCTTGATGCCTTGCGCTCTGGCTTGGTCTTCGGTCAAGCCCACCCAGGCCACTTCGGGGTCGGTGTAGGCCACGCTTGGGATGACGCGGGCGTTGAACGCAGCGGCAGCCAGCTCTTTGTTGCCTTGCAGTTCGCCGGCAATCACTTCGGCCGCCACGTGTGCTTCGTGCACCGCTTTGTGCGCCAACATGGGCTGGCCCACGATGTCGCCGATGGCGAAGATGTGCGGCACGTTGGTGCGCATTTGGATGTCGACGTTGATGAAGCCGCGGTCAGTCACCGACACGCCTGCTTTTTCAGCGGCGAGTTTTTTGCCGTTGGGCGTGCGGCCCACGGCTTGCAAGACCAGGTCGTACACCTGCGGCGCGGGGGCTGTGCCGCCGGGTTCGGCGCTCTCGAACGTGACTTCGATGCCTTCCGGCAAGGCGCGTGCGGACACAGTCTTGGTCTTGAGCATGATGTTGTCAAAGCGCTTGGCGTTCATCTTTTGCCAGACCTTGACCAAGTCGCGGTCAGCGCCTTGCATGAGGCCGTCCATCATTTCCACCACATCCAGGCGTGCGCCCAGCGTGCTGTAAACCGTGCCCATCTCTAGGCCGATGATGCCGCCGCCCAGAATCAGCATGCGCTTGGGCACTTCTTTGAGTTCCAAAGCGCCGGTGCTGTCGACCACGCGTGGGTCGTTGGGCATGAAAGGCAAACGCACGGCTTGCGAGCCTGCAGCGATGATGGCGCGTTTGAAGGCGATCACTTTTTTACTGCCGTTTTGTTCTTGCGCGGTGCCGGTGGTCTCGGACACTTCAAGGTGGTTGGCTCCCACAAATTGGCCCAAGCCACGCACGGTGGTGACCTTGCGCATCTTGGCCATGGCCGCCAAGCCGCCAGTGAGTTTGCCGATGACTTTTTCTTTGTGGCCGCGCAGCTTGTCGATGTTGACCACCGGCTTGCCGAAGTCCACGCCGAGGTCGGTCATGTGGCTGACTTCGTCCATGACGGCTGCGACGTGCAGCAAGGCTTTGGACGGGATGCAACCCACGTTCAAACACACGCCACCCAAGGTGGCGTAGCGCTCGACGATGACGACGTTCAAGCCGAGATCCGCCGCACGGAAAGCCGCCGAATAACCGCCGGGGCCACCGCCCAAGACGAGCACATCGCACTCGATGTCCGCAGAGCCGCCGAAGGATGAGGCTGAGGGTGCAGGGGCTGCGGCCACAGGCGCGGAAGCAGCAGGCGCAACCGCTGGCGCAGCAGTGGCGGTAGCCGGGGCCGCCGCAGCGCCCTCGCCTTCCAGCACCAACACCACCGAGCCTTGCTTGACCTTGTCGCCGAGCTTGACCTTGAGTTCCTTCACCACACCACCGTGGCTGCAAGGAATTTCCATGGAGGCCTTGTCGCTCTCCACGGTGATCAGGCTTTGGTCAGATTTGACGGTGTCGCCCACCTTGACCATCAGCTCGATTACCGTGACTTCGTCGAAGTCGCCGATGTCGGGGACTTGAATATCTATCAGTGCCATGGTCTGTCCTTAGAGCAACACGCGACGGAAGTCGCTGAGGATTTGACCCAGGAACGCGTTGAAGCGTGCCGCTGCGGCGCCGTCGATGACACGGTGGTCCCATGTCAGCGACAAAGGCAGCATCAGGCGGGGCACAAACTGCTTGCCGTCCCAGACTGGCTCCATGGTGCTCTTGCACACACCGAGGATGGCCACTTCGGGCGCGTTGATGATGGGCGTGAAGTACTTGCCACCAATGCCACCGAGGCTGGAGATGGTGAAAGTTGCGCCGGTCATTTCTGCGGGGCTGAGTTTGCCGTCACGGGCTTTCTTGGCCAATTCGCCCATTTCCTGGCTGATTTGCAGCACGCCTTTTTTGTCGCAATCGCGGATGACCGGGACCATCAAACCATTGGGCGTGTCAGCGGCAAAGCCGATGTGCCAGTAGTTTTTGTAGACCAACGCATCGCCGTCCAGCGAGCTGTTGAACTCGGGGTATTTCTTGAGCGCGGCCACACAAGCCTTGATCAAGAAGGCCAGCATCGTGACCTTCACGCCGCTCTTCTCGTTCTCTTTGTTGGTCGAGACGCGGAAAGCTTCGAGGTCGGTGATGTCGGCGTCGTCGTGGTTGGTGACTGCCGGAATCATGATGGCGTTGCGCAGCAAGTTGGCACCGCTGATCTTCTTGATGCGGCCCATCTCTTTGCGCTCGATGGGGCCGAACTTGGCAAAGTCGACCTTGGGCCAAGGGATCAGGCCCAAAGCTGCGCCATCACCACCCGAAGCCGCAGGCGCTTTGGCCGCTTGCGCCTTGGTTTGTGCAGCGCCCGACATGACAGCCTTGGTGAAGGCTTGGATGTCGTCCGCCGTGATGCGGCCTTTGAGGCCGGAGCCTTTGACTTCGTCGAGCGGCACGCCCAGCTCGCGGGCGAACTTGCGCACCGAAGGCGACGCGTGGGGCAAGCCCACTGTGGTACCGCCGGGCGCATGGGCTGGTGCCGCCACTGCAGCGGCAGCGGCCGCCACAGGCGTTTGTGCAGCCGCCGGAGCCGAAGCCACGGCCACAGGTGCCGCTGCAACAGCAGCCGCTGCAGGTGCAGCAGCGGTGCCTTCCAGCACAGCCAGCAGGTCACCGATGTTGACGGTGTCGCCCACTTTGACTTTGAGTTCTTTGAGCACGCCCGCAGCCGAGGATGGGATTTCCATCGAGGCTTTGTCAGACTCGACGGTGATCAGCGATTGCTCCACCTTGATGGTGTCGCCGGGCTTGACCATGACTTCGATGACGGCCACGTCTTTGAAGTCACCGATGTCGGGCACAAACACTTGCATAGGGCCAGATGCCACAGCAACTGGCGCAACAGCCACAGGAGCAGCCACGGGTGCGGGTGCAGCCACGGCAGCAGCGGGCGCAGCTTTAGCCGCAGGGGCTGCAGCCGCACCAGCGGCTTCGACCACCAAAACGATGGAGCCTTGTTTGACCTTGTCGCCCAAGGCCACGCGCATTTCTTTCACAACGCCCGCCGTGCTCGACGGGATTTCCATCGAGGCTTTGTCGGACTCCACGGTGATCAGCGATTGCTCGGCTTTCACGGTGTCGCCCACTTTGACCATCAACTCAATGACGGTCACTTCATCAAAATCCCCGATGTCCGGGACTTGTACTTCTACCAATGCCATGTGTGTCTCCCGAATTTATGCGTACAGCGGGTTGATCTTGTCGGTTTTGATGCCGTATTTTTGGATGGCTTCGGCCACCTGCGCGACAGGCACTTTGCCCTCTTCGCTCAGCGCCTTCAGGGCCGCAACCACGATGTAGTGGCGGTTGACCTCGAAGTGTTCACGCAGCTTGCTGCGGAAGTCAGAGCGGCCAAAACCGTCGGTGCCCAGCACTTTGTAGGTGCGGTCTTTCGGAATGAAAGGACGGATCTGCTCGGCATAGGCCTTCATGTAGTCGGTCGATGCGACCACGGGGCCGTTGTGCTGAGCCAGCTGCTGGCCCACGAACGACACGCGTGGTGTCTCCATGGGGTGCAGCATGTTGTGGCGCTCAGCGTCTTGGCCGTCGCGTGTCAGTTCGTTGAAGCTGGGGCAGCTCCACACATCGGCCTGAATGCCCCAGTCGGTGGCCAGCAGGGTTTGCGCAGCAATCGATTCGCGCAGGATGGTGCCCGAACCCAGCAGTTGCACGCGCTTGTCACCGGCATCGGAGGTGCCCTTCGGTAGCACGGCGCCTGGCTTGCACAAATACATGCCCTTGATGATCTGCTCTTCGGTGCCGGGGGTCAGGCCTGGCATGGCGTAGTTTTCGTTCAGCAGTGTCAGGTAATAGAAGACGTTGTCTTGCTTCTCGACCATGCGCTTCAAACCGTGGTGCAGGATGACGCCGACTTCGTGGGCGAAGGTCGGGTCATAAGACACGCAGTTCGGGATGGTGTTGGCCATGATGTGGCTGTGACCGTCTTCGTGCTGCAAGCCTTCGCCGTTGAGCGTGGTGCGTCCCGATGTGCCGCCGAGCAAGAAGCCGCGAGCCTGCATGTCACCCGCCGCCCAGGCCAAGTCGCCAATGCGCTGGAAGCCGAACATCGAGTAGTACACGTAGAACGGCACCATGATGCGGTTGCTTGTGGAGTAGCTGGTGGCCGCAGCGATCCAGCTCGACATGCCGCCGGCTTCGTTGATGCCTTCTTGCAGGATCTGGCCCGCTTTGTCTTCCTTGTAGTACATGACCTGGTCTTTGTCGACCGGGGTGTACTGCTGACCCGCAGGGTTGTAAATACCGACCTGGCGGAACAAACCTTCCATACCAAACGTACGGGCCTCGTCCACCAAAATCGGCACCACGCGTGGGCCCAGGGCCTGGTCGCGCAGCAACTGGGTCAAGAAACGCACATAAGCCTGGGTGGTGGAGATCTCACGGCCTTCGGCAGTGGGCTCCAGCACGGCCTTGAAGGTGTCGAGCGAGGGCACGGTGAAGCTCTCTTCGGCCTTGGCACGGCGTTTGGGCAGGTAGCCACCCAAGGCCTGGCGGCGCTCGTGCAGGTAGCGCATCTCGGGCGTGTCTTCAGCAGGCTTGTAAAACGGGATCTTTGCCAACTCGCTGTCCGGGATCGGGATGTTGAAGCGGTCGCGCATGTACTTGATGTCATCGTCCGTCAGCTTCTTGGTCTGGTGGACGGTGTTCTTGCCCTCGCCCGCTTTGCCCATGCCAAAACCTTTGACTGTCTTAATGAGCAGCACCGTGGGCTGGCCCTTGTGGTTCACGGCCTTGTGGTAGGCGGCATAGACCTTTTGCGGGTCGTGGCCACCGCGTTTGAGGTTCCAGATGTCGTTGTCGGACAGGTGCGCCACCATCTCCAGCGTGCGGGGGTCGCGGCCAAAGAAATGTTTGCGCACATAAGCGCCGTCATTGGCTTTGAAAGCTTGGTAGTCGCCGTCCAGCGTGTCCATCATCAGCTTGCGCAGGGCGCCATCCTTGTCGCGGGCCAGCAGGCTGTCCCACTCGCTGCCCCAGAGCAGCTTGATGACGTTCCAGCCGGAGCCGCGGAACTCACCTTCGAGTTCCTGGATGATCTTGCCATTGCCGCGCACCGGGCCATCGAGGCGCTGCAGGTTGCAGTTGACAACAAAAATCAGGTTGTCCAAGTTCTCGCGAGCGGCCAAGCCGATCGCACCCAGCGATTCGACCTCGTCCATCTCGCCGTCACCGCAGAACACCCAGACCTTGCGGTTTTCGGTGTTGGCAATGCCACGGGCGTGCAAGTACTTCAAAAAGCGGGCCTGGTAGATCGCCATCAATGGGCCCAAACCCATCGACACCGTGGGGAACTGCCAGAACTCGGGCATGAGCTTGGGGTGTGGGTAGCTCGACAGACCATTGCCGTCCACCTCTTGTCGGAAGTTGAGCAACTGCTCTTCGGTCAGGCGGCCTTCCAGGTAGGCGCGGGCGTAAACACCGGGCGACACGTGGCCCTGGATGTAGAGGCAGTCACCGCCATGGTTTTCGTTTTCGGCGTGCCAGAAATGGTTAAAACCAGCACCAAACATGTGCGCCAGCGAGGCAAATGAGCCGATGTGGCCACCCAAATCACCGCCGTCAGCGGGGTTGTGGCGGTTGGCCTTGACCACCATGGCCATCGCGTTCCAGCGCATATAGGCACGCAGTCGCTCTTCAATTTCAATGTTGCCGGGGCAACGGGCCTCTTCGTTGGGCTCGATGCTGTTCACATAGCCGGTGGTGGCCGAAAACGGCAAATCAATGCTGTGCTGGCGGGCTTCTTCAAGCAGTTGTTCCAGCAAAAAATGCGCACGCTCCGGACCTTCTTTGTCGATCACGGCGGACAGGGCGTCCATCCATTCACGGGTTTCCTGACTGTCCAGGTCACGGCCCGGTTGTTGTGGTGTTGCCGCTGTCATGCTTGTCTCCTGAAGTGGATGTTGTGGGTCAATGATGCCTGAATTTTCCCATGATTTGCTTAAAATTTCAAATAGTGCGCAATGATTTTGTATTGTGAAATTGTCAATGAGCGGATGATCTTCAGATGAATTGCATGCCAAGCAAGACGACACAGCTTGTCCTCTAAACTCCTGCGCATGGAATTGAACAAAGCAGCATCGGTGGTGACCAAAGTCGGTCCATGGGCCTGGTGGCTGTCGTGGTGGCGCAGCCAGTCGCCCAACCGACAAGACCGTTTCGCCAACTTGGCCCCCGTGGCTGCGGTGGTGCTGTTTTTGGCCGCCATCGCCAGTGCATTCTGGTATTTGCGGGTTGAAGAGATCGAGCGCGAACAAGAAGCCATCAAACGCGATGTGGAATATGCCCAGCAGCGCCTTCGCCTGCGTTTGCTCGAGCGCCAGGAGCAGGTCATGCGCTTAGCGCGGGATGTGTCCAACAAGGAAATCCGAACCGACCAGTTTTTGTCTCGGGCCGAAGCACTGGTTCAGCAATACCCGGAATTTTTGTCCCTGACCTGGATCGATGACCGCCGCCGCATCATCGCCAATCAGAGCATTTCCAGCATCGCGCCCAGCCAGCAACTGCGGGCGGGCACGGTGCTGAAAATCGGTGAAACCGAGAGCCACTTCAGCCTGGCCCGCGACCTGATGCAGCCTATTTATGGCCAGCTTGATGCCGAAGCGGACCGCGACACCCAAATGTCGGTGCTGCAGCTGCACACCCCGCTGACCAACGACCAAGGCCGTTTCAGCGGCGTCATCCTGGCCGAATACAGCATCGAGGGCCTGCTGCGCTACGGCATCCCGACCGAGGTGCTGGCCAAATATGCCGTGGCCTTGCAAAACGGCAGCAGCCGCTTGCTGGCGGGCCAGGTCATCCCCGAGCGCATCTCCCTTTGGCGGCTGCTGCCGGGCATCGACCGGCGCAACAACGATTACGAGGTACCCGTCTCGCCCGTGGGCAATGACCTGGTCTTGCGGGCCCAGGCCTGGCGCACCTCACAAGGTTTGGTGGGCAGCGGTCTGTTCTGGCTGGTCAGCGTGCTCAGTGCCATGACCGCCTGGATGCTGATCGGCAACTGGCGCCACACGCGCAGGCGACTGCAGGCCCAAAAGGCCTTGGTGGCCGAAACCAATTTCCGCCGTGCCATGGAAAACTCCATGCTCACCGGCATGCGTGCACTCGATTTGCGTGGGCGCATCACGTATGTGAACCCCGCCTTTTGCCAAATGACCGGCTGGAGCGAGATCGACCTGGTCGGTGCGGTGGCACCATTCCCATATTGGCCCGATCAAGACCGCGAGCTGCTGATGAAGCGCCTTGAGGAAGAGATCAGCGGCCAGCATTCGGCAGGCGGCTTCCAAGTACGCGTCAAACGCAAAAACGGCCAATTGTTCGATGCACGCATGTACGTTTCCCCTCTGGTCGATGCCACGGGCAAACAAACCGGATGGATGACCTCGATGACCGACATCACCGAGCCCAACCGAATTCGAGAGCAGCTGGCCAACTCGCATGAGCGCTTCACCATCGTGCTGGAAGCCTTGGACGCCTCGGTCTCGGTAGCCCCATTGGGCAGCCAGGAGCTGCTGTTTGCCAACAAACTCTACCGCTTGTGGTTTGGCCAAAACACCGAAGGCCATTTGCGTTTGGTCCAGCAAGCCGGGGCCTACAGCGGTGAAAAGGCCTCCGATGATGTGGACGATATGGCAGGCCTGCCCACCGAGAGCCTGACGGTCGCCAGCTCGGAAAACGCCGAAATCTTTGTTCCCGAATTGGGCAAATGGCTGGAAGTGCGCTCGCGCTACATCAATTGGGCCGACGGTCGATTGGCGCAAATGGTGATTGCCAGCGACATCACCCCACGCCGCCAGGCCGAAGAATTGGCTGACCAACAAGCCGAACGTGCACAGACGGCCAGCCGCTTGATCACCATGGGTGAAATGGCCTCGAGCGTGGCCCACGAACTTAACCAACCCCTGACCGCGATCAGCAATTACTGCAGCGGCATGATTTCTCGCATCCAGTCCAAACAGGTCAATGAAGAAGAACTGTTGTCAGCGCTGGACAAAACCGCCCGCCAAGCCCAACGGGCAGGCCAGATCATTTTGCGCATCCGCAGCTTCGTCAAACGCAGCGAACCCAACCGCACCCTGTCGGACGTCTCGGCCATGGTCAGCGAATCTCTGGAATTGGCCGAAATCGAGATGCGCAGGCGCAATGTGCGCCTGACCCACCATGTGGCCGCTCGCCTGCCCCAGCTGATGGTGGACCCGATTCTGATCGAGCAGGTGCTGATCAATCTGATGAAAAACGCCGCTGAATCGATTGACAACGCCCAGCGCCCGGCGGGTCAGCGTCAGGTCGAATTGCGCATCGTGCCCAAACAAATTGACCAGCAAGCGGTGGTCGAGTTTTCGGTGACCGACACCGGGCAGGGTTTACCGGAGCAGGACACAGAACGCGTTTTCGAAGCCTTTTTCTCGACCAAGGTGGAAGGCATGGGCATTGGCCTGAATTTGTGCCGCAGCATCATCGAATCCCACCGTGGCCGGATCACTTCCGAGAACCTCTACAATTCGGGCGAGGTGACAGGATGTCGATTCTCTTTCTGGATACCGGTCGAATCCCATTGACCACACTACAACCCACTGGGGTAAATGAATGAGTTTGATTCCAAAAAAAGGTACGGTTTATGTGGTCGATGACGACGAAGCCGTGCGCGATTCCTTGCAGTGGTTGCTGGAAGGCAAGGACTATCGGGTGCGCTGTTTTGACAGTGCCGAATCCTTCATCAGCCGTTACGACCCGCGCGAAGTCGCCTGCTTGATCGCCGACATCCGCATGGGCGGCATGACCGGCCTGGAGTTGCAAGACCGCCTGATCGAGCGCAAATCCCCCCTGCCCATCGTGTTCATCACCGGCCATGGCGACGTGCCGATGGCCGTGAACACCATGAAAAAAGGCGCGATGGACTTCATCCAAAAGCCCTTCAAGGAAGAAGAACTTTTGAGTCTGGTCGAGCGCATGCTCGACGAAGCCCGTGACTCGTTTTCCGATTACCAACAAGCGGCCAGTCGCGACGCTCTGTTGTCCAAGCTCACCGGACGCGAAGCCCAGGTGCTGGAACGCATCGTGGCTGGACGCCTGAATAAACAGATCGCCGACGATCTGGGCATCAGCATCAAGACGGTGGAGGCGCACCGCGCCAACATCATGGAAAAGCTCAACGCCAACACCGTGGCCGATTTGCTCAAAATCGCACTCGGGCAAAACGCGCCCAAGGCCTGATCCTCCTGCCTCCCCAAAACGCCCGCACCCGCCGGGCGTTTTGCATTTTTCAACCGATATTTTGAGTTTTCAACCATGACCGCCCACCTCATTGACGGCAACGCCCTGTCCAAACAATTGCGCACCGAAGTGGCTGCCCGGGCACAAGCCCTCAAGGCCCAAGGCGTGACACCCGGCTTGGCCGTGGTGCTGGTGGGCGACAACCCGGCCAGCCAGGTGTATGTGCGCAACAAGGTCAAGGCCTGCGAAGACAGCGGTCTTCACTCGGTCCTTGAAAAATACGCGGCCGACATGTCCGAAGCCGATTTGCTCGCCCGTGTGGAAGCCCTTAACAAGGACCCGGCGATCCATGGCATCTTGGTGCAATTGCCCTTGCCACCGCACATCGACGCGCAAAAAGTGATTGAAGCCATCAGCCCCGCCAAAGATGTGGACGGTTTCCACATCGCCAGTGCAGGGGCCTTGATGACGGGCATGCCCGGCTTTTGGCCCTGCACACCTTATGGCTGCATGAAGATGCTCGAGAGCATTGGCTACGACCTGCGAGGCAAACACGCGGTGGTCATTGGCCGCAGCAACATTGTGGGCAAACCCATGGCGCTGATGCTGCTACAAAAAGACGCCACCGTGACGGTGGCGCACTCGCGCACCCAAAACCTCAAAGCCCTGACACTGCAGGCCGATGTGATCGTGGCCGCCGTGGGTAAGCGCAACGTGCTCACGGCCGACATGGTCAAGCCCGGCGCCGTGGTGCTGGACGTGGGCATGAACCGCAACGACGAAGGCAAGCTCTGTGGCGATGTGGACTTTAACGGCGTGAAAGAAGTCGCCAGCCACATCACCCCCGTGCCCGGCGGCGTGGGCCCCATGACCATCACCATGCTGCTGGTCAATACCCTTGAAGCGGCCGAACGCGCCACCAAGTGATAAAAAGTATTGACTGAACCGATTTTTGGAACGCCCATGACCAACCCCTTGCTCGACACCTCTGGCCTGCCCTTGTTTGACCGCATTGCCCCCGAACATGTGGCCCCCGCCATGGACGAATTGCTGGCCGCTGCCGAAAAAGCCTTGGAGACTGTGACCGCTGCAGACTTTCCGTCCGACTGGAAAGCCATTGCGCAAAACCTGGACGTGATCACCGAAAAACTGGGCATGGCCTGGGGCGCGGTCTCACACCTCAACAGCGTGGCCGACACGCCCGAGCTGCGCGCCGCCTACAACGCCGCCCTGCCCCGTGTGACCGAGTTTTGGACACGCCTAGGCAGCGACGAACGCCTGTACGCCAAATACAAAGCCATCGATGCGGCCAGCCTGAATGCCGAGCAAACACAGGCCCGCAAAAATGCCCTGCGCGGTTTTGTGCTGGGCGGTGCCGAGCTGCAAGGGGCGGCCAAAGAACGCTACGCCGCCATCCAAGAACGGCTGGCCGAGATCACACAAAAGTTCAGCGAAAACACGCTGGACGCGACCGACAAATTTGCCCTGTACGTGAGCGAAGACGAGTTGAAAGGTGTGCCTGCCGATGTGGTTCAAGCCACACGCGATGCAGCCCAAAAGGAAGGCAAAGAAGGCCACCGCTTATCGCTCAAGATGCCCGTGTACCTGCCGGTGATGCAATTTGCCGACAGCGGCGCTTTGCGCGAGCAACTTTACAAAGCCTATGTGACCCGCGCCTCAGACCAAGCTCCCGAAGACTTCAGGCACTTTGACAACACCCCCTTGATGCAAGAAATCTTGGCGCTGCGCCAGGAAGAAGCCCGTCTGCTGGGTTTTGACAACTACGCGCAAGTGTCGGTGGTGCCCAAGATGGCCGAGTCGCCCGAAAAAGTGACCACCTTTTTACGCGACTTGGCAGCCAAGGCCCGCCCTTTCGCAGAAAAAGACCTGGCCGATTTGCGCGAGTTTGCTGCCCAAGAACTGGGGCTGTCTGGACCGCTCAACGCCTGGGACGTGCCCTACCTGAGCGAAAAACTCAAAGAAGCCCGCTACAGCTTCAGCGAGCAAGAGGTCAAGCAGTACTTCACCGCGCCCAAGGTGCTGGCCGGTCTGTTCAAGATCATCGAGACCCTGTTCGAGGTGAACATCCGCGCCGACCAAGCCCCCGTCTGGCACCCGGCCGTGGGCTTTTACCGGATCGAGCGCAACGGCCAATTGGTGGGCCAGTTCTACCTCGACCCACCCGCCCGCGCGGGCAAGCGCGGCGGCGCTTGGATGGACGATGTGCGCGGCCGCTGGCAGCGCCCCGACACGGGCGTGCTGCAAACGCCTGTGGCGCACCTGGTGTGCAACTTCGCCGAAGGCGTGAACGGCCAGCCCGCCTTGCTGACGCACGATGACGTGATCACCCTCTTCCACGAGTTTGGCCACGGCCTGCACCACATGCTCACGCAAGTGAACGAGCGCGATGTTTCGGGCATCAGCGGTGTGGAGTGGGACGCGGTCGAGCTGCCCAGCCAGTTCATGGAAAACTTCTGCTGGGAATGGTCGGTGCTGCGCCACATGACGGCCCATGTGGAAACCGGCGAGCCTTTGCCGCGAGCGCTGTTTGACAAGATGCTGGCCGCCAAAAACTTCCAAAGCGGTCTGCAAACCTTGCGCCAAATCGAGTTTTCGCTGTTCGACATGCTGGTGCATTCCGAGCACGACCCGGCCCAAGACTTCATGCCGCTTTTGCAGCAGGTGCGCGACGAAGTGTCCGTGATGCGCCCACCCGCCTTCAACCGCATGGCCCACACCTTCAGCCACATCTTTGCAGGCGGTTACGCCGCAGGTTATTACAGCTACAAATGGGCCGAGGTGCTGAGCGCTGACGCCTATGCCGCGTTTGAAGAAACCGCAGCGGCCGACGGCACACCCAGCGTGGAAACCGGCCGCCTCTACCGCCAAGCCATTTTGGAAGCGGGCGGCAGCCGCCCTGCGCTCGAATCCTTCAAAGCCTTCCGAGGCCGCGAGCCAAGTCTGGACGCTTTGCTCAGGCACCAAGGTATGGTGGCCGCCTGAGCTTCAAGCCAAACGAAAAGCCCTTGCCCTGGGGCTGAGGTGTGGCACCGATGCGATGAGAGGGGCACAATGGGACTTTTGAATACTCATGGATGCAAAAATGCTCACAATCAAACAGTTTCTTGCCCTGGCTCTGGCTGCGGGTGTCCTTGTTTCACATGCTGCCGACACCAGCCCAGCAGAGCCAACGACCTCTTGGCTGACCCAGGCCCAAAAGGAAATCAAGGCCAATGATTATTCAGGGGCCATCAAAACGCTGGAGGGGGCCAATCAAACCAATTCGGCCGACTGGAACAACCTGCTGGGCTACGCACAACGTAAAAAGACGCCCCCAGATTTGGCTGCTGCCGAGCGGTATTACCAATCCGCCCTCAAGCTTGACCCCAAACACAAAGGCGCTCTGGAGTATTTCGGCGAACTTTTGCTCATGAAGAACGATCTGGCAGGCGCAGAACAAATGTTGGCGCGCCTGGACAAAGTTTGTGTTTTTTCGTGCGAAGAATTTCGAGATTTGAAAGAGGCCATCACGCGTTTTAAAAGCAAGAAATAACGGTCTGAGGAATGCGTTGGGCATTGCCAGTGTGCCCTACACAATCCGATGGTGGACCCTTGATGGCCCATTGATTGAACAAAAAAAAGCACCGGGCGTTTCCGCCAAGTGCTTGTTTTTCCTACCGAATTTGGTAGGCGCGACTAGATTCGAACTAGCGACCCCCACCATGTCAAGGTGGTGCTCTAACCAACTGAGCTACGCGCCTGCTAAGCCTTGAATTATAGCGTCAAAAATCGCCTTTTCAGGGCACGATTCAATAAGACGTGTTTACCGCCTTCTGGCCGCCCTCACCCCTTTGACGCCACGCACGGTGCCCAGCACCTTGCTCAAGCTCACCGCATCGCCAATCTCCACCGTGAAGGTCATCCAGGCTGTGCCTTTGACGGACTGCGTCTGTACGCCGATCACGTTCATCTTCTCTTTGGCAAACACTTCAGAGATGTCGCGCAGCAAGCCTTGCCGGTCGAAGGCTTCCACCGCCACGTCCACCGGATACACCGAGGCGTCGGCACCCTTGTTCTCTCCCCAGCGCACCTCGATCACGCGCTCGCCGTGCCGCGACACCAACTCGCGGAAGTTGCTGCAGTCTTGGCGGTGGATGCTCACGCCTTTGCCACGCGTGACAAATCCACTGATTGCATCGGGCGGCGCGGGTTTGCAGCAACGCGAGAGCTGGGTCAGCAAAGAATCCACCCCCACCACCAGCACGCCCGAGGGTGATTTGCGGGCGGCGGTGCCTTTGAACTTCTTGGGCAGGTAATCGTTGTCTTGCGGCTCTGGCTCTGGCGGGTTGAGCAATACCTCGATGTTGCGCAGCGAATACTCGTCCTTGCCCACCACCTCAAACAGGCCATCGGCCGATTTGAAGCCCAACTGGCTGGCCAGGTCTTCCAGGCGGATGGCGGTTCGCCCCAAGCGCTGCAGGGATTTCTCGACCGCCTCTCGCCCACGGGCGACGGTTTCGGCCATCACTTGCGCGTTGAACCAGGCGCGTACTTTGGCCCGCGCACGGGGGCTGGCCAAAAAGCCCAATTCGGCGTTGAGCCAATCGCGCGAAGGGCCGCCCTCCTTGATGGCGGTGATCTCCACCGTCTGGCCGTTGGCCAGCTGGGTGTTCAGCGGCACCATGGCCCCATCTACTTTGGCGCCCCGACAGCGGTGGCCCAAGTTGGTGTGCACCGTGTAGGCAAAGTCGATGGGCGTAGCGCCTTGCGGCAACTCAACCACGGCGGCGTCAGGCGTCAGCACATAAATGCGGTCGTCAAACAGGCCGCTACCGGGCGCACTGGCTTGGGCCGCTCCGGACAGGTCGCGCTCCCAGGCCAGCAGCTGGCGCAATACGGCGATTTTGGTGTCGTATTCGCTGGTGGCCGACACCCCGGCATAGCCTTTGGTGCCCGCTTCTTTGTAAGCCCAGTGGGCGGCCACGCCGTTCTCGGCATGGTCGTGCATGGCCTGGGTGCGGATTTGCACCTCGATCGGTCCGCCATCGGCATCACGCACCACGGTGTGCAGCGACTGGTAGCCGTTGGCTTTGGGCTTGGCGATGTAGTCGTCAAACTCTTCGGCGATCGGCACAAAGTGCTCATGCACCCAGCTGAGCGCCTGGTAACAATCGGCCACGCCCGGCACCACCACACGCAGCGCCCGGATGTCGAAAACCCGCTCAAAAGGCAGCGACTTGCCGCGCATTTTGCGCACGATGCTGTAGATGTGTTTGGGCCGTCCATCGACTGAGGCCGCAATGCCTTGCTCGGACAAAGCCTGCTGCAAGCGCCCGCGCAGATCCACCATGTAACGCTCGCGTTCGGTGCGCTTTTCATCCAGCAGGCGGGCAATGTCTTTGTAGGTCGCAGGCTCCAGAAAACGGAAAGACAGGTCTTCCATCTCCCATTTGATCTGCCAAATGCCCAAACGGTTGGCCAAAGGCGCAAACACCTGCAAAGACTCGCTGGCCAAAACTGGGGGCACGGGCAGCTTGGTGGCCGCGTAATGGCGCAGGGTTTGCAAACGCGAGGCCAAGCGCAGCATGACCACGCGCAAATCGCGGCTGAAAGCGAGCAGCATCTTGCGCACGTTTTCGGTCTGGATGCGCGGGCTCAGTGGCGTGTTGTCCGGGCCATGGGTGCTGGATTCGGCCGCACGCGAGAGGCGCTGCACATGCACCAGCTGGTTGGTTTGCATGGCCAGTTGCGCCAGCTCAGGGCCAAAGGCCTTGGCCATCACCTCTTCGGGTTTGTTCAGGTGCGGGCAGGTGTACACCAGGTAACTGGACGCCTGCATGGCCACCGACCCTCCAATACCCGCCAAAATTTCGGCCACAGCATCGGCATGCGCGAGGATGTTTTCACCCGTGTCCAGCGTTTCTCCGGCAATCAAGGGTTCGGCAAATGCGCGGGCTTTGGCCAGGGTTTCGGTTTGTTCCGACCCTTGTGCCGTGGCCAGCACGACGGGCGGCAAATGGGGCGCGTGCAAGCGCCCCGACGTGGACATCGGGCTGGCCGCGTGGCTGGAGGTGGGGCTAACCATAACCCTAGTCACCCAGCAAAAAATGCGTCAACACCGCGACCTGATCGTCCCCCGTCAAGGTCGGCGCGTGGCCACATCCAGGCCAAGTGTCCAGCTGTGCACGCGGGCCACGCTGCGTCATCTGGGTGGCCGTTTCGGGCGTCAGCAAGTCAGAGTCTTGCCCGCGAATCAAAAGGGTTTTGGCCTGAATCAGGTCGTACAAAGACCACAACATGGCTTCGCCAGCGGCCGCGGCTTCGGGGGTCAAGGCCCGCACGGGAACCCCGATGGCGGGGTCGTAATGCAGGGTCAACTGGCCATCGGCGGTAGAGCGCGTCATGTGCGCTGACATTTCCCGCCAGACCTCGGGCAAAACTGGGCCAAAACCTTGAGACAGGGCCCACAAAGCGGCTGCGGCTTCATCGAGGTCACGGTATTGGCCGTATTGCCCCACATAGGTTTGCATGCGCTGCACCGACGACCAGGTGATGGCCGGGCCCACATCGTTGAGCACCAAGCGGCGAATGGGACACGGCAAGGGCAAACCCGGCTGCCCGGCCAACACCATGCCGATCAAGCCACCCATGCTGGTGCCGACCCAGTCGAGCGATTGCAGGGGTTTGTCAGCCCCCAGCTGCTGCTGAATCTGACCCAACATGGCCAGCATGTCGCCCGCGTATTGCGGAATTTGGTAAAGCGCGGGATCGCTCAGCCATTCGCTGCGACCGCGTCCCGCCACATCGGGGCAAATGACCTGCATAGGCTCGGGGCTTTGCGCCAACAGGGCTTGGGCCAGTCGGTCAAAATCGCGGCCCTGACGGGTCAGGCCATGCACACACACCACCACGCGGCGGGAACTCGCGTCGCCCCAACGCCAAAAGGCCATGCGGTGCTGACCTTCGGGGTGTGGGCAAGTCACCCATTCAAGTTGGGGGGATGGGACAGTGGCGACGGGTGTGAGGGTCATGACAATCGGAAACAATCTGGAGAGGTGGCCCGTCAAACCGGGCTTAGGCGGCGCGATAATGGACTTTTGAACATCCTAATTCATCTTTCGGAGTAGAAAACATGTTGCAAGGTAAAACAGCACTGGTCACCGGTTCAACCAGCGGCATCGGACTGGGCATTGCCAAAGCTTTGGCCAAACAAGGCGCCAACATCGTGCTGAACGGTTTTGGTGATGCCGAAGGCCCCAAGGCCGAAATCGCTGCACTGGGTGTGAAAGTGGCTTACCACGGCGCCGACATGAGCAAAGCCTCTGAGATCGAGGCCATGATGAAGTTCGCCGCCGACACCTTTGGCCGCATCGACATTTTGGTCAACAACGCGGGCATCCAGCATGTGGCCAAGATCGAAGACTTCCCCATTGAGCGATGGGACGCCATCATCGCCATCAACCTGAGCAGCGCCTTCCACGCCACACGTTTGGCCCTGCCCGCCATGAAGGCCGCCAACTGGGGACGCATCATCAACATCGCGTCTATCCATGGTCTGGTCGGCTCGGCCGAAAAGTCGGCCTATGTGGCCGCCAAGCATGGCGTGGTGGGCCTGACCAAGGTCACCGCGCTCGAAAACGCCACCACTGGCGTGACCTGCAACGCCATTTGCCCTGGCTGGGTGCTGACACCGCTGGTGCAAAAACAGGTGGACGCCAAGGCCGTGGCCATGGGCTTGTCCAACGAAGAAGCCAAAAAACAGCTGCTGCAAGAGAAAGAGCCCTCCATGCAGTTCACCACGCCCGAAGAGCTGGGCGAGCTGGCGGTGTTCTTTTGCTCGGCTGCAGGCAACAATGTGCGGGGCGTGGCCTGGAACATGGACGGCGGCTGGACAGCCCAATAAACAAGATGAGCTCTTCTCAACGCTTGGACAAAATCGTCATCGTGGACGATGACGCACGCATTCGTGACCTGTTGCGCCGATTTTTATCGCAAGAAGGCTTTGACGTGCTGCTGGCCGAAGACGGCCGCGCACTCGATCGCATCTTGCAGCGCGAGACCATCGACATGTTGGTGCTCGACCTGATGCTGCCGGGCGAAGACGGCCTGAGCATTTGCAAGCGTTTGCGGGCCAGCGGCGTGAAAACCCCCGTGATCATGTTGACCGCCAAGGGTGAAGACGTGGACCGCATCAACGGTCTGGAAATTGGGGCCGACGATTACTTGGGCAAACCCTTCAACCCCCGTGAATTGCTGGCCCGCATCCACGCGGTGCTGCGCCGCAGACCCGTCAGCGAACTGCCAGGCTCACCCTCGAGCGATGAAGAGGTCATCACCTTTGGCCACTTCAAGCTCGACTTGGGCGACAGGTCGCTGAGCAAAAACGGCGTCGACATGCCCCTGACGACTGGCGAATTTGCCATGCTCAAGGCCTTGGCCAGACACCCCCGGCAATCGCTCACCCGCGACAAATTGGCCCAACTGGCTCGCGGGCGCGAGTTCGAACCCTTTGACCGCAGCCTGGATGTGCAAATTTCCCGTCTGCGCAAGATGATCGAAGTCGACCCGGCTTCGCCCAAAATCATCCAAACCGTCTGGGGTGTGGGTTATGTCTTTGTGCCCGATGGACAACCGTGAAACCCGCGCCCACTGCACCGGATGAAGTGACGGCCAAACCTTCGGATGGCCCTCTCGTCAAACTCAGCCTGTTTTGGCGCACCTTCATTTTGTTGGCCCTGCTGATTTTCTTCAGCAGTGTGGCATGGCTGCAGATGTTCAAAACGCAGGAATACGAGCCACGCATCCTGCGCAATGCCCACCAAATTGCCACGGTGGTCAACCTGACCAAAACCGCGCTGAAAAACAGCGATGAGATTGCACGTTTGTCGCTCATCGAAATGCTGGCCGATGAGGAAGATGTGCGCATCCAATTGCGTGAACCGACGGACCGCATCGTGGCCTTCACCGATTCCGGCATGGACAGCCGCCTGGTCAACGAAATGGTCAAGCGACTGGGGCCTGGCACCCTCATCGCCTCCAGCGTGAACGATGAAGATGGGCTATGGATTGGCTTTCCCATCGAGCGCGACAGCTACTGGCTGCAAATGGACCCCTCGCGTCTGAAACCCTTAGGGGGCAGTGCATGGCTCATCTGGCTGAGCTTCACCACCGCCTTGTCTTTGGGCGGCGCGGCTTTCATGGCGGGCCTGATCAACCGCCCGCTCAAACGCCTGTCCTACGCGGCCAGCCGTGTGCGTGAAGGCCATTTTCATGAGGCTCCCCTCGATGAAGGCGCTGCCACCAGCGAGATCCGCGAAGTCAACATCGGTTTCAACCGCATGGCCGAGCGGCTGGCCAAGATTGAGGCCGAACGCGCCTTGATGCTGGCCGGGATTTCGCACGACCTGCGCACCCCTTTGGCCAGATTGCGGCTGGAAACTGAACTGAGTGTCAACGATGCACAAACCCGCGAGTTGATGGTGGCCGACATCGAGCAACTCGACGACATCATTGATAAGTTTTTGGACTATGCCCGCCCGGAGCCCACCGATTTAGGACCCGTGCTTTTGTCCGGTGTCATCAGCCGCTGCATCACGCCATGGCGCCACAACCCACGGCTGCAAATCTCCGTGGATGTGGGCGAAGATCTGCAGGTGCAAGCTGAAACCGTGGAACTGGGACGCGTGCTGTCCAACCTGCTCGAGAACGCACGGCGCTACGGACAAAGCCCCGCAGACGGCATCACACGCGTCGAAATCGTGGCCCGCGTGCACGATGGCTGGGTGCTGCTGCGCGTGCGCGACCAAGGCCCTGGCGTGTCGGAAGAAACCCTGAAAAACCTGACCCAGCCCTTCTTCAGAGGGGATGCCGCCCGCACGGCGGCCACCGGCTCGGGCCTGGGCCTGGCCATTGTGGAGCGCTCCGTGCAGCGCATGGGTGGCACGTTTTCTGTGTTCAACAACAGCGCTGGCGGTTTGATGGCCTTGATGAAATTCAGGCAAGCCGAAAGCGACTGAGCCCCGCGACCTTGGCTCGAAAACGCCCCATGACCGCCAAAACTCGCTGCGGGGCCGCGCCCTTCTTGCACAGAATCGGCCTTAAAACGCTTAAAAAACAGTTATAATTAAGCTCTTTCGGCAAGCGCGACAGCAGCACCTCCGGCCAGACCAACGCCATCCACGCGACGCCCCCATGCGGGCAGGTCACCGTTCCGCAAGGACTGCATTCCAAATGTTCGCCCACAACCTTGCCATTTCAGATTGAACACCCAACTGTGGTTTTCATCTGTGCCTTAACCCACGCCCGCGCCGGGATGTATTTGGCGCTGACTGTGTCTGTTTCCTTGTCCCTTTTTGTGTCTCGAGGTTGTTCATGCCCGCTCAAAAGCCGAAGAAGCCTGCCCAGGCCCCTGCCAAATCCAAAATCGTAGCCAAGACGGCTGCTGTCAAAGCCACCGCGCCCGTCGCCAAGGCCAAAGCAGCGGCGAAAGCGCCAGCCAAAGCACCTGCCAAGGTGCCCGCCCCAGTGGCGGCCAAAACACCCGCAAAATCGGCGGGCAAAGTGGCCCCCAAGGCAGCAACGCCCTCCCCCAAAGCCACGACAGCCCCGGCAACCTCTGCCAAGCCCGTGAAGAAAGCCGCCTCCGTGCCCGCCAAAAAATCAGAAGCCATTGAGAAAAAACCTGCTGCCAAAGCCAAAGCCAAAGACGCTGCAGCCGAAGTCGAAGTGAAAAAACCGACCAAAACTGCCAAAGCAGCCAAAGCAGCCAAAGCCGCAGCGCCTGTCGAAGACAGCAAACCCGCTGCCAAAAAAGTCGTCACGGGCGCCAAGCGCGGCCCCAAAAAGAAAGGCAGCATCGCCGAGCCCAGCATCGACGATGAATTGGCCGAACTCGAAGACGATCTGCAAGGTGAACCTGTCGCCGACAACGTGACGGAGACAGGCGAAAAGGTCAAACCCCTGCGCATGAAGATCAGCAAGGCCAAAGAACGTGCCTTGATGAAGGAATTCGGCCTGGACGAAACCGTCCTGACCGAAGCCGAAATGAAGCAGCGCCGTGACCGTCTGAAAGCCCTGATCAAGCTTGGCAAGACCCGCGGCTACCTCACCAACGGTGAAATCAGTGACCACCTGCCCGACAAACTGGTCGATGCCGAAACGCTGGAAGTGGTGATCGCCACCCTGAACGACCTGGGTGTGGCGGTGTACGAGCAAACGCCCGACGCCGAGAGCCTGATCATCACCGACAACGCGCCCACCGGCTCGACCGAAGAAGAAGCCGAAGAAGCCGCCGAAGCCGCCCTGTCCACCGTGGACAGCGAATTCGGCCGCACCACCGACCCTGTGCGCATGTACATGCGCGAAATGGGCACCGTGGAGCTGCTGACGCGCGAAGGCGAGATCGAAATCGCCAAACGCATCGAAGGCGGCTTGATGGACATGATGGCCGCGATCAGCGCATCGCCCGCCACCATCGCCGAAATCCTGCGCATGGCCAATGAAATCCGTGAAGGCAAGGTCGTCATCTCCACCGTGGTGGACGGTTTCGCCAACCTGAACGAAGCCGATGACTACGTGGCCGAAGAAGACTTCGACGAATTCGACGAAGCTGACGACGACGATGGCAAAGGCGGCTCCAAAGCCCTGACCAAGAAGCTCGAAGAGCTGAAGAACCAAGCCCTCGAGCGTTTTGACCGCATCACCGAGTACTTCGAAAAAGTGCACAAGGTGTACGACAAAGAAGGCTGGGGCACGCCCGCTTACAACAAGGTCCAGTCCGCCCTGTCCGAAGAGCTGATGACCATCCGTTTCACGGCCAAGACCATTGAAAAGCTGTGCGACATGGTGCGTGGCCAGGTGGACGACGTGCGGAAGAAAGAGCGCGAGCTGCGCCGCATCATCGTGGACAAGTGCGGTTACCCGCAGGACAACTTCATTGCCGATTTCAGCGGCCGTGACAAAAACGGCAAGCGTGTTGAATCCCAGTTGCTCAACCTCAAGTGGATCGAAAAACAAGCCGCCGCGGGCAAAAGCTGGAGCGCCGTCATGGGCCGCAACATCCCGCCTGTGCAAGATTTGCAGCAAAAACTCATCGATCTGCAATCGCAGGTGGTGGTGCCGCTCGATGAGCTCAAGGACATCAACAAGCGCATGAACGCCGGTGAGCGCTCGTCACGCGATGCCAAGAAAGAGATGATCGAGGCCAACTTGCGCCTGGTGATCTCCATCGCCAAGAAGTACACCAACCGTGGCCTGCAGTTCCTGGACCTTATCCAGGAAGGCAACATTGGTTTGATGAAGGCGGTGGACAAGTTCGAGTACCGCCGGGGCTACAAGTTCTCGACCTACGCGACTTGGTGGATCCGTCAGGCCATCACCCGATCCATTGCCGACCAGGCCCGCACGATCCGCATCCCGGTGCACATGATCGAGACGATCAACAAGATGAACCGCATCTCGCGCCAGCACTTGCAGGAGTTTGGCTTTGAGCCCGATGCCTCGATCCTGGCCGAGAAGATGGAGATCCCTGAGGACAAGATCCGCAAGATCATGAAGATCGCCAAAGAGCCGATCTCCATGGAAACGCCGATCGGTGACGACGATGACAGCCACCTGGGCGACTTCATCGAGGACAGCACCCACACCGCCCCCATGGACGCGGCTCTGCAAGCGGGCCTGCGCGATGTGGTCAAAGACATCCTCGACAGCCTTACGCCCCGCGAAGCGAAAGTGCTGCGCATGCGTTTTGGCATCGAGATGTCCACAGACCACACGCTGGAAGAAGTGGGCAAACAGTTTGATGTGACCCGCGAACGCATCCGCCAGATCGAAGCCAAGGCGCTGCGCAAGCTCAAGCACCCCAGCCGCTCGGACAAGCTACGCAGTTTCATCGACACGATGTAAACCGCCCTGCTCTACAAAGGCCAAAGCCTCCCGACTCCCAAGTCGGGAGGCTTTTTTGATGGCTGACTTTAAAAAAGGGCGATCAAGCCCCTGACATCACAGGTTTCTAAGGGCTTGCACCCTTTGATCCAGCACATGGATCACCGCGTGTTGCAGGCCCTGCATCACGGGCTTGTCCAGACTGGCCAGAAAATCGTCGGCGCTGAGCTGATTGGCAAAAAACAGTCGCGCACGTTCGAGCAAAGTCAACGCCTTGGGCACACCAATGGACCTGACCAGATAACTGGCCACGGGCGAATGCTTGGAGTCATGGGACGATTCACCCGAGCGGCCGTCCTCGAGCAAATGCATCACCGTGATTTCGCATTCGTTTTGACCGATATAGGGCTGCGCCACCACAGGCAATTGGTTTTCCAGCTGGAAAGGCATGTCACTGTTGCCCGGCAATTTGCCCATGATCGAAGCCAGCGACACCTCTTGTCCCAAACGCCAGGACATGGCTTCGAGCAAGGCAATGGCGACCAATTTCATGCGCAAATACAGTCTGGCCACTTCCAGGTTGCGTTGTGCCAAGTGCAAACGTTGTGTGTGTTCTTCTGAAGAAGGTTCGCCATCAAACTGGCGAAAGACCGCGCCCGGCTGCAAAAAGCCCAGAAAACCTTCCATCTTCTGCAAAGACACCCGGTAGCCCTTGACCGTGTAGGTGTCGGCGTTGAGCAGTTCGTGGTTGGTTTCTGGGATCAGATTCCAGGTGTTGTTCAGGAAATCAGAGGGGTGTTCGCTGGCAAAGTTGCCCACGTCACGGTTGGCCACTTTGACCCCCATGACCACGGTCTCACGGCACTGCGCATCGGTCAGCGCCAAGCCATGGTCGAGGCTGGCTTTTGTGAGGCGCTGCAACAACACGTCGGAACACGAACGCCCGTCGGGCAAATCGGCTCTGAAAGGAATGGTGGCTTCAATGCAGGCAGCCACCTGCGCCAGGGCGGACAAAGGCAAGATGCCGTTGAGCAATTTAACGGCCAACAGTGCACTCAAAAACTCGTTTTGACCCGCAAATGGAGACATCACTTGTCCCCGCTGAAATCCAAACAAATCCATCACGAGGTCCAGGTCCTGATCGGCACCCGTTTTCATGGGATCGATCACCAAGCCCTTGTCACCCTCACGCACATAAGGTGAAACGTATCGGGCCAGGTTCACGTGAATACCCGAATCGACCTGGACATAAACAAGATCATGAAACAGTGCCGCGATCACCTCGACCGGTGAGCCGCCATCACCCACCTCAAAAATATGCTCGGGTGTGTGAAAGGAACGCCAAGGACCGGTCATCGACTGGATGATCAAATCGGCCATACCCGCCAGTTGCGCAGACGAGCCGTCACCGCCCAGGGCGGCCACCGCGTCTTGCAACTCAGCATGGCATTCAGAAATGTACAGAGACGTTTCCATGATTTTGTTGGTTATTTAACTTTGGACATTTTACATATTAATAATTATTAATAGTGAAAATGCATTTGAATGTTGTGAAAGCACCCCAACTCGGTGTGGTTCATTGCCGCAATTCTGGCTTGGGCGCGATCACTTCGTCTGAAACCCTAAGCAGGCTTTGCAATCCCTAAGTCAACAGGTATTTGGCAAAAAAGTCGCCCGTCTTCCCCCTTGCCACTTGCGAAGCCAGGGGATCGTGCTGCCGACTCGCGGCATGGTCAAACCCATAAGCGGCGTCGTAGCGCTCGATTTGCACCATCGGCACTTTTTGACCAGGCCTGACCAAACCGTGGGCCGGAAAGTGATCGCGCTGCACGGCGACAAACGCATCCATGGATTCGTGGGTCATCCGCTCGCCTTGGGACGGCAAATGAACGAGCACAGGACACATGGGTCGCAATCCGCGCACCTCTGGGTCGGTGATCCCTCCCCCATAAAACGAAGCCGCCGCAAAAACTTGCGGCAAGGTGCAAGCGGCTTGCCAGGCAAGCAAGCCGCCCCAACAAAAACCCAGGATGCCCACATTGCCCTGCGCCACCTGGCCTTGGGCCCAAGTCACCATGGTCTGGACATCCTGCATAGAGCGGCTTGAATCCACCGTCTGCAGGGGCATCACCAATTCCTTTCCAAAAAAAGCCATCTGGTATTTGTACCCGTGGTCATGCCCTGGCCGACCGCGGCCAAACAACGAAGGCGCCAGCACCAAATAGCCTCTGGCCGCGTGCTCTTGGGCCAAGGCCCGAATGCGTTGACTCAAGCCTGGCATCAGGTTGGCCTGGGCATGGGAATGAACGCGGTGTGGCGATCTGGCATCCATCTCATGCAAAAGAACCAGGGCGCCTTTTGGTCGGCCGGGTGGGTGCGCCACAAATGCCCGGAACCTGTGCTGGTCGGGCGATGTGAATTCAGCGTGATGCCCTGTGCGGGTTGTCATCACTCAACGCGATTGCGCTTTGTTGCCGTAAGGACAATGGTTAGGCCGAGGCCCCACTTGCGGATGCAGGCGGCAGGTGTTGGGTCGCTTGTCGTACACCGTGCATCGGCGTGTCTTGGCATCCAGAAACTGGCAGTCACCACTGGCACGACGCGCCAAGCTGAAGATGCTGTTCTTGAAGTTGAAATGCTCGATCAACCCAGCCTTGGTCAGGCGCTTGGCGATCTGTTTGGGGTCCTCGTGCTCGGCCTCAAACGGGTCGACCAATTCGAGGCGCACCAAGTCGGCCAGCTTGACCTCGACCGGCATCGTGCAGCAGTTGGCGGCGCAGGTGTCGCACAAACCGTTTTTGTAACGGGTCCAAGTTTCGCAACGGTCAACGTCCACAACGGCAATGGGAGATCTCATGGGGCGGATTATCCCGGATGTGTTCGCTCAAGCCGATTGTGCTTGACCCCAATAATGAAAAGTCATGGGTCTCGGACCCGCCAGATAAGCCGATTGGGTATCGGCCTGAAAACCGGCCTCCAACAGCAAAGCCGGAATGTCACGCCCCAACTGACACCCCCCGGCCAATGGCCCCCACAGCGGCTGCAGCCGCTCTTGCCAGCGGCGCACACCCGCATCAGGGGCACGGCCATGTTCGCAAAACAAGAGCTGGCCACCCGGCACCAACACCCGGCGCATCTCGCGCAGGGCCTGCAACGCATCCGGAATACTGCACAGGGTGTAGGTGCAGACCACCGTATCAAAGCTGGCATCGGCCGTGGGCAGTTGCTCGGCCGACAGGCCCATCAGCTCGACTGCGATGCCTGCCTTTTGGCTGCGCTTTTGGGCTAGGCGGTGCATCTGCATGGCCGGGTCCACGCCCACCAAGCGTGTCACGCGGCTGCGGTCGTAAAACGCCAGATTACGGCCTGTGCCCATGCCAATCTCCAACACCCTGCCCTGCGCATGGGGCACCAGCTGGCGGCGCTGCGCCTGCACCATGGGCAGACCGCAGGCGAAGTCGATGAGGTAGGGCAGAACGTGTTGGTCGTAGAAGTTCATGCGGTCATTTTCACCGCAACGGACGCAGCATGGCCCAAGCAGTAGGCCAAGCGCCCACTCTGCTCATGTCACCCCCTCGGTGCGGATGCCCCAAGAATGCAGTGCCAAGCCCGTTCAGCCCTTCTTGGCCACCAGCGTCAAGATGTCGTAGCTGGCCACGACCTCGCCCAATTGGTTGGTCACCTCCACATCCCAAGCGACCACGCCCTGGCCCACGCCGTTGGCGTCTTTCTTGTTGCGGTCGATCTTGCGCTTGGCGGTCAGGCGGGCCTGGATGGTGTCGCCAATGCCCACGGGCTTGACGAAGCGCAGGGTATCCAAACCGTAATTGGCCAGCACCGGGCCGGGCGCGGGCGAGACAAACAAACCCGCTGCCGCCGACAACACAAAGTAGCCGTGTGCAATACGCTTGCCAAAGGGCGAATCTTTGGCAGCGATCTCGTCGAAGTGCATGTAGAAATAGTCACCCGACAAACCACCAAAGGCCACGATATCGGCCTCGCCCACTGTGCGGCGGTGGGTGAGCAGGCTCTCGCCAATCTGCAACTCTTCAAAGTAGCGGCGGAAGGGGTGAACCTCGGTCTCGATCAGCTTGGCACCCCGCATGTACTCGCCTGTGACGGCGGCGATCATGGTGGGCGAGCCTTGCAGCGCGGTGCGCTGCATCAGGTGTTTGACGGCGCGGATGCCACCGAGTTCTTCACCGCCCCCGGCACGGCCCGGACCACCGTGCTTGAGCGATGGCAGCGGCGAGCCGTGACCCGTCGATTCGACAGCGGCTTCGCGATCGAGGATGTGCAGACGGCCATGCAAAGCCGCCGCCACCGGGATCATGCGGGCCGCAATCTGCGGGTCTTTGGTGACCAGTGTGCCGACCAAGCTGCCCTGACCGCGTGCGGCCAGTTGGAGGGCTTCGTCAATGCCGTCGTAAGGCATGAGCGTGCTCACGGGGCCAAAGGCTTCCACGTCGTGCACGCTGTCGGTGTACAAAGGCTTTTGGCACAGCAGCAGCGTGGGCTGGAAGAAAGCACCGCCCTCCACGCCCTGCCCCACGGGTTTGAAATCGGCACCGCCACCAAACACCAGTTCGGCACTTTGACGCAGCAGGGCCACACGCTCGGCCACGTCGGCTTGCTGCGCATGCGAGGCCAGTGCGCCCATCTTCACGCCTTCAACAGATGGGTCGCCCACCACCACTTTGGCCAGACGGGCCTTGAGCTTTTCGGCGACAGCATCGAGGTGCTGGCGCGGCACGATGGCGCGGCGGATGGCCGTGCATTTCTGACCCGCCTTGACGGTCATCTCGCGAGCGACTTCTTTCACGAACAAATCAAACTCTTCGTCATCGGGCGAGACATCGGGCGCGAGGATGGCGCAGTTGAGCGAATCGGCTTCGGCGTTGAACGGAATGCTGTGTTTGACCACATTGGGGTGCACACGCAGCATCGCGGCGGTGTCGGCCGAACCGGTGAAGGTCACCACGTCCTGGCCGTTCAGGCGGTCCAACAGGTCACCCGTGGAGCCGATCACCAGCTGCAAAGCGCCTGCGGGCAAGATGCCCGATTGCTCCACCAGGCGCACCATGGCTTCGGTCAAGTAGCTGGTGGACGAGGCGGGTTTGCCAATACAAGGCATGCCCGCCAAAAAGCTGGGCGCGAACTTTTCGAGCAAGCCCCAGATGGGAAAGTTGAACGCATTGATGTGCACCGCGATGCCGCCGCGTGGCACCAGGATGTGTGTGCCCGCAAAGCCGCCTTTTTTGCCCAAGGGAAAGGCCGGGCCTTCGTGGATCAAGTTGCCGCTGGGCAGCTCGTTGCTGCCCATGCTGGAATAGGCAAACAAAGTGCCTGCGCCGCCTTCGATGTCCACCCAGCTGTCAGCGCGTGTCGCGCCCGTGTGGGCCGAAATGGCGTACAGCTGCTCTTTGTGCTCACCCAAGTATTTGGCCAAGGCCTTCAGGCGCTGGGCGCGTTCTTGAAAATCGAGTTTCAGCAAATTGGGCAGGCCCACGGTGCGGGCGTAGTTCACCGCGTCACCAAAATCGATGGCCTCGGCATGGGTTTGGAATACCGTGGCACCGTTGATGGCGCTGCGCAGGTTTTGTGCGCCTTGCTGGCCGATCCATTGGCCACCGATGAAACTTTGCAGGACTTGGGACATGGGGTGCTTCCTTTAATAAACCAAGAGGGTGTCATTGCGAGCGAAGCACGGCAATCCATGGATCGCCACGTCGCTTCGCACCTCGCGATGACGGAATAAATGCCCAAGTCCTAGCGATGCCAATGCATTAACCAACCGGGCGGTCGGGAAATTCTAGTCGGTTTACAGCACATCGCTATCAGTGAATCTCAATGGGCTTTTCAAAATTAATATGTATGCATATAATCTCATCATCTTTTCAACATCATTGGCTGGAGCCTCCATGAGCACTGCATCGTCTCAACTCCCCGTCATCGTCGCTGGCGGTGGCATTGGCGGCCTGGCCGCAGCCCTGGCTTTGGTACGCCAGGGATTTGCCGTCACCGTGCTGGAACAAGCTCCCGAGATCGGCGAGATCGGCGCGGGCATCCAAATTGGACCGAACGGGTTTCATGCGTTTGACGCTTTGGGCGTCGGTGAGAAAGCCCGTGGCCGTGCCGTTTACACCGACTTCATGGTGATGCACGACGCGATTGACGAGTACCAAGTGGGCAAGATCCCCACCGATGAAAAGTTTCGCCAACGCTTTGGCAATCCTTATGCCGTTATCCACCGCGCCGATGTGCATTTGTCCTTGCTCGAAGGTGCGCAGGAGACCGGTCAGGTCCAATTCCATACCAGCACGCGTGTGGTGCGCATCGAGCAAGACGACTACAGCGTGACCGTGTGGGACCAAAACGGCAACGCTTTCAAGGGCTGCGCCCTCATCGGGGCCGATGGCGTCAAATCGGTGGTGCGAGAGCAGTTTGTGGGCGACCCGGCCCGCGTCACAGGCCATGTGGTGTACCGCGCCGTGGTCGACAAGAAAGACTTTCCGCAAGACCTGCAATGGAACGCCGCCGCCATCTGGGTGGGCCCCAACTGCCACCTGGTGCACTACCCGCTGCGTGGGGGCGAACAGTACAACGTGGTCGTGACCTTCCACAGCCGCCAGCAAGAAGAATGGGGCGTGACCGAGGGCAGTAAGGAAGAAGTGCAAAGCTACTTCCAGGGCATTTGCCCCAAAGCTCGCCAGCTGATCGACCTGCCCAAGACCTGGAAACGCTGGGCCACCGCCGACCGCGAGCCGATTGGCCAGTGGACCTATGGCCGCGTGACCCTGCTGGGTGACGCGGCCCACCCGACCACGCAGTACATGGCCCAAGGCGCCTGCATGGCCATGGAAGACGCCGTCACTTTGGGCGAAGCCCTGCGCACGCACCACAACGACTGGCCCAAAGCTTTGGACATGTACCAACGCGCCCGCGTGGCCCGCACGGCCCGCATCGTGCTGTCGAGCCGCGAGATGGGCCGCATTTACCACGCCAAAGGTGTGGAGCGCTTGGTGCGCAACGACCTGTGGCGCGGCCGCAGCCCCGAGCGCTTTTATGATGCGATGGAGTGGCTGTATGGCTGGAACGTGGGCAATTGCCTCGATACCGCACAACACAAGGCATAAACAGGAGACACCCCATGAACGACCTCGGACGCATCGAAGACTTGCCCGCAGACTACGTGCAAGACCTGCGCAAGGTGAACCTGGTGCCCTTATGGCCCAGCCTGCGCGGCGTGTTGCCCCCCAAAGTGCCCACGCGCCAAACCCAGCCCACGTGCTGGGCTTACCAAGACATCAAGCCGCTCTTGCTCAAAGCGGGCGAGTTGACCCCAATTGAAAAAGCCGAACGCCGCGTGCTGGTGCTGGCCAACCCGGGGCATGGCCTCGACAAAATGCAGGCTTCTGCAGCCATGTATTTGGGCATGCAATTGCTCATGCCCGGCGAATGGGCCCCCAGCCACCGCCACACGCCCAACGCGGTGCGCATGGTGGTGGAAGGCGAAGGCGCTTGGACCACGGTGGACGGCGAAAAATGCCCCATGAGTCGGGGCGACTTGATCCTGACGCCCACGGGCCTGTGGCACGAACACGGCCACGACGGCACCGAGCCGGTGATCTGGCTCGACGTGCTGGACCTGCCCTTGGTCTATTACATGGAAGCCAGTTACCACATCAACGGCGACCGCCAGACCGTGGTGCCCGGCCAGGGCGACAAGCAATACGCCCGTGGCGGTGTGGTGCCCTCGCATGTGTTTGAGCGCAGCAAAAAGGCTTACCCCATGCTGCGTTACGCCTGGAAAGACGCCAAGGCCGCGCTCGAATCGCTGGCTTCGGATGACGCCAATTTGGAGCAGGTGCAAGTCACTTACACCAACCCCGAAACCGGTGGTGATGCGGAAAACATTTTGGGTTTTTACGCCCTGATGCTGCGCCCCAGCCAGCGCCTGCGTTTGCCCGCTCGCTCGCCCGCGCAGGTCTTCCATGTGATTGAAGGCGCGGTGCAAGCACAAATCGTGGCCAGCACCTTCACCCTGCTTGAGGCCGACACCTGCTGCGCGCCTGGCTACGAGGCGGTGACTTTGACCAACCTGTTGGCGGACAAGCCCGCTTTTGTGTTCATCGCCGACGAATCGCCGCTGCACCGCAAACTGGGTGTGTACGAGAACCGGGGCTGATGCCCAGCATTTGTAGGCGCTTGCCTGCAAGCGATGGTCTGCGGACCGCAAGCGCTTGAATCGCCAGCAGGCGGGCTGCTACACAAAAATCTTTCACTCTCTGAACGACCCCATGACCACTTACATCTTCTCGCCTCCCGAAGTCCCCTCCTTGCCCATCCGTGGCCGGGCCGAGCGCTTCCCCGTCAACCGCATCTTTTGTGTGGGCCGCAATTACCATGCACATGCCATCGAAATGGGGCGTCCTGTTGATAAGACCGTAGAGCAAGCGTTTTACTTCACCAAGTCGCCCCAGACCTTGGTGGAAAGCGGCGTGAACCATGTTGCCGTGGTGGCCTACCCACCCCGCACCAACAATTACCACTTCGAAATGGAGCTGGTGTTGGCCATTGGCAAAGCTGGTTTTCGGGTGAGCGAAGCCCAGGCGCACGAGTTGGTTTATGGCTACGCCGCAGGCCTGGACATGACCCGCCGCGACCTGCAATTGGTGGCGCGTGACAAGGGCCGCCCTTGGGACACGGGCAAAGACATCGAGCAAGGCTCGGTCTGCTCCGAGATCGTGCCCATGCCCGGCGTGGTGATCGAAAACGGCGCGATTGCTTTGGAGGTGAACGGCCAAACCAAGCAGTCGTCCAACGTGGACAAGCTGATCTGGAACATCCGCGAAATCATCGTCGACCTGTCCACCTACTACCACCTTCAGCCCGGCGACTTGATTTACACCGGCACGCCCGAAGGCGTGGGCGCGGTGGTGAGTGGTGACAAAATCACGGGGCGGGTTGAAGGCGTGGCCGAGATAACGCTCACGATTGGCGCCGCTGAATAATCCAGGCCGACCGCAGACGCCCTGCCCTCAAGCACCCGCCCCAACAGGACATCAGACCATGAAGCTCTACAGTTTTTTCAGAAGCGGCACCTCGCACCGCCTGCGCATTGCGCTCAACCTCAAAGGTGTGGCCACCGACTACGTGGCGGTGGACCTGCGGGTCGATGAACAACAAGGCGATGCCTTCAAGTCGGTCAACCCTCAGCAAATGGTGCCCGCGCTCGACACCGGTAAACAGGTGCTGATCCAATCGCCGGCCATCATCGAATGGTTGGAAGAAAAACACCCCACACCCGCCCTGCTGCCTGCAGGCGCGGAGGATCGCGCACGCGTGCGTGCACTGGCGGCCATGGTGGGTTGTGACATCCACCCCCTCAACAACCGCCGCGTGTTGCAAACGCTGCGCAAACAATTCGGTGCCAACGAAGACGCCATCAACGCCTGGTGCGCCAACTGGATCAGCTCAGGCTTTGACGCCTACGAAGCCCTGATCTCGGCTGACACGCAGCGCGGCCGCTTCAGCTTTGGCGACAGCCCTACCCTAGCCGATGTGTACCTGATTCCCCAGGTTGAAAGCGCCCGCCGTTTCAACGTGGACCTGACGCAATGGCCACACATCATGGCGGTTGAAAAAGCCTGCATGGCGCTGGAAGCCTTTCAAAAAGCTGCGCCTGGACAGCAGCCTGATGCTGGCTGATCGGCGCAAGCCGATCTGGCCACTGAGCCTGCGTCAGTTCATGGCCTTATTCGATGGTGATTTTGCGTTCTTTGATCACGCGACTCCACAAACTGGTTTGCTGCTCAATGAACCGCTTGGCTTGCTCTGGTGAGCCTTTTTGAATGTCACCACCGAGTTGCGCGATGCGTGCTTTGACCTCAGGTGAATCCAGCGCTTGCTGAAAGGCATCGGCCAGTTTTTTCATCACAGGCTCGGGCGTGTTGGCAGGTGCAAAAACCGCATTCCACTCGTAAATCTCGGTGCCTCTCAAACCCGATTCGCTCAAGGTGGGCACATCGGGCAAGATAGACGAACGTTTGCCAGACGTCACGGCCAAAGCCCTGAGCTTGCCTGATTGAACGTGTTGCAAGGTTGAGGCCAAGTTTCCGAAGAACAGTGGCACTTGCCCGCCAATCACGTCGTTGAGAGCAGGACCGCCCCCTTTGTAGGGCACGTGCACCATGTCCACTTTGGCCGCAGACTCAAACAAGGCGCCCGCCAAGTGCTGCGCCGATCCGTTGCCCGATGAGGCGTAAGAAACAGCATCCTTGGTTTTGCCCGCAGCGGCGATGAGCTCGGGCACATTTTTAGCCGGGAAATTGGCGTTGACCAAGACCACGTTGGGGAACAAAGCGACCACACCCACGGGTTGAAAGGCCTTGGCGCTGTCATAAGGCAGTTTGGGATACAGGGACGGATTCACAGAAAAGGACGAAGCATCCAACATCAAGGTGTAACCATCAGGGGCCGCTTTGGCCACCGCTGCCGCACCAATTTGTCCGCCCGCTCCCGGTTTGTTCTCGATCACGATGGTTTGGCCCAGTGCTTCGCCCATTTTGGGCCCAATCAGCCGGGCCATGGCATCCGCTCCACCGCCCGGTGGATAAGTGACCACCAGCGTGATGGGCTTGCTGGGATAGGCCGCTTGGGCCATGGCTGAGGGCGTACTTGCACAGAATGCAAGTGACGCCAGCGCGATCCATTGACATGTTTGGCGACGAACAAGATGAGGCATGAATGATCTCCTGGGGTTATTTATTGAACTTGTGCCGTGTACTTGAAGGAATATGCATCGCCTCGTGTGGTGCGAAGCTCCACACAACGGCCAGCGATGTCGAAGGCTTGACGCTCGACCAGAACACAAGGGTGTGAAACCGCCAGTTTCAAACGCTTGGCTTGGGTGGCATTGAGCTGAGAAAAGCTCAGCGTGTCTTGTGTTTTTTGAATAACGACACCACAACGCTCTTGGTACATGGGATACAACAAGTCGTCCCATCCGTGGCTGTCTGAATCGGCCAAAGCGCCGAAAAGGGGCAATGGCAAAACGATGGTTTCGAGCAGGCAGGGCTCCGTATCGAGACTGCGCAGCCGCTCCAGTTGCAGGACCTGAGCGCCTTGCGTCATGCTGAAAACCTGTGCTTCGCGAACGCTGGCAGCTCGCAAGCGACTGCTCAGAATGTGCGAATGGGGTGTGATGCTGGCGCCATCGTCCAGACCACGAAACCTGAAAAAACGCATCATCGAAGCGCCATCCACACCCTTGGTCACAAAGGTGCCTTTGCCGTGTCGACGTTGCAAGACGCCGTCTTCAACCAACAAGGACAAAGCTTGCCGGATCGTGCCCAGTGCCACGCCATAGTTTTGAGCCAGCGTCGATTCCGCAGGAATCACCTCACCCGGTGCCCATTCACCTTGCAAAATGCGATCACGCAAAGCCTGCGCCAATTTGCCGTAGCGGCTTTGGCCAGGGGTGTGATCGGTCAAAAGTGTGGACATGCGTTGTGGCCAGACATCTAGAGGACTAGAATATACAACATGAATTTATTGCAGTCAAAAAACGGGGTCGATACCCATTACCACGTGTTCAATGCGGGTGTGGCCATCGAAGGCGCTCGCTATGTGCCGCAGTACAGTGCTTCCTTGTCGACATGGCTGCAGCAAGCACAAAGTGTGGGCGTCGGCCGTGGGGTTTGTGTGCAACCGAGTTTTTTGGGAACCGACAACCGCTGGATGGTGGATTCGCTCAGGTCCAACCCCGATGTCTTGCGCGGCATCGCGGTGGTGAGTCCCGATGAAAGTGTGGAAACGCTCAAAGTTCTGAACGAAGCCGGAGTGCGTGGCATCCGTTTGAATTTGGCGGGCATTTCACACGACATTCCACAGTGGTCACAAGCCCACCAACTGTGGCAGACCCTCCAAGAGATGGGCTGGCACCTGGAAGTGCACACGGATCAGGGCAAATTGCCTCAAGTGCTGCAGCAATTGCCGTCTGAATTGCCCCTGGTGATTGACCACATGGCCAAGCCCTTGCAGGCCCAATCGAATGACGCAACCCTGCTGGCTTTGAAGGCCAGAGCCAGGGTTTCACCCATTCATGTCAAGTTGAGCGGCGCTTACCGATTGGGCGACGTGGATTCAGCCCGTTTGGCAAGACTCTTGTTGCAGGAGTTGGGGCCCCATTCCCTGCTGTGGGGCAGTGACTGGCCATGCACCAACCATGAACAATTTGCAAACTTCGAAACGCTGATGGCTCAAGCCCATCAATGGATACCGTCAGAATTTTTTGAGCAGATCATGACGGAAAACCCCATGGGGCTGTACTGGAACAGCTTCTGATGTTTCGTCGCGAAAGTTCGCTCGTCCGTTCTTCACAACCAAGCAATCAGCCAAACACCTCGGTGTCCACCTCGCTGTTGGATTGCGCACTGTAACGGTCGCCAGACACGGTGTCTTGGTTGATCAAGGCATTCAGGCGTGCCAACAAGTTGGCATCAAGCTGCACATCGACTGCCGCCAAGTCATCGAGCAAATGGTCCACCGAGGTGGTGCCAGGGATGGGGATGATGTCTTCGCCTTGGTGCAGCAACCAGGCCAGTGCCAGCTGCGAGGGGCTGCACCCAGCCTCTTGTGCGAGCGCGTGATAAGCGGGTAAGAGCTTCAAATTGGCGGCGTAGTTCTCGGGCGTGAAACGCGGCATGCTGCGCCGGATGTCTTTGGCGTCGAAAGCGGTCACGTCCAAAGCCGCGCCACACAAAAAGCCCCGCGCCACCGGGCTAAAGGCCACAAAGGCCACGCCCAAGTCACGGCAAGCCTGCAGCACCGCGATCTCGGGGTTGCGCGTCCACAGCGAATACTCGGTCTGCACCGCTGCAATCGGGTGAACCGCATGGGCTTTGCGCAGGGTGCTGGCCGACACCTCCGACAGGCCAATGGTCTGGATCTTGCCTTGGCGCACCAAGTCGCTCAAAGCACCCACGCTGTCTTCGATCGGCACTTTCTTGTCCCAGCGGTGCAGGTAATACAGGTCAATCACATCGGTCTGCAGGCGGCGCAGCGCGTCTTCACAGGTTTTCTTGAGGGTCTCGGGGCGGCCGTCGATGACGCGCACTTTGCTGCCGTCGTTTTGTTCCACGCCCTGCATGCCGCATTTGCTGGCCAGCGTGAAGCGGTTGCGGTGCGGCTTCATCACCTGGCCCACCAGCGTCTCGTTGGCCCCAAAGCCATAGAGCGCGGCGGTATCGAAAAACGTCACACCCTGGTCCAAGGCAGTGAGCAAAACCCGCTCGCCCTGCTGGGCCGAGACAGGTGCGCCATAAGCATGACTGAGGTTCATGCAGCCCAGGCCGATGGCGCTGACGGAAAAGGAGGCGATTTGGCGGTTTTTCATGCCCCTATCTTAACGAGGGAGAAACACCGCACAACCTGACGGAGCGCGTGGGCCTTAAGGTCACCGTCCTCCTGGTCGCCATGCTCATTCAGACCCAACGTTTTGGCACCAGCGTGTCCGAATCGCTGGCGCGAGAATTTGTGAAGGTGGGGTGAGGGGCTAGGCCAAAAGTTGCCTAGGCAACTGGCGCGGTCAGATCAAATAATCGGCCAAGCGCTGTGCTTGCACTGAGGATTTTCGCCAGACCAATGACACGGGCATAGGCTCTTGGCTGACGATCAATGGCAGGATCGAAGTGGCATGGCTACTGTGTAATGCCGCCGATTGGGCACAACAGGTCAAGAGATCCGTTTGTGCCACAACCGCCAAGCTGTAGAAGAAAGAAGGCGATTCAACCGCGGGGTTGGGTGGCGCGAGACCGCGTCTCAAAAAGGCCTCCATCAAACTGACCCGGGTGGTCGATTGCATGTTGGGAAGAATCCATTTGCAATCCGCCAGGTCAGAAAAATCCAGTTTTTTCTGACGTGCCAAGGGGTGTTTGATCGAAGACACCATAGACAAGGGTGCCTCATAGAGCACTCTCTGAGACAACTCATCAAAATAGGGCGCATCTGCCACATGACTGGGCATACGCCCCAGCAAAATGTCGATTTCGCCCTGCAAAAGCATTTGCAACAACTGATCTGCCCGGCCATCAATGATCAGCGGCCGCCATACGGTCGGGCCGTTGATCAGCTTTTTGATGATGTCTGGCAACACAGTGACCGCCGTGTGCGGAAATGCGCCAATGCGAACGATGGGCTGCTGCGTCCCTTGCAAAGTGCTCCCCATGGCGCCGACCTCCCCCAGAACGGTCTGACACCTTGGCAAGAGCGCCCTGCCCTCGTCGGTCAGGGCCATGCCTCGCCCCTGCCTTCGAAAAAGCTTCACATCAAACAAGGATTCGATGTCCTTGAGCATCATGCTGGCGGCCGACTGCGTCATCGACAACTGCTCAGCCGTCGCAGACAAGGAGCCTCGGGTGGCCAAAAGACTGATGAATCGCAATTGTTTGACTCGCAACTGGTCCAAGCGCGGCTGGTTCATTCAAGCACTTTGATAGTTCAGGGTTTTCTGATGATAAAGGAAGAATTACTGATGTTTCGCTGATGAACCATCTCTAAACTTGTATTGACATAGATCAAAGACAAGACCCATGCCCACCCTCTCCAAAAGACAATTCAACCGTCACTTGTTATGGACTGCATTCGGTGCCGCGCTCTCACCCACAGGTGCGTGGGCGCAAGAATGGCCCTCCAAAACCATCAGTTTGGTGGTGCCCTTCCCTGCGGGAGGCTCCAACGACGTGGTGGCCCGTTTGGTTGGTGAAAGCGTTAGAAAAAAACTGGGCCAAACGGTTTTGGTGGACAACAAGCCGGGTGCCAATGGTGCTTTAGGCGTAGAAACAACACTGCGAGGTGCCAAAGATCAGCACACGTTTTTGGTCGCTTCAGATTCCGTTTCATTGTTGCCTTTGTTCCGCAACATGCCTTGGGATTTGAGCAAAACTTTCACCCCGATTGCGGTCCTGTCGTTTCAGCCCATTGTTGTGGTGACGGCCCCATCGACCGGGATGAAAACCCTGCAAGATCTACAAACACGCGCCAAAGGCAAACCCGACCAAGTCTCCTATGCCAGCTCGGGTCAAGGCTCCATACAGCACTTGGTGGGTGAGCTCTTTTCTCAAAACTTGGGCATCAACCTGCTGCACATCCCTTACAAAGGCGGCGGACAAGCGGTGAACGATGTGATTTCAGGACAGGTTTCGGCTGCCGTCCTCGGCGCGGCGGCGGTCTTGCCGCACATCAAGTCTGGAAAACTGATTGCCTTGGCAGTCAGCACACGGCGGCGCTCCAGCATCTTGCCTGACACGCCCACTTTGAGCGAAAGCGGCGCAGGCGACATTGACGTGCCCCAGTGGTCCGCCCTTTTTGCCGTCGAAGGCACACCTGCACCCATCATGGCGCAAATGCGACGTGTGGTGGATGATTCACTTGCAGACGCTGGCCTGAAACAACAACTCCTAGGTCTGGCCATGGAAACCGTTGCCATGACACCCGACGCTTTCCAGCAACGCATGGTCCAAGACCGTGAGCGCTGGGCGAAATTGATCAAGGATCGCAAGATCTCAATGGAATGAAGATGTCTGAATCTGGAAAGCGCCCTCACATTGTTCTGATCTTGGCCGACAACTTGGGATGGGGCGAACTGGGCTGCTACGGCGGTGGTGCACTCCGAGGTGCGCCCACACCGCGCATTGACGCGCTGTCTGAAGAAGGCATGAAATTTTTGAATTTCAATGTGGAGAGCGATTGCGTGCCAACCCGCTCCGCCCTCATGACAGGTCGTCACCCCATTCGCACGGGCGCCTTGCAGTCTGTGCCTGCAGGCCTGCCACAAGGCATTCATCCATGGGAAAACACCCTGCCTCAACTGCTGCAAGAGGCGGGCTATGTCACTGGCATGTTTGGCAAATGGCATCTGGGCGACCGAGATGGCCGTTACCCGCATCAACGCGGGTTTGATGAGTGGTACGGCATTCCCCGAACCACCAACGAGACCCTGTTCACGCAGTCTCCGGGCTTTGATGAGTCGGTGGTCGACATACCGCAGGTCATGGAAGGCTTTGCAGGACAAGCGGCTCGCAATGTGGCGGAATACGACCTGGCCAAACGTCGAGTGATTGACAGTGAATTGACCGAGAAATCGATTGATTTCATGCGCAGAAAAACCCAAGGAAATGCCCCGTTTTTCCTTTATGTTCCCCTCACGCATTTGCATTTTCCAACCTTGGCGCACCCCGACTTTTCTGGCAAAAGCGGCGTGGGCGAGTTTGCAGATTCCATGATGGAGATGGACCACAGGGTTGGCGAGCTGGTCGACGCTGTCCATGAATTGGGGATTGCTGAAGACACCCTGTTTATATTTGCCAGCGACAACGGCCCAGAATTTCGCCGCCCATGGCGTGGCACAGCGGGCCCATGGTCAGGCACTTATCACACCGCCATGGAAGGAGGTCTTCGTGTGCCACTGATCGTCAGATGGCCAGGCCGCATTGACAAAGCACGTGTCAGCGACGAGATTGTTCACGTCACAGATCTCTTTACCACCCTCTTGGATGCAGCAGGCGCAAAGTTGCCGCAGGACAGGCCCATTGACGGTGTCAGTCAATTGGACTGGTGGACTGGGTCCACAGAAAAATCAGCACGAGAAGGGTTTCTCTTCTACATCAAGACAGAGCTACGCGCCGTTAAATGGCGCCACTGGAAGTTGCACTTTGTCTTTGAGAATGAGCCCAACTCAGGAACCCGACATCTTGAAACCCCATGGCTGTTCAACATCAAACGCGACCCCAAAGAGGAAACGGATGTCGCCATGGATGACGGCTGGGTTCGCGGCCCGATGCGAAAAATGATCATGGCTTTTGAAAAAACACTCAAAGACCATCCGCCTATCGCGCCTGGTGCGCCGGATGAATTCAAACCGTTTTCCAACGAAACCAAGCTCCCGTAGACAGTTCAAAAAATCCACTTCAAAGGAGAATTCCATGCAAATCAAAACCAAACTCACCTTGCTGGCAACGGCCTGCTTGTCTTTGACAAGCATTCAAAGTCAAGCTCAAAACGTCAGCATTTATGGCCGCGCTGTCATGTCGGTCAACCAAGTGGAGACCGGCAATGCCAACAAGGTCTCAGAACTACGGGACAACGCTTCTCGACTCGGTTTCAGAGGCGTTGAAGATTTGGGCGGCGGCATGTCCGCACTGTTCGGGCTGGAAATGGGCATCAGTGCCGATACCGGAACCTTCACGACACCTGTGTTCAGAAACAGTTATGTGGGTTTGCGTGGCAATTGGGGAACCATGGCCATGGGACGCCTTGACTCGGCCAACCCGACTGGCTCACCGATTTATTCCCAAATCACGTCGCTGAGCCATTTTGCGCCGAACGATGCGGGTGCAACAGCCTCCAGCACCACCATGCAAAACGCACGCAACCGCACGTCCAACAGCATTGGTTACGCCAGCCCAAAGCTGGGTCCTGTGGTGGTGAGAGCCCGTGTGTACTTGCGTGGCGCAGATACAGCGGCTCAGCCAGAAGACTCCATGAAATCCACAGACTTGGGACTGGACTACCAGTCTGGCGCTTTGAAAGCTGCCATTTCTTTCGCCAAAGACACCAAGCGGGGTGGCTTGTCGAACAACGAGTTCAACGACAAGGTGCAGGTGGGCGTCAACTACCAAGTAGAAAAAAATTGGGACATCTACTTCATTGGCGGTTTGGACACCTACAAAAACACCAGCACCACCCGTGAGGATGTCAATTACACGCTGTTGGGAACCTCGTACACCACAGGCCCTCACAAATTAGTCCTGAACATCATGCAGCGCGATGTTCAAACATCATTGACAGGTGTTCGCAAGAAAAATCAATTGAGCTACCAATATTTCTTAACGAAAAACACAGACCTTCAAGCCTTCATCGACAACGACACGGTGGATTCAAGCCGAAGCAACGTCAAAGTTCGCGCCATCGGTTTGGGTATTCGTCAAAACTTCTGAAAGTCACGACATGAAAACGGTCGGATCATTTTTTGTTGCAGCGCTGCTGGGACTCAGCCATTCTGTTCACGCACAATTTGATCCCACCAAGGTGGTCATTGAACCGCTGGTCATTTCTCAGCATTTCAATGCACCCAACACCCGTTTCTCGACCCCTGCTTTTGCAGCGGGTCGAGAAAACTTCACTTCTTATGCTGAATCTGTTGAGTTTTTAAACGCACTGGCTCAGCGACACAACAACATTCGCATCGAAACCGTAGGCTCTTCCCAGCAAGGTCGGGCCATGCTCTTGGTGGTCATGGCAGGCCCTCGTGGCTACAACGCCAATTTACCGACGCTCATGTTGATGGCCCAACAGCACGGCAACGAGCCCGCTGGTGGTGAAGCGGCACTGGTCATGGCACAGAAACTGTCCACCGAGCGTGCGATTCTGTTGGAAAGCATGAACGTTTTGATCATGCCCAACACCAACCCAGATGCCGCCGAACGGTTCAAACGGGAATCGATCAACGGCATTGACATCAACCGAGACCACTTGCTCTTGCGCACCCCCGAAGCGCAGGCGATTGCAGCGGCCCTGAACAAGTACTCACCGCATCTGGTGCTGGACCTGCATGAATTCACGGTCGCTGGGCGCTGGGTGGACAAGTTTGGCGCCGTGATGCACAGCGACGCATTGCTGCAAGCGGCAACCGTCGGAAATTTAAGCCCCATTGTCCAATCTGTTCAAACGCGTTACCTCGCAGCGGCTCGCAACGCCCTTGAGGCCAAAGGCCATCGCGTCGAGGATTACCACACCTCATCCAGTAACGCCAAGGATCTCACCGTGTCCATGGGTGGGGTGAACGTAGACACAGGACGAAATGTGGGTGGCTTGCGCAATGCGGTCAGCTTGCTTCTTGAAACTCGAGGCGTCGGAATTGGTCGTGCCAATTTTGCGCGCCGAGTTGAGTCTCACGTCCTGGCAGCCACCGCGATTCTCGAAACTGCAGCCCAAGACGGCCAGTCACTTATCAAAATGCAGCAAGAAGCTGGACGCACAACAGCCGAGAAATCGTGCACTGGCAACATGTCCATTGTGGTCAAGCACACGCCTCAACGGCGACGTCTGAGCTTTTTAGATGCCAAAACCGGCGAACCTCGCGCCATAGACGTGGATTGGCGCTCTGCACACCAGTTGAACATTGAGCGCGAGAGAACGCGTCCTTGTGGCTACCTGATTGCGGCAGATCAAACTGTAGCCGTGCAACGCTTGCGTGATCTGGGTGTGAAGGTCACCACACTGGACAATCAGCCTCAACCCTGGGAAACAGAAGCCTATGTTGTCGCCAACGAGAACGCCGGTAGCCGTCAAGATGCTCGCGGCGCCATCTCTGATTCGCAAAATCCCATTCGTTTGCTCAATGTGAAAACACAAGCTGGCAAGCTGACACCTGCGGCGGGCTCATACTATGTATCTTTGAATCAGCCCCTGGCCGGACTCGTGACTGCCGCGCTAGAGCCGGACTCACAAAACAGTTTTGTCGCAAACCGCTTGATGGTCGTTGGAGACAACAAGTTGCTGCGCGTGATGAATACCCCCTCTTTCTAAGAAAGCTTTAACTGTGACTTATCGTTTATCCACTTGTGCACGTGTCGTCGCAACCGCCTTCATGGGTGTCAGTCTGGCCGCATGTGTCAGCCCATCCCAAGTCATCCCCGAAGTGGCGCCCGTTTCCAAGGTTTGTCCTGAAGGTGTGCCTGCAGGTGCGACATGTCTTCGCGGTCAAGACTCTGCTTCGGCGCATTACCTCATTGTCATGCCCGCCAAATGGAGTGGAGTTTTGGTTGTTCACGCGCATGGTGGGCCCAGCTATGGCCCACCCAAAACGTCACGCAACGACGAGGACATCAAGCGCTGGGCCATCACGGTCAAAGAAGGTCACGCATGGGCGGGATCCGTTTTTAGGCAAGGTGGCTTTGCCGTGACCACGGCGGCAGAAGACACAGAGCGCGTACGCCGCATTTTTGTGGACCACGTGGCCAAGCCGCGCACAACGCTGCTGCACGGGCAATCATGGGGAGCCATGGTGGCCACTCGTGCTGGCGAAATGTTTCCGAAATCCTGGGATGGCATTTTGTTGACCAGTGGTGTGGTCGCAGGCCCCACCACCTACGACTTCCGACTGGATATCCGCGCTCTCTACCAACACTTGTGCAACAACCATCCGCTCCCCACAGAGCCCGCCTATCCCCTGTCGATCGGTTTGCCCACGGACAGCAAGCTCACTTCTGCTGAACTGGCCAAACGCGCCAATGAATGCCTTGGCACAGCCACCCCAGCAGCCCAAAGAACGCCCCAACAAGCGCAAAAACTCAAAACGATCGTGGACGTTCTCAAAATGCCTGAACGCTCAGTGCTCAGTCATTTAAATTGGGGCACGTTTGCGCTGCAGGACGTCGTCAGTAAAAACGGCGGGGCCAGTCCTTTTGGCAACGCCAAGGTGCAATACGCCGGCTCTTCTGACGATGCCCAATTGAATGCCCGTATTCCTCGATTCCAGCCAGACCCCAAAGCCGCAGCCCTGTTTTCTGCCGACGTGGACCACCATGGCCGATTCTCGGTGCCCGTCATCAGCAGCCACGCCATCAACGACTCGACGGTGTTTGTGGAGGGGCAAGCTGCTTTGCGCCAGAAAATGGTGGCCGCAGGCACAGCCGACCGTCTTGTTCAGACCTATGTGGACTCCAGCGAGCACAGCTATTGGGGCGATGCACATTACCCTCCCCTGTTCAATGCGCTCCTCGATTGGGTCGTCAAAGGTCAAAAACCAACGCCAGAGGGCATCGACCAGCGCTGCAAGCAACTTAATCCGACGCAAGCCAAAGATTGCCGCTTCCTTCCGAATTACGCAGTCAAACCCATCGCGTCACGCATTTATCCGCGTTAATTCAGGCGCAGTGACCTTCAGCCCGAGCATGGCATTCACCATGCCGGGCACAGCCCCAGGGCGGCGCATGGCCAAAGCGATAAGGTCCCGTTAACATCGGCACCTTAAGCTTTCGGCTCAAAACCATTTTTGCTCCGCACATGAACGACAACAACACCGTAGCGCCCAAACGCCGGGGCCTGGCCCGCGTCTGGCACGCCTTTTTTTATTCCATCGAAGGTTTACGCGCCGGATGGCACGAGCCTGCTTTTCGGCAAGAGGCGATGCTGGGGGTCGTGATCTTGCCTGCCGCCTGGTGGCTGGGCCAAAGCTGGACCGAAGTGGTGCTGCTGGTGGGCGTGGTGGTGGCCGTGCTGGTGGTGGAGTTGCTCAACACCGCCATCGAAGCGGCGATTGACCGCGTGGGACCCGAGTGGCATGAGCAATCCAAGCTGGCCAAGGACACGGGCAGCGCGGCCGTGCTGCTCAGCTTGCTGCTGTGTGGCGGAGTGTGGCTGTCGGCCCTGTGGCGTTGGTGGTCAGCCTGAGCGTTCTGGCTCAGGCCGGGCGTGACGCACAGGCCGAAAACACATCCAACTCGGGCTTGTGCATACGGGTTTTGACCCGGGCAAGTGTCAAGACGGAATGAAAGTAATGGTCGTGCGAGACCGCCTCGGCCACCTGTTTTTTCCAGCAAGCGCCGTCCCAGCCCAGCTGTGACTGCATGGGTTTGGACAACCACAGCGCCATGGGCACATGGGTTTGCTCTTTGGGGGCCATCACGAAAGGCATGCCGTGCAAGTACAGGCCTTTTTCGCCGAGCGATTCGCCATGGTCTGAGACGTACAGCATGGCCGTTGGCCGTGGCTGGCTCTTGAGCCAACGCACGGTTTGCGACAGCAGATGGTCGGTGTAACGCACCGCGTTGTCGTAGGCGTTGACGATCTCCTGGGGCGGACAGTTTTGCAGCACATTGGTGCGGCATTCGGGCTGGTAGACCTTCATGTCGGGCGGTGTGCGCTTGTAATAGGCCGGGCCGTGGTTGCCCATTTGGTGCAGCACCACCACGGTGCCCGCTGAGCCAGACCCCGAAGCACCCGCTTTTTCGAGCTGCGCCAGACGCTCGGGCAAGACACGCAGCATGATTTCGTCAAAGCACTCACCATCCGGACACAAAACCGGGTCTTTCAATTCACGGGTGCTGGCGTTCGGTATGCGGTCACAAACGCCTTTACAGCCAGACTGGTTGTCCAGCCACAACACCTGCATGCCAGCACGTTGCAAGACGTCCAGCAGGTTTTCATAAGGGATGTCGTTTTTGGCGTTCGCCTCGCGCCCCAGATGCGAAAACATACACGGCACCGAGACTTGGGTGTTGGTGCCACAGGAGCTCACATTGGAAAAATAAGCCAGCTCCCCACTGCCTTGCAGTTGGCGCAGCTGCGGTGTGGTGTCGCGCTCGTACCCACCCAATCCGAAGTTGGCAGCACGTACGGTTTCACCCACCACCAACACGATCAAGGGTGGTGCCTCGCCTGCCCCGGATGTTCGGGCCAATGCTGCGTCTTGCCCGATGGGCTGCAAAGGAAGTCTGACCTGCGCGGTCTGCCCCACCACCAAACGTGTGCTGGCATAAATGGTGTTGAAAGGGTTGAGCATGTAGCGCAGGGATTTGTGGTTGCGCATGGTCGAGGCCAGATCCTGGAAAGAAGCCCAGATCACCACCAGCATGAGCAGCAGTGCCAAGCCCGCCAGGCCCAGCTGCCGCCCCAACAAACGCCGGGTGGGCAGTTGTTGCACGGGCTGACGCCACCACCACCATCCCGGCAGCACCACGCCCAGAGCCAACACCGCCAACAAAGACCATGACAACAAATCGCGCACTTCGCGCACATCCGTCTGCACGGTGTTGGCCATCATGGTGGGGTCGATCACCACACCATAGGTGTGCATGAAATAACTGTTGGCCACCGCCACCAGCAAGAGCACCACACCCACGGGTTTGCGCCAACGGGGCCAAACCAGCAGGCTCAACAGCACAGTGGTGGCCGCCATCACGATCAAGCCAAAACCGAGCAAACCTAAGCTGGTGCGCAGGCCGTGGTTGTCCGTCAAGGCCCACAGTGCCCGCCACAGGGGCAGATTACCCGCCGTGCTGAGCCACAAGGCCAGCACCAGCAACAAACTCAAGGGGTGCCAAGGGCGGCGGGCAGGCGCATCAGAAGGAGAACGATCGGCAGAATTGGGCGTCATGTGCAGCAAAAGACAAAAGAACAAAGCGCATTGTAAAAATCCACGCTTATCGCAACATTAAGCCTTGCCAGAAAGTTCAACCGAGGCAGGCCAAACCAACGCAAAACGCTTGCCAAAAGGTGCAGCACCATCATCGCGCACCAGCTGCGCCCCCTGGCTTTGGGCAATGCGCTCGACCAAGGTCAGGCCAATGCCCAAGCCCGTGTGGTGGCCAGATGCTGGGGCATCACTCAAGTCGCCGCCATCATCACTCACCGAGAGCGCCACCTGGCCTGCCGCATCGCGGGCCACACACACCTCCACGTAGGTGCCTGCCGGGTTGTGGCGCAAGGCGTTGTCCACCAAGTTGCGCAAGGCCAGCTCCAGCAAAGTGGACTGCCCGGGCAGCACCAATGACTCGGGCGCTTCGAGCGCGATGTCTTGACCCAGCTCGTGGGCCAGCGACGCATGCTCAGACACCACGCGCAGGGCCAAGGCGCACAGGTCCACCTGCTCAGACACATCGCCCGTCAGGCTTTGAGCCCGCGCCAGGTCCAGCAACTGCGACAAAATGCGCCCCGCACGCAAAGCGCCCTGCTCCACCGCCTGCAAGGCCTGGTCTTGTTCGGCAGCCCCACCCCCGTTGCGTGCACGCCGGGCCTGCAGCACCAGCGCCGTCAAGGGGGTACGCAGTTCGTGGGCCACGTCGGCGGCAAACCGCCGCTCACGCCCGATCTGGGCCTGCAGGCGCAGCACCAAAGCGTTGATCGACTGCACCGTCACGCCCAGTTCCCGATAAGGCTGCTGCGGCACCAGGGTTTGGCCCGCATCGACATCGAGCGCCGCGATCTTGCCCGACAAACGCTGCAGGGGCAGCAGGCCGCGCCGAATGGCAGAGGCCAGCATCAAGGCCACCAGCGGTAAAAACACCAGCGCAGGCAACAGAATGTGTTCGGAAATGTCGGCGGCCAACGCTTCACGCCGCGCCGGGTCCATGAATACCGCCACGCGGCGAACCGCTGTGGCCTCGGTCGATTCGGCCACATACACCCGCCAATCTTGCGAGACGCCCTGCAGCGTCAGGCCCAGTGTCTGGTGGCCCAGTGCCAAGCGGGGTGGCAGTTGGGCGTGCACACCGTGTGAGTCCCAGACCAAGCGATCACCCTGCCAAATCACCACATGAAATTCAGGCGCATAGGCGTTCGGTGGGTGTTGGCTGAGGGCTGCGGGCATCTCAGCCTGATGGACGGTGGGGGTATTGGGTGTGCCAGGCACCAACAAGGGTTGAGCCAAAGGCTGGCTGAGCAGCAGTTGCGCGGCCGACACCAGCAGGCCGTCGCTGATTTCTTCGGCCTCGTGGTAGCCCGTGGAGTAGGCCAAGCCGGCCAACAACATCCACAGCGCCACCACGGCCCCCAGTGCCCAGGCCCACAGGTAGCGCCACAAAGAGCGGTCTTGGGCCCTGCCAAGATGGACTTGAGGGGTCGTCATTTGCGCCATCAAGCCGGCCCTTGGGGTTCTGGCACCGGCACAAAGTAGCCCACGCCGCGCACTGTCTTGACCAGGCCATCGCCCAGTTTGCGGCGCAGGTGGTGCATGTGCACCTCCAGGGCGTTGCTGTCCAGCACTTCGTCAAAGCCATAAAGTGCTTGCTCCAATCGCTGACGCGAGAGCACCTGGCCGCTGCCGCGCAAAAGCGCCAGCAGCAAGGCAAATTCTTTGGTCCGCAGGGCCACGGGCTCGCCGTTTCGCACCACCGTGTGGGCCGCCGGGTCCACCACCAAGTCCCCGTGCCGCAGCACCGGCGAAGCGCGGCCTTCGCTGCGGCGCAAAGCCACGCGCATGCGGGCCAGCAACTCTTCGGGCTCGAAGGGCTTGACCAGATAGTCGTCGGCCCCCTCATCCAGCCCGGCCACCCGGTCAGGCAAGGCATCTCGGGCGGTCATGATCAGCACCGGCATGACGCTGCCCGAGCTGCGCACCTGGCGCAGCCAGTCCAGCCCATCGCCGTCGGGCAAGCTCAGATCCAACAAGACCAGATCAAAAGGCTCCACGCGCAAAGCGGCCGAGGCCAGTGCCAGGGTGGCCGTCACATCCACCGCGTAGCCGCTGCCCCTCAGGGTCGCGGCCAGGCCTGTGGCGATGCCCGTGTCGTCTTCCACAATCAATACCCGCATGGCTTCATTTCCGGAGGTGTGCCTGATCTGCTGATGAGGCCTGATTGTGTCAGGAGTGGTGTGCATGTTGGGCATCTTGGCAGGGCGAAATTAAGGCAGCCTTAATGCGGCGGCTGTTTAATGCCTGCCATGACCCTCATGGCCCTCGACAAGATTGATAGAACGCCCCTGCCTCAACAAAGGGAGCGAAACCGATTGGGCTCAGCATCGCCCGGTGTGTGGCTATGGCTTGCCTGTTTCGGGCTGACCGTGGTTTGGGACGCTTCGGGGGCTGACTTGAGCGTGATGCGCTGGCTGGGCGATGCACAAGGCTTTGCGCTGCGCGACCACTGGTGGCTCAGCACAGTTGGGCACGACGGTGCCAAGCGACTGGCTGTGCTCGTGTTCGTGGGCATCGTGTGGATGGTGTTCCGGCCCATGGGGATCTGGCGCCAAATGCCCCGCACACAGCGGCTCGAAATCGTCGTGGGCATCACCCTCAGCCTGTTGGTGGTCACCGCCATCAAACGCGTCAGCATGACCAGCTGCCCTTGGGAGCTGGAGGCTTTTGGCGGCATCGCCAACCATGTCTCGCATTGGGCTTGGGGTGTCACCGATGGCGGCAGTGGCCATTGCTTTCCGGGCGGCCACGCCTCCAGCGCTTTGGCATTCTTGGCCCTGAGCTTGCCGTGGCTGGCCTCCACCGAGCACCACCATCGGCGCACAGGACAAAAACTCATGGTGGCCATCTTGGTGTTGGGCCTGGTTCTGGGGGCCATCCAAACCCTGCGCGGCGCCCACTACCCCAGCCACACCGCCTGGACAGCCTTGATTTGTGCGGCAGTGGCTTGGGTCAATCACCGATTGTTTGCAAGCTATCGATCCTGGTCAACGCGCCCATCCTGAATCTCAAGCCCTGCGCACCCACCCGGGCAGCGGTGCCGATTTGTGCAATACGTCTTGGTGCAGCCAAGTAGCGCTGCGCCGGGCGCGTTCAGCCACGGTGGCCAGCGGCAGCTGCTGGTAATCGTCGTTGAACACCTCGAAGCTGTAGTCGCCCCGGTAGCCAATGCGGTCCAGGCGCAGCACCAAATCGGCCAGTTGCTCGCTGTGCACACCCTCGCCGGGGAACACACGGAAAGTCCGGGCGGTGGTCATGCGTTCTTCAAAGGTGGGGGTTTCTTGCCACATGAAGTCCGACAACTGCACCAGAAAAATCTTGGACGGGTCCAGCTCTTCGATGGCGTCCAGAGATGTCTTGGCGGCAAAGATATGAAAAGAGTCAATGCCAATGCCCAGATTGGGGCAATCGGCGCGGCACACCACGTCCCAGCTGGTAGTGAATTCATTGACGGTGCGTCCCCAGGACAAAGCTTCATAGGCGATCTGGATGCCCAAGGGCACCGCCAGCATGGCGAGCTTTTTCAGATCGGCGGCTATCAAGTCGAGGTCTTGGGTCGCGTGGCGCGAGGTGGACGAGCACACCAGCAAGACCTTGCTGCCGGTCGCTGCACACATCTCGAGCATGGCCTTGGCGATGTCGAGTTTGTAACTGTGCAAATGCCCCGAGAGCCCTTCGAAGTCGCGCAGCACCTGAAAACCCGTGGGCCGCATGCCGCTGGCCTGCACCGTTGCCACAGCGGCCTGCACGCCACCAGGGTGCGTGACGAGATCGCGGGCCATCAGCATCACCTGCGAAAAACCCGCATCCTTCATCGCGGCCAGCTTGGCCTCCAGCGTGCCGGCCAAAGTGATGGTGTCCATGCCGTAACCGTTGAGCAAGTTCATGACGGCCTCACTGGTGAACGAGTTCAAAGGCGACCGAGCCCAAAGCCGCTCGGGTCAGTGCGCCCCTGTCTTCGGGGTGCAGTTGGGTCGACTCGACAAACTCCACGCCCTGCGCCTTGAGCGCTGCCACGGCCTGCCCCACATCAGGCACGCCAAAACCAATGCGTTGCAAGCTCTCGGGGCTGTCGTCACCGTCCATCCAGGGCTCGGGCTCCACCAGTTGCCACAAGAAGCTGCCGCAGGGGCTTTTCATCAACTTGCCCTTGGGCAAAATGCCAAAGCGCTCCTCATCGGGGATGCTGCTGAAGTCGAACATGTGTTCGTAATAGGTCTGCCAATCGGCGCTGCGGGCCGCACCGATGTACTGCACCACGCCGAAGTAGCTCATGCCTGCCAGCGCAGGTGGGTTGGGGTTCACGGTGGGGATGGGCTTGAAGTCGATGTCGTAGATCGAGAACTCTTGCCAGCGGTCCACAAAGTAAAAACGGCTGCCGCCCGGCCCGTGGATGGCGGGGATGTGCAACTCCATGGCCTGGGCATGGCTGTCCACGTTCCATGCACCCAAATCCAGGCAGCGGGTGTGTGCCTTCAGGGCATCCTGCACCCGAAAAGCCACGGCCGAAATCGCGGGCTGACCGTCAACCGTACTGCTCACACGGGCGTCATCTGGGCTGGCGTTGACCACCAGGTTCATCGTGCCTTGGCGGTACAGCGTGACCTCTCGCGAGCGGTGGCGGGCCACTGGGCGAAAGCCCATGTTTTCGAGCACCTGGCCCAAGGCCTGTGGTCGGCTGGTGGCGTATTCAATGAACTCAATGCCCGCGATGCCCAATCGGTTGGGCATGTCCGGCACGTCTTCGCGGTCCAATTTGTTCAGGCTCATCGCAATGCTCCTTTGGGGGCTCAATAGCTCAGCCGCGCCCCACGGCGCAGCACATCAGCCGTGGTGGTGGGCAGGCCAAAAAATTCCAGATAAGCAGGGATTTGCTCGTACAGCATGTCGGTCCCCACCTGGGTGGGGCAGCCGCGTGCTTGGGCCGCTGCCAAAAATGCGGTCGTCTCGGCACGCATGACCACCTCGCCCACAAAAGTTTCGGGCGACAAGCGCGTCACATCCAGGGGCAGCGGGTCGCCTTCGTTCATGCCCAAGGGCGTGGCGTTGACGACCAGGTCATGCCCCAGCGGATCGTTCGAGCCGGTGCGCACCTCAATGTGCGGGTGGTTGTCTTTGAGCCGCTGGGCCAATGCCTCGCAGCAAGCGGCGTTCACATCGAACAGGCTGATGGCAGCAATGCCTGCGCCCGCGAGTGATGCGGCAATCGCACAACCCACGCCCCCTGTACCCACGACCAGCACGCGTTTGCCGGTCAGGTCAAAACCCTTGCGCTGGACGCCGCGCACAAAACCGGCACCGTCAAACATGTCACCCACCAGGCGGCCATCGGCCAGTCGCTTGACCGCGTTGCAAGCCCCCGCCACGCGCACGGCGGCGGTGACTTCATCGATCAAACCCACGGTGCTGACCTTGTGCGGCATGGTGATCAGCGCACCCCGGATGTTTTCGAGGCTGAACACCGACCGGAGGAAAACCGGGTAGTGCTCGGCTTTGCAACCCATGGGCACCACCACCGCGTTGATACCCGCCTCGTTGAAGTACGGGTTGTAGATCATCGGGGACTTGAAGGTGTGTGTGGGGTAGCCGATGTGCGCAATGATTTCTGTGTGGCCGTTGATCATGGACTGTGGGGAAGAAGTCCGCAGCGCGTCGGCATGCGAACTGAAGAAATCAGGAATTGTCCCCTTCAATGCAGGGGCTGGCGCCGCTGCAGCGCAAGGCTGCAGCGGTCACTTTTAAAGCCAGGCCACGGCTTGGGCCGTGGACCTTGGGCTTACTTGCGCAGCTTGGCCAGCTCGGCTTGCAGCTCGGCCACGGTGGCCGCAATCGGCTCGCCGTGCTTGGCAATCACGGGCTTCATCTTCTCGCGCAAGATGGCCACTTCGGCTGCGGGCAAGGTCGTCACTTGCATGCCGCCTTTTTTCAGGTTCTCGAGCAAGCTCGCTTCCTGGGCACGGGCCTGGGCACGCTGGAACTTGGACGACTCGGCAGCGGCATCGCTCAGGATTTTCTTGTCAGCAGCAGACAAGGTGTCCCAGAACTTTTTGCTGATCACGATCGACTGGGGGTTGTACTGGTGACCGGTCAAGGTCAGGTGCTTTTGCACTTCATACAGCTTGGCGCCGTTGATGGTGGCCACAGGGTTTTCCTGACCGTCCACAGCCTTTTGTTCCAGCGCAGCGTACAGCTCTGGGAATGGCAGTGGTGTGGGGTTGGCACCCAGCGCCTTGACCCAGTCCACGTTGATCGGGTTGGGGATCACTCGCAGCTTCAGGCCTTCGATGTCCGCGACCTTGTTGATGGCGCGGCGGCCGTTGGTCAGGTTGCGAAAGCCCAGTTCGTAGTAGCCCAGACCAACCAGGCCTTTTTCTTCCAGCTTGGCGTGCATCTTTTTGCCAAAGGCACCGTCAACCACCACATCGGCTTCTTGGCCACTGGCGAACAGGAAGGGGAAGTCAAACACGGCGAAGTCTTTGACCTGCGAGGCAAAGATGCCGGAGTTCATCGAGGCCATCTCCAAAGTGCCGCCCTGAATGGCCGAGACGTTGGCTTGGTCGCTGCCCAATGCGCCACCTGGGAACAGGTTGACCTTGAGCTTGCCGCCGGACTGCTTCTCGACGATCTCTTTGAACTTTTCCATGCCCTGAACGATGGGGTGTCCCGCTGCGTTCTGGTTGGCGAATTTGATGGTCCTGTCTTGCGCCGAAGCCACGCCCATGGCGGCCAACGCCACGGTGGCGATCAAGGACTTGATGAATACACGTTTCATGAAGGGTCTCCAGAAAAAAGAAGGACGTACGCTGTGCATCAAAGGGGTGGTTGTCAGGCGTACCCGATCAGACATCCACACCCGGGAATCAATAGAACCAACGCGCTGGCACCATCACCAGAGCCGGAAAAGCCACCATGGCAAACAGGATGACGAATTGGGCCATCATGAACGGCATGACCCCACGGGTCACTTCGTCCATGCTGATTTTTCCGACACCAGCCACCGCGTTGAGCACCGTGCCCACAGGCGGCGTGATCAGGCCGATGGCGCAATTGATGATGAACAGCACGCCGAAGTAAACCGGGTCGATGCCTGCGGCCTTGACCACGGGCATGAGCACCGGGGTCAGCAGCAAAATGGTGGGCGTCATGTCGAGCGCTGTGCCGATCAAGATGATGATCACCATGATGGTGAACATGAGCAATCGGGGGCTGTCGAGCATGGGCTGCAAAATCTCGATCAGCTGGGCTGGCAAATTGGCCACCGTGATGAGCCAGGCCGAGACCATGGCGGCGGCCACCAAAAACATCACGACTGCGCTGGTTTTGGCCGAGCTCACAAACAAGGGGTACAGGTCTTTCAGTCCTAGCTCGCGGTAAACGAAGGTGGAGATGAACAGGGCGTAAACCGCCGCCACCACCGCCGCCTCGGTCGGGGTGAACACCCCGAACTTGAGGCCAAAGACCACAATCAGCGGCATCACCAAAGCCCAGGTGGCTTCTCGCATGGCCACGCCAATCTCACGCATGTTTTTGCGCGGCGGCACCTGCACCACCTCGCGCCGCGCCAGCCACCACCAGGTGATCCACAGCGAAGCGCCCAACATGATGCCCGGCACGATACCGGCCATGAACAATTTGGAGATGGACACGTTGCCCGCCACGCCAAAGATCACAAAGCCAATGCTGGGCGGAATCACCGGGGCGATGATGCCCGCCGAAGCAATCAAGCCCGCCGAACGGGCCCGGTCATGCCCTGCGGCCACCATCATGGGCAAGAGCAAGGCTGACAGCGCCGCCGCATCGGCCACGGCCGAACCCGAAAGGGCCGCCATGATCACGGCGGCCATGATGGTCACATAACCCAGGCCGCCTTTGATGTGGCCCACACAGGCCATCGCGAAGTTCACGATGCGGCGCGACAAACCACCCGCATTCATGATCTCGCCCGCCAACATGAAAAACGGCACGGCCAACAAAGGGAAACTGTTCGAGCCTTCGAGCAGGTTTTGCGCCAGGATCTGGGCGTCGAACATGTCCAAGTGCCACATCAAGGCCACGCCGCAGATGAGCAATGAGAAAGCGATCGGGATGCCAATGGCCATCGCCCCGAGCAGAGAAAAAACAAAAATAGCAATCGTCATGTCGGTGTCTCGCGTGCGCTCAAGATTTGTTCGAACTGTGGGGCGACTCTTCGGATTCCTGAACCATGACCAGGTCTTCAGGCCGAACTTGACCGGTGAGCAAGCGCACCAATTCGGTCATCAAAATCAAACCACCCAACACCGCAAACACCACACCGGGTGCGTACACCCAAGCCATGGACACTTCCATCACCGCGCTGGTGCTGCCCAGGTTGATGACGGTTTGCTGGTAAGCCCCTTTGAAGAGCAACCAGCAAATGAACAGCATGGCCACATACGACAAAGCCAAACAAAACTTTTTGCCGGCCGCGCCGAGTTTGCCCACCAGCATGTCGGTGCCCAAGTGGCCGCGTTCCTTCAAGGCAACGATCGCGCCCATGAAGGTCATCCACACAAACAACCAGCGCGACAACTCTTCGGACAAGGTGATGCCCGAGTTGAAACCGTAGCGCATGACCACGTTGCCAAACACCAGCACCACCATCACGGCCAGGCACACGGCCATGACCACGTTCAGGGCTTTGCAAAACCCGTCAATGAATTTTTGAACCAACACACATCTCCGGTAAGGGACTTTCGATAATGTACGAACTGGTTAGTTTTTTAGGGATACGTGTTTACCCTAGATTCATCCTGAAAGGAACGCTAACAGTTATGCCGCCAAGGAATGGCAGACAAAGCGCAGGATCAACTCGACCACATGCACCCTTTTGAGGGTGTCGGCCTTGTCTTGGCTGGCACGGTCCTGAAAGATCAGGCCAAAGGTATGGCGGTTGGAGACGTTGAAAAAGGTGAAGGCCGAAATCGCCGAGTGGATGTCCACCGGGTCCAGACCGGGCCTGAACACGCCTTGCGCCACGCCCCGGTCGTAAACGGCCTTGACCGAAGCAATGGCGTTGGTGTTGAGCGCCTGAATGCTCTGGCTTTGCCGCAGGTACTCGCCGCGCTGGATGTTTTCGTTCATCACCAGACGGATGAAGTCTTCGTTGTTGCGGTGGTGGTCGTAGGTGAACTCCACCAGCTTTTGGAGCGCGTCCACAGGTGGCAAGTCGTCCAGATGCAGGTCGGACTCGATCGCCCGCATGCGCCGGTAAGCCTCTTCGAGCACGGCCAAATACAGGCCGTCCTTGCTGCCGAAGTAGTAATAGATCATGCGCTTGCTGGTGCGCGTGGCCGCCGCGATTTCATCGATCCGCGCACCACTCAGGCCCTTGTCGGCAAACTCGTGCGTGGCCACAGTCAAAATCTCGGCCATGGTGCGGGCCGGGTCGTTGGTGCGGCCTGCCCCGCTGGAAGCGCTCAGCGACTGCTCAGAAGAATGTACCGGTTGGTTCATTCGGCCAAGTATAGAGCCCCAACAGGACCATCCAAAACCCCAAGCCAGCCCGCCCGCTTGACTACCATGTGACGCCCTTGCAGCACACACACAGCTAAAGTAGGTATATGACCATTTACTCAAAGGAACACGCATGACCCACATCGGCATGATCGGCATTGGCATGATGGGCCACGGCATCGCGAGCAACTTGCTCAAGCATGGACACAGCCTCACCGTCCTCGAACACGCGGGCAACCAACCCTTGGACGCCCTGCTGGCCGCAGGTGCAAAAACGTGCAACACACCGCAAGCCTTGGCGGCGCAATCGGATGTGGTCATTTTGTGCGTCACGGGCACACCACAAGTGGAGGCTGTGCTGCTGGGTGACGACGGCGTCTTGAAGGGTCTGCGTCCCGGCACCGTCATCATTGACTGCTCCACTTCTGTGCCCGCCTCCACCGAAAAAGTCGCGGCCATGGTCATGGCCCAAGGTGGGCTGTTTCTTGATTCGCCCATGACCCGCACGCCCAAAGAAGCTGCCGAAGGACGGTTGAACTTGCTGGTGGGCGGTGATGCCGCTCTGTTTGAGCGCTGCCGCCCCATCCTGGGCTGCTTTGCTGAGAACATCGTGCACACCGGGCCGATTGGTTCGGGCCACCGCATGAAGCTTCTGCACAACTACGTCTCGCTGGGCACCGTCACTCTGCTGGCCGAGGCCGCGGCTTGCGCCCAGCGTGCAGGCGTGGACGCCAACACCTTTGTCGAGGTGCTCAGCAAAGGCGGTGGCTGGGGTGCAGCGCTCGACCGTCTCAAGCCCACGCTGGTCTCGGGTGACACCTCGGGCCTGCGCTTTTCGATGAGCAATGCACTCAAGGACCTGAGCTACTACAACCAGATGGCCATTGACACCCATGCCGACCACACCGTGGCCCAAGCGGTCAAAAACACCCTGGAGACGGCTTGCCGCGAGGGTGACCCCAATGCCCTGGTGCCCGAGTTGATCGCGCTGCTGGCCAAACGCTGACTCGCCCTTAGACCAACGGCACCGTCAGCTGAGCAATCACTGCGGCGGTGTCAGGCCGCACCCCGCGCCACCAGGCAAAGGCCTCGGCCGCTTGCTCGGCCAGCATGCCCACACCATCGGCTACCCGGGACACGCCCGCTTGCTGCGCCAGTTGCAAAAACGGCGTGAGGCCTTTGCCGTAAGTCAGGTCGTAGGCCAGAGCGCCTGGCGCAAACACACTGGCGGGCAAAGGTGGCAACTCGGCCGTGAGGCTGGATGAGCTGGCGTTGAGCACCACATCAAACGTCTGCCCCTGCAAGTCGGCATAACCCAGCCCCTGCACAGGCACTTGGCCGGTTTGATGCTGCTGCGCCAAAGCCGCCAATTCCTGCGCCTTGGCCACCGTGCGGTTGACGATCACCAGCTCTGCTGGCTGCTCGGCCAACACGGGCAGCAAAGCGCCTCGCGTGGCACCGCCCGCGCCCAAAATCAACACACGCCGCCCCTTGAGCGGGCAGGCCAGGTTGTGCACCAAGTCGCGCACCAGGCCCACGCCGTCAAAGTTCTCGGCATACACTTTGTCGCCCTCAAACTTCATCGCGTTCACCGCACCCGCCATCTGGGCGCTGGGAGCCAGATCGGTGGCGTAAACAAAGGCGTCCATCTTGAAAGGCGCGGTCACGTTCATGCCCCGCCCGCCACTGGCCCGAAACGCGTCCACCGTGGCCGCAAACTCGCCCACGGGGCCAAGCAACTTGCCGTAGTCGATGTCTTGCCCTGTGACTTGCGCAAAAGCGCTGTGGATCAGGGGCGATTTGCTTTGCACAATGGGGTTGCCGATCACGGCATAGCGGTCTGTCATGGGGTCATCTCGAACAACAATGCGTCGATCTTAGCGCTGAAGGCCCCTCACCTCTGAGCCGCTGGGTCTGATGGCTGAAGTCAATTCGCTCTATCATGTGAAATGTTCCAATGGACACAAGACGGAGACACAACATGACGCTGCAACCCCAAATGTTGGCCTTGCTCTTCACCGTGATCTTGCTGGCAGTGACCACCTATTTTTTGTTGGGCTCCATTCCCCTGTTGACACTCAAGCACGACAACCCGATGGATTCCCGGTTCATCCGCTCGTTCTACATCACCTACTTTCGCCTCGCCCTGATCGCCGCCTTGGCCGCGTCCATCAGTTTCGCCTTTGCTGGCAAACCCGCTTTGTCCATGGGCGCAGGCGGTATTGCCATGCTGACTTGGCTGATGCGCCGACATTTGATCACCCGCATGGACCATTTCGGGGCGCAAATTCGGGCCGATGAACTGGTGGCGATTCCCGCTTTCAAAAAAATGCACAAGTCTGCCATCCTGATCAATGCCACCCAACTGCTTGCCATCTTGGGCAGTCTGGGGTCGTTTTAGAGACATGGAAGGCGGCGTTGGGTGCCTGGAAAAAATGGACGCTGGAAAAACTCAGTGTCGCCCCACCAAGCGGTACACCAGCACCCCGAGGCCCGTCACGCCCACGGCGGCGGCCGTGAAGGCATAGGCCAGCCAGCCCATGTCCACACTTTGCGCCATGATCAGCACCCCTGTGGACTGGCCAAAAAACAGTGAACAGGCAAACAAGGTCACGGCTGAGCCCCGTGCGGCCGGGGCCATTTGGGTGGCCTGAACTTGCAGCGTGTTGTGCAGCATGTAAAAGCCCAACCCGGTCATGAGGCAGGACAGCATGCCCAGCCACACACCACTGCCCCACGCCAGCACCAGCAAACCCACCGCGACCAAAGCAGCGCCTGTGCGCACCAGCCCGCGCTCGCCCAGCCAAGCCAGCCAACGGCGTGCCATTTGGCTGTAGAGCAAGCCACCCACGCCGTAGACCATCATGACCGAGCCTGAGGCCACCACACTCAAACCAAACTGCTGGTGCAAATGCGTGGGCATGAAGGCCAAGGCTCCAAACACCAAGGCCCCTTCTGCGGCGGTGACGCCCAGCACCCAGCGCACGCGGGGTGTCCCCAAGAGCTGACCCGTCAAGCGAAACGCCGCCCACAAACCAGGTGCGGCCACAGGCTGCATTTGCGACTTGTTTTGCAGGCGCAAACGGCGCAGCAGCACAGCGGCCACACCAAACATGGCGGCCAGCACAACAAATGCACCGCGCCAGCCCACCGTGTCGGCTGCAAAACCACCAAACCACAGCCCACTCATCATGCCCAGTACGGTCGCACTCATGAGCTTGGCCAGGGTCTCCTGGCGGCGCTCATAAGGGACTTGGTCGCCCACCCAGGCCATCGACAGCGGGATGATGCCCGCCGCCGCCGCACCCATGAACCCGCGCATGATGACCAACATGGGCAGATTCGTGGACAGCGCCGTGATGGCGCTGAACAGCGCACAGGTCAATACCGCCAAAGACACCACCCGCAGCTTGCCAAAGCGCTCGCCCAGTGGGCCATAAAACAACTGTAAAACACCATAAACCACGGCAAACACCGAGACCACCGCAGAGGCGTCTCCCGTGGTGACCTGAAACTCCTGGCCCAGCACCACCAGCATCGGATCGCAGATGCGCATCGAGGCCATGCTGGCAAAACCAGCCAGGCCCAACAGCTTCAGGTGTTGCCGTTCGTCTTCAGGCGTCAAAGCGCTCATGCTCAGGCCAATTGCTGCTCCAGGTCGTGCAGGACCTGGTAGCAGGGCAGCACCTGTGCAATGCTCGAATTGGGTTCGCGGCCTTCACGGATCGCTGCAAAAAACTCGCGGTCTTGCAGCTCGATGCCGTTCATTGACACCGCCACCTGCGACACATCGATCTTTTCTTCCTTGCCGGTGAACAGGTCGTCGTAACGCGCCAAGTAAGTGCCCGTGTCGCCGATGTAGCGGAAGTAGGTGCCCAGAGGGCCATCGTTGTTGAAGCTCAAGCTCAGGGTGCAGATCGCACCGTTGGCGGCTTTGAGCTGGATGCTCATGTCCATGGCGATGCCAAGGGTCGGGTGAATCGGGCCCTGCACCGCATTGGCTTTGACAATGGGACTGCCGCACTGGTAGGCGAACAAATCCACCGTGTGGGCTGCGTGGTGCCACAGCAGGTGGTCGGTCCAGCTGCGGGCTTGACCCAGCGCGTTCATGTTGGTGCGGCGGAAAAAGTAGGTCTGCACATCCATCTGCTGGATGTTGAACTCGCCTGACTTGATCTTGTGGTTCACCCACTGGTGGCTGGGGTTGAATCGCCGGGTGTGGCCCACCATGGCCACCAGCCCGGTTTCCTTTTGCACCCGCAGCACTTCCTGACCTTCTTTGTACACATCACACAACGGGATCTCGACCTGCACATGCTTGCCTGCCTTCAGGCACGCCAAGGTCTGGCTGGCGTGCATTTGTGTGGGTGTGCACAAGATGACGGCGTCCACTTCTTTCAGGGCCAGCGACTCGTTCAGGTCGGTGGTGACGTGGCCAATGCCGTATTTATCCGCCACCTCTTTGGTTTTGGCGAACTCACGCCCGATCAGTGAAACGACTTCGACGCCGTCGATATTGTTGATGCCGTCCAGGTGTTTGATGCCGAAGGCACCCGCGCCCGCCAAGGCGACTTTGATGGTTTTGCTCATGACTGTTCCTCTTAAACGTTTTCCAGAATGGCGTGGCCCACAGCGGTATTGGATGCAGGCACATGGTAGAAGCGGTGACGCAACTTGGGTGCGGGACCTGTGGCTTGGCCACCCTCGATATCGCTCATCGCACCCCTTGCAATCAGCCACATGACCAGCTCGATGCCTTCGCTGCCCGCTTCACGCACATAGTCGATGTGGGGTGTGGCGGCACAAGCCACCGGATCGTTGATCAACTGGTCGAGCCAGGCGTTGTCCCACTCGCGGTTGATCAGGCCCGCGCGTGCGCCCTGCAGCTGATGGCTCATGCCGCCCGTGCCCCAGATGTGGACGTGGATGTCCTCGTCGTAGCTCTCGACCGCTTTGCGGATTGCTTGGCCCAGATTGAAGCAGCGCTGGCCGCTGGGCACGGGGTACTGCACCACATTGACCGCGAACGGGATCACCGGGCAAGGCCAAGCGTCTTGGACCGGGTCCAGCTCGCCGCACATCAGCGACAAGGGCACCGTGAGGCCATGGTCCACGTCCATTTTGTTGACGATGGTCAGGTCAAAGTCCTGCTGGATGACCGATTGCGCGATGTGGCTGGCCAACTCGGGGTGGCCTTTGACCACAGGCACCGGGCGTGGGCCCCAGCCTTCGTCGGCAGGCTTGTACTCGGCGGCGGTGCCGATGGCGAATGTGGGGATCATGTCCAGGCTGAAAGCCGTAGCGTGGTCGTTGTAGACCAAAAAGATCACGTCGGGTTTGTTGTCCTTCATCCATTGTTTGGAGAAGTCGTAGCCCGCGAACACGGGTTTCCAGTAGTCTTCTTGTGTCTTACCCAAGTCCATGGCCGCGCCAATGGCAGGCACATGCGAGGTGTAAACGGAGGCGGTGATTTTGGCCATGTTTATGCTTTCTGTCCTGCTGCGCGAAGTGCTTGCCCGGCTGCGCCTTGGGGCTGGTTCTGCGCTTGCGCAGTGCCGTCTTCACCGATGTAGCGGTTGCCTTCCACACTGCGGCCACCGCCAATCATCATGTTGCGGTACTCCTCTTCGGTCATGCCGGTCATGGAGCCTGCCATCTGCTGGAAGCTCTTGCCATCGGTCGCACCGATTTTGGCGAGGAAATAAATGTTGCCACCCGTGCGCATGCACCAGTTCAAGTCTCGCGCCAGAACAGCCTGCTTTTGCTCTTCGGTCATTTGCCACTCATCCAGATAGGCACGCTCGTCGCGCCTGAAACGCTCACGGTTTTCCGCCTTCATGAGCGACATGCAAAACTGGTTGAGCCAATAACCTTTGCGCGATTGCTCGGCATCAAAGATGATCGTGCCGGGCACGTCGGTATAGGGTTTGTCTAACGCCATATGTTTCCTAAAAGTTCACGGATTCATGAAGACTGGATCGCCACGTCGCTGCGCTCCTCGCGATGACAAATTAGCTGTCATTGCGAGCGAAGCGCGGCAATCCAACACCGACTTCACTTGACTTCTTCAGGCCAGTACAAACGCATCGGGTTGTCCACCAGCAGCTTCTTTTGCAGCTCCGCCGTGGGCGCGATGTGCGGGATGAAGTCGACCAGCAGGCCGTCATCGGGCATGTGGTCTTTCAGATTGGGGTGCGGCCAGTCGGTGCCCCAGAGCACGCGATCGGGAAACTCCTCGACGATGCGCTTGGCAAACGGGATCACGTCTTGGTAAGCGTTTTGCTCGCCGTTCAAAGCTTTGGGGCCAGTCACCGACAAGCGCTCGGGGCAAGACACTTTGCTCCACACATTGCTGTGCTCGCGCATGAACTTCTGGAACAGCGCAAACTGCGGGCCGTCCACGGGCAGCGACACATCGGGGCGGCCCATGTGGTCGACCACCACGGTGGTGGGCAGCGCGGTGAAAAAGTCCCACAACTCGGGCAGGTCCACCGCTTCAAAGTAGATGACCACATGCCAGCCCCATTTTTGGATGCGGCCCGCAATTTCCATCAACTCGTCCTTGGGCGTGAAGTCCACCAGCCGCTTGACGAAGTTGAAACGCACACCACGCACACCCGCGTCGTGCATAGCCTGAATCTCTTGGTCGGTCACACTACGCTTGACGGTGGCCACACCGCGGGCCTTGCCACCGCTGCTCAGGCACGCGTCCACCATGGCGCGGTTGTCGGCGCCGTGGCAAGTGGCCTGCACGATCACATTGCGGGCAAAGCCCAGGTGATCGCGCAGCGCATAAAGCTGGTGCTTGCTGGCATCACAGGGTGTGTATTTGCGCTCGGGCGCGTATGGAAACCTGGCACCCGGGCCAAACACATGGCAATGCGCATCGACTGCGCCAGCGGGCAATTGAAACGTCGGCTTGGTCGGACCGGTGTACCAGTCCATCCAGCCAGCGGTTTTGGTGAAGTCACCAGTTGTGGGTTTGCTCATGAATTTTTTCTCTCAAAACGAATGGTCCAGGGCTCAAGGCGCCGAGGTGGTGCCACGCAAACCCGCCCGACTCACAGATTTTTGTAATTGCCCGTTTTCACGCACCTGCTCGGCGAAGGCGTTGACAAAGACCCGCCCGGCATCGCGTCCTTTGGGTATGGCAATGGCCAGGTTTTCAAGGCCCCAGCGGCCTTCCATGACTCGGGAATCTTTCAACTCATCGGTCATTTCGAACAAAATGCCCTTGTTGGTGGCAAAGGCATCGATGCGCTTTTGTCTGAGCATGTCTTGCGCCTGCTTCAAGCTGGCCGCCGGAACGACGCTGGCGTTTTTGAATTGCCGCGTCAACACCCCCTGGGATGTGCTGCCCTGGCTCACGCCCACTTTGACACCTGCACGGTCAATGTGTTCGATCTGTTGAACAGACGAGTCCTTCATCACCAGATACCCCAACTCCAGCTGCACGAGCGGGCGGGTGAAATCCATGTCGCGGGCACGCGCTTCGGTCGCATTGGTCACGGTGAAATCAACTTGGCCTGATTTGAGCGCGTCCAGCACAAGCGCCAACCTGGGGAACTCCACCACCTGGACAGGCACTCCGAGTTGTTGAGCCAGAAGAGGACCTATATCGAGTGCCACACCTGCGCGTTGGCCTGTTTTTGCATCGACCACCAAGGAAGTGGGACTGCCTTGGTACACGCCCACGCGCAGGGTGCCCGTAGGAGCCAGGGCTTCACGGACTTTGGGGTCTGCGGGTGGCTGAAAGTGGGCGCAACCGCTGATCAGAAGGGCACCAACGATCAGGATCGCGTTGAAAAATCTTCGGTTGATGTGCACAGCAGCTCCTGTTTTTTGGAAGAAAGTTTGGCAGGTCGATGTGACCAGCCAAGTCCGGTCAATCGATGTACTTCAGGCCCGCAGCCGCCAGCGGCTCGCGCATCTTGTACATGTCCAGACCCAGCACGCCCGAGGCCAGCTTGGCGCGTTTCTCGCCTTCGTTGGCTTCACGCGCTTGCGCGGCCGCCAGCGTTTTGGCAGCCAGTGCCTGGGGCACACACACCACACCGTCGTCATCGGCCACGATCACATCACCGGGGTGAACGATCATGCCCGCGCACACCACGGGGATGTTGACCGAGCCGATGGTGGCCTTGATGCAACCCTTGCTGCTGATGGCTTTGCTCCACACCGGAAAGTTCATCTTTTGCAGCTCTTTCACATCGCGCACCCCGGCGTCGATGATCAAAGCGCGTGCGCCACGGGCCTGGAACGATGTGGCCAATAAGTCGCCAAAGTAGCCGTCGGTGCAGTCGGCGGTGATGGCTGCGACCACGATGTCGCCGGGCTGAATCTGCTCGGCCACCACATGCATCATCCAGTTATCGCCGGGGTGCAGCAGCACCGTCACGGCCGTGCCCGACACCTGCGCTCCGGGATAAATGGGGCGCATATAAGGCTTCATAAGACCCACACGGCCCATGGCCTCGTGCACCGTGGCCGAGCCAAGTGCGCCCAGGCCATCAGCGGCTGCGCGGTCCGCGCGGGTGATGTTGCGGTAAACAACGCCGAGTTCGTACATGGTTTTCTCCTGAATTTCGAATCAATGCTTCACAGGCCTTTGGCGGTCAACTGATCGTCCAAGCGCTTGAACACGCGACGCGCATTGCCTTCGTAGACCATGTAACGCTCTTGGTCATTGAGGTTGGCCGTGGCTTGCACATAGCGCTTGGTGTCGTCAAAGTAGTGGCCGGTTTCAGGGTCGATGCCACGCACCGCGCCGATCATCTCGGAGGCAAACAAGATGTTTCTGACCGGAATCACTTTGGTCAGCAGGTCAATGCCGGGCTGGTGGTACACGCAGGTGTCAAAGAAGATGTTGTTGAGCAAGTGCTCGGTCAGCAAAGGCTTTTTGAGTTCTTGCGCCAAGCCCCGGAAACGGCCCCAGTGGTAAGGCACCGCGCCGCCGCCGTGCGGGATCAAGAACTTGAGCGTGGGGAAATCCTTGAACAGATCGCTGGTCAGGCACTGCATGAAAGCGGTGGTGTCAGCGTTCAGGTAATGTGCGCCTGTCGTGTGAAAGCAGCTGTTGCAGCTGGTGCTCACATGGATCATGGCGGGGATGTCGTACTCCACCATCTTTTCGTAAATGGGGTACCAAGCCTTGTCGGACAAAGGCGGTGATGTCCAGTGACCGCCTGACGGATCGGGGTTCAGGTTGATGCCGACGTTGCCGTATTGCTCCACGCACTTGACCAGCTCAGGGATGCAAGTGGCCGGGTCCACGCCGGGCGACTGGGGCAGCATGGCCGCAGGCACAAAGTGGTCGGGGAACAGTTGAGCGACGCGGTAGCACAGCTCATTGCAAATGGCCGCCCAGGTGGACGACACGTTGAAGTCGCCAATGTGGTGGGCCATGAAGCTGGCGCGGGGGCTGAAGATGGTGATGTCCGAGCCACGCTCTTTCATCTTGGCCAATTGGTTGGTCTCAATCGTTTCACGCAATTCGTCGTCACTGATTTTCAGATCTGCCACTTTGGGCATGGACGCGGGGTCTTTGATGCCTGCAATTTGCTTGTTGCGCCAGTCTTCCAAGGCCTTGGGAGCGGTGGTGTAGTGGCCGTGCACGTCGATGATCAAGGGTTTGGTTTGGCTCATGGGCAATCCTGATGGGTCAAGGGGTTTGCGCAGATTGTGCAGGCTCACCCCGCCAACGCCCAGCCCCCGGCACATCTACCAGCTAGAACAAATGGGCATAACCAAGACTTGGGTATGACAAAATCAGCCCTACCGAAAGCCCCTCCTCTGGATCCTCATGGACCTCAAACAGCTCGAATACTTTGTGCGCGTGGCCGAACTGGGCAGCTTCACACGGGCCGCCCAGGCCCTGAACGTGGCCCAGCCCGCGCTCAGCCGCCAGGTGCGCCTGCTCGAAGTCGAGCTGCGGCAAAACCTGCTGGTGCGCAACGGGCGCGGCGCCACCCCCACCCAAGCCGGGCTGCTGCTGCTGGAGCACGGCCGGGGCATCCTGCACCAAGTGGAGCGGGCGCGGGAAGAGCTTGGCCGGGTGCGCACGGGCCTCACAGGGCGCGTGGCTCTAGGCCTGCCGCCCAGCGTGGCGCGGGTGCTGACGGTGCCCCTCACCCGGGCCTTTCGCGCCAAGATGCCCGAGGCCCAACTGTCCATCAGCGAAGGCCTGTCGAGCGCCATGCAAGAAAACCTGCAAAACGGCCGCCTGGACATCGCCGTGCTCTACAACCCCAGCCCCATGCCCGGCATCGAACACACCCCGCTGGTGCAAGAAGAGTTGCTGCTGGTGCAGCCGCGCCCACCGGGCCTGCAGGAAGACCCGCCCCCGCCCGCCATCGGTCTGCAAGAGGTTGCCGCCCTGCCCTTGGTCATCCCCACCCGCCCGAACGCCATCCGCATGCATGTGGAGTCTGAAATGGCCGCCATCGGCTACCGCCCCCTGATTGCGCTGGAGATTGACGGCGTGAGCGCCATCCTCGACCTGGTGGCCGACGGCGCGGGCTACGCCATCTTGCCGCGCAACGCGGTCATGCGCTCGGTGCGGCCATCGGCGTTTTCGGTGCGGCCCCTCAAGCAACCGGCCTTGCACATCCAGCTGACCACCGCCATCAGCGCACAACGCCCCGGCACCCTCACCCAGCAAGCCACCCTGGCCCTGCTGACCGAGATGGCGGTGCAGTGGCTCAGCCCGCCTTGATGGCCGGGCAGACGCTGCATACACGCCGCCGGACACGCGCCTCCGCCCAGTCCATATGACAAAATGAAGCCATGACCGCGCCCGCTGCACCGATTGAATTCACCGCTCCAAAGCCGCCCGGCCCAGGGGCGGGCTGCGTTGCGTCCATGTCTGCGATTGCGCAGTTGCCACAAATCCGGCAAGCACTGAACTCGGTGGTCGGCTTGCAGCTGGCCATTGTTTTCGGCTCATGCGCCACAGGACTGGCCAAACCCGACAGCGATCTGGACATCGCCCTGGCATTTGACCAAGCCATGAGCGTTCAGCAACATATCGCACTGATCGAAGCCCTGACGCTGGCCACGGGCCGCCCGATTGACCTGATCGATCTGCGCACCGTTGGCGAACCATTGCTGGGCCAAATCATGCAATACGGCGTGCGCATCTTGGGCAGCGACGTACTGCACGCGCAATACATGACCCGCCACGTCATGGAAGCCGCCGACTTCATGCCTTACCAAGCCCGCATACTGCAAGAAAGAAGGCAGGCATGGATCCACAAGTGATCGATCAAAAACTGGATTCTTTGCGCCGTTGCCTGGTGCGCATTGAATCCAAACAGCCTTTTGATGCCGACCAACTGGCCGATGATTTCGACCTGCAAGACATCGTCTCGCTCAACCTGACCCGAGCCGTTCAAATGGCGGTAGACATTGGTGCGCACATCGCTGCCAGTCAAAACCAGCCAGGCCCAGCCACCATGGCCGAAACCTTCCAACAACTCCATGGCATGGGTGTCATCACCGCCGATCTGGCCATTCAACTCAAAAAGTCCGTTGGTTTCCGCAACATCGCAGTGCACAACTACAGCGCCATCAATTGGCAAGTGGTCCACGCCATCACCGCGGGCCATCTGGACGACTTCAAAGAATTTGCCCGTGCAGTGAGCCTTTGGCAAGCTGGGTCATCGGTGCAAGCCAAAAACTGACCCCCGCCCTCTGCACACAACGCCACAGCACCGACGTGTGCACGGTCATGCGTCCGTGCGCACCATCAGCAACTTGGCCCAATCGGTGGTGTATGCGGGCGTCATCCGCTCTTGCTTCATCGCCCACAACTTCATCGCCCTCGGCGCCCCCCCACTGGCCAGCTTGAGCGTCCCACGCCCATAGCGCTGGTTCAGCTGGTCCATCGCATCCATCAGGCGCACGCGGTTTTCGGGCATGGTTTCGTCCAGGTCCAGCGTGAGTTGTTCGCGGGTGGCCGGTTGCAGGTCCATCAGCATCACGCCTGCTTTGGCGTACTTGTAGCCGGGTTTGTAAATGCGTTTGACGATGGCGTTGGCGGCTTGCGTGATGTGGGCGCTGTCGCTGGTGGGGCTGGGCAGGGGGATGCTTGCGCTGCGGCTGTATTGCGGGTCTTGTTTTCTAAACGGGCTGGTGCGGATGAAGGCCATGATTTGGCCCGTGTGGCTGTTTTGTTTGCGCAGTTTTTCGGCGGCGCGGCAGGCAAATTCGGTGATGGCTTCTTGCAGTTCGATCAGCTCGGTCACCGGGTGGCCAAAGCTGCGGGTGCAGGCGATTTGTTGTTTGGCCGGGGGTTCGTCTTCGAACTCGATGCAGGGCACGCCGTTAAGTTCGCGCACGGTTTTTTCCAGCACCACCGACCAGCCCGCTTTGGCGGCAGCCGGGCTCATGCGTTGCAGATCGAGCGCGGTGTGGATGCCGTTCTCGCGCAGTTGCGCCCCGATCTTGCGGCCCACACCCCACACCTCGCCCACTTCGGTGGCCTGCAGCAGGGCCTGCAGTTCTTCGGGGGTGCACGCGCCCAGGTGGCAGATTTGGGCGTGTTGGGCCGGGTAGCTGCCGGGTTTGCGTTCGGCGCTTTTGGCGATGGCGTTGGCTAATTTTGCGAGGGTTTTGGTGGGGCCGATGCCGATGCAGGTCGGGATGCCGATCCATTGGTGGATGCGTTGGCGGATGGTGCGGGCGCGGCGCACCAGGTCGCCGGGGATGCCACTCAGGTCGACAAAGCTTTCGTCGATGGAGTAGATCTCTTGGGTGTGGCCCAGGCCAGCGGCCAGGCTCATCATGCGGTCGCTCATGTCGCCGTACAGCGCAAAGTTGGCAGACAAGGCGATCAGGCCAGCGTCGCGCTCGAGCTCGCGCAGCTGGAAGTAAGGCGCGCCCATCTTGATGCCCAGGGCCTTGGCTTCGTCAGAGCGGGCAATCGCGCAGCCGTCGTTGTTGGACAGCACGACCACCGGCCGACCTTGCAGCCAGGGCTGGAAGACACGTTCGCAGGAGACGTAGAAGTTGTTGCCGTCGATGAGGGCGAGCATGGGGAGGGGCATGGCCAAATACTGTACAAATGAACAGTATAAAGACCTGCAGCCCGGCGCAAGCCCCCCAATCCCCTCCAACCACAGGTCATTGCCCCGCATCAAAGGGCACCCTTTTGGCCTCATGTGCTTGAATTGGTTTTTGTCTTCAACCCCATTCAATTCCTCCAAGTCACATGATCAACGCCCCCACCCAGCAAGCGCTGTTGGCCATCATGGTTCACGCCGCCATGGCCGATGGCGAAAAGTCCCAAGCCGAGCGCGACTTTGTGCGCGACCTGTCCTTGCAGCTCGACGAGCAAGGCGGCGCCAAGCAACTGGCGCAGGCTGTGCAGGCCGCGCTGTTGGGGCGTTTGTCGGCGCAGCAAGCGGCTGCGCAACTGCAAGACCCGATGCACCGCCAACTGGCCTATGAGTGGGCCACCGCCGTGTGCCATGCCGATGGCCTGTGCAGCCCGGCCGAAGCCGCGTTTTTGCAGCAGCTCAAAACCCATCTGCAGCTGGGCAGCGCCGAGCCCGAGGCCACTGCCCACAGCCAAGCTTTGGCCCAAGCCGCTTATGCCGAAGAGGCGGCCGCGCCGCTGCACGCACCAGCCGCGGTGGAGGCCTTGCCCACCGCCACGGCCGCCCTGCCCAGTGCACCTGCCGCAGCCCCTGCGCCCGCTGCGGACAACGCCGCCATCGACCGCTCTATCCTCAACTACGCCATCTTGAACGGCGCACTGGAGTTGTTGCCCCAGTCGTGGGCGTCCATGGCCATCATTCCGCTGCAAATCAAAATGGTTTACCGCGTGGGCCAGGCCCATGGCGTCTCGCTCGACCAGGGCCACATCAAGGAGTTCATCGCCGCTGCGGGCGTGGGCCTGACCTCGCAGTACATCGAGGAGTTTGGCCGCAAGCTGCTGGGCGGTTTGCTGGGCAAGGCGGGGGGCAAGTTGCTGGGCGGCCTCGGCAGCCAGGCCACGGGCATGGCGTTTTCATTTGCCAGCACTTACGCACTCGGCCATTTGGCCAAACGTTATTACGCAGGCGGTCGTGTCATGTCCACCGACTTGCTGCGCCAAACCTACCAAGGCCTTTTGAGCAGCGGCAAAACCCTGCAACAGCAGCACTTGGGTGACATCCAAGCCCGGGCCTCCACCCTGGACGCGGGCGAGGTGATGCGCATGGTCCGGGGCTGAGTGGCGGCGCAGATTGGGGGCGCTTGTGTTTGCAGGGCTGAGTGTGTGGAGTTCAAACCGTTGAAATTAGCGTTGGTAGCGCCATGACAATATGACTTTGACAGGCTCTGTCCGTGTGCATAAAATGCACACATGCCACCCCCCAAAATCTACAACTGGAATGCCGACAAAAACCAGTTGTTATTGAAAGAGCGCGGTATTTCCTTCGAGCGCATCGTCTTTGAAATCAGCTTGGGGAACGAACTGGATGTTGTTCTGCATCCCAATCAGGAGAAGTACCCAGGACAAATGATTTCGATGGTGGAAGTCGATGGCTATATCTGTGCGGTCCCCTTCGTTGAAACCGATTCTGAAATTTTTCTGAAAACCATCATTCCAAGCCGTAAAGCGACCAAGACCTACAGGAGTAAGTCATGACAAAAAAAGCAACTCACGATGAAGAAGAAATGGGTATCTTGCAAGCTCTGACCTCGGGAAACCTCCAATCAGTCAAAGATGCCCCTGCTCGACTCAAAGCACATCAATCGGTGGCAGAAGCTACGCTTAAAAAAGACCAACGTCTGAACATTCGCATCTCAAGCAAAGACCTGAAAAACCTGCAGGCGCGTGCTTTAGAAGAAGGTGTTCCCTACCAAACATTGGCAGCGAGCCTGCTGCACAAATATGTAAGTGGTCATTTGGTCAATCAGCGATAGATCGACATCAGGCGTGCGCCAGCGAACTTAAGGCCTGATCCCTATTGGCTTTAATGGTTCTTCACACCCTTTTCAAACAAGCGTCTATGCGTTGGTTTTTTACAGTCTTGTTCCTTTTTTGTGGAGCCGCCATGGCTGTTGAAGAACCGCGTTACACCGTGCTCGTTTCAGACCCGCCGTTTGAGGTGCGGCGCTACGCCGCCTTCACCGTGGCCCAAACGCAGATCCAGGGGGACTTCGATGCCGCCAGCCGCAGCGGCTTTCGGCGCATTGCGTCGTACATCTTTGGCGACAACCTGCAAGCCGATCTGGGTGCGCAGCGCAAAATTTCCATGACCGCGCCTGTCACCGTGGTGCCCGAAGACCAAGGCTGGCGCGTGCATTTTGTGATGCCGTCGGCCGAAAGCGTGCAGACCCTGCCCCAGCCGCTCAACCCCCAAATCCAACTGCGCCCCGTGCCCGAACACGAGACGGTGGCCGTACGTTTCAGCGGCTTCACCACACAAGCGAGCATCCAAGAGCAGACCGAGCGCCTGCGGGCTTGGGCGCAGGCTCGCCAACTCAAGCTCAGCCCCACAGCGCAAATCGCTCGCTACGACGACCCGTTCACCCTGCCGTGGAACCGGCGCAATGAGATCCTGATCGACCTGATGCCCTGAAAGCGGGCGGGATCAATCGCCCGGTGCGCCCTGCGGCACGGGCCACCTGTTGTAGCCTTGGGCAATGGTCCAAACAGTCTTTCAGCCGTGACAGGGCGCATTCGCAAAAAACTCATTCAAGCCCAGCTTGAAGCCTTGCCTGCACCGCGCACCGATGCGGTGATTTGCCCGCTGTGCGAGCGCCCCATTCCGCCCAGCCAACAAGATGCGCACCATTTGGTGCCCAAGTCCCACGGCGGCGTGCAGACGGTGGTGCTGCACCGCATTTGCCATCGCCAAATCCATGCGCTGTTCACCGAAACCGAATTGGCCCGCACCTACGCCACGGTCGAGGCCTTGAAGCAGCCCGAAGAGATGGCCCGCTTCATTCGCTGGGTGCAAACCAAACCCGACGCGTTTTTTGAAAAAAGCCGCAAAAGCCAACGGCTCAAAAGCAGGCGCTGAGCCCCAGAACCACATCCCTCAAAACTTGCCATCCCAAATCCATGACACTGCCCACCTCGACCGCCAGCCGCATTGAGCTGAAAGACTTTCACCTGGCCACCCGCATCGGCACCTACGCCCCCGGCGACACCGTGCCCGATTACCACGCGCTGGATTTGACGCTGTGGATCGACCCCGATCTGGTGCTGATCGCCCAAGACGGCATGGCGCATGTGTTCGATTACGACCCTTTGGTGGTCGAGATCGAACGACTCGCGGCCGACGGGCTGTACGCCACCCAAGAGCGGCTGATGACGCGCATCGTGCAGGCCTGCGCGGCTTACCCGGTCATTGAGGCGCTCGAGATCGGTCTGCGCAAATTTCCGGTGCGTGCGGGCAGCGGCTCTTTGGGCGTGCGTTTGTTGGTCGACCGCGCACAACTGCAGCGCATGCGGGGCAACGAGGGCTGAAGGCGTTCAGGGCGTGAGCCACGCCCAAGTGGTGGCGTCCAGCTGCGCCCGGCGGTGCCCTTCGCGCGACAACTCGAGCCAGTCCATCTGCAGCACCTGCGCATGCAGCACGGCAAAACTGTGTGTTGGCGCGGGGACGCTGGCATCGGCTGCATCTGCCGTGCCACGGTCTGGTGGCAACACAGCGCCAGGCGCCAAGGGCGACAAATAGTCGCCCGCAGCCGCCGACTGCTTGACCCCTTGCCAAAGCGCCTCAACCTCCGGGCCTGCGGTGATGACCGTGCAGACCACCCGCACCCGCAATTGCCAACTCAAACGTGCACTCCAAAACACCAACATCGCTGAAGCTTGCGTCTGCAATTGAGCCACTTTGGGGCTGCGGCTGTCGGTGTAAAAAGTCAACTGTCCGGCCAGCGCATCCGCCTGCCGCAGCACCACGGTGCGTGCGTCAGGCAAGCCGTCTGCATCGACAGAGGCAAGCACAGGCGTGCGCCAATCGTGGTGCCGGTCCAAGCTGGCCCGGCTCAGCTCCTTCCAGATTTTCAGGCGTATTTCCTGAGGCGTTTGCAAGTGGATTTTCATGGGTGAAATGGTACGGGAGCCAAGATGAACGAGGATAAGAAAAGTCAATCCCCTTGCTCATGGCATCGGCCCCATCCCCCCTTTTTGACCCTGATTCGCAACAACTCCCCCCAAGCCATCCATCACCTTGCGATGCTTTGAATTCACTTCGGATAGCGACTGGCCACATTCCGGTACATGGCCACAAGAGGTTGGCTCGCCGACAAACTGGTGGCATGCACGTACATCACCAGACCTGTGGAGGGGCTCATTTGCAAGCGCTGCCCGCCGTGGCCCAGAAAGCAAAAGGTATCGACGCCGCCGCAGCCCAGCCATGTTTGAAAACCATACGCGGCAGAGCCATTGGGTAAAAGCACCTGACTTTGCCGTATCGTGGCTTCTTTCAGAAATTTGCCAAAACAGGTGTCTTTGGCGCGTTCTTCCAAAACGTAGTGGCCCAAGCGGATCCAGTCATAAGGATGGGCCGTAAAACCCGAAAATGCCGCCACTTGACCCAAACTGTTGTGTGACCAAGAACCGCCTTGGCTGGCACCTATGGCGTGCCAAATTTCACGTTCAAAGAATTCAATGAATTTTTGACGGGTGGCGTCTTCCACCAAGATGGCCAAGGCCTGTGTGTCAAGGTTGTTGTACAAGCCCTGTTGCCCCGAGGCAGAGTACTTTTCATCGGCCTTCGTCATGAGGCTGATGAAGTCGTGCGTCATCTTGCCTTGGTACGACTTGGCCAGTGTCTCGGCTTGAACCTGAGGTGTGGGCGAACCCGTGGGCGAAAAAACGGGTTTGTTCGAGCCGCTGCTCATGGCCAACAAATGGCGGATCCTGGCGTTCCCCCAAGAGGTGCCCCGCAGCCTGCTGGCGTACACCGAGGCGTTCTCGTCCACATGGCCGATGGCGCCACTGCAAATGGCTTTCCCAACCGCCAACGCCGTCAAGCTTTTGGCCATTGATGCGCTGGAGGGGCGAGACTTGTCGTTGACCCATTTTTCGTTGTATTTGCGGTGGATGATGCTGCGTTTGTGCGACAAGATGACGATGCGGTGAACATCGGGATCAAAGGCCTGATCGACCACAGGGGTCAAGCTGGAATTCAAACTGTCTGGCGCCACCTCAAGAGTGGAAGGTGTGGGCGCCGCAGAAATGGACTTGGACGTGGGCAGCCATTCCAAACCTTTGGAAAAATCAGCCCAAAATTGATCGCTTTCAATTTGGCCCTTGTTGTTTTGTGCAAGCGCCGCCCCACCATAAAAAATGGCGAGGGATGTCAAACCCAAAACGAGTAAATTTTTTGTCCGCAGGTTCATTGATCGTTCCATTTCAAACACCCATCACAAACTATTTGCCGCCCAGCGCCAGCCACGCTCTGGCAACGGGGTAGATCTGGTCCACATGCCTGTCGGCCGAATTGCTGAAGAGCACAAACACCCGCTGGTTGTTCGGGTCGGTGCTCCAGGCGATGCGTTGCCCCCCATAACCAGCGGCCCAGAAGCTGTTGGGCGCCAAGGTGTTGTCGGTCCAGGTCAAGTAACCATAGCCACCGATGCTGTTCATCAAGCCTGGCGCACGAATCTGCGTGGTGCCCATGTCCCGAATGAAGCGGCCAAAGCAAGTGTCACCCCGGCGTTGTTGGTCGACATAGATCGCAAACCGAATCCAGTCGATCAGGGTCATGCGCACCACGCCTGCGGCACCATGGAAATAGCCGCTGCGGTCGGTGCCCAAAATCACGGGATGCTCGGCATTAAAGGCTCGCAAAAGTTGCTCATCCACCCACCGCGTTGCGGGCATGCCCACGGCACGCTCGATCATCATGGCCACCACATGCGGATCACGCGACTTGTAGCTGAAACGCTCACCCGGCTTGAGCTTGCTGAACACACCGCGCTGCGCCGTGGATTGGCGCGGGGTTTCGAGCAACTGCTCTAGGTTGCCGGGGCCTTCCAGATAATGGCGAACCTCTTGTGGCAAGGTGCCAACGTAGTCACCCTGAGACGGCTCTGTGGTGCCCGAGGCCATCATCAAGACATCCCGGAGCGTGGCAGCCCCCAAGTCCTTGCCCACCAGGCCCGGCAGCAAACTGTCCACACGCTGGTCCATTTTCAAGTGCCCGGCACACACCGCTTTGCCAGCAGCCAGAGCCGCCACAGTTTTGCCCATGCTGGCGCTCAACAGCCGGGTGTTGAATTGAATGCCCCCGGTGCTGATGGCCTCCACAATGGCACCGTCTGCAATCAGCACCATGGCCCGGGACTCCACGCGACCCATCAAGGCTTGTGCCTGCTCGATGACTTTGGCCTCCTCCACACGGGGCGAGCGCACCGCCACCGGGGCCACTCCTGCGCGAGGTGCCGAGCGGTAGTGCCAGGGCTGCCCGTCCCCCACCAGCCAGTCTTCCGGCAAATAGATGGCCCCCGACTTGCCCAGCGGCAAACCGCCCGGCCCGGCCTGCGTTTCTTTGAACGTCAGCGGCTTGGTGCTGGGCGTCACCTCGCGAATGCGAAAGCTCCGGTGATCCAGCCCGGCCCCGGGACGCGCGGGCTCGGTGCTCGTGGGCGTCAGGGGCCTGGGTGGTGCGGCTGTCGCCGCTGACCCGGAAGCCGCCATGTCGCGCAGCACCTCCTGCGTCCGCTGCTCGTGCAGCGCAGCCAAATCATCGTCCTGCGCATCGCTGTTGGCCAAGGACGCCCCCACAGCCCAGACGGGCAGCGCCAACAAGCACAGGCTGGCCAAGCGGGCAACGGGTTTCATGAAGGGGTGCAAGGCCCCTCGCAACATGGGTTTCACCGGCCCGGTCCGTTTGCTTTTTGTCATCATTTTTATATTTTCAGCAAAACCACCGATCTCGTCCAATGGTTCTTCGAGGGCCCAGCCGCCTACAAAACCAAAATCTCCACACTCCCCGTGAGCACCGGGCGGCACAAAATTTTGTAGCCATCGGCATCAAAATGGGCGGCCACTTGGCTGGCGGTTTGGCTCAGTTGGTGGGCGGCTTCGGCGCTGGGGGCGCTGCCCAAATAGCACCAGTGCTTGACCACATGGATTTGGGTGAAGTCGCCATCGCGCTCGACCAAACCCACCGCGCCTGGGTAAGGCCAGCATTCCACGCGCAGCGCCAGCAGGCTGCTGAACAAGCGCTCGCGGTGCGCCTCGGCGCTTTCGTCGCCCCGGCACACGCCCGCACATTGGCGGATCGCAGCCCTGAAGCAGGCTTTGCCGGGCGGCAGTTTTTCCAGACCCAACGGGCCGTAGCAAAGTTTGTGTTGGTCGGCCACCGCACGCAGCGCCGCCAGCGCAGCGTGGCGGCTGGCGTACAGGCCATACAGCTCGGGCTGCTTGGCAAAGTCGATGTCGCGGGCATAGACCACTTGCGGCACCTCGCCCGTCAGTTGCAGGCTGCACAGCTGTTGGTTGCGGCGCAGTTTCTGGTTGAACAGGGGGTGCTGGGCCTTGATCATTTGCGCCTCCAGCAACAGCGCCCCGATCTCGCCCGCCGTGCGGATGTGGCTGATGCGCTGGGTCTGGCGCAGCATGCGGGCTTCGTCGGGCGTGCGCAGGTGCGACAGCAGTCGCGCCCGGATGTTGATGCTTTTGCCGATGTACAGCGGCAAGTCGCCTTCCTGGCCATGAAAAATGTAGACGCCAGCCCCGGTGGGGGCGTCTTCAATGGCGTCCCGCAGGTGCTGCGGGTATTCGTAGACCCGGCTTTCTTCAAAGTCGTCGCGGCGGCGGCGAGGGGAAATGCTGGCCATGTCAGATTCGCTCAGATCAAGTGGCGTGTTGGTGGATGGTAGCGACCACCACGCCCCAGATGTCCACGCTTTGACCGTCCTTGGGCACGATGTCCGGGTAGTCGGGGTGGGCCGCTTGCAGGCGCAAGCCCTCACCGCCCAGGCGCAGGGTTTTGCAGGTGAAGTCGCCGTCGATCACGGCCAACACAATTTGCCCGTCGGCCGGGGTGATGGCGCGGTCCACCAGCACCACCGAGCCGTCCAGTATGCCCGCATCGCGCATGCTCTCCCCCCGCACGCGGATGTAAAACGTGGCCTGAGGGTGTTTGACCAGCTGCTGCATGAGGTCGATGCGCTCGACCTGGTGGTCCTCAGCGGGCGACGGGAAACCCGCCGCAATGCTGGCGGGCAAGGCCTGCAGCCACCAGTTTCCGGGTGGCAGGGCTTGGGGGGAGTCGGGGGCGTGCATGAGTAAAGCGGTGGCTGCAGGAGTGGCAATGGACAGATCAAAATACTGTTTATATTTACAGTATACTGACCTCGTCATGCTTCCTGCAGTTGCCTGACATTTTTGTTGATTTACGCCCCGGGCTTTGCAGCTCGGGACGTTTTTTTCGGGGTCATCCCCCAGCGCCAAATCAGACCACCACAAAGCGGCCGTCTTCCAAGGTCTGGATTTGTCCCCGCGCCAGCAGTTCATCGAGGTGCATGGCGATGGTGTTGCGCTCGGCGCAAGGCACAAAGGGCACGTCGTAGCCTTGCGGGTACAGCAGACGTCGGTCCACCAGCTCGTCCAAGTTGTGAGGGCTTTGCAAATAACCCAGCAGCTGTGCGCTGCGCTCGTCAATCTTGCTGGCAAAGCGGGCCAGGTCGGCCACAAACTGCGCCCGGTCGGTGATGACCGCCTTATGGTGGGAAGTGGCCCAGATGCGGGCGTCCAGCTCGGCCACTGTCTTCAGCGTTTGCCGAAAATCGCTCAGGCTGGAGGTGGCGTCGCCGTAGTACGGGCCAAAGCCGCTCAGGTCGATGTCGCCAATGAAGGCCAGGCCTTCGCTCTCGACCACCAGGGCGCAGTGGCCTGCGGTGTGGCCCGGCAGGTGGTGCGCCCGCACGCGCACGCCGCCGCCCAAGTCCCACACCGCGCCGTCGCTGTAGCCGGTGGCGTCGGGTCGGGGCTGGTAATGAAAATCTTTTTGCACAATGGCCAGCATCGCGTCCAGCACGTCTTGCGGATAGCCATAGTGCTGGCACATGCCGTCCCACGACTGGGCAGCGGCCAAGTCCGCCTCGTGCACCTGCACCGGGGCGTGCATCAGGCGGTGCAGCCCGGCCATGTGGTCTTCGTGCACATGGCCCAAGATGACCAAGTCCACCGTCTCCAGCTCGGGGCCGATGCGATTGGCCACCTCGGGCGTGTCAAAGGCCACCCGCGTGTCCGCCCCCTGCACGATGAGCTGGTTGCCGTCGGGGTACTTGCCCGACTTTTCACCCAAATGCACGCTCACCGCGCCAAAACGCAAAACAGAGGACATGACAGCCTTTCCAAGATCCTGGTGTGTAGGCCGCAATATAGCCAGCGTGACACATCCGGGCTGGCGCACACGCTACAGTCAAATGCATGAACTCCCTGCCCTCACCCGCCACCTTGGCCCCCACCGCGCTCATCGACAGCGACCATCCCGACGTGATCGCCTTGGCCCGCAAACATGCACAAGGCGCCACCGACCGCGAACGCGCGGTGTCGCTGTACCTGGCGGTGCGCGACCAATTTCGCTACGACCCTTACCGAATCGACCTGTCCCCGCAGGGCATGCGGGCCAGCTCGGTGATTGCCCAAGGCTCGGGCTGGTGTGTGCCCAAAGCGGCGCTGATGGCCGCGGCCTGCCGCGCCGCAGGCTTGCACGCCCGCCTGGGCTACGCCGATGTGCGCAACCACCTGAGCACCGAGCGCCTGCGCCAAACCATGCAGACCGATGTGTTCATCTGGCACGGCTATGCCGACATCTGGCTGGACGGCCAATGGGTCAAGGCCACGCCCGCTTTCAACATCGAGCTGTGCGACAAATTCGGCCTGCTGCCGCTGGAGTTTGATGGATTGAGCGACTCGATTTACCACCCCTTCGACAAATCGGGCAACCGGCACATGGAGTACGTGAACCAGCGCGGCACCTTTGACGACATGCCTTTGCCGCAGATCGTGGCCGATTTCAAAACCGTCTACAGCGGCTGGATGGCCGAGAGCGACCCGCTGCAAAACGCCAGTTTTGCGCAAGACGTGGACAAGGAAACGCGATGACCCAGCGCCCACTGGTGCTGCTGGACTCGATTGCGCTGGTCAACGCCACGCACGCAGGTTCGGTGATCGTGTCGGGTTCGCACGGCGGTTTGTCGGCCTCACATTTCGTCACAGCGCAAACCCTCAAACCTTTTGCAGTGGCCTTCAACGATGCGGGAGGTGGCAAGGACGATGCAGGCCGCGTGGCGCTGCATGAATTGCAGGCCGTGGGTGTGCTGGCGATTTTGTACGCCCACACCTCGGCCCGCATCGGCGAGGCACAAGACGGGCTAGACAACGGGGTCGTCAACGGCCTGAACGCTTTGGCACTGGCGCAAGGCTTGCAGCTGGGCATGCGTGTGTCGGAAGCGATGCAGCACCTGATTGAAAGTTCTCGGGGTTAAGGACCATGCACCTTCTTCAACACCTGCGCCATGGCCATCTTTGGCTGTGTATGGGTCTAGGGCTGGTCGCATCGGCCATGGCTCAGCCGGTGGTCGACCATCTGCCGGGTGCCGATGGTTTGGCGCTGAAAGTTTGGGTGTTTCATCCCGTCCAGCGATCACCCGACACCCAGCGCCCCGTGGTGGTGGCACTGCACGGATGTGGTGGCATGTACGCCACGGTCGGTTCGCGCAAAGGCCAGCTCAGTGCACGCCATCAGGGCATGACCGACTTGCTGCTGGCACAAGGCTACAGCGTGGTGTGGCCCGACAGCCTCACACCCCGGCAGGAAACCAGTTTGTGCGAACAAAGCATGGCCTCACGCCAAGTGCGGCAAAGCCATCGCCGCAGTGACGTTCACACCACCTTGGCCTGGCTAGGCCAACAAGCCTGGACGGATCAGCAACGGGTGGCCTTGTTGGGCTGGTCCCATGGGGGCAGTGCCGTGCTGGCCAGCTCGGACAGCCGCCAAAAACCCCCTCAGCCCAGCGTAACGCCGGACATCGCCTTGGCGTTTTACCCCGGTTGCTCCGATGCACTGCGGCGGGCTTACCAAGCGACGTGGCCCGTGCACCTGCTGCTCGCAGGGGCAGACGACTGGACTCCGGCAGCGCCTTGTGTGGCCTTGGCCCAGAAAGCGGGCATGAGCTTCAAGCTGTATCCGGACAGCCACCATGGCTTTGACAATCCAGTGGGACAAGTCAAACACTTGCCCCGTGTGCCCAATGGCCAACACCCGGGCATGGGTGTTCACGCGGGCCGCAACCCCGTGACCGGCCCGCAGGCCTGGCAGGATGTGCTGGAGTTGCTCAAGAAACGGTGGCCGGATCCAGTCGCTCATTGAGCTGACTGGACGCAGCGGCCAAGGGCACCGACTCAAAGGCCACGCGGCTGGGCACGTCGCTGGCCACCCACATGGCGGGCGGCTGCGTGTGCATGACGATACCGGCCACGCTTTCGACGCGGCTTTCGGGCGGCACACTCGGGTCGGGGCTGCGGCAAATCGACAAAAAGCCATCCGACTCGTCGCGCAAAAAGTGCTCCAACTCGGCTTGTCCAATCGGTTTGTGCAACGTGTGTTGATGGGCTGTACCGAGGCGGCTTTGGCTCGACAAACCGGGGCCCATGGGGGCTTGCTCGGCCAGCAGCGATTCGCACACAAAATGGTTGGTGTGCACCACCACGCCATCGGTGGGCGCAACCTCGGCCCAGCCTGCGGGCGAGACCTCAAAGCAAGCGGCCTGGCCCTGGGCGTCGGCACAGGGCACGTTCGAGGCCGCGCCAAAGCCCAGGCCGAGATCGGATTGCAGGACTTTCAAACGCTGGCGGGCGTGCGCCACCGAGTCGCAATCGAGCAAATGGCGCAGCAGCACATGCACCGGAACGCCCAGGCGGCTGCCGTCGCGCACCGAACGCAAGATGTTCAGGCCCAGCGCAAAACCCGATTGGTTGATGCCGATCTTGGCCAGCATGCCCGCCTCGGTCAGGGTGGTGATGCTTTGGCCGCTGGGGCCTTGGGTGTGCAACACCACGAGGGCCTGGCGCTGGCGGCCCATCCAGTCCCAGTTTTGCGCGAGCCAGGCTTGGCCTGTGCGGCTGGCGGCGGCGGTGACGCCCATGGCGGTGCATTCGCCGTCGTGCAGAGCCTGGTCCCAGGCGGCTTGTTCCAGCCAGTCAGGCAGGCCTGCGGCGCGGTTGGCGGCCAGGGCGGCTTGGGCAGCGTCTTTCAGGTGCGGGGCGTCCGCTAAAAACGTGGGGGGCAAAATTTCGGTGCGGCAGTTCAGCGCCATCAGACTGCCCAGCGTTTGGCCGCTGCCTTCGGCCATGCCACGCAGCTCGGCCATCAGGTCGGCATCGACTTGGGTAATGACTTTTTCAAAACGCATGGCCCGCTCACAAGCTTGGGTCCAGTCGATGCCGCAGGCGGCAAACAAGCGTGCGTAGGTGACCACGCTGTGCTGGATGCGGTCCTGGGCCTCGCGGCCATAAATTTGCCCGCGTTCATAAGCCGAGGCGGCACCCAAGGTGTCAATGCAAGGGAACATGCGCAATCTCCGTCAAGGGGCTTCAGTCTTGATCCGGCAAGGCTGGCTGTCAATTCGGACAAACGCAGATCCCCTCTCAACTTGGCACCTCGGTGACTGTGCGCGGCCCGACATCGGGGCCATCATGGCCAGATGTTGAACTGGAGGCCCTATGCGTTTGCTGATCGCAATGATGATGCACGAGACCAACACTTTCTCGCCTGTGCCCACCGACTTGCAGCGCTTTGCGCTCGGCCCGGGTGAAGCGCCGCCGCGAGGCGATGCCGCCATAGCCGCCTTTCGCGGCACCGGCACGGCCACCGGGGCCTTCATTGACCTGGCCGAGCAGGCGGGGGCTGAGTTTGAGCTGGCGCTGGGTGCACACGCCGCGCCCAGCGGACTGGTGTTTGACGCGGCCTACGAGGCCATGAGTGAAGCCATCTTGCAGGCCGTGGACCGCGGTGGGTTTGACGGCATCTTGCTCGACCTGCACGGCGCCATGGTGAGCGAAAGCCACGAGGACGGCGAAGGCGAGTTGCTGCGCCGCATCCGCGCCATCGACCCCAAAACCCCGATTGGTGTGGCCTACGACATGCATGCCAACGTGTACGCCGACATGGTCGAATTGGCGCAAACCGTGGCGGGCTACCAGACCTACCCGCATGTGGACATGTACGGCACAGGCGTGCGGGCAGGCACTGCCTTGCTCAAGCTGCTCCAGGGCCAGGCCCAACCCACCACCGCTTGGGGCCGTTTGCCCATGATCCCGCACATCATGCGGCAAAGCTCGCTGGACGAGCCCAACCGATCCATTCAGGCCCGCGCCCAACAAATGGAAAAAGAAGGCGCTTTGTGCGCCAGTGTGTTCACCGGTTTTCCACATGCCGACATCGAAAACGCGGGCCTGTCGGTGGTGGTGGTGACCGACAACGACCTGCCGCTGGCCCAGCGCCTGCGCGACGAGCTGATGCAAATGGCCTGGGACAGCCGCGCCCAGTGGGTGTACGAGGTGGAACCCCTGGCCACTTCGGTGGCCCGCGCCCAAACCTTAACCGACTACCCGGTCATGCTGCTGGACCATTACGACAACGCGGCCTCGGGCGGCACCATGGACACCACCGCAGTGTTGGCCGAGGTGCTGCGCCAAGGCTTGCGCAACGTGGCGGTGTTTGCGATTTTTGACCCGCAAGCAGTGCAAGAAGCCATCACAGCAGGCATCGGCACACAAGTGAGATTGCAAGTGGGGGGCAAGATGGCCATGCCCCTCATGCCGCACCGCAGCGCACCCATCGAATTGAGCGGCGTGGTCAAGCTGATCTCGAACGGCAAGTACCGCAACAAAGGCCCCATGAGCCGGGGTGCCCGGCAAAACATGGGCCAGGCGGTGGTGATCGACACGGGCAATGTGGAGGTGGCACTGATCTCGCGCCATGTCGAGCCCTTTGACGTGAACGCCCTGCTGTGCCTGGGCATCGACCCGACACAAAAGGATTTTGTGGTGCTCAAAAGCCGCGTGCACTGGCGTGCAGGCCTGGGCCACCTGGCCCGCGCCACGGTGGAGTGCGCTGGTGCTGGGGCTTGCACCTCGGACTACAACGAGCTGCATTTCAAAAAACTGCGGCGCCCGATTTACCCGCTGGACCCCGGCGTGAGCTGGTCGGCCGCCGATCGTTGAAGGCCAGACTGCGGCCCGTTCACGCGGGCTGCGCCGCGGCCCGCTTGACTCGCCAGAGCAACCACAAGGCGATGCTCAAATTCAAAGCGTTCCACAACACACCGTTGATGAAAGCGGCGTGGTAGGAGCCGGTGAGGTCAAACACCTTGCCCGACATCCAGCCGCCCAAAGCCATGCCCAATAACGTGGCCATGATGACCGCACCCACGCGTGAGCCCGCTTCTTTGGCCGGGAAGTACTCACGCACGATGATGGCGTAGGCGGGCACGATGCCGCCCTGAAACAGGCCGAACAAGGCGGAGATGATGTAGAGCGAGACCAGGCCATCAAAGGGCAAAAACAAGAGCAGCGCCACGCCCTGCAAGACCGAGCCCAGCACCAGCGTGCGCAAGCCGCCAATGCGGTCACAAATGGCCCCTGAAATCAAACGGCTGGCGATGCCGCTGGCCAGCATGAGCGAGAGCATTTCAGCACCGCGTGCCGCGCCAAAACCCAAGTCGGTGCAGTACGCCACGATGTGCACCTGCGGCATGGCCATGGCCACGCAGCAAGCCACGCCCGCCACACACAACAAAAACTGCGCGTTGTTGGGGCTCAGGCCAAAGGGCCGCTGCGACTGCAGGGCTTGGGCGCTGCCCACCACCGGGGTTTGCAGCAAGGGCGGGCGTTGGCGCATGAGCAAGCTGAGCAGCACCATGCCGATGCCACAAAACAGGCCCAGCGCCACATAGGTGCTGCGCCAGCCCACGGACTCGACACCGTACTGGGCCAAAGGCGGCCAGATGGCCCCGGCCACGTAATTGCCACTGGCGCACACCGCCACGGCAATGCCCCGCCTCTTGCGCCACCACAGCGAGGTGTCGGCCACTAAGGGGGCGAAGGTGGTGGAGCTGCCGATCAGCCCCAGCAGCAAACCGTGCGCCAGCGCAAACCACCAAATATTGCCCGACAAACTGGCTGCAATGAAACCCAGGCCCGTGCCCACGCCGCCCAAAAACAAAGGCACATGCACGCCCGCGCGGTCGGCCCAGCGGCCCATGAACAGGCCCCCGACACCAAAGCCGATCATCATCAAGGTGTAGGGCAAAGACGCATCGGCCCGGCTGACGCCAAACTCGGCCTGCACCGCTGGCAGCACCACGGCCACCACGTACATGCTCGAGCCCCCCAAGGTCATCAGGGCCAGGGTGACCAGCAAACGCCGAGCAGCGTAAGCGGAGTCGATCAGGTGTTCAGCAGCGGCAGTGAAGGAGCTCATGCCACCAGATTAGCAGGCGCACACCCGCTGGCTTGGCAAGTGCGGGACAAGCCACTTGCCCTGGGGTGCGCTCAGTTCACCACATCCTTGATGCGCGGCCAGGTGTTGCGAATGTGCTCGCCCATGATGCGCGACAGGGCCGCAGCATCCCGGGCGGCCAAAGCCACCATCATCTGTTCGTGTTCGGCCATGGCGGCGTTCCAGTTCTCCGGTGTTGAATTGCCGCTGTAGCGCAGGCTGCGCATGCGTTTGCTCAGCGTGGCATGGGTCATGCTCAGGGTGTCGTTGTCGGCCAATGCAATCAAGGCCTCATGGATGCGCTGGTTGAGTGCGAAATACGCCAGGCGCTCGCGGCTTTCAAAAAACACCTTCATTTGCTCGTGCATCGCCAAGATCGCGTCGATCTGGGCCTGATCGGCCTGACAGGCCCGCTCACCCGCATAGGACTCCACCAAGGCGATCACCTCCAGCATGTCGCGGGCATCCTTGGCCGAAAAAGCCTTCACGATCGCCCCACGCAAAGGTAAGAGCTCCACCAGGCCTTCGGCCGTCAAGACCTTGATGGCCTCACGCACCGGTGTGCGGGACACACCCAACAACTGGGCCACCTCCAGCTCCTGGATGCGCTCCCCCGGACGCAGTCGCAAGGACACGATCATGTCGCGCAAACGGTTGGTGACTTCTTCGTGAAGCGGGACGCGCTCAATCTGGCTGGAGGGGTCTTGTGAAGGCATGGGGTGGAAGTATGGGGGAAAACCAGAGCTTGACCGGGGGGTATCGGCTCCCTAGCATTATCCGTAATTACGGATTATGAGCATCCACCCCTTCCTCCCATCAGAGCCTGACCCATGACACTGCCCACCCTGGCCCTCTTCACTGGCGACCCTGCAGGCATCGGCCCTGAATTGGTCGAAAAAATGCTGCAAAACCCTGCGTGGCAAACCCACGCCCGGGTGATTCTGATTGGCCAGAAGGGCTCGATCCAAGTCCCCCACGACGTGGTCTGGCATGAATGGTCTGGCTTCAACGCCCCAGCTTTTGAGCGGGGCGTGGCCAATGCCCAAAACGGCCGTTACATGATCGACGCCCTGGCCGCGGGCGTGGATCTGGTCATGGCGGGGCAAGCCGATGCTTTTTGTTTTGCCCCGCTGAACAAATCCGCCCTGCGCCAAGGTGGAATGACCCAAGAGGACGAATTGCGCTGGTTTGCAGAGCACATGCACTACACAGGCGTTTGTGGCGAACTCAATGTCCTCAAGAACCTCTGGACCGCGCGGGTGACCTCACATGTGCCCTTGAGCGAAGTCTCCTCGCTGCTCAACCCGGAGAAAGTGGCCGATGCCATTCGCATGATTTCTCAGGCGCTGAGGGCCTCGGGCATTGACCAACCCCGCGTGGCGGTTTGCGGCCTGAACCCACACAACGGAGACAACGGCAACTACGGCGACGAAGAGGGCCGCATCATCGCGCCCGGTGTGCAACTGGCAGCGGACATGGGTTTTGCGGCCGATGGGCCATTTCCGGCCGACACGGCTTTTGTGCGGGCCATCCGTTCGCCGGGTGGCTACGACGGTGTGGTGACCATGTACCACGATCAAGGCCAGATCGCCATGAAGCTGATGGGTTTTGAGCAAGGCGTGACGGTGCATGGCGGTCTGCCCTGCCCCATCACCACACCCGCCCATGGCACGGCGTATGACATCGCAGGGCGTGGTGCGGCCAACCCCCAGGCCATGACCAACGCCTTTGAATTGGCCGCCCGCATGGCCCACTCTCGCCGTTCATCACAACCACAACCCGAGGAGACCTTGTCATGAAGTTGAAGAAAATCCTGCTCACGGCCCTGCTGGCCACGCCCTTGCTGGGCTTGGCGCAAAGCTACCCCAACAAGCCGGTGCGCATCATGGTGGGCGCCAACGCTGGCGGCGGCACCGACATCATTGCCCGCATGCTGGCTGAAAAAATGGGCGAGGCCTTCAAGGGCTCGTTTGTGGTCGAGAACAAACCTGGGGCATCCAACACGATTGCTGCCGACCTGACGGCCAAAGCCCCAGCCGACGGCCACACCTTGCTGGTGGCCACCAACACCGGACAGGCCATAGCACCGCACCTGATCAAGCTCAGTTTTGACCCGATCAAAGACCTGACCCCCGTGGGCCTGATCGTGACGGTGCCCAATGTGCTGGTGGTGGGGGCCAATGTGCCCGCCAACAACGTGGCCGAGTTGGTGTCTTTGATGAAAGCCAAGCCCAACGAGTTCAAATACGCGTCTTCGGGCGTGGGCAGTACCCAGCACATCGCGGGCGAGGGTTTCAACCTGGCAGCGGGTGTGAAAAGCATCCATGTGCCCTACCGGGGCAGCAGCCAGGCGCATTTGGACATCATCGGGGGCAACGTCCAAATCATGTTCGACACCACCTCCTCGGCGATGGGTCAGATCAAGGCCGGTAAATTCAAACCCCTGGCCCTGACCACAGCCACCCGCAGCGCCGAGTTGCCTCAGGTGCCCACGCTGGCCGAAGCGGGTGTGAGCGGCTTTGAGATGAGCACCTGGTACGGCATGTTCGTGACCACCGGCACACCACCCGAGGTGACACAACGTCTGCAGACCGAGTTGGCCAAAATCCTGAAAATGCCGGACATCCAAGCCAAGCTCAAAGGTCTGGGCGGCGAGCCCGGCAACATCACACCTGACCAATTTGCGCAAATGAACCGCCAGGAATTCACGCGCTTTGGCGATCTGATCAAGAAGGCCAACATCAAGCTGGAGTGAGGGGGCTTCGGCAAGTCAAGGCAGCTCAAAGGCTTGGGCGTCTGCATCGCCCAAGCCTTGACCAAGTCACCGGCTGTTGACAGACCGGTCAGCAGCATGAGGTGGGTTTAAACCGCCAGCAGATAACCTTCAGAGGGCGATGCGTCCAAAGTGCGGCCCTGAATCAAACCCGGCGCTGCTTGCTTGAATGCAGCCACCACCCGACCCTCGCCCAGGGTGAAGATGTCGTCTTGCAACAGCCTGGTGAAGAACAAATCGGCCGACAACTTGGGGGCGTGCAAGTGGCAATAATCGGCGACCAGAGTTCGGTAAAAGCCCACGAATTCGCGCATCAAAGCACAGGTTTGCTCTGAATCGATCAGTCCCGCTTGCTCGGGCACGGACAGCAATTTCAAGGGATTTTCGTTGTACAAACCAAAACGGGTCCAGCCAAATTTGGGGTAAGCGGTTCGCTCACGCCAGTCGGCGTAATACGGCTTGAAATAAGTCTGCATGCATTGGTCTGTGGCCACCAAAGCAAACAAACACAAAACAAACATGGGGCGCAACTCGACGTCGATGTTGTCGAGGTCATCTGGGGCGCGTGACCAATTTTTGCCGCCGAACTGGATCAGGTCTTTGTCGTTCAGGATGTCTTTGAGAACTTGCGGCACGTCCACAAAATTCAGCTTGCCAATGTCGCGTTGAAAACCGTGGTTGAAATACTTGACGATGCTCATTTTTTGCCTTTCGATACAAAAAAATGAATTCAGCAATTGACAACTTCAAAAGCCAAAGGACTGACAAGCATTCAATCGGTCCCTCAAAAATCCGAATAATTGCCTTTCAACGGATTTGGCATTTTCATTTTTATGAGATCTTAGTAATTAATTTATAAATAAAAAAGATCATTGCCGGTTTATTACATCTTGTTTCAAATTCCCAGTCCTGTTGATGCCACCACGCCACAGACTTGGCGTTGCAGCCTGTGCTCACGCATCCTCAACGTGCGGGCGGTCGAAAGCTGGCCTCAAAAGTGGCTCAGGAGGCCGGACGCTCCATCTGACAGGTGCTGGGCAAACGGGCCTGCTCGGCCGTGATCTGTCGCACCACCTTGAAGCCGTAGCCAGAGCCTTCCACGTCAAATGGCACGCCTGGCGTGCCCTGGCGGGCCATCACACCCACCACCAAAGGCTGCTGAAACTGGTGGTCTTGGGCCCGCATGCTGCCGGTTTGCCCGGCCATGCTGACCCGGGCTTTTTCAAGTTGCAAGGCCACAGCCACTGGATCGGTGCCCCCGGCTTTGGCCACCGCCTGCGCCAATGCCTCGATCATGAGTTGCATGCGCACATGCACATAGTCTTCGGATGGTTTGGGAAAGCGCTGGCGAAATGACTTGTAAAACTCTGCACTGGCCTGCCCCGGCACATTGGGCAGCCAGTCGGCCACCGCGATCACGCGGCCCACACCGGCCTCACCAATGGCCGCTGGCGCGCCCAAGGCGTTGCCATAAAAAGTGTAGAACTTGCCTTCGTAACCGGCCTCGCGAGCGGCCTTGACCAAGAGCGTCAGGTCATTGCCCCAGTTGCCCGTGATCACCGCTTGCGCTCCACTGGCCTTGATCTTGGCCGCATAGGGCAAGAAATCTTTCACACGGCCCAGGGGGTGCAGCTCATCGCCCACGATCTGAACATCCGGGCGCAACACCCCCAATTGACGCCTGGCCTCGCGCAACACGGCTTGGCCAAAACTGTAGTCCTGTCCAATCAAATAGGCCGATTTCACGCTCGGGTCTTCGCGCAAGACCTGCATGAGCGCTGCCATGCGCATGTCGGCATGGGCATCAAAACGGAAATGCCAGAAACTGCATCGTTCGTTGGTCAAGGCCGGGTCAACCGCCGAGTAATTGAGAAACAGCACTCGCCGGGCAGGCTCGCGCTCGTTGTGCTTGTTGATGGCATCGATCAGCGCTGCCGCATTGGCCGAAGAATTGCCTTGCAACACGACCTGTGCGCCATCGTCAATGGCCGATTTGAGCGCCGACAAGGCCTCTTCGCTTTGGCCTTTGCTGTCGTGGCGTGTCAGCACCATTGGCCGCAGGCCTTGTGCAGTGGGGACGCCACCGCGGGCATTGACCCGCTCGACCGCCCAGGCGATGTTGCGCACCACGGCTTCTCCCGTGTTGGCAAAAGGGCCACTCAGGCCTTCGATCAAGGCCAGGCGAATGGGTGCGGGGGATTGGGCATGGGCCACAACAGAACACAGGGCGGCGGCACAGGCCAGCAGCGTGCGACGCGAAAAGATGGGCAATGAAGGCATGGCAAAAACGCAGAACCGTGAACCGGTCCACACAAGCAAAGGGGCGGAGTTTAACCAGTCAGGGCACACACCCTCGGGTTAACCCGCATTGGCGCAGGGCTTGTGCAGGGCGTGCCCTGACCCTTTAAGACCCGGCCAGCTCGTGCAACGGCCAGCGCGGTTTCACGTCGAAGCTGTAACGCGCCTGGGCGGTTTGTGCCCCGGCTTGCAAACGCATGGCAGCGGCCATGGCGATCATGGCGCCGTTGTCGGTGCACAGGTGCAGCTCGGGGTAATGCACCCGCACCCGGGCTTTGGCGCAGGCGGCATTGAGTTGCGCCCGCAGCTCGCGGTTGGCGCCCACGCCCCCGGCCACGACCAGGCGCTTCATGCCACTGGTTTTGAGCGCGTTCATGGATTTTTTGACCAGCACTTCGACAATCGCTGCCTGGGTCGATGCGGCCAAGTCAGCCCGCTCAGGTGCGCCTTCGGTATGGGCCGCTGGGCCGATTTTTTGGCTTTGGGTGAGCACGGCGGTTTTGAGGCCCGCAAAAGAAAAGTCCAGATCGCCGCTGTGCAGCAAAGGCCGGGGCAGCTTGTAGGCCGCAGGATTGCCCTGCTCGGCCAGGCGCGACAGGCCAGGGCCACCCGGGTAAGGCAGGCCCATGAGTTTGGCCGACTTGTCAAAGGCTTCACCCGCCGCATCGTCAATCGTTTCGCCCAGCAGCTCGTAACGGCCCACGCCATCCACCCGCATGAGCTGCGTGTGACCGCCCGAGACCAGCAAGGCGATGAAGGGAAACTCGGGCGGATCGGCGCTCAAAAACGGCGAGAGCAAATGCCCCTCCAAATGGTGCACACCCAGCACGGGCTTGCCCAAAGACGCGGCCAGTGCACAGGCCACGCCCGAACCCACCAAAAGCGCCCCGGCCAGTCCTGGCCCCCGGGTGTAGGCCACCACGTCGATGCCCGCCAAAGTGGCCCCCGCCTCGGCCAGCACCTGGCGCGTGAGCGGCAGCACCCGGCGGATGTGGTCGCGGCTGGCCAGCTCGGGCACCACGCCGCCGTAGGCTTGGTGCATTTCGATCTGGCTGAAGAGTGCGTGCGACAGCAGACGCGGCATGGCAACCCCGGTGGTTTCCACCAAGGCCACGCCCGTCTCGTCACAAGATGATTCGATACCCAAAATTTGCATGACAGCGAGTTTAAGCGGGGCATGGGCCGCCGCTGGCGGCTTGGCCATAATCCTTGGCAGGACGACACCACACTGCAAAGCCCACACCATGACCACACTCCGACTGATTTCCTCCATGGCCACCAAACCCCTCTTGGCCGATCTGGTGGCGCTGTACGAGGCGCAGGCACCTCATGTTCAAGTGCAGGTCGAGTCGGTCGGCGGCGTGGATGCGGCCAAGCGCGTGCAGGCGGGCGAAGCCTTTGACGGCGTGGTGCTGGCCAGTGACGCCATCGACAAACTGGTGGCCAGCGGCCATGTGCGGGCGGGCAGCCGCGCCGATCTGGTGCGCTCAGGCGTGGCGGTGGCCGTGCCAGCAGGCCAGCCCGTGCCCGACATCTCGACCGAAGCCGCACTCAAGGCCGCCATCCTGGCCGCGCCCACCCTGGGCTATTCGACGGGCCCGAGTGGCGTGCAACTGGCTAAACAGTTCGAGGCCTGGGGCATTGCCGAGACCCTCTTACCCCGCATCGTGCAAGCCAAACCCGGCGTGCCCGTGGGCTCGTTGGTGGCCCAAGGCGAGGTGGCGCTGGGCTTTCAGCAGCTGAGCGAAATGCTGGGCGTGGCGGGCATCACCATCGTGGGCGGCCTGCCACCCGAGGTGGAAATCATCACCACGTTCTCGGGCTCGGTGGCGGCCACCAGCGAGCAAACCGAGGCGATGCAAGCCCTGTTGGCGTTTTGGACCTCGGCCGCTTGCACTCCGCTGAAGTTGCAGCACGGCATGCAAACGGCCTGAGCGCTGGCCCTGTTGCAGGACCGCCGGCTTGGACCTGCATCATTCAGCTTATGCCAAATATGTATTTGTAAGGGCTGGTGATAGATCGGAAAATTGGAAGCACTGAACACCCATGCCGATTTTCTGACCGCCCATGCCCGCACTTCTTGCCCCCAGCTGCACCCTTGTGGGTGCCGGTCCCGGTGACCCGGAACTGCTCACCCTCAAAGCGGTGAAAGCCATTGCCAACGCCACCGTGCTCTTGGTGGACGACTTGGTGAATGACGCCGTCTTGGCCCACGCCTCACCCACCGCACGCATCATCCATGTGGGCAAGCGCGGCGGCTGCCAAAGCACACCGCAGGCCTTCATTGACAAACTGATGATCACCGCTTTTAAAGAAGGTGAACGGGTGGTGCGCCTCAAAGGGGGCGATCCTTTCATTTTTGGCCGAGGCGGTGAAGAGGTGGAACACCTGCGCGAAGCGGGCATTGATGTGGCGGTGGTCAACGGCATCACCTCGGGCCTGGCGGGCATGAGCAGCCTGGGCGCACCACTCACCCACCGCGAACACGCCCACGGCGTGGTGTTTGTGACAGGCCACGCCAAGCCCGGCGACAGCGGCACCGACTGGGTGCAATTGGCCACCACTGCGCACCAAGCCAAACTGACGCTGGTGATCTACATGGGCGTGAGCAGCCTGAACCACATCTGCCAAGGTTTGCTGCAAGGCCTGCCTGCCCACACCCCGGTGGCGGTGGTCCAACACGCCAGCTTGCCGTCACAGCGCGAGGCGCTGACCACGCTGGCGGGCCTGGTGAACACCGTGCACCGAGAACAGCTGCAAAGCCCGAGCATCATCGTGGTGGGCGACGTGGTGCAAGGGGCGCGGGCATGGCAACAGGCCGAACAACAGACAAAGGCGCAGCGGGTCGCTTGAGCTCCCCCCCCGCGGGAGCGAGCCCCAGCTTGTGAATGTGGGGTGGGCCGCTGGCAGGGCCCTGCCCCTTTACACTCCTGAGCCATGAAGACATGGGATGTGGTGATCGTGGGTGCCGGGGCTGCCGGGTTGTTTTGCGCGGGCGTGGCGGGCCAGCGCGGGCTGAAGGTGCTGGTCATCGACCACAGCGACAAGATCGCCGAAAAAATCCGCATCTCGGGCGGCGGGCGCTGCAATTTCACCAACCGGCTGCTCGACGCCTCAGCGCCGCAAAAGCATTTCATCAGCCAGAACCCGCATTTTTGCCGCTCGGCGCTGTCGCGCTACACCCCACAGGACTTCATCGATCTGGTGCAAAAGCACGGCATTGCTTTCCATGAAAAGCACAAGGGCCAACTCTTTTGCGACCACTCCGCTGAAGACATCATCCGCATGCTGCTGGCCGAATGCGCCACAGGCGGCGTAGACATCCGCACGGGCTGCAGTGTGAAAACCGTACAAGCCCCGACAGAAGATGTCACCGCCTACACCCTGGAAACCAGCCAAGGCACCGTTCACACCACGTCGCTGGTGGTGGCCACGGGTGGTTTGTCCATCCCCAAAATCGGGGCCAGTGACTGGGGCTACCGCATCGCCAGCCAGTTTGGCCTGCGGCTGGTGGAGCGCCGACCCGGCCTGGTGCCCTTGACCTTTGATGGTGAAGCCTGGGCCCCTTATGCACAGCTGGCCGGGCTCGCGCTGCCTGTGGGCATCGAAACGGGCGAGAAAAAAAGCCGCATGCACTTTGACGAAGACCTGCTGTTCACCCACCGTGGTTTGTCGGGCCCCGGTGTCTTGCAGATCTCCAGCTATTGGCAGGAAGGCACACCGATTCGCCTGAACCTGGCCCCCGAGGTGAACCTGCCCGAGCGCCTGCAAGAAACCAAGCTGCGCTCCAAAAAACTGCTGGGCAACGAGCTGGCCAGTCTGGTGCCCAGTCGATTGGCCGAAGCCTGGGTCAGCCAGGACCCGGCCCTGCAGCGCACCGCCGCCGAGGTGCCCGACAAAGCCCTGACCAAACTGGCCGAGGCCCTGTCCAATTGGCGCCTCACCCCCACGGGCAGCGAGGGCTACAAAAAAGCAGAGGTCACCTTGGGTGGCGTAGACACACGCGATGTGTCCTCCCAAACCATGGAATCCAAACAGCCCGGTCTGTACTTCATTGGCGAGGTGATCGACGTGACCGGATGGCTGGGCGGCTACAACTTCCAGTGGGCCTGGGCCAGTGCGCATGCCTGCGCTCATGCTTTGCCAGGCGCACTCAAAAACTGAAGCGTCTGCCCAATTGCAGAAACAGGTTGTAGGTATCGCTGGAGCCTCTGGCGGCGCCCAAATAAATGTCCCCGATCTTGCTGTCCACCGCCACAAACGCGGTGGCGCTGTAACGCCAGCGATGTGCTGTTCCCTTGGCCCAAGCGTCTCCGGCTTCCAGCACGGTACCCACATAGGTTTTCTGATTGAGCAGGCCGCCTTGCGTCAAGCGGTACATGTAAGTGGATTGCACATGGACCAACTGGTCACCGACCAATTGCCCCATGCGGTAAGCCCCCATGTTCTGAAAACCACCCAAAATCAAATTGCTGGGCGCACGGCAGCGGTCGCAGTCCAGGGTGACACGTTCCTGGGCCAACTGGATGCCCAGATTGACGATGTGCGGCCCCTCCGAATGCGCCCACTTGGCCGACAGGCTGCCACCACTGTAAATGGCACCCGATATCCCTCGCTCCATGTGGCCGCCCAAAAAATAACCCCGCGTTGGAAAGCTCAGTGAGTCGAGTTGATCCATTTGCCATTTCATCCGCAGCGCGTTGTAGCGGATCTCCTGCGTGGGCTCCAGGTTGTCGTTGCCCCAAACCACCGTCGTGTCAAAGGCCCGGCGGATGCGGCTGGACACCATCCCCAGCTTCACGTTGGCCAGGCGCTCAAAATCGTAGACCAAGGTGGTGTCCAGACTTTGCACGGTTTGTTTGTAGTAAGCCAACTTCTGATTGTTGAAATTTTCCTCATTGAAAGACGAGCGGTAGAGCGGCAAAACATTGCGCTCCAAAGAGGCGCCGGTCTCGACACTCCAGCCCCTTGAGAGGGGTTGGTGAAAGCGCAAGCCCAGCTCGGACTGAGTGCCCATGCGGGCATCGATGGACAGCTCCAGACCCGATGGTGTCAACCAAGGGCGGCGATAACCCACCCCGGCCGTGAATTGCGTGACGCCATCCACCTCGCTGGAAAACCCCATGGTGGTCTTGAAAAAATGGGGGCTGTACGGTTTTTCGCGCACCGTGACCAGCAACTTGTACGCATCGCCCTGCTGCTGAACCAGGCTGTAACTGACCAGGTCAAAGTAGCCGCTGGTGTAGAGCTCGTCCAGATAACGCTCGACCCGCTGGGCAGAAAATTCCTGCGACAGCATCGGGGCCAGCATGGACTGGATGAAACTCTCCGAGACATCTTTGTGGCCTTGTGACTCGATGGCCACGATGCGTTTTTCGCGCTGGTCAAACGACAGCCTTGCAGGCGCTTGTGGCGTGGTTTGCGCCGCAAAACTTTGACGCAAAGCCGCCAACCTCGCCTGCACAGGCACCAGCGCTTCCCGTCCGCGTTGCACCACTTCTGGTGCACGGTTGAAATCGGAAAAGCCAATGTCCTGAACAGATGGGAGGACCAAGACGTCTTGTGGCCTCAACAAAGCCAAGTTGCGCTTTTCGTTTTGGCGAATCAGGATGTCCAGCATGCGGTTGGCCACCACCAAGGCATGGCTGGCGGACTCGGTCTTGCCTTCGTCGGCCCCCGCCCCCAAAAAAGAGGCCACGATCACATCGGCCCCTTCGGCCAAAGCCACCTCGATGGGCATGTTGGCCACCAAGCCGCCGTCCACATAGGTCTCACCATCCACCTCGACGGGCGCAAACACGGCGGGGGCCGCCATGCTGGCACGAATCGCCAAATGCAGGGCGCCACGATCAAACACCTTCATCTCGCCGTCGCGGTAGCGCGTGGCCACAGCCCGAAATGGGATTTTCAAATCATCAAAGTTGACTTCGGGCGGCAAGTGTTGGGTCAGGGACTGCAGCAGGGCCAAGAAACGCTGCCCATCGCTCACGCCCCGGGCAAAACTCACCCCACCGTTTTTGATGCCGAACTCCAGATCTACCGGGTATTTTTCTTGGTAGGCGCGTGTGCGTGAAGGCAACTCCCGGCGATCGATCTGATCAAGGGCCACCCTGGAGGGGTCCAACTGACTCAAGGTGCGTTCAATGTCTGCGGTGCTCATGCCACTGGCATACAAGCCGCCAATCACCGCCCCCATGCTGGTGCCCACAATGCGGGCAATCGGAATGCGGTCTTGTTCGAGTTGCCGCAGCACCGCCAAATGGGCAAACCCCTTGGCACCGCCTCCCGCCAAGACCAAGACCACACTGGGGGCTGGGGCTGGGGCTACCACGGGTGCCTGGGCCCAAGCCCCCAGGGCACAAGCGGCCCAAGCCCACACAGCCAACCGGAATGAATTCTTCAAGAATCGAGGGGAGGTCCGTTTGAAAAGATGCATATAGATTTCATTTTAGTCAAGGCGGCCTCCCCCCTGGCTGCGGCCTCATGCGCCCTTGGACCCTGGGCCGGGCCAAGCGCTGTGTGGCCTCGCACATTCAAGCTGCTGTTTGGCCGCAAAAGCAGGCGACTTGTCGCTATAATCTGAGGCTTTGCTGGCAAACCCCCGTCTGCCAAATACTAGTTCGTGACGGGGAACCGCCGAAACTGGCTTTCAAGGGCCCGATCTCCCTTGCTTGCGCAGCCGGCACATTTTTTGGAAACTTTGATTCAATGACCACCATCCGCGTGAAAGAAAACGAGCCGTTTGACGTTGCCCTGCGTCGCTTCAAGCGCACCATCGAAAAACTCGGCCTGCTGACCGACCTGCGTGCTCGCGAGTTCTACGAAAAGCCAACAACCGAGCGCAAGCGCAAGAAGTCGGCTGCTGTCAAGCGCCACTACAAGCGTGTTCGCAGCATGCAGTTGCCCAAGAAGATGTATTGATCTTCCCTTTTGCTTGACCTGTTCCAGGTCTGCAAACAAGCCCGCTAGAGGACGCTCAGGCGGGCTTTGTCATTTGTACCCATCCACATTCATCCCAGGAGCCTCTTATGAGCCTGAAAGAACAAATCACCGAAGACATGAAAACCGCGATGCGGGCCAAAGACGCCGAGCGTCTGGGCACCATCCGCTTGTTGCTGTCGGCCATGAAGCAAAAGGAAGTGGACGAGCGCATTGAATTGGACGACGTGGCCGTGGTGGCCATCGTGGACAAGCTGATCAAGCAGCGCAAAGATTCAATTGCCGCTTTTGAACAAGCCGCCCGCCAAGACCTGGCCGACAAGGAAAAAGCCGAAATGGCCGTGCTCTTGGCGTACCTGCCCGCACGCATGTCGGCCGAAGAAGTCACAGCCGCTGTGCAGACCATCGTGGCTGAGCTGGGTGAAGAAATGGGCAAGAAAGTGGGCCCAGGCGACATGGGCAAAGTGATGGGCGCCGTCAAAGCCCAACTGGCTGGCAAGGCCGACATGGGCCAGGTGTCGGCGGCAGTCAAGGCAGCACTGGCGGGCTGATGCCTCCAGTGGGCTAGGCCTGCAAAATCAGCGCAGCCCCGGCCACCGCCATCACCGCCCCACCCCAGGCCCCCCAGGCTGGGCGGCGGCGGTACACGGCCCACAACAGTGGCAGCAGCAAGATCGGGGTGAGCGACGAGAAAATACCCACCAGATTCGCCTGCCCGGTGTGCAGCGCCTGCAAGATCAAGGTCATGCCCAGCGCCATGGCCACGGCCGCACTGGCCCAGGTGTTGAACAGGGTTTTGGCGCTCAAGGGGTTTTGCACTTGGGCCACCTTCGCCCCAGCCCAGAGCAGCGCCAGATGCGCCAAAAAGCTGGCGCTGGTGCGCACGGCAGACGCAGCCACCGCATCCACCCCCGAGGCCATCAAGGGCTTGATCATCAAGGTGGCCACCGACTGGCACACCGCCGCCAGCAGACCCAGCAAGACCCCCGTCATCAAGCTGCCTTGGGTGTTTTCCCAGGCGTGGGTTTCACTCTCGCGGCGGCCCCAGACAATGGCCACCATCACACCCGAGACCAGCAAACCACCGCCCACCAAGGTCCAGCCCCAAAGGGTTTCGCCCAGAAACAACCATGCGAGCAAGGTGGAAAAAATCGCGTGGGTGGCGAACAGCACCCCGCTGCGGCGCGGCCCCAGCCGGTTCATGCAGGCAAACAGCGCGGTGTCGCCGATGAAAATGCCAATGAAGCCAGACAAGGCCAGCAGGGCCACATTCGCGCTGTCCAGACTGCGCCACTGGCCGGTGAACAGCGCCAGCGCCCACAACAGGGTCAGCGCAAAAAACAAGCGCCAGCGGGTGAAGGCAAAGGCCCCCATCTGGCTGGAGGCGGCGGCAGAAAACAAACTGCCCACCGCCCACGACAAGGCTGCCAGCGCCGCCAAAAGTTCAGCCTGCACAGCGCAGCAGGCCTCAGCTGCCCGCCAGCTTCATGCGGTTGACCAGGATGGAGCCGGTGGTTTTGGCGCCCATGTTGTAGGTATCCGCGCCCACAGCCTCGATGCCCATCAGCATGTCCTTGAGGTTGCCCGCGATGGTGATCTCGTGCACCGGGTAGGCGATCTGGCCGTTCTCCACCCAAAAGCCGCTGGCCCCGCGTGAATAGTCACCCGTCACGTAGTTCACGCCTTGGCCCATCAACTCGATCACAAACAGGCCCGTGCCCAGCTTTTGCAGCATGGCGTCCAGGTCGTCGGTGGACTGCGTCAGGCGCGAAGTCAGCGTCAGGTTGTGCGAGCCGCCCGAGTTGCCGGTGGTCTTCATGCCCAGTTTGCGGGCCGAGTAACTGCTCAAAAAGTAGCCCTCAACCCGGCCGCCCTTGACGACTTGGCGGCGCACCGAGCGCACACCCTCGTCGTCAAACGGCGAGCTGCCCTTGCCGCGCAAGAGGTGCGGGTCTTCTTCGATGTCGATGTGCTTGGGGAACACCTTCTTGCCCAGCGAGTCCAGCAAGAAGCTGCTCTTGCGGTACAGCGCTCCGCCGCTCACGGCCTGCACAAATCCACCCAAAAGGCCTGCCGCCACAGGCGACTCGAACAGCACCGGGCATTCGGTCGTGGCGATCTTGCGGGCTCCCAGGCGCGACAAAGCGCGTTCGGCGGCATAACGTCCCACCGCTTCGGGCGAGGCCATCTCGTCGGCCGAGCGCATCGAGGTGTACCAGGCGTCGCGCTGCATCTCGGCGTTGCGGCCCGGCAGCTTGGCAATAGGGGCCACCGAAATGCTGTGGCGCGAGCTGGCATAGCCGCCGCGAAAGCCGTGTGTGTGGGCGCTGAAAAAATGGCTTTGCTGGGCCGAAACAGCCGCGCCGTCGCTGTTGGTGATGCGGCGGCTGGTTTTGAGCGCAGCGGCTTCGCATTGCAAAGCCAACTTGGCGGCTTCTTCGCTGTTGATGGCCCAGGGGTGAAACAAATCCAGATCGCGGTGGTTCGTTTCGATGTCGGCTTCATCGGGCAGCCCGGCGGTCGGGTCTTCGGCCGTGAAACGGGCGATGTCATAGGCCGCTTGCACCGTGCGCTCGATCGCTGCTTTGGAAAAGTCCGAGGTGCTGGCGTTGCCCCGGCGGTGGTCCACATACACCGTCACGCCCAGCGACTTGTCGCGGTTGCGTTCCACGTTTTCCAGCTCGCCCTTGCGCACGCTGACCGACAGGCCGCAGCCTTCAGACGCCTCGGCACCCGCGTTGGTAGCGCCCAACTTTTTGGCGTGGTGCAAGGCGATGTCGACCAACTCTTCAAAATGGTCGCGCGAGTAGCTGAAGCCGTCGTGGGCATGCGCATGGGAGGCGGTGGCGGGGGTGTTTTTTTTCACGGAACTTTTCACGGAAGTGTTCTCAAAAAAAATGGCGGGCGCTGGGCCCGCAGTGACCGCTATGATACTTGCCACCCAGCCCCAGCGCTGCATCTGAAAACGAGTTCCCTCAGTCATGTCCCGTAAACCCAAAAAAGGCTATTTCGTCCGTGGTCAGTTTGTTGCCGAAGGCAGCGAGCTGGACCTGGAGTACAAGCGCGAGCTCAAAGGCGGCTTGGATGGCCCCAGCCGCACCGAACTCAAGCGCGAAAGCACCGAGCTGCAAGAGCTGGGCACTGCCTTGCTCACTCTGCGCCGCGACCTGCTGGAGGGACTGGCCCTGCCGGACAAACTGGTCGATGGCCTGGCCGAAGCCAAGCGCATCACCAACTTTGAAGGCAAGCGCCGCCAAATGCAGTTCATCGGCAAGCAAATGCGCCTGCTCAGCCCTGAAACCCTGCAAGCCGTGCGCGAAGCCCTCGACATCCAGCGCCTGGGCAGCGCCAAAGACACCCAAGCCCTGCACCTGGCCGAAGCCTGGCGCGACCGCCTGATTGCCGATGATGCCGCTGTGGGTGAATGGATCGAACACCACCCGCAAACCGACATCCAGCAACTGCGCGCGCTGGTGCGCCAGGCCCGCAAAGACGCGGTGCCTGTGACCAACGCGGCCGTGTCGCAAGGCCTTGCACCCCGCCAAGGTCGCGCTTACCGCGAGCTGTTCAAACTGGTGCGCAGCGTGCTGACAGGCGGCCAAAGCGATGAGACCCCCGACGAGGAAGCTGAAGATGAGTGAAACCCAGTTTGACCCGGTCAAGATCGGCATCGTGTCCATCAGCGACCGCGCCAGCACAGGTGTCTACGAAGACAAAGGCCTGCCCGCCCTGCAGGACTGGTTGACCCGTGCACTGCACAACCCGATCACCTTTGAGCCCCGCCTGATTCCCGACGAAAAAGACCGCATCAGCGCCACCTTGATCGAGCTGGTCGATGCGGGCTGCAGTCTGGTGCTGACCACCGGCGGCACCGGCCCCGCCCTGCGCGACGTGACCCCCGAGGCCACTTTGGCCGTGGCCGACAAGGAAATGCCCGGCTTTGGCGAGCAAATGCGCCAAATCAGCCTGAAATTTGTCCCCACCGCCATCTTGTCGCGCCAAGTGGCCGTCATCCGAGGCCAGAGCCTGATCATCAACCTGCCCGGCCAGCCCAAATCGATTGCCGAAACCCTCGAAGGCCTGAAAGACGCCGACGGCAAAGCCGTGGTGCACGGTATTTTTGCGGCCGTGCCTTATTGCGTGGATCTGATTGGCGGACCGTACATGGAAACCCAGGACGAGGTCTGCAAGGCCTTTCGCCCCAAAACCGCCATCCGCCCAGCCCGCTGAACGCGGGCCTCGGCCCGCAGTGCCCTCAAGACGGCTTGTGCAGCAAAGCCACCGCCCGCGCCTCGATGCTTTGGCCCATGCCCACAGGACCCAGCTTTTCAGCGGTCTTGGCCTTCACATTCACCTGATCCAGCCCGACGCCCAAAGCCTGGGCCACACCCGCGTTGATGGCCGCCATGTGCGAGGCCAGTTTGGGGGCCTGGGCCACGATGGTGCTGTCCACATTCACCAGCACCCAGCCAAGGGCCCGCACGCGGCGCATGGCCTCTTGCAACAAAACGGAAGAATTGGCACCTTTGAACTGCGCATCCGTGTCCGGAAAGTGCCGCCCAATGTCGCCCAGACCCGCGGCACCCAGCACCGCATCGGTGATGGCGTGCAGCAGCACATCGGCGTCCGAGTGGCCCAACAAACCAGCGGTGTGGGCGATTTCGACCCCACCCAAAATCAGCTGGCGACCGGGCACCAGGGCATGCACGTCCCAGCCTTCGCCCACACGGATGTTCATGTTCTGCCTTTCAAAACCGCCTCGGCAAACGCAAAGTCGGCCGGGTAAGTGACTTTCATATTCTGGGCCGAGCCTGGCACCAGGCGCGGCGAATGGCCCAGGCGCTCCATCGCACTCGATTCGTCGGTGATGCCTTCAAAAGCAGAGGTGGCCGCTGCAGCCAATGCTGCATGCAAGGCGCCCAAGCGAAACATTTGAGGAGTTTGCGCCAACCATTTGTCTTCGCGCGGCACCGTGCTGGCCACGCGGGCAGCCTGACCATCCAGCGTGTGCGACTTCAAGGTGTCGGGCAGCGGCAAGGCCAGCAAGCCGCCCACAACGTCATCGCGGCAGGCCTCGACCAAGCCCGACACCGCCTCGGGCGTGATCAGGCATCGCGCGGCGTCGTGCACCAAAACCCAATCTTGCGCAGGCAAGCCCGCCTGCAACATGGCGCTCAGGCCATTGAACACACTTGCAGCCCGGGTCGCCCCACCACAGGCCTCGCGCCTGAAGTGCGCGGGCCAGGCGGCCTGAGGCCAATCAAAATCATCGTCGGGTGACAAGATCACCCAGCCACTGGCCAGCTGCGGCACACGGGCCAGCGCCTGCAAGGTGTGCATGACCATGGGCTGCCCCGCCACGGTTTGGTACTGTTTAGGCTGCGGCGTGCCTGCGCGGCTGCCTGTACCGGCGCAGGGCACCAGGGCATGAAAACGGGGGGCGTCTGGGGTGATTGACATGGGCTGTCATTGTAGGTCGGTGGGCTTCACCCCCCATCAAGGGCATCGCCACGCGCCCAGGCCTTGGCCGCTTGACCCTTTTACAATCGAACTGTCTGACAACCCGATCACCCCCCTCCATCTTGGCGGGGGGTGTTTTGCTTTTTTCATCGCCATTGGCCATCGCCACCATGCAACTGCCCAGCCTGATTTCCGGCAAACGTTTCACCCTGCCCCGCCCCGCCGGATCGGCCGATGCCGTGCTGCTGGCCCAGTTGGCCCAGCGCGAGAAAAAAGCAGGCAAGCTCACCGCCATCGTCACCAGTGACGCGGCCGACGCGCAGCGCCTGATGGACGAGCTGGTGTTTTTTGCGCCCGATCTGCGCTGTGTGATGTTTCCCGACTGGGAAACCCTGCCGTATGACACCTTCTCGCCGCACCAGGACTTGATCTCTGAACGCTTGGCCACACTCTGGCGCATCAAGCAGCGCAACCACGCCGAGAGCGCCGACGTGGTGCTGGTGCCCGCCACCACGGCGCTGTACAGGCTGGCGCCGCCGTCCTTTTTGGCGGGCTACACCTTCGAGTTCAAGGTCAAGCAAAAGCTGGACGAAGCCCAGCTCAAGGCCCAACTGACATTGGCGGGCTACTCGCATGTGAGCCAAGTGGTCAGCCCCGGCGAATACGCGGTGCGCGGCGGCTTGATCGACCTCTTCCCCATGGGCTCTTTGGTGCCTTACCGGGTGGACCTGTTCGACGACGAGATCGACAGCATCCGCACCTTCGACCCCGACAGCCAGCGCAGCCTCTACCCCGTACCCGAGGTGCGGCTCTTGCCCGGGCGCGAGTTCCCGATGGACGATGCGGCCCGTGCGCGGTTCCGAAGCCGCTGGCGCGAGCTGCTCGAAGGCGACCCGACCAAGAGCCGCATTTACAAAGACATGGGCAACGGCGTGGCCACGGCGGGCATCGAGTACTACCTGCCGCTGTTTTTTGAAGAAACCGCCACCGTGTTCGACTATCTCGGCGCAGGGCAAGCAGATGACGCCACCGTGGTGCTGCACGGCGATCTGGAGCCCGCCTTCCAGCGCTTTTGGCAAGACACCAAAGACCGCTACCGCCTGGTGCAGGGTGACCCCGAGCGGCCCGTGCTGCCGCCCGATGCGCTGTTTTTGAGCGCCGAGCAGTTCTACACGCTGACCAACGGCCACGCGCAACTGGCTTTGCGCCCAGGCACGCAAGACGTGCCCGACAACACGCTGGCCCAGCCCCTGCCCGAGCTGACGGTGGTGCGCGGCGCCGAAGACCCGCTGTCACGCCTGCAAGCGCACATCCGCAGCAGTGCCAGCCGCGTGTTGATCCTGGCCGAAAGCGATGGCCGCCGCGAGAGCCTGCTCGACTTCGTGCGCTCCAGCGGCCTCACACCCCCGGTGTTCGACAGCCTGCAAGCCTTTTTGGCCAGCGACGAAAAAGTCGGCATGGCCACCGCGGGTCTGGTCAGCGGTTTCCACTGGTTTGAGCACAACATCGACCTGGTCACCGAAACCGAACTCTTCGCCGCAGGGTCCGTGACGCGACGCCGCAAAAAGCAGGAACAGGTCAGCGATGTGGAAGCGCTGATCAAAGACCTGAGCGAGCTGAATGTGGGCGACCCGGTGGTGCACAGTGCCCACGGCATTGGCCGCTACCGGGGTCTGGTCAACATGGACATGGGCCAGAAAAACGAAGACGGCACGCCCGCCCTGCAAGAGTTTTTGCACCTGGAGTACGCCGACAAAGCCACGCTTTATGTGCCGGTGAGCCAGCTGCAGCTGATTGGCCGCTACACGGGCGTGAGCGCCGACGAAGCGCCGCTGCACAAGCTGGGCTCTGGCCAATGGGAAAAGGCCAAACGCCGCGCCGCCGAACAGGTGCGCGACGCCGCCGCCGAGTTGCTCAACATCTACGCCCGCCGCGCCGCACGCGAGGGCCACCCATTCCGCTACAGCCCACAAGACTACGAAACCTTTGCCAACGACTTCGGCTTCGAGGAAACCGCCGACCAAAAGGCCGCCATCCACTGCGTCATTCAAGACATGATCAGCCCCCGCCCCATGGACCGCCTGGTCTGCGGCGATGTGGGCTTTGGCAAGACCGAGGTCGCGCTGCGTGCCGCTTTTGTGGCCGTCACGGGGGGCAAACAAGTGGCGATTTTAGCGCCCACCACACTGTTGGCCGAGCAGCATTACCAGACGCTCAAAGACCGTTTTGCCAAATGGCCCGTGAAGGTGGCCGAGGTCTCACGCTTTCGCTCGGGCAAAGAAGTCACCGCTGCCCTCAAAGGCATTGCCGACGGCACGGTGGACATCGTGGTCGGCACCCACAAGCTGCTGAGCGAATCGACCAAGTTCCACGACCTGGGCCTGCTCATCATCGACGAGGAACACCGCTTTGGCGTGCGCCACAAAGAGGCCATGAAAGGCCTGCGGGCCGAGGTCGATGTGCTCACACTCACCGCCACCCCCATCCCCCGCACCATGGGCATGGCTTTGGAAGGCCTGCGCGATTTGAGCGTGATTGCGACTGCACCACAACGCCGCCTGGCCATCAAGACCTTTGTGCGTAACGAAGGCACGGGCGTGATCCGCGAGGCGGTGCTGCGCGAACTCAAACGCGGCGGCCAGTGCTACTTTTTGCACAACGAGGTCGAGACCATCGAGAACCGCAAGCAAAAGCTCGAAGAAATCCTGCCCGAAGCCCGCATCGCCGTGGCCCACGGCCAAATGCCCGAGCGCGAGCTGGAGCAGGTGATGCGCGACTTTGTGGCCCAGCGCTACAACATCTTGCTGTGCTCGACCATCATTGAGACCGGCATCGACGTGCCCACGGCCAACACCATCGTGATCTCTCGCGCTGACAAGTTCGGCCTGGCCCAGCTGCACCAGCTGCGCGGACGCGTGGGCCGCTCGCATCACCAAGCCTATGCCTATTTGATGGTGCCCGAGATCGAAGGCCTGACCAAACAAGCCGCCCAGCGGCTCGACGCGATCCAGCAGATGGAAGAACTGGGCAGCGGTTTTTATTTGGCCATGCACGACCTGGAGATCCGCGGCGCGGGCGAAGTGCTGGGCGAAAACCAGAGCGGCAACATGCTCGAAGTGGGTTTTCAGCTGTACAACGAAATGCTGTCCGAAGCGGTACGCTGCTTGAAAGCAGGCAAAGAGCCCGATTTGCTCAGCCCCCTGTCGGTCACCACCGACATCAACCTGCATGCCCCCGCCCTGCTACCCAACGACTATTGCGGCGACGTGCACCTGCGCCTGAGTTTTTACAAAAAGCTGGCCACCGCCAAAACCAGCGACCAGATCGACGCCCTGCTCGAAGAACTGGTGGACCGCTTTGGCAAGCTGCCCCCGCAAGCGCAAACCCTGGTGGATGTGCACCGCCTGCGCGTGCTGACCCAGCCTTATGGCGTCATCAAGGTCGACGCCGCGCCGGGTGTCATCCAAATCACCTTCAAACCCAACCCACCCGTGGACCCCATGGCCATCATCGGCCTGATCCAAAAGAACAAACACATCAAACTGGCAGGCAACGACAAAATTCGCATCGAGCGCGAACTGCCCGACCCCAAGGCGCGGGCGCAGATGGTGCGGGATGTGCTCAGGAGTTTGGGAACGCCCAAGGTGGAGGTGGCGGCATAAACCAAGGGCTGCCACTGGTTGGCTGCCCCAGCAGCGGCCAGCTTGTTCAAACAGACCCCAGGGTGACGCCACAAAGCAAAAAGCCCAGCCTGTGAAGGCTGGGCTTTTGCATGATTTTGGGGTGGCTGATGGGGCTCGAACCCACGACAACAGGAATCACAATCCTGGACTCTACCAACTGAGCTACAGCCACCGCGAAGCCAAAATTATAACCCGAACTTCAGATCAAATTCCCGCTCTGGGGAGAATTATGAAGCTGCACGGCCTTTGGGTTTGTTGACCTTGATTTCCACCTTGAACTGCGACCGCAGGTGGGCCAGGTAGGCTCCGGCTTCTGCGTTGCCCAGCAAACGGGCAAATTGCTCGCGGCTTTGGGCTTGCTGCTGCGAATTGGGCTCTTCGCGTGGCACCAGCTTGTTCACACGCACCACCGCGTAGCCTTGTGCGCCCAAGTCCACTCCCACCAAGGCAGGCATGGCAGAGGGGTCTGCACGAAGGGCCGCATCGATCACAGCCTGGGGCTGGCCCTGTGTTTGGTCACGCGAGACCACCACCGCATTGCCCACCTGCGCTTGGGCAGGCTGGGCTTTCCAGGCGTTCAGGCGGGCCTGACCTTCGGCCTTGGCCAAGGCTTGGGCTTGCTCCAACATGAATTGGGTGCGCACCGATTCTTTGACTTCGGCAAAGGGTCGCACAGCCGCTGCACGGTAGTTGACGATGCGTGCAGAGACCAGGGTGTTGTTGCCCAACTCAATGGCGGCCGTGTTGCGGCGCTTGCTGATCGACTCCTCAGAGAACAAGGCTTCCAAGACTTTGGGGCTGGCCATCACGCCAGCTGTTGCAGGCGTGGGGGCACGGCTCAGGCCTTGCGCTTGCTGAATGGTGAGCTTGAGCTTTTCAGCCACAGGCTTGAAAGTGTCGGCTTGCTCGTAGACGCTGTTGCTGAAGGTCTCCGCCAGTTCCGCAAATTGACGTTTGGCCTGTTGCTCGCGCAAATCGGCTTCAAGCTTGGGCCGCATGGCTTCCAGGCTGGGCGTGGCCGGGGCCTTGATGTCGGTCAGCTGGATGATGTGGAAACCGAATTCAGTCTCGACCACCGCGCTGATGTCCCCTTTTTTCAGGGCGAAAGCGGCGTCTTCAAATGACTTGACCATGGCACCTTTGGCAAAAAAGTCCAAGTCGCCCCCATTGGCGGCCGAGCCTGGGTCATCCGAGTTTTTGCGGGCCAACTCTGCAAAGGCCTTGGGGTCTTTGCGCACATCGGCGAGCAGGGCTTCGGCTTTGGCGCGGGCTTTTTCACGGTCTGCGGCAGGCGCGTCTTTGGCTGCGTTGATCAGGATGTGGCGGGCCCGGCGCTGCTCTTGGCCAGAGAGGCGCTGCAGGTTTTGCTCGTAGTAGGTTTTCACGTCCTGCTCGGGCAACTGGATGGTTTTGGCCAAAGCCGCTGCGTCGAGGACCAGGTACTCCACGTCAGCCGACTCTGGCGAACGGAAACGCTCGGACTGGGTTTGGTAGAACTTTTCCAGATCGGCATCTGTCACCTGAACCTTGGCCGCAAAAGCGGCAGGTTCAAAGCGCTGGATCTGGATTTCGCGGCGCTGCAAATAGGCTTGCAAAGCGGTGTCGGTTTGACGCTGCGAGGCGACAGCAGAGGCCTGCAAGCTGGAAAGCACCTGTTGGTTGGACAGGTCACGGCGCACACGCGCTTCGAACATTTCAGGCGTCATGCCTTGGCTGGCCGCGAGTTGGCGGTAACGCTCCATGTCGAGTTTGCCGTCGGGTCCGCGCAAACTGGCGATCGAGGGGTCTTGCTGCAAGTAGTTGGCCAGGCGCTGGTTGCTGGTGACCAGCAACTGCTTTTCTGCAGCCACAGCAATCAAGCGGTCATTGACCATGCGCTCGAGGCTGGCGTAGCGGGCCTCTTCGGAGCCCAGCAGTTTGGCATCCAGATTGGGCGTAGCGGCACGGATGCGGTCCACCTCTTGTTGGTGCATCGCATCCCACTCTTGCTGGGTGATTTCCAGGTCGCCGACTTTGGCGACCACAGCACCCCGGTCATTCATGTTGCTGTAACCGTCCACGCCAAACAATACAAACGAGGGAATGATCAGCAAAACCAGCAAGCCCATCAGGATCTTGGAATTGTTGCGGATGGTGTCAAACATGTCGGAAGTCTCGGGTTGTCAATAAAAAAGGCGAACCTGGGGTTCGCCTTTGTTTGAGAGGTGGTGGGCGCTGACGGTCTCGAACCGCCGACCTACTCCGTGTAAAGGAGCCGCTCTACCAACTGAGCTAAGCGCCCTCTCACATGTGTTTTCAGTTCAAAGCGTCTTTCAGGCCCTTGCCTGGACGGAACTTTGGCACATTGGCTTTCTTGATTTTAATCGCAGCGCCCGTACGGGGGTTGCGGCCTGTGCGAGCAGCCCGCTTGCCCACGGCAAATGTGCCAAAACCCACCAGGGAAACCGTGCCACCTTTTTTCAAAGTGGTGCGCACTGCGCCCATGGTGGCTTCGAGGGCGCGACCGGCTGCCGCCTTGGACAGGTCGGCGTGCTTGGCAATGTGTTCGATCAATTCTGTTTTGTTCACAAAAAACCTCTGTGTGTTGTTGCCGGAAGGACCGACGTTGGGACTGTGATCGGTATCAACGACATGGACATGTTGATGAAATTTGTTCAGGCAGTGAATGCCTGTAGTGATTAAAACCAGACCTTGTGGGTCTGTCAATCGCATTCACGCTCGCCCGATTGGCGTTGGATTCTAGCCTTGAAAGTAGTACTTGCAAAAAATGGGTGCGGGTTTTTTTAATGGCTCGGCTCAAAGCGCCTGCGCAATCGCCCGACCCACGTCGGCGGTGGAAGCTTTCCCACCCAAATCGGGGGTACGCGGCGCGTCGGCACCAGCTGCCAACACCTTTTCAATGGCGCCGAGAACGGCATCGTGCGCGTCTTTGTAGCCCAAAAATTCGAGCATCATGGCACCACACCAGATCTGGCCAATCGGGTTGGCAATGCCTTTGCCTGCGATGTCGGGGGCCGAGCCGTGAACGGGCTCAAAGAGTGAAGGGAACTTGCGGTCCGGGTTGAGGTTGGCGCTGGGCGCAATGCCAATGGTGCCCGTGCAGGCCGGTCCCAAGTCGCTCAGGATGTCGCCAAACAAATTGCTGGCCACCACCACGTCAAAAAAGTCGGGGCGTTGCACAAAGTGGGCGGTGAGGATGTCGATGTGGAACTTGTCCACGTTGATGCCCGGGTAGCCCTTGGCCATCTCGGCCACACGCTCATCCCAGTAGGGCATGGTGATGGCAATGCCGTTCGATTTGGTGGCGCTGGTCAGGTGCTTTTTGGGGCGGGACTGAGCCAATTCGAAAGCAAACTTCAATACGCGGTCAACGCCAATGCGGCTCATGATGGTCTCTTGCATCACAATCTCGCGCTCGGTACCCGGGAACATGCGCCCCCCCACAGCCGAGTACTCGCCCTCGGTGTTTTCGCGCACGATGTACATGTCGATCTCACCGGGCTGGCGTGGGCTGCCGTCACGGCGCACCACCGGCGCGATGATTCCGGGCATCAAGCGGGCTGGGCGCAGGTTGATGTACTGGTCAAACTCTCGGCGGAACAAAAGCAGCGAGCCCCACAGCGAGACGTGGTCGGCGATTTTTTCAGGCCAGCCTACCGCACCAAAATACAAAGCATCGTGGCCGCCGATCTGGTCTTTCCAGTTGTCCGGCAGCATCTGGCCATGCTTTTCAAAGTAGTCCCAGCTGGAAAAGTCGAAGTGGTCAAAGTGTAGATCAATGCCAAATTTGCGGGCTGCGGCGTCCATCACGCGCAGGCCTTCTGGCATGACTTCCTTGCCAATGCCATCTCCGGGAATGACAGCGATGCGGTGCTTGCTCATAGGGCTTACTTTCTGAATCTGGAAAAAATGGACAGGACTTGAAAAATCAAGAGCTTAGCAACAAAGCCGGGGCATCGATTTCACCTGCGGGACGGTCGCACCACCCAACTCACACCCACAGCCGTCAAGGCGGTGCCCAGCAGGGTGGCCCAGGTGATGGCTTCGCCAAAAAGCAGCCAGGCCATCATGGCCGTGGTCGGCGGCACCAAAAACAGGAGGCTGGTCACCGAGGCAGCAGCCCCGCGCTGGATCAAGATGTAAAGCAGCGAACTCCCGCCCAGGGTCAAACCCAGCACCGACCAGGTCATGGCCCCCACCAATTCACCGTTCCAGCGCATGGTTTCGGTTTCCATCAAGGCAAAAGGCAAGGTGACCACCAACGCGGCCAACAACTGCACCGTGTTGGCCGATCGCACATCACAGGCTTGGACAAATCGCTTTTGGTAAAGGGTACCCACGGTGATGCTGAGCAAAGCAGCCAAGGCAAAGGCCATGTTGACCGGCGTGACGTGGTCGAGGGGCGTGCCCAGGGTCAACTTGCGCCAGACCACCATGAGCAGACCCAGAAAACCGAGCAACAGGCCCAGCCACTGCCTTCGCGAGACACCGGGCTGATCGCTGCCCCGCAAACTGTAGGCCAACCAAATGGCCGTCAAAACCGGTTGGAACCCCACAATCAAGGACGACAAGCCCGAGCCCATCCCGGCCTTGACCGCCACCCACACGCCGCCCAGATAACCCGCATGCATCAGCACACCGGTCACGGACAGATGCAGCCATTGCGAGCGCGTTTGTGGCCAAGCCACCTTGGACCATGAAATCCAGGCCAAAAAGCAGGCGATGGACAAGGTGTAGCGCAGCGCCAAAAAAGACAATGGGGGTGCATGGGGCATGCCGTAGCGGGCGACGATGAAACCGGTGCTCCAGATCAGCACAAACACAACGGGGATCGCTGCCAACCAGCCGTCAGACGAACGGCTGCCGCTCATTTCACGCGGGCTCTGATCTCAGGCAAGGCCTTTTGCATGTAATACACCATGGACCAGACCGTCAAAACGGCGGCCACCACAATCAGCACGGCACCCCAATCGCGGGTATCGATCACGCCAAACAGCGTGCCGTTGTAGAGCAAGAAGGGAATGGCCACCATTTGCACCGTGGTTTTGAGTTTGCCCACCATGTGCACGGCCACACTTTTGCCTGCACCAATTTGCGCCATCCACTCGCGCAAGGACGAAATAGCGATCTCGCGGCCAATGATGATGAGGGCCACCAGCACATTCACCCGGTCCATCTGCACCAGCATCAACAAGGCCGCGCAGACCAAAAACTTGTCGGCCACCGGGTCCAAAAAGGCCCCAAAAGCCGAGGTCTGGTTGAGCTTGCGGGCCAAAAATCCGTCCAGCCAATCGGTGAAAGCGAACAACACAAACAGCACCGTCGCGATCCAATTTTTCGTCTCGATCGTCAAAGTGTCGAGGTAGTACACGCCAATGATCAAAGGGATCGCGACAATGCGCGTCCAGGTCATGATGGTGGGAATGGTGAAAAACATGCTGCAGATTGTGGCACGCCAAGCCAACAGCGCGATGACAGACGGTTATGGGCTCAGTGCAAGGCGTTGTAAATGGTCTCAGCCAGCTCGCGCGAGATGCCTTCCACGCCCAGCAAGTCCTCCACGCTGGCGCTTTCCACACCCCGCACACCGCCAAAGCGTTGCAACAGCTTGGCGCGTTTGCGTGGGCCAATGCCGGGGATTTCTTCGATCTTGCTGCCGCCCATGCGCACCTTGGCCCGCTGGGCCCGCATGCCGGTTATGGCAAAGCGGTGTGCCTCGTCGCGGATTTGCGCCACCAGCATCAGCGCGGCCGAGTCCTTGCCCAGGTAGACCTTCTCGCGGCCATCGGCAAACACCAGCTCTTCCAGACCCACCTTGCGGCCCTCGCCTTTTTCCACGCCCACGATGCGCGAGAGGTCCAGCCCCAAGTCGGTGAACACCTCACGCGCCATGCTCACTTGGCCTTTGCCGCCGTCGATCAGCACCAAGTCCGGCAGCCGGGCCGTGCCTTCGCCCGAGCGCAAAGCTTCGGCCAGCTTGCCATAGCGGCGCATCAACACCTGGCGCATGGCGGCGTAATCGTCACCGGGAGTGATGCCCTCGATGTTGTAGCGGCGGTAGTCGCCGCTTTGCATCTTGTGCTGGCGGAACACCACACAAGAGGCCTGCGTGTTCTCGCCTGCCGTGTGTGAGATGTCGAAACACTCGATGTGCAGCTGGTCCAAATCGTCTGGCGCCAAGTCCAGCGCCTCGGCCAACGCCCGGGTGCGGGCCTGCTGCGAGCCTTCTTCGGCCAGCAAACGGGCCAGTTGCAGCTCGGCGTTTTTCTCGGCCATCTCCAGCCACACGCGGCGGTGCTCGCGCGGATTGGTCACCGTGCTGATCTTCACGCCCGACTGCGCCGACAAAGCCGCGATCAATGATTTGTCGACCGCCGCGCTCAAGATCAGGAGTGGCGGCACGGGTACGCCAATGTAGTGCTGGGCCAAAAACGCTTCGAGCACCTGCACCTCGACCGGGCGTTTGGGTTCACCCTCTCCCTGCCCTTCACCCTCGTCTTCGCTCTCCTCCAGCCCCAGCAGGTCCTGCGCGTCTTGCACATGCACCGGAAAGTAAGGCCGGTCGCCCAAATGCCGACCGCCACGCACCATGGCCAGGTTCACACAGGCGCGGCCGCCCTGCACTTTGGCCACCAAAATGTCGGCATCGGTGTCCACCGCCGTGTCGACTGACTGCTGGTGCAAGACCCGCGACAGCGCCGTCAACTGGTTGCGCACCTCGGCGGCCAACTCGAATTCGAGCTTGTCGGCGTGCGCCATCATCCGCGCTTCCATCTCGTGCATCAGCGCCTGGGTCTCACCGCGCAAAAACTGCTCGGCATGCTGCACATCGGCCTTGTAGTCTTCGGGGCTGATCAGGTTCACACACGGACCTGAGCAACGCTTGATCTGAAACAGCAGGCAAGGCCGGGTGCGGTTGGCAAACACCGTGTCCTCGCAGGTGCGCAACCTGAACACCTTCTGAATCAGCTGAATCGACTCCTTGACCGCCCAGGCGCTGGGAAACGGCCCAAAGTAACGGTGCTTCTTTTCCACCGCACCCCGGTAATACGCCACACGCGGGTAATGCTGCGCCTCGGGCGTCTTCACCATAGCGGGCAGCGCCACGCGGCCGTTGCCCGTGAGCTTGAGGTAGGGGTAACTCTTGTCGTCCCGAAACAGGATGTTGAAGCGCGGGTGCAGCGTCTTGATGAGGTTGTTTTCCAGCAGCAGCGCCTCGGCCTCGGAGCGCACCACCGTGGTCTCCATGCGCGTGATCTTGCTGACCATGTGGCCAATGCGGGTGCCGCCATGGTCTTTCTGGAAATAGCTCGACACCCGGCGCTTGAGGTTCAGCGCCTTGCCCACATACAGCAGCTGCTCCTGCGCATCAAAGTAGCGGTACACCCCCGGCAAGGCGGGCAGCGCGGCAACTTGCGCGAGCAGGGCTTCATCATGGTTGTGCGACATGGCGGCTATTGTCTGTGAAAAGATGTGTGTGAAATCTCCAGCGACAATCGCCGCATGCAAACTGGCCAACTCTGGGACATCTTCTGCACCGTCATCGACAACCACGGCGACCTGGGCGTGTGCTGGCGCCTGACGCGCCAGTTGCGCGACGCGGGCCAACGCGTGCGCCTGTGGGTGGACGACGCCTCGGCCCTGGCTTGGATGGCCCCCACCGCCCACCAAGAGCCTGGCATTGAAGTGCGGCCATGGGCCGAAGCCAGCCAAACCAGCACCCTGCAAGCGCTGCCCCCGGCCGACGTCTGGGTCGAAGCCTTTGGCTGCAACATCCCCGAAGCCTTTGTGGCGCACGGCGTAGCCACCCGAGCGCAACAACCCAAGTGGATCAACCTCGAATACCTGAGCGCCGAAGACTGGGTGCCCCGCATGCACCAGCTGCCCTCGCCCATCATGAGCGGCCCGGCCAAGGGCTGGACCAAGACCTTCTTTTACCCCGGCTTCACCCCAGACACGGGCGGCCTGCTGCGCGAGGCCAACCTGATGGAGCGCCAGCAACGCTTTGACCGCGCTGCCTGGCGCCAACAGCACGCCCCCAACCCGGCCCCGAACGGCCTGCTGATCAGCCTGTTCTGCTACGAACCCGCCGCCCTGCCCCAGCTGCTGGCGCAACTGGCGGGCACACCCCACCACCTGCTCGTCACCCCCGGCCGCCCGCTGGCAGCGGTGCAGCAAGCACTGGCAGGCATGGCCGAACCACCGAACTGGAGCACCCTGCCCTACACCGACCAAAACGGCTTCGACGAAATGCTCTGGGCCTGCGACCTCAACTTTGTGCGTGGCGAAGACTCGCTGGTCCGGGCGCTATGGGCAGGCCAACCCTTCATCTGGCAGATCTACCCACAAGACGACAACGCGCACCACGCCAAGCTGGAGGCATTTTTGGATTGGATGCAGGTCCCGGAGAGTTTGCGCAAGGCGCATCGGGTTTGGAATGGAATGGAAGCGGGTAAATGGCCAACGCTCAATGCCGAAACACTGCGCATTTGGAGCCAGAACACCCAAATCAAGCGACATCAAATTTCTGGGCAAACTCATTTGGTCAAGCAACTCATCAAGTTCATGGGTTGACAACAAATACAGGGTAAAAAAAGGGCGTCTAGCCGAGCCCTCCCGTTCACCGTTTTGTTACATGACATTGGAGTTGTCACGGATGCTTCTCAACGGGGTCACGAATCAGTTGAAAGAACTGATCGTATAACCTGACCAAGGTTGGTTCTGCCGGACATCGCTGCTGCGAATACTCGACTAGTACGAAGAACGACTCATTGCGCTTAATGGACCGATTGCTGTAGGCCGGACGAACAATCCTGTCAGGCTGCGAAGATATGTGGAAGCCAGCGGTTGTTGCCCAGATGCCTGCGGACCAAGCCACATTGTGTGGCCTTCCTGCTGGTCCCATGCCAGCATCAATGAACTTAACCGGTTGTGCCCAATTCGTTTCAAATCCAAAACCCTCTTGAACTTGAAGCCCTGTCCCGAGTTCCACAATCATGAACTGCGACATCGGAAATGCGCGATAGTAAAAATCTGTTGGCGCGTTGGCTGCGACACGTGTCGGTGAATTTCCCCGGATTGCATTGCGAATCTCATCAATCGTGTTTGCGAAGCCGATTTCGAATGCTCGAATCATGTTTGCGGCACGGATTCGAACTGGCAGGAGGGGATGCATGTCCTCGATTGGGTCAAGTGCAACCGGAATAATGAACACGTCGCCATGCCGCTCATATGCCTTCTGCAAGCCAAGATCGATCTCCTATTTGAAACCCTTACCATCCAAAGCGTCGCGAGACAGGAAAACGACGAGTTTTGAGGCTTCGTCAATCGCGCGATCAATTGTTGCCCAAATAAGCTTACCGTGTGAAATGTCCCATTTATCCAGGAAGACATTGATGCCCTGAGACTCCAAGGCCTCAGCAATCTTGGCGACGACCGTCGCGTCGCACCATCCGTGACTAAGAAATGCCTTTGTCATTTTCTGAAATCCTGAAATGCCATGTAACGCCCAAGCTGAGCCTCGCGCTGCAGCTTCACGACGCGAGTAGGATCGAGCGACTGGTTAGAGCTCACTTTTCGCACTCCATAGAAGGAGCATTGCAATTGAATTCACCAGCGCGTGTGGCACCGCAGCCGCCAAAAAGCCCTGGCTAAACGATTCACGGCGCCAAGAAATGTAGCCGCACGAGAACACAAAGAAGCTCCATGCAGTTCCGAAGAACCAGAGCGCCCCGAAAAACCCGTGGACCCCACCCCACAACACAGCAGAAATTGCAGCACACACAGCAGGCTGCAGTGATGTCGACGACAGCACCTTGAGTAGCCCAGCCAGCATGAACGTCTCGAATAACGGTGCAAAAACAACGGTACCAAAAACACTACCGAGCGTGACCTCCCTTGCCGGCGCCGCATGCGCTGCGACGTCCATCCCAGCGGTTTCGGCGAAAAATCTCGCCAGCGAGTAGAGAAGTGCTGAAGGGATGAGTGCCAGTTGCGCCAGGCACATGCTGTACTTCCAGAGCGATATCTCCGGACGGAGTAGGAACCCGAGCAAATGGCGCATTGCGGTCTAACGTTTGAGTTAACCGGCGTGCGCCAGAGTGGCGGAGCCGGGCAAGAATGAAATGATGCCCGGCTCCGCCACGCCGAAGCACGTCCGGTTGAACGAGGGGTTAGCTGGCTTGAGTATTTGGAAGTAGGACATAAACATGCGCGTCGACGGGCCGCCCGTGGAGGAAAATACGATTGCGAGCCAGAGACTCAAGCGCGGCACCGCTTGCAGCAGCGGCTGCTTGGCTCGCGACGTTACCAGTGGCGACGACAATTTCAAGGCGATAAAGCCCCAGCTGCTTGAAGCCGAACTCTGCGAGTAACGCAATTGCTTGTAGAGCAAAACCCTTGCGTTGCTGCGACTGCCGAACCCAGTAGCCAACGTTGCCGTAACGATGTTGACCAGATAGCTGATTGATGCTTGCGCCACCAAGCAAAAGGCCTGAGGAGGCACAGAAGAGCCCCATGTCGAAGGCACGATCTGCTTGGCGCTCCCGGTCACAGGTGGAAAACCATGCAAGTGCATCGCTTGGAGTGAAAGCAGTGGTGCACCACGGCATCCATGGATTCATGGTTTCAACTGATTCACGCGCGGCCGCAGCAAATTCATCCGCGTCCTCCGTAGCAAAAGGGCGAATAACGACTTGAGGATTTGAAAGTGGCTGAATTTTCATGGCCAGCTAACTCAATGTAGACCGCAAAACCCGGGTGTTACATCCGGGCCGAGTCGATACATACTTTTGATGAATAGGCTGAAAACCATATCGGACAAGGCCTTCGGTCTCCATGCCTGAATTTTTGTACAGGTATAAATTCACCATGAAACCCGGCACTCCTTGTTGGTCATCCGCTGAGGTTTGTCAGTCGGCGTCGCGTCAAAATATACCACCAATGTTTACATTTTTTTGTAAGTCGCGCTCGCTAATACAAAATAATTGAGAAGATCCTGAAACCCAGAGCAATCAATCTGTATGTATGCAAAATTGACCAGATCCGCGTGCCCGATAATCCCGACCCATGACTCTGATTGACACCCTCTTCCCCCTCGGCTGGCAGCACTACCTGCTGGGCGGCCTGACCATTGGCGCTGGCGTGGCGCTGCTTTATGTGTTCAACGGCTGGGTGGGCGGCATGAGTTCCGTTTTTTCCAGCAGTTGGTCGTTCGTGTCCAAACGGGCGTTTTTTCAGCAAGCGCGCTTTGTCAGCACCCGCAACTGGCGGCTGGTTTACGCGCTGGGCGTGGTGCTGGGGGCGCTGGTTTGGCGGTTCACGCTGGCGGGCGGCGAGGCGCAGCACACCAGCGTGCCCGCCTGGCAGCTGTTGGGTGGCGGCTTTTTGGTGGGCTACGGTGCCCGCTTGGGCAATGGCTGCACATCGGGCCACGGCATTTGTGGCCTGGGCTCGTTGCAACTGCCTTCGCTGGGCGCGGTGCTCACCTTCATGGCCACCGCCTTCATGACCGCCAACCTGATGGCCATCTTCACGAAAGGCCTGGCATGAACCCGCTGAACCCTCACACCCTGACCCTGCCCAAAGCGCTGGTCACCCTGGTCGCCGGGGCCTTGTTTGGCTTTGGCTTGTCTTTGGCCACCATGGTCCAACCCGATGTGGTTTTGAGCTTTTTGCGCTTTCAAGACTGGGGCCTGATCTTGGTCATGGGCGGTGCTGCAGGCCTGGCCATGCTGGCTTACAAAGGTGTTCCCCGCTGGCTGGGCCGCCCCTTTCTGGGCGGTCAGTTCCTGACGCAACCGGCCAGCTGGAACCGCCAGACCGTGATCGGCTCCGCCATTTTTGGTGTGGGCTGGGGGTTGTCGGGCGTTTGCCCCGGCCCCGCGATTGCGGCCTTGGGAACCGGTAACACCGACATCTTGTGGGCCTTGGGCGGCATTGTGCTGGGCGCTTTGGCCCACGGCCTGACGACGCGGGACTGATTGCCTGCGGTCGCCCCCAGCCCCAAAGCCAAGCCCCACAGGTTAGAATAACTGGCTTGGCTTCAAGCCACCCTCTTTCATTTCAGACTCAATTCCTATGAAAACCGCTCAAGAAATCCGCGTCGGCAACGTCATCATGCACGGCAAAGACCCCATGGTCGTCCTGCGCACCGAATACCAACGCGGTGGCCGCGGCTCGTCCACCGTGCGCATGAAGCTCAAGAGCTTGATCGCCAACTTCGGCACCGAAGTTGTGTTCCGCGCCGACGACAAGATGGACCAGGTCATTCTGGACAAAAAAGAGTGCACCTACTCGTACTTCGCTGACCCCATGTACGTGTGCATGGACACCGATTTCAACCAGTACGAAGTCGAAGCCACCAACATGGGCGACGCCCTGAACTACCTCGAAGACGGCATGGAACTCGAAGTGGTGTTCTACAACGAGAAAGCCATCTCGGTCGAATTGCCCACCAGCGTGGTGCGCGAGATCACCTGGACCGAGCCCGCTGTCAAAGGCGACACCTCTGGCAAGGTGCTCAAGCCCGCCAAGATCGCCACCGGCATGGAAGTGCCAGTGCCTTTGTTCGTGAGCCAAGGCGACAAGATCGAGATCGACACCCGCACAGGCGAATACCGCAAGCGCGTCTGATCTTCAGATCATGCCCCCCGAGAAAGCCCCGCAAGGGGCTTTTTTCATGGGTGATCGCGTATCTTGTGGCCGGTGCACAATCGACTTCATGCAAAGCACTCAAAACCTGAAAGACTCTTCTCTGCCTCACGCTTGGGCCGACTTGCAGGCGCAAACCAAGCTGAGTGACTGGCTGGAGCCCGAGGCACATCGACTGGCCTTTGCCGATCCCGAATTTTTGTTGCGACGCGAAACCCGGGGCATTCGCTTTCAGCTGGAAATGCTCAAGCCCGATCTGGCCCAGGCCGAAGCCGGTATTGAGCACACGGTGGTCGTCTTTGGCAGCGCCCGCTTTGTGGACCGGGCCACGGCCCAAGCCCAGCTTGAGGCAGCGGAGCAAAGTGGCAATCCACAGGAACTGGCCAAAGCCCAGGCGCTGGTGCGCAACGCCGAGCATTACGAAAGTGCCCGTGTGTTTGCCCAGTTGGTCGCCCGCGCCTGCTCCTGTCTGCCAGACGATGAAAAGCTCTTCATCTGCACCGGAGGCGGCCCCGGCATCATGGAGGCAGCCAACCGGGGGGCGCAAGAGGCGGGGGCGCCTTCGGTGGCGCTCAACATCGCCCTGCCCCACGAACAGCACCCCAACCCTTATGTCACGCCCGAGTTGAGCTTCAAGTTCCACTACTTCGCGCTGCGCAAAATGCACTTCATGATGCGGGCCAAGGCCTTGGTGGCGTTTCCCGGCGGCTTTGGCACGCTGGATGAGTTGTTCGAGGTCATGACGCTGGTGCAAACCCGCAAAGCCCGGCCTGTGCCCATCTTGTTGTTTGGCACCGCCTTCTGGAAAGGGCTGATCAACATGGAGGTGTTGATCGAGGAGGGCACGATCTCTGCGAGTGACCTGCAGCTGTTCCACTACGTGGACACCCCTGAAGACGCCTGGCAGGCGATTTGCAAGTTTTACCAGCTGTCGGTCGCTTAAGAGGAACGCAATCGCCAGGCAGCCCTTGCGCCCAGACCGACAGCCGCGCCCACCACCCAAAAGACCGGCCCCACGCCCGCAACTGCCCCGGCCGTGCCAAACAACATGGGCATCAGCACGCTGGACGCATTGATGGTCATCAGGCGCAGGCCCAGCGCCTCACCTTGCCGATGCTGTGGGGTGATCTGGTGCAAGGTGCTCATGATCATGGGCTGCACCGTGCCCAACACCAGCCCCAGCAGCACCGAGCACGCGCCCATGGCCCAAGGGCTGGGCATAAAGGGATAAGCGCCAAACAACAAGGCGGTGCACACCATGGCCCCGGTGATGATCTGGTGCTCTTTGACGTGACGCGAAATGAAAGGCAAACACACCCGAATGAAGGTCGCCGCAATGGCAAACGCGCCCAAGATGGTGCCCACCACCGAGGCGCTGTAACCCCGCTCGTGCCCCAGCACCGGCACCACAAAGGTGTGCACATCCCAGCACGAAGACAGCAACCAGTTGACCCCCAACAAACGCCGCATCATGGGCTCGGCCAACAAATCCAGGGCTCTGCGGGGGGCCGCGTTGTCCAGCACTTTGGGGGCGTGCAGCTCTTTGGCCAAGCGCACCCAAAACCAGGTGCCCAGCGGCAGCAAGGCCATGAGCAAAAAGGCCCACTGAAAACCATGGATGTGTGCCGCTTCGGGTCCGGCAAAGTCAATCAGCAAACCAGCCAAGACGGGCCCCAAAAAGTTGGAAATGGCCGGGCCAATCGACAACCAGCTGAAGGCCACCCGCAACTCGGCCGGGTTGTGCGCCATGCGGCCCACATGGCGCTGCAGTGCGATCACCGCCATGCCCGTGGCACCCCCCGTGGCCAAGGCGCTCAGGCACATGACCGGAAAAACCGGCCAGATGACCGACAAAGAAGCCCCTACACAGGCCACCAACACGCTGATGCGCAGGGGTTTTTTGAGGCCATGGCGGTCGGCAAAACGCCCGGCGGGCAATGCCAAAAATACCTGCGTGAGCGCAAACAGGGCCAACAAGGCCCCCACCGCCATGGCGCTGTAGCCTTGCTTGAGTGCCAAGAGCGGCGTGGCCATGCGCATGCCGGCCATGCAGGCGTGCAAACAAATTTGCCCTGCAATCAGCCGTGTCAGTTCACGTTTCATGCCGCGGTGTTGGGGTCAGGCATCGCCACCTGGCAAGAGCGCTTGCGCCTGTGACTCCGGCAAGGCATCGACCTGGCGCAGCGCCCGGTTCATGACGTTGCTGCGGGTCTGGGCTTGGTCCAGGGTGTTGAGCACGGTTTGTGTCTGGTTGCGCACTTTGTCCAGCACGTCGCCAAACTTGCCAAACTCGGTCTTCACCGCGCCCAGCACCTGCCAGACTTCGCTGGAGCGCTTTTCCAGAGCCAGGGTTCTGAAGCCCATTTGCAAGGCGTTGAGCATGGCCATCAAGTTGGTCGGGCCCGCCAGCGTCACGCGGTGTTCGCGCTGCAGGGTTTCCATCAAACCCGGGCGGCGCAAGACCTCGGCGTACAGCCCTTCGGTGGGCAAGAACATGACCGCAAAGTCGGTGGTGTGCGGTGGCTCCAGGTATTTTTCGGCGATCGACTTGGCTTCGAGCTTGATGCGCGTCTCGAGCGCCTTGGCGCACAACTCGGCTTGCACCGGGTCCGCACGGCCTTGGGCTTCGAGCAAGCGCTCGTAGTCTTCGTTGGGAAACTTCGCGTCGATCGGCAGCCACACGGGCTGGCCGCTGTCGGATCGGCCTGGCAAGCGAATCGCAAAGTCCACCCGGTTTTTGTCGCCGGGGCGCGTGGCCACTTGCACCGCGTACTGCTCGGGCGTGAGCACTTGTTCGAGCAACGAGGCCAGTTGCGCCTCGCCGAACATGCCTCGGGTTTTGACGTTGGTCAGCAGGTGCTTGAGGTCACCCACGCCTTGCGCCAGGTTGTGCATTTCGCCCAAGCCTTTGTGCACTTGCTCCAGGCGCTCGGCCACTTGTTTGAAGCTCTCGCCCAAGCGGGCTTGCAAGGTGGCTTGCAGTTTTTCGTCGACCGTCTGGCGCATTTCATCGAGCTTAGCGGCGTTGCTTTGCTGCAGCTGCGACAGCTGGGTTTCCATGGTGCCGCGCATCTCGGTCAGGCGGCGGGCGTTGGCCTCAGACAACGCATTGACCTGCTGGGCCAGGCTGTCGGTCAGGCTTTTTTGCAGCAAGGCCAGTTGCTGCGCCAGTGCGTCAATTTGCTGGTTTTGGGTGCGGGTGGCTTCGGCGCTTTGCTGCAGCAGCGATTGCTGGAACAGCGTGAGCGTTTGCATGGACTCTTGTCGGCCTTGCACACCCGACTGACTGATCTCGGTGCGCAGCTCGCGCTCCAGGCGCTCAGTCTGGGCTTGCAGGGCAGCAAACTGCTGTTGGAGCCACGCCGCTTGCTCGTCCAACTTGTCTTCTTGAGCCAGCGGTGCAGCTTTGGCGCGAAACAACAGGGCCAACAGCCCGAGCAGGTTCAACCCACCCAGCGCCAGCCACACCCATTCACTCATAGGGCCTTGCCTGGCACAGTGTTCAGCGGCGTGAGGGCCTGGCCACGGGTCAGGTAAGCCACCAAGTTGTCCGCCGCGAGCTGCGCCATGGCCTTGCGGGTTTTGACCGTGCTGCTGGCAATGTGAGGCGTGAGCACCACATTGGAGACTTTCAACAAGTCGGGGTGCACCGAGGGCTCGCCCTCGAACACATCCAGACCCGCAGCCGCAATTTGCCCTGAAGCCAAGGCTTGAGCCAGCGCCGCATCGTCCACAATGCCGCCGCGAGCAATGTTGACCAAGGTCGCGCTCGGCTTCATCTGCGCCAGTTCGGCCGCGCCGATGGTGTGGTGCGACTCGGCACTGTAGGGCACGACCAGCATGACGTGGTCCGCGGTTTGCAGCAGCTCTGGCTTGGACACATAAGTGGCCTTGCACTCTGCTTCCAGCTCGGCACTCAGGCGTGAGCGGTTGTGATAAATCACATTCATGCCAAAGCCGTGGGCTGCGCGACGGGCAATGCCCTGCCCGATGCGGCCCATGCCGATGATGCCGATGGTCGAACCATGTACCTCGGCACCGGCAAACATGTCGTAGCTCCACTTTTTCCACAAGCCCGCACGCAGGAAATGCTCGCTCTCAGTCACGCGGCGGGCTGTGGCCATGAGCAAAGCAAAGCCAAAGTCGGCCGTGGTCTCAGTCAGCACGTCGGGCGTGTTGCTGGCCTGCACACCAGCAGCGGTCATGGCGGACACGTCAAAGTTATTGAAGCCCACGGCCATGTTGGCCACGATGCGCAGCTGCGGGTTGGCCTGCAGCAGCGCCGCGTCGATGCGCTCGCTGCCTGTGGTGAGCGCCCCCACTTTGCCCTGCATGCGGCGGGTGAGTTCTGCGGCAGACCAGACCTCGTCAGCCTGGTTGTTCTCGACGTCGAACACCTGCGCCAAAGACTGCAGGACCTCGGGAAAGATGGCACGGGCCACCAAAATGGCAGGTTTAGACATCATCGGAACCAGATGAGACTCATGACGACAAACAGGGGCACCAGAATGCAACCCGACCAGAGCATGTATCCAAAGAAGCTGGGCATTTTCACGCCACGGTCTTCGGCAATCGCTTTGACCATCAGGTTGGGCGCATTGCCAATGTAGGTGTTGGCGCCCATGAACACGGCACCAGCAGAAATGGCGGCCAGCGTCGGGGCCAGTGTGGTCATCAATACCTGCGGGTCACCACCAGCGGTGTTGAAGAAGACCAAATAAGTGGGTGCGTTGTCGAGGAACGAACTCAATGCGCCCGTGATCCAGAAGTACATCATCACATCAGGGCTGCCATCGGGCTGGGTCACCGCTTGAACCACTGCGCCGAATGGGCCATTCACGCCCGCCTTGAGCATGGCGATGACCGGGATGATGGTCAAGAAAATGCCCGCGAAGAGTTTGGCCACTTCGGCCATGGGAGCCCAGCCGAATTGGTTGTCCTCATGCACCTTGGAGGGGGTGATTTTGAGGGACAAGAACGTCACGGCGATCAAACCCAGATCGCGCACCACGCCCGGCAAGCCAACATCGGTGCCGTAGATGTTGAAAGACACTGGCGATTTCCAAAGTCCGCTCATCAACACCAAGCCCACCACCGCGGCCAGCAACCAGAAGTTGATGGCCCCATCAAAACCAATCGATTTGGAATCGGGCGTCGGGTCTTGTGGCAACAAAGCTTCACGGCGGTAGAACCAGGAATCCATGACAAAGAAGATGGCCAGCAAGCTGCCCACCAAGAACAAGGTCTCGGGGAAGATGGTTTTGATGGTCCAGAAGAAGTCAACGCCCTTCAAGAAGCCCAAAAACAAAGGGGGATCGCCCAAGGGCGTCAGGGAGCCACCGGCGTTGGAGACGATGAAGATGAAAAACACCACCACATGCGCCACATGCTTGCGGTTGTCGTTGGCGCGGATGAGGGGACGAATCAGCAGCATGGACGCCCCTGTGGTGCCCATGAAGCTGGCCAAAAAAGCACCAATGGCCAAGATGGCGGTGTTCAGGCCCGGGCTGCCGTGCAAATTGCCTCGGATGTAAATCCCGCCAGACACGGTGAACAAGGCCGTGAGCAAGATGATGAAGGGAATGTATTCGGCAAACAGGGCGTGCACCATGTTGGCGCCAGCCGCTGCAGGACCGAACATCAGGGCAAAAGGCACCAGAAATGCCAAGCCCCAAGCGGCGGCCACTTTGCCGTAATGGTGGTGCCAGAAATGGGGCACCAGCAAAGGCATCAAGGCAATCGACAACAAAATGCCCGCAAAAGGCACCCCCCAGAGGACAGACAGCTGAGCGCCATCAAAGTCGGCGGCCCAAGCCCCCCCAGACATGGCCAACAACGCCGGCAAAGCCAGCCAAGCGGTCCATCGTGTCCCCAAAAGCTTCATGGTGCAAATCTCCAATTGAATGAAACTGATATTAACGGTGAAAGAGCCCGATTCAGTTGCCGGGTGCGACCTCAAACACCTGACGCAAGTAAGCCAAGTATTTTTCATCATCACACATGCCCTTGCCTGGCGAGTCTGAAAGTTTGGCCACAGGCTGGCCGTTGCAACGGGTCATTTTGATGACGATTTGCAGCGGCTCGTAACCCAAGTCGTTGGTGAGGTTGGTGCCCACACCAAAGGCCAGCTGGCAGCGGTCGTGGAACTGTTGGTAAAGCTCAATCGTGCGCGGAATCGTCAGCCCGTCACTGAAAATCAGCGTCTTGGTTTTGGGGTCGACCCGGTTGTGCTGGTAGTGGGCAATCATGCGCTCGCCCCAGCTGAACGGGTCGCCACTGTCGTGACGGGCACCATCAAACAGTTTGCAGAAATACAGGTCAAAGTCGCGCAAAAAGGCGTTGAAGCCGTACACATCGCTCAGCGCAATGCCCAGGTCGCCCCGGTACTCCTTGGCCCACGACTCAAAGGCAAAGACCTGGCTGTCGCGCAAACGCGGGCCCAAGGCCTGACAGGCCTGCAGGTACTCGTGCGCCATGGTGCCCAAGGGTGTCAGGCCCAGCAAATAGGCGTAGTACACGTTGCTGGTGCCTGCAAACTGGCCAGTGGGGCCAGTGCCCAATCGGGCGGACAAAACACGCAGCACCTCTTCGTGCCAAGCGCGGGAAAAGCGCCGCCGTGTGCCGTAGTCGGCGATCTTCAACGTTTCAAGACCCGGGGCCTGCAGCTGGCCGATCTTGGTGTCCAGGCGGCGGCGGCCTTCCATCAAATCAGGCACTTTTTGCGTGTTGCGGAAATACACCTCGTTCACGATGGCCAGCACGGGGATCTCGAAAAGAATCGTGTGCAGCCAAGGGCCCTGGATGGTGATGTCTATCTCACCGGAGGGCTGCGCTGTGACCACCACGGACTTTTCATTGAGCTTGAACAGACCCAGAAAATCGACAAAGTCACTCTTGATGAAACGCAGCGATCGCAGGTATTGCAGCTCCCCTTCCTTGAAAGTCAGGCTGCACAAAGAGCGAATTTCTTCCCGGATTTCTTTGACAAATGGCGCCAAAGGCACACCCGGATTGCGGCACTTGAACTTGTATTCGACCTGCGCCCCCGGAAATTGGTGCAGCACGACCTGCATCATGGTGAATTTGTACAGGTCGGTGTCGAGAAGGCTGGTGATGATCATGGTGTTTTGTCTCTGGCGCCTTGGGCCGCTCATTGTGGTGAGGCAGTGTAAGGGATGCCCACCCCCTCAAGCGGGGCTCATGCCGCCAAGTCCATGCGCCCACTCGTCAGCACCAAGACCCGCTGGGCATGCTGGGCCAAGATGTTGTTTTGCTCGGCCACCAGCATGGCCACGCCTTCGCGGGCCAGTTGCAGCAGCGCATCGCGCATGGCCGCCACCAGCACCGGGGCAATGCCCTCACAAGGCTCGTCCAGCAGCAGCAAACGGGGGCCGGTCATGAGCGTGCGGGCCAGCGCCAGCATTTGCTGCTCGCCCCCGCTCATTTGGCTGGCCGGACGGTGCAGCATGGTTTGCAGTTGCGGGAACAAGGCCATCACGCGCTCAAAGCGTTGGGCGGTCGTGGCCCGAGCGATTGAACCCGAGGGTGCAGCGATCCACAGGTTTTCTTGGACCGACAAAGCCGTGAACAAACGCCGGTCTTCGGCCACAAAACCCAAGCCCGCCTGGGCGCGGCGGTGCGCAGGCCAGGTTTGGATGGGTTCGTTTTGCCAGATGATGCGGCCTTGCACCCGGGGGCCAATGCCGATCAGGCTTTGCAGCAGGGTGGATTTGCCCGCGCCGTTCAGGCCCTGAATGACCACCAGCTCGCCCTCGCCCACCGACACATTCACGTCAAACAAGGCCTGGGCTTGGCCATACCAGGCGTTCAGGCCTTCAACGGTGAGCATCGCGTTGGCCTTTCGCATCGGGTTTCAGGTTGGCGTTCGGATCGAAATCCATCCCCAGGTAGCGCTCGCGCACCTGAGGGTCTTGCGCCACCAGGTCGGGCAGGCCGTCGGCCACCAGGCGGCCTTGCATCAGCACCAGCACCCGGTCGGCTACGCCAAACACAGCGTCCATGTTGTGCTCGGTGTAGAGCACTGTCACGCCTTGCGAAGCCACTTGGCGCACCAGCGCCATCATCTCGGCCCGCTCGGCGAGCGCCAGCCCGGCAGCGGGCTCGTCCAGCAGCAGCAAGGACGGCGCTGATTGTGCAGACGGGTCGGCCCCAGCAGCAGTAACAGCGTTGGGCAAGCCCGCCAGCGCCATGGCCAGCTCCAGGCGTTTTTTGGCGCCGTAAGGCAAATCGGCCACGGTGACATGGGCTTGCGCTTGCAAGCCCGCTTGGTCGGCGAGCCGCATCGCCCGCTCGGGCTGGCGGCTGTCCAGCCGGTCCCACCAGGCCAGTGGCACAGCGCCGCGCAGCACCAATTGAATGTTTTGCAGCACCGTGAGCGCCTCGAAGGTTTGTGCCACCTGGAAGGTGCGGGCCACGCCCAAGCGCTGGCGCTCGGCAGGCGGTTTGCCCAACAGCGACTGGCCTTGCCACAAGACCTCTCCTGCGGTGGGCACCTGTTGGCCCGCCAGACAGGCAAAACAGGTCGACTTGCCCGCGCCGTTGGGGCCGATCAGGGCCACGCACTGGCCTGCGGACACATCAAAGTCGACCCCGTCCAGAGCCCGCACGCCGCCAAAAAATTTGGCCAGACCCCTGACCTGTAAAACTGTTTGAAGGCTCATGCGCAAGCCCTTGGATTGCCGCGCTTCGCTCGCAATGACATTTGCATCGTCATCGCGAGGCACGAAGCGATCCATTTTGGGGTGTAGGCGGCGCGCATCATGCCAATGCCCCCTTGCTACCCAAACGCCAAGCTGTCAACAAGGACTGCACCCCGCCCAGCACACCACTGGGCGCCAAGACCATCACGAGCATGATCACCAGGCCCAAAACACCGCGCCAATAGTCCAGGCCCTGCCCCAGCTCAGCCCCACCCCAGACCAAGAGCGCACTGCCGACAGCCGCGCCCCACAGCTGGTGCACACCGCCCAGCAAAATCACCAGCAAAGCGTCCACTGACATGGCGACCGAGGCCACCGACGGAAACACCGCCCCTTTGAACGCGGCCCACAAGCCCCCGGCCAAACCCGCCAAGGTGGCGCTGCCCACAAACACTTGATAGCGCAAAGCCTGCACCGGCAAACCGCTGGCCGCTGCGCGCAGCGGCGCATCCCGCACAGCCTGCAAAGCCGCGCCCCGGCTGGAGCGTGCCACGCGGGCCATGCCCGCCACAGCCAAAAGCATGAAGACACCCAGCGCCGCGTCCCACAGCACTCTGGACTCGGACGGGATCAAACGCAAGCCAATCAAGCCGTTGTCGCCTCCCGTCAGGGCCACCCATTGCGTGGCCCCCGCCCAAATCATTTGCGCGAGCGCCAGAGACAGCATGGCCAGGTACACCCCGCTGCTGCGAACCACCAAAGCGCCAAACGCCACAGCCACAGCCATCGCCAGCGCCATGCCCGCGGCCAATGCCGCTGGCAAACCAGCGCCCCAGTGCAGGTGCGACAGCGCCGCACCATAGGCACCCAACGCAAAAAACGCCGCATGGCCAAAACTGACCAGACCGCCCAATGCCATCATCCACTGCAGGCTCAGACCAAACAGCATCATCACCATCACGTCTTCGGCCAAGCTGCGGCCGTAATCGCCCTGCCCCCAGGCCAGCAGCGTCAAGCCCACAAACACCGCCACAAACAGCGCCCGGCCCCAGCCCGCCACAGGCCACAGCGCAAACACCGGCACGCTTTCGCGCTGCTCAGCATGTGCTGCCGTCCCGGCCAGGCCCTGCGGCCGCCAGACCAGCACCACCGCCATGGTCAAAAAGACCAGCACCAAGGTCGCTTGCGGGAAAAAGCTCAAGCCCAAAGCGTGGATCACACCAATGAGCACCGCCGCTACAAAAGCCCCGCCAATGCTGCCCAAGCCCCCTGTGACCACCACCACAAAGGTCTCGACCACCACATTCACGTCCATTTGCAAATGTGCGGGCTCGCGTGGCAACTGCAGCGCCCCGGCCAAGCCCGCCAAGCCGCAGCCCAACATCACCACCCCCAGCATGAAGGGCGCGGGATTCACACCCAGCGCATCGAGCATTTCGCGGTCTTGGGTGGCGGCTTTCACGCGCTGGCCCCACAGCGTGCGCGTGAGCAAAAGGTGCAAGCCCAGCCAGACCAGCGGGCCCAGCGCCAAGGTGAAGAGCTGCCAGGTCGGGAAAAACGATTCGCCCAGCTGGACAGCGCCCTTGAGGCCTGGAAAGCGCGGCGCAAAAACCTCTTCGGGGCCAAAGAACCAGCGCATCGCGTCGTGCAGCGCCAGCGTCAGGCCAAAAGTGGCCACCAGTTGGTAGAGCTGCGGCGCGTGGCGCATGCGCTGAAGAAGCAAGACCTCGGTGAACGCCCCCAGCAAGGCGGCCACACACGCACCCATCAAGATCAGCGCGCCATAGCCCCAACCGGTGTCCGCCATGGCGGGCCACCAGTTCGTCACCGCGTGCGCCGACCATAAAGCGCCCAACATGAAGAAGCTGCCGTGCGCGAAGTTGACGATCCGGGTGACGCCAAAAATCAGCGTCAGCCCGGAGGCCATCAAGAACAAGGTGGTGGCGTGGCTCAGGCCATTGAGCAGTTGCAGCGCCAGTGCTTCGAATCCCAAACCAAGCCCTTGTCTTTATGGAAGCGTGTTGAGATAAAAAGTCAGTCCACCCAGTGGGTGAAGTCTTGGGCGGGTACCCGTGTGGTCTGGAAGGTGTTGACCAGCGCCGACTCGTCGGCATAACCCAGCGACATGCCGCAGACCACCATTTCGTTGTCACCCGCACCGACCAGCGGCAAGATGATTTTGGAAAAACCGTTCCAAGCCGCTTGCGGGCAGGTGTGCAGGCCCCGCGAGCGGGCAGCGACCATGATGCTTTGCAAGAACATACCGTAGTCGAGCAAACTGCCACGGCCCATGACTTTGTCGATGGTGAAAATCAAACCCACGGGCGCGTCAAAAAAGCGGAAGTTTTTCTGGTGCTGGGCGTGCATCATGGCTTTGTCGCCCTTGCCGATACCCAGAACGCCATACAAACCAAAACCGCACTCGCGGCGGCGGTCGATGTAGGGGCTGACCCATTTTTCGGGGTAATAGTCATAGGCCTCGGCGTATTCAGTGGCCAGAGCCGGATTGGCGCTGATGGCGTCGTGCGCGGCGCAGGTCTTGGCCACCAGCTCGTCGCGCTTGGCGCCCTGAAGCACATAGACCTTCCAGGGCTGGGTGTTGGTGCCACTGGGCGAACGGGCGGCAACGCTCAGCACTTCTTGCAAAACGCTGCGCTCCACCGCTTTGGGCAAATAGGCACGGGCCGAGAAGCGGCTCAAGATGGCGGCGTCCACGCTGGCCGGGTCGTTCACGCGGGTGCTGACCTGGGGTCCGATGTCCAAAATGCTCATGTCAATGTCTCCAAAAATGCTTTGAGTGCGGTGGGCAGGGGCACGGGGCGGCGGGTTTCACGGTCCACATACACATGCACGAAGTGGCCCCGGGCGGCGCTCAGGTCTTCGCCTTGGGCAAACAGGCCGACCTCGTAGCGAACGCTGGAGGTGCCCAGCTTGGCCACGCGGATGCCTGCGTCGATGGTTTGAGGGAACGCCAAGGGCGCGAAATAAAAACACTGGGTTTCCACCACCAAGCCGATGGTGCTGCCCGCATGGATGTCGAGCACGCCCTGCTCGATCAGGGTGGCGTTCACAGCGGTGTCGAACCAGCTGTAATACACCACGTTGTTCACATGGCCATAAACATCGTTGTCCATCCAACGCGTGCTGATGGGGCGAAACGCCTTGTAGCTGCTGCGGGCGTCGGCTTGGGGTTTGGTGATGGGTGAAACAGGCGTATTCATCGCCCGAGATTGTGCCAGCGTTGCCAATAACCCAAAGCCACATCCCAGGTCTGCATTTGCACCTGCACCGTGGTCTCGATGTCGTGGCCGTAACCCCCGCCCATGCACATCACCACCGGCAGCCTGCGCTGCCAAGCCCAATCCATGACCACCCTGTCGCGGGCCTGCATGCCATCCATCGACAATTTGAGTCGCCCCAGTCGGTCGCCCTCGTGCGGGTCGGCCCCGGCCAGGTAAATCACCAGTTGGGGGTCAAAGCGGTCCTGCAGCGATTGCAGGGCCTGGTGCAAGGCCGCCAAATAAGGCTCGTCGGTGCAGCCATCCGGCAGGCCCACGTCCAAATCGCTCGGCTCTTTGCGGAACGGGAAATTCTTTTCGCCATGCAGAGACAGGGTGAACACACTCGGGTCGCTCGCAAAAATGTGCGCCGTGCCGTTGCCTTGGTGAACGTCCAGGTCGATCACGGCCACGTTCAGTGTCTGGCGTCGGTGTCGCCAGGCCTCGGCCTGCATCAGCCGGGCCGTCACGGCGATGTCGTTGAACACACAAAAGCCGCCCCCTTTGTGGGCATAAGCGTGGTGCGTGCCGCCTGCGAGGTTGCCGGCCACGCCCTGCACCAACGCATCGCGGGCCGCAGCCACCGTGGCTCCGACCGAGCGGCGGGCCCGCTCGGCCATGGCCGGGCTCCATGGGAAACCGATCTCCCGCTGCAAAGCAGCCTCCAAAGAGCCCGTGGCCACGCCCTGGATGTAGGTGGGTGTGTGCACCAGCGCCAGCTCGCCATCACTCGCGGCAGGCGCCTCGCGCATCAACACCCCGGGCAGCTCCTGCGTCAGGCGGTCGCGCAAACGGCTGTACTTGCGCATCGGAAAGCGGTGGCCTTCGGGCAGGGGCAGGACAAAGTGGTCGGCGTAATAAGCGTGCATGGTTTGATAAGGAGCAAGGCGATTCTAGAAAACGCTCTCTAAACTGAGCCAAGATCAGGCCCATCCCCTTGCAATACTCGGTGTAAACCCTAAAATTCAAACTATGCTGCACTGCAACAAAGTTGTACGGCCCCGGCCAGTTACGGCGCAGTCTTCTTGAAACCAAACCTATCTCTGGAGCCCCTCATGATGACACCCGAACAAATCGTTGCCTCGCAAAAAGCCAATGTGGAAACCCTGTTTGGCCTGACCGCCAAAGCCTTCGAAGGCGTGGAAAAAATGGTCGAACTGAACCTGAGCGTGGCCAAGGCGGCCCTGGACGAGTCCGCCAACAACACCCAAGCGGCCATGAGCGTCAAAGACGCCCAAGAACTGCTGGCCATGCAAGCCAACCTGTTCCAGCCTTTGGCTGAAAAAACCGCTGCTTACAGCCGCCACCTGTATGACATCGCGTCCGGCACTGGCAGCGAATTCACCAAAGCTTTCGAAGCCCAAACCGCGGCTGCCCAAAAGCAGTTCGCCAGCTTGGTCGACAGCGCCGCTCAAAACGCCCCTGCAGGTTCCGAGCAAGCCGTGGCCATGATGAAGGGTGCCATGACCGCTGCCAACACCGCTTTCGAGTCCGTGCAAAAAGCCGTCAAACAAGCCACTGACATGGCCGAGACCAACCTGGCTGCTGTGACCCAAACCGCTGCTCCCAAGGCTGGCAAGAAGAAGTGATTTTTACGGCAGGCCGGCTTTGCAAGTGCCGTCCTGTCGTTTTGCAAGTTGTCTCCTCGGATCTCTTTGAATTTCATCTGGGAAACAGAGATCCCTTCAAGGGCTGATCGCAAGATCGGCCCTTTTTTTTATAGTCAGCGTGAACCGCGAGGTGCACCAATCCACCCACAGGTCCATCGCCTTCACCGGCGCTGGGTCATCGCCCCTCTTCAAACTGGGCCATCCGTGCCTTCAAGGCGGGCAAAGCCGCCCGCATCGCCACACGACCAGCTTCTATCGCACGCATACGGGCACTGAAATCAGCGCTTTTGACACCCGACAAAGCAGGCCGTATCACCACATCGGCCTCTTTGAGTGCCAGGGTGTTGATGCTTTTGCCCATGATGGCAAAGGTTTGCATCAGAACCTGAAAAGCGTCGCCATACGGGTTGCCCTCTGGATCGCTGGAAATGTCCACGGCAATCACAAAGTTGGCCCCCATCTCGCGGGTCTGTCGCACTGGCACTGGAGAGACCAGCCCCCCGTCCACGTACTCACGGTCGCCCAGGCGCACCGGCTGGAACACAGCCGGCACGGCACTCGAGGCCCGCACGGCCGCCCCAGTGTTGCCGCGGCGGAAGGTGATGGCCTGGCCGCTGCCCAAATCGGTGGCCACGATCCCCAACGGGATTTGCATTTGTTCCAGGGTTTTGCCGCCCACTTGGGTATTGACGTACTTGGCCAGGGCTTCACCACGCAAAGCGCCCCGGTTCAAAATGGGCAGCATCCAGTCGGTGATCTCGGCCTCTTGCATGGACTCGGCCACCCGCACCAATTCAGCGGGTGTTTTGCCACTGGCGTACAGGGCAGCGACCAAACTCCCTGCCGACGTCCCCGCCAAATGAGCAGGTCTGAGTCCGGCCTCCTCCAACACCTGGATCACACCCACATGCGCAAAGCCCCGCGCCGCACCGCCTCCGAGCGCCAAACCCAGCCGCAGCTCACGCCGCTCGGCCGTGGGCGGCAGCTCGGGTTCTTGGGGCTTGGTGGGCTGCAAACTGCCGCAGGCCGTCAAGACCACCCCGATCATTATCAAGCCGAGCCACTGCACAGCACGCTGAAAACCGCCCACTAGCCTGGATGGTTCTGCGGATTTGCCGCCAAGCCCTCGACTTATCCCTTGCACTTGATGCATGTATTCCTCAAATCTTATTGATAACTATTCGCATTTGGTTTAAACTCTCACCATCTAACCCAGTCGACCGAAAGAAACCATGACCCTGTCCCCATCTTTGTTGAGCATCGTCTGCCTCCTGAGCGCCGCATCGGCCATGGCGCAAGACAAAGTGCTGAACATCTACTCGGCCCGCCACTACCCGACCGACGAAGTCATGTACAGCGACTTCACCAAAGCCACCGGCATCAAGATCAACCGCGTCGATGCCGATGATGCCGGTATTCTCGCCCGCCTGAAAGCCGAAGGTGCAGCCTCCCCCGCTGATGTGATTTTGCTGGTGGACGCCGCCCGTTTGTGGCGTGCCGAAGTCGATGGTCTCTTCTTGCCCATCAAATCGGCCAAACTCGAGGAAGCCATTCCCGCCAACTTGCGTGCCAAAACGGCGGACAACGGCGGCACCGCTTGGTTTGGCCTGTCCACACGGGCGCGTGTGATCGTGTACGACAAACTCAAGTTCAGCAAAACCGATGTGGACAGCTACGAGAAGCTGGCCGATGCCAAGTTCAAGGGCCATCTTTGCATACGCAGCGGCTCGCACCCTTACAACCTGAGCCTGTTTGGCGCCATGACCGAGCACCTGGGTCCACAAAAAACCGAAGTCTGGCTCAAAGGTCTGGTGGACAACATGGCCCGCAGCCCCAAAGGCGGTGACACCGACCAGATCAAGGGCGTGGCCTCGGGTGAATGCGGCGTGGCGGTGACCAACACCTATTACCTGGCCCGGATGATGCGGTCGAGCAACCCGGCCGACAAAGCGGTGACCGAAAAAATCGGTGTGGTCTTCCCTAACCAAAACTCTTGGGGCACGCATGTGAACGTGGCCGGTGGTGCCGTGGCCCGCCATGCCAAAAACACCGACAACGCGGTCAAGTTCCTGGAATACCTGGCCAGCCCGGCTGCGCAAAACCACTTTGCCAATGGCAACAACGAGTGGCCCGCGGCCAAAGGCGTGAGCTTTGACAACCCGGCCCTCAAAGCCATGACAGGCGGCAGCTTCAAAAGCGAGCTGATCCCGATCAGTGCCGTGGGCATGAACCAGATCAAGGTGCAGCAGATGCTGGACCGCGTGGGCTTCAAGTAAAGCGCGACATCACCCAAAGCCCTGCCTGATTTCAGTCCGCTGAAACCAGGCAGGTGCAACTTAAACAGCCAGCCATTCACGCCGGACAACGCTCCGGGGGTGATAGCCAGCCATTGAACGAAGCGGCAAACCTCGTTTTGCCATGTCCCCACTCTCAATGACTCGCATCACCATGACTCAAAGATACAAACACACCCAAAACACGCAGCCCCCGGCCAAATTGTTGCCCCTGGCCACCATGATGCTGGCCGGTTCGCTCTCGGCCACGCCTGCCGCCATGGCACAAACCCAGCCCGAAGAAAAGACCCTCACAACCGTGACGGTCAAGGACAAGGCTGAAGCCGACATCGCCGAAGGCAAGAACAGCGTTCGGACCACCGAAACCCGCATCGGCAAAGGCAAACAAGCACTGCGCGACATTCCGCAATCGGTGACCGTGGTGACCGAAAAACTGATCGATGACCGCAACCTGGACACCTTCAAAGAAGCATTGAAGAACACTGCTGGCATCAGTTTTTTAGCAGCCGAAGGTGGCGAAGAAGACATCCGTCTGCGCGGTTTTTCGTTGCAAGCCACAGGCGATGTGTTTGTCGACAGCGTGCGCGACCCGGCTTTTTATGAGCGCGACACCTTCAACCTGGACCGCCTTGAAGTGCTGCGCGGCTCGGCCTCGATGCTGTTTGGCCGTGGCTCCACGGGCGGCGCAGTCAACCAAGTCAGCAAAACCCCGCGCCTGATGGACGAAAACCAAGTGGACTTGACCTTGGGCTCGCACAAGCATGTGCGACTGGTGGGCGATTTCAACCAACAAACGGGGGAGAGCGCCGCGCTGCGCCTGAATGTGATGAAAACCCAAGCCGACAACAACGGCTCAGGCAGCTCACTCGACAAGGAAGGCATCGCTGGGGCTTACCGCTGGGGTATTGGCGAGAAGGACGAGTTCCAAGTTGGGCTGTACCACCTGAACAACCAAAACGGCATGAACTACGGCATGCCCTGGATTCGCCCAAGCACCACGTCCTCTCCGCTGGAAGCCACCATCTTGCCGCTGGACCCCACGGCCTATTACGGCATGGCGAGCGACTACAACGCGGGCAGCGCCACACATTTGACGGCCAGTCATACGCACCGCTTTTCGGCCGACAGCGAGCTGAAAACGCAAATCCGCAAGGGGCAGTACGAACGCGATCAAAGGGCTGGCACCGTGCGGTTTGCCAACGCCGCCAGCCAACCTGGGGGCCAAGCCGTCAGTTTGGCCACCCTTGGCCCCAACACGGTCATCAACCGCGGCACCAACCTGAAAATCCAGGACATGGACACGCTCCATGTGCAAAGTGACTTCAGCAAGAAGTTTCAGGCACTGGGCTTGAAACACGAACTGCTGGCCGGCTTCGATCTGGCCACCGAAGACAAAACCGTGTATGCCGCCCGCACAGCCGGTGCCCAAGGCGGTGTGAACCTCACCAAACCCAGCACCACAATCGGCACACCGAACGATGGGGCATGGCGCGACGAAAGCACCCGCGTGCTGCGTGTGAACAACCAGTACAGCAGCACCGGCTGGGGCGCGTACCTGCAAGACCTGGTGCAAGTGGCACCCCAGTGGAAAGTGCTGGGCGGCTTGCGCTACGACAGCCTCAAAGGTGACTACGACCAGTTCGGCAACCCCACGAATGCCACCGACAACGGTGCCAAAACCCGCTACCGCATGAAGGTCGGCGAGTGGAGCCAACGTGCAGGCGTGCTGTTCCAGCCGAGCGATTTGCAGTCCTTCCACTTGTCTTATGGCACGTCGTTCAACACCTCAGGCGACACCTACTCGCTGGGCGCCGCCAACGCGGACACGCCGCCCGAGCAATCGGAAAACTGGGAGTTGGGGGCCAAACTCGACTCGGCCGACAAACGTTTCACCACCCGTCTGGCCCTGTTCCGCGCCACCAAGAAAAACGAGCGCAACACCGACCCCTTGTTGCCCGTGGTCACGCTGACGGGCAGCCGTTATGCCTCGGGCCTGGAAATCGATGTGGCCGGTCGCTTGACACCGAAATGGGAAGTGTTTGGCTCCTTCACCTGGATGCCGGACGCCAAAGTCAGCAAGGCAGCACCCTGCCCTGCCACAGGCGCATGCAGCCAAGGCGCTGCAGGTGAACGCGTGGGCGATCGCCCGGCCCTGACCCCGGTGCACAGCGGCAGCGCTTGGACCACTTACCAAGTCAGCAGCCAATGGCGTGTGGGCGGTGGCGTCACGTTCCGTGGCCGCCAGACCCCGACACGGTCCGAGTTTGAAGTGCGCTCATTTGTGGTCGGTGACCTGATGGCCGAATACACCTACAGCGATGCCCTGAGCTTCAAAGCCAATGTGAGCAACGTCACCAACAAGCTGTATGCCGACCAGTTGTACCCCGGTCACTACATCCCGGGTGCAGGCCGTTTGACGCAAATCACCGCGTCCTACAAATTCTGAGGACGCCACCCACATGATCCGTTTCCTGCCCGAATTGCTCACAGCGGACACCGTGCGCCAGGCCCGCAACCTGTTGCTGGCCCTGCCCGAATCGGACTGGGCGGACGGTCGGGAGAGTGCGGGCAAGCAAGCCCGCACGGTCAAAGACAACCTGCAACTGCCGCACCAACACCCGGTGGCCGCGCAAATTCGCCAATGGGTGCTCGGTGGGCTGGACCAGTCGAGCACCTTCTTTTCAGCGGCCTTGCCTTTGAAGGTTTTCACACCCCGCATCAACCGCTACACGCCTGAATTTCCGCATTACGGCTGGCACATTGACAACGCGATTCGACTGCGTGCCGACGGCGAGCGCGTGCGCTGCGACCTGTCGTGCACCGTCTTTTTGAACGACCCCGATGATTACGAAGGCGGCGAGCTGAGTGCGCAAGACCAAAGCACGGTGCACCGCGTCAAGCTGCCCGCAGGCCACGCGGTGCTGTACCCCGGCAACACCTTGCACGAGGTCACGCCCGTCACACGCGGGCAGCGCCTGGCTTGCTTTTTCTGGGTCGAAAGCATGGTGCGAAGCGACGAGCAGCGCCGCATTCTGTTCGATCTGGACATGAACCTGCTCAAGCTGCGCGAACAACACGGCGAAACGCCCGAGACCACGGCTTTGACCGGGGTTTATCACCAGCTGCTGCGCCAGTGGGCCAACACCTGATCTGCCCTTTGAACCCGCAACCCGCATACACCATGACCCAGCCCATCGTCAACCTGCAAGACCACGAACGCGCCGCACAAGCGGCGCTGAGCGAGGCGGCTTGGGCCTATTTCAGCGGCGGTGCAGCAGACGAAATCACGCTGCGCCACAACGTGGCCGCTTGGCAAAGTCTGGGTTTGTTGCCCCGCGTGTTGCAAGACCTGCGCGGTGGCCACACAAGTGGCCGCTTGTTGGGCCGCAAATGGCCCATGCCGCTGCTGGTGGCCCCCATGGCTTACCAACGCTGGGCGCACCCAGAGGGCGAATCGGGCATGGCTTTGGCCGCTGCCGCGCAAGGCTGCGGCATGGTGCTGTCGCACCAGACCAGCACGCCTTTGCACGACGTGGCGGCTCTGGTGGCGTCCGACGCCGAACGTGGCCCCTTGTGGTTTCAGCTGTACTGGCTGGCCGACCGGGGTGCCCTGCGCGAGCTGTTGGCACAGGTTGAAGCCGCTGGTTTTGAAGCCCTGGTGCTCACCGTGGATGCCCCGGTGCAGGGCGTGCGAGACCGCGAACGCCGCCATGGCATGCCTTTGCCCGAAGGCGTGAAGGCGGCGCATTGGCCGAACTCAGCCCCCCCTAAAAAACCCCGCACAGGCCTGTCCGGGGGCTTGGCCGATGCCGCCCCCACTTGGGCCGATGTGCAGTGGCTCATGGGCCAGACCCGCCTGCCCGTGCTGCTCAAGGGCATCACCCACCCGCAAGACGCTGTGCAAGCACTGAATCTGGGCGCAGCAGGTGTGATCGTGAGCAACCACGGCGGCCGCGTGCTCGACACCCTGCCGGCCACTGCCGAGTTGCTGCCGGGCATCGTGCAAGCCGTTCGCCAACACCACCCGCAAGCGCTGGTGCTGGTGGATGGCGGCATTCGGCGCGGCACCGATTTGTTCAAAGCACTGGCCTTGGGGGCCGATGCCGCGCTGATTGGCCGCCCCGCCCTGTATGGCCTGGCCCATGCGGGTGCCCGCGGCGCCGCGCATGTGCTGCGCCTGATGCGCGATGAGTTCGAAGCCACCATGGCCCTGACCGGTTGTGCGGACCTTCACGACATCGACAGAGACCGCTTGTGGCCTCTGCAGCACGTTTGACGCCCCTTGATTTCCATTGAGCCACTTTATGCAAGCAGCCCATTTAGAAGTACCGATGCATCGGCCCCACCACACTCATCCAAGCCGCACCTGGCGCGTGACCGGTGTGGTGATGCTGGGCCACGTTGGCGTGGCGTGCATGCTTGGCAGCGGTTTATTGACCAGCGTGGTCCCCGCAGGCGCACGCGACAAGGTGATCATGGCCAGCATGGTCATGGATGCCCCCGCCCCCGTCGCACCCAAGCCTGAACCGGCGAAACCCCAAATCCAAGCCAAAGCCAAAACCAAACCAGACCCCGAGCAGCAGCCTCAGGCCAAGCCCATCAGCCCTCCCCTGCAACCCACGCCTGTGCTGTCACCTGCGGCCCCCAGCGATGCCGCGCCCATCGTGCCAAGCGGTGCGCCTGCCCCGGCCACACCTGCCGCACCGCAGGCCGGCAACCAGCGCCCTGCCAACAACGCCACAGCAGCAGCCGTGGTGCTGCCGTCCACCGACGCCAACTACCTGAACAACCCGGCACCGCCCTACCCGCGCCAAAGCAAACGCTTGGGCGAGCAAGGCACCGTCATCATTCGCGTCTTGATCACGCCCGATGGCCGCGCCGAAAAGGCCGAAATCCGAACATCCAGTGGTTACTTGCGCCTGGATGAGACAGCCCTTTCCACCGTGCAGCGCTGGCACTTTGTGCCCGGCCAACGCAACGGCGCGCCCGAGGCCATGTGGTTCAACGTGCCCATCCGCTTTGTGCTGGACTGATTCGCCCCACCGGCCCAACTGCTCACCATTTTTTTGCCCGATCCCATTCACAGGAGTTTTTTCATGCCCGAATCATTTGGCCTCGCCCACATCTGGACCCAAGGGGACGCCGTCACCCGCCTGATCCTCATCACCCTGATTGGCATGTCGGTCACCAGCTGGGTCGTCATCGTGCTCAAGGCGCTGGACGTGTGGAAACACAAACAAAGTGCCTTGAGCAGCGAACAGTTCTGGCACACCACCAGTCTGGCCGAAGGCTTGGCCGTGCTCAGCCACCGCCCGGACAACATGTTCCACACGCTGGCCCAAGTGGGGCAAGAGGCCACAGAACACCACCAGGCGGCACAAAAACAGTTGCATGACCGTCTGGACGTGAGCGACTGGGTCACGCGCAGCCTGCGCAACTGCATTGACGACCACACCAGCCGCCTGCAAAACGGCCTGGCCATCCTGGCGTCGATGGGCTCCACCGCCCCGTTCGTGGGTTTGTTTGGCACCGTCTGGGGCATCTACCACGCGCTGGTGGCTATCGGCGCCACCGGCAACGCCAGCATCGACGCGGTGGCCGGCCCGATTGGCGAAACCCTGATCATGACCGCGCTGGGCCTGGCCGTGGCCATTCCGGCGGTGCTGGGCTACAACGCCCTGGTGCGTGGCAATAAATTCATCATCGCCCGCATGAACCGTTTTGCGCATGACCTGCACGCCTATTACGTGACCGGTGCCCGCGTGAGCCCGTCGGCGCAGGCCCATCTCCCTCCCCACCTTGCTGCAGCGCATGTGGGCCACTGAGCACCTGACCCGCCCCTAAGGAAATCCGCATGTCCTTTGACATCAACGACAACAACGACGACGTGATGAACGAGATCAACATGACGCCCCTGGTGGACGTCATGCTGGTGCTGCTCATCATCTTCATCATCACCATCCCGGTGGTGCAACACGCAGTCAAGGTGGAACTGCCTCGCACCCCCAGCAGCCAAGAAAAAACACCGCCCGAAAACCTTCAACTGACCGTGGACAGCCGGGGCCAGTTCTTTTTAGGCCAACAGCCTGTAGCGGCTGACGCGCTGGAGGATGCGCTGCGCGAACACGCGGGCAAAGACCCGCAACCCCAGCTCTACATCCGGGGCGACAAAAAAGTCGCTTATGAACATGTGGCCCAAGCCATGAGCGCTGCGCAGCGTGCGGGGCTGACAAAAATAGGTTTTGTGACCGAGGGCCAAAAACCATGACCTTGAAACCGCCTGAGACTGCGCCGACCGACCCCGCCAAATCGACCATCGCGCCAGAAACGCCCGTGTCGGTGCCGACTGACAACCGCAGCGCAAGCCGGTCAACCCGTCCGCGCACGCTGGACAGCCATGACCTCTTGGGCGAGCAGGCCCTGGTGTTCATTCGCCACTTGGGCGAAATCTATCGCCTGCAAACCACGCGGCACGGCAAATTGATCCTGACCAAATAAAAACCCGGCAAGCATGCCGGGCGTGAATTTCTCAAGACCCAACGGGAAAGCCCCGCTGCAGCCGTAGCCGTTCACAAAAACTTGACCCGCCCCTGCAAGGCCTGAAGGGTCACTTGCGGGGCAGACACCCCAGCCCCCACCACCACGCCCACCCCGGCCACCGGGGCCAGGCTGTCGAGCTGAAATCGGCCAACACCCGGGGTCTGGCGGATGAAGCATTTTTCGTCGAAAAACAAACGGTCACCACTCGCATCGATCTCGTCGCTGTCGATGGTTTCAAAACCGATGAGCTGACGGATCGCATCCAGCCCACCGTCCCAAGGGACGGGGGTGATGGTTTTAGCGGTGGGGTCGATCACAAAACACGTCATCACAGCGCTCCTTGGGGATTGAAAACCGTCGGCTTAAACGGCTTCTGCGTGCGCGGTTGTTGTGGTGTCATTCACCGGCAAAGCAGGCAAACGGATCAGGTGGTCAAAAGCGCTCAAGGCGGCTTTGGCGCCCTCGCCTGCGGCAATGACGATCTGCTTGTAAGGCACGGTGGTGCAGTCACCGGCTGCAAACACGCCGGGCACATTGGTGTGGCCTTTGGCGTCCACCACGATCTCGCCAAATTTGCTCAACTCCAAGGTGCCTTTGAGGAACTCGGTGTTGGGCACCAGACCAATTTGCACGAACACGCCTTCGAGCTCCACCCAGTGGTCATCACCCGTGATGCGGTCTTTGTAACGAATGCCATTGACCTTGCCGTCGGCACCGGTGATTTCGGTGGTTTGGGCGTTGGTGTGGATCGTGACGTTGGGCAGACTCTTGAGCTTGCTCACCAAGACTGCGTCGGCCTTGAGCTGGTCGGCAAATTCAAACACCGTGACGTGGGCCACGATGCCGGCCAGGTCGATTGCCGCTTCGATGCCGGAGTTGCCGCCGCCAATCACGGCGGTGCGCTTGCCCTTGAACAAGGGGCCGTCGCAGTGCGGGCAGTAAGCCACGCCCTTGTTTTTGTACTCGGCTTCGCCGGGCACGTTGACATTGCGCCAGCGGGCGCCGGTGGACAGGATGACCGAGCGGGCCTTGAGGCTGGCACCATTGGCCATCTGCACTTCGATCAGGCCACCGGGCTGGCTGGCGGGAATGATCTTGTCGGCACGCTGCAAGTTCATGATGTCCACCTCGTAGTGGCGCACTTGTGCTTCCAGAGCCGCCGCAAACTTGGGACCGTCGGTCTCCAGCACCGAGATGTAATTCTCGATGGCCATGGTGTCGTTGGTCTGGCCGCCAAAACGCTCAGCCGCCACGCCCACACGAATGCCTTTACGGGCCGCGTACACGGCAGCTGCAGCACCGGCCGGGCCACCGCCCACGATCAACACGTCAAAGGGGTCTTTGGCGGTCAGCTTGGCCGCGTCGCGTTCACCGGCGTTGGTGTCGATCTTGGCCACGATTTCTTCGACCGACATGCGGCCCGAACCGAACACCTGACCGTTCAGGAACACCATGGGCACGGCCATGATCTGGCGTGCTTCGACTTCGGCCTGGAAGGCGCCGCCTTCGATGACCACGGTCTTCACATTCGGGTTCACGATGGCCATGAGCGACAGCGCCTGCACCACGTCGGGGCAGTTGTGGCAGCTGAGCGACATGTAGACCTCGAAATTGAAGTCGCCATCCAGGGCCTTGATGCTGTCGATCACGTCTTGCTCGACCTTCGGGGGATGACCACCGGTCCAGAGCAAGGCCAACACCAGCGATGTGAACTCGTGGCCCAGCGGCAAACCGGCAAAGCGCACACCGGTGCTTTGGCCTTCACGCGCCACCACAAATGATGGCTTACGGGCATCGTCACCCGTTGTGTCCAGCGTCACCTTGTCGGACAGACCCACGATGGTTTCCAACAGGTTTTTCATGTCGCCGCCGGTCTCGCTGTCGTCCAGCGAAGCGATCAGGCGAATCGGCTGGCGCAACAGGGCAAGGTATTGCTGCAATTGGGCTTTGAGGGTGTCGTCGAGCATGGTGTTCTCCGGTTTCAGGCTGCATTCATCCCAGGCCCACGCTTTTGACGGGGCCTCGGACAGAGGGGGGTTGGGGGAAATCGTTGAGGACAGCACACGCCCAGCTTGTGGCCCGGATGTGCTGTGCTCAACGCCCTGCGATACAGGGCGTAGAGGTCAAGAATTAGATCTTGCCGACCAGGTCGATGGAAGGGGCCAAAGTCTTGGCACCTTCTTTCCACTTGGCGGGGCACACTTGGCCAGGGTTGGCGGCGGTGTACTGAGCGGCTTTGAGCTTGCGCAGGGTCTCGGACACATCGCGTGCGATCTCGTTGGAGTGCACTTCGGCAGTCTTGATCATGCCTTCGGGGTTGATGATGAAGGTGCCGCGCAATGCCAGACCTTCTTCTTCAATGTGCACGCCAAAAGCGCGTGTCAGCTGGTGTGTTGGGTCGCCAACCAATGGGAACTTGGCCTTGCCCACTGCAGGCGAAGTCTCGTGCCACACCTTGTGCGAGAAGTGGGTGTCGGTGGTCACGATGTAGACCTCGGCACCAGCGGCTTGGAAAGCTGCGTAGTTGTCGGCCGCGTCTTCGATTTCAGTGGGGCAGTTGAAGGTGAAGGCTGCGGGCATGAAAATCAGCACAGACCACTCGCCCTTGAGGGTTTCGTTGGACACTTGCACGAATTTGCCATTGTGGAAGGCCTGGGTCTTGAAAGGCTGGACTTGGGTATTGATCAAAGAGGACATGGTCATTTCCTTGGGTTGGTTTAAAAAAACTATCAAATGAGAAAACTCATTGGTCGCAATCATAATGCGTCCTAGGGTTTCCACTCATGAGTAGTTTCTATCAGCCCCATAGGAAAAAGCTTTCAACTCAAGGCTGTCGATTGAATCTCCCACTTCCCTGCACCAAACCCACGGCCAAAGCCAGCCAAGCCAATATCCACGCCGCACCACCCCACGGCACCAGGGCGCGCAAGGCATCCCATGCCAAGACATGCCGGGCATAGAGGTTGAAACTGAACAAAAGCAAACCGACCAGCATGAGCCAGCCCGCAGCCTGCAACCAACGCGACGGCCCGCAGACCCGAATCGCCAGCCCCGTGAACAGCAAACCCAGCGAATGGAATTGCTGCTGGCTCAAAGCGGTTTGCACCGCCGTGGGCACGCCCCCGGCAAGCACCGGCAAATGCGCGAAGGCGGCACTGAACACCACGCTGGCGCAAGCGCTGAGCGCTCCTAAGACCAAAAACCACCGGGCCGACAGAGGCCAGATTTGGGCGACGGGAAAAGACGTGCGAGCGGGCGAAGGGCTGGGCATAGGGGCTGGGCGCAAAGCGAAATATGGAACCCGCGCATTGGAGCACGATTGGGTGCGACTGAATGGATTGGGGTCAGGCGGTGCGATGCCAGCCCCTCACAGCAACGGCCTGCGGTAGCCCCCCGCCTGGCCACTGGGTGACAGCACCACCTGCCACAGCTGGTTGTCGCGGGCCCTGAAAGTGCCTGCACAGCACAGCAGGTAATAGCGCCACATGCGGTAAAAGTGCTCGCCATAACGGTCTTTGAGCGCAGGCCACGCCGCCTCAAAACGCGCATGCCAGGCCATGAGGGTCTTGTCGTAGTCCTCACCCAAGTTGTGCCAGTCCTCCATGACAAACTGGTCCTCGCTGTAAAACGCCATCTCCGAAGCCGAGGGCAACGTCCCGTTGGGGAAAATGTATTTTTCGATCCACGGGTCGATCCCTGCCCCGGCCCTGTTTTTGCCAATGGTGTGCAGTAAAAACAAACCGTCGTCGCGCAGGCAACGCCGGGCCATGTCAAAGTAGGCGCGGTAGTTTTTGTGGCCCACATGCTCGACATGCCGACCGAGGCGATGCGGTCAAAGCGCTGCTCGCCCTGCGGGTTGAACTGTCGGTAATCGGCCAGCTCAAAACACACAGGCAAATCTCCCGCCTTGTCTGCGCCCAGCCGGGCTTGTGCTTTGGACACCGTCAGCCCCACACACTGCACCCGGTAATGCTGGGCGGCAAACAGCATCAAACTGCCCCAGCCGCAACCGATGTCCAGCAGCGTCATGCCGGGTCGCAGTTGCAACTTTTGGCAAATCAAATCCAGCTTGGCCTCTTGCGCCTGCGCCAGGGTTTGGGCCGTAGACCAATAGCCGCAGCTGTAGGCCATAGACGGGTCCAGCATGGCTTCGTACAAATCGTTGCCCAAGTCGTAATGCTCTTCCCCCACTTGCCAAGCCCGGTGCGGCGATTGCAAATTGGTCAGCCGCGCCTTGAGTGACGCCCACAACCACCCCACCCGACCCACCCGCTCGTCCAGCCTCGCACGCAAGATGCGGGTGATCAGTTCATCCACCTGGTCGCAGTCCCACCAGCCGTCCATGTAGCTCTCACCCAAGCCCAAGCTGCCCCGCGTCAGGATGCGGTCAAAGGTGGCTGGGTGGTGCACCCGCATGTCCCAAGGCCTGCCACCCCCGACCCGGATGTCGGCCGTGGCCAATAAGGTGCAAGCCCGACGCCAGTTGTCGTCGGTGCGCACCAAAGCCGTCTCCTTCATGTCCCATGAGAGCTCTGAAGCCATGCGGTTCTCCTGTCCTAATGCCAACCGGGCGATGCACCCGAGCCTGCCCCCATGCTAGAGAACCAGAAGCCCCGTGCACATCCATCCAAACCGGTACCCGCGTACCGCGTTTGCAGAAAAACCTGGGATTGGGCACAGGCCTAGCCTCATCCCGTCCCCACTTTGGCAGGCGGGCTGGCCTTTGGCAGCTGATGGCCAAAGGGCATAATTGACGTTGACGTAACGTCAACCACATTCAGGAGCGAAACATGGACATTCAAGGCAAAGTTTTCATCGTCACCGGCGGCGCATCGGGCTTGGGCGAAGGCACAGCACGCATGCTGGCGGCCAACGGCGGCAAGGTCGTGATCGCCGACATGCAGGCCGAAAAAGGCGAAGCGATTGCCAAAGAACTGGGCGGCGCCTTTCTCAAATGCGACGTGAGCAACGAGGCCGACGGCCAAGCCGTGGTGGCCCAAGCCGTATCAATGGGCAAACTCATGGGCTTGGTCAACTGCGCAGGTATCGCCCCGGCCGAAAAGACGGTGGGTAAAAACGGCGCACACAGCCTGGCCGTCTACACCAAGACCATCATGGTCAACCTGGTCGGCACCTTCAACATGATCCGCCTGGCCTCGGAAGCCATGTGCAAAAACGAGCCCGAGGCCACAGGCGAGCGTGGCGTGCTGATTTCCACCGCCAGCGTGGCGGCCTACGACGGTCAGATCGGCCAAGCCGCTTATGCCGCATCCAAAGGTGGCGTGGTGGGCATGACCTTGCCCATTGCCCGCGACCTGGCCCGCAACGGCATCCGCAACATGACGATTGCCCCCGGCATTTTCGGCACCCCCATGCTCTTTGGCATGCCGCAAGAAGTGCAAGACGCGCTGGCCGCAGGCGTGCCCTTCCCCAGCCGCTTGGGCACCCCGCAGGACTACGCCAAATTGGCCAAACACATCATCGAAAACGACATGCTCAACGGCGAAGTGATCCGATTGGACGGCGCGATTCGCTTGGCACCGAAGTGATTTGACCCACCGGCCCCCAAATGGGCCGGTGATTCGAGCAGTCAATGGCCATGGGCCATGGGGCTCAGCCTGCCATACCCATCACACTCAAGGCGACCCATGCCGCCAAATAACTGAGCGTGAAAGCGATCACCCCAGGTATGGCGGCCTGGCCCATCAGCCGTTCGGCCAGCAAACCCGCCAGTGGGATGAATTGTTGGGCATGGACCGCCAAAAAATGCGCGGGCCGCAGGTCTTGCCAAGTGTGCCACCCCACCACCGGCCAGCCCACACCAGCAGGCGGCTGCTTGCCCCCCAACATGAAGCCACTCACTGTGGACAGCGCAAAGGTCAAGACCAAACCACAAAGCACCGCCAAAGTGGTGGGCGTGAGCACCGCGGACCCCAAGGCTTTCCAGATCACCCACGCCAGCCAAGCTTGGGATGCCACCAAACCCACCGCCGCCAGCGCCATCAGCCCAAACATCATGGCCCGCAGTGGGTCCGTGGTGTTGTAGTGAGAGCCTTCGCCTTTGGCCGCTTGGACGGTGATGTAGACCACCTCAAACAAGGAGGTGACGATGATCAATGTCGCGATCCACGGAAAGCTGGGGTCATGCCCCACCTGGCCAGGCACCCAGGTGCTCAGCCACACCGTGGTCAAGGCAAACAGCGCCGTGCCTGCCATGAACTTCATGGGTTTGGCCCAAATGCCCACCTCGCGCAGCGTGCGCAGATCGAACCACGACAGGGCATAAATCGGCAGCAGCAAGGCCACCATCACCAGCCCATAAACACACAAGGTTTTTTGCGCCGCGCTCAGTTCGGGCCAGCCCATGGCCGATTGCGCCAAGCTTTGCACCGTCTCCATCAATGACATCACATCTCCGCAAGTTGACACCGTCTACCAGTGTCGCTTAGACTGTTGACATTGTCAACATCCGTCTACTTTTCAGACAACATGGTCAAAACCTTCCACGACTTGGATCTGAAAGAAGCCTGCATTCAAGCGGCCCGCGAAGTGATTGCGGAACAAGGAATTGAGGGCTTGAGCCTGCGTGATGTCGCCCGCAAACTGGGGGTTTCACACCAAGCCCCCTACCGGCACTACCCCAGCCGCGACCACTTGCTCGCGGCCATCATGCAGCGCTGCTTTGAGGATTTCGCCAACCATCTGGACCAAGCGTCCCAAGCGCACACCTCGGATGCGCTGCTGGGCATGGGCGAAGCCTACATGCGCTACGCCGCTCAGCATCCCCTTGAATACCGCCTGATGTTTGGCACCCCATGGCCCGAACCAGCGGCCCATCCCGAACTGGTGCGCCATGCGGTGCATGCTTTTGACTTGTTGCGAAACCACTTGCTGCGGCACTTGCAACAACGCGCCAGCGCCCCACAAAGCGACATGCTGGCCCTGTTGGCCCAAGCGGAGCTGCAAGCCCTCTTCATCTGGTCGGCCCTGCACGGCATGGCCAGCATCCAGCAGTCCAACGTCATGCAGCACCTCGTGCTCACGCCCGGCGTGCCAGCGCAGGCCGAACCCTATTTGATGGGCATGATGCACACCGCCCTGACCCAAGGGCCCACGCCAGCAAAAGCCCAGGCCAGCCCAGCCCCCTCAGCACCCACCCCCAAAATGCATGAAAACTGATCCAGGCCGCCGCTGGGCGTTGGCCGCCCTGCTCATCGCCACAGGGGCCGTCACGGCCTGTGCCCAGTTCAACCACGATCAGCCCAACAGCCCCGTGGCCATGAGCGCCGTGCCCGCCATGACACCCTCACCGCGTGTGGCACTGGTGCTCGGCAGCGGCGGCCCACGCGGTTATGCCCACATTGGCGTGATGCGGGTACTTGAAGACGCGGGCATCCCTGTGGACCTGGTGGTTGGCTCCAGCGTGGGCGCCTTGCTCGGTTCATTTTGGGCACAGGGCTACTCGGCCCAAGCTTTGGATGACTTGTCTCAAACGGGCGGCCCACTCACGGTGTTTGATTTTTCCGTTTTCGCCGACCGAGGCTGGATTCACGGGCAACGCCTGCAAGATTATGTGAACAAGGGCTTGAACCACAGCAACATCGAAGACATGCCGCGCAAATTCATTGCCGTGGCCACTCGCCTGCCAGACAAACAGCCGGTGTTTTTCAGCGCAGGCAATGTGGGGGTAGCGGTTCGTGCCTCCAGCGCCGTTCACCGCGTCTTTTCGCCCGTGGGCATTCGAGGTGTGGAATACGAAGACGGTGACGAATCCTTGCCTGTTGCCGTTCGCGCAGCCCGCCAGGCCGGGGCCCGGTTTGTGATCGCCGTCGACGTGACCGCCCGACCGGGCAGCGCCCCCGAGGGCACATCTGCCACCCGCCTGGAACGCGAAGCCCGCAGACGTGACCGCATCGACCCGGAACTGCAACACGCCGATTTTGTGATCCACCCCGACATGGGTTTTGCCACGCGACCCACCACCGCTTTTTTCCGAATGGCCCGGCAATCGGGCGAGCGTGAAGCCCAGAGGCTCTTGCCGCAACTGAAGGCGGCATTGCAAAATCAACCATGGCGCACACCCTGAGCTGGACTGGGCGTCCATTCAAACGCCCCACTGCCACCATCGAGCCCCTGCATGCGGCTGTTCACCCAAGAAAGAACCCATGAACACACACCTGCCTTTGAGCCTGACCCTGCTGGCATTGTTGAGCGGCTGCACCACACAGCCCCCCGCCAACAATTGGCGCTACAGCGTGCCCGATCTGGCCATCCAGCCCGAAGCGGCCAGTGGCAACACGGCCAAACCCGGCTGGGCTTTCACGCGCCAGGCGGTGGCCGCCGCCAACCCACTGGCCACCGACGCGGGCCACCAGGTCTTGCGTGCAGGCGGCTCAGCGCTCGATGCCGCCATTGCCGTGCAGATGGTGCTGGGCCTGGTGGAGCCGCAGTCCAGCGGCATTGGCGGTGGTGCGTTTTTGTTGCACTTTGATGGCCAAAAGGTCACGGCCCACGACGGGCGCGAAACTGCCCCCGCGGGCGCCCGCGCAGACATGTTCATGGACCAAGGCAAGCCGCTGCCGTTTCCAGAGGCGGTGCAAAGCGGGCATTCGGTGGGCGTGCCCGGCGCGGTGCGCATGCTCGAAGCAGCACACCGCCAACACGGCAGCCTGCCTTGGGCGCAGCTGCTGCAGCCCGCCATCACCCTGGCCGAGCAAGGCTTTCGGGTCAGCCCCCGTTTGCACGCCTTGCTGAACGCCGACGCGCTGCTCAAAAAAGACCCGCTGGCCCTGCGCTTTTTCTACCAAGCCGATGGGCAGGCCTGGCCTGTGGGCCATGTGCTGCGCAACCCCGAATACGCGCATGTGCTGCGCCTCATCGCGGCCCAGGGCAGCCGCGCCCTGCACGAAGGGCCCGTGGCCCAAGCCATGGTGGCCCGGACCGCACAAGCCCCACGCCCCGGCACCCTGAGTCTGCAAGACCTGGCCAGCTACCAGCCCCGCATGCGCGAAGCCCTGTGTTTTGACCACACCGCTTCAGCGCGGGCCTACCGCCTCTGTGGCTTTCCTCCACCGTCTTCGGGCCATATCGCCATCGGCCAGATTTTGGGCATGCTGGGCAATACTGCAGCCGAAGGCCCCGAACTGACCGCTGGCCTGCCCTCGCCCGACTTTTTGCACCGGTACACCGAGGCCTCTCGCCTGGCCTTTGCCGACCGGGCGCAATTTGTGGCCGACCCTGACTTTGTGCAAGCGCCTGCTGGCAACTGGCGCAGCCTGCTGGCACTGGGCTACTTGCGTGAACGCAGCCAGCTGATCGGTGCACAGGCCATGAAATCAGCCCCAGCGGGCCAACCCGGTGGCCAAACCACCAGCTTCGCGCCCATGCCCACACAAACCGAATACGGCACCAGCCACATCAGCGTGGTCGATGCCCAAGGCCGTGCGGTGGCCATGACCACCACCATCGAAGCCGCCTTTGGCTCGCGCCGCATGGTGACCACCGACCCGTCTCGCCCCGGCGGCTTTTTGCTCAACAACGAGTTGACCGATTTCAGCCTGGCCCCTGCCGATGCCCAGGGCCGCTCCATCGCCAACCGGGTCGAGCCGGGCAAGCGTCCCCGCTCATCCATGTCACCCACTTTGGTATTCGACAAAACCACAGGCCAACTGCTCATGAGCGGCGGCAGCCCGGGGGGCGCCGCCATCATCCACTACACCGCCAAGCTGCTCACCGGCACGCTGCACTGGGGACTGAACGCGCAGCAGGCGATTGACCTGCCCAACTTCGGCTCGCTGGGGGGCCCAACCATGCTCGAAGCCCAACGTTTCAACAGCAGCACCGTGGACGCGCTCAAAGCGCGTGGCCATGAGGTGCGAGATATGGAGATGACCAGCGGCCTGCAGGCGATCGAACGCACCCCCAACGGCTGGTTTGGCGGGGCCGACCCCCGGCGCGAGGGCGTGGTCAAGGGTGACTGAGGCACAGTCGCGAAAGCGACCTCGCCCGGGCCTGGGCTCAGGTTTGCCCTCTTGTCAGGTCACGCTGCTTCCTTTGGAATGCTCACATCGCATTCAAACAGGAGACCGGTGTGAAAACCCAAGGCACGTCACGACGCACATTTGTTCAGGCATCCGCCGCCGCCGCAGTCACGGTGGCATTTCCCACTCTGGCGCAAGCCCAGGCTTTTCCGACCAAGCCCATCAAACTCATTTGCCCATGGCCTGCAGGCGGCTCCACCGATGCGGTGATGCGTGCTTTGGCCGAAAGCGCCACCAAGGCCTTGGGTGTTCAAGTGGTCATCGAAAACAAACCGGGCGCCAGCGGCATGCTGGGCCCCAACGAGCTGGTGCGTGCCCAGCCAGACGGCTACACCCTGTCGCAAATCACCATCGGCGTCGCGCGTTTGCCGCACATGCAGAAGATGCAGTTCGACCCGCTCAAAGACTTCACCTACATCGCCTGCCTCACGGGCTACACCTTTGGTGTGGTGGTGCGGTCCGACTCCCCCATCCGTTCCATTGCCGACTTGGTGGCATTTGCCAAAGCCAACCCGGGCAAATTCACCTACGGCTCCACGGGCAACGGCACCACACCGCACCTGGCCTTTGCTGAATTCGCCAGCAAAGCCAAGATCGACGTCACCCATGTCCCTTTCAAAGGCAGCGCCGATGGCGTACAAGCGGTGTTGGGTGGCCATGTCATGTCGCACAGCGACGCCACCGGTTGGGCCCCGCAGGTCGAGGCGGGCACCATGCGCCTGCTGGCCACCTACGGCAGCAAACGCACCAAGCGCTGGCCCAACGTGCCCACGCTCAACGAACTCGGTTTCGACACCGTGTCCGACTCCCCCTTTGGCATTGGCGGCCCCAAGGGCATGGACCCGGCCGTGGTCAAACGCCTGCACGACGCCTTCAGGAGCACGCTGCAAGACCCGGCCGTACTGGCCAGCTTTGACAAGTACGACCAGTCGGTGATCTACATGGGCACCGAGGAATACACCAAGTTCATCCGCGACACGTTCCAGTCCGAGAAAGCGACCATCGAGCGTTTGGGCTTGGCCATGAAAACCTGACACGCCCCTGCAGCATGACAAAAGGCAGCCGAGGCTGCCTTTTGTTTTGCATCGCATGCAGCGGTCAGATGCCCGCTGCAGACAGGTCTCAAGATCAGTAAGCCTGACCCAGCTGCCCCAGGATGGCGGGGTTCTCCAGCGTGGAGATGTCTTGTGTGATCTCCTCGCCTTTGGCCAGCGAACGCAGCAAGCGACGCATGATCTTGCCCGAACGGGTCTTGGGCAAGTTCTCACCAAAGCGGATGTCCTTGGGCTTGGCGATCGGGCCAATTTCCTTGGCGATGTGGTCGCGCAACTGCTTGGCAATCGCCTTGCCTTCTTCGGTGTTGGGCAAAGAGCGCTTGAGCACCACGAAGGCGCAAATGGCTTCGCCAGTGGTGTCGTCTGGACGGCCCACCACAGCGGCTTCGGCCACCAGCTCGGTGCAGCTGACCAAGGCCGATTCGATTTCCATCGTGCCCATGCGGTGACCTGAGACGTTCAGCACGTCGTCGATGCGGCCGGTGATGGTGAAGTAACCGGTTTTCTCGTCACGGATCGAGCCGTCGCCTGCCAAGTAGTACTTGCCCTTGAAGTCTTCTGGGTAGTAGCTCTTCTTGAAGCGCTCAGGGTCGCCCCAAATGGTGCGGATCATCGAAGGCCATGGCTTCTTCACAACCAAAATGCCGCCTTGGCCGTTGGGCATGTCTTTACCGGTTTCGTCCACGATGGCCGCTTGGATGCCGGGGAACGGCAGTGTGCAAGAACCTGGCACCATGGGGGTCACGCCAGGCAAGGGCGTGATCATGTGGCCACCGGTTTCGGTTTGCCAGAAAGTGTCCACAATGGGACAATTGCCGCCGCCGACATGCTGGTGGTACCACTCCCACGCGGCGGGGTTGATCGGCTCGCCGACCGAACCCAGCAAGCGCAGGCTGCTCAAGTTGTAGCTCTTGGGGTGCACAGCGTCGTTGGCTTCCGCGGCTTTGATGAGCGAGCGGATGGCGGTGGGCGCGGTGTAGAAGATCGAGACCTTGTGGTCCTGGATCATCTTCCAGAAGCGGCCAGCATCAGGATAAGTGGGCACGCCCTCGAACACGATCTCGGTGCCGCCCAAGGCCAAGGGGCCATAGGTGATGTAGGTGTGGCCGGTGACCCAGCCGATGTCGGCCGTGCACCAGAACACGTCGTCGGCCTTCAGGTCGAAGGTCCACTTGGTGGTCAGTGCGGCGTGCAGCAGGTAGCCGCCTGTGCTGTGCTGCACACCTTTGGGTTTGCCGGTGGAGCCGGAGGTGTAGAGTAAGAACAAGGGGTGCTCGGCACCGACCCACTCGGGCTCGCAGGTGGTGGCTTGCTGGTCGGCCAGCTCGGCCATCCACAAGTCGCGGCCAGCGGTCATGGCGATGTCAGCGCCTGAGCGCTTGACCACCAGCACGTTCTGGATGGAGCCGCAGCCGCCCAAGTTGATGGCCTCGTCCACGATGGATTTGAGGGGCAGCAGCTTGCCGCCGCGCACCTGGTTATCGGCGGTGATCACGGCGACAGCGCCTGTGTCTTCGATGCGGTCACGCAGGGACTGGGCCGAGAAACCACCGAATACCACCGAGTGGGTCGCGCCAATGCGGGCGCAGGCCTGCATGGCGGCCACGCCTTCGATGGACATGGAGATGTAGATGACCACACGGTCACCCTTTTTGATGCCCAAGCTCTTCAGGGCATTGGCGTATTGGCAGGTCTTGGCCAGCAACTGGCTGTAAGTGACCTTGGTCACTTCGCCGCCATCGGCTTCGAAGATGATGGCGGTCTTGTCGCCCAGGCCTTTTTCAACGTTGCGGTCAAGGCAGTTGTAAGAAGCGTTCAAGGTGCCGTCTTCGAACCACTTGAAGAATGGCGCATTGGACTCGTCGAGCACTTTGGTGAAAGGGGTCTTCCAAGTGATCAGCTCTTTGGCCAGACGGCCCCAATAGCCCTGGTAATCGGTTTCGGCTTCCTTGCACAGGGCCTCGTAGGCGGCCAGGCCGGAGACGTTGGCGTTTTTAACGAAGTCTGCGCTGGGTTGGTAAATGGTGGAACTCATCGGGTTTGTCTCCTCAAGGACAGGGGCGTTTTCAAAACTGGTGCAAATGTCGGCTTTCGCTCTTACAAAGCACTGACTGACGCGAGTCTTGCACAAGTTTCAGCTCGAAGCAGCCATCTAAGCCCTAAAATTCGGGTTTGCCCGAAGTCCCGGACTTCCCACACTGGAAAACCATGTCCAAACCCACACCCCCGACAAAAAGCAATTTGAGCCCGTTGAGCAGTTTCATTTTCGCCAGCCGCTGGTTGCAACTGCCTTTGTACATTGGCTTGATTGCGGCCCAAGCCGTGTATGTGTTCCATTTTTGGGTGGAACTGGTCCATTTGTTGGAAGCGGCGTTTGGCAGTCAACCCGCCCTGCAGGCCCTGATCACCAGCATTGGCTATAAAACCGACGCCCCCATCACCTCATTGAACGAAACCGTGATCATGCTGGTCGTGCTGGCCCTGATCGATGTGGTCATGATCTCCAACTTGCTGATCATGGTCATCGTGGGCGGCTACGAAACCTTTGTCTCGCGCCTCAATTTGGAAGGCCACCCCGACCAACCCGAATGGCTGGACCATGTGAACGCCTCGGTGCTCAAGGTCAAACTGGGCACGGCCATCATCGGCATCAGCTCGATCCACCTGCTCAAAACTTTCATCAACGCCGCCAACTACGATGAAAAAGTGCTGATGTGGCAAACCATCATCCACATGGCCTTCTTGCTCAGCGCCATTGCTATTGCCTATGCCGACCGCCTGATGTCGCACCACGACAAGGCCCATTGAGCGCCTAAGAGCGCCTGACAACGACCGATTTTTGATTTTCACGGGATCACACCACCATGACCACACTGATCAAACAAGACGACCTCATCGAATCCGTTGCTGCTGCCCTGCAGTACATCAGCTACTACCACCCGGCCGACTTCATCTCGCACCTGGCCAGCGCTTACGAGCGCGAGCAAAGCCCAGCCGCCAAGGACGCGATTGCGCAGATCCTGACCAACAGCAAGATGAGCGCCATCGGCCACCGCCCGATTTGCCAAGACACCGGCATCGTCAACGTGTTCCTTGAAGTCGGCATGGATGTGAAGTTCGACGGCTTCACCGGCAGCTTGGAAGACGCGGTCAACGAAGGCGTGCGCCGTGGCTACAACCACCCCGACAACATGCTGCGTGCATCGGTGGTGTCCGACCCGCACTTCAACCGCAAAAACACCAAAGACAACACCCCCGCCGTGATCTTCACCAAGATCGTGCCCGGCCACCATGTGCATGTGACCGTGGCGGCCAAAGGCGGCGGCAGTGAAAACAAGTCCAAGCTGATCATGCTCAACCCCGGCGACAGCATCGTTGACTGGGTGCTCAAGACGGTGCCCACCATGGGCGCGGGCTGGTGCCCACCCGGCATGCTGGGCATCGGCATCGGCGGCACCGCCGAAAAAGCCGTGCTCTTGGCCAAAGAAAGCCTGATGGACGACCTGGACATGTACCAACTGCTCGAAAAATCGAGCAAGGGCGAGAAACTCGACCAGGTCGAAGAAATGCGTCTGGAGCTCTACCACAAGGTCAACGCTCTGGGCATTGGTGCACAGGGCCTTGGCGGCCTGACCACGGTGCTGGACATCAAGATCAAGATGTACCCCACGCACGCGGCCAGCAAGCCCGTGGCCATGATCCCCAACTGCGCCGCCACGCGCCACGCGCACTTTGTGCTCGACGGCTCCGGCCCCAGCTACCTCGAAGCCCCTTCGCTCGACCTGTGGCCCAACGTGGGCTGGACGGCCGATACCGAAAAGAGCCAGCGCGTGGACCTGAACAAGCTCACGCCCGAGCAGGTCGCCGCTTGGAAACCCGGCCAAACGCTCTTGCTCAACGGCAAGATGCTCACTGGCCGCGATGCGGCGCACAAGCGCATTCAGGACATGTTGGCCAAGGGCGAGAAGCTGCCGGTGGACTTCACCAACCGCGTGATCTATTACGTCGGCCCTGTTGACCCGGTGGGCAACGAAGCCGTCGGCCCCGCAGGTCCCACCACCGCTACCCGCATGGACGGCTTCACCGAAATGATGCTGGCCAAAACCGGCCTGATCGCCATGATCGGCAAGGCCGAGCGCGGCCCCGTCGCCATCGAAGCCATCAAGAAGCACAAGAGCGCTTACCTGATGGCCGTGGGCGGCGCGGCCTACCTCGTGTCCAAAGCCATCAAGCACGCCCAAGTGGTGGGCTTTGCCGACATGGGCATGGAAGCCATCTACGAATTCGACGTGGTCGACATGCCCGTGACGGTGGCGGTGGACGCGGGCGGCACCAGCGCCCACACCACCGGCCCCGCCGAGTGGCAAAAGCGCATCGCCACGGGCGAGTTCAAAGGCATTGGCGTCAACGCAGGCTGATGCCGCACTGCTTGAACAGGCCGCGCAAGCGGCCTTTTTTCAAACCTGCCGCACCATGACTTCTGACCAACGCCCGATCGGTGTGTTCGACAGCGGCATTGGCGGACTGAGTGTGCTGCGGGCCCTGCAACAAGAACTGCCAAACGAACGCTTTGTGTACCTGGCCGACAACGCCCACGCGCCCTACGGCGAAAAAAGCGAGGACTTTGTCAGCCAACGCACCCATGCGATTGCCCAATTCCTGCAAACCCAGCACCAGATCAAAGCCTTGGTGGTGGCCTGCAACACCGCCACGGCTGCGGCGATCCAGGGCTTACGAGCCGCCTATCCCACGCTGCCGCTGGTGGGTGTCGAGCCCGCGCTCAAACCCGCGCTGGCCTTGAGCACCACCCGACGCATCGGCGTGATCGCCACCCGAGGGACGGTGGGCAGCGAGAAATTTTCTCGCTTGTTGGCCAGCGTGCAAGACGAGGCGACGTTTGTGGTGCAGGCCTGCAACGGGCTGGCCCTGGCCATCGAACAAAGCACCCTGCCAGACCCATCGCATGCCGCGCAAGCGCAAATCACGCACTTGCTGCAAAACTACACCCAGGCCATGGGCCGCTTTGGTTCTGCCTCTGGCGACATCGACACCCTGGTGCTGGGTTGCACCCACTATGTGTTTGTCGAGAACGATTTGCGCACCTTGTTGGGGCCGAATGTGCAACTGGTCTCGACCGGCGCACCCGTGGCGCGTCAAACCTACCGTTTGCTGGCGGCAGCGGGCCTATTGAACGCAGCACAGCCCAAGGGCGCTGCACCCACCATCCGTCTCTTGACCACAGGTGATTTGAAGGGCTTGCAAGCGGCTGCGCAGAGATGGCTAAGCTTGCCTGAAGAGGCTTGCGAGGCTGTGCCTGCCTCGCTTTAGGGCGCACTCAGGTGGGCGATTGCGCTGCCCTGCGGCCACGATCCACGTCCACCGGCATCAACAAGACCAGCCCCAGCACAAACAACAAGGAGGTCGAGCCAATGGCCAGACGCTGGTTGCCGTCACTCAGCCAGGTGATCAAGCCGTAGGTCAAGGGACCCAAAATGCTGGCCAGCCGGATGGCAAAGGTCCACAGGCCAAAAAACTCGCCCAGGCGCTGGGGCGGCACCATCAGCCCCGCCATGGCCCGGCCCGATGACTGGCTCGAGCCCATGCAAAAACCCGCGATCGCCGCAGCCCACCAGAACATGCCCTTGTCGGTGGACAGCGCCGCAATGAAGCAGGTCGCCACCCAGCCCACCAAGGTCAGCGCCAGCGTCAGTTTGTGGCCAATGCGGTCTTGCACATGGCCAAGCAAAAAGGCTCCGGCAAATGCCGCCAGGTTCAACACAAAGATCAGCACCATGGTTTCCTGGGGCTGAAAACCAATGACCTGCTCGGCATAAATGGCCGCAAGCGTGATGGCCACCGCCACACCGCCCTGGTAAGCCACCGCGCACGCGAGCAAACGCGTGAAGTCTTTGTACGGCAGCGCCTCGCGCAGGATCTGTCGCAAGCCGCGCAAGCTCTGCGCCACGGTCACCACCGGGGCATTGGGTTGCGGCGGCGAGTGCTCGCGCAGCAGGGCAAAGGTCACCCAAGCTGCCGCGCCATAAACGGCCGCCGTGATCCACATGGTCACCGGCACAAACTGCCCACCTGTTTCGCCCCGGGCCTGAGCGGCCAACACATAGGCCAAGCAAATGCCCAGGGTGAGCATGCCGCCGATGTAACCCAAAGACCAACCCCAGCCGCTCACACGGCCCATGGCCTCAGGCTTGGCCAGTTCTGGCAAAAACGAGGCCGTGAGCGACTCGCCATAAGAAAAGAAAGTGTTCGACAACACCAAGATGAACAAACCCAGCGCCACCTGACCTGGCCCCACCAATGACAAGGCCGCTGTGCTGACCACACAGCCCGCAGTCACCCACATCAACATGCGTTTTTTGCCGGCCACCCTGTCGGCCCAGGCCCCCAAACCCGGCATGGTCAGCATCACGATCAGATACGACACGCTCAAACCCGATGTCCAAGCCAATGTGGCCCAGTCGGCCCCGTCGGCTACACCGCCCACAAAGTAGGCGGCAAACACGGCCGTGATGACCACGGTGGAATAACCCGAGTTGGCGAAGTCGTACATGGCCCAGCCAAAGACCTCGCGCACACGCACACCCGGATTCAACGCAGAACGAATGCCTTGGGCGGTCATGGTGCGCTCCGATCAGTGCAGATGACGTGGGCGACGGCCACCGCCGCCATGGCCATTGCCGCCCCCTGGACCGCGTGGCGGTTTGCCGATGTCCAGAGAACTCACGAGGCTGTCAAAGCGCTGACTGAACAGCTTGTCGATCTCGGTCACCACACCCGACAACTCGGCCCCATCAAAATGGCGCTCCATCATGTTGACCACATCGTGCACCAGCAAATCGCGCTGGGCTTGCATGATGGCGCCCGGGTCGGGTCCGACAAAGAGCATCACAAAGTCGTCGCGGGACTCGCCCCCACGGGCCTCGTCCTCGTCGTCGAATTCGGTGTCATAAAACGTCACCTCAATCTGGGTGCCCGCCGCAGACAAGTCGTTGAGGTTCATGCACAGATCGTCCATGACCATGCGGAAATCCTCGTCGCCGCGCACGGTCCAGCACAGGTTCAGGCGCTGGGTGGTGGCATCAAAACGGATGCCCGGCTCTTCTTCGTACAGGCTCACAGCGCCCTCATGCAAAGAACGCGCTCCGGCGTAGTGCCAAAGGGGCTTGAGCGCCTCCTGGATGGCCTTGATGTCGGTGCCGGGTTTGATCGGCACATCACCATGCACGTGAATCTCAAGCGGTGCGTTGTCGTGGTTCATGATGATGTTTTCCTAAATGGTGCCCCGGGCCGAAATCGAATCGGCACGCCCCTGTTACGGAAGCAACGGATTTTAAGTCCGGTGTGTCTACCAGTTTCACCACCGGGGCAGAGCGCTTATTGTGCCCTGATAACGCGGTGTTTCTGCTTCAGTTGACCTGCAAATTCAGCATGGCCAACGCAAACAGGGCCACCACCGTGAGGTAAGCCGCTGACCAGACCATGGTGCGCCATTTGGCCTTGTCGGTGACGTAGAAAAACACATACGCCACACGCGCCGCGACAAAAAACGAGGCCAGCGCATCCACCGTGGCCGGATCGACCCCGGTGAGCAGGGCCAAGATGACCCCCACGGCAAAAAACGGGAACGCCTCAAAGCAGTTGGCCTGTGCGGCATTGGCCCGCGCCCGGAACCCGGTCTGGCGGGCCAGCCAAGCCCGGGGGTCGCTGTTGTCATAACCCTTGAAGCCCGACTTGGCAATGCCTGCACACACCACCGGCATGATGCCCGCAACCAACACAGCGCCATAAGAAATCAACATTCAGCCCTCCTGGATCAACGACCCCACCTTGAAGGGTTCGGCAAACACCAATAAAAAAGCCACTGAGTTCATCAGTGGCTGGGTACGGGCCCGGCCTGGGCAGAGCGCACCGGGGTCAACCGCCCTTTTTGGAGCGCTTGCCAGGATTTTTCTTGCTGCGTGTCGCCACACCGCGCTCCAAGCTCACACGCTGGCCACGGCCGCCTGTGCGCAAGGTCACGCCTGGCAATGCAGGCAGTGGGGGGGTGAATTTACGATCTGCTTCGGTGACGATTTTGTTGCCCATCTGTGGCTCCGGATAAAAAATGCAAAACGATATTAAGCCACAAGAAAGGCCCTGTGGGCGCCTGCGGCACCGCAAGGCAGAAGGATTTTGGGTATGGAACAACCCCAAAGCACTGTTCAAGCGGTTTTTGCGTCCACACGCCGCTGGGACTGCAGCATCGGCAAAGGCCCTCTTCAATCTCGGCGCAGCGAGACGGCAAAGCCTTTTTGCACCGCAGGTCGGGACATCATGGCCTGGTACCAGCGCGACACATGGGGAAACTGTTGCAAATCCACCTGGTGGCGGGGATGCCGCCAGACCCAGCCCAAAATGGCAAAGTCGGCGATCGACAAATCCCCGGCGAAATACGCATGCTCGGCCAGGCGGCGGTCCATCACGCCATACAAACGCAGGGTTTCGGCCATGAAGCGCTCCAAACCGTAGCGTTTGTCGGCTTCGTTGCTCAAGGCCACATAGTGGTGCACTTGGCCCGGTGCCGGTCCAAAGCCGCCCACCTGGAACATCAGCCACTCCAGCGTGGCCACCCGAGCAGCGCCCCGGCCGGGCAGGAATTTCCCGGTTTTCTCGGCCAAATAAATCAAGATGGCACCGGACTCGAACACCGTTTGTGTCTGGCCGTCGGGTCCCTCGGTGTCCAGCAATGCCGGGATCTTGTTGTTGGGACTGATTTTCAAAAAAGCTAGATCGAACTGCTCTTTTTGAGTGATGTCCACCACCTTCACCGAATAGGTCAAGCCCATCTCCGCCAGCGCCACCGTGATTTTGCGGGCGTTGGGGGTGTCAAAAGCAAAAAGGGTCAAAGCCATGAGGTACATCTCCTGTGGAATCTGGTGAGTTTAAGCATGAAGAGCACCTGTGCCAGCCCATTCGAGACCCTGCGCAGAACATGGGCGACCACTGCGCGACTGCTGCACCGCAAACGGGCACTTAAGATGTTCACTTTGATCCACAAGGCAGACCCATGAACCGTGTTTTGGCCCACACTGGCGCCCGCTACCCCATCTTGCAAGCCCCCATGGGCTGGATCGCTCGCAGCCCTTTGGCCATGGCCGTCTCGCGTGCGGGGGGGCTGGGCATCATCGAGACCTCATCCGGTGAGACTGCGAACTGCCAGCGCGAAATCGCCGCCATGCTGGCTTCGGGCCTGCCTTTTGGTGTGAATTTGCCCATCCGTTTTTTGAAAGACGATGCCATGCTGCGCTACGTCTGCGACTCGGGCATCCGGTTTGTCACCACCTCGGCGGGCAGCCCAGCCAAATTCGTGGCGCCCTTGAAGGCGGCGGGCATCGCGGTCTACCACGCCGTACCCACGCTGGAAGCCGCCCTCAAATGCGCTGAGGCTGGGGTCGATGGTCTGGTGGTGGAAGGCTCCGAGGGCGGGGGATTCAAGAACCCTGAAGAGGTCAGCACCCTGGTGCTGCTACAGGCCATCCGCGAGAAAACAGATCTGCCCCTGATTGCGGCTGGCGGCATTGTGGATGGGCGCGGCATGGCGGCCGCATTTGCCTTGGGCGCTGAAGCGGTTCAGATGGGCACCCGCTTTGTGGCCTGCGCCGAAAGCCCGGTGCACGGCCACTACAAACAAGCCATTGTGGATGCGCCCACCACAGGCACCTACATGCTCAACACCAAGTCCTCACCTTGCATCCGCGCACTCAAAGCGCCATTCACACAAAGCCTGCACGAGGCGGGCCTGATGGGCCCCGATGCATTCCAGGGCATTCAAGACGTGTACTTCGGCGGCAACATGAACGCCGCCCCCGCCCTGGCCGGTCAATCGGCTGGCCTGGTGCACGAGGTCTTGACGGCCGGACAGATCATCGACCAGACCGTGGCCGAGTTCCACCGCATCGGCGCACGCATGGGCCAACTGGCCCAAACCGCCAGCTTTGGCTGATTCCTTGTCCCCGAACGTGAAGCCCCGACCTCTCCATTTGCTCAAAAATCAGCCCATGAAAACATCTCACCCACTCAGCACCGCCACCTTGTCCCTCTTGTTGCTGGCCGCATCACCCGCCCAGGCCCAAAACACCGTCACGGCCGCCGCGGCCCAGGAGCCTGGCGCCCAGGTCACCGCCTCGGGCATGGTCTACCGCTCGCTCAAGGACGGCACCGGGGCCAGCCCCAAGGCCGCTGACACGGTCAGGGTCCACTACCGTGGGACCTTGCCCGACGGCAAGGAATTCGACAGCTCCTACAAACGCAACGAGTCCATCGAGTTCCCATTGAGCCGCGTGATTCCCTGCTGGACTGAAGGCGTGCAGCTGATGAAGGTGGGCGGCAAGGCCAAGCTCACTTGCCCGCCAGCCACCGCCTATGGCGACCGCGGCGCGGGGGGCGTGATTCCGCCCAAAGCCACGTTGTTGTTCGAGGTCGAGCTGCTGGCCATCAATGGCAAGTGATCGGCAGACCATCAATTTTTCAAGCCCTCAGCCACGGTACACACCATGAAACGCCAATCTGCCCGCATGGATGCGGTGGACAGCCCCATCATCCCCACCATTGCCAAGCTGGTGCGCGAGCATCCCGGCACGATCTCCTTGGGTCAAGGTGTTGTGAACTACGGCCCGCCAGCACAAGCGGTGGCCGAGTTGCCCAACCTCATGGCCGATGCCCAGCTCAACAAGTACCAGGCCGTGGGTGGCATCGCCCCCTTGGTGGACCGCTTCCGGCAAAAACTGGCGGACGACAACCACATCCATTGCGGCACCGAGTCGATCGTCATGGTCACGGCGGGCAGCAACATGGCCTTTCTCAACAGCGTGCTGGCCGTGGCCGATCCAGGCGACGAATTCATCTTGCCCATGCCGTTTTACTTCAACCAGGAAATGGCGATCCGCATGTGCGGTTGCGTGCCTGTGCCCGTGCCCACTCACAGCGACTGGAGCCTCGATGTCGACGCCCTGGCGGCCGCCATCACGTCGCGCACACGCGCCATCGTCACGGTCTCACCCAACAACCCGACCGGGGCCGTGTACAGCGAAGAATGCTTGCGAGCGGTCAATGCCTTGTGTGCCCGCGCAGGCATCTACCATTTCAGCGACGAGGCCTACGAATACTTCACCTACGACGGCGCCCGGCACTTCTCGCCCGCATCGATTCCGGGCGCACAAAACCACACCTTGTCGTTTTATTCCATGTCCAAAAACTTCGGTATGGCCAGCTGGCGCGTGGGCTATGTGGTGTTTCCGGCCGACCTGTTTGGAGCCATGAACAAGGTGCAAGACACCAACCTGATCTGCGCCCCGGTGGCGTCTCAATTGTTGGCGCTGCAAGCCCTGCAACTGGGCCGCGAATGGGTGCAACCCAAAGTGCAGGCCCTTGCCCAGGTGCGTGCACAGGTCAACCAAGCGCTGCAGGGCCTGGGTGATCTGGTCGATTTTCCAAAGACCCAAGGCGCTTTTTATGTGCTGATGAAGCTGCCCGGCGTCTCCGACCCCATGGCTTTCAACCGTGCCATGGTCGAAAAACACCGTGTGGCCACCCTGCCCGGTTTTGCCTTTGGCCTGAGCGACACGGCCAGTGCCAACTACCAGCGCTTGTCCTATGGTTCTCTGGACGCCGCCACCGTGGCCGAAGGTGTGGCCCGCTATGTGGCAGCGGTCAAGGACTGGTACACCGCCTGACCTGACCACCGTTCACTCCACCCTCGTTTCTCACCTACCCAAGGCCTTGCCATGACCTCTCCTACCCTCGAAAGCTTCACCGCTCAGTCCCTCGACGAGGGCTTTGATGAAATCATTGTGCGCGAGTGGACTGCCGACCTGAAACTCGACACCCACACCCACCCCTTTGATGTCAGCGCCTATGTGGCGCGTGGGGAATACTGGCTGACCCTGGGTGAAGAGGTGAAACACCTGCAGGCCGGTGACTTCTTTCGTCTGGCCCGCGATGTGCCGCATGCTGAGCTCTATGGGTCCGAAGGCGCCACCGTGTGGGTAGCCCGGGCCAACTGACACACTGGGAGGCCAAGCGAGTTCAGTGGCTGCGGTCAGGGCCGCCAAAAGGCCTGCCAAACCCAAAAAAAATGCCCCCGACTGTTCAGTACGGGGGCATTTTTGTTTGGAGGCGCGACCCAGAGTCGAACTGGGCTCGACGGATTTGCAATCCGTTGCATAACCGCTTTGCTATCGCGCCAAAACCAGGTTAGACGAACAAGTGGATCGGTTGATTCACAAGCCGCTGAAAGAAGGGTTCTCTTTCAAATGTCTGGAGCGGGAAACGAGGCTCGAACTCGCGACCTCAACCTTGGCAAGGTTGCGCTCTACCAACTGAGCTATTCCCGCAAAATGAAAATCGAGTGAAAGATGTTGGCACTTCTTTCGAAAATTTGGAGCGGGAAACGAGGCTCGAACTCGCGACCTCAACCTTGGCAAGGTTGCGCTCTACCAACTGAGCTATTCCCGCGTATTTCAGCGAACTGGGCATTGTATGCCCTGTCCTCTGGAATGGTCAAATTGTAATTCAATTTCAGGTCGACTTTGGCGTCGACCTGAAAATTTTGCATCAATGTTTCACCGCCTCGGCTTTGGCCGTTGCAGGCACAGCGGTCAAGGCGGCGGCGGCCACTTCTTCGTCGCTCAAGGGCGTTGGCTTGGCTTCCAAAGCCACTTCCAGCACCTGGTCGATCCACTTGACGGGCACGATCTCCAGACCATTTTTGACATTGCCTGGAATGTCCTGCAGGTCTTTGACGTTGTCTTCGGGAATGAGAACAGTCTTGATGCCACCGCGCAAAGCCGCCAGCAACTTTTCCTTCAGACCCCCGATAGCGGTGACTTCACCGCGCAGCGTGATCTCACCGGTCATGGCCACATCGGCGCGAACCGGGATACCCGTCATGGCCGACACCATGGCCGTGGTCATGGCAGCACCTGCGCTGGGGCCGTCTTTGGGCGTGGCGCCATCGGGCACGTGGATGTGCAGATCTTTCTTCTCAAAAATCTCGTCCTTGATGCCCAAGAAGCGTGAGCGGCTGCGCACCACGGTGCGCGCAGCTTCCACCGACTCTTTCATCACATCGCCCAGGGAACCGGTGCGGGTGATCACCCCTTTGCCGGGCATCAGGGCCGCTTCGATGGTCAGCAAATCGCCCCCCACTTCGGTCCATGCCAATCCGACGACCTGGCCCACTTGGTTCTTTTGTTCCGCGCGGCCGTAGGTGTACTTGCGCACGCCCAAAAAGTCATTCAGGTTGTCCTCGTTCACCACCACCTGCGGCGTCATTTGCTTGAGCAGGAGCGCCTTGACCACCTTGCGGCATATCTTGCCCAGTTCGCGCTCAAGCGACCGCACACCGGCTTCGCGGGTGTAGTAACGCACCACATCGCGTACGGCCTCTTCGGTCACCCTCAGCTCAGCATCTTTCACGCCGTTGTTGGTCATTTGCTTGGGCAGCAAATACTTCATGGCGATGCTGGTTTTTTCGTCTTCGGTGTAACCCGACAAACGGATCACTTCCATCCTGTCCAACAGAGCCGAGGGAATGTTCATCGAGTTGGAGGTCGCCACAAACATCACATCGCTCAGGTCAAAGTCGACCTCGACGTAATGGTCACCAAAGGTGTGGTTTTGCTCGGGGTCCAACACTTCCAGCAAAGCGCTGGAAGGGTCGCCTCGGAAGTCCGTGCCCAGCTTGTCGATCTCGTCGAGGAGGAACAACGGGTTCTTGGTGCCGACCTTGTTCAGGTTTTGCAGCACCTTACCGGGCAAAGCGCCAATATAGGTGCGACGGTGCCCACGAATCTCGGCTTCGTCGCGCATGCCGCCCAGGGCCATGCGCACGTATTTGCGCCCGGTGGCCTTGGCAATGGATTGGCCCAGCGAGGTCTTGCCCACGCCAGGTGGCCCCACCAAGCAAAGGATAGGCGCTTTGACCTTATCCACGCGCTGCTGCACTGCGAGGTATTCCAGGATGCGGTCTTTGACCTTGTCCAGACCAAAGTGGTCTTGGTTCAAGACGTCTTCGGCGTTGGCCAGGTCGTGTTTGAGCTTGGTCTTTTTGCCCCAGGGCAAACCAATCAGAACATCGAGGTAGTTGCGCACCACCGAGGCCTCGGCCGACATGGGCGACATGAGCTTGAGCTTTTTGAGCTCGCCCTCGGCCTTTTTGCGGGCCTCGGCCGACATTTTGGCGGCCTTGATCTTCTTTTCGATTTCCTCGATGTCAGCGCCCTCTTCGCCATCGCCCAGTTCTTTCTGGATGGCTTTGACCTGCTCGTTCAGGTAGAAGTCACGCTGGTTCTTTTCCATCTGGCGCTTGACGCGGCCACGGATGCGCTTGTCCACATTCAGGATGTCGACCTCGTGCTCCAACTGGGCATAGAGGTTTTCCAGACGCGACTTGATGTTGGCCAAATCCAGCACCTGTTGCTTGTTTTCAAGCTTGAGTGGCAGGTGGGCAGCAATCGTGTCGGCCAAGCGGCCGGGGTCATCGATGCTGGAGATGGAAGTCAAAATTTCCGGCGGAATTTTCTTGTTGAGTTTGACGTACTGGTCAAACTGCTGCATCACAGCGCGGCGCAGGGCCTCGATCTCGCTGCTGTCATCGGACTGCTCGGAAACCGGGTCCACCGGGGTCACAGCGGCCACAAAGTGGGCTTCGCCATCCACAATCGATTTGACCAAGGCACGTTGTTGGCCTTCCACCAGGACCTTCACGGTGCCATCGGGCAATTTCAGCATTTGCAAAATGGTCGACACACAACCCACGTCGAACATGTCTTCCACGCTGGGTTCGTCTTTGGCGGCCGTCTTCTGGGCCACCAGCATTATGCGGCGCTCGGCAGCCATCGCCGACTCCAGCGCCTTGATGCTTTTGGGGCGGCCCACAAACAGCGGAATCACCATGTGAGGGAACACGACCACGTCGCGCAAAGGCAACATGGGCAGTTCAATCAGGGTGGGCGGCAAAGGTGTATGTCCAGACATGGTGTGTCCCTCAGGTCAATTCAAAGCACATGGATGCTGCACCTGCGATTTCAACCCACAGACACTTAGGGGTATTCATGGGGTGCGGCAATGTGATTCAGGCCTGCTTGGCCGACTCGCGGTAAACCAGCAGTGGCGGTTTGTTGTCGTCGATGACGGACTCGTCCACCACCACTTTTTCAACGTTTGCCTGGTTGGGCAACTCAAACATGGTGTCAATGAGGGCCTGCTCCATGATGGAGCGCAGACCCCGGGCACCAGTTTTGCGGGCCAGCGCCTTGCGGGCCATGGCCGTGAGGGCATTGGGACGCACTTCCAGCTCGACGCCTTCCATGGCCAAGAGTTTGGTGAACTGTTTGACGACCGCGTTTTTCGGCTCGGTCAGAATTTGCACCAGCGCTTCTTCGCTCAACTCGGCCAGGGTGGCGACCACAGGCAAACGCCCCACCAGCTCAGGGATCAGGCCGAACTTGATCAGGTCTTCGGGCTCGACTTCATTGAACACGTCGGTGAGCGAGCGTTGCTTTTTGCTCTTGACCGTGGCGGCAAAGCCGATGCCACCCGATTCGGTGCGGTTCTCGATGACTTTTTCCAGGCCTGCGAACGCACCACCACAAATGAACAGGATGTTGGTCGTGTCGATCTGCAAAAAGTCTTGGTTGGGGTGCTTGCGGCCGCCTTGCGGAGGCACGCTGGCCATGGTGCCTTCCACGAGCTTGAGCAAGGCCTGCTGCACGCCCTCGCCAGACACGTCGCGGGTGATGGACGGGTTGTCCGACTTGCGGGTGATCTTGTCGATCTCGTCGATGTAGACAATGCCGCGCTGGGCACGTTCGACGTCGTAATTGCAGGTCTGCAGCAGCTTGGCCACGATGTTTTCAACGTCCTCGCCCACATAACCGGCTTCGGTCAGAGTGGTGGCGTCGGCCATGACAAAAGGCACGTCCAGCATGCGGGCCATGGTCTGGGCCAGCAAGGTTTTGCCCGAACCCGTGGGGCCAATCAGCAAGATGTTGCTTTTGGCCAGTTCGACCTCGTCTTTTTTGGATGTCTCTTTGTGCTTGAGGCGTTTGTAGTGGTTGTAAACCGCCACGGCCAAGCTGCGCTTGGCTTTTTCCTGGCCAATCACATAGTTGTCGAGGTTGGTCTTGATGTCCAGGGGTGTGGGCAAGCCTGCTTTGGCGCCCTCTCCCACGGTGGTGGTGGAGGCCAGCTCATCGCGCACGATGTCGTTGCACAAATCGATGCATTCGTCACAAATGAACACCGACGGGCCTGCAATCAGCTTTTTGACCTCATGCTGGCTTTTGCCGCAAAAGGAGCAGAACAGGTTTTTCTCAGTGCTTGAGCCTTTTTTATCGGCCATAAATGTCGCCTTGGTATCCGTGATTCGTCAATGATAACGAAAGAAAAACGGCGTTCACCCTTTGGGGGTCAACGCCGTCAGCCAGGGTGCCGGAAAGCCGGCCACCCTCAAGCGCGTTTGGAGATCACTTCGTCAATCAAACCGTAGTCTTTGGACTCGGTGGCCGACAGGTAATAGTCGCGTTCGGTATCGAATTCGATTTTCTCCAGCGGCTGTCCGGTGTTCTCGGACAGGATGCGGTTCAACTGCGCACGGGTCTTCACGATCTCGCGGGCGGCAATTTCAATCTCAGTGGCCTGACCACGGGCACCGCCCAAAGGCTGGTGGATCATGACCTTGGAGTTGGGCAGCGAGAAACGCTTGCCCTTGGCACCCGAAGACAACAAGAAAGCACCCATGCTGGCGGCCATGCCGTTGCACAGCGTGGACACATCGGGTTTGATGAAGTTCATGGTGTCGTAAATCGCCATGCCAGCGCTCACCGAGCCGCCGGGCGAGTTGATGTACAGCGAGATGTCTTTTTCTGGGTTTTCACTCTCCAGAAACAGCAACTGAGCCACGATCAGGTTGGCCATGTGGTCATTGACCTCGCCCACCAAAAAGATCACGCGCTCTTTGAGCAGACGCGAGTAGATGTCATAAGCGCGTTCGCCACGACCCGACTGCTCGATGACCATGGGGACCATGCCCAAATTTGTGATGTCCAGTGCGCTCATCTTTTCTCCAGAAATTTCATGGATAACTTTAACCGGGTTTTCAAGCCCACCAAAGAGATGGGGCTTGTGAGCCAGACTGCAAGCCCGGCACAAGCCCCATTCATCAAGGATTCAAAGAACCAATCAGGCCTGTTGACCCATCAACTCTTCAAACGAGATGGCTTTCTCGACCACTTTGGCCTGGGCCAAAACGAACTCGGAAACATTGCTCTCGATCACCACCGCCTCGACCTCGGCCATGCGCTGGTTGTCGCTGTTGTACCAACGCACGACGTCATCAGGACGCTCGTAGCTGGCGGCCAACTCTTGGATGTGGGCCTGGATCTGCTCTGCCTTGGCGTGCAGGGTGTTGCCACGCACGACTTCGGCCACCACCAGACCCAAGCGCACACGCTGCTCGGCTTGGGGGCGGAAGATGTCATCAGGGATCGGGGCCTTGTCGGCGTCTTTGATCCCGCGCTGCTTCAGATCAGCACGGGCACCTTCTTTCAGGCGCTCGATTTCGTTTTGCACGATCGACTGGGGCAGGTCCAACTCGGCCTTGGCGACCAATGCGTCCATGGCGGCTTGCTTGTTGCGGGCCAGCAAGCGGAATTTGACTTCGCGCTCAAGGTTTTTACGGATGTCAGCGCGCAGGCCTTCCACCGTGGCGTCGGCGATGCCCAAGGACTTGGCCAGGGCTTCGTTGACTTCAGGCAGGTGAGCTGCTTCGATTTTCTTGACGGTGACCAAGAAGTCGGCAGTTTTGCCAGCCACGTCTTGACCGTGGTAATCGGCTGGGAAGGCCAATGGGAAAGTCTTGCTTTCGCCGGACTTCATGCCGCGCACAGCGTCTTCAAATTCCTTGAGCATCTGGCCGTCGCCCAGGATGAACTGGAAATCTTCGGCCTTGCCGCCAGAGAACACTTCACCATCGATCTTGCCTTCGAAGTCGATGGTGGCGCGGTCGCCGTCTTGCGCAGCGGCGTCTTGGGCACGCTGGGCAAAGGTGCGGCGCTGCTTGCGCAGGATGTCGACGGTTTTGTCGATGGCCGCGTCAGAGACTTCGGCGGTCAATTTTTCGACTTCGGTGTCGGCCAGGTTGCCCAGCTTGACTTCGGGGTAGACCTCAAAGATGGCTTCGAAATTCAGCTCGCCCTCAGGCGCGCCTTCTTTTTCGGAAATACGGGGCTGACCGGCCACACGCACTTGGGCTTCGTTGGCGGCCACAGCAAAAGCCTCACCCACTTTGTCGTTCAGAACTTCGTACTGCACCGAATAACCATAACGCTGAGCGACCACATTCATGGGCACTTTGCCAGGACGGAAACCGTCCATCTTGACCGTGCGGGCCATTTTCTTCAGGCGTGCATCCACTTCGGTCTGAATGGCCGTCACGGGCACAGTCAGAGTGATCTTGCGTTCCAGCTTTTCAAGGGTTTCAACAGTCACAGTCATCGTCGTTCTCGGTTAATTGAATGTCTCTCAGGCCGCCGGGTTGCCCCCTTGGCCACAAGTCGGTTGGTGCGCGGGGCGGGACTCGAACCCGCACAGTGTTGCCACCGTCAGGACCTAAACCTGGTGCGTCTACCAATTTCGCCACCCGCGCAGGTCCAAACAAAAAGGGCGACAGGCCCGCCAAACGGCCCGAAAGCCCCCTGACGCACCTGACCGCCCGGTTGAAATCGGTCAACTTTCTATTTTAGCCGGTTCAATTGGGCAATTTCAGGCACGGGCTTGATTTGGGCGCTCAATTCTGAACCAGGCCGCGTACATGGCCGGCAGCGCCAGCAGCGTCAAGGCCGTGGCCACAATCAGGCCGCCCATGATGGCCACCGCCATCGGCCCCCAGAAAATGCTGCGTGACAGCGGGATCATGGCCAGCACCGCCGCTGCAGCCGTGAGCACGATGGGGCGCAAACGCCGCACCGCCGACTCCACAATCGCCTGCCACGGGGCCATGCCTGCGGCCCGGTCTTGCTCAATCTGGTCGATCAAGATGACCGAGTTGCGCTGGATCATGCCCATGAGCGCAATCACGCCCAGCAGGGCCACAAAGCCAAACGGCCGGTCCAGCACGAGCAATGCCCCCGCCACACCCGCCATGCCCAGAGGCCCGGTCAAAAACACCAGCATCGCGCGGCTGAAGCTTTGCAGCTGCAGCATGAGCAGCGTGAAGGTGATGAACAGCATGACGGGTACGCCCGCTGCGATAGACGCCGAACCCTTGGCGCTTTCTTCCACCGCGCCCGCCACCTCAATGCGGTAGCCGATCAAACCCTGTCCTTGCCAAGTGGCCTCGGTCTTTTTGAGCTCCGGCAGAAGCTGCGTGGTGACCGTGGCCCCTTGCAGGCCCTCGGCGATGTCGGCCTGCACGGTGACGGCAAACTGCCGCCCCTCGCGCCACATCACACCCGGCTCCCAGGCCAAGACGGGCGTGGCAATTTGCAGCAGGGGAATGAACCGCCCAGAGGCCGTGGGCACATAAGCCTGACCCAGGTCCGACAAAGCATCGCGCTCGGCCAAAGGCTGGCGCAGCACGATCTCGATGAGCTTGTCGCCTTCACGGAACTGACCCACCGCGCTGCCCGTCAACAAGGTGCGCGAAGCTTGCGCGATGGACTGGCTGCTCACGCCCAAAGCGCGTGCTTTGGCCTGATCCACCTCGAGGCGCACCGACTTGACCGACTCGTTCCAGTTGTCGTTCACGCCGCGCGTGTTGGGGTTCAGGCGCATTTGCGCTTTGATCTCGTCGGCCTTCAGGCGCAAAACCTTGGGGTCAGGACCCACCACCCGGAACTGCACCGGGTAAGGCACAGGCGGGCCGTTGGGCAGCAATTTCACTCGCCCGCGCACTTCGGGGAACTCCTGGGCCAGCAAAGCGGGCAGCTTGGCACGCAACACTTCGCGGGTTTTCAAGTCACTCGGTTGCACGATCAGTTGCGACACGTTGGTCTGCGGAAAGACTTGATCCAAGGGCAGGTAAAAACGCGGCACGCCCGAGCCAACCCAGGACGTCACCGACTTCACGCCCGCTTCTTGCGCCAGTCGTTGCTCCACACGCCGAGTGATGTCCTCGCTGGCCTGCACGGGCGAGCCCTCGGGCAGCCAGAGGTCCACCATGATTTCGGGACGGCTGGAGTCCGGGAAGAACTGCTGCTGCACCTTGCCCATGCCCACCATGCCCAGCGCAAACAAAGCGATGGTAATGCCAATCGTCTTCCAGCGGTGGGTCACGCACCAGGTCACCCAGGCGCGAAAGTGCCGGTAAAACGGTGTGTCATACATCTCGGCCGAATCGAGGTGTTCAGCCGACACGGCGTGTGCGGGCGGCTTGAGCAGCCAGGCCCCCAGATAGGGCACAAAGTAAACCGAGGCCACCCAACTGACCAAGAGCGCCACCACGGTGACCGCAAAAATCGCGAAGGTGTACTCGCCTGTCATAGACTTGGCCATGCCAATCGGCAAGAACCCGGCGGCGGTGATCAAGGTGCCCGTCAGCATGGGCATGGCGGTGAGTTCGTAAGCAAAGGTCGCCGAGCGCACCTTGTCGTAACCCTCCTCCATCTTGCGCACCATCATCTCCACCGCAATGATGGCGTCATCCACCAGCAAGCCCAAGGCGATGATGAGCGAGCCCAATGAAATTTTGTGCAGGCCGATGCCAAAGTAATACATGGCCAAAAAGGTCACGGCCAGCACCAGCGGGATGGTGATGCCCACCACCAGACCGGGGCGGATGTCCAGCGTCCAGCGCCGCCACAGGGGGTGCTGGCCCGGCCGCTTGTGCAGGCCCAGCGCCAAGAAGCTCACCGCCAACACAATCACCACCGCCTCGATCAGCACCTTGATGAACTCATTGACCGAGCTCGACACCGCACTGGGCTGGTCCTGCACTTGGGTCAGACTCATGCCCGCAGGCAAGCTGGCCTGCGTGGCCGCAATCGCCACGCGCAAAGACTTGCCTAGCGCAATGATGTCACCGCCCTTGGCCATGGACACGCCCAGCGCGATCACCTCGTGGCCCTCATGGCGCACCTTGACACTGGCCGGGTCCGCATAACCCCGGGTCACCGTGGCGATGTCGGACAGGCGAATCTGCGCGCCCGATGCCCCGCGAATGGGCAGGGCCTTCAAATCTTCCAGGCTCTGGAACTGGCCGCCCACACGCACCTGCACCACATCGGCGGGTGACTGGATACTGCCGGCCGACTCCACCGCGTTTTGCTGGTTCAAATGGGCCAAAACGGTGGCCATGTCCAGGCCCATTTGAGAGAGCCGCTTTTGCGAGACTTCGACAAACACCTTCTCGTCTTGCACGCCAAACAACTCGACCTTGGCCACATCGGGCACACGCAGCAGTTGCTGACGCAAGCTGTCGGCCTGGGCTTTGACCTCGGCCGGAGTGAAGCCCTCGCCGCCCAGCGCATAAATCACGCCATAAACATCGCCAAAATCGTCGTTGAAAAACGGTCCGATCACGCCTGGCGGCAAATTGCCACGCATGTCGCCAATCTTTTTGCGCACGGTGTACCAAATTTGCGGCACATCGCCGGGCTTGGAGTTGTCCTTGATCTGGAAAATGATCTGCGCCTCACCCGGCTTGGAATAGCTGCGGATCTTGTCGGCAAAAGGCACCTCTTGCAGGGTGCGCTCGATCTTGTCGGTCACCTGCTCGGCCACTTGTTCGGCCGTGGCGCCCGGCCAATAAGCCCGCACCACCATGGCTCGGAAGGTGAAGGGCGGGTCTTCGTCTTGCCCCAGCTGAAAGTAAGACGCCATGCCCAGCACCATCAGCACCACCATCAGGTAGCGGGTCAAGGCCGGGTGCTCCAGCGCCCAGCGCGAGAGGTTGAATCGGGTGTTGTCTGTACTGCTCATGAAATCACCGAGGGGCAGAAGCCGAAGCGGCGGGTGCAGGCGCGGGTGCAGGCGCGGGTGATGGCGGAGCACCGTACACCGTCACCTTCTGACCAGGCGACAACACATGCACCCCGGCGCTGACCACTTTTTGCCCAGGCTTGAGCCCCGAGCTCACCACCACCTCGTTGCCATCGACCGGGCCCAACTGCACCGCTTGGCTGTTGACCGTCATGCTGGCTTCATCCAGCACCCAGACCGCTGTGCCCTGCCCCTCTTGGCGCAAAGCGCTGGTGGGCAGTTTGATGGCCGATGCCACCGCACTGGACAAGCCGGGCGCACGCACATTCAAAGTGGCCCCCAAAGGCAAGGCCCCGCCCACACCTGGCGCCAGCGCCAGCTTGACTGCATAAGTGCGCGTGACCGGGTCGGCACTGGCCGCCATTTCGCGCACCGTACCCCGCACCATCTGACCGGTGCTCAGCACCGTGGCCTGCATGCTCTGCCCCAACCGTATCGCCATGATGGCCGACTCGGACACAGCAAACACCGCATCGCGCGGACCGTCGTGGGCCAGTCGCACCACCGGCTGACCGGCAGACACCACCTGCCCCACTTCGGCCTCCACAGCGGTGATCACACCCGCATGGCTGGCCGTCAAACGCGCGTAGCCTGTCTGATTGCCCTGCGCCTGCGCCTGCGCTTTGGCTTGGTTCAAGGCCGCCTCGGCCGCCTTCAGGCTGGCCTCGCGCCGCTCCAATTCAGCACCGCTGATGAAGTTTTGCTCTTTCAGTGCCTCAAAGCGCTTGAATTCGGCCGCGGCCAGATCGCGTTGACTTTGCGCGGCACTCACCTGGGCTTGGGCGGCTTGCGCGGCCAACTGAAAATCCTGCGCATCCACCAGGGCCAGCAATTGACCCGCGGCCACACGTTGACCCGGCTCGGCGGGACGCTGCACCAGCTTGCCCCCCACCCTAAAGCCCAAGCGCGACTCCACACGCGCCCGCACCTCGGCCGCGTACTCCCCACCCAAGTTCAGATCGCTGCCCGCCACCGTGATCAACTTGACCGAGCGCAGCGGCTCTAGCGGGGCTTCGACCTTGGAACATGCCACCAAAGTCGTCACAAAGGTGGCAAGCGCGCACAAACTAAAAACCCGCCGGGCGGCGAGTGGTTTCAAAGAGGGCATGGGAAATCCAGAAAATAATAATGACTGACTGGTTAGTAATCTATTCAAACCGACCCGACCTGTCAAGCGACAATAGGGATTGACCATGATCAAGCCCCCCCCATTTCAGCCAGCCCGAACGCGCCCGGGCCTGAGTGCGGCCCAGCGCCAGCTGCTGCGCCATGTGTCGCGCTCGTTCGACCTGTCCATCCGCCTCTTGCCCCAAGCACTGCAAGCCCCGGTGGCCATCGGCTACCTGCTGGCCCGTGCCACCGACACCGTGGCCGACACGACCGCCCTGCCCTTGGATGAGCGTCAGGTGTTGCTGGACCTCATGTCTGAGGCCATCGCCGCACCGAGCACCTCGGTCCCAAAAAGTCACGAGCTCAGCCGCCTGACCCAAGCCTTTGCCGCGCAACAAACCGATCCGCACGAACGCGCCCTGATGCAGGCCCTGCCCCAATGTCTGCCGCTTTTGTTCAGCCTGTCTCAAGCCGACCAGGCCAGCGTGCGCCAGGTGCTGGGCCACATCACACAAGGCCAACAGCTGGACATGACCCGCTTTGGCCCCGGCCTGCACGCTTTGCAAACCGAAGCCGAGCTGGCCGAGTACACCTGGCTGGTGGCCGGTTGTGTGGGCGAATTCTGGACCGAGTTGTGCGGCCGCCACTTGCCCGGCTACAGCCTGCTACCTCAAGAAGAAATGATGCGCATTGGCCGTTCCTACGGAATGGGCTTGCAACGCCTGAACATCATCCGCGACGCCGGGGCCGACCTGGCTGCCGGTCGTTGTTACTGGCCTGTGGAAATCTTGGCGCAGGCGGGCCTGACCCCGGCCCTGCTGGCGCAAGCGACCAAAACCCCACATACTGACACCCTGCATGCACTGGCCCCGCTTTACACCCAGTGGTTAGAGAACACCCAAGCACAACTGGCCGATGGCATGCGCTACGCCTTGGCACTCAAGCCCCTGCGCCTGCGCCTGGCCAGCGCCTTGCCGGCATTGATCGGTGCACGCACCGTGGCGCTGCTGCGCCAAGCCGGGCCCGCAGCCTTAAACCAGCGCGTCAAAATGCCGCGCCACGAAGTGCATGCCCTGCTCTGGCGCATCGCCTTGGGCCTCGGGTCTGCTGACGTTTTGCAAAAAGAATATCGCAAATTGTCCGGCAAACCCCTGCCCTGATCTAGCGCTTTGAATGCGAGAATCCCAGCCCATGAGCCCGCAAGACTACGTCCAGCAAAAAGCCGCCGCCTCGGGCAGCAGCTTTTATTACGCCTTTTTGTTTTTGCCCCCCGAGCGGCGTGCGGCCATCACCGCTTTTTATGCCTTTTGCCGCGAAGTGGACGACGTGGTCGACGAAATCAGCGATCCCAGCGTGGCCGCCGCCAAACTGGGTTGGTGGCAAAAAGAAGTGCAACAAGCCTACGCAGGCCAGCCCACCCACCCGGTCATGCACGCGCTCATGCCCCACACCCAACCCTTTGGCATCGAAAGCCGCCACCTGATGGCCGTGATCGAAGGCTGCCAGATGGACCTGAACCAGACCCGTTACCTCGACTTTGCGGGCCTGTCCAAATATTGCCATTTGGTGGCCGGCGTGGTGGGGGAAGTCGCTGCCCGCATCTTTGGCCAAACCGCTGAAGCCACCACCCAGTATGCGCACAAACTGGGCCTGGCCTTTCAGATGACCAACATCATCCGCGACGTGGGCGAAGACGCCATGCGTGGGCGCATCTATTTGCCGCTGGACGAGCAGCAGCGCTTCGGCGTCAAAGCGCAAGACCTGATGCAACGCACCTACTCCGACAACTTCACCGCCTTGATGAAGTTCCAGACCGAACGCGCCCACGCCCTGTACGACGAAGCGCTGGCCCTGCTGCCTAAGGCCGACCGCCGCGCCCAAAAACCCGGCCTCATGATGGCCAGCATCTACCGCACCTTGCTGCGCGAGATCGAAGCTTCGGGCTTTCAGGTGCTGCACCAGCGCATCGCACTGACACCGCTGCGCAAGCTGTGGCTGGCGTGGAAGATGCAGGCGCTCGGGCAATTCTGATCACTTCATGGCCCGTGCCTGAGCCTGCGCGGGCCGATCCAGACAAACTTTGAGCCAGCTCGACACCGCCGGGTATTGGGCCAGCAACGCAGCCGCAGGGCGCACCCAGCTGGCCACGCTGGCCACACACACATCGGCCACGGTGAAACGGTTGGCCGCCAAGTAAGCCTCGCCTTTGGCGTGCTGGGCTTGCAGGTGTTTCTCCAGCACGGCCAGTGGCACTTTCAGGCGGCTCTCGGCCTTATCCGCCAGCTCGGGCTTGCGCTGGTCCTCGGGCATGGCCATGCGGTGCATCAGCACCGTGAGCGCATCCGCCTCCAACTCAGACACTGTCCAAAAACTCCAACGCAAGGCCTCGGCTTCTTCGCGGGGCGAAGCCGGTGCGATCGTTTGGCCATCGGCTTTGCCGTGGACACGGGCGATGTAGAGCGCGCAAGCCATGCTCTCCCACACGGTGATGGCGCCCTCGGCACGCTCGTCGATCAGGACTGGAATATGGCCATTCGGGTTAACCGCCAAAAACTCGGGCGTGCGGGTTGCGCCACCCGCGTAGGGTGTGGAAATGAGGTCAAACGGCACACCCAACTCCAAAGCCGTCCAGATGGGACGCGCAGCACGCGATGGGCCAATGCCGTAAATTTTCAAGGTCATGTCGGTCTCCTCAGGGTTGGTAATCAGGCCAGCTGGCGCACAGCGCGTGCAAGTCTCGCACGTCCAAATGCGGGCGCATGTCGCCATGGGTCCATTCATGGCCTTCGCGGTTGAGCCAGGCCACTTGCATGCCCGCGGCCAAAGCGCCCACACAGTCGGCGTGGGCGTCGTCACCAATGTGCAGCACCTCGTGGGGCTGCACGCCAGCCGCTGCGGCGCCCGCCACAAAAATGCGCAAGTCCGGCTTGGCCACGCCCAGCGACTGGGCGCTCACGCTGGCATGAAAGTGCTGGCCAATGCCCACACGGTGCACGTCGGCATTGCCATTGGACAGCGCCACCACCGGCATGCGCTGGCTCCAAAACGCTAACGCAGGCAGCGCATCGTCAAACAAATCCACCCGTTGGCGCTCGGCAAAAAACACCTCAAAAGCCGCTTCGGCCAAGTCCACGGGCTCCCCGGCTTGATGCAGCAAGGCGCGGATCGACTCCCGGCGCAAAAACGACAAATCGTGCGCCCGGTCGGCATGGCGGGCGTTGATCTCGGCGCGAACGGCTTTTTTGAGCTCGGCGTCGGCCGATAGCGCGGCCGCACCGGGGGCGTGGGTGCTCAACCAAGTCTGTAAAACCACCTCGGCACGGCCAATCGTGGGCCAAACGGGCCACAATGTGTCGTCCAGATCGAGGGTAATGGCTTTGATTCGGGAGATATCAATCATGGTGGTGGGAGAATACCGTATGGCATTTCAACAAGAACCCTCCTTCCAGCATGGTCAGGCCGCCCGCACCGCGGTGCTGTACTGCAATCTGGGCACGCCCAGCGCCCCCACCGCCCCAGCCTTGCGCAAGTACTTGGCCGAGTTTCTGGGCGACAGCCGCGTGGTCGAGATCCCCAAACCCATCTGGTGGCTGATCCTGCACGGTATCATCTTGCGCGTGCGCCCGGCCAAATCGGCCGCTAAATACGCCAGCATCTGGACCGAGCAAGGCTCGCCCCTCAAAGCCTTCACCGAACAACAGGCCCAATCTTTGGGCACAGCCCTGCAAGAGCGTGGCCACCACGTCGCGGTACGTTACGCCATGCGTTACGGCCAGCCGTCTGTTCCCGAGCAACTGAGCGCCCTGAAGGCCGAAGGCGTGCAGCGCGTGCTGATCGTGCCCGCCTACCCGCAGTACAGCGGCACCACCACGGCCAGCGTTTTCGACGCGGTGTACCGCTGGGGCCTGAAAACCCGGCTCATCCCCGAGATGCGCTTTGTCAACCACTACCACGACGACCCGCGCTACATTGCCGCACTGGCCCAAACCGTGCGCGAACACTGGGCCACCCACGGCCGGGCCGAGCAACTGGTCATGAGCTTTCACGGTGTGCCCGAGCGCACTCTGCAGCTGGGTGACCCTTATCACTGCGAATGCATGAAAACCGGCCGCTTGCTGGCCGAAGCACTGGGCCTCACCAAAGACCAATACAAACTCACCTTCCAGTCCCGCTTTGGCAAGGCCAAGTGGCTCGAGCCCTACACCGAGCCCACCTTGGTGGCCATGGCTGGTCAAGGCGTGAAAAAAGTCGATGTGATCTGCCCAGGCTTCACCAGCGACTGCCTGGAAACATTGGAAGAGATCCAGCAAGAAGCCCAAGAAGCGTTTTTGCACGCAGGCGGCGAAAGCTTCAGTTACATCCCCTGCCTGAACAACAACGCCCAATGGATCGCTGCGCTGGCTGACATCAGCATGGACCACATGCAAGCTTGGGATTTGTCAGCACCTGATGCCAACGCCTTGGCGGCCAGCCGAGCGCGCGCTTTGGCGCATGGTGCCAAAAACTAAGGAGGATTTTTTTGACAGCCACCCCGGATACACGTGCATTTGGGGGTTAGAATACTTTTCAGTCGGAGCGTAGCGCAGCCTGGTAGCGCATCTGCTTTGGGAGCAGAGGGTCGCGAGTTCGAATCCCGCCGCTCCGACCATTTTTCACAATGCCCAACCAGCGCATTGAAACGACACCCCCATCAAAAAAGGCCCTTCATGGGCCTTTTATGTTTCTTCTTCTGCCCGTAGCTCAGTTGGATAGAGCAACAGCCTTCTAAGCTGTGGGTCACAGGTTCGATTCCTGTCGGGCAGGCCAAAAGGCCTGCGTCATTCATTTCAATTGGGGTAGTGTGTACGGCGGTTGGTGTCGGACAACAAACTGGGCAATGTTTGCCAAGCCTGGGAAATATCGATCACCAAAGTCTTCACCTCTTGCAAGGCCTGCAGGTCGTTGTGGGCGTTGATGTGGAAGAGTCGGCGGGTCATGTACGCATACAACTCGTTCAAATTTTGCGCCAATTCACCGCCGCGCTCGAAATCCAGAGCACCCTGCAAACCCACCACGATGCGTCCTGCACGGGCCAAGGCTTTGGACTTCTCTTCGATGGCATTGTTTTGAATGTGGCCTGTGGCGGTGGCCAGGCTTTCCAGCAAACCGTCAAAAAGCATTTGGATCAACTGGATGTTGTCAGCGGTGGCTACGCCTGTCACGACCTGAACAGATCCGTAGCTCTCAGCAAATTTTGAATAAGCGCGCATGAATGAAATCCCTTGAATACTTCAGTACTGAGGGAATCGGCAGACCACTCGAAAACTTGAGGCCTGTTCACCGACAGGCCTGAAAAAATCAAAGTCTGTTCAGCTTGGGCGTGGATTTGGTCGCATCAGGCAAGCCGATGGGGGTGTCATAACCCCCTTCTGCAGAGGACATGGCCGAGTCAGAAGCAGACAAGGGCATGAGCCAATCCGACAAGGGGCTGCTGGTGTCCAAATCGGTTTTACCCAGCAAATACAGACCCGCCTCGTCCATCGAGGCCCGAATGGGGCCCCACTCAGATTGAGGGGTCTCGGCGGCTTTGAAGCCACATTGGTACAGGGCGTTGGCCTGCGCCGAAGGGATCCAGGACTCCACCTGGCCCTTGGCGGTGGTGATGAATCGGCTGTTTTTGGGCTCGCCTGGCAAGCCCCTGATGGCATCCTTGAAGCCATCTTGATAGAGGGCTTCCATGTGCTTGGTCAAGACCACCTGGTAGATGTTGCGCAAATTGGCCCGGCCATCGGGATCGAGCCCTTCGGCCGAACGACCCGTCATGGCATCCCACAACTTCTTGCCGCTCAGACCCATGAAGGGATCGGTGGGCACAGTGGGCACCGTGGTTGCTGGTTTTTCACCCAGGGTGATCATCATCTTGCGGGTTTCTTTTTCGATCGCGTTGACCTTGTCGATCAAATAGATGACCATCACCAGGATCAACAGGAGCCCAACGGCAATCAAGGCATTGACCAGGGCGTCCACCGCAATCTCCCGGCCTCAAGGGGCTTCAGAAGAAGGGTCACCAGCGTTTTGACCCTCATTGTGTTCAGCCGCTTCGGCTGCAGCTTGTTCGGCCAACTCCTCACGCAAGAAAGTCAAAGCCTGAAAGGGTTCATCCAAGCGCAAGTCGTAGCGACTGATCTGATTGGCCAAGGCTTGCATGGCCTCGATGGCCTTGGGCGCTGGCAGCTCCGCCTTTTGGTACCGAGCACCCAAACCAAAGGCTTCGATCACGTAATCTTCCGGCAAATATGCGTAGACATCGGAATCACCCGTGCGGATTTTTTGGAATTTGGAGGGTGTCGGCGCTTCAGGCATGGGTTTACCCGCCTTCAGTGACAAGCTGACCAGTTCTTGCCAAGCAGCGGTTTGCTCTGCGCCGGCAATGAATGTTTTGTCCAAGTGCGCACGACAGAGCATGCCCATGCGCATCCGCAAGCTGCGTGCTTCTCGTGAATCGGATTCGATCGAGGTCACCTTTTCATAAGCGGCGACTGCACGCTTCATTTCATCAGCAGGGTTGTTTCGATTGAAAAGATTGAACATCAGGGAATCTCAGCGGATTTAAGCAAGTTGTAGATTTTGACGTAATTTTTTCACAACAGTGGACAGAATTTGGCTGACACGGGATTCACTGACCCCCAGAACTTCACCAATTTCCTTCAGGTTCAACTCCTCTACATAGTAAAGGTTCATGACCAATCTTTCACGCTCAGGCAATTGATCAATGGCCTCCACCACGGCTTCCATGAACTCAGCCTCTTCCACCATGACCTCCGGTTGCATCGCGCTGTCGCCGGGCATGCTCATGACCTCGTCATTGACCACTTCCATGGAGAAGGTTTCAAACCGTTTGGCTTGACCGCGCTCTTTGTGGAATTCCTCGATGTCCTTGCCCATGAATTCGGCCAATTCCACTTGCGTGGGGGCGCGGCCCAGCTCGGCCGCCAAGACGTGAACAGCCTCGTTTTCATTCTTGTTGAAGGCCACGGCGGAACGCGGCAAAAAGGATTGCCTGCGCACCTCATCCAAAATGGCGCCCCGCACGCGGCTCAAAGCGAAATGCTCGAAGACAAAACCCTTTGTAGGATCAAAAGACCGTGCGGCCTCAATCAAACCGACCATTCCGACCTGCACCAATTCATCCAACTCCATGAACGGCGGTAAGCGCGCTTTCAGATGGACAGCCACGCGCTTGACCATGGGCATGTGCGCCATGATCAGGGCTTCTTGGGGGTTACCCACCTCTTGGTAGAGTGAAACGTTACTGACCATGTTGATTACCGGTCTGTGGGGACACGTAGCATGCGTTCCATGAAGAACTGCATTCGACCCGAAGCGTGCTCTATGGGAGGCAATTGGTCCAAGGCGTGCGCCAGACCCCGAAAATCACGGGCAGCAGAGCTGCCAGGCGCGTATTCCAAGACCGACTTGTACTTGCGCAATGACTGCAAAACCAACTCATCGGCTTCAATGGAATGCAAGAAACGGATGGAAATACCTAAAAACCGCGTGCAGACATCATTCAAGCGGCGATACAGCTGCCGCCCTTCCTGAGCGCTGTTGACCATATTGGGCACCAGGTAAATTTCGTCCAGCGATTGCTCGGTGGACATGACCTTGATCAGGCCATAGGCATCGGCAATGGAAGCGGGCTGATCGCAGACGACCACAAATCGGCGCTGACAGGCCGACATGAACTCCAGCACGGCAGGCGCAATACCCGCCGCCACATCCACGACCAAGTAATCGACCGGCTCGTCCAAGGTGTCAAACGCGTGGATCATCGTCGCAATTTGCTGGGTATCCAAGGCGGCAATATCACGCAAGCCCGAGGCGCCTGGCACCAGTCGAACCCCTTGCGCGGTGGTGATCATCACCTCTTGCAGGGTTTTGCTGCCATTGAGCACATGGCTGATGTTGAACGGCGCATGTGCACCCAATGCAATTTGGGCATTCGCCATGCCAAGGTCAGCATCAAGCAGCATGACTTGGTGACCTTGCATTGCCAGCGCTACGGCCAAATTGATGGACACTGTGGTTTTACCCGCGCCCCCTTTGCCGCTGGCAACGCCGATCACCTGTGGAAATTTTTTCTTATCCATTTCATGCCGCAAGGGTGGTGGTTTCAGCTTTGACCGTACGCGAACGAGCACGGGCTTTGGTGGGTTGTACAGATTCGGTGGAAGCGGTCTTGCTGGTCCTTGTCTTGCGGGTGGGCTTGATCTCAGGGACTGGCACTGTCGCATGACCGACCAGCGGGAGCATGCCATAAACAGGCGAAAGCGCCAAAGTCAGCAAACGCTGGGGATCCAGTGACACCGGGGCAGCGTTGGTTTGGTGTCCTTCAGACACAGCAGAAACTGGCAATTTTGTATCACACAGGCCTTGAATCAACGGCCAAGGATGGGCCGCTTCGTCCATTTTGGTCAACATCAGAGAAGACCATGGAATTGGCGAATTTTGGAATATTTTTTGCACATTTGTCACTGTAGCATCAACTGGCAAGACCGCATGCAAGGCGATGCCTTGCTTTTGCTGCAAAAGCTGAAGGGCATTGGCGATGAAATCGATGCCCGGGGTGTCGATCCAAATGGTGTGGCCCTGAAGCTCGTCCAGCAAAGTGCGCAGCACCGACACATCGGCAGCCCGGAAGCAACGTGCACCGGCCTGTGCGGCCAACAGCTGTATTTGCGACCAAGCGCCTGGACGCTGGTCAGCAAAGCTGATCATGACCTGTTGCTCCGCCCCGTGCGCCTGGGCCGCGGCATAGGCCAAGCGACCCAGCATCGAGGTCTTGCCTGATCCGGTGGGGCCACACAACACATGCACGCCCTGGTCGGGCACTGCAACGGCTTTCGGTTGAAGGGCGCCCATCAATGTGCTCCCCATCACGGGCCAGGCTTCCTCCAGACTCTCGAGGTGCGCGATGCCATCGGTCAGCAAGGCACGCATTCCCGTTGGGATGCCCGCCTCGGCCATGGCAACGGTCAATTTCTGGATTTCAGGATGCTGGCCCGAGACGGGTTGCCAAACTTGCATTTGCCGAGACAAAGCAAATTCCTTGCGCAAGGCGGCCATCTCTTGGCGCAACAAATCCACAATTTCATGGTTTCGCTGCTGCTCATAGGCCAAGACGGCAGCCTCTGCAACCGGGGGCACGAGTTCGGCCATCGCCACAGAGGGGGGCAATGGCGGGAGGGTCGAATCGACACGGGCCGCGTCCACCACTGGCGAAGTCTCTTCGTTATCGGGAGAAGTTGACATCAGCTGGCCACTGTTCGCTTGCTGAAACACTTGAGAAAAGGGTGTGAACTCCACACTTTTGGATGGACCGCCGGTCGCACAATCGCTCTGGGTCAAAGACAAACCGTCGGCGGCTTCGTTGACCGGTGACACACACACATCCACCGCCACAATCAATTCGGTTTGCTGGTCCACGCGCTGGGTCGAAATGATCAGGACGTCAGGACCATAAAGTTGAATGGCCTTTTCATTGGCGGAGCGGCTGTCACGGGCAAGGATACGTTTGAGTTCCATGATTCATCAGGCCTTATTCACTGAAGGATTGTTGCGAGGATCGGCTTGGACGGTGTTGATCACCTTGACGGCCTGGTCATCCGGAATTTCGCTGTAGGACAGTACAGTCAAGTCATTGACTCGGTAGCGCACGGCACGCGACATCCAGGGACGGATGGAGGGCGAGACCACCAAGACCGCTGGCAAGCCCTGCTCTTCTGTGGAGCGGGCACTTTCGCGCAACGCGGCAAACAAACTCTCTGCCAAACTCGGCTCGAGCACCATGCCGGCAGCGTTGGTGTTTTGCTGCAACACGTTGTGCAGCAGCTGCTCCAGTTGTGGATCCAGCGTCAGCACGGACAAGGTGTCTTTGTTTTCCAGCAAGCTCTGCACGATCATGCGGCCGAGCTTGGGGCGCACCAATTGGGTCAATTGTTCAGGGTCTTGGGTGCGACCACACACCTCGGTCAAGGCTTCCACCACAGTGCGCATGTCACGAATGGGGACCGACTCCTGCAACAGGTTTTGCAAGGTGCGTGTCACCACACCCAAAGACAGCTTGCCGGGCACCAACTCTTCCACCAACTTAGGGGACTTGGCGGCCAATTTGTCCAGCAACTTCTGGGCTTCGTCGTGGCTGAGCAGCTCGGAGGCGTTGTCACGCAACACTTTGTTCACATGGGTGGCGATCGCCGTGCTAGGGTCCACCACGGTGTAACCCAAAGCCCGGGCCTGATCCCGCCAGGCCGGCTCGATCCAGACAGCCTCCAGACCAAAAGCTGGCTCTTTGGTGGGTTGACCTTCCACACGACCGTAGACTTTGCCGGGATTGATGGCCAACTCACGGCCCACTTTGACTTCACCACGACCACGCACCACTCCGTTCAAAACGATGTGGTAGGTGTCGGGCTCCAAATTCAGCGCATCGCGAATTCGCACGGGCTGCACCAGAAAACCCAACTCCGCAGACAACTTCTTGCGCACCCCCTTGATGCGGGTCATCAACTGCCCACCCGACTCCACATTGACCAAGGGAATCAAGCCGTAACCAATTTCCAAACCGATCAGGTCCACCTGCTCCACGTCATCCCAGTCCAGCTCTTTGGGGCCATCATTGGCGGGCAAAGCCGGAGCGGCCGACGACTGCTCGAGCAGCATTTGCTTGCGCAGGATCATGAAAGCCAAACCGGCCGTAGCGGCCGCCAGCGTCAGAAAAACCAGATGCGGCATGCCCGGCACCAGACCAATGATCGTCAAAATGCCTGCGGTGATGAACAAGGCCGGCACATTGGACAGCTGAGTCGAGGCCTGCTCGGTCATCGACTCCGAGGTGGTCACCCGGGTCACAATGATGGCGGTGGCCAGAGACAAGAACAAGGAAGGGATCTGCGCCACCAAGCCGTCACCAATGGTCAGCAGAACGTAAATTTTTGCTGCCTCGGCAAAGGGCAGATTGTGCTGGCCGATGCCGATGGCCAAACCACCGACGATGTTGATGATCAAAATCAACAAGCCCGCAATAGCGTCACCACTGACGAACTTGGAGGCACCGTCCATGGAGCCGAAGAAATCTGACTCTTGCGCCAACTCTTCCCGACGTTTCTTGGCCGTTTCCTGATCGATCACGCCGGCATTCAGATCGGCATCAATCGACATTTGCTTGCCCGGCATGGCATCCAAGGTGAATCGGGCATTGACCTCAGAGACGCGGCCCGCGCCTTTGGTCACCACAAAAAAGTTCACGATCATCAAGATCACGAAAATGATGAAGCCGACCACATAGTTGCCCGCGATCACAAACTCGCCAAACGCAGCAATCACCTTGCCCGCCGCCTCTGGGCCTTCGTGGCCATTGACCAACACCACACGGGTGGAGGCCACGTTCAAAGCCAAGCGCAGCATGGTGGCGAACAACAAGACGGAAGGGAACGACGAAAACTCCAAAGGCTTACGTGTGCCGATGGCGATCATGATCACCACCAGGCCAATCATGATGTTGAAGGTGAACAAGATGTCCAGCAACAACGGTGGCAAGGGCACCACCAGCATGGCCATGATCATGAGAACCAGAGCAGGCAAGCCCAATCCTGCGAAATCAAATTTCGAAAGATTCTGTCGGATCGCTGACAGGGTCAATGTGTTCATGGTGAAAGGCGTTCTGACATTGGGAAAACGGGTCGGTGTGTGGATTTCTCAAAACGATGAAGCAAGGCCCGTGCCAAAGGTTTCGACACCTCCATTCACGGCGACGCCAAAAGGTCTCGATTTCTGGCCAAAGCTGGTGCGCAAATTGCTCAATCCATACCCAAGCAGTTTCAGACGGCAAAAAAATGCCGCCCATGTTTTTCCCGTTTGAACCCGTTCATACCCCCTTGAAATGCCAGGCCAATGACCATCACGCCAATCGACCTCAATCCCAGAGCAGACAATCCCGCGAAAATTGATACTTTAGAGATCAAAAATGATCCATCAACCGGGCCGATTGGCCCGGGATTTGGGCAAGTCATGAACCAGCTGCGCCAAGCGCAGCAGGACACTGGCGTTTCGAGCACCCTCCAGGACGCCACAGCAAGCGATGAAGGCACGCTGTCCAGTGGGCAAGAAATGGCCGCAGGCGTGCAAGACATGTCCCTGCTCTTTAACGTTCACAACCCTGAAATGGACAGCTGGTCACTGAAAGCCGTCAATTTGGGCCCCACCCTGAATGTGATCACCCCAGCACAAGCCGCGCCAGATGCACAAAGCCTGGAGGCATTTGCCCGCTCGCAAGGCCTGGATGAAAACGCCGTGCAGTGGCTCTTGGGCAAGCCTGGGGACACCTTGACCCCTTCGGTGCTGCAGCCATCAGGGGATCTGGGTATCCCAGCTTCCAGTGCCGCTGGATTGAGTGCCATTCAGGGCGCGGGCTTGAACTTTAAAACGGCAGGACCCATCGTGCCCTCGGGCAGCCCTAAAGCAGTGGAAACACAACTCGGCCCAGCGCTGGGCGAGCCTGCACCACTTCCCCCAGCGGGCTCGATGGCCACATTGCCGCCAGCCAATTCAGCTTTCACCACCGGCGCCGCCCTGTGGGCCTTGGCACTGAACGAGGACGCCAAACCTGTCGCCCCCGCCACGCGCCCTGTCAATGACACAGAAAGCGCTGAAGCCGCCGCCATCCAAATTCAGCTCATGCGACAACCCACGCCGGCAGCGGTCTGGATGCTTCGCAGCGCAATGCCCCTGGAGGTCAAATCCGACCGGGCCAACGCCATGCCCTCCATCTCGGAGAGTGAGCTGGACCTCGGCGCGGAATTCAATCCTGAATTGGTGGACGGCCTCATGGCAGGTCTCGAGACCACGTCTGCCCCTGGGCCCATGGCCAGCACTGCCCATCCCGGCGCCATGTCTGGCAGCAGGCCAGAAGCCCCGTTGACTTTAGCGGCAGGTCCGAACAACACGGAGACAGCGCAGAGTGCAGGATCGGATGCCGCCGAACGCAGTGAAAACATCCAGAACTTGGCCGAAAAAATGGGACAAGCCGTCGGAAAACGCATGCTGACGGAAATGGAAAAAGGGCAATGGCACCTGAAACTTCAACTTCGACCGGCCACTCTGGGCCACATCGAGGTGGAAATGCGCATGTTGAGCGGTCAATTGGATGCGGTGTTCAATGCGCCCCAAGCGCTCACACGCGAACTGCTCCAAGAAGGCATGACTCGGCTGAAGGAGACCTTGAACCAAATGGGCATGGATGTTGCTTCAATGCAGGTCAAGGATGGTCAAACTCGACAAAATGGCGGGAAATCGACACCCAATCAGGCATCAAAATCGACTGATTTGGTAAATAATGATTCAAAATCGACAAATTCACCGATCATCACGGTCGCTCGACACAAAATGGGCGAAGATGGTTGGGATGTGTTGGTTTGACGCTCCACTATCCAAGGAATCACCATGGCAGACGAAGAAATTGAAGTTGAAGGCAAAAAGAAATCACCCCTGATCAAGATCATCGTGATCGCAGTGGTGGCCTTGCTGTTGCTGGTCGGCACTGCCGTTGGCACGATGTTCGTCACGGGCTTTTTCGACAAGAAAGACACCAGTGCAGCCGAACAGGCGCTCAAAGACCTTGAAAAAGGTGCTGCCGAAGGCAAGGGCGCGGCCAACGAGGCATCCGCGCCACAAAAGAAAGCCAAGGAAAGCCCCGAACTGGAGCGCTTTGAAAACAGCTACATGGAGTTGGAAAAGCCCCTGGTCTCCAACTTGACCAACACCCGCAAAGTGATCCAGCTGAACCTGGCCATCATGACCCATTACGACGAGCGTGTGTTCAAAAATGCCAAAAAGCATGAGTTCGCGCTGCGCTCAGTGGCCCTGGATGCCATGCGCCAAATGACCGAAGCCGACTTGGCCAAACCTGAGTTCCGCAAAGAGTTGGCCGCCAAAATTCGCGAAGAGATGAATGCTGTGCTTCAAAAGTACGAGGACTTCGGCGGCATTGAAGAGGTTTTTTTCACCAGTTTCGTGGTTCAGTAAGCCTTGAACGTCTGACCGATATCACTGAACATGTCTGATTCTCAAAACCTGCTGTCTCCAGAGGAACTGGCCGCCCTGTCGGCCAGCTTCAACGATGGAAGCATGGAAGTCGACACGGGCTACAACCTAGACGTCCAAGTTCGCAAACACGATCTGGCCGCAGAGGACAGCAGCCTGGGGGTGAACGTCGCCTCGCTGGACATGATCAACGAGCGCTTCATCCGCATGTTCCGCTTGGGCATGTTGGAGGTGCTGCGCACGAGCCCCCGGGTCAACCCGACACGGGCGCAAATTGTGCGTTTTGGCGACTACATCAAGGAACTCAAGGCCCCTTTGTCCGTCAACATCATCCGCATGGCCCCTCTGCGGGGTTATGCCATGGTGGTGATTGACCCGACCGTTGTATTCAGCTCTTTGGACAGTTTTTTTGGTGGGTTTGGTCGTGGTGTGGGGCAACTCCCGCCCGGTCGGCTGTTCACGCCCACCGAAGCGCGGATCATCAAAATCATCCTGCAAGTGTTCTTTCGCTCCTTCAAGGAAGCCTGGGCACCGGTCACGCCGATCGAATTCGAGCATGTGAGCTCAGAGATCAACCCCCAATTTGCCCAGATTGCCGACGAGAACGACCTGGTTGTTCTCAGCCGCTTCGAGTCCGACGCCAACAGCCAAGGTCAAGGCTTCATTGACATGGTCATCCCCTACGTGGCACTCAAACCCGTGCGTGATGTACTGCGAAGCCGCGTACAGACAGGTGATGGCAATGAAGAGTCGGACAAAGTCTGGCGGAGCCAGCTGGCCGATGCGGTGCGCGACGCAGAACTCGAAATTCAGATCTTGCTGGGCAAGCTCAGCTTGTCCCTGCATCAACTACAAACCATGCAGCCCGGTGATGTTCTGCCCTTCAAAAAAGCAGACTCGGCCAGGGCCATGATCCAGGACATGCCCGTCTACGAGGTCGAAGTGGGCGCAATGGGGAGCCAAGTGGCGGTCAAGATCACCCACGCCATCAGCCCCACTGTCCAAGAATGAACCGCATTGAGGAGCACCCATGAACGACATCACCAACGACACCGAGTTCACGCCGGAAATGGGCGACAAAGGACAGATCCACGCCGATGTGCTGCAAAACATCCCGGTCACCCTCTCCATCGAAGTGGGCCGGGCCGTGATCAAAATTCGCGACCTGATGCGCCTGACCCAAGGCAGCGTGGTGGAGCTTGACCGCATTGCCGGCGAACCCTTGAACCTGCTGGTGAACAACACCGTGGTGGCCCAAGGGGAAGTGGTGCTGGTCAACGATCGGTATGGCATTCGATTGACCCGCGTGGTGCCCGCCTCCGAGCGGTTGGAAAACCTCTGACCCCCCGACGCCCATGAGCTCAGCTTGGACCCTCGCGGATTGGTTGCAATACCTGCTGAGCTTTGGCTTGGTGATCGGTTTGTTGTTGGCGCTGCTGTGGACACTGCGCAAGTTGCAAAACGGTGCGGTGCTGCGCAAATCATTCCAGCGCATGCAACTGGTGGAAACACTGTCGGTCGGTCCACGGCAAAAAATCGTCCTGATCCAGGTGGATGGCCGGGAAGTCCTGGTTGGCATCACCGCACAAAACATGACCGCCTTGCCACTGGAGCCCGTCAATGGGTCGAGTGACGAATCACCAGCGAAAAACACCACACCATGAAACGCATCCCTATCGGGTTGATCCTGACCTTGTTGCTGGGCTTGTTGCCGGTGCTGGCGCAAGCCGCGCCAGACATGCCCGCCGTCACCGCCACCAACACGGGCAAAGGCACCCAATACAGCCTGACGCTGCAGTTGTTGGCCTTGATGACCACGCTGTCGGTCTTGCCCTCTCTGCTCCTCATGATGACGGCCTTTGTGCGCATCGTGATCGTCATGTCCATCTTGCGCCAAGCTCTGGGTACTGGGCAGACCCCTCCGAACATGGTGATCGTTGGACTGTCGCTGTTTTTGACACTCTTTGTCATGACGCCGGTGCTCAACGAGGTGTACCAAACCGCACTGCTGCCCTATATGAACCAGGGCCTGTCTTTTGACAAAGCTTTGGCAGCGGCCGAGAAGCCCATCCGCGCCTTCATGTTGCTGCAAACCCGAGAAGACGACATCGCCATGTTCATGGAGATCGCCCGCAACAAAGGCATCACCAGCGCACAGGATGTCCCCTTCATGACCTTGGTGCCAGCCTTTTTGACATCCGAGCTCAAAAGCGCCTTCACCATCGGTTTCTTGATCTACATCCCCTTTGTGGTGATCGATTTGATCGTGGCCAGCGTGCTCATGTCCATGGGCATGATGATGCTCTCGCCCATGATGATTTCCATGCCGTTCAAGTTGATGCTTTTTGTACTGGTTGATGGCTGGAGCTTGATCATGGGCTCTTTGGCCGGCAGCTTTGCCATGCCCTGAAGGAGAGAACAATGGACACCGCCATGGTCATCGATCTGGGAAGACAAGCCTTGTGGATCTCTATGCTGGTTTGCGCCCCCTTGCTGGTGGTCGCACTGGCGGTGGGCTTGATCATCGGCATCATCCAGGCCGCCACCTCCATCAACGAATCGACGCTCAGTTTCATCCCCAAACTTCTGGTCATGGGATTGGCGTTGCTGACTTTCGGGAGCTGGCAACTGGTGACGCTGGTGGATTTCACGCGCAGCATTTTTCAGCGCATTCCCACTTTGTTCACTTGAGCGGACCAACGCCTCATCATGAACCTGCTGGCCGCCGACATCGTTGAAAGGTTTTACACCTTTTTATGGCCGATGCTGCGCATTTCGGCGCTGATGATCGCTGCGCCCATTTTTTCTTTGAGCGCCTTCAATCTGCGCCTGCGAATCCTCATGGCCTTGGTTCTGACCTGGCTGGTTTACCCCCTGCACACCTGGCCCGTGCTCGATCCATCCAGCGCTCAAGGACTGGTCGAAGTGTTCAACCAAATCATGATCGGCGCGGTCATGGGCCTGATTTTGCAGATCGTCGTCGCCGCCATGGTCGTGGGTGGACAGAGCATTTCAGCGGCCATGGGTTTGTCCATGGCCAACATGATTGACCCGAACATGGGCAACGTGCCCGTCATCTCGCAACTCATGATCGTCATGTCGACCCTGATTTTTGTGGGCTTTGGTGGCCACGCCATCATGCTGGGCTTGATTGCAGAGTCTTTCAACAGCCTGCCCATTGGCACCTCCATCCTCAACCAAAATGTCTATGGACGGGTTTTGCAATGGAGCTCCATGGTTTTCCTCGGGGCGGTTTTGATGGCATTGCCCGTGATGGTCTCGCTGCTGTTCATCAACGTGGGTCTGGGTGTGGTGACACGGGCTGCGCCCAGCTTGAACATTTTCGCGGTAGGTTTTCCCGCCATGATCATTGCCGGATTTCTGATTTTGATCATTTCCATGGAAAGCATTGGCAGCCGCATCGAGTGGCTTTGGGTACAAGGCTTTACAGTGGTACGTGATGTGATGGGGGTCCCAAATGTCTGAGGGCAGCGATCAGGACAAAACCGAAGAGCCGACGGCCAGGAAGCTTGGCAAAGCGCGTGAAGACGGTCAAGTGGCCCGCTCCATCGAGCTGCCCGCCGCAGTCATGGTCATTGGGGCTTTTGTCATCTTGATGATGAGCGGTGGCTGGTTGGTGCAGCGTCTGTCTGTTATTTTTTCCAAAGGTTTTGTTTTTGACCGGGCCACCATCGAAAAACCTTTGTTGCTGCCCAGCCAGTTTGCCGATCAGCTGATCTCTGCAATGGTGGTGGTGATGCCCATCATTGCCTTCACCTTTGTCGCCGCCATCATTGCTTCAGGGGCAACTGGCGGCTACCTGTTTTCCCTCCAAGCTGTCAGCCCCAAAGCCTCCAAGCTCAGCCTGGTCAGTGGTCTGCAGCGCATCTTTGGTGTCAATGCCTTGATCGAACTGGGCAAGGCCTTGCTCAAATTCGCACTGGTCGCCACCGTCCTGTGGTGGTCGCTGATGAACAACATGGACTCGCTGGTCAAAATCGGGCAAATGGGACTCGAGCCTGCGCTCAGTGCTGCTGGCAGCATGATCTTGCAGTCGGCCCTGTGGGTGGCTCTGAGTCTGGCCGTGATCGCGATGATCGATGTCCCCTACCAAAAGTACGCCTTCACCAAAAAGATGCGCATGACCAAACAAGAGGTCAAGGACGAATACAAACAAATGGAAGGTAGCCCCGACGTCAAGGCGCAAATCCGCAGACGCCAACGCGAAATGGCCAACTCTCGGATGATGCAACGGGTCAAAGATGCCGACGTGGTGATCACCAACCCCGAGCATTTCGCCGTGGCGCTGGAATACGACCCCACCGGTGACGGCGCACCCATCATGGTCGCCAAAGGCAGCGACCACATGGCCAAGCTCATCCGGGAAGAAGCCAAAGCGCATGGCGTGCACTTGTTTGAAGCCCCGCCTCTGGCCCGTGCGATTTACTTCACCACCGAAGTGGAGCAACAAGTGCCCGAAGACCTGTACCACGCCGTGGCGCAAGTCATCGCTTATGTTTTCAGTCTTGAAGCCGCATCCCCGATGCAACCGGCCCAAGCCAAGCCCCGAGTCAAGGTCCCCAAAACCATGCTTTTCAACCCCGATGGCTCGCGGCTTAAAGAAGAGGGCGCAGCCGCATGAACATCCCCATTCCAACAGGTCAACCCGCCGTGAGCGATTTTGTTTTTCGCGCAGCAGACCGCATGCGCATCGAAGGTTGCGCGAACGCGATCGCACGCGAAGGCCTGAACTTGGCCCTGTTCTGCCCCTTCGAAGCTTTGCTGGACCATTACACCGGCTTGTTGCTTCAGCGTCTGAGACAGCAAGCGCCCGAGCACAGCATTGAGGTGTATTTCCCGGCCAACACCGACTCCTTGTTGGGCAGGTTCAACGAAGTCTTGGCCAAGCAATCTGTTCAGCAAGCCACCAAAGTCCCTGCTGCTGCCGAACACACACAGATCTGGGTTGTTCACGACGCACAGAAACTGCCTGAGTCAGAAATCCAGTTGCTGGCGCGGCTGATTCAGAATTTTCCTGGTGCCAATATCCGCGCCATTTTGTTGATGTCCGGTCATGAAGCGTCCAAAATTCCTTTGCCCGCATTTGGTCGGAAAATTTTGCGCTGGGACATTGAAGCTCCCACCGACGAACAAGCCCAGGCCGCCTTGGAGCAGGCCCAACACAGCGGTCACTTCACAGCGGTGCATCAGCTTTTGCAACGCATCCAGCGCAAACCACTGGCCGCCGCGGCTTTCTCGGCATCAGCTGTGAGCCCAAACGCCGCAGCCGCCGCCAACACGCCCCTCGCCCCAAAAGCCCCTGCTCCTTCGACAGCGGTCCAGCGACTTCACACCTTTCAACAGCACGGTGCAAACAGCCTGAAAAACCTGCGCACCCGCTTGCAATCCTTGGGCAAATCACCCAACTGGGTCCGCCAACATGCCAAACTGTCCCTGGCCATCGTGGCGGCCTTGATCGCCTCCACCTTGTTCATGCTGTGGTTGCAGCCAGAGGCTTTTGGTCTGATGTCGCTCCAAAAGCCCCCCCCTCCGCCCAAAGCCCAGGCTTTGCCTCTTCCCCCTGTGGCATTGCCCAGTCCCGCAGCATCTGCGCCTACAGCCCCTGAAAACAATGCGCCCAAGGCCGACGCCCTGTCCCCAGCGGCGCCACCTGCACCGCAGGCTCAAACACGGACAGAGCCCAGCATTGAAGCACCCGATGCGGCCATGCAAGCACAAGCCTGGGTTCGGGCCATGGACCCCAACAGTTTCCTGATCCAGTACGGCACCTCCACCACGTACGAAAAGGGCTTGGACATTCTGCGCAAGTTTCCGGAGCTCAAAAACAGCCGAATTGTGGCCGCTTACCGGCCCGGCGAAAAACTGGCGCATTTCGTGATCGTCTCGGGCCCTTACAGCCCGGTCACCCAAGCCTACGATGCCGCCAAACGCCCAGGACTGCCTCAAGGCACTTGGGTGCGCTCGACCCGCAATTTGCTGGATCAACTCAAGGCGCCCACCTCTAACCAGGACACACCGCGATGAAAAAAGGCACGATTTTGCGAAACGAAGCGCCGCATGCCGTCCAGATGCCCGAGGGCTCGAAGGTGGCCGCCCGCAAAGTGAAAAAAGAAGCGGCTTCTGTGCCGGTGCCTGTCGAGGTGCCGCCGCCTCCAGTTGCCCAAAAATCGGTCAGCCCCAAAGTCAAAACGACCCAAGACAAGCCAGCGCCTGCCAAAGTGGCGGTCAAGCCCCGAGCGAAAGCCAAAGCCCCAGCCCCAGCCCCAGCCCCAGCCAGAGCAAGGGCCAAAGCCCGAGCCAAGCCGAAAACACCAGACACCATCGCACCCGCACAAGGGGTGGCGTCCATCGCACCTGTCACGGCTCCCCGTGTTTTGCCCATGCCCATCGATGAGGCGGCCATTTGGGAAAAAGACAGCCCCATCAAAACCCGCATGAGCCAACTCAAAGCCCGTAACGCACTGCTGGAAGAACAACTTCAAAGATTGCAGTCACCCTTTCAAGCCCGAGGAAGAAAACCATGAGCGAGAACACCTTTACCCCTGATGCTCCGGTGGAAAACACCGCTGTTGACCCGGACGATTCAACGGCCCCAACGCTTGAAGCACCTGCTGCCGAACAGACTGCCAAGGCAACTGCGCCCAACAGTGCCCCTTCCACACCGGCCCATACGGGCATGTCAGTGGACCAGCGTGCTTACCAGCAATACCAGTCTTTGGCCCAGATCGTGCTCGACTCCGCCGACTTGGCCACCAAGTCTGCAGAATCTGCCGCTTCCGCCAGCAGCCACTTGCGCAAGACCACCACCGAGTTCAAGGAACTCACCGAAGATGGCCACAAAAAAGCCCGTTTGCTGCTGATCATTTCCGGCAGTGTGATGATCCTGTGCCTGATTTTCTTTTTGATCATGGGCGTGCGTCTGGTCAGCCGGATCAACCAACTGGACACCATGATGTTGGCCGTTGGCAAGCGTGTGGTGGAACTCAATGTCGGCATGGAGTCGCTCGAAGGCGTCAACCAAACAGTCAAGGAATTGGCTGCTCAGCAAATGGCACTGACCAAGTCCCAAGGAGAGATTGAGGGCCGCATCGAGGCTTCACTCAAACAATCCGAAAGCCTGGTGCAAAAAGTGCCTGGCGAAACGGCCAAACAGGTGGCGGCCAGCAGTGACTCGGTGATGAAACAGGTTCAGGGCATCAACGCCAAATTGCAAAGCCAAGCCAATGCGGTCCAGTCCTTGGGCAACGAGGTGAAGTCCCTCAAATCGTCCGTGGGCAATGTGGACGGTCTCAAGCGCGATGTGGAGGCCCTGGTCACCCTGCAAAAAGAGCGTTACCTGGAAACCTTGCAAAAGAACAACGCCAGCACCAACCGTGAGCGCGCCGTTCAGTTTCCGCGCGTTGCGCCGCCCAAACCAGCCGAAGGCAATGCCAGCACAAGTCAAGGCAATGCGATCACCCCTGCTCCAGCCCCTGCAGCAAAGCCCTGAGCTCGGCCCTTGGAGGGCTGATGATCCATCCAGAAATCAACCCTCTGAATCGCCCCATACGGGGCGGATCATGGCGGCCATGTTGCCGCGTCACTGGATACAAACCGCCACGTAGGTCAGCACAAAAATCCCGTTAGGTGGAATTTTTCGCCAGTAGCCCGTTTCATTGACGGTGAAAAGCTTTTTCCCGGTCAACTTGGGTCCGGCATGGCTGGTCACTTTGCTCAAGCGGTGCATTTTGTATTGGCAGTCGTACTCATTGAGGTAACGCCGCGACATCACGCCGTCGGCATCGGCCACCTTCAAGTCCTGCAGCTCCCAGACACGGCGGATGTTGTCTTCTTTCTCGATGGACTGTCGGTCCACATACAAAGTGACCTCTGGCGTTTCGCCCATTCGGGTCCAAGCATGGGCCAGTGCGGGCAACATGCCTGCGGCCCACACCAGACACAGCGCACCCTTGGTGATGACGGTGCGCACAGAAAAACCTGACAGTGTCATGTTGCGTCTCAAAAATAAGTTCCAGCCAGAGTGAGAACCTCGCCTCCGGTGCCCAGCTTGAATCGCGAAATACCCGGCAAGTCGTGTGTGTTCACACCGCCCAAGTCCAGCACCTCGATCTGATGGTCCTGGAAATACGCCATGGCTTGCCACAACAGGGCATTGTGCGCATTGAGCTGGCGACCTTCGGCGTCGGCCCAACCCATATGGTAACTGGCGACACGCCCATGCACCAGAAACAACATGGCTGCGATGGTGTTTTTACCAAGCTCGGCATACGCCACGGCAAAGGCCTGGGCAGGATCAGCCGTGGCATGGATGTAGTGGCTGACAAATTCAACCGGCAAACCATGGAACTTCTTGGCTTCGCGCTGATCGACCTCTTTGCCCAGCAACCAGTCACATTTTTTGCGACTCGGCTGAACATGAAAACGGATCTTCTCGTGGCCCAAGACCTTGACCAATCGGTTTCGCCATTTGCCATCCAATGCGGCCTTGAGCGTTGGCAATGGTTTTGTCAGGTCCAACAACACGGTGGAGTAACCGCTCATCACCCGCACGAGCCCTTTGAGTTCCTGCGCCTCATCCAAGGCCAGGTCCGGGGAAAACAGCACCACCTTCAAGCGTGCAATCGGCAAAGACCGGCGCAACAGAACGTACACCTGTTGGCGTTCATCGGTCCCCACATCGGACGCCCACACGGGACCTCGGGTGCACGAGGCCACCGACAAATAGCCCAACACACGCCGACACATGAACTGGGCCACCGCCACCAAGCGCTCTCCTTCCCAGACCATGGCACGGTGAATGACCACATCCATGGCCTTCAAAGCCTCACCATAAGCCCAAGCCTGTTGCATGGCGCCCCGGCCGCTGGCGTGAAAAGAGGGCCAAAGGCCAGGGTCGACGGGATTCCAAACAACGTTCATATTGTCATAATAAGCAATATCTGCAAATCCACTCAAGATTGGCCCACTGATGTCGATGAACAACAGCGATCAAGGCAAAAGAAACTTGCCCCACCGGTCAGCTCAAACCATCTTGGGTCACGACATTCCCAAGGCCCGCCTGACCGGGGCGGGATGGTTTTGGGGGGCTGTGTACCTGGGCTTGCCGGTCATCTTGCTGGGCAACTTGCTGGATTTTCTTTTCCAATGGACGTTGGGTTGGTGCATCGGTTTTTGGTGCATTGTTTGATTTAAAGGGCCACCATGTTTTTCTTTATCGGTTTAGCGGTTGTTTTCGGTGCTGTGTTTGGCGGATACATCCTGGCTGGCGGAAAAATGGCGCCCATCATCAAGGCCGCACCTTTTGAGTTCATCATCATCGGGGGCTCGGCCATTGGCGCCTCTTTGATTGCCAACAGCTTTCCTGTGTTCAAGGCCGCCATGGGCGGTATCGGCCAATGTATCAAGGGACCCAAGTGGCATCAGGCAGATTACCTGGCCCTCATGCTCTTGATTGGCAAGCTCCAAACCGTCATGAAAAAAGAAGGCGTCGTGGCCCTCGAATCGCATGTCGAGAACCCCGACTCCAGCCCCATTTTTGGAGAGTTTCCGAAACTGGCCAAAGACCATTCCATCGTTCAAATGATCTGCGACCCCTTGCGCCTCATGGTCATCTCTCAAGGCAATCTGGATGCGGACGCTCTGGACGACTTGATGAAAAAAGCCATCAAAGTTCACCACCATGAAGCCTTGTTGGCCCCTGCAGCGCTTGCCGGTATTGCAGGCGGATTGCCGGCCCTGGGTATCGTGGCTTGCGTGTTGGGTGTGGTCAAAACCATGGGCGCAATCGACCAGCCGCCGCCCGTTCTGGGGGGTCTGATTGGTGCGGCGCTCGTGGGCACCTTGATGGGCGTGTTTTTGGCTTACGGCATGTTCGAGCCCTTTGCCGGACGTCTGACCCAAATCATCAACGAAGACGCACAGGCCTTCGATGTGATCCGCGAAATGATTGTGTGTAACCTCAAAGGCCATCCTCAGCCCCTCGTCATTGAGTCGGCCAGAGCCTGTATTGCGCACCACAGTCAACCGAGTTTCTCTGAAGTCTTTGACGGCATGCGAGGCTCTTGATGGCCGAGACAGACAAAGCCGCGCCCGCGGCGACCGACGAAGCGGCAGCCGCCGCCGAGGCAGCCGCCGCCGCAGCAGCCGCGGAGGCGATGCGCCCCATCATTCGCAAGATCATTGTCGAAGATGGCCATGCCGGTGCCCACGGTGGCGCCTGGAAGATTGCGCTGGCCGACATGATGACGGCCATGATGGCCTTCTTCTTGTTGATGTGGTTGCTGGGCGCCAGCACCGAAGACAAGCGCAAAAGCGTGGCCGATTATTTCCGCCCGGCCTCTCACAGCCAGATTGCGTTTGGCGAATTGGCCGGGTCCAACGGCATGTTTGGCGGCCAATCCATCATTGATCCAGATGGGTTTCCTTTCACGGCCAAGCAAAACGCACTCCTTGAACGCATGACCCCTCAAGCACAAGGGGGGCCTGCTGAAAGCTTTGGCTCCTCCAAAGAGGAAAACAACAAGGATGGCCCCTCCGAACAGGATCCCGGCAAGGAAAGCGGCACAGGGACACCTGAACAAAAACAGGACAAGGAAAACTTCGAGAAGCTGGAAAAAGACATCAAACAAAAATTGTCTGAAAGCAAGCAGTTCGAAAAAATCAAGGACCAGGTGAGCATCACCCGGGAAAAAGAGGGTTTGCGCATCGAGGTGATCGACAAGGCCGATTTCGCCATGTTCAGCTCAGGCACATCCAATATGGGTGGCAATGCCGCAGCGCTGATGACGGAAGTTGCCAAATCGCTCAAACCCCTGCCTAACAAACTGGCCATTCGTGGTCACACCGACAGCATGGGTTTCGCGCCCGACAGCATGCGCAACAACTGGACGCTGTCGACCGAACGCGCTGACGCGACCCGTCAGCTGATGCAAGGTGCGGGACTGGCCTCCAACCGATTCGCCAAAATCGAGGGTGTTGCCGACACGGCCCCGTTTGTGCCCAACAACCCTGCTGATCCGCGCAACCGCCGCGTCAGCGTCACCGTGCTTAACCAATAAATACATGAGGGTGGTCACGGGCGTATCATCAAAGCCAACGACGTCGTCACCACCCTCAGGCAAGAGAGTCATCCATGTTGAAACACCTATCGATCGGTATCGCCATCGGCCTGTTGGTCATGTCGGGCATCTGGGGGCTGACACTGTTGATGGCCAGTGACACGTCGGTGCCGGCCGAAATCGCCAACGAGAAAAACAACTTACCCGGAAACAACCAGGGCGTGATGGATCTGATTTGTGAACTGGAGTTGGACCTGGACGGTCAACTGGCCTTGGGCATCAAGGAAAACGAGCCTTCCCGCATCACCATGGCTCAAATTGATTTCGAGAAAAAATCGGGCTGGTATCAGGGCGTGATTTCCATCTCGGAAAGCAGAGCGGGCACGCTCCAATTGATGGGCACACGTCTGAAAGTTTATCGCCCTGCCATGTTCCAGCGCTTTGGCGTGATGATCACGGGCGAGGAGTTTGTGATTGACCGCAAAACAGGCAGTTTTGTGCAGTCCCTGTCCTTGAAAGACGGCCGCAACGTGAAGTTGATCAAGGGCACTTGCGCCAAAGTAGACAAACCACCTTTCTGAGTTGGCACTCAGCAAGGTGGCTACTGCACCCCACTCGGTGAGCCATCAGGCCGCGCCGCGCAGTTCGTATTTGTTGATCTTTTCAATCAGCGTGGTTCTTTGCAGCTGAAGCAGCTTGGCAGTTTGAGACACATTGCCTTGTGTGCGGCTGAGCGCTTGCTCAATCAGGTTGCGCTCGATGTCGATCAGGTGCTGTTTGAGCGAAATCCCATCGGGCGGCAGCGTCTGGATGCCCTGGGCCAACAAGATCACCTCCTCCACTGAACTCATTTCGTCGTTGGAGGCGGACAGGGGCATGGGGGTGAAGGCGGGCCGGGAAGCACTGACGGAGGGAGAAGCTGGGTCGCTGTTGGCAAACAAATGGCTCAGCGGATCGCTCTCACCCCAAGGGCTGTCGGTAGGGGCGGGAGCCGAAGCGTTCCAACTGGGCTCAACCAGGGCACCCACCTCAAGTGGCGCTGTGGCGGCGCTCAAAAAGGTCTGCTGGGGGGCTGGGGTCGGCATCTGGCTCAGACGCATGGCCTGTAAAGCGGCCAAACCCGAGGGCATCATGCACGCGGGCACCGTGTGGACCTGCAGTGTTTGAGAAGGGAACAAAGTCGAAAAACGGTCCACCAGATTGGACAGTTCACGCACGTTGCCAGGCCAGGCATAGTCCTGCAGAAGCTGGAGCATGTCGGGCGCGAATTTCAGGGCACGGTTGCCCGGCAAAGTGTGCTTGTCAGCATAGAACTGGAGCAAAGAGGCAATGTCGTCGGGCCGATCACGCAAGGCGGTTGTGCTGATGGGCAACACATTGATGCGGTAATACAGGTCCTCACGAAAACGCCCAGCCGCGACTTCGGCTTCGAGGTTTTTGTGGGTGGCTGCGACCACACGCACATCGACAGGCACCTCGCGCGCAGCGCCAACGGGCAAGATGCAGCGCTCTTGCAGGACCCGCAACAACTTGACTTGCATGTCCATGGGCAGATCGCCGATTTCGTCCAGAAACAGGGTGCCGCCATGGGCAAGCTCGAAGCGCCCCAGGCGGTCGGCCACAGCACCGGTGAAGGTGCCTTTGCGGTGGCCAAACAACTCGCTTTCGATCAGCTCACGGGGAATGGCACCGCAGTTGATGGGCACAAAGGGGCCACTGGCGCGGGGGCCTTGGGCATGCAGGGCCTGGGCCACCAGTTCTTTGCCGGTCCCGCTTTCACCGGTGACCAGCGCGGTGGAGGATGAAGCCGCCAAAGTTTGGATGAGCTCGCGCAAGAAATGCGTCGCTCGACTTTGTCCAATGATTTGGGTTTTGGCGCTGGCTTTCATGTCTTTCTGGTGTTGGATGGGGCCAGGTGGCTGGAGCACATGCCGAACGGGCAGCTTGCCCTGCAGGCTTTGATTACGGGAATGATTTTATAGGTTTATGCGATTGCTGGTTTATAAATTATCAAATACGATTTGAGCAAGTATTTTTTTAAATGTAAATTTTTCCTATCAATTTTTAAAAAATTTGCTAGTATTTTTATTTTCAAAATGGCTACAAGAACTTCCTTACACGCCATTGAGCTGTGCCAAAGCTCAAGACTTGGGCGTAGCTGCCGATGTATGCATCAAGTCGCAACACATCCACGCGCCGCTTTGGCAGGTGTGGGTGCACGTTCATGGAGAAGCACAATGACCCGTACCCGATCACTGACTGCAGCGCTGCTGACCACTTTGGCCTTGGCTGGCTGCCAATCCGTGCCTTTGAACCTCATGGGTCAGGACAAAACGGTGATGCCGACACCCCCCACCTCCATGATCAGCCCCTTGGTGGAAAAGCGTGAAACCCTGGTGGCCACAGGCTATGCGGTGATCAGTGTACAAAACCACAAAAACCCGGCGCAGCAGCGTTTGCTGGCCATCCGCGCATCCAAGCTTGACGCCTATCGCTCTCTGACCGAGCAGGTTTACGGCCAGCAGCTGGACGCCAGCACCACGGTGGCCGACATGACGGTCATGAGCGACACCTTCCGCGCCAAGGTCGAGGGTGTGATTTACGGGGCCACCATGGTCAGCATCACCCCGGTGGGTGAAGACACCTACGAAACCACCCTGTCGCTGGACCAGCATGTGGTGCGTGATCTGCGAGCCCTGTACCTAGGTCAAATGGCTTCGCGCCGCCGCTGATCGCCTCTCGGATTGGATGACGCCATGTTGACCGCAGTGAACATTTCCCGCCCTGCCCAGCTCGGCTTTGCCTGGCGCCGCATCAGCGCGGCTGTTCTGACCGCCGCACTGGCCAGCACAGCCGGTGCGCAAAGCGCACGCCCCGCTGATCTGGCGGCCAGGGCATTGGCTTCGGCACCGGTGCAGGCCCTGCTGAGTGCTCAGGCCCAGTCGGCCAAGGCCACTCAAAAGAACCCTCAAAAAGAATACGACGCACAGCTGGCCGCCATCCGCCAAGCCATCTTGGACGCCACCGTGGACCGGCCCACAAGGGTGATCAGCTCGGCCTGGGTGGACGACAAGGGGGCCTTGCATGAGAGCGCCCATTTCCACTCCGAGGGGCAAGTGCGCGGCGTGCGGGTCTTGTCTTATGTGCAAGGCGATGAGCCTGTCACCCAAGTCAGTGCCGAGGTACTGCCTTGGGGCTGGAAGCCGGTGGGCGCCGACCAAAGTTGCAAGGCCCCACCTCGGCCTTGGCGTTTGCCTTTGGGCGTGCAAGTCGTGATGCCCGAGGGTTTTAACGGTCCTCAGCTGTTTGCCAGCCAGTCCCTGCTGGACTTGGCGCAACAAGCCTGGGGACAGAACATGCAGGTCTCGCAGCGCTGGCGCACACACAGTGTGGCGCAGGCTGCCCCGCAGTCGGACAACGCCTATATGCGTGCCCTGACGGGACAGACCGAGGAACGCAGTGGCTGGATGGCCGAGATCTCGCTGCAGCCACACGCGCCAGCGGTGGAGCGTTCCTGGACAGAGCGCGTCGGTCAGCGGCTGAACCTGATCGAGAGCGCCCCGCCGTGGCGTTGGACGCTGAGCGTGCGCCTGGGCCAAAAGCTCAGCCCAACATCGCGTTTGGTGCCTCAGTGGCAAATCGAACAGATCGTCTCGGTCGACCCCATAGCCCTGTCGCACAACCCCACTGCCTGGGCCCAGCGGATGCAAGGTTTGCTGCAAGAGCGCATTCGCCAATGGGTGGCTCAACTGGACAAGCAGACCGAATGCGAGCCGGTGCAGTTTCATGTGCGACGCCAAGGCGCTTCCTCGCTGGAATTGCAGGCAGGCTTTGACAGTGGCTTGCGCCCCGGTGACCGTGTGCTGTTGATGGACCCCGCCCATGTGCCTGCCCGCATGTTGGAGCCCGGCTTGGCACAGCACCTGGCTTTGGCCCAGGTGGTCAAGGTGGGCCCGCACCGCACCGAGCTGCAACAACTGGCGGGACCGGCCCTGGCCCCGCAGGGCGCCTGGATGGCCTTGCCCTTGTGAGCCCGTTTAACTCGAACCACAATACGCCCATGAATTTTGCCGCTTTCTCCCCACGTCACTTGGTCAACGGACTGCTCGGCAGCTGCGTGGTGCTCAGCTGGAGCTGCGCCGCCTGGTCGGCTGACACCGCAGCAGCCTCGGCGCTCAAGGTCCTGCTGGGCCCACAAGCGGCTTTTCAGCAAATGGGCGGCCTGCCGCCCACGTCTGCCCATTCGGCAGAGGGTGCCATGCACACCAGGGATTCGGCTACCTCCACTGCAATCGCTTCCTCGGCCATGGTGGGCGGGACGATCACGGTCAAACGCGGCGAAACGCTGGATCGGGTGATCCGCCGGGCTTTGCCCGATGTGCCTTTGCACCCGGACTTTTTGCGCAAGGCATTTGTGAGCATGAACCCGCAGGTCTTTCCCTCAGGCTCACCCCACCAGATGCGGTCTGGCGCTTCCTTGAAGGTGCCCAGCCTGCCCGCTTTGCGCCAAATGATGATGACCCAGTACCCCGGTGCAGCACCCTTGCTCACCGAATCTGAAGGGCAGATGGGACACAAGGCTGCGGCCGATCCCAACGACCAGCGCCGCTGGGTGCGTTACCCCTGACCGCATCGCAGGCACAAGCATGATCACCGGGGCCGAAACCGCCCACCTCGCCCCCAAAATTCCCACCATCTACCTGGAGGGGCGATTGCCCCTGGTGGTCGAACGCACCGCGGCCGAACTGGGCTTGCGCGATGGTCAGGTCATCCATGCAACGGTGGAGGCGCGGCAGGACCGGTTTCGGCTGACCCTGCAAGACCCCTCACAAGCCGGGCGCTTCATCGACTTGCCCAAAGAACTGCCCGCAGGGCTGAGACTGGCCTCGGGCGACACGGCCTTGTTTCGGGTCCAGCTGCAAAGCGATGGCTCGATTTGGTTGCGTCCCCTGCAGGCAACACCTGCGGCATCCACGGCCGCTGCGGCACCTCTGGCGCAAATGCCCAACCGCATGCAGCAACTGGGTTTCAGACCCCCCGACATGGGCGCACTGGCCCTGCTGTTGCGGCCTGGTGGACTCGACAGCCTGTTGCGCAGCCTCAATCCAGCAGCCCCAGAGTTGGCAGGGCTGCAACAGTGGCAACGCCTGCGCCCCAGCATGGCCCAATTGACCCCGGAAAAACTCCAACAACTCATGCAGCGCAGTGGCCTCATGACCGAGTCCTTGCTGGCTCATGGGCAAGGTGGTGGCCCGGTCGACCTGAAGTCGGGTCTGCGTCAGTTGTTGCGCCTGCTGCAAAACACCAGCCACGAAGCCACCGGTCGCATTCAAGAGGCGATTGACGACATCGAGTCTCATCAACTTACCGCAGCCGAAACCCTGACGGGACGTGAGTGGGTGTTTTCCATGATGCTGCCTTTTGCGGATGCCGAACCCGTCGAGATGCGCTTTGTTCGGGGTCGTCGCAAGCGCGGAGAAGAAAAAGCCCCTCTGGTGATTCACCTGCACACGCGCAACCGCGATCTGGGCGAGGTGTGGCTGCAAACGCGCATCAGCGGTGAAACCGAAGTCGACATGGTCATGTGGGCCTTGCGCGAAGATGTGGTGCACCGCGCCCGCGACCTGACACCCAACCTGGCCGAAGAGCTCGACAGTGCAGGCTTGAACATGACCCGGCTGCAAGTCATCCACGGCCCAGGACCTTCCGAGCCCATGCCCTGGAACCCGTCCGAGACCGGCAGCTTGCTGGACGTGCAGACATGAAGCCCCCCTTGAGAGAGGCGATTGCCCTCGAATACGGCAAACGCAAAACACCCATCATCAGCGCCAAAGGCGAAGACGAACTGGCCCAGCGCATCATCGACGAAGCCAAGCGCCACGGCGTGTATGTGGCCGAAGATCCACAACTGCTGGCCTTGCTCAGCCGCATTGACCTGGACAAGGAAATCCCGCCTGAGCTGTACACCGCCGTGGCCGTGATCCTGTCCTGGGTCTACTGGCTCAAGGGCATGCGCCCGGGTGACGAGAAAAACCTGTAACTCGCCCCGCTTGGCGGTGCCTGACCGTCAAACCACCATTCAGCCAGTCGCGCAAGGCCATGCCTGTGGGGCCTGTGCGCCCTGTTGCGGGCCACGCGCACAGGACACATCCAGCCTCAAGGTTGGGCACAAAAAGCCCGAGGAACTAGGGTAAACACCAAGCACCCCAACCCGTTCCGGTACGCACAATATGGTTATCAGCAATAACTTTATTGCACCTTCTGAACCTGACCTGCCAAGGACCTACTTCGATGACCCCATCCACCCACCCGATCCTCGAACGTGCAGCCGCTAACGGCGTGGCCCTGGAGATGCAAGGCGCTGTGGCCGTGGTGCGGCTATGCCGCCCGGCCAAGCGCAATGCGCTCAACGACGCGCTGATCGAAGCGTTGCGTGATGTGTTCCAGAATCTGCCCGCTGAGGCCCGCGCGGCCGTGATCCATGGCGAAGGCGACCACTTTTGCGCCGGGCTCGACCTGTCAGAACTCAAAGAGCGCGATGCAGGCGAAGGCATTCACCACTCACGCGGCTGGCATGTGGCCCTGAACGCGGTAGAACAAGGCAGCGTGCCCGTCGTGTGCGCCTTGCACGGCGCGGTGGTGGGCGGCGGCTTGGAGTTGGCCAGCGCGAGCCACATCCGCGTGGCCGACGACAGCACGTTTTACGCCTTGCCCGAAGGCACACGCGGCATTTTTGTGGGCGGTGGCGGCTCAGTGCGTGTCCCCAAACTGATCGGCACGGCACGCATGGTTGACATGATGCTCACCGGCCGTGTGTACGACGCACAAGAAGGCGAGCGCGTGGGTTTTGCCCAATACCGCGTGCCTGCCGGCACCGCACTGACCAAGGCCATCGAGTTGGCGACCCGCATTGCCACCAATGCCCCTCTGACCAACTTCGCGCTCACACACGCCATGCCACGCATTGCCGAGCAACCTGCAGACCACGGCCTGTTCACCGAAGCCCTCATGGCTTCGATCGCACAAGCGGCCCCCGAAGCCAAAGCCCGGGTGCGTGCCTTCCTCGAAGGCAAGGCGGCCAAGGTGCAAAAAAGCTGAACCGGAGACGCGCATGAACGCCCCCAAATTCCGACCTCTCAAATTTGGCGTGACCCGCGTCCAACTGCGCGACGGCGAGCCCGGCACGCGCTACCTGCAAGCCGATCAGGCACTGCAGGCGTTTCCGGATCGCCTGACCGACCGCCTGCAACACTGGGCACACACCAAGCCCCATCAGACATTCATGGCCCGTCGTGTGAAAAACACCGACGGCACGCTGGGCGACTGGCGGCACATCACCTATGCACAGGCCTGGCAAACAGCGCGCAGCATTGCGCAAAGCGTGCTCGACCGAGGCCTGAATGCTGAGCGCCCAGTGGTGATCCTGAGTGAAAACAGCCTGGAACACGCCTTGCTGGCCCTGGGTTGCCTGATTGCAGGTGTGCCCTATGTGCCCACCTCGCCGCCCTACTCCCTGGTGAGCGTGGATTACGACAAACTCAAACATGTGTTGCGCACCGTCACGCCCGGCTTGGTGTTTGCCTCGGACGCCCGCTATGCCAAAGCCATCGCCGCCACCGTGGGTGAGGACATGGAAGTGGTGATGTGTGAGGGCGATGTGCCAGGCCGCACAGTCACAGCTTTTGACAGCTTGTGCGCCACCACCGCCACACCGGCAGTGGATGCCGCCATGGCCGCCACCGGCCCCGACACCATCGCCAAGTTTTTGTTCACCAGCGGCTCCACCAAGCTGCCCAAGGCCGTCATCAACACCAACCGCCTGTGGTGCGCCAACCAGCAACAGATGGCGCAGTCCATGCCCGTGCTGGCCGAGCAAGAACTGGTGCTGGTCGACTGGCTGCCATGGAACCACACCTTTGGTGGCAACCACAACTTTGGCATGACCGTGTTCCACGGCGGTACCCTCTACATCGACGACGGCAAGCCCACACCCGCGCTGATGCATGAGACCTTGCGCAACTTGCGCGAGATCGCGCCCACCGTGTACTTCAATGTGCCCACCGGTTTTGAAGCAATTGCCCACGCCATGCAAAACGACGACCAGCTGCGCAAAACGCTGCTGTCTCGCGTGCAAATGTTCTTCTATGCGGGTGCCGCTTTGGCCCAACCCATCTGGGACAGCCTCTACGCCAGCCAAGAGCGTGAAGTGGGCGAGCGCATCGTCATGGGCACAGGCCTGGGCATGACCGAGTCGGGCCCGTTTGGCATCTTCGTGACCAATCCCTTTGTGCAAGCGGGCGACCTGGGTGTGCCCACGCCCGGACTGGAGCTCAAGCTGGTGGACACCGATGGCAAAACCGAGGTGCGCTACCGGGGCCCCAACATCACCCCCGGCTACTGGCGCAATGCGCAAGAGACCACGGGCGCTTTCGACGAAGAAGGTTTCTTCAAGACCGGCGACGCGGTCAAGTGGATCGACGAAAGCGATGTGCACTTGGGCTTGAAGTTCGACGGTCGCATTGCCGAAGACTTCAAGCTCGCCACCGGCACCTTTGTGAGCGTGGGGCCGCTGCGGGCCAAGATCATTGCAGCGGGCGCACCCTACATCCAAGACGCGGTGCTGACTGGGATCAACCTGAAAGAAGTTGGGGCCATGATTTTCCCGACACCGGCGGTGCGCGCATTGAGCGGCCTGCCCGCTGAGGCGCCGCTGGCAGACGTGCTGGCCTCGGCGCCGGTGCTGGCCAAGTTTCAGGACGTCGTCAACACCCTGGCCCTCAGCGCCACGGGCAGCGCCAACCGCATTGCCCGCCTTTGCCTGCTGTCTGAGCCGCCCACGATTGACAAGGGCGAGATCACCGACAAGGGCTCGATCAACCAGCGATCTGTGTTGGCCCACCGCGCGACCACCGTGGCGGCTTTGCACGAGGGGACGCTGCCCCACATCCTCCAACCCCAATAACCCCTTGTCGCCGCCCACTCGGGTGTACTGCGACACAACACTGAAAGAACTGACATGAGCGCCAAAGGATTTTTCAACGCGTTTGCCGATGTGTGGATGCACGAGGGTGTGCGCACACCCATGGTCGATTACTGCGGCGCTTTGGGCCACATCTCGCCCACCGACTTGGGCATCAAGGCCGCTCGCGAGGCGTTGAAACGCGCAGGCATCGCCGCCACCGAGATCGGCTCCGTGATCACCGGCAACATGGCGCCGGGTGACTTTGACCAGTTTGTATTGCCGCGCCACATTGGCCTGTATGCCGGTGTACCCCAAGAGGTGCCCGCCATCATGGTGCAACGCATCTGCGGCACCGGCTTTGAGCTGTTTCGCCAAGCGGGCGAACAGATTGAGGCGGGTGTGTGCGAGGCCGCGTTGGTGGTCGGCACCGAGAGCATGACGCGCAACCCGATTGCCGCCTTTGACCACCGCACCGGTTTCAAACTGGGTGCGCCCGTCGGCTTCAAAGACTTCATGTGGGAAGCCCTGAAAGACCCGGCCGCAGGCATCAACATGATCCAGACGGCTGAAAACCTGGCTAAAAAATACAGCATCACCCGCGAAGAAGTGGACCAGTTCGCGTGCGACTCCTTTGCCAAAGCCGTGGCCGCCCAGGCCGCAGGTTTTCATGCGGGCGAGATCGTGCCGGTGGTCACCGAAAAATTCGAGCTTGAAGGCTACATTGCTCGCGGCATCAAGTTGCAAGGCAAAGTGACCGAGGTCAACGCCGACACGCACCCGCGCATCTCCCCTGCAGATGTCTTGGGCAAACTCCGGCCCGTTTACGAAGGTGGTGTGCAAACCGGTGGCAACAGCTCGGCCTTGGTCGATGCCGCAGCGGCTTGTGTGGTCACCTCAGGCACCTATGCCAAAGCCAATGGCAAGAAACCTTTGGCCCGTGTGGTCGCCGCAGCCGCTGTGGGCGTACCCCCCGAAATCATGGGCATTGGCCCCGCGCCTGCGATTCGCTTGCTGCTCGAGCGCACGGGTCTGAAACTGTCCGACATTGGCCGCTTTGAGATCAATGAAGCGCAAGGCGCCCAAACCTTGGCAGTGGGCCGCGAGTTGGGTCTCGACTTGTCCAAGCTCAACGTCAACGGCGGCGCGATCGCGCTGGGTCACCCCCTGGCCGCCACCGGCGTGCGCCTGACCATCACGCTGGCGCGTGAGTTGCAACGCAGTGGTTTGCGTTACGGCATCTCGAGCGCCTGTGTGGGCGGCGGGCAAGGCATTGCGCTGTTGATCGAAAACCCCGAAGCGGTCTGAACATCACCCAACATTTTGAAAGACACACCATGAACATCCAAGGACAAGCAGCTCTGGTCACCGGGGGTGGCTCCGGTCTGGGGGAAGCCACCGCCCGTGAACTCGCCCGCCTGGGCGCCAAGGTCTCGGTGCTCGACCTCAACATGGACAACGCCGAGCGCGTGGCCAAAGACATTGGCGGCGCAGCGGTGCATTGCAACGTGTCGGACCCGGACAGCATGGCCAAAGCCATCGAGACTGCCTCAGCAGCCCACGGCCCGGCCCGCATCCTGATGCAAATCGCGGGCATCGGCACCGCCAAGCGCGTGGTCGGCAAAGACGGCAATGCCGCCCCGCTGGAGGAGTTTGCCAAGGTCATCAACGTCAACCTGATCGGCACTTACAACGCAGCGCGTTTGTTTGCAGCCGCTTGCGCCAAGCTCGACCCCATGGAAGACGGGGCCCGTGGCGTGATGGTCTTCACCGCGTCCGTTGCCGCATTTGACGGGCAAGTCGGCCAGCAGGCCTACAGCGCCTCCAAGGCTGGTGTGGTGGGCATGACACTGCCCATGGCACGCGACTTGGCGCAGCACGGCATCCGGGTGTGCACCATCGCGCCCGGCCTGTTCAAGACACCCCTGTTGGCCAGCTTGCCCGAGCCGGTGCAGCAATCTCTGGCCGCCAGCATCCCCTTCCCTGCCCGCCTGGGCAAGCCCAGCGAATTTGCCGAACTGGCCTGCCACATCGTGCACAACGACCACCTGAACGGCGAAGTCATTCGCCTTGATGGCGCGCTGCGCATGGCCCCTCGCTGAAAGCAGAATATGAGCAAAACCGTTGTCTACGACGTACAAGTGGTGTTCGGTGACTGCGACCCGGCAGGCATCGTTTTTTTCCCCAATTTTTCCAAATGGATGGACGCTTCGTCCTTGAACTTCTTCATGAAGTGCGGCATTCCGCCTTGGCGTGAGCTGGTCAAGACGCGCGGCATCATCGGCACACCCTTGCTGGAGATCAACACCAAGTTCATCCGCCCCGCCACCTATGGCGAAACCATCCAGGTACACACCAGCGTTCAGGAGTGGCGCGACAAAGTGTTTGTGCACAAGCATGTGGTCATGCGTGGCGAGACGGTGCTCTGCGAAGGCACCGAGGTGCGCGCTTTTTGCATCAAACACCCTGACGATTCCGACCGCATCAAAGCCATCCCAGTGCCCGAGGACATCAAAGCCTTGTGCAGCTGAAGCAAGAATCTGAGCCATGTACTACGAACCCGGTGTCACCCCCCACGGACTGCCGCACGACCCCTTCAAGTCGTGTGTGATTCCTCGTCCCATCGGCTGGATCTCGACCGTGGATGCACAAGGCCGCCACAACCTGGCGCCCTACAGTCAGTTCCAGAACGTGACCTTTGATCCCCCCATTGTCATGTTCAGCGCCAACCAAACCACCCAAGGCGAGCGCAAAGACTCGGTACGCAACGCCGAACAAACCGGCGAGTTCGTTTGGAACATGGCCACCTACGCTCTGCGCGAGGCGGTCAACATTTCGGCCGAAGAAGTGCCTCACGGCGTCGACGAATTTGACCGCGCAGGCCTCACCAAACTGCCCAGCCGTTTGGTCAAACCCATGCGCGTCAAGGGCTCACCCATCCAGTTCGAGTGTGTTTACTTGAACAGTCTGCGCTTTCCCGGCAAGCCGCCCATGGGCAGCGCCGATGTGGTGTTTGGCCGTGTGGTCGCCATCCACATCGACGACGAAATCATCAATGGCCAAGGCCTGATCGATGTGCTCAAAATCCAACCCTTGGCACGCATGGGCTACTACGACTACACATTTGTCGAGAACCAATTTCAAATGGTCATCCCCGGCAACAGCAAAGCCTTGCTGGCTGGCCTGGAGGGCTCGGCTGACAAAGCGGCCAAGTCTTTATCCGCATCCCCCCGTTGATGGCTGGAACAGCCATTTTTCTTTCGATTTTTTAACCACCCCGAAGAGGAGACAAGCATGAGCAACCGTCGCGAATTCATCCAATCCACCCTCGGTGCCGCCATTTTGGGCAGCACCGCATTCCAGCAAGCCTGGGCGCAAAGTGGCTTGCCCATTGAGCAAGTCAAAGTGCTCTACGGCTTCCCACCCGGCAGCTCGGGTGACATCTGCGCCCGCCGTGTGGCCGAGAAATTTGGCGGCACGCCTTACAGCAAGAACGCCGGCATCATCGACAGCAAGCCGGGTGCAGGCGGTCAAATTGCCCTGAACCTGCTGAAAAGCGCGCCCGCCGACGGCTCGGTGCTGGCCATGACCCCGTTCTCGGCCATCTCGCTTTACCCCCACATCTACAAAAACCTGCAGTACAAGCCGTTTGATGATTTCACACCCGTGGGCACCGCCTCCATGATCCACCACGGTTTTGCCGTGGGCCCTATGGTGCCGGCCAGTGTGAAGAACGTGAAGGACTTCATCGCCTGGGCCAAAGCCAATCCGGCGCAAGCCAGCTACGGCTCGCCTGCGGCAGGCTCCACACCCCACTTCATTGGGGCCTTGCTCGGCCTGAACCAGAGCTTTGAGTTCAAGCATGTGCCTTACCGTGGTTCGGTGCCCGGTGTGACCGACGTGGTCGGCGGCCAGATCGCTTGCATGTTCACCCCGCATGGTGACTTCATTGCCAACCACAAAGCCGGCAAGATGCGCATTTTGGCGACCTCGGGCAAAACCCGCTCGCCCTTTGTGCCTGAGGTAGCCACCTTTGCCGAGCAAGGTTTCCCGGAACTGACCGTGGAAGAGTGGTTCGGCTTTTACGCCCCCGCCAAAACCCCGGCCAACGTGGTGCAAGCGGCCAACACCGCTGTCAACGCAGCGCTGAAAGACAAGGGTGTGCAGGACGCTCTGAGCGTGGTGGGTCTGATTCCGTTTGGAGGCTCTGCCGCTGAACAGCTCAAGAGCTCGCAAGTCGAACTCGAACGCTGGGGTCCACTGATCAAGCGCATCGGCTTCAGCGTGGACTCTTGATCTCACAGCCAACGCTGAATGAAACACCCTCGATGGCCCATGCGCTAAGCGCAAAACCGTGGCCATCGAGGTGGTCTCTGTGACCTCCATCACTGCCTGCCAGAGGTCCAAACTGGTCTTCTGATTTTTCGATTCCTCAGGCAGTGCCCTACGACGCACTGTCATCACACCATGTACAAGGGGCGCACATGATGATCCGACTGATGGCTTTGGCAAGTTTATTGTGGCTGACAGGCTGTGCCGACGGTTTGACGACCCAAGCACCGGCCAGCTTGGCACCCGCACGAAGCGGCTCTTTGTTGCAGTGCGATGAACTGCGTGACCAGTTCAAATATTCAGCGACACGCATGGAGTCGGCCGAGTTGGTTCAGGCTGGGGCGGTGCGCACCGGTCCACAACCCACGGCAGTCACGGCCTACAAAACAGGCAAGCACTGCTTGATCAAGGGCAAAATGCATGAGCGTCAAGGTGCCGATGGGCAGCCTTATGCGATTGGCTTTGAAATGCGCTTGCCCCAAGAATGGAACGGTCGCTTTTTCTACCAGGCCAATGGCGGCTTGGATGGTGTCGTTCAGCCCGCGCTGGGCGCGTTGGGTGGAGGGCCTTTGACTGGCGCACTCGCGCAAGGATTCGCCGTCATCAGCTCAGACGCCGGACACAACCCCAGACAAAACCCTTACTTTGGCTCTGAACCGCAGGCACGCCAAGACTATGGCTACACCGCCGTGGGCAAACTCACCCCCATGGCCAAGGAATTGATCAAAACGGCCTACGGCAAATTACCGGATCGTTCCTACATTGCGGGTTGCTCCAACGGCGGCCGACACACTTTGGTGGCCGCTTCGCGCTATGCAGAACAGTTTGACGGCTACTTGGCAGGTGCACCGGGCTACCGTTTGCCCAACGCCGCCTTGGCCCAACTTTGGGGCTCTTCCTTGTGGAACAGCTTGGCGCCCGCAGGCCCGACGGTGAACCACCCGTTCAATCCCAATTTAAAGTTCCCCGACATCGGCGCTGGCTTTAACGCCGAAGACCGACAGGTCTTGGCCCGTGCCGTTTTGGCCAAATGCGATGCCATCGATGGCGCCGCCGACGGCATGGTTCAGGACGTGGCGGCTTGCCAAAAAACGTTTGACGTGCAAAAGGACATCCCCAATTGCACGGCGGGGCGTGATGGCAAGTGCTTGAGTGTGATGCAAAAAAATGTCATCGCTCAAGTCTTCAAAGGGGGGCAAACCACGAATGGCAACCCTTTCTACAGCCCATTTCCGTATGACCCGGGTGTGTCTGGCGCCAACTGGGCCACTTGGAAATTTGTGTTCTCACAAGCCCTAGACCCAGGTGCTTTGAGCCATGTGTTCACCAGCCCCAAACGGGAAGTCAAGGCTTTTGATTCGAATTACGACAACTTGTATGCCGGTATTTTTGCCAAACCTCCTGGGTTCAGTGAAAGCGCAGATGAAACCATCACGCCCTTGAATCATGCAAAACCCGCCAACATGAAACAGGTTCAACAGCGCGGCGCCAAGGTCTTGCTTTACCACGGTGTGAGTGACCCGGTTTTTTCTGAAACCGACACCCGTGCCTGGGTGGATCGTGTGGCCAAAGAGGTGCCCAACAGCGCCAATTTTGTGCGCCACTTCCCCATCCCCGGCATGAACCATTGCAGCGCAGGCCCAGCGACAGACCAGTTTGACGCCCTCACGCCTTTGGTGGCATGGGTGGAGCAAGGCATTGCCCCTGAGCGCATCACCGCGCAAGTGCGCGGGGCCGGTAATGCCGGTGGTGTGAACGCCGAGTTGCCCGCCAACTGGAGCGCACAACGCACCCGCCCTCTGTGTGCCTACCCCACAGTTGCCAAATACAAGGGCCAGGGTTCACTGGAAACTGCCGACAGTTTCACCTGCCAATAAACCGGCCCCTTTGCCCTGAATCTTTGTTTTTGAAATCGACCATGAACGCCTACCAACCCCGCACCGACGACATGCAGTTTTTGCTGTCCCGCGTCCTGAACGCGCCCACCCAGTTGCAAGCCTTGCCAGTCTTTGCAGAGGTGGACGCAGAACTGATGCAGCAAGTGCTGGATGAAGCAGGCAAGTTCGTGGGGGAAGTCGTCGCCCCGCTCAACCGCGATGGTGATGAAATCGGTGCGCAGTGGAAAGACGGCGCGGTCACCATGCCACCGGGTTTCAAGGACGCGTACCAATCCTTCTGGCAAGCGGGCTGGCCCGCCTTGGCCGCCAGCGCCGAAGACGGCGGCCAAGGACTGCCCACCGTCCTCGAAGCCATGCTGTACGAAATGCTGAGTGCAGCCAACCACGGCTGGACCATGGCGCCCGGTCTGCTGCATGGCGCTTACGAATGCATCAAGCACCACGCCAGTGACGAGCTCAAAGCGCTGTACCTGGACAAAGTCGCCACCGGCGAATGGCTGGCCACCATGTGCCTGACCGAGCCGCATGCAGGTTCTGACTTGGGCCTGGCCCGCACCAAGGCCGTGCCCCTGCCAGATGGCCAATACGCCGTCAGCGGCACCAAGATTTTCATCTCGGGCGGCGAGCACGACCTGACCGACAACATCGTGCACCTGGTGCTGGCCCGCCTGCCCGACGCGCCGCCCGGCCCCAAAGGCTTGTCGCTGTTTTTGGTTCCGAAGTTCTACCCGGACGGCAGCCGCAGCCGCGTGCACTGCGACCGCATCGAAGAAAAAATGGGCCTGCACGGCAGCCCCACCTGCGTCATGCGTTTTGACGAAGCGGTGTGTCAGATGGTGGGCGAGCCCGGCAAGGGCCTGAACGCGATGTTCGTCATGATGAACGCCGCCCGATTGCATGTGGCCCTGCAAGGCATTGGTCTCTTGGACGCCGCTTGGCAAAAAGCCGATGCCTATGCACAAGAGCGCCGCCAGATGCGTGCACCCGGCAGAGGCAAAAGCGCGGGTGAAGCCGACCTGATTGGCGAGCACCCCGCCATGCGCCGAATTCTGGACACACAACGCGCCTGGGTCGATGCCGGTCGTGTACTGGCCTACCGCACGGCGATGGAACTCGACCTGATCAAACACAGCCCCGACCCTGACACACAAGCCGCCGCACAGCGCTGGTGCGCCTTGGTCACGCCGGTCATGAAATCGGTGTTCACCCACCAGGCCTTTCACGGCGGCAGCGACTGCCTGCAGGTGTTCGGCGGCCACGGCTATGTGCGCGAATGGGGCATTGAGCAGATCGTGCGCGACGCCCGCGTGGCCATGATTTACGAAGGCACCAACGAGATTCAGGCCATTGACCTTTTGGTGCGCAAGGTGCTGGCCGATGGCGGCACGGGTATGAACGCTTTGCTGGACACCATTGCAGCCGACCTGCCTGCAGGTGCCAAAGCCAGCAAAGCCCACACACCCGCCCAGGCACGCGTCCAGACCCTGCGTGCCATCACGCAACAAATCGTGCAGGCTGCGCCCAAAGACGCGGCGCTGGCCTACCGGGTGGCCGACGACTATTTGCGCGCTGTGGCACTGGTGCTGATGGACTGGGCTTGGCTGCGCATCGAAGCGGGCGTAGACGCCAGCACACCCCATGCGGATGCGCGTTGGAGGGCCCCGGCCCAGGCGCTGCGCAGCTGGGTGCTGCCTGAGTTCCAGATGCGAACCTTCATCATCGTGCAGCAGTGCGTGGCGGCATAATCCCGCCCTCATCCTTGTGCTGCCATGCCCCGTCAACCCGCCCCTCCACGACCGCTGAAAACCTCGGGCCCCGAAGTCACTGCGTCTGGCGCATCCGTGCCGCAAGCCCCGCTTGAACCTCAGCCCGCCAAGGCTCGGCGGGCGCGGGCGCCCCGCGCCAAGCCCAACGCCCTCGCGGTGGACACGGTGGACACGAGTTACTTGCAAACCCTGATGGGCTACAACGCCCGAAGAGCAGCACTGAGCATCATCGAGCTGTTTCTGGAGCGCCTGGCCCCTTATGGTTTGAAGCCCGTGGATTTCTCGGTGATGTCCACCATTGGCCACAACCCGGGCGTGACATCGCGCCAGCTGTGCGCCACGCTCAACCTCTTGCCCCCCAACTTGGTGGGCCTGATCCAGTCGCTGGAATCGCGCGGCTTGATCGAACGCAAACCGCACCCCCATGATGGGCGTGCCGTGGGTTTGCACGCCACCCCAAAAGGCCAAGCCCTGATGGCGCAAGCCGAACGCACGGCCACCGAGCTCGAAATCGAAAAAACCGCCAAGCTCACGCCAGCGCAGCGAAAAACGCTGCTGGCCTTGCTGCAAAAAATTTACCTTTGACCGCGCTCGGCCAAAAAGATATCGATGCGGCGGTTGCGTGCACGCCCTTCGGCGGTACCGTTGTCGGCCACAGGCTCCCGTGAGCCGCGGCCATCGATGCTGATGCGGCTGCTGTTCACGCCCCGGCCAACCAGGTAGTCACGGGCACTTTGGGCGCGGTTGACCGACAGCGGGTTGTTGATGGCATCGCTGCCCGTGCTGTCGGTGTGGCCCACGATGCGCACCTCCATGCTGGTTTGCTGGCTCAGGCCTTGGGCAAAGTGGTCCAGGATGGGGCGCAGATTGGGCTTGATGTCCGCGCGCCCCGTGTCAAAAGAAATGTCGTTCGGAATGCTCAGCTTGAGCTGGTTGTCGACCGTTTGTGTGACCACGGTGCCTGTGCCCGCCGTGGCCTGCTCCATGGCGCGCTTTTTGTCTTCCATCTGCTTGGACCAGATGTACCCCCCCAAGGCCCCCAGACCCGCCCCAATGGCGGTGGATTTGCTGTCGCGCCCCAAAATTTGTCCGGCCACAGCGCCGATCACGGCCCCCGTTCCGGCCCCTTTTTGTTCCTGAGACGAGCTGGCACAACCGGTCAACAAAACAGCCACGGCGCAAGTGGCAACACCCATGTGGGTCAACAACGTATTTTTGAGGGGCATGGTCATTCCTTGAAGTGGGTCGAACAGGTCTTTGAATCTAACCGACAGGTGCAAGCACCCATGTGAAGCAGCCCACATAAATTGCAAGCAATCGTTTCACTGGCCACCGATCTGTTCGAGCCACCTTGAAACAACAGGTGTCCCATGCGCCCCTCGGCGAAGTGCGGCCAAATGCGGCCAGCTTTGGCCGCTTGACATGGGTGACAGCGCCCCGTGCCGATGTCTGCCACCATGCGGTTTTTTAGCCCACAGGTGTTCACCATGCTGCTCACACAATTGCCCCAAGACGCGCACCAGGCCTTGCTGATCGGCCGCTTGTGGGTGCCGGGAAAAGGCCCCTTTTTGGTGGCCGTCACTCCACAAGACGTGCTGGACCTGTCGGGTCTGGCCATCACCTCCAGCCACTTGCTGGAACTGCCCAACGCCGCCGCCCAAGTGCGCGCCTGCCTGGCATCGGGCCAAGCCAAGCGCCTGGCCAGCACCTCCGAAGCCTTGTCCAACAGCGATGAAACCCAACGTCAGGCCGACCAGCATTGGTTCATGGCGCCCTGCGACCTGCAAGCGGTCAAAGCGGCAGGCGTGACGTTTGTGGCCAGCATGCTCGAGCGCGTGATTGAGGAGCAAGCCCGCGGCGACGCCAGCCGCGCCGAGGCCGTGCGCCAAGCCGTGGTGGCGGTCATTGGCGACAACCTGCGCAGCGTGGTGCCTGGCTCCCCCGAATCGGTCAAGCTCAAAGAAGTGCTTTTGGCCCAGGGCATGTGGTCGCAATACCTCGAAGTCGGCATCGGGCCCGACGCCGAAATTTTCACCAAGGCGCAACCCATGAGCGCGGTCGGCTCCGGAGCCTGGGTGGGCATCCACCCGGGCAGCCAATGGAACAACCCCGAACCCGAAATCGTGCTGGCCGCCAACTCGCGTGGCGAGGTGGTGGGGGCCACCTTGGGCAACGACGTGAACCTGCGCGACTTCGAAGGCCGCAGCGCCTTGCTGCTCGGCAAGGCCAAGGACAACAACGCCAGCTGCGCCATCGGGCCCTTCATCCGCTTGTTTGACGAACACTTCAGCATCCACGACGTGCGCCAGTGCGAACTGAGCCTAAAAGTGCAAGGACCAGAGGGTTTTGTCATGCAAGGCAGCAGTGCGCTGGGCCAAATTAGCCGCGACCCGCTGGACTTGGCGGGCCAAGCCATGGGCAAATACCACCAGTACCCGGACGGCATGATGCTGTTTTTGGGCACCATGTTCGCCCCCACTCAAGACCGCCATGGCCCTGGTCAGGGCTTCACCCATGTGGTGGGTGACGTGGTGAGCATCTCCACTCCACAACTGGGCACCTTGGTCAACCAGGTCACCTCCTCGGACCAGGCACCGGCTTGGACCTACGGTATGGGTGCGCTGATGCGCGATTTGGCGAAACGCCAAGGGGCGAACTGAAGGTGGGCGGGACTGGCATAATTTTGGGTTTTCCACACCCCGGCTGCCCGTCAGCGGCACCGGACCCTTTCTGACAGGAAACCCCATGAACACCACCCCCTCCGGCCTGCAATACGAAGACACCGTCGTGGGCGAAGGCGCTGTCGCCACCGCAGGTCAAGATGTCACCGTGCATTACACCGGCTGGCTCTACAAGGATGGCCAGCAAGGGGCCAAATTCGATTCGAGCCGCGACCGCCGCGACCCCTTTGTGTTCGGCCTGGGCGCCGGCATGGTCATCAAGGGCTGGGACGAAGGCGTTGCGGGCATGAAGGTGGGCGGTCAACGCACCCTGATCATCCCGGCCGAGCTGGGCTACGGTGCCCGTGGCGCTGGCGGCGTGATCCCGCCCAACGCCACCTTGAAATTCGACGTGGAACTGCTGTCCCTCGATTGAGCCCCAAGCGAACAGACTAAGGCAAACCCGCCCTTGGGCGGGTTTTTCTTGCGCCACTTTGGCCTCATGCCCGGGGCCTGTGACCTGCAAAGCCCCCCTTGAAGCCGGAAACAACGCCCCTATATGAATGGGGTATTCATTTTTGCGGACATTGTTCATGTCAGAAGCCACCCCACACCAAGACCCCAAGCCCCTGAGTGACGAAGAACTGGCTGCCGCGGCTGCCATGCCCACCACGGACCCGCTGGCCGATGCCCAGGCTGAGCTTGCGAACCTGAAGGCGCAAAACGCCGATTTGGCCGACCAGTACCTGCGTGCCCAAGCCGATGTGCAAAATGCCCGACGCCGCGCGGACGACGAAATTGCCAAGGCCCGTAAATTTGCGGTCGAGGGTTTTGCCGACAGCCTGCTGCCGGTGCTCGACAGCCTGGAAGCCGGTCTGGCCATCCCCAATGTGACCCTGGAGCAAATTCGCGAAGGCTCTGAAGCCACTTTGCGCCAGCTCAAAAGCGCCTTGGAGCGCAACAAAGTGGTTGAAATCGCCCCGGCCGCCGGCACCAAGTTCGACCCGCACCACCACCAAGCCATCAGCGTGGTGCCCGCAGCGCAGGAGCCCAACACCGTGGTCACCGTGCTGCAAAAGGGTTATTCCATTGCCGACCGCGTGTTGCGCCCGGCTCTGGTCACTGTGACCGCCCCCAAATAAAACCTTTTTGGCGCAGGGGGACTTGAAAAGCCTCCCAGCCGCCTCAACTGCCAGACATTGCACTTTTAACCAATTTCGGAGTATCAACATGGGAAGAATCATCGGTATTGACTTGGGCACCACCAACTCGTGCGTGGCCATCATGGAAGGCAACACGACGAAAGTGATCGAGAACGCCGAAGGCGCTCGCACCACACCGTCGATCATTGCTTACCAGGAAGACGGCGAGATTCTGGTCGGTGCCTCGGCCAAGCGCCAGGCCGTCACCAACCCCAAGAACACGCTGTACGCGGTCAAGCGCCTGATCGGCCGCAAGTTCTCTGAAAAAGAAGTCCAAAAAGACATCGACCTGATGCCTTACACCATCGCCAAAGCCGACAACGGCGACGCGTGGGTGGAAGTGCGTGGCAACAAGTTGGCCCCGCCCCAGATCAGCGCTGAAATTCTGCGCAAGATGAAGAAAACCGCCGAAGATTACCTCGGCGAAGAAGTGACCGAGGCCGTGATCACGGTGCCCGCTTACTTCAACGACGCCCAGCGCCAGGCCACCAAAGACGCTGGCCGCATTGCCGGTCTGGACGTCAAGCGCATCATCAACGAGCCCACCGCAGCGGCCCTGGCCTTTGGCTTGGACAAGCAAGAAAAGGGCGACCGCAAGATCGCCGTGTATGACCTGGGTGGCGGCACGTTCGACGTGTCCATCATCGAGATCGCCGACGTGGATGGCGAAAAGCAGTTCGAAGTGCTCTCCACCAACGGCGACACCTTCCTGGGCGGCGAAGACTTTGACCAGCGCATCATTGACCACATCATCACCGAGTTCAAGAAAGAATCCGGCGTCGATCTGGCCAAAGACGTGCTGGCCCTGCAGCGCCTGAAAGAAGCCGCAGAAAAAGCCAAAATCGAGCTGTCGAGCTCGGCATCCACCGACGTCAACCTGCCCTACATCACCGCTGACGCCACAGGCCCCAAGCACCTGAACATCAAGCTGACCCGCGCCAAGCTGGAGCAGCTGGTGGAAGAGCTGATCGAGCGCACCATCGCCCCTTGCCGTATGGCCATCAAGGACGCGGGCGTGTCGGTGGGTGAGATCGACGACATCATCTTGGTTGGCGGCATGTCCCGCATGCCCAAGGTGCAAGAAAAGGTAAAGGAATTCTTCGGCAAGGAACCCCGCAAGGACGTGAACCCTGACGAAGCCGTGGCCGTGGGCGCAGCGATTCAGGGCCAGGTCTTGTCCGGTGACCGCACCGACGTGCTGCTGCTCGACGTGACCCCTTTGTCCTTGGGCATCGAGACCATGGGCGGTGTGATGACGAAGATGATCACCAAGAACACCACCATCCCGACCAAGTTTGCACAGACTTTCTCGACCGCTGAAGACAACCAGCCAGCCGTGACGATCAAGGTGTTCCAGGGCGAGCGTGACATCGCCAGCGGCAACAAGTTGTTGGGCGAGTTCAACCTCGAAGGCATCCCGCCAGCGGCTCGCGGCACGCCCCAGATCGAAGTGTCCTTTGACATCGACGCCAACGGCATCCTGCATGTGGGCGCCAAGGACAAAGGCACCGGCAAGGAAAACAAGATCACCATCAAGGCCAACTCCGGTCTGTCCGAAGCCGAGATCCAGCAAATGGTGAAAGACGCAGAGCTGAACGCTGCCGAAGACAAGAAAAAGCTCGAACTGGTCCAGGCCCGCAACGCCGGCGAAGCCGCTGTGCACAGCGTCAAGAAGAGCCTGACCGAGCACGGTGACAAGATCGAGGCGTCTGAGAAAGAAGCCATCGAGACCGCCACCAAGGCGCTGGAAGATGTGCTGAAGGGCGAAGACAAAGACGCCATCGAAGCCAAAACCGAAGCCCTGATGACCGCCAGCCAGAAGCTGGGCGAAAAGGTCTATGCCGACATGCAAGCCCAGCAGGCCGCTGCGGGCGCAGGTGCAGCCGGTGCAGACGCCAAGCCCCAGGACGACAACGTCGTGGACGCTGAAGTCAAGGAAGTCAAAAAGGGCTGATGCCCGACACCCTGCGGCTTGACCGCAGTCCCGCCGCGCAAGCTGATTCAGGTGACTGAATCGCCTTCGCGGCGTTCTTGTTCTAACGGTTGGATTGGCCCCATGGCGACAAAACGAGATTTTTACGAAGTGCTGGGCGTTGCCAAAAACGCTTCGGACGATGACATCAAAAAGGCCTATCGCAAAATGGCGATGAAGTACCACCCTGACCGCAACCAGGGTGAAGACGCCAAGGCCAAAGAAGCAGAAGCCAAATTCAAAGAGGTCAAAGAGGCCTACGAGATGCTGTCGGACCCGCAAAAACGCGCGGCCTACGACCAGCATGGCCACGCCGGGGTCGACCCCAATATGCGCGGTGGTGCCGAAGGCTTTGGTGGATTCGGCGATGCGTTTGGCGACATCTTCGGCGACATCTTTGGTGGCCAGGGGCGCGGTGGTCGTGGCGGTGGACGACAGGTCTTCCGCGGTTCCGACCTGAGCTACGCGATGGAAATCACACTCGAAGAAGCGGCCAACGGCAAGGACTCGCAACTGCGCATCCCGAGCTGGGACGAGTGCGACACCTGCCACGGCACGGGCGCCAAACCGGGCACCAGCGCCAAGACCTGCTCGACTTGCCACGGCCAGGGCCAAGTGCAGATGCGCCAGGGCTTTTTCAGCGTGCAGCAAACCTGCCCGCACTGCCGAGGCACGGGCAAGATCATTCCCGAGCCTTGCGGCACTTGCCAAGGGCAAGGCAAGGTCAAGAAACAAAAAACCCTCGAGGTCAAAATTCCGGCCGGTATCGACGACGGCATGCGCATCCGCAGCGCGGGCAATGGCGAACCGGGCACCAATGGCGGGCCACCGGGTGACTTGTTCATTGAAATCCGCCTCAAAAAGCACGACATTTTCGAGCGCGATGGCGACGACCTGCATTGCGCCGTGCCCATCAGCTTTTCCAAAGCGGCTTTGGGTGGCGAGATCGAAGTGCCCACCCTGGGCGGCAAAGCGGCCATCGACATCCCCGAAGGCACCCAGACGGGCAAGCAGTTCCGCTTGCGCGGCAAAGGCATCAAGGGTGTGCGCGGCAGCTACCCGGGCGACCTGTATTGCCACATCACCGTGGAGACGCCCGTTAAGCTCACCGAGCACCAGAAAAAGTTGCTCAAGGAGTTTGAGGAGTCACTCTCCAAAGGCGGCGGCAAACACCAACCCAGCGGTGAGAGCTGGACTGACAAGCTCAAAGGTTTCTTCGGAGCTTGAAGTGAACTGATTCGCTGGGCAGTACGAGAGGGGCTGCGGCGGGTTCCTCATGGCGGGTACGCAAAAATCGTCACCCGCCGCAGCCCCTCTCACACTCTGGGCTCACTGAGTAACCACTCGAGCTTGACCGTGGTCTCACTTGAGGCCTGCCCATGTGAAGACATTCGTCAAACAGGGCTTCTGCCCCGGGTTGACCCAGGTCAAACCCCAGACCTGCCTTTGGCATGACCATAGGCGCATGAGCGCCACCATCACCTTTCTCGGCGGAGCCGACACCGTCACCGGCTCCAAATACCTGATCGAGCACAACCAGAAACGGCTGCTGGTCGATTGCGGCTTGTTTCAGGGTTACAAACAACTGCGCTTGCGCAACTGGAGCCCCCTGCCCGCCAACCCGGCGAACATCGATGCGGTGGTGTTGACCCATGCGCACCTGGACCACAGTGGGTACTTGCCTTTGCTGGTGAAAAACGGTTTTCGCTGTCGAGTGCATGCCACTGCAGCCACCTGTGACTTGGCCAGCATCTTGCTGCCCGACAGCGGTCACATCCAGGAAGAAGACGCATTTTTTGCCAACCGCCACGGCTTTTCCAAACACGCCCCGGCCCTGCCGCTCTACACCAAACAAGAGGCCATCCAAAGCCTCAAACAATTGCACGCCGAGCACCAAGGCCAGTGGTTCGAACCGATCCGCGGCTGGAAGTGCCGCTTTCAGCCCGCTGGGCACATCTTGGGCGCAGCCAGTTTGCTGCTGGATGTGGGCGGGCGGCGCGTTCTGTTTTCGGGCGACTTGGGCCGCCCCGACGACCCGCTGATGAACCCGCCCGAGCCGCCGCCACAGGCTGACACGGTGTTGATCGAGTCGACCTATGGTGACCGCCAACACCCCAAGGCAAAGCTGTTCGAAGAACTCGGGCCGCTCCTGAAAAAACTGGCCGCTCGCGGCGGTGTGGCCGTGGTGCCCGTGTTTGCCGTGGGGCGGGCGCAGGCCGTGCTGCACACCATCGCGCAGCTCAAGGCCGCAGGTGAAATACCCCACAGCTTGCCGATTTTTTTGGACAGCCCGATGGCCATCCACACCACGGCCTTGTTTGAGCGCCACCCCGGCGAGCACCGCCTGAGTACACTGGAAGTGCGCCACATGGACCATGTGGCGGCCATGTTGGAGACGCCCGAGCAGTCCAAATCACTGGCGCGGCGGCACGGTCCGATGGTGATTTTGGCGGCCAGCGGCATGGCCACCGGGGGGCGCGTCTTGCACCATCTGGCGCAGTACGCGGGCGATCACCGCAACATGATTATCCTGACCGGTTACCAGGCACCGGGTACGCGCGGCGCGGCGCTGGCCAGTGGCCGCAGCACCATCCGCATCCACGCGCAAGATGTGGCGGTGCGGGCCGAGGTGGCGCAAATTGAATCGGCCTCGGCCCATGCCGACGCCAACCAGCTGCTGAGCTGGCTGCACAAGATGCCCAGCGCCCCTGGGCAGGTGTATGTGGTGCACGGCGAGCGCGAGGCATCCGACATGCTGCGCCAGCGCATTGAGCACGAAATCAAGTGGCGTGCGCTGGTGCCCGAGCAAGGCTCGGTCTGGCCACTCTGACATCGCGCCTCTTTGGAGCCGAGTCAGAGAAATCGGTCCAGCAATTTGCGCGAGTGTTTGTCCATGGCCGCCAGGTCGCGGATCATGTACTGCACACCATTGGCGTCATTGATCAGCAGCACGGTGCCGGTCAGGCGGCGGATGTCTTCTTCGCCTTTGAGCATGAATTGTGTGGCACCCCGGTCGGTTTGAACCGACCAGGTGCTGGGCGTGACCAAGCTGCTCACAGTGTCCAGGCGCAGGATTTGAGGCAAAAACTCGCGCTCATCCAAAGCCTCACGCAGCGTGGTCTGCAAGTTGGGTGGCAAGGCTGAGAGATCGGGCACCCAGAGCAATTCATGGCCATCGGCATCCATCAGGGCCACGCCTTGGTGGGGTGCCGACACGGGGTAGGCACGCAGCGCAGTCACCGGGCTGTGGCGCGTGCCATCGGCCAAGACCAGCACCCAACAGCCAAAGGCATCGCGTTGCAAATCAAACGGGTTCATGCGCTCACCTTCTTGTCCTCGTCGCTGCCGCCCAGCACCGCCTCGGCCTCTGCTTGGCGCTGCTGCGCTTCGTACAGGCGCCAGTAAGCACCTTGAGACGCCATGAGCGCGTCGTGGGTGCCCTCTTCGACCACCACGCCCTTGTCCATGACCACCAAACGGTCGGCCTTGCGCAAGGTGGACAAACGGTGCGCGATGGCAATCGTCGTGCGCCCGCGCACCAGATTGTCCAGCGCTTTTTGAATTTCTTTTTCGGTCTCGGTGTCCACCGCCGAAGTGGCCTCGTCCAGGATCAGGATGCGCGGATTGATCAGCAAAGCCCGCGCGATCGAAATGCGCTGGCGCTCGCCACCCGACAGGCCTTGACCGCGCTCACCCACCAGCGAGTCGTAGCCCTGGGGCATGCGCAAAATGAACTCGTGGGCATGCGCAGCGCGGGCTGCGGCCACGATCTCTTCGCGGGTGGCGTCGGGCTTGCCGTAGGCGATGTTGTCGGCGATGGTGCCGAAGAACAAAAACGGCTCTTGCAGCACCAGGCCAATCTGACGGCGGTAGTCGGCGACTTTGAGCTGGCGAATGTCATTGCCGTCCAACTCGATCGCGCCCTCGCTGAGGTCGTAAAAGCGGCAAATCAAATTGACCAGCGTGCTTTTGCCTGAGCCACTGTGGCCCACCAGACCGATCATCTGGCCGGGCTGGATGTCGAGGTTCAGCTGGCGGATCACGGCGCGGTTGCCGTAGCGAAAGTCCGCGTCGCGCACCGTGATGTGGCCTTTGACCTGGGGCGGCAAAGCCACAGGGTTGAGTGGCTCAGGAACGCTGGAGACGTGGTCCAGGATGTCAAAAATGCGCTTGGCCCCAGCGGCAGCTTTTTGGGTGTTCGAGACAATTCGGCTCATGCCGTCGAGGCGGCTGTAAAAGCGCCCGATGTAGGCCAAAAAAGCGGTCAGCACACCGACGGTGATCTGGTCGTCCGACACCAACCAGATGCCAAAGCCCCAGACCACCAGCAAGCCGATCTCGGTCATCAACGTCACCGTGGGCGAGAACAATGACCAAACACGGTTGAGCCGGTCGTTGACCTGCAGGTTGTGCAGGTTGGCATCCTTGAAGCGCTGCGCTTCACGGTCTTCCTGCGCAAAGGCTTTCACCACCCGGATGCCAGGGATAGTGTCGGTCAGCACGTTGGTCACCTCGGCCCAAACACGGTCGATTTTTTCAAAGCCGGTACGGAGTCTTTCGCGTACCACATGGATCAACCAGCCAATGAAGGGCAGCGGCAACAAGGTCACCAACGCCAAAGTGGGGTTGATGTAGAACAAGATGATGGCCGTCATCAAAATCATCAGCACGTCGGTGGCAAAGTCCAGCAGGTGCAGCGACAAGAAGACGTTGATGCGGTCGGTTTCGCTGCCAATGCGGGCGATCAGATCGCCGGTGCGGCGCCCGCCAAAATACTCCAGCGAGAGCTTGAGCAAATGTTCGTAGGTGGTGGTCCGCAGATCGGATCCGATGCGCTCGGACACCAGCGCGAGGATGTAGGTTTTGGCCCAGCCCAGGCCCCAGGCCAGCAAACCCGAAGCGAACAAACCCAGCAGGTACAGGGACACCAAACCCGGATCGATGTCGGCCCCGTTTTGGTAAGGAATCAGCACCTCGTCCATCAGCGGCATGGTCAGGTAAGGCGGCACCAAGGTGGCCGCGGTCGAGGCCAGCGTCAGCAAAAAACCCACCAACAAAGAACGTTTGTAAGGCCGAGCAAAGCGCCAGATTTTGAGCAAGGTCCAGGTGGACGGTGGGTTCAGGTCTTCACGGCTGCAGACGGGGCACTCGTCATCGTCCTCAGACATGCCCGCTTGGCATACCGGACACACCACCACATGGGCCGACTGCATCGGTCTGCCTTGCAATTCGGCGGGCACACCGCCTTGGATTTGGGCTCGGTGGCTTTGCTGCGCTTCGAACTGCGCTACCCACCGAAAAACCGCCTCTTGCAGGCCCAAAGTGAAACGCCAAACGGCCAAACGCCCTTGCGCATCACTGAGCTCGAGCTGCCCAACTCCGGCGTGGTCCGACTGGCGCAAGCTTTGACCTTGGGCCAAGGGCCAGCTTTGCCAATTTTTTTCACTCAAAGTGGCAGTAAGGATACGCCGATCGGTCAAAATCAAGGCAATTTTGTGGAACTTCAGTGCCGTGTTGAGGTCAACCAAAACCCATGCTGAAGCGTTTTCATCGGGTTGCAGCCTCGATTGCACTTCTGCTTGCCACTCGTCCGGCACAACCGAACGCCAAGATGCAGAAGAAAGTACTGAAGACATGAAGGCTGAACCCTAAAAACCCGTTGCACCCCGGTGGCGCGACGAAAAAAAACAACCATCGACCCGGTTGAAACCGCCTGCACAAGACATGCACATGTTGAACCTTGAGCTTCCAGCTCCCAAGCTGGCCAACCCCGCGATCGAGCGACGATTCTATCGCTGCACCCTCCAAGCATGAGCGCACACCCCACACCCCACCAAATCCAGTTCCTGCGCATGACCCATTTGCGCGGCCCCAACATTTGGACTTACCGCCCTGTCATCGAAGCCTTGATCGACATCGGCGATTTGGAAGATTGCCCCTCCAACACCCTGCCCGGGTTTGCCCAGCGACTGGTGGCCTGGCTGCCCGGCCTGGTCGAGCACCGCTGCAGCGTGGGCGAGCGTGGCGGCTTTTTGAAGCGTTTGGAAGAAGGCACCTGGCCCGGACACATCCTGGAACATGTGGCACTGGAGCTGCAAACCCGCGCCGGCATGCAAACCGGTTTTGGCAAAGCCCGTGAAGCCGGGCCCAGGGGGGTTTACAAAGTGGTGATCCGCACACGCCATGAAGCCGTGAGCCGTCAGGCCCTGCTCAGTGCGCGCGATTTGATTCTGGCGGCCATGGCCGACCAAACGTTTGACGTGGCCAGCCACATCGCCCAACTGACCCAAATGGTGGACAGCCTGTGCATTGGGCCCAGCACGGCCAGCATCATCGATGCCGCTGCCGATCGAGGCATCCCGAACATTCGCCTGAACGATGGCAACTTGGTGCAACTCGGCTATGGCCAACGCCAGCGCCGTATCTGGACCGCCGAGACCGACCGGACCAGCGCGATTGCCGAAGGCATCTCCAAGGACAAAGACCTGACCAAGCAGCTACTGGGCATGTGTGGTGTCCCTGTCCCCGAGGGACAAATCGTGGACAGCCCACAAGCGGCGTGGTCAGCAGCCCAGGACATTGGCTTGCCGGCCTGCGTCAAGCCCACCGATGGCAACCATGCCCGCGGCGTGTCCCTTGAATTGTCGCGCCAGGAAGACATCGAAGCGGCTTACGACATCGCGCTGGCCGAAGGCAGCGAAGTCATCGTCGAGCGTTTCATCTTGGGTGAGGAACACCGCCTGCTGGTGGTGGGTGACCAAGTGGTGGCGGCCAACAAAGGCGAGACCGCCAGCGTGGTGGGTGATGGCGTGCACACGGTGCAAGAGCTGATCGAGCTGCAAATCAACTCCGACCCTCGCCGCGGCGAGGAAGAGGACTTTCCGCTGGACACCATTCGACTCGACGAGCACACCACCTCGGTGCTGGAACTCAAGCGACAAGGGCTGAGTGCCGACAGCGTGCCCGAGGCAGGCCGCAGCGTGCTGATCATGCGCACCGGCAACATGTCGATGGACGTGACCGACTTGGTGCACCCCGATGTGGCCGCACAGGCGGTGCTGGCCGCGCGTGTCGTGGGCCTGGACATCGCCGGGGTCGACCTGGTGGCGCAAGACATTTCCAAGCCACTGGGGCCACAAGGCGGCGCGGTGGTCGAGGTCAATGCCGGCCCGGGTCTGCTGATGCACCTCAAACCCGCCACAGGTCAGCCACGCCCGGTGGGCCAGGCGATTGCCAACCACCTGTTCAAGCCCGAAGACAACGGCCGCATTCCAGTGGTGGGCCTGATGGGCGATGGCGACACGACCAAGCCCGCCCAATTGGTGGCCTGGTTGCTGCATCTCAAGGGCCTGCACACCGGACTGTCGTGTGCCAACGGCTTGTTCTTGAACCAACGCCAGCTGCCCACCCAGGACGGCATGGATTGGGCGCAGGCGCAGCGATTGCTGATCAACCGGGGCGTGCAAGCCGCTGTGTTCGAAAGCGATGCCCGCCATCTGCTGGCCCAAGGTCTGCCCTATGACCGCTGCCAAATCGGCATCGTCACCCGCATGCCCCGCGCCACAGGCCTCGACGACCTGTTCCCTGGCGGTGATGAAAAAATGCCAGGCTACATCCGCACCCAAATCGACGTGGTGCTGCCCGAGGGCACGGCCGTCTTGAACGCCGCCGAAGCCGAGGTCGCTGCCCTGGCCGAGCACTGCGACGGCGACGTGCTCTTGTATGCCGACGATGAACACAACGCCCGGCTGCAAGCCCACCGCAGTGCAGGTCACCGCGTGGGATTTTGGCGCGAAGGTCAGCTGGTCTTGGCCCAAGGTGCCAAAGAGCACTTGGTGCTGTCGAGCCAGCGCCCGGCCGTGGCCCGCCTGTTGAAAACCGGCAGCCTGAACACGAGCGACATGCTGGTGGCCGCCTGCGCGGCATGGGCCCTGGACATTGGCACCGACCTGATCCGGGCCGGCATCAAAAGCTACGGCAGCTTGCCCACCGCCTGAAGCAGGCCCCCATCGCCACCCCACTCCTTCCTGGAAACCACCTTCATGCAAGTCTCCCGCATTCGCGCTTTGCGTGGCCCCAATCTCTGGAGCCGCCACACCGCCATTGAAGCCATTGTCAGCTGCAGCCCCGAAGACTGCGGCCTGTCGGCGCAGCACCCGGTAGAGCAGCAGCTGCGTCGCATCTTCCCCGAAGTCGGGCCCTTTGACGGACAGCGCCCGGGCGAGGCGGCCTCTCTGGCCCACGCCCTGGAAAAAGTGACCCTGAGCCTTCAGGCGCATGCAGGCTGCCCCGTGTCCTTCAGCCGCACCACACCCACCGAAGAACCCGGCGTGTTTCAGGTCGTGGTGCAGTACACCGAAGAGGCCGTGGGACGTCTGGCGCTGAACCTGGCCGAGCAACTGTGCCAAGCCGCCACGGCCGGTGCCGGCTTCGACCTGGAAGGGGCCATTGCACAACTGCACGAACTCGACGAAGACGTGCGCCTGGGGCCTTCCACTGGAGCGATTGTGGACGCGGCCGTGGCACGCGGCATCCCGATCCGACGCCTGACCGATGGCAGCCTGGTTCAGTTTGGCTGGGGCGCGAAACAGCGGCGCATTCAGGCCGCAGAAACCGACACCACCAGCGCCATTGCCGAATCGATCGCACAAGACAAAGACCTGACCAAGAGCCTCTTGCATGCCGCGGGCGTGCCCGTGCCCATGGGCCGCCCCGCCAAGAGCTTGGACGAAGCCTGGGCCATTGCCCAAGAGGTCGGTCTGCCGGTGGTGGTCAAGCCACAAGATGGCAACCAAGGCAAAGGGGTCTCGGTCAACATCACCGCTCGCCAAGCTTTTGACAATGCTTACGCCACCGCCGAGCGGTATGGCACCGTCTTGGTCGAAAAGTTTTTGCCCGGCCACGATTACCGCCTGCTGGTGGTGGGCCAACAACTGGTGGCCGCCGCACGCCGCGAGCCACCGCTGGTGGTGGGTGACGGCAAGCACACAGTGCGCCAATTGGTCGATCAGGTCAATGCCGACCCTCGCCGGGGTGAAGGCCACGCCACCTCCTTGACCAAAATCCGTTTTGACGACATCGCCATCGGTCGCCTGCATGCCCAAGACCTGGAGCCCGAGTCGGTTCCTGCCAAGGGCCGCCGCGTGATCCTTCGCAACAACGCCAACCTGTCCACCGGCGGCACCGCCACCGACGTAACCGACGAAGTCCACCCCGAGGTCAAAGCCCGCGTGATTGCGGCCGCGCAAATGGTGGGTGTGGACATTTGTGGCGTGGACGTGGTGTGCGAATCACTCTCGCGCCCGCTGGAAGAACAAAACGGCGGCATTGTCGAACTCAACGCCGCACCGGGCCTGCGCATGCACATCAGCCCCTCTTTTGGCAAAGGCCGAGACGTGGGCAACGCCGTCATTGACCACATGTTCCCGGATGGTGGCAATGGCCGCATCCCGGTGATTGCGGTGACCGGCACCAACGGCAAAACCACCACCGTGCGCTTGGCCGCCCACTTGCTCAAGGCGCAGGGTTTGCGCGTGGGTATGACCAACACCGATGGCGTGTATGTCAATGGCCGCCAAACCGATTCGGGCGACTGCAGCGGCCCGCGCAGCGCCCGCAATGTGCTGATGCACCCCGATGTGGACGCCGCCGTGTTCGAGACCGCCCGGGGCGGCTTGTTGCGCGAAGGCCTGGCTTTTGACCGCTGCCAGGTGGCGGTCGTGACCAACTTGGGCGCGGGTGACCACTTGGGCCTGAACTACATCACCACGCTGGAAGACCTGTCGGTACTCAAACGGGTGATTGTGCTCAACGTGGAACCATTGGGCATGGCCGTTCTCAATGCCAACGACCCGGCTGTGGTGGCCATGGCTCGGCACTGCCCGGGGGATGTGACGTTTTTTGCGCTCGATGCCAACCACCCTGTACTCGCCACACACCGTGCCCAAGGTAAACGCGTGGTCTATGTTGAAGACGGTGCCATCGTGGCCCAAAAGGGCAAGCAGGTGTTCCGCATCCCGCTCAGCCAAGTGCCACTCACGCGCCACGGCCAAATTGGTTTCCAGACCGAAAACGTGCTTGCCGCCGTCGGTGCGGCCTGGGCTGTGGATGTGCATTGGGATGCCATCGCCCAAGGACTGGCCACTTTCATCAGCGACATCCAGGGCGTACCCGGACGATTCAACCTGTTTGACTACCGGGGGGCGACCCTGATTGCCGACTATGGGCACAACCCCGACGCCATCGCGGCATTGGTGCAAGCGGTAGACAACATGCCCGCCAACAAACGTGTGGTGGTCATCAGCGGTGCAGGCGATCGACGCGATCAGGACATCCGCGACCAGACACAAATTCTGGGCAAGGCTTTTGACGAAGTGCTGCTTTATCAGGACGCCTGCCAACGCGGACGCGAAGACGGTGAGGTGATTGGTTTGCTGCGCGAAGGCCTGCAAGGCGCCTTGCGCACTACGCATGTGCAAGACATCCAGGGTGAATTCAACGCCATCGACACCGCCCTGTCGCGCCTGTCACCGGGCGATCTGTGCCTGATTTTGATTGACCAGGTGGAAGAGGCCCTGGCCTACATCACCGAAAAAGTCAAAGCCAGCCAGACGCACTGAAGGCCCCTGCCAAAAATCAAACCATCGGGTTCATCAGCAAGGCCAGTGCCACACTGGCCTTGAAGGTGCCCACCCAAAACCACCATCGCCACACGGTGGGTGGATGCCGCTCCACCAAGCGATGGAGCCAATCGCCCAAGAGCAGCGACAACAGCAAGGCAGCCAGCATGCCCAGCGCGTTGGCCCACAGCGCAGCAGGCCATTGCGCCGTGACGGCGGCATTGACGGCCAGGCACACGCCGAAGTGGATGAGGAATACCGAATAGGACACGCCTGACAGCCATTGCAAGGCAGGCCGCCAGCGTGAACGCCCGACAGCCTCACCCGCAAACCAGGACTCAGGCACCAGCACCAACAACACAGCCACGCCCCAGGCCACCGCGATGCGTGGACGCGGCTCCAGCCACCAGGCCACGCACCCGACCAACAGCAACACAAGCGCTGGCACCCAAAGCCGCGCCAGTGCATTGCCCTTGACCCAAAAGGCTTGCCGACGTGCCTCCCAAGCCAACAGGCCCAAACCATAACTGCCCCAGAAATACACCCCCAGATCGTCCAGGTCGGCATCCCGATTCCACCACCACAATGAGGCACACACCAGACCCAGCCAAAGCACCCAGCGACGGGCATCTCCCCCAGCCTGGGCGTCCACCACTGGATCACTTGGATGCACCGCATGTCCACGGGAAGGCCATGACCTCAGCACCACAAGGCAGCCCAAGGCCATCGCATACAGCTGCAAATCGATCGCCACATACCAAATGCCGGCCGACAGAGCCTCCAAATCCAACAGATGCTGCACCAGCACAACATGGGCCAGCGCCTGTCCCCAGTCGGGCGGGGCTGACAGGCTGGTGTGCTCAAAGCCGGGCCGCACCCATTCTGTGACCAGCACGGTGAAGCTGAGCGCGGCCAGCAAGGGAATGGCCAAGCGTAAATAACGCTGCCAAATCAGTTTGAGGGCATCGGGCAACGCCAGCGACTCGTATTGGGCCATGCTGCCCGCCGTGAGAAAACCCGCACACACCAAGAAGAACTGCACCGCCAACCGGCCATGGTCAAAGAGCCAATTCACCACACCGGGCCAGGCAGCCGCCACCACATCCGACATGGGCCCGTAAAACGCCAAGTGGTGCATAACGATCAAGAGGCAAGCTGCGGCCTTGATCGCATCGATCAAAAAAGAACGCCCCGAAGGGCGCTGAGCTGTTTGAAACAAGCGCCGCTCAGGCAGTTGCCATCAAAGGGCCAGGCGGGCGCGGGCCGCTTGGTACTGGGCCTTGAACTGGGCCACCAGATCGGCCGTGCTTTGCACCGACTGGATCGCGCCAATGCCCTGGCCGCAGCCCCAAATGTCCTTCCAGGCTTTTTTGGCATCGCCACCAAAGTTCATTTTGCTGGGGTCAGACTCAGGCAGGTTTTCGGGGTCCAGACCGGCTGCACGGATCGATGGGGCCAGGTAATTGCCGTGCACACCCGTGAACAGGTTGCTGTAGACGATGTCGTCGGAGTTGCTGTCCACGATGGCTTGTTTGTACTCTTCGGCCGCACGCGCTTCATGTGTGGCAATGAAGGCCGAGCCGATGTAGGCGAAGTCCGCGCCCATGGCCTGCGCCGCCAAAATCGCGTCGCCCGTGGCGATCGAGCCCGACAAGGCCACCGGGCCATCAAACCACTGGCGGATTTCCTGAATCAGGGCAAACGGGCTCTTGACACCTGCATGGCCACCAGCACCGGCGGCCACAGCGATCAGGCCGTCTGCGCCTTTTTCGATCGCTTTGTGGGCGTGCTTGTTGTTGATGATGTCGTGCAGCACCACGCCGCCGTAGCTGTGCGCAGCGGCGTTGATCTCTTCACGAGCGCCCAGCGAGGTGATGATGATCGGCACCTTGTATTTCACGCACATGGCCATGTCATGCTCCAGCCGATCGTTGCTCTTGTGCACGATCTGGTTGATGGCAAAGGGCGCGGCGGGCTTGTCGGGGTTGGCTTTGTTGTAGGCAGTCAGGGTTTCGGTGATTTCAATCAACCACTCTTCGAGTTGCGCGGCAGGGCGAGCGTTCAAAGCGGGCATGGAGCCGACGATGCCGGCCTTGCACTGCTCAATCACCAGCTTGGGGTTGCTGATGATGAACAGGGGAGAAGCGATGGCGGGAAATGGCAGGTTGGCCAGAACAGAGGGCAGCTTGGACATGTTGTCTCCTAAAAATTATTTTTGAAATCGAAATCAGAACGCGTCGAGCGCCATGGCGGTCACGCTGCCCGCGCCTTCCACGATGCTGTCGCGGATGCCGGGGGCTTTGGACAGGATGTGGTCGGCGTAAAAACGCGCGGTGGTGACCTTGGCGGCCATGAAAGCAGCGTCTTGCGCTTGCGCCTCGGGTGTGATGGCCACCAACAAGGCGCGGCCCATTTGCCAGCCTGCCATCAGGTTACCCGCCAGCATGAGGTAAGGCACGCTGCCTGCAAACACGTCGTTGGGGTGGGCCTTGGTGTTGCCTGCCACAAACTCGACCACGTCCACAAACGCTTCGCGGGCGGCTTTGAGGCGACGGGCCACGGCCTGCGCGTCGGCGTTACCAGAAGCCGCCAATTCGCTTTCGGTCTGGACCACTTGCGCGGCCAGTGCTTTGGCTGTCTGACCACCGTCACGGGCGGTCTTGCGGCCCACCAGGTCATTGGCCTGGATGGCGGTCGTGCCTTCGTAAATCGTCAGGATCTTGGCGTCGCGGTAATACTGCGCCGCACCGGTTTCTTCGATGAAGCCCATGCCGCCGTGCACTTGCACGCCCAAGCTGGTGACCTCCAGGCTCATCTCTGTGCTGTAACCCTTGACCAGCGGCACCATGAATTCGTAAAACGCGGCGTTTTGCTTGCGCACCTCGGCGTCGGGATGGTGGTGCGAGGCGTCGTAGGCCGCAGCGGCGGTGGCGGCCATGGCACGGCAGCCTTCGGTGTAAGCGCGCATGGTCATGAGCATGCGGCGCACATCGGGGTGGTGAATGATGGGGCCAGCGGTGGGCAGGCTGCCATCGACCGGGCGGCTTTGCACGCGGTCGCGGGCGTACTGCACGGCACGCTGGTAAGAACGCTCGGCAATCGCGATACCCTGCACACCCACCGCGTAGCGAGCGGCGTTCATCATGATGAACATGTATTCGAGACCACGGTTTTCTTGGCCCACGAGGAAGCCCACGCCACCGCCGTTGTCGCCGAACTGCAGCACGGCTGTCGGGCTGGCCTTGATGCCCATCTTGTGCTCAATGCTCACGCAGTGCACGTCGTTGCGGTCACCCAAAGAACCATCGGCTTTGACCATGAATTTGGGCACCACGAACAGGCTGATGCCTTTGACGCCTTCGGGTGCGCCGACCACACGGGCCAGCACCAGGTGCACGATGTTCTCGGCCATGTCGTGCTCACCGTAGGTGATGTAGATCTTGGTGCCGAAGATTTTGTAGGTGCCATCGGGCTGAGGTTCGGCGCGGGTACGCACGGCGGCCAAGTCCGAGCCGGCTTGTGGCTCGGTCAAGTTCATCGTGCCGGTCCACTGGCCGGAGATCAGCTTTTCCAGGTAGGTGGCTTTGAGTTCGTCCGAACCGGCGGTGAGCAGTGCTTCGATCGCGCCGTCGGTGAGCAAGGGGCACAGCGCAAAAGCCATGTTGGCCGAGTTGAGCATTTCGCCGCAAGCCGCGCCAATGGTTTTGGGCAAGCCTTGACCACCAAAGTCCGCGGGGTGCTGGAGGCCCTGCCAGCCGCCTTCGGCGTACTGCTGGTACGCCTCTTTGAAGCCGGGCGTGGTGGTCACGCCGCTGCCGTTGTGGAAGGACGGGTTCTTGTCGCCTTCCCAGTTCAGCGGCGAGATCACGTCTTGGTTGAGCTTGGCGCACTCCTCCAGCACCGCTTGAGCAGTTTCCAAACCCGCATCTTCAAAGCCGGGGATCTGCGCGATCTGATCAATGCGGGCCAAATGCTCGATGTTGAAAAGCATGTCCTTCAGGGGAGCGATGTAACTCATGTCTTGATTCCGTTCATGGTCAGAGAAGATGGGGGTCGGGTACAAAAAAGACCTCTCTCGGAGGCCTTTTTTGCAATCGTCAAATCATCACAGTGCGTTGGTCAATTCAGGCACGGCGGCAAACAAATCGGCTTCGAGGCCAAAGTCTGCCACGCTGAAGATCGGTGCTTCAGGGTCCTTGTTGATCGCCACGATCACCTTCGAGTCCTTCATGCCCGCTAAGTGCTGGATCGCGCCTGAGATGCCGCATGCGACATACAACTGCGGTGCCACAATCTTGCCGGTCTGGCCCACTTGCAGGTCATTGGCCGCGTAGCCTGCGTCCACAGCTGCACGACTGGCACCGATGGCGGCACCCAGCTTGTCGGCCAATGGCGTCATCACTTCGTTGAACTTTTCCGAGCTGCCCAAAGCGCGGCCACCGGACACGATGATCTTGGCGGCCGTGAGTTCGGGGCGGTCGTTCTTGGCGATTTCACTGCGGGTGAAGCTGCTCTTGCCGCTGTCGGCTTGTGCAGCGGCGCTTTCCACTGCGGCGCTGCCACCAGAAGCGGCTGCGGCGTCAAATCCGGTGGTGCGCACGGTGATGACTTTCGTGCCGTCTGTGCTTTGAACCGTGGCCATGGCATTGCCCGCATAGATGGGGCGCTCGAAGGTGTCGGCAGAGATGACTTGCGTCACATCGCTGATTTGGCCCACGTCCAGCTTGGCTGCCACACGAGGGGCCACGTTTTTGCCAGCAGCAGTTGCGGGAAACAGGATGTGGCTGTAGTTGGCGGCGATGGCCAGCACTTGGGCTGCGACGTTTTCGGCCAGGCCATGTGCCAGCGCTTCGCTGTCGGCGTGGATCACTTTGGACACACCTGCGATTTGGGCGGCAGCTTGCGCAGCGGCGGCGGCGTTGTGACCAGCGACCAGCACGTGCACGTCACCACCACAAGCAGCAGCGGCCGTGATGGTGTTCAAGGTTGCGCCTTTGATGGAGGCGTTGTCGTGTTCTGCAATAACAAGGGATGTCATGTTCTTCAGTCCTTAGATCACTTTGGCCACGTTCTTGAGCTTGTCCACCAGCGTGGCCACATCGGGCACCTTGATGCCGGCGCTGCGCTTGGCAGGCTCCGCCACTTTCAGGGTCTTGATGCGGGGGGCCACATCGACACCCAAGTCTTCGGGCTTGAAGGTGTCGATTTGCTTTTTCTTGGCCTTCATGATGTTGGGTAAGGTCACGTAGCGCGGCTCATTCAGGCGCAAGTCGGTGGTCACCACCGCAGGCAGGCTGATGCTCAGCACTTCCAAGCCACCATCGATCTCACGGGTCACTTGGGCTTTGCCGTCCACGATTTCAACCTTGGAGGCGAAGGTGGCTTGGGGCAAATCGGCCAAAGCGGCCAACATCTGGCCGGTTTGGTTGCAGTCGTCGTCGATGGCTTGTTTGCCCAAGATGATCAGACCGGGTTGCTCTTTGTCCACCAGGGCCTTGAGCAGTTTGGCCACCGCCAAAGGTTGCAGGTCCAAGTCAGCGGGGGTCTCGACCAAAATGCCGCGGTCGGCACCAATGGCCATGGCGGTGCGCAGGGTTTCCTGGCACTGGGCCACGCCACAAGAGACAGCGATGACTTCGGTGGCCAAACCTTTTTCTTTCAGTCGCACGGCTTCTTCGACGGCGATCTCGTCAAAAGGGTTCATGCTCATCTTGACGTTGGCGATGTCCACGCCCGAACCATCGGACTTGACACGGACCTTGACGTTGTAGTCCACCACCCGTTTGACGGGAACGAGAATTTTCATGAAAGCTTCTCCATTGATATCAAAACCCAAGCACCTTCAAACGCCATGATGTCGTTGACGTTACGTAAACGTCAATTGTGCATCAAAACCGCCATAAAGGCACCCCACATTTCTCAAAAAAGCACGATCGTTCGTATTTTAGACCGGTTTTCTGAAAACCATTTTGGTTGCTTGTCTATCCTACCCCCGGGAATTCACCGACCAATCGGTAGGCAAATCAGGGTTAACATTAATTGTCTTGTGGATCGTTCAATATTACGATTATGTTTTGTAACCAAATCAATGGGGCAATTGGATGAAAAAAACTTTGATCTCCCTGGCTGCTGCAGCCCTGGCCAGCTTCAGTGGCTTGGCTCAATCACAGACCGTCTTGACCGTTTCAAGCTGGGTCCCACCCACACACGGGCTGTCGATGTCGCAAAAAGAATGGTGTGACGACCTGGCGGCCAAAACCTCCAACCGCGTGCGCTGCAACATCCTGCCCCGCGCGGTCACCCCTGCTCCAGGAACTTTTGACGCGGTCAAAAATGGTCTGGTCGATGTGTCTTTCACGGTACACGGCTACACCCCAGGACGGTTTATCCTGTCGCAAATGGCCGAGTTCCCATTTTTGGGCGACCGTGCTGAGCCCCTGTCCGTGGCTTTTAACCGCATCGCCAGCAAATACCCCGAATTCGCAGCAGAACACCAAGGCGTGAAGGTTTTGGGTTACTTCACTCATGGTCCAGGGATTGTGTTCAACACCAAAAAACCGATCACACGTGTGGAAGACCTCACCGGTTTGAAGTTCCGTGTTGGCGGCGGCATGGTCAACGAGATTTCCAAAACACTGGACATGAACGTGACCCTCAAGCCTGCACCGGAGTCTTTTGAGTTGTTATCGAGTGGCGTGATGGACGGCACCTTGTTCCCGGCCGAGTCCACAGACTCATTCAAGATTGACAAGATCATCAAACACGCCACCCAGTTTCCTGGTGGCCTGTACAACACCAGCTTCGTCTTCATGATGAACCCAGCCAAGTACAACAGCCTCTCGGCGGACGACAAAAAAGTGGTGGACGAGTTGTCGGGTGAAGCCGTTGCACGTCGCTTTGGTAAAGCTTGGGACCGTGTAGACGATCAGGCTTTGACCAATATGCAAAAAAATGGCGTGAAAGTCATCAAGGCGGACAACAGCTTTGTCAGTGGCGTCACCGTTCGGATCAGCAAACTGGAACGAGACTGGGCCCAAGCCGCCAAAGCCAAAGGCTTGAAAGACCCTTCAGGAACTTTGTCTGAATTCCGCGCTGAAATCGCCAAGCTGCAAAAACAAAAATGATCCGACATACCCCGAGTGAAATGCGCGGGGTGTGGACAGGACCAGCGGTATTTGCCCATCAGCAAATACCGTTTTTTTTATGGGTGACAAGTTGAAAAAAATTCTCGAAATCCTCTGCGGATCACTTTCAGGCCTGGCCTTGTTCACCATCATGGTGCTGACTTTTCTGGATGTCTCGGGTCGCAAAATGCTCTCACACTCCATCACGGGCTCTTTGGAACTGACTGAACTGCTGATGGTGGTCGTGATTTTTGGCGCCCTGCCCTTGGTGTCCCTTAAAGGTGAGCATGTGGTGTTTGACTCGCTGGATGCGGTGCTGCCGAATTGGGTCAAAAAAATCCAACAAGGCTTGGTTCACCTGGCTTGTGCGGCACTGCTTTTTGGTCTCGCCTATTTGATGTGGCAAACAGGTGTGGAATTCGCTGTCACGGGCGAAACCACGGCCCAACTTAAAATCACCAAAGCGCCTTTCATCCAAGGCATGGGGGTTTTGTGCGGCCTCACTGGGTTGGTGCACCTGGTTAAAGTGTTCTGGTCAGGCGACGAGACCGCATCTGAGGGAGGCACGCTGTGACCGAAGCCTTATTGGGATTTTTGGCCATCTTTGTATTGGCCCTCTTGCGCATGCCTCTGGCGTTTTCCATGGGCATGGTGGGCGTCGTTGGCATTGGTCTGACCCGTGGCTGGCTCCCCGCCATGGCCAGCACCGCACAAGTGGTTCATGAGACCGGTTTTGCATACACCTTGTCGGTGATCCCACTGTTTATTTTGATGGGCAATTTTGTGGCTCGGGCGGGTCTGGCGCACGAATTGTTTCATGCGGCTTACACCTTCATCGGGCACCGCAAAGGCGGGCTGGCCCATGCAACCATTGCCGCTTGCGCTGGTTTTGGTGCGATTTGTGGCTCGTCGATTGCCACAGCCGCCACCATGAGCAAAGTCGCATACCCTTCGATGAAAAAACTGGGTTACAGCGATGCCATGTCAACGGGTGTGATCGCAGCGGGTGGCACCTTGGGCATCATGATTCCACCCTCCACCATTTTGGTGATCTACGGCATCATCACAGAAACCCACATCGGCAAACTTTTTGCTGCCGGGGTGCTGCCCGGGATTTTGACCGCCTGCCTGATGATGCTGGCAGTGGTGCTGATGACTTGGCATGACCCAGAACATGCCCCCGCTGGCGAAAAATTCAGCTGGACAGAGCGATTCAAGGCAGTGCGCGGTATCTGGGGCGTGCTGCTGTTGGTGGTACTGGTGCTCGGCGGCATTTATGGTGGATTTTTCACCGCCACGGAAGGCGCAGGCATGGGGGCCACCGGTGCCTTTCTTTTTGCATTGGCACGCAAAGCACTGTCTTGGAAAGTACTGGGCGAAGTTCTTGTGGAATCGGCACGCACCACGGCCATGCTGTTCACCTTGCTCATTGCAGCCACCATATTTGCCAATTTCGTCAACTACACCAGCTTGCCTTTTGAGCTCAAGGACTGGATCACTGGGTTAGGCCTATCGCCCATCATGATCGTGGCCGCCATGATGCTGATCTATGTGCTGCTGGGCACCGTGATGGAAGAACTCACCATGGTCTTGTTGACCATTCCACTGTTTTTCCCGATCGTGGTGCAACTGGGTTTTGACCCCGTCTGGTTTGGCGTGCTGATCGTGATGGTGATTCAGATCGGCCTGATCTCACCACCCGTGGGCATGAACCTGTTTGTGCTCAACACATTGCTCCCTAACGTGGGGCTGGGCACCATCTTCCGTGGTGTTTGGCCGATGGTGATGGTGCTGGTCATCACCTTGGGCATTTTGCTCGCTTTCCCAGCGATCAGTCTGTGGCTGCCTTCGATGATGGATTGACCATGTGCATCACCCGCTGCGGGTACGGGATCTCGATCTTGTGCTCGCGCAGTGCGGCCAAGATCAGCATGTTGATGGTTGAGCGCAAGGCCAGCTGGCCATTTTCTGGATCGGCAATCCAGTAACTCACGGTGAACTCCAGACCGTCCGCGCCAAACTGGCTCAAAAAGGCATTGGGCGCGGGGTCTTTGAGCACCCGCTCTTGGCTCTCGCAGGCTTCAATCAACAGCCGCCGCACCAGCTCCACATCGCTGTCATAAGCCACCGAAACAAGGGTGGTCTGGGACAACTTGGGGTCCATCAGGGTGAAGTTTTCCACCCGGTTGATGATCAAAAACTCATTGGGCACGATGGATTCGCGGCCATTGAGCGCTCGGATCACTGTGTAACGCGCCTTGATGTCAACGATACGGCCTTCAAACCCGTCCACCAGCACCATGTCCCCGATGCGCATGCTGCGCTCGGCCAGGATCACAAAACCGCTGACGTAGTTGGAGGCCAATTTTTGCAGGCCAAAACCAATGCCCACGCCCACCGCACCGCCCAGCACCGACAAGGCCGTCAAATCAATGCCCACCGAGGACAGCGCCAACAGCAAGCCCACAAACATGAGCAATGCCCGCACCGTGTTGCTGATGACCTTGCGCAGCGACAAATCGCTGCCCGTGGCCGACTTGAGCAAACGCGCCTCGATGGCCGCCGAGATCCACAGCGCCACAATCAGCACTGCACCGGCCGTGAGCGCCCCCTCGATCAAGGTACGCACAGACAACACGCTGCCGCCGATCTTCCAGCTGATCTGATCGAGCTCGTTGAGCACCAAAGGCAAAATGCCCGTGACCCACAACACCACGGCACCCCAGGCCAGCCAGGAGATGGTGCGCTCCAGCACCCGCACAAAGGGTGCATTGGCAAACGCCACCTGCAGCACCTTCACACCCAAGCGGATCACCGCCAGCGAAATGCACACAGGCAACAAAACCACAAACAAGGGCGCGGGTTGCTGCTGGGTCAGCAAAGTTCGGGCGACAAAAGTCAGCCCCAAAAGCAGCATTGGAAACAGGACCCCATCCACCAGCTGACGCCCCAGCAAAATGGCCATGTCTTGACCATTGAACACACGGCGCACGCCCCAGGTCATGAGCCAGGCCAGCACCAAACAAACCGCAAAGGCACCCAGGACCATCAAAGACTCGGGCCGCGCCAAAGAGAGCAACAAACCCATCGGATCGACCACCGCCATATTGCTCATGCCCGCCATGTCGGTGTCCTTTTGTCGATGAAGGCCTGCACGCCCTCTTGTGCCACCTCGTGCACCATGTTGCAGGCCATGGTCTGGCCCGCCAACTGGTAAGCCGCTTCAATGCCCATTTCGCGCTGTTGGTAAAACAAGGCCTTGCCCACCCGCACAGCCTCACGCGGTTTGGCCAAGATAGCGTTCACCAAATCGTCGATCTGCACATCCAATTCGGCCGCCGCGCACACGCGGTTGACCAGCCCGCGGCTTTGGGCCTCGGCCGCTGAAATAAAGCCCCCCGTCAGCAGCATCTCCATGGCCTGCTTGGCGTGCATATTGCGCACCAGCGGCACACTGGGCGTGGCACAAAACAAGCCCACATCGATGCCGTTGACCCCAAAGGTGGCGCTGTCGACCGACACCGCCAAATCGCACTGCGCCACCAACTGGCAACCCGCCGCCGTGGCCAGGCCCTGCACCCGGGCGATCACAGGCACAGGTAGCTTTTGAATCGTCATCATCATGCGGCTGCACTGGGCAAACAGCTGCTGGTAATAGGCCAGCTCGGGCTGGGCCCGCATTTCCTTGAGGTTGTGCCCTGCGCAAAAGGCCTTGCCCGCCGCGCCCAACACCACCACACGGGCCTGCTCGTCTTGCGCAACCGCGCTCAAGGCTTTTTGCAGCGCGGTCAGCATCGCCTCGCTCAAGGTGTTGAAGCTGGCGGGGCTGTTGAGCGTCAAGCGATGCACACCCCGCGCGTCGCGCTCGTGCAGCAGCAGCTCGGGGGTGTTGGGGGTGTTTGAATCGGTCATGGCGTCGATTGTGCCAAACCCTCACCCCCAGCCGTTTTTAAACGTCGGCCAGCACGCGCAGGTGCGCTTCCACACTGCGCCCCAGCGCACTCAGGTTGTAGCCACCCTCCAGGCAGCTCACGATGCGGCCTTTGGCATGGCGCAGCGCCACCTCTTTGATGCGCTGGGTGATCCAGGCGTAGTCCTGCTCCACCAGGCCCATCTGGCCCATGTCGTCTTCGCGGTGGGCATCAAAACCCGCGCTGATGAAAATCAGCTCTGGTTTGTGTGCCTCTAGGCGCGGCAACCACATCATGTCCACCAACTCGCGGATGTCCATGCCCCGGGTGTAGGCCGGCACCGGCAAATTGACCAAGTTGGCCGCAGTTGATGTGGAGCCACCTTCTGGGTAAAAAGGGTGCTGAAAAAAACTCACCATCAAGATGCGCTCGTCGCCCGCCACGATGTCTTCGGTGCCATTGCCGTGGTGCACATCAAAGTCCACGACCGCCACCCGCTTGAGCCCATGCCGCTCCAGCGCGTACTTGGCCGCGATGGCCACGTTGTTGAAAAAACAAAAACCCATGGCCTTGTCGCGGCAAGCGTGGTGACCGGGCGGACGCACAGCGCAAAAGGCATTTTCCAGCTCGCCCGCCAGCACGGCATCGGTCGCATCGAGCGCAGCACCCGCCGCAACCAATGCTGCGTCCCAGGTGTGAGCGTTGATGAGGGTGTCCGGATCCAAACTGGTGTGGGTGGGGCCGCCCGCGGCCATGTCTTCGCGCAAAGCATCGCCCAAACCACGCAAGGCCGCCACATGCATGCGGCCGTGGGCCAGTTCGATGTCGGCCAAAGAAGCGGGGCTCGCCTCTCGCCTTTGCAGAGCCATGTCCACCCCACTGATCAGCAAGCGGTCTTCGATGGCCCCCAAGCGCTCTGGACACTCCGGATGACCAGCGCCCATCTCGTGCTTCCAGCAAGAGGGATGGGTGAAATAACCTGTCGCGCCCATGAATGTGTCTTCCCGATGCATCACAGCCAACAAGACTGTTGTTTTTGAAGAATTGAACAAATTTTCAGGGTTCCAGCTTAGCACGGGCACCCGCGCCCGGCGTTTAAACTCAAGGCAATGCATGTGATCAAAACCCATCCCAAGTCCAGCCACCGCAAACCCTCTCAGGGCATGGCCTCCATGGGTCTGGCTCTGGTGGTGGGCGCTCTGACTGCATGGGCCGCGGCCATCACACCCGTTCACGCTCAAACGGCCCCAGGCGCTGAGCCCCAACAGGCCAAGAGGCCAACCAAACCCAAGGCACAACCTGCCCAAACCGCCCAAGCCAAGACGCCGCAGCGCAAAAAAAATGCGGCTCCAAAAAAACAAGCGCCCCGCCCTGCTCGCCAAGCCGCCGTGACGGGCATGCCACTGGCCAGCACCGCGCAAACCCAGGCCTGGGTGCAAGATGCCGTACAGCGCCTGCAACTGGACCCGATCTGGGTCCAAAACACCTTGGCACAGGCGCAGCGCCTGCCCTCGGTCGAGCGGCTGGTGCTGCCCCCCAGCAGCCCCACGGCCAAAAACTGGGCCGCCTACCGCGCCCGATTCATTGAACCCATCCGAATCCAGGCGGGCCTGCGCTTTTGGCAAAACAACCGCAACGCCTTAGAGCGAGCCGAGCGTGAATACGGAGTGCCCGCATCGGTCATCGTCGGCATCATTGGGGTGGAAACTTTGTACGGCCAAAACACCGGCAACTTCCGAATTCTTGACGCCCTGGCCACACTGGCCTTCCACTTCCCCAGCGCCCACCCCCGAGCGGCTGCACGCCAAGCCTTTTTCCAAAGCGAGTTGGAGCAATTTTTGTTGCTCACCTCACGCAGCGGAGCCAACCCTCTCAACGTCCGGGGCAGCTACGCCGGGGCCATGGGCCTGCCGCAATTCATGCCGTCAAGCTGGGCCAAATTTGCCGTGGACTTTGATGGGGACGGACGCATCGACCTGTTTGGCAGCCCCACCGACGCCATTGGCTCGGTGGCCAATTACTTCAAGGCCTTTGACTGGCGCCCCGGCATGCCCACGCATTACCCGGTCACCCTGACACCGGGCCAATCCAATATGGACAGCCTGCTCGCCCCCGACATCCTGCCCACCTTCAGTGTGACCAGCTTTGTTAGCCAGGGTGCGGCCCTGTCAGGCGCCGCGCTGCAGCACCCAGGCCCACTGGCCTTGATCGAACTGCTCAACGGGCCCGATGCCCCCAGCTATGTGGCCGGCACGGAGAACTTCTACGCCATCACGCGCTACAACTGGTCCAGCTACTACGCCATGGCCGTGATCGAGTTGGCCGAAGCGGTAGCGCGGGAAATGCAAGGCAAGCCATGAACCCGCTGAACCCCAAGAAACTGCTGCTGACCAAATGGACCGCGGTGAAACCTGTGGCCAAGCAAAAGCACTTTTTGGTCAGCCGGGTGATTCAACCCGTTGAGCCCACGAACCCAATTGAGCAGGTGGAAATCGAGGCAGTTTTCTCAAAGGCCACGAAGATCGTTGCCTGGCGGGATCTGCAGGACGACAGCGTGTGGCGGCAAGGTTGGGTTTGATCAAGAGTCCGCTTTGAAACCCAGCGCTGTCACCAAACGTCGCGCCATTTCAGAGTCTTCTGTAAGACGACGCGTGTGTTCAGCTGTGGTGCTGGCCTCCAGGTTGGCGGCCAGGGGGGTCACAAAGTCCCGGACATCTTGCTGGTTCATGGCCAGGCGCAGCGCCGCATTGAGGTTTTGCTTGACCGCTTCACTGACCCCTGCTGGGGCAAAGAAACCAAACCATTCCCGGACCAACAATTCGCCGAAGCCTTGTTCGCGGTAGGTGGGTACGTCGGGGGTGAACACTGCCCGATCAGGGCCTGAGGTGGCCAGAATCCGAATTCTGCCGCTTTTGTGGTGTTGTACCCAATCACCCAAGGGCGATGACATGCCTGCGAGTTGCCCGCCCATCACCTGTGGGATCGCGGGGCCAGAGCCTGCGAAAGGGACATTGGTGATTTGGAAACCGCCCAACATGGCCAAACGTCCCGCCAACAAATGCGGCATGGAGCCCGCTGCCGGGTTGCCAATGCTGGCCTTGCCTGGGTTGGCCTTGGCCCATTCGACAAAATCCTTGATGTTCTTGACCGAGTCGGGCACAGCAGGTCCCACTACAAACGCGTGATCGGTGGAATGTCCAATGCCAAGGGGTGCCACATCCGATTGCGCATAACTCAGCCGCGAATACGAGTGCGGATAAATCGTCAACATAGAAGCTGGCGAATACAGGATGTGGGCTCCATCGGCCGCCGCAGACTTGAGCGTGGTGACGCCAATCTGTCCGCCAGCACCGGGTTTGTTGTCAACGATGACGTTGTTGGCATAAGTACCACGCAGTTTCTCGGAAATCCGACGAGCGAATGCGTCGGTCGTACCACCCGGCGGAAATCCCACAATGATGCGCAGATTTTCCAAGCGGGTTTGTGCAAAGTTGGGAAGATGGGCCAAACCCAGCATACTGGCAGCGGCACCTTGCATCAATTGGCGGCGGGTGGTCATGAATGGGGACTCCTCAAGTCGTGTCAATGAAAAACAACCGATTTATTGAAACACTTCAAATCGAATACGAAGAGAGGGTATTCACTGATCTTTTTTCTTTGAAGAAGGACTCCAAAAAGAGGGTGTCTTAAATTTTGTGTAAACGGTCAATTGGCAGGAAACTGCCAAACATCGAGAAAGATGAACCATGACCGTCAGTAACAAATTGATCGACCAGCTGCTCGCTGGCTAGAAAAAGCCTGAAGACCTTGTCGGAGAAAACGGCCTGCTCAAGCAGCTGACCAAGCGCCTGATCTCCTCGGTCACTGATGCCGTGATGGACGAAGCCAAGGCGTGGCAAGCCAGGCCCCTGGAGGCGCTGTACCCGATCGTTTATCAGGACTGCACCCATGTCAAAACCCGTGACTCTGGCGCGGTCAGGGCCAAGGCGGTTTACCTGGCGCTGGGCATCAACATGGCGGGCGAGAAGGAGATCCTGGGCCTGTGGATCGCTCAGACCGAGGGGGCCAAGTTCTGGCTGCAGGTGGTCACGGAGCTCAAGAACCGGGGCGTGGTCGACATCTTCATCGCCTGCGTGGACGGATTGAAGGGGTTTCCAAAGGCGATTGAGGCGGTGTACCCGCAAACGGCGGTGCAGTTGTGCGGGGTCCACATGGTGCGCCACAGCCTGAACTGTGTGAGCTGGAAAATGCGCAAAGCGGTGGCCGCAGATCTGAAGACCGTCTACAGCGCCGCAACCGCCGACGAAGCCGTGCTGCGGCTGGAGGAGTTCGCGGACCAATGGGGCCAAGACTACCCGACCATTGTGAAATCGTGGCGCAGCAACTGGCCGCGGATCGTGCCGTTCTTTGAGTATCCGCCATAGATTCGTCGGATCATTTACACGACCAACGCCATCGAGTCGGTGAACATGAGCCTGCGCAAGGTGACCAAGAACCGTGGCTCGTTTTCCAGCGATGAGGCTTTGCTCAAATTGTTTTACCTGGCGCTGAACAACATCAGCAGGAAGTGGACGATACCGCTCAGAGATTGGAAAGCGGCCTTAACCCGTTTTACCATTCAGTTCGAAGGCAGGATGCCCAAGGACTGATCCCAGCCCCGTTTACACAAAAACTCTGTACACCCTCTTCACTGGATGGCTTGGCTGCAAGGCCCTCGAACTGAATTGACATCACAGAAGGCTGACGGTGTTTGAGGGGCGGGTTAAGCCAGATCGAGTTAAGGCTTAGGGCGATAAACTGGTCTCAATGGCCGACGGATTACAGCAAAAAGATTGATGTGCATCAAAACAACAATCGTTTGAATTCAGGAGAATTCCACCGCAATTGACGCAGTTACTCTTATGAAATTCAAAAATATCGTCCCTACGCAAGTTGAAAGAATTTTGGCCGATAGCGAATTGATCATCTCCAAAACAGATACCAAGGGCAAAATCACTTACGGCAACAGACCATTCCAAGACTATTCAGGGTTCTCAGAAAATGAATTGCTGGGAGTTCAGCACAACATCGTTCGTCATCCCGACATGCCACGCGCGGTGTTCAAATTGCTGTGGGATGAAGTGCAAGCAGGCAGAGAGGTATTTGCTTTTGTAAAAAACCTCAGCAAAGACGGTTCGTTTTATTGGGTGTTTGCGAACGTCACCCCTTCATTTGACATGGAAAAAAACATCGTGGGTTACTTCTCTGTGCGCAGAAAACCCAAGCGCAGCGCATTACCCCAAATAGCGGTTCTCTATCAAAAAATGTTGCACGCCGAGCGCCAAGCAGGTTCTCGTGATGCCATCGAAGCATCGCTCCAAATTTTGCGCGATGCATTGAAAAACGCGCACTCCACCTACGAGGAGTGGGTCTTGAATTTGCAAAACGCCTAATTTGAAGGGGTCGAAGCGATCTACCCATTGACTGATGGCCAGCCAATGGCGGCCATCAGCCTTGGTGCGCTTTCATCGCCTTGCCCACCTCCAGCGCCCCTTGCTCGGAACCCGAACGCGGCACCGTCTCGCCATGGCGGTCGGTGACCTGCGACATGGCAGCCAACAGGCGCTCGGCGGTATCGGGGCCTGTGCCCAAATGCACGCCTTGCGTCAGGGTGATGTGGGCCACCTCAAAGCTGCCAGCACCTGCGCAAATGATGGTCCGGTTGGGCGCGTCCTCGCTGGCCATGACCAGCATGGCGGGCACCACGGCGCTGGGGTCCAGGGCCTGCAACACAGCCTCGGGCATCAGGCCTTCGGTCATGCGGGTGGCGGCCGTGGGGGCCAAACAGTTCACGCGGATGTGGTTTTTTTCGCCCTCAATGGACAAGGTTTGCATCAGGCCCGCCAAAGCCATTTTGGCCGCGCCGTAATTGGCCTGGCCAAAGTTGCCGTACAGACCGCTGGATGAGGTTGTCATGACAACGCGGCCATAGTTTTGCGCTTGCATGATCGGCCACACCGCCTTGGTGCAATGCACCGCGCCCATGACGTGCACGTCCATGACCAGCTTGAAGTCGGCCAATTCCATCTTGGCAAAGCTCTTGTCGCGCAGGATGCCCGCGTTGTTCACCAAAATGTCCACCCGGCCCCAGGCGTCCACCGCCTGCTGCACCATGGCCTTGACGGCCTCAAAGTCGGTGACCGATGCCCCGTTGGCGAGGGCTTCGCCACCGGCTGCGCGGATTTCGTTGACCACCGCTTGCGCGGCCGACACCGAGCCACCCACCCCGTGCACATCACCTCCCAGGTCGTTGACCAGCACTTTGGCCCCGCGTGCGGCCAGCGCCAGCGCGTGCTGCTTGCCCAAACCGCCGCCTGCGCCCGTGACGATGGCCACGCGGCCTTTGAAATCGATGCTCATGTGTTTTCCTTGTGACATTGAATGACGGGACTGGTCTGTTCCATCTGCTAATCTGACCCCGATGACCCTGCAGCCCGCTGTGCATGGACTTTAAACCAGCCCCCGGGCACCACCTGTTACCCGATTGACATCCTCATGGAACTGAACACCACCATCCTGACCGCCCCCCCTCTGGACGCCGCCACCGTGGTGATGCTGCGCGATGGCCCCGGTGGCCTGCAGGTGCTGCTGATGCGCAGGCACCAAGCCTCCAACGTGCTGGGCGGTGCGTATGTGTTCCCGGGTGGAAAACTCGACTTGGAAGACCAGAACCCGGCCTGGCTGCAGCGCCTGAGCCAGGACAGCGCCACCTTGAACCAAAGGCTGAACGAACCCGATATCCCTGGAGAACGCGCCGCGGGCCTGTTTGTCGCCGCCATGCGCGAAGCCTATGAAGAGTGCCGGGTGCTGTTGGGTTGCACACCGCATGCGCAGACCCAAGCCCAGGCCCTGCTGCAAGCCCTGCGCAGCGGCCAGAGCTGGCACGAGGCCTTTGCGGCCCAGGCCTTGGCCTTGCACACCGAGCCCCTGCTGCCCTGGTGCCGCTGGATCACACCTCGCCAGGCCTCGGTGACCAACAAACGTTTTGACACCCGATTTTTTGTGACCCAGGTGCCCGATGACCAACTGGCCGAGCACGACAACTTTGAGGCCACCGAAGCGCTGTGGATCCAGCCCCGCGAGGCGCTGCTGCGCTACTGGGACCGCGAGATCGAGTTGGCCCCGCCCCAAATCATGAGTTTGGTGCACCTGAGCCGCCACCCACATGCCCAAAGCGTGCTGGCCGAGGCACAAAACCGCCGCCCCCCCGTCATCGAGCCAGAACCCTTTGACCAAGACGGCATCCGCACCATCTGTTACCCGGGCGATCCGCGGCACTCGGTCCGGCAAGCGGCCTTTCCAGGCCCCAGCCGTTTGATGTTCAAAAATAAACGTTTTGAACCCGAGACGGGTTTGGCCGGATTGCTTGACTAGAATACACAGTTAACACGTTTCATTTGCTTACGTGATTTTTGTATTCACTTGTAACATCGTTTCATGAGCCAAACACCTCAGCCCATCTATTTGTCCATTGAACGGGCCATGGAGTTCATTGGTGATGCCAATGGCGTGTTGTCCCTGCTCAAAACGCTGCAGCAAACCCTGAGCGACGACCTGCCACGGCTGCAGGAGTTGCTGGACAAAGGTGAGGTGTACGCCGCCAACCGCATCCTGCACCAGCTCAAGGGCTTCACGCCCGTGTTTTGTGTGGACAGCCTGGTCGAGCTGGTTGTCCAGGTAGAAGGCATGAGCAAACACGCCGAGGCCAGCGAGTTGCGCACAGCCTACGCACAGCTGTCACCCCAACTGGAAGCCTTGCGCCAGGAAGTGCTTGATCACCTGAGCCGCCACAGCGCGGCCTGATCCTCAGCGCGTGCCACAAACCAGCGGTCAATCCAGCCTGACCCACCAACAACAACGGGCCCCTTGGGGCCCGTTGTGTTTTGTCAAGCGGCGGATTACTTCAAAGCCTTGAAGCGCACGCGCTTGGGCTTGGCACCCTCTTCGCCCAGACGCTTTTTCTTGTCGGCTTCGTACTCTTGGTAGTTGCCGTCAAAGAACACCCATTGGCTGTCGCCTTCGGCGGCCAGGATGTGGGTGGCAATGCGGTCCAGGAACCAGCGGTCGTGGCTGATGACCATGACCGAGCCCGCAAACTCCAGCAACGCGTCTTCCAGGGCACGCAAGGTTTCCACGTCCAGGTCGTTGGAGGGCTCGTCCAGCAGCAACACGTTGCCGCCTTCAATCAAAGTCTTGGCCAAGTGCAAACGGCCGCGCTCACCGCCCGACAACATACCAACCTTCTTTTGCTGGTCGCCACCGTTGAAGTTAAAGCGCCCGCAATACGCGCGGCTGGCCATCTGGAACTTGCCCACGTTGATGATGTCCAGGCCACCCGAGACGTCTTCCCACACGGTTTTGTTGTTGTCCAGGTCGTCACGGTTCTGGTCCACAAAGGCCATCTTCACGGTCTGACCGATGGTGACTTCACCGCTGTCCGGCTGCTCTTTGCCTGCGATCAGCTTGAAAAGGGTTGACTTGCCGGCGCCGTTAGGGCCGATGATGCCGACGATGGCGCCCGCAGGCACTTTAAAGCTCAGGTTGTCGATCAGCAAACGGTCACCAAAGGACTTGCTCACGTTCTTGAACTCGAACACTTCATTGCCCAAACGCTCGGCCACAGGGATGAAGATCTCCTGCGTCTCGTTGCGCTTTTGGTATTCGTGGTCGCTCAACTCTTCGAAGCGGGCCAAACGGGCCTTGCTCTTGGCCTGACGGCCCTTGGGGTTGGCACGCGCCCACTCCAATTCTTTCTTCATGGCCTTGGAGCGGGCGTCTTCGGTGCGCTGCTCGGTGGCCAAACGGGCCTCTTTTTGCTCCAACCAGCTGGAGTAGTTGCCTTTGTAAGGAATGCCGGAGCCCCGGTCGAGTTCCAAAATCCACTCGGCGGCGTTGTCCAGGAAATAGCGGTCGTGGGTGATGGCCACCACCGTGCCCGAAAAACGCTGCAAGAACAGCTCCAACCAGTCCACCGATTCGGCGTCCAAGTGGTTGGTGGGCTCGTCGAGCAGCAGCATGTCGGGGCGCGAGAGCAGCAAACGGCACAGGGCCACACGGCGTTTTTCACCGCCCGACAGTTTGCCGATGATGGCGTCCCATGGGGGCAGACGCAAGGCATCGGCGGCGATTTCCAGCTGGTGCTCAGATGCGTCACCTGCGGTGGAGATGATGGCTTCGAGCTTGGCCTGCTCGGCGGCCAAGGCGTCAAAGTCGGCGTCTTCTTCGGCATAAGCGGCATACACCTCTTCCAGGCGGGCCTGGGCGGCCTTGACTTCGCCCATGCCGCTTTCCACGGCTTCGCGCACGGTTTGCTCAGGGTCCATCACAGGTTCTTGCGGCAGATACCCGATTTTCAGGCCCGCCATAGGAATGGCTTCGCCTTCGATTTCCTTGTCGATGCCCGCCATGATCTTGAGCAAAGTGGACTTGCCCGAGCCGTTGGTGCCCAACACGCCAATCTTGGCGCCGGGAAAGAAAGACAGCGAAATGTCTTTGAGAATATGACGTTTGGGCGGCACGATCTTGCCAACCCGGTTCATCGAAAATACGTATTGAGCCATGTGTAAACCTGAATAAAAGTAGGCAGAGACTGTGCACCCCCAGCGTGCCCGCTCTGCGCCGCATGCCTGCTGAAGGAATCAGGCGCGGTGTGTGCAACCCGGCATTATCCCAGCTTGTCGGACAAACCGGCAAAAATCAAACCGAACGCTCGCTCACCGGTCCCGAACGGCTGGAAAACTGCACCCGGCTGTCCATCGCCTCCAGTTGCACCCGGGCACTGCGCTGGCCATAGACTTCTGCACGCAACCAGTCGCACTCGGCGTCCAGCAAAGCGTCCGAGGCCAAGCTGCACCACCAGACCCGGCCTTCGCCGTCCCAACGGTAGCCCCGGGCTTTGAGCTTGTCTTTGGACTCGAACGGCGCCCCCGTGGCCCGCAGCTTGTAGCGGCTCTGCCCTGCCCCGGCCAACAAGCGGGACAGGCCCGTTTGGCCATCGGCCAAGGGCGAGGACAACACCTGCAGCAAAGCATGGCAATCCACTTGCGCCCGGTGCGCGTCGTAGAACCAGCCGCGCTCTGACGCCAAAAACTCCAGCTTGGCCGAGCCGCTGCCCTCTTTTTTCCAGTCAATCCCCTGAAAAGAACAGCCCCAGGCTTTGGCGGCAAACACCGGGAAACGCGCCTCGACAAAGGGCCGGTCAAACCCAGCGTTGTGCGCCACAACCAAATCGGCCGCTTGCACCAAGGCGTTCACGGCCGCGTCGTCGATGCGTTGGCCCTGCACCATGCTGTCGTCAATGCCGGTGATCTCGGTGATCTGGGGCGGAATCGGCCGGCCTGGGTCTTCGAACGACTCGTAAACCGTGACCGGGCCCACAGGCAAGCCGGTCGCGCTGTCCACCAGCACCGACAACATGGCCAGCTCAATGACTTTTTCGCTCTTGCTATCCAGCCCGGTGGTTTCGGTGTCCAGCACGATCACGCGCTGGGTGGCTTGCCCGTTCACCGGCCCATAGTCGGTGCGCGGCACCAGACGCCGCAAAACACGAAAGTCGGGGTGCTGCGCCAAGGCCTGGGCCATGGCTTCGGGGTCGCTGGCCTGCGCCACCAAGGGTGCAGCTACGGGCGCCGCTGGGAGAGCCACGGCAACAAGGGAGTCGGGCGCCACCGCAAGGGCTTCGGCAGGTGTCACCACCGAGGCCGGAGGGCTGACAGACTTTGAAGCCTTAGCGGGCTGGGCAGGTTTTTCGGCAGATTCGGCCTCAAAGCCGAAAAAACTCATCTGGTCAATTTTGTTCATAAGCCGAGATTAAACCGCGTCTGAGGACGGCTCCTGTTGGAGGCCAAAGAGACGCAACAGAGCCTGCCCAAAGACGATCAGTCAAGCTTGATGCCCAAATCCACCGCCAACTTTATCCAGACGGGCACTTCGGCTTCCCAGTCTTTGCGGGTGCCGGCCAGATTTTTAGGTTTGTTGGGAATGGCGAAGGTCTCGCGCAGTTTGGCGGCGCGTTCGGTGTTGGACCAAGCCACGGCTTCGTCCGCCATGCGTTTGAGAATGGCTTCAGGCGTGCCGGCTGGCGCCACCAGCGGCAGGCCACCCTCGAGCGTGACCAGTTTTTCGGTGTTGCCTTGCTCGGTGAGCGTGGGTACATCGGGCAGTTTGGGCGAGCGGTAGCTGCCGGTCACGCCAATGGCACGCACGCCCCGGGTGGCCACGGCATTGAAAGCTTGGTAACTGCCCACCGCGATTTGCAACTGGCCCGAGGCCACATCGAGCCACATGGGCGCTTCGCCTCGGTAGTGCACCGACTGGATTTTGGTGCTCTGCTGGCGGTTGGTCTGGTCAGCCAGCATGTGCGGATAAGACCCTGGTGCATAAGTGCCCATGGAGGTCGGGTTCTTTTTGGCCCATGCCACGAACTCGGCCATGTTCTTGGCGGGGATCTTGTCGTTGATGCCCACCACCAGCGGCCCGGATGGGAACACGGTCACGGGCGTCAGGTCTTTGTCCAGGTTGTAAGGCAGCTTGGCGTAGAGCACCCTGTTTTGCCAAAAAGTGCCCGAGGTGCTCATGACAAAGGTGTAACCGTCCGGTGGTGATTTGGCCACCGCGTCAATGCCAATGATGGCCCCCGCGCCGGGTTTGTTCTCAATCACAACCGGCACGCCCAATCGGGTGCTGAGGTAGTCTCCGTAATTGCGGGCATAAGCATCCGTCAGGCCACCGGGCGGAAAAGCCACCACGATCTTGATGGGCTTGGCTGGCCAGGGTGCGGCTTGGGCTTGGGCCTGGCCCACAAAAACCATGCCGCTCAAGCTGGCGGCAAGGGCTGTGGAGGCCCGCAAAAAATGGCGGCGTGGTGTTTTGGATGGCTGTGTCATCGGCTGTCTCCCTGGGGTTTGTGTGCGGCTTTGCCTATTCAGTCTAGGGCCGCTGCGGTCAGCTTTGAATTGGGGTTTGAACCCATGACGCACAAGCGACAACGGCCAAACCAGAGCCACATAAAAAGCGCCAGATTCGCTTTGTGCGACAATGCACCTCGCTGAGGCCTCCAGTTGCCCCAGCATCAGCACTTCTGCTGGGGCCTGACCCAGGCAACGCTCAAAACAAGCGCCTGCGGTTTCCATGCCCACCCTAAGACCTGTCGACCCACACTGGTCACTGCCAACAGCAGTTGATTGAGTCGACACCCAGCGCCGGACATGGCGCTCCGAAAATGAACTTTGAAGAATTGAACCTGGCCCCGGCCATCATGCAAGCTGTGCGCGAGCTCGGCTACGAAACCCCCACGCCCATCCAGGCTCAAGCCATTCCCGCCGTCTTGGCCGGACAAGACTTGCTCGCAGGTGCGCAAACCGGCACCGGCAAAACTGCCGCTTTCACACTGCCCATGCTGCACAAGCTGAGCCTGACCGAACCCGGCAAAAACCGCTTTGGCGGCAAAGCCATCCGCGCCTTGGTGCTCACGCCCACCCGCGAATTGGCCGCCCAGGTCGAAGAGTCGGTGCGTGATTACGGCAAATACCTTCAGCTCGACTCCACCGTGATCTTTGGTGGTGTGGGCATGAACCCACAAATCAATAAGGTCAAAAAAGGCGTGGACATTTTGGTGGCCACACCGGGTCGTTTGCTTGACCTGCAGGGTCAGGGTTTCCTGGACCTGTCTACCGTTGAGATGCTGGTGCTCGACGAAGCCGACCGCATGCTGGACATGGGCTTTATTCACGATGTGAAAAAAGTGCTCGCCTTGGTGCCCAAAGACAAGCAAAGCCTGCTGTTCTCGGCCACCTTCAGCGACGAGATCCGCGAGTTGGCGGGCAACTTGCTCAAGAATCCGCAAAGCATCCAAGTCACGCCCAGCAACACCACCGTGCAGCGCATCACACAAGTGATCCACCCTGTGGGCCGCAGCAAGAAAAAAGACGTGTTGTTGCACATCATCCAGAAGCACGACTGGAGCCAGGTTTTGGTGTTCACCCGCACCAAATTCGGCGCGAACAATGTGGCCGACTTCCTGACCAAAAATGGCGTCAAAGCCATGGCCCTGCACGGCAACAAGAGCCAGACCGCCCGCACACAAGCGCTGGCTGGTTTCAAGAGCGGCGAGATCCGCGCTTTGGTGGCCACCGACATTGCAGCGCGCGGCATCGACATCGAAGACTTGCCACACGTCGTGAACTTTGAAATCCCGAACGTGTCGGAAGACTATGTGCACCGCATTGGCCGCACTGGCCGCGCGGGCGCCAGCGGTGAGGCCGTGAGCCTCGTCTGCTTGGACGAAGAAGGCTTCATGATGGACATCGAGCGCTTCACCAAGCAAGAGATTCCAGTGCAGTTGCTCGAAGGCTTTGGCCCCGAGCCAGGCGAAGTGGCCGAGCCCATCGCCATGGGCCGCCAAACTTTGTGGGGCGGCGCAGGCAAGCCCCCTAGCCGCGATGTGATGGCAGCAGCTGCCAAAGCCGCACGCCAAGACATGATGCAACGCATCCGCGACAACAAGGTCGCCGTGGGTGGTGGCGGCGGTGGCGGTCAACGCCAACCCCGCGCAGAAGGTCAGGGCCAGCCCCGTCCTTCGCGCAACGCACCGCCTCCATCCCGCCGCAACGGTCCTCAAGGCGCACCGCGTTTTGAAGGCCAGGTCGATGGTCGCCGCGAAGGTGGCCGTGACGGCAACCGCGAAGGCGGTCGTGGACAAGGCCAGCGCGGCGATCCGCGCTTCGACAACCGAGCCGACGGCCAAGGTCGTCCAGCACCCCGCGGCCCACGTCCTGAAGGCCGTGGCCCTGCCCGTGGCGGCCAGGGTGGTCAAGGTGGCGGTCAAGACCGTCGCCGTGATGATGGCGACGAATTGCCACGCCACATTGATCCGCTCAAAACCACGCAGTTTGCACGCCTGGACTTGCCCAACCGCAAGCCCGTGCGCACCAGTGGCCAGCCTGACCCGACCCGCACCAGCATCGACAGCTTGGCCAGCAGTGGCCGCCGTCATGGCGGTGGTGGCTTCGGCGGTGGCAACCGTGGCGGTAACGGCGGCGGTGGCCGTGGCGGCTTCGGTCGCTGATCAGCGCCCTGCCCCATGAACAGAGCCCGCTTCAAGCGGGCTCTTTTTTTGCCCCAAGGCGTGACAAAAATCAGTCGCGCACGAACAAGGTCACCAAGGGGTCGGGGCCGACTTGGCGGCTCCAGTGGCCGTGCACTGTGGCATCGAATGTGGCCCCTTCGGGCAAGGTGTCGGCTGAGTAAAAGAACTCACCGGGACCAAAGGTGCGCGAGCTGCCGTCTTGCAAAAAGATCTCCATTTGCCCACCCAGCACAAACAGCCATTGCGGGTTGCCCGTGCAGTGGAATGTGCTGCGAAAGCCCACCGGGCTTTGGCGTAACTGGCAGGCGCTGGCCGCCATCAGGGCCGACAAACGGCTTTGTGGTGTGCCCTCGGTCAGGGGCACTTCTTCATCGCGAAAACGGGCTCGGCCGTCGGTGTCGGTGAACAGAATGACTTTTTTCAGGGCTTGCATGGCCGGGGCCTTTTCTCAAAACAACAAGGTCCGATTGTCGCCGAGCCAACAGCTTGACCCAAGGTCTGTGCCATAGACTGAAAGCCAAGTTTTTCATCCCCACCCAACGCCATGAACACCGCCCCTTTGAACATCGTTTTCCATGGCCAGAATGCGGCCAATTTTCGCCAGGGCTTTGAAGCACTGATCTCGCCGCAGCACCGCATCAGCGATGTGAGTGATGGGCTAGACCAACCGGGCGAGCAGTCGCTGTATGAAAACGCGGACGTGGTGATCGGCATTCAGCTGCACAGCGCCATGCCCCAACCCCGGAAGGCGCGGCTTTTCCATGCCCCGGCGGCGGGCACCGACGCCATCTCGACCGCGCTGCTGCCCGCGCACTGCACACTGGCCAATTGCTTTGGGCACGAGAACGCGATTGCCGAGTACGTGATGGCCGCTTTGCTGACGCGCCACGTACCACTGGTCCGCGCTGACAAGGACTTGCGCCAAGGCCAGTGGACGTTTTGGGCCGGTCGCCAAGCAGCACTGCGCACCGAAATGGGGGCGCAAACCCTGGGCCTGCTCGGCTTTGGGCACATCGCGCAGGCCATCGCCCACCGCGCCAAGGCCTTTGGCATGCGGGTGCATGTGGCCAACCGCAGCCCCATTCAACACCCCTTGGTGGACCACAGCTGGACCCTGGACAACTTGCACACCTTCATGGCCAGTGCCGACGCGGTGGTGGTCAGCCTGCCGCTGACCGACAACACCAAGGGACTGGTGAACGCGGCAGCCCTGGCCGCCATGCGGCCCGATGCGGTGCTGCTCAACGTGGGACGGGGTGCGGTGATCGATGAGTCCGCGCTTTACGAGACCCTGAAATCACGTCAAATTGGGGGCGCCGTCATCGACACCTGGTACCAGTACCCCACCCCTACAGACAGCGAATGCGCACCGTCAAAGTTCGATTTTGCGGGCTTGGACAACGTGCTGATGACACCGCACATGTCGGGCTGGACAACCGGCACGGTGCGCCGCCGCCAGGAGACCCTGGCCGAGAACATCGGCCGCTTGAGCCGGGGCGAGCCCTTGATCCATGTGCTGCATGGGCCAGGCAGCACGGGTTAAAAGCGCCTCAGCTGCTTTGGCGTTGCACGATCTCAAAGCCCAGATCCAGTTGGGGCTGCTCGGGTTCCTCACCACGCATCAGACTGAGCAGCATGTCGGCCGCCGCCTCGCCAATGCGTGCTCGCGGCGTGCGAACGGTGGTCAGCGGGGGCAGCATTTGGTCACTGCCCGTCAGGTCGTTGAAGCCGGCAATCGCGACCTGATCTGGCACCGACACACCCATGCGCAGCGCCGCCATCAAAGCCCCTTGGGCCAAGTCGTCGTTACAAAAAAAGATGGCATCCACGGCCGGGCGCTGCTGCATGATTTGCTCGAACATCAAGCCACCCAAAGCCAGCGATGAAGGCGCGGGGTTGAGGAATTCGAGGGTAGGGTCGAATACACCCGCCTCTTGCAAAGCGTGACGCCAGCCATACAGACGCTGCATCACGCGCGGATCGAGTTGCGCCGCGGCAAAGGCGATGCGGCGGCGGCCCTTGGCGAGCAGGTGGCGCGTCATGGCAACGCCTGCATCGGTTTGCCGAAAGCCCACGCAATACACGGCTTCTCCGTCGCTGGCCGGCAAATCCATCAGGTGCACGCAGGGCACCTGGCTGCGGGCCATCAGCTGGCGAGTGGCCGGGTTGTGGTCCAGCCCGGTCACCAGCAAGCCCGCCGGGCGGTGCAGCAATTGCTCGCGCAGCAGTTGCTCTTCTTCGCTGGGGTTGTAGTGCGTCACGCCCATGAGGGTCTGGTAGCCCGCCGCGCGAAAACGGGTCTGCGCAGCGTCAAGCAGGTCCACGAACAGGGCATTGGACAGCAGCGGGATCAAGATGCCCACGTGGTCACTGCGCTGCGAGGCCAAGGCCCTGGCCGCCGGGTCGGGCACGTATCCGAGCATGTCCGACACAGCTGTAACGCGCTCGATCAAGGCCGGGTCCACCGCGCGTTCTCCGCGCAGCGCCCGGGAGACGGTGCTGGGGCTCACGCCCGCGGCGCGGGCCACATCGGTCAGGGTCACGCGGCCGGAAGCGCGGTGTTTTCGGGGCTGAGCAAGGGGGCTGGGCAAGGGTTTATCCGTAGAAGTTCTGGGCCACTAGGTCGATAGGATAGCGCTATCCCGCACGTTTTGAAGACAAATCTTGCCAGATGCGGATTTTCCCGAGCCAGCCGATGAAAAGGCTATTGACCTGGGTGACATTTTTTTTATGCCTCTTGGACAGCGCTGTCCAAAAGCGAGCAGGAGTAGTGAATTGTCCAAACCCGATGTGCTGGCCGTGGCCAAACTGCACCCCTTCTACCAAAAGGCCCTGGAGTCGCTGTACACGGTGCATGACCGCACGCATGTGACCGACCCCACCGCCTTTGCCGCCCTGGCCCCCCGCATCGTGGGTGTCGCAGGAACGGGCGAGGCCAGCGTGCCGCGCAGCCTGCTCGCGCAGCTGCCCAACGCCAAAGTGGTGGCGGTGTTTGGTGTGGGCTATGACGGTGTGGATGTGACCGCCGCCATTGAGCACGGCATTCCCGTGACCCACACCCCCGATGTGCTGACCGACGATGTGGCAGATCTGGCCATGGGCTTGGTGTTGTCGGTGGGCCGCGCCATTCCGCAAGCGGACCAATTTGTGCGTGCAGGCCAGTGGCCCAGTGGCCCCATGGCCTTGGGCCGCAAAGTGTCGGGCGCCCGCCTGGGCATCGTGGGCCTGGGCCGCATTGGCAAGGCCATCGCCAAGCGGGCCAATGCCTTTGGCATGTCGATCGCCTACACCGCACGCACGGCCAAAGCCGATTCCGGATACACCTTTTACCCCTCGGCTGCCGAACTGGCCGCCAACGTGGACTTTTTGGTGGCCATCACGCCCGGCGGCGCAGGCACCAAACACCTGATCAACGCCGAGGTGCTCAAGGCCCTGGGCCCGCGCGGCTTTTTGATCAATGTGGCGCGTGGCAGTGTGGTCGATGAAGAGGCCCTGATCACCGCCTTGCAAAACGGCACCATCGCAGGCGCAGGCCTCGATGTGTTTGCCAACGAGCCCCATGTGCCCGAGGCGCTGTGGAGCCTGCGCAACGTGGTGTTGACGCCGCACATGGCCAGCGCCACCACCGAAACGCGCCAAGCCATGGCCGATCTGGCTTTTGCCAATATGAAGGCCGGTATTTCTGGGCAGCCGCTGCTCACCCCCGTGCCTGAGTGCCAAGCCGCTCTGAAATGAGCCATAGCCCGTGCAAATGAACACCATGCCCTTGCGCCTGATCGTTATGGGGGTGTCCGGTTGCGGCAAATCGACCATGGCCAGCGCCTTGGGCGAACGCCTGGGACTCGACATGGTGGATGGCGATGACCTGCACCTGCCCGAGAGCGTGGCCAAGATGCGCTCGGGCATTGCCCTGCAAGACGCCGATCGCTGGCCTTGGCTCGACCGCATTGGACACTACCTGGCGCAAGCCCAAGAACCAGGGCGCGTGGTGGCTTGCTCGGCGCTCAAGCGCGTTTACCGCGATCGCATCCGCGAACAAGCCGGCGATGTGTGTTTTGTGTTTTTGGATGGCGACTTCGATTTGATCGAACAACGCATGCGCCAGCGCGTGGGCCATTACATGCAGCCAGGCCTGCTCGACAGCCAGTTCCGCACCCTCGAAAAACCCCAGGCCGATGAAAGCGATGTGATCCGTCTGCCCATCACCGAGCCCGTTCAGGACATGGTCGCGCAAGCGCTCAATGCCTTGCACAACCGCCTGCACCCTGCCCTCTGATTTTTAAGAAAGCCCCCTCATGTTCATCCGCTGTGCATTCTTCCAAGGCAACGTCAAACCCGGCATGGAAGACGCGTTCAACCGCTACATCCGCGACAACCTCGTCCCCTTGTGGACCCGTTTTCCGGGCGCCCAAGAAGTGCGCGTCTTGCGCCAAGTCGAAAGCGATGTGGCCGATCCCCACTTTGGCATGGTGCTGTCCGTGCGTTACCCGAGCCGCGAGGCGATCGAAATCGCTCTGGCGTCCGAGGTGCGCATGAAAAGCAAAGAAGTGTCCAAAGACATGATTGCCATGTTCGATGGCACCGTGTTCCACACCGTGTTCAGTGCAGACGAATACGCGCTGCCCACCGATTGATTTTTTCGACAGTCCTTTTTTAACCAGGAGACAACACCATGAAACTTTCCCGCATCCTTCTCGCCTGCCTCGTGGCCGCCGTCGGCTCCAGCGCTTACGCCGCCAAGTTCAACTTGAAAATGGGCCATGCCGTCAACGCCACCGACGGCCAGCACGCCGCCGCCATGAAGCTGGCCGAGTTGGTCAAGCAACGCACCAACGGCGATGTGGAAATCACCGTTTTCCCGGCCAACCAGCTGGGCAATGACGCGGCCATGATCAACGGCACACGCGGCGGCACGATCGACATCGTGTCGAGCGGCGCCTCCAACTTCAACGGCATCGTGCCCAACACAGCCGCCATGGAATTGCCCTTTGTGTTCCGCAGCGCACAACACGCCTACAACGTGCTCGATGGTGCGGTGGGCACAGGCGTGCTCAACGAATTGTCCCCGCACGGCTTGAAGGGCCTGGCTTACTGGGAAAACGGCTGGCGCGCCTTCACCAACAACAAGCGCCCCGTCAACAAGCCCGACGACTTGAAGGGTCTGAAGATCCGCTCCACACCCAACCCGTACCACATCCAGGCGTTCAGACTGCTGGGCATGAACCCCTCGCCCATGCCGATTGCCGAGCTGTACACCGCTCTGGAAACGGGCACCTTTGACGCGCAAGAGCACCCGATCAACGTGACCTGGTCGTCCAAGTTCTACGAGGTGCAAAAACACCTGACGGTGAGCAACCACGTTTACTCGCCTCTGGTCGTGGCCATGAACAAAGCCAAGTTCGACAGCTTGCCTGCCAACTACCAAAAAGTGATCGTCGACTCGGCACGCGAAGCGGCCACCTTCCAACGCAGCTTGAACGCGTCCAACGCGGGCAAGGTGATTTCCGAGCTGAAAAAGTCCGGCATGCAAGTGATCGAGAACGTGGACATGGCCCCCTTCCAGAAGATCGTGTCGGCTGAAATTGCCAAGACTTTTGGCGAGAAAAACGGCCCCGCGCTGCTCAAGGCCATCGAAGACACCAAGTGATGGTTTGAGTGACAACACGCCCCCTCTTTGGAGGGGGCTTTTTTTGATCCCTGTATGAAAAAAATCAACGACCTTTTCTTCAAGCTGGCGGAATTCACGCTGGTCATCATGTTGTCGGCCATGGTCATCATGGTGTTTGGCAATGTGGTACTGCGTTACGGCTTCAACGACGGCATCATCAGCTCGGAAGAGTTGTCGCGGTTTTTGTTCATCTGGATCACCTTTTTGGGGGCCATTGTCACCATGCGTGAAAACGGCCACCTGGGGCTGGACTCCATCGTGCGCAAGCTCAGTCTTCGTGGGAAAAAAATGGCGTTTGCCCTGTCCAATGTGCTGATGCTCGGTTGCTGCGCACTGATGTTCTACGGCACGCTGAAACAACACGGCATCAACGCCAGCACACGCTCGGCCGTGACCGAAATCCCCATGAGCTGGGTGTATGGCGTGGGCTACATCACCAGCGTAGCCATGGGCCTGATGATCATGGGCAAGCTGGTGCAGCTGGCCAAAGGCAACTTCAATGAATCCGATTTGATCCAGGTGCAAGACTCCGAAGAGGTCGTGACCGCCCACACCCAAGAGGCCGCCAAATGACCGTGCTTGTTTTTATCGTGTCTCTGCTCGCTGCCATGGCGCTGGGCATGCCGCTGGCCTTCTCCCTGATTGTCTCGGGTGTGGCCCTGATGCTGCACTTGGACAACTTCGACACCCAAATCGTGTCGCAAAACCTGATCAACGGTGCCGACAACTTTCCGCTCATGGCCGTGCCCTTTTTCATGTTGGCCGGTGAGCTGATGAACGCGGGCGGTATGAGCCGGCGCATCGTCAACTCGGCCATGGTTTGGGTGGGTCACTTTCGTGGCGGCCTGGGTTATGTGGCGGTGTTTGCGGCCATCGTCATGGCCAGCCTGTCGGGCTCGGCCGTAGCCGACACGGCCGCGCTGGCCGCCGTCTTGCTGCCCATGATGCGCAAAGCCGGTTACCGCATGGACCGCTCGGCGGGCCTGATTGCTGCGGGCGGCATCATCGCGCCCGTGATTCCACCCTCGATTGGGTTCATCTTGTTTGGCGTGATCGGCGGCGTGTCGATCTCCAAACTCTTCATGGCCGGCATCTTTCCAGGGCTCATGATGGGTTTTGCCCTGATCGTGACGTGGTGGATCGTGGCCCGCAAGGACAAGGTGGAGGTGGCCGAGAAAGTGCCGTTCAAAGAACGCATCTCGGTGACCATCAATGCGTTTTGGTCTTACCTGCTGGCCATCACCATCATCGGCGGCATGAAGATGGGCGTCTTCACACCCACCGAGGCGGCGGTGGTAGCGGTGGTCTACTCCTTGTTTGTGGGCCTGTTCATCTACCGCGAAATCAAGGTCAAGGATCTGTACCGCATCATTTTGGCAGCCGCAAAAACTTCTTCGGTCGTCATGTTTTTGGTAGCGGCCGCGCTGGTGTCGGCCTGGCTGATCACCGTGGCCAACATTCCGGCGCAGATTGTCGAAATTTTGCGGCCCTTCATCGACAACAAAACCCTGCTCATGGTCATGCTGATGCTGCTGGTCATGATTGTGGGCACCGCGCTCGACTTCGCACCCACAGTGCTGATCCTCACGCCCGTGCTCATGCCCTTGGTGCGCGAAGCGGGCATTGATCCGGTCTATTTTGGTGTCTTGTTCATCATGAACAACGCCATCGGTTTGTTGACTCCGCCCGTAGGCACGGTGCTCAACGTGGTCTGCGGCGTGGGCCGCATTCCCATGCACGATGTCATACGGGGTGTCATGCCTTTCCTGATATCCCAGGTGGTGGTGATGGGTTCGCTGATCGCCTTCCCGAGCCTGGTGATGGTTCCACTTAAATGGTTACTCATGCGATGAATGTTCTGAATTCCTTCGACTTATCGGGCCGCCGCGCCCTGATCACCGGCTCTTCGGCAGGCATTGGTTTGGCGCTGGCCGAGGCGCTGGCGCAAGCCGGGGCCCACGTTGTATTGAACGGCCGCACGGCCAGCAAAGTGGACGCCGCTGCGCAAACCCTAAAAGCACAAGGCCTGTCCGTCAGCACCTCGGTGTTCGATGTGACCGATGCGGGCAGCGTGCGTGCTGCCATCGACCACATTGAGGCCGAAGGGCCGATCGACATCCTGGTCAACAACGCAGGCATGCAAATTCGTGGCCCGCTGCACGAGTACCAGGACGCCGATTGGCACACCATCATGAGGACCAACCTGGACAGCGTGTACTTCGTGGGCCAAGCGGTGGCCAAAAAAATGATCCCGCGGGGACGCGGCAAGATCATCAACATCTGCTCGGTGCAAAGCGAGCTGGGTCGCCCCGGCATTGCGCCCTACACAGCGACCAAAGGTGCGGTGAAAATGCTGACCAAAGGCATGGCGATTGACTGGGGCCAATTCGGCATCAACGTCAACGGCATTGGCCCGGGTTACTTCAAGACCGAACTCAACCAAAAGTTGGTCGACGATCCGGCCTTCAGCAGTTGGCTGGTCGGCCGCACGCCCAGCCGCCGCTGGGGCGATGTGCAAGACCTGGGCGGCGCGGCTGTCTTTCTGGCCTCGGACGCCTCGCGTTTCGTCAATGGCCATATCCTTTATGTTGACGGCGGCGTGACCGCCACCCTTTGAAGCTTTTGCAAGGACACTCCATGAAATCCGTTGTCTGCCATTCGGCCAAAGACTTGCGCATCGAAAACACCGAGCTGCCCGCCTTGGGCGAGAACCAACTGCGTGTGAATGTGGCCTATGGCGGCATTTGCGGCTCGGACCTGCACTACTACCAACATGGCGGCTTTGGCACCGTTCGCATCAAGCAGCCCATCGCTTTGGGCCACGAAATATCGGGCGTGGTCGATGGTGTGGGCTCGGGTGTGAACGGCGTGCCTAAGGGCCAGCGCATCGCCATCTCCCCTTCTCGCCCCTGCGGCCACTGCCGCTTTTGCCAAGCGGGTCAGCACAACCACTGCTTGAACATGCGCTTTTACGGCAGCGCCATGCCTTTCCCGCACATCCAGGGGGGCTTCAGCGAGCAACTCATCATCGAAGGCTACCAAGCCCACCCGATTGCCGACCACCTGAGCCTGTCCGAGGCCGCTTTGGCCGAGCCTTTGTCTGTGGGCCTGCACGCCATCCAACGTGCGGGCAGCGTGCTGGGCAAGCAGGTGCTGGTCACCGGCTGCGGCCCCATTGGCTCGCTCTTGATTGGTGCTTTGCGCCGTGCAGGTGCGGCCCGCATCGTCGCCGCCGACATTGCTGATTTGCCCCTGAAGTGTGCCAAAGAGATGGGCGCAGACGAGACCATCAACCTCAAGACCGAACCCCAAGCGCTGGAGGCCTACAAGGTGGACAAAGGCCAGTTTGACGTGGTGTTTGAGGCCTCGGGCAGCGAAGCCGCTTTGCGCGTGGGCCTCGACACCATCGTGCCCCGCGGCGTGCTGATCACCGTGGGCATGGGCGGCGACATCAGCCTGCCCATGACGCAAGTGGTGGCCAAAGAGGTGGACCTGCGTGGCACCTTCCGCTTTCATGCCGAATTTGCCACCGCGGTGCGCTTTTTGAACGAAGGGCTGGTCAACGGCAAACCGGTCATCACCAGCGTCTTGCCGCTGAATCGCGCCATCGAAGCCTTTGACCTGGCAGCCGACAAGAGCCAGTCACTCAAGGTACAGATTTCTTTCCAAAACGCCTGAAAATCAGGGGTTTCAAGGCCTCTTTAGAAAGTTCACACCATGTCGAAAATCGCCCTCGTCACCGGTGCCAGCTCTGGCATTGGCAAAGCCTGCGCCCTGGCATTGCTCCAAGAAGGCTGGCAAGTCGTTCTGGTCGGCCGACGCGCCGACGCGCTGGCCTCTGCCGTGGCCGAAGCAGATGCCAATGCTGGCAACGCCCATGCCATCCCGACCGACCTGTCCAAAGAGCCCGAAGTCAAAGCGCTGTTTGATCAAATTCGCTCGCGCTTTGGCCGCCTTGATTTGGTCTTCAACAATGCGGGCATTTCCCTGCCCTACACCTTGCCCGGTGACCTGTCGGGTGACGAATGGCGACGTGCGGTGGACATCAACCTGAACGGCGCGTTCTACACCTTGTCATATGCTTTCAAGCTGATGCAAGAGCAAAGCCCTCAAGGCGGGCGCATCATCAACAACGGCTCGATCTCGGCGCATGTGCCGCGCCCCGGCTCGATTGCCTACACCGCCACCAAACACGCCATCTCGGGCCTGACCCGCGCCGCATCTTTGGATGGTCGCCCTTACAGCATTGCCGTGGGACAGATCGACATCGGCAACGTTGCTTCCGACATGACGCTCAAGATGGCACAAGGTGTGCACCAAGCCGACCTGAGCATCAAGGCCGAGCCGCGCATGGACATGTCAGCCGTGGTCGAGACTTTCATGACCATGGCCCGCCTGCCGTTGTCAGCGAATATTTTGTTCACCACCGTGATGGCCACCAACATGCCGTTTGTGGGGCGCGGCTGATCCTCAAGACCTGTGGAAAAGGGGGCCTTGATGGCCCCCTTTTTTCATCAACTCAAGCGCACCACCGCATCGGGCCGCTTGTGCAAGTCGGGCAGCAACTCCAAGCCCAGGCCAGGTTTGTCGTTCAGGCTGATCATGCCGTTCTTCACTTGCGGCAACTCGGTCACCAATTCTTTGTACCAGCCGCTGTAAAAGGCCCGCACGCTCTCTTGAATCAAGGCATTGGGCGCGTGCAGCGACAAGTGGGTGGACGCAGCCCACACCACCGGACCCGTGCAGTCGTGTGGGGCCACGGGCAGCTGCCAAGCGTCGGCCATGGCGGCGATTTTGCGGGCTTCGGTGAGGCCTCCGCACCAACTCAAATCGAGCATGGCGACGCCTGCCACACCCGTTTGCAAATAGTCTTTGAAGCCCCATTTGTAGCTCAGCGTTTCGCTCGCGCAAATCAGCGCCTTGCAGTCCCCCGCGTACTGCTTTAGCAAATCGAGGCTGTCCATGCGGATCGCGTCTTCGTGCCAGAAGGTGTCAAACTCTTGCAGCGCACGCGAGATTTTTTGTGCCATGGGCAAACGCCACAGGCTGTGGAACTCGACCATGATGTCCATCTTGTCGCCCACCGCCTGGCGGATCTTGCGGAAAGGCTCCAGCGCCGTGTTCAGGTCTTGAGGGCTGATGTATTGACCGTGCGACTTTTCTGCGGCCACATCAAAAGGCCAGATCTTCATGCCGGTGATGCCTTCAGACAGCAGCGACTCGGCCACCTCGTCAGCTCGGTGCAAAAAGCCTTGCAGGTCTTCATAAGGCCCGGCGTTGTTGCCCAGGCCCCAGTTGCTGCTGGTCTGGTTCACGTTGCTGCGGATGTATTGGTAGCCCGCACAGGTGTTGTAGACCCGGATCTCGTCGCGGCTCTTGCCACCCAATGCAGTGTAGACCGGCATGCCAGCGGCTTTGCCAAAAATATCCCACAGTGCAATATCGACTGCCGAATTGCCACGCGTTTCCACACCGGACCCACGCCAACCCAAGTAACCCGTAATCTCGCGTTGTCGGGATTCGATGGCCAATGGGTCCTCGCCGATCAGTTTGGGCGCTACCCATTCGTGCAGATAGGCTTCGACCGCCCGCGCACCCATGAAGGTCTCGCCCAGGCCCACCAGGCCCTCGTCGGTGTGCAGCCGTACCCAGATGATGTTGGGAAATTCCCCCAAGCGGATGGTTTCGAGTTGCGTGATTTTCATGGCAGCACCCATTTCAGTCGTTAAAAAAGCTCCACAGCGGTCGACTGTGGAGCTTGGGGTTTCAGCAAAAGGGCTGAGCGCGAGGGATCAACCGCCGCGTGCTTTTTTCAGCTCGTCTTGCACCACCTTGATGGCGTCCGCTCCGATCGAGTCCTTGTGCTTGTCGTACACCGAAGCCACCCGGGCGCGGATGCGGTTTTGCTCAGCAGCACTCAGCTCATTGACCTGCATGCCCTTGGTCTTCAGGCTGGCCAGAGAACGCTCGTTCAAAGCGCGGTTGGCCGCACGTTGGACTTTCTGGCCTTCCATGGCTGCTTCACGCAGCACGGCTTGCTCTTGCGGGTTGAGCTGGTCCCACAGCTTCTTGCTGTAGAGCACCAGAAAAGGCGTGTAGGCGTGGCGTGTCACGCTCAGAAACTTTTGCACTTCATTGAACTTGGAGGTTTCAATGGTCACAAAGGGGTTCTCCTGACCGTCGATCGTCTTGGTTTCCAGGGCGGTGAACACCTCGCCAAAGGCCATAGGCACCGCATTGGTGCCCAGCGTCTTGAAAGTGTCCAGGAAAATGTTGTTCTGCATCACGCGAACTTTCACACCATCAAAGTCTTCCAGCTTGGTGACTGGGCGCTTGCTGTTGGTGAGGTTGCGGAAACCGTTTTCCCAATAGGCCAGGTTCACCAGGCCAGCTGCTTCGAGCTTGGCATTGAAGTACTTACCAGCAGCGCCGTCCAGCACGGCGTCCGCTTCTTTTTCGTTGGCAAACAAGAAGGGCAGGTCAAACACACCCAGCTCTTTGATGATGCCCACCAGCGGCGAGCTGGAGGTGCAGACCATCTCTTGGGTGCCTGCACGCAAGGCTTGGGTGGCTGGCAAGTCGCCGCCCGCTGCACCGCCCCAGAAGGCGGTGATTTTCATCTTGCCGCCGGTCTTGGCCGCCAGCACTTCTTGCATTTTCTTGACACCCACGCCCACCGGGTGGTCTTCGTTCACACCGTTGGTGAACTTGATGTTGCGGTCGGCAAACTGCGCCATGGCGCTCGAAGCCACCAAGAATGTGCCCGCGATCAGGGTCACCAAATTTCTGCGTTTCAACATGACTGTCTCCTTTAAAAAAACACACAGGGTTAAGAAATCAACTCAACATCCACTTCATCGGCACCAGGACGATGGAGGGGAAGGCGATCAACAAGGCCAGCACACCCAGTTGCGCCCACAGGAAAGGCAAAACACCTTTGAAGGCCGTGTCCATGTTGATCTTGGCCACGCCACACACCACGTTCAGCACGGTACCTACAGGGGGCGTGATCAAACCAATGGCGTTGTTCATGATGAACAAGACACCGAAATAAACCGGGTCAATGCCTGCCTTGATGACCAAGGGCATCAGCACGGGTGTGAGGATCAGCACGGTGGGTGTGAAGTCCAGCGCGGTACCCACCACCACCACCAGGAGCATGAGCACAACCATGAGCAAGGTCTTGTTGAACATCAATGGCTCCATCATGCGGGCCACTTCGGCCGGGATGTTGGCCACTGTGATGAGCCAGGCACTGACCATGGCCGCAGCCACCAAGAACATGATCACGGCTGTGGTCTTGCCGGCCGTCAAGATCAGGCCGTAGAGTTTGGACCACTGCAGTTCACGGTACACAAAAGCACCCACCACGAAGCTGTAAACCGCCGCTACGACGGCCGCCTCGGTCGGGGTGAAGACACCGAACTTCATACCGCCGATGATGAAAACCGGCAAGCCCAGTGCCAAGACACCTTCACGTGTGGCTTTGAGCTTGTCAGCGAGTTTCATGCGCGGTGCGGGTTGCACGTTCTCACGTTTGGCCAACCACCACCAGGTCAAGCCAATGGCCACCCCCATCAAAATGCCCGGCACAATGCCTGCCAAAAACAGCTTGGTGATGGACACGTTGGCGGCCACACCGAAGATGATGAAACCGATGGATGGCGGAATGACCGGCGCGATGATGCCGCCCGAGGCGATCAAACCGGCCGAACGTCCCACGTTGTAACCGGCCTGCTTCATCATCGGGATCAACAAGGCTGCCAAGGCCGCCGTGTCGGCCACGGCCGAACCCGACAACGAAGCCATGATGACCGCCGCCATCACCGCCACATAGCCCAGCCCCCCCCTAAAATGCCCGACCCAGGCCATGGCCAGGTTCACAATGCGGCGGCTCAAGCCCCCCGCGTTCATGAACTCTCCTGCCAACAAGAAAAACGGCACTGCGAGCAAAGGGAAGTTGTCAGCGCCATCGACAAAACGCTGCGCCAGAATCTGACTGTCAAAGGCGTTGATCATGCCGTTGCTGGCCATGTAGGCCATCAGGCTCAGGCCACACACCAGCAAAGCATAGGCAATGGGCATGCCCAAGGCCATGGCCCCAAGCAAGCTGAAGACAAAAACAGCGATGGTCATGCGCGGCCTCGCACTTCGGAATGGCTTGGCTTGGAGGACGCCGCATTGGGTGTCAACTCATCCAGCACCACCGTATCTTCAGACTCCACCACCATCACCAAATCCTCCTCTTTCAGCTTCCCGGTCAGCAGCAAGCGCAATTGGTTCAAATTCATCACCGCCATGACACTGGCCGTGACATAGCCGATGCCGTAAATCCAGATCATGGAAATGCCCACCACCACCGAGATGTTGGTGACTTGCAGATCGTGCATTTTCCAAGTGCCCCAAAAGAACAGCACATTGCAGCCCAGCATCAAAACTTCACTCAAGAAAAAGCACAACTTCTTGCCGCCCAGTGACAGGCGGCGCACCAGCGTGTCCACCCCCAAGTGACCTTTTTCGCGCATGGCCACCATGGCCCCAAGGTAGGTCAACCAAATGAAGCAGTAACGCGACATCTCGTCCGAGATGGAGATGCCCGAATTGAAACCGTAGCGCAACACCACGTTGCCAAAAACCATGATGACCATGGCCACCAAACAGGCCACCACCAGAAACTCCAGCAGTTTGAAAAAAGCGTTGATGATTTTCATGGGTGTCTAACAGCTCAGGCCGCTTCCTTGATGACTCGATGTTTGGGCCGGGATTTCAATTTGATCGGGGTGGCCGCGCCCGACACCACTGGCAATTTGCGGCGTGAAGCCAGCACCAACTCAATGTCCTGCCGCGCCCCCTCGATCAAAACCATCACGGCCCGCTCGGCCTTGGCCGGATTGCGGGCGATCACAGCGTTGAGCACCGCACGGTGCAAAGGCAAGGAAGTCTTGGTGCCATCCTGGATGCGGGTGGAAATCTCAAAACTGGTGCGCAGCAAGGCATTCAGAGCCTTGCTCATTTGCACCAACATGCGGTTGTGCGAGGCCTGCAGCAAACCCTCGTGAAAACGCAGATCGTGGGTGACGTAATCGCCCCCCTCTTCCACCGCCTGCTTCATGCCGGCATAAGCGGCTTCGATGTGTGCGATGTCTTCGGGTGTGGCCCGCTCGGCAGCCAAGCGCACCGCAGCGGGCTCCACCACACGGCGCAGCTCTTGCAGATCTTTCAAAAATTCGGGCGTCAGGCCGCAGCGGGCCTGCCAGGCGACCACATCGGGATCAAACCAGTTCCAGTGCGCATCGGGCATCACACGGGTGCCCACCTTGGGGCCGGTGGACAACAAGCCCTTGGCCACCAGCGATTTGATGGCTTCACGCACCACGGTGCGGCTCACGCCCAGCTCTTCACACAAAATCGGCTCGGGCGGCAAACTCGCGCCCACGGCATATCGACCAGACAAAATGGCATGACCCAATAAATCAAGAGAATTTTTGTGGAAATTGTTGCTCATGTCGGTGCGGCGATCGAACACCTATCATATGATGATTGAAGGCTGGAGACGGACTCTGGTAAACCCTATGCACGGTCTTATTGGCGTCTAGGGTTTGCCCGTATGTCGCTGGCTTTACAAAGCCTGATTGTTTTTCTATCGTCATACGATAGGATTTTTAAGATTCACGATTCACTCCCAACCTGGATACGCACCATGAGCGACAACAACGGCAGCCCACCCCGCAAAAAACCCGAAGACCTGCGCAGCCAACAATGGTTTGGGCGTCAAGACCGCGATGGCTTTGCCTACCGCAGCTGGGTTAAGGGCAAAGGCGTGCCACACGACCAATTCGATGGCCGTCCGGTCATTGGCATCTGCAACACCTTCAGCGAACTCACGCCCTGCAACTCGCACTTTCGCACCCTGGCCGAGCAGGTCAAGATCGGTGTGTACGAGGCGGGCGGCTTCCCGCTCGAATTCCCCGTGATGTCACTGGGCGAAACCCTGCTGCGCCCCACCGCCATGCTCTACCGCAACCTGGCCAGCATGGACGTGGAAGAGAGCATTCGCGGCAACCCGATCGACGGCGTGGTCCTGCTCATGGGCTGCGACAAAACCACGCCATCCTTGTTGATGGGCGCCTCCAGCGTCGGTCTGCCCACCATTGGTATCAGCGGTGGCCCCATGCTGAACGGCAAATGGCGCGGCCAAGAGTTGGGCTCGGGCACCGGCGTGTGGAGCATGAGCGAACAAGTGCGTGCTGGCACCCTCAAGCTGGCCGATTTCTTCGACGCCGAAAGCTGCATGCACCGCAGCCATGGCCACTGCATGACCATGGGCACCGCCAGCACCATGGCCTGTATGGTCGAAGCCTTGGGCATTGGTTTGCCAGGCAATGCCACCTTCCCTGCCGTGGATGGCCGACGCAATGTGTTGGCGCGTGACTCGGGCCGCCGCATCGTCGAGATGGTGCACACCGACCAAACCATCAGCAAAGTGCTCACCCGCGAAGCTTTTGAAAACGCCATCCGCACCCTGGCTGCCATTGGCGGCTCAACCAACGCCGTCATCCACTTGATCGCGATTGCCGGTCGATTGGGCCTGAAACTCACCCTGGACGACTTTGAGCGTCTGGGCAGCGAGATGTCATGCATCTTGAACATGCAGCCGTCTGGCGAGCACCTGATGGAAGACTTTTGCTACGCAGGCGGCTTGCCGGTCGTCATGAAAGAGATCGAAAGCCTCTTGCACAACAACATCATCACCGTGAGCGGCAAGACCGTGCGCGAGAACAACGAAGCGGCAGTCAACTACGACCCACGCGTGATTAAAAAATACGATGCGCCTTTCAAAGAGAAAGCCGGCATCGCCATTTTGCGTGGCAACCTGGCGCCTCGCGGCGCGGTCATCAAGCCCAGCGCCGCCACCCCCGCACTGATGGTGCACACAGGCCGTGCCGTGGTGTTTGAAGACAGCGACGATTTCCACAAACGCATCGACGACGAGAGCCTAGATGTAGACGAGAGCTGCATTCTGGTCTTGAAAAACTGCGGCCCCAAGGGCTACCCCGGCATGGCCGAAGTGGGCAACATGCCGCTGCCACCCAAGGTGCTGCGCAAAGGCATCACCGACATGGTGCGCATCTCGGACGCCCGCATGAGCGGCACCGCTTACGGCACCGTGGTGCTGCACACCAGCCCTGAAGCGGCTGCCGGTGGACCGCTGGCCGTGGTGCAAAACGGTGACATGATCTCGCTCAATGTGCCCGAGCGCAAACTGCAGTTGATGATCAGCGACGAGGAACTGGCACGCCGCTTGAATCTCTGGGAAAAGCCCGCACCTGCCATGAACTCTGGCTACTGGAAACTTTACATCGACCATGTGCTGCAAGCCGACGAAGGCGCGGACATGGACTTTCTGGTCGGCCAGCGCGGCGCGGCCGTGCCCAAAGACAACCACTGATTCCCAAGGAAAAACCATGCGTATTTTGATCACCGGCGGTGCCGGATTTTTGGGTGCCCGACTGGCCCGCGAGATTTTGAAAAAGGGCCAACTCAGCGGCCAGACCGTCACCGAATTGGTGATTGCTGACTTGTTCCCCGCCCCCGCCGACCTGCTGGCCGACCCACGCGTCAAAGGCCATGCAGGCCCCATGCTTGAACAAGGTGATTTGTTCAAGAGCGGCTTCGACGGCGTGTTCCACCTCGCGTCTGCCGTGTCGGGCGAGTGCGAACTCGACTTTGATCTGGGCTTGCGCTCCAACGTGGACAGCTCGCGCTTGCTGCTGGACAGCATCCGGGCTTCGGGCAAGGCTTCCCGTCTGGTGTTTGCCAGTTCGGTGGCGGTGTTTGGCCCTGATGCGGCCAACCCCATGCCTGCGCTGGTGGCCGACACCACTTTGCCCACGCCGCAAACGTCGTATGGCACGCACAAGCTGATGATCGAGTACATGGTGGCCGACTACACCCGCAAGGGCTACATCGACGGCCGCGCTGCCCGCCTGATGACGGTGGCTGTGCGCCCAGGCAAACCCAATGGCGCAGCGTCTTCGTTCTTCAGCGGCATCATCCGCGAGCCTTTGGCGGGCACCGCCACCACCTGCCCGGTGGACGCCCATGTGTCACACCCCATCTCTTCGCCCGGCAACACCGTGCATGGTTTGATCACCGTGTTCGAGGCCAGCCGTGAAGCCTTTGGTGGCCGCATGGCGCTGAACCTGCCGGGCCTGAATGTGAAGGTCAGCGACATGCTGGCGGCCCTTGAAAAAGTCGCGGGTCCGGCTGTGCGTGCCCGCGTGACCTTTGAAAAGGACGAACGCATCGCGGCCATCGTGGACAACTGGGCCAAGGGCTGCACCTTCGAGCGGGCGCACGCTTTGGGTTTGCGGGCCGATGCCAGCTACGAAGCGATCATTGCGCAGTACATCGAAGACTGCAAAACCCGCCCCGGCTACCCGGCCGAGGCCTTGAACGGTTTGAAGTGAGCTTTCTAAAAGGCCGCCACGTTCGTCAGGCGTGGCGGCCTTTTTTTGTGGCTCACGGGTTCAACATTCAAAAATGCGTGCTGATCGCCCCACTGATGCGCCCATCGTCTTCGATGATCGCCATCCAGCGCCATTTGTCGAAAGTGGTGCAAGGGTGAGAAATGCCCAGGGCCACGCGGTCGCCTACCTGTGGCCAGACGCCTTGGGCATCAAACACCATGTGGGCGTGCTGGTCGCTGAGCGCTTTAACTTTCCAAGACTCGGGCATGGCCTGCATGGCGCCTGCTCCGCTGTGCCCGCGTGCCGCCCATCGCACCGGCATGGGCATGCACTGGTCAAACGACAGATCGCGCCGTCCCGCATTCAAAATGGCCAGCCCCGGCTCGGGCACCGACTGCACCTTGGCCCAGACTTCCAGCGCGGGTTGCAGCGACGCGCTCAAGCCCTCACGCGCTTCCACAAGCTTGAGGTACCGGGCGTAGTTCCAATGGTCGTGCGTGACATAACAGCCCGAGCGCAAGACGCCTTGCACCGGGCGGCTTTTGACCTGCGTCTTGAGCATGGGGATCACCAAATCGAACACCGCCGAGCCGCCTGCCGACAACAAAACCTCATCACCGCCCCACAGGTGCTGTTCATCAATTTGTTGCACAAGCGCCTGCACGCTGCGCACCAGCGCACTCACGGCCTCGATGTCGTGGGCACTGTCGCATTGGCCCAGCCCACCCTCGTAGCACTCCACCCCACCCAGGCGAACCACGCCCGACTCGGCCATGGCCTGAGCCAAAGCCAGGGCCTGTTCGTGGGTGCGACAGCCCGTGCGGTAGCCCGCGATGCCCAACTCCAACAGCACATCCCAACAACGCGGCTGACCGCGCCGTGCGCCCCAGTCGGCCAAGGTCCGCAACTGCGCCAGCGAATCGACCAAAAACCAAACACGCGCTTGTGGGTACTGGTTCAACAACAAGTCCAAGCCATCCAGGTCGGCGTCCGACACCAACTGGTTGGCGATGATGGCGCGTTGTGCACCTGCGGCCAGGCCCACACGCAACTGGTGCACGTTGGCAAAGGTCAGGCCCCAAGCCCCGGCTTGCAGTTGCATGCGAAACAACTCGGGCGACATGGTGGTCTTGCCGTGCGGGGCCAACGCCACCCCTTTGCGCTGCACAAAGGCCTGCATCCAGGCCAGGTTGTGTGCCAGCGCCGGGCGGCGCAGCACGGCCACCGGGTAAGCCAACGCGTCATCGAGCAAGCGCCAGCCGCGTGCGCCCAGCTGAGACACCGCGCAAGGCTCGGCTGCCAAGGGAAAGCCCTTGCAAGCCGAGTTCAGTACAAAATCGTGTTCCATGTCGCTTTGCTCCATTCACCACGTGGACAATTTGGCTTCGATTCTCCCACCGTGCGTTGAGCCCTTTGTGCATTTTTCCTCATGAAAAACCCCTCCAAAACCCTCGATATCGTGGCCCTGGGTGAAGCCATGATCGAGTTCAACCAGCAACTGGGACAAGCCCCCAACGAGCCGCCCATGTACCTGCAAGGCTTTGGCGGCGACACCAGCAACGCTGCCATTGCCGCGGCCCGAGCGGGCGCACGCGTGGCCTACCTGAGCCGCTTGGGCACCGACCGCTGGGGCGAGCGCCTCATGGACCTGTGGCAGAACGAAAACGTGAACACCACCCGCGTGCTGCGCGACGCACAAGCGCCCACCGGCATGTACTTTGTGAGCCACGACGCACAAGGCCACCATTTCAGCTACGCGCGTGCCGGATCGGCCGCGAGCCATATGCAGCCGCAAGACCTGACGCACTGGCATGACGCCATCGTCAGCAGCCAATGGCTGCACCTGTCGGGCATATCGCTGGCTATTTCCGCCTCGGCCTGCGACACGGCTTTGGCGGCCATGGCGCATGCCCAAAGCCACGGCACACGGGTGGCCCTCGACTCGAATTTGCGCTTGTCCCTGTGGCCCCTGGCCCGGGCGCAGGCCTGCATCCGCCAGGCCGTGGGTCTGTGTGATCTGTTTTTGCCCAGCTTGGAAGACATGACCGCCCTCACGGGCCTCACCCAAGCCGCCGACATCATCGACTGGAGCCACGCCCAAGGTGCGGCCCAAGTGGTGCTCAAACTCGGTGCCGATGGCGCGGTAGCCAGCGACGGCCACCACCAACAAAAGGTGCCAGGCCATCTGGTCACAGCGGTGGATGCCACCGGCGCGGGCGATTGTTTTGCAGGCAACCTGCTGGCGCGTCTGTCTGTGGGCGACAGCCTGTGGGATGCCACAGCCTACGCCAATGCCGCAGCCGCTTTGTCGGTGCAAGGCTACGGTGCGGTGGCCCCACTGCCCCGGCAAGAAGACGTGCTCAGGCACTTGAACACCCTCTCCAAAGGCAGCCCCACATGAGCACAAACCAACGGCCCTTGATCGCCATCGACTGGGGCACCACTTCGCTGCGCGGCGCACGGCTGGGTGCCAGCGGTCAGGTGCTTGAATCACGCGACTTTCCGCGTGGCATCTTGAGCGTGGCACCGGGCCAATTTGAAGCGGTGCTGAACGAACTCTTTGGCGACTGGTTGCAGGTGCCGAGTGCCCTGTGCCTGATCTCGGGCATGGCCGGCAGCCGACAAGGCTGGCAAGAAGCCCCCTACTGCCCTTGCCCCGCAGGCTTTGCCGAGTTGGGCCAACACCTCTTGTGGCTGCAACCCGGGCGCATCGCCTTGGTGCCGGGTCTGAGCTGTATAGGCACAGACCCGCTCAACACACCCGACGTGATGCGCGGCGAAGAGGTGCAGATTTTTGGCGCCTTGCAGATGACGGGCCGCGACAGCGCCACACTGGTGCTGCCCGGCACACACAGCAAATGGGTGCAGGTGCACAGCGGCCGGGTCAAGCAGTTCCAGACCTTCATGACCGGCGAGGTGTTTGCGCTGATGAGCCAGCACTCGATTTTGGGCAAGACCATGGACCTGCAGGGCGCTTTTGACGAAGCGGTTTTTTTGCAAGGCGTAGACCAAAGCCAACACAGCGGCAGTGTGTTGCACCAGCTGTTTGCGGTGCGCACGCTGGGCCTGTTTGAACGCCTGAGCGCGGCCCAATTGCCCAGTTACTTGTCGGGCCTGTTGATCGGCGAAGAGCTGCGCCAGCAAGCCGTCTTGCCCCATCCAGACCCGGTCCTGGTGATCGGTAGCCCGGCCCTTTGCCTGCGCTACACCCTGGCCCTGCAACACCTGCACATCCCCTGCCAAAGCCTTGGGGCCGAAGCCACGTGGGCCGGCTTGTGGGCACTCGCATCTTCTTGTGACCCTTCATGAACACCACCGCCATGACCGCTTTACCCTCCCCCGCCCACACCTTGGCCCAAGCCCTGGCCCAGCTGCCCTTGATCGCCATCTTGCGTGGCCTCACCCCTGCTGAAGCGCCGACCATCGGCGAGGCCTTGGTCCGCAGCGGCTTTGCCATCATCGAGGTGCCGCTCAACTCACCAGAACCTATGCAGAGCATCGCCGCACTGACTCAGCAATTTCCGCAAACCCTCATCGGCGCAGGCACGGTGCTGAATGTGCAGCAGGTCAAACAGGTGCACGCTGCGGGCGGCCGTTTGGTCGTGGCTCCCAACTTCAACCCCGCCGTGGTGGCGCAGGCCTTGGCGCTGAACATGGTGGTGCTGCCCGGTGTGGCCACGCCCACAGAAGCCTTTGCCGCACTCGATGCGGGCGCACATGGCCTCAAACTGTTCCCGGCCGAGATGATCACACCCGCCACCGTGAAAGCGCTGCGGGCGGTTCTGCCCAAAACAGCGGTCTTAATGCCGGTGGGCGGCATCAAGCCCGATAACATGGCCGCGTACCTGGCTGCAGGGGCCAGTGGCTTTGGTTTGGGTTCGGCTTTGTACGCGCCGGGCAAATCGGCGCCAGCGGTGCAGCAACAGGCAGAGGCTTTTGCGCGGGCCTTGAAGGGCTGAAAAACAGTTCCTTGCCCGCAGGCCTCACGCCTTCTCGCCCAACCGTCCGTCTCGGAAATCCTGCAAGGCTTGGTAGATCTCTTCTTTGGTGTTCATCACAAAAGGGCCGTATTGCACGATGGGTTCTTTGAGCGGTTGGCCCGCCACCAAAATCAGCTTGGCCTCGGCGCTGGCTTCGATCACCACACCATCGGCCTGCGCCGTATTGGCCAAGATGGCCATGCGCTGCAAGGGCACGGCCTGGCCTGCAATACTCACCTCGCCCCGGTACACGTACACAAAGGCGTTGTGCCCAACGGGCAATGTTTGCTCAAAACGTGCGCCCTCTGGCATGTGCACATCCAGAAACACCGGTTGGGTGATCTCGCGGCTCACTGCGCCCTGCACGCCGTGACTGCTCCCGGCAATGACCGTCACGGCCACGCCCGCTGACGTCTGGAACTGGGGCAGCTGGTCTTTTTGAAAATCACGGTACCAAGGAACGTTCATCTTCTCGGAGCTGTGCAAGTTCAGCCACAGCTGAAAGCCCTCCATCACGCCATCGGCTTGCTGGGGGATTTCGGAGTGGATGACGCCCTGGCCAGCGGTCATCCATTGCACACCACCGTTTTGCAACAGGCCTTCGTTGCCCGCGCTGTCGCGGTGCAGCATGCGTCCGGCAATCATGTAGGTCACGGTTTCAAAACCCCGGTGCGGGTGATCCGGAAAACCCGCGATGTAGTCGTCGGGTTTGTCGCTGCCAAAAGCATCCAGCATCAAGAAGGGGTCGAGCCGGTGCTGCAGGTTTTGTGTGAGGATGCGGCTGAGCTTGACGCCCGCGCCGTCTGACGTGGCCTGGCCGGTGACCAGGCGTTCGATGGTGCGCGAGACGTTCACGGCGTGTGGGTGGGCAGCTTGAGACACAACCGATCCTTTTCAAAAAACCCAACGATCAAGCAGGGCGGTGCAAGGCGCAGATTTTGTTGCCATCGGGGTCGCGCAGGTAGGCCAAATAGAGCTTGCCTGCGGGGCCTTCGCGAAAGCCGGGTGGGTTTTCGCAGGTGACGCCGCCGTTGGCCACACCCGCCGCGTGAAAGGCTTCGCCCTGCTCAGGCGATTTGACGGCAAAGCCAATGGTGCTGCCGTTGCCGTGGCAAGCGGGCTCGCCGTTGATGGGCGTGGTGATGCCAAAAGTGCCCGTGGGGCTGCGGTAGAAATAACGGTTGTTGTTGGCCACGCCCGGGCCATAACCCAAGGTGCCCAACACGGCGTCATAAAACTTTTTAGACACTTCCAGATCTTTCACACCCACCATCACATGACTGAACATTGCGCTCTCCTCATAGACCCGTTGCCGGGCGAAATTATTGAGCGTCCATCGTAGCGGATACCGAAGGGCCTGGCCGGGTCAAGACTTTTTCAAACCCTGCCAGCGCTCGTGCGCTGGCCCTTGCAAGTCGGGCGGCAGCTGGTGCTTGGCCTGCAGGTAGTGGTGGGTGTAGACGTCCAGATAAGCCTGCAGGGTGTCGGCTGCAAGCGGCTCGCCCGCCAGTTCCAGACAGAGTGACGCCACTTCGCTGGTGCAAAAGTGGTCATCGCGTTTGGAGCGGCGCAATTGGTAGCGCGAGACCTGTTCGGGGGCCAAGCTGAGCACGGGCAAGCGGTTCAGGTAAGGGCTTTTTCGGAACATTTTGCGGGCTTCGGGCCAGGTGGCGTCGAGCAGGATGAACAGCGGGCGCTGACCGGCGGGCAAGTTATCTAAGAGGGTGGGCACGTCCCCCACCAGCCGCTCAGGCGCCACAAACTCGCCCGGGAACACCACAAAGGCCTGCCACTGCGGATCGGCCAGCAGCGCCAGCAAGGCCGGGTCAACCTCGGTGCGGGCCCAGCCAAAGGCGAAGGTGTCAGGCACCACATCAGCAATCAGCCAGCCGGTGTTGCTGGGTTTGAGGGGCTCGATGTCGGCCATCAGCAAACACATGCCCACCAGCGTGGGCACCTCTGGGTGCAAGGCGCAAATGCAATGGCTGGGCACCAGGCGGCAGCCGGGGCAGCGCTCGCCCTTGATGCCGCCACGGGCCATGAAAGGCTTGGCGCTGCGGGCCATGCGCTCGGTGCGCAGGCGCGAGACGGCATGCGGCAGTTTCAGGGTCGGTGCAGACATCAGGCTGAGGGCGTGGCCATGCGCAGTCGGCGGGCCGCTTCTTCGTCGCGGGCATCGTCGATCTCGCGCAACACCGCCTGCATGTCCACATCGGCCGTCGAGCGCTTAAAACGGCCCGTGAGCGCTGTCTCGTTGCTCAGCAGACCCGCTTGGTACAGGCTCCAGATTTCAGGGCCGTACTCTGTCTGGCGCAACTCGGGGGCGAACTGCCCAAAAAAGTCGCGCAAGTTGCCCACATCGCGCAGCAGCATGCGCTGGGCGTGGTTGTTGCCAGCCGCGTCCACGGCTTGGGGCAGGTCGATGATGACGGGCTCGTCCACACCCGGCAGATCGCCCTCGCCAGGCACGTGCGCCAGCAAAATATTGAACTCCGACAGATCGCCATGCACCACACCCGCGCACAACATGCGCACCACCTCGCCAATCAGGGTGGCGTGGTGCTGCAGCGCTTGCGCGGGCGTGAAGGCCACATCGTTCAGGCGCGGGGCGGCGTCGCCATGGGCGTCGGTCACCAGCTCCATGAGCAACACGCCGTCAAAGAAATTGAACGGCCGGGGCACACGCACACCGGCTGCGGCCAGGCGGTACAGAGCGTCCACCTCGGCGCTTTGCCAGGCGGCTTCTTGTTCTTGACGGCCAAACTTGCTGCCCTTGGCCATGGCGCGGGCCGAGCGCGAGTTCTTGACCTTGCGGTTTTCGGTGTAATCCACCGCTTGCCGAAAGCTGCGGTGCGTGGCCTCTTTGTAGATCTTGGCGCAGCGGGTCTCGTCGCCGCAGCGCACCACAAACACCATGGCCTCTTTGCCACTCATGAGCTGGCGCACCACGGTGTCGATCAGGCCCTCTTCAACCAGGGTCTGCAGCCTCGGTGGTGCTTTCATGCGGCGGCTTCAGTGCGCAAGCAAGGCCCAGCCTGCGTGCTGGTTAGCCTTGTTGTTTTCGTACTCCCAGGCTGCGCCGCAGCGGTCGCAGCGGTAGCGGGTGAAGCTGGCTTGGCCATTGCCACGGTCTTCGCGGTGGTGGGTGCCTTGCACCAGTTCGGCGTGGCCGGGGGCTTTGCGCCAGTGCTGCTGGATGCCAGCACAGGGTTCACACAAATCGGGGGCAGAACGCTGGGCAGCGCCGGGGGACGAAGGGGTCATGAAGGGGGAATTCCTGGACGATGCCTGAGAGGGCGATGCCTGCATTGTCGCCGCTCCCGCTTGCATGTGACAGACCACCGCGCCAGACTGTGGCAGCATGGTCCCCAAATTGGAAGCTACCGCCAGGAGACTTGAGCATGCCCACACCCCCTACCCTGTCCAACAACCTCTCTTTTGGCCTGCAAGGCCGCGTGGTCATCGTCACCGGGGCGGCCAATGGCATTGGCGAGGCCTGTGCCCGCCGCTTTGCCGCCGAAGCCGCCCATGTCGTGTTGGCCGATGTGAACAGCGAACGTGGTGCTGCCGTGGCCGCCGAATTGCGCAGCGCAGGCCACAGCGCAGGTTTTATGGCCTGCGACGTCTCGCGCAAGGCCGATGTCGACGCGCTGGTGGACCATGTGTTGCAGGCCTTTGGCCGCGTGGATGTGCTGGTGAACAACGCCGGAATTTTCAAGGCCGCCGATTTTCTGGATGTGACCGAAGAAGACTTTGACGCCGTCATCAACGTGAACATCAAGGGCTCTTTTTTGATGGGCCAGGCCGCCGCCCGTGCCATGAAAAGCACCGGGGGCGGTTCGATTGTCAACATGAGCTCGGTCAACGCGGTGCTGGCCATCCCGAACATCGCCAGCTACAACGTGAGCAAGGGCGGCATCAACCAGCTGACCCGCGCCATGTCTTTGGCGCTGGCCGATTTTGGCATCCGCGTGAACGCCGTGGCCCCCGGGACGATCGCCACCGAACTGGCCCGCCAAGCGGTGCTGACCAGCGAAGCGGCCGAGAAAAAAATCATGATGCGCACGCCCATGAAACGCTTGGGCGAACCCGACGAAGTGGCCAAGGTGGTGGCATTTTTGGCCAGCGATGCAGCCAGCTACATCACCGGTGAAATCGTCACAGTGGATGGCGGGCGCATGGCACTCAATTACACCGTTCCTGTCTGAAAGAGACCGTTTTGATGAGCAAACCAACCGACACACGCGATTCCCTGCTCGACACCTGGCTGGCCGAAGAAAAAGAAGTGCGCCAGCGCCTCGATGCAGGCGCTGGCCCCGGCGTGGCCCGCCCCGACCAAGTCGCGGGCAAAACCGGCCTGCAAGTCATGCAAGGATTGCTGAGCGGCGAGCTGCCTTATGCGAGCATCGCCAAGACCCTGGACTTCACGCTGATCGAAGTCAGTGAAGGCCAAGCTATTTTTCAGGGAGCGCCTGGCCTGAACCACATGAACCCGCTGGGCACGGTGCATGGCGGCTGGTTTGCCACCCTGCTCGACTCGGCCCTGGGCTGCGCCGTGCACACCATGATGCCGCCCGGTCGCGGCTACACCACGGCAGACCTGAGCGTGAAACTCGTCAAAGCCCTGACCCCCAAAGTGCAGCGTGTGCGGGCCATTGGCCAAGTGGTGCACTGCGGCCGCCAACTGGCCACCGCCGAAGCCCGGCTGGTCGGGCCTGACGGCACCCTGTACGCCCATGCCAGCACCGCTTGCCTGGTTTTTGACATGCCCTCCCCCACAGGAAACAAACCATGAGACTCCTTCACACCATGCTGCGCGTGGGCAACCTACAACGCTCGATCGACTTCTACACCCAGGTGCTGGGCATGACGCTGCAACGCACCTCCGAAAACCCCGAGTACAAATACTCGCTGGCCTTTGTCGGCTACGGCACCAACCCGGAGCATGCCGAAATCGAGCTGACCTACAACTGGGGCGTGGAGAGTTACGACATGGGCACGGCCTATGGCCACATCGCCCTGGGTGTGCCCGACGTGTATGCCGCCTGCGACAAGATCAAAGCCGCTGGCGGCAACGTGACACGCGAGGCAGGCCCCGTCAAAGGCGGCAGCACCGTGATCGCTTTTGTGACCGACCCCGATGGCTACAAGATCGAACTGATCCAGCGGCCGCAATACGCGAACCTTTGAGACCACAGCGCCCATTTTCTGGAGTCCACACGTGATCGACCTGAGCGGACAACGCATCTTGGTGACCCAGTCCCAAGACTTCATGGGACCGGCCCTGTGCCACGAGTTGAGGGCCTTTGGTGCCGAAGTGATCGCCGATGCGCGGCTGCTCACCCATCCTCTGGATGCGCAGACGGCGATCGAGGCAGCCGGGCCGCTGGATGCGCTGGTCATCAACCTGGCACTGCCAGCACCCTCCACGCCCGCCACACAAATAGACGAAGCCGAGTGGCGGCAGGTGTTTGAGGTCATGGTCGACCCGCTGCCCCGCTTGGTGCGGGCGGTGGTGCCCGGCATGAAGGCCCGGGGCGGCGGCAAGATCGTGGTGATGGGCAGCGCCTCGGCCTTGCGCGGCATGAAACGCGCCGCCAGCTACAGCGCCGCACGCGGTGCGCAACTGGCCTATGTGCAAGCGGCCGGTGTGGAGCTGGCCCCCGACAACATCCAGCTCAATGCCGTGGCGCAAAACTTTGTCGACAACCCCACCTACTTCCCACCCGAAGTGCAAGCCAACCCGCGTTTTCAGGAACGCCTCAAACGCGAAGTGCCGCTGGGCCGCTTGGTCAAAGCCGAAGAAGACGCACGCTTTGTGGCCTACCTGTGCAGCAACGCGGCCAGCTGCTTTGTCGGGCAGGTGTTCCCGATGTCGGGCGGCTGGGCGGTGCGCTGATCGGGCACACCTTCTGCGCCCTTCATGACTCAGCGCGGCAACTGACTCGCTTCACGCGCCAGCGCTTCGATACGTGCCCAGTCGCCTTTTGCCAGCGCATCTGCAGGCACCAACCACGAGCCCCCCACACATGCGACATTGGGCAAGCTCAACAGATCGTTGGCGTTTTGCTGCGTAACGCCCCCGGTGGGGCAAAACTTCACATCAAAAAACGGGCCGCTCCAGGCCTTGAGCATGCCCGGGCCGCCCGCTTGCATGGCGGGGAAGAATTTGAGTTCGGTGTAACCGTTTTCTTGCGCCATCATGATTTCGCTGCCGGTGGCCACACCGGGCAGCAAGGGCAGACCCAAGTCTTTGCAGGCTTGGCCCACAGCCGGGGTGTAACCGGGGCTCACCGCAAAACGGGCACCGGCTTTGACGGCAGCGGCGGCGTCTTGCGGGCTGCGCACCGTGCCCGCACCCACCACCGCGCCTTCGACTTCGTTGGCAATCGCTTCCATACAGGCCAGTGCTTGTGGTGTGCGCAGGGTGATCTCCAGCATGCGGATGCCACCTGCGAGCAAAGCGCGAGCCATGGGCACAGCGTGGGCCACGTCGTTCAGCACGATCACGGGGATCACGGGCGCGTCCTGCATCACTTGCAGGGCCGTCAACATCGGGGTGGGGATTACAGCCATGTGCAGGCTCCTTCTTCGGCTTTGAGCGCGTTGCGGCGCAGGTTGGCAAACAGTTCACGGCCCATGCCCACGCCATTGGCGGCACGCAGCTCGGCGGGCATTTGGGCCAATGGGCGGGCGGCCCAGTCGGCCTCGCTCACCAACACTTGCAGGGTGCCCGCCACGCCGTCCAGGCGGATCACATCACCGTCTTGCACCTTGGCCAACGGGCCACCGGCTGCGGCTTCGGGCGAGACGTGGATGGCAGCAGGCACTTTGCCCGACGCGCCGCTCATGCGGCCATCGGTCACCAGCGCCACCTTGAAGCCCTTGCCTTGCAGAACGGCCAGGGGCGGGGTGAGTTTGTGCAGCTCGGGCATGCCGTTGGCTTGTGGGCCTTGCCAGCGCACCACACAAACAACGTCGTGATCCAACTCTCCGGCTTTGAACGCTTGCTGCAATTCGTCTTGCGAATTGAACACGCGGGCAGGAGCTTCGATGACGTGAAAGGCTTCCGGCACGGCCGAGATCTTGATCACGCTGCGGCCCAAATTGCCTTGCAAAAGTTTGAGGCCACCGGTGGCGCTGAAAGGACTGGTCGCGGGACGCACCACAGTGTCGTCTTGGCTCACGCCCGCGTCCTGCCAAACCAGCTGGCCATTTGGCGCTGAAGGAATGCGCGTGAATTCGCGCAGGCCGCCTGGGCGCACCGTCAGCACATCGGCGTGCATCAGGCCCGCATCGAGCAGTTCGCGGATCACATAGCCGGGGCCACCTGCGGCCTGGAACTGGTTCACATCGGCGCTGCCGTTGGGGTACACGCGGGTGAGCAAAGGCACCACGTCCGACAGGGCCGAGAAGTCGTCCCAATCGATCACGATGCCTGCTGCACGGGCGACTGCCACCCAGTGGATCAGGTGGTTGGTGGAGCCGCCCGTGGCCAACAAGGCGACCATGGCGTTGACGATGCAGCGCTCGTCCACCAAGCGGCCAATGGGCGTGAAGTGTTTGTCTTTGACGAGCGCCAGCACGGTGCGGGCGGCTTCGCGGGTCAGCTCTTGGCGCATACCCTCGCCCGGGTTGATGAAGGCCGTGCCGGGCACATGCAGGCCCATGGCTTCGAGCAGCATCTGGTTGCTGTTGGCCGTACCGTAAAAGGTACAAGTGCCTTCGCCGTGGTAGGCCTTGGACTCGGCCTCCAGCAATTCGGGTCGCCCCACCAAGCCCAGCGCGGCTTGTTCACGCACCTTGGATTTTTCGTTGTTGGACAGGCCGCTGGTCATGGGGCCAGCCGGCACAAACACGGTGGGCAAGTGGCCAAAATGCAAAGCGCCGATCAAGAGGCCCGGCACGATCTTGTCGCACACACCCAGCATCAGGGCGGCGTCAAACACGTCGTGACTGAGCGAGACCGCCGTGGCCATGGCAATGACGTCGCGGCTGAACAAGCTCAGCTCCATGCCGGGTGTGCCCTGGGTCACGCCGTCGCACATGGCGGGCACGCCCCCGGCCACTTGGGCGGTGCCGCCTAATTTGCGGGCTTCGTCTTTGATCAGGTCGGGGTAGTGCTGCAGCGGCGCGTGGGCCGACAGCAGGTCGTTGTAGGCGTTGACGATGCCGATGTTGGGCGCGCGCGGGGCCACCACTTTGATTTTGTCCAAGGCGGTGGCGCGGTTTTTGTCGCCCTCGGGCATGGCCGCAAAAGCGTGGGCCACGTTGGCGCAGCCCAGGCGCTGGGCACCGGGGTCTTTGTGGGCTGCAGCGTCCACCTGCGCCAAATAAGCCTGGCGGGTCGGGCGGCTGCGTTCGGTGATGCGGGCGGTAACGGCGGCCACCGTGGGGTGAAGTGTCATGTTCTTGAGCCCTGGAGGACTTGGTAACTAAATTACATGACCGATGGTAACCGCCTTCCCACGGTTTGGTGCGTTTGTGAGGTTACAGACTGGGTACAAGCCGCAGAAGCGCCCAGACAGACGCAAAAAAACCCGCCGCGGCGGGTTTTGGATGCGGCGCTCTGACAATCACTTGGGTGCAGATGCGGCAGCAGCAGGAGTTGAGGCGTCGGCCACAGGTGCAGAAGCATCGGCCGCCGGGGCGGAGGCTTCAACAGCGGGTGCCGTGGCCACAGGGGCTGCAGCGGGAGCAGCTTTTTTGCTCTTGGCAATGCCAAAACCGACAGCCAGGCCCACGGCCAGCACGATCACGGCCACCAAAACGGTCCAGACTACGGGTTGATTGTCATCTTGAGGGGTCGACATGTAGGTTTTCTCCGAAAATAATGCACGGATTGTAATGGGGCCCGATTGCACATGACTGACACACCTGCCGAAGCGACAAGCCAGCGTGACGGCGCTGCACTTTCCACGGCTTTTCAGGGCACTTTGCTCGACCAATTCCGGGCGCAAGTGGCAGGTCAGGATTTGTGGGTGTTTGGCTACGCATCTTTGCTGTGGCGGCCCGAGTTTGAGGCGCAGGAGCAGCACATCAGCCGGGTCTGGGGCTGGCACCGCGCCCTGAAAATGTGGAGCCGCTTGAACCGGGGCAGCCCCGAGTGCCCGGGCTTGGTGTTTGCCTTGCTGCCCGGCGGCAGCTGCCAGGGGGTGGCCTACCGGGTTGACAGGGGCCAAGCCGACGAGGTGCTGGTGCGGCTGTGGGAGCGCGAAATGCCCATGGACGTCTACACCCCCAGCTGGCTGCCGTGCAACACCCCCCAAGGCCCGGTGAAAGCCCTGGCCTTCACCCTGCCGCGCAGCAGCCCGAGCTTCACAGGGCAGTTGCCTGCCGAGACTTACCGGCAAATTTTTCAGCAGGCCAGCGGCCGCTTTGGCACCACCCTCGACTATGTCCGCCAAACCTACGAGAGCCTGCAGGCCCATGGCATCGAAGACCGGGCGTTGGCGGCCTTGTTGCGCCATGCCGATGAAAAGCACAGCCCTGCTCAGGCCTAAGGAGCCAACGCGGCCCGGCGCACACAGCGCCTGCCTATACTTGGGCCATGAACATCGCCGACCTGCGCAAGAGCTACGAAAAAGCCGAGCTCAACGAAAACGCCTCCCATGCTGACCCTCTGCAGCAATTTGCCCAATGGTTGCAAGAGGCCATCGCCGCCGAAGTGCCCGAGCCCAATGCCATGACCCTGGCCACCGTGGCCAGCAACCTGCGCCCCAGCACACGGGTGGTGCTGATCAAGGGCTATGACGAACGCGGCATCGTCTGGTACACCAACTACGACAGCCGCAAGGGACAAGAGCTGGCGGGCAATCCGTTTGCAGCGCTGCAGTTTCACTGGGTGGAGCTCGAGCGTGTGGTGCGCATTGAAGGCCGTGTGGAGAAAGTCAGCGACGAAGAAAGCGACACCTACTTCCACAGCCGCCCACTGGACTCGCGCATCGGGGCCTGGGCCTCACCGCAAAGCCAGGTGATCGACGGGCGCACCGTGTTGGTGACCAACGCCGCCAAATACGCGGCGCAATTCATGCTCAACCCGCCACGTCCGCCGCACTGGGGTGGCTACCGCCTGGTGCCCGACAACTGGCAGTTCTGGCAAGGGCGCAAAAGCCGTTTGCATGACCGACTGCGTTACACCCAAGAGGGCAGCGGCTGGCTGCGAGAGCGCTTGGCGCCCTGAACGATCCATAACACCGTCATGTCCTTCGCTGGGACATGGTGGGTGATTTCCGAGGTGCTGCGGTGCTGCCTCGAATCACCAGCTCAAATGGGAGCAAAGATTGCGCGGCGATCACTTCACCGGCGATGGCAGACAACATGGATTTGGCGGCCATCCGACCCAAGTCCTGCGTTGGCAAACTCACGGTCGTGAGTCCTGGGTTGATCGCTTGAGCAATCTCAAGGTTGTCGATGCCACAAATCGACAGATCTTCGGGAATGTTCAGGCCCATGCGTTGCGCCTCCAACAATGCACCAACTGCCAGCAGGTCGTTACCGCAAAAAATGGCAGTGGGTTTCTGTCGGCCACTCATCAGTTGACGCAAACCGAGACGCCCGCCCTCAAGATTGAATGCTTGTTCGGTGACCCAAGTACTCGGCAATGTGAGGCCTGCAAGCGCGAGCGATTTGCGCACGCCATGGACACGGCTGCGGGCCCGATCGTTGTGGGTCGTAAAGCCTGAGATCACACCCATGCGCCGATGGCCAAGCTCCAGCAAATGGGCTGCCGCCATTTGAGCTGCACCCTCATTATCGAATCCTAATGAGGGTAGACGAGGATCGCACGACCAAGTCAGCAAGGTGGGCTTACGCCAAGCGCTCAATGCCTTCCAAAGGCGGGGCGCATGGTCAGTACCGACCAAGACCAAAGAATCTACGCCGCGCTGCTGCAGCGCACGCACCAATTCAAACTCTGTGACAGGGTCGTATTCATGGCTGGCCACCAGCAATTGATAACCCGCTTGCGCAAGCGTTGTCTGCATGGCCTGCGTGCTGCGCGCAAAAATAGCATGATCCAGTGTCGGAATGACACAGCCAACGGTGTGCGTGCGACCAGATGCCAGCGCACGGGCAGCCGCATCGGGCTGGTAATCCAGCTGCCTGATGGCGGACATCACTTGTTCTTGTGTCTTGGTACGAACCACGTCAGGTCTGCTGAGCACACGTGAAACGGTCGCAGTTGAAACGCCTGCCAAACGTGCAACTTCCTCAATGGTGATGCGGTGCTTCATAGGAACGAGCATGCCATAAGAAACCAAAAAGCGGGATAAAAATGTAAGCGCTTGCTAAAAATGTATTCGGTATTTTCCCTTATTTTCAGCAAAATTCGGGTTTTCATGATTGACAACCTAACACAACAAATCAAGAATTCTGTAAGCGCTTACATTTTGAAAGCGATTTTTCAAAAGTGCCGAAAGGAAGCATGGTGGGATTGACCCAACGAAATAATCACCGTCGCAGCATCGTCGGAATCACCACGATCCTGCTGCTGCTGATCATTTGGTACCTGACTACCACGGTCACCGGATGGATCAATCCTTCACGGTTTCCGCGCCCCGATGAAGTCCTGAGCGCCTTCACATTTATTCAGACTGAGGGCTATGGGAATGGCAAGTTACACCAGCATGTGCTTCACAGTTTGAAGCTCGTGGTCATGGGTTTCGCGGTCGCTGTGAGCGTGGGTGTACCACTTGGATTGTTGATGGGCTATTCACGTCGCGCAGAAGCGCTTGTGAATCCCGCATTTTTGCTGTTGCGCCCTATTCCCCCTCTGGCTTGGATTCCGTTGGCCATTGTTTGGCTGGGCCTGGAAGATGGCTCCAAAATCTTGGTTATTTTTGTTGCTGCTTTTGTGCCATCGGTCATCAACAGCTACACAGGCGTTCGCAACATCGAAACACCCGTGATGGAGGCGGCCAGCATGCTGGGCATCAAAGGTTGGCGCATGGTGACCGAGGTGCTGGTCCCTGGAGCGATGCCCATGATTTTCACAGGGCTGAGACTTTCATTGCAGGCCAGTTGGACAACGCTTGTGGCGGCTGAACTGATTGGAGCTTTGTATGGCCTTGGAAGCATTTTGAATCAGGCAGCCCAAGACATTTTTCCGGCCATGATTTTGGTTGCCATGGCTTTTGTGGGCATCTGCGGCGCCTCGACAACATGGCTGCTGGGTGTTCTGGAGAACCATGCCATGCCTTGGCGCAAAGGAAGGGTGGCTGCATGAATAAATCACTGAGTCGACAGCAATTTTGGAGTTTGACTCTCACTGGGACGGTGGCATTCTTTGCCTTCTGGTATTTGGCACGGGCACTGCATTTTTCACCGCCACAATTTTTGCCGATGCCGCACGAAGTCTTGTTCAAACTGATCGAGCTGATAGACAAGCCATTTGCAGGTGCTACTTTGCCAGAGCATATGGCTGCCAGCTTGAAACGATTCGGCATGGGCTTTGGATTGGCAGCACTGGTCGGGATTCCATTGGGCTTGTCCATGGGCTGGTTCCGGCTACTGGACGATGTCATCACCCCCATTTTTGACGGCGTGCGATTCATCGCGCCTGTCGCTTGGGTGCCATTTGCTGCGCTCTGGTTTGGCACGGGCATCGGTGGCCCCACATTGATCATCTTTGCCGGCGCTTTCCCGCCCTGTTTGATCAATGCTTATCGAGGTGCACGCAATGTTGAAGTTCGATTCCTGGAAGCAGCGAGCATGCTTGGGGTAGGCAGTTTCAAAACAATCACCGAAGTGCTTTTTCCGGCAGCGGTTCCGTCCATCATTGCGGGCTTGCGAATTGGCGCAGGACTGGGTTGGCTGTCTCTCGTGGGCGCTGAACTGATCGTGGCGAGCAGCGGAATGGGCAATTTGATTGTGCGCGCTCAAAGCGCTTTGGCCACGGACACCGTCATGGTGGGAATGATTGCCATTGGCGCCATTGGAGTCGTGATTGACATCCTGATTCGTCGCTTGGAAAAGCTCCTGCTCAAACACAGGAATGCTTGAAAAGTCTCTTTTACCTGAATAACTCACATGGCCACTATCCAGTTCACCGATGTCAGCCGCGTTTTTGAGCGCGACGGCAAAGACTTTCTTATTCTTGACAAGATCAACCTCACGGTACAAGACGAAGAATTTGTGGCCATCGTCGGGCCATCTGGCTGCGGCAAAACCACCTGCATGCGGATGGCTGCAGGCCTTGAATTTCCAAGCAGCGGCAGCGTGAAGGTCAACGATGTACAGGTCACTGGGCCAGGCCCAGACCGTGCGGTTGTATTTCAGCAGTTCGCGCTCTTTCCCTGGAAAACAGTTCATGACAACATCGACTTTGGTCTGCGCAGCAAAGGCCTTGGCAAAGAAGAACGAGACAGTCTGATCGCCCATTACATCGGGTTGATGAACCTGAAGGGATACGAAAGCGCGTACCCTCATCAGCTCTCCGGGGGCATGCAGCAGCGAGTGGCCATAGCGCGAGCTTATGCGCTCAACCCCCAAGTGCTACTCATGGACGAGCCTTTTGGCGCTCTCGATGCTCAGACCCGTGTGGTCATGCAGGAAGAGCTCGTCAAGTTGGCTCGCAAAAATCCACGCACCGTGCTTTTCATCACCCACGCGGTTGAAGAAGCGGTTTACTTGGCTGATCGCGTCGTGGTCATGACCAGCCGACCTGGAAAAGTCAAAGAAATTCTGGATGTGAAGTCCGTTCGCGAAGCCGAACAATGGGACCGCCACAGCAAGATCGAAGACGTGATGGATCTGGAAAGCTTCGTCCATTTGCGCACCCGAATCTGGAAGTCATTGCGTGAAGAGCACGCAGGCACAGATCATTGAAGTAACCACCAACCGAAGGAGACATCGACATGAAAAAACTAGCAGCAGCCGCCATAGGTATCAGCCTTGTTTTGGGCTTGTCCAGCACAGCAAACGCTCAAGCGTTGACGCCTATCAAAATCAGCTACCAACCCTCGCTTTACTGGGCCCTACCATTTCACATCGCCACTGAAAAAGGTTGGTGGAAGGATGTGGGCTTGGCACCTGAGTTTTCAACCTTCCCAGCGGGTGTCCCTCAAATCGCAGCCTCAGCAGCAGGATCCTGGGATGTGGGCGGTACAGGCTCTGTGCCAGCTGTGTTGGGACATGTTCGATTCGGGATCAAAACCATCGGCATCACCAACGACGAATCTGCAGCCAATGGCCTGGTCGGCAGCGGCAAAGCCGCCGCTGATTTCGCCAAAGACCCCGCAGCCGCTTTGCGTGGCAAAACCATCACATTGACTCAAAACTCAACGGCCGACTTCGCTGTTCAGGCTTGCTTGAAAAAGTATGGCCTCAAAAAATCCGATGTGGTCATGAAAAACATGGGACAAGCCGAAATCATTTCGGCACTGTCGTCCAACAACTCTGACTTGGCAGGGATGTGGGCACCGAACACATACACCGTTGAAGAAAAAGCTGGCGCAAAAATGCTTTGCAGTGGCAAGGACAGTGGTGCCATCGTCCCCGGTGCTTTGATCGCACGTGGTGACTATGCCAAACAAAATCCACAGAACGTCGCCAAATTCCTCGCGGTCTACCTGCGTGCTTGGAGCTGGATGGGCGTGAACCGGCCCGAAGCCATTCGCATGATGAAAGACTTTTATGCCAAGGGTGGCGTCAGCATCAGCGATGCCGCCATGAACAAAGAATTTGACACACGCCCCACTTTCACATTGGCGCAACAACTCAAAAATATGGAACGCACAGGTGGCGCAGCCAACTCGAAGATGGATGGCTGGTTCACCGAGCTCTCTGGCTTCATGCGTGAAACAGGAGCAGTTCAGCAAGTGCCAGCCGTGGCTGACTTTGTGACCGACGAGTACTTGAAATTGGTTCAGGCAGACGCCAAACTGCGTGACATGGCCAACTCAACCCGGTAATTCAACACGACTGGGACACATGGACACAACATGGGTCCCAGTTTGATTCTATTTTGCATAGCCATGTGCTTTCAATAAAGCGCTTGGTGAACGATTCGCCTTGATTTGAGAAAACGCACACCAGGAGATCAACGTGGCCATCACGTACTTGAAAAAAGCAGACAAGACACCCGAAACTGAGACGGCCACGGCCCAGAAAGTCGTCAACACCATGCTGGCAGAAATTCAGCAAAACGGTGAAGCTGCCGTACGCAAGTACGCCAAAGATTTGGACCAATGGACGGGTGAAGTGATCGTCACCCCAGCGCAAATTGAAGCCAATGCGCGTGAAGTGCCAGAACAAGTCAAAGCCGATATCGATTTCGCCATCAAACAGGTTTTTGACTTTGCACAGGCACAGCGCCGTTCACTGTCAGAGTTTCAGGTTGAACTGCATCCGGGTGTTATCGCTGGCCAGCGCGTGTTGCCGATCAACGTAGCAGGTTGCTATGCCCCAGCAGGGCGTTACGCGCACATTGCCAGTGCCTACATGGGCGTCGCAACAGCCAAAGCCGCGGGGGTTAAAACCATCATCGCCTGTTCCGGCCCCTTCCGGGGAGGCCCGATGCACCCCTATTTACTTTATGCCTTCAACAAGGCAGGAGCCGACATCATCATGACCTTGGGTGGCGTGCAAGCGATTGCCACGATGGCCAATGGCTTGTTTACCGGCAAACCCGCCGATGTCATCGTGGGTCCAGGCAACAAGTTTGTCGCTGAAGCCAAACGAACCTTATTTGGAAAAGTGGGTATCGACGTTTTCGCAGGACCTTCCGAAATCGGCATCATTGCCGATGAAACTGCGGATCCAGCCATCGTTGCCAGCGACCTGGTAGGACAAGCGGAGCATGGCCACGAGTCGCCTGCATGGCTTTTCACAACCAGCAAAAGCTTGGCTGAAGAAGTCATGCGGCAGGTGCCCAAGTTGATTGAGCTGCTGCCGCCCACGGCGCGTGATGCAGCCGGATCGGCATGGCGGGACTATGGCGAAGTCATGCTGTGCGACACACGCGATGAGGTCGTAGAAATCTCCGACCGTTACGCCAGTGAACACCTCGAGGTGCACGCCAAAGACTTGGACTGGTGGCTCAAGACACTGACTTGTTATGGCTCCTTATTTTTGGGCGAAGAAACCACTGTGGCCTATGGTGATAAAGCCAGTGGACCCAACCATGTTTTGCCCACAAAGGGCGCCGCACGTTATTCAGGCGGTTTGTCGGTTCACAAGTTTTTGAAAACCTTCACATGGCAAAAAATGACACGCGATGCCGCACGCGATATTGGGCTGGCCACAGCCCGCATTTCAAGGCTGGAAGGCATGGAGGCCCACGCCAGAACGGCCGATGATCGTTTGGCCAAGTATTTTCCAGGTCAACAGTTTGAGTTGGGGGAGCAGGTGAAGGTATGAACCTGCCACCACATGCACAACAGGTCTCCCATTCAAAGACAGGTTCTTAGTCATGAGCAGTTCACTGGTTTCATTTGATCTGTCTGGTCGAACGGCTTTGGTGACAGGCGGCAGCTCAGGTTTGGGCGAAGCCATGGCCCATGCCCTAGGCATGGCGGGCGCCAATCTGGTCTTGATGGCACGCAGACAGGACTTGCTTCAGCAATCGGCTGACAAACTGACTTCGATGGGCATATCAGTACAGACGCTGGTCTGCGATCTTTCCTCTCCAGAGGCGGCACATGAAGGAGCACTTCAAGCCTTGAACTTGGGGCCAATTGACATCTTGGTCAACGCTGCTGGGGTCAATCTGCGCGAGCCATTCGCTGATGTGTCTGTGACCAGCTGGATGGCACAAATCAACATCCACTTGAGCGCGCCCTTCTTTTTGACACAAGCGCTGGCACCGGCGATGAAAGAGCGCGGATGGGGCCGCATCATCAACATCGCCAGCCTGCAAAGCCACAGGGCATTTGCCAACAGTGCGCCCTACGGCGCTGGCAAAGGGGGCATCGTTCAACTGACCCGGGCCATGGCGCTTGAATGGGGACCCCATGGCATCACCTGCAACGCCATCGGACCAGGTTTTTTTCCGACAGCTTTGACGGCACCCGTCTTTGGCAACCCGGAATTGGTGGCGCGACACGCTGCGCAAACCTGTTTGGGTCGAAATGGTGAGCTCTCAGACATCCACGGTTTGACCGTTTTCTTGGCCAGCGAAGCTTCCAGCTACATCACAGGCCAAACCATCATGATTGACGGCGGCTATACCGCCAAGTAGTGGCCACAAGCTCATGGAAGAATCATGTCGTCAATCAGGCGTGTCCATTCCCTCTCTGGAACACACCCATGACCTACATTGACCCAAGCCCATTGAAGTCAGCCGACACGCATCCAGCCATGCTCGGATCGTTGCTTCCTCCTAGCGGAGTGCTGCCTTTGAACTTCAGCCCTGGGCCTGCATCTCTTGCGGCGGAAGTACAAGCTGCCATCAAGGCCTTGTTTGACTCGGAACGCATGTGCTCGATGTACCTCTCTCATCGTTCGCCTGAGTTTTTAGACATCCTGACCAGTGCGGTGAAACACTGCCGCCTGGCGATGAACATTCCTGAGGACTATGAAATTCTTTTCATGCATGGAGGTGGTCACGGGCAGTTTGCGGCTGTGCCGCTGAACCTTTGTCCCAATGGCGATGAAAAAGCGACGTACCTCGTCAATGGCACCTGGTCCAAACGCGCCCTGTCTGATGCCTCCAAATACTGCCGTCCCTTTGTTGTTTCCTCTGAGAACCAAGATGGCACCTTTACTCGCAACCCCTCCTTTGAACATTTGGATCCAGAGTCCAAATACGTGCATCTTTGTTCAAATGAAACGGTGAACGGGATTGAGCTGCATCAGTTGCCCAAGCTGGGCATCAAAGCACCCTTGGTGGTTGACGCTTCGTCAGATTTTTCAACCAAACCCATTGACTGGGTGGGTTGCAATGTGGGCATTCTTTATGCCTGCGCATCCAAAAACATTGGTCACCCCGGTCTCACCCTGTGCGTTGTTCGAAAGGACTTGATGGGATCGCCCAGCAAGTTTTGCCCAGGTGTCCTGTGCTACACCACCAACGCCCGTGAGGGCAATTTATGGAACACCATCGCCACCTTCAACGTCGAGGTGGTCAACATTTTCATGCAATGGATGATCGCTCAGGGTGGCGTGCATGAAATGGAACGCCGTGCGATTGCAAAGTCTGACCTTTTGTACAGCGTGATCGACAAATCGGAAGGCTTTTACGCCACGCCAATAGCCGATCCCTCCATTCGGAGCCGCATGAATATCCCCTTTGATGTCGCCGGTGGCGATGAGGAAACCACGCGGAATTTCTTGATCCAAGGCTGGGAGCGGGGAATCGTCGGCTTAAGAACACTGACCCCTTTTGGGGTGGGAAAGTACTTGAGGGCCAGTTTGTACAACGGCGTCAGCATGAATCAAGTGGAGGTGTTAGCTGCCTTCATGACCGAATTCTTGAAGACCTGTCGTACCCAACAGTAGGCAACTCAATGTCATGGCACCACCCTTTATCAGAACGCGCAGCCATACCAATCAAATGATCAACTGCCTGCGCCAGACCCTTCTTCCCACACCCTAACTCGGAAAGCATCCCATGAAAGCACTGGTCTACACCAACCCACTCGAAGTTCAAATCCAGGAACGCCCTGAACCCGACCTGGTTCCGGGCGAAGTCGTTTTACGCATAGATGCCGTGGGTATTTGCGGATCTGACATGCACGCTTACCACGGGCATGACCCACGCCGCAAACCAGGACTGGTATTGGGACACGAATTTTGCGGCACCATCGTGAAAAGCGATGCGCCAGGCTTCGTGACCGGTCAGCGCGTGACCGGCAATCCGCTCATCACCTGTGGCGTGTGTGATTACTGCGTGCAAGGACGCAACAACTTGTGCAGCCGACGCACCATGGTGGGCATGACGCGTCCCGGTGCGTTTGCCGAATTCATGTCGATTCCAGCGGCTTCACTGATTGAAATGCCCCAGGACATGCCCGCTATACAAGCCGCCTTGACCGAACCAGCAGCGACAGCGCTGCATGCCATCAACATGAGCCTCAAAGCCATGGCTCGGCCTTTGCCAGAAAATCGCACGCTGATCATTGGTGGCGGTGCAATTGGCATGTTGGCCGCCTTGTTGCTTAAACATTACGGTGCACGCGGCACAGCACTGGCCGAAGTCAATCCACTTCGGCGCCTATCGGCTGAAAAGCATGCTGGCGTGATGACCTACGATCCGCGCACAACGACAGCGGAAGAAAATGGTTTTGACTATGTCATTGATGCGGTGGGCAGCAAACTGACACGGGTCGCAGCCCTCAATGCTGTCAAACCAGGGGGCGTGGTCATGCACATCGGTCTGCAAGACTGGGCCAGCGAGATCGACATGCGTAAACTCACCTTGGCCGAGATCACTTTGATGGGCACTTACACCTACACCACAGCAGATTTGCGTGCGACAGTGAAGTTGTTGCACGAAGGTGCATTTGGCGATTTGTCTTGGGTAGAGACTGTTCCGATGGCCGACGGCGCAAAGGCTTTTGCAGATCTCGACAGTGGCCAGATCGCTTCCAGCAAACTGGTTTTGTTGCCCTGACAGGCTTGAAAAATCGGTACGGCTTTCTTGCTCACTCTAGGACCGATGGGCCAGCAGTCGGCAAGGCTGGCCAGCGCATAACAGGCCCAAACCCCCGTCACTCCAAGCGGGGTCTGCTCATACGCCCCAAAAGGATGCATTCAGGAAGTCACATGGGGTAAACACCAACCCCAAAATTCATATAGATGATTTACATTAATTTTCAAGAACAGCCCTCAAGCCTGTATCCCAAATTCAGGCAAATTGTTCCAACCCATCCCAACCACTCAAGGAGAATTTTGTGATCCATTGCGTACTGCATGAAGAAAAAGACAGCGTTGCAGTTGTCGTCGTTGAAGGCATTGAAGCCGGTCAGGAGATGAATGCGCTCATCTTGGACGACAACCGCACCATCACGATCAAGGCCAATGCGGCCATCCCGATCGGACACAAAGTAGCCGTCAAGGCCATGGCGTTGGGTGACACGGTCATGAAATACGGCACAGACATTGGCAAAGTGGTTGCGGCCATTGCCATCGGCGACCACGCCCATGTCCACAACATCAAAACCAAGCGCTGGTAATTCACCGCTCATTGCCCTCTCATCTTCCACAAGGTTTAACTCATGACCCTCATTGATAAAAACACCACTTTCTGGGGCTACCGCCGTGAAAACGGCCGTGTCGGCGTTCGCAACCATGTCATCATCTTGCCGCTGGACGATCTGTCCAACTCAGCGGCAGAAGCTGTTGCACACGCCGTCAAGGGCACCATGGCCATTCCGCACCCATACGGCCGTTTGCAGTTTGGCGCCGACTTGGAACTTCACTTTCGCACTTTGATCGGTGCCGGCTCCAACCCCAACGTCGCAGCGGTGGTGGTGATTGGCATTGAAGACAGCTGGACCAAAACGGTGGTCGACGGCATTGCCGCCACAGGCAAGCCTGTGGTGGGTTTCGGCATCGAAGGCCACGGTGATCATGACACCATCATGCGCGCTTCGAAGGCGGCCAAAAAGATGGTGCAACACGCCACCAGCTTGCACCGCGTAGAGTGCCCGATTTCCGACCTCTGGATTTCGACCAAATGCGGAGAGTCTGACACCACATCGGGATGTGGCGCCAACCCCACCGTGGGCAATGCCTTTGACAAGCTCTATGGCTTAGGCACCACACTCGTATTTGGCGAAACCTCTGAGTTGACGGGTGGTGAGCATTTGGTGGCTGCGCGCTGCCGGACCGAACAGGTGCGGACAGATTTCATGAAAATGTTCAACAATTACCAGGACATGATCAAGCGCCACGCCACAACCGATCTGTCGGACTCCCAACCCACCAAAGGCAACATTGCCGGTGGTCTGACGACCATCGAAGAAAAAGCACTTGGCAACATCCAGAAAATCGGCAAGCAATGCATGGTGGATGGCGTGCTCGACAAGGCAGAGACACCTACAGGACCTGGTCTGTGGTTCATGGACTCTTCTTCGGCAGCGGCCGAAATGGTGACACTGTGCGCTGCCTCAGGGTTTGCGGTTCACTTTTTCCCAACAGGTCAGGGCAACGTCATTGGCAATGCCATCGTGCCCGTGATCAAGATCTGCGCTAACCCACGCACGGTACGCCTGATGAGTGAGCACATTGATGTGGACTGCTCGGGCTTGCTGCAACAAGAGCAAACCATGGATGCTGCGGGTGATTTGTTGCTCGACATGATGATGCAAACCATCAACGGCCGCTTCACATCTGCTGAAGCCTTGGGTCATCGCGAATTTGTGATGACTCGCTTGTTTGAAAGCGCATAAAGCAGCCAAGGGCTGAAGACGTTTCTTCAGCCCTTCTTTTTAAACCCAGGAGACAGACATGCGCACCAGACGATCAGCACTTCACGCATTGGCTTCGGCTGCGGCCGTGTCCACCCTGCCATCTATCGCTTTAGCGCAAGGTTTGGGGGACTTCCCATCCAAGCCCATTCGCTACATCGTGCCCTTTGCAGCAGGCGGGCAAACCGACATCATGGCGCGCTTGATTGGCCAGCATGCGGGCATTGAGTTCAAACAAGCCATCACGGTGGACAACCGTGCCGGCGCCAGTGGCAACCTGGGCGCTGACCTTGCAGCCAAATCCGCCCCGGATGGCTATACCTGGCTGGCCATCACGTTGGCACATGCTGTGAACCAGTCGCTCTTCAACAACCTGCCCTACAGCCTCGAAAAAAATCTCACAGCAGTTGCGCACTTGGCCAGCAGCCCGTTGGTACTCGTCGTCAATCAAAGCAGCCCCTCCAAAACCTTGACAGAGTTTTTGGCCCAGGCCCGCGCAAAGCGACTGAACGGCGGCTCCAGCGGCAACGGAACGCCTCCCCATTTGGGGCTAGAGCTCCTGGCCCTCAACGCCAAGCTGGAGGTCACCCACATCCCCTACAAAGGCGGTGCGCCCTCTCTGAATGATCTGATGGGCGGCCAAATTGATTTCATTGTTTCTAACTTGCCTGAAGCGTCGGTGCATGTGAAGGCCGGGAAACTCAGGGCTTTGGCCATCACATCGGCTGTACGCCACCCATTGTTGCCCGATGTCCCGACTTTCAATGAATCTGGTTTGCCCGGTGTAGAACTGGAAAACTGGACAGGTTTGATGATGCCGGCGGGCACCCCACCTGCCATCGTGGAAAAAGTTGCCAGCTCAGCGATACGCGCGTTGAAATTGAAGGAAGTCTCTGAACGCGTAGCCGCATTGGGCTTTGCCTCTACCGGACTTGGACCCGCTGCCTTTTCTGACCTCTTGAAAAAAGATGTGGCCCGTTGGCGTGAAATCGTCAAAACACGCAACATTCAACCCGACTAAGCGTCACACCGATTGAAGGCTTGGCGACATGCTGCTTCCCTTTCAAGAGATCCAAGCGCTGGTGCAAGCTGCGCTCATCCACAATGGAGCGTCTGTGCTACAGGCCCATGCGACAGCACTGGCCCTGGTCACTGCCCAGGCCAGCGGATTGCCGTCACACGGACTCTCACGCGTAGCGATGTATGTTTCGCATCTGCAAACAGGTCGAGTGCAAGGGCATGCAATGCCCCACATATTGAATGAACGTCCAGCAGCGGTATTGATTGACGCAGGCAACGGATTTGCATTCCCTGCATGTCAAATGGCCATCGAACAAGCCATCCCTAGGGCACAGGACTTTGGTGTTGCCATTGCGGCAATCACCAACAGCCACCATTTCGGCATGGCCGCTTACCATCTTGACCCTGTGGCCCACGCAGGTTTGGTTGGAATTGTGTGCGGCAACTCGCCCGCTGCAATGCCTGCAGCCGGAGGTAAACGCCCTATTTTCGGCACCAATCCCATTGCAGCCATCTTTCCCAGAGGTGGGCACCCACCGATCAGTGTGGATCTTTCCTTGTCTGAAGTCGCTCGCGGAAAATTGATGGTCGCGGCTCACAAAGGTGAGTCGATCCCTTTAGGCTGGGCGCTCGACAAAGACGGAATGCCAACAACCGATCCAGCGAAAGGCCTTGAGGGTTCTATGCTGGCCATGGGAGGAACCAAGGGCGCCTTGTTGGCATTAGTGGTTGAATTGTTGGTCACAAGCTTGACCGGTGCCCACTTCGGAGCAGAAGCCGACACGTTTTTCAAGCCAGAGGGCAATCAGCCTCGGCTGGGCCAAGTCTTCATTGTGATCGACCCCCAAGCACTTGGGGGACAAACCGTTTACAACGAACGCGTTGAAGCACTGATATCGGCCATGCTGTCTGACGAGGGGGTACGCCTGCCGGGACAAAGGCGCATTCAACTGGTCGAGGCGGCAAAGAAAACAGGTCTCGACATACCTCAATCAGCTATTGACGCGATCCGGGCCTTTTGCTGATGGGACATTCTGGTCAAGCCATGAGAGCTGCAGTCACCCAATTCAAAACGCATGTTCCAGGCTTTTTGATTTGTACCGTCATCGCCTTGTCGGCAACCTTTTTGTCTGAGCATTACGGCGGCCCCCAACTGCTGTACGCCCTTTTGATCGGACTGTCTCTTCATTTTTTGTCGAAACAAGCTGGCAACTTTGTGGGCATCAATTTTTGCGCTCGCACCGTGCTGAGATTTGGCGTGGCCTTGTTGGGCATTCGCATTACCCTTGAACAAGTGACACATTTGGGCGCCAGTGTGGGTTTGGTCTTGGTGTTTGCAGTTGGTGTCACCATCGCATCGGGTCTTTTGTTGGCGCAGTTGTTACGCCGTCCTGCCTCAGAAGGCTTGCTTTCGGGAGGGGCCGTTGGCATTTGTGGCGCTTCTGCGGCGCTGGCGATCTCCTCCGTATTGCCTGCTACGCGAGAAAATGAGCGTTTTACCTTGATGACTGTTGTGGGTGTCACCGTGCTTTCCACGTTGGCCATGGTGGTGTACCCATTGTTTCTGAACTGGTTATCGATCTCACCTGTTCAGTCCGGCATCTTTCTGGGCGGCACCATCCACGATGTGGCTCAAGTGGTCGCTGCGGGCATGATGATGGGGCAAGAATCTGGAAATGCAGCCACCGTAGTGAAGTTGTTCCGCGTTGTCTTGTTGTTGCCGGTGGTGATGCTGATTGCGTTTGGCTACCGCAAATGGGGGGCTGTCCACGATGCCGACGATCTTTCTCAAAACAAGCCCCCTTTGGTGCCGGGCTTTTTGATCGGGTTCATGGCACTGGTCATATTGGCCAGCACGGGCTGGGTACCGCCGGAGGTCACTGCGATGGCCAACGGCGTGTCTCGTTGGTGTTTGGTCATCGCGATCGCCGCTGCCGGCGTCAAAACCAGTCTCGGAGAACTTGCCAAGTTGGGCTGGCAGCCTGTCGTGTTGCTGGTGGCAGAGACGATGGTGATTGCATGCTTCGTGCTCAGCGCCATTCTTTTCATGAATCTTGGGCAAAATTAACCCTGTGAATGGCTGCACACATCTCAAAAAGTGCACGCCATCCGTCAATGCAGCTATATGGCGGGTCTGATCCTTCATTTCTCGGTTTGGATGTTCGTTCTTTTGGAAGATTTCTAGAATGCTTTATCGCCAAGTCAAAAGGCAGCTGATCAACGACATCCAATCCGGTATTGCAGCACCGGGTGCAGCACTGCCCAATGAAAAAGATTTGGCCCTGCGCTTTCAAGTTTCGGTGGGGACGGTGCGTCGTGCTGTGGACGAATTGGTGGCAGAACATGTGCTTTTGCGTCAGCAAGGGAGAGGCACTTTTGTCGGTAAGCTCGATCGCGAGCGCTTCATGTTCCAGTTTTTCAAAATCGTGCCCAGAGACCGGCCGAGTGAATTTCCAGAAGTCCGACTGCACAAATTCTCCAAGTCCAGAGCCACCCAATTGGAAGCTCAAGCCTTGGGACTGCATGGCAACCAATGGGTCTTCCGAATCGAGAATGTCCTTCACTTGCAAGGTCAACCTGTGATCCATGACCGAATAGCCATCGCCGCAGCGATGTTCCCGGGCTTGAATCAAGCCTCCTTTACCGCTCGGACCACGACGATTTACGGGCACTATCAGGCCGCTTTCGGGGTAACCATTGTGGAGGCAGATGAAAGAGTTCGCGCTGAGTTGGTTCTGCCCGACAGTGCGCATTTGCTGAATTTAGATTTAGCCACGCCCGTGTTGCGGATTGACCGAGTGGCGCACACTTTTGACCGTCAACCTGCTGAATTCCGAACCTCTATTGTGGACACCCGAAATTTTGATTACGTCTCGCGCATGCGAGAGATGACATGACCGACCTTGCCACGCAGGCCAGGGATTTTGCCAAGGTCTTGGCGCTCGAAGCCGCGCAAATGATCCAGCAAACGGGTGCTCAGCCACCTGAAGTGGAGTTCAAGTCGGCTGGCGATTGGTGCAGCGCATTGGACCGCAGCATCGAAGAACACCTGAAGACACGCATTGCCGAACGTTATCCTGACCATGGTTTTTTGGGTGAGGAAAGCGCCAAAACACAAGTCAGTGGTGGTTTGCTCTGGGTGATCGATCCGATCGATGGCAGCATGAATTTCTTGCGAGGCTATCCTCAGTACAGCGTATCCATTGCGCTCCTGTCAGATGGTGAACCCATTGCAGCGTGCATTGTGGATCCCTGCCGTCAAGAGGTTTTCAGCGCAGCACTGAATCATGGCGCCACACTGAACGGCAAGCCTTTGCATGTGGCGGGCACAGACCATTTGCAGCTGGCCGTTGCTGCCACGGTGTTTCCCAAACCCCGAGCTGCGTCCTTGCCCGAATATTTGATCCAATTTGCCCGCACGGTCGCAACCGTATCCGGTGTCCGCCGCGCGGGCAGTATGGCACTGGAACTGGCTTACCTCGCTGCTGGCAGAGTCGATGTGTTTTGGTCACATGACATGGGCAGCTGGGATGCCGCAGCGGGTGTGCTTTTGATTCGAGAAGCCGGTGGACACATCCTCACTCTGGACGGATTGGTCTGGCACGAGTCCCGTCGCATTGCCGCTGCTGCACCGCAACTGGCCAACATGTGGTTTCAATTGCTTGTATCCGAAAGCCCTTAAAACAAACGGATGCACTCGCCCTGTTGCTCATTCACAGACTTAGCCAGTCAGGGTGTACACGGAAATCCTCAAATCGCGACGCTGGGCAGCCAAGCCAAGGCCAAGCTGATGCCAACTGCCGCCATCCCTGTTGACACAGCAACAGCGGCAGTCACCGTATCCTCTTCTTTTTGATAGCGCTGGGAAAACAAAAAACCATTGGCCCCCATGGGCAAAGCGGCCACCACCACCATCACAGACAAGGGCAAACCACGCAACCCAAAAGACCACCCCACAACCAGCATCAGCAGGGGGTGCACCACGGTTTTGACCAGCGACAAACGAATCGCTTTGACGAGGTTGAATCCCATGTTCGTCTGCGACAAGGTGATGCCCACCAACAACAAAGCAATGGGTACAAAAGCGCTGCCGAGCAACTGCAAAGGTTTGTCGACAACGGGGTGCAGGCCCCACCCCGTTTGCGCATACAGCAAACCCACCAAAATAGGCAATGGCACAGGGTGCAACAAGGCACTTCGAATTGCTTGAAAGGCGGTTCGCCATAACTGCGTGGAATGGCCAAAAGCACTTTGTTGTTCTCGGGCCATTTGCAATTCCAAAATCAAAGTGGCCAAGGTCAACAAAACCAAAGCGTGCACAGAGACCAAAGTCAGCAGAAGAATTTGTCCTGGCTGACCGTAAGCCAGACCGATCAAAGGCACACCAATCATCAATGTGTTGCTGAAAACGCCTGCCAAAGCCAAAACAGTCGCCCTAGCATTTCGCCCGTAGACAAAAATCAGGATGAAAAACAGCAGCACGGTCACGGCCAAATACTGCACCACAGGCGCAAAATCGAGCTGATCCAGATGAACCTGGCTCATGGTCCGAAAAAGCATCGCCTGTGTCAGCACCATGAACACGAGATTGGACAAATCGCGTACCGACTCCCCTTGCACCAGTCGGGTCCTGCCCGCGACAAAACCCATCAAGATGAGCAAGGCCACGGGCAGGAGGGATGACAAAACAGGATGATCAAGGTTCATGACCGGATTATCTCGGCCTGCCAAACCCCTTCATCATCGGAAACCACGTAGCGCCGCTGCCATTGGCGACGCCACGCAGGCCATCAGAACGTGGCCTGAACCCCCAGCTTGAGGCTGCGCCCCGGCAAAGGCGATTTGCCAAATGCGGTGCTGGTCAGGATCGAGCTGGCGCTGTAGGCCAGTTGGTCGGTGAGGTTGTCCAGACGGGCGAACCAGTTGAGCACCGTGGTGTCCAGCTTTTGGCGGTAAGACACACTGGCGTTGACCCAGGTGTAGGCACCCGTGGCCACACTGCCTTCGGGCACACGCTTTTGCGCGGCATGCCAGTCGGCACCCAGCTTGGCGCTCCAGGGACCATGGCTTTGCACCAGCGTGGCACCCACACGCATGGGGGCGATGCGGGGCAAGGGCTCGCCGGTGCTGGTGTTGGTGGCCCGCACGGTATCGGCACGCCAGTCCAGATCGAGCGTCGAGGTGCTCTGCCACAAGCGTTGACGACCGCTGGCTTCCAAGCCTCTGAATTGGGCCTTGACGCCTTGGTAGCGCTGCACGGGCAAATTGTCCTCCACGTCCTGCGTGTTCATCAGGCCAATGTAGTTGTCAAACTGGCTGGAAAAGGCCGTCACATTGGCACTGTTGGGGCCGGACTTCCACTGCACACCCGCATCCAGGCTCTTGGACTTTTCCAAGCCCAGATCTTTGTTGCCAATTTCCCAGGCGTGGGTGGCCAGGTGTGGGCCATTGGCAAACAACTCGTAGTCTTTGGGGGCACGCTGTGTCAAGGCCGCGTTGCCGGTCAAAGACCATGCGGGCGAGAGCTTGAGCACCGCCCCAGCGGCCAAGCTGAAGGGGGTGAATTTTTTGGCCCCGATGCCCTCGTCAAACCGCTCCAGCTCGGGGTTGCCCAAGGACTCAACCCGCACCGACTCCCAACGCGCACCTGCTGTGAACTGGCCCCATGATGTGAGCAGCTCTTCGTGCACAAAAAGGGCTTGGCTGCGTGTGCGGCTGAAGGGCGCAAAGGCTTCGTCGCCCACCGCAGAAAAGCGGCTCGACTCGGTTTGCAGACCCACCACGCCTTGCCACCCCGCCAACGGGCGGTGCCGCGCCTCGATGCGCAGGTCCTGGCCCTTGTTGGCAAACACGGTGCCCGCTTGGGTGCCTTCAAACTCGGTGTGTTGGTAATCGGTGTGGCTCAGGCGGGCTTTGACGCTGTCAAACCAGCCCGGCAGTTGGCGCACTTGGCCTTCCAGCGCGTAGCGGGTGGTCTTCATGCCAATCGTCACTTCGTCTTCGGCCACGGTGCCGTAATCGCTTTGGTAGGTGTTGACCGATGCGCCCAAATAGCCGTGGTCCCAGAAAGTGCTGGCTCCGAAAGCGCCACCCCGAGCGGTGCTGGCCGAGTTGCAGATGCGCCGGGCGTTGGCAGGCGAGCCGGGTTTTGTGCATTCAAGCGACACCGGCACCCGCACATCGCCCGTGCGGCGGTCAAAACCATCCAGGTGAAGGGCATAACGTTCGTTACCCGCCTCCACCAAACCGGCCACGCTGCGCTCGTCATTGCCCGTGCCCGCTTGCAGCTGGGCTTTGCCCAGCACGCCCGAGACTGCTTGTCGCGGGATGCGGTTGTCGATCACGTTGACCACACCGCCCACCGCGCTGCCGCCATAAAGCAAGGCGGCCGGGCCGCGCAGCACTTCCACACGGTCGGTGGACAAGACATCGAGCGGCACCGCATGGTCGTAGCTCAGCGCCGAGGCATCGAGGCTGGAAGCGCTGTTGTTCAGCACCCGGATGCGGTCGCCATCGAGCCCGCGAATGGTGGGACGGCTCGCATTGGGGCCAAAGTAAGTGCTGGACACACCGGGCAAGCCGTTCAGGGTTTCGCCCAAAGTGCTTTGCCCGCGTTCGAGCAGGTCGGCGCGACCCATGGTGCTGACAGGCACGGTGGTGCCGTCGCGGCCCAGGGGGTTGCCGGTGATGACAATTTCAGGGGAAAAACCAGATACGGCGTTTTGCGCCCAGGCATTGGAAAAAGACAAGGAGGCCAGGCTGGCGCAGGCCAGGGCCGAAAGGCGAAAAGAATAGGTCATAAAGCGATGATTTGAAAAAACAGGAACAGCCCAGCGCTTTCCGCTCCACACGGAAAGTCAGCCAGACAAGATCAGGGGTTCAAATCAGCTCAGGCGGCGCACGGGCTTGCGCCGGGGACCAGAGGTCTTGGTCCGGATAAAAAGTCGCCCTAAAAATGGGCTGGGCCATGGCCACGCTTGGGGCCAGGCCGGGTGGGCAAGGGGTACTCAGCCGTTCAGCTTGCGACAGGTGATCCAGCACACGGCACAGATCGGCGTCGGCTTCATGGCCCAAGGGGTACGAATGCCCTTTGTGCCGATCTTCGTCGTGCAGCTGCACTGCATGCGCAAGAGCATGCGCGTCATGGTGCCCAGCGGGGGCAGAGATCGCATGCCGAGTCCCTTGCTCAATGCCATGCTCAAGTCCGTGTCCAATGCCGTGCAGCTGCCCCCAAAGAGGAGCCCACAGCAGGGCCGCCACCAGCAAGGTGTGCAGCCAAACCGGCAGGCGTGATCGCGGAGAACTCATGAACGGCGAAGTCGACAGCGGCGGATCAGTGAACGTGCTTCATGCCGCAGTATTTGCCCAGCGCGAGGCCCTTGCAGGCGGCTTGCAGCTCCTTGGTGCATTGGTCCGGTTTTTTGCCAGACTCCAGGCATTTGGCAGCCGCCTCGTGGGCTTCGGCCATGGCGCGGTGGCGGGCAATGTCCTGCTCCACCTCTTTCTTGGAGTGTTGGGCCAAGCCCCCCCAGGACAAGCTCATGGCAGCTAGAAAAAAGACAATGTTTTTCATGGGTTTTCTTGAAGTGATTCGCTTTGCAGAGGCGATTTTCCGAGCAGGCATCGACCGATGCCTGCTGCGTCATTGTCACTCACGCACCAAGCGCGAAAACGTCTTTTTGAATTTGCTCACCTTGGGCGCGGCCACGGCCATGCAATAGCCCTGGTAGGGGTTGCGTTCAAAAAAGTCTTGGTGGTAGTCCTCGGCCGCGCTGTAGTTGTCCAAGGCCAGCACCTCGGTCACGATGGGTTGGCCAAAGGCCCGGGCCGCCGCCAGCTCGGCGATCAGGGCGCGGGCCTCCTCGGCTTGTTCGGGCGTGGTGAAGTAAATGCCGCTGCGGTACTGCGTGCCCACGTCGTTGCCCTGGCGGTTCAAGGTGGTGGGGTCGTGGATGACAAAAAAGACTTCCAGCAGCTCGCGGGTGCTCACCTGCGCCGGGTCGTATTCGAGCTTGACCACTTCGTTGTGTCCGGTGCGGCCGGTGCAGACGTCGTCGTAGCTGGGGTTCACGGTTTGGCCGTTGCAATAGCCCGACTCCACATCGGTCACGCCACGCACTTTGACGTACACCGCCTCGGTGCACCAAAAGCAGCCGCCGCCTAAAACCAGAGTTTGGGTCATGTGGGTTCCTTGTTTGAGAGGGTTTGAATTATCCGTGGGGCAGCAGCCCGCTCTGCACCGCCTGCACAAAGTCCCCCAGCGCCGTCTGGTCTCGGTCGCTGCGCCACAAACAGCGCGTGTCGTAACGGGCATCGACCGCGTGCAGTGGCACGAACACCGCGCCCGCCAGAGCCGACTGCTGCAGGGCTTGCGGCACCAGCGCCACACCCAGGTCTTGCGAGACCAAGGACACCACGCTCAGCCAATGGCGCAACTCGTGCACCACCTGCGGCATCCAGCCGGCCTGTTCGCACAGCACCAAAATGCGTTCGTGGTAATCGGGCGAAACGGTGCGGGACACCACCACCAGGTCTTGCCCAGCCAGTTCATCTAGCCCCACACTGGCCGCCCCCGCCAAGGGGTGGCTGGCAGGCAAACACGCCACCAAGGGCTGGCTGGCCACCAGAATCTGCTCAAAACCCGGCGGCACCCGGGGCGTGTGCACAAAGCCCACATCGAGCCGGTCGCGCAGCAATTCAGACAACTGCTCGGACGAACTCAGCTCGCGCAGCACCAAGCGCAAACGAGGGTGGCTGGCCTGAAAGCGGCTCAGGATTTGCGGCAGACCACAATACAACATGGTCCCGGCAAAGCCGATGTGCAGCTGGCCCGACTGACCCTCGGCCACATCGCGTGCCTCACGCGCTGCGGCGCTGGCCTGCGCCAGCAAGGCACGGGCCGCCGGCACAAAGGCCTGGCCTGCCGCCGTGAGCTGCACGCCCCGGCTGTTGCGGGTGAACAGCTGCGCCCCCACCGAGGCTTCGAGCTGCTGGATGTTCAGGCTGAGCGGCGGCTGCGAGATGGACAGGCGCTGGGCCGCACGGCCAAAGTGCAGCTCTTCGGCCAGCATCAGGAAATAGCGCAGGTGACGGAATTCCATGAATTAAAATAATGTATTGATGTATAGGTAATCAATATTAGACAACTATTCATCTCGACCTGACAATCCGCTTCAAGATTTTTTTCAAGGAGACACCCCCCATGGCCACCACCAAAAACACCTTCAGCTGGGAAGACCCCTTCAACCTCAGCGCCCAACTGACCGACGACGAGCGTCAGGTGCAAGAAGCCGCCCGCGCCTACTGCCAAGAACGCCTGCTGCCCCGCGTGAAAGACGCTTTCCTGAACGAGACCACCGACGTGGCCATCTTCCGCGAGATGGGCGAGCTGGGCCTTTTGGGCGCCACCATCCCCGAGCAATACGGCGGTGCGGGCCTGAACTATGTTTGCTACGGCCTGGTGGCGCGTGAAGTCGAGCGCGTGGACTCGGGCTACCGCTCCATGATGAGCGTGCAATCTTCTTTGGTGATGTTGCCCATCAACGACTTTGGCTCTGAAGCCCAAAAGCAAAAATACCTGCCCAAGTTGGCGCGTGGCGAGTGGATCGGCTGCTTTGGCCTGACCGAACCCAACCACGGCTCGGATCCCGGCAGCATGATCACCCGCGCCAAAAAGGTGGACGGCGGCTACAGCATCAGCGGCGCCAAGATGTGGATCACCAACAGCCCCATCGCCGACGTGTTTGTGGTCTGGGCCAAGGACGATGGCGGCCAGATCCGTGGCTTCATTTTGGAAAAAGGCTGGAAAGGCCTGTCGGCTCCTGCCGTGCACGGCAAGGTCGGCCTGCGTGCCTCGATCACCGGCGAGATCGTCATGGACGAGGTGTTCTGCCCCGAAGAAAACGCCTTCCCCGAAGTGCGTGGTTTAAAAGGCCCCTTCACTTGCCTGAACAGCGCCCGCTACGGCATCGCGTGGGGCGCCTTGGGCGCTGCCGAAGACTGCTACGCCCGTGCTCGCCAGTACGTGATGGACCGTCAGCAGTTTGGCCGCCCCCTGGCCGCCAACCAGCTGATCCAGAAGAAACTGGCCGACATGCTGACCGAAATCAGCCTGGGCTTGCAAGGGTGCCTCCGCCTGGGCCGCATGAAGGACGAAGGCACCGCATCGGTGGACCTGACCTCCATCCTCAAGCGCAACAGCTGCGGCAAGGCTCTGGACATCGCCCGCATGGCGCGTGACATGATGGGCGGCAACGGCATCAGCGCCGAATACGGCGTGGCCCGCCACCTGGTGAACCTGGAAGTGGTCAACACCTACGAGGGCACACACGACGTGCACGCCCTGATTTTGGGCCGCGCGATCACCGGGATTCCTGCTTTCTCGAATTGAGGCCTCAGCAACCTCAATCCGGTCAATACACCACCTGGCTGCGCAAATCCCTCATCACGGCATTGCCCATGCTGCGCAACTGGGGGTATTCCTTCGGCTGAACGATGATGTCGGAGAGTTCTATCACCAGTTGACGTTGCACTCTCAGTTCCCGCCCCTTCAGTTCGTATTTGGATATGTAACGGCCAAAAGGTGTTTCCATTGAGACGGGGGCGGGCAGACGACTCACCGAAATATTTTGAGGCAATTTCAGCAGCATGTTCTCAATGATTTTTCCATTCCCAAAAATCAAAGGCTGAGTCCGCAGCTCAGGCGCAATGACCGCGAATGTATTCGCAATGCTTGAAAAACCCTTGATGCCTTGCGGGATGGCCATGGCACCGGGGCCAGGCAGCTGCACAGCGTTGGGCAACACAAAAGTGGCTTCGTAGCTATAGGGCTTTGAAGTGTCTGCCTCGTTCTTGTGGATCAGATTTCCTGAACCACTTTGCCCTGACATGACCAGCAATTGGCTGACCACTTGCGGCTCCACCCCAGGCGGCAAGGAAGACATGATTTGCCGTGCCAACAAATCCAGGTAGCCTGTCGGTTGAATCTTACTTCGGCCTGTGATCTGCCCTTGGCTATTGAGTTCCAAAACAGTGTCAATCTGGACCGCGTTGGCGCCCGACTCTCCGAGAGGCACTTTCATTATCTCTGGTTCGCCCTTGGCATTCTGGATGACCAAGGCGTGCTTGCCCTGCAATTGCGGCGACAGGGTGCCAAACATGGCTTTGCCGGGCGTGGCGTCTAGGAACAAGTTGAACTCAGGGATGTAGGTGATGGCATGGTTGAATGCCGTGGTGGGCATGGGGATGGAAGGTAGCCAGTACACATCGGTGGCATTGATCAGTGCCGTGCTGCTGGCGATGCCCTTGGCTGCCAGCAAGGCTTGCAGCAAGGTGGTTTTGTCCTTGCAGTCGCCGTAACGCGCATCGGCAATGGCTTGTGCCTCGTGCGGCACTACACCGCCAAAGCCCAAAAAAATGGCCACGTACCGAATGTTGTGGTTCACCCACTGGTACAGCACTTGGGCTTGTTGACGGCGGTCAGTCATGCCCTGTGTGATGTCATCGGCGAGTTTTTGAATGCTCGGGGTCACTGCCGATTTGGATTGAGCACGCTCCAGATAGGCTTTGGCGGCATCTGCATAGCTGGCAAAGCTGGTCATGGCCACATGCGGAATGCGCTCATGCGGGCTGGTGGCAGCCATTTCTGGGGGAGAGGCTTTCACGTTCTCCTGCGACCATTTCCAAACTTGTTGCGCAGGGTCTTCGGATGGCACTTCTCCGCCATTCATCTTGTTGGCCGCCACTTGAAGTTTCATGGACTTTGGTGCTTTGACCGTGATTTCAAATGACTTGAACTCCACTTGTGGCCACGCTGCTTCCAGGTCATAAAAATGGCCTTTGAACAGCGGCGTCTTCTGTGTCATGCGCGTGTGAACGCCCAAGCGTGCACCAACTTCAACGGCGGGGAAGATGACCACTTTGACTTTGTGATCGTCAAACATGGGCGCACCCGCACTGGCGGGACTCTGCTGTTCACGAATCTCTTCCGGTTTGACATCGATGCGCTTGCCATCTTTGGTAATGGTGTAAGCCTGCAGGACTTCAAGCGCTTGCAATGTGGTGCTGAAAGGCATTCGCAGTTGACTGCGCTCCTTGACGCCCTGGTCCGTATTGATCTGGATTTCTTCCACCACTTCTTTGGTATAGCGGCCATCGGCCTGGACCACATACGAAATGCGGTCTTTCAGGACAGTGGCGTTGGGCGTGAACACCGCTGGCTGCGCAATGCTGGTGGCTTGACATGACCACCAGAGTGTCGCTGCCAGTGCAATGCGTTGGTAACTCATTCTTTGAAACATGTTTCCTCCTAGAAAATAGTTTTTGATACGTCTGCGTTGCTCACCTATGAGAGGCCCTCCGCCGTCATCTCAACCCGCCTCTGCGCATGGGCAATCGTCTCTGGCCGATGGGCGATCACGATGCGCGTGAGCGGCATCTGGGCCAGTACGGCATTGACCGCTTGCTCGCTGCCGATGTCCAGGTGGCTGGTGGCCTCATCCAGCGCCAACACGGTGGGTTGCTTGTACAGTGCCCGTGCCAGCAGCAAGCGCTGCTTTTGCCCACCGCTTAGGCCGGAACCCAGCTCACCCACGAGCGTTTGATAACCCATGGGCATGCGCACAATGTCGTTGTGCAGCTGCGCCAGCTGACCACAAGCCTCGATGCGCTGCTGGTCAGGAGCCATGTCAAAAAAGGCGATGTTGTCGGCAATGCTGCCGGTCAGCAGCACGTCTTCTTGCATCACCGTGCCCACCTTGCGCCGCACATTGGCCACGCCCAACTGGCGCACGGGCACGCCACCGTACAACACTTCACCCTCCACGGGTTGCAGCAAGCCCAGCATGACCTTGAGCAAGGTGGTTTTGCCGCAGCCGCTTGGCCCGGTGATCGCCACGTTTTCTCCAGCGTCAATCTTCAGATTCGCGTCTTTCAAAATCCACGGCGCACCGTCACCGTAGCGAAAGCTCACGTTGCGCAGCTCCAAGCTGGGCGGCAAGTGGGCCAAATCGTGTTCTGGCAAATCGCCTTGTGGGCTATCTTGCTCGGGTGGGGTCAAGGCAATGTCGGCCAATCGTTCGCTGTGCAGGCCCAGCATCTTGAGTTCAATACCGTGGTTGATGAGTGCACTGATGCGCCCGGTGAACTGCCCTTTGTAACTGATGAAGGCCATCAGCATGCCCACGGTGAACACCGCTGTGCCACTGCCTGGGCCTTGCGAGGCCAAAATCGCTTTGGCCCCCAGCCAGAACACCAGCAAGTTTTCCATGCCAAAGATGAAGGTGTTGACGACCGTGAAGCCAATGTTCATCTTGGCGGTGCGAATGTCGCGGTTCATCACCTCCACGATCAGGCTCTGCCAGCGGGCGCGGCGCTCTTGCTCGCGGCCAAACAGTTTGAGCGGCGTCATGGCCCGCAGCGTCTCGATGAAATGGCTGTGCTCTTGCCCAGCCAACACCAGCCGCTCTGCCGCCGCATTGCGAAACGGCACAAAACTGGCCCAGCGCACCAGCCCATACAGCACCGCCGCAGCCACCACCACGGCCGACAAAGTGGGTGAGTACAAAAACATCATGACCAAGGCGGCCAGGGTCATCACCCCATCCAGCAGGGCCTCGATCATCACGTTGGTGAGCGTGCGCTGAATGTCGTGGACCGCCCCAAAACGGGAAGAAATATCTCCCAAATGCCGCTGCTCAAACCAGCTGACTGGCAGGCGCACCAGGTGCGCAAACACATTGCCCAACCACTGCAAGCTGATGGTTTGCCCCAACACCATGACCAACCAGCTGCGGGCCAGAGACAAGGCCGTCTGAATGACCAGGACCAAGGCAAACCCCCAGACCAAGACAGACAACAACTCCTGATCGCCCGAGGTGAGCACATCGTCCACCACCATCTGGTTGAACAAGGGGGCGACGATGGCAAACAATTCCAGCACCACGGCCACCGCGATGATTTGAAAAACAGCACCACCCAAACCCTGTACCCGACCCGTGAGCTGCGACAGCTTGAGCCTAGGGGCTTGCACCTGTGGGGTGAAATTGGCTTGTGGTGTCAGTTCCAAAGCCACGCCTGTGAAATGGCGTGAGACTTCGGACAAAGACAAACGCCGCTCACCCACTGCCGGGTCCAACACCACCACATGCTTGCGGCCCACCTTGTGCAGCACCACAAAGTGGTTCAAGTCCCAATGCAGGATGCATGGCAGGGTCAATTGGCCCAACTCCTCCAAATCCAGCCGCAAGGGCCGGGCGCTGAAGCCCAGAACAGAACTGTAAGAGATCAGTTGTTTGAGGTTGTTGCCTTTTAGCGACTGAGGGAAACGCTGGCGCAAATCGGCCAGACCCAAGGTCTGGCCATGGGCGGAGGCGACCATGGCGATGCAGGCTAGGCCGCATTCGGCGACTTGGGATTGGAGGATAGTTTTCAATCCTCATCCTTCGGCAGAACATGAGAGCGCACCATTGCCTCAATGAAAGCATCCAATGCATTGGGTCCAAGATTTTTGGTTTCTTGCATATGTCGCAATGCATCTAAGATGGCTTGCCTTAAGTTTTCTCTGAACAACAGCGGCCTGGTTTCTGCGTACTTGGCGTTCCTTGCATAGATGGTTGTCCAATCAAGCTTGATGTCTGATGCAATATCCGTTTGCATTTTGCTTATCAGTACTTCACGCAAACCCGGCGCCACCCTATCGAGGGCTCCCTTCCAAAAATCAGTCAATTGCCAAGCGATACGTGGCTCGGGTGTTGATTCGTAAGTATTGAAGTATTCCGTTGCGTAATGCATGAGCAAGCGGTTCAAACCAATTTGCACCGTACGGTCATGGTCTTGTCGCAAAACATGAATGGCTGGCAGGCGATGCAGACCCAATACGCGAAGCAGCTCCACCGCCAGAGTTTGTCCATACCGCTGAACTGCCACCTGAGCCAAGCTGGACATGTTTTCATTGGTAATACCCAATTCGGGGCATTGATGCTGAATTTGTCGCAACATGCTTTGGAGTGTCCGAAGCATGAACGGAAGTTCTTGCCCCGTGACTGGGCCACCCAATGCAGTGTGCACCTTTGCCCATGTCGGTAAAGTTGCCGCCCCAAAATCCAACAAACGACCATCCAGCGTTACGTTCGAAGGGCTGGGTGCACCATGGCAAAACCTGTGTGCATACCCATATGCCAATTGATCTGCCCAACGAGCATGCAATTGCATGAACATATTGAGGAGACCTTGATCACCCCAAATGCGTCTTCCACTTTCTATCATCGCCTTCACACGCAGTGAATCTTGGAAACCTTGTTTGGGCATATCGGACAGGAAGCCCAAAGCTCGGTCAAAATGTGCCGGCCGTAAAAAGTTAGGGCGAATTAACAAGCCAAGTTCCATCATGCCCGCTGGGTTATCCAGTCCGATACCCGGCTCAGGAGCCATAGGGACTGAAACACCTATGCCAATGATGGCCAAAACTGGCACTGCACCCCATGGGAATTCCGCATCCACACACTCAGAAAGAACGGCTTCACGAACGCACTCTTCTAATGTGCAGTGACCAGTCGAATGTGCTGGGTTTGTGGTCTTGCCGATCAATGGTGTTGGCCCAATGCCTTTGACGTAATAGCCATTGACTGAAGCGGCTCGACCGCTCCCGCCATTGCTTCCGATTCCCATACCACCATAGCGATCAGCAAATGCTGTTACCCGTTCGCTCTCAGCCACAGGTGCCTGCGGCAATGCATACGCGCATTGAGCAACCAAATATTGGCCATACGCAAATACATCACCTGAAAACTTATCAAAGCTGGGGTCTTGTCTAGCCGCCCTGGCATTGATCCAGAGTAACCGCGCATTTGGTAGAGCGGACAAGCTCATGGACACATGCCCGCATGCATCTGACAACATGCGCGTCAAGTCCGTCATGTCGTCATGCTGAGGTCTCACTGCGTGCATGACGGCTCCATGGAAATGTTTTTCCAAGTGCCAAAGGCAATACTAGTCCGAGCCTGTGAATTTTCCAATAATTCACTGCGTTGATTTTTTGACCACTTTTTGAAATAGGTTTTCCCCTCGGCTTGGCAAAGAACCCAAATATCTTCATCTGGGTATAGCTGACCAGCCAGATCAGCCCAAACCATACTCTCAGTTTCGGGACTAACCACGACATCCACTACAGCCAAATGTGGACCCTCTGACCATTCAAAAGCTTGCAATGCGTTCGTGTCAAACGTGTCCAGCAAAAGTCGGCTGGATGACAGCCAAGCCCAAGTCAACAAGCCCGTCTTGGTGCCATCTGTCGATGCATAAATACGTCGTTGCTCCAGCTGAGCACAAGTTTGAATCCGTTCCATCACAGGTCTGTAAGGACTGGCCGCGGCCACCGGAGTGTGCGCCATGAGCAAGGCCATTTCGCCTACGCACTGGGCAAAAGCCAACTGTGAGTTGTAGGTTGGCAAATAGAAATCGCGTGCGGCAGATGTTTGAAGAAATGGGATAGCATCCTCTCCTGAGGGTAATTGGCGAGAACGCATAAAGCTTGTGACATCCTCGCAACCTAAAAGTTTTCTAATCCGTTTACCATTTTTGACCCGAAAGTAATAAATGTTTTTGTGCTTATGATTGAATTTATCCCCCATAAGTTGCAAAAAAAATTTACCACTTCCAACTTCAGCCCAAAAAAATATTAACCGGCCGACATCTTTATTTAATTCATCTTTTTTAATACATGCCATTCCAATAAGTTTTCCATATTTATCATGTATAATTAATAAATCATCTTTTTCAACCAACACATCAATATAATAAACAAAACTTGAAAATATATGAAAATTTTGCAGGAATTGATTTATTTTTTCATGATTATTTAATATTACACCAATTACTTCAAAATAACCCAAAGACTTTTTTAATTCAAAATATTTACGCATTTGTCAATGTATTTTATTAATATTTTCATTAAGTCATTATATTTATTTTACTTTTTCAAGAGTGATTTAATTACAAATATTACGAAAAAAGTAATGATCATTTTATAAAAATTCATGTTTTCAAATAATAGATAACCAATTACCTCCGCCAAAACGCTTATTAGTGCTGATTCAATAATAATTTTTTTCATGATAATTATTTCATTGAAACGACGATGGCTGCCCATCGTCGTTTAATTTAAAATGTACTGAAGAATGATGCGAAGTCGAAGCCTCCGGCAACGAAGCCACCGACCCCACCGCCGATAAAACCTACAGAAAATCCAACACCGATAGAGCCTGGTCCTCCCCATGCAGTTGCTATGGCGCCACCAATTCCACCACTGATTGCTCCTTGATAGCCGCCATTGATTGCCCCACTCCAGTTGAAACCTCCATCAACTAATTCGAGCTCGTCGATTGCAATTACTTGGCGGATTCAAGTACGAACTGCAACACGGTTTAACGAGGCGTGAAACACCTCGTGGGGTGTCTTGAATCCCAGCCGCTTTCTGGGCCGGTGATTCAATCTGTTTTCGATCATAGTCAACTCCTCATCGGTGACAGTTTCCATGCGCCGTTTCTTGGGAATGTATTGGCGCAGCAAACCATTGAAGTTCTCGTTGCTGCCGCGCTGCCAGCTGCAATACGGATCGGCAAAGTAAGTCTGGATGCCAAGGGCCTGATCGATGGCCTGGTGATCGGCAAACTCCTTGCCGTTGTCTACCGTCAAGGTCTTCACCCGTGAGCTCAGGGGCTTGAGCATGCCTTCAATAGCCCGGCCCACCAAATCAGCAGACTTGTTGGGCACTTTGGCCAGCACAGCAAAGCCACTCTTGCGTTCTACCAGTGTCACGATGGCTTGTTTGTGAGCCGCGCCAATAACGGTATCACCTTCCCAGTGGCCCACTTGCTTGCGATCTTCAATGTGGCTTGGTCTCTCGCTGATCGGGCGGCGGTTCGGGATCTGACCACGTCTATCACGCCCGCACAGGTGGCGTTTGCGCCGAGGCTTTTGGCTACGCAGGTGCGTGTGTAAATCACCACCGGCAGCCTTGTTCGCATAGACATACAAATAGACGCTCTCATGGCTGACCGCCACCTTGCCTGCAATCTGCTCGGGGCTCCATTGAATGCCAAGGTAGAAATCCACATCGGACCAGACTTTGGAATCTAAACGGCGGGCATTACGGCTTCGCTGTGCCCGCTCAGAAGCCTTGGCGCAGGCTTGTTCGGCGCGATAGCCACGCTGACCGCGGCCACGGCTGAGTTCGCGGCTGATGGTGCTGCGGCTCCTGCCCAATGAACGGGCGATCTCGCTGATGGTCTGTTTGGCTTTCAAGAGGCTGTGAATTTGGTATCGTTCTTCTCGGCTGAGGTGCTTGTACATCTGGCAACTTGGACTTGGCGGTTTGAGTGGCCATGATGCCTTGACATCCTCAGCCACCCATCACCGGGTTTATCTTTGTTGCACCTCGTACTTGAATCCGCCCTTTCATACCTACTCCTTTTTCTGTAAAAAACAGTCAGCCAAACACCATGTATGGCCATACCGATCACAGAACCTTCACTTTTTGCCGCGCTGCCAGCAGCGGCTCAAAAACCCACTCCCACACCGCCCGCTTTTCTTGCACCACATCGGCTTCCAGCGTCATGCCGGGTTTCAGGGGCAGGTTGTCGCCGTAGGCGGTGATGCTTTGTTCTTGCAGTTGCACATGTATGCGGTACAGCGGCTCTTGTGTTTGGGCTGCAGTTTGCAGCGCTGCGCCTTGGCCGTTGGGCAGGTCTTGCGGGGCCGTGGGGGTGGTGCTGATGTATTGCACTCGTCCTTGGGCCAGGCCAAACTTTTGATAGGGGTAGGCTCCATAGCGCATCCACACGATTTGACCGGGCTGGATGAAGCCAGCGGTGCGGCTGGGGGCATACAGGTGGGCTTGCAGTTCTGTTTTGCCTTGGCTGCTGGCATCCAGTGGCACCAACGTGGCCACACTTTGGCCTGCCTGGACGGACGCGCCTTTGGGCAGGTGGATGCTGGAGACCACGCCTGACTGGGGTGCCGTGATGACAATGGTTTGACGCGACTGGTTTTCTGTGCCCTCTTGCGCCAGGCCGGCCAAAGCCCGGTCCAGCTGGCTCAGGTCGATGTCCAGTTGGCGTTGGTTGGCTTGCCGCTCGGCTTGCAGGCTTTGTTGTTCTCGCTGCAAGGTGGCGGCATTGCGTTGGGTGTTTTCGACCCGGGCTTGCAGATCGATCAGTTCCTCTTGTTTTTTTTGTGCTTGGATGTCTGACACAAAACCCTCTTGGGCCATTTGCTGGTAACGGCTCAGCGTCTTTTTGGCCAACGCGACCCGGCTGCTGGCCAAAACAGCTTCTTGTTGGGCTTGGGTGATTTCATGGTCCAGCGCTCGGATGCGGTCTTGCAGCGCGCTGTCTCTTTGGCGGGTTTGCTGCACGCGGGCGGAGCGTTCGGCCTCCAGCGTGCTGCGGCGTTGCGCCAAGTGGGCGGCCAGCAGGACAGCGGCCGATCCTTCTGCCGTGGGGCGGTCAGTGCCCAGCACAAACAGGGCTTGACCGGCTGTGACTTGTTCGCCTTCTTGCACCCATTGCTCAGTCAGCACCCCGGGCGCATTGGCACTGAGCTGCACGGTGCCCTGCAGTGGCATGAGGACACCCGGAATACGCGACTTGCGGGCCACTTGGCCCCACACTGCAAACGTGACCAAGCAACCGGCCAGCAGCAAAGCCACACCGGCCACTGCGCTGAACTTGGGTTTGTGTCCGACACGAATGCCACCCAGCCAGGCGGCTTGCCGGGCTTGCATCACTTCAGGTCGAAACAGGTTGTTGGAAGTCATGGTTTGAAATCGATTGCAGGTGTTTAACTATTTCCTGTAACTCACCTGTTCTCGACTCAGACAAACCCGATGTCCAAATTAATCATTGGATTAAGACGAACTTGAATTTGATGATTTTCATCACCATAAACTCATAAATTCATGCGTAATCTCCATGCAATCGTGCTGATAAAAAAACATACAACCAACTAAGCAGCCATCACTTTGTACTCATAACGGAACTTGCGCACTGTTGCCTCACCACCTTGCTTTCACAACTCGGCCTTGACGTCACCACCCTCTGCCCCTATATTAATAACCTCTTAGTCATTAATTGATTTTTGGTGAACGTCACAGAAGCCCACGCCCCCCACAAACGCGAACGCCGCAAACAAGACCGCCCGGGTGAATTGCTCGAGGCGGCTTTGGACCTGTTTGTGGAAAAAGGCTTTGCCGCCACCCGCGTTGAGGAGGTGGCCGCGCGAGCGGGTGTGTCCAAGGGCACACTGTTTTTGTACTTTCCCAGCAAAGAAGACCTGTTCAAGGCCGTGGTACGTGAAAACGTGGTCGCCCCCGTCACCCAAGGTGCGGCCGAGGTGGCGCAGTTTCAGGGCAGCACCAGTGCATTGATCGAGTGGATGATGCTCCAGTGGTGGCGGCGCTATGGCGCGACCAAGGCCTCCGGCATTTCCAAACTGGTGATGAGCGAGGCCAGCAACTTTCCAGACCTGGCGGATTTTTTCCGCACCGAGGTCATCATGCCCGCCCACGCCCTGGTGCGCAGCGCTTTGCAGCGCGGCATCAATCAGGGGGAGTTCCGCGACTTGAACGTGGAGTTGACGCTGCACTCGGTCATGTCCCCCCTGCTGTTTTTGGTGATGTGGAAACACTCCATGGGGCCTTGCTGCCCCAGCCATGAGCAGATTGACCCCGAAGCCTTCATCTCGCAACACGCTCAATTGTTGGCGCGTGGCCTGTCCGTAACTTGATTCACACCGGATCACACCCGACTCACCATGAAAAAATCAACCCTCTGGATCCTCTCGGCCGTGGCTTTGGCCGCATTGCTGGCAGGCGGCGCCCGTTGGGCCAGCCAGCGCCAAGCGGACAAAACCCCAACAGCCCCAACCGCGGCCGTGGCGCCCAGCATCGAGCTGGCCACCTCCGACGTATTCACCGCCCGCACCCAAACCCTGAACTTGGGCATCGCGGTCTCGGGTGCCCTCAAGGCCAGCGAAAGCGCCATCGTCAAAGCCCGTGTGGCCGGTGAATTGCAGGAACTCAGCGTGCGCGAAGGCGACCGCGTGCAAGCTGGTCAGGTGATCGCCCGCATCGAGCCCATCGAATACCAAGCGCGTGTGCGCCAAGCTCAGCAGCAGGCCGATGCGGCCAAAGCCCAGGTGGACATTGCCCAGCGCCAGTTTGACAACAACCAAGCGCTGGTGAACCAGGGCTTCATCTCACAAACCGCCCTGCTCACCTCTCAAGCCAGCCTGAATGGGGCCACGGCCACCCACGCTGCGGCATTGGCCGCGCTGGACCTGGCCAACAAGTCCTTGGCCGATGCCACGCTGCGCTCGCCCCTGCCGGGCGTGGTGGCGCAGCGCCTGGCCCAACCGGGCGAGCGTGTGGCCATCGAGGCCCGCTTGGTCGAAGTCATCAACCTCTCACAACTGGAGCTGGAAGCCGCGCTGACCGCCGAGGACGCCAGTCTTGTGCGGGTGGGCATGACGGCGCAGTTGCAAGTCGATGGTGTAGACGCTCCGATACCGGCCAAAGTCTTGCGCATCAACCCCAGCGCCCAGACCGGCAGCCGCAGCATCTTGGTGTATTTGGGCATCAAGGGCCGCGAAGGTTTGCGCCAAGGCCAGTTTGCCCAAGGCACTCTGGGCACACAAAGCTTGCAGGTGATGGCTGTGCCCGTGGACAGTGTGCGCATCGACAAACCCCAGCCCTATGTGCAGGTGGTGCAGGACGGCAAGGTGGCACACATCACGGTGCGAACCGATGTTCGCAGCGAGGGCGAGCGTCAAACCCTGGTGGCAGTGACCGGCGTCACCGAAGGCACACAAGTGCTGTCCGGCAGCGTAGGCGCCGTACGCGAAGGGGTGCTGGTGAAGTTCACGGCCCCTGGCAACGCCGCCAAAGTCAAGCCTTAAAGGGACCCAGCGCATGTGGTTCACCCGCGTCAGTTTGCAAAACCCGGTTTTTGCCACCATGGTCATGTTGGCCTTGGTGGTGCTGGGCATCTTTTCGTTTCAGCGCCTCAAAGTCGATCAGTTCCCCAACATCGATTTTCCGGTGGTGGTCATCAGCACCGAATACCCCGGTGCCTCGCCGGAGATCGTGGAGAGCGAAGTCTCCAAAAAAATCGAAGAAGGCGTCAACTCCATCGCGGGCATCAGCGCCCTGACCTCGCGCAGCTATGAAAACCAGTCGGTGGTGATCATGGAGTTTCAGCTGCAGATCGATGGCCGCAAAGCGGCCGAAGATGTGCGCGAAAAAGTCGCCTCGCTGCGCCCCTTGCTGCGCACCGAAGTCAAAGAACCCCGTGTGCTGCGCTTTGACCCGTCCAGCCGCGCCGTGTGGTCGCTCGCGGTCATCCCCAAGGGCAATCAACTCAACGCGGTGGAGCTGACCAACTGGTCCGAACAGGTGCTCAAAAAACGCCTTGAGAACGTGCGTGGCGTGGGCTCGGTGACCTTGGTGGGTGGCAGCAAACGCGAGATCAACCTTTATTTGCAACCGGCACATATGGAAGCGCTGGGCGTCACGGCCGAGCAGGTGGTGGCCGCTGTACGCAATGAAAACCAGGACTTGCCGGTGGGTGCGATCCGCTCGCTGCAGCAAGAGCGCATCGTGCAAATCAGCTCCCGCATGGAGCGGCCCGAGGACTTTGGCCGCATCATCGTGGCCCGCAAAAACGGCACACCCATTCGCCTGTCGCAAGTGGCCACGGTGCAAGACGGTGCGCAAGAGCTCGAAAACCTGGCGCTCTACAACGGCCAGCGCACGCTCTTGATGTCGGTGCAAAAGTCACAAGACGAAAACACCATCCAGGTGGTCGATGGCCTGGTCAAGGCCGTGGCCGAGTTGCAGAGCCAGCTGCCGCCCGGCATCCAGCTCGAGCCCATCACCGACAACTCGCGGCCCATCCGTGTGTCGGTGAACAACGTGCGCCAGACCCTGATCGAGGGCGCGATCCTCACGGTGCTGATCGTGTTTTTGTTCCTCAACTCATGGCGCTCCACGGTCATCACGGGCCTGACTCTGCCGATCTCGCTGATCGGCACCTTCATGTTCATGCAGATGTTCGGCTTCACCATCAACATGATCACGCTGATGGCGCTGAGTCTGTGTGTGGGCCTCTTGATTGATGATGCGATTGTGGTGCGCGAGAACATCGTTCGGCATGTGCAGATGGGCAAAAGTGCCTACCGCGCGTCACTCGAAGGGACACAAGAGATTGGCCTGGCCGTGCTGGCCACCACCTTGTCCATCGTGGCGGTGTTTTTGCCGATTGGTTTCATGGAGGGCATCATCGGCAAGTTCTTCCACGAGTTCGGCATCACCATCGTGGCGGCGGTGATGATCTCGATGTTTGTGAGCTTCACGCTCGATCCCATGCTGTCCAGCATCTGGCACGACCCGGCCATCGACACACACGGCAAAAACCAAGCGCCTGTGAGCGGGTACGACAAAACCATCGGTCGGGTGACCGGTTGGTTTGACCGTGGCACCGAGCGCCTGGCCGATGGCTACCAGAGCATCTTGCGCTGGGCGCTGGTGCACAAAAAATCCACCGTCTTTTTAGCGCTCGGCATTTTTGTGGCGAGCGTGTTCATGGTCCGTTTGCTGGGCACCGAGTTTGTGCCCAAGGCCGACTTTTCAGAGACCTCGCTCAAATTCGAAACCCCGGTGGGCACCTCGCTCGAAGCCACCGAAGCCAAGACGCGCCAAGTCGAGGCGATCCTGCGCGACTTCCCAGAGGTGCGCTACACCCTCAGCACCATCAACACCGCCAACGCGCAGGGCAAGAACAACGTCAACCTGTACATCCGTCTGGTAGACCGCAAAAATCGCAACCGCAACGCCGACCAGATGTCGGCCGTGCTGCGCGAACGCCTCAAGCAAGTGCCCGGCATCGCCGTCACACACGCTGGTTTGCTCGACGCGATTGGCGGCAACAAGCAGGTGGAGTTTTCGCTGCAAGGCCCAGACCAAAAAGAGCTGGAGCGCCTGGCGCTGTTGGCGCTGGCCAAAGTGCGGGACATTCCCGGTTTGGTCGACCTGGACTCGAGCGTCAAGCCCAACAAGCCCGTGATCGGCGTAGAAGTGATGCGCGACGCGGCCTCGGACCTGGGCTTGGGCACCGCACAACTGGCGGGCCCCTTGCGCACCTTGGTGGCCGGGCAAACCGTGGGCAACTGGCGGGCTCCGGACGACCAGACCTACGACGTGAATGTGCGCCTCTCGCCCGAGGCCCGCAACAGCCCACAAGACCTGGAGCGACTGCCCTTCATGGTGGCCCCTGCCGCCGATGGCAGCCCACGCATCGTGCGCTTGGGACAAGTGGCCCGCGTCACCGAAACCACCGGCTCCAACCAGATCAACCGGCGCGACCTGATGCGCGAAGTGGCCATCAACGCCAACGTGTTTGGCCGCTCCGCGGGCGAGGTGTCGGCCGATGTGCGCAAAGCCATGGACAGCCTGAACCTGCCGCCCGGCTACCGCTACAGCTTTGGCGGCTCGACCAAGAACATGGCCGAGTCCTTTGGTTACGCCTTGTCCGCTCTGGCCATGGCGGTGATCTTCATCTACATGATTTTGGCCAGCCAGTTCAAGAGCTTCCTGCAGCCCCTGGCGCTGATGACCTCTCTGCCGCTGACCTTGATTGGCGTGGTGTTGGCCCTGCTGGCGTTCCGCTCCACTTTGTCCATGTTCTCCATCATCGGGGTGATCATGCTCATGGGCTTGGTCACCAAAAACGCCATCTTGCTGGTGGACTTTGCCATCCGCGCCCGAGAGGACGGTCTGGAGCGCAGCGAGGCGCTGCTGCTGGCGGCCAAGGTGCGACTGCGCCCGATTTTGATGACCACATTGGCCATGATTTTTGGCATGGTGCCGCTGGCCTTTGCCCTGACCGAGGGTGCCGAGCAACGTGCCCCCATGGGCCAGGCGGTCATTGGCGGGGTCATCACCTCCTCGCTGCTGACCCTGGTGGTCGTGCCCGTGGTGTACTGCTACATGGACGATCTGGCCCAATGGTTGCGTGCCAAAGCAGGCTTGGCCCCAGCCCGTCAGGGCCAAGACACCAGCGCCCCTTAAAATCACAAGATATTTGACCTAGACCCCCGCAGGAGTAAAAAACATGGATCTGAACCAGGCCCGCTTCAACATGATTGAGCAGCAAATCCGCCCCTGGGAAGTGCTGGACCCGCAAGTGCTGGCCCTGCTGTCCACCGTGCGCCGTGAAGACTTTGTGCCCTTGGCCCACAAGGCCTTGGCTTTTGTGGACATGGACATCCCGCTGGGCGCGGCCCCCAACCAAGTCATGCTCGCCCCTCGCGTGCAGGCTCGTTTGCTGCAAGACTTGGCGGTGCAAAAAACCGACAAGGTGTTGGACATCGGCACCGGCTCGGGCTTCATGGCCGCTTTGCTGGCCCACCAGGCGGCCAGCGTGCTGAGCCTGGAAATCGACCCAGCTCTGGCCGCTCAGGCCCAAACCAATCTGCAAAAAGCGGGCGTGAGCAACGCGGTTGTGCGCTGCGCCGATGGCAGTGCCGGTGCTGCCGCAGAGGGTACGTTTGACGCCATTGTCATCAGCGGCTCGGTCGCTGAGGTCCCTGCCGTGTTGCTGCAGCAGCTGAGCGTGGGAGGCCGCTTGGTCACCATCGTCGGTGACGAACCCATGATGCGGGCCACGCTGATCACCCGCACGGGGACGAACAGCTGGACCACCACCGAACCCTGGGACTGCAACGCCCCCCGCTTGTCTGGTTTTGCCGAGCCTTCACGCTTCAAATTCTGAGACCGCCATGCAGCAAATCTACCCCGCTCAAATCGCTGAATGGGCCAGCCAGCAAGCCCAGCGCCCCGTTTTGCTCGATGTGCGCGAGGGCTGGGAAGTGCAAACGGCCAGCGCCAAACCCGAGGGTCTGGACCTGCTGCACATGCCGATGCAAACCATTCCGGCACGCCTGAATGAACTCGACAAAACACGCCCCATTGCCTGCTTGTGCCACCACGGCGGACGCAGCATGCAGGTGGCCAGCTTCTTGATGCAGCATGGCTTTGAGGTGGTCAATGTGGCCGGGGGCATTCATGCGTGGTCGGCCCAAGTGGACCCGAGCATTCCTGTGTACTGAGTCTATTTGTTGAGTCCGCCTTTGGCCCCAAATGGGCCCGACATTTTTTAATCAAAGACCTGCCATGAAACTGCGCACCTTGCCCCTGACTTTGGCCTTGATGGCCGCCTTTGCAGGCACCGCCCAGGCCCAAAGCCTGGCCACGCTCTACGAGGCGGCCAAAAACCACGATGCCACCTTCAAGTCGGCCCGCTCGCAGTACGAGGCCACTCTGGCCCGCGCCGAGCAGGCCAAAGCCTTGTTGCGGCCCACGGCAGGTTTGGGCGGCAGCCTGTCCGAGACCGATCTGGACAACCAGACCAACGCACTGGGCAGTCGCGCTTTTGGCACCCGTGCGCTCACACTCAGCGCCAGCCAGCCGCTGTATCGTCCGGCCAACCAAGCCAGCTACGAACAAGGCATGAAGCAGGTGGCCTTGGCCCAGGCCCAATTGAAAGTGGCTGAGCAAGAGCTCATCGTGCGCCTGAGCCAGGCTTACTTTGACGTGCTGACTGCACAGGAAAGCCTGAATTTTGTCAAAGCCCAGAAATCGGCCGTCGCCGAACAGCTCGCTGCCGCCAAACGCAACTTTGAAGTGGGCACAGCCACCATCACCGACACCCGGGAAGCCCAAGCCCGCTTTGACCTCGTGACGGCACAAGAAATCGCCGCCGACAACGATCTGCGCATCAAGAAGCTGGCGTTGGACGACACGGTAGGCCAACGCGAAGTGTCGCCCAAGCCCCTGTTGGCTGCGGTCAACATGGACGGTCTGCAAAGCGGCAGCATCGAGTCTTGGGTGGCGCAATCGGGGCAAGAAAATGGCAACCTGGCCCAGGCCCGCATCGCCGAGGAATTGGCCCAGCTTGAAATCACCAAAGCCCAGGCCGCGCTGCGTCCCACGCTTGACCTGACCGGAAGCTACGGCATGACGCGCTACCGCAACGGTAACCCCAACTCCCAATTCAACACCAACGCCGCCACGATTGGCTTGGCCTTCAACTACCCGCTCTACACTGGTCAGGCCAGTCAAAACCGCATCAAAGAAACTGTGGCCTTGGAAGACAAAGCCAAGAGCGACCTCGAAGCGGCCCAGCGCAATGTGGCACAAGCCACACGCACCGCCTTTTTGGGTCTGCAATCGGGCCTGAGCCAGGTCAAGGCCTTGCAGGCGGCCGAAACCTCCAGCCAAAGTGCTTTGGACGCGAACAAACTGGGTTACCAGGTCGGCGTGCGCATCAACATCGATGTGCTCAACAGCCAAAGCCAGCTCTTCCAAACCAAGCGTGACCTGGCCAAGGCCCGACACGATGTCTTGCTCGGCCAGTTGCGCCTGCTTCAGGCCAGCGGGACCCTCAAAGCTGGCGATCTGCAAAACATCACCAACTTGCTGCAGAAATAAGCGGCTTGCCGCTCTGGCCGGGACCCCACATCGGCTGCAGAGCCTGTGGTGTGGTTTCAGACCAGGCTTGCCAGGGCCTGGGCATAACGCTGGGCAGCGCCCCGGCTTTGGGCCACCAAATCCAGCCCTTTTTGACTAGCGCTGGTCAGTTCAGCAGGCTGGCGCAACCACGCCCACACCTGGTCCAGTGCACTGTCCATGTCACTGACGCGCATTGCAGCCCCGACTTGTTGGGCGTTTTGGGCGGCCTCTGCAAAGTTGAAGGTGTGTGGCCCCATGATGACCGGGCAGCCAAAGGCGGCGGCCTCGATCAGGTTCTGCCCGCCCAAAGGCATGAAGCTGCCTCCCAGCAAGGCCATATCGGCACTCTGAAAATACACCGGCATCTCTCCCAAGCTGTCACCCAAGCAAACGGTCACCTGCTCGGACGGGACCTGCAAAGGCGGTCCCATATCCCAGCTGGAGCGACGCACAACAGCCAGGCCCTGCGATGTCAGCCATGCATGGATGTCGTCAAAGCGCTGCGGGTGTCTGGGCACCAACAACCAGACCACCCCCGCAGCCTTCAAGGCGGTCAGACGATCGGTATTGGCCATCAGGGCTTGCAGCCACAAAGCCTCTTCTCCTTCGCGGCTGCTGGCCAGCATGACCACCGGACGGGGCGTGCCTTGGTGCTGCCAGCGCTGGCGCCAAACTTGGGCCAAAGCCTGTGCGTCAGGCTGGGCTGGCACATCAAATTTGAGGTTGCCCAAGACCGCCTGCACCGTCGCGCCCAGTTGCTCCAAGCGTGCGCCGTCATCCGGACTTTGCGCCAACACGGCCGTCAAACGGCGGTAAGCCGGTCCGGACAGCCAAGACCAGCGCAAAGCCGAGCGCAGCGACTTGTCATTGAGCCGGGCATTGGCCAGCGCCAAGGGCACCTGCGCCTGCACACACGACTGCACCAGCGCAGGCCAGACCTCGGTCTCCATCAGGATGCCCAGTTGAGGCCGGTGGTGCTGTAAAAAACGCCGGGTGGCCTCAGGCGTGTCCCAAGGCAGCCAGGCCTGCGCATCGCCAGGGCGCAGCAGGGCCTGACCCTGCGCCCAACCGGTGGCGGTGCTGTGGGTCAGCAGCAAACGCATGCCGGGCCGAACATGCCGCAAGGCCTCGATCAAAATGGCCGCCGCACGCGTCTCCCCCAAGGAGACGGCGTGCACCCATATGCGCCCAGGCTCAGGCGCCACGCCCTCATAAAAGCCAAAGCGCTGCGGCATGTGATCCAAATAACCGGGCTCTTGTTGGCCGCGGCGACGGAATTTACGGCGCAGCAGCGGCTGCAAGGCCCGCATCACCAGGCCGTAAGCCCAAAGGGTCAGGCGTTCTGCCCAGGACAAGCCCTGCCCCATCAACGCGGGGCACCTTGGTCAAACAACTGCTGGTAGACCCGCCCAATGCCTTCGGCTTCCTTGGACAAGGAGAACGATTGCGACACCCGTGCCTGAGCAGCCAGGCCCCTCTGCACAGCAGCGGGCAGATCGGCCAAAACTTGTCGCACCGCTGTGGCCAGACCGGGAGCATCACCCGTCTCGACCAGCTCGCCGTTGACGCCGGGCTGCACCAGCTGCTCAAACGCCCCGGTGCGAGAACACACCAGGGCACAGCCGGTGGCCGCCGCCTCGAAAGGTGTCAGGCCAAAGGGCTCGTAGCGCGGGCAAGCCACACACAGCAGACATCGCTGGTACCAACGATGCACTTCGCCAGCAGGCACTTCGCCCAGAAACACGATCCGCTCGGACAGCCCCGCCTGAGCGATCTTATCAATCAGGGCCTGTTGGTAGGCCTGGTGCTGAGGCTGGGCCAGCCCGGCGATCACGGCCGTGGCGCCAGGCAGGTGTGGCAGCACCTCGATCATGGCGTCGACAAACACATCGCTGCCTTTGTCGGGCCGGACACGGCCAAACACGCCAATGCCGTACTCCCCGGGCAAGCCGGAATCGGCCCAGGCCTTGAGCTTGTCAGGAGGCGGCGCAAATCGCGACAGGTCAATGCCATGGGGCACCACGGCGGTGGTGTTGGGCACAAAAGAGGCCGCCAGCGGCGTGGTCGAAATGACCGCGTCCATTTTGGAAATCAGCCAGCGCGGAAAACGCCCATGCAAATGCTGGGCTGCCGAGGTGAAGACCAGTTTGATTGGCAGACGCAGTACATCTCGGGCAAAGATGCCCAGCATCATTTCTGGATCACGCCGCACATGCCAAATGCGGAAGGCCCGCCCCGGTGGTGGTTGGCGCGACAGCGCAATCGCCTGCCCAGCCGTCATGCCCACCACGCCATTGGACATGGTGGTGCCGCAATAGCCCAGACGCCATTGCGCCATTTGCAAAGGCACCAAGGCGTTGATGGTAGCGGACACACCCGTGTAGCGCTGCTTGATGTTGAAGACAATGACGTCGGGATTGGGGTTGAGCACGGGGTCCGAAGCTGAGTGGGTATCGGCAAATTATAGGGAGCGGCATCGGGCAGAGGCTTCAGCCCGTTCAGCCGCTGCCCATGCAGGTATATTTGGCCCAGGACTGGAAGACGCCCCGGATGAAAACCTACATTTTGAATTTACCCTCTGCGCTGGAACGCCGGAACTTTCAGACAAAACAAGCCCAGCGACTGGGCCTGGAGGCGCTGTTCATCGATGCACAAACCCCAGCCGACATTCCCGAAGCGTTCTTTCAGGCCCACGCTTTCTCTTGGGAACGCCCCATCAAAATCACCGAAGTGGCTTGTTTCATGAGCCACCACCTGGTGTGGCAAAAGATTGCGGGCAGCAAAGAACCTGCTCTGGTGCTGGAAGACGATGCCATCCTGGCGCACAACACGCCCAAGCTGTTGGCCTGCTTGGCTCAGTGGGAGGATGTGGACCATGTTTCACTCGAAACCCGACAACGCCAGAAACTGCTGGGGCGGCGCTTCAAAGCCATGGACAGTCTGAATGCCCACTTGCACCCTTTGTTGCAAGACCGTACAGGGGCCGCCGCTTATGTGCTTTGGCCTTCTGGTGCCCGCGCCCTGTTGGCCAAATTCGAGCAGCAGGGCATGGGCTTGGCCGATGCGTTCATCTCCAGCACTTACCAACTCAACTCTTGGCAAACGGTTCCGGCCTTTGCCATTCAGGCGGACGTGGCCAGCGCCTATGGTGTTTCTTGCCCCATCGCACCACAATCCCTGATTGCCCGTGAGAAAGTGCCCAGCCCGCCGACCCGAAGCAGCCTCCACGACCTGCAGTTCAAATGGCGCAGGTTGAACGCACAACTGCGCCTGGCCGCTCGCTACCTGACTTGTTTGTGGCGAGCACGCCGTCAGTTTGTCGGCATCGATCCCGCACAGTTCTGAATCAATGCGACCAAAGGCGCCGCCCCAAAAGCTCTAGCTTGTTCAGGATCAATGGCAACCAGCGGGTGCGATAGGCATTGAACTTGTAGGGCTTGCGCACCGTTGGATCCACCGTGTCGACAAAATCCTCGGCAAAGGGGTACACACGCAAATCCCTTTGCGCGAATGCCGTTGACGCCTGCGCAGTCATGTCCCGAAAGGACTTGACCTGATTGCCCGCCATCTTGACCGCCAGTTTGGCCCCGAAAGTGAGCACGCGTCCGCGGTAAGCAGGCTCTTCAGGCACATAAAAGACCCATGGCTCAGCCACCTGAACCATGTCGCCAAACAACTGATCGGCCAAGACCCCGTTGGCCTCTTCGGACCCCGCAAACTGCCAGCCACTTTGACGCAAACGTGCGACATGGAGCACCGCGATGTCGGCGTACTTTTGAGGCACTTTGCCCGTTTCTTGCGGATCGGCAGACCAGCGATAACAGCGCAATGCGGTATCTGCTTGGTAGCGCTGCTGGAAATAGGCTCTTTTGCTGCCCTTCATGAACAAGGGACTGATGAACACCGTTGTCGGACTTTGCTCGAAGACCTCATGAATCCTGGACAGCTCTTCTTGGGCAAAAGGCCGGACCACCTGCAAATCGTCTTGCAGCATCAGCAGGTAATCGGCCTGTGTGGCGTCCAACGCGGCTTGCATGTTGTTGTAGTAACCGCCATGTCGCTCATCGCCACCTGACTTCATGTGACGAACATGCCCCCCCAAACTTTGCAGATAGGCCACGGTGTCAGGCTCATCGCTGCCATCGTCATACACCGTAAAGTGAACCCCGGGCAGGTTGCGCTGCAGAGATTCGACGCAATTTTTCAGGTAGGCCCCACGGTTGTAGGAAAAAATAGCGACGTCCATGCGGGGAGCTGTCATGCCGGCAAACCCTTCGTGTTCAGGCCCATGACCTTCAAAAATTCAAGCATGTCCTTGCGCTCCTGCACTTCAGAGTAGGTATCGGCCAAGTTACCAATGGTGTGCAGTGGAACATCAAACTGCTGGGCTTGGTCGATGGCCTTTACTTTGGCAAGAACCCTCTGGGCAAAACCGACAACATCGCCCGAAGCAATCTCCTCAAAAATTTCCGGCCTCCAGTACTCCTTGGCAGCTTGTCCGGTGTAACCAATGACCTGATTACCACTCAACGCAGCTTCCAAAGGGGGCAAGGCTAAACCTTCAAAATGGCTGAAAGCCATGAAAATTTTGGACCTTTCTAGCAGGTCAGCAACCTGCACCTCTGTCATTCCGTCGATGGGCACAATGGTCCAATGCGCTGGCAAATGATGGCGCAAGAAAAAGACCACCTTAGATGAATGGTCTGCCAACTTTCTGGGCATGTAGGTAATGATGTTTTCTTTGGCTTTGTCGGGCTTAAAACGCTTTACATCTACGGCGCAGTGCACCCGCAAAATCCGCGACTCGACCCCAGGAAACGCCAGCGCCACGCAGCGGCTGGCGTCCTCGGAAATGGTCAAAATACACCGCGCCGACTGGTAGGCCCGATCGAGATCCTCCGGTCGGCCTTTGGTGATGTAGTAGCCGTTCTGTACATAAATGGCATAACTCACACCCATGTCCGCCAATTGAGCGCCGTACTTTCGGGCCCAGAGTTCGGGAATCACCACCATTTGCCGTTGGGCATCAAATACACCAGACACATTGGACAAAGAGGGTTTCCCCATCCATCTGAGTTTGAAGAATGCTCGCTTCACAGGTACCTGAGAATCAAACCAACGCACCCTGAAAAAAAATGTATTGGGGTGCATGACCGCAGCAGAAAATCCGTGCGATTGCCCCAATTTGTGAATCAACTCAGCCTGCCTGTAAATGACTTTGACCCCGCCAATGGCTTTTTTGATGGCGGGGCACAAAAAGATCAATTCCATGCTGACCCCTTATTGTCTTTTGTGGCCAAGAGGATCAGTCCCAAGAGCATGGTCGACATGGCACAGAAAAAATACCGGAAGGCATTGCGCCCCAAAGTGTTGACCGACAGGCCAAATTCAAAATACAAGGCCACCAGCAGCATGCCCAGCAAGGCATACGCAAAGGTCTTTGCACCCAGCTTTTGAAAACGCCAAAAGCCTACAAACACACCCCCATACAAGGCCAACACAGACAGCACACCCACCAAGCCGGACACCGCCGCGTAGTGCAGCAGGTCGTTTTCAAAAACAGGCGCTATGCCGGTGGGTACATTGAATGGTTTCAAATGTTCTGCCAGCAGGGTCAAGGCCCCCTCTCCAGACCAGCCCAGAATAGGGCGCTCCGCAAACAGTTGCAGGGCATACGACCACAACTCCAGACGAATGCTGACGGACCAATCGGTCACCTGCCCTGTCTCAAACCAGAGATGAGCTTTGCCCCAGACGCCTTCAAGCCGTCCCCGCACCAAGTCCTCGGGCGCCAGCCACACGCCCTTTGCCACCAAGACCGAGATCAACACCACACCCAAAAATCGCCAAATGACCGGATGACCTGCCGTAACGCGCCAGACGAACACCAACAAGACCATGATGATCGACAACCAGCCACCCTTGGAGCCGCTGAGCAAGGAGCCCCACACCCCCATGGCCGCACCGAATGACAGATAAACACGCATCCAGAGTTGATTTTTGGCTTGTTCAAAATACAACAATCCAAACAAGGCAATGCAGGCCAGCACCACAGACAGATCGCCAAAAATGATCGGGTGGCTCATGGCACCCATGGCACGCCCTGACAAAAGCACCAGACTTTCATAACTGGCTGCTGCCCCCGCCAGCACCGCAGCCGTCGCCGCACCCAGCCACAAAACAACAGGCTGCAAACGGGCCTTGAGCACGCCGTGCAACATCAAGGGGGCCAACAAAAAGGGAATGAACGCCTCGTAATAGCCTGGCTTGTAGCCGTACCAAAGCCCCAGGAAAATTCCCACCCCCACAAAAACGGCAAAGCCCAGGGCCATGATGCGCGACTCAGGCCTGTCCCAGACCCTGTCCAGATCCACACGCAAGTCCTTGATCGACCACAAACCCATGCCAGCCAAGCACAGCACCAAGAGCTTGGGGCCGCCGGGCATGACCAAGACCCACGACAAGCAGGCAAAAACCAAGCCGTTGTAGAGGCGCTCACGCGGCGTCAGTGACCCCATGTCAATTCGAACCATGGGGTGTCCAACGGATCAACCCCATCCATCGTCCCCACATGCGGCAAAAGCGCTTGGGTGAAAACAGCAAGGCTCGAAAGGGCAAGGCTAAAGCAGTGCTCCACAACAAACGACGTCGGTGCATCCGGGCTTGCGCGAGGGTGCCGTGTTTTTGCTCAAAAATGAGCTTGGACTGGGCATGGTGAAATCCGCGCACATACTCGCTTTTCCAGGGGGCATGACCTTTCACGGAACCTCGCGAACGGTGCACGGCCTGAATGGACGGCACCACCACCATGGGCAAACGGGCATTAAAAAGACGCAAGCTCAGGTCATCGTCTTCGTAATAGAGGAAGAAGTTTTCGTCAAAAAATCCAACCGCGTCGAACCGATCCATGCGAAACAACATGGCCGCACCACACACAAAACCAACACAAGCTGGCCCTTCTGCGGCAGGCCCTCGGGATGTCCACCAAGTGTGCGGCCAGCGGTAATTGACTTCGGCCTGCCCCCTGGCGCCCACCAGTTGGGGAGCCAGCAGCGCGGCTTCCGGCATCTCGTGCGCCACGTCCATCAGCGCCAACAAAGCCTGTGTGGTGATTTCACAATCAGGGTTCAGCAAAAAAGCAAACGGAGTGCTGACGCGTTCCAAAGCTCGGTTGTTGGCGGCGCCAAATCCGAGATTGGATGGATGCGGCAACACCTGGGCATGCGGCCAGAGGGCTTGGGCCTGATCGGGCGTGCCATCGTTGCTGGCATTGTCAGAGATGATGACGTGTGGACAGCTTTGCAAAAGGTCATGTAAGCCTGCCAGGCAATGCGCACTGTGGTGAGTCACCACCACAACGGTCACATGGTCCAGACGCGACGTGGTCATGATCAATGCGCCGCAGCCTGAATCTTGGCATCGGGCTTGACCGATCGCAGCAGCGCCAGCATCTCGCCCTCGATGCGATGCAGCGCCGCCTCGGTCTGACCCTCAAACCGCAGCACCAGAACAGGGGTGGTGTTAGAGGCGCGGATCAGGCCAAAACCATCAGGCCAGTCCACGCGCAAGCCGTCGATGTCACACACTTGGGCTGGCGCACTGAAGGCGCTGGCGGCCTGGGCTTGCAAGGCGCGGGTCACGCTGTGTGGCTCGCCTTCGGCGCAGGCCACGTTCAGCTCGGGCGTGCTGAAGCTGGTCGGCAATGCGTTGAGCACCGCGTTGGCATCTGGCGCTTTGCTCACAATCTCCAGCAACCGGCAACCAGCATAGGTGCCGTCGTCAAAGCCGTACCAACGCTCTTTGAAGAAGATGTGCCCACTCATCTCGCCCCCCAAAGGCGCCTGGCCGCCTGCGGCCTCGATGGCCCGCATTTGGGCCTTGATGAGCGAGTGCCCGGTTTTGTACATCAGGGCTTTGCCGCCAGCAGCCTCGATAGCCGGGGCCAGGCGCTGCGAACATTTGACGTCAAACAAGATGGTGCCGCCCGGCACGCGGCTGAGCACGTCTTGCGCAAACAGCTGCATCTGGCGGTCGGGGTAAATGTTGTTGCCGTCTTTCGTGACGATGCCTAAGCGGTCGCCATCGCCGTCAAAGGCCAGGCCCAATTCAGCCCCGGTGGTTTTCAGGGCGTTGATCAAGTCTTGCAGGTTTTCCGGCTTGCTCGGGTCGGGGTGGTGGTTGGGGAAGTTGCCATCGACTTCGCTGAACAACTCGATCACCTCGCAGCCCAGGGCCCGAAAAATGCCTGGGGCCGAAGCGCCCGCGATGCCATTGCCCGAGTCAACGACGATCTTCATGGGGCGTGCCAATCGGATGTCACCCACGATGCGCTGCGTGTAATCGGACAGCACGTCCAACTGCATGACGCTGCCGCCACCCTGCAACTGCCAGGTCTCGGCTTCCATCATCTGGCGCAGGCCCTGAATTTCGTCGCCGTAAATGGCGCGTCCGCCCAGCACCATCTTGAACCCGTTGTAGTCTTTGGGGTTGTGGCTGCCCGTGACCTGGATGCCGCTTTGGCACGCGGTGCTGGCCGCAAAGTAAAGCATGGGCGTGGTGGCCAGGCCGATGTCGATCACCCGAATGCCCGCCGCCACCAAACCACGAATCAGCGCCGCCGATAGGCTTGGTCCACTCAAGCGGCCATCACGACCCACGGCCACGGTGCTTTGGCCTTGGGCCATGGCGTGCGTGCCAAAGGCTTTACCCAAGCCCTCGGCCAATAGCTCGTTCAAGGTGGTCGGCACCACGCCGCGAATGTCGTAGGCTTTGAAGATGGAGGGTGTGATTTGCATGCGCTGTGCCTGTCCAAAAGCCGCTGGGGCTAGGGTGATACTTGGATCAAGATTGTAGGCGGGCCGCGTTACCATCTGCACTGTCCACCATGATTTTCAAAGGTCTTGCATGTCCTCCACCTTGAGCGCCCTTCGCATCGACAGCCCCTTGGGTCCGATCACCTTGGCGGCCAGTGCCCAAGGTTTGTGCGGCCTGTGGTTTGAGGGCCAAAAACACGGACCCAGCCAAGACCAACGCCAGCAGTGGGCAAGCGATGCGTCCAATCCGGTACTGCAAAGGGCCGCCGACCAGGTGCTGGCCTATCTGGGTGGGAAGACCCTGAAATGGGAAGGACCCTTGGACCTGTCGGCTGGCACACCGTTTCAACAATCGGTCTGGCAAGCCTTGCTGCGCATTCCCTCGGGCCAAAGCCAAACTTATGGCGAACTGGCCCGGCAACTGGCCCGGCCCCAAGCGGTGCGAGCCGTGGGCGCGGCCGTGGGGCGCAATCCGGTGAGTATCATCGTACCTTGCCACCGCGTCTTGGGTGCCGGTGGCCAACTCACGGGCTACGCAGGCGGGCTGTGGCGCAAACAAGCGTTGCTGCAGCTGGAAGGCCATCCTGGCATCTGACTTTTTTCTCCATGCATGTTTCTCCCGCCAAAGGCTGGCTGGCCGACTTTCTGATCCTGGCCGCCATCTGGGGCTCGTCCTTTTTGTTCATGCGCTTGGCCGCCGTCGAGTTGGGCCCAATGCCCACCGCCGCCATTCGGGTGGCCATTGCGGCGACTTTTTTGCTGCCCATCATGCTGGCCAAAGGCCACTGGGGCGAGTTACGCCAGCACTGGAAGCCTGTGCTCTTTGTTGGGGCGCTCAACAGCGGTATCCCCTTTGCTTTGTATTCCTTTGCGGTGCTGCACATCACCACCGGTTTTTCCTCCATCCTGAACGCCACAGTGCCCTTGTTTGGCGCGGTCGTAGCTTGGCTTTGGCTGGGGGACAAGCCCACCGTGTCGCGCACAGTGGGGCTGGCCATCGGTTTTGGTGGCGTGGTGCTGCTGGCCGGGGGCCAAGCGAGCTTCAAGCCCAACGACTCGGGCATTGCCCCGGCTTGGGCGGTGGCCGCGTGTCTGGCCGCGACCACCTGTTATGCCTTGGCCGCGAGTTTCACCAAAAAACACATCCCCAGCCTGCCGCCGCTGGTCACCGCCACCGGCAGCCAGATCGGGGCCACCCTGGTCTTGGTCTTGCCCGCGCTGTGGTATCGACCTGATCACTGGCCCAGCACCTCGGTCTGGTGGTCCTTGCTGGTGGTAGGGGTGCTGTGCACCGGGGTGGCCTACATCCTGTACTTCAAGCTGATAGAGAACTCCGGGCCCGCGCGGGCGCTGACAGTCACCTTCTTGGTGCCGGTGTTTGCCATCGCTTACGGTGTGCTGTTTTTGGGCGAGAGCGTGACGGCTTGGATGCTGCTGTGCGGCGCGGTGATTCTGACGGGCACGGCCCTGTCCTGTGGTCTGGTCAAGCTGCCGGGGCGGTGATACGTGGGTGAATGTGCACCCGCTGCTCACGCTGGACCACATCCCTGGCCCTGAGCTGCCCACAGCCCCCATCCACGTCCTGCCCGGCTGACTGCCGCAGCTTGGTCAACACCCCGCGCTGGTGCAAGGTGCGGGCGATCTCGGCGGCACGCTCCCAACTCGGCCGGGCATAGGGCAAATCGGGCACCGCGTTGTAGGGGATCATGTTCATCAGCGCGTATTTACCCTTGAGCAAGCGCACGATGCCGTCGATCTCTTCGGCACTGTCGTTCACGCCCTCGATCAGCGTCCACTGGTACTGGATCGGGTAGCCCGTCGCACGGGCATAGACCTCGCCCGCCTCGACCAAGTCTTGCGGGTCAAAACGCGGGGCACGCGGCAGCAGTTGCGCCCGCAAGTCGGCCCGGGTGGTGTGCAGTGAAAGCGCCAGCGCGGGTTTGACACGCCATTGCGGCAAGCGCTCGAACACCCGCGCATCGCCCACGGTGGAAAACACCAAATTCTTGTGCCCGATGTTGCCCACCGTGCCCAGCAAGTCGATGGCTTCCATCACCGCATCCAGGTTGTGCGCGGGCTCGCCCATGCCCATGAACACCACTTTTTTGACGGGCCTGAGCGTGCGGGCCAAGGCGACCTGCGCCACGATCTCTGCGCTACCCACCTGCCGAATCAAACCTTCGCGCCCGGTCATGCAAAACACACAACCCACGGCGCAACCCACCTGGGACGACACACACAGGCCATCACGCGGCAAGAGCACACTTTCCACGGTTTGGCCGTCTTGCAGGCCGACCAGCAATCGGGCCGAACCGTCTTGGCCCTGGTGCTGCTCGCGCAGCGTGACCAGGCCACTCAGCGTTTGGCTGAGCGCTGGCAAAGCCTCGCGCACGGCGGTGGGCATGAAGCTCTCCAGCGGTCTGCGGCCACTGTCCTGCGGCTTGGCTTGGGTCCAAAGGCGCAGCACGCGCTGCTCGTGCAGGGCGTTGGCCCCCAGAGTACGCAAGTGGTCACGGATGTCCTGAACGCTGTGCATCGGCTACAAATGCAGGGGTTTCAGTAATGGGGCGGAATTTCGTCGCGCAGGTTGCGCATTTCAGCACCGCCGCCCGATTCGGGCAGGCGATCCCGCATCTGGCGCAGCTCTTGAATCAGCGCGTCAATTTGCTGCTGCTGGCGGTACACCTGTGCATTGAGCTGGTCAAGCAGGTCTTCAGTGAAACCTGCCTTGATTTCCAAGTCAATCAAGCGGTTTTCGATCGGAGTGGGGATGTCCATGGGCTGTATTGGACATGATTTTGGACTGGGCTCTGACATCTTTTATAATTTCCACATCGCCGAGTTATCTGAACTACTTGCAGGGCGATTCATAAATTCTGCTAAAGCGTTCGCCAGGCTCCGGGTTAACAGGGTCGGCAACGCCGACAAACCTGTAAAACTTTAGGAGCTTTTTTCATGTCCAGCAATTTCCTCTTCACCTCGGAATCCGTTTCAGAGGGCCACCCCGACAAGGTTGCCGACCAAATTTCTGACGCGATCCTCGACGCGATCTTCGAGCAAGACCCCCGCAGCCGCGTGGCCGCCGAGACCCTGACCAACACCGGTCTGGTCGTTCTGGCGGGTGAGATCACCACCAACGCCCACGTTGACTACATCCAAGTCGCCCGCGACACCATCAAGCGCATCGGCTACGACAACACCGACTACGGCATCGACTACAAAGGCTGCGCCGTCATGGTTTGCTACGACAAGCAGTCCAACGACATCGCCCAAGGCGTGGACCACGCGTCCGACGACCACCTCAACATCGGCGCGGGTGACCAAGGCCTGATGTTCGGCTACGCCTGCAGCGAAACGCCCGAGCTGATGCCCGCCCCCATTTATTACGCCCACCGCCTGGTCGAGCGCCAGGCCCAGCTGCGCAAAGACGGCCGTCTGCCCTTCTTGCGCCCCGACGCCAAGAGCCAGGTGACCATGCGCTATGTGGACGGCAAGCCCCACAGCATCGACACCGTGGTGCTGTCCACCCAGCACAGCCCTGACCAGTCTGAGACATCGACCAAGATGAAGGCCAGCTTCACCGAAGCCATCATCGAAGAGATCATCAAGCCCGTGCTGCCCAAAGAGTGGCTGCAAGACACCAAGTACCTGATCAACCCGACAGGCCGCTTTGTCATTGGCGGCCCCCAGGGTGATTGCGGCCTCACAGGTCGCAAGATCATCGTCGACACCTACGGCGGCGCTTGCCCCCACGGCGGTGGTGCCTTCAGTGGCAAAGACCCGTCGAAAGTGGACCGCTCGGCCGCTTACGCCGCCCGCTATGTGGCCAAAAACATCGTGGCCGCAGGCTTGGCCACCAAGTGCCAAATCCAAGTGGCTTACGCCATCGGCGTGGCACGCCCGATGAACATCACGGTGAACACCGAAGGCACAGGCGTGATCTCTGACGACAAGCTGGCCGCTTTGGTCGCCGAGCACTTTGACCTGCGCCCCAAAGGCATCATTCAGATGCTCGACTTGCTGCGCCCCATCTACAGCAAGACCGCCGCTTATGGCCACTTTGGCCGCGACGAGCCCGACTTCACCTGGGAGCGCACCGACCGCGCGGCTGCTTTGAAGGCCGCTGCCGGCCTGTAAGCCATCCGGCCTTTGGCTGACCCGACCGCTCAACATCCGTTGAGCGGTTTTTTTACGCCTGTGAATCCTTGGTCACATGCACCTCAGGTACACGCCCTGCGTGCCACTGACCGTCCAAGGCACGTTCGATCTGCGCGGCCAGTTGCAACAACAGGCCGTCGTTGGCTTGGCGGGCCTGCGCATGAATGCCCAAAGGCAAGCCGTTTTCTTGCCAAGCCATGGGCATTGAAATGCCCGGCATGCCGCACAGATTGGTCAACGGGGTGTAGGCAAAGTTGCACCACAGGTGGTTGAACCAATCGAGCACCGACGGGTTGTCGCTGGTCGTCAAATATTCCACCGTGCCCATTTTGGGTGTGGGCAAAGCGGTGATGGGCGTGAGGATAATGTCCCAGTCTTCAAAGAACTGACCAAACGCCCGCGAGGTGGTGTTGAACACCGCCTGCATGCGGGCCCGCTCGGTGAAGCTGGTGTTCAGGCCCATTTCCCAAATCTTGATGTTGATCGGCTCGACCAGATCCGCTGGTGGGCGCGTCAGGCCCCGAGGGGCCAACAAGTTGGAAATCGTCTGCGCGAAGTTGCTGATGTAACAGGTGGTTTGCGCATCAAACGCGGCCCTGAAATCCACCTCGGGCAAGGCCCAGTCCACCTGGTGGCCCAGGCCCTCCAAAAAGCGCCCCACGCGCTCCAACTCAGCCACAAAATGCGGCACGGCCCGAAAGTCGCCCCACTCGTGTGACAGCGCAATGCGCAGACGCGGCGGGTCACGCTGGATCAAGGTGCTGTAAGGCTCTGCGGGCATCCAGTAAGGCATGAATTCCCCCGGCGCCCCGCCACGGCAGTGGTCCACAAAAGCGGCCGTGTCACGCACTGTGCGACTTTGGCAGCCTTGGGTCGAGACCAGCCCAGTCAAGTCTGACGCAGCAGGCGCGATCGAGAACACCCCGCGTGAAGGCTTCAAACCGATGTTGCCGTTGGCCCCAGCCGGGATGCGGATGGAGCCGCCGCCGTCGGTGGCGTGCGAGAGCGGCAGCACACCGGCTGCCAAGGCCACCGCCGTTCCGGCAGAAGACCCGTAACTGGTGTACTCGGGGTCCCAGGGATTGCGGGTCACATACACCGCCGGGTTTTCGGCCGAGCTGCACACCCCGAACTCGGGTGTGGTGGTGCGACCGATGATGTTCAGGCCCGCACGGCGCATTTGTCCGGTGATGAAAGTGTCTGCCGTGGCGCGGTTGCCGCGCATCATCTGGGCCCCCATCTCCTGCAAGCGCCCCTTGAGAGTTGGCCCCAGGTCCTTCATGAAAAAAGGCACCCCTGCAAACGGCCCCTCAGGGTTCAGTCCGTCTTTGAGTGGGTCGGCCACCACATCGTCAAACACCTCGACCACCGCTTGCACCGCCGGATTGATCAGGGCCACCCCGGTCGCCGCCTGTTGGGCCAACTCAGCAGGGGACACATCGCCCCGCCGCACGCATTCGGCCAGGGCCACCGCGTCATGTTGGACCCACTCTTGCCACGTCATTGCCAAAGTCATCGCCGCCATCCTTGCTCTTGCATCTGCACAGCACGCGCCAAAGTCGGTACGCACCTGTTCAGTCAAAATTATTTTGCAGCACCCGATAGAGCCCTCATGTACCGAAGGCGACCCGTGATTTGAAACCGCGATCAGGCAAAAAAAACCAAGCCCGAGAGCTTGGTTTTTGGATGGTTTGGTGGAGCTGGGGGGATTTGAACCCCCGTCCATAAGTCTTTTTCGTACAGTTCTACATGTGTAGTCGTCTGATTTGAGTCTCGCCAGATGCACCGCGCAGCGACACGCTGAACACCCAGCCAGTACCCTTTTTTCTCACACCACCCCAAGGTACCCGAGGTGATGCCAGCCCATATGTTTTACCTTGCAGCCAGGACTTTGAGGGGTTTAACCCCCTCATCACCCTAACCCAGCCTATCGGCCAACTGTTGCAAGGCTCACCGGATTAAGCGGCGAGTGCGAAACGTTCGTCGTTTGCAGTTAGTTTTTTTTCCGAAGATTAACGAGGATCAGAACCTCGACATGCCCTGCCACGCGTCCGAACCCATGTCGAAACCAGTGCAGCCCCTGAGCATCCTATTTTAGGCGCTCTGGAGGAATTTCAAGAGCTCAATTGGAGAATCGATGTGCAAATGCGCGTTCCAGCGCGAAATATCGGTCTGTTGGCCCAAATAACCGTAAGTGGCGGCCACCGTGCCCATGCCCGCGGCCAAGCCCGCCACAATGTCGCGCTCATCATCTCCCACGTACACGCAGCGCGCCGGGTCCACCGACAAGCGCCGGGCCGCCTCGAACAAAGGCTCTGGATGCGGTTTGGCATGCGGTGTGGTGTTGCCGCTAACAATGGTCCCTGCCGTGGCAAACAAGGGCATGGCCGAGGTCAGCGGATCGGTGAATCGGTTGGACTTGTTAGTCACCACGCCCCAGGGCAGTTCTAGGGCCACAAGGCGTTCGATCATGTCAACCACGCCATCGAAGATCCGGGTGCGCTCGGTCATGCAGTTTTCGTAGTTGACGAAAAACTCTTCTTTCATGGCCTCGAAATCAGGGTGCTCGGGCGTCATGCCAAAAGCGATGCCCAACATGCCACGTGCCCCCGCACCGGCCATGTGCCGGTAATGCTCCAGAGGGAAGGACGACAAACCGCGATCCACCCTCATTTTGTCCACTGCAGCCCCCAAATCCGGGGCGCTGTCGATCAGGGTGCCGTCCAGGTCAAACAACACAGCATGTACGTTCTGGAACATGGTCAGGCTTTCCGGCAAGCAAGCAAATAGTTCACGCTGGTGTCTTGGCTGAGCCAATAACGCTTGGTGAAGGGGTTGTATTCCATGCCCTTGAAGCCTTGGGCATCCAACCCGGCTTCACGCGCCCAAGACGTGAGTTCGCTGGGCTTGATCAGGCGAGCGAACTCGTGTGTGCCTTTGGGCAAGAGTTTCAGAATGTATTCAGCCCCGACGATCGCAAACAGAAAGGACTTGGGGTTGCGGTTGAGCGTGGAAAAGAAGACCCAGCCGCCGGGTTTGACCAGTTGTGCGCAGGCTTTGACCACCGCAGCCGGATCTGGCACGTGTTCCAGCATTTCCATGCAAGTGACCACATCGAACTGCTGGGCTTGCTCTGCGGCCAAGGCTTCGGCACTGACTTCACGGTACTGCACGCCTTGTGTACCGGCTTCGAGCGCATGCAACTGCGCCACTTTGAGGGATTTGGTGGCCAGGTCCACGCCCAGCACCTGCGCGCCCTTACGGGCCATGGCATCGGCCAAAATGCCGCCGCCGCAACCAATGTCCACCACTTTTAAACCCGTCAAGGGCACCAAACCGTTGATCCACTCCAGGCGCAATGGATTAATCTGGTGCAGGGGCCGGAATTCGCTTTCAGGGTCCCACCAGCGGTGGGCCAGTTCTGAAAATTTGGCCAGTTCGGCCGGATCAACGTTGGTGTGGCTTGTAGTCATGGGCTCTGATTGTCAATGAACAGGCCCCTGGCCTGAACGACAGACGAAAAAAAGCCCCATTGCTGGGGCTTTTTTGATCTTGGGGCTGATCAGTTAGGGCGTGTACCGACCACTTCGATTTCCACGCGGCGGTTCTTAGAACGACCGGCAGAGGTCTTGTTGTCAGCCACAGGCTGCTTCTCACCTTTGCCTTCGGTGTAGACGCGGTTCTTTTCGATGCCCTTGGACACCAAATAGGCCTTCACTGCGTCAGAACGCTTGACCGACAGCTTCTGGTTGTAAGCGTCAGAACCCACGGAGTCGGTGTGACCCACAGCGATGATGACTTCCAGGTTGATGCCCTTGACTTTGCCAACCAGATCGTCCAGCTTGGCTTTGCCTTCGGCCTTCAGGACCGACTTGTCGAAGTCGAAGAAAGCGTCAGCAGCGTAAGTGACTTTGGTGGCGGCTGCTGGTGGAGGAGCGGCTGGGCGTGGAGCAGCAGGAGCTGGAGCGGGTGCTGCTGCAGCTGGAGCTGCAGGACGAGCAGCTGGGGCTGGTGCTGGGGCAGCTGCAGGAGCAGCTGGCTTAGCCACAATCGCGCCATCGCAGCCAGCCGCTGCAGTAGCAGGAGTCCAGTTGGCATCACGCCAGCACAGTTCGTTGGTACCGTTTTTCCAGACCAGGTCGCCTGTGCCGTTGCGCCAGTTGTCAATGGTTTGCGCACCAGCAGCAGATGCGAGCGCTGCCGAGGCCAACAACATCGCCACTTTGTTCAGTTTTTTCATGGTCTTCCTCTTGAGGGGTAAAGCCGCAGACGGGCTGCGAAAAAAAGACGCTGCAGATGACCGTCACCCGCTGCGTTGTTTTTATTGTGCCATAGACACAGCAGGGCTTAGTCAAATGCAGGACAGACAGCAAAAGGTGAACACAATTGCATGCCAAATGTTGCATGGACGCGACAACCGCTTGCACCTAAAATGGACGGTTTCCACCGCGTTAATTTTGCTCCTCTACATATGACCCAGTTCGCCAAAGAAACACTGCCCATCAGTCTAGAAGAGGAAATGCGGCGCAGTTACCTCGATTACGCCATGAGCGTGATCGTGGGCCGCGCCCTGCCCGATGCGCGCGACGGCTTAAAACCCGTCCATCGCAGGGTGTTGTTCGCCATGCATGAGCTGAACAACGACTGGAACCGCCCCTACAAGAAGTCGGCCCGTATCGTGGGTGACGTGATTGGTAAGTACCACCCCCACGGTGACCAATCGGTTTACGACACCATCGTGCGCATGGCCCAAGACTTTTCCATGCGCCACATGCTGGTGGACGGTCAAGGCAATTTCGGCTCGGTGGATGGCGACAATGCGGCGGCCATGCGTTACACCGAAATCCGCTTGGCCAAAATCGCCCACGAAATGCTGGCGGACATCGACAAGGAAACCGTCGACTTCGGCCCCAACTACGACGGCTCCGAAAAAGAGCCCTTGGTGTTGCCCTCGCGCCTGCCCAATCTGCTGATCAACGGCTCGGGCGGTATTGCAGTCGGTATGGCCACCAACATCCCACCGCACAACCTGAACGAGGTGGTGGACGCTTGCCTGCACCTGCTGCGCAACCCAGAAGCCTCGATCGACGAGCTGATGGAAATTGTGCCCGCGCCCGACTTCCCGACAGGGGCCATCATTTACGGCATGACCGGTGTCAAGGAGGGCTACCGCACGGGCCGTGGCCGGGTGGTCATGCGGGCCAAGTGCCACTTCGAAGACATCGACAAAGGCCAGCGCCAGTGCATCGTGGTCGATGAATTGCCCTACCAGGTCAACAAAAAGACCCTCCAAGAGCGCATGGCCGAATTGGTGCACGAAAAGAAGATCGAGGACATCAGCCACATTCAAGACGAGTCCGATAAGTCCGGCATGCGCTTGGTGATCGAACTCAAGCGCGGCGCAGTCCCTGAGGTGGTACTGAACAACCTGTTCAAACAAACCCAGCTGCAAGACACCTTCGGCATGAACATGGTGGCCCTGATCGACGGCCAACCCAAGCTGTGCAACCTGAAAGACCTGATCCAAGTCTTTTTGCAGCACCGCCGCGAAGTGGTGACACGCCGCACGGTGTTCGAGCTGCGCAAAGCGCGTGACCGGGGCCATGTGCTAGAAGGCTTGGCCGTGGCCTTGGCCAACATCGACGACTTCATCGCGATCATCCGTGGCGCCCCCACGCCGCCTGTGGCCAAGGCCGAGTTGATGACCCGCGCCTGGGACAGCCAGATGGTGCGCACCATGTTGACCCGCGCCCGGGACGACGGCTCGGTGGTGAACGCCGACGACTACCGCCCGGAAGGTCTGGAGCGCGAATACGGTTTGGGCCAGGACGGCCTGTACCGCCTGTCGGACACACAAGCGCAAGAGATTTTGCAGATGCGTCTCCAGCGCCTGACCGGTCTGGAACAAGACAAGATCGTTGCCGAGTACAAAGAGGTCATGTCCGAGATCGAAGACCTGCTGGACATCCTGGCCAAGCCTGAGCGCGTGTCCACCATCATTGGTGACGAGTTGGGCACCGTGCGCCAAGAATTTGGCCAGACCAAAATCGGTGCTCGCCGCAGCGAGATCGAGCACAGCGCACAAGACCTGTCGACCGAAGACCTGATCACCCCCACCGACATGGTCGTGACCCTGTCGCACAGCGGCTACATCAAGAGCCAACCCCTGTCTGAATACCGTGCGCAAAAGCGTGGCGGACGGGGCAAACAAGCGGCGGCCACCAAAGAGGACGACTGGATCGACCAACTCTTCATCGCCAACACACACGACTATTTGCTGTGCTTCTCCAACCGGGGCCGTTTGTATTGGCTCAAAGTCTGGGAAGTGCCTGCGGGTTCACGCGGTTCACGCGGTCGCCCGATCGTCAACATGTTCCCGCTGCAAGAAGGCGAAAAGATCAACGTGGTGCTGGCCTTGACGGGCGAAGCGCGCACCTTCCCCGACAACCAATATGTGTTCATGGCCACCTCCATGGGCACGGTCAAAAAGACATCCTTGGACGAATTCAGCAACCCGCGTAAGGGCGGCATCATTGCTGTCAACCTGGACGAAGGCGACTTCTTGATTGGTGCAGCCCTCACGGACGGCAAGCACGACGTGATGCTGTTCAGCGACGGCGGCAAGGCTGTGCGTTTTGACGAAAACGATGTGCGCCCATTGGGTCGCAGTGCACGCGGTGTGCGCGGCATGATGATCGAGGACCACCAAAGCGTGATCGCCATGCTGGTGTCAGAACAAGAAGATCCTGCCGCTGCCGCAGACGACACCGTTGCCCGCGCGAGCGTGTTGACCGCCACCGAAAACGGCTACGGCAAACGCACCAACATCAGTGAGTACACCCGTCACGGCCGTGGCACCAAGGGCATGATCGCCATCCAACAATCCGAGCGCAACGGCAAAGTCGTGGCGGCCACCTTGGTTCAAGCCGAAGACGAAATCATGCTCATCACCGACACGGGTGTTTTGGTGCGCACCCGCGTGTCCGAGATCCGTGAAATGGGCCGCGCCACACAGGGCGTGACCTTGATCGGTTTGGACGAGGGTGCCAAGCTCAGCGGTTTGCAACGCATTGTGGAAAACGATGCCAATGTGAGCGAAGGTGAAGCCGGTGATGCCGATGCAGCAGCGGACGACAGCGCACCCGCAGCGGAATAAGTGATGGGGCGCGCTTTCAACTTCTCGGCGGGTCCCGCCGTCATGCCCGAGGCTGTGTTGCAGCAAGCCGCTTCCGAGATGCTGGACTGGCACAGCTCGGGTATGAGCGTGATGGAGATGAGCCACCGCGGCAAGGAGTTCATCAGCATTTACGAGCAGGCCGAAGCCGACTTGCGTGAGCTGCTGGCCGTGCCCGCGCACTTCAAGATTTTGTTCATGCAAGGCGGCGGCCTGGCCGAAAACGCCATCGTGCCTTTGAACCTGTCGCAAGGCGGGGCCATGGACTTTGTGCTGACGGGCAGCTGGAGCCAAAAGTCGCTCAAAGAAGCGGGCAAGTACGGACAAGCCCGCGTGGCGGCTTCGGCGCAAGATGGTGGCTTCACCACCCTGCCCGCGCCATCCACTTGGCAAATCGGCGCTGAAAGCCGTTACGTGCACATTTGCGGCAATGAAACCATCCACGGCGTGGAGTTTCACGAACTGCCAGACCTCAAAGCCTTGGGTTGTGATGCGCCTTTGGTCGTCGATTTTTCCTCGCATGTGGCCTCGCGCCCGGTGGACTGGTCACGCGTGGGCCTGGCTTTTGGGGGTGCGCAGAAGAATTTGGGGCCCGCAGGTCTGACCTTGGTCATCGTGCGTGAAGACCTGATTGGCCACGCCCTGCCGCATTGCCCCAGTGCCTTTGACTACAAACTGGTGGCTGACAACCAGTCGATGTACAACACCCCGCCCACCTACAGCATTTACATCGCCGGGCTGGTATTTCAGTGGCTCAAAAAAAACGGCGGGATCGCCGCCATGGAGCAGCGCAACATCGCCAAGGCCCAGTTGCTTTACGACTTCCTCGATAGCTCCAGCCTCTATGTGAACCGCGTGGCCAAAGACTGCCGCTCGCGCATGAACGTGCCTTTTTTCTTGCGTGATGAGTCACGCAACGAGGCCTTTTTGGCGGGCGCCAAAGCCGCCAACTTGCTGCAACTCAAGGGCCACAAGTCAGTGGGTGGCATGCGGGCCAGCATTTACAACGCCATGCCGATCGAAGGCGTGCAGGCTCTGGTGGCCTATATGCGTGAATTTGAAAAAACACAGGCCTGATTCAGGCCATCCAAAAGAGACTTTCGCTCATGAGCCAACAACCCATTCAGTCGGATGCCCTGGGTGCCCTGCGCGTGCAAATTGACGCGCTGGACAAACAACTGCTGAGCCTGCTGAACCAACGGGCCCATGTGGCCGAACAAGTCGGCGAGATCAAACGCGCCGAAGGCTCGCCCTTCTTTCGCCCCGACCGCGTGGCCCAGGTCATCGACAAGATCACCAGCGCCAACCCCGGCCCCCTGAAAAACGAACACGTCGCCTCGATTTGGCGCGAGATCATGTCGGCCTGCTTGGCCTTGGAGGCCCCGCAACGCGTGGCGGTGCTCGGCCCCCAAGGCACGTTTTGCGAACAAGCAGCCATTGAGTTTTTTGGCAGCGCGGCCAACCTGATTTACTGCGCCAATTTCGACGAAGTCTTCCACGCCACCGCAGCGGGCACCGCCCAATATGGCGTGGTCGGCATGGAAAACTCCACCGAAGGTGTGGTGGCCCGATCGCTCGATTTGTTCTTGCGCTCGCCCGTGCATGTGGTGGGCGAGGTCAGTTTGCAGGTGCGCTTCAATTTGCTGCGCCAACTCAATTCGGACGCGGGTATTGAGGTGGTGATGGCCCACCCCCAAGCGCTGGCCCAGTGCCAAGGCTGGCTGTCCAAGCACCTGCCGCATGTGGAGCGCCGCGCCGTCTCCAGCAACGCCGAAGGTGCTCGCCTGGCCGCCACCAACCCGGCCTGGGCCGCTTTGGCCAGCGAACGCGCAGCCAGCCAGTTTGGCCTGCACATCGTGCACCACGCCATCCAGGACGAAGCCTTCAACCGCACCCGCTTTGCCGTGATCACATTGCCCCAGACCCTGGCCACGCCACCTGCCTCGGGCAAGGACTGCACCAGCTTGGTGGTCTCTGTTACTAACCGCCCGGGTGCGGTGCACGATTTGCTGGTGCCGCTCAAGAACAACGGTGTGTCCATGACACGTTTCGAGTCGCGCCCCGCCAAATCAGGCCAGTGGGAGTATTACTTCTACATTGACCTGCAAGGCCACATCAGCGAGCCGCATGTGGCCGCTGCCCTGCAAGAGTTGCAAGGCCTGTGCGCGTTCTACAAGGTGCTGGGTTCTTACCCTGTGCCTGAGTGAGTACGCAGTGAAGTTCCAACGCCTGGCCCTGATTGGCTGCGGCCTGATGGGCGGCTCGTTTGCGCTCGCTCTACGTCAGGCTGGCCTGGTTCAACACATCACAGGTTTCAGTGCCTCTGAAAGAACACGCCAACGCGCATTGGAATTGAAGGTCATCGACCAAGCCTGCAACAGTGTGGCCGAGGCGGTGCAAGGTGCCGATTTGGTGTTGCTGGCCGTGCCTGTGGGCGCCATGCACAGCAGCTTTGCCGCCATGCGCGATGCGCTGGCACCGCAGGCCCTGCTGATGGATGTGGGCTCCACCAAATGCGATGTGATCGCCGCCGCACAAGCGACCCTGGGTGAACGCCTGAACTGCTTGGTGCCTGCCCACCCGATTGCGGGCAAAGAAGTGGCGGGCATCGAGCATGCCGAGGCCAATCTCTACCAACAGCGCCGCACCATCCTCACCCCCTTGCCGCAAAACAGCATTCGTCAAATCAACATGGCGAGCGAAGTCTGGACCGCGATTGGCAGCCATGTGAGCCACATGACGCCCGAGGCACACGACGCCACGTTTGCAGCCGTCAGCCACTTGCCCCACCTGTTGGCCTTTGCGGCCGTCAATGCGCTCACCGCACAGGCGCAAGGGGCGGCATTTTTGGAGATGGCGGGCCCTGGCTTTCGAGATTTTTCCCGCATCGCCGCCAGCGACCCCGCCGTCTGGCGCGACATCTTGGGCGCCAACCAAGCCGAAGTGCTGATGCAGATGGCTCACTTTCGAAGCGCACTCGACAAATTTGAAAACGCTCTCAAACAAGGCGACACCGCAGCGCTGCAACAACTGATTCAACAAGCCAGCGATGTGCGCTCGGCTTGGACGCTGCAAGCGGGCAATGCTTGCAACAAAGCCTCTGAAGACTGACCCATGTTCTCCACCGCCTTCCTCGACCTTCCTGCGCTGCAAGGCGCGTCCGGCACCGTCACCCTGCCCGGCTCCAAAAGCATCTCGAACCGCGTGCTGCTGCTCTCGGCACTGTGCCAAGGCACTACCGTGGTCCACGACTTGCTGGACTCGGACGACACCCGCGTGATGCTGGCCGCTTTGCGTCAACTGGGCTGCGGCGTTCAGGTCAATGGCACCACCGTGACCATCACGGGCTTGGGCGGCCGCGCATGGCCGACTGAGGCGATTGAGTTTTTCATGGGCAACGCAGGCACGGCCATGCGCCCGCTCACCGCAGCATTGGCTGTGCAAGGCGGCGACTTCACCCTCAAGGGGGTGCCCCGCATGCACGAGCGCCCGATTGGCGACCTCGTGGACGCCCTGCGCGAGCTGGGTTGCGCCATCGACTATCTTGGCAACGAGGGCTACCCACCCCTGCGCGTGCGCCAGCCTTCGCTGCAACTGGACAACCCCATCCCCGTGCGCGGCGATGTGTCCAGCCAGTTCCTGACTGCACTGCTGATGGCGCTGCCCTTGGCAGCCCAAGACCGCGCCATCACCATCGAGGTGGTGGGCGAGCTCATCAGCAAGCCCTACATCGAGATCACGCTCAACCTGCTGGCACGCTACGGCATTCAAGTCGAGCGCCAAGGCTGGGAACGCTTTGTGATCCCAGCAGGCAGCCGCTACCAGTCGCCGGGCACGATCCACGTCGAAGCCGATGCGTCTTCGGCCAGTTATTTCATCGCTTTAGGTGCCATCGCGCAAGGTAACGGCATCCGCATCCAGGGTGTGGGCGCGGACTCGATCCAAGGCGACATCCGCTTCATGGACGCCGCTGCGCAAATGGGTGCCAAGATCACCAGCGGCCCCAACTGGCTAGAAATCCACCGAGGCGCTTGGCCACTCAAGGGCATCACACTCGACTGCAACCACATTCCCGACGCGGCCATGACCTTGGCCGTGATGGCGCTCTATGCCGATGGCCCCACCACGCTGCGCAACATCGCCAGCTGGCGCGTGAAAGAAACCGACCGTATTGCGGCCATGGCCAACGAAAGCCGCAAACTCGGGGCCACTGTGGAAGAAGGCCCGGACTGGATCACCATCCACCCACTCAAGCCAAGCCAGTGGCAACGCGCCAGCATCCACACCTACGACGACCACAGGGTGGCCATGTGCTTTTCGCTGGCGGCCTTCAATGCTGACCAAGTCCCTGTGCGCATCGAAGACCCCAAATGCGTGGCCAAGACCTTCCCTGACTACTTTGAAGCCCTGTTCTCGGTGGCGCACACAGCCGCCCACAACATTCCTGTGATTTGCATCGATGGCCCCACCGCCTCGGGCAAAGGCACGCTGGCCAGCCGCGTGGCGGCGGCTTTGGGCTATCACTACCTGGACTCGGGCGCACTCTACCGCGTAACCGCCCATGCTGCTTTGCAAGTGGGCCTGACACTGGAAGCCGCTGACGAAGCCCAAATCGCCGACCTTGCCCGCCACCTGCCCGTGCGTTTTGAAGGCGAGCAAGTGCTGCTGAACCACGTGGACGTGACCGATGCGATCCGCAGCGAGCAAGGCGGCATGAACGCCTCCAAAGTGTCTGTATTGCCCTCCGTGCGAGAGGCTTTGGTCGACCTGCAACACAGTTTTCAGCGCCTGCCGGGTCTGCTGGCCGACGGCCGCGACATGGGCACCGTGATCTTCCCAGACGCCCCTTTGAAGGTGTTTTTGACCGCCAGCGCCGCCAAACGGGCTGAAAGACGCCATAAGCAATTGATTTCTAAGGGTTTTTCGGCTAATATCGACAGTCTTCGCGCTGACTTGGAAGCGCGCGACGCCCGGGACATGTCCCGCAGCGTGGCGCCACTCAAGCCCGCACAAGATGCCTTACAACTGGACAACTCGTCCTTGACCATCGAAGCCTCGGTGGAACAAGTGATGGTCTGGTGGCAAAGCCGGCAGGTTTTCGGTTGATCGACACAAGTTGATCCACTGACAACGGCCAACCCAGTCTGCCCTGTGCAGGCTGACTTGAAGTTCCACCCGGCTCTCCTCGTGCAGCTTGCACACTGGCCAGGTGGTTTTTTAAAACCAACCGCGGTTCACACCGCACAACCAACCGCCACAGTCAGCTCCTGGAAACGACGCATTCCGCGTTCGTCAGTCCTGTTTGTGGATGAGGAAATCACATGTCTGAATCTTTTGCCGCCCTCTTTGAGGAATCCCTGCAACGTACCGAAATGCGCCCTGGTGAAGTCATCACCGCTGAAGTGGTGCGCATCGAACACAACTTCGTGGTTGTCAACGCCGGTCTCAAGTCCGAGTCCTACGTGCCCCTCGAAGAGTTCAAGAACGACCAGGGTGAAGTCGAAGTCCAGGTCGGCGACTTTGTTTCGGTGGCCATCGGCTCCATCGAAAACGGCTACGGCGACACCATCTTGTCCCGCGACACTGCCAAGCGTTTGGCTTCTTGGATGTCTTTGGAAAAAGCCCTCGAATCCGGCGAGTTCGTCACTGGCGTGACCAGCGGCAAAGTCAAGGGTGGCCTCACGGTGCTCGTCAACGGCATCCGCGCTTTCTTGCCCGGCTCTTTGGTCGACACACGTCCCACCAAAGACCTCTCTCCCTATGAGAACAAGACCCTGGAATTCAAGGTCATCAAGCTCGACCGCAAGCGCAACAACGTCGTGTTGTCACGCCGCGCTGTGGTGGAAGCCTCGATGGGCGAAGAGCGCGCCAAGCTGATGGAAACATTGCGCGAAGGCTCCATCGTTCACGGTGTGGTCAAGAACATCACCGAATACGGTGCGTTCGTGGACTTGGGCGGCATCGACGGTTTGCTGCACATCACCGACATGGCCTGGCGCCGTGTCCGTCACCCCTCCGAAGTGGTCACTGCCGGTCAGGAAATCACAGCCAAGATCCTCAAGTTCGACACCGAGAAAAACCGCGTGTCCTTGGGTCTGAAGCAAATGGGCGACGACCCTTGGATGGGCGTGAACCGCCGCTACCCACAGGGCACCCGCATGTTCGGCAAGATCACCAACATCGCCGACTACGGCGCGTTTGTCGAACTCGAGCCCGGCATCGAAGGCTTGGTGCACGTGTCCGAGATGGACTGGACCAACAAGAACGTGGCACCTTCGAAGATCGTTGCTTTAGGTGACGAAGTCGAAGTCATGGTCCTCGAGATCGACGAAGACAAGCGCCGCATCAGCTTGGGCATGAAGCAGTGCCGTGCCAACCCATGGCAAGAGTTTGCTCAGAACACCAAGCGCGGCGACCGCGTCAAGGGCCCGATCAAGTCGATCACCGACTTCGGCGTGTTCGTGGGCTTGGCTGCCGGCATCGACGGCCTGGTGCACTTGTCTGACCTGTCTTGGAACGAAACCGGTGAAAACGCCGTGCGCGAATTCAAGAAGGGTCAAGAAGTTGAGGCTTTGGTCTTGGCTGTGGACGTGGACCGCGAGCGCATCAGCTTGGGCATCAAGCAGCTTGACTCCGATCCATTCACCACCTTCACCTCCATCAACGACAAGGGCCAGATCGTCACCGGTAAGGTCAAGACTGTGGATGCCAAGGGCGCTGAAATCGACCTGGGCGAAGACATCATCGGTTACCTGCGTGTGTCCGAAATCTCGCGTGACCGCGTAGAAGACGCGAGCCACGTGCTCAAAGTCGGCGACGAAGTCACTGCAGTTGTGGTGAACGTGGACCGCAAGACCCGCAACATCCAGTTGTCGATCAAGGCCAAGGACCAAGCTGACCAGCAAGAAGCCATGGCTTCCTTGTCACAGCAGTCCAAGACAGAGAACGCTGGCACAACCAGCCTGGGCGCCTTGTTGCGTGCCAAGCTCGACAACAACTGATCCTCGTGATCTGATGACGTCCGTTGTCTGAAAAGCCTGCCCCTGTCATGGGGGCAGGCTTTTTTCAGGACCCTTCCCAAGGCAACACCCGTCACGTCCACAACAAGTTGACACCATGACCCGCTCCGATCTGGTTGAAGAACTCGCCGCCCGCTTTGCGCAATTGACCCACCGCGACGCCGAACTGGCCGTCAAGACGGTGCTCGATGCGATGAGTGACGCGCTGGTCAAAGGCCACCGCATCGAAATTCGCGGCTTTGGCAGCTTCTCGATCAACCGTCGTCCACCCCGTGTTGGCCGCAACCCCCGATCTGGCGAAAGCGTTCAGATTCCAGAAAAGCGCGTGCCCCATTTCAAGCCTGGCAAAGCCCTGCGCGAAGCCGTGGATGCGGGCACCCCTGCGCCACCGCAAAGCGCTGAAAACGCTCGACAATGACCTGCATGGCGCACGCTTGCGCTTGTCTCCACGACCGCACAACCGGCTCTTTCGCTTGGGCCTTTAGAATGGTTCCAGCTTCCGAGGTCCATTCATGAAACGCCTGCTCTGGCTGCTTCAGTGGTTGCTGAAAGCCACTGTTTTCTTCACCCTGTTTGCTTTTGCGCTGAACAACCAGCAAGAAACCCGTGTGAACTTCTTTTTCAGCACCTACTGGTCGGCCCCCACGGTGCTGGTGGTGCTGTCTGCCTTCTCGCTGGGCGTGGTGGTGGGTGTGTTGGGCATGGTGCCGCGCTGGTGGCGCGAGCGTCAGGCCGTCAAGAAAAATACCCCGCCCCCACCCACTACACCCCCCGCCCCCACGTCCGAGGTGACCGATGGAGCTTGACCTGACCTGGATTTTGCTGGGCCTGCCCACGGCATTCGCCTTGGGCTGGATCGCGTCTCGTCTGGATTTGCGTCAAATGCGCATCGCCAACCGGCAAGCACCACGCGCTTATTTCAAGGGCCTGAACCACCTGCTCAACGAGCAGCAAGACCAAGCCATTGACGCCTTCATCGAAGCGGTCCAAAACGACCCGGACACCTCCGAGCTGCACTTTGCTCTGGGCAATTTGTTCCGACGCCGGGGCGAATATGACCGGGCGGTGCGGGTGCACGAACACCTGCTCTCGCGTGCCGACATCAGCCAGGCCGACCGGCAAAGGGCGCAACACGGTCTGGCACTCGATTATTTGAAAGCCGGCTTGCTGGACCGCGCCGAAGAAGCGCTGCGCAAACTTGAGGGCACTTCTTACGAAGGCCAAGCCCGGCTGGCCCGCATGGCCATTTACGAGCGCTCACGCGAGTGGCCCGAAGCCGCTGCGGTGGCCCGTTTGCTCGAAAAATCCGGCGAGGCCGACTTTGGCACCCGGCTGGCGCATTACCAATGCGAGCAAGCCCGCGAAGAGGTGCAAAAGGGTGACAGTGCCAAAGCACTCGACTTGTTGGCACAAGCCCTGCAAGACCACCCCCGTGCGGCCAGGCCTCGCCTGTTGATGGGGCAATTGCAGCTGAGTCAAGGGCAAGCAAGGGCCGCCTACGAGAACTTGTCGGTCTTTTTTGAGCACAACGACATGGCCGCCCCCTTGGCCGCAGCCAGCTACGCGCAAGCGGCCCTGGCCTGCGGCTTGGCGACCCAGGCTGGTGATTTGTTGAAAGCCCATTACCAGCGCCAGCCCTGCATCGATGTGCTGGATGCGATCACAACACTCGAAGCCCACAACACGCCATCGGCCACCACCAGCGAAGCCAACGCCCTGCAGCGCTACCTTGACCATCTGCAAAACCACCCCTCCATGATGGCCGCCAGCCGCTGGCTGAACGGGGCAAGAAACGAAGTCGGCGTTTTGCCTGCGCCCGTGCAAAAAACGCTTGAAAACGCCACAAAACCTTTGGCCCGTTACCGCTGCGCGGCTTGTGGTTTTGAAGCCAAAGAGCACTTCTGGCACTGCCCGGGCTGCCAGTCCTGGGACAGTTACCCTCCCCGGCGCGTGGAAGAACTCTGAGCAGCGCCCCCAGGCGGGCATCCGCCTGTCCCTACGCTGTCACTTGTGTCCGCTCGCCCTTTGGGTATCCGCATAAAATGTGCGGTTGCACAGCAAGGAAGCTCCATGGCACGCACGCTCTACGACAAGATCTGGGACGAACACGTCGTCCACACCGAAGAAGACGGCACCTCCGTCCTCTACATTGACCGCCATTTGGTGCACGAAGTCACCAGCCCTCAAGCCTTCGAAGGCATTCGCCAAGCGGGCCGAAAAGTCTGGCGTGTCAGCTCCATCGTGGCCACGGCCGACCACAACACCCCCACCACCGGCTGGGAATTGGGCTACGACGGCATCACCGACCCGATCAGCAAAGAGCAAATCACCACGCTGGATGCCAACATGAAGGAATACGGCTCTGCCGCTTTCTTCCCCTTCCTGTCCAAGCGCCAGGGCATCGTCCACGTCATTGGCCCTGAAAACGGCGCCACCCTGCCCGGCATGACCGTGGTCTGCGGCGATTCACACACCTCCACCCACGGCGCGTTTGGCGCACTGGCGCACGGCATCGGCACCTCCGAGGTCGAGCACGTCATGGCCACCCAAACGCTCTTGGCCAAAAAAGCCAAGAACATGCTCATCAAAGTCGAGGGCAATCTGGCCAAAGGCGTGACGGGCAAAGACATCGTGCTGGCGATCATCGGCAAGATTGGCACCGCGGGCGGCACCGGTTACACCATCGAATTCGCAGGCTCGGCCATCCGCAGCCTGTCCATGGAAGGCCGCATGACGGTCTGCAACATGGCCATCGAAGGCGGCGCACGCGCAGGCCTGGTCGCGGTGGACGAGAAAACCATCGACTACGTCAAAGGCCGCTTGCTTTCGCCCACGGGTGTGGAGTGGGACCATGCTGTGGCTTACTGGAAGACCCTGCAGTCCGATCCCGGCGCGCATTTTGACGCCGTGGTGGAGCTGGACGCCAGCACCATCGTGCCGCAGGTCACCTGGGGCACCTCGCCCGAAATGGTGCTGGGCATCGACGGCCACACACCCGACCCCGACAAGGAAAAAGACGACGTCAAGCGCGACGCGATTGAGCGTGCACTGACCTACATGGGCTTGCAGCCCGGTAAGGCACTGGCCGACATCACCATCGACAAGGTCTTCATCGGCTCGTGCACCAACAGCCGCATTGAAGACATGCGCGAAGCCGCCGCCGTCGTCAAAAAGCTCGGCCAGAAAGTGGCCAAAAACGTCAAGCTGGCCATGGTCGTGCCCGGCTCCGGTTTGGTCAAAGAACAAGCCGAGCGCGAAGGTCTGCACGAGATTTTCAAAGCCGCAGGCTTTGAGTGGCGCGAGCCAGGCTGCTCCATGTGCCTGGCCATGAACGCCGACCGCTTGGAGCCCGGCGAGCGCTGCGCCTCCACCAGCAACCGCAACTTCGAAGGCCGTCAAGGCGCGGGTGGCCGCACCCACTTGGTCAGCCCCGCCATGGCCGCCGCCGCGGCCGTGCACGGCCACTTTGTTGACATCCGCAAATTCGCCTGAAGCGACCGGGAAATCACACCATGCAGAAATTCACCCTCCTCAAAGGCATCGTGGCCCCGATGGACCGCGCCAACGTGGACACCGACGCCATCATCCCCAAGCAGTTCCTCAAGTCGATCCGCAAGACCGGCTTTGGCCCCAACCTGTTCGACGAATGGCGCTACCTCGACAAGGGCGAGCCCGGCGTGCCCGAAAGCCAACGCAAGCCCAACCCCGACTTCGTGCTCAACCAGCCACGGTACAAAGGCGCGAGCATTTTGCTGGCCCGCAAGAACTTCGGCTGCGGCTCCAGCCGCGAACACGCCCCCTGGGCCATCGATCAATACGGCTTTCGCTGCGTGATCGCGCCCAGCTTTGCCGACATCTTCTTCAACAACTGCTTCAAAAACGGCCTGCTCCCCATCGTCTTGCCCGAGGCCGCCGTGGACCTGCTGTTCAATGAAGTGGCCGCCTTCCCCGGCTACGAACTCACGGTCGATCTGGAACGCCAAGTGGTGGTGCGCCCTCAAGGCGAAGAGATCCCCTTCGAGGTGCAGGCTTTCCGCAAGTACTGCCTGCTCAACGGCCTGGACGACATTGGTCTGACCCTGCGCCACGCCGACAAGATCAAGGCCTTTGAAGCCGAGCGTCTAGCCACCAAACCCTGGTTGGCTCACACCGCCGTCAACGCATAAAAAACACGAGAAGCCCCATGAAAATCGCAGTCCTCCCCGGTGATGGCATCGGCACCGAAATCGTCGCTGAAGCCGTCAAAGTCCTGAACACGCTCGACTTGAAGTTCGAGATGGAAACCGCCTTGGTCGGCGGCGCGGCTTACGACGCATTTGGCCACCCCCTGCCCGAAGCCACGCTCAAGCTGGCCATGGACAGTGATGCCGTGCTGTTTGGCGCGGTGGGCGACTGGAAATATGACAAGCTCGACCGGCCCCTGCGCCCCGAGCAAGCCATTTTGGGCCTGCGCAAAAACATGGGGCTGTTCGCCAACTTCCGCCCTGCCATTTGCTACGAGCAACTGGTCGGTGCATCCAGCCTCAAGCCCGAGTTGATCTCGGGTCTGGACATCCTCATCATCCGCGAGCTCACGGGTGACATTTACTTTGGCCAGCCACGCGGCCGCCGCATCGCCACCGATGGCCACTTTCCTGGCGCGGAAGAAGCCTTCGACACCATGCGCTACTCCAAGCCCGAGATCGAACGCATCGCGCATGTGGCCTTCCAGGCCGCCCGCAAGCGCAAGGCCGCAGGCACCGAAGGCCGCGTGACCAGCGTGGACAAAGCCAACGTGCTCGAGACTTTCCAGTTCTGGAAAGACGTTGTCACCGAAGTGGGCAAAGAGTACCCCGACATCGCGCTGGACCACATGTATGTGGACAACGCCGCCATGCAGTTGGTCAAAGAACCCAAGCGTTTTGACGTGGTGGTCACCGGCAACATGTTCGGCGACATCCTGAGCGACGAAGCCTCGATGCTGACGGGCTCCATCGGCATGTTGCCCTCAGCCAGCCTGAACACCAAGAACCAAGGCCTGTACGAACCCAGCCACGGCAGCGCCCCCGACATTGCGGGCAAAGGCGTGGCCAACCCGCTGGCGACCATCTTGTCTGCGGCCATGATGCTGCGCTTCAGCCTGAACCAGCCCGAAGCGGCCCAGCGCATCGAAGCGGCTGTGCAAAAAGTGCTGGCCCAAGGCCTGCGCACGGGCGACATTTACAGCGAAGGCACCACCAAGGTGGGCACCGCGCAAATGGGTGATGCGGTGGTCAAGGCGCTGGGCTGATCAAACTCGGCTGATCAACCTCCGCCAACAACAAAGCCCGGCACCTGCAAAGGTGGCCGGGCTTTGTTTATTTGCGCCCTCAGGCCTGGCCCATGCGCACCAAGCGCCCCGGGCGGGCCGCTGTGATCTCGCCTTCGCGCTGCACCTGCTCGCCCGCCACCCAGGTGGCCACATAGCCTTCGGCCTTTTGCACAAAGCGTTTGCCGCCTGCAGGCAAGTCGCGCACCAGGCGGGGCAGGCCCATGCTCAGGCGCTGGGGGTCGATGGCGTTCAGGTCAGCACGCATGCCCGGCGCAATCACGCCCCGGTCTGACAAGCCCAAGTACCGGGCATTGCGGCTCGTGAGCATCTCCACCGCGGTTTCAAGCGGGATACTGTCACGACCTCGGTCGCGCACCCAGTGCGTGAGCATGAAAGTCGGAAAGCTGGCATCACACACCGTGCCCACATGGGCACCCGCGTCGCTCAGGCTGCTGAGCGCTCTGGGGTGGGCCAGCATGCGGCGCACCGCGTCGAGCGAGCCCTCGTTGTAATTGAATATCGGAAAATAAATCAGGCCTTCGCCAGTACCCGCACTCAGGTGGTCGTAAATCGCCTCCAGCGGCTTGATGCCCGCCTGCTTGGCCCGCACCAAAAAGCTCTGCATGACCGAGGGCTCGTAGTTGAGCGTGTCTTCCAGCGCGAACATGCGGCCGCTGATGAGGTCAATCTTGGCCAGCAAGATGTCCACCAACGGCGGAATGGCGCTGCCGTCGCCAGCCAGCCGCTCGGACTTTTCCGACAAGATGCGGGCCTTGCGCGCCGGATCGCGCAGCGCCTGGGCACGCTCTGCCAAAGGCAAATGCGCCACCTCTTTGTAAGACGGAAAACCCATGAAGGGGTGAAAACTCGCGTCCAGCCCGTTGAGCACGCCAATGCCTCGAACCGCCGTCTGCATGTACAGCGGCAGGCCCGTATTCACCGCCGCTTCGACCCGCTGCTGAATTTTGAGGTACTGCTCGCCACCCGGGTCGCGTTGCAGCCAAGTCATGGACACCGGCTTGCCACTGGCCCGCGCCAACGCTTCCACGCTGTCGAACTCGGCGTCGAACTGGTCGGGGCCGTTCAGCAGGTTGAAGTCGCTCACGATCTGCACCACGCCGTGGCCCAGGCCTTCGAAGGCCTGAGCCAGGCCGGTTAATTCGTCGTTGCCCGCATTCGCGGCAGGGGTGTCCTTGCCCTCGGAGGTGCGGTGGTTGTCGCTGCGCCCGGTGCTGAACCCGGCGGCACCGGCCTGCAGGGCTTCGCGCAACAGCGAACGCATGGCCTCGATGTCTTGCGCCGTGGCCTGCTCATGGGCCAGGGCACGCTCCTTCATCACATACATGCGCAAGGGGTCGTGCGGCACCTGCACCAAATAGTCCAGGCTGCGCGGCGTGACGGCCAGCGCGTCCATGTACTGCGGAAAGCTTTCCCAATTCCAGCGGATGCCCTCGTGCAGCGCCGCCCCCGGAATGTCTTCCACGCCCTCCATCAGCTTGATCAGGTCGTCTTCATGGCCAGGTCTTTTAGGGGCAAAGCCCACGCCGCAATTGCCCATCAGCAGCGTGGTCACGCCATGGTAGATGCTGGGGGTGAAGCACTCGTCCCAGGTCACTTGTCCGTCGTAGTGGGTGTGGATGTCGACAAAACCGGGGGTGATCCACAGGCCTGTGGCGTCCACGGTTTGCAAGGCGGGTTCGTCCACCTGGCCCACCGCCACAATGAGGCCCCCACGCACACCCACATCGGCCACACGGGCGGGCGCGCCCGTACCGTCCACCACGGTGCCGTTCTTAATCAAGCAATCGAGCATCTTTTCTCTTCCAATAAAAAGCCAGTCCCAAGCCGCTGACGATGTGCCAAATGCCCCACAGGCTGGCCAGGGTGACCATGCCCAGATCGCTGCCAAACTGCAAAGCAATGATGCCCAGCGCCAGGCCCGAGTTCTGCATGCCGCCTTCGATCATGATGGCCCTGCGGTCGCGCTCAGTCATGCCCATGGACTTGGCTGTGGCCCAGCCCAAAAACAGGCCGCTGGCGTTGTGCAAGACCACAATCAAGAAGGTGGGCAAAAGGCCCAGCGTCAGCAGCTGCCGCTCCTTGATGAGGCCGGCCACGATGAACAAGATCAAAGCGCCCACGGCAAAATTGCCCAGCGGCTTGCGGATGCGCTGCGTCAAAGCAGGCAACTGGTGCGAAAACAGCAGCCCCAGCGCCAGCGGAATGCCCAGGACCATCAACAAACTCAGCCAAATGCCAGAGGGGTCGATCGACAACTCGCGCAGCCACGATGCCGTCTCAGGGTTGGCCGCGATCATCCAGCTGAAGTTGAAGGGCGTGGCAAACAGCGCAATCAAACTGGCCACGGCAGAGATGCTGACCGACAAGGCCGTGTTGCCGCGCCCCAAGTGGGTGATCACGTTGCTCAGGCTGCCGCCTGGGCAGGCTGCCACCAAAATCATGGCCGCCTCGACGTTGGCGGGCAAATCCAGCACCAGCGTGGCCAGCCAGGTGCCGACCGGCAGCAAGATGAATTGGGGGATCAAGCCACACAGCACCGCACGCGGCGCTTGCGCGACCCGCCGGAAGTCCTCGACGCGCAATTCCAGCGACACCGAAAACACCATGGTGGCCAGCACCAAACTCAAGATCAGTTGTTGTGAAGTCATGCATGTATCCTTGCGAAAAGTATAGACAGCCGCAACAGCCTGAAGACAAAGGGTTTACGCGCAATGCACCCTTGCGCTTGTCAGGCCCACGCCAGCCAATCCGCTACAATCAGGCCCCATGTTTCACGCCCACACGTTCTCCCTGAACCTGATCACTGCCGCTGCAGTGGCTGCTGGTGCGCGTGCAACTTCCACAAAAACCACGACCATTAAGGGCTGATCCGGCCTGGTTCGTCGTGCGCCCCTCCCGGCCAGACGAGCCGGGCAAACAGTCTGGTCTGACACTGTTTAAAACTGAAAGGGCGTTGAAATGAGCAAGTTAGTAGGTTTGGTCGGCTGGCGCGGCATGGTCGGCTCGGTTCTAATGGACCGCATGATTCAGGAAAAAGACTTTGACCTGATCGAGCCCCTGTTCTTCTCTACATCGAACGCGGGTGGCAAAGCCCCCTCGATGGCCAAGAACGAAACCACGCTGCAAGACGCTTTCAACCTCGAGCAGCTCAAGCGCTGCGAGATCATCATCACCGCCCAAGGTGGCGATTACACCTCCGAAGTCTTCCCCAAACTGCGTGCAGCGGGCTGGAACGGCCACTGGATCGATGCGGCGTCGACCCTGCGGATGGAAAAAGACGCGGTCATCATCTTGGATCCGGTCAACATGCCCGTGATCAAAAACGCCTTGGCACACGGCGGCAAGAACTGGGTGGGCGGCAACTGCACTGTATCGTGCATGTTGATGGGCGTGGGCGCCCTCTACAAAGCCGGTTTGGTGGAGTGGATGAGCACCCAGACCTACCAAGCGGCCTCGGGCGGCGGCGCGCAACACATGCGCGAACTGTTGACCCAATACGGCACCCTGAACGCCGAAGTCAAAGCCTTGCTGGACGACCCCAAGAGCGCCATTTTGGAAATCGACCGCATGGTCGTGGCCAAACAACGCGCTTTGACCGCCTCTGAAACCGCCAACTTTGGTGTACCTCTGGGCGGCTCGCTGATCCCTTGGATCGACAAAGATCTCGGCAACGGCATGTCCAAAGAAGAGTGGAAGGGCATGGCCGAGACCAACAAGATTTTGGGCATGGGTGAGGCTTTTGGCTCTTCTGCCATTCCGGTCGACGGTTTCTGCGTTCGTGTGGGCGCCATGCGCTGCCACAGCCAGGCCCTGACCTTCAAACTCAAAAAAGACGTGCCTGTGGCCGATCTCGAAGCCATGATCGCTGCGGACAATGATTGGGTCAAAGTAATTCCTAACACCCGCGAAGCGACTATCAAAGACTTGACACCTGTGGCCGTCACCGGCACCATGACCATCCCCGTGGGACGTGTACGCAAGTTGGCCATGGGACCGGAGTATATTGGCGCCTTTACCATTGGTGATCAATTGCTTTGGGGAGCCGCCGAGCCGCTGCGCCGCATGCTGCGCATCCTCTTGGATGCCTGATTCACCATTGAAACCACAACAGTTTTCCGGGATACCCATGGGTCAAACCAAACGCCAAATGCCAAAAAATCACAAGATGAAAGCCTTGGGTGCTTTGGTTTTTTCAGCATGGGTTTTGCCCGCAGCCGCGTTGGACTTGGGTCGGCTTCAGATCCTTTCGGGCATTGGTGAGCCCTTGAGGGCTGAAATTGAGGTCGCCCAGGCTTCGCCTGAAGAATTGCGGTCACTCCGCGCCCAATTGGCTTCGCCGGGTGCCTTCAGCCAAGCGGGCATGGAGTTCAACCCGGCTCTGAACGGCGTCACAGCCAGCTTGCAAAACCGGCCTAACGGCACCCCGGTCATCACCTTGAACGGGCGAGCGCCCATTCAGGAAAACTTCATTGACCTGATTCTGGAAGCCCAAACCTCCAGCGGCAAGCTCACCAAAAACTATGCTTTGCTGCTCAATTCCGTGAGTGACCGGCTGGCCCGCTCTTCTTCAACACCTGCCTCTGCCAACAGCCCTCAGTTGCCTGTTGTGCCCCCGCTGGTCCAGCCCATTCCACCGGCCCCTGCACTCGCTCGAGTGGTTGAAACACCTGCTTCGGCCAACCCCCTGAATGCCACCAGCGTCGAGCTGAACGCCAGAAACATCCCTGTTTATCGCTTTGCGCCGGTCGACAACACCCAGACTCCACGTCCTCAGCCATCCACCACCGAAACCAGCGCATCCACCGCAGCGTTGAGAGCGCCCGCAGTCCAAGCCAGACCCAAAGGCAATGAGCCATCTCGGGAAACCGGTGACAGATCCATCAAGGTCAGACCCGGAGACACAGCCTCTCGACTGGCCATTCGCTATTTGGGCGGCCAAGCCAGCTTGGACCAAATGATGTTGGCCATGCTCAAGGCGAATCCGGATGCTTTCATCCAAGGCAACGTGAATCTGGTCAAGGCGGGTGCTGTGCTGCGGATCCCAGACCTGGGTGAAGCCACACAAATTTCACGCGATGAAGCCCGCAAAACCGTGATTGCCCAAACCAAGGAGTTTGCGGAATACGCCAGACGTCTGGCCGAGTCTCCTTTGTTGGTGGATTCCAAAAATTCGCGCTCCATGTCGGGCACCGTGACCGCCGAGCCTGCCAAGCCTGCGCCCGGCGCACTGCAGCAAGACAAACTGACCTTGTCCAAATCGAGTGTCAGTGCCAACGCGGCCGATGCCAAATTGGCCAGCGAGCGCGAAGCCAAGGACACTTCGGACCAGCTGGCCGCCTTGAACAAAAACCTGAAGGATTTGGAAGCCCTGACCCAAAACCCTGCTTCGACGAACAGCGCGAGCGCCTCGAACACGCCCTCTGCTGCAGCCGTGTCGACTGCGCCTGCCACCCCCTCGGCCCAGACCTTGCCGACATCACAGGCTCCAACGTCCACGATGACCAGTTCGAGCCTACAGGATCTGAGCGAAAACAAGCAACTGTGGGCCTGGGCAGCGGGTTTGCTAGCGGCCATCTTGCTGGTGGCATTCTGGATGAGAAGAAGGTCGGCTGAGCCAGAATCCATTTACGCACCGTCCTACGACGACATTCCTGCGCCAAGCACGGAACCCGTGATGCAGGCCACGCCCAGCCCCATGCCTGTTCCCGCGCAAATGAGTTCGATCGACCTGAACCTTCAGCCATCGACCGCACCTGCCCCCATGGCGCCAACGCCCGCCTATGCGGCACCCACACCGGTGAGCCCGCCACCGGCCACCACCGCAGCCGAGGACACCGAAGTCAGCAAGCTCAACCTGGCCGCTCAACTCTTGGCCAAGGGTGACAAGGACCTGGCCCGTGCTTTGATTCTGTCGGTGATTTCATTGACCCATGGCGACATCAAGGCCCGCGCCATCCAAATGCTCGGCCAAATCAGGTGAGGCTGGCCCTGGGCGTCTGCTATTCGGGCACGGCTTACCAAGGCTGGCAAAGTCAAGCCACGGGCCTGACCATTCAAGACAAACTCGAAAAAGCACTGGCCCAATTTGGTGACGTGCCCCGCATCAGCACCTTGTGCGCAGGCCGCACCGATGCGGGCGTGCACGGCCTCATGCAGGTGGTGCACTTTGACACCCACCTGGAGCGCGACACCCACTCTTGGGTGCGCGGCACCAACCGCTATTTGCCCTCCGACATCGCGGTGCAATGGGCGCAGGTTGTGCCCGAGACCTTCCATTGCCGCGCCAGTGCCACGGGCAGGCGCTACATCTATGTGGTGCTGGACTCGATCGTGCGCCCCAGCCTGGAAGCGGGCCGCGTGGGCTGGGTGTACCGTCCGCTGGCCGAAGCACCCATGCGCGAAGCCAGCCAGCATCTGCTGGGTGAGCACGATTTTTCATCGTTCCGGGCCAGCAGCTGCCAAGCACTGTCGCCCGTCAAAACCCTGCGGCACATCGGCATCACCCGGCATGGCGCTTATTGGCGCTTTGAATTCGAGGGCAACGCCTTTTTGCACCACATGATCCGTAACATCATGGGCTGCCTGGTCACCATCGGCCAAGGCAACCAATCCCCCGACTGGATGCGTGAGGTGCTGCGGGCCCAAAGCCGCGACGCCGCAGCGCCCACGTTTTCTCCAGATGGGCTGTACTTTGCAGGGCCCATCTACAGCCCCGAATGGGGCCTGCCCGACACCACCCCTGCTTTTGATTGGTTGCCATGACGCTGATCAGCCCCGCCCCGCAGCAACGCACCCGCATCAAAATGTGTGGTTTCACCCGCGAGGCCGACGTGCTGGCCGCCTGCGCCATGGGTGCCGACGCCATTGGTTTTGTGCTCTACCCGCCCAGCCCCCGCAGCGTGAGCATCGAGCGGGCGGCCGAGCTGGCACGCCTGCTGCCCGCTTTTGTGACACCTGTGCTCCTCTTCGTTAACGAAACGCCTGAGCGCATCGAGGCCGCTTGCACCGCCGTGCCCGGCGCATTGCTGCAGTTTCATGGCGACGAGTCGGCCGACTTCTGCGAAGACATGTCGCGGCGCACAGGCCGCCCCCACCTCAAAGCCGCCCGAATCCCCCTGTCCGAGGTCCACGACTTCGACTTGCTAGAATTTGCACACCTTCATCACGCAGCCCAAGCCCTCTTGCTCGACGCCCATGTCGACGGATACGGCGGCGGCGGCAAAACATTCCATTGGTCACTCCTGCCACCAAACGTCAATGCTCACCTCGTTTTGTCTGGTGGACTCACACCTGCAAACGTGGGCGATGGCATTCGGGCACTGCGCACGCACGGCCTATCTCTGGCCGTTGACGTGAGCTCCGGCATCGAAGCAGGCAAGGGCCTCAAAGATGCCGACAAAATGCGGCAGTTTGTCCAAGCGGTGCGCACCGCAGACAATCCCTCTCCCCTTTAAATCAGTTCACGGGCAAGCCTCGGCTTACTTTGCAGCGCTCAGCCCTGCAAGCACCGAGCGGCCCCGCCCCAACGAAGGCCATTACCATGTTCGATTACCAACAACCTGACCTCAAAGGCCATTTCGGCATCTATGGCGGCAGCTTTGTCAGCGAAACCCTGACCCACGCCATCAACGAGCTCAAAGCCGCCTACGCCCAGTACCAACACGACCCGGCCTTCATCGCCGAATTCAAGTCCGAGCTGGCGCACTTTGTGGGCCGCCCCTCGCCCGTTTACCACGCGGCCCGCATGAGCCGTGAGATGGGCGGCGCACAAATCTTCTTGAAGCGCGAAGACCTGAACCACACGGGTGCCCACAAGATCAACAACACCATCGGCCAGGCCATGCTGGCCAAGCGCATGGGCAAGCCGCGCATCATTGCCGAAACCGGTGCGGGTCAGCACGGCGTGGCCACGGCCACCATTTGTGCCCGCTACGGCCTGGAATGTGTGGTCTACATGGGCGCCGAAGACGTCAAACGCCAAAGCCCCAACGTTTACCGCATGAAACTCTTGGGTGCGACCGTGGTGCCCGTGGAGTCCGGCAGCAAAACACTCAAAGACGCCCTGAACGAAGCCATGCGCGACTGGGTGGCCAATGTGGACAACACCTTCTACATCATCGGCACCGTGGCAGGCCCCCATCCCTACCCCATGATGGTGCGCGACTTCCAAAGCGTGATCGGTGAAGAGTGCCTGACGCAAATGCCCGAGATGTTCAAAACGCTCCAAATGGCCGAGCAGCAGCCCGACGCTGTGATCGCCTGTGTGGGCGGTGGCAGCAATGCCATGGGCATCTTCTACCCCTACATTCCGCACGACAAAACCCGCCTGATCGGCGTCGAAGCCGCAGGCGAGGGCCTGGACACAGGCAAGCACTCTGCCTCGCTGCAACTGGGCACACCCGGCGTGCTGCACGGCAACCGTACTTACATCCTGCAAGACGAGAACGGCCAGATCACCGAAACGCACAGTGTGAGCGCGGGTCTGGACTACCCCGGCGTCGGCCCCGAACACGCTTATTTAAAAGACATCGGCCGCGCCGAGTACGTGGGCATCACCGACAAGGAAGCGCTGGAAGCCTTCCACTACCTGTGCCGCACCGAGGGCATCATCCCCGCCCTGGAATCGAGCCACGCCGTGGCCTACGCGATGAATCTGGCCAAGACCATGCGTCCGGACCAAAGCATTTTGGTCAACCTATCGGGTCGCGGCGACAAGGACATCGGCACCGTGGCCGACTTGTCGAACGCCGATTTTTATTGCCGCCCCAGCTGCCAAGGCCAATCGGTCAAAGGTGGCGAGCAGCCCGTGAACTTTGTGAAGTAAGAGCCCCACATGAGCCGCATCGACCCCACCCTCTCCGCCCTGAAATCCCAGGACCGCAAAGCCCTGATCCCGTATGTCACGGCAGGTTTCCCCCAAAAAACCACCACCGTGCCCCTGATGCACGCCATGGCCGAAGCCGGGGCCGACATCATCGAGCTGGGGGTGCCGTTTTCGGACCCCTCGGCCGATGGCCCCGTGATTCAAAAAGCGGGGGACAAAGCCTTGGCCTTGGGCATTGGCACTGTGCAGGTATTGGACATGGTGCGTGAGTTCCGCCAAACCAACACCACCACCCCGGTGGTGCTGATGGGTTACGCCAACCCGGTGGAGCGCTACGACCAAAAACACGGCGCTGACAGCTTCATCCGTGATGCCTCGGCAGCCGGTGTGGACGGCGTGCTGATCGTGGACTACCCGCCCGAAGAATGCGTGGAATTTGCCGCCAAACTGCGCGCCCACAGCATGGACCTGATATTTTTACTGGCCCCCACCAGCACCAACGAGCGCATGCAACAGGTGGCCCAAGTGGCCAGCGGCTACGTGTATTACGTGTCCCTCAAAGGCGTCACAGGATCTGGCACGCTGGACACCGACGCGGTCGAAGCCATGCTGCCGCGCATCCGGCAGCATGTGAGCGTGCCGGTGGGTGTTGGCTTTGGCATCCGCGACGCGCAGACGGCCAAAGCCATCAGCCGGGTAGCTGACGCGGTGGTGATCGGTTCGCGCCTGATCCAGCTGATCGACGCAGCGCCTGCTGACCGCATCAACGACGTGGCCGCTGAGTTTCTCTCCGGCATCCGGCAAGCGCTGGACGCCTGAGCGCCAGGGCCTGCCCCGGCGGTCGGAATCAGGCCCTCGCCACCTTCGCCATGTGAAATGAGCCCCAGCCCGTTTCAACGATAATTTGCCGCACAAGGAGAAAACCTCATGAGTTGGCTTGAAAAACTGCTCCCCCCCAAGATCCAGCACACCGACCCGGCCGATCGCCGCACGGTGCCTGAGGGCTTGTGGGTCAAATGCCCCAGCTGCGAAACGGTGCTCTACAAAACCGACCTGGAAGAAAACCAGAACGTTTGCCCCGGCTGCTCGCACCACCTGCGCATCGGTGCCCGCGCCCGCCTGAACGCCTTTTTGGACGGCGAAGGCCGCTACGAAATCGGACAAGAAGTGGTGCCGGTGGACCCACTCAAGTTCAAAGACAGCCGCAAATACCCCGAGCGCCTGAAAGAGGCCATGGACAACACGGGTGAGACCGATGCCCTGGTGGTCATGGGCGGTGCGGTGCACAGCATCAACCTGGTCGCCGCTTGCTTCGAATTTGACTTCATGGGCGGCTCCATGGGTTCGGTCGTGGGCGAGCGTTTTGTGCGCGGCGTGGAAACCGCCATCGCCCAAAAAGTACCGTTTGTGTGCTTCACCGCCACGGGCGGTGCCCGCATGCAAGAGGGCTTGCTCTCGCTCATGCAAATGGCCAAGACCAACGCCGCCTTAACCCGCTTGGCCAAGAAAGGCCTGCCCTACATCAGCGTGCTGACCGACCCGACCATGGGCGGTGTGTCGGCCGGTTTTGCTTTCTTGGGCGATGTGGTGATTGCCGAGCCCAAAGCCCTGATCGGCTTTGCGGGCCCCCGCGTGATCGAAAGCACCGTGCGCGTGACCTTGCCTGAAGGCTTCCAGCGTGCCGAATTCCTGCAAACCAAAGGCGCGGTGGACTTCATCTGCGACCGCCGTGAACTGCGCAAAACCATCGCCAGCACACTGGCCATGCTGCAGCGCCAGCCGGCAGACGCGGTCAGCTGAGTCGGCCAACACCCCAAAACAAAGGCCCTCTTTGGAGGGCCTTTTTGTTGAAGAAAAGCTTTCAACGGTTCAGTGCATCCAGCCCATTTGCAGCGAGGCCAACACCATGCCGATCAACTGCAAGACCACCAGCAAGGCGATGGGCGACAAATCCACCCCACCGATCAGAGGCACCACCCGCTGAAAAGGCTTCAAAAAGGGCTGACTCAAACGAGCCGCCAGGCTGTACATGGGTGAGCCGGGGTTGACCCAAGACATCACAGCCAACACCAGCACCAGCGCACTCAGGGCCGACACCACCAGCTGGGCCATGCCCACCAGACTGACCAGCGGCAGCAAGGCCAAGGCCCCCTGCCCGCCCGCGACCAGCCACAACAAGCTGTACTGCACCAGCTTGATGAGGAAGGCCCCCACCAGACTCGACAAATCCCAGGCCGACCATGGCGGGATCACCCGGCGCAGCGGCAAAACCAACCAGTCGGTGACCGCAAACACAAACTGGCCCAAAGGCTGGTGAAAAGAAATGCGCTGCCATTGCATCAAAAAACGCAACAAACAAGTGCCTGCGACCAGGCCCGCCACCACATCCAACACCAAGCTCACCATCTGGAACAACATCGTTTTTCTCCTGCTCGTGCGATGATACCCAGATGCCCGATCGCGACACCCCTTCCCCGCAAGCCCTGACCGAATTGCCACTGTTCCCGCTGGGCACGGTGCTGTTCCCGGGCGCTTTGTTGCCTCTGCAATTGTTTGAGCTGCGCTACCTGCAGATGATTGGCGAATGCGAGCGCCAAGGCACAGGCTTTGGCGTGGTCACACTCACCCAGGGCCGCGAGGTGCACCGACCCGGCCAAGCGGCCGAACAGTTTGAAGCCATGGGCACCCGAGTACAGATCGAACGCATTGAGCGGCCCCAGCCCGGCCTGGTGATGGTCTGGTGCCGAGGGGTGGAGAAATTCCGCATTGAGGCCAAACAGCAGCGCAGCGACGGCCTGTGGCTGGGGCGGGTACTGCCCCTGCCGCCCGAGCCCGCGGTTCAAGTGCCCGAAGACCTGCAGCACTTGTCGGCGCAAATGCACCAGGCCCTGACCCAGCTGAGCGAACAAGCCAGCGTGATGCCCCACTGGGCCGAGGCCTGGCGACTGCAGGACTGCAGCTGGCTGTCCAACCGCTGGGGCGAGTTGCTGCCCTTGCCTTTGCAGATGAAATACCGGCTGTTTGCCCTGCAAGAACCGCTGATGCGGCTCGAGCTGGTGGGCGACATGGTGGCCCCTTCCGACACGACGCCACCACGGCCCGGCCAGAAGCCCCCCACAAACTCATAAAATAGAGGGCTTTGCGCCCTCGCGCACCCCACAACCCCGGATCGGGCGGCGTCCAAGCGCCACGGTCCCCACTGCACCTTGCCATGTCTGACACGACCGCCCCCGCCGCTCCCGCACAAGATGAAAACCAACTGATCGCCGAGCGCCGCGAAAAACTCAAAGCCATGCGCCAGGCGCAGGCCGAAGGCAAAGGCGTGGCCTTTCCCAACGACTTCAAGCCCGAGCACCACGCCGCCAACCTGCACGAAGCCCATGGCAGCAAAGAAGCCGAAGCCCTGAACGGCGAAGGCGTGGCCAAAACCATGGCCAAGGTCGCTGGCCGCATGATGCTCAAGCGCGTCATGGGCAAGGCCAGCTTTGCCACGCTGCAAGACGCCACGGGCCGCATCCAGGTGTATGTGACCCGCGACGATGTGGGCGAAGACCTGTACGCCTTGTTCAAACACTGGGACCTGGGCGACATCGTGGGCGTGGAAGGCCACCTGTTCAAAACCCGCACGGGCGAATTGTCGATCCACGCCACCGGCATCCGCATGCTCACCAAGAGCTTGCGCCCCATGCCCGACAAGTTCCATGGCGTGGCCGACCAGGAAGTCAAATACCGCCAGCGCTATGTGGACCTGATGACCGACGAAGCCGCCCGCAAGCGCTTTGCCGCCCGCAGCAAGGCCGTGAGCGGCATCCGCGAGTTCATGGTCCAACACGGCTTTTTGGAAGTCGAAACGCCCATGCTGCACCCCATTCCCGGCGGTGCCAACGCCAAGCCCTTTGTGACGCACCACAACGCGCTGGACCAAGAGATGTTCCTGCGCATTGCGCCCGAGCTCTACCTCAAGCGTCTGTTGGTGGGCGGTTTTGAGCGCGTGTTCGAGATCAACCGTAACTTCCGCAACGAAGGCATCTCGGTGCGCCACAACCCAGAGTTCACCATGATGGAGTTCTACGCGGCCTACTGGAACTACCAGGATCTGATGGGTTTTACCGAAAGCCTGATCCGCGACGCAGCCATGACCGCTGTGGGCACCCTAGACCTGACCTATAACGGAAAGCCGGTCGACCTGAACAAGCCTTTCGCACGCATGACCATTCGCGAAGCGATCGTGAAGCACACCGAGGCTGGCGACAACGTCGACAACGCCGAATGGCTGATCAATGCCCTGAAAAAGCTGGGCATGAGCGAAGCCAAAGACAAGTTGTCCACGCGCAGCTTGGCCAGCCTGCAGGTGTTCTATTTCGAGGAAACCGTGGAAGACAAGCTCTGGGAGCCCACCTTCATCATGGAGCACCCCACCGAGATCAGCCCGCTGGCCCGCGCCAACGACACCCGCCCCGAAGTGACCGAGCGCTTTGAGCTCTACATCACCGGCCGCGAGTTCGGCAATGGCTTCAGCGAATTGAACGACGCCGAAGACCAGGCTGCACGCTTCCAAGCCCAAGTCGCCGCCAAAGACGACGGCGACGACGAAGCCATGTACTACGACCACGACTTTGTGCGCGCACTTGAATACGGCATGCCCCCTGCAGGCGGCTGCGGCATTGGCATTGACCGCTTGATGATGCTGCTGACCGACAGCGCCAGCATCCGCGATGTGATCTTGTTCCCGGCCCTGCGGCACGTGCAGGAGTAAGTTCACCGAGCCCCAATGACAAACCCGGTCTAGGCCGGGTTTGTTGTTTCAAGGGGCTAATCCCGTTAATGCGGCTTGCGAGGCGGCAAGCGCGGCGCGTCTTCCACCACCTCGCGCACTTCCACGTCCACCACCTGGTCATCGTGGGCGCTGTGGCGTCCCCTGGGGCCTTCAAAGCCCTGCGAAGGCCCGGCACGAAAGCCGCCTTGCTTGAAGTTCTGGCGCATGGCGCTGAACTGTTGCCAGACCAGCACCACCTGGGGCTTGCGACCCGTCAACAGCCAACGCAGCGTGGCATAAACGGTGTAGCAGGCCACGCCAAAGAGCAAGGCCACCAGAAAGGCCAGCCCGAGCAGGGCCATGAAAATTTTGGCGATCCAGTTCATCCAAGTTCCTGTTCAGGTCAAGGCAGGCGGTCAAGCGCCTGCATGTAATCGGCCGAGCGCACCAGCTCGTCCCAGGGGCGAGCTGGAGATCGGGGCAAGAGGTTTAAGCGCCGCTCTTCGCTGATCTCGCTGGGGGTCCAATGGCCCTTGAGCTGGGCTTCGGCCAGTTGGTCGAGCACCTCGTCCAGCTCGGCGCCACCGTTCACCGCCGAGCGGTTGCACAGCAGGGCCAGGTCGCAGCCCGCGTGCAGCGCGGTGATGACGGCCTGGGTGTAGCTGAGGGTCTGCCCCTCCAGCTGCCGTGCGGCGGCCATCGACAGGTCGTCGGTGCAAACCACACCCTGGAAACCCAGCTGAGCCCGCAAAATGTCTTGCAGCCAGCGCGGTGAAAAGCCCGCTGGGCGGCTGTCCACCTTGCTGTAGATCACATGGGCAGGCATCACGGCCGTGAGCACACTGGTGAGCCAACGGTAAGGCTGTGCATCGTCAGCCAAAATGGTTTTGAGGCCACGTTTGTCCACCGGCAGCGCCACATGCGAGTCGGCCTTCACGGCACCGTGCCCGGGGAAATGTTTGCCGCAGTTGCCCATGCCCGCTTGCAGCAGGCCCTGCATCAGGCTGCGGGCCAGCAGGCTCACCACACGCGGGTCCCGCGCAAAAGCGCGGTCGCCAATCACACCACTCTCGCCGTGGTCCAGATCCAGCACAGGCGTGAAGCTGAAGTCCACACCACAAGCACGCAGCTCGCTGGCCAGCACAAAGCCCGCCGAGGTGGCCGCTTCGCAGGCCTTGAGCACGCCCGAGCCGGGCTGGCCCTTGTCGTCTTGCGACCACAGTTCGCCCAGGGCACGCATGGGTGGCAAATGGGTAAAGCCGTCGGTGCGAAAGCGTTGCACACGCCCGCCTTCATGGTCAACCGCGATCAAGAGGTCGGCGCGGATGTTTTTGATCTCGGCACACAGCTCGGTGAGTTGTGCACGGCTTTGCCAATTGCGGCCAAACAAAATCATGCCGCCCACCAAGGGGTGGGCCAAGCGGCGGCGGTCCACCTCGGTCAAGGTGGTGCCAGCAATGTCCAGGATCAGGGGGGCGTGCAGTGTCATGGGGTGTAGATTCCAAGTGGGGGGCCTGCGCGGCAAATCAAGGGCGCGGGGGGCTTTGGGTTTCGACCACGCAGAAGCTGGCGGCGTATTCGGATTCGTCGGTGACGGTGATGTGGGCGCTGAGGTTTTTGCCCTCAAACCACTCTTTGAGCACCCCATGCAGCACGATGACCGGCTGGCCACTGGGCAGCTTGGCCACCTCGCACAGCCGCCAGGTCATGGGCATGCGCATGCCCAGACCAATCGCCTTGCTGAAGGCCTCTTTGGCCGAGAAACGGGTGGCCAGGTAGCGCACACCGCGCTCGGGCCAGCGGGCGCTGCGGACTTTCCAAGTGGCCATTTCGGCATCCGACAGCACCTTGGCGGCAAAACGCTCGCCGTGCTTGTCCAAGCTGGCCCGGATGCGGCGGATGTCGCAGATGTCGGTGCCGATGCCGTAGATCATGGGTTCAGGCAAGCCAAATACGCCTGCACCGTCGCGGTGTAACCCATCTCCAGCGCATCGGCCATGAAGGCGTGGCCAATCGAGACTTCTTGCAGACCCTTCACCGCGGCCACAAAGGCGGGCAGGTTGTCGCGGTTGAGGTCGTGGCCTGCATTCAGGCCCAGGCCCGCTTGTGTAGCGGCCACGGCGGCATCGGCGTAGCGCTGCAGCTGCATGGCTTGTTCTGGCGTGCCAAAGGCGGCGGCATAGGGCTCGGTGTAGAGCTCCACCCGGTCAGCCCCCACAGCGCGGGCTGCGGCCATTTGCTCTGGAATCGGGTCCATGAACAGGCTCACGCGCACACCCAGCGCCTTGCATTCGGCGATCAAGGGTTTGAGGCGCTCAGCATCTTGCGGGAAGGCCCAGCCGTGGTCGCTGGTGAACTGGCCTTCGCTGTCGGGCACAAAGGTCACCTGGTGCGGGCGCACGGCACGCACATGGTCCATCAGGTTGTGAAAAGGGTTGCCTTCGATGTTGAACTCGCGCTCGGGCCAGGCTTGCATGAGGGCGTGGAGCTCGGGCACGTCGCTCGCGCGGATGTGCCGCTCATCAGGGCGGGGGTGGATGGTGATGCCGTTCGCACCCGCTTGGAGGCACAACTCGGCAGCACGGACCACACTCGGAATGCCCAAGTGACGTGAGTTGCGCAGCAGCGCGACTTTGTTGACGTTGACCGACAGGGCCACGCCTTGGGAAGAAGGGGTCGCGGAGGTGTTCATAAAGTTTGCAAGTCCAGCATCATTTGGCGTGTGCGCAAAGCGCCCACACCACAATGGTAGTTGAGCAAGAGGCGCAAGGGGCGCTGCAGCTGCACCAGCAGATCGGCGCACTCGCGCAGCAAGGCGGCGAAGGGGCTGGACGACGACAGCGCCGCGTGCAGCGCCAGCCACTGTTCGCCGCGCAAGGCGTGGCGCGGGTCATCGCTCACCCACTGCAGACCAGCCTCGGGCACCAAGGCGTAACTGTCGGTGGGCGACAACGGCTTGAGGGTCAAGGTCTGCAGGTTCAGGGCGGGCAACAGGCCCATTTCCTTGAGCAGCAGCAATTCAAAACCGCGCAAAGCCCATTGCAGGGCGTCGGGGTCACCGCTGGCCAACAGGCGCACCGCGGCGGCATACACCTCAAACAGCTGCGGATGCGGATCGTCTCGCGCGGTCAGGCGCATCAGCAACTCATTGAGGTAATAGCCCGACAGCAGCGCTTCGCCCGTGGGCATAACGTGGCCGCCCACCCATTCGGCCGATTTGAGGGTGCGGATGTCGCCGTCGCTCCCGAAGGCCAGCGACAAAGGCTGCAGCGGCAAGAGCACCGGGCGAAAACTCGATGTGGGCCGTTTGGCCCCTTTGGCCACCAAGGCCACCCGGCCGTGATGACGGGTGAAGACTTCCAGAATCAAACTGGTTTCGCTCCAGTCGTAGCGGTGCAGCACATAGGCTGGCTCGTCTGCGATCCGCTTGGAGGCCATTGGCGATGGAATTACTCGTAGCCGAAGCTGCGCACGCGGGCTTCGTCGTCGGCCCAACCCGAACGCACCTTGACCCACAGCTCGATGAACACCTTGGCGTCCAGCAGCTTTTCCAGCTCGACGCGGGTTTCGGTGCCGATGCGCTTGAGCTTTTCGCCTTTGTCACCGATCACCATGGCCTTATGCCCTTCGCGCTCGACCACGATCGTGGCCGCGATGCGCAGCATGCGCTTGGCCGTGCGACCGGCTTCTTCTTCAAACTTGTCGATCACCACGGTGGAGGTGTAGGGCAGCTCGTCGCCCGTCAAGCGGAAGAGTTTTTCGCGCACCATTTCGCTGGCCAGGAACTTCTCGCTGCGATCGGTCAGTTCGTCTTCGGCATGCCACCACGGCTGCTCGGGCAGGTATTTTTCGCAAATGCCCAGCAGGCGCTCGATGTCCTTGGGCTGCTTGGCCGACATGGGCACAAACTCGGTGAAGGCGTGGCGCTCTTGCATGCTTTGCAGCCAGGGCGCGATATCGCCACGGCGGTGCACATTGTCGAGTTTGTTGGCCACCAGCAAAACTGGGATGCCGGGCTTGAGCAGGGCCAGCACTTTGGCGTCCGCCGTGGTGAAGCTGCCCGCCTCGACCACAAACAACACCAGATCCACATCACTCACCGCGCCGACCACGGTCTTGTTGAGCGACTTGTTGAGTGCGGTGCCGTGGATGGTCTGGAAACCCGGGGTGTCCACAAACACATACTGGGCAGCGCCCTGGGTACGGATGCCGGTGATGCGGTGGCGCGTGGTTTGTGCTTTGCGCGAGGTGATGCTGATTTTTTGGCCCACCAAGGCGTTGAGCAAGGTGGATTTGCCCACGTTGGGCTTGCCCACAATGGCCACCAAACCGCAGCGCTGGCCATCAACGGGCACGGGCGCTGCTGTGGCCGCAACCGGGGGTAAAGCAGCGTCTTCCGATGCGTCGCGTGGCTGGATGGTCACGCCCGCGATTTGCACGGGGCGGCGCATGGTTTGCTCTTGCAGCGTGCGTTCAGTCGCAGATTCGGAAGGTGCGTTTTTTTTATCGGTGCTCATGCGGCGCTTTCGGATTTCAAGGTGAGCAGCATGGCGGCTGCCGCTGCTTGTTCGGCAGCGCGACGCGATGCGCCCGAGCCTTGTTGGGTTTGGCGCAATTCAGTCACTTCGCAAGAGACCTCGAACTGCTGGCGGTGCGCCGCCCCGGAGGTGCCGACCACGGTGTATTTGGGCAGCGCGAGCTTGCGCCCTTGCAGCCACTCTTGCAATTCGGTCTTGGGGTCTTTGCCCACAGCCTGCATGTCGGGTTTGATGTCGACCTGGGCAAACAGTCGCTCGACCAAGGCTTGTGCATCCTTGTAGCCGCCGTCCAGGTAAACCGCGCCAATGATGGCTTCCAGGGCATCGGCCAGAATGGACGGACGGTTTTGACCGCCCGAGCGCATCTCCCCCTCGCCCAATCGCATCACGGCAGGCAAGTCCAAGGTTTTGGCCAGTTGGTGCAGCGTGTCTTGCTTGACCAGGTTGGCCCGCACCCGCGACAAATCGCCCTCGGGCAAATTGGCCAGTTGCGTGTACAGCAGGTGGGCCACCGACAGGTTGAGCACTGAGTCACCCAAAAATTCCAGGCGCTCGTTGTGGTCGGCACTGAAGCTGCGGTGCGTGACCGCTTGCTGCAGCAAAGCTTGCTGACGGAAGGCGTAACCCAGCCGGACTTGCAATTCGGACAGAACGGGGGAAGTCGCCACGCCCACCTCAGTCAAAAGCGCCAATGCGCTTGAGATCACCAAAGTTCATCCACACAAAGAAGGCTTTGCCCACGATGTTGCCGTCCGGCACAAAACCAAAATAGCGCGAATCCAGCGAGTTGTCGCGGTTGTCGCCCATCATGAAGTAGTGCCCAGCGGGCACCTTGCAGGTCACGCCTTCGACGGTGTAATTGCAGTTTTCACGGCCCACGAACTGGTCAGCGCCAGGCACAAAGGCCGGGCGGTCATCGTCCTGCAGCGTTTGGTGCGGCTTGGCACCCAAGCTTTCACGGCGGTGCTTGTGGTAGCGCATGGTGGACTCGTCAAAAAAGTCCGGCAGCACTTCGGTGGGCACGGCCTTGCCGTTGATGGTCAGGCTTTTGTTCAAGTAAGCCACCTCGTCCCCGGGCAGACCGACCACGCGCTTGATGTAGTCCACACTGGGCTTGGGTGGGTAGCGGAACACCATCACATCACCACGCTGCACCGGTGTACCTTCGGTCAGCTTGGTGTTGGCCACGGGCAAGCGAATGCCGTAATGGAATTTGTTCACCAAAATCAGGTCGCCAATGAGCAGGGTCGGGATCATGGAACCCGAGGGGATCTTGAAGGGCTCGAACAAGAACGAGCGCAGTACAAACACCACCACGATCACGGGAAAGAGTCCGGCAGTCCAGTCCAGCCACCAAGGCTGCATGAGCAGCTTCTCGCGGGACTCGCGGATGTCGGTGTCCACCTTGTCGATGCCCATTTTGGCCAACTCGGCGCGGCGCTGGGCGGTTTCGGCTTCGAGCTGCGCCACCGCTTTAAGGCGCTGCGGCATGAACACGAAGCGCTCAGCCAGCCAATAAATGCCGGTGACCACCGTGGCCAAAAGCAGGAGCAGCGCAAAGTTGCCCTCGATGAGACCGAGGTACCAAGCACCGGCGTAACCCACAAAGGAGGCCAACACCAAAGACGTTAAAAAGGGCATCAATCTTCCACCTGCAAAATCGCCAAGAACGCCTCTTGAGGCACCTCGACCGAACCAATCTGTTTCATCCGCTTTTTACCCGCTTTCTGCTTTTCGAGCAGTTTGCGTTTGCGCGTGATGTCACCACCGTAGCACTTGGCCAGCACGTTTTTGCGCAAGGCCTTGATGGTTTCACGGGCAATGATGTTCGCACCGATGGCGGCTTGAATGGCCACATCGAACATCTGGCGGCTGATGATTTCTCGCATCTTGGCCGCGACCGCGCGGCCCCGGTACTGCGATTGGGAGCGGTGCACGATGATGGACAGCGCATCGACCTTCTCGCCGTTGAGCATGATGTCGACCTTGACCACATCAGAAGCCCGGTACTCCTTGAACTCGTAGTCCATCGAGGCATAGCCCCGGCTGACCGATTTGAGCTTGTCAAAAAAGTCCAGCACGATCTCGCCCAGCGGCATCTCGTACGTGAGCATGACTTGGCGGCCATGGTAGGCCATGTTCATCTGTACACCGCGCTTTTGGTTAGCGAGCGTCATGACGGGGCCCACATAGTCCTGCGGCATGTACAGGTGTACGGTGACGATGGGCTCTCGGATTTCCTGCAGCTTGCCCTGGTCGGGCATCTTGGAGGGGTTTTCCACCATGAGCACTTCGCCGTCGGGTTTGACCACTTGGTAAACCACACTGGGCGCGGTGGTGATCAGGTCCTGGTCAAACTCACGCTCCAGACGCTCTTGCACGATTTCCATGTGCAACAAGCCCAGGAAACCGCAGCGGAAACCAAAACCCAGCGCTTGCGAGACTTCGGGTTCGTAGTGCAACGATGCATCGTTGAGCTTGAGCTTTTCCAGCGCGTCGCGCAGCGCGTCGTACTGGTTGGCTTCGGTCGGATACAAGCCGGCAAACACTTGGGGCTGGATTTCCTTGAAACCGGGCAAAGCTTCGGTGGCTGGCCCGAGGTTGTTGGGCAACTTCTTTTCCAGGGTGACGGTGTCGCCCACCTTGGCCGCCTGCAATTCTTTGATGCCCGCGATGATGTAACCCACCTCGCCCGCTTTGAGCGATTCACGCGGCTGGTTGGCGGGGGTGAACACACCCAGGCTGCCGGCTTCGTACACCGCGTTGCTTGCCATCATGCGGATGCGCTCATTCTTGTGCAGTTGGCCATCGACCACACGCACCAGCATGACCACCCCCACATAGGTGTCGAACCAACTGTCGATGATCATGGCGCGCAGCGGCGCATCGGGGTTGCCCTTGGGCGGCGGAATGCGGGCGACCACGGCTTCGAGGATTTCCTCAATGCCCATGCCGGTCTTGGCCGAGCACGGAATCGCATCGGTCGCGTCGATGCCAATCACGTCCTCCACTTCGGCCCGGGCATTGTCTGGATCGGCATTGGGCAGATCCATTTTGTTGAGCACGGGCACCACTTCCACACCCAGGTCGAGAGCGGTGTAGCAGTTGGCCACGGTTTGGGCTTCCACGCCCTGGCTGGCATCCACAACCAGCAAGGCGCCTTCGCAGGCCGACAGAGAACGCGAGACTTCATATGAGAAATCCACATGGCCGGGCGTGTCGATCAGGTTGAGGTTGTAAACCTGACCGTCTTTGGCTTTGTATTGCAGCGCAGCCGTTTGTGCTTTGATGGTGATACCGCGCTCTTTCTCGATGTCCATCGAGTCCAGCACCTGCGCTTCCATGTCACGCGCTTCCAAACCACCACAGCGTTGAATCAAGCGATCAGCCAGCGTGGATTTGCCATGGTCGATGTGGGCAATGATCGAAAAATTTCTGATGTGATTCATCAAGGAAGTTCTGCAAGTGATGGTGGATCAACGATCCGGAAAAGAAAAAAGGGCGCGTCTGGTGGCGACGCGCCCTGAACCAACAATCAATGGCAACTGCGATAGTTGGGACTTCATTGTAGGCAAATTGGCCCATTCGCACAGCCCCGCAACCGGGTTGGGCAGGTCGTTGCTGCTATGCAACATGAAACTTATCAACAACTTATCCACAATCAAGTTTGCGAGTGCATGAACAACTTGTGGGCTGTCTGTGGATCATCGGTGGACACTTGCGGGAAATCCCGCATGGTGAATCCAGACCTGCTCTATATGCCATGAATGAGGGATCAAGACGCTTGATTTTATCCAAATTCGGCATGAGGCATCAAAAATGTTAGCGAATACAAACTTCAAAAATATTTTTTACGATGAGCAGATACCCCCTCAAAATGACGCTTGGGCCCAACAACCCCAAAACCACAGGGGTTTCAGGGTCGCTTGGGCTTGACAGCCATCAAGGCGCGGGTCGTATCAGCACGTACTGCGCGCCGTCACCTCGACGGATCAGCACACTGACCGGTCGGCTCTTGTCGATGCGGGCCATCAATGATTCGAACACCTGTACCGAGCTGACTTCGGTGTTGGCCACCGCCAGGATCAGGTCACCCTCGCGAATGCCCGCCCGTGCGGCAGCGTCCACGGCCGCATCCACCCGCACGCCAGAGCGCACACGTGCTTCTTTCTTTTGGGCTTCGCTCAAATCACTCAGGCTCAGACCCAAGTGGGCGATCTTGGCGGCCGGCGCTTTTTTCTCGGGTGCCGCAGCAGCCACTTTTTCCGGCTCGATCTCGGCGACCGTGACCTTCAAGTCTTTGGTGGCCCCCCGACGGAAGACCGTCAGCGCCACTTGACTGCCAGGCTTGGTGTTGCCCACTGCACGCGGCAAGTCGGCAGGTTTTTCGATGGACTTGCCATCAAAACGGGTGATGATGTCACCCGCTTCGATGCCCGCTTTTTCGGCAGGCGAGCCCTCCTCCACACCACGCACCAACACGCCTTGTGCTTTGCCCAAGCCAATTGATTCGGCCACTTCTTTGGTCACAGGCGCAATTTGCACACCGATGCGGCCTCGGCTCACACGCCCGGAGGCACGCAGCTGCTCACTGACCCGCATGGCTTCGTCCATGGGGATCGCAAAAGAGATGCCCATGAACCCACCTGAGCGGGAGTAAATTTGGCTGTTGATGCCCACCACTTCGCCGCGCATATTGATCAAGGGACCGCCCGAGTTGCCAGGGTTGATGGCCACATCGGTCTGGATGAAGGGCAAATAGTCCCCCGTGTCGCGCTGCTTGGCGCTCACGATGCCCGCCGTGACGGTGTTCTCGAGGCCAAACGGAGAGCCGATGGCCATGACCCACTCGCCCACACGCAAGCGGTTGACATCGCCCACTTTGACAGCGGGCAGTCCAGTGGCCTGGATTTTCACAACCGCCACATCGGTGCGTTTGTCGGCGCCCACAATGCGGGCCTTGAATTCACGTTTGTCTGGCAGGGTCACCATCACCTCATCGGCGCCCTCGACCACATGGGCGTTGGTCATGATGAAACCGTCAGAACTCAAGATGAAACCCGATCCCACACCCCGAGGTTGGGCTTCTTGCTCGGGTCGGTTTTGCCGCGGGCCTTGGCGTGGCGCATTGGGCATAGGAACGCCGAAGAAGCGACGAAACAACTCCTGCATCTCTTCGTCAGGACCGCCAGCACTGGGCGTATTGGGGCGTGCTTTTTCCAGAGTGCGGATGTTCACCACCGAGGGACCCACCTGCTCCACCAGGTCGGTGAAGTCGGGCAGGCCACGCACCGCTGCAGATGGGGACTGCGCCAAAGCGCCCGTTGCGGGCACCATGACCCACCCTGCCAGCATGGCAGTGGCCATGCAGGCCGATGCAGCTGTCTTTGTCCATGTGTTCTTCAGCACAAAAGCCTCCTTATGTCGGTTATAACCAGATTGCAAGCTCGAGACAGATGCGGCTCAAAACGGCCATTTCAAGCCGCATCAAAGACGCGCTTGCGGGACCTTGTGAGACCGCGCAGCCGCCATGGGGCGCGAATATACAGCGCATCTAAATCCGTGCCACTTTGAGGGCATCGCCCCCGCCTGCAGCCAAGCACACAGCAGCCGACCTTGCGCTTGGCCCTGCTCGTCCAGGGGCTGCACCCAAAGCAAGATGCCCGCTTTGGAGTCCAAACCCACTGAGACGGAGACCGATTGAACATGTTCGCCAGAGTCTGCGTTGGCTTGCCAAAACCAGCTTTCGCCGCTCCAGCCCAAACGTCCTCCTGTCAGGGTCTGCCTTGGGGCCCACAGCGCAGCAGACAAAACACAGGCAGTCCAAAAAAACCAGGCTGCCCACAGTTTGGGGCCAGTCGCCTGCGACATCATGTGCCAAGCGATGAGGCCTGCCGCCGAAAGCACGCAGAGCGCCACGAACAACCAGCGCCCCCAAAAAAAACGCCCCACCGGGTAAACCACAGGTGGGGCGTTGTGCATGGTGGCGGACTGGCCAGAAGGCAGGTCAGATGCGTTTAAAAACCAAAGACCCGTTGGTGCCACCAAAACCGAAGTTGTTTTTCAACGCGACATCGATCTTCAGATCGCGCGCCGTGTTGGCACAGTAGTCAAGATCGCACTCAGGGTCAGGGTTGACCAAGTTGATCGTGGGTGGTACTTTTTGATGGTGCAGCGCCAGCACGGTGAACACGCTCTCGATGCCGCCCGCGCCACCCAACAAATGCCCGGTCATCGACTTGGTGGAACTGACGACGGTTTTGTAGGCGTGGTCGCCCAAAGCCGCCTTGATGGCGTTGGTTTCGTTGATGTCACCCAGCGGTGTGGAAGTGCCGTGAGCGTTCAGGTAGTCGATCTGGTCGGCGTTGACACCGGCATTGCGCATGGCACCCAACATGGCGCGACGTGGGCCGTCCATGCTCGGCGCGGTCATGTGACCCGCGTCTGCACTCATGCCATAACCACCCAGCTCGGCGTAAATTTTGGCGCCACGGGCTTTGGCGTGCTCGTACTCTTCGAGCACCATCACGCCAGCACCTTCGCCCAGCACAAAACCGTCACGGTCTTTGTCCCAGGGGCGCGATGCGGCTGTGGGGTCGTCGTTGCGGGTCGACAAAGCGCGCATGGCGGCAAAGCCACCCACACCCAAAGGCGACACGGTACCTTCGGAACCACCGGCGATCATCACATCGGCGTCACCGTATTCGATCAAACGACCGGCTTCACCAATGCTGTGCAAACCTGTGGTGCAAGCGGTCACAACAGCCAAGTTGGGGCCTTTGAAACCATGGCGCATCGAGACATGGCCCGAGATCATGTTGATGATCGAGGCGGGTACAAAAAATGGCGAAATTCGGCGTGCACCGCGTGCGGTGTATTCGATGTGGGTTTCTTCGATCAACGGCAAGCCGCCAATGCCCGAACCAATCACCACACCGATTCGGCAAGCCTCCTCTTCACCCAAAGCGTCACCCGCGGGCAGTCCAGCATCTTGGATGGCTTGGGCTGCAGCGGCAATGCCGTAATGGATGAAGCGGTCCATGGTCCGCGCCTCTTTGGCGGTGATGTAGGACTCGAGGTCAAAGTTTTTGACTTCACCCACGATCCGGCAGGACATCGCCGAAGCGTCGAAACGGGTGATGGGACCAATGCCGGACTGCCCGGCAAGCAGGTTGGACCATGCGTCGGCGACCGTGTTGCCCACGGGGCTGACGCATCCCAAACCCGTGACAACAACGCGGCGCCGGGTCATCGTCGATCAGGCCTTCTTGCTTTGGGCGTAGTCAATCGCAGCTTGCACCGTGGTGATTTTTTCTGCGTCTTCGTCAGGAATCTCGATGCCAAACTCGTCTTCGAGTGCCATCACCAATTCCACCGTGTCCAGGGAGTCGGCACCCAGATCGGCCACAAAGGCTTTTTCGTTGGTGACTTGTGACTCTTCAACGCCGAGTTGTTCGGCAATGATTTTTTTGACACGTGCTTCGATATCGCTCATGGGGTCCCTCTGAGGGTTGTGAAAAAAGAAGATTTTACCTGTCCGGAAGGGGGTTCCGAAAATCAGGCCATGAACATGCCACCATTGACATGCAATTCTTGTCCGGTGACATAGCCAGCGCCCGGCCCAGCCAGGTACGCCACCGCGTGGGCGATGTCATCGGGTTGACCCAGATGGCCCAGAGGAATCTGGCCCAACAAGGCTTTGTGTTGTTCTTCGGGCAGGCTGGCCGTCATGTCGGTGGCAATGAAACCAGGGGCCACACAGTTGACGGTGATGTTGCGGCTGCCCAACTCACGGGCCAGCGCACGGGTCATGCCCGCCACACCGGCCTTGGCAGCGGCGTAATTGGCTTGGCCGGGGTTGCCAGATGCGCCCACCACGCTGGTGATGCTGATGATGCGGCCATAACGCTGCTTCATCATGGGGCGGATCACGGCGCGGCTCATGCGGAACACCGCCTTGAGGTTGGTGTCGAGCACCGCGTCCCAGTCGTCGTCTTTCATGCGCATGGCCAAGGTGTCGCGGGTGATGCCCGCGTTGTTGACCAGCACCTGCAGGCCACCGTGCTCTTTGACGATGGCATCGATCAGGGCTTCGCCTGCTGCGGCATCGTTGACATTCAGGTTGGCACCTCGGCTGCCGGGGAAGGCCGACAGCGCTTGGCTAATTTTGGCCGCACCCTCATCGCTGGTGGCGGTGCCAATGACCACATAACCTTGTTGGGCCAAATGCAAGGCAATGGCCGCACCAATGCCGCGCGATGCGCCTGTGACCAGTGCAATCTGTTTTTGTGCTTCGCTCATGAGAGAAGTCCTTTCACTTCAGCAAGGGTGGCGGGGTCGAACAGCGCCACCCCGTTCAATTCGGCATCGATCCGCTTGGTCATGCCTGCCAGCACCTTGCCGGGGCCGCATTCAACCAGGGTGCTCACGCCGCGGGCCTTGATGGCCTGCACACACTCCACCCAACGAACTGGGCCAAAAGCCTGACGATACAGCGCGTCACGGATGCGGTCGGCGTCGGTTTCGATGGCCACGTCAATGTTGTTGAGCACCGGGATCTGCGGTGCGCCCAAAGTCAGTGAGGCCATCTTCTCGCGCAGCTTTTCGGCAGCGGGCTTCATCAGGCTCGAATGGAAAGGGGCCGACACGGGCAAAAGCAGCGCACGCTTGGCACCCATGCCCTTGAGCACCTCGCAGGCTTTGTCCACCGCGGCTTTGCTGCCCGCGATCACGGTTTGCGCGGCATCGTTGAAGTTCACGGCCTCGACCACTTCGGTGCTGCCTGCGGCAAATGTGGCTTGGGCTGCTTGGCAGCCTTCAATGACTTTGTCCGAGGCCAAGCCCAAAATGGCGGCCATGGCGCCTACGCCCACAGGCACCGCTTCTTGCATGGCGGCTGCTCGCAGGCGCACCAGCGGCGCAGCTTGTGACAAGGTGAGCACGCCCGAAGCCACCAAGGCGCTGTACTCGCCCAGCGAGTGTCCGGCGACCACAGACGGCTTGGCGCCGCCTTCTGCCAACCAAGCACGGTAAGCAGCCACCGCCGACACCAACATCACAGGTTGGGTGTTGGTGGTCATGGCCAGCGCTTCTTTGGGGCCTTCGTGGATCAACTTCGCCACGTCTTCGCCCAGGGCGTCGGAGGCTTCTTTCAAGGTTTCGAGCACCACGGGGTGGTCACCCCAGGCATCCAGCATGCCGACCGATTGAGAACCTTGGCCGGGAAAAACAAAAGCAAATGTCGTCATGTGCAAATTTTTATCGGGTGTGAATCAGGTCTGGCCCTACTGCGGCGCAGACCCCATGGGTCATAAGGGTTGCGGATCAGTAACGCAAGAGGACAGAGCCCCAAGTGAAGCCACCGCCCACGCCTTCGAGCATGAGGGTCTGGCCACGCTGGATACGTCCATCGCGCACGGCGGTGTCCAGCGCCAGCGGAATCGAGGCGGCCGAGGTGTTGCCATGCTGGTCCACCGTGACCACCACCTTGTCAGCGCCCAGCTTGAGCTTCTTGGCGGTGCTTTGCATGATGCGGATATTGGCCTGGTGCGGGATCAGCCAGTCGATGTCGGCATCGGTCAAGTTGGCCTTGGCCAAGCTGGCGCGGGCGGTGTCTTCGAGCACACCCACGGCCAATTTAAAGACCGCTTGGCCATCCATCTTGAGCACAGGGTCACCCAAAATCGCCCCCCGGTTGACGTGACCGGGCACACACAAAATGTCTTTGTACTTGCCATCAGCGTGCAAATCGGTGGCCAAAATGCCGGGCTGGTTCGAGGCTTCGAGCACCACCGCGCCAGCGCCGTCGCCAAACAACACACAGGTCGTGCGGTCCTTGAAGTCAAGGATGCGGCTGAAAATTTCAGACCCGATCACCAAAGCCCGTTTGGCCGTGCCGGACTGGATCATCGAGTCGGCGATCGTCAGCGCATAAATAAAGCCGCTGCACACCGCTTGGACGTCAAACGCCGGACAACCGGCTGCGCCCAGTTTGTGCTGAACCATGGTGGCCACAGACGGAAACACCATGTCGGGGGTCGAGGTGGCCACAATGATCAGGTCAATGTCTGCGGAGACCAGGCCCGACGCGAGCAGCGCCTGTCGGGCTGCTTCGGTGGCCAAATCGCTGCAGCCTTGCTCGTCGGCGGCAAAGTGGCGAGCACGGATGCCTGTGCGCTCAACGATCCAATCGTCAGAGGTTTCAACCCCTTGTTGCGCCAACTCGGCGGCCAGATCGGCGTTGCCCAGGCGTCTGGCAGGCAGGTAGCTGCCGGTGCTCAAAATGCGTGAATAAATTCTCATACAGATGTGACCGCGGGTTCAGATCGCTCAGCCTGCGCACCCATCAGCAAAGGGGCGGCGTGGGCAATGCGGTCGCGAACGCGGTCAAGCAATTGGTTTCGAGCTGCATCATAAGCCCGGTTCAAGGCGTTCTCAAAAGCCAACTCATCGGCCGAGCCATGGCTCTTGAACACTAGGCCACGCAAACCCAACAGGGCAGCGCCGTTGTAGCGACGGTGGTCGACGCGGTTTTTAAACGCCGTTAAGACCGGATAAGCCAATAAAGCGGCAGTTTTTGTGAAGATGTTGCGTGAAAACTCGGCTTTCAAAAAGCCACTGACCATGGTGGCCAAGCCTTCGCTGGCCTTCAAGGCCACATTGCCGACAAAGCCATCACAGACCACGATGTCGACGGTGCCCTTGAAAATATCGTTGCCTTCCACATTGCCATGAAAGTTCAAATCTCCGGAATTGGCCGCAGATCGCAATAATTCACCCGCTTTTTTGATGATTTCATTGCCCTTGATGGCTTCTTCACCGATGTTGAGCAAACCCACCGAGGGCTGATCCTTGTCTTGCAGCACCGAGACCAAGGCCGAACCCATGACGGCAAATTGCAGCAAATGTTCGGGGGTGCAGTCCACATTGGCGCCCAAGTCAAGCATGGTGGTGCCGCCACCCTTGAAGTTGGGCATTTGACCTGCAATGGCTGGCCGGTCAATACCGTCCATGGTTTTGAGCACGTAACGGGCAATCGCCATCAAGGCCCCAGTGTTGCCCGCCGATACCGCAACTTGTGCGTGGCCGTCACGCACTTGCTCGATGGCCACGCGCATGGAAGAGTCTTTTTTCTTGCGCAAGGCTACTTCCAGTGGATCGTCCATCTCGACCACTTCCGCGGCCACCACCACCTGAGCACGGGGGTCAGAGAAGCCCGCCAGGGCCTCTGCACGCCCTGCAAGAATCAACCGGGCATCGGGGTGAGATGACAGAAAACGGCGACAAGCCGCCAGCGTGACGCGGGGACCGTGGTCGCCGCCCATGCAGTCAACAGACACAGTGATCGGGGTGGGCGAGGTCATGACATCCTTGGGCTCAAAACCGGAATTAACGCTGGCCATAAAACGCAGGCCATAAACCAAAAAGCCCGAGGCTACTCAGAAAGTAGCGCCGGGCCTCTGAAGGCTGGAGGGCGGAAGCCGATCAGGCTTCCGACTTGTTTTTGAGCACTTGGCGGCCACGGTAAAAACCGTTGGGGCTGATGTGGTGACGCAGGTGAGTCTCGCCTGTGGTCGGCTCGACAGCGATACCGGGCACGTTCAGGGCGTTGTGCGAACGGTGCATGCCGCGCTTGGAAGGCGATTTTTTGTTTTGCTGAACAGCCATGGTGGCTCCTTGGAAGCTTGGAGGCCGCGCAAATGAAAACGCAGCTTCGGTTGATGGGAATGACACCCGGGGCATCCGGGCGAAGCCATTGATTATAGCCTAAGCCGGACCCTTTTGAACACCTTTATCGGCCTGTGGCCGGTGTGTCGGCCCACATTCAGCGGTCTTGACCGGTTTTGAGGCTGGCCAACACCCCAAAGGGGTTGGGCCGCTCGGCGGCGGCTTCAAAGGCCGGATCGGCCACAGACATGGGCAGGGTTTCGGGACACACATCGTGCAAGGGCACGAGGGGCAAGGACAAAATCAACTCGTCCTCGACCAAGGCCAGGGCATCAAAATCACGGCTGATGACCAGCACATCGTCCTCCACCTCGTCGTCGAGCGCCTGCGCTGCAGCCTCGTCGGCGACAAACAAAAATGAGCGCTCGGCCTGCACAGCCTCCAGCACCGGACTCAGGCAGCGCTGGCACTGCATGGGCAGCATGAGCGAGGCCTTCAGATCCAGCCACAATTGATCGGATGCCCCCGATTGCGCCACCGCGCGACCTTGCAGCAGCCACTGCACCTGCCCGGGGGCCACGGTGTCACCGTGCTGTTCCTCGGCCAAACGGGGCCAATCGGCCAAAGCGCCCTCGCCCTGCAGGCGCAGGCCGCCACGGGCAAAGGCCACGACATCCAGGTGTTGGGGGTCCATTTTTTTTTCCATGGCTGCAGTGTAAGAGAATCACCCCTACGAATTCCTCCTGGGCTTGCGCTTTGACCATGACTTTCACTCCTTCTGCCCCCACCAGCCGCTCGGTGGTGCTGGGCTCGACTTCTCGTTATCGGCGCGAACTGCTCGAGCGCCTGCGCATCCCTTTCACCGTGAGCGCACCCGGTGTGGACGAAACCCCTTTGCCGGGAGAAGCCCCACAGGCGCTGGCCAGACGCTTGGCCCTGGCCAAAGCCCGGGCCGTGGCCGCCTTGCACCCCGATGCGGTGGTGATTGGCTCTGACCAAGTGGCCGATTTGGCTGGCCAACCCCTGGGCAAGCCCGGGGAGCACGCGCGAGCCGTGCAGCAGCTGCGCCAAATGCGCGGCCAGACCTTGGTTTTTCAGACCGCGTTGGCCGTGGTTTGCCTGGCCAGCGGCTATGAACAAGTGGACTTGGCCGAGGTTCGTGTGGTGTTTCGTGACCTGAGCGACGACGAAATAGAGGCCTATTTGCAGGCAGAACAACCCTACGACTGCGCGGGCAGCGCCAAAAGCGAGGGCTTGGGCATTGCCCTGCTCGAGTCCATTGACAACGACGACCCCACCGCCCTGATCGGACTGCCACTGATCCGCACCGCGCGCATGTTGCGCCAAGCCGGGGTGAAGCTGCTGTGAACACCCCCAAGACCCCACCAGGCCGCCTGTTTTTGGTGCCCACGCCACTCGACTTTGGCTGCACCGAGCAAGCCCCGATCACCGAAGTGCTGCCCAGCACCACCTTGGCCACCGCCGCCGGGATTCAGCATTGGGTGTGCGAGAACGCCAAGAGCACCCGCGCCTTCCTCAAACGTGTGGGCCAAACACATCCACTGATCGTCCCGCTGGCCGAACAAAGCATCACCGAATTGCCCCGCCATGTGCACAAAAAAGGCGACCACCAGTCAGGTTTTGATGGCAAACCACTGTTGGCGGCTGCTTTGCAAGGGCACGATGTGGGTTTGGTGAGCGAAGCGGGCATGCCCGCGGTGGCCGACCCGGGCAGCTCGGTGGTGCGGGCCGCACACGATCTGGGCATTGGCGTGGTGCCTTTGGTGGGCCCGGTGTCTTTGCTCTTGGCCTTGGCCGCCAGCGGGCTCAATGGTCAGAACTTCGCTTTTGTGGGGTATTTGCCGCAAGACGCGGGGGAGCGGGCCGCCCGCTTGAAACAACTGGAGTCCTTGGCCCTCAAAACCGGACAAACCCAGTTGTGGATCGAAACGCCTTACCGCAACGCGGCCATGCTCGGCGGCTTGCTGCAAAGCCTGAATGCCAACACGCGCTTGGCCATTGCCAGTGGTTTGACGCTGCCCTCGGCCAACATCCAGAGCCACACGGTGGCGCAATGGAAAAAGGGCCTCACAGGCCCTGATTCGCAGACCCCGGCGGTTTACGCCATCGGGCCTTGAGGCTGGGCTTCAGCGCAAGCCGGCACCCGCCATGCGCATGGCGCGGACACTGCCCTCGCCCACGGCCACACCAAAGCGCTTGACCAGGCGCTCGGCCACGTTCTCGCGCTGGGTGTAATCAATCACATCCGGGGCCTTGACCACGTCGCGGGCCACACCATCGATGCTGCCCAGGCTGTCGGCCAAGCCCAGGTCAACCGCCTGCTGGCCACTCCAAAACAAGCCACTGAAAAGCTCAGGGCTTTCTTTCAGACGATCGCCCCGACCTTTCTTGACCACATCGATGAACTGGGTGTGGATCTGGTTGAGCATGGCTTGGGCATGTTGGCGCTGTGGCTCGGTTTGGGGGCTAAAGGGGTCCAGAAAACCCTTGTTCTCGCCAGCCGTCATCAAACGACGCTCCACACCCAGCTTGTCCATGAGTCCGGTGAAGCCAAAACCATCCATCAAGACACCAATGCTGCCCACCAAGCTGGCCTTGTCGACATAAATCTGGTCGGCAGCAGCGGCAATGTAATAAGCCGCCGAAGCACAAGACTCCTCGACCACCGCATAAATGGGTTTGTTGTGGAGGGCACGCAAACGCGTGATTTCATCGTTGATCAGACCCGCCTGAACAGGGCTGCCGCCCGGCGAATTGATGAGCAAGACCAAGGCTTTGGAGCCTGGGTCTTCGAGGGCCGTGCGCATGGACGTCATGACATTCTCAGCACTGGCTTCTGTATCCGGGCCGATTTCACCCTGAACAGTGACGAGCGCCGTGTGCGGAAAACTGGTGTGCGTGGCTGGCGAATTGAGGCTGAAGAGTTGCCACACTACAAAGCCCAAAAAGAGCAACCAGGCCAGACGCATGCCCAACTTCCAACGGCGTTGGGATTGTTGCTCCTGGAGGTTGGCATAGGCCAAGTCCACCAGGGTTTTGCGAGCCCAGTTTTCATCCACGGGGTTGGTCACCGGGGCTGGGGCCGGTGCCGTGCCTGGAGAAGCTGGGGCAGAGGCGTGAGCGGACGTGCTGTCCTGGGGGTCTTGCATGTTCAAAATTCAAGGGGTTTCAAGTTGTAAGCAGTATGCCAGTGAACCACGCCGCCCTGCTCTGACAGGTCTATTTTGACCAGCCCTCCACGGCAGGGACCGCCCGAGCAAGCCCCGGTGTCGGGCTGGTAAGTGGCGCCGTGTGTGGCGCACATCAACCACCGCCCTGTGTTATCAAAAAACCGGTCGGGTTGGTAATCCATTTCCATGGCCACATGGGTGCAGCGGTTCAGGTAAGCGTGCACCTGACCTTGGTAGCGGATGGCAAAAGCCCGGCAAGTCTGCCCGGCGTAAACGATGTCAAAAGGCACAGCCCGACCCCCATTGACCAAGTCGGCGCTGTTGCACAAAGGGACCATGGGCGCCATGAGTGCTCCTCGTTTCAAGCGTGTTGCAACAACCAGTCGTGCAAATCACGCACGCTGTGCGCCACATGGCGCGGCTGGAGCACATGAAAAGCCTCGGGCTCGTGGGCCCCGTAACTCACGCCCACGCTGGCACAGCCCGCGTTCAAGGCCATTTGCAGGTCATGGGTGGTGTCGCCAATCATCAAGGTGCGCTCGGGTTCTGAACCAAATTCGCGCATCAACTCGTGCAGCATGCGGGGGTTGGGCTTGCCAGCCGTTTCATCGGCCGTGCGCGAACCATCGAACACGCCACGCAGCTCCACCGCATGCAACGCTTCGTTCAGGCCCTGTCGGCTTTTGCCCGTGGCCACCGTCAACCAGTGGTGCCGGGCTTTGAGGTCGTCCAGCAACTCCAGCACCCCCTCGAACAAAGTGATGTCGTTTTGGTGCTGCAGGTAGTGGTGGCGGTAGCGCTCTCCCAGCGCCGGGTATTTGTCCTTGGGCACATCGGGCGCGGCATGGGCCAGCGCAGGCAAAAGCGACATGCCAATCACATAAGAGGCGGCTTCGCGGGTGGGTTCTTGCCCACCCACATCCACCACGGCGCGCTGAATGCATCGGGTGATCAGGGCGGTGGAATCAAACAAGGTGCCATCCCAATCGAAAGCGATCAGGTCAAATTGGCGAGGTCTTGAGTTGGGCATGGTCGACATACGCTTTCAATTCAGGGGGCAAATCGGCTTGAAGGGCCACGCGCTCGGCGGACACCGGGTGGTTGAACTGCAAACGCCAGGCGTGCAAAAACATGCGCTTGAGGCCAGGGCCCGAGCTGGGTTTGAGCAACTGGCGGTTCCAGTCAAAGTCACCATATTTGTCGTCCCCTGCAATCGGGTGCCCTTGGGCCGACAAATGCACACGGATTTGGTGGGTGCGCCCGGTTTTGATGGTGACCTCTAACAAAGAGGCACCCGGCAGCCGCTGCGCCACCTTGACCAGCGTGATGGAACGCATGCCATCCGGGTCTTCGGGCGTGGTCACGCGCACGCGCCGCTCGCCTTCTTGGCCATCTTTGCCCGGGAGCAAAAATTTGTGCAGTGGCTGGTCGATCACCTTGAGCTTGGCGGGCCAGTCCCCTTTGACCAAGGCCAAATAGGTTTTGCCGGTCTCGCGCTCGCGAAACTGGTCTTGCAGGTGCTTGAGTGCACTGCGTTTTTTGGCCACCAACAAAATCCCGCTGGTGTCGCGGTCCAGTCGGTGGACCAATTCCAGCAGTTTGGCTTGGGGGCGTGACTGGCGCAGTTGCTCGATCACGCCAAAGCTCACACCAGAGCCGCCATGCACCGCCACCCCGGACGGTTTGTCGATGGCCATCAGGCTGTCGTCTTCCAACAAAAGGGGGAATTCGCGGCTCGGCGCGGGTTGAGCGGCTTTTTCGGCCACTTTGTCGGAAATGCGCACGGGCGGCAGACGCACCTCGTCGCCGTTTTCCACCCGGGTTTCGGCAGAAGCCCGGCCCTTGTTGATGCGCACCTCGCCGCTGCGGATGATGCGGTAGACGTGCGTTTTGGGAACGCCCTTCAAGTGACGCATCAAAAAGTTGTCCAATCGCTGCCCAGCCGACTCTTCGTCCACCAACAACCATTTGACGGCGGGTGTCGCAACGGCGGACTTGGACCCTATAATGTGATTCACTGGCAATTGGCTGTAAGTGGTTGATTCAAATGGAAATGAATTCCTGCAGAGATGGAGTTTAGTCCACCACCACCGCGCCAAACCAGATGGTCGATGCCACCCTCGGCACGATTTTGCAGACTGAAGGCCCCTGCCGACAGTGGCAAAACCCCCCGGAGGTTGGGCCGACGCCCTGAAAACCCAGATACGGAATACCCCAAATTCAGCAGCCTTTGCGGCTGTTGAACGGATCAAAGCGAGATGGTTGTGTTGTTCGGAACTTTGCTGATGTGGTTGGAGTGGCTCACGAAGCCGTGCTCTGCCGTCACGCCTTGTGCCCGACTGTTTGTCTTGGACACCGGGGGAAGCCCCCGGCAGTGGACAATGTTTTACACACCTTTTGACTCGCCCCATCCACGCGCCATGATCCCCATTCCTGTGCTCACGCGCAGCTGAATGGTCGGTCAACTTCGGCAATTCCCTTCGTTTCAGGCGTCAGCTCCGGCAACGTGGGCTTTGCGGTTCTCAAGAACGCAAAGCCGGTTGTGTAAACAGGTTTTGAGCGCAGTCACTTTCTGCGCCGAAGCCAAGCTGAACAGAAAAGGAACGCATCATGAAACGGATGCTGATCAACGCCACGCAAGCTGAAGAGCGCCGCCTGGCCATCGTCGACGGACAAAAACTCCTCGACTACGAAATCGAAATCGAAGGCCGCGAACAACGCAAGGGCAACATCTACAAAGCCGTCGTGACCCGCGTCGAGCCCTCGCTCGAAGCCTGCTTTGTGGACTACGGCGAAGACCGCCACGGCTTTTTACCCTTCAAGGAAATCTCCCGCCAATACTTTGCCGAAGGCGTCTCTGTCAGCCAGGCCCGCATTCAGGACGTCATCAAAGAGGGCCAGTCCCTCTTGGTGCAGGTCGAAAAAGAAGAGCGCGGCAACAAGGGCGCGGCCCTGACCACCTTCGTCAGCTTGGCTGGCCGCTACGTGGTACTGATGCCCAACAACCCCCGTGGCGGTGGCGTCAGCCGCCGCATCGAGGGCGACGACCGGGCCGAGCTCAAAGAAGCGATGGACCAGTTGGAATACCCCAAAGGCATGTCCATCATTGCCCGCACCGCAGGCATTGGCCGCTCCGCGCCCGAGCTGCAGTGGGACCTGAACTACCTGCTCAAGCTGTGGACCGCGATTGACGGCGCCACCCAGGGCAAAGGCGCTTTCCTGATTTACCAAGAATCGTCGCTGGTCATCCGCGCGATTCGAGACTACTTCAACAACGACATCGGCGACATCCTGATCGACACCGACGACATTTACGACCAGGCTCAGCAGTTCATGAGCCACGTGATGCCCGAGTTCGCACCCCGCGTGAAGCGTTACCGCGACGACGCGCCGCTGTTCAGCCGCTTCCAGATCGAGCACCAGATCGAGTCGGCCTATGCCCGCACGGTGCAGCTGCCTTCGGGTGGCGCCATCGTGATCGACCACACCGAAGCTTTGGTGTCGGTGGACGTGAACTCGGCCCGCGCCATCAAGGGCGGCGACATCGAAGAAACCGCGACCCGCACCAACCTCGAAGCCGCTGACGAAGTGGCCCGCCAGATGCGCTTGCGCGACCTGGGCGGCCTGATCGTGATCGACTTCATCGACATGGAAGAGGCCAAGAACCGCCGCGAAGTGGAAAACCGCTTGCGTGACGCGCTGCGCCAGGACCGCGCCCGCGTGCAGTTTGGCTCGATCAGCAAGTTTGGCTTGCTGGAAATGAGTCGCCAGCGCCTCAAGCCCGCCCTGAGCGAAGGCGCATCCATCCCTTGCCCTCGTTGCGGCGGTGCAGGCCACATCCGCGACACCGAAAGCTCGGCACTGCAAATCCTGCGCATCATCCAAGAAGAGTCCATGAAGGACAACAGCGCCGCCGTGCACGCCCAAGTGCCCGTCGAAGTCGCGTCTTTCCTGCTCAACGAAAAGCGCTCCGAGATCGCCAAGATCGAGTTGCAGCAGCGGATCAACGTGCTGCTGGTACCCAACAAATCGCTGGAGACGCCGCACTACAAACTCGAGCGCTTGAAGCACGACGACCCGCGCCTGGACCGCATCGAAGCCAGCTACAAGATGGCCGAAGAAATCGAAGACGCGACCACCGTGACACGCCGCTCGCAAGAGCCCACCAACAAGCAAACGCCGGTCATCAAGGGCGTGCTGCCCGACGCACCTGCGCCAGCAGCACCGGCCAAGCCTGAAGCGCCTGTGGCAGCCAAGCCCGTGGCCAAAGCCGCAGCCGCAGCCCCGGTGGCTGCGCCTGCAGCGGCAGCTTCTGGCGGTTTCTTTGGCTGGTTGAAAAACCTGTTCGGCGGCACAGCAGCCGAGCCCGTGGCTGCACCAGCGGCCAAGCCAGAAGAGAAAGCCCGCGAAGGCCGCCGTGAAGGTGGTCGCGATGGTGGCCGTGAATCAGGCCGTGATGGCCGCCGTGGAGGCCGCGATGGCCGCCGAGGCGAGCGCAGCGAAGGCGCGGCTGGCGAAGTCCGCGCGCCACGCGAAGGTGGACGCCGTGGTGAAGGCCGCATCGAAGGCCGTGAAGGCGAAGCACGTCCCCCACGCGGTGAGCGTGCCGAACGCGGTGAGCGCACGGAGCGTGGTGAACGCGGTGAGCGCAGCGAGCGTGCAAGCGGTGATCGCCCTGCCCGTGAAGGCCGCCGTGATGGCCGTTCATCCGTGCGTGGTGAGAACCTGGCCGAAGGCCAGCGCACCGACAGCCTGAGCGAAGGCCGCACCGATGCCCCAACGGAATTGAATGCCGAAGGCAAAGAAGTGCGCCCAGAGCGTGCCCCTCGCGAGGCCCGTGAAGGCCGCCGCGAACGTGGCGAGCGCGGTGGCGAAGGCCGCCGTGAACGAGGCGAGCGCTCTGAGCGCCGCCCGGGCGAAGTCAACGAAGCCAGCGCTTCTGAAGCGGCTTTGGGCAGCGAGCAAACAGCAGACGCCAACGCCACAACAGAGGGCACAGGCGCAGCTGAAAACGGTGAACGCCGCGAACGCCGCTCACGTGACCGCTACGGCCGTGACCGCCGCGAACGCGCGGGTGATACACGCCCGGACGCAGCAGCTGATCAAGCCTCAGGCGATGACACCGCCGAGCCAGCTCGCCAGAACGCTGAAGCCCAGGCGGAAGACCGCCCTGCCCCACGCTCTTATTTCGAGCGTGCACAGCAAGCAGCAGCCCCCCAGGCCAACCAGGAAACGGCACCGGTGAATGCACAGCCAGCGGCGCCCGCCGCGGATGCAGTGACAACACCCGTGAGCCAACAGGCGCCTGTTGCCCCTGTTGCCCCTGTTGCCCCTGTGGCCCCTGTGGCCGCTGCGCCAGCGCCAGCACCTGCTCCAGCACCTGCTCCAGCACCTGCTCCAGTACCTGCACCAGCAGCTTCGCCTGCTCCTGCGGCCGCAGCCAGCACGGCACAGACCGCCCCTACAAGCGCTCCGGCAGCCAGCACAGCCTTGCCTGTGGTGGCCAGCTACACCTTGCCCATCGACAGCCTGCAGCAAGTCGCACAAAACTCCGGTTTGGTGTGGGTCAACTCCGACAGCGCCAAAGTCGCTGCGGTGCAAGCCGCCATCGCGGCCGAGCCCCCAGCCGTGCGTGTGCCTCGCGAGCGCCCACCCGCGGTGGTTGTGAACGAAGGCCCCTTGGTTTTGGTGGAAACACGCAAAGACTTGAACACACTCCAAGTGCCGTTCTGATCTTCGCCAAGCGCGCGAAATCGCCATGAAAAAACCGGGCTCAGGCCCGGTTTTTTCATGCGCGCTTGGACCCCTCAGAAATCAACGCATTCTGGCTTGCGGCCTGTCAGTTCAAGCCGCATGCTTGGCGAAACAAGCAGTGATTTCAGTCTGATGAGACCTTGGCGGCCTGCTTCCAAGCCGCAGCCGCTTGTACCGGGTCCTGGCGCTGCTCGGCCAATTCGGCCAAAGCCATCCAGGCTTTGCGCTGCAAAGAAGGCACTTGCAGGTTTTTGACGGCCAGCCCCAAAAGGCTTTGGGCCTTGCCCCAAAGGCGCTGGCGCATGCACAGCTGACCGGCCAGGTATAGCAGATGCGCAGCCCTGGGCTGCGACTGGTGGGCGCTTTCCAGGCGGGTGAGCCAAGCAAAGGCATCGTCTGCCTCCGCCCCCGGCAAACAAGCATCAAAGGCCTGCACCACCCGCAGCAATTGCGCGTCTGACCAAATGACGGGATTGGCTTGCATCGGTATCCACAGGTCTTGCAGCCACAGACGGGCCGTGGCGGCAGGGCCGCCAAGCTGCAAGCAACGCAAAGCCGCCTCAGCCGCCACGTCGGGCAGCAAGCGCTGGCTGGACGACAGGCGCTTCCAGACACGCTGCAAGCTGTCCATGTCGTGGGTCTGACCCAGCAACTCCAAAATCAAACGGGTCACCAGGCTTTCGGCAGCCTGCGCAGAAAACGCGCGATGCTTGGCCAACAAACTGGCCGTTTCCAGGGCCTGGGCAGGCTGCCCGGCCAAACGGGCGGCCTTGAGCTGCAGCCGCATGGCCGCCATGCGCCGCCCCACGGCGGGGGGCAAAGCACGCAGTCGCTCCAGGCTGGCCTTGGCATCGCGGTCGTCAAGCGACCAACGGGCAGCACGTAACTGGGTCCCCTCCAGCAAGCTCTGGCGCTCAGACCCGGGACTGGCTTGTACCTGCACCAAGGCCTGGTCCAGGTGGTGCTGCCTTCGCACTTTGTCTTGTAAAGCGTGGCTGGCCTCAGCCGCCATGATGTGGGCCAAGGTGCGCAATGACAGCGCATGGTCCAGGGTCACACCCGAGCTCTGCAACAGGGCTTCTTTGGCCAAGGTCTGCTCGGCTGCCTTGCGGGCACGCAGATAACGCCCCGCCATCAAATGACCCATCGAATCGAGCAAAGCCGCATGGCTGGCCCGCTCTTTTTGCTGCAGACGCCAGCGCTGCGCCCTTTTGGGCAAGGCCAAAAATGCCGCCAGTGCCCGCTGCGCCAGGATCACCAGCAGGACCACCGAAAAAACGGCCAAAACGGCCAAGTTGAGCGACAGGTCAATCCGGTGCGGAAACAAAAACAGGGTCACCGCGCCCTGGTTGTTACCCGCCAGCCAGGCCCCGGCCGCTGCCAAGGCAAACAAAGTCATGAGCCACAAAGCAGCGCGCATAGGGATTACCTTCCTGCCGCTGCGGTGTTCAAAGCCGTCAGCGAGGCTTCAATGCGCGGCAACTCGGCCGTGCGCACCTGCTCACTGGTTTGCTCCAGCAGCTGCAGCAACTGGGTGGTGCGCCGCGACTGGGGCTCTGCGTAACGGCGCACCAACACGGCTGCGGCACCCAAGTCATTGCGCACGCCTTCTTTTTGCCGCGCCAACAAGCCCAGACGGGCATTGAGCAGTTTGAGTTTGAGGTTCTCACGCAAGAAGAAAGCCTGCTCAGGTGAAAGCAAAGCCGCCTCGGGCGCGTCGATGCGGCTGACACGCACCAAACCCTTGACCTCATCCAACATCCGCGTGAGGCCATTCATCCACCAGGTGGGTGGCGTTTGCTCGCCAGAGGCCTCGGCCTGCTCGCGGATCTGGCTTTGCGAGGCCCGTGCCCCGTTGGCCAGCGCCAAGCCCTCCACCAAGGCCACACCTTCATCGAGTTTGTTCATGAGGCCCGGGATGTCAAAGGCCGGGAGACTTTTGAGTCGCTCCAAGTCTTTTTCAAGGGCCCGGGCCACCGGGGTCAGACGCGGCTGAGCGGCACGCTGCACCCGCTTTTGGGCCGACTGCAAGGCCGCCAGCAAGGGCTCGGTGCTGCCGGTCATTTGGGCCTGCTGCTGCGCAATGCGCAAGGCCGACTCGATGTCCACCACCAAGGTTTCATCGCGCGAACGCGACAGGCTTTGCATCAGCTCTTCCAACTGGGTGCGCTGCAAAGCCACTTCCGAGAGGCGGGCTTCCATGAGCGCGACGCGGGCTGCGCTGTCTTGTACGATTTCCTGCGACTGCTTGGCCCATGTTTTGGCCTCCAGCGCCTGCAAACCTGTGTCGGCACTTTGGCGGGCCAGTTGTTCCTGGATGCGTGAGAGTTTTTGCCACATCAGCAGCGACACCCCCAAGGCGATCACAGCCACCGCCCCCAACACGGCCACAAGCCAACGGGGGGGCCATGCAGACGGCAGGGCCTTGGGTGACTCGGTCACAGGCAGTGCCTTAGGTTGGGTGTCGACAGCAGTGTCAATTGGGGAGGTCATGTGAGCGATTTTATCGACTGGGCCTGAGCATCCACGCCCGCTGGCACCAGATCGACCCGCCCCCAGCCGGACGCCTGCAGGCGCTGCGCAATGCGGGGGTGCGTGGCCAGCGCCCGCGCCTGCGTCAAAGGCAGGTCGGGGCAGGCCAACAAAAGGTGCTGCGCCGCCTCTGAACTGCTGAACAGCCAAGCACTGCCGTCGGCCACAGCCTGCAGCGCCAGGCTTTGCTGCGCTGGGGTCAACACGGGGGCCTGACGCACATAGGCAACGGCTTGCAAGACCTCCAGACCCGCGTTCTCGAGCTGGTGCGCCAACCAGTCGCGCCCCGCGAGTTGCCCCCGGGCATCGGCACCACGCACGATCAACACAGAAGGCTTGGTCGGCGTTGAGGCGACCGACGCCTGCACCCGGTGCGCCACCAAGTCCCACAGGGCTTCCGAATCGAACTGGGGCGCGTCTTCACCCGGCGAGTCGATCAGCGCCTCAGGCCAGCCAGCCGCCAGCAAAGCGGCACGGGTGCCGGGGCCGGTCGACCAAGCGCGGCAGCTGGGCATCGGCTGGTTTGTTGGCCGGGCCGCCATGAAAAAACGCACCGCATTGGCACTGACAAACATCAGCGCCATATGCCGAGGAAGGTCACGCCACGCCTGCTCCAGATCGTTGGGGTTTGGCAAAGCGGCAATCTCGATCAAGGGCAAGGCATCGCAAGGCACACCGCGTGCCAACAAAGCATCGGCCCAGGCCTGGGCCTCACGCCCGGGTCGGGTCACGATCACCCGCCAAGGAGCAGCAGAAACAGACGTGTCAGACGCCAGCGCCATGTCAGCGCCAGACCTCAATGCGCTCCGCCGTCGCGCAAAGCTTGCGCCACGCTCAGGCCCAGCGCCTCGGCGGCTTGCAAGCCATCGGTGCTGGCTTGTGCGTCGGCCGTGACCAAGGTGGTCGCGCCTTCCGGGTCGCCCCAGGCCGCTTGCAGCTTGAGCACACCGCCCTCGATGGTCGCGTGCGCGGCCAAAGGCATGGAGCAGCTGCCCCCCATGGCGCGGCTCACCGCCCGCTCGGCCGCCACGCGCCGCCAAGAGGGGGCATCGGCCAGTTGCGCGAGCAAGGCACGCAAATCGGCCCGGTCGCTGCGAATTTCAATGCCCAAAGCGCCCTGCCCTGCGGCGGGCAACATTTGATCGGTTTCAAAAATGTGGCGAATCCGTTCGCTCATCTCCAGACGCTTGAGGCCCGCTGCCGCCAGCACAATGCCCGCGTACTGGCCTTCATCGAGTTTGCGCAGGCGAGTGTCCAGGTTGCCGCGCAGGGGCTCAATCTTCAAGTCGGGACGCAGCGCCCGCAGCAGCACCGTGCGGCGCAGGCTCGATGTGCCCACCACCGCACCTGGCGGCAAGTCTTCCAGGCGGGCGTATTGCGACGACACCCAAGCGTCGCGGGGGTCTTCGCGCTCCATCACACAGGCGAGCTCAAAGCCCTCGGGCATGTCCATCGGCACATCTTTGAGGGAGTGCACCGCGATGTCGGCGTGTCCCTCTTGCAGCGCGACTTCCAGTTCCTTGACGAACAGGCCCTTGCCACCCACTTTGGACAGGCTTCGGTCCAAGATTTGGTCGCCTTGGGTCGTCATGCCCAGCAACTTGACCGTGCAGCCAAGCCCCTCGAGCAAAGATTTGACATGTTCGGCCTGCCACAAAGCCAAACGGCTTTCACGGGTGGCGATGACGATAGAGGGCTGCTGGGTCTCTGTCACGACGGATTTCCTAGAAAATTTTTTGATCCCATCAAAATGAAATCAATTGGTAATTTTGTCTCTCTGGGCGATGCTAGCATGATGTCAAGGGAAATTGACACCTTGTTGGACTTTGTCGACCACCTACCGATTCACCGCATTCACCCTTGAGCGCAGCACCCCATGAAACAGGCCCTTCCCAAAAACACCCCCCCACTCAAAAGCAGCGCCAGCGCCCTCGACAAAAACCAAAAACGCGACAGCGAACGCCCCTTAGTGGAAGACATTCGCCTGCTGGGCCGCATTTTGGGCGACGTGATCCGGGTGCAAGAAGGCCCCGAGGCCTATGAGCTGGTCGAGCAAATCCGCAAACTCTCTGTGGCCTTCCGGCGCGATGCCGACCACGAAGCCGACAAGGCCCTGAAAAAACTGCTCAAAAGCCTGCCCGGTGACCGCGCCGTGAGTGTGATCCGCGCCTTCACCTACTTTTCACACCTGGCCAACTTGGCCGAAGACCGCCACCACATCCGCCGCCGCGCCATCCACGAGCGGGCAGGCCACACGCAAGAAGGCAGCATCGACGTGGCGCTGCAGCGCCTGCGCTGGGCGGGCATCACGCCGCGCAGCATCTCCGACATGCTGGCCACCAGCTTCGTCTCGCCCGTGCTCACCGCCCACCCCACCGAGGTGCAACGCCAAAGCATTTTGGACGCCGAGCGCGACATCGCCCACCTGCTGACCGAGCGCGACGCCATCAAGGCCCGCGCTGCAGCTGTGAACGCCGCCAAAGACGCGCTCAGCCCCAAAGAGCTGGCTGCCAACGAACAACAAATCCGTGCCCGTGTGATGCAGCTGTGGCAAACGCGTTTGCTGCGCTTGACCAAACTCACTGTGGCCGACGAGATCGAAAACGCACTGAGCTATTACGAAGCCACGTTTTTGCGCGAGATTCCCAAACTCTATGCCGAGATCGAACAGGCCCTGCCCGGCCAGCCGATTGCCAGCTTTTTGCGCATGGGCCAGTGGATTGGTGGCGACCGCGACGGCAACCCCAATGTGACCGCGCAAACGCTGGAACACGCCCTGACCCGCCAAAGCGACGTGGCGCTGCGCCACTACCTGACCGAGGTGCACTTTTTGGGCAGCGAGTTGTCGCTGTCGGCCATGCTGGTGCCCTTTGGCCCCGAGATGCTGGCATTGGCCGAGCGCTCACCCGACACCAATGAACACCGCCAAGACGAGCCCTACCGCCGGGCGCTCACGGGCATGTACGCCCGCTTGGCCGCCACCTTGAAAAAACTCACAGGCGGTGACGCCGCCCGCCACGCCGTGGCCCCGCAAAACCCCTATGCCACGCCCGAAGCGTTTTTGGCCGATCTGCGGGTCATCGAAACATCTTTGCGCAGCCACCACGCCGAAGCCCTGGCCGCACAACGTCTGCACCCACTGATCCGCGCAGTCGAGGTGTTTGGCTTTCATCTGGCCACGGTGGACCTGCGCCAAAGCTCGGACCAACACGAAGAAGTCGTCGGCGAGCTGCTGACCACCGCACGCGTGGAAAAAAACTACCGCCAACTCGACGAACATGCCAAACAAGCGCTGCTGCTGGGCCTCTTGAACGATGCACGTCCGCTGCGCGTGCCTGGGGCCGACTACAGCGCCCACACGGTCTCTGAGCTGGCCATTTTTGACACCGCGCAACGCATGCTGCAAAGCTTCGGTCGGCAGGCCATCCGGCACTACATCATCAGCCATACCGAAACCGTGAGCGACTTGCTGGAGGTGCTGCTGCTGCAAAAAGAAGTGGGCCTGCTGCGCGGCACGCTGGACGCACAGGCGCACAACGACCTGATTGTGGTGCCGCTGTTCGAGACGATTGAGGACCTGCGCAATGCCGCGCCCATCATGCGCGACTTCTATGCCCTGCCCGGCGTGGCCGCGCTGGTGGCCCGCTCAGGCGGCGAACAAGACATCATGCTGGGTTATTCCGACAGCAACAAGGACGGTGGCATCTTCACCAGCAACTGGGAGCTGTACCGCGCCGAAATCGCTCTGGTGGAATTGTTCGACAAACTCAAAAGCAGCCACGGCATCACCTTGCGCATGTTCCACGGCCGAGGCGGCACCGTGGGCCGGGGCGGTGGCCCCAGCTACCAGGCCATCCTGGCGCAGCCCCCGGGCACGGTGCGCGGACAAATTCGCCTGACCGAACAAGGCGAAGTGATTGGCTCTAAATACGCCAACCCCGAAATTGGCCGCCGCAACCTCGAAACACTGGTCGCCGCCACCCTCGAAGCCACCTTGCTGCAACCCACCAAGCCCGCCACACGGGCCTTTCTGGACGCCGCGGCCGAACTTTCTGAGGCCAGCATGGCCGCCTACCGTTCGTTGGTCTACGAGACCCCTGGCTTCACCGACTACTTTTTTGGGTCCACGCCGCTCAAGGAGCTGACGCAGCTGAACATCGGCTCGCGCCCGGCCTCGCGCAAGGCCTTGCAAAAGATCGAAGACCTGCGGGCCATTCCCTGGGGCTTCAGCTGGGGCCAATGCCGCCTGACCTTGCCCGGCTGGCTGGGCTTTGGCTCGGCCGTGGCCGCCTTTTTGGACAAGCCCGATGCCGCCGAGCGCAAAGCGGCCCTGGCCCTGCTGCAAAAGATGTACCGCCAGTGGCCATTTTTCCGCACCCTGCTGTCCAACATGGACATGGTGCTGGCCAAGAGCGACCTGGCCCTGGCCTCGCGCTACGCCGAGATGGTGGAGGATGCCCGCTTGCGCAAAAAAATCTTCGCGGCCATCGAAGCCGAATGGCACCGCACGGCCGATGCGATCACGCAAATCACGGGCGAGAAAAACCGCCTGGCCAGCAACCCCGCGCTCGACCGCTCGATCCGCCACCGCTTTCCGTACATCGACCCGCTGCACCACCTGCAGGTCGAACTCATCCGCCGCTACCGGGCGGGCTTGGCCGACGAGCGTGTGCAGCGCGGCATCCACATCAGCATCAACGGGATCGCGGCGGGGCTGCGCAACACGGGCTGATGTCAAGCGGCCCCCAGCACTCATTGCAAGGAAATTTCGATCGCTCACAAAACCCACCATATTGATTACAAAATAACTAAAATCAGGCGTTCATGCCCACATGAAAGCCTATGATTTCCGTCCATCCCCTTGACCCACACGCCCTCCCCGCTCTTGGCGCGGAAGGTGGCAACGAAGCCCCAACAGAGGCCCTGGCCACGTCTCCAGACACGGCCGCCTCTTTGCCCTTGGCGTCACACGCCCTCAAGCGCATGCCCTTGGCAGCGGGTGGCTTGCTGTTGGCATCGTGTGGCGGCGGTGGCTCCAGTGGAGGCGGGATCGGTTTTGACGCCGTGCTGACCGACACAGAGGCTGCCCGCTTCTTGTGCCAATCGGGGTTTTCTGCATCCACCGAATCGATGGCGGCGGTCAGAAACTTGGGCTTGAGCGATTGGCTGGATTCGCAATTGGCCATGCCGTTGCAAGGCATCTCTCGATACGAATGGATGGTGTCCAACGGCTATGCCATAGAAGCCAACCGGACGAACTTCACGGGGGCTGACAACGCCATTTGGCTCAAGCTCATGAGCAGTCCTGACCCCGTTCGTCAACGCATGACACTGGCCTTGTCGGAGATTTTTGTGGTCTCTATGCAAGGTTTGCCCATCGAATGGCGGGGCCTGTGCATTGCCCATTACGCAGACCTGCTCGAGCGCCATGCCTTTGGCACTTACCGGCAGCTTTTGCAAGAGGTCACCCTCAGCGTGGGCATGGGCAGCTACCTGAACATGTTGGGCAACCGCAAAGAAGACACACGAACCGGTCGGGTGCCCGATGAGAACTATGCCCGTGAGGTCATGCAGCTGTTCAGCATCGGTTTGGTGCAATTGAACGCAGACGGCACGCCGCGCCTGAGCAACGGCCAGCCCATGGACAGCTACTCGGCGCAGGACATCAGCCAACTGGCCCGCGTGTTCACCGGCTGGGAACGCGATCGCGCAGATGCCATGGACTACGCACATGTGACGCGCCCCATGAAACACAACGCCGCCAACTTCCAAAGCGGCGACAAGACCGTTTTGGGCACCACCATCCCAGGGTCATGGGGTGGACCCGAAGCCTTGTCCTTGGCCTTGGACACTTTGGCCAACCACCCCAACGTCGGGCCTTTTATGGGGCGTCAACTCATCCAGCGCTTCACCATGAGCCACCCCAGCCCCGCCTACGTGGGCCGAGTGGCGGCGGTCTTCAACAACAACGGAAGCGGCGTGCGGGGTGATTTGAAAGCCACTTTGCGTGCGGTTTTGCTCGACCCTGAAGCACGCGCCAGCCCCACGGGCAACGCCTCGGGTCGCTTGCGTGAGCCGGTACAGCGTTTTGTCCAATGGGGGCGTACCTTCGGAATCACCAGCATCTCAGGCCGCTGGCCCATCGGTGACACCAGCGACCCGGCCTCCCGCCTGGGTCAAAGCCCATGGCGCAGCCCATCGGTGTTCAACTTTTTTCGTCCGGGCTATGTCCCACCGGGCAACGAGTTGGCCGCCAACCAAATCACGGCTCCCGAGTTTCAGCTGCTCAACGAAAGCACCGTGGCGGGTTACCTCAACTTCATGCAATCGGTCATCAGCAACGGCCTCTCCAGTGGCGATGTCATCGCCAATTACGCGGCCGAGCTGAGCCTGGCGACGGACCCACCCGCGCTCTTGGCGCACCTGAATTTGCGACTCGCGGCAGGCGCCATCCACCCCGTGACTTTGTCGGAGCTGAGCACCGCCGTGGCCACCATCGCCGCATCCAATGCGGCAGGTCAACTCAACCGCGTGCGGGCCGCCATCTTGTTGGTGATGGCCGCGCCCGAATACCTGATCCAAAAATAAGGCCGCCATGAAACTCAATCGACTGCCTGAAATTCAGCGCCGTGAATTCCTGCGGCGCTCCACACAACTGGGCCTGGTGGGCATGGCTGCGCCTTGGGCCCTGAATCTTGCTGCCATCGGTGAAGCGGCTGCAGCCGATGCCCGTGGCGGCTACAAGGCGCTGGTGTGTGTCTTTTTGAACGGTGGCAACGACAACGGCCGCACCTTGCTGCCCGTTGACGCAGCAGGCCATGCCTTTTTGGCCAGCTTGCGTGGGGGCACCACCGACCTCGGCGGCTTGGTGGCACCACGGGCCAGCTTGGCGGCCACCACTTTGACCCCCAGAGTCCCGCTGACAGGCCCCGGCGTCAATGGCACACAACTGGCCATGGCGGCAGAACTGTTGCCACTCAAGTCTTTGTTTGACACGGGCAAACTGGGTTGGTTGCTCAATGTGGGCACCCTCATGGAGCCCACCACCAAAGCGCAATACCTGGCCCGGTCCGTGCCATTGCCCCCCAAACTGTTCAGCCACAACGACCAGCAGTCTTTTTGGCAAAGCAGTGGCGTAGAAGGGTCCACCAAAGGCTGGGGGGGCGCGATCGGCGACCTGTTTTTGTCGAGCAACGCTACCAGCACTTTCACCTGCATCAACGCCAGTGGCAATGCGGTGTTTTTGATGGGCGACCAAGCCGTTCAATACCAGATCAGCAACAGTGGCGCAGTCCCCGTCAACGGGGTGGTCTCGAATCTGTTTGGATCGGCCTCATGCAGCAAGGCCCTGAACAACTTGATCACGGCACCACGCACACACTGGATGGAGGCCGAACTCAACCGCGTGGCCTCGCGCTCCATCACCGCCCAGGCCACTGTCAAAGCCGCATTGGGCAATGCCAACGCCTTGCCCTTCACGGCCACATTCGACACCACACAGAGCTTGGGACGCCAGTTGCAAATGGTCGCCCGGCTGATTGCAGGACGCAGCACCCTGGGTGCTCAGCGGCAAATTTTCTTTGTCAGCATCGGTGGCTTTGACAACCACGATTTTTTACTGACCCAACACCCAGGCTTGCTTGGCCAATTGGCCAATGGTCTGAGCGCCTTCCAGTCCGCCATGAACGAGTTGGGCTTAGCCGACCAGGTGACCACCTTCACCGCCAGCGACTTTGGCCGCACACTGACCAGCAACGGCGATGGCAGCGACCACGGATGGGGGTCACACCACCTGATCATGGGCGGCGCCGTTCGTGGTCAGCGCTTTTGGGGAAAGATGCCTTTGCTGGCCAACAACGGCCCGAACGATGTGGGTCAGGGGCGCTTGATCCCAACCAGCAGCGTCGACCAACTGGCCGCCACCTTGGCCAAATGGATGGGTGTGAGTGCGACCGAAATCAAGACCCTGTTCCCCAACATCAGCCGCTATGACCAAAGCGATTTGGGGTTTTTCAGCCTATGAGGCTGCAGTGTCGGCACAGCCATCAAACGACTCAAACAAGTCGCCCAAAAATTCTTTGTCGCTCAACCGGTCGAAGTGAACCTTTTAAAACTCATGTTCAGCTCAGTGATCAGCGCTGAAGTGGCCATCTCAGACCGCCCCAAAAAGCCAGTCACAGCCACTTTTGAGCGCATCAGCGAATACCTGCTCAAGTACGACCAAGGCGCGCAAGTGCTGACTGTCAAGCCTTGATACATCTGGCGGATTCAAGTACGAACTGCAACACGGTTTAACGAGGCGTGAAACACCTCGTGGGGTGTCTTGAATCCCAGCCGCTTTCTGGGCCGGTGATTCAATCTGTTTTCGATCATAGTCAACTCCTCATCGGTGACAGTTTCCATGCGCCTCTTCTTGGGAATGTATTGGCGCAGCAAACCATTGAAGTTCTCGTTGCTGCCGCGCTGCCAGCTGCAATACGGATCGGCAAAGTAAGTCTGGATGCCAAGGGCCTGATCGATGGCCTGGTGATCGGCAAACTCCTTGCCGTTGTCTACCGTCAAGGTCTTCACCCGTGAGCTCAGGGGCTTGAGCATGCCTTCAATAGCCCGGCCCACCAAATCAGCAGACTTGTTGGGCACTTTGGCCAGCACAGCAAAGCCACTCTTGCGTTCTACCAGTGTCACGATGGCTTGTTTGTGAGCCGCGCCAATAACGGTATCACCTTCCCAGTGGCCCACTTGCTTGCGATCTTCAATGTGGCTTGGTCTCTCGCTGATCGGGCGGCGGTTCGGGATCTGACCACGTCTATCACGCCCGCACAGGTGGCGTTTGCGCCGAGGCTTTTGGCTACGCAGGTGCGTGTGTAAATCACCACCGGCAGCCTTGTTCGCATAGACATACAAATAGACGCTCTCATGGCTGACCGCCACCTTGCCTGCAATCTGCTCGGGGCTCCATTGAATGCCAAGGTAGAAATCCACATCGGACCAGACTTTGGAATCTAAACGGCGGGCATTACGGCTTCGCTGTGCCCGCTCAGAAGCCTTGGCGCAGGCTTGTTCGGCGCGATAGCCACGCTGACCGCGGCCACGGCTGAGTTCGCGGCTGATGGTGCTGCGGCTCCTGCCCAATGAACGGGCGATCTCGCTGATGGTCTGTTTGGCTTTCAAGAGGCTGTGAATTTGGTATCGTTCTTCTCGGCTGAGGTGCTTGTACATCTGGCAACTTGGACTTGGCGGTTTGAGTGGCCATGATGCCTTGACATCCTCAGCCACCCATCACCGGGTTTATCTTTGTTGCACCTCGTACTTGAATCCGCCTCTTTATAAAAACGTGAACAACTGATTGCAATTCTTATTTTCACGATCAAACACAGTACGGGGTGATGAAGCATGACCCGAAAAATCAATACTGCCAACCTGCCCGACTTCGACATGGCCGAACACCTCAAGACCGACGAGGATGTGGCCAACTATTTGACGTGGGTAATGGTAGAAAACGATCCCGCTGAGCTGACCCAAGCGCTGGGTACCATCGCCCGCGCACGCGGCATGACTGAAGTGGCCCGCGCCTCGGGCTTGACCCGCGAAGCGCTCTACAAAGCCCTGCGCCCCACATCGCACCCGCGCTTTGTCACGATTGCCCGCGTTTGCACTGCGCTGGGGGTGAAGCTGGTGGCGCAGCCGATGCAGGCTTGAGTCGCAACACAGCAAACGCTAAGGCACCTTCGGGTGCCTTTTTTCATGCTCGATGAAAAAATAGTTGGCATAAAACCGTTAACTCTATCAACACCACCACAACAACTTACACATCTGAAAAATTCATCAGGCGCGTTTTCATAGACTGTGAAGCGAAGACTTTTCGCGTTCAAAAAGAGACAAGCACAGCATGCGCGCATCAAACGAAATGCCCACCTTCGACGCCCTGTTCGAGCCCCTGCTCGCGGCGCTTCGTGCCTTGGGTGGCTCAGGCAGCATTGAGGAAATTTATGCCAAGACCGTTGAGGTCGCAGGCATCTCTGAAGACGTCGCATCACAGATGCACGACCCAGACAAAAGCAACATGACCGAAGTGGGCTACCGACTGGCTTGGGCACGGACCTATCTGCGCAAATACGGACTACTGGAAAACTCCAGCCGGGGCGTCTGGTCACTGACGGCCAAAGGCAACAGTGCTGACAAGATCAACACCGCCGAGATCGTCAAAGCCGTTCGCAACATGGATCGGCCAGAGCCAACCAAGCGAAGCAAGAAAGCCGAATCCATTGAATTAGATTTTGGAAAAGACCTGCCAGAAGAAGACCGCTGGAAAGACAAGCTCAACGCAGTGCTCACCCAGCAACTCAGTCCACAAGGCTTTGAGCGGTTGGTGCAACGCATCCTGCGCGAATCGGGCTTTGTAGCGGTAGAAGTCACGGGCCGCACGGGCGACGGCGGCATTGACGGCAAAGGCATCGCCCGCATCAACGGCTTCATGAGTTTTCATGTGCTCTTCCAATGCAAACGCTACAAAGGCTCGGTCGGCTCCAGTGAAATCCGCGACTTTCGGGGCGCCATGGTCGGGCGGGCAGACAAAGGGCTGTTCATCACCACGGGCACCTTCACAACAGGTGCCATCAAAGAAGCTACACGCGACGGTGCTCCGCCGATTGACTTGGTGGATGGCGATGAGCTGGCTGAAAAGCTGAAAGAACTGTCGCTGGGTGTGACTACGGAACTGGTACCAAGAGTGGTGGTGAATCCGGAATGGTTTGTGGGGCTCTCCAATGCGAAGTGAATGCACTGTGGGTTCCTTTGAACAAAAGCAACAAGCCTTTATGGCCTTTATGCTGGACCAATACGTGACCCAAGGCGTAGACCAACTCAACACCGACAAACTCACCCCACTGCTCAAGCTGCGCTACAACGCACTGAATGACGCGATGGCCGAATTGAGGGATGCGGTGCAGGTGCGGCAGGCGTTTGTGGGGATGCAGCGGAATTTGTATCTTTATTAAGGCAACTAAATACTTTAAACATTTAATCATCATGGCAGACATTCATATAAATTCTTTCAAATCAGCAAAACTAGATATTTTTTCACAAACTAATGTCTATTTATCCAGCGCAACCGGATATTTCATAAAACATAACGAACGATTTTATTTGGTTTCAAATTTGCACGTTGTATCCGGCAAAAACCCACAAACCGGAAAGAACATTCGAACCGACTGCGCCATACCCGGATTTATTGAAGCATATATACAAGCAACAACAAACAAAACAGAATCCACAATTGAATTAATCGAAAAGAAAATATCAATTCCTTTGTATAAAAAATTACCTGATGATTCACAAGAATATGACATACATAGCCCTTTGTGGCTAAGTGAAAACAAGAAAAAATTTGATATAGCGCTTATGGCGGATTCAAGTACGAGGTGCAACAAAGATAAACCCGGTGATGGGTGGCTGAGGATGTCAAGGCATCATGGCCACTCAAACCGCCAAGTCCAAGTTGCCAGATGTACAAGCACCTCAGCCGAGAAGAACGATACCAAATTCACAGCCTCTTGAAAGCCAAACAGACCATCAGCGAGATCGCCCGTTCATTGGGCAGGAGCCGCAGCACCATCAGCCGCGAACTCAGCCGTGGCCGCGGTCAGCGTGGCTATCGCGCCGAACAAGCCTGCGCCAAGGCTTCTGAGCGGGCACAGCGAAGCCGTAATGCCCGCCGTTTAGATTCCAAAGTCTGGTCCGATGTGGATTTCTACCTTGGCATTCAATGGAGCCCCGAGCAGATTGCAGGCAAGGTGGCGGTCAGCCATGAGAGCGTCTATTTGTATGTCTATGCGAACAAGGCTGCCGGTGGTGATTTACACACGCACCTGCGTAGCCAAAAGCCTCGGCGCAAACGCCACCTGTGCGGGCGTGATAGACGTGGTCAGATCCCGAACCGCCGCCCGATCAGCGAGAGACCAAGCCACATTGAAGATCGCAAGCAAGTGGGCCACTGGGAAGGTGATACCGTTATTGGCGCGGCTCACAAACAAGCCATCGTGACACTGGTAGAACGCAAGAGTGGCTTTGCTGTGCTGGCCAAAGTGCCCAACAAGTCTGCTGATTTGGTGGGCCGGGCTATTGAAGGCATGCTCAAGCCCCTGAGCTCACGGGTGAAGACCTTGACGGTAGACAACGGCAAGGAGTTTGCCGATCACCAGGCCATCGATCAGGCCCTTGGCATCCAGACTTACTTTGCCGATCCGTATTGCAGCTGGCAGCGCGGCAGCAACGAGAACTTCAATGGTTTGCTGCGCCAATACATTCCCAAGAAACGGCGCATGGAAACTGTCACCGATGAGGAGTTGACTATGATCGAAAACAGATTGAATCACCGGCCCAGAAAGCGGCTGGGATTCAAGACACCCCACGAGGTGTTTCACGCCTCGTTAAACCGTGTTGCAGTTCGTACTTGAATCCGCCTATTGATATAACGAAAAATCTTGTCGAAATTAACCCCTATAACATAGAATTTTTTGACTTAGCCAAAGAAATTGAAAAATCAGAAATTGATCTAGGCGTAATGGATGATGTATTCATCGTTGGTTTTCCATTAAAAACAAAAACCACCCCTAATTGCTATCCGATATACAAGGGAGCAACTATTGCAAGCGAACCCTTTCAATACACAGATTTACCAATTTTTTATATAGATGGAAAGACCAAAAAAGGAATGTCAGGATCCCCTGTTATTAAAAAACATAAATTTGACCTGAAAATTTTAAATGGAAAAATGACAGGAACAAAAGATCGAATTGATCTTATTGGCACATATTCAGGCCGAGATACAACTGCAGAAGATGAATATACGGCAGAGCTTGGCATTGTTTGGCATGCAAACAAAACACTTCTTCAGATAATTGAACAGCAAAACCCTGCTAGTGATTCAACTGCCCCCAAGCCTTCTCCAGCCGCTTGATGCTGACTGGCTGCGGCGTGCGCAGCTCTTGCGCGAAGAAGCTCACGCGCAGCTCCTCCAGTACCCAGCGGAACTCCAGCATGCGGGCGTCTTGGGCGCCTTTGCGTTCGGCCACCAAGCGCCAGTAGCGTTGCTCTTGGGGTTTCAGCTCCGCCAGGCGCTGGGCGTCGCGGGCGGGGTCGGCGCGGTATTTGTCGAGGCGCAGGGTCACGGCTTTCAGGTAGCGGGCGCAGTGCTGCAGCTGCGGCCATGGGGTGGCGGCCATGAAATTTTTGGGCATCAGGCGTTGCAGTTGCTGCGTGCAGTCTGCAGTCGCGTCGGGGGCGTTTTTGGTGTCTTTGATCTTGCGGGTGGCCGCGCCAAACTCCAACAAGATGGTGCCCGCCAGCCGGGCCACTTCGTTGGCAATCAGGGTCAGGCGGCCCCGGCCCTCTTCGATGCGGCGTTTGAAGGTGATTTCATCGTTGGGCAGCGGGTCGAGCAAAAAGGCGCGGTCCAGCGCCACGTCGATGATCTGGGCTTTCAACTCGTCGGCCGTGCCCAGCGGCATGAAGGCCACGGCCATCTTTTGCAGGTCGGGGATGTTTTTCTCAAGGTATTTGAGGGCGTCTTTGATTTGCAGCGCAAACAGGCGGCGCAGGCCCGCGCGGTTTTTGCTGGCAGCCACGTCGGGCTCGTCAAACACCTCGATGGTCACGGCGTCTTGCATGTCCACCAGCGCCGGGAAGCCGATCAGGGTCTGGCCGCCTTTGCTGATTTCCATCAGCTCGGGCAGCTCGCCAAAGGTCCAGGCGGTGTAGCGCTGGGGGGCCAGGGGCTTGGGCGCTGCGGCGGCTTTGGCCGGTGCGGTGTTGTTGCGGTTGGCGCCTGTTGTGTTTGCTGGGGCGTTGGCCGATGCCTGAACGGGAATCGGCGTCGGCGGTGCCGCCACTTTGAGCTGCGCCAGCGCCTGGAACGCGCCACGCGCTTTGGCACCCAGCTCGCCTTTGAGCGCACCCAGGTTGCGGCCCATGCCCAGCTGGCGGCCGTGCTCGTCCACCACCAGCAGGTTCATGAACAGATGCGGGCTGAGCATCTCGTGTTTGAAGTCGGTGCGCTTGATGTCCAGGCTGGTTTCGTCGCGGGCTTTTTTGAGCAGCACATCGGTGAGCGACCCGCTGCCAAACAGCTCGGGCACCGACAGCTCGGCGGCCAAGCGCGTGGCCGATTCGGGCAGCGGCACAAAGCGGCTGCGCGGGCGCTGCGGCAGGCTTTTGAGCAGGGCCTGGATTTTGTCTTTGAGCAGGCCGGGCACTAGCCATTCGCAACGATCTTCGCTGACTTGGTTCAGCACAAACAAAGGCACCGTCACCGTGACGCCGTCGCGGGCGTCGCCGGGCTCGTGCAGATAGGTGGCTTGGCAGTCGGTGCCTCCCAAACGAATGTGTTTGGGAAAAGCCTGCGTGGTGATACCTGCCGCTTCGTGGCGCATCAGTTCTTCGCGGCTCAGCAGCAACAGGCGCGGCTGTTTGACGCTCTCATGGCGATACCAGTCTTCCAGAAGGCGACCGCTGCACACCTCGGCCGGAATCTGCTGGTCGTAAAAGGCGTAGATCAGTTCGTCGTCCACCAGCACGTCTTGCCTGCGCGACTTGTGTTCCAGCTCTTCGACCTTGGCGATCATCTTGTGGTTGGCGGCTAGGAAAGGCAGCTTGGTCTCCCACTGGTTGCCCACCAGCGCTTCGCGGATGAAGATGTCGCGAGCGCCGTGCAGGTCCACCCGGCTGTAGGCCGTGCGCCGCCCGCTGTAGACCACCAGACCGTAAAGCGTGGCGCGTTCCAGCGCCACCACTTCGGCCGATTTCTTTTCCCAATGCGGGTCGAGCACTTGCTTGCGCAGCAGGTGCGCGCCGACCTGCTCCAGCCACTGCGGCTCAATCGCTGCAATACCCCGGCCAAACAGACGCGTGGTTTCCACCAGTTCGGCCACCACGATCCAGCGACCCGGCTTTTTGCTCAGGTGCGCACCGGGGTGTTTGTGGAACTTGATGCCGCGTGCGCCCAGATAGGCTTCTTCGTCTTCGAGCTTGTAGCCCACGTTGCCCAGCAGGCCCGCCAGCATGGACAGGTGCAATTGCTCGTAGCTCGCGGGCTGGGTATTGATGCGCCACTTGTGCTCACTCACCACCGTGAGCAGCTGGGTGTGGGTGTCGCGCCACTCGCGCACGCGGCGGATGTTGATGAAGTTCTGGCGCAGCAGCTGCTCGTATTGGCGGTTGCTGAGTTTGTGCTGCGAGGCCTCTTGCGCAGGCGCATTTAATTGGGATCTGACCCCAATTGATTTAGATGGGCCGCCTCGGGCGTCGTGGATCCATTTCCACAGTTTCAGGTAACCGGTGAACTCGCTCTTGTCGTCGTCGAATTTGGCGTGTTGTTGGTCGGCCTGGGCTTGTGCGTCCATGGGGCGGTCGCGCACGTCTTGCACGCTCATGGCGCTGGCGATCACCAGCACTTCGTCCAAGGCATTGCGGCCACGCGCTTCCAAAATCATGCGGCCCACACGGGGGTCCAGCGGCAAGCGGGCCAGCTCTTGGCCAATCGGTGTAAGTTCATTGTCGTCGTCCACTGCGCCCAGCTCGGCCAGCAGTTGGTAGCCGTCGGTGATGGCACGTTTGGACGGTGCTTCGATGAACGGAAAGTCTTCCACCACACCCAAGTGCAGCGACTTCATGCGCAAGATCACGCCTGCCAAAGACGACCGTAAAATTTCCGGGTCGGTGAAGCGCGGGCGGCCCGCAAAGTCTTTCTCGTCGTACAGGCGGATGCAAATGCCGTTGGCTACGCGGCCGCAGCGGCCCGCACGCTGGTTGGCCGCGGCCTGGCTGATGGGCTCAACCAGCAACTGTTCAACCTTGCTGCGCAGGCTGTAGCGCTTGACCCGCGCCGTGCCCGCGTCGATCACATAGCGGATGCCAGGCACCGTCAATGACGTTTCGGCCACGTTGGTCGCCAGCACAATGCGGCGGCCATTCGACGCTTCAAAAATCTGGTCTTGCTCGGCCTGCGACAGGCGGGCAAACAGCGGCAGCACTTCGGCGCCTCGCGTCAGCGGCTGGTGCGCCAAGTGCTTGCGCAGGTGGTCGGCGGCTTCGCGGATCTCGCGCTCACCGGGCAAAAAGATCAGGATGTCGCCCCCTGCCCCACCCTGCCAAAGTTCGTCCACCGCATCGGCCATGGCCTCGTTCAGGCCGTAGTCGCGCGACTCTTCAAACGGGCGGTAGCGTTGCTCCACCGGGAATGTGCGGCCGGACACCATGATGACCGGGGCCGGGCCGTTGCGCGAGGCAAAGTGCTTGGCAAATCGGTCTGCATCGATGGTGGCCGAGGTCACGACGATTTTGAGGTCCGGGCGGCGCGGCAGGATCTGGCGCAAATAACCCAGCAAGAAGTCAATGTTCAGGCTGCGCTCGTGCGCCTCGTCGATGATGATGGTGTCGTAGGCCTGCAGCAGCGGGTCGGTCTGGGTTTCGGCCAGCAAAATGCCGTCGGTCATGAGCTTGACGGACGCGTTTTTGCTCAAACGGTCCTGGAACCGCACCTTAAAACCCACCACCTCGCCCAGCGGCGTCTTCAATTCCTCCGCAATTCGCCTGGCCACCGAGCTGGCCGCAATGCGCCGTGGCTGGGTGTGGCCAATCATCCGCGCACGTTCACCCGGTTTGGCGTTGAGCTTGCCGCGCCCCAGCATCAGCGCGATTTTGGGCAACTGCGTGGTCTTGCCCGATCCGGTTTCACCGCACACGATGATGACCTGGTGCTGGTCCATGGCGGCCATGATTTCGTCACGGCGGGCCGAGACGGGCAGGCCTTCGGGAAACTCGATTTGGAGGGAGGTGTCAGACAAGGCGGAAACTTCTGTGAAAATCAAGGCAAGAACAGCGGGGGATTATCCCAGTCCCGCGCACCCTGCCACTTTCGCAGCCCTTTCACCGCACCTTCGCCGCCCATGTCCACAGTTTTCAACTTCACCTTCGTGCCCTGGTTCCGGTCGGTGGCGCCTTACATCCACATGCACCGGGGCAAGACCTTTGTGGTGGGCATCGCGGGCGAGGCCATTGCTGCGGGCAAGCTGCACAACCTGGCGCAAGACCTGGCGCTGATCCAGAGCATGGGTGTGAAGATCGTGCTGGTGCACGGCTTTCGCCCGCAGGTGAATGAGCAACTGGCCGCCAAGGGCCACACCCCCAAGTATTCACAGGGCATCCGAATCACCGACAGCGTGGCGCTCGACTGCGCCCAAGAGGCTGCGGGCCAACTGCGGTATGAGATCGAAGCCGCCTTCAGCCAAGGGCTGCCCAACACGCCCATGGCGGGCTCCACCGTGCGGGTGATTTCGGGCAACTTCATCACCGCCCGGCCTGTGGGCATTGTGGACGGCGTGGACTTCATCCACTCCGGTCTGGTGCGCAAGGTGGATGTGGACGGCATCATGCGCACGCTGGACATGGGCGCAATGGTCTTGCTCTCGCCCTTTGGTTTTTCGCCCACAGGCGAAGCTTTTAATTTGGCCATGGAAGAGGTGGCGACCAGCGTGGCGGCCGAGCTGCAGGCCGACAAGCTGATTTTTGTGACCGAGATTCCGGGCATCCGCATGCAGCCGGGCGAGCCCGCCAGCGACGACAACCCCATCGACACCGAGCTGCCCCTGGCTGCGGCCAAACAGTTGCTGGCTTCGCTGCCCCCGCCGACCGAGCCGACCGACATCGGTTTCTACCTGCAGCACTGCGTCAAAGCCTGCGAGGAAGGCGTGGAGCGCTCACACATCCTGCCCTTTGCAGTCGATGGCTCGCTGCTGCTGGAGGTGTATGTGCACGACGGCATCGGCACCATGGTGGTAGACGAAAAGCTCGAAGAACTGCGCGAAGCCACCGCCGACGATGTGGGCGGTATCTTGCAGCTGATCGAGCCGTTTGAGAAAGACGGCACCTTGGTCAAGCGCGACCGCACCGAGATCGAGCGCGACATCGACCACTACACCATCATCGACCACGACGGTGTGATTTTTGCCTGCGCAGCGCTCTACCCCTACCCCGAAGCCAAGACGGCCGAGATGGCAGCGCTCACCGTGTCGCCCCAGTCACAAGGTCAGGGCGATGGTGAAAAGGTGCTCAAGCGCATCGAACAACGCGCACGCGCCATGGGCCTGAAAAGCATTTTTGTGCTCACCACCCGCACCATGCACTGGTTCATCAAGCGTGGCTTTGCGCAGGTGGACCCGGACTGGTTGCCCGAGGCCCGCAAGCGCAAGTACAACTGGGACCGCAAGAGCCAGGTCCTGGTCAAAAAACTCTGATCACAAATCCAACACCAAACGCGCCGTTTGGCTGCGCGAGCAGCAGATCAACATCTGGTTGTTGGCCTCTTGCTCCTCGGGTGTGAGGTACATGTCCCAATGATCGGGCGTGCCCGCAACCACCTGGGTCAGGCAGGTGCCACACACGCCTTGAGAGCAGGAAAACGGCACCTCATGGCCTGCGTCTTGTAAGGCGTTCAGAATGCTTTGCTCTTTCCCCACTTTCAAAGTCTGACCACTTTTTTGCAAGTGAACTTCGAAGCTGCCGTCGGCATGGATGGGGGTTTGGGTCAGGTCTGTGGTGTTCATGCGGTGATCTCGGAAGAATTTTCTTGGGCCAAAAGACGGTCAATGATGCGCCGCGATTGCACACCACCAGAGTCGATGTTGAGCATCAGCAATTTGCGCTCGGGCCACTGGCTGATGTTGGCTTGTTGCAGCTGCAGCATTTCCATGTCTTCGTTGAAGATGCCGCCCTGCCCTGCCCGGATCTTGTCGGTAAGCGCCGCGTCTTCGGGCTTGAATTGCCGCGCCATGCCCCAGTGGTACCAGTGGGAGGTTTCGGTCTCGGGCGTGATGAAGTCCACCACCACGCTGTAGGCCTTGTGTTCGGGTGCGGCATCAAAACCACCTTGGCCTGCCAGCGCCACACCCACGTCGATCATGATGTGGCTGGGCGGCGTGAAGCGGCAGATCTGCCAGCGGTCCACCTTGGCCTGCGGGTCCAGGCCGTTGGCGCTCATGGCCATTTGCCAAAACGGCGGGGCCTGAACGCCTTGCATGTGGCGCTGCAAAATGACTTGGTCGCCATCGACCTTGGTCTCGCACGGTGTCTCGTCGATCTCGGGCTGGCCAATGCTGTTGGCGTGCACATAAGTTTCGTGCGTCAGGTCCATCAGGTTGTCGATCATCAAGCGGTAATCGGCCTTGACGTGGTACAGCCCGCCGCCATAAGCCCAGGCTGGGTTGTCAAAAAATTCAAACACCGGCATCTTGGCCACATCGGCCTTGGTTGGGTCACCGGGCCAAACCCAGACAAAACCATAACGCTCGACCACGGCATAACTTTTGATGGCCGGAAAGCCGCGCACGCGCTGGCCGGGCATCTGCACGGTTTTGCCGTCCACACCCATCTCCAGGCCGTGATAACCACACTGCAAATGCCCTTTGCACACCTTCCCCAGCGACAGGGGGGCGCCACGGTGCGGGCAAAAGTCTTCAACCGCCGCGACTTGGCCGTCCGGGCCTTTGAAGAAGGCCATCTTTTCGTTGCAAATGGTGCGGCCCAGCGGCTTGTCGCCCAAGGCCTCCAATTCGGTCAGGGCACAAGCCACGTACCAGGTGTTTTTGATGAACATCTTGTCCTCTCTTCTTCAATGCGCTTGTTCAAAGCTTGCGGGCCACGCCCAGCAGGCGGTCCAGCAGTTCAGGGTCTTGTTGCAAAGTGGCCGCGTCGCTGGTGTGCACCACTTTGCCGTGGTCCAGCACCACCGCGCGGTGGCTGATCCGCAAAATCGCTTGTGGGTGCTGCTCGACGATGATCGCCGACAGCCCTTCTTCGCGGGTGATGCGGGCAATGGCACGCAAGAGCTCTTCCACGATGATGGGAGCCAAGCCTTCCAGGGGTTCGTCCAGCAAGAGCAAGCGCGGGTTCAGCACCAAGGCCCGGCCCACGGCCAGCATCTGCTGCTCACCGCCCGACAGCTGTGTGCCCAGATTGGTCTTGCGCTCGGCCAGACGCGGAAACATCTCGTACACCCGCTCGGGTGTCCAGGCTCGGCTGGCACGGCCGGGGCGTGCGACTGCCGTCAGGTTTTCATGCACCGTGAGCGATTTGAAAATATTGCGCTCTTGCGGCACCCAGCCAATGCCTGCAGCCGCACGCTCGTGCGAGGGCAAGGTGTGCAGTGACTGGCCACCCAGAAAGATTTGCCCGCCGTGCTGCTGTGTGGCACCCACCAGTGTGTTGATGAGTGTGGTTTTGCCCGTGCCGTTTCGGCCCAGCAGTGCCAGGGTTTCGCCCTCGCCCAGCGAGAATCCGATGTCGTTCAGCACCACGGCTTCGCCGTAACCGGCGCTCAGGTTGTGGACCTTCAACAACTCAGCCATGGGCCACCTCCTCGCCATGCCCCAGGTACACCGCTTTGACCTGCGGATCGGCCGCAATCGCTTCGGGTGTGCCTTCGGTCAGCACCGCGCCATTGACCAGCACCGTGATGCGGTCGGCAAATTCAAACACCAGATCCATGTCGTGCTCGATCAACAAGACCGACACCTCGGCGGGCAGTGCCGCCACGGTTTGCAACAACTCTTCGCGCTCACCCGCTGGCACACCCGCCACCGGCTCGTCCAGCAACAGCACCTTGGGCTCGCAGGCCAATGCAATCGCCATCTCCAGCAAACGGCGCTTGCCATAGGCCAGGTGCTCAGTGCGCTGGTGCATGACTTCGGTCAAGCGAAAGAGTTCGAGCAAGGCTTCGCAGCGCGCAACCACCGCTGTGTCTTGACCCAGTTTGGACCACCAGCGCCCCCCCAGACCCCGCTGCTGCGAGACCACCATGGCCAGGGTTTGCAAAGGTGTCATGCTGGCAAACAGCTGGTTGATCTGAAAGGTGCGCACCAAGCCACGGCGCACACGCAGGTGGGACGCGAGTTGGCTGATGTCTTGGCCCAGCAACTCGATGCGGCCCGAGGTGGGCGGCAGCACGCCAGTGAACAAATTGATGAGTGTGGTCTTGCCCGCGCCATTGGGGCCAATCAGCGCGTGGCGTGCGCCCAAGCGCAATTCAAGGTTGACGTTGTCAGTGGCGGTGATGCCCCCGAATTGTTTGACGAGGCCCTGCGCCTTCAACACAACAGGGGCATTCATGGCAGCGGTGTTCATTGCGCACCGCCTTTGTGGTCGGCCGAGCGGCCAAACCAAAGCCAAGGCCGAATCAAACGCTCGCGCCCCACCATGACCAAGACCACCAAAAACAGGCCAATCCAAAAGGTCCAGTACTGCGGCGTGATGCCCGCGATCACGTCGTGCATGAGTTTGAACACCACCGCACCGACCACCCCGCCATACAGCCAGCCCACACCGCCAATGACCAGCATCAGCATCACATCGGCCGAGCGCTCCAAAGCAAACACGTCGAGCGATGCAAAGCCCGTGGTTTGTGCCATCAAGGCCCCGGCTGCCCCGGCCAAAGCCGCCGCCACGGTGTAGACCACGGCCAATCGGTTGTGCACCGGAATGCCAATGGCCATGGCCCGCAGCGGGTTGTCGCGCACGGCCATGAGCGTGGCACCCCAAGGCGAGTTCACCCACCGCCGCGCCAGCACAAACAAAACCAGCAGCACCGTGAGTGAATACCAAGCGGCGGTTTGACCGTACAGATCGAATTCAAAACGGCCCAGCAACGGGCCCATCATCACGCCCTGTAAGCCGTCTGAGCCCCCGGTGAGCCAGTCGAGCTTGTTGGCCAACTCCATCAAGATGAGTGCCATGCCCAGCGTGACCATGAGCCGCGTCAAATCTGTCCCGCGCAAAATGGTGAGCGAACACAGTGCGCCGAGCAGCGTGGCGCAGCCCATGCCAAACAGCAGACCCACCAAAGGGTCGGGCATCACATGTTTGGCAAACAAGGCCGAGGCATAGGCACCCAAACCCAAAAACGCCGCATGGCCCAACGACACGATGCCCGTGTAGCCCAGCACCAAATCGAGTGACACGGCAAACAAAGCGACGATGGCCACCTCGTTGACGATCAGCGCATGGCCGGGCACCAACAGGGGCAAAGCAAAGGCCAGCAGCCAAATCAGAGGCTCCCAGCCGCGCATGCGGACGGTGGACAACAATTGGGTGCGTGCATCCAAAGGCGCGTTCAAAAATTTTTTCATGTCAGCGGCCTCCTTTGCGCACAAACAGGCCTTGTGGACGCCAAATCAAAATCGCGATCATCAGTGAATAGACGATGAAAGAACCGAGCTTGGGCATGTAGTATTTGCCCGCCACATCGGCAATGCCCAAAAGCAAAGCTGCCCACAGCGGCCCGGAGATGGACGAGGTGCCGCCCACAGCCACCACGATCAAAAAGTAGACCATGAACTTGAGCGGAAAGGTCGGGTCCAGCCCCAGCACCTCGGCCCCCAGCGCCCCGCCCAAACCGGCTAAGCCCGAGCCCACGGCAAAGGTGGCGGCAAAGATCAAGTTCACGCGGATACCCAAGCCCGCAGCCACCCGCGCATCGTCCACACTGGCACGCAAGCGGCTGCCAAAGCGGGTTTTGGCCAACACAAATTGCAAGCCCACCGTGAGCGCCGCACACACCGCGATGATGAACAGGCGGTAGTGGCCCATGCCCAATTCAAAGACTTCACCCGTCCACAACTCAGTGCGGCCCCGCAGCCCATCGGGCAGCTGCATGATCTGCTGCTGCGAGCCCATCCAATAGTCCACACTCGCCACCGACATGAACGCCAAGCCAATCGAAAACAGCACCTGATCGAGGTGGGGCTTGTTGTACATGTGGCGGTACAGCGTGCGCTCCAGCACCGCACCCAGCAAGGCTGTGGCCACAAAAGCCAATGGCAGGCACAGCAAAAAAGGCACGTCAAAGCGCTGCATCAGCACCACCGTGAGGTATCCCCCTGCCATGGCAAACGCGCCATGCGCCAGGTTGATGAAGTTCATCAAACCCATGGTCACAGACAGGCCCACGGCCAAGATGAAAAGCAGCATGCCGTAGGCAATGCCGTCGAAAAGAATGGTCAACATGGTGGATGGGCTGAGGTTCGCGGGGTCATGTCAAGAAACTGATACTGGGTACAGGGGGATAGGAAGGCCACGCTTTGCAAGCCATGACGGGGTAGTCATGGCAAGCAGCAACGCGGCCATCCAGGCGCCCCCGGTCAACCCAGCCTTACTTGGTCTTGCCCGGGTCTTTCACGTCCTTGATGGTGGCGAACTCCTGGTTGTAGAGCTGGCCGCCCACCTTTTCCACTTTGCGGATGTAGATGTTGTGCACCACATCGCGGGTTTGAGCGTCGATGAACATCGGGCCACGCGGGCTTTCAAACACTTGGCCCTTCATGGCATTGAGCAAAGCCTCGCCGCCTGCACCCTTGGTGGCCTTGGCGGCTTCGTAAATCACGCGCATGCCGTCATAACCGCCCACGGCCATGAAGTTGGGGCGCAAGCCATTGTTGGCTTTTTCAAAGGCCGCCACAAACTTCTTGTTGAGGGCCGAGTTGTGCGAAGCCGAGTAGTGGTGCGAAGTCACCACACCATTGGCCACTTCGCCCATGCTGTTCAAGATGTCGTCGTCGGTGATGTCACCCGTGCCGATCAGCTTGATGCCCGCTTTGTCCATGCCGCGCTCGGCGAACTGCTTCATGAGCGCTGCGCCTGCGCCCGAGGGCACAAACACATAAACCGCATCGGGTTTGAGGTCACGCACTTTCTGCAAGAAAGGCGCAAAGTCGGGGTTGCGCATGGGCACTCGCAGGCTGTCAAGCACCTGGCCGCCGTTGAAAAGCAAACGGTCTTTGAAGAACTTTTCAGCATCGATGCCGGGGCCGTAGTCCGACACCAAGGTCACCACTTTTTTGATGCCGTTGTTGGGCGCCCAGTCGGCAATGGCTACGGCCGCTTGGGGCAGGGTGAAGCTGGTGCGCACAATGAAGGGCGAAGCTTGTGTGATGCTGGACGTGGCCGCGGCCATCACCACCATCGGGGTTTTGGACTGGGTGGCAATCGGGGCAGTGGCAAAAGCCAAAGGTGTCAAACCAAAGCCTGCCAGCACACTGACTTTTTCGTTGATCACCATCTCTTGCGCCAAACGCTTGGTCACGTCTGCAGCGCTGGTGTCGTCTTTCACAATCAGCTCGACTTTTTTGCCGGCCACCATGTCGCCGTTTTGCGCCATGTACAGGCGGGCTGCGGCTTCGATCTGTTTACCGGTGGAGGCAAACGGACCGGTCATGGGCAAGATCAGGCCGATCTTGAATTTGTCTTGCGCCATGGCCGCAGAGGCGCTCATGGCCAAGGTTGCACAAGCGATGGCGCTCAGAAATCGACGTTTTTGCATGCTCTGTCTCCTCGTTAAAAAATCGGTGTTCAGGATGGTCGGATCAATTGCACCCCGGGCGTGACCGAAGGCTGCGGATTTTGCAGCGCCAGGCCCAGGTGATGCCGTGCAATGCGCGAGTGCTCGCGCATCAGGGCTTCGGCGCGGCCCGCTTCGCGCTGCGCGATGGCCTGCAGCACTTGTCGGTGTTGGTACTGGGCTACCACCAAGGTGTCGCGGGCGTCGGAGGAGTGCGCCTGCACACCCACAAAACCCGAAGGCGAGGCAAAAGGCAGTCCCGATGCACGTTCGATTTCGCGGCTCAATAAAGCGCTACCGGCCATCTCGACCAGCAGCCGGTGAAACCGGGCATTCAGACGCACATAACCCGAAAAATGGTCATCGTCCAAGGTGCCGGGTTGCAGCAAAGCGTCGATCTGGTCCAGGCAGGCATCGGCTTCTTGCATGAGGGCTGCGTTCACGCCGCGCTCGGCAGCCCAACGCGCAGCCAAGCCCTCGAGGGTGCCACGCAGTTCAATGGCATCCGCCACTTCGCGCTCGGAAAAAGTGCGCACCGCATAACCGCCACCGGGCAGCGTTTGCAGCAGACCTTCTTCGCCCAGACGCATCAGGGCCGCGCGAATGGGGGTACGCGACATGCCCAGGCGCTCCACCAGCGCCAGCTCGGCAATGCGTGTGCCCCCCGGCAGCTGACCTGCCAGGATCAGCTCCCGCAAGCGCTGCTGCGCCTTGACCGCTTGCGAGCTGCCATCGAACTCAGCGTCGGCGCTGTCAGGGCTGTCGGCGTGCGGGGCACGTAATGGGTTGATGGACATTCGGGGCGATGGCGAAAAGCCCAATTAAACCACCTGAAATCCCCCGGCTGTATACAGAAAAATCGAATTACCCTGATTTCAGCTCAAAAAATAAGCGAAAAAGCGTTTTTTGTATACCAACATCGATTGGGTGGCTCACAGCTAAGGCGCCGAACATGCCGCCCGAAGCGCTGGGCCGAAGCTCACAAAGCCTTGACTTCTTCGTCCACCAAAATCACCAGATCGGCACCTGTGATCAGGGTGATGCGGTTGTCTGCCGCAAATTCTTCGGCTTTGGCACTGACTTGCCCCAAGCTGATGCAAACGCTGTTGCTGGCCTCTAAGGCATCGCGCCGGGACACCAATTCACGCAGCGGCTCCAGGCCCATGGCCGCCGCTTTCCAGCGTTTGGCACTGACCACGGTCCGCACGCCCCTTTTTTCGAGCAACATGTCGGCCATGCCTGAAAGTTGCGTAACGGTATAGCCTTGTCGGGTGAATGCCGTGTCCAGCACCACCGAGAAATCTCGCCAGCTCATGCCGCCGAGCTTTTCCAAGCCCTTTTCCACCAGCGCTGGACTGGGCAAATTGCGCTGTCGCCACAGGGCCATGCAACCGATCACAAAGAAGGGAAAGCCCCCCAACATGCCTACGCCCTTGTACTGATCGGGCAGCAAGGCACCGGCTAATAGGGCAATCACAGCCACCAACACAAAACTGATCCACCACGGCGAGCGCAACAGCACCGCAAACAATGATTTCTCAGACATCTTGAATTTCACACGCACTCCCTGTCGATCAACAAGCGGCCCCATCGGCCGCCCCGGCCATTATCAAACGGGTTGGTCCCCGGCCAAGGTGATGCGGTGCATCACCCGGCGAAAACCGTGGTAATCGTTGACCGGGTTGTGCTGGGTGCAGCGGTTGTCCCACACCGCCAGAGAATGGGGTTGCCAAACAAAGCGGCAGGTGAATTCGGGCTTGACCTGGTGCTGAAACAGGAAGTTCAGGATGGGGGTGCTTTCGGCATCTGTCATGCCGACAATGCCCGAGGTGTGGGCCACATTGACATACAGCGCTTTGCGTCCGGTTTCGGGGTGTGTGCGCACCAGCGGGTGGTGGGCCAGGTATTCCTTGGGGGCGCTGTCTTTGCCGTCACTCTTGATGCGGTCTTCGCGGGTTTTGGAGACATCGGCTTTGGCCGAGCTGCTGATGCCGACCAGGCCTTCGAGCAGCGACTTCATGGTATCGGACAAGCTTTCCCAGGCCAGGTACTGGTTGGCAAACAGGGTGTCACCGCCATAGGGCGGCACCTCTTTGGCCAGCAGCATGGAGCCCTTGGGCGGCCGCTCCAGGTAGGTGGTATCGGAGTGCCAAATCCCACCAAAGTTGACTTTTTCGTGCTCGAGTTTCTTGACTTCGATGACACAGGGAAAGCCCTCCAGGCCTTTGACAAATGGGTATTCAACCGGCTGACCCAGGGTGTGCGAGAACCTCATGAATTGCTCGGGCGAGAGGTCTTGGTCACGGAAAAAAATGACTTGGTGCTGCAGCAAGGCAGAGCGAATGGCCTGTTGCAGATCGGGCGTGAGGGCTTGGGTCAAATCGACCCCGTGCAGCTCGGCGCCCAATGCGCCTGCGATTTGTCGAATGATCATTTTTTCATTGTTGCACAGGCCCTTGGGTAAACCCCCGCCCGCCATGTCCACCGCGAGACAAGCGCCGCCGGGGCTTCGTGTCATTCTGGCCCCCTTGTTTTTTGGAGCTGACATGTTCAATCGTGGTTGGAAGTTTTTGGCCCTGTCTGTGGGGCTGTGCCTGGTTCAAGGTGCTGCGCAGGCGCAGGAATTTTTGTCGAAACCGGTGCGCATTGTGGTGCCACAAACCCCGGGTGGTGCCTCCGACGCACTGGCCCGCATCGTGGGCCAGAAGCTGAGCGAAAAATGGGGCCAGGCAGTGGTGATTGAAAACCGCGCAGGCGCTGGCGGCAATGTGGGCATGGAACATGTGGCACAGGCCGCTGCCGATGGCCACACTTTGCTGATGAGCTATGCGGGTTCACACGCCATCAACGCGGCTTTGTACAAAAAACTGCCTTTTGACCCCGAGAAAGATTTCGAGCCTGTGGCCACCTTGGCGACCCTGCCCTTTGTGTTGGTGGTGCGCCCAGACTCAACGGTCAAAAGCATCAAGGATCTGGCCGAACAAGGCCAGCGCACACCCTTGACGTTTGGCTCTGCAGGCAACGGCTCGGTCAATCATTTGTTGGGCGTCATGTTCAATGCCGCGGCCAACACCAAGCTCGAACACATTCCCTATCGGGGTGCAGCGCCTGCCATGCAAGACTTGATGGGCGGCCAAATCAACATGGTGTTCACCAGTTTGCCATCGGTGTCGGGGGCCATCAAAAGCGGCACGCTGCGTCCAGTCGCTGTGACCAGTGCGGTTCGCTCGGGCAACTTCCCCAATATCCCCACCATCGCCGAAGGGGGCTTCAAAGAGTTTGATGTGTCGCCTTGGTTTGGCCTGTTTGCGCCAGCCAAAACCCCGGCTGCGGTCGTGCGACGCATCAACCAAGATGTGCAGGATGTGCTCAAGAACAAGGAGGTGATCGAGCGCTTCAACGGCCAGGGCGCCGATGTGCTGATCACCCAACCTGCCGAGTTTGCGGGCATGCTGAAAAGAGACCTGGCCAAGTGGGCCGTGGTGGTCAAAGCCTCGGGTGCACAGATTGACTGAGGTGCTGGGACCGGTCCCCAAGACCACCGACCTGTGTGACGCCTGCGATGCGGCCCTGGCCTGCGCATTGCCCTTTCAAAGCTACGGTTTGCGTCGCGCCTTCACCGGCCCCATCCGCACACTGCGCTGTCACGAAGACATTGGCCTGATGCGTGACACCGTCACCCAGCCCGGCCATGGGCATGTGCTGGTCATCGACGGGGGTGGATCTTTGTCTCGGGCCTTGTTTGGCGATGTCATGGCCGCCGCCGCTTCACGCCATGGGTGGGCAGGCCTGGTGATCCATGGCGTGATCCGCGATGCCGACGAGATCAATGGCATGGACATGGGGGTCAAAGCGCTGGGGACCGTGCCCAAACGGGGCGAACGGACCGGCGCTGGTGAGTTGGATGTGCCTGTGAGCTTTGGGGGCATGACTTTTTTGCCGGGACACCATGTTGTGGCGGATGCAGATGGCGTGATCATGTTGCCGCAGGGCCTGACCGCTGCCGACATTTCGGTGGCCGATGTGGTTGCAGCCACGGCCTTGTATGCCAAAGGCCCCGGCACTGCCTGAAAGACTTCCAACGGCTTGACTGCCCATCAGGAGCAACACCATGGTTCATTACTTTGACGAAGCCCGCGTACAACAACTGCTGAGCGTGCCCGAATTGCTGCAAGGCGTGCACGAAGCCCTGGTCGCCTTGACGCTGGGCCAAGTGGTGCAGCCGCTGCGCATGGTCATGCCCATTGGCGAGGCCTCCAACGACGGCCTGCTGTTTTTGAAGCCTGCACAACTGGGCGATGCGCTCAGCACCAAGCTCATCACGCTGGTGCCGGGCAATGCGCAAAAGGGCTTGCCCACGCTGCTGAGCACCATCGTGCTGATGAACCCGGCCACAGGCCAGACGCTGGCCGTCATGGAGGGCAACACCATAACGGCCATGCGCACGGCAGCGGCCTCTGCCGTGGCCGCCGACGCCCTGGTGCCACGCACCCCGCAGGTGGTGGCCATGCTGGGCAGCGGTGTGCTGGCCCGCAGCCACGCGCAAATGCTGCGGGCCGTGCGCGAGGTGTCCGGGATTCGGGTGTGGAGCCCCAACCCGGCCAACGCGCAGCAGTGCGCACAAGACATTGGCGGTGTGGCCTGCACCAGCGCCGAACAAGCCGTGCGCGGTGCCGACATCGTCTGCACCGTGACCAATGCCAGCGAGCCGGTGCTGCAAGGCGCTTGGCTCAAGCCCGGCGCTTTTGTGGCGGCTGTGGGTGCTCCCCGCCCCACTTGGCGCGAGCTGGACGACGCGGCCATGCAGCATTGGGTGGTGGCCGACCAGCGCGAAGCGGCCGAAAAAGAATCGGGCGACGTGATGCTCTCGGGTGCGCGGGTCGCAGCCGAAATTGGTGAGGTGCTGTGCGGGCGTGTGGCGCCGCCGCCTGCGGGCACCACGGTCATTTTCAAATCATTGGGCCAAGCGGTCGAAGACACCGTGGCAGCACGGCTGGTGTACCGCGCGGCTTTGGCAGAAAGCGCTCGCCCATGAACCATACCGATGTGGTGATCGTGGGCAGCGGCGTGATGGGCGCGGCCACGGCCTATTGGTTGACCCGCTTGCAGCCGGGCTTGCGCGTCACTCTGATCGAATCAGACACGCGTTACGAAAAAGCCTCTTCATCGCTGTCGGCCAGCTCGATCCGCCAGCAGTTCACCTGCCCGGTGAACATCCGTCTGAGCCAATTCGGCATCGCGTTTTTGCGCGAGGCCGAGCAGCACCTGGGTCTGCCCGACCACCCTGTGGCCTTGGGCTTGCAGGAGCCCGGCTATTTGTACCTGGCCCAGCCCGGGCAAACGTCAGCTCTGCATACCGCACACCAAATCCAAAAACAGGTCGGGGCCGATGTGGCCTTGCTGGGGCCTGATGAACTGCGCCAGCGCTACCCCTGGCTGAACGTGGACGATGTGGCCCTGGGCAGTCTGGGCCTGAGCGGTGAAGGATGGTTTGACGGCCCGGCCCTGCATCAAGCCTTCTTAAAAAAAGCCATGGCGCAAGGCGTGCAGCGCCTGCACGACCGGGTGGTGGGCCTGGACCACAGCGCCACGCACATCAGCACGGTGCGGTTGGCCAGTGGCGGCAGCTTGCCCTGCGGTCAAGTGGTCAATGCCGCAGGACCTTGGGCCGGTGAGGTAGCTGCCATGGCTGGGGTGCAACTGCCCATCGAGGCGGCACGGCGCACGGTGTTTGTGCTGTCTTGCCCCGAGCCGCTGCCGCAATGCCCCTTGCTGATCGACCCGAGCGGCTGGTGGCTGCGGCCCGAGGGCCGGTTTTTGATCAGCGGCGCAGAGCCTTTGCACACCGCGCCCGGCCTGCCGCTGGAGCCCGATTGGTCGGAATGGAACGACGAACAATGGGCGTCCCTTGCACACCGCATTCCGGCGCTGGCGGCTTTGCGTGTGGAGCGTGCGTGGGCGGGTTACTACGAGATGAACACCTTTGATCACAACGCCGTGATCGGCCCACACCCGGAGCTGGGCAACCTGTATTTCATCAACGGGTTTTCAGGCCACGGCATGCAGCATGCGGCTGGTGCTGGTTTGGCGCTGGCCGAGTGGATGCTGCTGGGCCAAGCAAAAACCATTGCGGTGGATGAGCTGGGCTTTGAGCGCCTGGCGCAAAACCGCCCCCTTCGCGAGTTGGCGGTGATCGGCTGAAGCTAGAGATCTTCGCGGGCTTCAATTTGCAGGCGCTGCACCACCGAACCCCGGGTGCCTGCCACAGCGCGGATGCGCAGGGCCGGACCGGCTTCAAGCACCACGCGGCAGTGGTAATCGAGCCCATCGGTTTGGCCCGGACAATGGCTGGCGATGCTTCTGTGCCACTGCTGCTTTCCGTCGATCTCCAGGGTCAATGCGTGCCAAGCCTCGGCGTTGTCTTCGGGCACACGCACCAGCAGGCTCACATCGATGTCAAACGTGCGTGCGCGTTTGAGTGCTCCGGGTATGTTGAGCACGGCCACCGCATCGCCCACCTCGGTGCGCCAGCACTCGGGTTTTGAATTGGGTTTTGGGCTGGACGCCATGGACTTCAGGCTTGGAGAAGTTTCTGCAGTTCGCCGCTGTCGATCAAGCGGCGCAGGTCATCGGCGCCACCGACCAAGGTACCGCGCACAAAGACCATCGGGAAAGTGGGCCAACCGGTCCACATTTTCAGGGTATTGCGCAAACGCCATTGCGAAAAATAGCTGCCAAATTCAATGTACTCGTGCGCCACACCTGCCGCGGCCAGCGCCTTGCGGGCCTTGCCAACAAACGGATTGCCCGACAAACCCACCACCACAACAGCATGCTGGGCCACGGCGCTTTGCACCCGCTGGATCACCGCTAAATGGTGTTCAGCAATGCGTTGGCGGATGGCCGGATGGATGGCCGATTCGGCAAGTACGGGTCTGGTCATGGGTTCACTTGGGAGGTGTGGACAGGAACACGCCAACACCCTCGGGGCTGACGCACAAAGAAAAACGGGTCACACCCTTATGAGGCGTAACCCGTTGATTTCATTGGTCATAAATGGTCGGCGTGGCGGGATTCGAACTCGCGACCCCTTGCACCCCATGCAAGTGCGCTACCAGGCTGCGCTACACGCCGACAAGACCTGAATTATAGCCTGAATCCAGGGCCGTTTAGACCGTCAGCAGTGCGCGAATTTGCAAAAGCTCTTGATACACCGTCAAGTCAGATCCCAGACCGGTCAGAGAGGTCCGAGGGCTTTCCAGGTCACTGGCTTCATCTTCTTGTGACAAATCTCCAGAGGCATCCATCTCCGCGCTGTTGTCCTCCAGCATTTCATCCAAAAACGCACCCGAGCGCATGAGCTGGCGATCGCTTTGGGTCAACTCCATCAACTTGTTGCGGGCGCCACTGATGGTGAAGCCTTGGTCATACAAGAGGCCGCGTATTCTGCGGATCATCATCACTTCGTGTCGTTGGTAATAACGGCGGTTACCCCGACGCTTGACCGGACGCAGTTGCGTGAACTCTTGCTCCCAATAGCGCAAGACGTGAGGCTTGACGCCACACAGCTCGCCCACCTCACCGATGGTGAAGTAGCGTTTGGCTGGAATAGCGGGAAGCAAACTGTCCATGACTGACAAGGAGTTATCGGGAAAACCTTGGAGCTTACTGCAAGTGTGTTCACCTCGTCCAGCCCTCATTGAGTCTGGCTGAGAAACGCCTTTTATTCAGCACCAGCAAGGGTTGTTCAAACGGTGCCATAAACAAAAAAGCCTAAGTAGAAAACTACTTAGGCTTTTCATTTTGGCGGAGTGGACGGGACTCGAACCCGCGACCCCCGGCGTGACAGGCCGGTATTCTAACCAACTGAACTACCACTCCTGGTAGCTGTAACTTTTGTCAGAGTGCTGATGCAAACTGACCAAGTGCTACAAAACTTGGCGACCCTACGGGGATTCGAACCCCGGTACTCACCGTGAAAGGGTGATGTCCTAGGCCTCTAGACGATAGGGTCATAACCTGGACTGATTCTTTCGAATCGTGTTCTTGCGAACGTTCTCAACACTTTGGTGGAGGTAAGCGGGATCGAACCGCTGACCTCTTGCATGCCATGCAAGCGCTCTCCCAGCTGAGCTATACCCCCTTTGGTACAACGTTCAGCGTTGCTGCTTGATCGTTATGCCTCGTTGGTGCCGAGACTTGAATTATAGACAGAAATTCAAGCGTTTTTCAAGCGCTGCAGAATTTTTTCTCTTTGACTCAATGAGAGCACGGCATCGAGCGATGGTGTCTGCGCCGTGCCCATCACCAACACCCGAACGGGCATGGCAATTTGCGGCATCTTGAAGCCGGTTTCGGCCAAAGTTTCCTTGATCGCAGCTGCGATCGATGCCTTGTCCCACGCGCACACGGCCAACTTACCCGCCAACACCGCCAAAGCAGGCTTGACCGCTTCGGTGACGTGCTGGGCTTTTTCTTCTGCGTTGGGCACCACGTCCAGATAGAAGGCCGAGATCCATTGGGCCAACACCACCAGCGTGTCACAGCGGTCTTTGAACAAGCCACAAATGCTGGACAAACGCTCGTCGGCCACCACACCCAATTTGGCCAGGAAGGGCTGAACATGCTGCGCCAATGAACCATCGTCCATGGCCTTGAGGTGCTGGGCATTGACCCACTTGAGCTTGGCTTCGTCAAACTGCGCGGCGCTGCGGCCCAAATGGTCCAAGTTGAACCACTCCAGGAATTGCGCACGGCTGAAAATTTCATCGTCGCCGTGGCTCCAACCCAGACGCGCCAAGTAGTTGACCATGGCGTCGGGCAGATAGCCTTCGTCGCGGTACGCCGTCACAGCCTTGGCGCCGTTGCGCTTGCTCATCTTCTCACCCTGCTCGTTGAGCACGGTGGGCAAATGGGCGTACACGGGCGGTTCTTTGCCCAAGGCTTTGAAGATGTTGATCTGGCGCGGCGTGTTGTTCACATGGTCGTCACCCCGGATCACATGCGTGATCTGCATGTCGATGTCGTCCACCACCACGCAGAAGTTGTAGGTGGGCGTGCCGTCGGGGCGCGCGATCACCAAGTCATCGAGCTCGTCGTTGCTGATCTCGATGCGACCTTTGACCTTGTCGTCCCAAGCCACCACGCCGCCGATCGGGTTCTTGAAGCGCAGCACGGGCTTCACACCTTCGGGGATCGCGGGCAGCGTTTTGCCTTCTGCCGGACGCCAGGTGCCGTTGTAACGGGGTTTTTCCTTGTTGGCCATTTGGCGCTCACGCAAAGCGTCCAGCTCTTCCATGCTCATGTAGCAAGGGTAAACATGACCCGCGGCAATCAAATCGGCCAGCACAGCCTTGTAGCGGTCCATGCGTTGCATTTGGTAGAACGGGCCTTCGTCGTGGTTCAGTTCCAGCCAAGCCATGCCTTCGATGATCACGTCCACAGACGCTTGTGTGGAGCGGTCAAGATCCGTGTCTTCGATGCGCAAGATGAAGTCGCCACCCGTGGCGCGGGCAAAAGCCCAAGGGTACAAAGCCGAGCGGATGTTGCCCAGGTGAATGAAGCCGGTGGGCGATGGGGCGAAACGGGTGCGGGTGCGTGAGGGTGTCGTCATATCAGAGGGTATCGAGACCACGGGAGAGGTCTTTTTGGATGTCTTGTGGGTATTCCAGGCCAACAGCCACACGGATCAGGCCCTGGCCAATGCCCGCGGCATGTCGCTGGGCTTCGGTCAGGCGGCCGTGCGAGGTGCTGGCCGGATGGGCCACCAGGGTTTTGGTGTCCCCCAGATTGGTGGACAAGGACAGCATTTGCATCGAGTCGAGCACATGGAATGCGCGTGCGCGGGACTGCTCGGGGCCATCGGCTTTCACCTCAAACGACAACACCGCGCCGCCCAGACCGGACATCTGGCGCATGGCCAGGTCGTGCTGCGGGTGGCTGGCGAGGCCGGGATAGTGAACGCGTGCCACCAAGGGGTGCTTTTCCAGCCATTCGGCCAGGATTTGGGCACGGGCGGTTTGTGCACGCATGCGCAGGTCCAGGGTTTCCAGGCCTTTGAGCACCACCCAAGCATTGAAGGGGGCCAATGTCATGCCCCCGCTTTTGAGCACAGGCAAGAATTTCTCGGTGATCATCTGCTGAGAAGCACACAAGGCCCCTGCCATCACACGGCCCTGGCCATCGAGGTATTTGGTGCCCGAGTGCATGATGATGTCGGCCCCCATGGCCACAGGGCGTTGCAAGGCCGGCGTGGCAAAGCAATTGTCCACGGCAAACAAAGCGCCTGCGTTGTGCGCCATGTCGGCCAGGGCCTGGATGTCGCACACCTCGGTCAGGGGGTTGGTGGGGGTTTCGGCAAAAAACAGTCGCGTGTTGGGGCGGATGGCGGCTTGCCATTCTTTCAAGTCGGTCTGCGAGACAAAGCTGGACTCCACGCCAAACTTGGCCAGGTCCGAGCCGATCAGCTTGATGGTGGAGCCAAACATGGAGCGCGAGCACAGCACATGGTCGCCTGCCTTGAGCAGGCCCATGCACATCATCAAGATGGCGGACATGCCCGAGGCTGTGCCCATGGCCGCTTCGGTGCCCTCGAGCGCCGCCAAGCGCATTTCCATGCTCGCCACCGTGGGGTTGCCGTAGCGGCCGTAGGTGTAGCCTTCTTCGTCGCCCGCAAATCGGGCAGCGGCGGCGGCGGCCGTGGGCTGCACATAGCCACTGGTCAGGTACAGGGCTTCGGAGTTTTCGCCAAATTGGCTGCGCTCGACTGCGGCACGCACGGCCAAAGTTTCGATGTGCAGGTCGTCAAATTTTGAAGGGTCTGTCATGGCTGTTTTTCAGACGCTGGCGTTGGGCAAGGCCAGACGGGAATTGTCGTCATCGCCCTCCTCCACCTGGAGTCGGGTTTCGTTCAAACGCGTGATGTCATCGATGGAAATGTCGCCGGTCACGTACACCCCATCAAAGCAGGACGCATCAAAGTCGGACAGCGCCCCTGCGGCGTTTACACGCGCTTGGGCCACTGCGGTTTTCATGGCATCCACATCTTGGTAAATCAGCGCATCACAGCCGATGATCTCGCGGATCTCTTCGATGCTGCGGCCGTGCGCCACCAACTCTTCTTTGGTGGGCATGTCGATGCCGTACACATTGGGGTAACGCACGGGCGGCGCGGCGCTGGCCATGTAAACCTTGCGGGCCCCGGCGTCTCGCGCCATTTGCACGATCTCACGGCTGGTGGTGCCACGCACGATGGAGTCGTCCACCAACAGCACATTGCGGCCCTTGAACTCGCTCACGATGGTGTTGAGTTTTTGGCGCACCGATTTTTTGCGCACCGCCTGGCCCGGCATGATGAAGGTGCGGCCCACGTAGCGGTTTTTCACAAAACCTTCGCGGTAGGGAATGCCCAGCAAATGGGCCAATTGCGTGGCGCTGGGGCGGCTGGACTCGGGGATGGGAATCACCACATCGATGTCGTTGGGCGGCACGGTTGAAATGACGCGCTTGGCCAGGGTCTCGCCCAAATTCAAGCGGGCCTGGTACACCGAAATGCCGTCCATGGTGGAGTCGGGACGGGCCAAATACACGTATTCAAAAATGCAGGGGCTCAGTTGCGCCTTGTCGCTGCAGGCTTGGCTGTGCATCTGGCCTTCGAGGTCCACAAAAATGGCCTCACCCGGCGCCACATCGCGCTCGAACTGGTGCCCTGTGCCGTCGAGCGCCACCGACTCGCTGGCCAACATGATGGTGCCGTCCTCACTGCGACCCACACACAAGGGGCGGATGCCATGCGGGTCACGAAAGGCCACCAAGCCATGACCAGCGATCAAGGCGATCACGGCATAAGAGCCTTTGACTCGTCGGTTCACACCCCGCACCGCCTCGAACACGTCCATGGGCTTGAGGGGCAAACCGCGGGTGGTTTTTTCCAGCTCGTGGGCCAGCACGTTCAGCAGAACTTCGGAGTCGCTCTCGGTGTTGATGTGGCGGTGGTCGTTGGAAAACAACTCGGCCTTGAGGGCGTGCGCATTGGTCAAGTTGCCGTTGTGCACCAGCACCAGGCCAAAGGGCGCGTTCACATAAAAGGGTTGTGCTTCTTCTTCGCTGAAGGCATTGCCCGCAGTGGGGTAACGCACCTGACCCAAGCCGCAATTGCCGGGCAGGCTGCGCATGTTGCGGGTGCGAAACACGTCACGCACCATGCCTTTGGCTTTGTGCATGAAAAACTTGCGGTCCAGTTGCGTGACGATGCCCGCCGCGTCCTGTCCGCGATGCTGCAAGAGCAGCAAGGCGTCGTAAATCAATTGATTGACCGGTGCGCTGCTGACAACGCCGACAATTCCACACATACTTTTATCCGTTCAAAAAATCGAGGCAGCCGAAAATGGTCAAGGCAAATAATCGACAAAGGCTTGTGGCAACAAAGGCTTGAGGCCCTTGAGCGCCAGGTCCAACCAGGCCGGGCCCACTGCCTTGCGCCACCAATCTTCTTGCGACAAGCCCAAGAGCTGCAAGACCACGGTCAAGGCCAACAAAAGCACCACGCCTCGCGCCAAACCGAAGATGCCACCGAGCGCACGGTCGGCTGGACGCAAACCCACGGTTTCCACCAGTTTTTTGACCAGCCAGGACACCAATCCAGCCGCAAACAGGGCGATGACAAACACCAGGGCAAAAGCCACCGCGTACTGCACCTGTGCAGCCGCTTCTTTGAGAAAAGGCAAAAAGGCCACGGCATCGGCGGCCAACCACTGCGCCAAGATGAAGGCGGCCAGCCAGCCCGCCAGCGACAAGACTTCATACACCAGGCCGCGCCACAAACCCACCAACATGGAGGCCAGCAACACCGCCAACAAAATCCAGTCGGTCAGGGCAAGGGCCACGTCAAATCCTCAACACGGCCGCTGGCAAATCGAGTTTACGAACCTTGGCAGCGGCTTTATCTGCCTCTTCACGGCTGCTGAAGGGCCCCACCCGAACCCGCGTGGTGGCCTTGCCGTCTTTGCCGTCCACCGACTGGGTGAAGGTGCTCAATCCGGCCTGCTCCAACTTGCGGCGCACCTCGCGCACCTTGGCAGAATCACTGAAGGCGCCGACCTGAACCACATGCCGCTCACCCGCGGCTGCGGGGGGCTTGCCCTCGAGCAAGGCACGGGCTTTGTTGCCATCGTCTTTGGGCTTGGCCACAGGCTCTGGTTTGTCTGTTTTAGGCGCAGCGGGTTTGACCTCGGCTTTCACCACGGGCGGCTTTGGCGCCGCTTCTGCAGTATTGGCCGCTGGCTCTGGCGTTGGTTTGGGCTGGTCCGCAGCTGCGGGCTTGGCAGCGGTGACCACTTCTTCTTTCGGATCCAGGCCCTCTTGCACGGGCAAAGGCTTGGCCTCGGGCAGCAAAGGTTTGGCAGGCGCAGCCTCCGCAGGCAGGGCCTGCGTCACTTTGGAGGGCGCACTCGAGGGGCGGTCTGGAATCAGGATTGGGGTGTCCACCGCCACTGGGCGCGGTTGTGTGTCAAACAGCAAAGGAAAGCCGACCACGGCCAGCAGCACGAGCACCACGGCCCCCATCAGGCGGTGTCGGGCGCGTCGGCGCACCAACTCGATGCTCTCGCCCGATCCGGGCGCGACCGTTTCGGCCGCGGCGGGAGACGTGGCCACTTGACCCGGAAAACGGAACTTGAAAAACGCCATGGCAGGTGCTCAGGGGCTGAGGTGTTTGGCTTGCAGACGCGGGATGCCGTCTTTCAAAACACCGCCCACGGTATAGAAGGAGCCAAAGACCACGATTCTATCAGCCGGGTCTGCCGCATCGATGGCCGCTTGCAGGGCCAGCATAGGGTTGGCATGCACGCTCGAGGCGGTGTCGGTGCGGGTGTTTTGTGCTTGCCAGGCCCTCTGCAAATCGGCCGCTTTGGCGGCACGGGGCAAGGGCAAATCGGTGAAATACCACTTGTCCACCATCGGGTTGACCTTTTGCAGCATGGGCAAGAGGTCCTTGTCGGCCATGACCCCCAGCACCGCATGCGTGGTCGGGTAAAAGCCCATGGCGTCCAGGTTGGCCGCCAGCGCCGCCACCGAATGGGGGTTGTGCGCCACATCCATCACCAAAACCGGCTGGCCCGGCACGATCTGGAAGCGCCCGGGCAGCTCCACCATGGCCAAACCATTGCGCACGGCTTGGGCCGTGACAGGAATGCGCTGACGCAAGGCGTCGAGCGCCGCCAGCACACCCGAGGCGTTGATCAACTGATTGGCCCCGCGCAAGGCCGGGTAGGCCATGCCGCTGTAGCGGCGGTCACGCCCTGCCCAAGCCCACTGCTGTTTGTCGCCCGAAAAATTAAAATCCCGGCCAAACAGCCACAGATCGGCGCCGACGGCTGCAGCATGGTCGACCACACTTTGTGGCGGCACCGGGTCACTCACAATGACCGGCCGTTCGACCCGCATGATGCCCGCCTTCTCAAAGCCAATGCTCTCGCGGTCTTTCCCCAAAATGGCCGTGTGGTCGATGTCGATGCTGGTGATCACCGCGCAATCGGCGTCGATGATGTTCACCGCGTCCAGGCGGCCGCCCAAACCGACCTCCAAAATCGCCACATCCAAGTTGGCACGGGCCATCAGGTGCAAGATCGCCAGTGTGCTGAACTCGAAATAAGTCAGGCTCACCTCGCCCCGCACCGCTTCGACGGCGGCAAACGCTTGGGCAAACGCTTCGGCCGAAGCCGACTCACCATGCAAGCGGCAGCGCTCTTCAAAATGCACCAGGTGCGGCGAGGTGTAAACGCCTGTGCGGTAACCGGCTTGCAGCAAAACGGCTTCGAGCATCGCGCAGGTCGAACCTTTGCCGTTGGTGCCCGCCACCGTGATGACCGGGCAGTCAAAACGCAAGTTCATACGGTCGGCCACGGTTTTCACGCGGTCCAGCCCCATGTCAATGGCCACGGGGTGTAGCTGCTCGCACCAGTCGAGCCATTCCTGTAGAGTCTTCATAGGCGGCGATTGTCGCCCAGTCTTGTCACTTTCCATTTGATCGAATCCCCATGGACCCCATTGTTTACGGCATTCCCAATTGCGACACCGTCAAAAAAGCCCGCACCTGGCTGGCCGACCAGGGTTTGAACGCGGCATTCCACGATTTCAAAAAACAAGGCGTGCCCGAGGCGAAACTGGACACCTGGCTGAGCGCGGTGGGCTGGGAAACCCTGCTCAACCGCAAAGGCACGACCTGGCGTAAGCTGGACGCCGCCGTGCAAGCGGGTGTGAAGGACAGCGCCAGCGCCAAACAAGTCATGTTGGCGCACGCCAGCACCATCAAACGGCCGGTGATCGCCTGGCCTTCGGGCAAGGTGACGGTCGGCTTCTCGCCTGAGCAATGGCCTGCCTGAGCGCCACACAACGGTCATCGAAAAGACCTCAACTTTACGTGCCAGCCATCTTCAGTCGATGCTCCACCGCTAAACTCGTCCACAGTAGCGTGAAGGACAACGGCATGAAGGAGATAGCGATGATGAAAACTTGGATGACCACCCTCTTGTTGGCAAGCGCGGGCCTGACGCAGGCCCAAGAAGTCGGACAAGTGATCTCCCGCACCGCCGTCTACCAACAGGTTGCTGTGCCGCGCCAAACCTGCACCGCCACACCTGTGGCCGTGCAAAACACCACATCCGGTGCCGGGGCTCTGATGGGGGCCATCGCCGGTGCGGCGGTTGGCAACCAAGTCGGGGGCGGATCAGGCCGTGCGCTGGCCACCATGGCCGGTGTCATGGGGGGCGCCATCCTGGGTGACCGGATCGAAAATCCGGGCAGTCAGATTCAAAACCAAACCACCTGCACCACCCAGACCGCGTATGAAAACCGTTTGAGCGGCTACAACGTGGTTTACGAATACGCAGGCAAGCAATACAGCGTGCAACTGCCACAAGACCCGGGCCCCACCATCCAGCTGCAGGTCACGCCCGTGGGCATGCCCCAGTCGGCCGCGCCCGCGGACACGGTGGTGACCACAAGCACCGTGCTGCCCCCCGTCATCACCGAATCCCGTGTGGTGTACGTCCCCGCCCCGGTTTACCGATTTGCCCCACCTCCGGTCTACAGCCACATCCAGTTGGGATGGGGATGGAGCCAAGGCCCCGTTCACAGCCGCCGCCACGGCCATTGGCGCTGAAAGACCCTGATGTCCGCTGCTTGCCGGTCACTGATCGGGATCGGCCGTCTGGCCTAAAATGTCAGGCTGATTGGCCACCAAGGGCGTCTGAAGACGCCCTTTTCCATTGACGCGGGATTGTCCCGCCCCCTTTGAAGCACCACCCATGACCACCCAAAAAATCGACGGCGTATCCGTCAAAACACAAGCCAACGTCTACTTTGACGGCAAGTGCGTCAGCCACAGCTTGACCCGCGCCGATGGCACCTCTGTATCGGTGGGCGTGATCCTGCCCGCCACCTTGACCTTCAACACCGGTGCGCCCGAAATCATGGAATGCGTGGGTGGTTCTTGCGAATACAAGCTCGACGGCAGCACCGAATGGGTCAAGTCCAGCGCTGGCGAAAAATTCAACGTCCCTGGCAACTCCAAGTTCGAGATCCGCGTGACCGAGACCTACCACTACATCTGCCACTTCGGTTGAACCTGCCATGAGCACCATCTTGCAAAACCTGCCCAAAGGGCAAAAAGTCGGTATCGCCTTCTCCGGCGGCCTAGACACCTCTGCCGCCCTGCTGTGGATGAAGCAAAAGGGCGCCCTGCCCTACGCCTACACCGCCAACCTGGGCCAGCCTGACGAGTCGGACTACAACGAGATTCCCCGCAAGGCGATGGAATACGGCGCAGAAAAAGCCCGCCTGGTTGACTGCCGCACCCAACTGGCGCATGAAGGCATTGCCGCCATCCAGTGCGGCGCTTTCCACATCTCCACCGGTGGCATCACCTACTTCAACACCACCCCGCTGGGCCGCGCCGTGACCGGCACCATGCTGGTGGCTGCCATGAAGGAAGACGACGTCAACATCTGGGGCGACGGCTCGACCTTCAAAGGCAACGACATCGAGCGCTTTTACCGCTACGGTTTGCTCACCAACCCGAGCCTCAAGATCTACAAGCCTTGGCTGGACCAACTGTTCATCGACGAGCTGGGTGGCCGCGCCGAAATGAGCGCTTTCATGACCGCCAACGGTTTTGGCTACAAGATGAGCGCCGAAAAGGCCTACTCCACCGACAGCAACATGCTGGGTGCGACCCACGAAGCCAAAGACCTGGAAAGCCTGCAAAGCGGCATGAAGATCGTCAACCCCATCATGGGCGTGGCGTTCTGGAAGCCCGAAGTCGAGGTCAGAGCCGAAGAAGTGAGCGTGCGCTTTGAAGAAGGCATGCCCGTGGCACTGAACGGCGTGGAATACGCCGACCCGGTCGAATTGTTCCTGAAAGCCAACGAAATCGGCGGTCGCCACGGCCTGGGCATGAGCGACCAGATCGAGAACCGCATCATCGAAGCCAAGAGCCGCGGCATCTACGAAGCCCCCGGCATGGCGCTGCTGCACATCGCCTACGAGCGTTTGGTCACCGGCATCCACAACGAAGACACTATTGAGCAGTACCGCATCAACGGCCTGCGCTTGGGCCGCTTGTTGTACCAAGGCCGCTGGTTCGACCCGCAGTCCATCATGCTGCGCGAAACCGCCCAGCGCTGGGTGGCCCGCGCCGTGACCGGCACCGTGACGCTGGAGCTGCGCCGCGGCAACGACTACTGCATCCTGAACACCGAATCGGCCAACCTGACTTACGCTCCAGAGCGTTTGTCGATGGAAAAAGTGGAAGACGCGCCGTTCAGCCCGCTGGACCGCATCGGCCAGCTGACCATGCGCAACCTCGACATCGTGGACACACGCGCCAAGCTGGGCATCTACGCGCACGCTGGATTGTTGTCGGTGGGCGAAGGACCGCACATCTACAAATTGGATGGCAGCGGTAAAAAATGATGCTTTGATGCTTCAGTGAAAAACGGCCTTTGGGCCGTTTTTTTATTTCAGTGGCGGCATGTCCACCACCCGCAGGGTGACATGGGCCACCGCACAGGGCCCTTGTCCTTCGGCTGGATGGGTTACCAACTCAACGGCCACCACACAAATGGTGCCCCCCACCTGAAGCGTACGGGCTTTGGCCAACAAGGTTTGCCCTTTGGCCGGGGCCAAGAAGTTCACATGCAAATCGACCGTGACCGCGATCTTGCCTGCCGGCAATGCGGTGGTGGCCGCAGCACCCGCTGCATGGTCAGCCAAGCCTGACACCACGCCTCCATGGAAAAAGCCATTGAACTGCAAGAGTTCAGGCTTTTTGGCCAATGACAACGTCACCTGACCCGGCTCTGCGGACACCACCTCCACCCCTGCCGCATGGGTGTAACCCGTGATGGCGGTGACTTTGCGGACAAGTTGTTCTGGTGTCATTGTGAGCGCTCCTGTGAATCCGGAAAACTGTAACCGTCAGACAGTTTTTGCGCATCAGGAAATCCCTGAAATGTCCACCAGCGAAGCGCCGGGTTGCGGCCTGAGCGGATCGTCCGATTTGGCGAGCGAAGCGAGTGATGAGGCCGACCGCTCAGGCCAATACCCGGGGCGGAACAAAACTACGAACCCAGAACTTCAAATCACAACCGGCTCAGGCTCCAGCCGAATCCCAAAGCGCTCGTACACACTGGTCTGAATCGCCTTGGCCAAGGTCATTACCTCACCCCCCGTGCAAGGGTTCTCGCGCCCGCCCCGGTTCACCAACACCAGCGCCTGCTTTTCATAGACCCCGGCGTGTCCAACGGTCTTGCCTTTCCAACCGCACGCGTCAATTAACCAACCTGCCGCCAACTTAATAGAGCCGTCCGGCATGGGGTAGTGCACCACCTTGGGTTCACGGGCGATGATGTCGGCGCATTGGTCTGCCGTCACAGTGGGGTTCTTGAAAAAGCTGCCCGCGTTGCCGATCACCTGTGGATCAGGCAATTTGGCCCGGCGAATCGCCACCACCCAGTCAAAAATCTGCCGGGCATCGGGGCTGTGGATGCCCGTCTCGGCCATCTTGCGCTCCAGGTCCGCATAGCCCAGCTCGGGCTTCCAGCGCTTGGGCAGCGCAAAACGCACCCTCAAAATCACCGCACGGCCTGCCAGGCCCAAGCCATCGGGTCCGCCCGAGGCGTGTTTGAACACCGAATCGCGGTAGCTGAAGCCGCACTGCGCGGCGTTCAGGCTGAACAACTCGCCCGTGAACATGTCCATGGCGTCCAGCGAATCGAAGCGGTCTTGCAGCTCCACGCCATAAGCGCCGATGTTTTGCACGGGCGATGCGCCCACGGTGCCAGGAATCAGGGCCATGTTTTCCAAACCCGGGTAACCGTTGTCCAGGGTCCAGGCCACCAGCGCATGCCAGTCAACACCAGCTCCAGCCTCGATCAGCCAGTGTTTGTCGGTCTCACCCACCAGACCCATGCCTGGCACCTCCATCTTGAGCACCAGCGCCTTGACGTCGCCGGTCAACACGATGTTGCTGCCGCCGCCCAGCACCTGCCTGGGTGAGCTGGCCAGTTGTGGGTCGGCCAACACAGCCAACAAGTCGGCTTCTGAGCGCACGCGCACCAATGCATGCGCCTTGGCGGCGATGCCGAAGGTGTTGTACGGCTGCAGGGGGACATTTTTCTCCAGGTTCATGGGAGAATTGTCGCATCCTCAACCTTTGACTTTTACCGCCATGCCCTCGTTTGATACCGTTTGTGAACCCAATATGGTCGAAGTGCGCAACGCCGTTGACACCTCCGCCAAAGAAATTGGCACCCGTTTTGACTTCAAAGGCACATCGGCCAACATCGAACTCAAGGACAAAGAGATCACGATGTTTGGTGACGCCGAATTTCAACTCACACAAGTCGAAGACATCTTGCGCAACAAGCTCACCAAACGGAACGTGGACGTACGCTTTTTGGACATCGGCAAGGTCGAGAAAATCGGCGGTGACAAGGTCAAGCAGGTCATCAAAGTCAAAAACGGCATCGAGACCGAAGACGCCAAGAAGATCACCAAAGTCATCAAGGAAAGCAAGTTGAAAGTGCAGGCGTCCATCCAAGGCGATGCGGTGCGCGTGACCGGTGCCAAGCGCGACGATCTTCAAGCCGCCATGGCCCTGCTGCGCAAGGACATGACCGAGCTACCGCTGTCCTTCGACAACTTCCGAGATTGATCCGAGTGCCCCCCCGCTGCTTCAGCGCGTGGGCTCGTCCAGAAAACCACCCGCGCGGAGCGTGACCACCAGGGTGTCGCGCCAACCGCCTTCTTGCTCAGGCTGGATGGGTGTGGTTTCGTGGATCACGCGGCTGTCGTCCAGAAGCAGCAATGACCAAGGCTCGCTCAAGGTAAAGCGCTGGCCCCGGGGGCTGTCCATGTCGAACACCCGGGTTTCGCCGCCTTTGATGCCGTGGCGACCCACCAAAAACACCGCCACCCAGTTCACACCATCGCGGTGAGCCCCTTCGGGTGTAGGCCGTCCAATGCCGTCGGTGGTGTCAATGCGGAACTGGTGGGCTTCGGTGAACCAAGTCTGGTCGCCTTGGGCCGCAGAAGCCACTTTGGCCAACCAACACAACAGTTTCTGCCAAGCGTCTTGTTGCACGACCGCAGTCGCCATGGGCTCAAACCAGCGCTGCATGCCGCCATGCAAGGCGTTGTATGACAGTGGCTGCCAGTGGGCGCGGTGCGGCACAGCCTGCACTTGGCCGGGCGTGACTTCGAAGCTCGCGTGGCGGCGGCGGCGGTAACGGCCGCCATCCTTGAGGTATTGGTCAGGCGGCAAATCTTGCCAAGAGGATTGCAGTGCTTGAAGCGCCTCGATCTTGACACCCGCCAAAGCGCAAACACTGGCGGCGCCAAGCACCGCAAACCCATGGTCCGCCAACGTGGCGTTGAGCAGGTCAGGAGAGGTCAGGGGCGGCGGCAGCGTTTGTTGGGGCATTCAAAGATCCGAGAGGTCTGGCAAAAGGGCAAGCATAACCCGGCCAGAGGCCAGGTTATGGCGGGTGGTGCCCCAAGGCACAGCGCCTCAGGCGTAACGCTGGCTGGCCAGTTTGGCGCCTTCGGCCAAGGCCTTGAGCTTGGCCTCGGCCACAGCGCGGCTCATGGGGGCCAAGCCGCAGTTGGTGCAGGCGATCAGGCGGTTTTTGGGCACAAACTGAAGCGCACGACCAATGGTGTCCGCGATTTCCTCGGCGGTTTCGATGGCCGGGTTGGCCACGTCGATCACGCCGACCATCACGTCCTTGCCTTCCAGCAGCTTCATCATCTCCATCGGCACATGCGAGTGCATGCACTCGAGGCTCACTTGCTGGATGCTGCTCTTGGCCAATGCCGGGAAGACTTTTTCATACTGACGCCATTCGTGGCCCAGCGTCTCTTTCCATTTGTTGTTGGCTTCAATGCCATAGCCGTAGCAAATGTGCACGGCGGTGGTGCAGGTCAGGCCTCGCGCAGCAACTTCCAGCGCCTTCACGCCCCAATCGGCCGCATCGTCCATGTAGACGTTGAAGGCGGGCTCGTCGAACTGGATGATGTCCACGCCGTCGGCTTGCAGCGCCAGCGCTTCTTGGTTCAGCAGCTCGGCAAAGGCCATGGCCATCTTGACCTTGTCGCCATAAAAGCGGTCGGCCACGGTGTCCACAATCGTCATCGGGCCAGGCAAGGTGAATTTGAGTTTCTTCTTCGTGTGGGCGCGTGCCAACTGGGCTTCGAAAGCGTGCACGCGGCCTTTCAGGCGCAGCGGCGCGATGACTTGCGGCACCTGCGCGTCGTAGCGGTTGTTGCGGATGCCCATGGTGACTTTGTTCACAAAGTCAATGCCCTCGACCTGCTCGACAAAGCCATGCACAAAGTGCTGGCGGGCTTGCTCGCCGTCGCCAATCACATCCAAGCCTGCGTCTTCCTGCGCCTTGATCCACAGCAGCGTGGCGTCGGCCTTGGCTTGCTGCAGCTCGGGCCCCTGGGTGGTCCACTGGGGCCAGAGCTTTTCGGTCTCAGCGAGCCAAGCGGGTTTGGGCAAGCTGCCCGCGATTGCGGTGGTGAACATGTCAAAAATCCTGAGGGTTTAAAAATCAAAACGTGGAGTTTGCCGTCAATCCAAATTCTTGGGCGAGCAACTCGTAAGAGTGCATTTGCGCTGCAGGGTCATGTGTCCAGGTGATGACCACCAGCTCTTGCACCTCCAGCCGCGCGGCCAGTTGGCGCAATTTGCGGCCCACAGTGGCGGCCGAGCCCATCAAAGCGCCTTCACGCAAGCGCTGCAGCGCAAACTGCTCGGCCGGGCTGTAGTCTCGGGCCGCTTCTTCGGGTGGCAACAATGCCCCGATGCGGCCCAGGTTGCGGTCCATCTTCCAGCGGGCGCGGCTCTCGAACAGGCGCAGGGCCTCTTCGTCGGTGTCAGCGGCCAGGGCCCAGACGCACAGGGCGGCATGGGGCTTTTGCAGCGCTGCGCTGGGCCGGAAAGTTTCGCGGTAAATCTGCAGGGCTTCATCTGCACCCTGCCCGTCGGTGATGAAATAAGCAAACGCATAAGGCAAGCCCAAATGTGCGGCCAGCTGGGCGCCGTAATCCGAGCTGCCCAGCATCCACACGGTGGGAGTGGTCTCTGACAGCGGGTAGGCAAACACGTTGTGCCCCGGGTGACCGGGTGGCAGGTTGTGGCCACTCACCCAAGCTTGCATTTCCATGACCTGCTGCGGAAAACGCTCCGAGGCGCTGCGGTCGGGGTTGAGCAACTGGGCGGTGCGCCCGTCGCTGCCAGGGGCCCGGCCCACGCCCAGATCGATGCGACCGGGGGCCAAGGCATCCAGCACACGGAACTGCTCAGCCACTTTCAGCGGCGCATAGTGCGGCAGCATCACCCCCGCGCTGCCGATGCGTATGCGCTGGGTACGGGCGGCAATGGCGGCCATCAAGACTTCGGGGGCGCTGCCCACAATGCTGGGGTGGCTGTGGTGCTCGCTCACCCAAAAACGGTCATAGCCCCAAGCCTCGGCCTTTTGCGCCAGCGCCAAGGTTTGTCGGATGGTCGCGTCTTGGCCGCGCCCGGAGGCAGCAGCCGATTGGTCCAGGATGGAAAGTCTCAGGCTCATTCGGGTGTCGATGGGTACATGGGCTCATGCCTTAGCAGGTGCGCCCAAGGCGGCCATTTCGGCCTCTTGCAGTGCCCGCCACATGACTTTGCCGCTGCCGCTCTTGGGCAGAGCGTCGACAAAACTCACGGCGCGGGGCATTTTGTAAACGGCCATGTTCTCACGGCACCAGTCGATGATGTCCTGCTCGGACACTTTGCCTTTGTGGTCTTGCCGTAAAACCACGACCGCCTTGACCGACTCGCCCCGATAAGCGTCGCGGGTGGCGATGATGCAGGCCTCTTGAATCGCAGGGTGGCGGAACATCAGGGCTTCGACCTCGGCGGGCCAGACCTTGAAGCCACTGGCGTTGATCATGCGCTTCAATCGGTCGGTCATGAAGAAGTAACCCGCTTCATCCACCCGCCCCATGTCGCCCGAGCGGAAAAACAAGAAACCGTCACGCTCAAAGAAAGCATCGGCGGTCGCCTCGGGTCGTTTCCAGTAACCCTTGAACACCTGCGGGCCGCTGATCACGATCTCACCCGACTCGCCGGTCGGCAGCTCGGCCAAGGTCTCGGGGTCAACGATGCGCGACTCCACGCTCATGAACGGTATGCCCAAACACTGTTTTTTGGGCGCATCGGGCGGGTTGGTGTGCGAAGGCGCCGCCGTCTCGGTCAGGCCATAACCTTCCACGTAGCGCAGCCCGAACTGGTCCAGCAAACGCTGCGCTACCGCCTCGGGCATGGCCGCACCGCCGCCGCCAATATAGACCAAGCTGCTCAGGTCATAACGGTCCATGTTCGGGCTGCCCAGCAGGTCAATCACCATGGTCGGGATGTTGGTCCAGTGCGTCACGGCCCATTTGGAGATCAAATGCCCTGCCACATCACGGTCCCAGCGCGGCATCAGCACCAGACTGGCCCCCAGCAAAATGCTGGTGTGCATGACGCTGACCATGCCGGTGATGTGAAACATGGGCACCACGCACAAGGTCACGTTTTCGGGAGTGCCATTGCCCCACAAGCCACTGGACATCGCGTTGTGCATGATGGTGCCGTGTGTGTGCATGCAGCCTTTGGGCAATCCGGTGGTACCGCTGGTGTAGGGCAAGATGGCCAGGTTATCCGTCTTGGCCTGAGGCGGGGGCAAGTCCACAGCAGGAGAAGCCATCAGGTCGGCCCAAGCATGCACGTGGCCTGAGTTGATGGACGGTAAATCGCGCACCGGCAGCAACCACGGCCGCCACGCCTCAGGCATGTCTTCGGGACCCACGGCCTCTGGGTCAAACACATCGGTAAATTGAGTGACCACCAGGTGTTTCAGGCGCTGCTCGGGCGGCAAGGCCGCGCTGGCCTGCGCCAGCTCAGGCGCCAAATCGGCCGTGGTCACGGCCACTTGCGTGTCCGGGTCGGTGATGTAGTGCTTGAGCTCTTCGGCCCGGTTCATCGGGTTGACCGGCACCACCACCGCATCGATGCGCAAAATGGCGAAGTGCGTGATCACCAGCTGTGGGCAGTTTTGCATGTCCAGCACCACACGGTCCCCGGCTTGCACCCCCAAGGCCTTGAGTTGCCCCGCCAGGAGCTCGGCACTGGCCATCAATTCGCGGTAGGTCCAGACCCGGCCCATGAACACCAGTGCGGCTTTGTCAGGGTAACGCATGGCACTGATGGCCAAGTTCATCCACAAGGAAGTGGCGGGTGCGGTGATCTTGGCGGGCAGGCGAGCAGGCCAGACAGCAGCGTGAGCGGACATCGAAAGGTCTCCTGTTGTTGCCCTTCATATTAAGGGTGCACCTCACGGGCTGAGGCCTTGTGTTTGTCGCGGACGGGACCGCTCTTCAGCATGCAGAAGGCGACTTTCGAGGATTGCTCGCCGAAATTTGTTTCAAGATGTTTCAATAAAGGTAAAAAAGTATTCCTTTTAAGCCATTTGGCATTTTTATCACTAAAATAAAGCCATGCAAACACATCCCACACCCGACACGCCCGAAGACTACTGTGGCACCACCTACGCAGCCAAATTGCTGGGCTTGTCGGTGGGAACCATCCAGACTTTGGTGGAAAAAAACGAACTCCAAGCTTGGAAGACACAAGGCGGCCACCGCCGCATCTCCATGCCGTCGATTCGGGACTATCAGAAAAAGCACAACATGCTGATGAGTCCCAGCGAGACCCGTGAATACAGATTGCGGGTTTTGCTGGTCGAAGACGACCCCGTGACCCGGGACATGGTGCGCGACTTCTGCAACCGATGCGAAATGCCGGTGGACTGCACCGCCATGTCCTCGGGCCTAGAGGCGCTGATCGACATGGCCAGCATCCAGCCGGATGTGCTGATTGCCGACCTGAACATGCCCGGTGTGGATGGGTTTGAGCTGCTGCGCACCCTCAAGCACTCGGCCCAATTTCAGCGCATGACCTGTTTGGTGATCTCGGCCTTGTCACAAGAAGAAATCGCGGCCCGCGGGGGCTTGCCAGAAGGCACCATCTTCATGGCGAAACCTGTGAACATGCAATGGTTCAATGGCTTCTTCACCGCTTTGATCGCAGGTCGAAAGCTGGAACAACAATCAACTTGAGTCTCGGCTGGCTGCTTCTTTATCAATACATATTGTTTCATTTTTATCCAGGGACATCTTCGCAAACTCGCTGGGCTTTCTCACAATAGACCGCACTGCACATTTTTGCAGTCAACCAGAGGAGCGCTTCATGTGGAAAAAAATCGCAGGTGTTTTGCTGACCATTGGATTCGCGGGGCTGACCTGGGCCCAACAAATTGACCTGAACAAAGCCAGCGAGGTGGAGCTAGACGCCTTAAAAGGCGTTGGCCCGGTCCTGACCAAGGAGCTGATGGGCGAGCGCAAAAAAGCGCCCTTCAAAGACTGGGAAGATGTGACCAGCCGCGTCAAGGGCATGGGCCCACAAAAAGCCCTCAGCCTGTCCGACCAAGGCGTGCGGGTGCAGGGTAGCGCCTACACCGCCAAATCGGCGGGCACAGCCGCAGAGAAAAAACCAGCCAAAGCGGCAGACCCCGCCAAGGATGCGGCCAAGGACAGCGGCAAAGCCGCCCCCAAGAGCGCCGATGCCACGGCAGGCAAATCGCAGCCCGCCAAGAACTGATCCAGCATGAACCTGTTTCGGGCAGACGGGTCTGCCCGAAACATGGCCTCAGTCTTGCCCGAAGCCGCCACCCCCAGGCGTGTGAATCTCGAACACATCACCCTCCTGCATCTCCACTTGGCCGATGTGCGCCAATTTCTCGACACGACCATCGCTGCGCACCACGCGGTTGATGCCCGGCAAGCCGCTTTGACCACCGGCCATGCCAAAGGCCGGACGCACACGCCCATTCGACAAAATACCTGCCGTCATGGGCTCTAAGAAGCGCACCCGGCGCACGCCGCCATCGCCACCGCGCCAACGTCCCGCGCCCCCTGATCGCTGGCGGATGGCGAAACTCTCCAGCCGCACCGGAAAGCGGAACTCCAAAACTTCGGGGTCGGTCAGGCGTGAATTGGTCATGTGGGTTTGCACCACCGAGGTGCCGTCAAAACCACCCACCAAAGCACCCTGCGCGTCAAAACGCCCACCCGCACCGCTGCCACCCGAGATGGTTTCGTAGTACTGCACCCGCGCATTGCCGAAGGTGAAGTTGTTCATGGTCGGCTGGCTGCCCGCCATCACACCCAAAGCGCCAAACAGTGCGTTGGTGATGCAGGTCGAGGTTTCCACATTGCCCGCCACCACAGAAGCAGGAGGGTTGGGGTTGAGCATGGAGCCTTGCGGAATGATGACTTTCAGCGGCTTCAGGCAACCCGCGTTCAAAGGAATGTCGTCGTCCACCAAACTGCGGAACACGTACAGCACCGCCGCCATACACACCGCACGCGGGGCGTTGAAGTTGTTGGACAGCTGAGCGCTGGTGCCGGTGAAGTCGATCTCTGCCGTGCGGTCTGCAGCATTGACGCGCACCGCCACTTGGATCTGCGCCCCGTTGTCCAAGGGGAAAGTGAACGACCCGTCTTTGAGGCGCGTGATGACACGCCGCACCGACTCCTCGGCGTTGTCCTGCACATGGCGCATATAGGCCTGCACCACGTCCAGGCCAAACTGGTCCACCATGCGGCGCAGCTCTTGCACGCCTTTTTCGTTGGCGGCAATTTGCGCTTTCAGGTCAGCCATGTTTTGCGCCGGGTTGCGCGAGGGGTATTCGCCACTTTGCAGCAAAGCCACCATCTCGGCTTCGCGCAAATGACCCGCCTCGACCAGCTTGACGTTGTTGATCTGCACGCCCTCTTCTTCGATGCGCGTGGAAAACGGTGGCATGGAGCCTGGCGTCAAGCCGCCCACATCGGCATGGTGGCCGCGTGAGCCGACATAAAACACCGGGTCAGCGTGACCCTCCAGATACACGGGCGTGATGACGGTGATATCGGGCAAATGCGTGCCACCGTGGTACGGGTCGTTCAGCACGAACACATCGCCTGGCTGCATGCGCCCTTTGTTCTCCTGAATGACGGTCTGGATGCTCTCGCCCATCGAGCCCAGGTGCACGGGCATGTGCGGCGCGTTGGCGATCAGGTGACCTTCTGCGCTGAACAAGGCGCAAGAGAAGTCCAGCCGCTCCTTGATGTTGACCGAGTAGGCCGTGTTTTGCAGCTGCAACCCCATTTGCTCGGCGATGTTCATGAAGAGGTTGTTGAACACCTCCAGGAGCACCGGGTCGGCCTGCGTGCCTGCTGCGTGTTGCACCGCGCGTGCTTGCACCCGCACCAGCAGCAAATGGTCAAGCGCAGTCAACCGCGCTTGCCATCCGGGCTCCACCACCGTGGTGGCATTTTTCTCGGCAATGATGGCCGGGCCGTCGATCACATCACCCGGGCGCATGTCTTCGCGCACCACCAGAGCAGCTTCTTGCCACGCGGCCACCCCTTGCGCGTTGGCGGCGTACACCCGCACCGTGTCGCGGCGCGGCACTTCGCGCTTGGGGTTCAGCGCATGAACGGCCTCTTCAGGCGCATCACCGGGCAGCACCGCCTCGACCGACACCGCTTCGACCACCAGGGCCTTGCCCTGCATCAAGAAGGCAAAGCGCTGGCGATATGCCGCCTCAAATCCCGCCACCAATTGATCCTGATTGCCCCAGGGCACGACCAGCGCCGAGTCGGTGCCTTCGTAGCGCAAATGCACGCGCTGGCGCAGCTCAATGCGGTCGACATGGGTTGCGTCCCCGCCCATTTGCGCCAGCAAGGCCAAGCGGGTGGATTCGCCCAAAGCCTGCAAGCGCTCGGCCATCAGCGGCATGGCCGCCGCATCCAGTCGTCGCTCCACCGATTCCTCGCGCATCACGTTCTGGTCCGCCAGGCCCATGCCGTAAGCCGAAAGCACGCCCGCCAGCGGGTGCACCAGCACCTGCGACATGCCCAAAGCATCGGCCACCAAACACGCATGCTGCCCGCCCGCGCCACCAAAGCATTGCAGTGTGTAGCGTGTCACGTCGTAGCCCCGTGCGACCGAGATTTTCTTGATCGCGTTGGCCATCTGCTGCACCGCGATCTGGATGAAACCATGCGCCACGTCTTCAGCGGCCCGCCCAGTTTGTGCAGCCAGTTTTGCAAAATGCCCTCGCACCACCTCGGCGTCCAGCGGCTGGTTCGCCTCCGGCCCAAACACCGATGGGAAGAACCGGGGTTGCACCTTGCCCACCATCACGTTCGCATCGGTCACGGCCAGCGGCCCGCCGCGTCGGTAACTGGCTGGGCCCGGGTTGGCCCCCGCGCTTTGGGGACCGACACGAAAACGCGCACCATCAAAAGCCAGCAGCGAACCGCCGCCTGCGGCCACGGTGTGGATGCTCATCATGGGCGCACGCATGCGCACACCCGCCACCTGGGTTTCAAACTCGCGCTCAAACTGCCCGGCAAAGTGCGACACATCCGTCGACGTACCGCCCATGTCAAAACCAATCACCTTGTCGTGCCCGGCCAGCTGCGCCGTGCGGGCCATACCCACGATGCCCCCCGCTGGGCCACTCAAAATCGCATCCTTGCCCGCAAACACCTGTGCGTCTGTGAGGCCGCCCGAAGACTGCATGAACATCAGTTTCACGCCCGGCATTTCGCTGGCCACCTGGTCCACATAACGGCGCAAGATGGGCGACAAATACGCATCCACCACCGTGGTGTCGCCCCGGCTGACCAACTTCATCATCGGGCTGGTTTGGTGCGAAGTGCTGACTTGGGTGAAGCCCATTTCACGCGCCAGCCGTGCCGCCGCCAACTCGTGCGCCGTGTGCCGCCAGCCGTGCATGAAAACGATGGCCACCGAGCGCACGCCTTGTTGGTGCGCATCAACCAGCTGGGTGCGCAAATGCACCTCGTCGAGCGGCAACAACACCTCGCCGTCCACCGCCACCCGCTCCTGCGCCTCGACCACCGCGCTGTAGAGCAACTCGGGCAACACAATCTGGCGGTCAAACAAACGCGGGCGGTTTTGATACGCAATGCGCAGCGCGTCACCAAAGCCTTGTGTGGTCACCAGCAGCGTGGCCTCACCCTTGCGCTCCAGCAGAGCGTTGGTGGCCACCGTGGTGCCCATCTTCACGCATTCGACCAGCTCGGGTGTGACCGGCTCGCCGGGCTTCAAGCCCAGCAAATGCCGAATGCCCGCCACCGCCGCGTCGCGGTATTGCTCAGGGTTTTCAGAGAGCAACTTGTGCGTGACCAAGCTGCCGTCGGGGCGCTTGCCCACCACGTCGGTGAAGGTGCCGCCCCGGTCGATCCAGAACTGCCAACGGTTTGGGCCAGCGGGTGTGATGTGGGATTCGGTCATAAGTCGCTCAACAATCGGGATTCAAAAACAGGTTCACAAAGAGGCCGCCGCACGCGCCGCTTGGTCGTACATGCCCGAGAGCACTCGCAGCAAGCGGGCCAACTCGCCAATGTCACGGTTCAAGCCATCGTCGGCCTTCAGGGCGTCGATCAGGCAACTCTCGCGGATCTCTCGGTAGCGCTGCACGTATGCGCGGCCTTCGTCGGTGGCGGCATAGGTCACGTCTTTGCCATTCTTTTGCGACACCACCACACCCAGGCCTTGCAGCTTTTTCAGGGCGTAATTCACCAAATGGGTGTCTTCGATGTTCATGATGAAACAGATGTCGGCCAAGCGTTTGTCCCGCGCACGGTGCGTGACGTGGTGCAACACCAGCACATCCAGCGGCGTCAAATCTTTCAGGCCCGCGGCCGCCATGCAATGGATGATCCAGCGGTGAAAGGCATTGCCCGCCACGATCAGGCCGAACTCGAACTCGCTCATCTCGGCACTGTCGGGCGAGACAAGGTGGGCCGAGGACACGATGGGGCTGGTGGCTGAGGTGCTCAGGGAATTTTTGCGCGGCATGGGTTCCGTCAAGGCTGGAGAGATGAGAAAGTCTATGCCCGATGCCGACAATTTGCCAACAATTTGTTGACGTTAAGGGAAAACACCGAGCACGGATTGGCTCCGCCTTGCCTACAGTGGGCACCAGACAGATGCACCCGATGCACGCGTGAAGCGGGCACCTTTCTTGCACTGCCCAGTGAACCGTTCATTTCCATCTTTCACAGGAGTTTTCATGCAACGTCGCGCCCTTCACCTCAGCCTGCTGGCTGGCCTGCTCGCTGTTTCCGGCTTTGTGTCGGCCCAAACCAAATGGGACCTGCCCGCCGCTTACCCAGCCACCAACTTCCACACGGTCAACATGACGCAATTTGCGGCCGACGTGGACAAAGCATCTGGCGGCAAACTCAAAATCACGGTGCACGCCAACGCGTCGCTGTTCAAGGCCCCAGAAATCAAGCGTGCGGTGCAAGGCGGTCAAGCCCAATTGGGTGAGATCTTGTTGGTCAACTTCCAAAACGAATGGCAGCCCTTTGGTGCGGACGGCTTGCCCTTTCTGGCCGACAGCTACGACGAATCCATGAAGCTTTACAAAGCGCAAAAGCCTCTGCTGGAAAAGAAGCTGGCTGAGCAAGGCATGATGCTCTTGTACTCGGTGGCTTGGCCTCCACAGGGCATTTACAGCAAGAAACCGATCAACAGCGCCGCCGACCTTAAGGGCATCAAGTGGCGTGCTTACAGCCCCACCACCGCCAAGATCGCTGAACTGATCGGTGCTCAGCCCGTCACGGTGCAAGCGGCCGAGTTCTCACAGGCCTTGGCCACGGGCGTGGTCGAGTCCACCATGACATCGGGTGCCACGGGCGTGGACAGCAAGCTGTACGAACACCTCAAGTACTACTACGACGTGCAAGCCTGGTTGCCCAAAAACGCGGTGATTGCCAACAAAAAAGCCTTTGATGCCTTGGACAAGCCCACACAAGAGGCTGTGCTCAAAGCTGCTGCTGCCGCTGAGACCCGGGGTTGGACCGAGTCTCGCAAAGTCAACACCACCACGCTGGAAACCCTCAAGGCCAATGGCATGACGGTGGCGCCACCTTCTGCGCAACTCAAAGCCGACATGAAAAAAGTGGGCGACGTCATCATGAAAGAGTGGCTTGAAAAGTCGGGCGCCGAAGGCAAGGCCATCGTCGACGCGTTCAACCGCTGAACGCATGCGCCGACTGCTCAACGTCATCTATGACAGCACCGCCGCCTTGGCGGCGCTGTGCATGTGCGGCCTGCTGTTCATGGTGCTGCTGTCCGTCTTGAGTCGGCAGCTCCATGTGCATGTGCCTGGCACTGACGCTTATGCCGGTTACCTTATGGCCGGGGCGGGCTTTTTGGCGCTGGCCCACACCTTGAAGCGTGGTGAACACATCCGCGTGACCTTGGTGCTGGGCTTGTTCAAAGGGGCTGCACGCCGGGGCATGGAAGTGTTCAGCCTGTCGCTGGCCAGCCTGCTGGCTTGCTTGTTCGCCTTCTACAGTTGTCGCCTCGTTTGGCAATCCATCGAGTTCCATGACATCTCGACCGGGAACGATGCCACGCCTTTGTGGATCCCACAGTTGGTCATGGCGCTGGGAACCGTGATTTTTGCTGTGGCCTTTGTGGACGAGCTGGTGCTGGAAATCCTAGGGCAACGGACCGCTCTTGACAGCGGCGAGATGCTGCGCAACGAATGACTTGCCATGAATGACATGATGATCACAGGGCTCTTGGTCCTGACGCTGTTTTTGATTTTAGGCAGTGGCGTGTGGATTGGTCTCACGCTCTCGGGTGTGGCATGGGTGGGCATGCAATTGTTTTCCGCCAGACCCGCGGGTGACGCCATGGCAATGACCATCTGGGGCTCGGCCTCGAGTTGGACCCTCACCGCTCTGCCCCTGTTCATCTGGATGGGCGAAATTCTGTTTCGCACGCGCCTGAGCCAAGACATGTTCAAGGGCCTGGCCCCTTGGATGCAAGCCCTGCCCGGGCGCTTGCTGCACACCAATGTGGTGGGCTGCGCCATCTTTGCGGCCGTGTCGGGCTCGAGCGCGGCCACCTGCGCCACGATTGGCAAGATGACCCTGCCCGAGCTGCAAAAACGCGGCTACCCCGAGGACATGGTCATTGGCACCCTGTCTGGCTCTGGCACGCTTGGCCTTTTGATTCCACCGTCCATCATCATGATCGTGTACGGCGTGGCGGCCGATGTGTCGATTGCCCAGCTTTTCATTGCAGGGGTTTTGCCCGGCATCTTGCTGGCCGGGCTGTTTTCGGGCTACATCATCTATTGGTCACTTCGCCACCCGGACCAGATCCCGCCGCGTGACGCGCCCATGAGCTTCATGCAAAAGCTCGAATCCTCCAGCAGCCTGATTCCGGTGGTCTTGCTGATTGCGGCAGTGCTGGGCTCGATTTACACCGGCTTTGCCACCGCCACCGAAGCCGCTGCCGTGGGCGTGGTGGGCGCGTTGGCGCTGTCTACACTGCAGGGCTCCATGAGCTGGGCCGTGTTCAAAGACGCCTTGATGGGGGCCACGCGCCTTTACTGCATGATCGCCCTGATCTTGGCGGGGGCTGCGTTTTTGACCTTGTCCATGGGCTATATCGGTTTGCCGCGCCACTTGGCCGAATGGATCGGTGGCCTGGGCCTCAGCCCCTTTGCACTCATCATGGCTTTGATGGTGTTCTTCATCATCTTGGGCTGCTTTTTGGACGGCATCTCCATGGTGGTGCTGACCATGGGCGTGCTCATGCCCACCGTGCAAAAAGCAGGCATCGATCCGATCTGGTTTGGCATCTTCATCGTGTTTGTGGTGGAGATGGCGCAGATCACGCCGCCCGTGGGCTTCAACCTGTTTGTGCTGCAGGGCATGACGGGCAAGCAACTGCCCTACATCGCCCGCGTGTCCATGCCGATGTTCTTCTTGATGGTGGGGGCGGTGATGCTGATTTACTTTGTGCCCGGCATCGTCACTTGGTTGCCCACCCAGATGAAACTCTGAGCTTCAAGGTCGGTTCATCCCCTATGATTCAACCCGTCCCCAAAGGACGGGTTGTTCATTTGGGCAGTAAGGATTGTTTGTGTTCAAAAATGTGATGGTTTACCGCATCGGCGAGGGCTTTTCGCCCTCCTTGACCGATGTGCAGGCGGCGCTGGAGCCGGTGCAGTTTGTGGAATGTGGCGCGAGCCAAGACAAATCGATTGGCTGGGTGCCGCCGCGTGGCGAGGCGCATGGCCCCTTGGTGGAGTCTGTGGCCGGGCAGTGGATTCTGAAACTCATGATCGAGTCCAAGGCGGTGCCGGGCATCGTGGTGCGCCGCAAAGTGGACGAGCGCATCGCCGAAATCGAAGCGGCCACGGGCCGCAAACCTGGCAAAAAAGAAAAACGCGAGCTGATGGACGACGTGCTGCTGTCGCTGCTGCCGCAGGCTTTTGCCCGCCAGTCCACCGTGCTGGTGTGGATGGATCTGGAAAACCGCCGCTTGGTGCTGAACGCGGGCAGCCAAGGCAAGGCCGACGAAGTCATGTCGGCGCTGATGAACGTGATGGGTGGTCTCTCGGTATCGCTGATCCAGACGGTGACATCCCCGCAAGCGGCCATGACGCAGTGGCTGCTGGCGCCCACGCCCGACGAATGGCCGTCTGATTTGACAGTCGAGCGAGAGACCGTGCTCAAGTCCAGCGGCGAAGACGCGGCCAGTGTGCGCTTTACCCGCCACCACCTGGCCAACGACGACGTGCGCAAACATGTGATGGAGGGCAAACTGCCCACCCAACTGGCGCTCAGCTGGGACGGGCGTGTGGCCTTTGTGCTGACCGACACCTTGCAGCTGAAAAAAGTGCAGTACCTCGATGGTGTGATGGACGAATCGGGCACTGACAAAAAAGAAGACCGGTTTGACGCCGACGTGGCCTTGTCCACCGGCTTGCTCGGGCCGCTGATCGACAGCCTGATCGAAGCTCTGGGCGGTGAAATGGAGCTGGGTGCGGCAGCTGCCGACCCGGTGCCGAGCACCACGCGCACCGTGCTCAGTTCAACCGTCAACACGGGTGCTGGTGCAGCCGACGAAGAAGACCCGCCGTTTTAAGACCTGCTAATCCACAGCCCAAAGGACCCACCCCATGCTCACGGTGATCGCGATTTGCATTGGCGCCAGTGTGGGGGCGCTGTCTCGCTGGCAGCTGGGCTTGTGGCTCAACCCCGCCAGTGCCGGTCTGATGCCTTGGGGGACACTGGCCGCCAACCTGATCGGCGGCTACTTGGTGGGCGTGTGTGTGGGTGTGTTCCAGCAACTGCCCGACCTGGACCCGGTCTGGCGACTCACGCTGGTCACCGGCTTCTTAGGCGCCTTGACCACCTTCTCCAGCTTCTCGGCCGAAGTGGTCGCCATGCTGCAGCAAGGCCGATTTGCGCTGGCGGCTGGCACGGCCTGTTTGCATTTGTTGGGTTCACTGGCTCTCACGATGCTGGGACTTAAAACTGTGGGCCTGCTCTGGGTGCGCTGATTTAGCCAAGGGCGGGGTTGCAGCGAAAGCAGTCGTCCGCATAAAACAGATGACCTTCTGCAAACTGCCGAAAGCGGTCACTGATTTGCAACCAGTCATGGTTCTGATGTCGCGCCGACAGGTCAGCTGAAACGTACCCCACAAAGCGTACCCAATGGCCAGTTGAAGACGTCAGCCATTGCTGCCTTATAACTTCCTAATGCGCGTTACGGTAGGCTCGCATCATGTCTCCTCAACATCTCAAAAGCACGGGCTTTGCGTCAACGATCTGGGCAATTGCCTGGGCTGCAATGACCCTGTTGGAGCACAAGCTCGATCTGGCCAATCTTGCCATGTTGCTCGTATTGGCCTCCGCACTGTCATCTTTATGGCTCGCAGGCTGGACCAGCATGCTCGTCAGCGCAGGGGCTGTATTGGCCTTCAATTGGTTTTTTGTCCCGCCAAAGTTCACCTTCACCGTGGACATTTACCAAAACGCATTGCTGCTGTTGGCATTGCTTCTGGTGAACTGGATCATTGCAGGACTGGTCATTCGCCAGCGTCATTTGACACAGGCTGCACGCACCTTGGCTGATCAGGAAGCACGGCTGCGCCAATGGGGTGACACGCTGCGCGATGCCAGCGACCCGGCGGCCCATGCCGCTGCGCTGCGCATGGCTCTTGAAGAGGCGACCGGCACCCCTGTGGCGGTATCGGTATTGCGATCGCTTGATGAACAAACAGACAAAACTGCAGCCTTGCAGCTTGGTGAAACAACCCATGAACAACGCTCTGGTCTGTCTCTGTGTGTACGAGAAGGCCATGCGATGGGGCCTGGAAGCGGTCGTTATGAACAGTTGCCAGACGTCTATTTGCCGTTGCGCGGTCGTCGCGTCACGCTGGGCGCTGCACTGATCACCGGCTTGGGCGGTCATGCAAATGGGCCGCAGCTTCGACCCCATTTACAGGCGCTCTGCGATCAAATGGGGGGTGCCTTGCAGCGCTCATTGATCACGGCACAGGAGCAACAGGCCCGGGAACAAGCCCAGCTGCAGGCTGTGCGAAATACCTTGCTGGCTGCGATTTCGCATGACTACCGCACGCCTTTGGCTACCATCATGGGCGCTGCGTCTTCCCTTCTGGAGCAAGGTGAGCGCATGGATGCCGATCAGCGGCGACGACTCGCCGCTGGCATCGTTGAAGAAAGTGAGCGCTTGGCGCGACTGACCGACAACACTTTGCAGCTGGCCCGCCTGGATGCTCCAGCAGTGATATTGCGCTGCGACTGGGAATCGACCGAAGAACTTGTGGGTGCGGTATTGCAACGCATTCGGCGACGACCCGATGGCAGCCGAGTGCAAGTCTGGGTAGAGCCAAATCTGCCCCTGCTGTGGTGCGACGCACTGCTGGTCTCGCAACTTCTGGATAACCTGCTGGACAATGGCCTCAAGTACAGTCCGGCCGACACGCTGGTGGAATTGCATGCCAAATGCGACAGCGAATTTTTGGTACTGACCGTCAGTGACCGTGGCCCCGGAATCGCTACATCGTGGCAAGAGAAGGTGTTCGAGGTATTCCAGCGGGGCGAGAACACGCCACCCCACAGTGATGCAGGCCCTGACCGAGGCGCAGGTGTGGGCTTGGCTGTGTGCCGCGCCATTGCCCGAGCGCACCATGGCGAGTTGCAGCTGCGTGCGAGGGGCGAAGGCGGAAGTCTCTTTGAATGCCGATTGCCTTTTGCAGGCGGTGGCCTGACGCCACCAACGGCCCAAGTGCCTGAGGCGCAACAATGAGTCGACGCATTTTGCTTGTAGAAGATGACCGAGTTCTTCGGAGTTCTCTGCTTGAAGCTTTGTCAGTTGAGGGCTATGCAATGAAGACAGCGGTCAGTCTGGCCGACGCACGAGCTCAGTTGCAGCACGCTCCGGCAGGCGAGGCCATCGACTTGATCGTGCTGGATCTGGGCTTGCCAGACGGGGACGGTCAATCGCTGTTGACGGATCTGCGCCGCAGCAGCAACACACCCGTGATTGTCATTTCAGCCCGACAAGCCGAAGGGCAAAAAATTCAACTCCTTGACCAAGGCGCTGACGACTACTTGGTCAAGCCTTTTGGCATCGGCGAACTGCTCGCACGAATTCGCGTGGCTCTGCGTCATCGCGGCCACTCCGCCGAACCGGCATTGCTGCATTACCGTCACGGTCCCTTGCAGGTGAACCTGAAAACCCGCCGTGTGCAACTGGCGGAAATTGAAGTACGACTCACGCCCACCGAATATGCCCTCTTGGCTCGCCTTGTGCGCCAAGCGGGCCAAGTGGTCACACATCGCCAGTTGCTGCTGGACGTGTGGGGGGCTGAGCACACCGATCAGACCCATTACCTTCGTTTGTACATGGGCCAGTTGCGCGCCAAATTAGAGGTCGACAGCACCGATCCACAGCACCTCCTGACCGAGCCAGGAGTGGGTTACCGTCTGGCCGAACCGGATGCCGATGCCTGAGTCAGCTCAGGCACTTATGCATTCCTAACGCGGTGTGGGGCATCGTCGAGGCTATGTTCAGCAATGGAGCCTCCATGCAAAATTTCCCAATGTCCGATACGCCCAATCCAGATGATCAAACGCCTGGCAAACAGGGTCTCGCGGCACTCACATTGGCCGCTATAGGCATCGTTTATGGTGATATTGGCACCAGCCCTCTCTATACCGTGAAGGAAATTTTTGCGCCGCACACGGGTGTGCCTTTGGATGCCCTGCATTTGATCGGTGCGGTGTCCGCCATTTTCTGGGCGCTGATGCTGGTGGTGACTCTTAAGTACGTGATCCTGATTTTGCGCGCGGACAATCACGGTGAAGGGGGTGGACTGGCACTGACGGCGCTGGCAGCACACGCAGTTGAAAAGCGTCCGGCTCTGCGCCGCAGTTTGTTGTTGCTGGGTGTATTCGGTGCCACTTTGTTCTACGGAGACAGTTTGATCACCCCTGCCATTTCAGTGCTCGGTGCCATGGAAGGCTTGGAGGTTCTGACTCCGGCGCTCAAGCCCTATGTGGTTCCGGCAACGATGGCCATTTTGATTGGCCTTTTCTTCATGCAGCGTTTTGGGACTGCCGTGGTCGGGCGATTCTTTGGACCCATCATCATTTTGTGGTTCGTCGTGCTCGGCGCAGTGGGGGTGTGGCACATTGCTCAGCAGCCGGCCATTTTGGCCGCCTTGAACCCGCTGCACGCGTGGGAATTTCTGTCAAATCGCGGTTGGCACATGTTCGCAGCTGTGGGCGCGATCGTCCTGGCGTTGACGGGTGCGGAGGCGCTTTATGCTGACATGGGCCACTTCGGCCGCAAACCCATCCAAATCGCCTGGACCGGCTTGGTCTTACCGGGTCTGGCCCTCAACTACCTAGGCCAAGGCGCATTGCTGATGGGTGACCCGTCGGCCATCCAGAATCCGTTCTACCGCCTTTTCCCTGAAGCGTGGCTGATCCCCGCGCTGGTACTGGCCACACTGGCCGCCATCATTGCCTCGCAGGCGGTCATTTCAGGCGCTTATTCGCTGACCAAACAGGCGATGCAATTGGGCTTTTTGCCGCGCATGCGGGTGCACTACACCAGCGCTCGCGAAATGGGCCAAATTTATATGCCAGGGGTGAATTGGGCGCTGTTGGTGGGTGTGTTGGCCGTTGTCCTGTTTTTCGGCAGTTCGTCGGCACTGGCTAGCGCCTATGGCATTGCGGTCACTCTGACGATGATGATCACCACCATGCTGACGTACTTTGTGGTCAGTGAATCCTGGCGCATGCCAGCGCCTTTGGCCATCGGTGCCACTGTATTTTTCCTTTTCATTGATGCGCTGCTTGTGGCAGGTTGCGCCATCAAATTCCTGGATGGTGGCTGGTTCCCGCTGACACTAGGTCTGGCACTGTTCATTTTGATGAGCACCTGGCGGCGAGGTCGAGAGTTGATGATGGACAGCACTCGCCGAGATGGCCTGTCGCTGCAAGACTTCATCGACCAGCTCGATCCCGGCAGCGTGAACAAAGCAGAACGTACCGCTGTCTACGCGGTAGCCGACCCTGAGACTGTGCCCCAAGCGCTGCTGCACAACCTCAAACACAACCAGGTGCTGCATGTGCAGAACGTGATTCTCACGGTGCATTTCGAGGATGTCCCATGGGTTCCTTTGACACGCAGAGTAGACGTCAAACCACTGGGCAATAGCTTTTGGCGTGTGCAGGTGAACTATGGCTTTATGGATACACCAGACGTACCTAAAGCTCTGGAATTGACCTCGCCACACGGATTGTCGGTACCTGTGTTCGAGACAAGTTACTTTCTCAGCCGTGAAACCGTCGTACCGACCCCCGGAGCCGGCATGCCGATCTGGCGCGAAAAGCTCTTCGCCACCATGAGTCAAAACGCAGGCGGAGTGGTTGAATTTTTCAAATTACCAGGAAACGCGGTGGTGGAACTGGGTACTAGAATTTCCATCTGATGTTCAGGTGATTGGGGATTTCGAGCGCAATTTCCAATCTTAAAGACGTGACCCGCCAGACTGGACCCGTCGTTTTTTTCGACCAATGGTCAATGCGGAGTTCTCATACCCCCTTACTCCCCCGGCCATTTGCGGTTCTGGTGGTCAACAGCAAGGGCCCACCAACGGCGCAAGCATTCAGACGTCACACTCACGCACACCGTCAGTGATAGATTGAGCATCCAAACAGCAGCAACTGAACCCCCAAAGCATGGCCGTACCCCTCATCGAAACCGACCGATTGATCTTGCGTGCGCATCGCCATGATGACTTTCCTGCGCTGGCAGGCATCTGGGGAGACCCCGCAGTCACCCGATTCATCAGTGGCAAGCCTGCGACGCAGGAGGAGTGCTGGGCGCGGCTTCTTCGTTATGCCGGGCACTGGGCGTTGCTCGGCTTTGGGTATTGGGCCGTGCAAATGAAGGACGGTGACCAACTCATTGGCGACGTCGGTTTTGCGAACTGGGAAAGAAACATCAGTCCCTCCCTCGAGGGTTTGCCGGAAGGCGGTTGGGTGCTCTCAACCGAGGCGCATGGGCGCGGCCTCGCCACCGAGGCGGTGAACGCTGCGCTGGCATGGATGGATGCCACCTTCGGCGCCCAGACGACGGCGTGCATCATTGGCCCAGAGAATGCAGCCTCCATTCGGGTGGCTCAGAAGGCGGGGTACCAAGAACACTGCCGATCGGAATTCAAAGGATCCGAGGTGATCCAGTTTCGTCGCCAAGGGGCGTCTTGAATCGGCCTTCTACAGCCACTCGCGCCAAACTTACCCCCCACCGCGCTGCATCGTCAAATCAAAGCGCTTCATGAAGCGCTGACGCCCATCTTCTTGCACGCCTTCAAACACAAAAGACACGGCCAGCCGCTGCAAGCGCAGCAGCGCGATCACGCGTGGGGGCAGGATGCGCCATTGCAGTTGCAGATGGCCATCATCGATTTGTACGCGTGCTTGGCCGGTTCCCAGTTCAAAGGCGTGCTCGCCCAAGGCGCGGGGCAAGGCCGTCAACCATTCGGTTTCGCTGGTGCCCATGTCGCGCTCGAAGCGCTCGGGGTAGTAGGACTGCATGGGTTGGGTCGCCGCGTGTGCTGTGCTCAACCACCGGCCACGGGGGGCCAGATGGCGAGGACATCACCGTCGACCAAGGTGGTGGTGCCCCGGTCTTCAGGTTTGATGTATTTGCCGTTGACCAAGACCAGATGCACGAGCTTTGGCGGCATGCCAAAGGGCTCGATGATCTGGCTGATGCTGGCGTCCTGCGCCACATCCAGCGTGACCTGGTTGCTGCGCCGGGCCTCGGCAGGCAAATAGTCGGTCAGTGTGGCAAACAGTTTGAAAGTGATGTTCATGCGCAGATTGTCACTTCATCGGCGGCGTGCGTCTTGAGCACCGCTCCATCGCCCTTGACCTTGAGCGCAATCGAGGTAGGCGTCCACCAGCTTGGTCGGGTCGTGCATCAGGCGGTCTTTCCATTCACCCAAATGCACCTGGCCTTCGACCAGGCCGCGCATCACACCCACATGCTCAGTCCAGCCCACGCTGTTGCAGCCGATCATCACATCGTCCTTGAACTGCAAGCTCAAGTGACGACCCGCAGCTTTGTCGGTCAACACGGTCGACTGGCCTCCGGCCACGCCTTCCCAGTTGCCAAAACTGGTGGAGATCAAACCCAAGGTGTCGAGAACGTTGATTTGTGTGACACCTTTGAGCTCGGTCTTTTGTCCAACCATGTTGAGGGCTGCCACACGGGCCTGCTCGGCTGCGTTGGGCTGGATGGCACTCACAATCGTTTTGCCGCTGACCATGTCAAAGGCTTCGGCGCAGTCTCCTGCGGCGTAAATGCCGGGCACATTGGTTTGCAGGTGTTGGTCGGTCAACACGCCTTGCAGGCAGGTGATGCCGCTATCCTTCAAAAAACCAATCGCTGGGCGCACGCCCGTGGCGCTGATGACCAGATCGGCCTCGACGGTTTGGCCGTTGGACAAGCGGACCTGCAGCGGGCCACCCGCATCGTCAGACCCCAAGCCCACTGCGGAAGCCAGCTTGCCGAGCAAGCCTTTTTCAGCGCCTTGGCTGATGGCTTCGACCTTGGTGCCGGTGAACACCTGCACGCCTTTGGCCTCGCACCAGTCGCGGATCATGCCGCCCGCCACTGGGCCCATCATGCGGGGCACCATGCGATCACCCATCTCCACCACGCTCAGCTTGACGCCACGCGCGGCCAGCGCTTCCATGATGATGCAGCCAATGAAGCCCGCGCCCATTTGCAGTACACGGGCACCTGGCTTGGCCAGCGCCTGGATGGCGCGGGCGTCTTCCAACGTCCAGCATGGGTGCACGCCGGGCAGGTCTATGCCCGCAATTGGTGGGCGCACAGGGTGTGAACCGGTCGCGATCAACAATTTGTCAAAAGCCATCGACTGGCCGTTGTCCAGATGCACCGTTTTGCCTGCCGCGTCCACACGCGTCACCTTGGCCTTGACTTGCGTGATGCGCAAATCGTCAAAGTGGGTGGCGCTCTTGCGCAGGTAGGTGCCCTGCTCTTCGATGTTGCCGATCAGCAAATAAGGGATGGCCATGCGCGAATACGGCGCATCGGGCTCGTCGCCCACCAGGGTGATGGTGTCGTTCGGGGCGTGTTTGCGCAGGGTCTCGGCGGCGATGACGCCGGCAGGGCCTGCGCCCAAGATGACGTGGTGGGTCATGAATCGGACTCCAGAAACAGGTAGCGGCCCGCAGGCCGCTTGATTTCCTGTAGAAGCGCACCCCTACGGTGACGGCTTCACGAGCAGGCGCTCGCTCCTACAGGGGCAAGGTCACAAACCCAGACGTTCCCGGGTGGCCGATGTTGGACGGCCTTCGCCATCCCAGCCGCGGGCGTCGTAGTACTTGGGCAGCATTTCGTCCAACTTGCTGACCATGCCTTTGCCGGGGCCGGTTTTGGCGGCTTCGGTCATCAGGCGCTTGGGCAGGTTGTCGTCGGCCTTGGTGAAGCCGGCGGCGTTGTTGAAGTCGCGCTCCATGTTCCAGATGCGCTCACCGATGTGGTTCAGGTGCTCCATGGTGAACTCTTCGCCGCAAGCGGCTTGCACCTGAGGCGCCACGTCAGCCAAAGTCCAGGCAAAGCTGGTGAAGACGCAAATGCCGGCCGAGTCAAAGGCGGCGGTTGCATCCTGGAAGGCCTTGACCAACTCGGGCTTGCCTTCGTGCTCGGTGGGCTCGGTCTTGACCGGGATGCCCAGCACTTCAGAGGCGATGGTGTAGCCGCGCAGGTGGCAAGCACCACGGTTGGACGTGGCGTAAGCCAAGCCAATGCCTTGGATCACACGACCGTCATAGGCCGGAAATTCCTGGCCCTTGACGCTCATGGACAGGTCGGGGTGGCCATATTTGGCGGTCAGGCGCTTGGAGCCCATGCCAATTTCCTTGCCAAAACCAATGCCCTTGGCCGTCATGTCGACGAACTCGCAAAGCGCTTGGGCCGAGCCAAAGGGTGCTTCCACACCGATTTGCTCTTTGGTCAGCACGCCCATTTCGTAGAGTTCCATCACCGCACCGATGGTGGCACCGAAGCTGATCGGGTCAAAGCCTTCTTCGTTGCAGATCATGTTGGCGTACTGCAGGGCTTCGAGGTCTTTCACGCCGTTGGCTGCGCCCAACGCCCAAGCTGCTTCGTATTCCAGGCCGCCGTTGGCGCCCCAATACTCAGGCTTGTTCTTGACCGAGAAGTGGCCCTCATCGATCTTGCTGATGCGCCCGCAGGCGATGGTGCAACCAAAGCAAGCTTGGTTGGTCACCAGGTGCTTTTTGCCGTCGGTCTCGCGGGGCGTGACCATGGCTTCGGCCGAGATGTCTTTCGCGCTTTCGAATTGCACATCACGGTGATTGCGAGTGGGCAAACCGCCCACTTCGTTGATCACGTTCATCAGCACCTGGGTGCCATAAGCCGGCAGGCCCTGTCCCGTGACCGCGTTGTCGGCCAGCACTTTTTTGGCCGCCTTGGCCGCAGCCATGAAAGCCTTGGGGTTTTGGATGTTGCCCACGCCCTTGGTGCCGCGCACCGCAATGGCTTTGAGGTTCTTGCTGCCCATGACGGTGCCCACGCCGGAGCGGCCAGCCGCGCGGTGCAGGTCGTTCACCACGGCGGCATACAGCACGCCGTTTTCGCCAGCCTTCCCGATGCTGCAGACACGCAGCAGCGGGTCTTGCAAGCTGGACTTGAGAATTTCCTCGGTCTTCCAGACACTTTGGCCCCACAGGTGACTCGCATCGCGCAACTCGGCTTCGTCGTCGCTGATGTGCAGGTACACGGGCTTGGCCGATGCACCTTCAAAAATGACCATGTCCCAACCGGCCATTTTGAGCTCAGCGCCCCAATAGCCACCCGAGTTGGAGCAAGCGATTGCGCCAGTCAGTGGGCTCTTGGTGATGACGGTGTAACGGCCGCCAGTGGAGGCCATGGTGCCGGTCAGTGGGCCTGTGGCCCAGACGATTTTGTTGTCAGCCGACAGCGGGTCGACTTTGGGGTCGATCTCGCTGATCAGGTATTTGCTGCCCAAACCGCGTGAGCCGAGGTAGGCCTTGGCCCACTCCATGTTCAGCGGTTCGGATTTGACGGTGCCAGCCGTGAGGTTGACGCGGAGAATTTTTCCAGCCCAAGACATGTTGATGCTCCTAGTGGGGGGATTTAAGAGGCCGAGGGCTGATTGCCCAACTTGTCGGCCCACTGCTTCATCTTGTCGATGCCGGTCCAGTTGGCATCCACGAATGTGATGGCGCCGGTGGGGCAGGCGTCGGCGCAGGCCGGATCGCCACCGCACAGGTCGCACTTTTGCACCTTGCCGGTCTCTTGCACATAGTTGATAGTGCCGAATGGGCAAGCGATGGTGCAAACCTTGCAGCCCACGCAAGTGGACTCGTTGACCACTTTGGCGCCCGTGGCTTTGTCCACCGTGATGGCTTCCACAGGGCAGGCATGCAGGCACCAGGCTTCGTCGCACTGGGTGCAGGTGTAGGGCACTTTTTTGCCGGTGTGGTGGAAGTCAAACACCTTGATGCGGGATTTGGAGGTGGCGTATGTGCCGTAGTTCTCGAAAGAACAGGCCATTTCGCACTGCAAGCAGCCGGTACATTTGTCCGGATTGATGTGCAGGACTTTCTGCATGTGTGTCTCCTGTGAGGTGTCGGACTGTTCAAGCCCACGCTTATGAATCAAAATGCATAGCCATTGTTGGTGATGCCCTCTGCAAACCGATACGGATTAACCCTAGGTTTCTCAGGGTTGTCCTCAAAAATTCTCAGCTTGATACACATCTGACATGCCACTGACTGCCCACCACAGCGACCGCTTGCAGCGGATTGAACAAGCCCGTGACCTGGTGTTTCAGGGGCAATCCGAGGCACATGCCAGCGGCGTGTCCCCTTGGATTGCCCAGTCTTGGCAGCGCTGCCTGTCCATGGGCCTGCAGCCGGGCCAAGCGGTGGGTTTTGACGCCATATCGGCCCAACACATGGGCCGCGTGCAAGAAGCCAGCCGCCCCTTGGTGCTGGCGGCCCAGCCGGTGCTGGCCGAGTTGGCGCGGGCCATTGCCGACATTCGATATTTCGCCATCCTGACCAATGCCCAAGGCATTGTGGTCGATGTGCACGGCCCGGTGGACCGACAAGACCGCCGCGCCGAGGTGATCGCCCGCGTAGGGGTGGATTTGTCCGAAAAATCGGTGGGCACCACCGCCATCAGCGCCGCCCTGACCGAGTTGCAGCCCGTGTGGCTGCACCGGGGCGAACATTTCTTTCAGGACACGGGGGTCTACAGCTGCGCCGGGGCACCGGTTTTTGGCCCGGATGGCCTGTGCGCGGGCATGCTGGACCTGACGGGCATCGAGACCACCGAACGCCCTGCCCTCAAACATCTGGTGCGACGATCGGCCCGCAGCATCGAAAACAGCTGGCTGCTGTCCACCGACCATGCGCTGGTGCTGCGCCTGAACTGGCCCGGTAACCAACCCGGTGACGACAGCGATGGGCTGATCACACTCGACCACAACGGCCAGATCGTGGGGGCCAACCCGACTGCGCGGCAAATGCTGTCCATGTCGTCTGGCATCGAAGGCCAAACGCTGCACGCCAGCGAGGTGTTCGCCTCGCCATGGGAAAACCTGTTCGACGCGGCCAGCCGGCAAGCCAGTGCGCAAGAGTTGCCGCTGTGGTCTGGCCTGCGTTTGCAAACCCAAGCCCTGCGCCCGGGCACCCGCCCAGAGGCCGCGCACAGCGCGAAGACCACTGAGCGTGTGCCTGTTGCCAAGCCCCTCAAGGATGTGCAGACGGACATGATCCGCGAAGCCGTCCAGCAAGCGCGTGGCAACGTGGCCGAAGCCGCCCGCAAACTGGGCATCAGCCGCGCCACGGTTTACCGCAAGCTCGGTTTGCCCAAAAGCTGATCCAGCCTCAGATCACTTGCCCGCATTGGGGAAGAACAGCTGCTCCCCGCCAATTTTGTAGTCGGCCACCACAGCCTGACCTGCGGCCGAGGTGATCCAGTCCACGAACTTCTGCGCATCGGCCTGCTTGACATGCGCATGTTTGGCGGGGTTGACCACCATCACGCCGTATTGGTTGAAGAGACGTTGGTCACCCTCCACCAAAATCGCCAGATCGGCCCGGTTTTTGAAGTTCAGCCAAGTGGCTCGATCGGCCAGGACATAGGCGCCCGAAGACGCCGCGATGTTCAAAGCCGGGCCCATGCCGCAGCCACACTCTTTGTAGCCACTGCCTTTTTTCTCGCTCAAGTTGGCCATCTTCCAAAAACGCAATTCGGCCGCGTGTGTGCCGCTCTTGTCACCGCGCGAGAAAAAGGCAGCATTACCAGCCGACAACTTGGACAAAGCCGCCACAATGTCTTTGCCTTTCACACCGGCCGGGTCTGCTTTGGGGCCAATCAAGACAAAGTCGTTGTACATCACCGGCAAGCGCTTGATGCCAAAGCCATCGGCGACAAATTTTTCTTCGGCCACCTGGTCGTGCACAAACACCACATCGGCGTCACCGCGCCGCGCCATGTCCAGCGCCTGGCCCGTGCCCAGGGCCACCACCTTCACATCCAACCCGCTGGCTTTCTTGAAGGCAGGCAAGAGGTGGGCAAACAAGCCCGACTGCTCGGTGGAGGTAGTCGACGACATCACGATGGACTGGGCTTGTGCCCACACCGAGGTGGTCGCCAACACCGCACACACCCAGACGCGACGGGTCATGGAAGATAGGTAGGTCATGAAAGCTCTCCTTGAACAAAAGCATGGGCTGCCGGGCTGCGCTCAGCCAGCAGTTCGGGGTTGAAAAAATCGGCCACAGGCAAGTCGGCCATCACTTGACCAAACTCCAGATAAATGACGCGGGTGGCCAAGCGTTTGACTTGGCCCAGGTTGTGGCTGGCCCAGACCAAAGTCAAAGGGCGATCTTGGGCACCCGCAAATTCGGCCATCAGGGCTTCGACTTCGCGTTTGGCGTGCGGGTCCAGGCTGGCCGTGGGTTCGTCCAGCAGCAGCACATCGGGCTGTCGCGCCCAAGCGCGGGCCAAGGCCAAGCGCTGCTGCTGCCCGCCCGACAACTGGCGGCCGTTTTGCTGCCCCACAGACAACAAACCTACGCGCTCCAAGGCCTGCAGTGCCAGCGCCTTGGCAGCGGCCCAAGACAGGCCTCGTGTGCGGTCCAGCCACAAGCCCAGGGCCACATTGTTCTGTGCCGACAGGCGCAACAAATGCGGCCTTTGGAACAGCATGGCCTGGCGCACACCCGGCGCTTGTTGCACCCGGCCTTGTGTGGGCGGCACCAGTCCATGCAAGGTGCGCAGCAAAGTGCTTTTGCCCGAGCCATTGGCCCCCACCAGCGCCACGCGCTCACCCGCCTCAATGCGCAAGCTCACGCCCGTCAAGGCCGCTTGTGCCCCCAGTTGCACGCTCACCGCGTCCAGACCGATCTGCACGGCGCTCATGGCTGCACCCCCAGGGTTCTGCCTTCAGGCGCGGGCCGCGTGTTGCGCCGCTCACCCCAAAGGCGCAGCCCCGCCACCAGCGCATTGAGCAGCAGCACCACCGCCAACAAAACCATGCCCAGCCCCAGCGCCAGCGGCAAATCGCCCTTGCTGGTTTCCAGTGCAATGGCGGTGGTCATGACGCGCGTGAAGCCGTCGATGTTGCCGCCCACGATCATCACCGCACCCACCTCTGAGATGGCGCGGCCAAAGGCGGTCACGCCAATGGTGAGCAAGGCCAGGCGTTCGTCCCAAGCCAGCAACAAGCTGCGCACCCAAGGCCCTGCGCCGAGCGAGGCCCACTGCTCGCCATGCTGGCGCTCCACGTCTTCGACCACCTGGCGCGTGAGCGCGGCCACCACCGGCACCACCAAAATGAACTGGGCCAGCACCATGGCCTTGAAGCTGAACATCCAGCCCAAAAAACCCAAAGGCCCGGTGCGCGACAACAGCAAATACACCACCAGGCCCACCACCACCGATGGCAGCGCCAGCAATGTGTTCAAACCCACCAGCACCGCACCCCGGCCGCGAAACCGCGACACAGCCAGCCAAGCCCCCAGCGCCACACCCACACCATAGGCCAGCAGGCAGGCCGTGGCGCTGACAGCGAGGGACCGGGTGACCACCACCCACAGGGCAGGATCAAAAGAAGTGACGAGGTTCAGCGCCGTCAGGACGCTGTCGGTGAAGGTGTTCATAAGCTGGCATGGATGCTACTGGAGGAAAACAGCGCAAGCTCTAAGGGATGTCCGTTATGAAATGCATTGCATAGGCCCAGGAATGCCCCGGGACGGCCCCCCATGGGAATGAGGCAAACTCCCCCCTGTGCAACACATCAACCTTTCTTACAGCTGGACACCCCACCAAGCGCAAACCGAGCAGCGTGACCAGACCAGCCCTTTGCGCAACCCCTTGATGGACATGCTGCAAGCCGTGCGGGCAACCGGCTCCATTGCGGGCGCAGCCCGGGTTTTGCAGTTGTCCTATCGCCATGTTTGGGGCGAACTCAAACGCTGGGAACAGGTGCTGGCCCAGCCTTTGATCCTGTGGGAAAAAGGCCAGGCTGGCCGCCTGACGGAATTTGCCGACAAACTGCTGTGGGCCGAACGCCAGGCGCAAGCCCGACTGGCGCCACAGATCAGCACCTTGCAAGCCGAACTGGAAAAAACCTTTGCGGTGGCCTTTGACCCCGACAGCCATTTGTTGACGGTCTACGCCAGCCACGACGACGCGCTGGTCAAACTCAGGGAGCACAGTGCCAGCCAATCCCTGCACCTGGACATGCGCTTTTGTGGCAGTGTGGACGCGATTCGCGCCTTGAACGAAGGCCGATGCACGGTCGCGGGGTTTCATGCCCCCTTGCAACCCGATGCCAGCACCTTGACCGCCCGCACTTACAAGCCCTTGCTGAAAACCGGCCAGCACAAACTCATTGGATTTGCCACCCGCGAACAAGGCTGGATGGTGGCCCCGGGCAACCCCCTGAACATCACGGGTTGGAACGACCTGAGGCGCCCGGAGCTCCGGCTGGTCAACCGGACACTGGGCACGGGCACACGGTTGCTGCTGGACCAATGGCTAGAAAACCAAACCCCATCGGCCAACCGGCCCACCGGCTACGAGCACGAAGAGCCCTCGCACTCTGCTGTCGCCACACGCATCGCCTCGGGCCACGCAGATTTGGGCTTGGGCATCGCATCGGCTGCGCACGCCCAAAAACTGGATTTTGTGCCCCTGACACAAGAGCATTACTGGCTGGTGTGCTTGAAATCGGCCTTGAACAACCCGGCCGTGATCGCCTTGCGGCAGGTTCTGCAAAGCGCCGACTGGCAGCACCTGCTGAGCCAACAAACGGGCTACCGCTTGCACGAAGAAGCAGGTCAGATCCAATCGCTCAAGCAATGCCTGCCATGGTGGCCTCATCGGTGAGAAACCTGTCTTTAAACCACTTGCCCACAAAAAAACCGCGCCTGAGCGCGGTTTTTTTGTGGTTGCAGAGAGGACTTGTCCTTACTTTTTCGGCTCGGTGGCCATCAAAGCTTTGAGCGCATCGTCATCTGACTTTTGGCTGCTTTCGTCTTCAGCAGACTCATCGGGTTTGAGGGCGTCATCAGCGCCTGGGTCACCCGCATTGGAAGAGCTTTCCAGCTGCATCATCACTTCGTTGGCGTCAAGCTTGGTGCCCTCGTCCATCCCGCCCGTGACCATACCGGGGTACATGATGACAGCCACCACCATGATCAGCTGCAGAATGATGAAAGCGATCGAGCCTTTGTAAATTTCCGTGGTCTTGACCGATGGAATCAAAGCCCCGGTGACCCGGTCTTTGTAATCGTTCTTAGGAGCCACACTGCGCAAATAAAACAGTGCAAAGCCAAAGGGCGGCGTCAAGAAAGACGTTTGCAGGTTCATCGCGATGATCACACCAAACCAGATCATGGCCTGATCAGGGGTCATGCCGGGGACCATGGCGGGGAGGATTTTCTCTGCCACAGGCGCCAGGATCGGGATCACAATGAAGGCGATTTCAAAGAAGTCGATGAAACATCCCAAGATGAAAATCAGGATGTTGACCACGATCAAGAAGCCAATCGCACCCCCCGGCATGTTGGTGAACAAATGCTCCACCCAGATGTGGCCGTCGGCCGCATTGAAGGTGAAACTGAACACGGTCGAGCCGATCAGGATGAACAGCACAAAAGAAGCCAACTTGGCCGTGCTGTCGAGCGCCTGACGAGACAAGTCCATAGAAAACTTACCCTTGACCACGGCCAGCACCACAGCACCCAAAGCCCCCATGGCACCGCCTTCAGTGGGCGTGGCCACACCGAGGAAAATCGTTCCCAAAACCAGGAAGATCAAGATCAGGGGGGGCATCAGCACGAATGTCACCTGCTCTGCCAATTTAGAGAGCAGGCCCATTTTGGTGACACGGTTGACGATGGACAGCGCCAAACCGGTCAAGGAAGCCACCGTCATCGACATGATGATGATTTCATCACCCGCCGCAGGCTGCGTGCGGCCGATCATGCCGCCAATGATCTGGTCGTGGATCTGAGCCCAGCCATAACCGATCAAAGCACACAGGGCCAACAGGACCAGCAGCGAGCGGTGACCCGATGCGCCGTTGTCTTCTCGGTAAATGCGGGCTTCAGGGGGCAAGGCAGGCACCATGTCGGGCTTGACCAGCGCCACCACCACGATGAACAAGATGTACAAACCGACCAGCAACAGACCGGGAATCAAGGCACCGGCATACATGTCGCCCACCGAGCGACCCAATTGGTCGGCCAACACAATCAGCACCAAGGAGGGCGGAATGGCTTGTGCCAAGGTGCCCGAAGCGGTGATGGTGCCTGTTGCAATAGTTCGGCTGTAACCGTAGCGCAACATGATGGGCAAGGAGATCAAACCCATCGAAATCACAGCGGCCGCCACAACACCTGTGGTCGCTGCCAACAAGGCGCCGACCAAAATGACCGCAATGGCCACACCGCCGCGCACGGGTCCAAAGACCTGACCGACGGTTTCGAGCAGGTCTTCGGCCATGCCTGAGCGTTCAAGAATGATGCCCATGAAGGTGAAAAACGGAATCGCCAAGAGCGTGTCGTTTTGCATGATCCCGAAGATCCGCAGGGGCAAGGCTTGGAACAAAGAGGCCGGGAACAAACCCGCTTCCATGCCAATAAAACCAAAACCCAAGCCGCAAGCGGCCAAGGCAAACGCCACCGGAAAGCCTGTCAACAACAGGACAAACAGGCCAACGAACATGAGGGGCACAAATTGTTGTGCCAGGAACGAGGCTTCCATCAACGGTCTCCCTGAGCTTGTGTCATTTTTTCGAGTTCAGCGGCCCGCTTTTGATCGTCCGAGAGTGCTTCTTCCGTGGACAACACATCGGGTCCCTGGCCTTGCAGAAAGGCCCAGCGCTTGACCATCTCGGACAGACCTTGCAGCTGCAACAAGAAAAAACCCAGAGGAATCAAGGCATAAGCTGGCCAACGAACCAAGCCACCGGCGTTTTGAGACATCTCCCCACTCACCAAGGCCTGAACAAACAAGGGCCAAGACAGGTAGATGGAAAGCAGGCAAAAGGGCGTCAACACCAAGGCAAAGCCCCAAAAGTCAATCCAGTTGCGGGCACGATCGGTCAAGCGGCTTGAAATGAAGTCGATCCGAACATGCGAATTGCGCAGCAAGCCGTAACCGGCCCCCAGCAAAAACACACCCGCGAACAGGTACCACTGAATCTCGAGCAAAGAGTTGGAACTCATGTCGAACATCTTGCGCACAATCGCATTGCCAGCGCTGATGACCGTGGTCAACAAAATCAACCAACCGGTGAATTTGCCCACTTTCAGATTGAGCGCATCAATCCAGCGGGAACACATTAGTAAAGAGCCCATATTGGCATCTCCATGGATTAAAACTGGCGTGATTGTAAGGTGCCGCCAAGCTGAAAAGACGGCGTTGGCAGCCATGCTGGTTTGAAATTTTCCGGCATGGATTGAAGCTTTTTTCAATCAACAAAAAACCCCACCCTTGTGACAAGGGTGGGGTTGACTCAACAGGTCCGGCAGCACTTGAGGTGCCACCTAAAACCCAAATTACAGCTTGGCGCCTTGCATGAAGCTGTCAAAACGCGCTTCGGTGAAGCGGAACCACAGGTTGGACTCGGCACGGAACTTGGAGTAGTCGTCGTAGATTTTTTTCCAGTTGGGGTTCTTGGCCGACAACTCGCTGTACAGCGCCATCGATTCCTTGAACGCGGCGTCCATCACGGGCTTGGGGAAGGCGACCAGTTTGGTCTTGTTGGCCACCAGCTGCTTCAAGGCACCGGGGTTGCGGGCGTCGTACTTGGCTTGCATTTCGGTGTGTGCGTAGGCCGCAGCGCACTCGACAATCGCCTTGTACTCAGACGAAAGGCTGTCATAGGCCTTTTGGTTGATGTACAGGTCAAGCTGAGGACCACCTTCCCACCAGCCTGGGTAGTGGTAGAAAGGCGCCACTTTGAAGAAGCCCAGCTTCTGGTCGTCGTATGGACCCACCCACTCGGCGGCATCGATCGTGCCTTTTTCCAGGGCTTGGTAAATTTCGCCGCCAGGAATGTTCTGGGGAACACCACCCAAACGCTCAATCACTTTGCCAGCAAAGCCGCCCACGCGGAATTTCAAGCCTTTGTAATCGTTGACGGTCTTGATTTCCTTGCGGAACCAGCCGCCCATCTGAGCGCCTGTGTTGCCCATGGGGAAGCTCATGATGTCGTACTGCTTGTAGAACTCGCGCATCAGCTTCAAGCCATTGCCGTCATACATCCAAGCCGACATTTGGCGGCTGTTCAAGCCGAAGGGGATCGCGCAGCCCAGTGCGAATGTTTCGTCTTTGCCAAAATAGTAGTAAGGCGCGGTGTGGGCCATTTCCACGGTGCCGTTTTTCACCGCATCCACGATGCCGGGCATGGGAACCAGTTCACCAGCGGCGTGCACAGAAATTTCGAATTTTCCGCCAGTCAATTCCTTGACTTTCTTGGAAAAGGTTTCAGCAGCGCCATAGATGGTATCCAAGGCCTTGGGGAAACCGGAAGTCAGGCGCCAGCGCAAATTTGCTTGGGCTTGAACCAAAGCAGGCGCAGCACCAGCGGCCAGCACACCAGCCAAACCAGTGTTCTTGATGACGGAACGACGATCCATGAACGGACTCCTATTGAAAAGATGAAAGACTACCCGAGACATCCGGGTGGGATTCAGAAACCGAATCTTATTGTAGGAAGCTGCAACAACCAAAAAGACAGGGGTTTACCCTTTTTTTGTGAATGAAATTCAACAAAGTTGAAGCAAGGCCAAAAATTGAAAGATTTTCAAGCCTGCTTGAATTCCATTCAATCAGGCCAGCGCTGACGGATGGTCGCCTCCATGCCCGCCGCATCCAAGCCTTGCAGCGCCAACAACTTGGCAGGGTCGCCGTGTTCGATGAACTCGTCGGGCAGGCCCAGGTGAAGCACGGAGCGCTGCAGGTTCAACTGCTGCAGGACCTCACCCACCGCGCTGCCCGCACCGCCCATGACGCAACCCTCTTCCACCGTCACCAAACGCTCGTGGCTTTGGGCGATCTGCGCAAGTAAGTCCACATCGAGGGGTTTGACCCAACGCATGTTGACCACCGTGGCGTTGAGCTTTTCAGCGGCCTGCAGGGCCGGAGCCAGCAAAGTGCCAAAGGCCAAGATCGCCAATTTTTCGCCTTGGCGGCGCACTTCGCCTTTGCCAAAAGGCAAGGTGTCCAGATCACGCCCGGGCTCGGTGCCCACGCCTGCACCGCGCGGGTAACGCACGGCCACCGGGTGGTTTTGGGCGTAAGCGGTGCTGAGCAGTTGGCGGCACTCGCGCTCGTCAGCCGGGCAAGCCAGGCTCATGTTGGGGATGCAGCGGATGTAGGCAATGTCGTAGGCCCCCGCGTGGGTGGCCCCGTCGGCGCCCACCAAACCCGCGCGGTCCAAGGCGAACACGACAGGCAGGTTTTGCAGCGCCACATCGTGGATCAGCTGGTCGTAGCCGCGCTGCAAGAAGGTGGAGTAAATGGCCACAACGGGTTTCAGGCCTTCACAAGCCATGCCCGCAGCAAAAGTCACAGCGTGCTGCTCGGCAATGCCCACGTCGTAATAGCGCTTAGGGAACCGCTGGTGGAAAGCCACCATGCCCGAGCCCTCGCGCATGGCGGGGGTGATGCCCACCAGGCGCATGTCCTTTTCGGCCATGTCGCACAGCCACTGGCCAAACACCTGGGTGAAGGTGGTTTTGGCAGGGGTGGCCGCGGGCACCAGGCCCACGCTCGGGTCGAACTTGCCGGGGCCGTGGTAGGCCACCGGGTCGGCTTCGGCCTTGTCATAGCCCTGGCCTTTTTTGGTGACCACATGCAAAAACTGCGGGCCGTCCAGATGCTTGATGTTCTCCAGCGTCGGGATGAGCGACTCGAGGTCGTGCCCGTCGATCGGGCCAATGTAGTTGAAGCCGAACTTCTCGAACAGCGTGGCGGGCACCACCATGCCTTTGGCGTGTTCTTCCAGGCGCTTGGCCAGCTCAAACAGCGGCGGTGCATTTTTCAACACGTTCTTGGCCCCGGCCTTGGCCGCCGAATAAAAACGCCCGCTCATGAGCTGGGCCAAATAGCGGTTGAGCGCCCCCACGGGTGGGCTGATCGACATGTCGTTGTCGTTCAGGATCACCAGCAGCTTGCACTCTTCAACGCCTGCATTATTCAGGGCTTCAAAAGCCATACCGGCCGTCATGGCACCGTCGCCGATCACGGCGATCGAGTGGCGCGACTCGCCTTTTTGGCGAGCTGCCACGGCCATGCCCAAAGCGGCCGAAATGCTGGTGGACGAGTGCGCGGTGCCAAAGGTGTCGTATTCGCTCTCGTCGCGGCGCGGAAAACCCGACAGGCCGCCGAATTGACGCAGCGAGGGCATGCGGTCGCGCCGACCCGTGAGGATTTTGTGGGGGTAAGTCTGGTGGCCCACGTCCCAAACGATGCGGTCTTCCGGTGTGTTGAAGACGTAGTGCAAAGCCACCGTCAATTCCACCGTGCCCAGGTTGGAGCTCAGGTGCCCGCCAGTTTTGGAGACGTTGTCGAGCACGCAGTGGCGCAACTCGTCGGCCAACTGGGGCAAATCAGTGCGCTGCAGGCGGCGCAGATCGGCCGGGGAGTCGATGGTCTTGAGCAAATCGGTCATGTCAGTTGTTTCTTTCTACCACCATGGCGGTCAGTGCACGCAGAGCGGCCAAACGGTCATCCGGCAATCCGGTATCGGCCAAGGCCTGCATCGCCTGAGCGGCCAGCGCATCGGCATAGGCTTTGGCTGCGTCCAGCCCCATCAGTGCCACATAAGTGGGCTTGTCGGCAGCTTCATCTTTGCCTGCAGTCTTGCCCAGCGTGGCCGAATCGGCCGTCACATCCAGGACATCGTCCACCACCTGAAAGGCCAGGCCCAAAGCTTCACCAAAGCGCTGGAGCGCCGCTTGAACAGGAGCAGACACGCCGGGCACACAGGCCGCACCCATCTGCACGCTGCACAGCAACAACGCCCCGGTTTTGAGGCGGTGCATCTGCCGCAGTTGGTCTTCTGTGAGCTTGTGTCCAACGCTGGCCAAATCAATCGCCTGGCCTCCGGCCATGCCTTGGTAACCCGAAGCACGCGCCAGCAAGCCCACACAAGCCGCTTGCACCGCGGCTGGCACGCCGCCATGGGGCGGCGTTAAAAATTCAAACGCCAAGGTTTGCAAGGCGTCACCCGCCAGCAGGGCCTGGGCTTCGCCAAACTGCACATGCACCGTGGGTTTACCGCGCCTGAGGACGTCGTTGTCCATGCAGGGCATGTCGTCGTGTACCAGCGAATAAGCGTGGATCAGCTCGATGGCACAAGCCGCGTTGATCGCTGCCGCGCTGCTGGCCTCGTGGCCCACCGCTTCGGCGGTGGCCAGCACCAACAAGGGGCGCAGTCGCTTGCCGCCGTCCAGCACGGCGTAGCGCATGGCCTGACCCAAGGCGGCGGGTGATTCGGCCGCGATACCAGCCGACAAAGCCTGCTCCACCCGATCCAGATGCGGCTGCATCCAGGTTTTCAAATCCACACTCATGCACCGCTCCAGGGTTTGAGTTGCCCGCCGTCCAGCACCTGGATCTGGTCTTCCACCACCTTGAGCTTGTCGCGGCAAAACGCCAGCAAAGCCGCGCCGCGTTGGTAGCCCGTCAAGAGCTGGTCCAAAGGCATTTGGCCCGATTCGAGCTGGCCCACCAGCGACTCCAGCTCCGCCAAAGCCGCTTCGTACGTGGCGGGCAGCGGGGCTGCCAGTGCGTCTGCGGGGTCGGTGGGGGCGGCCTTGGGCATGGGGTGTTCCGGAGGAAAAAACCCGATTTTAGGCCTTAAGCCTTGTTCCAGCTGACAGTTGATCCTGTCAAGTCCACAAGACGGATATGGGCAGACTGCATTCAGGCGCGTCAGCGGAGACCCTGAATTTTTCACGGCTTGTGACGTTGTGCACAGCAGGGGGCACCCCCGGGGTAGAATCCGCGTTCATCGGCAGGTTTTCCCTGTCATTTTTTTGCGCCGTTTTCTTTGAATTCAGCGCTTTGTTCCTGCCCCTTCATAGGGGGAGTCTCTAGGTCAGGTCACCCATGTCTGATTTAAGTCTTCAACTGCAGCAGGCCGCAAGCCAACTACCAGTTTCCACTTATTTCGATGAAGCGCTGTTCCAGCGCGAATTGAACACGCTCTTTCGCCAGGGCCCGCGTTATGTGGGCCACCAACTGGCCGTGCCCCACCCGGGCGACTATTACGCCCTGCCCCACGAGGCCGAAGGCCGCGCCTTGGTGCGTAACGCCCAAGGCGGTATCGAGCTGATCTCGAACGTCTGCCGCCACCGCCAGGCCGTGATGCTGAACGGCCGGGGCAACCTGCAAACCCAGCAAAAGGGCAGCGCGGGCGGCAACATCGTCTGCCCCCTGCACCGGTGGACCTATTCACCCAGCGGCCAGTTGCTGGGCGCACCCCACTTTGCGCACGACCCTTGCCTGAACTTGAACAACTACAAGTTGCAGGAATGGAATGGCCTACTCTTTGAAGACAACGGCCGCGACATCGCCGCCGATCTGGCGGGCATGGGGCCACGCTCGCAACTCAATTTCGACGGCTACGCGCTCGACCGCGTCGAGCTGCACGAGTGCAACTACAACTGGAAGACCTTCATCGAGGTCTATCTGGAGGACTACCACGTCGGCCCCTTCCACCCGGGGCTGGGCCAGTTCGTCACCTGCGACGACCTGAGCTGGGAGTTCAAGGAACACTATTCGGTGCAGACCGTGGGTGTGTCGGGCGGCTTTGGCAAGCCCGGCTCGGACACCTACAAAAAGTGGCACGAAGTGCTGCTCAAGTACCGCAATGGCCAACTGCCCGAACGCGGCGCCATCTGGCTGACGTACTACCCCCACATCATGGTCGAGTGGTACCCGCATGTGCTCACAGTGTCCACTCTGCACCCCATCAGCCCCAGCAAAACGCTGAACATGGTGGAGTTTTATTACCCCGAGGAGATCGTTGCCTTTGAGCGCGAGTTCGTGGAAGCCCAGCAAGCGGCTTACATGGAAACTTGCCTCGAAGACGACGAGATTGCCGAGCGCATGGACGCAGGCCGCAAGGCCCTGCTCGCTCGTGGTGACAACGAGGTCGGCCCCTACCAAAGCCCCATGGAAGACGGCATGCAGCACTTCCACGAGTGGTACCGCAATCAGATGAACACCCTCTGAAGCGAAGGCCCCGATGCAAGCCTCTTGGATGATCTTGGCATCCTTGTTCTTCTCGATGATGGGGGTTTGCATCAAGTACGCATCGGCCCACTTTCACACCTTTGAACTGGTTTTTTTCCGGGGCCTGATCGGCGTGGTGTTCATGGCCACGCTGTGCCGGATGCAAGGTGTGCCTTTGCGCACGCCCATTCCCATGATGCACGTCTGGCGCTCGGTGGTGGGCGTGACTTCTCTGGCCGCCTGGTTTTACGCCATTGGCCATTTGCCCCTGGCCACGGCCATGACCCTCAACTACATGAGCGGCGTGTGGGTGGCGGTGTTTCTGGTCGGCGGCACGCTGGTCATGGGCAAGCTGCAAGACGCGACCCGTCAAGGCCCCATTGTGCTGACGGTGATCGCGGGTTTTGGCGGGGTCATCTTGCTGCTGCGCCCCACCATCGAACAGGACCAATTGTTTGCCGGCATCGTCGGACTGCTCTCGGGCCTGATCGCCGCCTTGGCCTACATGCAGGTGGCGGCGCTGGGGCGCTTGAACGAACCCGAAGCCCGCACCGTGTTTTATTTTTCGGTGGGCACCACCGTGGTCGGGGCCGTGCTGATGTTGGTCACTGGAATGAGCCCATGGCTTTGGCCCAGCGTATTGTGGTTGCTGCCCATTGGCGTGCTGGCCGCACTGGGGCAGTTGTGCATGACCAACGCCTACAGCCGCGGCTCGACCTTGGTGGTGGCCAACCTGCAGTATTCGGGTATTGTGTTTGGTGCCTTGTTTGGCCTGTTCCTATTTGGCGACCAGATCCCGCTCATGGGCTGGCTGGGCATGGCCCTGATCATGGCCAGCGGCATCGCCTCCACCATCTTGCGCAACCGAGCCCTGCCCCGTGCCCCCGCCGAAGACCATTGAACGGAGACCTTTGCCATGTACCCCTTGCTGATCACCGCCGCCCAATTGCAAGCATTGCAGACACAGGGCACGCCCTGCGCCGTGCTGGACTGCAGCTTTGACCTGATGAAACCCGAGCTGGCCGATGGCTTTTTTGCCAGCGAACGCATCGCAGGCGCCTTGCCCGCCCACTTGGACAAGGACCTGAGCACGCACCAACCGGACCAGGCTGTCAATGGTGGACGCCACCCCTTGCCGAAGCGTGAGCGCGTGGCGCAGTGGCTGGGCAGTTTGGGCATTCACAACGGCATGCAGATCGTGGTGTACGACCGCAACAAGGGCCACTACTGCGGCCGTTTGTGGTGGATGCTCAAGTGGCTGGGCCACGAGGCCGTGGCCGTGCTCGACGGTGGTTTGCAGGCCTGGAAAGACGCAGGAGGCGGCCTGGACGCGGGGCCAGTCGCGCCAACAGCACCCGCTCGTTTTGAGCTGAAAACGCCGCTGCGCCAACTGGTGCTGACCGATGCCGTTTCGGCCGCCTTGGGCCAACCCGCTCAGACCGTGGTCGATGCCCGCGCCGGAGCCCGTTACCGGGGTGAGGTGGAGCCCCTTGACCCGGTGGCCGGCCACATTCCGGGCGCATTGAACCGCCCTTTCACCGAGAACTTCAGCGAAGACGGCCGATTCAAAAGCCCCGAGCAGTTGAAGGCAGAATGGACCCAGGTGCTGGCCGGCCGCCCAGCCAGCAGCGTGGTGCACCACTGCGGCAGCGGCGTGACCGCCGTGCCCAATGTGATCGCGATGGAGTTGGCCGGTTTCGGCCCGACCGCGCTTTATGCGGGCAGCTGGAGCGAGTGGTGCCGCACGCCCGGGCTGCCCTGCGCCAAAGGCTGAGCGCCTTCAGGTCAGTGCTGGTGGCCCGCCAAGGCGCTGACCAGCACCACCATGCCAATGCCCACACTCAGCCACAAAATTTGAGCCGCTGTTTCTCGGGCTGACAGGCGCTTTTGCAGTTGGGGGATCAGGTCGGCCAAGGCCACATACACAAAGCTGCTGCTGGCCACAACCAGGAAATAGGGCAGCCATTGGTGCAAGGCGTCGACCAGCACAAAACCCACCGCGCCACCCAAAGCGGTGATGGCCCCGGCCATGGACACCTTGAGGATGGCCGCCTGGCGGCTGCTGCTGCCTTGGCGTAACACCGCCAGATCGCCCATGTGGTGGGGAATTTCGTGGGCCAGCACGGCCAGCGCGGCAATCACGCCCAAGCGCATGTCGGCGATGAAGGCCGAAGCGATCAGGATGCCGTCGCCAAAACAATGCACGCTGTCCCCCGCCAACACGGCCCATTGACCGCGGGGTGACTCTTTGTCGGCATGGGCGCTGTGCACAGGGTCAGCGGGTTGCGCACCATGACCGTGCTCGTGCGCATGGTCATGCCCATGTCCGTGGTCGTGCCCATGTCCGTGGCCATGTTCATGCCCGTGGTGCCAAAGCTCGGCCTTGTCGAGCAAAAAGAAAAACAGCAAACCCACCAGCAAAGTCAGGAACAACTCGTGCGCCCCGGCCTCGCTCTCGAAGGCTTCGGGCAAAAGGTGCAAAAAAGAGGTCGCCATCAAGGCCCCGGCGGCCAGACTCAGCATGTGCTGGGTGTAGCGGCTCAAGATGCCAAAACTCAACCAAGCTGCCACCCAGACGCTGCCAATGCCCGCCACCAAAGTGCCCACCAAAATCGCCAATAAAGTCATCATGTTTCCCGGAGTGCTTGGCACCCCATCAAAAACCGCCCCGAAGGGCGGTTTTTGCGTTCAAAAATCAGGCCACGCCGTTGCGTTTGAGCCAGGCCAGCAAACGCTGCCAGCCGTCTTCAGCGGGTCCCTTGCGGTAACTGCTGCGGTAATCGGCATGGAAAGCGTGCGGCGCCTCAGGATAAACCACAAACTCGCTGGCTTTGGCCGCAGCAGGCCCTTGGGCCAGCTCAGCCTTCATCTTATCAACCGTGTCAAGGGGTATGCCCGTGTCGGCCGCGCCGTACAAACCGAGCACCGGCGCCTTGAGTTGGCCCACCAAAGCCAAAGGATGCGCGGGCGTTTGTGCCGTGGTGTTGCCCACCAGACGGCCATACCAAGCCACACCCGCCTTGAGTTTGGGCTGGTGCGCCGCGTACAACCAGGTGATGCGCCCACCCCAGCAAAAACCCGTGATGGCCAGTTTGTCGGTATTGCCACCGTTGGCTGCCGCCCAGGCCACGCAGGCGTCCAGGTCACCCATGACCTGCACATCGGGCACTTTGGCGATGATCTCGGATTGCAGCTTGGCGAGTTCGCCGTACTCGTTGGGGTCGCCCTGGCGCACAAACAATTCGGGGGCAATGGCCAAGTAACCGGCCTGGGCCAGTCGGCGTGCCACGTCGGCGATGTACTCGTGCACCCCAAAAATCTCGGAAATCACCAGCACCACCGGCAAACCGGTCTTGCCGGCTGGGGCGCAGCGGTAGGCGGGCATCTTGAACCCGTTCACATCGATGGTCACCTCGCCCGACACCAAACCCGTGGAAGGGGTTTTGATGGCCGTTTGCGCCATGATGGGCGCGGCAGCGGCGGCATAGCCCACGCCCAAAGCTGCTTTCAAAGCTGTGCGGCGTGTGGTCCCCGTGCTGTCCACACGGCCACCCAACAGGGCTTGGGCATCGTTGATCAGGTCGTTGTTCAAGGCAGGTCTCCGTCTGTGAAAAATAAGAGGATACTGATCTTGGCACAGTCACTGCAGGCTTGCACAAGGGTGGCGATTTAAACTGCCGCCATGACCGAAATCGCCCTGCCTGTCCTGTATTCCTTTCGCCGTTGCCCCTATGCCATGCGGGCCCGATTGGCCCTGCATGTGAGCGGCTTGGCTTTCGAGCACCGCGAAGTGGTTTTAAAAAACAAACCGACCCACATGCTGTCCCTCTCGCCCAAAGGCACCGTACCGGTTTTGTGGCTGCGCAGCGCGGCAGGCGATCAGGTGCTGGAGCAAAGTGTGGACATCATGCTGTGGGCGCTGCGGCAAAACGATCCGCTGGGCTGGCTGCCCAAGGCGGAAGCAGCCACGTCCGATGCCACGGCCCTGATCGCGCACAACGATGGCCCCTTCAAAAGGCAACTGGACCGCTACAAATACCCGAACCGATCGGGCTTGGCGAGCGGCACGGCCGACCGCGACGAGGCAGCGCTTTGGCTGCACACACTGGATGCGCGGCTTCGCGCACAGCCTTTTTTGACGGGCGAGCAGTTCGGCCTGGCCGATGCCGCACTGGCCCCCTTTGTGCGCCAATACGCCCACACCGACCCGGCCTGGTTTGCGGCGCAGCCTTGGGGGCCCTTGGCCGCATGGCTGGCCGCGTTCGAGGGCTCTGCCCTGTTTGAGGCCATCATGCAAAAACACGCGCCTTGGCTGCCCGTTTGACGCTCAGTGCGCCTGCTCCCAGTTCGGCCCAAAGCCCACTTCGGCCAGCAGGGGCACCTTCAAATCGGCCACCCCCGCCATGATGCGCGGCACCTCGGTGCGCACCCACTCGACTTCTGATTCGGGCACTTCAAACACCAATTCGTCGTGCACCTGCATGATGACCTTGGTGGCCTTGCTTTGTTCGTCGAGCGCCTTTTGCACGGCGACCATGCTCAGCTTGATCAGGTCTGCCGCTGTGCCCTGCATGGGCGCGTTGATGGCGGCGCGCTCGGCCCCGGCGCGGCGTGGGCCGTTGGGGCTGTTGATCTCGGGCAGCATCAGGCGGCGACCAAACACGGTCTCCACATAACCCAGCGCCTTGGCCTGCTCGCGGGTGGCGTCCATGTAGTGTTTGACGCCCGCAAAACGCTCAAAGTAGCGGGTAATGTAGTTTTTGGCGGCGGTGTTGTCGATGGAGAGCGCCTTGGCCAGCCCAAACGCGCTCATGCCGTAAATCAAACCGAAGTTGATGGTCTTGGCGTAGCGGCGCTGCTCGCTGCTCACGGTGTAGGGCGTGGCGCCAAACACCTCAGCCGCCGTGGCCTTGTGCACGTCCAGCCCTTCATGGAAGGCCTTGAGTAAGGCCGCGTCGTCACTCAGGTGCGCCATGATGCGCAGCTCGATCTGGCTGTAGTCGGCGCTGGCAATCACGCAGCCTACCGGGGCCACAAAGGCCTCGCGCACCTTGCGGCCTTCGGCGGTGCGCACTGGGATGTTTTGCAGGTTGGGCTCGTTGCTCGACAAGCGGCCTGTGACGGCCACCGCCTGCGCATAGTGGGTGTGCACACGCCCCGTGCGCGGCAAGGCCAGCTGCGCCAGCTTGTCGGTGTAAGTGCCTTTGAGTTTGGCCAGGCTGCGGTGCTCCAAGATGCGGGCGGGCAGCGGGTAGTCTTCGGCCAGTTTTTCCAGCACCTCTTCGTCGGTGCTGCGGGCCCCGGTGGCGGTTTTCTTGATGACGGGCAGACCCAGCTTGTCAAAGAAAATTTCGCCCAGTTGCTTGGGGCTGGACAGGTTGAAGGGCTGCCCCGCGATCTCATAGGCCTCGGTTTCGAGCTGGACAATGCGCTCGCCCAGCGCCTGGCTTTGCGCGGCCAGCGTGGGCGCGTCGATCAGCACGCCGTTGCGTTCGATGCGGTAAAGCGCTTCGCTGGTGGCGATTTCCAGCTCGTACACGTACTTGAGGCCCGCATGCGCCTCGATCTGCGGCCACAGCGCCAAATGCACGTCCAGGCACTGGTCCGAGTCTTCGCAGGAATAATGCGCGGCCTTGTCCACATCGACCTGCGCAAACGGGATCTGGTGCGCACCCTTGCCGCACAGGTCTTCGTAGGTCACGCCCCGGCGGCCCACATGCCGCTCGGCCAGGCTAGAAAGGCCATGCGGCTTGTGCACTTCGAGCACATAGCTTTCCAGCATGGTGTCGTGCGCGTAGCCCTGCACCTCGATGCCGTGGTTCGCGAACACATGGCGGTCGTATTTGATGTTCTGGCCCAGCTTGTGGCGGGCCGGGTTTTCCAGCCAAGGCTTGAGCTTGGCCAGCACATCGGCCAGCGGCAGCTGCTCGGGTGCACCCGGGCCGTTGTGGGCCAGCGGAATGTAAGCCGCCTCGCCCGGCGTGACGCTGAGCGAAATTCCGACAATCTCGGCGCGCATGGCGTCCAGCGAAGTGGTTTCGGTGTCGATGGCGGTGAGCGGGGCTTGTTCGATGCGGGCCAACCAAGTGTCGAACGCGGCCCAGTCCAGCACGGTGTCGTATTTCAACTCGCCCTGAACAGCGCTGGCGGCTCTGTCCAACTCGGGCAAGGCCGCAGCCGCTTCAGCCTCACCAGCACCAAACAAATCCCCCATGCCCGTGTCTTTGGGTTTGGCCGCTTTGGCTTTGGCCGCAGGCGCAGGCACAGCCCCACCCAGCGACTGCACCAGCCCCTTGAAGCCGTAGGTCTGGTAAAAATTCAGCAGCTTGTCTTTGTCCGGCGCGTGCAGGTGAAGGCTGGCCAGCGACGGCAAACCGGGCACCCAGCCGTTCAGGTCGCAATCGGTTTTCATGGTCACCAGGGCACGGCCCTTGGGCAGCCAGTCCACCGCCTGGCGCAGGTTCTCGCCCGCCACGCCTTTGATGTCGTGGGCGTTTTCCATGAGCTTGTCGAGCGAGCCGTATTCCATCAGCCACTTGGCCGCCGTTTTGGGGCCGACTTTGGCCACGCCCGGCACGTTGTCCACCGTGTCGCCCACCAGGGTTTGGTAGTCAATCATCAGCGAGGGCGGCACACCAAACTCGGCGGTCACACCCGCCACATCGCGCACCTTGCCGTTCATGGTGTCGATGATGGTGATGTGCTCGTTGACCAGCTGGCTCAAATCCTTGTCGCCGCTCGACACCGTCACGGTGATTCCCTGCTGCGCGGCCACATGGGCCAACGTGGCAATCACGTCATCGGCCTCCACGCCCGGCACGTCCAGCACGGTCCAGCCCATCAGGCGCACCAACTCGTGGATCGGCTCGATCTGCGAGCGCAAATCGTCGGGCATGGGGCTGCGGTTGGCTTTGTATTCGGGGTACAGCTCATCACGGAAAGTCGGGCCTTTGGCGTCGAACACGCAGGCGGCGTACATGGCTGGCACATCCTTGCGCAGCCGCTCCATCATGTTGATCATGCCGCGAATGGCCCCGGTGGCGGGGCTCGCCGGGTCGCCCGGCACAGCCCGCAGATCGGGCATGGCGTGAAAGGCGCGGTACAGGTAACTGGAGCCGTCTACCAGCAGCAAGCTGGGTTTTGTGGTGGATGGGGCCATGTTGGGGGCCGCGGTGGGGGCCGTGGTTGGGGCGGTGTCAGGGGTTTTTTCGCTCATCCCCCGATTGTGCACGCCACCACCCGCGCTGACCGGCCCGCTCAGCCCGCCGTTTCGGGCTCGACCAACAGGGCCAGTTGCGCCAGCGACTCTTGCCAGCCGAAGTAACACATCTCCAGCGTAATCACCTCCGGAATGCCCGACTGCACGATGCTCAGTTCGGTGCCACACAGCACCGGCTTGAGGTGCACCGCCACTTCGAGTACCCCCGGCAGGTTGGGGTCATCGAACTGGTCTGTGTAGCGGATCAAGGCATTGGGCACCAACTCCAGGTATTCACCGCCAAACGAATGGCTCTGGCCCGACGAGAAATTGCAAAACGACATGCGGAAAGTGCCACCCACCTTCGGCGTCATGTGATGCACCTTGCAGGTGAAGCCATAAGGAGGCAGCCATTTGGCCATCGCCTCGGCATCCAAAAAGGCCCGGTAAATCTTTTCGGGCGAGGTTTTCAGCACGCGGTGCAAACGAACGGTTCGGTCGGCAGGGCTGTCTGACATGGGTGACTCCTGTTTGAGGTGGGCATGTATCATGAGAAGTTACCACGCGCACCAGGGTGCTCAGGCAGCAGATCAGGCATCGCCCCCGCCTACAATCACCGGTTTCATCCACCTTCCGGCCAGCCTACAGGCCCACCGATTGCAACCATGGCGGTATTCACCGAAGTCACCGAAGCCCAGGCCAACGACCTGATGCAAGCCCTGAACCTGGGCCGGCTCACCGCTTTGCGCGGCATTGAGGGCGGGATTGAAAACACCAACTACTTCGCCACCACCGATCAAGGTGAGTATGTGCTCACCCTGTTCGAACGCCTGACGCACGAGCAACTGCCGTTTTACCTGTTCCTCATGAAGCACCTGGCCGGGCGCGGCATTCCGGTGCCCGACCCGTCGGCCAACCGCGACGGCGATGTGCTGCACACCTTGAACGGCAAACCAGCCGCCGTGGTGAACAAACTGGCGGGCAAAAGCCAGCTGCAGCCACAAGCGGTGCATTGCGCGGCTGTGGGAGACATGCTGGCACGCATGCACCTGGCCGGGGCCGACTACAACCGCAGCCAGCCCAATTTGCGTGGCCTGCCCTGGTGGAACGAGACCGTGCCCGTGGTGTTGCCCTACCTGGACCTGCCCCAAGCCGCCTTGGTGCGCAGCGAGCTGGCCTACCAAAACCACATCGCCGAGGGTGCAGCGTATGCCGCCCTGCCCCGTGGGCCGGTGCATGCTGACCTGTTCCGCGACAACGTGATGTTCGACGGCGAGCAGCTGACGGGGTTTTTTGATTTTTACTTTGCGGGTGTCGACACCTGGCTGTTTGACTTGGCCGTGTGCCTGAACGACTGGTGCATCGACTTGCCCACGGGCGCCCACGACAGCACACGCGCCCAGGCCTTGGTGCAGGCCTACAACCGGGTACGCCCCTTGAGCGCGGCCGAACGCGCGTTGCTGCCTGCCCTTTTGCGGGCAGGGGCTTTGCGTTTTTGGATTTCTCGGCTGTGGGACTACCATCTGCCCCGCGAAGCGGCCATGCTCACCCCGCACGACCCGACCCATTTCGAACGCGTTTTGCGCGGTCGGGTGCAACAGCCCATCTCCCTGCCTGACCTCGTCTGAACACCATGAACCTGCAAATTGTTCCCGCCCGTGCCGGCCTCAAGTGGGTCCGCCAGGGCATGAGCACCTTCTGGCGTCAACCGCTGGCCCTGTCGGGCCTTTTCTTTTTGCTCATGGCCACGGTTTCCATCGTGTCCATCGTGCCCTTCATTGGCAGCGCCTTGGCGCTGATCGTCCTGCCTGCGCTCACCTTGGGCATGATGGCGGCAACCCAGACCGCCACCGAGGGCAAATTCCCCATGCCCAGCGTGTTGTTTGCGGCCTTCAAGGCCGGACCGCACCGCCAGGCCATGTTCCATCTGGGTGGCCTTTATGCGGTGATCTTTCTGGTGGTGATGGGCGTTTCGGCCTTGGTCGACGGCGGTACCTTCGCTAAGGTTTACTTTGGCGGACAAGCCATGACGCCCGAGGTGGTCACCACCGATTCTTTCCAAACCGCCCTGTGGGTGTCGATGCTGTTTTATGTGCCGCTGTCCATGATGTTCTGGCACGCACCCGCTCTGGTGCACTGGTACGGCCTGCCGGCCGTCAAAAGCCTGTTTTTCAGCTTCGTGGCCTGCTGGCGCAACCTCAAGGCCTTTGGGGTGTATGTGCTCTCTTGGGGTGTGATCTTCATGTTGGCCGGGATCCTGGCGCTGCTCATCTCCGGCCTCTTGGGCAACCCGGGCTTGATGACGGCCACCTTCATGCCCTTGGCCCTCATGGTGGCAGCCATGTTCTTCACCTCGATGCTGTTTTCGGTGCGCGACTGCTTCTCGACCGACGTCTACGACGAGCCGCCCGCCAGCGCGGATCGGCCCGACTGAGCTGCTCAGTGGTGGTGACCGTGCGCACCGTGTGCGTGGCGGTGCGTCACCTCTTCGGCTGAGGCCGTCCGCACTTCTGTCACCTTCAGGCTCAGCGTCAGGTGCTGCCCGGCCCAAGGGTGGTTGCCGTCCAGGATCACCTGGTTACCTTTGATTTTCAACACGTTGAACACCTGCTCGCGGCCATCGGGCGTGCGCCCGCGCAGCTGGCCACCCACCTTCACGCCGGGCGGGAACTCGCTTTTGGGAATCGTCTGCACCAAGCTCTCGTCGCGCTCGCCAAAGGCGTCAGCCGGGGTCAGCTTCAAGGTGGTGGCAAAGCCCACTTCTTGTCCTTCGAGGGCGGCTTCGATTTTGGGGAAGGTGTTGTCATAGCCGCCGTGCAAATACGAGGTCGGCTCTTGCGCCTTGTCCAGCAACTGGCCTTGGGCGTTGGTCACTTTGTACTGCATGGTGACGACGGTATCTTGGGCGATTTTCATGGCGACTTTCAGAACAGGAATGGGTTTAAACCACCGTGAGTTTAGCCACGCTCAGCGCCAGCCATTTCACGCCGTGGCGCGGAAAGTTGACCTGCGCTCGGGCATCGGCCCCCACGCCCTCCACAGCCAACACTTTGCCTTCGCCAAATTTGGTGTGGAACACGGTTTTGCCAGCGCTGATGCCGTGCTCGGGCGCGGCTTTTTGCACCGGCACAGGCGGACTTTTGTAAGTTTCGGTGCTCAGGCTGCTTTGGCCCCAAGCCGGGCGTGCATGGCGGTTGAAGGCCGGGGTTTGTGGCCAGCCGCCACCCGGGGCGCTGCCACCCCCGCTCGCGGGCTGGCCCAAGTTAGAAAAGCCGCTGTTTTTGGGCGTGACCCACTTCAGGCACTCTTCGGGCAACTCGTCCAGAAAGCGGCTTTTGAGGTTGTAGCGGGTCTGGCCGTGCAGCATGCGCGTTTGCGAATGGCTCAGGTACAGGCGCTTGCGGGCACGGGTGATGGCCACATACATCAGTCGGCGTTCTTCCTCCAAGCCGTCAAAGTCGTTCATCGCGTTTTCGTGCGGGAACAGACCTTCTTCCAAGCCGGTGATGAACACCGCGTCAAACTCCAGTCCCTTGCTGGCGTGCACGGTCATGAGTTGCACCGCGTCTTCACCCGCTTGCGCTTGGTTGTCGCCAGCCTCCAGCGAAGCGTGCGTCAGGAAGGCTGCCAGCGGGCTCATGATCACGCCGTCTTCGCTGAACTCATCGACCGTGCCGAGGTCTGCGTCTGTTGAGCGACTCAAGCCTTGGCTGGCCGGGCTTTGCCCCAGGCCTGAGGTGCCTTGCGGCAAAGCCACCGCACTGCGCCCAAAACCTTCTTGGGTGACAAAACTCTCGGCCGCGTTGACCAATTCCTCCAAGTTCTCCACCCGGTCAGCGCCTTCTTTTTCGGCGCGGTAGTGGTTGACCAAGCCGGTCTTGTCCAACACCAAGTCAATGATCTCGCGCAGCGTCATGCCCTCGGTCTGCTCACGCAACACATCGACCATGGCCACAAAAGCCGCCAAATTCGCCCCGGCCTTGCCGGTGGTGGCGCTCACGGCGTCGTGCAATGAGCAGCCTGCTGCGCGGGCCGCGTCTTGCAGCTGCTCAATGGAACGCGCCCCGATGCCGCGCGGCGGAAAGTTGACCACCCGCAAAAAGCTGGTGTCGTCGTTGGGGTTCTCCATCAGGCGCAAATAAGCCAGCGCGTGCTTGATCTCGGCCCGCTCAAAAAAGCGCAAACCACCATACACCCGATACGGAAACCCGGCGTTGAACAGCGCGGTTTCCAGCACCCGGCTTTGGGCGTTGCTGCGGTAGAGCAGCGCCACTTCCTTGCGCTCAAAGCCGTCTTGCTTGACCAACTGGCGCAGCTCTTCGATGAGCCACTGCGCTTCGGCAAAGTCAGACGGCGACTCCACCACCCTCACCGGCTCGCCAGCGCCTTGGTCGGTGCGCAGGGTTTTGCCCAAACGCGTCTTGTTATGGCTAATCAGGTGGTTGGCCGAATCGAGGATGTTGCTGAAGCTGCGGTAGTTTTGCTCCAGCTTGATCTGGTGCTTGACCTGAAACTCACGCACAAAGTCAGCCATGTTGCCCACGCGGGCACCCCGGAAGGCGTAAATGCTCTGGTCGTCGTCGCCCACGGCCAAGATGGCGCATTCGCCCCCTTCGCCCGGCAAACCCGCCAACTGCTTGAGCCAGGCGTATTGCAGCTTGTTGGTGTCCTGAAACTCATCCACCAAGATGTGACGAAAACGGCGGCGGTAATGCTCGCGCACATGCGCGTTGTCACGCAACAGCTCATACGAGCGCAGCATCAGCTCGCCAAAATCCACCACGCCTTCGCGCTGGCATTGTTCTTCGTACAGCTGGTACAGCTCCACCTTGCGGCGCGTTTCGTCGTCGCGCACCGGCACATCGCCCGGGCGCTGGCCGTCTTCTTTGCAGCCCGAAATGAAATACTGCACCTGCTTGGGCGGGAAGCGGTCTTCGTCCACATTGAACTGCTTGCACAGCCGCTTGACGGCCGAGAGCTGGTCTTGTGTGTCCAGAATCTGAAAGGTCTGCGGCAAACCCGCCAGCTGGTGATGCGCCCGCAAAAACCGGTTGCACAGCCCGTGAAAGGTGCCAATCCACATCGCGTTCACATTCACCGGCAGCATGGACTGCAAACGCAGCTTCATCTCTTTGGCGGCCTTGTTGGTGAAGGTCACCGCCAAAATGCCGCCGGGCGAGACTTGCGAGGTCTGCAGCAGCCAGGCGATGCGCGTGGTCAGCACGCGGGTTTTGCCAGAGCCTGCACCCGCCAAGATCAGGGCGTGCTCGGTGGGCAAAGCCACCGCCCGGTGCTGCTCGTCGTTGAGCTGGGCGAGCAAGGGGGACGCCGAAGCGTTCGGTGAAAATTCAGACAACATCTGTCGATTGTAGGAAGTTCGCACCCCATGCAACACCTCAACCGCTCCCTCAACCCACACTTGGCTGAGCAGTTGCCTCACTCCGAGCACCTGCACAGCACCGCCACCTTGGATTTCGTCCACTTCGGGACACACGGTGCAAGCTGAGCGTGCCACGATGTGCGCTCTGCACAGACATTACGACCCAGCACCTTCCCACATGACTTCCTTCGCCAGGCCCTCGCCCCATCTGCCGCAAGCTAGGCAGGCTCGGGACGGCTGCGCCAAGGGAGGACTGGCATGAAGTTTTTTTATGGCTGGCGCATGGTGGGCGCGGCCTGTGGCATCCAGTTTTTACTGGCGGCCTTTCTCACACAGGCCCTGGGTCTGTACATCGCCGTGCTGTCGGACGACATGGGCTGGAGCAAAACCACCTTGTCAGGTGCTGCCGCGCTGCAATCGGTCGAAGCGGCCATCATCGGCCCGGTGCTGGGCTGGATGATGGACCGGGTGGGCCCCCAAAAAATGATCCGCTGGGGCATGGTGCTGTTCAGCGCTGGTTTGCTGCTGCTCAGCCAAGTCGACAGCGTCGCCACCTTTTACGCCAGCGCCATCCTGATGGCCATTGGCGCCAGCCTGGGCGGCTACTTTCCGCTGTCGGTGGCGCTGGTGCAGTGGTTCGAGAAGTTCCGTGCACGCGCCCTGTCCATCATGAGCCTGGGCTTGGCCATGGGTGGGCTGGTGGTGCCGCTGATGGCCTGGTCCATTCAGGTGTGGGGGTGGCGGGCCACAGCGGCAGGCTCGGGTCTGTTGGTTTTATTGACCGGCTTGCCCATGGCCAGCATCATCCGTCGCCGACCCGAGGACCACGGCGAACACGTCGACGGCATCGACCCGGCGCAAGCGGCCGCCAACTTGGCCCAAGGCCACCCTGCACCGCCGGTCCAGATCGAATTCACTGTGGCACAAGCACTGCGCACCCGGGCTTTTTGGATGCTGGCCATCGGACACGGATTGGCCTTGCTGGTGGTGTCGGCCGTGAACGTGCATGCCATCACCCACATGAAGGAAGGCCTGGGCTATTCGTTCACCACCGCCAGTTGGGTGATCCTGATCATGACCTTGGGTCAGCTGGCTGGCGTGCTGATGGGGGCGACACTGGGTGACTGGTTTGAGAAACGCAAAGTCGCTGCTTTGTGCATGCTGGCCCACGGCATCGGCATGCTGTGCCTGACCTACGCGTCGCACATGGCGATGTTGGTGGCGTTCGGGGTCTTTCACGGCATCGCCTGGGGCTTGCGCGGCCCCTTCATGCAGGCCATCCGGGCCGACTACTTCGGGCGCAACGCCATTGGCCTGATCCTGGGCCTGTCGGCCGCCATCATCGCGCTGGGGCAAATTGCGGGCCCCATGATCGCCGGGGTGCTGGCCGACCTCACGGGCGATTACCAACTGGGCTTCAGTCTGCTGGCCCTGCTGGCGGCGCTGGGCTCACTGTCCTTCATGCTGGCCACCAAACCGGTGCTGCCCCAAGTGAACTGAGAACTTGCCCCGATGGATCAGGGGGGGGCCAAAGAACCGTCAGGCAATCCGGGTAGAATCAGCCACCGGGCCCAAGATTCTTGCGCCCGGTTTTTTTTGCCCTGAATCTGCAATGGGTTCATTTCAGGGGCCAGAAAACCGGCCAGGCCAAGCGCTCACTCGTTCTCTCAACGAATCCTTTTTTGGAGCTTGGTTTTTTCATGGAAATTTTTGACTACGACAACATCCTGCTTTTGCCACGCAAGTGCCGCGTGGAAAGCCGTTCCGAGTGCGACGCGGGCGTCACCTTGGGCAGCCGTACCTTCCGCCTGCCGGTGGTGCCTGCCAACATGAAAACGGTGGTGGACGAGTCCATCTGCCTGTGGATGGCGCAAAACAATTACTTTTACGTGATGCACCGCTTTGATCTGGACAACGTCCAGTTCGTGCGCGACATGCATGGCAAGGGCGTGTACGCCTCGATCTCGCTGGGTGTCAAAGCCCCCGACCGCGCCACCGTGGACCAGCTGGCCGCCGAGGGTTTGGTGCCCGAGTACATCACCATCGACATCGCCCACGGCCACGCCGACAGCGTGCGCGACATGATCGCTTACATCAAGGGCAAATTGCCCAACAGCTTCGTGATTGCGGGCAACGTGGCCACACCCGAAGCCGTGATCGACCTGGAAAACTGGGGCGCCGACGCGACCAAAGTGGGCGTGGGCCCGGGCAAGGTCTGCATCACCAAGCTCAAGACCGGTTTTGGCACCGGTGGCTGGCAGTTGTCGGCGCTCAAGTGGTGTGCCCGCGTGGCGACCAAGCCCATCATTGCCGACGGCGGCATCCGCAGCCACGGCGACATCGCCAAGAGCATCCGCTTTGGCGCGAGCATGGTCATGATCGGTTCGCTGTTTGCTGGGCACGAAGAGTCACCCGGCAAAACGGTGGAGGTCGATGGCGCCTTGTTCAAGGAGTACTACGGCTCAGCCAGCGACTTCAACAAGGGCGAGTACAAGCACGTCGAAGGCAAGCGTATCTTGGAGCCCATCAAAGGCAAGCTGGCCAACACGCTCATCGAGATGGAGCAGGACGTGCAAAGCTCGATCAGCTACGCCGGCGGCACCAAGCTGATGGACATCCGCAAAGTGAACTACGTGATCTTGGGCGGTGACAACGCGGGTGAACACCTGTTGATGTGAGCCTCCAAGCACCCATAAAAAAGGGGAGCCTATGGCTCCCCTTTTTTTTGATCCAGCACCACGGCTCAGACGCCCCCCCTTGGGTCAACGCAAAGCCCCCAGCGCCAGCAGCGAACCACTGACCACCAGCAATGCGCAAATGATCTGGCGCAGGCGTGCCACGGGCACGCGGTGCGCCAGGCGGTGGCCCAGCCACACACCCAGCAGGGCCACACCGATCAGCACCGTCCAGCGCTGCCAAATCCAGCTGCTGGACAAGCGCCCCTCCCAAGCCATGCCCACCAACACGGTGGCCGCTGCCACCGAAATGATCATGGGCGTGCTGGCCCTCATTTGTTGGACATCTGGCAAGCGGCGACTGAGCCAGGCCACCACCACCGGTCCGGCTGTGCCAAAAAGCATTTCCACCAGGCCAATGGCGGCCCCGACCGGCCAAGCCCACACAGGTGCGGCGCTGGGCAATTGGGACGCTTTGGGACGCAGGGCATGGAGCCCCACACCCGCCACATACACCCCCAGCAAAAGCAAGGGCCAGCGGCTGTTCATGTGCTGCACGAGCCACAAGCCCACCAGCGTGCCCAACACCAGGCCGGGCAACAGACGTCGCAGTTCGCGCCACTGCACTTGGCGCCAGTTCAGCCCGCTGTGAAAAGCCGAGGCAGGCACGTCCATGAGCAAGGTGAGCGCCACCACAGCGGGCAAAGGCCATTGCCAGGCCAACAGGGGCACCACGACCAAAGCCGAGCCAAAACCCGTCAAGCCCAGCACGGTGTAACCCAACAAAACCACCCCGATGGGGTAAAGCCATTCCTGCATTCGGTTTCCTTTGTAGCCGTCAGTCGGTCAAATGTTTTTGGATGAAGGCCCGGAACACCGACATGATGGGCAATTCGGTGCGGCCTGCCAAAGTGATCAGGCCCAAACGCGCCTGCCCTTTCAAGGGCGTGCGCATCTGCAACTCCACCAAACGGCCTTGAGCCAAACCCTCCCGGGCCGCCCCCACAATGCCCAAGTACACCGCATCGGTCTGCCCCACCACATCGAGCAGGCTGGCAATGTCCTCGCACTGCAAGGTGGTCATTTGTGCCGGGTTGGCTTGTGGGCCATAGTGATCCACCAGCAAGCGGGCCACCTCTTGAGACAGTTGGATGGAGGCAATGGGGTAAGACAACAAAGCGTCTAAGGGCACGCCCCTTGGGTGCGCTTGGAGGACAGGATGTTCGCGGCGGCAGACAAAGCCTGCACGCATGTCCACCACATGCTCGATTTTCAGATCGGGCGCCGCCTCCACCCGCCGCAGGTCCACCACCAAGGCATCGAGTTGCCTGTCCCGCAGTTGGGTCAATTGCAGCTCGGTGGAGCCGCGCGAGACGGTGACCTGCACCGTCGGGTGGTGATTGGCCATGTACACCAGCCATGGCGTCATCAGCATCGCCCCAGGGCCCGACCCCAAACCCACCCGCAATGTGCCCAAGCCCCCACGCTGGAGCAAGGTGGCTCCCTGTTTCAACTCGCGGGCCTCGTGCACGATGCGCCGCGCACGCTCCAGCACGGAGCGGCCCAAGGGTGTGAGCTCATTCTTTTTACCCACCCGGTCCACCAATGGCCCACCCAGGTCCTCTTCCAACGCCTGGATGCTGCGGCTCAAGGCCGACTGGGTGATGTGCAGCTTTTCTGCCGCGCGGCTGAATGAGCCGGTCTCGGCCAGGGCCAGCCAATGCTCAAGGTGTCTGAGGTTCATGTATTCATTTTACGAATGAATATTAGAAAAATAAGTCATTGGACACATTGTTCTGTCATTTTTACGATTCGAAATGGTCCTATCCATCCCCCAAAACCCGCATTCAGGAGACAACATGAACTTCAAAACCCTTCTCGGCAGCCTGGTCGTGGCAGCCAGCGCCTTTGGCCCCGCCATGGCGCAAAACTACCCCGTCAAAACGATCAACCTGATCGTGCCCTACCCAGCCGGTGGACCGTCTGACTTTTTTGCCCGCAAGCTACAGCCCGAGGCCGCCGCCAAACTGGGGCAGACCATGATCATCGAGAACATTGGCGGGGCCGGTGGTGCGATCGGCATGGCCAAACTGGTCAACGCACCGGCTGACGGCTACACCCTGAGCCTGGGCAGCCCGATGGAGCTGGTGCTGGCCCCCATGGCCATCCAGGGCGTGAAGTACAAATCCGAAGACTTCAAACTGGTCGCGCAATTTGCCACCACCACGACCATTTTGGCTGTGCGCAACTCGCTCAACGTCAAAACCGTCGACGACCTGCTGGCACTGGCCCGCAAGAATGCCGACAAACCCTTGAGCTACGGCAGCGTGGGCCCCGGCTCGCTGTACCACTTGGTGGGCGAAAAGTTCTCGCAGCTCACCAAAGTCCAGATGCTGCATGTGCCCTACAAAGGCATTGCGCCGCTCTTGACCGACTTGATGGGGGGCCAGATTGACATGGCTTTCCTGCCCATGGCCGGCTCCATCCCGCAAACCCTCATCGACGGCAAAATCCAGGGCCTGGCCGTGACCGCCAAAACCCCCCATGCACTGTTCAAGCAGTTCCCAGCCATGGCCGCCATGAAAGGCTTGGAATCGATGGAGTTTGACATCTGGGCGGGCGTGCAGGTGCACAAGAACACACCAGACGCCATCGTCACCACGCTGAACAAGGCCTTTTATTCGGCGGTTGAAGTCCCTGAAACCCGCAAAGCCTTGGAAGCCAGTGGCAACGTGGTGCTGCCCTCGCGCACGCCTGCCGAATTGGCCCGCATTTACCTTGGGGACATCGAGCGCTACCGCGCCATCGCCAAATCGATTAATCTGCAAGCCCAGTAATCGACGAGGCCAAGCCATGAACGCTCCCACCGACGCTTTTCTGCACCACAAACTCCAGGCCCTGCAAGCCCAGGCAGATGAATTCATCGCGGTGCGCCGTGACATCCACAAGCACCCAGAGATGGGCTACAAGGAGTACCGCACCAGCGACTTGGTCGCCGAGCAGTTGGCGGCTTGGGGCTACCAGGTCACACGCGGCCTGGGCGGCACAGGCGTGGTGGGTCAGCTCAAAAAAGGCACGGGCAGCAAAAGCATCGGCATCCGCGCCGACATGGACGCGCTGCCGATTGACGAGGCCACGGGCCTGCCCTACGCCAGTTGCAACGTGGGCATCATGCACGCCTGCGGTCATGACGGGCACACCGCCATGCTGCTGGCAGCGGCCAAACACATCGCCCACAAGGCCGAGTTCTCGGGCACCGTCAACCTGATCTTCCAGCCAGCCGAAGAAGGCCTGGGTGGCGCCAAAAAGATGATGGAAGACGGACTGTTCACGCAATTCCCCTGCGACGCCGTGTTTGGCATGCACAACATGCCCGGCCACCCACAAGGCCAGTTGGTGTTTCGAGACGGCCCGGCCATGGCGTCTTCTGACAACGTGACCATCGTCATCGAAGGCACAGGCGGCCACGGTGCCGTGCCCCACCGGGCGGCCGACCCGGTGGTGGCCGGTTCGGCCATCGTCATGGGTCTGCAAAGCATCGTGGCCCGCAATGTGGACCCCCAAGAGATGGCCATCATCACCGTGGGGGCGTTCAATGCCGGTGTGGCCAACAACGTCATCCCACAACAAGCCACCCTCAAGCTCAGCGTACGCTCGCTCAACCGCGAAGTGCGCATCTTGCTGGAGCAGCGGATCACCGAACTGGTCCATGCCCAAGCCATCAGCTACGGCGTGAAAGCGCACATCGATTACAAGCGGGGCTACCCGGTGCTGGTCAACCACTTGGTCGAAACCGACTTTGCCCGGGATGTCGGCGAAGAACTCGTGGGTGCCGCCAACGTCACACGCCAGGGCCGCGCACTCACCGGCAGCGAAGACTTTGCCTTCATGCTCGAAGAAGTGCCCGGCTGTTATTTGCTCATTGGCAACGGCGATGGCACGGGTGACGGCCACGGGGCCTGCATGGTGCACAACCCCGGCTACGACTTCAACGACCACAACGTGGCTGTGGGCTCGGCCTATTGGTCTTTGCTGGTCGAGCGCTTTTTGCCTGCGCAGGGCTAAACCATCCCGAGAAGGCCATGGGCAGGCGGCCGGTCAACTGCCTGGCCTGTGCCGCCCCTGCTGACCCTGGATGGGGCCCATACCCTGTGTTCGCCACAGCCCGGACGGGTCTGAGACAATCGGGGTGAATATGTCTGAGCTCATACAAACCGTTTTGATTTACGCCCTGCCGGTGATTTTTGCGATCACGCTGCACGAGGCGGCGCACGGCTACGCCGCCTTGCGCCTGGGCGACAACACCGCGTCCATGCTGGGCCGCGTCACACTCAACCCTTTGCCGCACATCGACTTGCTGGGCACCATCGTGCTGCCGCTGCTGCTCTACTTCAGCACCAGTGGGGCGTTTTTGTTTGGTTATGCCAAACCCGTGCCCGTGCGCTTTGACCGGCTGCGCCACCCCAAACGCGACATGGTGTGGGTCGCCCTGGCGGGACCGGGTTCCAATTTGGTTCAAGCCTTGTTGTGGGGCGTGCTGTTTTACGTGCTGGCTGGCAGCGGCGTCACCGAGCGCTTCTTCATCGAAATGTGCAAGGCCGGCATGCTGACCAATGTGGTCATGTTCGCCTTCAACCTCTTCCCGCTGCCGCCGCTCGACGGCGGACGCATTCTGGTGGGTCTGCTGCCCTGGCGGCAAGCGGTGCTGGTGTCGCGTGTGGAGCCCTGGGGCTTTTTCATTGTCATGGCCCTGGTGCTGACGGGCCTGATCAGTGCCTGGTGGATGCAACCCTTGATGGGCCTGACTTTTGACTTTTTGAAGCTCAGCCTCAGCCCGCTGGCCTCTTTGTTGCGCTGAATTTATTGACGCTGTTTTTTCCTGTTTGTTTGCTTTTCCTCATGAACTCCAAGACCCGCACCCGCGTTCTCACCGGCATCACCACCACCGGCACCCCTCACCTGGGTAACTATGTGGGCGCCATCCGCCCCACGGTGCAAGCCAGCCGCGACACCAGCACCGATGGTTTTTACTTTTTGGCCGACTACCACGCGCTCATCAAGTGCGACGAGCCCGCCCGCATCCAGCGCTCCACCCTCGAGATCGCGGCCAGCTGGATCGCCTCGGGTCTGGACCCCGAAAAAGTCACTTTCTACCGCCAGTCGGACATTCCTGAGATCCCCGAACTCACTTGGCTGCTGACCTGCGTGACCGGCAAGGGCGTGCTCAACCGCGCCCACGCCTACAAAGCGGCAGTGGATAAAAACAACGCCGCAGGCCATGACACCGATGCCGATGTCACGGCAGGCCTGTTCATGTACCCGGTGCTCATGGGCGCGGACATCTTGATGTTCAAGGCGCACAAAGTGCCAGTGGGCCGCGACCAGATCCAGCACATCGAGATGGCCCGCGACATGGCGTCGAGCTTCAACCATTTGTATGGTGAGCACTTTGTCTTGCCCGAAGCCGTGATCGAGGAATCGGTGGCCCTCTTGCCCGGTTTGGATGGCCGCAAGATGAGCAAGAGCTACGACAACACCATCCCGCTGTTTGCCCCCGCCGCGCAAATGCGCAAACAAATCGCGGCCATCGTGACCGACTCCAAAGCACCGGGAGAGCCCAAGGCCACCGAAGGCTCAGCCCTGTTCCAGATTTACCAAGCATTTGCCAGTGCTGAAGAGACGGCGGCCATGGCCCACGCCTACGCTGAGGGCATCGGCTGGGGTGACGCCAAACAAATGCTTTTCGAGCGCATCGACCGCGAAATCGCCCCCATGCGCGAACACTACCAAGCCCTCATCGACAACCCTGCCGAAATGGACCGGATTTTGCTGGCAGGTGCCGACAAAGCACGCCAATTGGCCACCCCCTTCATACGCGAGTTGCGCCACGCCGTGGGCCTGCGCGCCTTGTCATCGGGCAACGCGGCCCCCGCAGCCAAAGAAGCCAAAACCGCGCTGCCCAGCTTCAAACAATATCGCGAAAAAGACGGCCAGTTTTATTTCAAATTGGTGGATGCCAAAGGCCAGGTTTTGCTTCAAAGTCTCGGTTTTGCCTCACCCAAAGAGGCTGGGCAAACCATTGCCCGGTTACAAACCGAAGGCACGGACGCCATGGACACCCTCAAACCAGTTTTGGCGCTGAATTTAGAAACTGAAAAAGCCTTGAAAGAAGTTTTGTCTCTTTTGAAAGCCCACACCGAAGCCAATAGCAAATGATTTTGTTATTTTCAACAAAAGAGCTGGCAAAAATCCCAAGAAACTGATATCCTTATGTTTCAGTTTAGTGCGGAGATTAAAATATGACCGTTTATGTCATTGATGACCACCCCTTGATGCGCGATGCATTGACCATGTTGCTGCATCGGGTGAAACCAGGCCTGAAAATCATTCCCATCCACAAGTTGAATGTGGTGGAAGCCACCGTTGAAAAAAACGGGCCGGCCGAGTTGTTTTGCCTCGACCTGCAGTTGCCTGACACGTTGGGCATGTCGGGTGTGCAGGTGCTCAAAGCCAAGTTTCCGGATGTTCCTTTGGCTGTGGTAACCAGCTCCAGCGCCAGCGAATTCGAAACGCGTTGCCTCGAAGCCGGTGCCGATGCTTTCATCGAAAAATCCAACAGCCCCACCCAAATCATTGCGGCGTTGCGCAGCCTCTTGGTGACCGAGGAGCAAGCCGCGATCGAAGACGCTGCGCCCCCCGCTGGTCCCACCAAACTGTCGAAACGCCAAAAACAACTGATCCTGATGTTGGACCAGGGTTTGTCGAACCGCGACATCGCCGAAAAGCTCGACATCAGCGAGCACACGGTCAAGGTGCACTTCTGGCGCCTGTTCCGCCGCTTGGGCGTCAACAGCCGCACACAAGCCCTGCACTTCGCCCGCACCAACGGCTGGCTGGGCATTTAATCCGGCACCATGCCTGTTGTTTCGATCACTTTGCTGCCGGGCTATGACCCGGACACCCAGCACCGCATGGTCAACCACGTAGCCAACGCGGTGCGATCGGTGATCGCCACACCCGAGGCAGGCACCACGGTATTCATCAACGAGGTCAGCACCTACCGGCGAGACGGCAAGGTGTTCAGTGGTGGCCGCGCGGCGCACCCAGTGGCCTCAGAGGTGGTGAAGTCTTTTTTGCAGGCCATGCAAGAGCGGGACATGCCCTTGGCCCAAAGCTTTTTGCACCCGGAATTTGTCATGTGCTTTCCGGGTGGCGTGCAAATGCGGACTTTGCCCGAATTGATTGCTTGGGCCCAACAGCGTTACAGCACCATCGGCAAGAACTACGCGCAGTTCGAAGAGAGTTGGCAAGGCGATGCTACCGTGGTGTTTTGCCACGGCACCTTACATGGCACCTGGCTCAACGGCGAAGCTTTTGAAGGCATCCGTTTCATCGACCGCATGGAAGTGCGTGATGGCTTGATCACACGCCAAGACGTGTGGAACGATCTGGCAGAGCACCGCAAGGCCTGAAACCGGCCTCATTTATTCTTTTTGTCTTTGTCCCGGTTGATGATGTCGGGCGTGACCGCATCCACCACATTGACCGCTGTCTTGACACCATAAATCACGGTGGACGCAGCGACATCGGCAATGGCCAGCACAGTGCAGCCTTGCAGCATAGGCAGGGCCAAAAGAGCAACGATAAAGGTCTTTGTTTTCATCATTTTTCCTTTTCGCATTCAACAATGCTGAAGTCATGTGCTGGTGGGACACCGAACTGGCACTCGCTCGCCTGTCAGAAAAAAACCCCACATGGTTTGCCATGAGGGGTTGGTTTGGCGGAGAGGGAGGGATTCGAACCCTCGGTAGGGTCGCCCCTACGCCTGATTTCGAGTCAGGTACATTCGACCACTCTGCCACCTCTCCGGATTCGGTGTCGTTTGTCGAAGCCAATATTCTATCAGGCCCGAAGGGTCTCCAACCCACCCAAATAGGGACGCAGCACCTCGGGCACGGTGACCGAGCCATCCGCGTTCTGGTAATTCTCCAAAACCGCCACCAGCGCACGGCCCACGGCCAGGCCCGAGCCGTTCAAGGTGTGCACCAGCTCGTTCTTGCCTTGGGCGTTTTTGAAACGCGCTTGCAGACGGCGAGCCTGGAAGGCCTCGCAATTGGACACCGAGCTGATCTCGCGGTAAGTGTTTTGTGCGGGCACCCAGACCTCCAGGTCATAGGTCTTGCTGGCGCCAAAGCCCATGTCGCCCGTGCACAAACTCATCACGCGGTAGGGCAAGCCCAGCTTTTGCAAAATGGCCTCAGCGTGGCCGGTCATGGCTTCCAGCGCTTCGTAGCTTTGATCGGGATGCACGATCTGCACCATCTCGACTTTGTCAAACTGGTGCTGACGAATCAGACCACGCACATCGCGGCCACCACTGCCCGCCTCCGAGCGGAAGCACGGGGTGTGTGCGGTCAGTTTGATCGGCAAATCGCTCTCGGCCAACACCTCGTCGCGCACCACGTTGGTCAGCGTCACCTCTGATGTCGGAATGAGGTACAACGCCTGGCTTTCCTCGCCCTCTTGACCACCCTTGTTGGCGGCAAACAAATCGGCCTCGAACTTGGGCAGCTGGCCCGTGCCACGCAGCGTGTCGGCGTTCACGATGTAAGGCGTGTAGCACTCGGTGTAGCCGTGCTCGCTGGTCTGCACATCGAGCATGAACTGCGCCAGCGCACGGTGCAAACGGGCCACCGGGCCGCGCATGAAAGTGAAGCGCGAGCCGGTCAGCTTGGTGCCGGTCTCAAAGTCCAGGCCCAGTGGAGCGCCGATGTCCACATGGTCCTTGAGCTCGAAGTCAAAAGTGGGCACCGTGCCCCAGCGGCGCACCTCGATGTTGCCCTCTTCGCCCCCGCCCACAGGAACCGATTCGTGCGGCAAATTGGGCACAGCCAAGAGCAAGTTTTGCAGCTCGGCCTGGATCACCTCCAGGCGCTGGGCCGAAGCGTCCAGCTCGTCCTTGATGGCACCCACTTGGGCCATGACCGCATCGGCCTCGGCATGCTGGCCTTTGCCTTTGAGCATGCCAATTTGTTTGGACAGGCTATTACGCTGGCTTTGCAGCTCTTCGGTACGGGTTTGCAGCGTTTTGCGCTCGCCTTCCAAAGCGCGGAAAGCGTCCACATTCAGGAAAAGTTGGGGGGTTTTACGGGTCTGCAAACGCGCGACAACGGCGTCCAGATCTTTGCGGAGAAGAACAATATCAAGCATGGGGGGATTGTAGTGAACCAGGTTAGGGGTTCTCGGCCGCATCCAACTTCAAACCCTTGGGCAGCGGGAACTTGATGGTTTCCTGGATGCCGTCGAGGGTGCGCACCGACACCGCACCCATCGCCCGCAAACGTGCAATCACCTCTTGCACCAGCACATCCGGGGCCGAGGCACCCGCGGTCAGGCCTACCTTTTGCGATCCTTCAAACCAGGCTTCCTGCAAATCGGCCGCGCTGTCCACCATGTAGGCGGGCGTGCCCAAGCGGTCGGCCAGCTCACGCAAGCGGTTGCTGTTGGAGCTGGTGGGGCTGCCCACCACGATCACCACGTCCACCAGCGGGCTCATCAGCTTGACGGCGTCCTGGCGATTCTGCGTGGCGTAACAAATGTCTTGTTGTTTGGGCTCGCGCACTTGCGGAAAACGCGCCTTCACAGCGGCCACGATCTCGGCGGCATCGTCCACACTCAGCGTGGTTTGTGTCACCACCGCCAGCAAATCGGTCTGGGCGGGTTGCACTTTGGCCACGTCTTCGACGTCTTCGACCAAGTGGATGCCGCTGTCGAGTTGGCCCATGGTGCCTTCCACCTCGGGGTGGCCTTTGTGGCCAATCATGATGAATTCGTAGCCCTCTTTGTGCAGCTTGGCCAGCTCCACATGCACCTTGCTCACCAGTGGGCAGGTGGCGTCAAAAATCCGGAAGCCGCGTCGCTCGGCCTCCTCCTGAATGGCCCGGCTCACCCCGTGGGCGCTGAAAATCAGTGTGGCCCCGGGCGGCACATCGGCCAGCTCTTCGATGAAGATCGCGCCTTTTTCCTTGAGGTCGTTGACCACATAGGTGTTGTGCACGATTTCGTGGCGCACATAAATCGGGCGGCCAAACTTGGTCAGGGCGTGTTCCACGATGTCGATCGCACGATCCACCCCGGCGCAAAAGCCACGGGGTTCTGCCAAAAGCACTTCAGACGTCATCACAGCACCCCAATCAGTTCGACTTCAAAGGTCACAGGCTGACCGGCCAGCGGGTGGTTGAAATCAAACAACACCGCGCCCTCCTCGTTCACTTGCAGCACGGTTCCGGCGTATGAGCCCAATCCGTCAGGCGTGGGGAACTGCACCACATCGCCTGCCGCATATTTTTCGGTCGGATCGCCCAATTCGTTGAGCAACTTGCGCGCCACCCACTGCTGCATGTCCGCGATATGGTCACCAAAAGCCTCGCCTGCGGGAATCTCCATGACCACCCGCGTGCCTTCGGCCAGGCCCAGCAAGCGCTGCTCGACGGCGGGTGACAAGGTGCCCGAGCCCAGTGACAGGGTCGCGGGTTTTTCGTTGAAGGTGTTGATGATGTCCCCCTGCGGCCCGGCCAGGCGGTAGTGAAGCGTCAAGAAGGAACCGGGTTCGACAATGGACATAAGGGTTTTCGTGGTTGGCGCACAAGGGGCCAAACGGGCATAAAGAAAGCACTATTGTAAAAAGCCCGGCCAGCCAGTCCCGAGCGAAGGGATAAATCGGACCGAGGCCGCTCCAGGGAGGGGCAACATATGGGCATCAAAGACTTGCCGATGGATGCGCGTCCGCGCGAAAAACTGCTGACCCGTGGCCCGCAAGCCCTGAGCGATGTGGAACTGCTGGCCATCTTGCTGCGCACGGGCATGGCGGGCAAAAACGTGTTCCAGCTGTCCGAAGAGCTGCTCGGGCACGATGGCATCGCAGGCCTGCTGAACGCCACGGTGTCCTCGCTCAAAATGGTCAAGGGCCTGGGCCCCGCCAAACAGGCCGAGCTGCTCGCCGTGTTCGAGATGGCCCGACGGGCGCTCAGTCAGCGCCTGAAAGAGCGCGAAGCCTTTCACACGCCGGGCGCGGTCAAACAATACCTGCAGCTGCAACTGGCCCACAAAAACCACGAGGTCTTTGCCGTGCTGTTTCTGGACCACCAAAACCGCATGCTGGCCATGGAAGAACTGTTCCGGGGCACGCTCAGCCAAACCAGCGTTTACCCGCGCGAAGTCGTTCTGCGTGCCCTGCACCACCAAGCCGCCGCCGTGGTGCTCTCGCACAACCACCCCAGCGGCTCGGTGCAGCCCAGCCGCGCCGACGAGCACCTGACCCAAACCCTCAAGGCGGCTTTGGCGCTGGTGGACGTTCGTGTGCTCGACCACATCATCGTCGGCCAAGGGCAGGCTTTGTCGATGGCGGAGCAGGGTCTGATGTGAAGCGCGACGGGGCATGCTCAGCCGATGATGAGCGGGACGAACCGCTAAACTCGGTGTTTTCTCTGACGCCCCTACGCCATGTCCCACTACCACCTCTACGCCATTGGCAACGCCCTGGTCGATACCGAATACGAAGTTTCTGACGAACTGCTGAGCGCCATGGGCGTGAGCAAGCGGCACATGACGCTGATCGACACCCCCCAACGCGCCGAATTGCTCAAGCATGTGCAGAGCCTGCACGCACGCCGCACCGGGGGTGGCTCGGCCGGCAACACGGTGGTGGCGCTGGCGCAATTGGGCGGCCAAGCGTTTTATTCGTGCCGCGTGGCGGACGACGAACTGGGCGCTTACTACACCCAAGACCTGCAAACCAACGGTGTCGCGACCAACCTGACCCACACCCGCCCTACCGAAGGCCAAACCGGCAGCTGCATGGTGCTGGTCACGCCCGATGCCGAGCGCAGCATGTGCACCTTCCTGGGCGCCACATCGCAACTCGACGTCAGCGCCTTGCACCCGCAAGACATCGCCAAGTCCAAAATTTATTACATGGAAGGCTACCTGGCCGCATCCCCTACAGGACTGGAAGCCGCCGTCAAAGGCCGCCAAATGGCCGTTGAGCACCAAGTGCAAACCGCCCTCACCTTAAGTGATGTGAGCATGATCAACTTTTGCAAAGCAGGCCTTGAAGCCATGCTCGGCGACGGTCTGGACTATCTGTTTGCCAACGAAGAAGAAGCACAAACCTGGTGCGGCACCAAAGACCTGGACGCCATCCTGGCCCAACTGAGCCCCTTGGCCAAAACCGTGTGCCTCACGCGCGGCCCCCAAGGCTGCATCGTGCTGCAAGGCCAGAGCCGCACCGACGTGCCCGCAGTGCCCGCCCAAGCGGTGGACACCAACGGTGCAGGCGACATGTTTGCCGGCACCTTTTTGTATGGCATCACCCACGGCCACACGCCTGCGCAATCGGCTGCATTGGCCAATCGCACCGCGGCTGCCGTGGTCAGCCAACACGGCAACCGATTGACCCAGGCGCAAATGCAAGGCATTTACACGGACTTCTGCAACGCACAAGGATGAGTCCCATGTCCACCACCGCAAGACGTCCAGTCAGTCGAAACATCGCGATGGTCTTGGCGTGCCTGCTGGGCATGTCCCTCGCTTGTGCAGAACCCGATGAAGAAGCCTTGGGCAAGAACGCGGGTTATCCCATCAGCCCGGGCCAAGGCGTCTCCCAAATGCAGTACCGGGTGGGGTCCTGGTCGGCGCTGGACAAAGTACCGGGCATATTGACCCACAAGGTGGCAAAAGGTGACGCGCCTACGCCCCTGCCCAAAGCCAGCGCCTCGATCGACATTCGCTACCGCCACCGCAACCTCGGCTACACGCTGGACGAGTACCTGGATCGACGCCGCATCACGGGTTTGTTGATTTTGAAAAATGGCGAAATCGTCGCCGAACGGTACCGTTACGGACGAACCGAGCAGAACCGATTTTTGTCGTTTTCGATGGCCAAAAGCGTGACCTCTTTGTTGGTCGGCAGCGCCTTATCCCGTGGCGTGATCAAGTCCATAGACGACCCCGCAGCGCTCTATGCCAAAGACTTGGAAGGCAGCCCTTACGGCCAAACCAGCATCCGCCATTTGCTGCGCATGAGCTCAGGCCTGACCTTCACAGAACGCTACGATGGACAAGATGATGTGGCCAAACTGTCGCGCAGTGTGGCGACTGGAAACCCCTCTGTCGTCAGCGTGCTTCGCAGCATCACCGACCGGCACAGCCACGCGGGTGAAAAATTCGTCTATGCCAGCGCAGAAACCGAGGTCTTGGGCCGTGTGCTGACAGCCGCCAGCGGGCGAACCATGGCTGACCTGACGTCCGAATGGCTGTGGAGACCCCTGGGCGCTGAACAGGATGCCTTCTGGTGCACAGGCAAAGATCGACAAGAAAGCGCTTACTTCTGCTTCAATGCCACTTTGCGCGATTGGGGACGTTTGGGCCATATGCTCGCCCGCGATGGCAAGGTCGGTGATGTGCAGGTGATCCCCCAAGCGTATTTGCTCGACGGTACCGACCCTGCTCGGCAACCCGCTGCTTTCAGGCCCTACCGTGCAACGCCCGGTGTGGGATATGGCTACCAATTCTGGCTTCTTCCTCAAAAAGAACGCAGCTTTGGCATGCAAGGGATTCACGGACAAACCGTGTTTGTGCAACCCGCCACAGGCATTGTCATGGTGCAAACAGCCGTCTATGCAGGGGCCAGCGGGGCCATTGACCCAGACGCCTACGCGGAACGTGCTTCGTTTTGGCAAGGTGTTCTGCAATCCTTGGGTGGCGATACCAACCGGTATTGATTGACCCCTCCATTGCACAGGACTCATCATGAAAAAAATCCTCCTCCTGGGCTCCGGTGAGCTCGGCAAAGAATTCGTCATCAGCGCCAAACGCTTGGGCTGCCACGTCATTGCCTGCGACAGCTACGCCGGAGCGCCTGCCATGCAAGTGGCCGACGAGTCTTGTGTGTTCAGCATGCTGGACGAAGTGGCGCTGCGTGCCGCCATTGCCCAGCACCAGCCCGACCTGATCGTCCCTGAGATTGAGGCCATCCGCACCGAAGTGCTGCTCGATGTGGAAAAAGAAGGTTTTGAAGTCATCCCCAGCGCCCGCGCGGCCAACCTGACCATGAACCGCGACCGCATCCGCGACGTGGCCGTGGGCCTGGGCGTGCGCACCGCCAAATTTGCCTACGCCGACTCGGCCGCCGAGCTGCTGGCCCGCGCCACCGAGATCGGTTTCCCGGTCGTCATCAAACCCGTCATGAGCTCATCGGGCAAAGGCCAGAGCGTGGCCAAAACCGCCGCCGATGTGCAGACGAGCTGGGATTACGCCTGCGCGGGCATGCGCGGCGATCGCCAGAAAGTCATCGTCGAAGAGTTCATCCACTTCGAGTTTGAAATCACCCTGCTCACCGTGCGCCAGCGCAAGGGCCCCACCCTGTTTTGCCCGCCGATTGGCCATGTGCAAGAACGCGGTGACTACCAATACAGCTGGCAGCCCCAGGACATGACGCCCGAGCAAGTTAAAGCCGCACAAGACATGGCCGACAAAGTCACCAACGACTTAGGGGGTGCAGGCCTGTTTGGGGTGGAGTTTTTCGTGACGAAAGACGAAGTCATCTTCAGCGAGCTGAGCCCCCGACCCCACGACACCGGCATGGTCACGCTGACCAGCCAGAACCTGAGCGAATTTGACCTGCACGCCCGCGCCATTTTGGGTCTGCCGATTCCCCACATCGACTGCGTGGAAGGCGCCAGCGCCGTGGTGCTGGCGGACAAAGACGGACAAAACCCAACCTTCACAGGCGTGGAAGCGGCGCTGGGCGAGCCCGGCGTGGACGTGCGCATTTTTGGCAAACCCACCACCCGCCCCTACCGCCGCATGGCGGTGGCACTGGCCCAAGGCCCCAACGCCTTGCAACGCGCGCGCGCTGCAGCGGCCAAAATCAACGTGGTGGTCTGATCCCATGAGCACCATCCTTGTCACAGGCGGTGCGGGTTACATCGGCTCGCACACGGTGGTCGAACTGTTGAACGCAGGGCACCAGGTGATCATCGTGGACAACCTGTGCAACAGCAGCATCGCGGTGCTCGAGCGCATCCACAAACTGGCCAAACCCAACTTCCGTTTTGTACAAGCCGATGTGCGTGATGGCGCGGCGCTCGACCGCCTCTTTGCCGAGCAGCCCATTGATGGCGTGATCCACTTTGCGGGCCTCAAGGCTGTGGGCGAATCGGTGTCCCAGCCTCTGCGTTACTTTGACAACAACGTGGGCAGCACCCTGGCCCTGCTGCAGGCCATGGACCGGGCCGGTGTGCGCCGCATCGTGTTCAGCTCGTCCGCCACGGTGTACGGCGACCCGCAGCAGGTGCCCATCACCGAGGACAGCCGCCTGCAGGTGACCAATCCCTATGGCCGCACCAAACTCATGTGCGAGGACATCCTGCGCGACCTGCAAGTGTCTGACCCGCGCTGGCAAGTGGCCATCTTGCGCTACTTCAATCCGGTGGGGGCGCACATCAGCGGCCTCATCGGTGAGCACCCGAATGGCATCCCCAACAACCTGATGCCCTTCATCACCCAAGTGGCGGTGGGTCAACGCGAGTTCCTGAGCATCTTTGGCCGCGACTACCCCACACCCGACGGCACGGGCGTGCGCGATTACATCCATGTGGTCGACCTGGCCCAGGGGCATTTGGCGGCGCTCCATTACCTGCAAACCCAACAAACCAGCATCACCGTGAACTTGGGGACGGGTCAGGGCGTGAGTGTGCAAGAGTTGGCCGACACCTTTGCCCGCGTGACCGGTGTGCCGGTGCCCTACCGCTTTGTGGACCGCCGCCCGGGCGATGTGGCGGCCTGCTACGCCGACACCACACGGGCGCGTGAAGCCCTGGGTTGGCAGGCCCATCTGGGCGTTGAGCGCATGTGCCAGGACGCCTGGCGCTGGCAATCACAAAATCCCAAGGGCTACTAAAAGGGCTGGGCTGAGTGGCCAGCCCGTCTCGCTTCAAGCGAACTTTTCTGCCTCGGCCCACAGCGCCGCCGCCGCGTCTTTCGCCGCCAACAGGGGCTGGCCCTGCATCGGCCAAGTGATGCCCACCGTGGGATCGTCCCAGCGCAAGCTGCGTTCGTGGGCGGGGTACCAGTAATCAGTGGTTTTGTACAAAAATTCGGCCGTTTCACTCAGCACCACAAAACCGTGCGCAAAACCCGGCGGGACCCACAACTGCTGGTGTTTTTGGGCGTCCAGGTACACCCCCACCCACTGGCCCAAGGTGGGCGAACTTTGGCGCAGGTCCACCACCACATCAAACACCTGGCCTTGCACCACCCGCACCAGCTTGCCCTGCGGGTGCTGGATCTGATAGTGCAAACCGCGCAGCACCCCTTGGGCGGACTTGCTGTGGTTGTCCTGCACAAAGCTCAGGTCCACGCCGGTTTTTTCGGCAAAGTCGCGCTGGTTGAAGGACTCGAAGAAAAAGCCCCGGGCATCACCAAACACCTGAGGCTCCAGAATCAGCACTTCAGGGATGGCGGTGGGCGTGACGGTGTAGGGCATTATTTGAGCAGGTTCAAGAGGTATTGGCCGTAACCGTTTTTGGCCAAAGGCGCGGCCAGCTTTTGAACCGCAGCGGCATCGATCCATTTTTGATGGAACGCAATCTCCTCCGGACAAGCCACCATCAGGCCCTGGCGCTTTTGCAAGGTGGCAATAAAGCCCGCCGCTTCGAGCAAGCTGTCGTGTGTGCCCGTGTCCAGCCAGGCATAACCACGTCCCATGATTTCCACGTTCAGCTGGCCCAGCTCCAAGTAGCGCTTGTTCACGTCGGTGATTTCGAGTTCACCCCGTGGCGAGGGTCGGATGTCGGCGGCGATGTCACACACCTGTTGGTCGTAAAAATACAGGCCAGTGACCGCGAAATTGCTCTTGGGCACTTTGGGTTTTTCTTCGATCGACAAGGCCCGAAAAGACGCATCAAAGTCGACCACACCATAACGCTCTGGGTCGTGCACATGGTAAGCAAAGACGCTTGCGCCGCTGGTGCGGGCATGGGCACTGGCCAGCAGCTTGACCAGGTCGTGGCCGTAATAAATGTTGTCGCCCAACACCAAGGCGCTGGGGTCTGAACCCACAAAGTCCCGGCCGATGATGAAGGCCTGCGCCAGGCCATCGGGGCTGGGCTGCACCGCGTACTGGATGTTCATGCCCCACTGGCTGCCGTCGCCCAGCAGCTCGGTGAAACGCGGCGTGTCTTGTGGCGTGCTGATCAGCAGCACATCGCGGATGCCCGCCAGCATGAGCGTGGTCAGCGGGTAGTACACCATAGGCTTGTCGTAAACCGGCATGAGCTGCTTGCTCACCGCTTGGGTGACTGGGTACAAGCGGGTGCCGGAGCCGCCTGCGAGGATGATGCCTTTTCGATTGATCATGGCTTATTTTAGGGGATGGCCTTTTTCACGCGCAGCGCTTTTGACCGCATGGACACGATAATGAGGACCATGGAATTGACCGCCCTCTTGATTCTGGCTTATTTCGCTTGGCTGGCCGTAGCCTTGCGCAAGCGCCAGCGCACGGTGCAAGGCCCCTGGCTGTTTCTGCTGCGGGCCTTCTTTCCAAATTGGCAGTTTTTTCATGGCCTGGGGCCCGCCCCTCGGCTGTGGGTGCGTGCACAGAGCCAGCCCGGCCAGTGGTCAAACTGGCAAGCCGTCTACCCCCGCTTGCCGCGCAGGACCTGGCACCTGCTGCACAACCCCGCCGTGAACCTGGCCCTGTCGCATCAAAACCTGGTGGAGCACTTGGCCACCGATGTCCACGATCTGGCCGAAAACGCCGACATCCGCGATTGTGTGAGCTACCAATTGGTGACACGTCTGGCCCGCGATGCCGTTCAACGCGGCAGCTGGGCCGACACCCCCATGCTGCATCGCGCTGGTGGTTTGACGCCCCAAGCGTTTCAGTTCGAAATCCGTTTGCTGCATCTGGGCCAAGCCGGTGAGGCGCAGTTGTTGTTGTCCCCCGTGATCCCCCTTCGCCCATGAACCTGGATTTGCCGCTGGCCATTCGGGCTTTTGAGGTCTTGCTCGGCTGGAGTTTGTTGCTGCAAAGCGCGGAATTCCTTCGCTTGCGCCCACTGGACCGAGTGAGCGACTGGCACATTCAACGCGCCGAAGTGCCCAAGGCCTGGGTACGCCATGCGCTGGACATGTTTTACAGGCCTTTGCCCTATGGCGGCATGCTTTGGCTGCGTGGTGCCCTGGCCCTGGCCTTGATGCTGGGCCATGCCGGTCCAGGCAGCGCTGTGCTTTTGTTCCTGATGGCCTTGCTGATCCTGCTGCGCTGGCGCGGGGCCTTCAACGGCGGCAGTGATTTCATGACGCTGGTGGGCCTGACCGGCTTGCTGCTGGCCCATGTGCTGGGCCTTTTCACAGACGCTGCCAACGCGTGGCGTGTGGCTCTTTGGTATGTGGCGGTGCAAAGCCTGAGCTCTTACTTTGTGTCGGGCTGGGTCAAGTTGATGCGCCCTGAATGGCGCTCAGGACGCGCCCTGACGGTCTTTCTGGACAACGCTGTTTACGGCCCTTTGCCCGCCGACAGCATTTACCGCCAACCCCAACTGGCCATGCTGTGCAGCTGGGGCTTCATCGTTTGGGAAGGCCTGTTCCCACTCGCTTTGCTCGATGTTCGTCTGGCGGTTATGTTCTGCGCCGTCGCTGCGGTGTTTCACTTTCTCGTGTTCTGGTTCTTTGGACTCAACCGCTTTTTCTGGGCTTGGCTGAGCACCTTTCCCGCCATCCTGTACTGTGCATCGGCTTGACCAGGTCTGGCGGGCCAAGGCCCACCCGGCCTTCTCCCTCATCTCGTTCTTGGTTGGCGTTGCGTTTTTGTGCACGATGCAACGCTATCGCTTGGGTTTGAACATCCGAGACGTCTTGCACTGGACCAGACCCATGCTGCCTGCGAAAATGTTCAGATGAACACAAGCTCCAACGCCACAGCGTCTTCTTCGGCATTCGCCCCCTTGCAAAACGACACCTTCCTGCGTGCTTGCCTGCGCCAGGCCACCGACCACACCCCCGTCTGGCTCATGCGCCAAGCTGGGCGGTATTTGCCCGAGTACTGCGCCACCCGCGCCAAGGCCGGCAGCTTCATGGGCCTGGCCACCAACGTGGATTACGCCACCGAGGTGACGCTGCAGCCCCTGGACCGTTACCCGCTCGACGCCTCCATCTTGTTCAGTGACATCCTCACCGTGCCCGACGCCATGGGCCTGGGCCTGTCGTTTGCACAAGGCGAAGGCCCACGCTTTGCCAAGAATGTGCGCGACGAAGCGGCCGTGGCAGAACTCGCTGTGCCCGACATGAACAAGCTGCGCTACGTGTTCGATGCGGTGACGTCGATTCGCAAGGCGCTGAACGGCCGAGTGCCCCTCATCGGTTTTTCTGGCAGCCCCTGGACGCTGGCGTGCTACATGGTCGAGGGCGCGGGCTCGGACGACTACCGCCATGTCAAAACCCTGATGTACAGCCGCCCCGACCTGATGCACCGCATTTTGGAGATCAACGCGGACGCTGTTGCCCTGTACCTGAACACCCAAATCGAAGCGGGTGCCCAAGCGGCCATGATTTTCGACAGCTGGGGCGGCGTGCTGGCCGATGGGGCTTTCCAGCAGTTCAGCATGGCCTACACCGCACGCGTCCTCTCGCAACTGAAGACCGAGCACAACGGCCAGCGCATCCCCAGGATCGTGTTCACCAAAGGCGGCGGCTTGTGGCTGCCCGAGATGGCGGGCCTGAACTGCGACGTGCTGGGCCTGGACTGGACCATGAACCTGGGCCGTGCCCGGGCCTTGGTGGGCGGCCAAGTCGGCGGCCCCGGCAAAGCGCTGCAAGGCAACATCGACCCGAACATCTTGTTTGCCCCGCCCGCGCAGATCGCGACCGAAGTGCACCGGGTGCTGGACAGCTTTGGCACGCCGCACACCGACCGCTCAACCACAGGCCCCACACACATCTTCAACCTGGGCCACGGCATCAGCCAATACACCCCGCCCGAACATGTGACGGCGCTGGTGGAGGCGGTACACAGCCATTCGCGCAAGCTGCGTCAGGGCTGACCCAGTTCTTCGGGTGCACACTGTGCACCCAGCTTGCAGCAGGTGTCAGCGACCGCTGATTTGAAGCACGACGCCCTGCACGCCGGTCTTTACACCCGGCAGTTCGACCTGCAGATCACCTTCTTGCTTTTGCGCCGAGCCGGTTTTGGAGATGCGAGCCACCAAGCGCACTTGCGCCAGCGATGACAACACAGGTGGTGCACCCATGCCCATGCTGTCATTCAAAGCAAAGCGCACCGGCCATGAGGTGGGTGTGCCGCGCCAGATGGCCACAGGGCGGCGCGAGCCCTCTTCGGCCATGGCGTACACAAACAGGGTCGCGCCTGCGGCAATTTGACTTTGCACCTCGGGGGAAATACGAACCTCGCCCTGAATCAGAGGCTTGACGTCGCCCACCGGAGTCGCCGCCGATAAGGCTCCTGCCCTCGCTTCACCAACAGCTGCCGGAGCCGCCGCCAGCTCGGCCACCCTCTCGGCCACTTTTGCCAGCGCCCGCTGCAGGCCTTGGCCCGCCTCGCTGTCGGCGGGCACCAAAGCCAAGGCACGTTGCCAATAATCTTGCGCGGCGGCGTGACGCTTTTCAGACAAAGCCGCGCTGCCCGCGAGCACCAGCGCGTTCAGGTGCTGGGGCTGTGTGCGCAGCACGTCTTGAATCCACTGCCAAGGCTCTCCGGTGTAGACACCACCTGCGCTCAAAGCTTTCATCTGCGCCCGCTCGATCCACAGATCGGGCTCGGGCGACAAGGCCAGCACACGCGCCAAGGCCTGCTCGGCCGGGGCATGCGCGTTTTGGGCGGCGTGCAGCCGCGCCAGCGTCAACCAAGCCTCGGCATCCTCCGGGCGTTTTTGTGTGGCTTCTTGCCACACACGGGTTTGCTCCGCCCATTGCTCGGGCGTGGTCGCACTGATTTGGACCCGCTGGCTCAAAGGCTTGGGCCACCAAGCGTGGGAGGCACCCAGTTGCAGATAACTCAGGCCACTGAGCACCACCAAGGCCCCGACCCACCAGAGCCATCGCGCAGGCACTGCCGCAACGGGTGCCTCGTCAGACTGCGCCGCGTCGTCCAACAGATGGCGCAGCAATTCATCGCGGGCCACTTCATGCTGCAGCGCCGTTAAACGGCCTTCGGCCAAAGCACGGTCCAGATCGGCCAGGTGTGCTTGCGCAATCCTGCGGTTGGTCTGTGACTGCCGCTCGAGCCCCACGACCTGCACCTGCTTTTTCAGGCCACGCTGCAAGACCCCAGCGGCCAGCAGCCCCAAAGCCATCAGCACCCACAACAAACCCAGCCAAGGCGGCACAAAAGACATCAGGACTCCAGCAGTTGGCGAACGCGGGCGCGTTCGCTGTCGGTCAAGGGCGCGGACTCAGCAGGCGTGCGGCGCATCAAGCGCAGCGCCAGCACCAGTGCACCCAACAGCAACACAAAGGGGCCGAACCACAAGAGCCAGGTCACGGGCTTGACCTCGGGCTTGTAGAGCACAAAGTCACCGTAACGGCTGACCAAAAAGCGGCGGATGTCGGCATCGCTTTGGCCCTGCTCGATCAGACCGCGCAGCTCGCGCCGCAGGTCCAGGGCCAACTCGGCATTCGACGAAGCCAGCGATTCGTTTTGGCAGACCAAGCAACGCAGCTCGGCCGCGATGTGGTCCCAGCGCGCTTGCACAGCGGTCGACATGGGGGCATTGGCTTGCGTTGCCACGGGCGCGCCCATTGCCAAACCACCCGGCGCTTGGGCCATCGCACAAGCGCAGCACAGCCCAAGGCAGGCCAGCACCCACCGCAGCACCGCGCGCATCAATACACCCCCCGCAGCAAGGGCAGCAGTTTTTGCTGCACCACATCGGGCGTCAAGGCCCCGGCGTGCTTGAAGCGCACCACGCCCTCGCGGTCAATCAAATAGGTTTCGGGCAAGCCATACACACCAAAATCCATGCCCACACGGCCGTCCATGTCCAGCAGGTTCACGCCAAAAGCCTGGCCATTTTTTTGCAACCAAGCCTGGCTGCGCGCCGTGGCTTTCTGGACCGATTCGGCGCTGAGCGGTTCTTGGCCCGAGAGTTCCGAGGCCTGCAGTTCTTTGTAATTGATGCCCACCATGTTCAGGCCGGGCTGGCGGGCCAGCGCCATCAAAATCGGGTGCTCTTCTTTGCAGCCCGCGCACCAGGTGGCCCACAGGTTGACCAAGGTGAGCTGACCCTTGAACTGCGCCGCGTTGAACACGCCCGGCCCGCCCACCAGCGGCAACTCAAAAGCCGGTGCGGGGCGGCCGATCAGAGGGGAGGGAATCTCTTGCGGGTTGCGCGTGAGGCCCACACCCAAAAACACCACCATGGCCAAAAACAGGGCCAGTGGCACAAACACCCAGCGCGGCATGCGGCGGCTTGTGGCCTTGGCAGACAGCGCGCTCATGAGACAGCGCCTCTGACCACTGGCACAGGCCCTGCAACTCGCACGCCAGACGCACCCATGCCCACGTCAGCTTGAGCGCCAAGCGCACGCGTTGCCGATGTCGCCTGCCGGTAGCGCCGATCGAACGCTGCCAAGCCACCCCCCAGCACCATGAACACCGCACCCAGCCAGATCCAGGACACAAAAGGCTTGTGGTAGACCCGAAAGCTCCACTGCGGTGGCTCACCCGCCAAGGGCTCGCCCAAAGACACATAACGGTCGCGCCACAGGTTGCGGTCGATCGCGGCCTCGGTCATGGGCATGGCGCTCGACACATAGCGGCGTTTTTCGGGCTGCAAAGTACCGACCTGCCGCTCGTCGCCCAGCTGGCCTTCGAACAGCTTCAACTGGGCGCGCAAGGCCAAATAGTTGGGCCCCAAGTGCTGGTCCACACTCATGAGCTGGTAACGCACGCCCGCCACGGTGACCGAATCGCCCAAGCCCAGTCGCACATCACGCTCGACCTGAAAGGACTTGACGCCCGTGATGCCCAGCACCAGCACCGCCACACCCAGGTGCGCCACCTGCATGCCCCACCAAGCCAGGCCCGGCGATCCAGGCAAGCGCAAGCGCAAGCGCTGCACGATTTGCCAAGCGCCCGAGAGCACGATCCAGCCGCCCAGCGTACCGCCCATCACCGTGAGCCAGCCACTGGCCGTGGTCACAGCCTCTGCAGTCTGAGGCGCCCCACCCCAAGTGGCCCAAGCGCTGGCCAACAAAAGCGCCAAGGCCCCGGGCACCACCACCGAGCGCACCGCCGCCCAGCGCGCCACATGCCAAGGCACCACCGTGCCCGGCACCATGGCCAACAAGAGCGGCACCATCAGCGGCACAAACACGCGGTCGAAATACGGCGGCCCGACCGAGAGCTTGCCCAGGTTGAGTGCGTCGATGATCAGCGGGTACAAAGTGCCTAGCAGCACCGCCGCCATGGCCACCACCAGGAGCACGCTGTTGAGCAGCAAAAACGATTCGCGCGAACCGGCCACCGGTTGCGAGGCATTGGCCCACTGCGGTGCGCGCCAGGCAAACAGCGCCAGCGACACGCCCACCACCACGGCCAAAAACATCAAAATGAAAATGCCCCGCGAAGGGTCTGTGGCAAAGGCGTGTACCGAGGTCAACACCCCCGAGCGCACCAGGAAGGTGCCCAGCAGGCTGAGCGAAAAAGCGCCAATCGCCAAGAGCACTGTCCAGGCCTTGAACTGGCCGCGCTTGTCGGTGACCATGAGCGAATGGATGAGCGCCGTGGCCACCAGCCAAGGCATGAGCGAGGCATTTTCCACCGGATCCCAAAACCACCAACCGCCCCAGCCCAATTCGTAATAAGCCCACCACGACCCCAGCGCGATGCCCAGCGTCAAAAAGCCCCAGGCGGCCACCGTCCAGGGCCGCGCCCAACGTGCCCACGCGGCATCGAGCCTGCCCGAGAGCAGCGCAGCCATGGCAAAAGCAAAGGCCACCGACAGACCCACATAACCCATATAAAGCATGGGCGGGTGGATCACCAAACCCGGGTCTTGCAGCAAAGGCGTCAAATCGCGCCCCTCGGCAGGTGCCGGGAACTGCCGCGCAAACGGATTCGACAAGGTGAGGATGAAGGCCAGGAAACCCACCGACACCGCGCCCATGACGCCCAACACCTGGGCCACCAAGGCCTGCGGCAAGCGCTTGGAAAAGCTGGCCACCGCCACCGACCACAGCGCCAGCATCAAGACCCACAGCAACAGAGAACCTTCGTGCCCGGCCCAAATGGCCGACAGGCGGTACGGCGTCGGCAGCAAGGTGTTGGAGTGTTGGGCCACGTATTTGACGCTGAAATCGTGCACATAAAACGCGTGCCACAAAGCGCCAAAGGCCAACACGATCAGCACCAATTGCAAGACCGCCAAAGGCCTGGCCAGCGCTTGCCAACCTGCGCGCCGGGCCGACAAACTGCCCCACAGCGACAGCACCGATTGCAGCACAGCGACCCAAGCCGCCATGATCAAGGCCATGTGACCGGCTTCAGGCCACATGCCAAGCTCCTGAAAAAACAGTGCGCTTCATTGCGCTACCGCCGCACCCGTACGGGCCTTGGCCGCCTCGTCCAGCGCGTGCTGGGCTTCGGGCGGCATGTAGTTTTCGTCGTGTTTGGCCAGCACTTCGCTGGCGACAAACAGGCGGCTTGCGTCGAGGCGACCTTGCGCCACCACCCCTTTGCCTTCTTTGAATAAATCGGGCAGCAGGCCCACATAGCGCACCGGCACGTCACGCTGCGTGTCGGTCACCACAAAGCTCACCGCCATGCCGTCGCGTTGCACGCTGCCTGCCTTGACCAAACCACCGACTCTGAAGTGGCCCTCTTTGGGCGCTTCGCCAGCCGCCACTTGGGTGGGCGTGAAGAAAAACACCAGGTTGCTCTGGAAAGCGTTAAGAACAAAAAACAGCGCACCGCACACGAGCAGCAAGCCCAAACCGATACCCAACATTCTCTGGTAGCGGCTTTTCATGACGCAGCTCCTTGGGTGAAATGAACGGGGCTTGCAGCCCCGGCTGAGAAGGCCTGTGAAGCAACCGGGGGTTCGGCATCCAGGGCCTCGGTATCCATGGCGTCGCACACTGCGTCCAGCGCTTGCCGGCGGCCCACGCGCACCAGCCACACCTCCAGAGCCATCAAGGCAGCGCTCACGCCCATGCTGCCCCACACGTACAAGCCATAACCACCCATGGCCCAAAACTCTGAAGCGCTTTGCCAAATCATGCGGCACCTCGCCAATCGCGGTGTGCGCGGTGCACCAACACCTCGGGCAGTTGCTGCACCCAAGCGGCGTGGCTGTCGCGCTCCAAAATCAAACTGCGCACGCGCCACAAAGCGATGGCCGCGGCGTACAACCACACGGCCAAGCTCATCAGCAACATGCCGGTCAGCATGATGCTGGCCATGCTGGGCGACTGGGTCAGCGACACCGATGCACCTTGGTGCAAGGTGTTCCACCATTTGACCGAAAAGTAAATGATGGGCACGTTGACTGCCCCCACCACCGCCACCAAGGCGCCCGCCCGGTCCGAGCGGCGCGGGTCTTCGATGGCCGAGGTCAAGGCGATGTAGCCCAAATACAAAAACAACAAGATCAGCATCGAGGTCAGCCGCGCGTCCCACACCCAATAAGTGCCCCACATCGGCTTGCCCCACAAGGCCCCGGTCCACAGCGACAAAAACGCCAGCAAGGCCCCGGTGGGCGCCAACGCCCGCGTCATCAGGCCCGACAAGCGTGTGTGGAACACCAAACCCAGCACACTCCAAAACGCCATGGCCAGGTAAATGACCATGGCCATCCACGACACGGGCACATGGATGTAAATGATGCGGTAGGCCTGTCCCTGCTGTGCGTCGGACGGCGCGACCATGAAACCCACCCACAAACCCGCCAGCGCCAGCCCCGTGGCCAGCAGCGCCAACCAAGGCCAGAGGCGCCCGGCCAAGGGGTAGAAATATTGTGGCGCGGCGTAGTGAAAAAGCTTCATGGACCTTCCCTCTTCATTCCAGCGCCAAGCGCAAAGCCGCCGCACAGGCCCAAGGGCTGAGCGCCGCAGAAGCGAGCAAGAGGGCCAACAAAATGGACACATGCGCCTCGGCCCCGAGGCCACGCATCTGTGCATCGACCGCACCCGTGCCGAACACCAGCACCGGCACATACAAAGGCAAGAGCAAGAGCGACTGCAGCACCCCGCCACCGCGCACACCCAAAGTGAGGGCCGCGCCAATCGCGCCCAGCAGTGACAGCACGGGCGTGCCGATCAAGAGCGTGAGCGCCAGCATGCCCAAAGCCTCTGACCCCAAACCGAACTGCAGCCCTAGGAGCGGCGACAACAGCACCAAGGGCAAGCCCGAGATCAACCAATGCGCCAGCAGCTTGGCGCTGACCAACCAAGGCAGGGGCGCTACCGACAGCGCCAGCTGCTCCAGGCTGCCGTCTTGGTGATCGGCATCGAACAAACGGCCCAGGCTCAGCATGCTCGCCAGCAAGGCCGCCACCCACAAGACCCCGGGCCCGATCAGGCGCAGCGTGGCCGGCTCAGGGCCGATGGCCAGCGGAAACAAAGCCGCCACCAAGACAAAGAAAAACACCGCGCCCATCCACTCGGCCTTGCGCCGAAGGGCCAAGCGCAGGTCGCGCCGCAGCAGGCCAAGCATGGCTTGCCAAGGGCTGGGCAGCGCGGGCTGAGCAGCCAGCGCTGACACAGGGACGGTCATGGCGGGGGTGTTCATGCGCGGCCCACCTCGCGTCCCAAGTGCAAGCGCGCCCCCGGGCCTTGCAAGCCCACATCGTGGTGGCTGGTCATGACCACAGCGCCCCCCGCATCCACATGCGATTGCAGCAAGGCGCGGGCCGTGGCGGTGGCCTGAGTGTCCAAGCCCACCAGGGGCTCGTCCAAGACCCACAGCCGTGCCGGGCTGGTGCGCAAACGCGCCAAAGCCACACCTTGTCGTTGGCCTTGTGACAAAACCCGCACGGGCAGGTGGGCGCGGCTTTGCAGGCCCTGCGCGGCCAGCGCCTGAACCGCTTGCTCGCGGCCGAGTGCCAAGCCACTGACTTGTGCATCGGCACACAGGTTTTCACAAGCGGTGAGATCAGGCTTGAGGCCCAGCGCGTGGCCGATGTAATGCAGCACCGAGCGGTCGGGACGCGAGAGCGAGGTCTGCGAGGAAGAGGAAGAAGGGGAAGAAGAAGGCCACAGCACTTGGCCGCGTGCCGCTGGGGACAGACCACACAGGATGCGCAGCAAACTGGTCTTGCCGCAGCCGTTGCCGCCTTCGATGTGCAACCAACTGCCCGCGGGCACGGAAAAGCTCACGCCCTCGAACAAAGTCCGCTGGGCCTTTTGGCAGGCCAGGTCCATCGCTGTGAGCACCCAAGACGCCATGAAAGGGCTTTCCGGTCGGTTGAAGACAAGGCAAAGTGTAACGATGGATTGACACTTTGTGTGGTTAAAGCCTTGATTCAAGCGGGCAAATCAGGGTATGCCCTGAGTTGTGGGTCGGAAATGGGCACAAAAAAACCGCCCAAAGGCGGTTTTGGCGGTCTTTGCGGGGTGAAGTCCGCTGAGTCCTGGAGGCATTAAGCCTTTTTGGCCCAAGCCGAGCACCAGCCCTTGGCTGCCACTTGCTTGCCTGCAAACAAGGGGCAACCACCGGCAGCAGCGCCAGCCTTGGCTTGGAACAAGGCACAGTTGGCGCAGTTGGAGCCAGCGGCGAACTTGGGGTTCTTGGCTTTGTCAACCTTGGTGCCATCGGCCTTGTAGGCCAGGCCCACGGCTTGTGGGTCTTTTTCATCGACCATGGCCTGGGCTGAAGCCTCACTCACCGCCAAAACGGCGGTGGCAGCGGTGGCCACTTGCATCATGAACACACGGCGGGTCGAAGACAGAGAAGTAAAACGGGACATAGAAGACTCCTTGGAAGTAACCGTCAGAAAATACTGGACAGTTCATTGTGCGCCACATCAGTCACCTTGTCATCCGGACCAGATTACTTGAGCAAATCACACAGGAAAGCCCTGGTTTTTGAATGTCAACCGCGATGGACATGTCCATGTCAGAATGCGTCATAAAGACACATTTACCCCTAAAGGTTTTGACATGCTGCAACTGTTGATTGGCTTGGCGCTCTTTTTGGGCATTCACTCTCTGCAAAGCCTGGCCCCGCAGGTACGAGAAAACAGCATGGCCCGCTGGGGTGCGCTGGGCTTTAAGGCCGTTTATGCAGCGGTTGCCGTGCTCGGGCTTTACCTGTTGGTGCAAGGCTACGGCCAGGCAAGGCTGGAGCCGGTGCTGCTGTGGACGCCGCCGCGCGGCATGCAACACGCCACCATTTTGCTGATGTGGGTCGCCATGGTCTTGCTGGTGGCCACCTATGTGCCCGGCAACCAGATCAAAGCCAAACTGCGCCACCCCATGACCTTGTCGGTCAAGGTCTGGGCGCTCGGCCATTTGTTGTCCAACGGCAACCTGGCCGATGTGCTCTTGTTCGGTGGCTTCCTCGTTTGGTCGGTGTTGGTGTTCCGCGCCGCACGCCAACGGGATCGCCACAACCTGCACTCGGCTCCTGAAGGCAAGTTGCTGGGCACTTTGCTGGCGGTGGGGGTGGGTACGGGTGTCTGGGCGGCTTTCCTGATGGGCGGCTTGCACGTCTGGCTGGTGGGGGTGATGCCCCTCACCCGCGCCGTTTAATCGCCGACTGACGTGCAAGCCACTGGCACGCCTTCCGCCCCGACCGTTGCGGCCAATGCGTCGACCCCCGTCCGCAAGCTGTGCACCGACTGCGGCCTCTCCCGCACGGATGACCCCAAGCGATGCGGCCAGGCCTGCCAGTTCATCCAGCCCGATTACCCGGGCTTGGAGCAGCGTGTGCATGGCCGCCAGCGCCAACAGGGCAGCGCCACACATCCGGCCCAAGCTGATGAGTTGTTCTTCGGGCCTTACCAACAGATCCTGAGTGCACGCCTGGACCCGCCCACACAGGGCGCGCAGTGGACAGGCATCACCACCCGATTGGCCGAGGTGTTGCTCGAACAAGGCCTGGTTGACGCCGTGATCGCCATGGCCGCCGACCCGCACGACCGCTGGCGGCCGCGCCCGTTGCTGGTCACCCGCGCCGAGGACATGGCGCAGTGCCGGGGCATGCGCATGGGTTATGCGCCGCTGCTCAGCCTGGTGGAGCCCGCGCTGGCCCAAGGCCACAAGCGCTTGGCCGTGATCGGCATTCCGTGTCAGATTTACGCCCTGCGCGCCATCCAGCCGCAGCTCGAACGCGAGCAAGGCCTGGACCAGCTCTACGTAATCGGCACGCCATGCTCTGACAACACCACCACCGAAAACTTCCACCAGTTTCTGGGCCTGATTTCGGACCGACCACAAGACATCAGCTACGTCGAGTTCCGCGCCGATTACAAGGTCGAGGTGCGCACCGACCAGGGCGACAAGCGCCTGATCCCGTTTTTGAACCTGCCGCTGTCCAACTTGCCGCCCGACTTTTTCCCGTTGACCTGCCGCACCTGCGTGGACTACACCAATGTGCTGGCCGACATCACCGTGGGTTATATGGGCGGGCACGGCGAGCAGTGGGTGCTGGTGCGCAACGCGCGCGGACAAGCGGTGCTGGACGGCATTCAATCGCAATTGGTCACCAGCGCCCCCATCAGCCGGGGCAAACGGGATGGCCCGGTGCGCGGCTTCATGGCCAACACCGAGCGCGCGGCCGGGGGCCTGCCGCTGCGGCGCATGCCCGCCTGGATCAAGCCGCTGGTCAACTGGCTCATGCCCCGGTTAGGGCCGCGTGGCCTGGAGTTTGCACGCGCCCGGGTCGAGATGAAGGCCATCGAATCCATCTTGCACCTGCGCCGCGAGGCACCAGCCCGCATCAAAAACATGCTGCCGCAGCACGTTTGGGATTTGGCGGCACGTTACGGTTTGAAGCCGGAAACCCGACCCGAATCTGACACCGTGGCCACCAGCCCCCGCAAAACCTGAGCTCAAGTGTAAATTTAACTTGACACTTTGCCGCGTCTTTTGGATGATGGGCCGAGATCAGTTTTGCGGAACGCCCCATGGCATTGACCTTCCCTTTTGCGGCCATCGTTGGTCAAGATGAAATGACCCTCGCCATCCAGGTGGTGGCGGTTGACCCGTCGATTGGCGGTGTACTGGTCTTGGGCGACCGGGGCACCGGCAAATCCACCGCCGTGCGCGCCTTGGCCGACCTGCTCCCCCCGATTTCGGTCGTCAAAGGCTGTCCTTACCGCTGCGACCCGGCCAAGCCTGCCAGCGCCTGCCCGGTCTGCCAAGCCCGCGACCCCAAAGCCAAAGTCGTGACCGAACGCCAAAGCGTGGCCGTGGTCGACCTGCCTTTGGGCGCCACCGAAGACCGTGTGGTGGGCGCACTGGATCTGGAAAAAGCCCTGTCGCAAGGCGTGAAGTCTTTCGCGCCCGGCCTGCTGGCCCAGGCGCACCGGGGCTTTTTGTACATCGACGAGGTCAACCTGCTCGATGACCACTTGGTGGACCTCTTGATCGACGTGGCCGCCTCGGGTGAAAACCTGGTCGAGCGCGAAGGCCTGAGCGTGCGCCACCCCGCCCGCTTTGTGCTGGTGGGCAGCGGCAACCCCGAAGAAGGCGAGCTGCGCCCGCAACTGCTGGACCGCTTTGGCCTGTCGGTGCAGGTGCGCACGCCACAAGACTTGGCGCTGCGCGTGAGCATCATCAAACGCCGCGACGCCTTTGACAAAGACCCAGAGGCCTTCAAGGCGCTGTGGCACAAGGACAACCAGAAGCTGCAAAAGCGCATCCTCAAAGCGCGTGAGTTGCTGGACGCGGTGGAGGTCAGCGACGACATGCTGATGCTGTGCGCCCGCTTGTGCCAGCAACTGGGCACCGACGGCCTGCGCGCCGAACTCACGCTGCTGCGCGCCACCCGGGCGTATGCCGCGCTGCAAGGCCACAAAGCCGTGAAGGCCGAGCACCTGCAAAGCATGGCCCCGCTGGCCCTGCGCCACCGCCTGCGCCGCAACCCGCTGGACGACACCGACTCGGGCGCGCGCGTGCAGCGCAGCTTGCAAGAAGTGCTGGCCGCCTGAATTGGCTGCACGCATGGCCCGCGACAATACGCAGCCCTCGGACCCGCTGGAGCGCTGGAACGATGCACTGACGGCGCTGCAGCTGCTGCAACTCGACCCCTTGGGTTTTGGCGGCGTGTGCCTGCGCGCGCCACACGGCCCGGTGCGCGAGCGCTGGCTGCACGCTTTGGCAGGGCTGGGCATTGGCTTGGTCAAAGTGCCAGGTTCGGTGGACATTGAACGGTTGCTGGGCGGCATCGACCTGGCCCACACGCTGCAAACCGGGCAGCTGCACAGCCAAGCGGGCCTGCTGCAACAGGCCGACCAAGGCTTGGTCTGCCTGCCCATGGCCGAGCGCCTCTCGCCCACCCTGCTCGCGCCTTTGGTCCAAGCCCTTGAACAAGGCCAAGTGCCGCCCACCCGCCACAGCGCAGCCCCCACACCCACCCGCTTTGGCGTGGTGGCACTCGACGAATCTTTGCCCGACGAACCGGGCGTGGGCGCGGCCTTGGCCGAGCGCCTGGGCGTGTGGCTGGATCTGAACGAACTCTCACCCAGCGACATCCACGCGGCGTGGCAGGACAACAGCGAATCGGATGGTCTGCAGATTCGCCTGAGCCCCGGCGCTTTGGCCCGCGCCCGCGAGCAGTTGCCACAAGTGCAAGCGAGCGACGAACACATGCAAGCGCTGTGCACCGCCGCTTTGGACCTGGGCATAGGCTCTTTGCGCGTGCCCAGCCTGGCGCTGCGTGTGGCCTGCAGCCATGCGGCGCTGAACGGGCGCAGCACGCTCGATGCCGATGATCTGGGTTTTGCCGCGCGCTGTGTGCTCGCCCCTCGCGCCACACAGTGGCCTGCCGAGCCATCGGCACAAGAATCAGAGCCTGCGCCACCGGAAGACGCCACACCACCGTCAGAGCCGCCTGAGCCGCCAGAAAATGCCGATCAAGCGCCTGAGAACGACGCTGAAAAAGACGAGGGCCTGGACCCACCACCCGAACAAAACGCCGAACCCAGTGCCGAAGACCTGCAAGAGATGATGGTCGCTGCCGCCTTGGCCAGCTTGCCGCCGCACATGCTCGACGCGCTGATGACGCGCCAAGGCGCAGCCAGCCACAACACCTCGGGGCGCAGCGGCCAAACCCGCGCGGGCTCGCAGCGCGGCCGCCCCCTGCCCCCACGCCCGGGCCGCCCCGGCGGTCAGGCGCGCCTGCATGTGCTGGCCACCTTGCGCGCGGCCGCGCCCAAGCAGCGTTTGCGGCAAGCGCACAGCACCGGCCGCGTCGCGATCCGCGCCGAAGACTTCCACATCCAACGCTACCAGCAGCGCGCCTCCAGCTGCCTGATCCTGGCGCTCGACGCTTCGGGCTCGGCCGCTTTGCAGCGATTGGCCGAGGCCAAAGGCGCTGTCGAGTTGCTGCTGCAACAGTCCTATGCCCGGCGCGACAGCGTCTGCATCGTGGCCTTTCGGGGCGCGCAAGCCCAGCTGCTGCTGCCGATGACGCGTTCGTTGGTGCGCGCCAAACGCGCCATGACCGGCCTGCCCGGCGGCGGAGGCACACCTTTGGCGCTGGCCCTCAAAATGGCGTACGAACAAGCGGCACAGTTGCAACGCCAAGGCGTCACACCCATCTTGGTGGTGCTGAGCGACGGACGCGCCAACGTGACGCTGCAAGGCCTGGGTGGCCGCGCCCAAGCGCAACTGGACGCGCAAAGCTGGGGCCAACAGTGGCGCGCCAGCGGCCATCGCGCCTTGTGGATCGACACCTCCATGCACCCCGACGCGCAAGCGCAGCAACTGGCCAGCACCATGGGCGCGAGCTACCTGCCCATGCCGCAGGTGCAGTCGCAGCGCATGGCCCACGCCATCGAACGCGTGCGCAGCTCGCAGGCTTGAGTCGCCATGTTTGACAGCTTCTACCCCGGTATGGCCTGGGCCGATCACCAGGCCCGTCCGGACATGTGGCCGCACGCGCAGCACAGCCGATTGGTGCAAGCAGGTGGCATCCAGTGGCATGTGCAGCAAATGGGCCAAGGGCCTTGCATGCTGCTTTTGCACGGCACGGGATCGGGCCACTTCAGCTGGCGTGGCCTCATGCCCACCTTGGCCCAGCACTTCACCGTGGTCGTGCCCGACCTGCCCGGCCACGCCTTCACCAGCCGGGGGCCCGAAGGCGCACTCTCGCTGCCCGGCATGGCCGAAGGCCTGCGCGCGCTGATGCTGCAACTCAATCTCACGCCACAGGTCATCGTCGGCCACTCGGCAGGCGCGGCGATTGCCGCGCACATGGCGCTGCACTTTGACAGCGCCTCGCGCAGCACACTGATCGGTTTGAACCCCGCTTGGCTGCCGCTGCCCGGCGTGGCCTCATGGTTGTTCGGTCCAGCGGCCAAATTGGCGGCGCTCAACCCGCTGTCGGCCTGGGCCACCGCCAAAATGGCAGCCAAACAGGGTGCTGTAGCAGAGTGGATCGCACGAACAGGCTCCACACTCGATGCGCAGGGGATAGACCTTTATTCCCGGGTGCTCAGCGACTCGAGCCATGTGCACGGCGTGTTGTCGATGATGGCGGCTTGGCGGCTCAAGCCCTTGGCCGCACGCCTGCACGAGGTCCGCAACCCGGTGTTCATGCACATCGGCGCACATGACCAGACCGTGCCACCGGCCTTGGCCGACGAAGCCTGCCAGCGCTTGCCACATGCGCAACTGCACGTTCAAACAGGTTTGGGCCATCTGGCCCATGAACAAGACCCCATGGGTACGGCTCAGCAAATTATGCGCTGGTGTGGCGCTGAGCCCTGAAGGGCTTGAGGTCAAGCGCGCTTGCCCAGCGCCGTTCAGCGCAGAAAATCCACCACCGCCTGCAAAGACAGCTGCGCCGCTTCTTCTTGCGGCAAATGACCCACAGCGGGCCAGGACACCAAGCGGCTGTCCGGCAAGTCTTGCAAGTAATCGCGGGCATTGCTCACGGGGATCATGGCGTCCGCCTCGCCCCAGACCAGCAAGGTGGGCACTCGGATTTGGCGCAGCAGTGGCCCGGGCTCTTGCAACACGGTTTGCGCCAAACGGTCGAGCATGGCCTGACGCGCCCCGGGCGCTAAAATCAAATCGTGGTAACGCGTGGTCACGGCATCACTGAGCGACTCGGGCTGGGCATAAGCCGCTTTCAGGTTCATGCGCAGCAAGGGCTTGGGCAGCACATGGCGCATCAGGCCCAGTGTGGCGGGTACCTCCATGGCTTGGCCGTACTCAAAGCCGAAACTGGCATAACCATCGGGGGCCACCAACACCAGTTTGTCGATCCGCTCGGGGAATTTGGCCGCAAAGGTCCAAGCGATGCGCCCGCCCATGGAATGACCCACCAGGCTGACGCGTTTCAAGCCCAAATCGTTCAGCAAGGCGACCAGCATTTGCACGCTGCGCTCGTCGCGGTAATCTTGAGCCGGGTCGGGCGGGCTCAGGCCACTGCCAGGCAGGTCGATGCGCACCACGCGGTGTGTGGCGGCCAGACCCTCTGCCCAGGCGTCCCAGGTCTGCAAACTCGAACCAAAGCCGTGCAACAAAACGACCGCTGGGGCATCGGTCTGTGCATCGGACTTGCGGGGTGCTGAGCTGGGCGGGCCGCTGTCGCGCACATGCAGCTGCCAAGGCCCCACGCGGCGCAGGTCAGCGGATGATACCAAGTAACGGGCCTCCAAAGTGGCACGTGGCAGATCGGGTGTCCACAACCACAGGGACAGCAGCGTCAAAGCGGTCAGCGCCAACACAAGCCCAGGCCTCTTCATGCGGCGCAGGCCGCGCGCGAGCATGCGCCGAAGGCCACAGGGGCGAAATCGACCATGGCTAGATGGCGAACATGAGCAGCAACACCATCTGCAGTCCGTAGATGATCATCAGGCCCAGTTTGTAGGTGTCGCGCAAGGTGTCCGACAAGCGCTGCATCCGGTGGTCCAGCCACCAATAAGCCGCACCGCACAAGCCGGTCATCAACAAAAAAATCGTGGCCATGAGGGAGGGGGGCATGGGAACTCTCCTGGTTGGGTGGGGCGCTCAGGGCTGCGCGCCGAAAGGCCCGTTGAGCATCACGGTTTGCAGGTTCAGCACGGCGGCGATGCTGACCCAAACCCAGTAGGTGATGAGCAGCAAACTGGCCCAGCGTGACAAGCGCCACAGGCCCATGATCAACGCCAGAATGGACATCCACAAAAACACCACCTCGAACAGCGCCCAGTCGGGGCGCTGGAGCTTGAAGTACAGCCAGCTCCAAAGGATGTTGAGCACGGCATTCACGCCAAACAGCACAGCCACTCGGCGGCGCAGCGCAGCGGTGTCGGCCGCTTGCCATGCCAGCCAAGCGCTGATGGCGCACAGCGTGAAGATGGTGGACCAAATCACACCGAACGCGGCGTCGGGTGGCTTCCAGGGCGGGTGCTTGAGCGCAAAGTACCACGGGCCCAACTCGGTCAAAGCCGCGCCGATGCCCGCTGTGGCGTAGCTGAGCACAAAGGCCAGAAGCAAGGTGCGCACAGACGCTTTGTGCCTGCGCCCCAGGGTTGACCTCAGCAAGCCGTGTTCGGGGTGCTGGCTCACTCAGGCCTCATGTGCGTGCCAAACCCAACAAATGCGCCATGTCTTTGAAAAAGATGCGCACATGGGCCATCGGGTCCTTGCGCGCCAGCTCTTTGTTCATGTACGACTCGAAGGTCAGGCGTTGAACATCCCGGTCTTCGCAGATCTTGACGAACTTCTCGCGGCGTTTGTCGCTCTGGTACCAGAAGTACTGCATCACAGCCAAGATCCAGAACACCCGGCCGTGCTGCTTCATGAAGCTCTTGCGGCCTTGCTTGAGGCAAGCGCTGTTGCCGGTTTTGAGGGCTTGGTGCGCCGCCTGGGCCACGCGCCGGGCGCAGTCCATGGCGTAGTAAATGCCTTCGCCCGACGACGGGGCCACCACGCCCGCAGCGTCGCCGATCAACACCACATCGCGGCCGTTGTCCCACTGGGGCAGAGGCTTGAGCGGAATCGGCGCGCCTTCGCGGCGCAAGGTGGGTGCATCGGTGAGGCCCGCAATGGCGCGCAAACGCGCAGTGGCGCTGCGCAGCGAGTAGCCCTTGTCGGCACTGCCCATGCCCACGCTCATGGTCTTGCCGTGTGGAAACACCCAGCCGTAAAAGTCGGGCGAGACCTCACCTTGGTAATACACATCGCAGCGCGCTGCGTCGTAGCCGGGTTGGCCTATGGGCGACTCGATGATCTCGTGGTAGGCGAAGACATACTTGGTTTTGTGCGCATTGGGAATGGCCTGTCGCGCCACTTCCGAGCGTGCGCCATCGGCCCCCACCACCATGCGGGTGGACACTTTGGTGGGTTGGGCGTGTTCTTGGGCCGCGTGTTCTTTGGGGGTCACCGGGGTGTAGTGCACCCACAACTGACCACTGTCGTCGTGCTGCAGCTTGTCAAAAATCGCCTGGCAACGCACCGCACCCGACTGGGCTGCGCGGTCGCGCAAGTACTCGTCAAACTCGTCGCGGTCCACCATGCCGACAAAACCGTTGTCAATGGGGATGTCGACTTTATTGTCGGTGGGCGAGATCATGCGCGCACAACGCACCTTGGCCACCAGCAGGTGGTCGGGGATGTCGAAGTCCTGGATCAGGCGCGGCGGGATCGCGCCGCCGCAGGGTTTGGTGCGGCCCTGGCGGTCGAGCAACAACACGCGCCAACCTTGGCGCACCAAATCGTGTGCAGCAGTGGCCCCCGAGGGACCTCCGCCCACCACCACAAAATCGTAATCGGTTTGGTTCATGAGCTTGACCCACCTTTGAGCAATACGGGACCGTCAAAACGCAAAGGCGCTCGCTGCGCTGCAGGTCCGGTGCGCAGGCGTGTGGCCACCGCTGCCGAAACCGCAAACATGAGCGCTTGCATGCCAAACACGGCGGCATAGGCCGTGCGTTGTTCCCCCAACAAGGCGTGGGCCAGGTCGCTGGCAGCGGTGCCGAGCAATCCCCCCAAACCAAAGGCCGCCGCTTGCGCCGCGCCCCACAAACCCATGCGCGTGCCTTCGCGGCCTGCGCCACCTTCTCCGGCCAGGCGCATCATGGTGGCAATCGCCGCGATCGAGAACGCGCCGTTGGCAACGCCCAAAAACACCACATTGGCCTTCAGGGGCCATGCAGCAGACAAAGCCGAACTGACCAAACCCACCGTGGCCAGCGCCGACACCAAGCAACCGCCCACCATCCAGGCCTGCACCGAGCCCAGGCGTCCCGCCACCCAGCGCGAACCGGCACCGGCCACCGCCAACATGCCGAACAGCACGCCCATGTGGTGCCAGCCCGACAGCTGCGTGGTCTGCCCAGGCGTGAAGCCGTGCACCGCGCCCGCAAAGGGCTCCAGAATCAAGTCTTGCGCGCTGTAGGCCAGCATGGACATGAACACAAACACCGTGAAAGTGCGCGCCGCAGGCTCGGCCCAGACCTCTTGGAAGGCCTCTTTGAAATTTTGTTTTTTCAGGCGCTCGTTGGCCACGCTGGGCGCTGTGGCCTGTGAGGGTTCACCGTCTTTTTCCAGGCCCCACAAACACAGCGCCGTGATGCAGGCGGTCAGCAAACTCAGGCCTGCCGAGACCTGCAGCAGCACCTGCGGGCTGTAAGGGTCAATCAGCTTGCCCACGACCCCCGCGGTGACCGCAAAGCCCACGATCATCATCAACCACACGGTGGTGGCCGCAGGCGCACGTCGCTCATCGGGCACCCGCTTGGCCATCAGCGCCAGCAGCGAGGTACCACACGCACTCACACCCAAGCCAATCAAGCTGAAGGACAACCAGGCCAGCAATGCGCCATACATGGGTTGGGTGGCCATCCACACCGTGGACCCAGCGGCCATCACGCCGCCCACACCCAGCACCAACATGCCGCCCATCATCCAGGGCGTGCTGCGCCGCCCCTTGTCGGCTCCAAAGCCCATGCGCGGGCGCACCATCTGCACCGCGTAATGCCAGGCCACCAAAAAGCCGGGCAGCAAGGCGGGTAGCGCCAGCTCGACCACCATGATGCGGTTGAGGGTGGACGTGGTCACCACCACCACCGCGCCCAGGCAGGCTTGGATCAGGCCCAAGCGGATGATTTGGAACCAGCCAAACTCCAAAGGATTCACCATCTTGTTCATGCGACCCCCAGCGTGTTGGAAAACAGACTCAGTTGGCGCAGGCCAAAGGCGCTGACCATCATGCCGCTGACAAAAAGAGGCACACCAAAGGCTGAGACGTGCAAGGCGCGTTCCACCGGTTGGCGCAAAAATTGGCGCATCAAAGGCCCCTGTGAAACCGCCAAAGCCAAGACGGCCGCAGCGTGCCAGGGCAGTTGCCAGTTCAGCAGCAAAGCCGCCACGACCACCTGCGGCACCAGCATGAACACGCAAGCCATGCGCGCCGCGCCGTGCGCACCCAGCTGCACCGGCAACGAGGCCACGCCCATGCGGCGGTCGCCTTCAATGGCCTTGAAATCGTTGAGCGTCATGATGCCGTGGGCACCCACGCTGTAGAGCAGCGCCAACGCGATCGAGTGTGGGCCCGGCCAGGCCCCGCCCAACATGACGGCCGTGCCAGTCAGCCAAGCCAGCCCTTCGTAACTCAGGGCGCAAGCCGCGTTGCCCCACCAGCCGTTGTTTTTGAGGCGCACGGGTGGCGCGCTGTAAGCCCACGACAGCGCAATGGCCAGGCCGCAGGCCACAAAACCCCATGGCCCCATGAGCGTGGCCCAGACCAGCGACAGTGCGGTCCAGGCGATGGCAATGCCCAAACCCCAGCGACCAGGCATGCGGCCCGACGGGATGGGGCGATTGGGTTCGTTGATGGCGTCCACATGCCGGTCAAACCAGTCGTTCACCGCTTGGCTGCTGGCGCAGACCAGCGGGCCGGTCAACACCAAACCCAAGAGCAGCAAAGCCCAGTTCGCGCCCAGGTCCTGCCCTGAGGCCACTGCGCCACAGGCAAAGGCCCACATGGGCGGAAACCAAGTAATGGGTTTGAGGAATTCGGCCACCGTGCGCAAGGCAGGCCGACTCAGCGGCGGCGCCAGGGCCTGGTTGTGTGGCGCGTGGGCCAAAGGTGGGGTGTCCATGCCCCCATTGTGAAGAGAGTTTTTAAAATGTCAACTGGGATTGACGCTTAATGTCAACTCAAACTTACAACCCTCAAGGCGCGTCGGTTTCGGCCTCGGCCACCATGCCAAAGCGGCGCAGTTTGACGTACAAGCTTTGGCGCGACAAACCCAACATTTCTGCAGCAGAAGCGCGGTTGTTGTGGGTCAACTCCAAGGCGGCCTCAATGCACATGCGCTCGATGGTGTCCACCGTCTCGCCCACGATGTCCTTGATCGGACGACGCCCCACCAATTGCGACAGGTCGGCAAACGGGTTGGCCTGGCTTTGCGCCACCGACGCACCGCCTTGCAGACGGCGGTCCATGTCGCGCACAAAAAAGGCGTACATCGGCTCAGGCCGGGCCAAGCACACGGCCGACACCTCGACGGGCAAGGTCATGCCCGAGAGGGTGCGCACTTCGGTCGCGAAATTGCGCACCGGCAACTGCTGGCGCAAGCTGGTGTTGAGCACACCCCAGTCCACCGCGCCGCGCAAGAGCCAGCGCTCCAGGCTCTGGCCCACCACTTGGGACGAGGCCGTCAGACCCAACAAAGCCATGCCCTCTTCGTTCACGCTTTTGATCAGGCCCGAGGTGTCGGTCAACAACCAACCATCCGGGAAGCGCTCCATGGCTTCGCTCAAAGCGGCCGAAGAACCCGCATCATTCAAAGTGGCGGCGACCGCCTCGCGGGTGACCAGACGCACCAAAAACTGCGCCCCACCCTCTTGGCGGAACACCGTGGCCGACACCGTCCAGGCCGAAGGCAAGCCCGCCACACGGGCCGCGCACATCTCGATGCGGCCCGTGGCCAGCGCCGTGCGCAGCAAGGACTGCACTTCACCTTGGCTTTCACCTTCGAAACATTCGCGCACATCGCGGCCCACCAGGCGTTTTCCAGCGTCTTTGAGCAGGGACTGCGCGCCCACATTGGCCTCCAGCACGCGCTGCGTGCTGGCGTCGACCATCAACACCGCCTCGGAGGAGGTGTCAAACAGCACGCGGTAGCGCGCCTCGATGTGGCGCAGGCGCAAATAGTCGCGCTCCATGGACTGCTGGGTTTCGACCAGACGGCGCTGCAACTCGGCCAGGCTTTCGAGATCGCGGCCCATGGCCAGCAGCTTGCCGCCGCCGAGGGGCAACACCACGTATTGAATGGCCACCTCGCTGCCCATGGGCGAGAGATGGTTCACATGCCGCCAGCGCATCGGATCCGACGCCCCTTGAGATGACAGCATCTCCTGGATCTTGCCGCGGCTCTCGCTGGTCACGGTGTCGATCCAGCGGCGACCCACCCAAGACTGACAGCCCAAAGCGGCCAGCGTGTCGCGCCCGGTCGACACGTCCTCGATCACCCCCAAAGGGTCCATGACCAAGGTGACATCAGACACCACCCCCAGTAACTGGGAAAAGGTGGAAGGGTCCAAAGAGGGAAGCTTCATGTTGTAAACCAAACGGGTTTGAGCATCAGGAAGTTGACACTTAAATTTGTCATACAAGTATAGGCTGATAAATCACTAAAAAAGGATGGCCTTGCGGTTTCAATGTTAAGAATCGTACACAGCAAGCCATATCAGTTCGCTCGAGCCGCTGCGCCAGCCATGGCTTGGGTGATGCGCGACACGGTGGCTGGTGCGTCTTCGGCCAGCACCTCGGCGGCCAAGCCCTGCAACCGTTCGGGTGCAATAAAGGCCATGGGCCCACCGACAAACACCTGCAGCCCCAAGTTGTCCGAGCTCTCACGCAGTTTGGGCAGCAAGGCCGCCAAAGTGTCCAAATGGCGGTCGCTGCTCACCGAAATGCCCACCGCATCGAACCAGTCCGACTGGAACAGGCGCTTGAACTCGCTCACATCCTGCGGTACACCCACCGTCACGACCCAGCCCGCGCGCTTGAAAAATTCACTGAGCATGAACAAACCCAGGCTGTGCTGAGCACCGGGCTCGGTCAGCAAGAGCAAGCTCCAAGGCTGGTGTTGCGTGGGGGTTTCCTGCAAAAACTCGCTGCTGAAGTCGTGTAACAGCTGCTGCAAATGGGCCGACGCGATGGTGGTCATGGCGAAATCCAGGCGATCGGCGCACCACCAATCACCCAGCAAGCGGGCACAAGGGGTGATGCCTTGTACATAGATGTCTTCCAGGGACTGTCCTTGGCGCTGCCAGCCAAACACCACTTGCCGCGCAGCATCCAAGCCCTGCAGGCAGGCTTGCGCCAGGATCTGGATTTGGGCCAGGTCGAGTGCCGATTTGCCCGTGAAACTGGTGCCGCCCACCAAACGTGGCCCAACCGGTACACCTTGGCGCAAAGCTTCGGGCAAGGCATGCCGAGCACCCTCGGCCATGGGCGGGGACTGTGCGGTTTCGAGGTTGAATTGCGCCATGACAAGCACCGATCATCAGGAGGGAACACCAGCGGCAGGCTCCGGACATCGGAGTGCTCGTCGCAAGAAGTGCGTGGTGTGAGACCCGGTGAAAGCCCCCACAGAACACAGGTCCTAGTGTGATTTGATTTCCGGGTCCTGTATCTAGTGTAAACCCTGGCAATTGAAATTTATGTCAATTTGTGTTGACACACTGTATGTCCAGACTTACATTCAAACCCAACCCCCCCCGCACTCACAAGGTCCCCCATGTCCGCTTCCAGTCCCCAGGTTTTGTACACGCCAGCGCAACGCGCCCGGCGTGACGCGACCGCCTGGACGCTGGTGCAAGGCATCTTGGCCCCCGTGCAGTTCCTGATTTTTGGCATCAGCCTGTATTTGGTGATTAACAGCCTGCACACCGGCGAGCACACCGACTGGGCGCTGGCCTCGGTGGTGCTCAAGACCGCGGTGCTCTACGCCATCATGGTCACAGGGGCCATTTGGGAAAAAGTGGTGTTCGGCCAATACCTGTTTGCCCCTGCCTTCTATTGGGAAGACGTGGTCAGCATGGGGGTCATGGCGCTACACACCGCCTACGTCTGGGCTTGGTGGCAAGGCGCTTGGAGCGCCAACGACTTGCTGCTACTGGCCCTGGCCGCTTATGGCAGCTACGCCATCAACGCCGCGCAATACATCCGCAAGCTGCGCATGGCGCGGCTGCAAAAAACCACCTCCCCCGACCCAACTTCTTTGCCCACATCGGGTGCACAGGCCAGCACATGAGCACCGTCATCCCCATTCGCGCAGAAACCCCTGGTTGTACCGATGTCGTGCCCTTGGTTGAACGCGGCCAGCGCGAGGTGTTTTGCGGCTTGACCGGCATCATCTGGCTGCACCGCAAAATTCAGGACGCTTTCTTTTTGGTGGTGGGCTCTCGCACCTGCGCCCACCTGATCCAGTCGGCCGCGGGCGTGATGATCTTTGCCGAACCCCGCTTTGGTACCGCCATCATCGACGAGCGCGATTTAGCGGGTCTAGCCGACGTGCACGAAGAACTCGACCGCGTGGTCGGCCAGTTGCTGGCGCGCCGCCCAGACATCCGCTTGTTGTTTTTGGTGGGCTCTTGCCCCTCTGAGGTGATCAAGCTCGATCTGTCGCGCGCCGCCGAGCGCCAGAACCAGATCCACCACCCCAAGGTGCGCGTGCTCAACTACTCGGGCAGCGGCATCGAAACCACCTTCACCCAAGGCGAAGACGCTTGTCTGGCTGCGATGGTTCCTGGTTTGCCCGCCAGCACCGACACAGCCCCCGCCCTGATGGTGGTCGGCACCCTGGCCGATGTGGTCGAAGACCAGATGCGCAGCCTGTTCGATCGCATGGGATTGCAGGTCAGTTTCTTTCCACCGCGCAACAGCCAGGCCATGCCGGTGGTTGGCCCGAACACACGCTATTTGTTGGCCCAGCCCTTTTTGGCCGATACCGCACGCGCCCTGCAGTCGCGCGGCGCGCAGCATTTGGCCGCACCTTTCCCTCTGGGCGTGGAAGGCACGACCGCTTGGCTGCAAGCGGCGGCCACCGAGTTTGGCGTGGCCCCCGAAGTGTTTGAACAAGCCACCGCCGCGCCACGCCAACGCGCCGAAAAAGCCCTGGCGGTGCAACGCCAAATGCTGCAAGGCCAACGCATCTTTTTCTTCCCCGACTCGCAGCTCGAAATCCCGCTGGCGCGCTTTGTGCACCGCGAACTGGGGATGGATTTGGTGGAGGTGGGCACGCCCTATTTGCACCGCCAGCACATGGCCGCCGAACTCGCGCTCATCCCCGCAGGCACCCGCATCAGCGAAGGCCAGGACGTGGACCTGCAGCTCGACCGCTGCATCGCGGATGCGCCCGATCTGGTGGTGTGTGGCCTCGGTTTGGCCAATCCGCTGGAGGCCCAAGGCATCACCACCAAGTGGGCCATCGAGTTGGTCTTCACCCCCATTCAGGGTTACGAACAAGCGGCCGATTTGGCCGGTCTGTTCAGCCGCCCCCTCAAACGCCGCCTGAAGCTGGCGGCATAAGGCGCAGGAACACCCCATGCAACTGACGCTCTGGACTTACGAAGGACCGCCCCATGTGGGGGCCATGCGCGTGGCCACCGCCATGACGGACGTGCACTACGTGCTGCACGCCCCGCAAGGCGACACCTACGCCGACCTGCTGTTCACCATGATCGAGCGCCTGCCGCGCCGCCCCCCCGTCACCTACACCACCTTCCAGGCCCGCGATCTGGGCGGCGACACGGCCGAACTCTTCAAGGACGCAGCCCGCCAGGCCATGGCTCGCTTCAACCCCGCTGCGATGTTGGTGGGCTCGTCTTGCACGGCCGAGCTGATCCAGGACGACCCGGGCGGTTTGGCCCAAGCCCTCCAACTGAGCATCCCGGTGGTGGCTTTGGAACTGCCCTCGTACCAGCGCAAGGAGAACTGGGGCGCGAGCGAGACCTTTTACCAACTGTGCCGCCACCTGGTGCACAAACCCGCCACCGAAAAACCCGTCAAGGCGCGGCCCACTTGCAACATCCTCGGCCCCAGCGCCCTGGGCTTTCGCCACCGCGACGACGTCAAGGAAATCACACAGCTGCTGAACCAACTCGGCGTGGACGTGGCGGTGGTTGCGCCTTTGAGTGCGAGTGTGACCGATGTGCAAAAGCTGGCCGAGGCCGACTTCAACGTGGTGCTCTACCCCGAAATTGGCCTGGCCGCCGCACAGTGGTTGCAGCGCCAGTTTGACCAGCCTTACACCAAGACCGTGCCTCTGGGCAGCCACGCCACACGCGACTTCATCGCCGAAGTCTGCACGCTGACCGGCCTGCCCCAACCCGCACAAGACCCGAGCAACGCACACGCCCACTGGTACGCCAAGTCGGTCGATTCGACCTACCTGACCGGCAAGCGGGTCTATATTTTTGGCGACGCCACGCACGTGGTGGCCGCCGCCCGCATCGCCAGCCAGGAGATGGACTTTGAGGTGGTGGGCATGGGCACATACAGCCGCGAATTTGCCCGCGAAGTGCGCGACTGTGCCAAGCGCTATGGGGTGGAAGCGCTGATCACCGACGACTACTTGGAGGTCGAAGACCAGATCCAAACCCTGCAACCCGAGCTGATTTTGGGCACGCAAATGGAGCGCCACATCGCCAAGCGCCAAGGCATTCCTTGCGCGGTGATTTCAGCCCCGGTACATGTGCAGGACTTCCCCGCCCGCTATGCGCCGCAAATGGGTTTTGAAGGCGCCAACGTGCTCTTCGACACCTGGGTGCACCCGCTGATGATGGGCTTGGAAGAACACCTGATCGGCATGTTCCGCGAAGACTTCGAATTCCACGCCGGTGCTGCGCCCTCGCATTTGGGCAGCACGCGGCCTGCGGCAGAAAACGTGGCGCCGATCGTCGCTGCACCTTTAAGCACACCCCGTAGCGCACCCGTTGCCACCACGTCGCCCATGCCCGTGGCTGCACCCGCCCGCACCGACACGCTGACCACCGACACCGTTCAAAAAGTCGCTGTCCCCGCCCAAGCCGCTTCGAACCAGGCCACCTGGAGCCCCGAGGCCGAAAAGGAGCTGGGCAAGATCCCGTTCTTTGTGCGGGGCAAAGCGCGCCGCAACACCGAGCGATTTGCCCAAGACCAGGGCGTGGCGACCATCACCGTGGAGACGCTCTACGATGCCAAAGCCCACTTCAGCCGGTAAACAGGCCACCACCAGCGCACCCCGCATGAGCGTGGTGCTGCTGACCATGGACAGCCACCTGGCCAGCGCGGCCGAAAGCGCGGCCGAGCGCCTGGCGCGCGACTTGCCCGGCTTGCACCTGCAAACCCACAGCGCCTCAGCTTGGCGAGACAGCGACACGGCTCTGGCCGCGTGCTTGGCCGCCGTGGCGCAAGCCGATCTGGTCATCGTCACCATGCTCTTCATGGAAGACCATTTCCTGCCGGTGCTCGACGCCTTGCAGGCGCGCCGCGATCACTGCGACGCCATGGTCTGCATCATGTCGGCCCCGCAAGTCACGCAGCTCACCCGCATGGGCAAGCTGGTCATGGGCCGCGAGTCGAGTGGCCTGATGGCCTTGCTCAAAAAGCTGCGCCCCAGCGCCAAAAACAAAGACACCGGCTCCGAGACCGGCGCACCGTCCAGCGCTGGGGCCAAGCAAATGGCCATGCTGCGCCGCCTGCCCAAGCTGCTGCGCTTCATCCCCGGCACCGCGCAAGACCTGCGCCTGTTCTTCTTGACCATGCGCTACTGGCTGGCCGGGTCTGAGCACAACATCGAGCACCTGGTCAAAACCCTGGTGCACCGCTACGCCCAAGGCCCGCGCGAGCCGCTGCGTGCCTTGGCCCAGCCCGAAGACCCGATCGAATACCCCGAGGTGGGCCTGTACCACCCGCAGATGAAAAACCGCATCGGCGAACAGCTGAGCGACCTGCCTGGCCACGGCCGCAAAGACCAGCCCGCCGTGGGCCTGTTGCTGCTGCGTTCGTATTTGCTGGCTGGCAACACCGCGCATTACGACGCGGTCATCGCCTCACTGCAAGCTCGCGGCCTGCGCGTCATCCCCGCCTTTGCCAGCGGGCTGGACGCCCGCCCGGCCATGGACCGCTTTTTCAAGCAAGGCACGGGCTCAAAAATCCAATCCTTGGTGTCGCTGACCGGTTTCTCCTTGGTCGGTGGCCCGGCTTACAACGACGCCAGCGCCGCCGAAGTGGCGCTCAGCGAGCTCGATGTGCCCTACATCGCCGCGCACCCGCTGGAGTTCCAGTCCATCGAGCAATGGGGCGACTCCACCCGTGGCCTGCTGCCGGTGGAAAACACCATCATGGTGGCCATCCCCGAACTCGACGGATCGATCTTGCCCATGGTCTACGGCGGCCGCCCTGGCCCCGCCGGTCAAACCTGCCACGGCTGCGACAAGCGCTGCACCTTCCCGAGCGGCCCGCGCAGCCAAGACATGTTCACCTGCAGCGAGCGCACCGAGATGCTCACCGCCCGCGTCGAGCGCCTGGTGCGCCTGCGCGACAAACCACGCGCCGACCGCAAGCTGGCCATCGTGCTGTTCAACTTCCCGCCCAACGCAGGCAGCGTGGGAACGGCCGCTTACCTCTCCGTCTTCCAGTCGCTGTTCAACACCTTGCAGCGCTTGTCGCTTGAAGGCTACCAAGTCAGCTTGCCCGACAGCGTGGACGACCTGCGCAACCGCCTGCTGCACGGCAACGCCAGCCAGTACGGCACGCAGGCCAATGTGCTGCACGCCATCGACACCGGCCACCACGTACAAAACGAACGTTGGCTCAATGAGATCGAGGCTCAATGGGGCCCTGCGCCCGGCAAGCACCTGACCAATGGCCAGTCCATCTTTGTGCTCGGCGCAGACTTTGGCCAAGTGGTGGTCACGGTGCAACCGGGCTTTGGTTATGAGGGCGACCCGATGCGCCTGCTGTTCGAAACCGGCTGCGCCCCCACCCACGCCTTCAGCGCCTTCTACCGCTACCTGCGCGACGACTACGCCGCCGACGCGGTGCTGCACTTTGGCACGCACGGCGCGCTCGAGTTCATGCCGGGCAAACAAACCGGTCTGTCGGCCCAGTGCTGGCCCGACCGCCTGATCGGTGCGCTGCCCAACATCTACCTGTATGCCGCCAACAACCCGTCCGAAGGCGCATTGGCCAAACGCCGGGGCGCGGCCACGCTGGTGAGCTACCTCACCCCCTCGCTCACCCACTCGGGCTTGTACAAAGAACTGGTCAGCCTGCAGCAGTCGATTGAGCGCTGGCAACAAATGGGCCCGGACCAAGCGCAGGACCGCGACAGCCTGACCACACTGATCCGCGAACAAGCGCAAAGCATCGACCTGGCCGTTCCAGCCCATCAGGCGGGAGACCCCACCGCCTGGATCGAGCAGCTACAAAGCCAATTGCTCGAACTCGAATACGCCCTCATCCCCGAAGGCCTGCACGTCATGGGCCAGGCCCCCACCCGCGAGCAACGCTTGGGCACCCTCAAAGTCATGGCCGACGCCATGGGCTTGACCGGCGCTCAAAACGCCAACTTGATGGAGGCCTTGGTGGACGGCGCGAGCGAAGCGCAACTGAACGCACAGTTCAGCAACGAACTGAATGCCAGCGACAAAGCCCAGGCCGAGACGCTGCGCCAGTTGGTGCGCAGCAACCGCCTGCTGGGCGAAGACCACGAAATGCAAGGCCTGATGCGCGCCCTCGACGGCCGCTACCTGCAACCCGCCCCTGGCGGTGACCTGATCCGCAACGCCAACGTCTTACCCACCGGACGCAACCTGCACGGCCTCGACCCCTTCCGCATGCCGTCGGCCTTTGCGGTGCGCGATGGCATGCGCCAAGCCGACAAACTCTTGGCCCGCTACCAGCAAGACCACCAAGCCTTGCCCGAAACCGTGGCCATGGTGCTGTGGGGCACCGACAACCTCAAAACCGAAGGCAGCCCCATGGCGCAAGCCCTGGCCTTGATGGGCGCCGCCCCACGCTTTGACAGCTACGGCCGCTTGGCTGGCGCGCAGCTGATTCCCTTGGCAGAACTGGGTCGCCCCCGCATCGACGTGGTCATCACCTTGTCCGGCATCTTCCGCGACCTGCTGCCCATGCAAATCCGTTTGCTGGCCGAAGCCGCGTTTTTGGCGGCCAGCGCCAACGAGCCGGTCCATCAAAACTTTGTGCGCCAACATGCCCTGGCCTACTTGGCCGAGCACGAAGGCAGCAACCTAGAGTGCGCCGCGCTGCGCGTGTTCGGCAACACCGAAGGCGCGTACGGCGCCAACGTGAACCACCTGATCGACAGCAGCTGCTGGGAAAACGAAAACGAACTCGGCGACGCCTTCACCCAGCGCAAAGGCTTTGCCTACGGCCGCGAAGGCCGGCCGGTGCGCAACACCTCGGTGCTGCAAAGCGCGCTGGCCAGCGTGTCGCTGACCTACCAAAACCTCGACTCGGTGGAGCTGGGCGTGACCAGCATCGACACCTACTTCGACACCCTGGGCGGCATCAGCCGCGCCGTGCTGCAGGCCAAGCACCAACGCGACGGCAACGCCGCCGAAGCCCCGCCCGTCTTCATTGGCGACCAAACCCAAGGTGACGGCGTGGTGCGCAGCCTGACCGAACAAGTGGCCCTGGAAACCCGCAGCCGCATGCTCAACCCCAAGTGGCACGAAAGCATGCTGCAGCATGGCTACGAAGGCGTGCGCCAAATCGAAGCGCACCTCACCAACACCATGGGCTGGTCGGCCACCACAGGGCAAGTGCAGCCCTGGGTGTACCAACAGCTGGCCCAGACCTTTGTGCTGGACCCTGCCATGCGCGAGCGCATGGCCCAGCTCAACCCCACCGCATCGGCCAAAGTGGCCAACCGCCTGCTGGAGGCCACCCGCCGCCAGTACTGGCAACCCGACGCCGAGACCATGTCAGCCCTGCTGCGTGCCGGCGAAGAACTTGAAGACCGCCTTGAAGGCATACAAGAAGGACTCCCAGCATGATCGAAACCACCAGCATCCCCGTGAACAGCATCCAGAGGGTACGCGGCGCAGACGGCGAAGGCAGCGTGCAGTTCCAGATGGACCCCACCGTCAAGATCGGCACCGCCAAGGTGTTTGCGGTCTACGGCAAGGGCGGCATTGGCAAGAGCACCACGTCTTCCAACCTGTCGGTGGCCTTCAGCAAGTTGGGCAAGCGCGTGCTGCAAATCGGCTGTGACCCCAAGCACGACTCCACCTTCACCCTGACCAAAAAGCTCATGCCCACCGTGATCGACGCGCTCGAAACCGTGGACTTCCATGCAGAAGAGCTGCGCCTCGATGACTTTGTCTTCAAAGGTTACAACGGCGTGATGTGCGTGGAGGCTGGCGGCCCGCCTGCAGGAACCGGCTGCGGTGGCTATGTGGTCGGCCAGACCGTGAAGCTGCTCAAAGAGCACCACCTGCTCGAAGACACCGATGTGGTGATTTTTGACGTGCTGGGCGACGTGGTGTGTGGCGGTTTCGCTGCACCCTTGCAACACGCCGACCGCGCGCTCATCGTGACTGCCAACGATTTCGACTCCATTTTTGCGATGAACCGCATCGTGCAGGCGATTGGTGCCAAGGCCAAAAACTACAACGTGCGTTTGGGCGGTGTGATCGCCAACCGCAGCGACGCGACCGACCAGATCGACAAGTACAACGCGGTCACCGGTCTCAAAACCATGGCGCACTTTCCCATGCTCGACGAGATCCGCAAGAGCCGTTTGCAAAAGTGCACCTTGTTTGAGCTGGAGCCCACACCCGCCGTCAAAGCCGTGCAAGACGAGTACATGCGCCTGGCCGAAGCCCTGTGGCTGGGAGCCGACCCGCTGCCGTCCATCCCGATGAAAGACCGCGACATTTTTGACCTGTTGGGTTTCGACTGATCCACTCGCCAAAACACGCCCCGAAAGAACACGATGAACAGCACCACCGCCTACGAACAACGCCGCAGCCAGATTGAGCACTACTTTGACCGCACCGCGGCCGATGCCTGGGCGCGCTTGACCTCGAACGAGCCGGTGGGCCGCATCCGCGCCACCGTGCGCGCCGGTCGCGACACCATGCGAGAAACCCTGCTGTCGTGGCTGCCGCAAGACCTGCGCGGCTTGCGCGTGCTCGACGCCGGTTGCGGCACTGGCGCGCTGGCCCTGCAAGCGGCCCTGCGCGGGGCCGAAGTGGTGGCGATTGATTTGTCACCCACCTTGGTCAAGCTGGCTGCCGAACGCATGGCCGCCGAACACCCTACCCTGCCTGGCTCGGTGGAATTCATGTCAGGCGACATGCTCAGCCCCGACTTAGGCCACTTTGACCATGTGGTCTGCATGGACTCGCTCATCCACTACGACAGCGACCAGATCGCCGAAGCGCTGGCTGGACTGGCGCAGCGCACGCGCGGGTCCATGGCTTTCACGTTTGCGCCGCGCACACCCCTCTTGGCCTTGATGCACAGCGCGGGACGCCTATTCCCGCGCAGCGACCGTTCGCCATCGCTCTCACCCGTGGCGCACGCCGACTTGCTGCAACGCATGCAAAACCATGTGGATTTGCAAGGCTGGCAAGGCGCACGCATGCAGCGTGTGGCCAGTGGCTTTTACACCTCGCAAGCCTGGGAGTGGACCCGCTCATGAAACTGCGCGTCCCCATGCCCCGCTGGTTCACGGCCTACGGCACGCGCTTCATGCCGTTTGCCGATGCGGCCTCGCCCGAGCTGCCGATGGCGCGCCTCTTGCGCCTGTCGCTGTTTCAGGTGGTGATCGGCATGGTGACGGCGCTGCTTGTGGGCACGCTCAACCGGGTCATGATCGTGGAGTTGCAAGTGCCTGCTTGGTGGGTCGCTTTGGCAGTCGCTATTCCCATGGTGTTTGCGCCGTTGCGCACCCTGATCGGTTACCGCAGCGACACGCACCCATCGGCTTTGGGTCTGCGCCGCATCCCGTATTTGTGGACCGGCACCTTGCTGCTGTTTGGCGGCCTGTCCATCATGCCGTTTGCCTTGTTGCTGCTGTCCGAACCCGAAGCGGCCAACCTGTGGGTCGGCCAAGTGGGCGCATGCCTGGCTTTTGTTTTGGTGGGCGCGGGCATCCAGGTCACACAAACCGCGGGCATGGCGCTGGCGCACGACTTGGCCACAGACGAGAAGCGCCCTCGGGTGGTGGCCCTGCTCTACAGCATGCTGCTGGTGGGCATGATCGCCAGCAGCGCGGTGTTCGGCCTGGTCCTCATTGACTTCAGCCCGCAAAAACTCATCCAGCTGGTGCAAGGCTGCGCTGTCATGGTGGCGGTGATGAACCTGGCCTCGTTGTGGAAACAAGAGGCTCGGGGCGCCAAGCGCGGTCGCCGCGAAGCCGGGGGCTTTGCCAGCAGCTGGCAAGGCCTCATGGCCCAGCCGCAGATGCGCCGCTTTTTGTGGACGCTGGCTCTGGGCACCTTTGCCTTCAACATGCAAGACATCGTGCTGGAGCCCTACGCCGCCGAAATTTTGAAACTCGACGTAGGCGCCACCAGCGCCCTCACGGCTTTGAGTGCCGGTGGCGCTTTGCTGGCTTTTCTGTTGTCAGCCCGCTGGTTGTCGGGTGGCCTGCACGCCTGCCGCCTGGCCAGCTTGGGTGTGCTGCTGGGCTTGCCCGCTTTTGCCATGGTGATTTTTTCGGGGCCGCTCGAAGCGGCCTGGATGTTCCGCATCGGCGTGGGCCTGATCGGTTTCAGTGGCGGTTTGTTTTCGGTGGGCATGCTGGTCACGGCCATGGGTATGGCGGCAGACGGCAGCCCGCTTGGCCACTTGGGCGGTCTGGTCATCGGCACCTGGGGCGCGGTGCAAGCCACCAGCGCAGGCGCGGCCATGGCGCTGGGCGGGGCTTTGCGCGACGGCGTGTCGGTGCTGGCCATGTCGGGCGCGTTGGGCGAGGTGTTGGTCACCCCCATCACCGCCTACAGCTTTGTTTACCACCTAGAAATGTATTTGTTGTTTGTTGTGCTGGTGGCCCTGGGCCCCATGCTGCGCGCCAGCCGTTTGGCCGCACGGGAAGAGGTCCACAACACCGGCACCCCCCAACCCTTTGGCCTGGCGCAACTGCCGGGCTGATGCACCGATTTTTTGAAGGAGAACAGCCATGGAAACAGGCGCAATCACACAGTACATCGATGTGGCCCAAATCGTGTTGTACATGTTTTGGGCATTCTTTGCGGGGCTGATTTATTACCTCTTGCGTGAAAACCACCGCGAGGGTTACCCCATGGATTCTGGCCGCGAAAACGGCCCCAAGATCGAAGGCTGGCCACCCGTGCCCGAACCCAAAACGTTCAAGACACAAGACGGACACACCTACTTGTCACCCGACTTGGCCCGACCTGATGGGGAATACAGTGCGCAGCCCACACACGGCTGGAACGGCGCACCCCTGGAGCCCGTGGGCGACCCCCTCTTGGCAGGCGTAGGCCCAGGCGCCTGGGCCATGCGCGCCGACATCCCCGATGCGGACCCGCACGGTCACCCCAAAATCGTGCCCCTGCGCGTGGCAACTGACCACTCGGTGGCCAAACAAGACGTGGACCCGCGTGGCTTGCCGGTTTGGGGCGCTGACAAGGTGTTGGCAGGTACCGTGGTGGATCTGTGGGTCGACCGCATGGAAATGATGTTCCGCTTTGCCGAAGTGCAATTGGCGAACTCAGACAAGCGCGTGCTGCTGCCGATGACGTTTGCACGCATCAAGAAAGACGGCACCCATGTGCAGGCCATTTTGGGCCACCAGTTCGTGAACGTGCCCCAGACGAAATCGAACGAGCAGATCACCTTGCTCGAAGAAGAAAAAATCACCGCCTACTACGGTGCGGGCACCTTGTATGCGACCCCTGAGCGCCAGGAACCCATCATATGAGAGCCACCCACGAACACGAGTGGGAAGCCGCACCCGGCCTGCCCAGCGCACTGCCCAAGGGCGAGCGTGTGCTCTGGCAGGGTGCACCCGACTGGAAAAGCCTGGCCATCCACGCGTTTCATGTGCGCAAGGTCGCGTTGTACTTCGCGGTGATGCTCGCGGTGCAGGCCATCAACCTCACGGCCCCTGACAGCGGCGTTGGCTGGAAGCCCATGACAGAGGTCGACTGGAAACCCCTTGTCATGGCCGCCGGTCTCTACACCCTGGCCTTGGCCCTGCTCGTGGGCGCAGCTTGGCTGTCGGCAAGCAGCACGCTGTACACCCTGACGAACAAGCGCGTGGTCATGCGCATCGGTATCGTGCTCACGCTGACCTTCAACCTGCCCTTTAAACGCATTGCAGGCGCGTCTTTGAAATCCCAAAGTGCAGGCACAGGCGACATCGCGCTGGCTTTACACCACGAAGACCGAATCGGTTGGTTCCACCTGTGGCCACACCAACGCGCTTGGCACATCACCCGGCCGCAGCCTACTTTGCGCTGTGTATCGGACAGCCAAGAGGTGGGGCAGCTGCTGCTGAGCCTCTGGCGTGCCGAGCATGCGGGCCAAAGCCTGCACTTGGGGGATTCTCCTTCTGCTGCGCAGGTCAGCAGCCCCAACGCACCCAACCACGGCATGCTGGCATGAACACCCTGCCCCAACACGACTGGCAGCCCGGCCGCCAAACACCTCAGACCCAAGGCCTGAACCGGCCCATGGCCTGGATCGGTGTGATGCTGCTGGCCATGCTGGTGGCCGTGGGCCTGGCCCGCTGGTCGGGCCTGGACCCGCGCACGCCCGACGCCGCCGTGCAATGGCAGCGCGACCTGCAGTTCCGCGACCTGCCCAGCGGCGACATCGCCGTGCTGGACCACCGCACCGGCCAGCAGGTGGCCCTTTTTTCTGGCGAGCAAGGCTTTTTGCGCAGCACCTTGCGGGCACTGGCCCGTGAACGCCAGCGTGAAAGCCTGGGCAAAGAAGCGCCCTTTTTGTTGATCGGCCGCACCGACGGCCGCCTGACGCTGCAAGACCCCAGCACCGGCCAGCGCATTGACCTGGAATCGTTTGGCCCCAGCAATGCGGCGGTGTTTGCCAGTCTCAGACTAGCCGGCCCAACAGCCCCCTGAATTTGAAATTTTCTGCACCGGAGAACCCCATGACCGCCACCGTTGTCCACACCATCAACACCGCTGAAGACGCCAACAAAAAGGCGGTGCACGACGACATGATCAGCCCGCGTTTCTACACCACCGACTTCGCGGCCATGGACCGGATCAGCGTCGAGCCGGTGCGTGCCGAATGGGACAAGATGATGGCCGAGTACGAGGGCGACAACAACCACGACCACTTTCAGCGCGATGAGGCGTTTGCAGGGGAAGTGGCTTCGGGCATGGCCAGCCTCTCGCCCGAGATGCGCCAGGAGTTCATGGACTTTTTGGTCAGCTCCCTCACGTCGGAGTTTTCCGGTTGTGTGCTCTACAACGAGATCCGCAAGAACGTCACCAATCCCGACATCAAGCAACTCATGACCTACTTGGCACGCGACGAATCACGCCATGCAGGGTTCATCAACCTGTCGCTGCGCGACTTCAACTTAGGCATTGACCTGGGCAACTTGAAGCGCACCAAGAAGTACACCTTCTTCAAGCCCAAATACATTTACTACGCGACCTACCTGTCCGAAAAAATCGGCTACGCGCGTTACATCACCATCTTCCGGCAGCTCGAAAAGCACCCCGAAAAACGCTTTCACCCCATCTTTCGCTGGTTCGAGCTGTGGTGCAACGACGAGTTCCGCCACGGCGAATCGTTTGCGCTCATCATGCGTGCCAACCCCAAGTTGCTGAGCGGCGGCAACAAGCTCTGGATTCGCTTTTTCTTGCTGGCCGTTTACGCCACCATGTATGTGCGCGACCACACCCGTCCCATGCTGCACGAAGCCATGGGTCTGGATTCAAGTGAGTACGACTACCAGGTGTTCCGCATCACCACCGAGATCACCAAACAGGTCTTCCCGCTGGCGCTCGACACCGACAACCCCGACTTCCGCCGTGGTCTGGAGCGCCTATTTACCTTGTCGCAAGGCATTGCAAAAGCCAAGGCGCGTGGCGGCGTGGTGGGTAAATTGCAGCAAGGCGTGTACGCTGTCAAAGCCGCCGCCACGTTTGCGCGTCTGTACTTCATGCCCGTCATTGCCCAAGACCTGTCGCCCCAGGTGCGCATGGAACCGGCATGGTGAATGAAGTCGTCTGGGCTTGCGTTTTCACGGCCCTGTGCTGGTGGCTCGGCACGGGCGTGATTTTGTGGCTCGACCGGCTGCCTGCGCGCAGCTTCCGTTTCAGCCTGGCCGGCTGGACGGTGCTTTTGGCTTTGAGTTTTTGGGGCGTGGCCCACAGCATGCAAGAGGTCAGTGTGTTCAACGCCTACCTCGCCTTTGGCAGCGTGATCCTGATGTGGGGCTGGCACGAGCTGGCCTTTTTGACCGGCTGGATCACCGGTCCGCGAAAAATTCCGTTAGTTCCCGGCACCACAGGTTGGCCGCGTTTTGTGCAATCGGTGCAGGTCATGCTCTACCACGAGCTGGCTTTGCTGGCCAACTTCGCCGTGCTGTGGTGGATGCAGGAGAGTCGGCCCAGCCATGTGGCCATTTGCACCTTTGCGCTGCTGTGGTGCATGCGCCTGTCGGCCAAACTGAATTTGTTTTTTGGCGTGCCCCAAAACGGCGCGCAATACCTGCCCGATCACCTCAAGTACCTGGCCAGTTATTTCCGAACCACTCGCGGCATGTCCCTGTGGTTCGTGCTCTCGATGGGCGTGGCCATGGGCACCTGGTTCTGGCTGGTCTGGCTCGCCCAGCAAGGCGCAGTGGCCATCACCACCGGCTGGGTCATGCTGGCCACGCTGCTGGGCCTTGCGATTGTTGAACACGTCATCATGATTTTTCCTTGGCCACTGGAGCGGCTGTGGGGTTGGGCCATGGGCCAGACCACCAAACCGGCTTTGACCACACCCCCTTGAAGGCCCCCATGAACACCACCACCCATGCTTACCGCACCGAAGGTTTCGGCATTCCCACAGCACCGGCAGGCCCAGAGCTGACGAAGCCTTCCACGATGCGCCAGCGCCCGGTGGCGGTGGTCATTGGCAGTGGCTTTGGCGGGCTGGCCGCCGCGATTCGCCTGAGCGTCAAGGACTATGAGGTCAAGGTCTTTGAAAAACTCGATGCCCCCGGTGGCCGCGCCTATGTGCACCACCAAGACGGTTTCACTTTTGATGCGGGCCCGACCATCATCACCGCGCCCTTTTTGCTTGAAGAGCTGTGGGCGCTGTGTGGCAAAAGTTTTTCAGACGACGTGAAACTGGTGGCCATGGACCCGTTTTACCGCGTGCGATTTTCCGACGGCACTTGGTTCGACTACAACGGCGACCCCGAGCACATGCGCGCCGAAGTCGCCCGCTTTGAACCCGATGACCTTCCCGGCTACGAACGCTTTTTGGAAGAAGCCGAGCGCTGCAAAACCCTGGGTTTTGAAGGCATGGGCGACATGGCTTTTGACAAGGTCAGCGACCTGATGGCGGCCATCCCTGACTTTTTGCGCATGGGCGCTTGGCGCAGCCTCTACAGCCTGGTGGCCAAACACATGCGCAACGACAAGCTGCGCATCGTGATGAGCTTTCACCCGCTGTTGATCGGTGGCAATCCCTTTGCCGTGACCTGTGCTTATGCGCTCATCAATTCGCTAGAGCGCACCTGGGGTGTTCACTCGGCCATGGGCGGCACCGGAGCGATCGTGAAGGGTCTGGTGGGCCTGCTGCAAGAGCGCGGTGTGCCGTTGCGCTGCAACGCACCCGTCACACAAATCCGCATCGAAAACGGCCGTGCCTGTGGCGTCGAATTGCAAAACGGTGAATTTATACCCGCCGACATCGTGGTGAGCAACGGCGACACCGCTTGGACCTACAAGAACCTGGTGGCACCGCAGCACCGCCGCGTGTGGACCGACCGCAAAATTGCTCAAGGAAAATACTCCATGGGCCTGTTTGTCTGGTACTTCGGCACCTCAAAGCAGTACAAAGACGTGCCGCACCACATGATGGTGCTGGGCCCGCGCTACAAAGGCTTGCTGCAAGACATCTTCAACAAGCACAAGCTGGCCGAGGACTTCAGCCTGTATCTGCACCGCCCCACCGCGACCGACCCTTCGCTGGCGCCAGAAGGCTGCGACACCTTTTATGTGCTCTCCCCTGTGCCGCACCTGGACAGCGGCACCGACTGGCCCGCCTTTGCCGAGACCTACCGCGCGGCGATTGCCGAGAGCCTGGAGGCCAGCGTGCTGCCCGGCCTGCGTGACTGCATCGTGACCAGCAAGGTCAGCACGCCGCAGGATTTTCAGGACAACCTGTGGTCCTACAAAGGCGCGGGCTTTGGCCTGGAACCCCTGCTGCTGCAAAGCGCGTGGTTCCGTCCGCACAACCGCAGCGAAGATGTGCCGGGCCTGTTTGTGGTGGGTGCCAGCACCCACCCGGGCGCGGGCGTGCCGGGTGTGCTCATGTCGGCCAAAGCTTTGGAAACGGTGGTCCCCCATGTCAACGCCTGATCGCACCCCGAACGCTGTGAGTTTGCAAGAACTCGACTTCGACTCGCAGGACCTGCAAGCCTGCGTGGCCATGATGCAGGGCGGCTCCAAAACCTTTTTTGCGGCCAGCCGCTTGCTGCCGCCGCGGGTGCGCACAGCGGCCATCGCTTTGTACGCGTTTTGCCGCGTAGCCGACGACCTGGTGGACGAAGCCGCTGCGGGCGATACACCACTCGATGTGCTGCAAGAGCGCCTGGACGCCATCTATGCGGGCACCCCTCACGACCATGTGGAAGACCACGCGCTGAGCCTGGTGGTGCAGCAGTACAAACTGCCTCGCCATTTGCTGGACGCACTCATCGAAGGCTTTGCCTGGGACGCCGGGGGCCGCACTTACGACAGCATCGAAGACCTGCACGCCTATGGCGCCCGCGTGGCGGGCAGTGTGGGCGCGATGATGAGCTGGATCATGGGCCCACAAAGCATGGACACCTTGGCCCGCGCCTGCGAGCTGGGCGTGGCCATGCAGCTGACCAACATTGCCCGCGACGTGGGGCACGACGCCAGCATCGGCCGCCTGTACCTGCCGCGCCGCTGGCTGATCGAAGCAGGTGTGCAACCCGAAGCCTGGATGGCCGAGCCCAGCTTCACCCCTGCCATCGCCAGTGTGGTGGCGCGTTTGCTCGACGAAGCCGATCGCCTCTACAAACAAGCACATTCGGGCATTGCCGCCCTGCCGCCCGACTGTCGCGCCGCCATTTGCGCGGCCAGCATGATCTACGCCGAAATCGGCCATCAGCTGCGCCGCGAAGGCCTGGACTCGGTGAACAAACGCACGGTGGTCAGCACCACGCGCAAGCTCATGCTGCTGGCCAGCGCCTGGACCCAGGTGCACTGGATCCGAGTGGCCGACCACAGCCCCGCGCCACTGGCCGCCATCGTGGGCCTGGTGCAAGGCTGCCGCGACGCCGCCCAGCAAACCGGCAACAAAGCGTACTTTCCAAACCGGGCCATGCCCCAGCGCGTGGCCTGGATGCTGAACTTGTTTGAGCGCCGCGAAACCGAGCGCCTGGACCGCAACGCACTGCGTCAAAACCCATGAGGGTGCCCAGCCACAGCATCAATGTGCGCCTGCTGTACGTGAGCCGCGCCGTTGGCCCACAAACCACCACGATGACCACCACCATCCTGGCGCAAGCGCAAGCCAACAACCCCGCGCAAGGCATCACCGGGGTGCTGTGCCAAGGTCAAGGCTTTTTCTTTCAGGTGATTGAGGGCGAACGCAGCCGCGTGAATGCCTTGTACAGCCGCATCAGCGCCGACACACGCCACCAGGACGTGGAAATCCTGCACTACGAAGAAATCCACGAACGCCGCTTTAGCCAATGGTCCATGGCGCTGGTGCACCTGTCGGTGGACGATCCCATGGTGCGGTTGCACCACCCCGACTTCGACCCCTACTCCGCCTCAGGCCCGCAGGTCATGCAGCAGGTGCTGGACTTGTTGGAAATGGGGCAGCCGATTCGGCTGCCTGCGGGTTGAATGCCAATCAAGTGCTGGACGCGCCAATCGGCCTGACCATTTGAGTGCTGTCGCTCTTCTTGGTGCGCCACGTGGTGAACAGACCTTAACGTCTTTCAAACTGTTGGAAATAAAAAATTTGACTTTTATTTCATTCGGAAATATAATGTCATCTTGTTTTGCGACACCCGCGTAAGCAACAAGCAGATGGCTCACAAGGCGTCTGCACAAGCATCGATTGACTTCGAACACCATCTCCTGTTGAGCTGCAGGTCTCGGCATTTTTCTCACAGCTCTGCGCAAGCCCCTGGATGGTTTGCGACTCGATTGATTTTGATTTCCCCGATTACCACCCGCACGGGCTCCCCGGTCGCTTTGCCCTCGACACACCCTTTTTGCACCGGCCTTGGCCGAACAACCGCTGCCACGGCTTTGCGTCAGGCCCGCCCTGCTCTGCAAGGCCTGGACCTGATGCCCGCCCTGCACCACACGGCTTGTGCTTTCACCCAACATGCTGCGCGCCGCGTCCTCGACACCACGCGCGATTGGCTGCAAAACAGCCCCAGCTCCGAACAAATGCGTTAAGGCCTCACGGCCCTTGGCGCGTTTCCCTGCGGCCTCTCGGCAACTGCCAAGAATCCGCTTTTCCCTGCATGTCGGCTTCGTTTTGAAGCTGCCACGCGACCTCTCTGAAAGGCTCAACCATGAGCAGCAAAATTTACGTGGGCAACCTGCCCTACACCATCGACGACGCCAGCTTGCGTCAAAACTTTTCTGAGTTTGGCGGCGTGATGTCGGCCAAAGTCATGATGGACCGCGACACCGGCCGCTCCAAAGGTTTCGCCTTTGTGGAAATGTCCAGCGCGGAAGAAGCCCAAGCGGCCATCACCGGCCTGAACGGCATGTCGGTCAGCGGTCGCTCGATCGTGGTGAACATCTCCAAGCCCAAAGAGCCGAGCACCGGCTACGGCAGCGGTTACCGCGACACACGCAACTGATCAGTTTCAGTCGCCCACAAAAAAGCCGCTTCACAGCGGCTTTTTTGTGGGCGGGCTTTTTTGCAAAAGCCCTGGGCACGGGGCGCTTTACTTGCGTGGGCGCTTGGGGCGGTTGAACCAGTTGGCCAGCATGAACAGGCCAAAAACCACGAACATGATGATGAGGATGTGTTTGATTTCCATGGTGAGTCCTAGGGTTGCGGGGGTGATCTTGGGAATGCGCGGGGATTGATTATGCAGAGATGCCGGGCGGACGTACAGCAGCGGGCGCAGATCGCAGCAAAGGTCCCATGGCCCACAGGGTCATGCCCAGCAAGAGGATCTCAAGGACGTAAACGGCCGAGTAACCCATGACCGGGCTGCTGATCAAGCCCACGCCATCACGCACCAAGCCGCCTGCGGCCATGCCGATACCTGCGGCGGTGGCCTGCACAGCGCCCCAGGCGCCCATGGCCAAACCGATCTGTCCCGGTGGGGCCAGCTGCATGGTGGCCGTGAGGGTGCCGTGTGCAAACAAACCGCCCCCTAAGCCAATCAAGAAAATGCCCAGCACAAACAAGGCGGGCATGGCCAGAGGGCCAGAAGCAATGACGCAGGCGAAGGCAGGCAAACCCACCCAGGCCCCCCAGCCGGACATGCGGTAGGCGTCGCCACCGCGCCCCAACACGCGTGAAGCCCAAGCAAAACCTAGCAGACCGCCCAGCGCCAAAGTGGCCGAGAGCAGCGTGGTGGTGGACACGCTCATGTGCAAAATCTCGCCACCATAGGGCTCGAGCAACACGTCTTCCATGGTGAAGGCCATGGTGCCCAAACCCACCGCCAACAAGCGGCGCAAAGTGTTGGGCCCTTGGCAAAACAGTTGCCAGGCTTGCGCGAAGGTGTGTTCGATGGGCGTGCCGGGTTTGCGCAGACGGCTGCGCGGCTCTTGCTTCCAGAGCGCGACCACATTCAGGACCAGTGTGGTCACCGCCACAGCCTGCACCACACGAATCAATTGGCCGGGGCTGTAATCGTGCAGCAAATAGCCCAGCACCAAGGCGCTGCCAATCATGCCGATCAGTTGCATCACATACATGAGACCCACCACCTGAGGCTGGCGCTCGGGCGGGGCCAGGTCGGTGGCCAAGGCCAGGCCTGCGGTTTGCACGGTGTGCATGCCCAGGCCCACCAACAAAAACGCGCCTGCGGCGCCCAACTGGCCAACCCAGGCCGGGGCCTGGCTGGCTTGCCCAGCGCCGGCGAGAACCAAGAGTGCAAAGGGCATGATCGAAAAGCCACCAAACTGCAGCAGACTGCCCATCCAGATGTAGGGCACACGCCGCCAGCCCAGTTGCGAGCGGTGGTTGTCCGAGCGAAAACCAATGAGTGCGCGCAAAGGCGCAATGAGCAAGGGCAAGGCCACCATGAAGGACACCAGCGTGGCGGAGACTTTGAGTTCCACAATCATCACGCGGTTAAGGGTGCCCACCAACATGACCATGGCCATGCCGACAGAAATTTGAAACAGCGACAAGCGCAGCAAACGCGACAGCGGCAAATCATCGCTGGCGGCGTCGGCAAAAGGTAGAAACCGGGGACCCCAACTGGCCAAAGCCATGCCCCAGTTGCTGCGATTTTTGGTGGTGTTCATAAGTCAAGAGAAAGACCAGGCGCTTGCGCGCCTGGCCGTTCGGCCTTTCACCCTTTACTTCTTCACCGCAGCATCCGCAGAAGGCGCCGCAGCGACCACTTTGGTACCACCGTTCAGGAAGCTTTTCACCCAGGTGGTGTTGGTTGTCAGGGCCAAATGCACGCTGAACGACGAGATCGCCACAGCCGCAATGAACACCGGAATACCCACCGAAGGTTTCACCACACACCACATTTTCGAGTAGATCATGATGAGTCTCCTTTACTTGAGCCAGGGTGAATAGATGTAGGCCAGCAGATGGGCAAATGCGGCAATCATGCCGAAAATCTGCGTACCCTGGATGAGATTGCGGTGAATCTCTTCCGATTCGGCCTCGGTCAGTCCCGTTGGCCAGACTTTGTCTGAGTTAGACATAGTTTTCTCCTTGCAGAAGACGTGCACGGCCCGCACGAGGGCTATTCATGGCCACCACGGCCAGGAATGGGGTTGCCTTGAAAGCAGATTCAAGGGTGTTCATCTCAAGCCCGCCGTGGCATGCGCCAAGGCAGCATGGCTTGAACCACCGGTGACACCAAACGCGGCACCGACAGGGTTTCGTGAAAGGCAAGCAAAGGCTCGCCTGCGTGATCAAATTGCAGCAAGGCACGCTGGTAAAAGGGCGTGTCTTCGAGTTGTTCGTGCACACGCACGGGTTGCGAGCTTCGCATGCGGCGGTCGATGCGCCAACCGGTCTTGGACAGGCGCTGCGCCGGGGGGGTGGCGATGGGCTCGACCGTGCCATGTGGCGTGAAGCGCAGCGAGAGCACGCGGTCTTCGGTGCCGGGTGCTTGCATGTCGTAAAACACCACGGTGCTGCCATCGCGTGTGCGGGCTCGCGACCAATCCCAGGTGTGAAAACCCCGGTCCACCGGCTCGTCGCCTTCGTTGGAATCCAGATACGCGTGGCCTTGCCATTTCAGATCGGGGGCATTCAGGTCCACCTCGATGCGCGAGCTGGGTGCCAGTGGGCCCCAGCGGTGCTGGGCATTCACATCGAGCGGTGTGGAGTAGCCAAACAACTGCTGCGGCCACAGCTTGATGCGGCCGCGAACGCGGCGCGGAATGGGCACACACACCTCATCGATGTCGATGGTCAGGCAGTCGCCGTCCCAGCTCAGTTGGCTCGGGCCGATGGTGAACTGGCGGGCGCTGCGGGCGCAGTGGCGCTGGCCGCGCTCGGTCATGGCCCAGCGGCCCTGGCCTTTGCTGTAGATGGCCACGTTCAGGGCGCAGTGGTTGTCGGCATGGGCCGTGCCGCGCCCACGCGCCCAGGCGTAATAGGGCGAGAACACACTGCCGACAAAGGCAATGAGGGTGATGCCATGTTGGCCGTCGTCACTCATGGCGTCGACATACCACCAAAGGTAACCCCCGTCGGGAACGTGCTGGTCGAAGCGAGGCTCGCCATCACGGCCTCTGCCGCCCGCTGCCCGGACAAGGCCGCCATCGGCACGCCCGGTCCCGGGTGCACGCTGCCCCCCGCCAGGTACAGGCCCTGCAGGGGTGTGGTGGAGCCAGGTCGGCTGAAGATGCTGGTCCAGCCGTGTGTTGCCTGCCCGTACAGGGCTCCCCCGCTGGCCGGAAAGCGCCGATGAAAATCCTGCGGCGTCGTTCGCAAGCTGTTGCTCACCGTGGGTTGCAGGTGCAGGCCCAGCTGACTCAGGTGCTGAAAGGTGTGCGTTTGGCATTGTTCTAAAGCCTCCTCGGTGATTGCGCTGCCATCACCGCAGGCGGGGGCGTTGACCAAACAAAACAGGCGCTCGGCTTGGCCGTGGGGCAACGCAGCGGGTCGGTCTTGTGCACAGACATAGACCGTGGGCTGCGCGGGCAAGCGCTGGCGCTCAAAGATGTCTTCGAACTCGCTGGCGTAGGTGCTCTGGAAAAACACGTTGTGCCGGTCCAGGGCCACGCCATCGGCGGGAGTGTGTATGGACCAGGTCAAGGCCGACAAGGAGCGTGGCGGCGCCTCTATTGGCACAGCACGGCGCACTTCATCGCCCAACAAGCCTTGGCGCAAAGCGGCGGCATCCCCATTAAAAATAACGCGGTCGGCTGGCAAGAATTCGCCCGACTGCAGGTGCACACCACACACTCGGCCTTGGCGCTGCTCGATGCGTTGGCAGCTGCTGTGGTAGCGGAACACCGCGCCACGGCGGCGGGCCACACGCGCCAAAGCCTCAGCCATGCCGACCATGCCGCCTTCGACCGACCAGACCCCGTCCATCTCGACCTGCGCGATCAACATGAGGGTGGCGGGTGACTGCCAAGGCGATGAGCCGCAGTAGGTGGCGTAGCGCGCAAACAGCTGGCGCAAACGCGGGTCTGTAAATTGGTGGCCGAGTTGCTGCCACAGGCTGCGCATGGGGCCAAGCTGGGCCAGCACGCCCAAGCCTTTGAACCCCAAGTCGCCCATGAAGCCACCCATGCTGGGACGCTGGGCGCGGATCATGGGGCCTTCAAGCGTGGCGTAGAGCTGACGTGTGGTCTTGCAAAAATCCCGAAAGCGCCGGGCTTCGTCGCCACCCGACCAGGTGGCAATGGCGGCTTCGCTCTCTCGCGCGTCGGCCGACAAATCAAGCTGACTGCCATCGGGCCAGAAGTGGCGGGCCAGCACCTGCAGAGGCGTGATGCGCATCTCGGCCTCCACGCTGGTGCCCACGCTGCGCAGCAAGTCGTCGAACACCCAGCGCATGGTGAACACGGTGGGGCCACTGTCGATGTGGGCGCCGTTCACCTCGCGGCTGTGCACCTTGCCGCCGGGTGTATCCGAGGCTTCGACCACGGTGACATCGAGCCCTTGGTGCGCAAGTGCGATGGCACTGCACAAGCCACCCATGCCCGCGCCGACGATGACGACGCGGTGCTCAGACATGGCTGACCTCCAGGCTGGGCACACCGGCCAGGCGGCTGTCGGCCAGCGCCACATCGGCTGGGGCGGTGCCCTGAACGGCCTTGGCGGGCGCATCGAAACTGCGGCCTTGCCAGACACCGGCCATCTGCAGCACCTGCATGCGCACAAAAAGCGATTCAGAAAAAAACTGGTGCTTGTAAGCAGCGGCACTGGCCACCTGGTGAGCGCCCTGGCGGGCGTACTGCAGCATGGCGGCTGTGTCCTCCCACAGGCTGAAGGTGCATTGGCGCACCAAAGGTGCTTCGCCCAGGCCCATGGCCAACAGACAACCGGGGGCTTGGCCCAGATCGGCTTGTGCGGCCGGGGCATAACGCCAAAAAGCCATGGCCTTGGTGGGCACGATGCTGGCGCGGGTGAGCACGGCAAAAGGACCGCTGTGCGGCTGGCCGTCCAAGCTCTGGCCTGGGTTGCCCTGCTCGCTCTTGTCCTGCTTCTCGCCAGGCATGCCCAGCGCTTGTGCGCTGCTCGCTTGCCAGGCTTGTTTGTCCCAATGGCCCCGGGCCGATTGCACGGACAACACGCCCGTCCAGCACTCGCGGGCGCGGCTGCGGTAGGCCTGCACTGCCGAGCTGTCCAAAAACTTCAAAGCCAGATCGAGGTGGCTGAAAGTGCAGATCAGGCCCTGGTGCGTGGCACTGGGGCGCAAGCTGAAACCGCCGCCATGGCCACTGCCCATGACCTTGACCATGGTCAGGCCGGGCACGTCCTTGTAGGGCGTGGCCCCGGCCACCAGACGCAACCAACCCCAGCCCTGGTGCTGCCGCAAAAAATCGGCCAGCAACACCACCACCACGCCGGACAGCGGGTCATGAAGGGGTGTGAGGGCTTCCATGACGGGGTCCGGTCATCAAGTCAAGGCGGGGAGAACTACTTGGCCGCCACTTTGGACGCAGCCAAAGCAGGTTTGAGCAACTCAGGGAAGTCTTTGGCCATGGGCGCGCCGTTCAGCGGCTTGTAGGCCCCTTGGTGGCAAGTGGCGCAATTGAGCTTGGCCACGTCACCCATGGGGCCCTTGCGGTGCGCCGGGAAGACTTCGGTCAAAGGCTCCATGAAGGTCAAGTTCAGGTCCCGCGCCATGCGGATGCCGTGCCATGCGGTCACGCGTTGTGGTGGGCTGTTTTCCCAGTTCTGGAAGGACTGCGTGTTGTGGCAGTAGGTGCAGTTCACACCCAGCGAGGTCGACATGTGCGTCATCAGGCCATAGGTCCATTCGGCTTGCTTGATCGACTGGCGGTTACCCGAGGGCAGCGCAGTGGGGCCGTTCACACGGATGTTTTGCTTGTCCAGCAAAAACGGGGTGAAGGGATCGTTAGGCAGAGATGACAAATTGACCACGGGAGAAGGCTCGTTTTGTCCAGCCTTGTCGCCCATGAAGTTCGAGCCATAAGGTTGCGGGTTGGACTTGAACCAGATGGCGCTGGGCACGGGCTCGCCACGGTGACAGGTGTAGCAGGTCACCCCGGTCTGGGCGACGTGCGGCTGCCAGTCGGCGTTGATGTGCTGGGTCATCTCGACCATGCGCCGTGCCACCACCTTGGTGTATTTGCTGTCGTCTTCAAAGTTGGGCAAGGCATGGCAATAAGCGCAGCCCTCGTTGGGCGCCACCCAGCTGGTCATGGAGACCATCAGGCGGTTGAAATCACCCACGCTCAGGTCACCCAGGACTTTGACGTTCTTGTAGACCTGCGAGGCCTTGGGCCCGTCAGAACCGGCCGATGGAATGGCCACAGGCGGCTGGTTCTTTTCGGTTTTGACTTCGAGCAAACGCGCGTTGTAGACCTGCGCCATGCCGGTGCCCCGGTAGCCGCTTTGCACCGATTCGGGAATCGGGCGCTCGCAACCGGCCAGCACCAGGCCGACCAGTGCCAGGCCCAAGCCTTTGGCCATGCGGCCCATCCAGCGGGATGGGTGTGTGGTGTTCGGGTTCATGGCTTGACTCCTGTGCTCAGCGCGGGGTCAGCCATCGCTGGAAAAATTTCGGGGTACGGTGGCGCCACGCCATGCTTGATGGCCCACAGGTACCAGTTGTCGACCACGGTGCCGGTCAGCAAGATGCCGATACCGCCGGTGATGGGACACAGGACGGCGAACCACCAGGCCCAACGGTGAATCGATTCCATGGTCGCGTTGAAACCCATGGTCCAGCGCCAGAACAAGGCCGCACGCTCAGAGGCGGTACCGCGATCGGTGATCTGCTCGATCTCGCGCTCACCGCCGTAACGGGTCACAGCCAAAATGGTGGCACCGTGCATGGCAAACAGCAGGGCCGAGCCATAGAGGAACACGATAGACAGCGCGTGGAAGGGGTTGTAGAACAGGTTGCCGTAGCGCAACGAGAAAGCCGCTGTCCAGTCCAGGTGGGAGAAGATGCCGTAAGGCACAGCCTCACCCCAAGAACCCATCAAGATGGGGCGGAACAAGCCCAGCACCAAGAACAACCAAATGGCTGCAGCAAAAGCCCAAGCGATGTGCAAACCCATGCCCAGCTCAACCGCGCGACGGTAAGTACGGGCCCACCAGAACATGATGGACGCGGTGAGGAACAGACCGACGATGAGGAACCAGCCGCCTTGGTTGAGCGGCGGCAAACTCAGGCCATAACTTGGGGGTGGTGGCTCCAGCGACAGCCAAAACAGCTGGCGCACAAATTGGATCGGGTCGTAGTTGACCGAGGCCAGCATGTTCATGCCGATCAAGGTGAAGGCGATCAAGCCACACACCAGTGAGGCCAAACCCAGCCCCCCCAAGTAAATCGGACCCAGCTGGGCATTGCCCAGCTTGCCGATCCAGTAATTGATCACAGGTTGTCCCGTGCGCGGACTGTTGCCGTGACCCAGTTCCACCCCATGGTGCACTGGACCCACGGCTTGCACCGTGGTGAACAGGTTTTGATAATCGGCCATTTGTGGTACTCCTCAATTCTTCAGGTTCGGACGGGTTTTGTCATCCGACTCACACAGGCCACTGGGACCAGATCGGCAGGTTTAGCCACCAGCTCCACCACTCGGGCCAGCCACGGCTCCAGAAGGGGCCGCTGAGCACAATGCACAGCGCACTGAACAAGACTGCCGCCAATGCCAGGAACAGACCGACTCGGTGAATACCCAATGTGCCCACCGAATAACCGATGAAGTCGCGGAAGAAGGTGTCTTCGTGCTCGGGTGTCTTGACCACGGTGCCCGGTGTGGGGTTGGTGGAGGAAAGGACCAGACCGCCGTGCAGCGACAGAGCAAACACGCTGGCAAAAAAGAAACTCACGGCGATCATGTGCGCCGGGTTGTAGTGAAAGTGCAGGTACTGGTAACCCACGTTGGAGACCCAGTCCAGGTGGCTGTAAATGCCGTACGGAAAGCCATGGCCCCAAGCGCCCATGAGCACCGGCCGCACCACCACCAAAGTGACATAAGCCGAGATGGCCACACCGAAGGCCACAGGCACATGAAAGCCCATGCCCAGCTTGCGACAGATTTCGACCTCGCGCATCATCCACGAGCCAAAGGCGCCGATGGCACACACCGTGATGAGCTGCCAAAGGCCGCCTTCCATCAGGGGCGCAAAGCGCAGGCCGTACGACAGATCAGGCGGTGCAATGCTGATCTGCCAAATGTTCCAGGTCGGGCCTTGTGAGGCACCCCACAAAATGAGCGCCGTGCCCAGGAACGAAAAGAAAAGGGTTGTGACGCCGAAAAAACCGACGTAAAACGGGCCGACCCAAAAGTCGAACAAATCACCACCCAGCAGGGTACCACCGCGAACACGGTACTTTTTCTCAAAATTCAGCATGGCCATGGTTGGGTCCTCCTGCTTTCAGTGGATGAACAGGTGCTGCATTGAATAGATTTCAATGTCAGCACCTGGACGGCAAGTCCTGGATCAGGACTTGGGCGCTGGGAGCGAAGCCACCGAAGTCGGCAGCGGCGAGTTTTGCGCCGATGCTGCTACGGGCTTTTTCGCGCCGTCGAGCCAGTTGAATTTGTTGGTGCTGAGCAAGATGAGGTGAATCATCGCGGCCAGGCCAAACAAGAAAATGCCCTGCAGTACCATGGCACGCAAAGGGTCGTAAAGTCGCCAAATTCTCCACATGGTGAATCTCCTAAATGATGTGGGACATGAAGGTGTACACAGCCGCTTTCACACCCTGACTCATGCTCTTGGCATCTTCTGCACCAGGCAGCAGATCCCGCCAGTGAACGCCGACCAGTTTGGCCAGTACGACGACCACAAACAGGCATCCGAATCCGATGAGGAAAATGGACCAGTAAGCGGGAGACTCATCCGCACGCGAATGGGCCTCGTTGAGGTGGGTTGTGTTTTGCATGACAGTGACTCCGTCAATCTATGGTTAAAAAATCAGGCTCTGAATCAGAACCAGGGACGCCACGCCCAGACCAAGATGTGTGCCAACACAGCAACTGCTGTGAAGCCCACGGTGCCTTGCATCCAGTAATGGTGAAACTCCTGGGCTTCCTCATCGGTGAGTCCGGAAATTGATGTCTTTGTGGACATTTTTTTCTCCTGTTAACGAGGCCTTGCGACCCGGGTTGCGCACAGCCCGCGCAGATGGGCATCCGCAGCCAAAGGCCACGACATCGGATAAGCCGTTCCGCACGCGGCGGCACCGGCTGGTGTGTTGTTGGGGGCGTAGCTCATGCAGCGATCCCCAGACCCAGTTCGCGGCTAGCCGCGTTCACATGGGCTTCGGTCACCTCGCTGTGGCCTTGGGCCTGCGAGAGTTGTTCGGCCTGGTCGCGCAAGCGCTTGGCCGCAGAGATCTGCACCAGCACCGGCTGGCTTTGCACCACATCGCGCAGGCGCTGTTGGGCTTGGTCTTGCCAGCTGGCGTTGGGCGCGACCACACCACGCGCATGGGTGGCGGGGGCCTTGTCCATCTCGGTGCCCAATGGCAAGATGTGGAACAGCGCATCAAACAGCGCGTTACACACCTCTTGGATCAGATAACTCGCACCGCTGTAGCCCATGAAGGGCGTGCCGGTGTGGCGCCGAATGATGGCGCCGGGGAAGGACGCAGGAATGAAGGCCGCACGCATGGGGCTGCCGCCTGAGATTTCGCTCAGGTACATGCGCTCGTTGTAGCTGCCAAACATGATGAGTGGCGTTTGCGTTTTGACCAGTTCGCGCACAGCGGCGTTGTCGGTCTTGTTGCCCGCAGTGCGTGACACGCTGAAGCGACAGGGCAAGCCCATTTCGTTTTCGAGGAAGTTTTTGAGACCCCGCGAATAGGTCTCTCCGGCCACCACCGCAAAGCTGGCAGTGGCAAAAAAGTCTTGTGTGACAGAACGCCATAGGTCCCACATGGGCTTCAAAGTGGTGTGTTTTTCGCGCTCGATGAAGGGCTCTGGGTCCAGGTGCAGCAGTTCGCCCAACTTGCGCAAAAAGTTGGTGGTGCTGTGCAGGCCAATGGGTGCTTGCAAATAGGGGCGCTCAAGCGCCTCGCAGAGCATGCGGCCAAATTCGCGGTACATGCAAATGTTCACATCGGCTTCCACCAAGCGCGACACATCGGCCAAGTGACTGGTCAGCGGGAAGACCATGTTGACGTCGGCGCCGATGCCTTGCACCAAGCGGCGAATTTCGGCCAGATCGCTGGGGCTGTTGAAGGTGCCGTAGCAGGGGCCTATGATGTTGACGCGGGGCTTTTCGCCCACAGGGCGTTCTTCAAAAGGCTTGCGTGCAGGGACTTTGCGCAGACCGTACTCGCTCCAGAGCCAATACATGGCACGGTTGGCGCATTGCCATTGGTCTTCGTCAATGGTGCGTGGCAAAAAGCGGGCGATGTTGGTGCCTTCGGGCGTGACACCACCACCGATCATCTCGGCGATCGAGCCGGTCACCACCACAGCGGGCAGTTCGGGGTCGAGCGTGGCGTGCGCCCGTTTCATCGCGCCTTCGGTGCCTTCGCGGCCCAGCTGCTCTTCGGCCAGGCCCGTCACCACAATCGGCAACTCGTGCGGGGGCAGCGCGTCGGTGTAATGCAGCACCGAGGTCACCGGCAGGTTTTCGCAGCCCACCGGGCCGTCGATCACCACCTGCAAGCCCTTGATGGCGGTGAACACATACACCGCGCCCCAGTAACCGCCTGCGCGGTCATGGTCAAGGATGAGGGGCGACTTGGGCTTGGCCACGGTGCTGGGGGGTGGGGACACTTGGTTCATGAACCCATCTCCTCGGCTTTGCGCTTTTTCAAGAGCTTTTCAATCTGGCGACGGGTCTCGGCCTTGAACTCGGGCCGGTCTTTGGGCACCGACTCCCACACGCCTGCGGCGTGGCCTGCACCCACATCACCAAAGAAATCCTTCATGGCGTCAAAGCGGGCTTGGTTGCCCATGGCCGCTTGCACAACCTGCACGAGTGATCCGGCTCCGGCCACCCCCATCAAGGGACGGGCCGAAATCAGGTTGGTGAAGTACAAGGACGGCACGCTGTTTTGCTTGGCGATCTGCACCACCGGGGTGGTGCCGATGGCCAGCTGCGGCCGGTACTCGTACATGGCATTCAGGTCTTGCTCGAGCGAGGCACGCATTTGCACCTGCACGCCTTTGGCTTGCAGCCAGGCGATGTCTTGTGCGTTCCATTCGGTGGCGGGACAGGCCGAGCCCACGTAGCGCAGATCGGCGCCACACTCGACCAGCAAACGGCCCACCAGCAACTCGGAGCCTTCGTAGCCGCTCAGGGTGATGCGACCGTTGATCGGTTTTTGCATCAAGAGGCCACGCATTTGTGTCAGAGCCTGGTTGCGCGCCACATCGATCTGCGCCTGCGCGATGCCTGCAGACTGACCAATGTTTTGCAACCAGTCTTGTGTGCCTTCGAGGCCCACAGGGGCCGAGCCCACCACTGGGCGACCTGCGGCTTTGAATTCGCGCACGCTGGCGGTGTAAAACGGGTGGATGGCGGCGGCCACCGAGCAGTCGAGCGCGGCGTACAACTCGCGCCACTCGCGTGTGGGCACCACCGGGCCAGCGGCCAGGCCCATGGGGGCGAGCATTTGACCGATGATGACCGGGTCGGCCGGGAACATCTCACCCAGCAAAGCCACCGTGGGCTTGTCTCCGCGACCCGCACGGGGGGCGGCTACCGGGCCGCTCATGATTTCTTCGCGGGCGTATTTCAGCATCGCCCCGGCCAACACGTCTTTGGCTTCGGCATGCGTGGGCACACCAAATCCGGGCACGTCGATGCCGATGATGCGCACGCCATTGATCTCTTTGGGCAGCAACTGCAGCGGCACGCCGCTGGCCGTGGGCACACACAGGTTGATGATGATGACGGTGTCGACCTGACTCGGGTCGGCCTCGGCATGCACCGCTTCGCGGATGTCTTCAAACAGCTTACCGGTGACCAGCGACTCGGAGTTGAATGGCACATAGCCCACGCTGCGGCGGGCACCGTAAAAATGCGATGTGAACGTGAGCCCGTACACACAGCAGGCCGAACCCGAAAGGATGGTGGCGGTGCGCTTCATGCGCAAACCCACCCGCAGCGAGCCAAAGGCCGGGCACATGCTTTGCGGCTGGTCGTGTGGACCGGCATCGGGTTGACGCGGGTAATCGCGGGCGTATTGGTCCAGCACCTCGGACTTGCCTGCCTCTTTGGCCGCGGCCACCATGGCCTCGGTCCCGGCGTGGCAACCCATGCCGTCACCCTGCAGGCCTGCGGGGTTGGATGCGTCGGTGCTGGGGTGAATCGGAATGGTGCGTGTCATGGCCGTGTCCTGTGGATGTGTCTGCGCGAATCAGGCCGCGTCGTAGACGACTTCCAGCGAAGGCTTGATGTCTTCATGCTTGCCGACCATGTCGAACACGGTGGCAGGTTCGAGCACCACATTGCGGCCCACCACGTCGGCGCTGAACAAGCCCAGCAACTGGTCTTGGGTTTGGGGTTTTGGACGCTGGGGCGGGGCTTCGGCCACGTTCTTGGCCAACTCGGCAAACAGCGGGCCCCACTCGCCGTCGGGACGGCCAATGATTTCGTAGCTGGCGCTCTTGCGGCGGATGTCTTCGTTGGCGGGGATTGCGGCCAACACAGGGATACCGGCGTTGTCGGCAAAGGCCTGGGCTTCGCCCGTGCCGTCGTCTTTGTTGATGACCATGCCGGCCACGCCCACGTTGCCGCCGAGCTTACGGAAATACTCCACCGCCGAGCACACGTTGTTGGCGACGTACAGCGACTGCAAGTCGTTGCTGGCCACCACAATGACTTTTTGGCACATGTCGCGGGCAATGGGCAGACCAAAGCCGCCGCAGACCACGTCACCCAAAAAGTCGAGCAGCACGTAATCAAAACCCCAGTCGTGGAAACCGAGTTTTTCGAGGGTTTCAAAACCGTGGATGATGCCGCGCCCGCCGCAGCCGCGACCGACCTCAGGCCCGCCCAGCTCCATGGCAAACACGCCATCGCGCTTGAAACACACATCGCCAATGCTCACGGCCTGGCCGGAGAGTTTGAGGCGGGAAGACGTTTCGATGATGGTGGGGCAAGCCTTGCCGCCGAAGAGCAAACTGGTGGTGTCGCTCTTGGGGTCACAACCGATCAGGAGCACTTTTTTGCCCTGTTGCGCCATCATGTAGGACAGGTTGGCCAGCGTGAAGCTTTTGCCAATGCCGCCTTTGCCATAAATGGCAATGATTTGTGTCTCTTTGGTCACCTCGGAGGTGCTCACAGTGTCGGGTTCGACGTCGGCTTCACGACGAAGCACTTCGACAAATTTAATGGGCTGTGTGGTGGTGGTATCTGTGTTCATGCTGTGGCACTCCAATCAAGGATCATCTTGAGACAGCTCGCATCTCCGAAGGCGGTCTCGTAGGCAGAACCAGCTTGCGTCGATGGCTGGGTATGGGTGATCAATCCGTCGAGCGACAAACGGCCGGTGTTCACCAGCTCGTTGACGGCCAACAGGTCCGGGCGCTTCCACTCTGCGGCGATGCGCATGCGTGCTTCGCGCATGAAAGCCGGGGCATAAGCAAAAGAGAGGTCTTGTTTGTAGAAACCCGCCAACACCAACTCGCCACCGGGGCGCAGGCGCTGGATCAGGCCGTTGAGCAGGCTGCCGTCGCCACTCACGTCGTAAATGGTGCGGTAGTCGCGACGGGGGTCGTCTTGCGGTTGCACGACGGTGTAACCCTCAGCTCCAGTGGACCGCTCGGCCTGTGTTTCCCACACAGTGGGTGCTGGCAGGCCAGCAGCGACGGTCAGACGGGCCAGCAGGCGGCCCATGACGCCATGGCCCACGATGAGTTCGGGGGCGTCAAATGGGTCTTGCTGTCCACCGCCTGAAACGGCGTGGTAAGCCGTAGCGGCCAGCGCCAGCAGAACCGATTGCGCGCCCAGGTGTTCGGCCACGGGCACGACCTTTTGCTCGGTCACCACCAAACGCGAGGCGGCACCGCCAAACAGGCTTTTGACGCCGGTGAAGCAATTGGCCCCCGGCACAAACACACGCTGTCCAGCTTGCATGCCGGTGTCTGAAGCGGCACGGACCACGCGGCCCACGGTCTCGTAACCGGGCACCAGCGGGTAGCCCATGCCCGGAAAAGGGGGCATGCTCCCGTCCCAGAGCATGCGCTCGGTGCCGGTGCTGATGCCGCTGAATTCCACGGCCACATCCAGCTGGCCTGCTTGCAGTTCAGGCAAGTCCAAGGCCTGCAGGGACAGGCGCCTGGGGCTGTTGAAGACGACGGCTTGGGATTTCATGCTTGTATTCTTTGCTTTACATTTAAACATGTCAAAATTAATTGACACTTTTCCCAGAAACCGAGGGTAAACACTGAGATTTGCGCCCCACAAGGATGCGCGCATGGATCGGCATGGCGTTGGGCACCAGCTCCACATGGGTGAATCCGGCCTCTTCCATCATGGTTTGCAGCTCTTGTGGGGTGCGCAGACGCCCTGCCCCCATGGCCAAGAGGTAAAAGTGGAAATAGGCGTCGACCGAGGCCTCGGGCTGCCCGGCTTCCTCATCCGGCTGGGCCATGGGTTCGGCCAGCAACATCACGCCGCCCACAGGCAAAGCGGCATGCGCTTTTTGCAAAATCTGCTTCACCACCGTATCGGGGTGATCGTGCGCCACGCGCACCAGGGTGATCAGGTCCGCCCCTTCTGGCAGGGGGTCATCCAGAAAGCTGCCGGGGTGCAGGCTCACACGCTCAGTCAAACCCTTGGCTTGCAGACCTTCGCGGGCCAGCGCCAGCACAGGGGGCAGATCAAACATCTTGAACTGCAGGTGCGGCGCATGCGCGGCCAGCTCACTCACAAAGCGGCCCTTGCCCGCCCCGACATCAAGCACGCAGCGGTGTTCGTCAAAAAAATAGGACGACAAAATCTCCTGCACCACAAAGCCTTGTGAAGCGGCCATGAGCTGCGAGTAGCGGGTGAACCTGTCGACCTGCTCAACAGGCATGGTCACAGCGGGTTTTTCGTGGGCATAGGGCCAGTACTCGGCCATGCCACCGCTCCAGGCGTTGTTCAAGAACTGCACCGGGTCCTGCATGTCTTGGTAGAGCAGGTGGTTGTGCTCGATCATTTGGGCGATGCCCTCGTGCTGCGCCAGCGGCACACCCAGTGGACCCAGACCAAAACGGCCTTGGCTGCGGTGCTCCAAAAGACCCAGCGCCACGGCCGAGAGCAGCAATCGCTGCAAAACCGCCGGGGCCAAGCCGGTGCGGCGGGCCAAATCGGTCAAGCTGGCAGGCGCTTGGTGCAAGGCGCGAAACAGGTCCAGGCGCACGCAGCCCAGCAGCACCTGGCTGTGCACAAAACCAGCCATCAAATCAAACAACTGGCGGGTTCGGCGGCGCGTGAGCCAGCGCGTGAGCGGATTGCCCAATGACCAGCGGTACAGGCCAGGGTGTGCGTACCAGCGCTCGAGGCGGGCCTGCCAAGCGTCCTTGAAAGTGGGGGCTGTGTGGGCCTGCAAGGCGGCCAGATCCAGGGGTTGTGACATGCGGCTTCCTTCGCGTCTGGCAGCTGAGGCGTTCAGTGCGCGGCACCGATGCGGGCCGGGGCGACGGCCGGGTGCGTCTTGAAATAGCCGTCGCACAGGGCCTTGGGCACCAAGCGTTCGGCTTCGAGCTGCACCAGCTGGCGCAACATGTCGCGGCACGAGCAAGCCGGGATCGACGAGGCAGCCTGCTCGATCAGGTGGTCAAAGTGGGCAATGGCCCCATCGAGGCCCAGCGCCTGGGCCGAGCTGGGGCGGGCGTGTAATGCGTCCTGCCCTGCAGGTTTACCCAAGGTGGCGGCGTCGGCGATCACGTCGCGGATGTCATCCGCCACTTGGTAGGCCTCGCCCAAATAAGCCCCCAATGGGGCCCATGGCTCGGGCTCGTAGCCGCAGCTGAGCGCGCCTGCGCAAGTGGCCGAAACGAACAAAGCGCCTGTTTTGGCGCGTTGGTATTGGCCCAGATCGGCACTGGTCTCGCACTCCCAGGCTTGCCCGGCCACGATGCCGTTGGGCAGGCCCACGCCGGTGGTCATGTTGTCCATCAGCGCGATCAGGCGATCAGGCCGCTGCGCGCCCGCTTGCAACAAAACGCGGTAGGCCATGACGATCAGGCCATCCCCCGCCAGCAGCGCCAGCGGTTCGCTGAAGGCCTTGTGCACCGTGGGGCGGCCGCGCCGGGTATCGGCGTTGTCAAAGGCAGGCATGTCGTCGTGCACCAAGGAGGCGCAATGCATCAACTCCAAAGCCACAGCAGCCGCATTGGTCAGCTCGGGCGCATCGTCACCGCAGGCGGTGGCCACCGCCATGCACAGTTGCGGGCGGATGCGTGCGCCGCCTGAAAACACCGCATGCCGCATGGCCGCCACCAGCCGCGAGGGCGCGCCCACACCGGCGGCTTGCTCAAAATGGGAGCTCAAAGCGTGTTCGGCGCGTGTCAACAGACTCATGGGACCTCCGGAAGCGAAGATCTGTCAGTATGGACTGACAGGCATGAGTGTCAATATAACCCGATAATAGATACTGTCAATCTTTATTGACACAGCAACACGCGGGAGGTGAAGCCATGGGCATTTGGTTGGAACTGGGGATTTTTGGCCTGGTGTTTGTGTTTGCCTTTTGGCAAATGCACGATGTGCGCAAGGCGCAAGAACAAACACGCCAGCAGCGGGCACGCGAAAAGGCGGCGCAAGAGGCGATGGATCAGGCAGAGTCTGCCAAGTCGGCAGCAGACAAAACCGACCTGAAATCGTGAGTCACGGGCCTTTGCCAGAGGGTTTTCGGGCGTATGCCCCAGGCGACTTCAGTGGCCGGAGGTGTTGTTGAACTGCAGCGCCGCCAAGCTGGCATACAGCCCGCCTTTGGCTTGCAGCTCGGCGTGGGTGCCCTGCTCCATCAAGCGGCCACGCTCCAGCACCCAGATCACATCGGCGCGTTGCACCGTGGCCAGGCGGTGGGCAATGACCAGCGTGGTGCGACCGACCATGGCTTTGTCCAGCGCGGCCTGAACCATTTTTTCACTCTGTGCATCGAGCGCACTGGTCGCCTCGTCCAGCAGCAGCAGTGGGGCATTTTTCAAGATGGCACGGGCGATGGCGATGCGTTGGCGCTGACCGCCCGACAAACGCACGCCCCGGTCGCCCAAGTAGGTGTCAAACCCCTCGGGCAACTCGCGGATGAACTCTTGCGCATAAGCCGCCTCGGCGGCTGCGTGCACGTCTTCCAGACTGGCGTCGGGCCGACCATAACGGATGTTCTCGATCACGGTGCCCGAGAAAATCACCGGCTCTTGCGGCACGATGGCCATGCGCTCGCGCAGGGCGTGCAGGTCCATTTGCTCAATCGGCACACCATCGAGCACGATGCGGCCCGATTGAGGATCGTGAAAGCGCATGAGCAAATCGAACAAGGTGGTTTTGCCTGCACCACTCGGGCCCACTACGGCCACCGTCTGGCCGGGGTGGATCTGGCCCGTGAGCTGGTCCAGCGCCCAAGTGTCGGGGCGCGAGGGGTAATGAAAGCGCACCGATTCCAGTTGCAAGGAAGAGCCGCCATTCGGCCAGGGTGCTTGCTGCGGTTGGGCTGAGACCTTGAGGTTGGACTCGGTGTGCAGCAACTCCATCAGCCGCTCGGTGGCACCGGCTGCACGCAGCAAGTCGCCATACACCTCGCCCAGCACCGCAAAGGCACTGGCCAGCAAGATCACATAAAACACCGTCTCACCCAACTGGCCCGCTGTGCTGGTGCCCGCCCGCACGGCCAGCGTGCCCATGTAAAGACCCCAAAGCAAAACCGCACTCGACGCCATGATGATGAAACCCACCAACACCGCGCGGGCGCGGATGCGGCCCAACGCCGAACTCAAAGCTCGCAAGGTGGAGTCGATGAAACGCCGGGTTTCGCGGCCCTCGGCGGTGTAGCTTTGCACCACACTGATGGCGTTGAGCACCTCAGAGGCGATGGCGCTCGAATCGGCCACGCGGTCCTGGTTGGTGCGCGAGAGGCGGCGCACGCGGCGGCCCAAATAGACGCTTGGAAAAATCACCGCCACCAGCACCGCCACCACCTGCAGCATCAGCACCGGGTTGGTCCACACCAGCATCAGCAGTGCCCCCGAGCCCATGACGAGGTTGCGCAGACCCATAGAAAACGACGAGCCAACCACAGTCTGCACCAGCGTGGTGTCGTTGGTGAGGCGCGAGAGCACTTCGCCCGACTGCGTGGTTTCAAAAAAGGCCGGGCTTTGTTGCAGCACATGGCCATACACCGCGTTACGCAGGTCGGCGGTGATGCGCTCACCCAGCCAGCTCACGGTGTAGTAGCGCCCCGCAGAAAACACCGCCAAGGCTGCCGCCACACCAAACAGCTGCAAGAAGTTGCCCGACAACTGATCGGCCGGTGCGCCACTGGCCAGGCCTTGGTCAATCAGCTGGCGCAAGACCCACGGGAAAGCCAGCGTGGTGCCCGCGGCCAGCAAAAGGAACAAGGCCGCCACACCCAAGGCCACACGGTAGGGCTTGAAAAAAGGGGCCAAGCCCGAAAGCGATTTGGGAGATGCAGCCATGAACGATCAAAAAACCAAAACAAAACAAGGAGTCACACAAGCCCGTCAAGCATAACGTCAAACCGGTGGTGGCCCTGGCGGTCTGTGCCGCCGGGGTTTGTGGCCCAGCCTGCAGGCCGTGTAAAGTACGCCACCGCAGCCTGTACAACCACAGCGGCGCCATCGCCAGCTCAGAGCTCGATCACCACATTGCCCACGGTCTGCCCGGCTTCCACCGTGCGGTGGGCCTGTGCTACTTGGTCCAGCGTGTAGCGTGCCCCAATGCTGTGCTGCAACTGCCCAGCGGCCAGCATGCCCGACAAACGCGCCACAGCGGTCTGGCGGTCAGCGGGTGTCAGGTCGTAGACCAAAAAGAACTTCACGCCCATGGACTGGTACAGCCAGGGCCGAAACGGCAGGGGCACTTCCAGCGCATTGGAGCCGTAACACACCACCTGGCCGTGCGGGGCCAAAGCGCCTTCCGAGGCCCAGCCCGCGGTGGTCGAGAAATCCATGTCGATGATCACATCCGCTCCGCGCCCTTGCGTGAGCGCCTTGACGCGCTGGGGCACCGATTCGGTTTTGTAAAAGACAGCGTCTTGCATGCCTGCCGCTTGGGCGTGCGCGGCTTTGGCCTCAGAGCCCACAGTGCCGATCACCCGGCCCCCGGCCTGGGTCACCATTTGCGTGATGTAGTGGCCCACGGCCGACGAAGCCCCGGTGACCAAGACGTTTTGACCGCGCAAATCACCCCCCAAGCGTTCGGCGAGGATGACCGCCTGCACGGCCGTCAACCCCGGAATGCCCATGCAGGCACCGGCTGCAAAATCGGTCCCCTCGGGCAGCGTCACGGCCTGCGCGGCGGCTAAGGCGATGAACTGGGCGCAGGTGCCCATGGGTCGCTGCCACTGCCCGTTACACACCCAGACCCGCTCACCCAAGCGCGAAACAGGCACGCCATCGCCCACGGCTTCGATCACGCCCGCACCGTCACTGTGCGGCACGACCAAAGGGTCTGACAGGGGCCGGGCTCGCCGCGACTTGACGTCGGAGGGGTTCACACCCGAGGTGGCCAGGCGCACCAGCACCTCACCAGGCTGGGGGCTGAGTGTGGGCAAGTCACCCACCTCCATCACGTCTTGGGCTTCGCCGTTGCGGCTGTACCAGGCTGCTTTCATGAGAGGTCTCCTTGGATTGTCAAAAGTCCGTTCAGCGCACACCGTCCCACAAGAGCTTGCACCCGGTGAGGAACATGCCCAAACGGATCAGGCGGTAAAACAAATCGGGCCGAATGCGGCGGGCCAAACGCACCCCCATCCAAACCCCAATGGGAGCCAACGGCAACAGCACCAAAGAAGTGGCCAGGTTGCGCCAATCGAGCAAGCCCAACCAAGCGTAAGGCAGCCATTTGGCCATGTTGATGAAGAAAAACAAATACGCCAGCGTACCCGTGAACAGAATGGGCTTGAGCCTCAGGCGCATCACATAAGCGTTGACCGGGGGGCCGCCCGCGTGTGCGATGAAACTGGTGAAACCCGAAGTGATGAGCAGCAAACCACCCAACCAGCGCGGCGGCGGTGGGCCATGGGGGTCGGGCTTAAAAAGCATTTGCTGCGCCAGAAACAGCAAGGTGAAAGCCCCAACGATGGCCGCCACCAGCTGCGCATCCAGCAGCTTGAACAACAAAGCCCCCAAAACAATGCCCACCATGGCAAAAGGCACCATGAAACGCAGCAGGGCCTTGTCCACGTCGTTGCGAAAGGCCGCCATGCCCAGCAGGTCCATCACCAGCAAAACGGGCATCAAAATCGCGGCGGCTTGTGGCACGGTGACGGCCAAGGCCATCATCGGCACCGCCAATGAGCCGAACCCTGCACCAAAGCCGCTCTTACTCAAACCCAGCAGCAGCACCGCCGGTACGGCAATCACGTAAAAAAAGGGGTCGGTGATGAGCGGGAAATTCATGGACAGGCGGTGTGTCGGACCATCTTAACGGCCTACAGTGCCGCGCCCTGTCGCGCAGTTTGACGGCCGATGGCCCGAATGCCATGTCGGGCCCCGGGATTGAAAGACCCTGCACCCTGTGAAGCCTTTAGCCTGCGTGACAGGCGTCTGGCAGTGACGCACACACAATACGCGTCCCATCATCTCTTGCTCTTGGACACCCATGACTCGCTCCGGTTTGAACGTTCTCGGTGGCGAATTGATCCCCTGCTCTTACGACCCGCTCACGGGTTTTTTCAGGGACGGCTGCTGCAACACCAGCGATGAAGACGCAGGCACCCATGTGATCTGCGCCAAAGTCACGCAGGCTTTTCTGGATTTTTCACTCTCACGGGGCAACGACCTGGTCACGCCCAGACCCGAGCACCGCTTTGCGGGCCTGAAGGCGGGTGACCGTTGGTGCCTGTGTGCGCTGCGCTGGCTCGAAGCCTTTCAGGCCGGGGTGGCCCCGCATGTGGTGCTGGAGAGCACGCACCAGAAAGCCCTGGCTTATGTGACCTTGGAACAATTGCGCGAGTTCGCCTGGGCCCCGCACTGAGGGCCCCAGGTTCACATCATCATGCTGAGCTGAAACACCGAGTTCGGGGCGCGTGGCATGACCGGTGGCGGCAAGGGCTTGAGGCGGAACTGACCCAACATGGAAGAGACGCGGGCATCGCGTGGCATGAAGGGCACGGCCACATCGGACAGGGTTTGCGCTTGCAACAAAGATTGCATGTTGCTCTGGATGTCGCTCTCCAGCGCCTTCATGGGGTGATCGCCTTCGGGGTAGAGCGCGTCAAAGCTGTGCATTTCTTCGAAATGCTGCACCACATCCCACAAGCTGATGTCTTCGGGATTGCCTCGCATCTGGTAGCCGCCGCCCGGCCCGCGGTGCGCACGGATCAGGCCCGCCTCGCGAAGCTCTTTCAGGATGGATTCGGTGTACGAAGACGACAGGTTCAGACCGTGGGCGATCTCTTCGGTGGTCACGGGCTTGACCACCGCACGCGAAGTGATGAACACAGCGATGTCAAGGGCTTTGACGGTTTTCTTCTGGATCATGGCGTTCTCCGTTAACGATGGGATATTCTATGACCATGCAGTCACAAAACAACCTTTAATTTTCAAAATATCCGGAAATTCGTGGATCATGGCTGAAATAGCAACCAAAAATACGCAAGGCCAAGCCGTATGAAACGCCATGTGGCCGCCTTCGTCGTGGTACTGACGTCCTTGTTGGTGATCGACAGCCATGTTGATTGGGTGCGACTGGACGGTCGACAGCTCCTGGAAATCAACGGCCAGCGGTGGGACCTGCGCGGCTGGACGGCGGAGCGGCTGCGCCTGGTGCGCCGAGATTGCGCGCCCGTCACCACTTGGCCCGCCGACAGCCCCACCACCCGTGCCGTGCTGAGCGTGGTCCAGCAGCACAGCCTGCCTGACTCCCTGAGTGCCCGTTGGTTGCAGTTGTTGCAATCGGGCGACTGGGGCGTGGCCGAGGTTGACTTTGACACCCTCAAGCCCGCTCTGGTGGTCTTGCGCTTGCAGGGTGGGCATTGGCGCGTGCAGGACCAGGCGGTCTGGAGCGGCTCCACCGCCCCTTGGCACAGCGGCGACTTTGTGCGCCGCTACCTGCGCCAGCAAGCGCCTGATTTGCCACAGGCCTTGCTCGATTGCATCTCGGTGGACCCGGCGCGTTATGGCGCCGGGCCTGGCGGACTGGGCCCAGTTCCACCCTCCGAGGGCAGGCCATGACTTACCGCGTGGTTTGGTTCAAACGCGACTTGCGACTGCAGGACCATGCCGCACTGGCGCACGCCTCTGCCCAAGGGCCGGTGCTGTGCCTCTACATCGTTGAGCCCGGGCTGTGGCAGCAGCCCGATGCGGCCCTGCAGCACTTTGAATTCGTGCGCGAATCCCTGTTGGAACTGCACGAGGCACTGCGGGTTTCGGGCGGCAGTTTACAAGTGCGCACAGGCGATGCGGTGCAGGTTTTGGCCGCCTTGCATGCACAAGCGCCCTTTGCCGAATTGGTGGCCCACGAAGAAACCGGCAACGCCTTCACCTACGAGCGCGACCTGCAAGTGGGCGCTTGGTGCCGCAGCGCCGGGGTGGGCTGGACAGAGTGGGCGCAGTTTGGGGTGGTGCGCCGCCTCAAAAGCCGCAACACCTGGCAAGCCCGCTGGGAGGCTCACATGGCCGCGCCCCAAGCAGTCTTGCCCGAGCTGCATTTTTTTCAGCCCCACACCGATGCTGGCCCCGAGGCCATGACACCGCCCCCCGGTCTGCAGCACAACCCCGCCCAGCGCCAGCGCGGTGGGCGTCGCTTGGCGCTGGACACCTTGCACAGCTTTCTGGATGCGCGGGCGCTGGGTTACCGGGGCGGCATCTCCTCCCCCTTGTCCGCGCCCACCGCGTGTTCGCGCCTGTCAGCCTACCTGGCCTATGGTTGCATCAGCATGCGCGAGGTGGTGCAAGCCACCCGCGCTGCGCTCGATGCTTTGCCCCCACAAGCGGGCAGGCACAAGGCCGGGCTCATTGGTTTCATCAGCCGCTTGTACTGGCATTGCCACTTCATCCAAAAGCTCGAAAGCGAGCCCGAGATCGAGTGGCGCAACATGCACCGGGGTTACGACGGCCTGCGCGAAGACGGCTGGAACGACGCTCACTTTGCGGCCCTGACTTCGGCCCGTACCGGCTGGCCCATGGTGGACGCTTGTGTGGTCATGCTGCACGAAACCGGGTGGCTGAACTTTCGCATGCGGGCCATGCTGGTGTCGGTGGCGGCTTATCCGCTCTGGCTGGACTGGCGGCCCGTGGGCCACTGGCTGGCCACCCAGTTTTTGGACTACGAACCGGGCATCCACTGGAGCCAGCTGCAAATGCAGTCGGGCACCACCGGCATCAACACCACGCGGGTGTACAACCCCATCAAACAAGCCCAAGACCACGACCCCAAAGGCATCTTTGTGCGCCGCTGGCTGCCCCACATGCGCCGCGTGCCCGATACCTGGCTGTTCGAGCCCTGGCTCATGCCGCCCGAAGTGCAGCGCCACTGCGGCCTGACGGTGGGCAATGGGCCAGACGATGACATTCCTCTGCCCGTGGTGGATTTGGCCGAAGCGACGCGCACATCCAAAGCCGCGCTGCACGAGCGCCGGGCCGAACCCGGTGTGAAGGCAGGCAAAAAAGCCATCGTCGAGAAACACGCTTCGCGCAAACACGGCAGCGGCCAGCAACGTGACGTCTTCACCCGCGACAGCGACACCCCCAAGACCCGCCGCCGAAAGTCTGGCCAGTCATCACCCGCCAACACCCCACCCAGCAAGCAGCTGGGCTTTGACTTTTAAACCATGCGCACCACCCTTTTCTGGTTCCGAAACGATTTGCGGCTGCACGACCAACGCGCCCTTCAGCAAGCCATCGCCCACGCCCAAACGCACCAGCAAGCCCTGCTGCTGGTCTATGTGCACGAACCTGCGCAAGACGAAGACACGGCCTGGGGCTTTGGCCGCATGGGTGTGCACCGCAGGCGCTTTGTGGCCGACACCTTGCAAGACCTGCAAGCCTCGTTGCAGGCCCTGGGCCAGCAACTGGTCTTGCTGCACGGCCCCCTGGCCGAGGTGTTGACCGCCTGCGCCCGCCAGGTAGGTGCCGACACCGTGTTTTGCGAAGACATCGCTGCCCCCGAAGAAGAAGCGCAGGTGCAGGCCCTGATCAACGCCCGCCTCAAGGTGAAAACCCTGTGGCAGTCCAGCCTGATCGAGCCTGACACACTGCCCTTTGCGGCCGAAGACATGCCACAGGTCTTCACCGAGTTTCGCCAACGCATCGAATCGGCACGGCTCCAACCACTGGCACCGCTGCCCGCGCCCACCCAGCTGCCTGCTCCGCCCAATGAGCCACTGAGCACCTTGCCCGGATGGACACAAGACCCTTTCACACTGCTGCAAGCGCACACCGAGGGCGATGCGCATTTGCGGTCCAACTTCCCGTACACCCAAGCTGCATACCGGGGTGGCGAGGCCAGCGCTTTGGCCCACCTGAAAAACTACCTCACACCGCCTTGGCCCGACCGCTACAAACAAACCCGCAACGCCCTGCAAGGCGAGCACACCAGCAGCCACTGGTCGCCCTGGCTGGCCACGGGCGCGGTGTCGGCCCGGCGCATTTGGGCTGAGCTGCAGGCCTACGAACAACAACACAGCAGCAACGACGGCACCTATTGGCTGTGGTTTGAACTGCTGTGGCGCGACAACTTCCGCATGCTGCACCTGCAACACGGCCCGCAGCTTTATGCCGCGCGGGGTTTGTCCAACTTGCCCAGACCCTCACACTTTCCCAAAGACTTTGCACGCTGGTGCAGCGGCCAGACCGGCGAGCCCATCGTCGACGCGGGCATGCGCGAGTTGGCCGCCACAGGCTTCACCTCCAACCGCATGCGCCAGATCGTGGCCAGCTTTTTGGTGCACGACCTGTCGTGCGACTGGCGGGCGGGTGCGGCTTGGTTCGAGTCACAGCTGGTGGACTTTGACGTGTGCAGCAACCAAGGCAACTGGTTGTATGTGAGCGGCCGAGGCACCGACCCGCGTGTGGGTCGGCGCTTCAACCCCACCAAACAAACCCAAGACCACGACGCGCAGGGGCGCTATCGGAACGCTTGGCTGGCCCAGTAATCTCAACAGAGCTCAGGGCTTCAAGGGGGTTTCGGGCCCCTCGAAAATCGATCCGCCCAAACGCAATGCGGAATGTTCACGCCTGGACTGCAACACCGGGTAGAGCATCTGGTGGTACCAACGCTCTTGCCCAAACAACTGGTCGTCGATCAGTCCCACGCGCTGCGGGTATTGGCGGGTGATGTGGGCGCTGCCAAAAATGATGTCCCACAAAAACAGCAAGTTGCCAAAGTTACCTTTGTAATGACCCACACCGTCTTCATTGGTGATGGCGTGGTGTGCCCAATGCGTGGCCGGGGTCGAAATGGTGCGCTCCAACACCCACATGAGGGGATGCAGGGCCCGCACCCGGTACAGCGGTTCGTCCCAACGCCAAGCGCAATGCGCCCCCAAAATGACCAGCAACTTCACCACGATGTACAGCGCATAGACCATGCCGCCAAAACCCAAATACAACAAAGCACCTGCAGCCCACAAGCCCGGCATCATCAGGTAATAGAAAAAGTTGTTGCGGAACGTCACGCGGATGCTCATGTACTCGGCCGAGTGGTGAGCCCGGTGCAACGGCCACAACAGAGGCGAATGCGACAAACGGTGCCACCAATACTGCGTCATGTCATCGGCCAACAACAAAACGCCCACCATGCCCCACCAAGGCCAATCGGCCAAAGCGTTTTTGTAATCAGGAAACCAAGCATGACCCAACTTGGACGTGACAAAAATCGCCAAGGGCTGGGTGACGGCCAGCACACTCAGGAACATGAACAACTCCAGCTTGGTGTCGTTGCCCGTTGCGGTCACCGTGTTTTGATAGCGCCGACTGACATATTCCATCGTTGCAAAACCCAAGATGGTGCACAGCACCAAAATGTTTTGCCATTGCGTTGCGGTCATTCCCTGTCTCCATTTTTTTCAAATGCTCCATACCCAGCATTTCACGCAGGGGCCTCACCGACGATAACCACAGCCACCGGCCTCAACCATTGGTGTAATCCCCTTGTTGATGGGCCACACGGGTCCACCATGGGGTGGTTCTTGTCTTGGAGGCGACCATCTCCAAAACAAAGGACCCACAAGTGCCTGGGCAGGGACTGACCAGGTCGGATAATCCCAGCCATGATGAAACACCACCGACTGTTGGATGCGCCCCCCATCCAGAGACACCGCCCATGCTGAGTGGCATCCTGTTTTCCTTGGCCGCTGGACTCATGTGGGGCTTGGTGTTTGTCGGACCACTCATGCTGCCCGACTACCCCGCCGCCCTGCACACCTTTGGCCGGTATCTGGCCTTTGGCCTGATCGCGCTGCCCTTGGCTTTTGTCGACCGCGCCGAGATCCGGCGTCTGACACCCAGCGACTGGTTGGCCGCCCTCCAACTGGCGGCCATTGGCAACGTCTTGTATTACCTGTTTTTGGCCAGCGCCATCCAGCGTGCGGGCGGCGCCCTGCCCACCATGATCATCGGCACGCTGCCGGTGGTGATTGCCGTTGCGGCCAACCTGCTCAACCACCAGCGGGACGGGCGTTTTCCTTGGCTCAAGCTGGCGCCCCCTTTGGCCCTCATCTTGTTGGGCATCGCCTGCGTCAACCATGTGGAATGGACCGCATTGGTGCAAAACCCAGCTGCAGACACCCTGCGCTACATCACCGGAGCTGCTCTGGCCGTGGGTGCAGTGGTCTGCTGGACCTGGTACCCGCTCAAAAACGCCGACTGGCTGCGTGGCCACCCGGACCGCAACCCGCGCGTCTGGGCCACGGCACAAGGCATGGCCACCTTGCCGCTGGCCTTGCTGGGCTATGCGGCCTATTGGCTCTGGGCCCTCGCCACCAACGACCCCATGCCCATGCCACTGGGCCCACGCCCGCTCGAATTCATCGGCCTCATGATGGCCATTGGCCTGTTCGCCTCGTGGTTGGGCACCCTGTGCTGGAACGCCGCCAGCCAACGCTTGCCCACCGCCTTGGCAGGGCAGCTCATCGTGTTTGAAACCCTGGCGGCGCTCAGCTACGCCTTTTGGCTGCGCGGCCAATGGCCAGAACCCCTCACGCTGGCAGGCATTGCGCTGCTGGTGGCGGGGGTGATTGGCGGCGTCAGGGTGAAAGCAGAGACTGCAGAAACTGACTAGGGCGACAAGCGCCAAGCCTGCTTCACCCGCCTGTTGCCAAGGTGGGCAGTTGGGGCATCAAGCTGAACTGCCCTGCTTGGCTGAAGCACGCGATCGCGCCGTGTGCAGCTTTTTGTAGCTGTCGAGCAAGCGCTGGTGCCGCTCCAGGCCCTCCAGCTGCAAGCTGGTGGGCGTGAGGCCATAAAAACGCACGCTGCCGTCCACCGAGCCGATGGCTGCATCCATGCGCTCTTGGCCGAACATGCGGCGGAAATTCACCTCGTAGTCTTCTAGGGCCAAGTCCTCGCCCAGCGTGACTTCCAACACCACGTTCAAGGCTTGGTAAAACAAGCGGCGCTCTACGGTGTTGTCGTTGTATTGCAGGAAAGCGCCCACCAGTTCGTGGGCTTCTTCCAGCTGCTGCAAAGCCAGGTGGATCAAGAGCTTGAGCTCCATCACCGTGAGCTGGCCCCACACCGTGTTGTCGTCGAACTCGATGCCGATCAGGGTAGCGACGTCGAGGTAGTCGTCCAGTTCGTTGTTCTCCAACCGGTCGAGCAATGCCTCCAAAGCCTCATCGTCCAGGCGGTGCAGGTTGAGTACATCGGCGCGGAACAACAGCGCTTTGTTGGTGTTGTCCCAAATCAGGTCGTCGACCGGGTAGACCTCGGAATAACCGGGGACCAAGATGCGACAAGCGGTGGCGCCGAGTTGGTCGTGCACCGTCACATAAGCCTCTTTGCCCATGGCCTGCAAGATGCCGAACAGCGTGGCAGCCTCTTGGGCGGTGGCGTCTTCGCCCTGCCCAGCAAAGTCCCACTCCACAAACTCGTGGTCGGCCTGGGCGCTGAAAAACCGCCATGACACGATGCCGCTGGAGTCAATGAAGTGCTCCACAAAGTTGTTGGGCTCGGTCACGGCGTTGCTGATGAACGTGGGCGCGGGCAAGTCATTCAGGCCCTCAAAACTGCGGCCCTGCAGCAACTCGGTCAGGCTGCGCTCCAGCGCCACTTCCAATCGCGGATGTGCACCAAACGACGCAAACACACCGCCCGTGCGCGGGTTCATCAGGGTCACACACATCACCGGGTACACACCACCCAGCGACGCGTCTTTGACCAAGACCGGGAAGCCCTGCGCTTCCAAGGCCTCGATGCCGGCCACGATGCCGGGGTACTTGGCGAGCACATCCTTCGGCACATCGGGCAAGGCCATTTCGCCTTCCAGGATCTCGCGCTTGACGGCCCGCTCAAAAATCTCCGACAGGCACTGCACCTGCGCTTCGACCAGCGTGTTGCCCGCGCTCATGCCGTTGCTCACGAACAGGTTTTCCACCAGGTTCGACGGGAAGTACACCACCTCACCATCGGACTGGCGCACATAGGGCAACGCACAAATGCCACGCGCGGTGTTGCCGGAGTTGGTGTCGAACAGGTGCGAGGCCTTGAGCTCACCATCGGGGTTGTAAATGGCCAAGCAGTGTTCGTCCAACAAGCCTTTGGGCAGCGCGTCGCGCTTGCCCTGCGGGAACCAGCGCTCGCGGGGGTCGTGCACGAAGTCGGCTTGCGCCAGGTCTTCGCCAAAAAACACGCCCGCGTAAAAATGGTTGTTGTTCAGCCGCTCGATGTATTCGCCCAGCGCCGAGGCCAAGGCGCTCTCTTTGCTCGAACCCTTGCCGTTGGTGAAGCACATGGGCGAATGTGCGTCGCGGATGTGCAGCGACCACACATTGGGCACCAGGTTGCGCCAAGACGCGATCTCGATCTTGATGCCCAAGTTCGCCAACACCGCTGTCATGTTGGCGATGGTCTGCTCCAACGGCAAGTCTTTGCCCGCAATGCGGGTCTGCGCCAGCGCATCGGGGTTCAGAGAAAGCAAGGCCTGCGCGTCGGCGTCCAGGTTGTCCACCGCTTCGACGATGAAGGTAGGACCCGCTTGAATCGCCTTTTTGACCGTGCAGCGGTCGATGGACCGCAAAATGCCGAGCCGGTCTTTGTCGGACATGTCGGCTGGCAACTCCACCTGGATCTTGATGGTCTGCAGGTAGCGGTTGTCGGGGTCCACGATGTTGTTTTGCGACAGGCGAATGTGCTCGGTGGAGATGCCGCGCGTCTCGCAATACAGCTTCACAAAATACGCCGCGCACAAAGCCGAGGACGCCAAAAAATAATCAAACGGCCCCGGCGCCGAGCCATCGCCCTTGTAACGAATGGGCTGATCGGCCAGCACGGTGAAGTCGTCAAACTTGGCCTCCAGGCGCAGTTTGTCGAGAAAATTGACTTTGATTTCCATGCGGTGATCCCTGGGAATGGCGGCACCCCAGCAGCTGGGGATGTGAAAAATGGTGTGTAGTGTGCCTGAGCGGGGCACCTCAGCGGTTATCGCAGTGATTTGCGTCGGATTTGCAAACTACTCACCCCCTAAAATGCAAACCTATGTTCGAACAAACCTTTAAAAATATCGATGACATCCTGCACAAAGACGCGGGGTGCACCAGCGAGCTGGACTACACCGAACAATCCTCCTGGCTGCTGTTTTTAAAGTACCTCGACGCCCTCGAAGCCGACAAAGCCACCGAGGCAGTACTGGAGGGGCGTGACTACCAATTCATCTTGAGCGAGCCCTACCGCTGGGCCGCATGGGCTGCCCCCAAAGGAGCGGACGGCAAGAGCGACCACAACGCCGCCATGACGGGCGACGACCTCAAAGGGTTTGTCAACGGCAAACTGTTTCCGTATCTGGCGGGCTTCAAGCAACGCGCCAGCGGGCCGCAGACCATCGAATACAAAATCGGTGAAGTCTTTGGCGAGATCACCAACAAAATCCAGAGCGGCTACAACCTGCGCGACGTGATCGACCGCATCGACGAGCTGCGCTTTGGCAGCCAGGCGCAAAAGCACGAGCTGTCGCACCTGTACGAAGCCAAGATCAAAAACATGGGCAACGCCGGGCGCAACGGCGGCGAGTCTACACACCCCGCCCACTGATCCGCGCCATGATCGAGGTGATGCAACCCCAAATTGGCGAACGCATTTACGACGCGGCCTGCGGGTCAGCCGGCTTTTTGTGCGAAGCCTTTGCCTACCTCAGCCCCAAAGCCACCAAGGCCGACGACCTGGACACGCTGCAAAAGCGCACCTTCTTCGGCAAAGAGAAAAAGAGCCTCGCCTATGTGATCGGCATCATGAACATGATCCTGCACGGCATCGAGGCGCCCAACATCGTGCACACCAACACGCTGGGCGAAAACATCAACGACATTCAAGAGCGTGACCGCTACGACGTGATCCTGGCCAACCCGCCCTTTGGCGGCAAAGAGCGCAAAGAGGTGCAGCAAAACTTCCCCATCAAAACCGGGGAAACCGCTTTCTTGTTCATGCAGCACTTCATCAAAAGCCTGCGTGCCGGGGGCCGTGCGGCGGTGGTCATCAAAAACACATTCCTCAGCAACACCGACAACGCCAGCGTGGCCCTGCGCAAACAGCTGCTGACCGACTGCAACCTGCACACCGTGCTGGACTGCCCCGGCGGCACCTTTCAGGGCGCGGGCGTCAAAACCGTGGTGCTGTTTTTCACCAAAGGCGAGCCCACCCGCAAGACTTGGTTCTACCAATTGGACCCCGGCCGCAACATGGGCAAAACCAACCCGCTGAACGACGCGGACTTGGTGGAGTTTGTGCAACTGCAAAAGACGCTTGCCGACTCGCCCAAAAGCTGGAGCGTGGCCGCCGACACCGTGAACCTGGACACGTTTGACCTGTCGGTGAAAAACCCGAACGGCCGCGAAGAAGTGGTGCACCGCAGCCCGGCGGACATCCTCGACGAGATCGCGGCGCTGGATGCCGAGGCGGCTGAGGTGTTGGGGAATATTCGGGGGTTGTTGGCGTGAAGGCGGGTTGGCAGTCTAGGCTCCTTGATTCTCTAGTGACTCATGATTCGCCAATCACTTACGGTGTTGTGAAACCGGGCGATGAAGGCGAAGTGCCTTTTGTAAGGGGCGGTGATATTACTGATGGACTTGTTCGTATAGATCAACTTCGAACCATAACGACGACTGTTTCCCAACAATACAAACGTACGTTACTGAGCGGCGGTGAATTGCTGATTTCCCTTGTTGGACAACCGGGACAGGTAGCTGTGGCTACGCAAACCTTGGCTGGGGCAAACATTGCACGTCAGGTTGGTCTAATTCGATTGCAAGATATCGTTGATGCACATTTTGTGAGCTATTTCCTGCGCTCTCCAGATGGCATCGCTGGGCTTGGTAAGTTCACTGGCGGGTCTGTACAGCAAGTCATAAATTTGAGCGATCTACGCCAAGTTCCAGTTCCACTTCCCCCTTTAGACGAGCAACGCCGCATCGTCACCATCCTCGACGAAGCCTTTGCCGACATCGCCACCGCCAAAGCTAACGCCGAAAAGAACCTCCAAAACGCCCGCGAGCTGTTCACACGAATAAGCGGCAGCGTGCTCGCGCACTACGCGAATACCAGTCAAGAGATCACTCTTGAAGAGCTGGTCGAGCCCGATTGCAGCTTGTCTTACGGCATCGTTCAACCTGGTGATGAAATGGCTAACGGCCTGCACATCGTGCGGCCCGTGGACATGACCACCGATGTGGTCATGTTGGATGGACTGAAAAGAATAGATCCCTCTTTGGCCAATTCTTATGCCCGAACCACGCTCAAAGGCAATGACATTCTGCTGTGCGTACGCGGCACGACCGGCACCGTAGCACTCGCACACAGCGAATTGGCCGGAGCGAACGTGACACGCGGCATCGTACCCATCCGTTTTGACCCAGCAAAACTTTCACAGCGGTTTGGTTACTACCTGCTGCGATCTGAGCCCGCCCAATTACAAATTCAAGCCAAGACCTATGGCACTGCATTGCAACAAATCAACATCCGCGATTTAAGGCAGTTGACCTTGCCTGTCCCTGCCCCACAAGATCAAGAAGTCATCGTTCAGCGCCTGAGTGCATTGGAAGAAGAAACTAAGCAGCTGACAGCGGCATACGAAAACAAACTGACCGCCCTCGACGACCTCAAAAAATTCCTGCTGCACCAAGCCTTCAGCGGGCAGCTTTGACCCGTCAATATTGACGGCGGGGCAAGCACTAAGAAATCCTTCGCAGTTCACAATCTGAGCAGCTTGCTGCGAAATCTATCGAATGTGCAAAAACTGCACATTGCATGCACCTGAACTGCCGAGAATTACTCGGTAGTTCTCGCGAAGCCTATTCGCATCACCAAGTCCACAGGTTTTCCCTGAAAGGTCAGGGTCAAGTAGTTCTATAAAATGAAACCCATGGACCGCATTCAGTCGATCAACCCCGCCCGCATTGCCTGGTGTTGTGCCGATCATGGCATCACGCCAGAGGCGCTTGCGGCCGAGGTAGGCATATCGGCGGATCGCATGTCTGCTGTGATGCACGATGGCGAAGGATTGACCTTCAACCAACTGCGCAGCGTGGCCGATTTCTTTGGTCGTGGCGTGCTCTTTTTTCTGGAAGCGGAGCCGGTAGAGGCACCGCAGGTTCACACGCCCCAGTTTCGTACTCTGGCCAGCCAAAACCCTGAACTCTCCCCGCGACTCAAGAACCTGATCGAACGCGTTGAAAAACAACGCCAGATTTTCCTGAGTCTGCAGGATGAGCTGGACAGCGATGCTTGGACGTCCTTTGAAGCCCCCGACCTGCCCAGCCGCGATGTGGCCACTGCCGCCCGCCGTGTTCGCCAATGGCTAGGCTTGGGCGACAAAAACGATTTCGAGTCTTACCGCACAGCGGTCGAGGCCAAAGGCATTCTGGTGTTTCGCACCAACGGCTACAACGGCAAATGGCAGATCGCCAAGGAAAGCCCAATTGCTGGCTTTGCTCTGTACGACGAGCAATGTCCGGTCATCGTCGTCAAAAAGATGGCCAGCGAAGCCACTCAAAGCTTCACGCTCATGCACGAGCTGGCCCATGTGCTACTGCACAAGACCAGCTGGATCGACGAAGAATCCGACTTGCGCAGTACCCAAGGCCGCGAACGTGAAGCGAACCAGTTTGCCGGTCTGGTTTTGGTGCCAGACGCATTTCTCAAGCAAATCGACGACATGAGCCGCCCGGCAGAGGCGGCCATGCTGGACGAATGGCTCCGACCCCACCATTTGAAATGGGGCGCGAGCACCGAAGTCATCTTGCGCAGGCTCATGGACGTGGGGCGACTGCCCCTGGCTGTCTATATGGCTTACCGCGAGTTGGTATCGGACAGAACCTATAACAATGAAGATCAGGGTGGGTCGCGCGCATACCGGTATCGCGAGCCCAGACACATGTTTGGTGATCGGTATGTGCGCACAGTGCTTGACTCCCTCAGCGCGCAGCACATCACGCTGTCCAAAGCCAGTGGCTACCTGGACGGTTTGAAGATTGCAGATGTGCACGCGCTGGAGCGGTTCTGTGCACACCCTTGACGCCTCATCCATCCTCCACGCGTGGGACAACTACCCATTCACCCAGTTTCCCGGCTTGTGGGACTGGCTGGCAGGTCAAATACAGGCCCAGAGGCTGTCGATTCCTACGGTCGCCCTTGAAGAGGTGGGCCACAAATCCCCCGATTGCGCCACATGGCTCAAGTCCCAGAACATTCGTCGCTTGCCCATGGGCAATGCGGTTCTACAGGCCGCCAAGCAAATCAAGGATGAAGTGGGCATCCAGAACGACAAGTACCACCCCAAGGGCGTTGACGAAAACGACATCCTGATCATTGCCTCCGCGCAGTACCACGGGACCACCTTGGTGACCGATGAAAAGCGCCAGTTCGGCAAACAGAACGAACCGACCAAGCGGAAAATCCCTGCCGTGTGTGACCTGCCCGGCGTGCAGGTGGCTCACTTGAACTTTTTGGACTACCTCAGGCAATCTCAGCAGGTATTTTGAAACCCGTGTCCGTCGTCGGTTGCCATAAAGCCAAAAACAAGCCTCCTGTTGTTAATCTGACTACATTGATGTATATTCGACAACATCGTTGTCAATTCAACATCAAACCATGAACGAAGCCCAGCTCATCGAGGTTTTTGGCGGTCAGGCCCGATTCAAAGTGCTGCAAGCCCTGTTTACCGAACCGGGTCGGGGATTTGGTCCGCGTGAACTGGCCGCAGCCTCGGGCATCGATCCCGGCAACACGGCCCGCTTGCTCAAGCGCTGGTCCGTGGCTGGCCTGGTGCAGCGCCGCCAGCAGGATGGCCTGCCCCGCTATTACGCCAGCACAGACCCTCAGTTGGCACCGCTGGTGACCCTCATGCAGCAAGACAGCGCGCTGGTACGCACGCTGCACGAAACCCTTGAGAAGCTGGATGGGATCGAAGTGGCCTTGGTGTTTGGCTCGGTGGCCAGGGGCCAAGCCACAGCCAGCAGCGATGTCGACGTGCTGATTCTGGGCACGGCTTCTGAACTCAAGGCCAACGCCGCACTCAGGCCTGCAGGTCGCCAGTTGGGCCGAAAGGTGCACGCCACTGCGTGTACGATAGAAGCATTCAGAAAACAGGTACTAGACCGTGAAAGCTTTGCCCAAGAGATCGTCCAAAGCCCTCGCATTCCGCTGATTGGACATTTTGATGCTGCGTTCTTTTCAGCGCCTGGCCAGTGAGCCAGATGCCCCCGTCAAACAGCAGGTGACCAACGCCAAACTGCTCACCCGAGGCCTGCAGCCATGAACGAAGCCGAAACCCGCGCCGAACACATCGACCCGGCCCTGGCCGCCGCAGGCTGGGGCCAGGTGGATGGCAGCCGGATCTTGCGGGAGCACAACATCACGGCGGGCCGCCTGCAAGGCGCGGGCAAGCGGGCGCGGGCCGACATTGCCGACTACGTGCTGGTCTACCGCAACACCAAGCTGGCCGTGGTCGAGGCCAAGGCTTGGGCCAAGCCGCTGACCGAGGGCGTGGGCCAAGCCAAGAGCTATGCGGCCAAGCTGGCGATTCGGCGCGCGTTCGCCACCAACGGCCAAGGCATTTACAGCATCGACATGCACACGGGTGCCGAGGGTGAAGTGGCCTGCTACCCCACACCCGACGAGCTGTGGGAGCTGGCCTTTGGCGAAAGCGAGGCACAAGCCGCCGCGTGGCGCAAACACTTCGCAGCCGTGCCGCTAGAGGACAAAGGCGGCACATGGACAGGCCGCTATTACCAAGAGGCCGCCATTAACCGCGTGCTCGAATCGGTAGCCCAAGGCAACGACCGTGTGTTGCTAACGCTCGCCACCGGCACAGGCAAAACCTTCATCGCGTTTCAGCTGGCGTGGAAGCTGTTTCACAGCCGCTGGAATCTCAAGGATTGGAAAGACGGCACAGAGCCCAGCCGCCGCCCGCGCATTTTGTTTTTGGCGGACCGCAACATCCTGGCCGATCAGGCATTCACCGCGTTCTCGCCCTTCCCCGAAGATGCGGTGGTGCGCATCGACCCCGGCGACATCAAGAAGAAAGGCCGCGTACCCAAGAACGGCAGCGTGTTCTTCACGATCTTCCAGACCTTCATGAGTGGTCCGGGCGATACGCCCTACTTTGGCGAATACCCGCCAGACTTTTTTGACTTCATCATCATCGACGAGTGCCACCGGGGCGGCGCCAACGACGAAGGCAGCTGGCGGGCGATTTTGGAGTACTTCAGCCCCGCCGTGCAGCTGGGCCTGACGGCCACCCCCAAGCGCACGATCAACGCAGACACCTATGGCTATTTTGGTGACCCGGTTTACACCTACTCGCTCAAGGACGGCATCAACGATGGCTTTTTGACGCCGTTTCGCGTCAAGCAAATCGTGACCACGCTGGACGATTACGTCTACACCGCCGACGACATGGTGCTGGACGGCGAAGTGCAGCAGGGCAAGCGCTACGAAGAAAAAGACTTCAACCGCAGCATCGAGATCAAAGAGCGCGAAGCCTACCGCGTCAAGCTGTTCATGGACAGCATTGACCAGCGCGAAAAAACCATCGTGTTTTGCGCCACACAGCAGCACGCCCTGCTGGTGCGCGACTTGATCAACCAGATCAAGACCAGCCCCGCGCCCGACTATTGCGTCCGCGTGACCGCCGACGACGGCAAGCTGGGCGAGCAGCACCTGAGCCAGTTTCAGGACAACGAAAAAACGCTGCCCACCATCCTGACCACGTCGCAAAAACTCTCCACAGGCGTGGACGCCCGCAACGTGCGCAACATCGTGCTGATGCGGCCTGTGAATTCGATGATCGAGTTCAAGCAAATCATTGGCCGCGGCACGCGCTTGTATGACGGCAAGGACTACTTCACGATCTACGACTTTGTGAAGGCGCACCACCTGTTCAGCGACCCAGAATGGGACGGCGAACCTGTGGAGCCCGAGCCACCCACAGAAAAGCCTTTACCCCCAAGCTGGCAACCACAAGATCCGACCGATCCACCCAAGGTGAGCATGCCAGGCGAAGAGCGCCCGGCCAAGCTGGTGGTCAAACTGGCCGACGGCAAAACCCGCACTATCCAGCACATCACCTCCACCAGCTACTGGGGGCCAGACGGCAAGCCACTGTCACCCGCGCAGTTTTTGGAAAGCCTGTTCGGCGCCCTGCCCGAGTTCTTCAAGAACGAAGACGAACTGCGCACCCTGTGGGCCGACCCGACCACGCGCAAAGCGCTGCTGGGCGGCCTGGCCGACAAAGGCTTTGGCCGCGACCCGCTGCGCGAGATGCAACGCATCATCGAAGCCGAAAAAAGCGACCTCTTCGACGTGCTGGCCTACGTGGCCTTTGCCCTGCCCACCGAAACCCGCGCTACCCGTGCGGAACGCGCCAAGGCCCACAACGCGGTGACCTACGGCCAAAAGCAACAAGCGTTTTTAGCCTTTGTACTCGACCAATACGTGACACAAGGCGTAGACCAACTCGACGCCGACAAACTCACCCCACTGCTGAAGCTGCGCTACAACGCGCTGAATGACGCGATGGCGGAATTGGGGGATGCGGTGCAGGTGAGGCAGGCGTTTGTGGGGATGCAGAGGTATTTGTATCAAGACAAACATCTTTAACTCACTTCTAAAGTTCCGTCAGATCCCAAACAACACTTAAACAATGTTTACGAAATCCGAAAGAGACTCCGTATGGGAGGCATGGCTTGATTCCGAATATCAAAAACGGTATTGGCATGCTAAAGCCACACAATTTTCCAACCGTGAACGCAAGCTACAAATCTTGCTAGCGATTCTGTCTTCCTCAGCTTTACTCGCCCTTCTTGGAGATTTAGCCCAGCTCTGGATATGGAAAATCTTATCGTTTCTAACCGCGTCACTTGCAACCATTCAACCTTTTCTAAATTACACGCGTGACACGCACAAGATGCACGACATTGGATCTCAATGGCACCAACTTGAGATTGAATTTGAAGCTATCTGGAGAACCTTAGAAAGCAATGGTTTTTCTGAGAAAAAATTCAAAGAACTAAAAAACCAAACGGTGGAAATATCAAAGAAGGCTACAGAATTACCTTCGGACGATCAAACGCTTCAAAATGAATGTCAAAAAGCATTACTTAAATTTAGGGGATTGAAAAATGATTAATGACGGTAGAAAAGGTCAAGTTCCAACACCATCTCCTTGGCCAGCCCCTCCACCATTGCCCAACAAACCCAGCGCAGGTTAATTTTTCAATAAAAAACTCAACTGCCCTGAAGCCTTCTCAACACGCCTGAGGCGAGCCGGTTGTGGCGTGTGCAAAATTAAAAAACGCAGCCCCAGTCTCCCGGATGCTGCGTTTTGACTTGCAAGCCCTTCCGGGCTTTGCCTCAATACACCGGCTGATGCTGCTTCAAGCTCGCAATGACTTCCGCCGTCAGCGCAAAACCCGCCCCATACAACGCCGCCAGTTCAGCGCAACGCTTGGCAAACGCATCCACACCTTGGCCATAGATGAATTGCAGCGCCCCACCCGTCCAGGCCGGAAAGCCGATGCCAAAAATCGAGCCGATGTTGCCGTCGTGCACCGAGGTCAGCACGCCTTCTTGCAGGCAGCGGGCGGTTTCTACCGCTTGGCGGTACAGCAGGCGGTCTTTGATGTCTTGCTGGCTATAGGCCACGTCAGCTTTTTCAAAGCGGGTTTTCAGTTCAGGCCACAGCACTTTTTTCTGGCCAGCGGGGTAGTCGTAAAAACCACCGCCTGCGGCGCGGCCGGGGCGCTTGAGTTCTTTGACCATGCGCTCGACCAGCAGTTCGCCGGGCGTGGCGGTGTAGGTTTTGCCTTCCTTGGAGAAGTCTTCGCGGGTTTGGTCCAGCACATGCACCGACAAAGACAGCGCCGTTTCGTCCAGCACGGCCAGTGGCCCAACCGGCATGCCGACTTGCATGGCCAGGTTTTCGATCACGGGGGCGGGGATGCCCTCGCCCAGCATGGCCGCGCCTTCCATCACAAAGGTGCCGAAGGTGCGGCTGGTGTAAAAGCCACGCGAGTCGTTCACCACGATGGGCAGCTTGCCCAGCGCCTGCACGTAGTCGTATGCGCGGGCAATCGTCTCGTCGTCGGTCTGTGCGCCGCGAATGATCTCCACCAGCTGCATCTTGTCGACGGGGCTGAAGAAGTGGATGCCGACGAATTTGTTCGCGTTGGCGCTGGCCGTGGCCAGGCCGCTGATGGGCAAGGTGGAGGTGTTGCTGGCAAAGAAGCCGCCTTCGGCCAGCATGGGCTCGGCCTCTTGCGTGACACGGGCCTTGAGTTCGCGGTTTTCAAACACGGCTTCGATGATCAGGTCGCAGCCCTTGAGATCAGCGGCGCTGGCCGTGGGCTGGATGAGTGACAACAAGGCCGCTTGTTTGTCTGCAGTCATGCGGCCTTTGTCCACGCGTTTTTGCGTGAGCTTGTGGCTGTAGGCCTTGCCTTTTTCAGCGGCTTCCAAGCTCACGTCTTTGAGCACTGTGGCGATGCCCCGGCTGGCTTGTGAATGCGCAATGCCCGAGCCCATCATGCCTGCGCCCAAGATGCCCACTTTTTGGGGCTTGTAGCGCGGTGCAGCCTTGGGGCGGCTTTGGCCGCCCTTGATGCTGTTCATGTTGAAGAAGAAGGTGTTGATCATGTTGCGCGCCACCTGGCTGGTCATCAAGCCAGCGAGGTAACGGCTTTCGATGCGCATGGCGGTGTCAAAGTCCACCATCGCGCCTTCGACCATGGCGGCCAGCGCCGCTTCGGGCGCGGGGTACAGGCCGCGTGTTTTTTGCTTGAGCACGGCAGGGGCCACACTCAACATGCCCGCGATCTTGGGGTTGCTCGGCGTGCCGCCGGGCATTTTGTAGTCCTTGCGGTCCCACGGGTGTTGGGCCGCTTCGGGCTGGCCTTGGCTTGCCGCAATGTGCGCCAGAGCGCGGGGGCGCAGCTGGTCGTCGCTGGCCACGATCTCGTGCACCAGGCCCAGCTTTTGCGCCTCTTCGGGGCCAAAGAGTTTGCTCTCCAGCACATAGGGCTGCGCGGCCAGCAGGCCCAACTGGCGGGTCATTTTGGTGATGCCGCCGCCACCAGGAATCAAGCCCAGCGTGACTTCGGGCAAACCGAACTGTGTTTTGGGGTTGGCGGTGGCGATCCGGTGGTGGCCGATCAGCGCCACTTCCCAGCCGCCACCGAGGGCCGAGCCATTGAGGCAGCTGACCACGGGCACGCCCAGCGTCTCGATGGTGCGAAAAGCTTTCTTGATGCCTTCGATGTCGGCAAAGACACGCGGGCCGTCTGAGGCTTTGGAGCGCATCACGCCCTTGAGGTCGGCCCCCGCAAAAAAGGTTGACTTGGCAGAGGCCAGGATGACGCCTTTCAATGCCGCCTTGTCTTTGGCCACCTGCTCGGCCGCCTGGGCCAGGTCGTCCTGCCATTGCAGGCACATGGTGTTGACCGGCGAGCCCTGCTCGTCAAAGGTGATGGTGGCGAGGCCGTCCGCCAGTTCGTAGCGCAATGTTTTCAAAATCATGATTCTGTCTCCCCGGTCAAACGCGTTCAACGATGGTGGCAATGCCCATGCCGCCGCCCACACACAAAGTGGCCAAGCCGTAGCGCAGTTGGCGGCGGTGCAGCTCGTCGATCAGGATGCCCAAAATCATCGCGCCCGTGGCCCCCAGCGGGTGGCCCATGGCGATCGCGCCACCGTTCACGTTGACCTTGTCGTGCGACACGCCCATCTCTTGCATGAACTTCATGGGCACGGCGGCAAAGGCTTCGTTCACTTCGAACAAATCGATCTGGTCAATCGTGAGGCCCGCCTTGGCCAGCGCCTTGCGTGCGGCGGGCATGGGGCCTGTGAGCATGATGGTCGGGTCAGCGCCGGACAAGGCCACCGACACGATGCGGGCACGCGGCGTGAGGCCGTGTGTTTTGCCTGCGGCTTCCGAGCCGATCAGCACCGCCGCCGCACCGTCCACGATGCCGGAGGAGTTGCCCGCATGGTGCACATGGTGGATGCGTTCGACCTGTGGGTAGCGCTGCAAGGCCACGGCGTCAAAGCCCATGCCGCCGAGTTGTTCAAACGAGGCTTTCAGGCCACCCAGTGTTTCCACCGTGGTGCTGGGCTTGATGAATTCGTCTTGCGCCAGGATGATCTGGCCCAGCTTGTCTTTGACCGGCACGACCGAGCCATCGAAGTAGCCCGCCGCACGCGCGGCCGTGGCGCGCTTTTGCGACTCAACCGCAAAGGCATCGACATCGTGACGGCTGAAGCCACTCATGGTGGCGATCAGGTCGGCGCCAATGCCTTGTGGCACAAACAGCGTGGCGCTGTTGGTCTCAGGGTCTTGCGCCCAAGCGCCGCCGTCCGCACCAATCGGCACGCGGCTCATGCTTTCAACGCCACCAGCGACTACCAGTTCTTCCCAGCCGCTGCGCACCTTCATGGCGGCCATGTTGACCGCTTCCAGGCCCGAGGCGCAAAAACGGTTGAGCTGCACGCCCGAGCAGCGCCAGTCCCAGCCTGCGGCCAAGGCCGCCACTTTAGGGATGACCGAGCCCTGCTCGCCAATGGGCGAGACCACGCCCATGACCACGTCGTCCACCGCAGCGGTGTCGAACTGGTTGCGGCTTTGCAGCTCGCGCAGCACGCCGCTCAAGAGACTGATCGGCTTGACCTCGTGCAGGCTGCCGTCTTTTTTGCCTTTGCCACGCGGTGTGCGTATGGCGTCATAAACAAATGCTTCGCTCATGCTGTCTCCTGGGGGTCATCAGGGGGTTTGCCCTGTGTTGTGGTGGTTTCTAAACAGTATAGACTTTTACCAAGCAAACGCTTTGTATAAATCTTCCATCTTCAGTCCAACAGGTGACAGCCATGATCGAACGCACCCTTTTTTCCGCCGACCACGAAGCCTTCCGTGACAGTTTTCGCCGCTTCATGGACAAAGAAATCGCCCCCCACCACGACGCCTGGGAAGAGCAGGGCTTCGTGGACCGCGCCGTGTGGGACAAGGCCGGTGAAAACGGCTTTTTGTGCATGACCCTGCCCGAGGCCTATGGCGGCTCGGATGCCGACAAGCTGTATTCGGTGGTGCAGATGGAGGAACTCGCACGCGCTGGTTTCAGCGGCATTGGTTACGGCCTGCACAGCGAGATCGTCGCGCCCTACATCCTGCATTACGGCACCGAGGCACAAAAGCAAAAGTACCTGCCCAAGCTGGCCAGCGGCGAGATGGTGGGCGCGATTGCCATGAGCGAACCCGCTGCAGGCTCGGACCTGCAGGGCGTGAAAACCACGGCCCTCTTGCAGCCCGACGGCACCTATTTGATCAACGGCAGCAAGACCTTCATCACCAACGGCTGGCACGCCGACTTGGTGATCTTGGTAGCCAAGACCGACCCGGCCGCCGGGGCCAAGGGCACCAGCCTATTCCTCATTGAACGCGGCATGCCCGGCTTTGAAAAGGGCAAGCGCTTGAAGAAGCTGGGCCTGAAAGCGCAAGACACCTCGGAGCTGTTTTTTGACAACGTCAAGGTCAGCGCCGACCAGCTGCTGGGCGGCGCGGCCATGCAGGGCAAGGGCTTCATTTGCCTGATGGAGCAGCTGCCTTGGGAGCGCCTGCAGATTGCCATTGGCGGCATCGCGGCTGCCCAAGCGGCCATCGACTGGACGGTGCAGTATGTGAAAGACCGCAAGGTGTTTGGCCAGGCCGTGGGCAACTACCAAAACACCCGCTACACCCTGGCCGAGTTGCAGACCGAGGTGCAAGTGGCGCGTGTGTTTGTGGACAAATGCAGCGAACTGTTGCTGCAAGACAAGCTCGACACGGCGACCGCCAGCATGGCCAAGTACTGGTGCTCGGACCTGCAATGCAAGGTGATGGACGAGTGTGTGCAGCTGCATGGAGGCTACGGCTACATGTGGGAATACCCCATCACCCGCGCCTATGCCGATGCGCGTGTGCAACGCATTTACGGCGGCACCAACGAGATTATGAAAGAAGTGATTTCGCGCAGCATGGGTTTGGCGGGGCGTTGAATGCCCGCCATTTCTTACTCCTTGTGGGAGCGACGCCCTCGTCGCGAAGGTTTAGTCAGATGACCACGCTGGCCGAGCCCAAACGCGCACGCGGTCGCCCCAAAAAGACCGAGGGCGAACGGGACGATGGCAACCGCCGCCAGGCGCTGATCTCGGCGGCGGCGCAGCTGTTCAAGCGGCAGGGTTACGACGCCACCAGCACCCGCGAGATCGCAGCACTTGTGGGCATGCAGTCGGGCTCGCCCTTCTACCACTTTGGCAACAAACAAGACCTCTTGCTGGCTGTGATGGTCGAGGGCATGAAGCAGGCTATTGCGCGGCAACACGCGGCTTGCACAAACACCACGGCCGACAGCGCCCGCGAGCGCCTGCGCCAACTGATCCGCCACCACTTCGATGTGCTGCTGGGCCCCGACAGTGACTTCATTCCGGTGATGCTCTACGAGTGGCGATCACTCGCACCCGCGCAGCGCAAAGCGATCACCGAACTCAAAGACGACTACGAGGCCGCCTGGATGCCGGTGCTGCAAGCCCTGCATGAGACAGGCCAACTGCAAGCGCCTGTGGGGTTGGCACGCTTGATGATTTTTGGTGCGCTCAACTGGTCGGTGCAGTGGTACGAACCTGCCCGCAAAAACAAGGTGGCCAAACGCGCCACGCTGGCCGAGTTGACCGAAACCGCCTTGCAACTTTTTTTAAAAGACACCCCATGAGCACATCGCCTGCCAGCACTTACCAATCGGTCTTCACCCCCGGCTTGCTGGTGGGGCAGGTGATCATGATCACCGGCGGCGGCTCGGGCATTGGCCGCTGCACCGCACACGAACTGGCGAGCTTGGGCGCACACGTCGTTATGGTGGGCCGCAACCCCAAAAAACTCGCCAACACCGCACAAGAGATCGTGGGTGACGGCGGCCAAGCGAGTTGGCACAGCTGTGACATTCGGCGCGAGGACGATGTGAAGGCCATGGTCGCGCAAGTGGTTCAGCAGCACGGGCGCATCCACGGCCTGGTCAACAACGCGGGCGGGCAATACATCTCGCCCCTGGCCAAGACCAGCGCCAAAGGCTGGCAAGCCGTCATCGACACCAACCTCACCGGTGGCTTTTTGGTGGCACGGGAGTGCTTCAACCAAAGCATGCAACAGCACGGCGGCGCGGTGGTCAACATCGTGGCCGACATGTGGGGCTCCATGCCGGGCATGGGCCACAGCGGCGCAGCGCGAGCAGGCATGGTCAGCTTCACCGAAACGGCTGCATTGGAATGGGCCGCACAGGGTGTGCGCGTGAATGCCGTGGCGCCCGGCTACATCGCCAGCAGTGGCATGGACCACTACCCGCCCGAGGCCGGACCGATGCTCCGCGAGATGCGCAACACGGTGCCACAAGGCCGTTTTGGCACCGAGGCCGAAACCTCGGCGGCGATTGTGTTCTTGCTCTCTCCCGCCGCCAGCTTCATCAGCGGCACCGTGCTGCGTGTGGACGGTGCCCGCCCACAAATGCGGATGGGCTGGCAACAAGGTGTGGCCAAGCCTGATGTGCAAACACGCGACGCCGTCAAAGCCTTTGACGGCTTTCACCGCGCCGTCACCCCCAAGGTATTCCAATGATGTTTGAATCCACCTGGAACCCGCACAGCCCTGTGGCACAGCAGCGGCGCCAAGCGGCACTCGCCCGCTTGGCGCAGTGGCAAGCCTTGCAAGATCGGGCAGCGCAAGCTTCCGCCCAGTCCAAACCCGTGTTCGACAAACGCGGGCAGTTGCTGCCGCGTGAGCGTGTGGCCTTGCTGCTGGACCCGGGTGCGCCCTTCTTGCCGCTGTGCGCGCTGGCGGGCTTCATGCAAGACACACCGGACCCGGCCAAGTCGGTGCCCGGTGGCGGCATGATCGCGGGCATCGGTTTCATCAACGGCGTGCGCTGCATGGTGGTGGCCAGCGACTCGGGCATCGAAGCCGGGGCGATTCAGGCCCGAGGCTTGGAAAAGATTTTGCGGGTGCAAGAGTTGGCGCTCGAAAACAAACTGCCCTTTGTGCACCTGGTCGAAAGCGCTGGGGCCAATTTGATGCAGTACAAGGTCGAAGGTTTTGTGCTGGGCGGCAGCCTGTTCCGCAACCTAGCGCGCCTGTCGGCAGCGGGCTTGCCAGTGCTCACAGTGCAACACGGATCGGGCACGGCAGGCGGTGCTTACATGCCGGGGCTGAGTGACACCGTCATCATGGTGCGCGGCAGGTCGCGGGCCTTTTTGGCGGGGCCGCCTTTGCTCAAAGCCGCCACCGGCGAAGTGGCCACGGAAGAAGAACTGGGCGGGGCAGAGATGCACACCAGCGTGTCAGGCCTGGGTGAGTACCTGTGTGAAGACGACCGCCACGCGCTGGGCACGGCACGCGATGTGGTGGCGCGTTGGGACTGGGCTGCGCACTCCACACAAAGACAAGCCAAGCCTCCGCGCTGGGATGCCGAAGAACTGCTGGGCCTGATGCCCGCCCACCACCGCGAACCGATCGACATGCGCGAAGTCATCTTGCGCTTGGTGGACGATTCGGATTTTCTGGAATTCAAACCGCTGTTTGGCGCGGCCACGGTGTGTGCACAGGCACGCATCGGCGGGCATGCTGTCGGCATCATCAGCAACAACGGGCCGATTGACGTGGCCGGGGCCAACAAGGCCACACACTTCATCCAGTGGATGTGTCAGCTGGGCCACCCCATCATTTATTTGCAAAACACCACCGGCTACATGGTGGGCAAAGACAGCGAGCAAGGCGGCATGATCAAACACGGCTCCAAGATGATCCAGGCCGTGACCAGTGCCACCGTTCCGCAGATCACCATCCAATGCGGGGCCTCGTTTGGCGCAGGCAACTACGGCATGTGCGGGCGGGGCTACGCACCGCGCTTTTTGTTCAGCTGGCCGGGGGCCAAAACCGCCGTGATGGGTGGCGAGCAAGCCGCACGCACCATGCAGATCGTGGCCGAGGCGGGCATGACCCGCAAAGGCATCACGCCCGACCCCGAAAAAATGCAAGCCCAGTTTGACAAGATCGTGGCCCTGTTTGAAGCGCAGGCCGATGCCTTCTACACCAGCGGCCTGGTGCTGGACGACGGCGTGATCGACCCGCGTGACACACGCAGTGTGCTGAGCTTTTGCCTCGACACCTGCGCTGAAAGTGCAGCCCGCCAGCCCCGTGCCTCGACCTTTGGCGTGGCCCGCATGTGAAGGCCCAAACATGGTCACCGATTTGAAACACATGCTCTCGCTGGACGCTGCCCACCAGTTGGGTGAGCAGCTGGCTGCAGCAGGGGCCACGGTGCACCGGGGCCAATGGCAAAAGGCCATGGGGGCCGACTTTGAGGCCTTGGGCCTGATGGACCGAGGCCGCCGCCTGGCCCAAGTAATGGCACAATTTTTGCCGCCTGACTTTGCACAGGCCGCCCCTGTGTTGGTGAGTGCCTTGGGCCGCCCCATGGGGCTGGACAAACACGGCGAGCCCACCGCCAGTGATGATGTGCCGAGCAGCTTCTTTTACCTGCCGCACAGCATGTACATCGCCACCCATGGCCTGCAGCATCTGCCCGAGGCGCTGCACACCCAACACGCCCTGACCCAGCGCTTCACCGCCGAATTCAGTCTGCGTCCGTTTTTGCAGCAACACACCCAGGCCACTTTGGCCCACCTGGCGTTGTGGGCGCAAGACGACAACGCGCATGTGCGCCGCGCCGTGAGCGAAGCCACACGCCCGCGCCTGCCTTGGGCTGCGCGTTTGCCCGATTTTGTGCGTGACCCTTCGCCCGTTCTGCCCTTGCTGGCCCGCTTGCGCGACGACCCCTCGTCCTATGTGCGCCGCTCGGTGGCCAACCACCTGAACGACATCGGCAAAGACCACCCGGAACTGCTCACCGGCCTGGCCCGCCAATGGCTGGACGATGCGCCGGTGCCCGCAACGCGGCAAAGCTTGCTGCGCCATGCGCTGCGCACCGCCATCAAACGGGGCGATGCGCAGGCCCTGGCCTTGTTTGGGCATGGGCAAGTGAGCCCTTTGCAAATTCAAAGCGCAAGCATTAGCCCGTCCAACGCCCGCATTGGCGAGAGCGTGACCGTGCGCTGCCAGTTGCACAACCACAGCGCACAAACGGCCCGCGCACTGGCCGATTGGCGGGTGTTTTATGTCAAGGCCAACGGCACGCTCAGCCCTAAGGTGTTCAAAGGCAGCACGGTGCAGGTCGAGGCCCACAGCAGTGTGGTGATCGAAAAAACCCTGTCGCTGCGCCAAATGAGCACCCGCACTCACCACCCGGGCCGCCACACGGTGGAGATCGCCCTCAATGGGCACTCTCACCCCGTCGGCCGCTTTGATCTGCAGCCCTGAACCCACCCCACGGAGACACACCATGCAATACACCCACGAGCACCGCGAAATCCAGAACACGCTCAAGCGTTTCATCGAAGCCGAGATCAACCCGCATGTGGACGAGTGGGAAGCGGCCGAGATTTTTCCGGCCCACGAGGTCTTCAAGAAGATGGGCGATCTGGGCCTCTTGGGCCTGACCAAGCCCGAGGCCTTTGGGGGTGCGGGCCTCGACTATTCGTACGGCATGGCCATGGCCGAGGCGCTGGGCCACATTGACTGCGGCGGCATTCCCATGGCCATTGGTGTGCAAACCGACATGGCCACGCCTGCGCTGGCGCGTTTTGGCAGCGACGAATTGCGTGCGCAGTTTCTGGCCCCGGCCATTGCGGGCGACATGGTGGGTTGTATTGGCGTGAGCGAGCCGGGTGCGGGCAGCGATGTGGCGGGCATCAAAACCGTGGCCCGCAAGGACGGTGACGACTACGTGATCAGCGGGCAAAAAATGTGGATCACCAACAGCCTGCAGGCCGACTGGATGTGCATGCTGGTCAACACGGGGGAAGGCCCGATCCATAAAAACAAGAGTCTCGTCATGGTGCCCATGCGCGAGAACGGCAAGTTGCTGCCCGGCATCGAGGTGGGCAAGAAGATCAAAAAAATCGGCATGAACAGCAGCGACACAGGCTTGATTTATTTTGACGAAGTGCGCGTGCCCCAGCGCTACCGCATCGGGGCCGAGGGCCAGGGCTTCATCTACCAGATGCAGCAGTTCCAAGAAGAACGCCTGTGGTGCGCGGCCAGCACGCTGCAGTCGCTGACCAACTGCATCCAGTGGACGGTGGAGTGGGCACAAGAGCGCAAGCTGTTTGGCAGCACACTGGCCGACCAGCAGTGGGTGCAGTTCAAGCTCGCCGAACTCAAGGCAGATGTGGAATGCCTGCGCGCCCTGACCTACCAGGCCTGCGAGCACTACATCGCGGGCGAAGACGTGACCGAATGGGCCACCATGGCCAAACTCAAAGCCGGGCGTCTAAACCGCACCGTGCCGGACACCTGCCTACAGTTCTGGGGCGGCATGGGCTTCACTTGGGAGAACAAGGTTTCGCGCATGTACCGCGATGGACGCTTGGCCTCGATAGGTGGTGGCGCGGACGAGGTGATGCTGGGCATCTTGTCCAAGATGATGGGCATTGCCAAACGGCCCCAAAAATGAGCACGTCTGTGAGCAACACTTTGCTGATCACGCGCCAAGGCGCGGTCGAGACCTGGACACTGAACGACCCGGCCACACGCAACGCGCTGAGCGATGCCATCGTGGACGGCTTGCTGCAAGCCTGCACGCGGGCTGCACAAGATGACTCGCTGCGCATCGTGGTGTTGACTGGCGCAGGCGGTGCCTTTTGTGCGGGTGGCAGTTTGGGCGGCTTTGCCAGCCTGATTGGCCAGCCCTTGCAAGAAGGGCAAACCGACCCGCTGCTGGCCATGAACCGGGGCTTTGGCGACCTGCTGCACGCGCTGAGCGCCCTGCCCCAGTTGCTGGTGTGCCGGGTTGATGGTGCGGCCATGGGCGGTGGCTTTGGCCTGGTGTGTTGCGCCGACCATGTGGTGGCCACAGCCCGTTCGGTGCTGGGCACGCCCGAAGTCACGCTGGGCTTGCCACCTGCGCAGATTGCACCTTTTGTATGGCAACGCTTAGGCGAGAGCGCGGCACGCCAGTGCTTGCTGCAAGGCCTGAGCTACACCGCTGCCCAAGCGCAGCAAGTGGGCTTGGTGAACGAGCTCATCGATGTGGACAGCGATGCTGCGTGGGGAAAAACACTCACGCGCCTGATGCGTGCAGCCCCCGGCGCAGTGGCCAGCACCAAACAACTGCTGCGCAGCGTGCGCGGCCCGGTGCCCGACATGCGCGATGCGGCGGCGCAGGCCTTTGCCAGTGGTTTGCGCAGTGCCGAGGCCGCCCAAGGACTGGCCGCTTTTGCACGCAAACAACCCGCACCCTGGACACTTTCTGACAAGGACACGGCATGAACCACCAGGTCTCTCGCCTGCTGATCGCCAACCGGGGCGAGATTGCCCGCCGCGTGATCCGCACCGCAAAGCGCATGGGCATCTCAACGGTGGCGGTGTATTCAGACGCTGACCAGGGCGCCCTGCATGTGCACGAAGCCGACACCGCCGTCGCCTTGGGCGGCACGCTGTCGTCTGAATCGTATTTGCGCATCGACAAGCTGCTGCAAGCGGCGCGCGACACGGGTGCCGATGCGGTGCACCCCGGTTATGGTTTTTTGAGCGAGAACGCCGAGTTCGCCCAGGCCGTGATCGACGCGGGCCTGACCTGGGTCGGGCCTCCACCCGAGGCCATACGAGCGCTGGGCAGCAAATCGGCTGCCAAAGCGTTGGCCCAAAAACATGGCGTGCCTTGTCTGCCCGGTTACTTTGGCGCAGACCAAAGCGATGCCACCTTCATGGCACAAGCGCAGCAGCTGGGCTTGCCGCTGATGGTGAAAGCCGTGGCCGGGGGCGGCGGGCGCGGCATGCGCTTGGTGACCGACATGGCGCAGTTGCTGCCCGCGCTGCACAGCGCCCGCTCGGAAGCGCTGGCTGGTTTTGGCAACGGCGACTTGTTGATGGAGCGTGCCTTGCTGCGCCCACGTCACATCGAGGTGCAAGTCATGGCTGACAGCCACGGCCACTGCATCCACCTGGGTGAGCGCGACTGCTCGGTGCAGCGTCGTCACCAAAAGATCATCGAAGAATCGCCCAGCCCGGCTGTGACGCCCGCACTGCGCGCGCAACTCGGGCAAGCGGCCATTGCGCTTGCGCAATCGGCGGGCTATGTGGGCGCGGGCACGGTGGAGTTTTTGCTGGATGAGGCGCAAAGCGACAAGCCTTTCTATTTGATGGAGATGAACACCCGCTTGCAGGTGGAACACCCGGTGACCGAGATGCTCACCGGCCTTGATTTGGTGGAATGGCAACTGCGCATCGCACGCGGCGAAGCGCTGCCGCTCACACAAGCCGATATTCAATTGCAAGGCCACGCCATCGAGGTGCGCCTGTGCGCCGAAGACGAACACTTCACGCCGCAGACTGGCACGGTGTTGGCCTTTGCCGAGCCCGCAGGTTTGCGCTTTGACCATGCGCTACATGCAGAGGCCGTGGTCACACCGCATTACGATTCGATGCTGGGCAAACTGATCGCACATGCGCCCACCCGCCTTGAAGCCATTGAGCGCCTGAGCGCAGGCCTGCAGCACACCACACTGCTGGGCCTGCCCACCAACCGCGCTTTTTTGGCCGCGTGTTTGCAGCACCCGGTGTTCCGCGCAGGGGATGCCTTGATTCCTTTCCTGGCCGAGCAGGCCGACACCGTGCGCGAGCGCTTGCAAACCAGCGCCGATGCAAACACCGTGGCCGCGCTCGCGGTGCTGTATGCCCAACACCCGCCCGCGCAGCACATGGCCAGCCCCTTTGCGCGTCCGGTGCGCATGGGCTTTGCGGGCCAGGCCAACGCTTGGCAAGCGGTAGTGCATGAATTGGGACAAGGCCAAGTGCGGGTGCACCAAGGCGATGACACACACACAGTGCAGATCCAACATGCCCCAACCACAGACCAAAGTGGCGCAGCCCACCACGCGCTGCGGATCACCCTGAACAGTGTGCATTGGCAAGTGCAGGCAGCCCACACAGGCGGCACTGCAGCACAGTGGCATGTGCAAGTACAAGGCCCACACCACGCGGAGCTGTGGCTGAGCGACCAAAGCCACAGCGCCCCGGCCAGCGGTCCCAACGCACAAACGGCCACCTTGCTGCGTGCGCCCTTCAATGGCAAGCTGATCGCGCTGCATGTGCGTGAGGGGGACAGCGTCAAACAAGGTGACGCGCTGCTGGTCATTGAATCCATGAAACTCGAACACACCCTGACCGCAGCACGCGACGCCGTGGTGCACAGCGTGCCCGTGTCGGCAGGCCAGCAAGTGGGCCCCGGTCAGGTGCTGGTGCAATGGCAGGAGGCCACATGAACACCGCAGATTTCACAAGCGAAGACCTGCAAAGACTGCACACCACGGTCGAGCGTTTTGCCAAACAAGCCATTGCGCCCCATGTGGCCACTTGGGAAGAATCCGGTCAGTTTGACCGTTCGCTGTACACCCAGGCCGCGCAGCTGGGCCTGCTGGGCCTGGGCTACCCTGAGCACTTGGGCGGCACACCCGCGCCTTGGCGTGCACGCAACATGCTTTCACAAACGCTGGCGCGTTACGGTGGCAGCGGCGGTGTGATGGCCAGTCTGTTCTCGCTCAACATCGGCCTACCGCCGGTCTTGGCACACGGAAGCGCGGAGCTGCAGGCCGAAGTGGTACCACCCGTGCTGCGAGGTGAGCGCATCGCTGCGCTGGCCATCACCGAGCCCGGCGGCGGCTCGGACGTGGCCAGCCTGCGGACCACGGCCCGCGCAGATGGGGCGGACTATGTGATCAACGGCGAAAAGACCTTCATCACCTCGGGCCTGCGTGCCGATTGGATCACGCTGGCGGTGCGCACCAACCCCGCCAGCAAGGGTGCCAGTGGCATCTCGATGGTGGTGGTGCCGGGGGACACACCGGGTATCACGCGCACACGGCTGCACAAGATGGGCTGGCACAGCTCCGACACGGCGCAGCTGCACTTTGATGGTGTGCGGGTGCCCCAGCGCTACCGACTGGGCGAGGAAGGTGCAGGCTTCAAGATGATCATGGGCAACTTCAATGGCGAGCGCCTGGCCATGTCGGCCATGGCGCTGGGCTTTGCGCAGGCCTGTTATGACGAAGCGCTGGCTTGGAGCCGCCAACGCCAGACTTTTGGTGCGGCCCTGATCGAGCGGCAAGTGATTCGCCACAAACTGATGGACATGCAGATGCGCATCTTGTCCACCCAAGCCTGGGTGGATGCTGTGACGCAGCAAGCCGATGCGGGCCAGACCGGTGCCGAGTGGGTGGCACAGGTGTGCCTGCTCAAAAACCACGCCACCCAAACCATGCAGTTTTGCGCCGATGCCGCCGTGCAGATGCTGGGCGGCATGGGCTTCATGCGTGGCACCGTGACCGAGCGGGTTTACCGCGAGGTCAAGGTGATGATGATCGGGGGTGGGGCCGAAGAGATCATGAAAGAGCTGGCGGCGAAACAATTGGGTGTTTAGGACGTGGCGCGGGCTTGGTGTCAGGCCGGTCTAGGCTGGCCAGGTGGCAACTCGGCACGCAGCGCGAAAGCCATTTGCAGCATGCCCGCCAACAGCCCCACCAACACCCCCACTTGCACAGCCCGGTTGTACGAGCCCATGGCATCGAACACCAGGCCGCCGCCCAAAGCCCCCATGAAACTGCCCAGCTGGTGGCTCATGAAGGCGATGCCGCCGAGCATGGCTTGCCAACGCAGTCCAAAGGTTTCACCGATATAGCCCGTCACAAGGGGGGCTACTCCTAGCCACAAAAAGCCCATGATGGCGGCGAACACCAGCGTGTTTTCAGGCGTTGGCACCGACAGGAAATACCAGGCCAAACCGAAGGAGCGCAGCACATAAATACCGCCCAGCAACAAGAGCTTGTTGTAACGCCCACCCGCCCAGCCAAAAAACAAGCTGCCCAGCACATTGAAGCCCCCAATCATGCCCAGCGCTTGGGCGCTGAGCATTGGGTCCATGCCGCACAAATCCAGGTAGGAGGGCAAATGCGTGGTCAAAAAAACCAGTTGCATGCCACAGACAAAATAAGCCACGGTCATCACCGCAAAGGGCGGATGCTTCAAGGCCCACCGCGCCATGTCGACCGCTTTGTCTTTTTCGCCCAGTGGTGAGGGCGGCACCGGCAGGGCATCCACCCGCCCGGCATACCAAGCGGCGGGCAAGATGATCAGGGCCATGATGACAAAACCGCCTACCCCCACTCGCCAACCATGCGCCTGTGACAGCAGCTGGCCGATGGGCGCCGCCATCAAGGCCCCCAAAGATCCTGCGGCGGACACGATGCCCAGCACCGTGCTGCGCAAGGCAGGCGACACAGGCCGCGAAGCCACCGCCATGGCAATGGCCGATCCGTTGCAGGCCATCGCCGCGCCAATGGCCAACCCTGCGCCCAGAATCACGCCCAGCAAGCCCTGAGCCAGGCACAACATCGTCATGCCCCCCAGGTACAAAACGGCACCGGTCATCATGAGCGGCCGATAACCGATGCGCACGGCCAAAGCCCCTGCAAAAGGCTGCAGAAAACCCCAGGCCAGGTTTTGCACCGCAATGGCCAGCGTGAACTGGGACACCGAAATGCCGATGTCCTGGGTCAGGGCTGGCATGAACACGCCCAGGCTTTGCCGCAAGCCCATGCTGACCGACAGCATCAGCGCAGCGCCGATCAAGATGGGCAAGCCCGGGCGCAGTGCAATCAGGAGGTTCATGGTGTGCCATTCTTTGTGCTGATCCTCAATCTAACCGCCCCCTCACAAGTCCGCTGGCTTCTATGCGACAGACCTTGCGACAGACCTCTCACGACAGACCTGTCGGACAGGCCTCGCGCACGACCCTTGCCTCATGCGAATCAGTGGGTGGAAATCGCCAAGGTTATTGACTTCACAGGGCTTGTGAGGACAGCTTTTGGCTCACGCTTTTCATCCTGAAAAACAAGATAATGGGCCATCCACCCTCTTGGAAATACTCAACATGCGAACCACCTTCAACTACAAGCACCTGTATTACTTCTGGGTTGTGGCCAAGGAAGGCGGCATCACCCGGGCGGCAGACAAGCTCGACATGGCGGTGCAAACCGTGAGTGCCCAAGTGCGGGAGCTCGAGCGCTCTTTGGGCTACGCCCTGCTCAAACCGGCCGGTCGTGGCCTGGTGCTGACCGATGCAGGGCTGGCCGCCATGCAACAAGCGGACCAAATTTTTCAGTTGGGCGAAAACCTGCCTGCGATGGTCCGGGATGCGGTGAGTTCACCCACCGTGCGGCTGGCCGCAGGCATTTCGGACGGCCTGCCCAAACTGGTGGTGCGCCGCCTGATGCAACCGGTCATGGGTGAGCCCCATTTGCGCTTGCTTTGCCACGAAGGCGAATTTGACGAACTGTTGGGTGACTTGGCCCTGCACCGCCTGGACGTGGTGCTGTCGGACCGGCCCGCACCAGGCAACGCCAACATCAAGCTCTACAACCATGCTCTGGGCACCTCACCCGTGTCTTGGTATGGCACAGCCGCTTTGGTCAAATCAGCCAAAAAGAAATTTCCGGCCAGCCTGGCCGATGTGCCTGTGCTGCTGCCCACCGGACACACCGCGGTGCGGGCCCGATTGGACAACTGGTTTGAACAGCATGGCATCCGCCCGCGCATCGTGGGCGAATTCGAAGACAGTGCCTTGCTCAAAACCTTTGGAGAAAGCGGCATGGGCGTTTTCCCCGCCGCGGAATGGGTGCACGACGAGTTGCTGGCGCACTACGATGTGCAGCGTCTGGGCCCTTGCGAAGGGGTCAAGGAAAACTTCTTTGCCATCGGCACCGAAAAGAAAGTTCAACACCCGTTGGTGCAGAGGCTCTTGCAGGCCAGCGATACGAGCACTTGAGACAGCCGCTGCAAATGTGAAAAAGCCCCCAGGGCTTGTGACCCGGGGGGCTTCTTCAAGAGCGCAGCGCGTCAGGCTTTGGCAGAGCGCACACTCAGCAGCATGGTCACGGCCAAGATGCCAACCACCACACCCAACGAGATACCCACTGGAATCTTGAACACATCGATCAAGCACATCTTCGTGCCGATGAACACCAGGATCACAGCCAGGCCGTAGTTGAGCAAGTGGAACTTGTTGGCCACTGCGGCCAGCAGGAAGTACATGGCACGCAAACCCAAGATCGCAAACACATTGCTGGTCAGCACAATGAAGGGGTCTGAGGTAATCGCAAAAATCGCCGGGATGGAATCCACCGCAAAGATCACGTCGGTCAAGGCGATCAAGCAAATGACCATGAACAGCGGGGTGGCGATCTTCTTGCCGTTTTCAACCGTCCAGAAGTTTTCACCGTCGTAGTTTTTGCTGACGGGCAAGACCTTGCGCAGCAGCTTGAGCGCCGGGTTGTCTTCCAGATCAGGCTCCTTGCCAGCAGCCCACCACATCTTCACACCGGTGAGGATCAGGAAAGCGCCGAACACATACAGCACCCAGTGGAACTCGGCCAGCAACCACCCACCGACCAAAATCATCACGGTGCGCAGCACAATCGCACCGATGATGCCGATCATGAGCACACGCTTTTGGAACTGCGTTGGCACTGCAAAGTACGTGAAGATCATCAGGAAGACAAAGATGTTGTCCACCGCGAGTGATTTCTCGATCAGGTAACCGGTCAAGAACTCGAGCGACTTGGTGTTCGCGAGCTCGATCGAACCCGTGGTGTCTTTGATGGCCCACCAGAACAGGCCATTGAACAGAAAGCTCAGGGCGATCCAGATAATCGACCAGTTGAGGGCTTCCTTGACGCCGATGTCGTGAGCGCCCTGCTTTTTGAGCACCACAAAATCGACGAACAGCGACACCAGCACGATGGCCACAAAGGTGGCCCATAACCAAAGGGGAGCGACGGTTTCCATGAAGACCTTTCAATTCTTGATTTACAGATTCAAACCACCGGGTCAGCCCGCTGCGTGAGCGGCAAGCCGGTGCGTGGTTTGAAGTCTATGGCATAAAGATCACTATTTTGCTGATTCAAATGGCTATTTACTTCGGAAAATATGGAGTATTTTGCTGAAATTTTCTGCCCTAAATTTCTTTGTGCCCATGAAAAAACCGCCTGACCCTTGCGGGTTCAGGCGGTTTTTAAAAAGCACTGTGTGCAGCTGGCTTTACTTCTTGTCGCTGAAGTAAGCCGAGGTCACTTTCCAGCGGCCATCGGTGATCTGCGACATGCGCGAAGCGTTGCTGCCCAGACGCTTGGTCGGGCTGAAAGACATCTCGCCTGTGCCAAAGATATCGGGTGGGATGACCATGGTGTCCATGGCCTTGATGATGCTCTCGGTGGTCACATTGGCGCCTGATTTCTCAACCGCACGCAAGAACGAGTCGATGGCGTTGTAGCCGTAGACCGAGAACACGGTCGGGTCTTCGTTGAACTTGGTCTTGTACTTGTTGGCCCAGAAACGAATCGGCTGCGAAGCCTCGTCCAGATAAGGGTGCTGGGTGGACATGGTGGCGTAAAAGCCGTTCATGGCAGGGCCGCCCAACTTGTGGATCAGGTCGGTGTAAGCAGCGCTGGAGCCCAAGAAAGTGGGGTTGAAGCCCAAGCGGCGTGCGGTGGCAATGCCGCCAATGGTTTCACGAATGATGGTGCCCATGACCACGAAATCGCACTTGGACGAAGCGAGCTTTTGCATTTGTGATGCAAAGTCGGTCGCGCCACGCTTGTAGGTGGTCACTTCGGCAAACTGCATGCCCATGCTCTTGAGGCCTTCTTCGGCGCCGCGGAACACTTCCAGACCAAATTCATCGTCCTGGTGCATGGCGCAGATTTGTTTGGCGTTCTTTTCCTTCACCAAGATCGGCACACCCAGACGCATCTGGTCGTAGTAGGTGGCGGCAAAAGAGTACTTGAGCTTGTGGAAGGGCTCGTACATTTCACGCGCAGCCGTGACGGGGAAGAAGTTGATCACGTTCTTCTGGAACTGCACGGGCATGGCGGCCATGTTTTGCGCAGTACCGATGTGGCCGATCATGGCAAAAATCTTGTCCTGGTTGACCAGCTTTTGGGCGGCCAAAACGGCGCGGCGTGGGTCATAGGCCGAGTCTTCGACCAAGAGCTTGAACTTGCGGCCGTTGATGCCGCCTTGCTCGTTGGCTTCATCGACGCGCAGCATCATGCCCAGGCGCACCTGCTTGCCAAAGCCAGCCAGCGGGCCCGACAAATCCTGGATGGAGCCGAGCGTGATTTCGGTTTTGGACACGCCTTGCGTCTGGGCCATGGCCGCGCCAGCGGTCAGGGCCATCGCAGCGGCGACGAGGCTGAGTTTGATTTTCATGTTGCAGGTCTCCTGTTGTAGAAAAGGGTAAGTTGAATCAGCGGTACATCGCCTCGATCTGGGGCGCATATTTCTTCTCGACCAATTTGCGCTTGAGCTTCATGGTCGGGGTCAGTTCTTCGTCTTCGGCGCTCAGCTGCGTGTCGAGCAACCAGAATTTCTTGATTTGCTCCACACGTGCAAACTTCTTGTTGACCCGGTCCAACTCGGCTTGGATCAGACCCTGCACCTCGGCACTGTGCGTGAGGCTGGCGTAGTTGGAAAAGGGCACGTCGTTGTCCTGCGCGTATTTCTCCACGTTTTCCTGGTCGATCATGATGATCACAGTCAAATAGGGCCGTTTGTCGCCAATCACCACCGCATCGGTGACATAGGGCGAGAATTTCAGTTCGTTTTCCAATTCGCTCGGGGTGATGTTCTTGCCCCCGGCTGTGATGATGATGTCTTTCATCCGGTCCGTGATGCGGAAAAACCCTTCCTCGTCCACCACACCCACGTCGCCCGTGTGCAGCCAGCCGTCGGCATCGATGGTCTCAGCAGTTTTTTCGGGCAAATTCAGATAACCCATGAAGACATTGGGGCCACGCACCAAAATCTCGCTGGTGACCGGGTCCAGACGCATTTCGTTGTACTCGGCAGCCGGGCCAATGGAGCCGGGTTTGATGCGGTCAGCGGGCACACCCGTGGCCGCACCGCAGGTCTCGGTCATGCCCCAGACTTCGAGCATGGGCAAGCCCAGCGCCAAATACCAGCGCACCAGATCGGGGGAAATGGGTGCCGCGCCCGTCACCAAAAAGCGTGCACGGTGGATGCCGATCATCTTGCGCACGTTGTTGAGCGCCAAAAGACGCGCCACATGGAATTGCAATTTGAGGCTGCCAGGTACAGGCTTTTGTGCCAGCACCAAATCGGCGACCTGGTGGCCCACGCCAATGGCCCAGCCATACACCGCTTGCTGCAAGCCGCCCGCCTCCTTGAGCGCGATCATCACGCCTGAATAAAACTTTTCCCACACACGGGGGACGGCCGTGAACACGGTGGGTGCGATTTCGCGCACGTTTTCGGGCACGGTTTCAGGGTTCTCGACAAAGTTGAGTTTGGCCCCGGTGTACATCGAGAAAAATTCGCCGCCCATGCGCTCGGCGATGTGGCACAAGGGCAAAAAGCACATGCACTCGTCGCGCTCGTCACGGGCAATCAGCGTGTTGTAACCGCGCACGGTGTAAACCAGTCCGTGGTGGCTGTGCATGCCGCCTTTGGGCTTGCCGGTGGTGCCCGAGGTGTAGACCAAGATGGCCAAATCTTCGGGTTTGCAAGCAGCGGTGCGCTGCATTAACAGTTCGGGGTGTTGCTGGGCATGTTCGCGGCCCAAGGCTTGCAGCTGTTTCAAGCTGATCACCATCGGGTCGTGGAAGTCACGCAAACCGTCCATGTCGAACACCACGATTTTTTGCAACAAGGGCAAGGTCTCGCGCACAGCCAGCGCCTTGTCGAGTTGCTCGTCGTCTTCGACAAACAGCACACGGGTGCCCGAGTCTTCGCACAGGTAGTGCACCTGCTCGGCCGCATCGGTCGGGTAAATGCCGTTGGACACGCCACCCGCACTCAGCACGGCCAAGTCGCACAGCACCCACTCGATGTTGGTGTTGGCCAAGATGGAGGCTGTGTGACGCGCCTCAAAACCCAGTGCCATCAGGCCATGGCCGATCTCGCGAACGGCTTGTGCGGTCTCGTTCCAGGTCCAGCTGCGCCAGATGCCCAGGTCTTTTTGGCGCATCCACACATTGGGGCCGCGTGCGGCCACTGCGTTCCAGAAGATGGCGGGGATGGTCTCACCCGCCATGACGACATTTTTTTGCGGCGCGATGCCGGAGGTGTCCCAGAGTTGGCTCATGTCTTATCTCCAGGTTTTCTTCTTTTTCCAGCGGCGGTCGGCTCGCACGCCCTCTTCCTTCATGCCCAAGTAGAACTCCTTGATGTCGTCCTTTTCTCGCAAACGGGCGCAGCTGTCTTCCATGACGATGCGGCCGTTTTCCAGCACATAGCCGTAATCCGAAGCGTTGAGCGCCATGTTGGCGTTTTGCTCCACCAGCAAGATGGTGGTGCCGCGCTCGCGGTTGATGCGCACCACGATTTCAAAAATCTCCTTGGTCAGCTTGGGCGACAGGCCCAGACTGGGCTCGTCCAGCAAGATCAAATCGGGGTTGGCCATGAGGGCGCGGCTGATCGCCAGCATCTGCTGCTGTCCGCCCGAGAGCAAGCCCGCGTCTTGCGCCGCCCGCTCCCGCAGGATGGGGAAGTAGTTGTACACGGCTTCCATGTCGCGGGCCACGCCATCGCGGTCCTTGCGGGTGAAGGCGCCCATGAGCAGGTTGTCGCGAATCGACAGCAGCGGAAACACTTCACGCCCTTCGGGCACATGCATGAGGCCGCGCTGCACGATGAATGCGGGGTCTTGCGCGGTGATGCTCTGGCCCTTGAACTCGATGGAACCTTTGCGGGGATCGATGATGCCGCTGATGGTTTTGAGGATGGTGGTCTTGCCCGCGCCGTTGGAGCCGAGCACGGTGGCGATCTCGCCTTGGCGCACCTGCAGGCTCACGCCACGAATCGCCTTGATCGGGCCGTAGGCGCTCTCGACGTTGAGCAGCTTGAGCATCACGTTGTCAGCAAGAGGCTCAGCGGCCGCGTTCAGAATGGGGTTGGCTGCGCTCATGCGGCACCTCCGGGCACGTAGTTTTCGCGGCGCAGGCTGGACACATCGTCGACCGAGCCCAAATAAGCCTCGATCACACCCGGGTCGCTTTGCACCTGGCTGGGCGTTCCGGTGGCGAGTTCTTCGCCCTGGCTCATGGCCAGCACGCGGTCGGACACTTTGGACACCAGACTCATGTCGTGCTCGACCATGAGCACGGTGATGCCCAACTCGTTCTTGATGTCCGAAATCCAGAAAGCCATGTCTTCGGTTTCTTCGACGTTCAGGCCCGATGAAGGCTCGTCAAGCAAAAGCAGCTTGGGTTCGGTGCACAAGGCACGCGCCAACTCAACCACTTTGCGCACGCCGTAAGGCAGGCCCGCCACCATCGAATCACGGTGGTGTTGCAGATCCAGAAAATCAATGACCTCTTCGACCTTTTCACGCGCCTCGATCTCGGCCGCGCGGGTTTTACGGCTGAAGAACATCTCGCTCCAGACGCCCGTTTTGCGGTGCGTGTGGCGGCCAATCAGCAGGTTTTGCAACACCGTCGCGTGTTCGAACAATTCAATGTTCTGAAACGTGCGGGCAATGCCCAAGCCTGCGATTTGGTGCGGCTGCTGGTCGGTCAGGCGCAGTGTGCCTTGTGGCCCGGCATAGTCGATCACGCCCGTGGTAGGCGTGTAGATGCGGCTGATCAGGTTGAAGACGGTGGTCTTGCCCGCACCGTTGGGGCCGATCAGGGTGAAGACCTCGCCGCGTTTGACGTCGAAGCTGACCTTGTTCACGGCCAGCACACCGCCAAAGCGCACGCTCAGGTCTTGCGCGGATAAAAGGATGTCTGCGTTCATTTCAGGCGGTCCGACTTCTGGAACGATTTCTGGCGCTTGAACAGGCCACGGCGGTAAAACGGAAACAACTGGAACCAGGTGCGCACCTTGAGCCAGCGCCCGTACAGGCCCATGGGCTCAAACAGGACAAAGGCGATCAGCACCAAGCCGTAAACCGTGCCCTGCAGCCCGGCGGCGCCACCAATAGCGGCAGGCAAGAAGTCCTTGCCCAGCGCGATCAGTTGCGGCATCACAATCAGGAAAATCGCGCCCAAAAACGCACCGTGGATCGAGCCCAGGCCACCGATCACCACCATCAAGAGCAAGTCAATCGACTGGATGATGCTGAACTGCTCGGGCGAGAGGAACTGGATCTTGTGGGCATACAAGGCGCCGCCAATGCCCGCCAATGCGGCCGACAAGGCAAACGACAAGGTCTTGTAACGCGCCAAATGGATGCCCATGCTTTGCGCCGAAATTTCAGAGTCGCGAATGGCCACAAAGGCGCGTCCAGTGGACGACCGCAGCAGGTTGACGATGGCCAGCGTCGCCCCCACCGTCACCAGCAGGCACAAAAAGTAAAACTCATCGGTGCTGTCCAGTGTCCAGCCACCCAACTTGGGGTAGGTGACCATCAAGCCCGCGTTGCCGCCCGTGACGCTTTCCCAGCGGGCCATGCCCTCTTCGACAATGAAGCCAAAAGCCAGCGTGGCCATGCCCAGGTAAATGCCTTTGACGCGCAGCGCAGGCAAGCCCACGATCACACCCGCGATGGCCGAGAACACGCCCGCGCACACCAGCGCCAGCGGAAACGGCACCCCCGCATTGACCATGACAGCCTGGGTGTAAGCCCCCACGCCCAAAAACGCGGCGTGGCCCAAAGAGAACAGACCCGTGAAACCCGCCAGCAGCATCAGGCCCAAGCCCACGACTGCGTAGATCAGCACAAAGGTCAGCTGCGCCAGCCAGTACTCGGGCACGGCCCAGGGTGCCACCACCAAAAAGATGGCGAGCAAGCTGTACCAGAACACATGGCCGCCATGTTTGGCCAGGGTGATGTCCTGGTTGTATTCGGTTTTGAAAATGAAACGCATGCCGGAGCCTCAGACTTTCTTGCGCAGTTGCTCGCCGAACAAGCCATTGGGCTTGAGCACCAGCATGAGCAACACCACGATGTAGGGCGCGATGTCCTTGAAGCCCTCGGGCAGATAAAAGCCCGAGAGCGACTCGACGATGCCGATCACCAAGCCGCCCACAATGGCACCGGGCAAGCTGCCAAAGCCGCCCACCACCGCCGCGGGAAAGGCTTTGAGGCCAATGAAGCCCATGTTGGCGTGCACAAAAGTGATGGGCGCCAGGAGCAGACCGGCCACTGCCGCCACACCTGCCGCCAGTCCCCAGACCAGGCCGTTGATGCGCTTGACCGGAATGCCCATGTAATAAGCGGCCAACTGATTTTGCGAAGCCGCCTGCATGGCGATGCCCAGCTTGCTGTACTTGAACATGGCAAACAGGCCCAGGCACAAGATGCCGGTGGCGCCGATCACCACCATTTGCTCGGCAGCGATCACCAAGCCCCCCAAACGCAAGACCTCACCCGCATAGGGCACAGGCATGGTGTGGGTGTCGGTGCCCACGTCGGGGATCATGGTGATCAGACCGCGCAGCACATAGCCCACACCAATGGTCAGCATGACGATGGAAAAAGCCGGTTGCCCCAGGATCGGGCGAATGACTAGGCGCTCGACCAACACGCCAAAAATACCCATGGCGACGATGGCTGCGGGCACCGCAATCCAGAACGGGAAACCCAAAAGCGTCATGGCAGCCAAGCCCGAAAAAGCCCCCACCATCATCAAGTCGCCTTGGGCAAAGCTCACCGTTTCGGTGGCCTTGTAAATCAGCACGAAACCCAGGGCAATGAGTCCATAAATACAACCCTGGGCCACACCGCTGATCAGCAGTTGCAGCAATTGCACACCTGTCTCCTCTTTGTTCTGTCGAGCCGAGTTCACAGGGCTTGGTCGGACACTGATTCAGCACCGAGCAAAGCATTTGCGAACGACCGTGCGATTGTGCATGTCTTACACGAGACTTTCCCTAGGGGTTGTCCCCCATTTGAACTCTCACACAAGGCTTCAATATTCCTTCATGACAAATGCCATACGCATCGGATCCGGGCTCGGGTTCTACGGGGACAACTGGGAGCCCGTAGTCGCCAGCATCGAACGCGGCCAGGTGCAATTCATCGCCAGCGACCACCTCGCCGAATTGACCCTTGCCATCTTACAAAAAGACCGCCAACGCGACCCTGCTTTGAGCTACGCCCGCGATGTGGTGCCCATGCTTTTGCGCCTATGGCCCCTGATGCAGCCGCGTGGCGTCAGATTCGTTTGCAACGCGGGCGGCCTCAACCCCATGGGCGCGGCGCAGGCGGTGCAAAAAACCTTGGCTGCAGCGGGCTGGCACCCGCGCATTGCGGTGGTGAGCGGCGACGATGTGCTGACGCAACTGCAAGCACCCGGCGAGCGTTTTGACCACATGATGAACGGCGCCGACGTGGCCAGCGTGCGCGAGCGCTTGGTGTTTGGCAACGCCTATCTGGGCGCACAACCCATCGTGGATGCGCTGGACCAAGGGGCCGACATCGTGATCACCGGGCGTGTGGCCGATGCCGCGCTGTTTCTGGGGCCGCTGGTGCACGCGCTGGGCTGGAAGCTCGCCGATGCGGCCACCCCCGAAGACTTTCACCGACTGGCGCAGGGCCTGACGGTGGGGCATTTGCTCGAATGCTCGGGCCAAGGCAGCGGCGGCAACTTTGGCAGCCAAGGCAGCTGGCAAAACATCCCGGACTTGGCGCACATCGGCTACCCCATTGCCGAGGTCTGGCCCGACGGCACAACTTTCATCACCAAAGCACCCGATACGGGCGGCCTGGTCAACTTCGACACCGTGCGCCAGCAGCTGCTGTACGAAGTGCACAACCCGCATGCGTATTTTTCGCCCGATGTGGTGCTCGACATGGGGCAAATCCAGCTGCACGACGAAGGCCAGCACCGCGTGCGCCTGACCGGTGCCAAAGGCAGCGCCCCCACCAATCAGCTCAAAGTGGTGGCCGGATTTCAGGACGGCTTCAAGGCAGAGATCAGCTGGGGCTTTTCCTGGCCTGACGCCTGGGACAAGGTGCAGGCGGCAGAAAGCATGATCCGCAGCCAACTGAAACAGCGCCAACTGCCTTTTGACGAGCTGTTTGTGGAATACCCCGGGCTGAATTCGGCGCACGGTCCGCTGGCCCCTTTGCCGCCTGCGGCGGAGTTGAACGAACGCGCCGAGATCTGGGTGCGCATGGTGCTGCGCACCCGCTCGAAAGCGGTGGCCGATGGCTTTGGCCGATTGTTCCCCTGGATGGCTTTGAGTGGCCCGGCCTACACCTGCGGCTTTCAAGGCTTGAACGCCTCCAGTGCCTTGCTGGGCATTTGGCCTACCTTGATCCCGCGTGACCGTGTTCAAGCCCGTGTTGAGATGTTGGAGCCCGGCGCATGACCGCAACCCTTTTGAAAATTCCCTTGGCCCGCATCGCGCATGCTCGCAGTGGCGACAAAGCCGACTGGGTGGACTTTGGCCTGTTCGCCTGGAACGAAGCGGGCTATCGCCTTTTGGAACGCGAAGTGACGGCCGCCAAAGTGCAAGCACACTTCGCGCCATGGTTGCCGGGGCAGGTGGACGCCTGGCCGCTGCCGAACATTCTGGCCATGAAGTTCGTGCTGCATGGCGCATTGCAAGGCGGAGGTGCACGCAACCTGCGCCTCGATAACCTGGGCAAAGCCATGGGCGCTGCGCTCTTGCGCCTCGAAATCGACGTCACTGCCGAAGAACTCGAGCAGGCACAAAAAAGCCCCCGAAGGGGCTGGTGGCCAGAGATGTCAACCCGGACCTGATCCGGGCTTGAAACCTCAAACGCGCTCGATGATCAGTGCGATGCCCTGACCCACGCCAATGCACATGGTGCACAAAGCGTAGCGGCCAGCGGTCTGCTGCAGGCGGTTGATGGCGGTGGTGGCCAAACGGGCACCGGATGCACCCAGCGGGTGCCCCAGGGCAATGGCGCCGCCCCAAGCGTTCACGCGGGCGTCGTCGTCTTTCAGGCCCAGCATGCGCAGCACGGCCAAGCCTTGCGCGGCAAAGGCCTCGTTCAGCTCGATCACGTCCATGTGGTCGATGGTCAGGCCGGTTTGGGCCAGCACCTTGAGCGTCGCAGGCGCGGGGCCAATGCCCATGACGCGTGGGGCCACGCCCGCCGTGGCCATGCCCACGATGCGGGCTTTGGGGGTCAAACCGTTTTTGGCAGCGGAGGCTTCGTCGGCCAGCAGCAAGGCGCACGCGCCGTCGTTCACACCCGAGGCATTGCCCGCGGTCACGGTGCCATCCGGGCGCACCACGCCTTTGAGCTTGGCCAACGCTTCCAAGCTGGTCTCACGGGGGTGCTCGTCGGTGTCCACAATGATCGCGTCGCCCTTTTTCTGAGGGATGCTGACACCCACAATTTCGCGGGCCAGATGCCCGGCCTTGATGGCGGCCACCGCACGCAGCTGGCTGTTGTAGGCCATCAGGTCTTGCGCTTCGCGCTCGATCTTGTAGTCGGTGGCCACGTTTTCGGCCGTCTCGGGCATCGAGTCCACGCCGTATTGGGCTTTCATCAGTTTGTTGATGAAGCGCCAGCCAATGGTGGTGTCGTACACGGCATTGGCGCGGCTGAAGGCGCTCTCGGCTTTGGGCATCACAAACGGGGCGCGGCTCATGCTTTCCACACCACCGGCAATCATCAAACCGGCTTCGCCCGCCTTGATGGCGCGTGCGGCCGTGCCAATGGCGTCCAAACCCGAGCCGCACAGGCGGTTGATGGTGGCACCGGGCACGTCGATGGGCAAACCAGCGAGCAAGCTGCTCATGTGGGCCACGTTGCGGTTGTCTTCACCCGCCTGGTTGGCGCAGCCATACAACACGTCGGTCACTGCGGCCCAGTCCACGTTGGGGTTGCGGGTCATCAGGGCTCGCAGGGGCACCGCGCCCAGGTCGTCGGTGCGCACGCTGGAGAGCGCTCCGCCGTAGCGGCCAAAGGGGGTACGGATCGCATCGCAAATGTAGGCTTGGTTCATGTGAGTAGTCTCTTGAGGGTTGAATATATGCATTATATTGCATGTACAAGGGGTGTTCTTTGACATTCTAGGGGCGCTTTGCGAGCTGGGGTGACCGTTTCACGACTGCAGTGTGAAGAGACGCCTGGTGTCTGTCCGCAAGACGGGACGGCGGCGCTGGCCGGGCCTCTCACTCCCCAAAGCACCCATAGCCCAATCACACTTGATACACAATCCACCCCATGCTGATACAACCCTCACAAGCCGATGTCCGGCGCTTTTTTTGTGGTGTTTACGCCAAAGCCCGAACCGCCGCAGCGCTCGAGCCCATGGAAATGCTGGTCAGCCAGTGGATCGACGAACATCCCGAATACCACGCGGAATTGTCGGATGTGGACGCGGCACTGGCCAACATGCACCAAGTGGACCCCAACCGGGAAAACCCTTTTTTGCATTTATCCATGCACCTGTCCATCAGCGAGCAATGCAGCATCGACCAGCCTCGGGGCATTCGCCAAGCGGTGGAACTGCTCACGCACCGACTCAACTCATTGCACGATGCACACCACCAGGCCATGGAATGCTTGGGACGCATGGTTTTTGAAAGCCAGCGCTCGGGCCGAATGCCCGACGGCGAGTCCTACATCGCTTGTGTGCAGCGCAACGCCACACAAGACTGAGGCCCACAACGCACCACAGGTGCCAAAAGACAAGAAAAAACCCGCCGAAGCGGGTTTTTCTGGGCTGGGGTCCAACAGACCGAATCAGCGCAAGCGCGACTGCGGAACCACCTTCATCTCACCATCCAAAGAGGCGATGTAAGCCGAAATGGCCTTCAGTTCAGCATTGGAGAACTGCTTGGCGATGCCACCCATCACGCCATTGTTGCGGCCCCATGTGGACTGGTTTTCCACTTTGTAAGACTTGAGCGCGACAAACAAATAGTCTTTGTGCTGACCGGCCAGCTTGGGGTAGCTTGGGTCGACCGGCTTGTTGAAGTTGTCGCCGTGGCAAGAAATACAAGCGCCCTTTTGCAACAAGGTAGCCACTTTGGCGTCGGGAGCCTTGGGGGCCTTGGTCACCGGCTCGACCTTGGCGTGTTGCTCATAGTAAGCGCCCAAATCGGCCATGTCCTGCTCGGTCAGGGTGTCGGCAATACCACGCATGGTGGGGTGCTTACGCTCGCCTTTTTTGTAAGCATTGAGCGAAGACACGATGTACTTGGCGTTTTGACCCGAAATCATGGGCACGCGGTAAACCTCAGGAAAACTGGCTTGGTAGCCCTGAATGCCGTGGCAGCCGATGCACATGGCAATCTTTTGCTCGCCAGCTTTGGCGTCGCCCTTGATCTCTTGGGCATGGGCGGAAAAGGCGGTCACAGAAGCGACAGCCAAGGCAAACATCGAGGTCAACAGCTTGTTCATTTTGCTTACACAATCCAATTGATTGATAAAAATCAACTGCGGATTATATCGGGCTGGCCCTCATAATCCTGACAAGACTCTTTACTGTTTTTGAGAATTGCCCACCATGAAATTCCAAGGTACCGAAAACTACGTCGCCACACAAGACCTGATGCTGGCCGTCAACGCCGCCATCACCCTCAAAAGGCCCCTTCTGGTCAAAGGGGAACCCGGCACCGGCAAGACCATGCTGGCCGAAGAAGTGTCCCAGGCGCTGGGCCTGCCGCTTTTGCAGTGGCACATCAAATCGACCACCAAGGCGCAGCAGGGCCTGTATGAGTACGACGCAGTGAGCCGTCTGCGTGACAGCCAGCTGGGGGAGGAAAAGGTCAAGGACATCGAGAACTACATCATCAAGGGCGTGCTCTGGCAGGCCTTCACCTCGGAAACCCCTGTGGCCATCCTGATCGACGAGATCGACAAGGCCGATATCGAGTTCCCGAACGACTTGTTGCGCGAGATCGACCGCATGGAGTTCTATTGCTACGAGACGCGCCAACTGATCAAGGCCAAGACCCGTCCGCTGGTATTCATCACCTCCAACAACGAGAAAGAGCTGCCCGACGCTTTCTTGCGCCGCTGCTTCTTCCACTACATCAAGTTCCCCGAAGCGGACACCATGCGCCAGATCGTGGATGTGCACTTCCCCACCCTCAAGAAAGACCTGCTGGCCCTGGCGCTCAAGACGTTTTATGACGTGCGCGGCTTGCCCGGCTTGAAGAAAAAGCCCTCGACCAGCGAACTGCTCGACTGGCTGAAACTGCTGGTGGCCGAAGACATACCGCTCGAAGCCCTGCAAAGCGCCGACCAGAAGGTGTCAGTCCCTCCGTTGGTGGGTGCCCTGCTCAAAAACGAACAAGACGTGACCTTGTTTGAAAAGCTGGTGTTCATGAACCAGCGCAACCGTTGAAGTCAAACCCATGAGCTCTCCCAACCCCTTCATGGAAGGCATCTCCGACGCCGTGGGCTTTGTCGGTGGCGCCTTGGCCGGTTACTGGGCTGGCCAATGGCTGGGGCTGAATATTTTCAGCGCCGGTTATGACAACGCCAGCATCGGTGGCATTTTGCTGGTGGGGCTGGGCGGCGGTGCAGGCCTGCACTTGGCCCGTTATTGGCGCAGCAAACAAAAAGCCAAAGACACCGACACCCCATCATGAGCCCTTGGATCACACCCACTTCGCTTCTGGGGCAGCATGTGCGACTCGCGCCCTTGTCGAACGACCACCACGACGACCTCGTCATGGCCGTGCAAGATGGTGAGCTTTGGAACCACTGGTACACCGCCATCCCAAGGCCCGAAGCCATGGCGGGTGAAATCACACGCCGCTTGAACCTGCAGAACCAAGGCAGCATGTGCCCATTTGCGGTGATCCACCCCAGCACGGGTCAAGCGGTGGGTATGACCACTTACATGAACATCGATGCTGCCAACCGCCGTGTCGAAATCGGCTCGACCTGGTACCGCCAAAGCGTTCAGCGCACACCCCTCAACACCGAAGCCAAGCGCCTGCTGTTGGCCCACGCCTTTGAGCACCTCCAATGCATCGCGGTGGAGTTCCGCACGCATTTTTTCAACCACCAAAGCCGCCGCGCGATCGAGCGCTTGGGGGCCAAGCTCGATGGCGTGCTGCGAAGCCACCAGATCAATCCCCACCCTTTGGCTGTTGGCGCACTGCGCGACACCTGTGTTTACAGCATCATTGCCAGCGAATGGCCCAATGTGCGCACCCACCTTGACTTCCAATTGAGCCGCACCAGAACCGAGGAACACCGGTCATGCTGATCGACTTCTTTTACACCCTTCGCGCTGCCAAACTGCCCGTCTCAGTGCGCGAGTACCTGACGCTGCTCGAAGCCCTGCAGGCCCATGTGGTAGGCCCGGCATCAGACGCTTGCAGCATCGACGACTTCTACCATTTGGCCCGCACGGTGATGGTCAAGGACGAAAAGCACTTCGACAAGTTCGACAAGGCTTTTGGCGCTTACTTCAAGGGTGTGGAGATGCTGACCGACTTCACCAAAGAAGTGCCACTCGAGTGGCTCGAAAAAATCCTGCAAAAGGAACTCACGCCCGAGCAAAAGGCCGCCATCGAGAAGATGGGCTGGGACGAGTTGATGGAGACACTCAAAAAGCGCCTAGAAGAACAAAAGGAACGCCACGAAGGTGGCAACAAGTGGATCGGCACGGGTGGCACTTCCCCTTTTGGCAACGGTGGCTACAACCCACAGGGCATCCGAATCGGCGGCAAGGGCGGCAACAAGAGCGCCGTCAAAGTGTGGGACCAACGCGCCTACAAGGATTATGACGACAGCCAAGAGCTGGGCACGCGCAACATCAAGGTCGCGCTGCGCCGCCTGCGCCGCTTTGCACGGGAAGGCTCGCAAGACGAACTGGACTTGGACGGCACCATCCGCAAGACAGCGGCCAACGCGGGCTATCTGGACATTTTGATGCGCCCGGAGCGGCACAACAACGTCAAGGTGCTGCTGCTCATGGACGTGGGCGGCACCATGGACGAGCACATCGCCCGGGTTGAAGAAATGTTCTCGGCCGTCAAGGCCGAGTTCAAGCACCTGGATTTTTATTACTTCCACAACTGCGTCTATGACTTCATGTGGAAAAACAACAAGCGCCGCTATGCCGAGAAGTTCCCGACCTGGGACATCTTGCGCAAGTACAACAAGGATTACAAACTGATCTTCATCGGGGACGCCACCATGAGCCCGTATGAAATTTTGCAAAAGGGTGGCAGCGTTGAATACAACAACGAAGAAGCCGGTGCCGAATGGCTGCAGCGCCTGACGCACACCTTCCCCAAATTTGCCTGGATCAACCCCGAGCCGCAAGGCGTGTGGCAATACCGCCAGAGCATCTCCATCATCCAGCAGCTGATGAGCAACCGCATGTTCCCCTTGACCCTCAAGGGCCTGGAAGATGCGATGCGTTTGCTGAGCAAATGAGGCGCCCAGCGCGGTTCGCGGGCCTGCAACGCATGGCCATCGCCGTGCTGCTGGCCACCCTCGGATCTGCTGCGCTGGCCCCCATCTCGGCTCTGGCGCAAGACACCGCAGCGCCTGCACCCCACACCACCGCCCCATCCCCAACCAGCCCGTCAGCCTTTGGCTTGGAGGTGCACAGCAGCGCTGAGGAGATCCGCGATTTTTTGTTGCAACATCTGGACTTGCAGCGCTACCGCAGCTTGAGTGATCTGGACGAGACAGAGCTGACCCGTTTGCTGCGTGACGCCGATGTGCAGGCCCGCGAGTTGCTGGGCACCTTGGGCTTTTTCAAACCCACACTGCGCTGGTCTCAAGACAAAATCGTCAACACCGGCAGCTTGGGCCGCGTCTTACTGGAGGTGGACAGCGGCCCTGCCGCCCGCATCTCGGAAGTGCAGTGGCAGTGGCTGGGCGCTGTGGGCAGTGACGCAGAGGGGCAGGCGCAGCTCAAAGCCATCGAACAGGAATGGGCTTTGCCGGTGGGCGAAACCTTCAGCCAGAACGCCTGGAGCCGAGCCAAAAACCAAGCCCTTCGCCAGCTGCTGGCCGAGCGCTACCCGTGGGGGCGGATCTTGCACAGCCTGGCCCTGGTGGACGAGCCCACCAACCAGGTGCGACTGTGGCTGACCCTGGACTCCGGCCCAGCCGTGAAACTGGGGGCATTGCAAATTTCCGGAACTGACAAATACGGCACCACACAGGTTGAGCGCCTGGCGCGTTTGCCCATCGGCCAGGTCTATCGACAAAACGATTTGCTTGAAGCACAGCAACGCCTGGTCACCAGTGGGTTTTACGATTCGGTGTTTGTCAGCCTCGATGTCGAAGGCCAAGCGGCGCAGGCCCCTGTCAAGATCGAGCTCAAAGAAAGTCTGCGCCAAAAATGGGTGCTGGGCCTGGGTGTGCGCAGCGACAGCGGTGCCCGCGTGAGCGCCGAACACACCCACCACAGCGTACCGGGCCTACATTGGCGCTCGGTCAGCAAACTGTCACTGGACAAAGATTTACAAAGTGCGAGTCTGGACCTGCTGGCGCCTCCCGATGTCAAGCTGTGGCGCTGGAACACTTCCGTCAAATTCGACCGTGAAAAAATTTTTGACGTGCCCCTGCAAAGCCAACGCTGGCGAGTGGGTCGCTCACAACTGGGTGAGCGCCGTGACCGCTCTTACTTCGCCCAATACGACTCGGCCCGACTGCAAGGCGACCTCTTGCGACAACGCGAAGCCATCAGCGCCAACTATGGCTGGACTTGGCGCAGCTTTGACAGTCTGCCTTTTCCCAACCGGGGCTTGGGTGTGGGCATTGAATTGGGTTCGGGGGTGACACTGGGCGACTCACGAGAGCCTTATGTGCGTTGGCGGCTCAAAGGCCTGGGGCTTGTGCCTCTGGGCTCCGGCATGGGCCGTTTGGCTGTGCATGCCGAAATGGGCAGTGTGGTCAGCCGCGACACCTCCAACCTGCCCGCCACCCAGCTCTTCTGGACGGGTGGCGACAACAGTGTGCGCGGATACGCGCCCAACAGCATTGGCGTGACCGATGCCAACGGCACCATGGTCCCAGGCCGATATCTGGCCTCAGGCAGCCTCGAGTGGCAGCGCCCCATCCGCCACAAAGGGCAAGCGACCGACTGGGAAAGCGCTGTGTTTGTCGATGCGGGATCGGTGGCCAACAACATGGCGAAACTCAAGCCGCAAATGGGCTACGGCATAGGTGCCCGCTGGCGTAGCCCGGTCGGACCGGTGCGCATGGATCTGGCTTATGGGCAGGCGCTGCAAAAACTGCGACTGCACCTGAGTGTGGGCTTCACGTTCTGAAGATGAACCACCCCAGCAAACACCCCACTGACCAGGATGCCACGGCGCAGACCGTGGACTCGACTGTCCATCCGCCACGGGATGCGCCCTCCCCTGTGCCCTCACCTGCGTGGTCGCTGTTGCAGCGTGTGGCAAAGGGCCTGGGTGCTTTATCGGCGGTGAGCCTGTCGGCCTTGCTCGGGCCCTTGGTGTTGGTTGCCGCGCTTGGGGGGCTGTGGGTCTGGACGGGCACGCCCGGCTCTTTGGGCACGGCCCTGAACATGGTCCACTGGGCCTTGCCCTCGGGCCAGCAGCTGCGCAGCGCCGATGTGCATGGCAACTTGCAGCAGGGCGGGCGCATTGGCCAGATCAGCTGGCAAAGTGGTGGTTTGCAGGTGCAGGCCCAAAACACCCAGCTGGTGCTCGATTGGTCACAGTTGTGGCGTCAGGCTTGGCCTGTGCAAAGCATTCGAATACAAAGCCTGCGCGTGCAGGACCAACGCCCCCCCAAGCCCGTCACACCCCTGACCGAGTTGCGCCTGCCGCTGCCCTTGCAACTGGCCTTGCAGGTGGACCAATTGGTTTGGCAAGGCAGCACGGCGGTGACGCTGTCCGATGTTCGGGCCCAGTACGCCTTTGACGGACAAGATCACCGCCTGAATGTGGACTCGCTTGCACTGGCCCAAGGTCGGTACACCGTGCAAGCCCGTTTGCAGGGCGCAGCGCCCATGGCCTTGCACGTTGCGGCCCAAGGCCAGGTGCAAACCCCGGCCAGCGGTCGCACACCCGCCCTGCAGCTGCAGGTCTTGTCCACGGTGCAAGGCCAGTTGTCAGGGCCCCAAGCCCAACTCTCGGTGCAAGCCGAGCTGGCCCCCACACCCGGGCAAGGCGCTTTGGGACGGGCACAAGACAAGGTCCATCTGTCGATGCAAGCGCAAATCCAGCCTTGGCAAGCCCAAGCGGTGGTGCAAGCCGAAGGCCAGTGGCAAGCCCTCGACCTGGCACCTCTGTGGCCAGGTGCCCCACAAACCCGATTGCAAGGTCAAGCTCGGCTGCTGCCCGATGGCGCAGCCTGGCAACTCGATGCGCAGGTGGACAACCGGCTGCCCGGTGCTTGGGACCAGCAGCGGCTGCCCTTGGCGCAGCTCAAGCTGAAAGCACGCCATGCCCAAGGTTTGTGGCAAATCCAGCAAGTCCAAGCCAGACTGGCTGCAGGCCAATTGCAAGGCCAAGGCCAGCAAACCCCCCAAGGGTGGACCGGGCAGCTGGAGATTCAGAACCTGCAACCGGCCTTGCTGCACAGCGCATGGGTCGGGCCTGCCGTGCAAGGCCGCCTCAAAGCCGAGGTCACAGGCGCCGACACCATCGCGCTGAGCGCCGATTTACAAGCGCCCAAAGCCCAAGCGACCAACGCCGCCGGTCCAGCGGCCTTGCAATGGGAACAGCTGCAACTCACAGGCCAGTGGCACCCCGAGCGCTGGGACATCGACAGCCTGCGCTTGCAGGCCGCGCGGGCTGTCCTGGAGGCGCAGTTCAAATGGCAACCCACCCAAAAGGCCGTGCAAGGGCGCATGACCTTGGAACTGCCCGGCATGCAAGCCTCAGCCCAAGGCAACTTGGCCCCCACAAGCGGCCAAGGCCGACTGGAAGTGCAAATGCAAGACGCCGCCTCCAGCCAGGCATGGCTGCAAGGCCTGCCAGACTGGGGCGCTTCACTCAAGAAATTCAAAGCCAGCGGACCAGCACGACTGATCGCCCAGTGGCAAGGCGGCTTTGACCAAGCCGATGCACCGCTGACCCTGAACCTGCAATGGCCGCGTGTCGAGTGGACACAGCCCAGCCCCAAGAGCGCACCCACCAGCCCCTCCATCTACCGACCAGCGAACTGGTTCATGGCTCCGGGTCAACTCAAGATGCAAGGCACCCCCTTGGCGGTGCAGGCCGAATTGCAAGCCCGCCTGGGCCAGGGCTCGCACAGCGCACAGCTGCAAAGCACCTGGCACGCCAAGCGCAGCGATGTCCACAGCGCCAACTGGCAAGGCCGTATTGAACAATTGAGCCTGAGCACCCCGAACACCCCAACCCCGTCAGCTGCGCCCTGGCGTCTGGTGTTGCAATCCACACTCGCCTGGCAAGCCCGAGTTGACCCCATGGCCCTGACTTGGGAGCCTTCCAACTGGCTGTTGCAAGGCCCAAGCCCAGGCCGCCCTCGCCTACAAGCCGAAGCCGGTGCCTGGACTGCGCCAAGCGCAGGCCAAGCCCTGCAAACGCATGGGGCCCTGAATTGGTCAGACCTGCCCGCTTCTTGGGCGCAAGCTTGGCTGGGCAGCGAGCTGCTGAATGACATCACACTCCAAGGCCAAGCGCAGTGGCGTGTGGACCAAGACCTCAACCTGAGCGTGACCGCTGAGCGCAGCCGTGGCGATTTGCGCATCAAGACCGACAGCACATCCGGCCAAATCACGGCCGCCGGTTTGCGCCAAGCCAAGGTGCTGGTGCGTATGCAAAACGAGGAACTCACCGCCGAGCTGAACTGGGACAGTGCCCAAATGGGCCAGGCCAAGGCCCAACTGCAAAGTCAGTTGAGCCGGACCTCGAACGGCTGGCAATGGGCAGAGCAGGCCCCCGTGAGCGGCAGCGTGCAGGCCAGCTTGCCACAGATCGGGGCTTGGTCGGTGCTGGCCCCGCCTGGCTGGCGCGTCCAAGGCACGCTGGACGCGAACCTGACGCTCAGCGGCACCCGCAACCAGCCCCAATGGCAGGGTCGCTTGCAAGCAGATCAACTGGCGGCCAGATCGGCCGTACAAGGCATCGAATTCAGCCAAGGGCAAATGCATGCCCGCCTGCAAGGTCAACGCTTGGTTCTGGAGCGCTTGAGCCTGCGCGGGGCCGGTGCACAGGGGGGCGAACTCCAAGGTCGTGGACAGGTTCAATTCAACACCGACTCCACAGTCCCCAATAGCCCCAGCACCAACCCTTTGCGCTCGGCCAATCTGGATCTGCAGATCCATGCCCAAAACCTGCGCGTGAGCAACCGCGCCGACCGGCGACTGAGCGTGTCGGGCGATGTGACGGCCCGCATGTCTCAAGGCCAATTGCAACTGCGTGGCGGCGTCCAGGCCGACCAGGCACTTTTTGTTCTGCCCGACAACAGCACCCCCAGCCTGGGTGACGATGTGGTGGTGTTTCGCCCCGGCATGGGCGAACTGAACCTGAGTGCCCTCACCGCCCCGGTCGAGCCCAACGGGCTCTCCAACTCTTGGTTGGGGGTGCCCGATGTGCGCGTCATGCTCGACTTGGGCTCTGACTTTCAGCTGCAAGGCCAAGGCCTCAACACACGCCTGACCGGTCGGGTAGAACTGCTCAGCAACACCAGCACGCGCGGTCAACCTCGCCTGAGTGGGCAGGTACGCACCGAAGGCGGTCGCTACAAAGCCTATGGCCAACAGCTGAGCATCGACACTGGTGTGCTGCGCTTCAATGGCCCCTACGACAACCCCAATCTGGACATCATTGCACTTCGCCCCAACCTGCCTCAAAAAGTGGGCGTGCAAATCACTGGCACCGCTTTGCTCCCACGCATCCGTTTGTACGCAGACCCGGACCTGCCCGACGCCGACAAACTCGCTTGGCTGGTGCTGGGCCGATCTGCGGCCAATGGTGGCGCCGAATCCGCTGTGTTGCAACAAGCGGCGGTGGCCCTGCTCAGCGGCAACGGCAAAAGCCTGAGCGGCGAGTTGGCAACCAGCCTGGGACTGGACGAAATCTCGTTGGGCAGCGGCAGCCGCTCGGACGCCACCGCCACCGGCGCCGCAGTCACACTGGGCAAGCGCCTGTCCAAAGACTTTTACCTGGCCTATGAAACCAGTTTGAGCGGCGCATTTGGCAGTTTGTATATTTTTTATGACCTCTCGCGCCGCTTGACCCTGCGGGCCCAAGCCGGGGAGCAAAGTGCACTGGATCTGATCTTCACGGTGCGGCGTGATTGAGCCGCTGATCCACGTCCACTCATAAAGGTGACAAATAAGCCACATAGTAAATAAAATTAACTCAATATTTACCAAAACTGTACTATCATCGCCGATCGGCCCTTTTGGGCATGCGTCTCACTGGTATCAGCTTTCACTTATGAACAATCCCTCATGGCGTGCTGAAGATGGGCAGCTCTTGCGAAGTTTGCGGGAAGAGGCAGGTATTGATGCACTGGTATTTGCACGGAACAACACCGTCTCGCTGGCACAGCTCAAAGAACTCGAGCTGGGCGGCAACAACAGTTTTTACAACCCGGCCATCAAGCGCAGCACGGGTGTCAAACTGCTCAAGAAATTGGGTCACGAACTGGTCATGCCAGAGCCTGTGCATGTGGTCGTTGAACCCACCGAACCGCACGAAGACGAGCAGACCTTCGACATGGCCACCGCAATGGCCCAAGCGCCCGTCAGCCACCCCAAGGCGCCTTCCAATGACCGCAGTCGCAGGCTGGTACAACAAGCTTTTTGGGGGTCTTTGGGTTTGCTGGGTTTGGTGGCACTGACCGCCATGAAGCCCTGGGGCATGGGCGATGCATCCGCCACCCACGTCCACGCTGCCGTTTCGGTCATGCAGGACCCGTTGCCCATGGTCCCTTCAAAACCAGAAGCCAAGCCATCTGCCCCAATAAAACAGTCGCAGGCGCCTTCAGCACCGCCCGCCAATGCCATCGGCTTGACCCCAGTAAGCGGCGAGCCTCCCCTTGCTGCGATCAAGGTCTCAGCGTCAACACCTGCATCGGCTTGTGATTGGCAGCACCGCGACCACAGCAAAACACACACACCAAGCCAGCCGCTCAAACCAGGCAACTATGTGCATTTGGAGGCCCAGGCGGACACTGAACTGTGTGTGCTCGACAGTCAAAACCAGAAAACACTTCTGCAACTCAAAGCGGGCATGACCAAAAGCGTTTATGGCTCGGCACCGTTCCTGGTGCACAGCCAAGAATTGCACACCTTGAAATTGTTTTTCCAAGGCCGCCGTGTGCATGAAGCCCTGGATGACATGCAGTACCTGCTCTTGAACAGCCAACCCCTTTGAGGCAGCTGCTCATTGGCAGGCGCTGACAGGTCGAGCACCCCAAGACATTCCACCCATCCTGAGGTAGTGCGGGCCATTACAATCCGCTGCTTGGCCACCGTAGTTCAATGGATAGAACTCTCCCCTCCTAAGCGGTCATAGGTCTTTGAATATTTTCATAAGCCGTTGATTTAAAAGACTTTTTATCCTTTGTTTTCCCTGTTTTTCTGTATATTTTTCCTCTTTCCGTGTCCCAAATTTGTCCCAAGGCTTGTCAAGCTGTAGACGAGAGATCTTGGACTCAAGCTGCGCAAGCGCTGGGGCAAGAGGGGGTTGCAAGCTCACAAAAATGACGACCTGCTAAGATTCAAAAAGTAAGCTCCTTGTAGTTCAATGGATAGAACGGAAACCTCCTTTCAATGGGCAGTCACAGGCGAAAGCAGTGACTGAATGGGGTCAAATTCGGTGAACCCTCTGGTCCTAGTGACCGTGGCAACGCCGAGCCAAGCCAAGAGCGATCTTGGAAGGTGTAGAGACTAGACGGCCCCTGCCTAAAGGCGCGCCAGCCCAAGGCAAAGGCATAGTCCAGACCACAAACGATTAGTCGGTGGCTAAAGCCATAGTGGTACGAAGTTTCAGATACAGGTTCGATTCCTGTCGAGGAGACCAACTCAAATTGGTGGAGACAGCGCCTATGGAGCAAACGAGCAACTTGGTTGCCTACCTACGGACACGCTCTGGTGGCCGAGAAGTCTTGACGCCCAAGCAACTTGAGCCCATCTTAGGGATCAGCGCCAAACACCAAAGCCTCTTGCGCAAAGAGAACAAACTAAAAATCCCCTACATCGTGGTTGGCGGAAAAATTCTCTACAGCATTCACGCTGTTGCAGACATGTTGACAAAGCCGGCCGAAAATGAGCCAGCTCCAGCAAAACCCACGAAGGTCGAAAAAGCCACTTCTGGCAAAACAAAGGCTGAGGACAAGTGGCGCTCCAGCTTGAAAGTGCCCTCCTCCCAACCAATCAATATGAGCCAAGCCTTGCTGAGGGCCTTCGTCCTGAACAACATACAAGCTGAAATCTCCTCATTGACTGCCCTCACGAAAGAACTTCAAACCTTACAGCTGGCCGATGAGCTGCGCGACGCTTTGAACAAGAAACCTGATGGCAGTGGTACGGACAGCAAGCGCAAACCCAAACCCAAAGTGAAAATTTGACCCTGCGCTAGAGCCTCAAAATCCTGACCAAGCCTGCGACAATGAGAGGTATTGACAACAACCATTTGGAACCCGCTGGAGCCAAGTCGTACAACACAGGTTAAAGGCCCATGAACGCAGTAGAAATTGAAGCCGCACTATCGGACCTTGCTCTTGAAGCGTTTGACGCCGCCGAGTTTCCCTTCCAGTTTCTTGCCGCCTTTGGCAATAAAGAGGTAGCGCTCAAAAAACTGCGCACCGGCCACAGCAACTCCTCAGATCTCACCAGCGGGGTCCTGCTGCGCAACAACATCCACCTCGCAACCTGCGAGGCTGGTGCAGTTGGCCAAACCCTGCAAGCCCTCAAGGCTAGCCCAGCCACCACCAAGGCCAAAGCCAAATTCATATTGGCCACCGATGGCCAGTCCCTAGAAGCCGAAGAACTCATCACAGGGGAAACCATATCCACAGACTTTGTGGACTTCCCCAACCACTTCGGTTTCTTCCTGCCACTGGCGGGCATCTCCACCATCAAGGAGATAAAGGACAACCCGATTGATGTACGAGCCACAGGGCGACTGAACAAGCTCTATGTGGAGTTGCTTCGTGAAAACCCAGACTGGGCCAAAGACCAGCGCCGGGCCGACATGAACCACTTCATGGCGCGACTGATTTTTTGCTTCTTTGCAGAAGACACGGGCATCTTCAACAGCACGGGGCTTTTCAGCAAAACCGTCGAGCAAATGAGCGAGCGTGATGGCTCCAACACACACGATGTGCTGGAAACCATTTTCAGGGCCATGAACATCAAGGCCAACGACCGGGACAGCGCTCAGCCCAGACTGCCCAACTGGGCCAATGCCTTCCCCTATGTGAACGGTGGCCTGTTTTCTGGGAGCACCGAGGTCCCCAAATTCACACGGATTGCACGCACCTACCTCAGCCATGCAGGCAACCTAAACTGGAAGGAAATCAACCCCGACATCTTTGGGAGCATGATTCAGGCCGTTGCCGACGACGAAGAACGGGGCGAGTTGGGCATGCACTACACCAGTGTCCCCAACATCCTCAAAGTCCTCAACCCCTTGTTCCTTGATGACCTTAGGGCGCAGCTTGAAAGCGCTGGTGACAACCGTGTCAAGTTGCTCAACCTGCGCAAGCGCATGGCCCGCATACGGGTGTTTGACTCAGCCTGTGGGTCCGGCAACTTCCTCGTCATTGCCTACAAGCAAATGCGGGCGATTGAGGCTGAAATCAACCGCAGACGGGGCGAAGAGCACCTTGGCTCTGAAATCCCTTTGACCAACTTCAGGGGCATTGAGCTGCGCGACTTTCCAGCTGAAATCGCACGTCTGGCGCTCATCATCGCTGAGTTCCAGTGTGATGTTCTCTACCGTGGCCAGCAAGATGCTCTCGCAGAGTTCTTGCCGCTGGACACTCAAAACTGGATCGTTTGCGACAACGCCCTGCGACTTGATTGGCTGAGCATATGCCACCCGACTGAAAAGAAAGTACGTATCGTTGGCGATGACTTGTTCGCAACAACGACTCAGAACGAAATTGATTTTGAAAATGAAGGGGGCGAAATCTACCTATGCGGCAATCCACCGTATCAAGGCAGCGTGGGTCAAACAGTCTCTCAAAAAGAGGACATGGCCAGAATATTCGCCCCTCTTTTGAAGGCCTACAAAGACCTTGACTATGTCTCGGCTTTCATGCTGAAAGCTGCGCAGTTCAATAACAGGGCCGGCTCATCTAGTGCTTTCGTGACCACCAATTCAATTACGCAAGGGGAGCAGGTTGCGATGCTGTGGCCTCTTGTTTTTGAGCAAAAAAATTCGATCCACTTTGCGCACACATCTTTTCTTTGGAGCAATCTAGCCAGTAAAAAAGCCACTGTCACATGTGTCATTCTTGGGTTGACTGCTAAGCAACAGACCGCAAAGAAAATATTTGATTCAGAGGTGGTCAGAACAGTTTCAAACATCAGTCCCTACTTGGTTTCCACTGAGAACCTGATAGTTTCGAAACGAAGTGCACCAATCTCTTTGCTGCCTTCAATGCAGTCAGGAAATAAGCCATCAGATGGTGGCCATCTAATGCTTTCTGACGACGAGAAAAAAATCCTTCTCTCCAAGTTCCCTAGTGCTTCAAAATTCATCAAGAGGTACTCGGGTTCGCATGAGATCATCAATGGTGGGTCTCGTTGGTGTATTTGGGTTGAGGACGAAGACATTCGGGAAGCTGAGAGCATCCCAGAACTCAGAATGAGATTTTCGCTGGTAGCCCAAAAGAGGGCCTCTGGAGGTAAGCAGGCGGCAGACAATGCTGGCACACCGCATCGTTTCGTTTTCGCCCCGCATAACAGTCACCTTGCCATAGCAATACCTAACGTGTCATCGGAGCGCAGGGAATATCTCCCTTGCGACCTAACTAACTACAGCACAGTTGTCTCCAATGCGGCGTCCGTCATATACGATGCTCCGCTTTGGTGTCTGTCTTTGATTGGGCGGATTCAAGTACGAGGTGCAACAAAGATAAACCCGGTGATGGGTGGCTGAGGATGTCAAGGCATCATGGCCACTCAAACCGCCAAGTCCAAGTTGCCAGATGTACAAGCACCTCAGCCGAGAAGAACGATACCAAATTCACAGCCTCTTGAAAGCCAAACAGACCATCAGCGAGATCGCCCGTTCATTGGGCAGGAGCCGCAGCACCATCAGCCGCGAACTCAGCCGTGGCCGCGGTCAGCGTGGCTATCGCGCCGAACAAGCCTGCGCCAAGGCTTCTGAGCGGGCACAGCGAAGCCGTAATGCCCGCCGTTTAGATTCCAAAGTCTGGTCCGATGTGGATTTCTACCTTGGCATTCAATGGAGCCCCGAGCAGATTGCAGGCAAGGTGGCGGTCAGCCATGAGAGCGTCTATTTGTATGTCTATGCGAACAAGGCTGCCGGTGGTGATTTACACACGCACCTGCGTAGCCAAAAGCCTCGGCGCAAACGCCACCTGTGCGGGCGTGATAGACGTGGTCAGATCCCGAACCGCCGCCCGATCAGCGAGAGACCAAGCCACATTGAAGATCGCAAGCAAGTGGGCCACTGGGAAGGTGATACCGTTATTGGCGCGGCTCACAAACAAGCCATCGTGACACTGGTAGAACGCAAGAGTGGCTTTGCTGTGCTGGCCAAAGTGCCCAACAAGTCTGCTGATTTGGTGGGCCGGGCTATTGAAGGCATGCTCAAGCCCCTGAGCTCACGGGTGAAGACCTTGACGGTAGACAACGGCAAGGAGTTTGCCGATCACCAGGCCATCGATCAGGCCCTTGGCATCCAGACTTACTTTGCCGATCCGTATTGCAGCTGGCAGCGCGGCAGCAACGAGAACTTCAATGGTTTGCTGCGCCAATACATTCCCAAGAAACGGCGCATGGAAACTGTCACCGATGAGGAGTTGACTATGATCGAAAACAGATTGAATCACCGGCCCAGAAAGCGGCTGGGATTCAAGACACCCCACGAGGTGTTTCACGCCTCGTTAAACCGTGTTGCAGTTCGTACTTGAATCCGCCTTGTGTCTAGGCTTCACCTAGTGTGGATTGCCACCGTATGCGGGAAATTAGAGACTAGATACCGGTACTCCAACACCCTGGGGTGGAACACCTTCCCCCTACCGGTCTTGACAGAGCAAAACAAGGTAGACCTGACAAACTGCGCGCAGGCCATCTTGCTTGCCCGTGAAGCGCATTTCCCCGCCACGATTGCTGACCTTTACGACCCTGAAACCATGCCAGAAAACCTGCGCATGGCTCACGAGCGCAACGACGAGGTGATTGAGCGCATCTACATTGGCCGGCGCTTCAAGAACGACACCGAGCGACTGGAAAAGCTGTTTGAGATGTACACCAAGATGACGGCTGACACTGGCGTCAATAAGAAAGGCAAGAAAGCATGACCGCACAGACAGGAAGCCCTCTCAACACCTACACGGTCCCATCGGTCTCCATCAAGACGGCTCACACAGGCGCCACCAACAAGGCTAATGCGCTGGGCATGCGCACCATGCAAGAGCGAGCCTATGCCAAACGAGGTGAACAGTATTTGCTCATCAAGTCGCCACCAGCCTCTGGCAAGTCACGGGCGCTGATGTTCATTGCGTTGGACAAGCTCAACAACCAAGGTGTCAAGCAAGCCATCATCGTCGTGCCTGAGCGCTCTATCGGAAGCAGTTTTGCTGACGAGCCTCTGACCCAGTTTGGCTTTTATTGGGACTGGACGGTCGCTCCCCAGTGGAATCTGTGTAACGCACCCGGCGCAGATGAACCCAAGGTGGCCAAGTCCAAGGTGGAATCGGTCAAGAAGTTTCTTGCCTCGGCCGACAAGGTATTGGTCTGCACCCATGCCACTTTCAGGTTTGCTGTGGAAGAGCTGGGTATTCAGGCATTTGACGAGCGATTGCTTGCGATTGATGAGTTCCACCACGTATCCAGCAACCCCGACAGCATTCTGGGTTCACAGCTGACGGCACTGATTGCCCGTGACAAGGTTCATGTGGTGGCCATGACTGGCTCCTACTTCCGAGGCGACAGCGAGGCAGTTCTGTCACCAGATGATGAGGCCAAGTTTGAGACCGTCACCTACACCTACTACGAGCAACTGAACGGCTACACATGGCTGAAGTCACTGGACATTGGCTACTTTTTTTACACCGGGCCCTACGTTGAAGCCATCCACAAGGTCCTCAATCCTGACCTCAAGACCATCGTTCACATCCCCAATGTCAATGCTCGCGAGAGTCTCAAAGACAAAGGGAGAGAAGTGGATGAAATCCTTCATGGTCTGGGCCAGTGGAATGGCGCTGACCCGAACACCGGTTTTAACTTGGTGCTTACGCCATCCGGCCGAACCCTGAAAGTCGCCGACTTGGTTGATGACAGCGATGCAGCAAGACGCACCAAAGTCTTGACGGCGCTAAAGGACCCAGCTCAGAAGAACAATCGTGACCATGTGGACATAATCCTTGCCTTGGGTATGGCCAAAGAAGGCTTTGACTGGATTTGGTGTGAGCATGCCCTGACGGTCGGCTACCGCAGTAGTCTGACCGAGATTGTCCAAATCATTGGGCGAGCCACTAGGGATGCGCAAGGCAAGTCGTCTGCGCGGTTCACCAACTTGATTGCTGAGCCGACTGCCGACCAAAAAGAAGTGACCGAAGCAGTCAACGACATGCTGAAGGCGATTTCGGCCAGTTTGCTGATGGAGCAAGTGCTTGCTCCTCGCTACGAGTTCACGCCCAAAGACGCAGGTCCCAAAGAAGGTTTTGACTATGGACCTGAGGGCTACCAAGAGGGCAAGACCAACTTGGGGGTGAACGAAGCAACAGGCCAATACCATGTGGAAATCAAGGGGCTGGCTATGCCACAGAGCCCAGAAGCTTCTCGAATTTGCAAAGAGGACCTGAACGAGGTTTTGACTGACTTCCTGCAAGACAAGACAGCGTTGGAGCAAGGCTTGTTTGACAAGGAAAACATCGTTCCGCAAGACCTTACGCAAGTGCGCATGGGCAAGATTGTGCGAGAGCGCTACCCTGAGCTAAGCGAACAGGACCGAGAGGCTATTCGCCAACATGCGATTGCGGCAATGAACCTGACCCAGCAAGCCAAGCTGGAATTGTCCAAAGCCAGCGCAGGTGATGACGAGACAGCACAAGCCAACACGGCACTGCTGGACGGTGTGCGCAAATTTGTCAATGTCCGAGACCTTGACATTGAACTGATTGACCAAATCAACCCGTTTGAAGCCGCCTACTCTGTCTTGGCCAAATCCATGGACGAGAAGTTGCTGCGACAGGTGCAAACAGCGATTGAGGCCAAGAAGGCCACCATCTCGGAAGAGGAAGCGCTGGACTTGGCCAAGCGGGCTTTGCAGTTCAAAATGGAACGAGGCCGATTGCCCGATGTGGAATCGGCTGACCCGTGGGAAAAGCGCATGGCGCTGGGTGTGAAGGCACTTGCCAACTACCGTTCCGCCGCAAAAGCAAAGGCAAATAATGTCTGACCTCTCCGCTGACGAGATACTGGATGCGCTGGGGGTTGAAGTCACCCCAGTCAAAACCTCTGCCCTCACCCCTTTTGAAGAACGGGTGATAGCCGGGTTTGAGGACATTCAGCGTTTTTTTGAGGAACACAAGCGCCTGCCAGTCAACAGTGAAGGGCGGGACATTTTTGAGCGCCTCTATGCCGTCAGGCTCGAACAACTGCGCAAACTACCGCAGGCTTTGGCCATTCTGGCACTACACGACACACACGGCCTGCTACGAGTAGGACCAGCCGCCGCCAACATTGACAGCCTGAACGAAGATGCCTTGCTAGCAGAACTGGGAGTGGATTTGGAGGCTCAGCCCACAGATGACATCACCGTGTTGCGCCATGTTCGCTCCAATGCTGAGCGGCGCAACGCCGAAGAGATTGCCAACCGGACTCCCTGCAAGAACTTCAATGAGTTCCAGCCCTTGTTTGAGCAAGCCGAGCGAGAACTCAAATCAGGTAATAGAACCGCCCTTCGCTTTGGACGTGACGCCAGCATCCAGTTGCACGACTTCTTCATTCTTGACGGTCAATTTGCCTATGTAGCCGAAGTGGGTGACACCATCAAGATGGAAACGGGCCACGACGATGCACGACTGCGGGTGATTTTTGGCAACGGAACCGAGAGCAACTTGCTCTTGCGCTCTCTGCAAAAAGCACTATGGAAGGACGAAACAGGTCGCAGGCTGACAGTCCCTGACATGGGGCCCCTGTTTTCTGACACCCAAGAACAGGACGACATTGAAACCGGCACCATCTATGTCCTGCGCAGCAAGTCCAGTCACCCTTACGTGAGTGAGCACCGTGAACTCATTCACAAGATTGGAGTGACTGGGGGTAAGGTTGAAACCCGAATCTCGGGCGCGGACAAGGACGCCACTTATCTTCTGGCTGATGTGGAGGTGGTCGCCACCTACAAGTTACACAACATCAACCGGGTCCGGATGGAAAACCTGTTCCACAAAATTTTCAGCAGCGCCCAGATTGACATCACCATTGACGACAGGTTTGGCAATTCCGTCAAGCCGCGCGAATGGTTCTTGGTCCCCTTGCACGTGATTGACCAAGCCGTCCAGCACATCATGGATGGCAGCATCACCGAGGTAATCTACGACACCCCTAGGGCACAACTGGTTCGCACCTAAGTGCTGCGGGTATCTGATTTCAAAAAGGGTTTGGACAGCAGCAACGAAGTCAATCAATAAGTTTGACAAAACCAGATTAAGTTTTTTTCCTCAACCGGTATCAATAAGAATGCACAACATACACATGGACAAGGTGAGTGAGGCATTTGCACAATGCTGGCAAGCGGCTGGTCTGCACCTGCAAGAACAAGGTCAGGGTTCATTGAAGTGGTTGAGGGCACATTTGAATCCCCCTTTTTTAGAACACCTGTCATTCCGTATCGGTAATCAATTATTTTTTGTTCGAATAGAAGACACGCATGAGCAGGTGGTTGGCCCAGCAAGCCTTGAAGGACTTCTTGCTATAGCTGACGGATGTCAGGGGCATGCTTGCGTAATGCCGATGATGAAGCATGGCAATGAATGGCGCTCTGCCGTTCCAGGATGGGGGTTGCTTGATGCCAAAACCGAGAAAATCATCAATCCAGTGGCGTTGGTAACGAACGAAAAGATTGAAATGACTGATTGGGAACTGCAAGACTTTGCAGTTCAGGTTGTTCGTGATGAACTTGAAAAAGGCGGCAAAAAGCTTATGTCATGGCAGGGGAATCCTGCTGTGGACCCATCGCTTTGGTTTGTGGGTGACAACGGCCCGGAATGGGTTGTAGTAAGAGCTGCCAGATGGCCTGAAAGAGATGTTGCCATACCAAGCAACATCAGACAGATCGCCTTGGACTGTGCAACGACAGGTAAAACCGGACATTTCGCAGTTGTCCGTGCTGCCAACAGCAACGACCCATTTGACCCACAAGCTAAGGAAAGCGGGAACTACATACCGTTGGTCCGTGGTGAAGGTCTCAATGTTGGCTACAAGGGATTGCAGCCCTTACCAGTGTTTGACACTGCCCCCATACAAGTGCCAGCAGACATAGGGCGTCAACTTGCAACGGAGCTAATTGGTTGGTTTGAGAAGCTGCTTGAAACTCAAACCGTACTCCCAAAAGTGTTTACGGGTGTAAATGTGCAGGGTCGCCAGTTCATTGTGATGATGGGTGATCTTGGTTTAGAGAACAGAGAGCATCTTGATTTCATGCGATATGTCTTGCACAAGGAGCAAGCTGTTGCCTTTGCATACAAGATGCGCAATGCGGTTGAGGTCTGCACAGAACCCCAAATCATCCAAGAGCAACACACGTTCTTCTCGGGTCAAGTGGGCAAGTACATCGCAGTAGACATTACGTCCCAAGCCCCTGATAGCTGGAGTGACGGCATCAAGATAATCCGCCGTTCATCTTCGGAAGAGCCTGAGATCTTTTTCCAAGACCTTCTAACCAATCCTTACGTGCCAAGTGAGCTTGACCAAAAATACAAAGCTTTATGGCTTGACATCCGCGACAAGGTTCAATGGCGTGACCGACAATGGAGGCCAACTGAGGAAAAAAGGCCTATCGACTTCGCGCAAGAAGTGCTGGCTAACATCTTGCCATTTCCCTTTCAAGACCAGCACCTGCATAGCAGAGAGCTAGGCGAACGGCTTGAACTTCAAGACTCTGCATCGGCTGCAAAATTTCAAGTGGTGTGTATGTGCTTTACGCTTTTCTTGATAAAGCGGTCTTTGCGTGAGGCTTTAGCAATGAAGTTCGGTGCTGCATTTACAGATGTTTTGGATTTCAATAGAACGGCGTTGGCTGCTGATGATCTCGCTGACAGCATGATTGCACAGCAATTAAAGCGCGCCAGCTTTCCTGACTACTTTAATTTGGAATATTTTGAGCGTTGGAATAGACGCTATCACGAGGCTGCGAGAGATTCTGCAACTAAAAATTTACGGCAGCCGACTTTGAATACTGCGTTGTTGCAAGCAACATTCAGCTATGAAAGTGAAGATGCCGTTGATGCGACCGATGCATTGATGTTGGTGGAGTTCAGCCGAATCTATGACGCTTATGTGCAAGAGCTACGCAACATCCTAGGTGATCAATGCCTGCATTGATATCACTTAAGTGGGAAGTAGTGTGCCGCAGTTATCCTGACCACCACAAAAAAGGGCCCAAATTACAAGCCCTTCCGAAGATGTTTCAGCACCTCAAACCATGCGACTCTTTGCAACATATATAATCGCACTGTCAGTTAATCCTGACCGCCCGATTTAGGAACTTGCGGGGGCGTGAAACCGCTAAACGTCCCCAGCACTCCTGGCCTCGTGTGCATTCTGGGCGTTACCCAACTGCAAACGAGGCGCAGGAGTTTTTTTATGGCAAACACCGCATCACGCACAACCCTATTCGACAACGGTGACTTCAGCCTCCACGCCCAACTTTCGCCGGTTCCATCTCCCGTGGGTGGTTATGCCCTGACCATTACAAGCAAGCGACTGGAGTCGCGCAACCCTAACGAAGAACAGGTACGCTTCTTTGCTTGTCTTGACCAGACTGGGTTGCGAAATCTCCTCAGTCTGATTGAGGCGGAGGTGGCACAATGAACCATGAACTGAGAAAAGCCTTCGACGAAACCCACTACATCGTCCACCTCGAGCCACCGATCACCCTACACATCGGTCAGACCTGCCCCGAGCTTGATTCACTGCTGCAGACCGGTGGGTACATTGGTGCTGCTTTCATTACCGCCTGGAACCCTTACAGTCAGCCACTGAGCCAAGTCGAGAACGCAAGCCGCCAAAGCGCGCTTCTGACCGATCTTCAAGCACTAGGCCTAACCAGTTTGCCTGGCATCGGCCAGCACCCAGCCAATGTTTGGCCGGGTGAAGAAAGTGTCCTCGTCCTCGGCATCGACCTAGAAGCAGCCAAGGCTCTGGCTACAAAATACGGCCAGTGGGCTTTTGTCTGGGCACCTGCCATGGGAGCACCTTCACTGGTGCCGTGCTGCAGCTAGCAGATTTTTGCTATCACCAAACACTTCAGTCATCACGACCAATTAATTTACAGAGGGCACGCATTTCCGCAAGCGTGAAAAAGTCATTTCCAGAATGTGATCGACCAGCGCTCTTCGAAACTGAGCATCCTTCCCTGTTTCGGTAAGGGTATTTTGCTCCCTTTATCGCGCAGCATTTCAAGCACAAACGCCTGAATGTCTTCAGAAAAGTGGTGAGCGATGGTGCCGTAACAAAGGCCCATCAGAAGCCACTCAAGTTGCAAAAATGCCTTCTCTTTTCGGTGCGCAGCTATGTGCCAAAGAGCAATGGCAAGAATAATCTGGTCATCAATGGTTGATACCTCTAATGTGTCATCACTGGGCTCTTGGTTGGGTAGCTTGGTCACTTCATTGACATGACTGAGCCAGACCGGATGGGCAGATTTCTGTTGAACACCCAAGTCGGGTATGTCACTGATTGAAATCCTATAGGCTGGTGCAATCAACGCATCCATGACTGATTGAACGCGATCTCTGAACTCAGTGTTCAACATCTCCTCGTCAGTAAAACACTGTGCAACGTACTCTTCGCAAGCACTTACCTTACCAGCAAGCACAACCCATAACGGTTCGCCCAAGGGACCAAATTCATACTCTGCACGTGAGCCTCTGATCAAGGTCTCAAACAATGCCAGAGTGGACTCGTTTGGCGAAGTCGCGCCCTCTTCATACTTAGCGGAAGCAACACCAGCACCAAACCGAAGCTGGTCCTCACGCAACTTGCTCAACTGCGAGTCATCACGGAGCCATTGCTGAAGGTGCTTTACCAACTTCACCTCAGCCGCATTTTTTTCGGGTCCTAAAAAATGCTCTTCCCAAAGCAAGCGGTTCTTGTGGTCAACAGTCCCATCAATAGATTTGCGTGCAATGAAAAAAAACCAGTGCCGAACTCGCACTTTTTCAAGGCGCTTGTCTTCCAGCACAGGTGTTGGACGATCCAACGTGAAGTGCTCGTTTGATGTTGCTCGCATATTGACTCCAATGGCATTGGTGACTTGATTTTAGTTTGTCAAGTACGAGCACTAAGAGGTTCTCAATCTGCCTAGAAGTTCTTCCTCGGGAGCAGGATGGAGCTTTTGTATGGATACAAACCATTGGATTGCAACTGATGAAGTACGCAGTTGACTTTGATTGGATTTTTTTTATCTCAATTAGGTGTCTCAGACAAATTTTTAGTTTGTCAAGCATGGGCACTCAGGAGTTCTCAATCTTCATAAATGTGAGTACCCCTGCGTGTAATAACAACTGTGCAAAAGGCACAAACACTCAACTTAAAGGAGAAAACCATGAGTAAAAAAACATTGAAATCAAAGCACACACAGCACGCAAACAATCGCCTCGAAAAACGATTGCATGACACGCTGACCGCCTACCGCAGTTTGGTGGATATCGCCTCTAGCAACAAGCTTCTGACGGAATCGGAATGTACTGACCGCGTGAATCAGTTCGTTGCTCTTAGTGAAGAATCAAGGCATATCGTTATGTGCTGCACCTACCATTTTGGTGCGAAGACGATGCCAAATGTGTATGCCGAGCGTTGGACAGCTAAGGCTTTCAGCACATCAAAAAACACTGGTTATCCGGGCATCCTCAAGTCCGATTATCAGATCTCGCTTTGGAACCCAAAAGGTATGGATGTTGACGACCAAAAGATCGGCAGCACCTTGGGAAAAATTGTCGCAAAGCTTTGGCTTGGAGAGAAGCGACAGTTCGGATGGGCTAACGATATCGCATGGGCTACATACGATCAAGGTCAAAACTTCGTGCTCTTCTGTCTGCCAAAAGATGAGTGGGTTTCAGCGTTGGAAGCAGGTGATGGTTGCGGCAGCAACTTTTATACGAAGGAGGAATTCGTATGAGCTCAGTCTATGTTGGCACCTATAACAAATACAACAACGGATCAATCAGGGGAGACTGGATTGATTTGGACGATTACGCAGACAAGGAGGCGTTCCTTCAAGCCTGCCGTGAATTGCACAGTGACGAACAAGACCCGGAACTGATGTTCCAGGATTGGGAGGACATTCCAAGCAACTTCATCTCTGAATCGTCCATCGATGAACGCACATGGGAATGGTTGAAGCTGGATAACGGTCAACGAGAGATTGTTGCCACTTACTGGGACGATGTTGACGAATCAGGCGAGGTTGCCGATGCCTTGGAAGCGTTCCAGGGCGAGCACGAAAGCGAACGCGAATGGGCTCGCAACTATTGGGAGGAGACAGGAATGCTCAGTGAGTTGCCTGAACACGCCCAAAACTATATTGATTTCGACCAATTTGCTCACGATGCGCAAGTTGGAGGAGATATGACCTTTGTCCGCACAGGCGGAAAAGTGAAAGCATTTAGACGCTAAGTAGAAAAGCACATCACAAAACGGTGTGCTGAGCTAGAGCAGCTAAGCAACCCAGTAGACACATTAATTAATACTTTAGGAGAAATTATGAATACGAAGACAAAATTGGACAGTAACGTAAACGCATTGATGCAACGCATCATTGGGTGGACACGCGAGCACGATCGCTCATTTCAACAGACACTCACCAGCTTGTGTGAAGGCACGCTGCCGGAGAAAACAGCGAAAACGCTTCGCTCCATTCTTTACGCCTATCCACACGAGACGGTCTGGGTTGCCTCGCAATACCTTTGCGAAGCTGAAACGCAATTCGGCCCGATCCCAGATTCAATCGAGATGGTCAGTTTGTCGAGGACTGTCAAAGGATACGAAGTCAAAGTGATTTGCAAGGGAGGTCAGCAATGAGCATCCCACATGAAAACTTCACAGCGGCAGTTTATGTGACCACACACGACAAGCTGGAAGATCGCATTTTTGACAGCGAATACTGGGTGGACCTTACGCTCATTGAAGATGAGCAAGAGTTCATTGAGACTTGCCTCGACCTGCACAGTGACGAAGTAGACCCGTGCCTGATCATCAATAACTCAAGTGGGATTCCAGAAGAGTTACTGAATCCTTCTGGCTGGCCTGATGAACGAATCTGGTGGTGGCTGCGATTGCCGAAAGAGCAGCGTGAATTTGCACTTCAATTTTGGAGGAACATCAATCCGGAGGCCAGTCTTGAGGCTGTCTTAAGGCAACTTACGCAATAAATAACGACATGCGCCCTATCTAAACGGGGCGTAACAACTTGGCAATTTGCCAACTTAAATCACTACAAATCCTGGCAGCGTAGAGCAATTAGACAAGACACTGACGATACTTTTTATTGCAGCTAGCGATAGTAAATAAACTAATTAATAAGGAAAAAATATGAAAGCATACAAAACACAAGGCACAGCTCTTAAGCACGTTAAAGCAGGAGAGAACTTCAAAAACAAAGTGTTCCGCCATTTCTGGACTGACAAAGAAGTTTGCAAAGAGGCGCTAGCACGTGAGCCCAACCTGTTCAGGTTCATTGTGGAAGAAAATTACAATCAGAACATCGAATGGGATTCTGAATTCATTGCCTCAGCATTTCTCCGAATGCTGGAAACCAAGCCATCCAGCCTCAACCTGGCCAGAATCGGTCCCTTCCTACCACCGGAGATCACCGAATCCAAAGAAATCGCATCGCGAACTGCGCAGATTGATTTGGGTGAGTGGAGACGTTATTTCTCGCCAGATCTGTCTAGCGATCAAAATATCCGAAACGCTCATCGTCCATTTGGCTACACGCAAAATTGCGATCTGTCCGAAGAATTGCAAGCCCTGCTTTACCAAAGAACGGACTTTCTCGTGGAGCTGGTCAAAGCCAGCCCTGGTCTCATCCGCAGCCTTCCAGGTCACCTCGGTGCTGTACGCGGAGTGAAAGTGATCGCTTGTGTCCAAGCTGAAAACTTCCTTCAGGCTACCGGTGGGCTACACGATGACGAAGAATTTGTTCTTGAGGTCTTGAAAGAGCTCGACAACAAAAGCAATCGAGCTTTTCCAACTTGTAGCTACAGGATTCGCAAGGCTGTAGGTTACCAAGATCCGGTCCAGTATCTTGAAGCGGTCGTTCAAGCCAAAAAATTAGATGCGCTGCTGAGTCACAAAACTAGCAATCTAGAGCCCATCAAGCAAAAATCACTTAAAATTTAATATTTTTATGTATTTGTATTGACTTTTATTAAATAATTTGATTTATTAATTATGACAGTGTTATGCGTCAGCTGACACGGTATGGCGACCTTCTCTGGACTTGACCCCTCATACCGTGCTTTTCACGATTCGCACTGTCTACGGTGTTCCCTGTTGTACAGATTGCTGGTGCAGAAAGAATGGCTCAGACAAACTTAAACTGAATGCTCACATGAGCAGCCAACCAGCAACGCGACAGGTTAAAAAACCACCCAATTCGTAAGAATGGGCACCAGGCACAACGAAAGCGAGAGGCTTATTGTTCGGACCGCGCCTGGGAGTGGACAAGCACTTGAACCGAACTTGTTTAGTCCTTGTAGTGACTAGACCCGAATAGATGTGGGACCCACACGATTTCAGGAAAGCCCGAACCAACCAAATCAGGTTGGTAAGGGTAAAGCTTTACCTCTTTCGTGTGGGGCAAGTCCTAGCCGTTTTCTGTACCCACCCATCTTTTCAGGGGTTCAACACTCAAGCGAAGCAAAGGTAGAAATCATGCGAAGCAAAGACTGCGAAAGCAGTGTGGAACGATAGTGAAACAAAAAAGAACGCCGCGCGCAAATTGCGTTTCCAAAGAACCAGCCCTCAAACTTGACTTCCGATTTTTTTCTGCTTTCATGAGTAGAGGTACCCACAGCAAGGTAACCCCATCAGTGCGCTGAAATCGCTAGATGGGTACTTGCTGGGACACCCAGACCCGAACAGCACATTGGCAATGTGCGAAGCAGAAGAAGAAAGGAGCGGGCATGATTATTCCAAGGCGCAAACAGAAATCAGGACAGGCAGGCAACTGGGACACGCATCCGTTTTTGCGCAGTGAGCGAGTGGTGCTGAGAGTCAGTCCCGAAGAGCTTCTGATGCTTGAAAAGCATCGCAAAACACACCACTTTGACAATCTTGCGCAATACCTGCGAGCACAAGGTCTCAAACCCACACCATCAGCAACAGAACGCAAGACATACACAGCACTGGTGGGCTGTACCTACGAGCTCAACAAGATTGGTGTGAACGTCAATCAAATCGCGCGGCACTTGAACCAAGGCTCACCGCTTGATGATGAAGTCCGATTGGTTCTGGCACAAATTCAGGAGGTTGCACACGAGCTTCTCGCGCAGGCGAAAACTGGAGGTGCGAAGTGATTGTGAGGTTCTTCAATACCGGCACAGGTAATGGCGAAGCCCCTGTGAAATACCTTTTGAGCACCCATAGCCATGATGGGCAAGAGCGTGCCCATAAACCTGAGCTTTTGGAGGGTTCACCAGCACTGACGATTGAACTCATCAACGGAATACAGCGCAAATATAAATACGCCAGTGGTTGCCTTGCTTTCAGGAGCACAGAACAACCCACGAGGGTTGAGCTTCTTCGCATACTGGACCAGTTCAAAAGGGTTGTGGCACCGGGTCTTGAGGCAGACCAATTCAACGCTCTATTTGTGTTGCACAGGGAGCAACCAGACAAAGCTACTGGGCTTGAGGGATTTCATGTCCACTTCGTGTTGCCGATGACGTTGCTGGGTGGGCAAAACAGTAAGGGAAAAAGTGTGGCAGGCAAGCGCTGGAACCCACATCCCCCTGGTGAACAGACCTTTGAAGTGATGTCTCTTTTCACGTCCATCGTGAACCACGAAAACGGTTGGAAGCAGGTTCATGAAAAGCCCACAAGACTGGGAATGGACAGTTTCTGGAGGAAAGCCAAGCACTACACCCAGAAGCAAAAATCAGAACTCCTGCACGCGGAGGTTTTGAAGGCAGTCAAGTCGGGCGCCGTTAACGACAGACAAGAACTGATGGTGTTCATGGAAGACACGCTCGGCCTCACCGTCACAAGAGCCAACGATAAAACCGTCTCCATTAAGTTTCCGGGCACACCCAAGGCAATCAAGCTCAAAGGCGCTTTTTATGAGCACGAGAGCAACTACGCAGAAATCAAGGCCAAACAGCAGCGCGCGAGTTTTGGTGAGGAAGAATTTTCGGAGGCAAAGAAAAGGCTGGAGCAACTGCTCGCCATAAGAGCAGTGCACATCACAGATACACCCAAAACAACAAGAAAGGAGCGTGTGTATGGAAAACAATCAAGCAACAGGAGGTCCACAGCAGGACCCGAGAAAGCTAATGCACGAGGTGGTATTCCTCCACTCAGAGCGACTGAACATGCTCACAGGACACATAAACACACTGATGTCCCAAGTGGCTTGGAGCGAAACCTGCTTCAAACGCGTGGAGGACAGTGGAGTGATTCACATGGCTGGAATCATCCGAAAGATGGCAAAGGACTTGGAGATGCTTCAGATCAATCACAACAAGCTTTCTCACTTCGTCAGGACCCATGTCAAAACGGACCAAGACGAGGGGAGCAATGGAGGGGGGGACGACCAATCACCGCTTTCAACCCACTTGCAGAAATCGCTGAGCAAATTAGGGCGCTGAGCATTCAGCTTAATGACTGTGAAGTTGGATCACTGGAAGCAAAAGCCATATCAGACCAGTTGAACGTCCTACAGGGTATCAGGCAGTCTCAGTATGGAGCACCTAAAAACACCATGAAAAAATTGAGATATTGAAATCAAAATCTCATTTCAGATATTTGCTACCAAATCCATTTTGGTACAGGTGGTCCGGTCTAGGCTGGATGCTGTCGTTCAAATCAGAAAAACCAATGACTGATGATGTTCAGAGCAGTCATTGCGCTGAGGCGTCTGCAGAAGTCTGAGCATGACCTAACACTACCTTGGGTTATCTAGGAAAACTTGGTCGATTCACCTGGCTGGTAGGTGCCACTGCTCGCCAACTATGGTCAGGGTCTTGGCGCCACGAGTCATTGCAACATATAAATCCTTCGCGTCCAGAGTGTCTGCGTCGAGGATAACTGCATGGTCGTACTCAAGCCCCTTCACCAGCAGCGTTGTGCCGATGAGCTTGCGGTGACTTATCGGTCTTCCCGTGTGCCTCATGTCACGTTGGTACAGGTTTGCCGCGTCCGTCAGCGTTGTCCCGCCACCGTCAATGTGAATCTTCAGCACGTTGAGGAAGCGATACAGCAAATCACGACGGTAGGCTGACGTTTCAGGGTTATCCTTTAACGCCAAGAAGAAAGCTCTAAGGTGAGCACTTGTTGGGCTGTTCAGATAGGCATTGGCAGCATGCAGGACCAATGGGTACTTGGTACCTTTGCTCTGCTTTGCGACCTCGCCTCTCTTAGTCCCAGCAGTCAAGATGTCCCCTACACCAGTGAAGCACTTCTTGGAAAAATCCAAAGCCAGGAGGAAGCCTTGCTGAGTTGTTTTGGCTGCAACCAGCTTCTTGATGAACGAGTGAAGATCCTTGCCTTCAACTTCTTCAATGGAAGAGAATTTGCCCCCCATGGTTCTTGCCAAGAGATGGGTCTTATTCTTGGACTGCTGATCGCCGCCATGAAGGGCAATCACACTCTCCTGATGGCCCAGCAATCCCATCAGTGAGGAGCATTGCTTTGACGCCAAGAATTGTGGGGTGGTTTGAACACGTTTCACACAGGCAGGCAGGCCATTCAAAAGATCAATTTTCTGTCCCTGTTCCAGGGTCTCCCTTGCCTTCTTGAGCCATGCTCCAAGATTCGGGTCGCCATTGGTTTTCCAGCGCCACGGCGTCTCTAGCTGGCCGAGGCAAGTGAAGGTCGGGTAGACACTTACAGCCCAATCAACAGGCTTGCTCTCGTCACCACCAAAGTCAAAAATGGCCTGCATAGGATCGCCCAAGATTCGGCAGGGCAAAAACTCAGCAAAGGCACAGACAAGGCCATGCTGCAGATCGGAGCAGTCTTGATACTCGTCCACATACACGCCGGCATATGTGGCAGAGACAACATGCCGAACGAACTGCTTACCCAGCAACCCAGAACAGCACTCGTAGAGCTTGTTCCACTGTTTGCTTGTGGGGTGCTCTACCTTCCAGCCCGAAGTCTTCGGGTAGGCCAGACAGAGGCGAAGAGACCAGCTCGCAATTGTGTCAATCTGGTACTTGGAAGCAGGCACACCAAGAGCGGTCATCTTGGTCTTGATGGAATTCACGCCCGCAAACGTGTGGGTCAAGATCAGTTGCCGTTTGGTGGCAGCTTTGACAGCCATGGCAATGAGGTGCGTCTTGCCGTAGCCAGCTGGCGCTATCACATACCCCTTGGTAGTGAAGTCGTTGAGCTTGAGAGCAAGTTCTTCAGACACGCTCTATCCACGCCCAGAGCTTATTCAGCTTTACTGACAGATCCTTCTTCGCGAAGTCAGCGTCCTCAAAATTGGGGGCCGCAGCGCTGAACCAGCGATCCCCTTTAGAAATATTCTTGAACCACTCCGACTTCTTCGCGGCAAGCCCGATTGCAGCTCGCAGATTCTCAGACTCCACCCATTTTTCTACCTCCTGAGCAAGTTCAAACTTGGCGACGAGCCTCGAATAAACTTGGTCTCGCACCGGGTATGCGAACTCGGTCTGAGCCAGTTGCACGCTCGCAAGGACAGCGCTCCAGGGCAGATCTTTCATCGCCCTTTCTTCCAAGGACAGCTTGCTGTCCCAGGCCACGACCGGCACACCTAGCTTCACCAATTCGGCTTCGTCGGCTGGTGAGAAGTTCTCAGGTGAGTCAGCGTCTGCAAGGACTGTGACCTCATAGCCAAGCGCCTTGAATGCCTTAGCCAAACCTTTTATGTTATTGGCACCTCTGGCATCTAGCAGCTCAACGCCGTGATACGACAGCGGGTCCTTTCCCTTGCCGACCTGGTGATCGTCAAAACCTCGCACGAACCCGACTTCGGTAGCGCCCTCACAAACCACAACCTTCCTTGCCAAGAATGCTTCAGTGCTGGATCGAATCTTTCCCTGCACTTCAAGCTGTTCCAGACCGTCCTTTGCAGCGGAAGTGATCTGCACAACCCCACCCTTGCTATGCACGACGTACAGCTCTTTTACGGTGAGTTCCCGCAGGACCGTGGGTGAGTGCGTGGTGAGGAAGTATTGACCTCGTTTGTCTTCCCGGACATGCTTGATCAGTCGTGTGATTCGGTGCGGCTCCAAGCCGAACTCCACTTCGTCAAACAAGGTGATATGGCCCTCTTCCAAACCCATCTTTTGAATGCCACACAGCAGCATTCGTCTTGACCCAAGACCTAGCTGCCGAAGAGGGATGTCACCGTCATGGAGCGCCAACCCACCAACTTTCAGGTTGATAGAAGCCAGATCGAGGTGAGCCTTGTAGGCGTCCGACACCGGCACCCCCAACAGCTTTGCAATCTCCTGCGACTTCCCAGCCGCCGCATCGAAATTCTTGAGGGTGACAGGCCGATCACCGTCCAATGAAGCCCTGGCTGTACGGGAAGCATTTGCCAGCAGCTCGTTCAGACTCTGCGCTTCGGTGAGCTTCGCCAACGCCGTGCCTGTAGCCCAGGAAAGCTGCTTCTCGCTATAGGCGCCGATGAGGCCGACACTGACCTTGTTCCTATCGCCTTGCTTGAACTGAACGCCGTCAGGGTGACGATCACAGACAACCATCCACTTGGGCTCAAGATCTTTGTCGACCGTCAGCTGCACAGTCAGGACACTCTCCAAGTGATCTTCAGGCTCGTCAGTAAGCTTGAGGGTTGCAGCATCCCAGCCACGGAGGTACTGACCGTACTTGTCCAAAGAACAGAATTCTTCGGTCAAGGCCCCGATGGTGACTTCAATGACGATTGAATCCGCGACTTTGCACTGATGAAAGTCAGAGTCGCTGAGGATCAGGTTCCACTGCGGATGGAAGGCATATCTGATGGCCTCCAAGATCGTGGACTTGGAAGAATCACCTTTGCCAATCAGGCAGAAGATGTCGGCGTTGGGAAGGCTCCAGTCAAGTTCTTTCACGCCTCGAAAGTTCTTGATTTTTATTTTTCTGATCTTCACCGAGCAAGGTCCTCCAGGGCTTCACTTATGAACTGAGCTACTCCCGATCAATGCTCCCCCAAGCGCGGCATGGAACGTCTCTTCGCTCGATGCTCCCATCATAGATACATCTCGTCACGTTGAGTGCACACAGGAGGAGTGCGAGCGGCTTCTACTGGTGCTTGAAAAGCGAGCTACAGAATAATTGGAACTCACGGGATGACCGAAGCATGACCAAGAGCGGGCACTGACGCAGGACAACAGGCTGACAGCTACCGCTGCAAACCAGATGTTCAAACGTAGCACAAAGTCATGTCTGCGCCCACAATCTCTCGCCGATGCTGCTGGGGCGTAATTTGGCGTACCGCTTGAGGGTGTCCAACTCAAGATGACCTGTCATCTTTGAGATTTGGATGTCAGTGAGGTTAGTGTTCTCAAATAGCCAGGAAATACCCTCGTGGCGCAGGTCGTGAATTTTCAAATCGACTGACTTGGCGTTCTTACAGATGACCTTGAATCTGTGGCCCAAAACATTGGAGTCAGACCAGAACGGGAACACCCTGTCTTCTGGCTCAGCTTTTCGAGGCAGTAACCTGTCTTTGACTAGCGCGAACAATTCGCGTCGCATTGAAACCTCGCGATCTTCTGCACCTCGTTTGTTGCGGATCTTTTGATGCTCTTTCGGCACGTATATGTAAGAGCTGGTCGGTTTTTTTTCGTCAAAAATCAGGTCTTTCCAGCGCATCATCAACGTCTCACCTGCACGCATGCAGGAATAGATTTGGAACTCAATGATGTCTTTGAGGTGTTGCTGGTTGACATACATCTTGTCACACGCGTTTAGCAATCTCTCAAGCTCACCGTCCTCCAAGCGCCTTTCTCTTGGCTCTTTCCATGCGGGGGGGGGTGGATTGTCTCTGAACGGTTTGTCATTGAAGTGATAGTCGTTGACCTTAGCGTGCCACAGCAAAGCAGTTCTCAACGCGTAATAGTAATGACGGATTGAAGCTGGCTTGTAGGTCTTGGCAACAACCTCACCGCCGACAATTTTTTTCCCGCCCTCATACAGGGGGTGTTCCACTTTTTTCCTCGCTTGCACAGGGATTGCTTGCTCGGACTTCAACTGAAGATAGAGCGCAAGACGCTTGGTATTCAGATCTTCAAGTTTCAGCGCGCCAATTTCAACCGCAAGACGCCGAAGGAGCCTTTCTTTTTTGTCTGTGACTAGACCGCTGTCAAGGTAATCGTCAAAGATGTCCGCGAGGGTCTTCTGCAGCTGCTTGCGCTGCTGAACCGGCTTACCCTCATTGATAGTGTTTTCAACCGATGTAGCCCACGCTGCAGCGTCTGATTTTTTCACGAATGTCTTAGAACGATATACACCGTTCAACCTGACCTTGGCTTGCCACGAAATCTGTCCGCTTCTGCCTACGCGCCTTAAAAATGCCGCCATCCTCACACTCCGTGTCCCAAAATTGTCCCACGGAGCAATTTATAGCGTACTTTTACGATTTTTTCCAATATTTGACAATGACTTACGAAAATACGACCTAACCCCTCCTAAGGGAGTGATACAGGTTCGATTCCTGTCGGGGGCACCAGCGATCGAAGAGCAATCTGCCGGCATCACCTCTCTAAAAATACAAAGGCCCCTGAGGTCAACCATCAGAGGCCAATGCGCCGTTCATTTGATCAGCGGGTCGTTGACGCCGCTCTTCAGCAGCACTCTGAGGGCTTACTTCTTGAACAACTTGTCACCCTTTTCGTGGGTCACTTGACATGCTTTGCTCAACTTCTCGTCATGCTTTTCAAGGCATGCCCAGACTGCCTTGTCATCCCCTGAACACTTGAACTCCTTGACTTCTTTTTCGCAAGCTTTCCAATCAAGTTTCCCGGCAGCCAAGCTGGCGGTTGATGTCAAAAAGAAAACAAACGACAGCGCTGTGATTTTTTTAATGTTTTTCATGGGGGTCTCCTGATGTAGGGTCAAAGGATGCGCCCCCCAACGATTGAGCAGCGAGCATCGCATGACGAGATGATTATGCTTGTGAACACTGACTCAGCAAAAAATCAGAAAACCCCACTCGCCCTGAAAAGAATGGGGGCCAGGGGGCTAGACAGCATGGGCGCATGGCGACACTTCATGGTCTGAGACAAGCGCTATCGCTTTTAGGAGACCATTTGGCACTTGTCGGTCAGGCGCAAGCCCTGCCCATTAAAACGCTTCTTTTTCCGCCTCAAGATAGGCCAGGCTGATGTACTTGCCGATGTTGCCCTCATAGCCTTGCATGGCTTTTGCCCTGGACGCCACACGCGGGTCTTTGAGGACCGCCGCTTTGGCCTCAACTTCTGACTTGCCATCTTTGACGGCTTGCAAACAAGGCTCCCAAATGCCCGCCATGAATTCACCATAGGTCTTGAGCAGGTCTTTGCGGGCCTGGCCATGGCCGGGCACCCACAGCTGATCGCCCGTGGCGGCTTGCAGGGCTTTGTAATATTTGAAGGTGCCGGGGTAAGAGCCTTCGTCCATGTTGGCGATGCGGTTGGTCATGGCGATGTCGCCTAACGCCGTCACCTTGTCTTGCACCACTTCAACACACAAATCCGACGGGGTGTGGGCCGTGCCGTAATGGTGAAGACGCAAACTCACGTCACCGAACTGCAGGACTTGACCATGCTGCACCGGCGTATTGGGCAAGACCACTTGGGTGCCCAGGGTGGACTGGTTGGTCCAGCGCTCCATCAGGCTGCGCCACAAATTGCCTTCTGCGCCTTTGAGTTTTTCAATGGTGCTGGGCAGCGCATAAATGGGGAGCTTGTCGCCATAAGTTTTGACGAAGGCGTGGTTGCCCAGCCAATGGTCACCATGGTAGTGGCTGTTGAACACCGCCACCACGGGTTTGTCGGTCACCTTGCGGATCATGCGGATGGCCATCTGACCGATTTGGAGCGAGGCCCCCGAATCGATCACCACCACACCGGCCGAGGTCACCACAAAGATCACGTTGGCCATCATGCCCCGGTTTTCAGGGGTGGGAAATCCATCGGGAGAGTAGATCATCCACACATGGGGCGACAGCTGTTGCGCCGGGATGTCTGTCACCGGCGGGCCTTCGATGAAGTCCTGCGCTTGCTGCGCCAGCAATCGGGCCTCGGGCCACAGGGCAGTGCCACCGATGGCCGCGCTGGCCCACAACAGTTGTCTTCTTTTCATGGTGATCCCTCCTCAAACGGTGCAGCGCTGGACAGTTTGATGTGGCGCTGCACACGCGCATCAAACGACGTAACCCTTGTTGGGCAATGCGCCCATGATTTTGGGTGCGTTGAGTTGGCGCGGCTTGATGCGACCGCCTTGGGCTTTGAGCCAAGTCTCCACCACTTCCCAGACCTGCTTGTTGCCCTGGTTGCGGGCTTCTTCAGCCACTGGCGCCCAGCCGGCCACCTTGTACTTTTTACCCGCCTCGATGAGCTGGCCTTTGAGGCGCATATCGCCAATGCGTTGACCTGCCTTGGCTACAGGGTTGCAGCTGTACGTCAAGCCGCCCACACGCACCATGTCACCGCCTTGTTGGTAATAAGGGTCCGGGTTGAACAGGTTGTCGGCCACGTCTTCGAGCACGGTCTTGATGGTCTCGCCCGTCATCTCGGTCACGGTGGCGTAAGAGTAAGTGGTGGCGGTCATGTCGAGCAACCACTCGCGCGTGATGGCCTGGCCCGGCAAGAGCGTGGTGCCCCAACGGAAGCCCGGCGAGAACGCGATGTCAGCGCCTTGCACGTCCAGCAAGGCATCGACCAGCAACTGGTCGCCCGTGCCGTTGAAGTTGCCACGGCGGTAGAGCAGACCATCGGTCACGGCCAGTTTTTCGGCCAGCTTGCTTTCGTATGGAGCGCGGATCTTGGTGATCAAGGCGTCCATCTCTTTGTCGGCGGGCAACATGTTGGAGAACACAGGCAACAACTTGTAGCGGAAGTCGCTGACTTTTTTGTCTTTGACTTCAAAGTCAAGTACGCCCAAAAACTTGCCGTTCGAGCCCGCATTGGTCACCAAGGTTTTACCGCCCTTGTTGGACACGATGGAGGCCACGGGCATACCGTCGTGGGTGTGGCCACCCATGATGGCGTCGATGCCGCTGACGCGGCTGGCCATTTTCAGGTCCACGTCCATGCCGTTGTGGCTGATGACGACCACCACCTGGGCGCCTTTGCCACGGGCTTCGTCCACCATCTTTTGCATGTTCTCGTCTTGGATGCCGAACTCCCAGTCGGCCACCATGTAACGCGGATTGGCAATCGGGGTGTAGGGGAAGGCCTGGCCGATGATGGCGCAAGGCACGCCATTGATCTCACGGATCACGTAAGGCTTGAACACCGGGTCACCAAAGTCGCTGGTCTTGATGTTTTGCGCCACAAAGTCGACCTTGCCTGCAAAGTCTTTTTCGACGATTTCCTTAACGCGCTCCATGCCCAGTGTGAATTCCCAGTGGCCGGTCATCACGTCCACGCCCAACAGTTTGCAGGCGTCCACCATGTCTTGGCCATTGGTCCACAAGCTGGTGCCCGAGCCTTGCCAGGTGTCACCACCGTCGAGCAGCAAAGCACCAGGGCGGCTGGCCTTCATGCGCTTGACCAGTGTGGCCAAGTGCGCAAAACCACCCACCTTGCCATAGCGCTTGGCGGCTTTTTCGAAGTCCAGAAAAGTCAGCGCATGGGCCTCTGCCGTGCCAGGACGGATCTTGGCCACTTGCAACAAATGCTCTCCAACCAGGTGAGGCAAATTGTTTTGCATCGACCCAATTCCCAAGTTGATGCTGGGCTCACGGAAATAAATGGGCTTGAGCTGCGCATGGCAATCGGTCATGTGCAGGAAAGACACATTGCCGAACTTGGGAATGTCATACAAGCCATTGGCAGCTGTCGCGGCACTGGCTTCGGCAAACGTGCCCATGCTCAAGCCAGCCATCGTGCCAGCACCCATGACTTGGATAAATTCGCGTTTGGAGAGATTCATATTTGCAATCACTGATATATAGAGGGCTAAAAAACCCGGACCAGCCGGGTTTTCAGAGGCTTACTGGTTAACAGGCGACTTGGGGTCGAGCAACAGGCCAACAATGTGGCGGACCTGTGTTTCGTTCAAGATGCCCATGTGGCCCGCGCGAGGCATGTTGGAACAAGCGTTGTAGGCCTTGGCGTTCCAGATCTTGCCCCAGGTGTACTCCACGATGGCCTTGCTGGCCGGATCGTCGGGGTTGGACACGCCACGGATTTTTCCGTAGTTGTACAAGCTCGGTCCAATGGTGCCGTAAGAAATTTCTTTCTTGTCCATCTGGTGGCAGTTGTAGCAGTTGCCACCGTTCACGCCCGTGGCCGAATCGGTCCAAGTCAGGCCGCGTCCGCTTTGGGCAATGGCTTCGCCTTGCTTCCAGTCACCGATGAACTTGCCGTCCGATGGCCATTTGATGGCTTTGAGGTTGGCTTCTTCAATGCGCTTGGCAGTTTTTTCGTCCAAGGGTTGGCCTGCCACGTCGGCTTCACTGCACACGCGGTTGGTTTCGTCGGTGGCGGTGATGCGCTCCACTTTCACATGGCTTTCATCACGGAAGGAAGCCTTGACAATCTTGTCGGTCAATGCATTGAGCTCGGCCACAGAAGGTGCGGATGCACAGCCAGCAGCCACCAAAGCGGCCGCCAAGCTGGCCAAAACGAGTTGGGTCTTTTTGTTCATGAAGGTCTCCTGTTCAGATCAGCGCTTGATGGCCGGGGCAATCGAAGCCGCGCCCTTGGCGTTCACACCCAGATAGGTCGACAAGGCGATGGTGGCGTCGCTGGCAAAGCCAGGATAGGGGAAACGTTGCTGACGGTAGCAGTCATTCAGGCGCAGTTGCATGCTCCACATCTGACCGTTGGAGACGCGGTAAGCTGGCCAGGCGGCAAAGCCCAAGCCATCGCCAGGGTTCTTGGTCAGGATGGGCAGGTCTTGCAGGCGAATCCGCTTGCCCTCTTCACCATGACAAGAAGCGCAAGAAAAGTCGTGCGGTCCACCCCGCTGGAAGAACAGGCGCTTGCCCACTTCATAAAAGGTTTTTTCCTGGGAGTGTTCTTGCGACAAGTTGAACTTTAGACCTTTGGATTCGGCAGCGATCCAGGTGGCCAAGGCCGTCACATTGGCCATCTCGCCGCGACCAAATGCGGTCTTGGAAATATCGGCTGCATTGAAACCTTGCAGGGTTTCCATGCAGGTGACCAAACGGGACTCCAGGTCCTGCATGCGCTGGGTGTCAGCGAAATATTTGGGCAACGCCACAAAAGCACCTTTGACCACGCCAGGGCCTTTGCCCAGATCGCATTTTTCAAGGCTGGCGTTTTTGGGTCCGCGTGCTTTTTTCCAGAGGTCTTCGCCTTTGGCTTCAAAGAGTTCAGCGGGATTGCCGTCTTGCAGCATGGCGCGGTATTCGTCAATGCCTTGGCTGGCGGTCTTTTGGGCCAGAGCGGGCATGGTGCCCAGGGCCAGCACTGCGGCCATGGCCAAACTTGATGCTTTGTTCATTGTCACCTCTGTTGGAATTTATCAAATGCGAAAAGGGTGAAGTACTGACTTCACCCTTTGCTCTGTCATCGCACGTTCACGAAACGGTGGCTTCGTCGGTGCGGGTGTCGCCCTTGTTGTCTTTCCAAGTGACTGCAATTTTGTCACCGGCTTTGGCGCCTTTGACGGTGAATTGCAGGAAGGGGTTTTTCGACACGGCGGGGCCCCACTCGGCCGAGAACACGTCCTTGCCGTTGAGCTTGGCTGTGACTTCTTGAATGAACCAGGCGGGCACGGTTTTGCCGGAAGCGTCTTTACGCTGGCCGGATTCCATCTCGTGGCTCATGAGCACACGAACGGTTGCTTTGTCGCCAGAGGCCTGGGCACGGATGCGCATTGGATCTGCCATTTTTCTCTCCTAAATCTTTCAGTGAATCAATGTGTGGTGGCTGCGAGTCGGGGCTTAGCCGCCGCAACCGCCCAAAGTGACCTTGACTTCTTTCTTGGCCCACAAGGCTTTGCCGTCGTTCATGATGGCCACAGCGTAGACATCAGAAGACTGGCCCATCTTGGCGCGGGTCGAGAAGTTGGCTTCGACAGCATCGGTCACATGGAACATGGCCACCAGAGCGGATGGGTTCTTTTCAACCATGATCAACAGGTGCTTGACACCTGGCAGCGCGGTGCTGGCGCCCAAGGGCACCACAGCGCCGTTTTCAGCGATGTCAGGACCGGTGATGGTCACGTCTTTGCTCTCGGCCATGCTGGTGGCACCAGCAGCTTTGGCGGAGTCTTGCACCGACTTGGCGTCGAATGCGGCTTTGTTGAAAGCGGCGTGGGCGAACTGTGGGAAACCCGCAGTGGCCAAGAGGCCAGCCACAACAGCGCTTTGCTTGAGTGTCTCGCGACGGTTTTGCATCTGATATCTCCTTGATGATTGAGTGATGCTATTGAAACAGGTTCAGAAGTGCAACGGGTGTATCCCGCATCACTTGCTGGCCCCCTTGGAAATCCATTCGGCAATTTGTTTGGCGTCGGCATCAGGCAGCGACTGGGGTGGCATAGGGATTTGACCATACACACCCACACCACCAGCCTTGATTTTGCTAACCAAATAGTCGGTTTTACCGGCTTGTTTCTTGGCAATTTCATTGAAGCCAGGGCCCACGATCTTCTTGTCCACACCATGGCAAGCGGTGCAACTGTGCTTGTTCAGGAGCGCAATCGCAGCCTTGGCTTCGTTGTTTTCCGGCTTGGCAGCGGCAGCAGGCGCCGCAGCGGCCACTGGCATACCCGCCTTAGGCTCAGGTTTGCTGGTGTCAGCACCGCGCTGTGGACCGACGATGCGGTTTTGCTCTTGCAAGTTACCATGGGCATTTCGGGCAAAGTCGGGCAGGAATGATGCCACTTTGGCTTCAGGCGTGCAGTCCTTCATGCAAATCTTGTTGGCGGTATCGGGTTTTTTAACACCACCAAATTCATTGCCAGGCCACATCGCATGGGCGGTGGTCATGCCATTGCGGTTGGGCATGCGTGCTTGCACTTCAGCGATGTTTTTGTCTGACAAGACGTAATTGTCAGGCACGACGTTCGCCAAATTCAACAAGAAAGCCGTGACGGCATACACCTCTTCCGTGGTCAGCGTCTTGGGGTTGGTCCAAGGCATGGCGCGGTTGATGTAGTCCCACAAAGTGGAGACTGTGGCCACCTTCATGATGGTGGTGCGACCAGGATAGTCGGTGCGCGACAAGTTGGCCACGCGACCGGTCTTGATGTCTTCTGCGGTGGTGCCACCAATCAGCGGACTGAACACCTCATTGGACTCACCAAACACACCGTGACAGTGGGCGCACTTGGCCTCCCACACGTCTTGGCCCTTGGCGACAGAACCAGAACCTGCAGGCAGCCCCTTGAAGTCGGGGCGCACATCGATGTCCCACTTGGCCACTTCCTTGGGCGTAGCTTCACGGCCCACACCGGGAAATTTTTGACTTTGTGCAGCCGCCAAGCCAGCGACTGCCATCAACGCCACCGTCAAAACAGCATTACGAAACCTGGACATTTTTCACCTCACCGTTTTCCTGCACCAACCACGACTGGATGGCGTTGTTGTGATAAATCGAGCGCGTTCCGCGAACACTGCGCAACTGCTGGTATGTGGGCTGCACATGGCCTGTTTCGTCTTGTGCACGACTTTGAATGATGGCCGGTTTGCCGTCCCAGACCCAGTCGAGGTTGAAACGGGTCAAAGCCTTGGACAACACAGGCGTCTCCAGGCGTGCCTGACGCCAGTTGCGACCGCCGTCGGTGGACACATCCACGCGCTTGATCTTGCCTTTGCCCGACCAGGCCAGACCGGTGATGTTGTAAAAACCTTTGTCCAACAAGACTTGGCCGCCCGAGGGGGTGGTGACCACGCTCTTGACTTCCTGGATGTTGGTGTATTGGCGGTGCATGCCACCGGGCTGCAAGTCGATGTAGTGAATGGCCTCATCCTTGGCGGCATAGGGCTTGTCGCCCACTTCAATGCGGCGCAAGTACTTAACCCAGCTCACACCCTGCACACCAGGCACCACCAAACGCAGGGGGTAGCCATTTTCGGGGCGGAGCATTTCACCGTTTTGGCCATAGGCCACGATGACTTCACCCGAAGTGATCAGGCTCATGGGGATGGTGCGGGTCATGGACGACCCGTCACCGCCTTCGGCCAAAACGAACTTGCCGTTTTTCAGATCAGCGCCAGCCAGCTCCAACAAGGTGATCAATGGCACGCCCGTGAACTCGCTGCAAGACAACATGCCGTGGGTGTATTGCACGGTGGGCACGGCCACGTTGCCCCAATCAACGGCTGTGTTGGCACCGCATTCGATGAAGTGAAAGCGGGACACCGAAGGCAAACGCATGATCTCGTCCATGGTGAACACCATGTTCTTTTTGACCATGCCGTTGATCATGAAGCGGTGCTTGGAGGGATCGATGTCCCACCAGCCTTGGTGGTGACGCTCGAAGTGCAAACCGCTGGGTGTGACGATGCCAAACAAAGACTGCAGCGGCGCGAACGACACCGATGCTTGTGTGGTTTGTGTCAGGCCAGGGCTTTGACGGCGCTGCAAGTTCGCTTCGAACTTGGAGGGCTTGCCATAACCTTCAACGGCCACGCCTTGACCCAAGCCCACAGCGTGCTCAGGCAAGTTCAAGATGTTGGGGTCGCCGCCCTCAACGGGCACCGGGTTGCCTTGGGCCACGGCCATGGGGGCTGCGGCACCTGCAGCAGCAGCTGCAAAGGCATTGCGAATGAAATCACGGCGGCCTTTTTTGCCTTCGGCAAAGACCTCCTTGATGCCACTTTGGGTCAGGAAGTTTTCAGGCGCTTTTTGCACCCTTCCTGAGTTGATGTTGTCTTCTTTCACACAAACTCCTTGTTTTGAGTTGTCAATTCACGGCAGTGTCGATGACGACCTGCGTGCACATGGCACGGCACACCACCACGGCGGTTTCATCTGCAATCCGGTAAAACATTTGGGCCCCTTGGCGTCGCTTGCCCAAAATGCCCGACCTGTACATGATGTTCAGGTGCTGCGACATATTGGGTTGCGCCACGCCGATCTGGTCCAGCAACTGCCCTACATTTTTTTCCCCTTGGCACAACTCGCTGATGATGCGCAAACGAATGGGCGTAGAAAGAACTGAAAACATTTCTGCCGCCTTCTCAAACACCACATTGGTCTCGTCACTCATGCGCGATTTTTTGTTAGGTTCGTATATTCGGATGTGCGAATATATACGATAAACGATGAATCTGAATCAGGAATTACACGGAACATGTTTCCCGATCAGGACAAACCCTGATCGGGAACACATTGAAGCTGGGGTCAGAACTTCCAGCTGTACTGCACACCCAGCGATTGCTGAGACATGCGCAAGGTTTCGGTGATGCCCGAAGCACCCGGCAGCATGCCGTTGTACATCGAAGGACCCGTGACCGTGTTCTTGGGCGCGTACATGTAGGCCCAGGTGAACTCGGCATCTTTGCTCAAAGCGTAGGTACCGCCCACGGTGTAATGCTGCTTGATCACACCGGGAGCCAAAATGTTGAAAGTCACGTTTTCAGGCTTGACCGGGTTGGTGCTCTGGTTATAGCCCGCACGCAACACCATGGTCGGCGTGGCTTGCCACTGCACACCCAGCTTGATCACGCTGACATCGGACCAGCCGAAACCGGGACCATTGGGTGAACCCATGGGGTTGCCAGCCATCAGATTGCTCATCGGGTTACCAATGGATAGCACTCCGCTGTAATTGATGCGTGCGTAATCTGCCGCCACCGACACCGCTGGCGTGACCTGGACATTGACGCCCAAGGCATAGTTCTCTGGAATATCAAATGATCCTGCGCCCGCAAACAAACCCGCATACTCGTCGAATTTGCTCATCTTGATTTTGGGCGAGTAAGTCGCACCAAACTTCATGGTGTCGCTCAACTGTCCCAGGTAGCCCAAACGGACGCCCGCACCCGTGCTGCGGTCAGTGCCTGTGTTGCTGACTTTGTCTGGAGCCATGGAAAAACCAGCGAACGCATCCAGTCCCGTGGCGCTGAATTGCTGAACCACCAAGAGCGGCGATACGCCCACTGAGTGCTGCGCATCAAGTTTGTAAGCAAAGGTGGGCGCAATGATCAGTTGCATCAAATCCACACCCAGCTTGCCCTGGCCACACAAGAGGTTGCCTTGATAGGGCTGGCCGTTGCTCGGGTTCATGCACATGACGTTGCCACCTTGGAACTCGGTGTTCATGCCACCATTGCCATAGACCGTCACACCCCAACTTCTGCGGTCATCGATCTTGGTGTTGTAGGCAAATTCTGGGATGGCGAAGGCGCTGCCATCGCTTTTCACATCACCTTCAAGCATGCCGCCAAAGCCGGGGGCCGAGCGTGCGGCACTGCGCTTGGGCATGAAAATGTCCACACCCAGATCGGCGCGGTTACCCGCCCAGACCGACGCGGCAGGATTGTTAATGCCCGCAAAAGCGTTGTCGGTGACGGCCACTGAAGCACCGCCCATGCCTTTGGATTTCATGCCAAAACCATGGGGAAAGTAACCGTCAGTGGCCCAAGCTGCAGAGCCCGAAGCCAAAACAGCCGCCACCACGGTGGCACGCAAAGTGTTGATTTTTTTCATGGATATCTCCTTTTGATGATGGATCAGAACTCACCCTTGTGACCACGTTCCATCATTTCCCAGATGGTGTCTCGCACGGCTTTGGCTTCTTCTTTCAGGGGTGAAGGCAACTTGCGACCCATCTTGACCATCATGTCCATGTTGAGGGTGTAGAGCCACAGACCGTCTTCTTTTTCCACCATGGAAATACGGCATGGCAGATATGCGGCCATGTGCGGGCTGAAGTCCACCATCTTGCGGGCCGTGGTGGGTGAGCAAAACGAATAGACGGTGAGGAGCTTTTCTTTTTTGCCAGAACGGGCTTCGAGTTCTTTGGACAGGGGCAGCGTGCCGACATCGCGCATGTTGCGCTCGGTGGCGACTTGTTTGAGGACCTGTTCAACCTCTTGCGCCGTCACACCCTTCTTGACCTTGCGCTCCCAGGTGGTGGCCACAGCAATGTCACCTTCACCTTCCACCCAGCGGTCCCACATGCGGCTGGCTTCTGCGCCTGCACCCGATTCGAGTTTGCCGAGGGTGCTGATGGTGCCGCAGCCGGTCAACCAGATCGAGCTGGTCAGCACGGCCCACTTCATCCATGTGAAAGATTTGCGCATTTTTTCTCCTGAATTCATGCATTGATGGGAATCCAGTCGGACACACCATGTGTCTCGCTGGATTGACGCCCATCATCCATGCCCTGAGAAAAATAAGGTATTGGCAGATACCCTATACCCTATGGGGTAAGGTATATGTGAGGACCGCAACAATGCGGTTTTAAGGCCTCATTTGAACTTGTAATGGTCGCGGTTGAGCACCGCCGCCACCGAGGTCACATCCTCCGGAAACATGCCCAAGTTGAGTTCTGTGTTGCATTGCTCCACCATGCCGCGCAACAAGGAAGCGTTGTTGATCCTGCCCTGTGGTTTGTATATGGCACTGCCGTTACCACCGACCTTGGAAACATGGCAAGCCACGCACTTGCTTTCAGCGATCAGTTTTTCACCCAGCTTGTAGTCGGCGTCTTTGTAAATGGCCGGCTGCGCGTGAACAACTGTTGCAAAAAAGAAACTGATCCAGACCATCGCGGTGTTGTTAGGGGTGTTCATTCAAGTCTCCCATCAAAAAAGCCGCTCAAGGGCAGACCCTTGAGCGGCAAAAAAAGCCACGAGTACCAATCGAGCTTTCTAAATCATGCCACGGCGATCAAGCCTGACAGAGCTTGTATTTACTTAGCGCCAGCCAAAATCCAAGTGGCCAAGGTCAGCGCATCGGCATCACTCAAAGCACCTTGGGCGGGCATGGGCACAGGGCCCCATTTGCCCGAACCACCAGCTTTGATGCTCTTGGCCAAAGTGGCTGCTGCGTCTTTTTGGCCACCGTACTTTTTGGCGACGTCTTGGTAGGAAGGGCCCACCAATTTTTTGTCCACGGCGTGGCAGGCCATGCAAGCGTTCTTTTTAGCCATGTCCATGTTGGCAAAGGCGGGGGCTGACATCAGGGCGGAGACGGCAACAGCAGCAAAAATCAGTTTCATGAGAGCTCCATGTGAGGGGGTTTAAATATAACCAGTCGCTAATTTAACCGAAATCAAGATGGCTTTGTGAAAAACCGATCCAGTTTGGCTCAGGGATTTTACTGAGGGCAAGTCCTACAAAGACCCAAAGCCATCCCCAAAACGCGGCCATCGGACTCACTCAAACGCAGGCTGCTCGGGTTTAACCACCGTTTTGCCTGCAGCGGCCCAAGCATCAAAACCACCCGCAATCGATGAAACGTTCAGATAGCCCATGCTCTGCATGGTTTGAGCGGCCAGAGCTGCGCGACCGCTGGTCTTGCAGTACAGCACCACCTTCAGTTCGCGACCCGACAAGGCGGGCGTGCCGCTGAGCTTGAATTCCAGCAAACCACGGGGCACCAGTACGGCACCGGGCAGGTGGCCTGCGGCAAATTCATCGGCCTCGCGCACGTCCATCAAGACATCGGCTTGGCGAATGGCTTCTTCCGCTTCTTGCAAGGCAATCTCACGGATGTTGGCCTTCGCTTGCAGGACCAGGTCGTGGGCTGTTTTCATGGTGTCTCCTTCAGGTTCAAACAAGGGGGTTCAGTGAGCCAGTTGGGCGTTCAAGGCTTGGAGGCTTTGCACCGACATGCTGCCCGTCAAGGCGTCGAGTTGTAAGCGGGTGAGCAGCAACTCGGTCTGTGCACGCAGCCAGGCCAGCTCGGCCTGAGCGGCATCGTTTTCGGCCTGCAACAAAGCCAGCGTGGTGCGGTCGCCCACTTGACGGCCCAACCGGGTGGCATCCAGCCGGGCTGAGCTGGCCTGCCAAGAGGCTTTCAGGGCAGTCAAGCGTGCGGGACCGGTCTCCAGCGCTAGCCAAACCGAGCGGGCTTGTTGCTGCGCTTGCTGCACAGCCAAGTCCACTTCGGCCTCAGCCATCGCTTGGGCATCCACCGCTTCTTGGAGTTTGGCGCTTCGCCAGCCGCCTGTGTACAAAGGCACATTCAAACTCAAGCCCACCATCTGCTGGCTCTGGCTGTTGGCCGATGGACCAAAGTCGCCATCACCACTCAAGCGGTCACGTCCGGCCGAAGCCACCAAATCCAAGGTGACACCGCCACTGCGTTGGTGCTTTTTGAGCTCCTGACGGGCCATGTCTTGCTGGGTTTTTTGCAAGCGCACACCCGTATTGGCCTCACGCACCTGCTCCAGCACTTGCGCCAAAGCAGGAACGGCAGTGACCGCTGCATCGGCCTTGGGCGCTAGTGGTTTCAAGGCATCGGCGAGCAGCCGAGTGGAGTCGGTCAATAAACTGCGGGCCATTTGCACTTCGCTGCCTGCGGCCAGCAATTGGGCTTGCAAGCCTGTGGCACGGGCAGCGGCCTCATGCGTGTCGGTGACCGGCAAATCGCCCAAGGCAAAGCGGTCTTTGACTTCGGTGAGGGAACGGCTCACGGCGGCGTATTGGTTTTTCAGCACCTGCTCCTGGCGCTCGGCCAACAGCAGATTGAAATACCTTTGCGCTGTGAGAAGCATGAACTGTTGTTGGGCCAGGTCGGCTCGCAACTCAGCCACACCCGCTGCGGTGTGCAGCTGGGCTTGCTGGGCTTGGCGCTCAGGGCTGTACAGCGGCTGTTTGGCCTGCAGCGACCAACGCGTAGAAGTGGCTGCACTGGCCGAGGTGGCGAAACTGCCCGGCATCGGCGGCTGACCACCCACCGCGAACTGGGCTCCGGTCGTCCGAGTGTCGGCCGACATGGCCCCCACCGTGGCACTGCCCATCAAAACCGGACGCCACAAAGATTGGGCTTGTGCTTCATAGGCCTGCACCGATGAGCGCGTGGCGGCGACCACCTGCATTTGTGGGTCGTGCGCACGCGCCAGCTCCCAGGTTTTCAACAAATCCAGAGCCTGCACAGAAGGGCTGGCCAGCAGGGCCGCCAGCACCCAGCCGCTCAGGGGCCGGGGTTTAAACAAGGGCGAACGCATGGCCAGCATGACGGTCAGATCAGCAGCCGCACTCAACGCCGAATTTGCGCAAAATGGTCTCCATCAAGCACCACTGGGTCAAGGCACTTTGCAGCAGGTTGGCGCCCACAAACGCTGTGAAAGCCAGCCACCACTGGCTCACAAAGATGGGGCTACCCTGAACCCCCAAAGCCAAAGAAAACAACACAAAGGTGCCAGCGACCAAACGAACGATTTGCCAAGATTTCATGATTCAAACTCCAAGGGATTAAAGAAAAAACTCAAGCGCCGTACTTTTTGCGGTACGCCACGAAATACAAAGTCGGGATGACGACCAGCGTCAGGACCGTGGACACAAAGATGCCAAAGATCAACGAGATGGCCAAGCCGTTGAAGATCGGGTCATCCACAATGAAGAAGGCCCCAATCATGGCCGCCAAGCCGGTGAGCATGATGGGCTGGGCACGGGTGATGGCCGACTGCACAATCGCCCGCTTGAAGTCCATGCCGCTGTTCACCTGCAGGTTGATGAAGTCCACCAGCAAGATCGAGTTGCGCACGATGATGCCCGCCAGCGCGATCATGCCGATCATGCTGGTGGCGGTGTACTGGGCATTCAGCAGGGCGTGGCCCGGCATCACCCCAATGATGGTCAGCGGAATCGGCGCCATGATGATCAGCGGCGTGAGGTAAGAGCCAAACTGCGCCACCACCAGCAAATAGATCAGGATCAGACCCACACCATAGGCCGCGCCCATGTCTCGGAAGGTCTCATACGTGATTTGCGACTCGCCATCCCACTTGAGGCTGTAGCCGCGCCATGCGTCGTCGGGCTGGCTGATGAAGAACTCTTCAATCCGCTCACCGTCCAGGCCTTTGATCTGAGCCACATCGCCGCGCATCTTGAACAAGCCGTACAAGGGGCTGTCCACCTTGCCCGCCATGTCGGCATTGACGAAATTCACGGGCAGCATGTCTTTGTGGATGACAGGCTGCTCACGCAGGGTGTCGCTCACAGTGACCAGCTCGCGCATGGCCACAACCTTGCCCGTGGCGCTTTTCACGCCCAGCTGCAACAAAGCGTCCAGATCACCATGCAACTGCTCGGGCAGCTGAATCAAGGCGGGCACCGGGTACTTGCTGCCGTCGTGCAAATAGGTCACCGACTCACCCGCCAAACCGGCACGCAATGTGGTCACGATGGCTTGTTGCGACACACCCAGCACGGCCGCTTTGCGGCGGTCCACCAGCAGCAGCTTGCGCGGTGCATCGGCAATCGAGCTGTCATCGATGTCCACCACACCTTCGGTTTTTTCAAACACGGCACGCACGGCTTTGGCCACTTGGCGGCGGCCTTCGGCATCAGGCCCATAAATTTCGGCCACGATGGGCGACATCACGGGCGGTCCCGGTGGCACTTCGACCACTTTGACGTTGGCCCCATGCTTGCGGCCGATCTCTTGCAAAGCCGGACGCACACGCGTGGCAATCACATGGCTCTTGTCGCTGCGCTCGGACTTGCGCACCAGATTCACCTGGATATCGCCCAGCTCAGCGCCTGCACGCAGGTAGTACTGGCGCACCAGACCATTGAAGTTGATGGGTGAGGCTGTGCCCACATAGGCTTGGTAATGGGTCACCTCAGGCACGGTGGCCAGGTGGCCGCCCAGCTCACGCATCACGGCGGCGGTTTTCTCCAAAGGTGTGCCCGCAGGCATGTCCACGACGACCTGGAATTCCGACTTGTCGTCAAAGGGCAGCATCTTGAGCATGACCAAACCCGTGACCGGCAGCACCAAGGACAAGGCAATCAAACCCGCAATGCCCAGACCCAACAGTTTGCGGTTGCGCCCACCCGATTGGGTGTCGAGCAAAGGCTTGAAGATTTTTTCAAACAGGGGTTCGAGCTTGGCGCTCAAGCCACTGTGGCCACCACCTGTCGCATCGTGCGCATGACCCAAAGACGGCTTCATCCACATGCCCGACAACCAGGGCGTGATGACAAAGGCAATGGCCAGCGACAACAGCATGCCCAAGCTGGCATTGATCGGGATCGGGCTCATGTAGGGGCCCATCAAGCCGCTCACAAACGCCATGGGCAACAAGGCCGCGATCACGGTGAAGGTGGCCAAGATGGTGGGACCACCGACTTCGTCCACCGCACCGGGAATGATCTCGCGGATGCTCTTGCCCGGGTACATCTGCTGGTGACGGTGGATGTTCTCCACCACCACGATCGCGTCGTCCACCAAAATGCCGATCGAGAAAATCAGGGCAAACAGCGACACGCGGTTGAGCGTGAAACCCCAGGCCCAAGAGGCGAACAAGGTCGCAGTCAGCGTCAAGATGACCGCCACGCCGACGATGGCAGCTTCGCGGCGGCCCAGCGCCATGAACACCAGCGCCACCACCGAAGCGGTGGCAAACAGCAGCTTCTGAATCAGCTTTTGTGCCTTGTCGTTGGCAGTCTCGCCATAGTTGCGAGTCTCCACCACCTGGACGTTGTCAGGGATCACGGTGCCCTGCAGCTTCTCAACGCGGCTCTTGACGCCATTGGCCACATCGATGGCGTTTTCGCCCGATTTTTTGGTGATCGACAGCGTCACGGCGGCAAACTCCTCGCCGCCATTTTTCTCGTTGTTGCCGTGCCAGACATAGCGCTCAGCCGGCATGGGGCCGTCTTTCACGCTGGCCACGTCTTTCAAAAAGACGGGCTTGCCTTGCACCACCTGCACCACCAAATCGGCCACATCACTGGATTGCGCCAGGTGTGGGCCGGCCTCGATGGCCACGCTCTGATTGGCACCCAACAACTCACCCACAGGCAGACCCAGGTTGGCCGATTGCAAGGCCATGCGCAAGTCGTGCACGGTGACGCCTGAGCCGTTCATGCGCTGCGGGTCGATCTGCACCAGCACCGCGCGGCGCGGGCCTCCGATGGTGACCACATCACGGGTGCCGGGCACGCGCTTGATGTCGGCCTCGATGCTGTGCGCCACGCGCTCCAGATCAAAGGCGCTCAGGTCCGCGTTTTTGCCATGCAAGGTGAGGGACACAATGGGCACATCGTCGATGCCCTTGGGCTTGATCAAAGGCTCAGGCAGACCCAGGTTGCGGGGCAACCAGTCCGAGTTTTCGCGGATCGTGTCGTGCAACTTGACCAGCGCCTCGGTGCGCGGCACGCCCACCTTGAACTGCACTGTCAGAATTGCCACGCCTGGGCGTGAAACCGAATACACATGCTCAACACCCGCGATCTTGGAGAGCACCTGCTCGGCCGGGATCGCCACCATTTGCTCCACATCGCGCACCGACGCGCCCGGGAAAGGCGCGATCACGTTGGCCATGGTCACGTTGATTTGTGGCTCTTCTTCGCGGGGCGTCACCATCACGGCAAACACACCCAGCAAAAACGCCACCAGCGCCAGCAAAGGCGTGATCTGCGCACTCTGGAAGGCCGCTGCAATGCGGCCTGAAATGCCCATTTTTTGCTCGCTCATGGGGTTCGCTTTCAGAGTTTCTTGCCAAGGCTGGCGGGCTCGGTCACCACCTGCTCACCCGCACTCACACCGGACAGCACCTCGACGGTCTGGCCCGTGGTGCGCCCCAAGCGCACTTGGCGCAAACGCGGTTTACCCTGTGCGTCCATCACGTACACACCGGTCATCTCGGCGCGGCGCACGATGGCTGAGAGCGGCAAGAAGACACGGCCACTTGAGACGGCATCCTGAGTTCCGTTCTGAGTTGCAACACTGGCCAAGCTGCCAGGCACCCAAACCCGGGCAAACATGCCGGGCACCATGCCTTCAATACCCGCAGGCAAAGCCACACGCAACTGCGCCGTGTGTGTCACCGGGTCTACAGCGGGCAGCATTTGCACACTGGCAGCGGCCACGCTGGTGTGGCCCGCGATCTCGTAACGCACCGATTTCAGCTGCTTGCGAACACCTTCAATCATCGACTGCGGCACGGCCGCGCTCACGCGCAAAGCTGAGGGGTCGTGCAAAGTCACCAAGGGGCGTCCCGGCATGGCCATGTCACCCAAGGTGACGGGCACATCAGACACCACGCCATGAAAAGGGGCACGCACACTGAAGAAACCGGTTTGGGTTTGGGCAGCGCGGGTCTGCGCTTGCTGGGCCTGCACCTGGGCTTGGGCTGCGTCGTACTGGGCTTGGGCGCGTTCAAGAGCACCCTGGCTGATGTATTGCTTTTGGAAGAGTTGCTTTTGGCGGTCCAGCTCTTTGCTGGCCACGCGCAAATTGGCCTGTGCGGCTTCGAGCTGGGCGGTGCTGCCCGCCACGTTTTGCTGGGCAGCGCTGGCGTCAATCCGCAGCAACTCTTGGCCCGCCCGCACCCGATCACCGGCCTTCACGTTCAAACTGACGATGGCCCCGGGGACCTGAGCCGACAAGGTGGCTTGTCGCACCGCCTCGACCACGGCATCCAAACTCACCTCTTGGGCACCCGCCACACCGGCTTGAGCGGCTACACTTTTGACCGCTGCCGCCTCGGCATTGGCCCAAACCGGGGCACTGGTCAATCCTGCAAAAGCCATGGCCGCAGCCAAAATCGATCGTCTGTTCATCAAAACTTCTCCGTCAAACCGTTTATTTTGCACATTTGGTTGTTTGCGTATATGCGCAATGATACAATCAATTGCAACACCTTGTCAAACCCTGTTCTTCATTGTTTGAAATTGTTGTGTAATGGAGCGCCCATGAAAAACTTGCCAGCCAAAGCACTTGAACAGATTGCTGCCTACTTCCAGGCGCTGTCTGAGCCAACACGCCTGCAAATCCTCAATCTGCTGCGCGAGGCTGAACACAATGTGGGCGAGTTGGCCCAGTTGTCGGGCTACTCCTCGGCCAACGTGTCGCGCCACCTGTCTTACCTGGCCCAACACGGCATCGTGGCCCGCGAAAGCCGTGGCGCGAGTGTGTTCTACAAAGTGAGCGACCCCTCCATCTACGCCCTGTGCGACTTGGTCTGCGCCAACATCGCGCGGCAATACGAACAAACCTCCAGCGACCGGGCCTTGTTCTCGCCGGGTTAAAACCCACGATCCTTCATGTCCCGGCCATTGGGACCCGGCATCTGGCGGGCTCGCGCATGTCCGTCCATTTCAAGCCTCATCGCAAAAAGCTATCATGGCGCTCCAATGGCCCCGCCCTCTCATCAGGGGCCCATCAGGAGACCTGAATGAGCCGCATCGTGAACGCCGAGAAAAAGAAAAACCTGTGCGCCCGCTTGGCACGCATTGAAGGGCAGCTTCGCGGCTTGCAAAAACTCATCGAAGCCGATGCCGATTGCGAAAAGATCGCCCAACAAATGGCCGCCGCCCGCAAGGCGCTGGACAAATCCTTTTTCTCCATGGTCGGCTGCATGATCGAGCAAGGGGACCAGTCGCCGGAGCACGTGGCGGAAATGTTGACCAAATTCGCCTGAAATCAGGGTGCAGTCCGCTCAGGACTTGAGCACCACGCCATCGGCGTCGAGCACCCGGACCTGGATCGGAATGCCCTGCCCCACACTTTGGGTGACGGTACAAAAACCTTCGAACTGGCCCAACACACGCTCTAGCTGCTCGAGCCGAGCGGCGCTTACCCCCAAGTGCAAATTGGCCGCCATCTCCAACACGCGCATGCGGCCATCGACATTTCGACCCACTTCAGCTTGCACCTCGCAGCGCAAAGGCTCGGGGGCTTGTTTGAATTTGCGCAAGGCAAACAGCAACGAATCGCTCAGGCAATTGCCCACAGCGGCACAGAGCAACTGCACGGGCGACGGCCCCAGGCCCGTGCCCAAGGGCGCGGGCTCGTCGCTGGTCACCACCGGCATGCTGTCGTCAAAACGGATGTCGAATCGGTAATCGTGCTGCTGGGTCAGCGTGACCGAAATGCGTTTTTCGCTCATGGCTCAAGCCTGCGCTGCCTGAAGGTCATCCCAGGCTTTGACAGCTTCTGCCGCGTACATCAAGGCCGGGCCGCCGCCCATGTACACGCACACCGCCAGCATTTCCTCCAGCTCGGCCCGCGTGGCCCCGAGTTTGATCAAGGCTTTGACGTGAAAACCGATGCAACCCGAGCAGCGCTGTGTGACGCCAATCGCAAGTGCCATCAGCTCCTTGTGTTTGGTGCTCAACGCACCCTCCGCCATGGCCGCCTGAGCCAATTGGCCAAAGCCTTTCATTGCGTCGGGCTGGCTTTTGCGAAACGGGACCAGGCATTCGTTGATGTCTTGCATCAAGCCGGGGTGGTCAAACGTGCTCATGGAGCTTACCTTTCTGATGGTGAGGACAAACTGAACCCAGGCCGAGGGTGTTGGGACGCACCAAAAGACCTTATATAAGTCTCAGTTTATATCTGCCACTGAAATCCCCATTTGCTCTACATCAAGATTTAGGCGGTCCCACCAAGTCTTGTGGCTTGACCATGGGCCAGCCACGCTGGGCCCACTCGCTCATGCCGCCTTTGACATAACGAATGTTGGTGAAACCCTGCTCTTGCAGCGCCTCGGTCACAGCACGCGAGCGGTTTTGGGTGTTGCAGATCAACAAAACCGGTTGATCGGCTTGCTTAGGAATCTCGGCCACGCGCTGCGCCACCTGGCTCATGGGCAGCAAAACCACGCCTTGGGCCACACCCGTGGCGTGCTCTTGGGGCTCACGGATGTCGATCATCAACACCTTGCCCGCCTCATGCTCGACACGGGCTTGCTCCAGAGATACGTTGGGCAGTGCCACTTCGGGGCTGCAGCCTTGTAAACCTACAACAATCACCATCGCGGTTAAAAAACGCTTCAAGCATGCAGACATCAAAGGTCCCTTTTAAAATATCAGTATTTGATTATATTTAATGTTGGTTCAAACGACCCGCTTTCAACTCAGCCCCTCCACGCGTTAATGGCAAAGCACTTCGGAACTTGACACATCCCCATGAGCGCAAAAGGGCCCCGGCGGTTCAAGGGCAAAGCGTGACCGATAGGATGAGCTCTCGGGTCGAAACACGACCCTTAACCACAACCTGCCGTGAACAACCCCGCACCTCCTGAACACCCTTCTCACCAACTGTCACGGCACATGGTGCGTGAGATGCGCTCTGACCACGCCGGCGAAACCGGTGCGGTCTACATTTACAAAGGCATCACCGCCGTGGCCCGCTGGCGACAAGATGCCCAGTTGCTGGCCTTTGCCAAAGAACACGGCGACACCGAAGCCGAACACCTGCGATTGCTTGAAGCTTGGTTGCCCGCTTACCAGCCAAGCCGTCTGTTGGTGCCTTGGTGCATCGCAGGCTGGCTGACCGGGGCGCTGCCCGCACTGTTCGGTCGACGCGCCGTTTACGGCACCATCGCCGCGGTCGAGACCTTTGTGGACGTGCATTACCAACAGCAAATCGACCACCTGCAGGTGCACGGCGGCCCCGAAGGCCTGCTGCCTTTGCTGCAGCGCTGCCAGGCCGACGAACAACACCACCGCGACGAAGCCGCCGCCTTGGCAGGCCCCAAAAAATCTTGGCTTTTGCGCCTGTGGTGCGCCGTGGTCGGCTCCGGATCAGCGGCTGCGGTTGTGTTGGCTCGGCGCGTTTAACGGCGCCGATTCGCGCAAATCAATGCCTTCATGTTGGGCAATTTTTTCAAGGGCGTTTTCGAACAAGCTGCGGGCGGAGCCGGAAATGGCACGCAAATACGAATGCAGGTGTGCGTCTTCGGTGTTCTTGTTCAGGCACTCTTGGCTGTAGGCCTCAAAACTCGCCAACTGCGCGATCAGCTCGGCCACATGCTTGGGGCACTCGCACAAAACATTGGTCGAGATGCCCGCCACACGCCGCAAGGTGTCGTCCGAATATTTGCGACCAGCAATCACCGCGCCTTGGTGGCCATAGGCTTGCGCCCGGTCGCGGTCCACAAACAAAATCGACTGCAGCAACTCGGCCAACTCGCTGTCGGATATCGGGTCACGCCGGACCGTCAAACCCGCCCGCTTCATGTCTTGCACCACCTTGTCGGGCGCGAAGTGGTAGAGCACGATGGTCTGTGCAAAGGGCTGGCGCTGCATCAGGGCCTGGATCGACTCAAACACCGAGTCCTGCAGCGAGTTGACCTTGATCAGCAACACTTGCGGCTTGTCTGACAAAGGCGCATGTCGCGCGGCGGCCAGGTCATCGAGCACGTCGGTGACTTGGATGCGGTGCTGGCTCAGCACCGCGGCAAATTGACGCGACTCGATGCGGTTGGCCAAACCCAAACCGACCACCGCCAAACACACGGGCTGGGCCAAGGCCTGCGCCGTTGGCGTCTGATGGTCGGGGTGACACAGTTGGCGCAGCTGCGGCAGATCCAGACGGGCGATGCTGCCAATGCCATGCCCAGCACCCGACAGCTGCTTGAGCAAGAGTGCTTTGGACACATCGTGCTCGGCAAACAGGCGTTGGTTGCCTTCGGTCTTGACGGGTGTGAACGCCCCGTACCGCGTTTGCCAGATGCGCAAGGTGGAGACCGGAATGTCGGTGGCTTTGGAGACGGCGCCAATGCGGTAAAGCGGTGACTGAGCACTTGGAGTGTGGGGCATACAGGCGTTTTTGTTCAGGTATTGTTGAGATCTTATGTCGAAATAGCCTTAAAAAACAAAAATTCATGGTTTTGAGGAGTTATTGGACGCAAAATTCTCCTCACTGGGGGTTCAACACATGATTTCGAACAAAACCATCAACGCCATGGATGTGTGCGTCATCATCGCCGCGCATCAAAACTTGGGCAGGGTCTCCACCACCGAGCTGTCGCAGCGGCTGCAGCTGTCGGTCTCTAACTTGGAGAGCATCCTCAAACCGCTCAAAGACCAACACATCGTGTCCGCCCGCAAAGGCCCGGGTGGCGGTTATGAAATCCGGGGCGACTTGGCCCTGATTTCGATGTGGGACATTGCGGCGGTGTTTGAGCCCACCTTGGCTCAGCAAGGCAGCGAAGACCAGCCCATCGAAGCATCCGACTACGAGTGGGGCCTTGAGCGGGTGATCATTGACACCCTGAGTCAGTCGACCTTGTCCGATTTTGTGACCCCACAAGCGCTACCACAGATGGTTGAAACACCGGTCGTCAACCGTTTCAAGTTCAAGCCTTTGGCCGCGCCCATGGTGCCCAAGGCCCCCAACTCGGTCTTTCAGTTGCACATGGCGCTCTAGGCTCTGCTAGCCTTGCACCTGCAAGGAAACGACCATGAGCACATTCAACAACCCCCAACAAACCTGGAACCAACGCTTTGCCGCCGAGCACTATGTGTTTGGTGAAGCGCCCAACGCCTATTTGAAATCACAAGCGGCCCATTTGGTGCCAGGCACCGCGCTGGCCGTGGCCGATGGCGAAGGCCGCAACGGCGTGTGGCTGGCCCAGCAAGGCCTGCAGGTTGATGCCTTTGATTTTTCGGACAACGCCCTCCACAAAGCTCGGGCCTTGGCGCAAAGCCGCCAAGTGGCGGTGAATTGGGTGCACAGCGATTGGCAGTCGTTTGACTGGCGTCCTGCACATTACGACAACGTGGTGGGCATCTTTTTTCAGTTCGCCACACCCGAGGAGCGCGGCACCCTGTTTGCTCGCATGCTGGACAGCCTCAAGCCCGGCGGCACCCTGATCATCCAGGGCTACACACCGCGTCAACTGGACTTCAACACAGGCGGCCCCGGCAAGTTGGCGCATCTGTACGACGAGGCCCTGATGCTGGACGCCTTTGGCGAGCTGGACATCCTGGACCTGCGAACTTACGAGGCTGAGATCAACGAAGGCACGGGACACCAAGGCATGTCGGGCTTGCTGGGCCTGACGGCACGCAAGCGCCTAGGTTGACTTGCAACTGGCGGCGTTGAGGAGGTTGAAAAAAAGGGGGCTCCTGTGAGAGAGCCCCCAATCAGGGTGTGTGTACCAAACACACCCTAAACCACAATGCCTCAACCATAAAAGAAATCACTTCATAGGCTTTGATCTGCCTCAATTCGTGTAACGCGCGGCCATGGCGTCGAGGCTGACAGGGCGGATTTTTTGGGCTTGACCGGCGCAACCAAAAGCCTCAAAACGCGCCTTGACAATGCCCGCTGCCGCCTTTTTGGCAGCCGCCAAGGCTTTGCGAGGATCGAACTCCGAGGGCTGCTGCGCAAACACCTGGCGCATGGCACCGGTCATGGCCAAGCGGATGTCGGTGTCGATGTTGACCTTGCGCACACCGCTTTGGATGCCACGCACGATTTCTTCGACCGGCACGCCATAGGTTTCCTTGATGTCGCCGCCGTATTGGCGAATGATCTGCAACCACTCTTGCGGCACGCTGGAGCTGCCGTGCATCACCAAATGCGTGTTGGGAATGGCGGCATGGATGGCGGCAATGCGGTCCATGGCCAAGATGTCGCCTGTGGGCGGACGGGTGAACTTGTAGGCACCGTGACTGGTGCCAATGGCAATGGCCAGCGCGTCCACACCGGTTTGGGCCACAAAGTCCTTGGCCTGCACGGGGTCGGTCAGCATCTGATCATGGCTGAGTTTGCCTTCGGCACCCACACCGTCTTCCTCGCCCGCTTCGCCAGTCTCCAGTGAGCCGAGGCATCCCAATTCACCCTCGACCGACACGCCCACCGCGTGGGCCATCTCGCAGACCTTTTGCGTCACGCTCACGTTGTACTCATAGCTGGCAGGCGTTTTGGCGTCGGCCATGAGCGAGCCGTCCATCATCACGCTCGAAAAGCCCGAGCGGATGGACTGCTGGCACTGCGCGGGCGTGGCGCCGTGGTCTTGGTGCAAGACCACTGGAATGTCAGGGTGCGTCTCGATGGCGGCCAACACCATGTGGCGCAGATAGGCCTCACCTGCGTACTTGCGGGCCCCTGCAGATGCCTGCAAGATGACCGGGCTGCCCGTGGCTTGCGCCGCTTCCATGATGGCCTGTACTTGTTCGAGGTTGTTGACGTTGAAAGCGGGAATGCCGTAACCAAACTCGGCCGCATGGTCGAGGACCTGGCGCAATGAAACCAATGCCATGAGGGGCTCCTTGAAAAATTAAAAAGTTAAAAAAGGTCATTCCGCCGCAGCGCGACGGCTCAAAATTTCAATGGCAGGCAATGTCTTGCCTTCCAGAATTTCCAGGAACGCGCCACCGCCGGTCGAGATGTAGCCCACCTGTTGCTCGATGCCATATTTGGCAATGGCAGCCAGCGTGTCGCCACCGCCCGCGATGCTGAAGGCACTCGACGCGGCAATCGCCTGGGCGATGACCTTGGTGCCGTTTTCGAAGGCCGCAAACTCGAAGACGCCCACCGGGCCGTTCCAGACGATGGTGCCCGCCTGCTTGAGCTGCGCGGCCAGTTTGGCGGCGGTCTCGGGGCCGATATCCAAAATCATGTCATCGTCGGCCACCTCGGTGGCTTTTTTCACCGTGGCCACCGCGTCGGCTGCGAAGGTCTTGGCCACCACCACATCGGTTGGGATCGGCACTTCGGCACCTCGGGCCTTCATGGCCTCGATCACCGCTTTGGCCTCACCCACCAAATCCGCTTCGGCCAGGCTCTTACCGATCTTCAGACCCGCTGCCAGCATGAAGGTATTGGCAATGCCGCCGCCCACGATGAGCTTGTCCACGTTTTGCGACAGGCTCTTCAAGATGGTCAGCTTGGTGCTGACTTTACTGCCCGCCACAATGGCCGCCAGTGGGCGCTTCGGGTTGGCCAGGGCCTTGCCAATCGCGTCGATCTCGGCGGCCAGCAAAGGGCCTGCGCACGCAATCGGCGCGAATTGGGCGATGCCGTAGGTGGTGCCTTCGGCGCGGTGGGCCGTGCCAAAGGCGTCGTTCACATAGATGTCGCACAGCTGCGCCATTTGGCGGGCCAGCGCTTCGTTGTTTTTCTTCTCGCCTTTGTTGACGCGGCAGTTCTCGAGCAGCACCACTTGGCCGGGGGCAACAGAGACACCGTCCACCCAGTTGGCGACCAGCGGAACTTCACGGCCGAGCAACTCACCCAAGCGCTTGGCCACGGGGGCCAGCGAGTCTTCGGGTTTGAACTCGCCCTCGGTCGGGCGGCCCAAATGACTGGTCACCATCACCGCCGCTCCGGCGTCTAATGCCATTTGGATGCAAGGCACGCTGGCGCGGATACGGGTGTCTTCGGTGATGCTGCCGTCATCGGCTTGTGGCACGTTCAGGTCGGCGCGGATGAACACGCGGCGGTTTTCGGCAAAACCGCTTTTCGCCACATCGGCAAAGCGCAAGACTTTCATCGCGCACCTCCTGCTTGGCCGGACACCACACGGGCCATTTCCAGGCACTTGTTGGAGTAACCCCATTCGTTGTCGTACCAGGCCATCAGCTTCACAAAGGTGCTGTCGAGCGCCATGCCCGCTTCGGCATCGAACACACTGGTGCACACCTCACCCCGGAAATCAGTCGACACCACTTTGGCTTCGGTGTAACCCAACACGCGCTTCAAAGCCCCTTGGCTTTGCGCCTTCATTTCGGCGCAAATCTCGGCATAGGTGGCGGGCGTAGCCAACTCCACCGTCAAGTCGACCAGCGACACATCGCTGGTGGGCACCCGCACCGACACGCCCGTGAGCTTGCCCTTGATTTCTGGAATCACCACCCCCACGGCCTTGGCTGCGCCCGTGCTGCTGGGGATGATGTTTTCCAGAATGCCGCGCCCGCCGCGCCAGTCCTTGTTGCTCGGGCCGTCCACGGTTTTTTGGGTGGCGGTGGCTGCGTGCACGGTGGTCATCAGGCCGCGCCGGATGCCCCATTTGTCGTTGAGCACCTTGGCCAAAGGGGCCAATGCGTTGGTGGTGCAGCTGGCATTGCTGATGATGGCTTGGCCCGCATAGCTGGCGTGGTTCACACCAAACACAAACATGGGCGTGTCGTCTTTTGACGGGGCCGAAATCACCACCTTTTGGGCGCCTGCTGCCAGGTGCTTGCCCGCACCTTCTTTGTCGAGGAACAAGCCTGTGGCTTCGATCACCACCTCTGCACCCACTTCGTTCCACTTCAGGTTGGCCGGATCGCGCTCTTGCGTGAGGCGAATGGGGCGGCCGTTGACGATCAGGGTGCTGCCCTCCACCACCACGGTACCCTCAAAGCGGCCATGCACGCTGTCGTATTGCAGCATGTAGGCCAGGTACTCGGGCTCCAGCAAGTCATTGATGGCGACGATCTCGACGTCATCAAAATTTTGAACCGCCGCGCGGAACACCATGCGGCCAATGCGGCCAAATCCGTTGATACCAATTTTTGTGCTCATGTCAGTCTCTTTCATTCTTCAAACAGTGAATTTTTGATGCGTGTGGCACAAGCCCACTTACAGCAACGCCGAAAAATCCTCGATCACGCGGTCCGGCGCACAGGCGTGCACCGACTCGCCCATGTTGTAGCCATAAGGCAGCAACCAGACCGGCACACCTGCGTTGCGGGCGGTGGCTGCGTCGATCGATGAATCCCCCACAAACAGTGCTTGGGTGGCCTTCAGGTTCCAACGCTTCAAGCAGTCCACCACGCTGGTGGGATCGGGTTTTTTGACTGGAAAGGTGTCGCCGCTGACCACCACGTCAAAGGCCTCGTGAAGCCCGTGCACGCGCAGCACGGTGTCGGTGTAACGGCCTTCCTTGTTGGTCACCACCGCCAGTTTGCAGCCACGTGCACGCAGCGCCGCGAGCACTTCGCGCACCTGGGGGTACAAATTGCTGCGTGTGCCGCAACGGTCTTGGTAGTAACGGTCAAAAATCGGCAGCGCCTGCTTCAGGTCAGTCCCTTGCCGCACTGCGGCCACCGGGGTCTGGGTGACACTGGCCAGCGCCTGAATCAGCAGCTCTTTGGTGCCGTGACCGATCCAGTCGTTGACTTGTTGCTGCGACACCTCGGGCCAATCGAAATAGCGCAAGGTGTCGTTCACCGCATCGGCGATTTCAGGCGCGGTTTCGACCAAGGTGCCGTCGAGGTCAAAAAAATAGGCTTGTGGTGTTGACATATCTTCTCTCATTGCAACGTGGTCACAACTCAGTTGTCTGAGGGCACGATGTGCTCGGGCAGGACTTGAGCCTGGCGGTGGGTGTGACGATGCACCAAGGTGCGCACCGCTTCACACACACGCTCGGTGGTGATGCCAAAGTGCGCGTACAAAGCCGGGGCTGGTGCTGACTCACCAAAGCTGTTCATACCAATCACCATGCCGGTGCGTCCCACGTATTTGCGCCAAAAATCGGGGTGTGCCGCTTCCACGGCCACGGTGGGTAAGCCCAGCGGCAAGACCATGTCTTGGTACGCTTCACTTTGACGGTCAAACACATTGGTGCAGGGCATGGACACCACCCTTGTGGCCACGCCTTGGGTGGCCAGTTCGGCTTGCGCTTTCATGGCCAAAGAGGTCTCGGACCCTGTGGCCACGATGATGGCTTGGGCGCCCGGCATGTCGCTCAGGATGTAGCCCCCCTGGCGCACCTTGGCCGCATCGGCGGCGTCGGTCAACAGTTGTGGCAAGTTCTGGCGTGACAGCGCCAACGCGCTTGGGCCGTCGAGGCGCTCCACCGCACAGGCCCAGGCCACGGCGGTTTCCAAGCCATCGGCGGGCCGCCACACATCCAGCCCCGGGATGATGCGCAAACTGGGCACATGCTCCACGCTTTGGTGCGTGGGGCCGTCTTCGCCCAGACCAATCGAGTCGTGCGTGAAGACGTGGATCACGCGCTTTTTCATGAGCGCTGCCATGCGAATGGCATTGCGTGAATAGTCCGAGAACGTGAGGAAAGTGCCACCGTAAGGGATGTAACCCCCATGCAGCGCCATGCCGTTCATGATGGCGGCCATGCCAAACTCGCGCACGCCATAAGAGAGGTGGTTACCCCAGGTGTCGCGGCCAGCTTTGGTGCAGGTCTTGAAGTTGGTCAGGTTGGAGCCCGTCAGGTCAGCGCTGCCGCCAAAAAACTCGGGCAACAAGGGAGCCAACACATCCAGCGCATTTTGGCTGGCCTTGCGGGTGGCCACGGCATCGGGTTTAGCGGCGATGGCGGCCAAGGCTTTTTCCAGACCCTGGACGTAGGTTTCAGCCAAGTCGCCTTTCATGCGACGCTCAAATTCAGCCGCCTCTTCCGGGTAGCGGCTTTCATAGCTTGCAAAGCGCTCCCGCCATTGGCTTTCGGCGCGTGTGCCACTGGCGCGGGCATCCCAAGCAGTGGCCACATCGGCAGGCACCTCAAAGGGCGCATAAGGCCAGTTCAGCGCTTCGCGGGTGGCGGCCACTTCGGCAGCGCCCAGCGCTGCGCCATGCACATCGTGGGTGCCCGCTTTGTTGGGTGAGCCCATACCGATCACAGTTTGGCAGCAGATCAGCGTGGGCTTGCCATTGGGGCTGTGGGCTTGCGCCTTGGCCGCCTCGATGGCGGCGTTGACCGCTTGCGGGTCGTGGCCATCCACCTTGGCGATCACATTCCAGCCATAGGCTTCAAAGCGCTTGGGCGTGTCGTCGGTGAACCAACCTTCCACATGGCCATCGATCGAGATGCCGTTGTCGTCGTACAGCGCCACCAGTTTGGACAGGCGCAATGTACCCGCCAGCGAACAGGCCTCGTGGCTGATGCCCTCCATCAGGCAGCCATCACCCAAAAACACATAGGTCATGTGGTCCACGATGTCCAGGCGCTGACCGTCTTCCTCGCGATTGAATTCATCGGCCAACATTTTTTCGGCCAGTGCCATGCCCACGGCGTTGGTAATGCCCTGACCCAAGGGGCCCGTGGTGGTTTCCACGCCAGGCGTGATGTCCACTTCTGGGTGGCCAGGGGTTTTGCTGTGCAGTTGGCGGAACTTTTTCAGCTCGTCCAGTGCCAGGTCGTAGCCTGTCAGGTGCAGCAAGGCATAAATCAGCATCGAGCCGTGGCCGTTAGACAACACAAAACGGTCACGGTCAGCCCACTGCGGGTTGAGTGGGTTGTGTTTCAGATGCCGGTTCCACAGGACTTCGGAGATGTCGGCCATGCCCATGGGGGCACCGGGGTGGCCCGACTTGGCCGCTTCAACGGCGTCCACGGCCAGCATGCGCACGGCGTTGGCCATGCGGCGGGCCATCTCGGGGGTGGGGTGATTTACAGCGGTGTTCATGGTGCTTTTGCCCCGCTTCAAGCCTGGCCCAGAGCGCGTTTGCGGCGCTCCATCATTCGCCACACGAACGGTGTGAAGATGAGTTGCATGGCAATTTCCATCTTGCCGCCGGGCACCACGATGGTGTTGGCACGGCTCATCCAGGAGTCGTTGATCATGTTGAGCAAGTAGGGAAAGTCGATGCCTTTGGGGTTGGCAAAACGGATCACCACCACGCTTTCATCGGCCGACGGAATGTCACGCGAGATGAAGGGGTTGGAGGTGTCGACCAAGGGCACACGCTGGAAGTTGACATGTGTGTGCTCAAACTGCGGCACGATGTAGTTCACATAGTCGGGCATGCGGCGCAAGATGGTGTCGGTCACCGCTTCGGTGCTGTAGCCGCGCTGATGCTTGTCGCGCCAGAGTTTCTGAATCCATTCCAGGTTGATGACGGGCACCACGCCCACACGCAAATCGGGATGCTGCGCGATGTTGTGCTCGGGCGTGACCACGGCGCCGTGCAAACCTTCGTAAAACAGCATGTCGGTGTCGTTCGGCAGGTCTTCCCAAGGTGTGAACGTGCCGGGGTCTTGTTGGTAAGGCGCAGCTTCTTCGGCGTTGTGCAGGTACTTGCGTGACTTGCCTTGGCCTGTGGCACCGTAGGTGCGAAACAGGTTTTCAATGTCTCCAAACAGGTTGTTCTCGGCACTGAAGTGGCTGAAATGTTTGTTGCCATCTTTTTCAGCTTCAGCGCCACGTTGCTTCATCTCTTTGCGGTCATAGCGGTGGAAGCTGTCGCCTTCGATGATGGCCGCTTTCACGCCTTCGCGGCGAAAGATGTTGGAAAACGTGCGTGTCACCGTCGAGGTGCCTGCGCCCGAAGAACCGGTGATGGCGATGATGGGGTGGCGTTCAGACATGGGAATCTCCTTGTTGTTTTTTCAAGCGTTTTGAAATCGGGCTCAGTCGCGGAAAAGGCTGCGCTCGCCAAACAGCGGGGCAAAGCTGTCTTGCTTGGGCGGCTCGGCGTGGTAACGCTCAATGCGCTCGACCTCGTTTTTGGAGCCAAACACCAGGCCAATGCGCTGGTGCAAGCTGGTGGGCTGCACACTCAACATGGGGACTTGTCCCGTGCTGGCGCGGCCTCCGGCTTGCTCCATGATGAAGCCGACCGGGTTGGCCTCATAAAGCAGGCGCAGGCGGCCGGGCTTGCTCGGATCTTTGGTGTCACGGGGGTACATGAAAACGCCGCCGCGCATCAAGATGCGATGGGCTTCCGCCACCATGGAGGCGATCCAGCGCATGTTGAAGTCCTTGCCACGCGGGCCAGTTTTGCCAGCCAAACACTCGTCCACATAGCGCTTGACCGGGGCTTCCCAAAAGCGGCTGTTGGAGGCGTTGATGGCGAACTCTTGGGTGTCTTCTGGCACGCGCAACTCGGGATGGGTCAACATGAACTCGCCCATCACCGGGTCGAGTGTGAAACCAGCCACACCATTGCCCACGCTCAGCACCAGCATGGTGGTGGGGCCATACAAGGCATAACCGGCAGCAATCTGTCGGGTTCCCGGTTGGAAGAAATCAGCCTCGGTCAATGGCCCACCCTCGGCGGTGGCGTCGGGCGCACGCAGCACGCTGAAGATGCTGCCCACCGACACGTTCACGTCGATGTTGCTGGAGCCGTCCAGTGGGTCAAACACCAGCAGGTATTTGCCACGGGGGTGTTGCGGCGGAATGTCATACGGCAAATCCATTTCTTCAGAGGCCATGCCCGCCAAGTGGCCGCCCCACTCGTTCATGCGGATGAACAATTCATTGCTCACCACGTCCAGCTTTTTCTGAGTCTCGCCTTGCACGTTGATGCTGCCACCGGCATCGGCTGCGTGGTTGCCGTACATGTCGGCCAAAGCGCCATAGGCGACCGATTTGGCAATGGCTTTGCAGGCCATGGCCACATCCAAAATCAGGGCATTGAAGTCACCACTGGCATCGGGAAAACGGCGACGCTCTTCGATCAGGTACTGGGTCAGGGTAGGCGTGGTGCGGGGGCTCAAGGACATGGGGTCAACACTCTCTGAAGTTTTAAAAATTCTGGAATTCGGAATTCAACTCAAGCCACAGCGGCTTGCTTAAGGGCTTGCATCACACCCCGGTAGCCGCCGTCGGCATCGGGCGCACCGAACACGGCGCTACCTGCCACGCAGGTGTCGGCTCCGGCCGCCACGATCTGCGCGATGTTGTCGGTCTTCACGCCGCCGTCAACCTCCAGCACGATGTTCTGGCCACCCCGGGCCACATGGGTGTTGATGCGCTGGCGGGCCGCTTGCAGCTTGGGCAAGGTCGAGGGGATGAATTTTTGGCCGCCAAAACCGGGGTTCACACTCATGAGCAAGACCACGTCCAAGCGGTCCATCACATGGTCCATCCACTCCAGCGGCGTGGCGGGGTTGAACACCAGACCCGCTTTGCAGCCGTGGTCACGGATCATTTGCAAAGTGCGGTCCACATGGCGGCTGGCTTCGGGGTGAAAGGTGATGATGTTGGCCCCGGCCTTGGCAAACAAAGGCACCAAGGCATCGACCGGCTCGACCATCAAATGCACATCGATCGGAATCTGGACATGCGGGCGGATCGCCTCGCACACCAGCGGGCCAATGGTCAGGTTGGGCACGTAATGGTTGTCCATCACATCAAAGTGCACCCAGTCCGCGCCAGCGGCTTCAATGGCGCGGACCTCTTCGCCCAAACGGGCAAAGTCGGCGGACAAGATGGAGGGGGCAATGCGGACGGTGCTCATGCAGTGGCCTTGAAAGCGGATTGGTGCCATTCACGTAATTGCGCCAACCCCACGCCATGCAGGCTGGGGACGATGCGCAATGCGCCTTTGAAATCGTGCTCGGCAGTGAAATCGTTGGGGGTGATGACCGTGGGCAAACCTGCGGCCATGGCGGCACGCAGGCCGTTCTCTGAATCTTCAAACGCCAGGCAATGCTCGGGTGCCAAACCCAAGCGCGAGAGGGTTTGCTGGTAAACCATCGGGTCGGGTTTTTTGCGCGGCGCGGTCGAGGCATCTTCGATCACCGCAAAGTGCAGCTGCCAGTCCGGCCCGATGGCCTGGCGCAACAGGGCCGCAATGTTGACAGGCGAGGTGGTGGTGGCGATGGCCAACTGGAGCCCGGCCGCACTGGCGGCTGACAGCAGCGCCAGCACCCCGGGGCGCATCTGTACTGCACCGTCTTGCACAGCTTGCTCGTAAGCGGCGGTCTTGATCTCGTGCAGATGGTCAATGGTCTCCTGCATGCCAGCGCCCGTGATGTCCTTGGGCTGGGTCTCCAGCGTTTGCCAATACGCCTTGATGCGCTCTTTACCGCCCGACACCGCCAACAAGCGGGTGTACAGCGGCACATCCCAGCGCCAGTCCAGCCCCATCTCGGCGAAAGCATGGTTGAACGCCGCCAAATGGGCCATTTCGGTGTCGGCCAAGGTGCCGTCGACATCAAAAATCAGTGCTTGCAGCATGGGTGGAGCCCTTCGTGAGAAAGAAGGGCTCCACTTTAAGAAGGACCGAAGCTCAGGACAATTCAATATTGGTAATGAGTTAATTAAGTTATTACTTAATCAAATCTCTTCTCAATGCACCAATAACTCAATCCCAGCCTCCGGACTCTGGCCAGTTGGAGAGGTCTCAACGGTGTTTGAGTGCAACTTCAGTGGGCTGAGAACTCCAAGTCTCAGACACCCGGCGTCAAGGCCTGCACCGCCTGATGGTGCGTCAGGAACACCTGACCACTCAACTCCGCAAGAAAATGGCTGCGCTTTAACCTGTCGTGCACGGGGCCCTTGACCTCGGACAGGTGCAGCTGCACACCTGAAGCCTGCAAGCGGGCGTTGATGGTTTCCAGGCTTTCGAGTGCGCTGGCGTCAATGTAGTTGACCGCTGAGCATTGCAACACCACATGCCGCACACCTGGCCGCACAGCCACTTGCACCGCGATGGTGTCTTCGAGGAAACGGGCGTTGGCAAAGTACAGGCTTTCGTCCACGCGCAGGCCCAAAATGCCCGGCTGCTCCAGTACGGTGTGACGCAGCACATTGCGGTAATGCTCGGTGCCCGGCACCTGCCCCACCACCGCGATGTGCGGGCGGCTGGTGCGGTACAGCAGCAACAGCACAGAGGCGCTCACGCCCGCGATCAACCCGGCCTCCACTCCCACCGTCAAGGTCAGACCAAAGGTCAGCAACAAGGCAATGAAATCGGCCTTGGCGTAATGCCAAGTGCGGGCAAACACCCCGACATCGACCAAGGTGAGCACGGCCACCATAATGGTGGCGGCCAAGGTGGCTTGGGGCAAATGAAAGAGCCAAGGCGTCAAGAACAAAGCCGCCAGCGCCAGCCCGACAGCGGTGTAGATGCCTGCGGCAGGCGTGCGTGCACCCGCATCAAAATTGACCACCGAGCGCGAAAACCCGCCCGTGACCGGAAAACCGCCGGAGAGGCCTGCGCCCAAATTGCTCAGGCCCAGCGCACGCAGCTCGGCATCGGGGTCTATGCGTTCGCGCCGCTTGGCCGCCAAGGACTGGCCCACCGACACCGACTCCACAAAGCCCACCAAGGAAATCAACAAAGCGGGCACCCACAAAGCCTGGGCCAGCGCCCATGGGTCGGCCCACCCACCTGTCGCCGAAGCTCCTGATGACACGCCCGGCAGCGTGAGCGGCGGCAAGCCTTGTGGCACCGTGCCCACCACCCGCACCCCCTGCTCAGCCAACTGCCACACGGCTGACAAGGCAATGCTCAAGAGCAGCACCGCCACCGGGGCCGTCTTGGCCGCCAGATCGGCCGCGCCCGCAGACACCCCCAAGCGCTTGAGCCAGGGCTTGAGCTGACGGCGCACCAGCAGCAGCAAACCCAAAGCGCCCAGCCCCATCACACTGGTCGGCACATGCAGGCTGGACAAGTTTTGCCACAGCTGCGGCAGCAGCTGCAAGAGGTTCTCGCCATGCAGGGGCACACCCAACAAATGTTTGAGCTGGCTGGCCGCGATCAGCAAACCCGATGCCGAGACAAAACCCGAGATGACCGGGTGGCTCAAAAAGTTGGCCAAAAAGCCCAACCGAGCCGCGCCCATCACCAGCATGATGGCCCCGCTGAGCAGGGCCAGCATCAAAGCCGCCTCGGTGTAAGCCACGCTGCCTTGCGCCGCCACCGCGCCCACACTGGCCGCCGTCATGAGCGAGGTCACCGCCGCAGGCCCCACGGCCAAGGTGCCGCTGCTGCCCATCAAGGCATACAGCACCAGGGGGGCCATGCTGGCGTACAAGCCCGCCTGCGCAGGCAAGCCCGCCAACAGCGCGTAGGCCAGGCTTTGCGGGATCAGCATCAGCGTCACCACGGCAGCGGCCACGCCATCGGCTGTCAACAACGAACGGTTATAGCGCCGACCCCAATCCAGAATGGGAAACCAGCGCTGAAGTGCCGAACTCACAAAGCGTCCACCGGAATCTTCAGGTAACGTTGGCCGTTGTCTTCGGGTGGCGGCATGTGGCCAGCGCGCATGTTGATTTGCACAGAAGGCAAGATCAACACGGGCATGGACAAAGTGGCATCGCGCTTTTCGCGCATGGCCACAAACTCGGCCTCGCTCACGCCTTGGTGCACATGCACATTGGCCTTTTTCTGCTCGGCCACGGTGGTCACGCATTGGGGTTGGCGGGTCTCGGGCGGGTAGTCATGGCACATGAACAACTCGGTGTTGTCCGGCAAGCTGAGCACTTTCTGGATCGACTGGAACAACACGCTGGCACTGCCCCCAGGAAAGTCGCAGCGTGCGGTGCCGTAGTCGGGCATGAACAAGGTGTCACCCACAAAAGCCACCTGCCGCACAGGATCGACGCTGTCATCTGTGACCACATAGGTCATGCACGCCGGGGTGTGGCCGGGGGTGTGCAGAGCCTGGGCCTGCAAAGCACCAATCTGAAAAGTCTCACCGTCGCCCAGCAAGCGGTCGAACTGGCTGCCGTCGCGGGCGAATTCGGTGCCCGCGTTGAACAGTTTGCCAAACACGTTTTGCACCGTGGTGATGTGCGAACCAATGGCCAATTGGCCGCCCAGCTGCTTTTGCAAATAGGGCGCGGCCGACAAATGGTCGGCGTGCACATGTGTCTCCAAAATCCACTGCACACGCAGGTCCAGCGCCTTCACACGCGCCACCAACTGGTCGGCGCTGGCGGTGTTGGTGCGGCCCGACTTGGGGTCGTAGTCCAGCACGCTGTCAATCAAGGCGCACTGCCGGGTGTTCAGGTCGGCCAGGATGTGGCTGAAGGTGAACGTGGCCGGATCAAAAAACGATTCGATGTGCATGTGGGCTGAACTCATGGTGACTTCCTTGGCAGTGGAACAACAAAGGTCCTTGGCACCCCCTGCCGCTTGGCGGCAAGGGAGCAAACCTTCAATTTACAGGGACTTGGTCGAGAAATACCAGTCCTTCATGGCGTAACCCTCGCCTTTGCGCTTGGCAATGGCTTCGGGGGTTTTGGGTGGTGGCACGATCACGTCGCAACCGGGCGTCCAGCCCTCGGGGGTAGCGATCTTGTTGGCATCGCTCGTCTGCATGGCTTGCAACAAACGCACAAACTCTTCGATAGAGCGGCCATTGCTCATGGGGTAGTAGACCATGGCGCGAAGCTTGCCTTCGGGGTCAATGAAGAAGGTGGCACGCACGGCTTGGGTGTCTGCAGCGCCGGGGTGGATCATGCCGTAGGCTTGGGCCACTTCCATCTTGATGTCGTCGATGATGGGGAAGGGAATCTCCACACCGAAGTTGTTCTGAATGCTTTGCATCCAGGCCAAGTGCGAGTAGATGCTGTCAATCGACAGGCCAAGCAATTCGCAGTTCATGCTCTTGAACAACTCGGCACGCTTGGCAAAACCGATGAACTCGGTGGTGCACACAGGTGTGAAGTCGGCAGGGTGCGAGAACAAGATGAGCCACTTGCCTTTGTAATCGGCGAGGCTTCGGGGGCCGTGGGTGGTGTTGGCGCTGAAGGCTGGAGCGGCTTCGTTGATGAGAGGCATGGACATGGCGGGTTTCCTTTGAGGTTGACTATCGGTTTTAGAAATCGAGAGATTTAATCTATCGATAGGGTCAACTGTACATACCCCTGAAGGTATTGGGTATGAGTTATCTCAATGATGGGCATAGTGACAATTGCGGTCGTGAAATCTACCCGTTTGATCCATCGCAAGCCCTCACGGTCTTGGCCATGCATGGCCCCAAAACCACAGGCCTCAATGCTTAGCTGGCCCTGCGGCTTTGGCCGCCGCGTCAAAGCCGCCTTTGGCCTGCCACTCAGTCATGCCACCTTGCAAGATGCGCACGTTCTCCCATCCCGCCACGCGCAGCGCAAAACCGGCCTGGGCCGACAGCGACCCGGTGTTGCAATAAATCAGCACAGGCTTGTTTTTGGGAATGGTGTTGCGCTTGGCCAGCACCTGTCGCCAGTCCATGTTGACCGCGCCAGGAATGTGCCCCTTGGAAAATTGCGCCGGGTCACGCGCATCGATCACCACCATCTTGGGCCATTCGTCTTTGGGAATTTGCTCGGCAAAAATTACACCGCCGCCATAGTCCACGAATTCCAGATAGGCCTCCATCTCGTCGGTGGCAATGGCTTTGTTGTCAGCGTGGGCTGCTGGGGCCAACAGCAAGCTGCCAGCGGTGGCGGCGGCAAGAGCGAGGGTTCGAAAGCGCATGATGGGCTCCACTTCGTCAGGTAATATCAGTCAAAACGAATATTGTCGCTGAACGGCTGCAAAACCTCCAACAAAAGCCTCGGCGCACATGTCCAGAGACAAAAATTTCATCGCGCTTTTGCTCACGCTGGGCTTGCACGCCGGGGTGTTGCTGCTGGCCAGTGGTTACCCGCTCCATCACGTCAGCCCAGCCAAAGTGCCCCAAACCGCTGAAAAAATCGTCTTTCTGGAACTGATCCCGCCGCCGCGCCAGCCGCTGCCTGAACCGCCATCAGCGCCCCCCACAAGACCCATCACGGTGCCCCCGCCCAACCCAGCCTTGGCGGCTCCGGCTCCGGCCCCAGCACCCTCACCCGATCGTCCCCTCGCCAGCATGGCCGCGCCCCCGCCACCCACCGCCGAAGAATGGGCTTTTGCCGCCAACTACACCAACAAAAACAGCAAGGGATACCGCTACAGCTGGGGCCAGCAAGTGCGCAGCATGATGGGCACTGCCGTCGAAGGCCCCGACCAGGGCGTGGTGCGCTTTCGCATCGAGATCGCCCCCGACGGCAGCTTGACGCAATTGCAAACGCTGTGGACCACCTCGGCCAAGGCCGAACAACTCGCAAGGCAAGCCATTCAAAACATGCCACCGCTGCCGCCTACCCCCACGGGCAAACCGCTGATTTTTGACAAGACGATTTCGTTTTCCCCCTTTGCCAACGACGGACCACCCATTTACAGGGACGACTGCCTGCCCGAGCCGCCCGTGTTCCGCAACCCTTTTGCTTGGGACGGCAAATCGCCCCAAGTGGTGACCGCACCCACCCCAACCGCCCCACTTGAACCGCAAGCGCTGGCCGACTGCCTGCGCCAGCTGCCCAAGGACAGCGTGGAGGCTGAAACCGCCCGCGACCAGCGCCTGATGGACCAATGGGGATCAAGCAAGACTGGACGCTGAACGATTCGCGGGACTGGGCCCCGCTTGAACACCCACTCAGTCGTCGTCGCCCAACTCAGCATCCCAGCCCATGCCTTTGGCGCGTTTCATGGCCTCGTCGTGGATGCGGGCGTGTTTGGCGGCCAGCTCGGGCGGCAAGCGGCTGGGCAGCTGGCCATAGGGTTCCCAAGCGGCGTGCACCGCTTCAAACAGGTTTTGCAACTCCCCCGCGTGTTTGCCGGCAAAGCCATCGCCTTCGGGCAACAAACCAAACACCCAAGCGTCGCGGACGATGCGCCCGGTCATGCTCATGCCGTGGTGTTCTTCGTGGTCGATGCCGGCGTAGGTTTGCTGGCGGCTGTGGATCATGCTCATGGGGGTGTCCTGGTTAACGGGTCAGTCCAGCATACAGGACGGGGAGTTTTTCGGGCAGGCGTTCGACCTTGTCGACCACCAGGTAATGTCGTTCGCCAAAAATGCGGCTGACGTATTGGTCGGCCCGGGGGTCCAAGCTCATGCAATAGGTGGTCACACCATTTCGAGCAGCCGCCTCAACGGCTTTTTTGGTGTCGTGGCGCAGGTACTGTGGGTCGCGCACGTCCACATCGGCTGGCTCACCGTCGGTGATGACGAGCAAGAGCTTTTTGCTGCTGCGCTGGGCTTTGAGCGCGGCTCTGGCGTGCCGAATGGCAGCGCCCATGCGGGTGGACAACTGGCCTTGCATGCCTGCCAAGCGGGCCTTGGCCAGCTCATCGTAGGGCTGATCAAAATCTTTGAAGCGCCAGTAGTTCACATCGTGGCGGCCGTCCGAACAAAAGCCATGGATAGCAAACGGGTCGCCCACCTTTTGGATCGCATCAGCCAACAAAGCACAGGCCGAGCGGGTCAGGTCCAACACCGTGTGCTCTTGACCCGCCACCTTGTCGTTCGTGGAGTGCGACAGGTCAAGCAAGACCAGCACCGAGATGTCGCGGGTTTTGCGCACGCTGCGCATCATGATGCGCGGGTCGGGCTGACGGCCCATGCGCATCTCGATCACCGAAGCCAACGCAGCGTTGAGGTCAATCTCATCACCGTCTTCGAGCTTGCGGATACGCTGCACACCTTGCGGTTGCATGGCATCCAAAATGAATTTCATGCGGCCGATCAAACGGCGGTGCTCGCTCAAGATGCCATCGATCAGTGTCGGGTCGCCCGCTTTGGGTCGACGCTCTTGCACCGTGGCCCAAGCGGGACGCTCGAGCTGGATCATGTGGTCCCACTCGCCGTAATGCACGGGCGGCAACACCGGTTCGCGACCTTCGCTTTCATTGAAGGACACTCCCAGGTCTTCATAAGGGAACAACTCAGTGCCCAGCACCCAGACCTCTTGCGCATCGTCGCCCGCGCCCTCCACTTCCAGCTCGTTGACGAACTCCATCAGGTTGACTTGCTTGCGCACCTGTTGAGGCGGCTCGTAACCCGCGGCGACCGAACGCTCAAAGTCGTAGCCGTCAAAGGCCCAAAAGTAGCGATTGTCGTCGCGATAGACGGCGGCTTGACCATCGGTTCGGGGAGCGAAGGCAGGGCCTTGGGTGAGCTCGCGGTAGCTGTGTGCCAACTGCACACCCATGGCCCACGATTCGCTGTTGTCGTGGGGCTGTGCCAGCAGGCGTGGCATGGCTTCGGCCATCAAGGCACGGCCTTGGGCAATCCAAGGGTGATTGTCTTCATACGTGGGGTCGATCCACGCCCGCGCCATGCGGGCCAACCAATCGCCTGCTGTGGCTTGCTGTGTGGCGGGGGTGGTGTGCAACTGCGCCCACAAAGGCCGCATGCCGGGAAAGCGCGCCACCGCCAAGGCTTCCACCCGCGCGTCTTCGGCCAAGGCCACCATGGCCATCTGCCACGGGTTGAGCGATTCGGCCGAGATGGCTTGGCGTGTGAACACCACATGGGCCGCGGCGTGGGCGCAAGCCGCGCGGTAGAGCTGGGTGGCGTCCACCAGGCCATCGTTGCCCTGCACGGCGTCCAAGGCGTCGGGCAAGTGGATGAAATAGTCCTCGATGAAGGGGCGCAAGCCTTCCCGGTTTTCAAAGTCACCGGCGGTGGGGCGCATGAAAAAGTCGCGACCCCACAAGGCGCGCAGGTACATATTGATGCGCCGCTGCACATCGACCAACAAGGTGCCTTTGCGCTCTTGTTGCAGCATGGCCAAAGACTCTTTGGACTGCAAACCAAAATAAGCGATCTGTTCCTCGTACTCCGTGCGGTGGGCTTGTGCGCCCCAAGTCGCCCAGCGACGCAAGCCCCCCAAGGTCAGCTGGCCAAACAGCGCATCGAGTTGCCCCAGCATGGGCCGTAAACCGCGAGGAGCTTGCGCCACCAAAGTATTGAGAAACTGCAGGTACTGCATGAACAGCGCCGCATCGGCCAATCGCTTGGCCGCGGTCGATGCGGTGGCCAGCACCAACTCGATCACCGCACCTGAGGTTTTGGACGCCAACACCAACGCGGTAGTGGCCAATTCGCCGACCACATCCTCGCCAATTTCTTTGGCCACTTGGGGTGCGCCGTCGATCCAAGCGTTGACCAACTCGTGGCCACGGCCCAGACCGCGCAAGGCCGCAGCGCCCTTGACGTAGTTGTCGAGCCCACGGGCAGAAAACACCTTGGTGGCCTCGGGCCAGGTGTGTGTGAGCAAGTCCACCGAGGACGGGTCGAGTTGCTCGACCCACTCGGCGTGGTCTTGAAGCTGCACCGACATGGGGGTGCCTGCGTCAGAAGAAAGTAGCGACCGCGGCGTCCAAGGCGTCGCGCATGTCGGGGTCGTCCGTGATCGGGCGCACCAAGGCCACACGGCAAGCGGCTTGTGCGGCCACGCCTTGGGCGATCAGGCTGCCCGCGTAGATCAACATGCGGGTGGAAATGCCTTCGTCCAGACCATGGCCTTTGAGGTTACGCGCCCGCTCGGCAATGCCCACCAACTTGGCGGCCACGTCGGTACTGACGCCAGTTTCGTGCGCGACGATTTCAGTTTCGATGTCGTGTTCTGGGTAGTTGAAGTCCAGCGCACCAAAACGTTGTTTGGTCGACTGCTTGAGGTCTTTCATCAGGCTTTGGTAGCCCGGGTTATACGAGATGACGATCTGAAAATCGGGATGGGCTTGCACCAACTCGCCCTTCTTCTCCAAGGGCAAAACACGGCGGTTGTCGGTCAAGGGGTGGATGACGACGGTGGTATCTTGACGGGCCTCGACGACCTCATCGAGGTAACAAATCGCACCATGGCGGGCGGCCACAGCCAAAGGACCGTCTTGCCAGCGGGTGCCGTTGGCATCCAACAAGAATCGGCCCACCAGGTCGCTGGCTGTCATGTCCTCGTTGCAGGCCACGGTGATCAGCGGCTTGTTCAGCTTCCAGGCCATGTGCTCGACAAAGCGAGTTTTGCCGCAGCCGGTGGGGCCTTTGAGCATCATGGGCATGCGCACCGAGTAGGCAGCTTCAAAAAGCTCGACCTCGTCGGCCACAGGGCGGTAGTAAGGTTCTTTGGCGACGCGATAGGCGTCCAATGCTTCGGTCATATTTTTCTCCAAAGGTCAGGGTACAGATCGCCCACTGGTATTCAATGTCAATATGTGTTTTGTACAGCACATTGACATTGAACCCTGCACCACGGATGGCAGTGCAGGATCCAATAAGGTCTTAAACGGTTTTACCGCGGAAGATCACCATCGACGCGCCTTGCGACTGCGTGAAGTTGTTGTAGCCGATCAAACGGATGTGGTTGTCCGGGTTGGCTTGGCGGCAGGCTTCGCATTCGGCCAGCACCTTGTCCACATCGGTTTCACCGAACATGGGCAGCTTCCACATGTACCAGTAAGAGTCCATCAGGTACTGGGGTTCGGTGTGTTCGATGGCGGGGTTCAGGCCTTTTTTGACCAGGTATTCCACTTGTTTGCGAATCTCTTCCTTGGTCATCGCGGGCAAGTAAGAGAAGGTCTCGAACTTGCGGCTGGCCGGATCGGACAAGCGGGAGTTGTAGTCTTGCATGCTCATGGTGTGTGTCCTTGAATGTGTGTCGGGGATTACTTGTGGGCGATGTCGAGCTTGTCGACGGTGTCGAATTCGAACTTGATCTCTTTCCAGGTTTCCATGGCGATCTTGAGTTCGGGCGAGTGCTTGGCGGCTTCGCTGAGCACAGCCTTGCCTTCTTTTTCAACGGCCACGCCTTCGTTGCGTGCTTTGACGCAGGCTTCCAGGGCCACACGGTTGGCGGCAGCGCCAGCGGCGTTGCCCCATGGGTGACCCAAGGTGCCACCACCGAACTGCAAGACCGAGTCGTCACCAAAGATGTTGACCAGTGCGGGCATGTGCCAGACGTGGATGCCACCGGAGGCCACGGGCATGACGCCAGGCATAGAGCCGAAGTCTTGGTCGAAGAAGATGCCGCGGCTGCGGTCTTCTTTGATGAACTCGTCGCGCATGATGTCGATCCAGCCCAAGGTAGAGGCGCGGTCGCCTTCGAGCTTGCCCACCACAGTGCCGGAGTGCAGGTGATCACCACCCGACAGGCGCAGCACCTTGGTCAGCACACGGAAGTGGATGCCGTGGTGCGGGTTGCGGTCGAGCACGGCGTGCATGGCGCGGTGGATGTGGAGCAGCATGCCGTTGTCGCGGCACCAGTTGGCCAAGCCGGTGTTGGCGGTCAGACCGCCGGTGAGGTAGTCGTGCATGATGATCGGCGAGCCGATTTCTTTCGCGTACTCGGCGCGCTTGTACATCTCTTCGGGGGTGGGCGCGGTCACGTTGAGGTAGTGGCCTTTGCGCTCACCGGTTTCGCGCTCGGCTTTTTCAATGGCTTCTTGCACAAAGTCAAATCGCTGACGCCACCGCATGAAGGGCTGGCTATTGACGTTCTCGTCGTCTTTGGTGAAGTCCAAACCACCGCGCAGGCATTCGTACACAGCGCGGCCGTAGTTCTTGCCCGACAGACCCAGCTTGGGTTTGATGGTGCAACCCAAGAGGGGGCGACCGTATTTGTTCATGATGTCGCGCTCGACCTGGATGCCATGGGGTGGGCCGCCGCAGGTCTTGATGTAAGCGATGGGGAAGCGGATGTCTTCCAGACGCAGAGCGCGCAAAGCCTTGAAGCCGAACACGTTACCGACCAAAGAGGTCAGCACGTTGACGACCGAGCCCTCTTCGAACAGGTCGATGGGGTAGGCCACGAAGGCGTAAAAACAGGTGTCATCACCGGGCACGTCTTCGATGGCGTAGGCGCGGCCTTTGTAGTAGTCCAGGTCGGTGAGCAAGTCGGTCCACACCGTGGTCCAAGTGCCGGTTGACGATTCAGCGGCCACGGCCGCAGCGACTTCTTCGCGATCCACACCGGCTTGGGGTGTGATCTTGAAACAGGCCAGGATGTCGGTGTCCTTGGGCGTGTAATGGGGTTCCCAGTAAGTGCTGCGGTATTCCTTGACACCGGCGTTGTAGGTTTTGGTGGCCATGCGTTGTGCTCCTGATGAAAGTTGAATGTCTGGCTGATTGGCCCAAAGTGACCGAGGCTTTGCTGAGGGCAAGAGGGACCGTGGTGCTCTGAACTGATGCGAATTTTTAGACAGACTGACAATAAGTAAAAGTAAAATGTTTAGATCATCATCTTTTACTTTAATAAAACAATGAACCTGAGACACGCCACCTTGCACCAGCTGCGGATTTTTCAGGCCGTGGCCGAACACAACAGCTTTGCACGCGCCGCAGAGGCTTTGCACCTCTCGCCCCCAACTTTGTCGTTGCAGGTCAAGCAACTGGCTGAAACCGTGGGGCAACCCTTGTTTGAGCAACTGGGCAAAAAGATTTTTCTGACGGCCGCAGGCAAGATCCTGGCCGAGGCTTGCCAGGACATCGCACGGCGCATGGACCTGCTCAGCGATGACCTGGCCGCGCTGCAAGGTGTAGAGCGCGGCAGCCTGAAAATTGCCATCCTCACCACCGTGAAGTACACCGTGCCCAAACTGCTGGGCGGCTTTTGCGCAGCACACCCCGGTATCGACGTGGCCATGGTGGTGGGCAACCGCGAAAACCTGCTCCAGCGTCTGTCGCAAAACCAGGACGACCTCTACATCATGGGCCAACCCCCCGAGCACATGGACGTGTTTTGTGAAGCCTTTGCCGACAACCCCTTGGTCATTGTGGGACCGCCCACCCACGCGCTGGCGGGCAAACGCCGCATCCGCCCGGAGCGGCTGCGCCACGAGCCTTTCATCATGCGCGAGCCCGGTTCGGGCACGCGCTTGACCATGGAGCGGTTTTTCAGTGAACACGGCGTCACGCCCATCAACCGGTTAGAGCTGGGCAGCAACGAGGCGATCAAAAAAACCGTCTCTGGCGGCCTGGGGCTGGCCGTGTTGTCGGCCTCCACTCTCGACGCCGAATTGGCTTTGGGCGAGCTGGTTCAGCTCGATGTCATGGGCTTCCCACTCATCCGGCGCTGGCACCTGGTCTACCCCCGAGGCAAGCGCCAGTCTCCTGCGGCCCTGGCCTTCAAGGCCTGGTTGTTTGAGCACCGTCCATAATTTGATATTGCCCTGCCCCGCTTGATCCAGGACCTACCCGATGAAAAATGCTACCTTCCGCCAACTTCGCGTGTTCAACGAGGTGGCTCGACATCTGAGCTTTGTGCGTGCCGCCGAAAACCTGCACCTCACACCGCCCGCCGTGACTATGCAGGTCAAGGAACTCGAAGGCCACGTGGGCATGCCCCTGTTTGACCGCAAAGGCAAACAAGTGAGCCTGACCACCACGGGCGAGTACATGCTGGTTTATGCCCGCAAAATTTTGGCCACAGTGAAAGACGCTGAAGACGCTGCAGCCCGTTTGCAGCGGGCCGAAACAGGCGTCCTGACCATCGGTTTTGTCAGCACCGCCAAGTATTTTTTGATGCGCTTGCTGGCCGAATTTCGCACACTGCACCCAGGTGTGGACATTCAAATCTCCATCGGCAACCGTGACCAACTGGTCGGCATGCTGCAAAACAGCGAGGTCGACATTGCCGTGATGGGCCGCCCCCCCAAAGAGCTGCAAACCCGGGCCGAGCCCTTTGCGGCGCACCCGCATGTGTTTGTCTCAGCCGTGGACCACCCTCTGGCACATCGCGACCACCTGCGTGTGGAAGACCTGCGACCCTTCGACTTCATCGTGCGCGAAAAGGGGGCAGGCACCCGCGCCGCCATGGAAAAGTTTTTTGAAGACACACACGTCGAGCCGCGCATGAAAATCGAGCTGCACAGCAACGAAATCATCAAGCAAGCTGTGATGGCGGGACTGGGCCTGGGCTTTTTGTCGCTGCACACCATTGGCTTGGAGCTGGAGCACAAGCTGATCTGCATGCTCGATGTGGAAGGTGCGCCCGTGGTGCGCTCATGGAACGTGGTGCACACCCAATCCAAAATGCTCTCGCCTGCAGCCGAGGCGTTTCGCTACTTCATGCTCGAAGAAGCCGAAAGCCACCTGGCCCAGCGCTTTGGCATGCACTGGCCCAAGGCCGCCTGAACGCTTGAAGCTTTCAGCGCTTGCGCAGGACCAGCACAGGCCACAGCAGAACAGCTGCCGCCACGCCCACACCTGCGGCCATGCCCAGCAAAGCGGCCCAGTCCACCCAATACCCCATGTCGGCCAGTGTGGACTTGGACAAAGACGGCAAAGCCAACACCGCCGCCAGCGCCACCAGCACTGCCAAGGCCGCCAGCGATGAGGCGCTGACAAGCGCCAGCTTCTTGCGGTTGATGAGCATGACCGTTGCCCACACCAGCGCCAAAGGCAACAGCGCAGGCCACAGGTCCCAAGCGATTTCGAAGGCGATGTTCATCGCCAGCCAGATTTCATACATGTACGTCTCCTGATGTTGTAAGTGGGCTTCAAACCCGGCCCTTGAGCGTCGCCATGTAGGCAGGCTTGAGCATGCGGTATTTCATCAGCCAGGCAAAGTAGCCTGCCTGCAGTGGCTCGATCATGGGCAGCGAGGGCGTGAGGTTGCCTGCGTAGTCGAATTCGATCAGCATGGCAGAGCCCTCTTTCACGATCAATGGGCACGAGGTGTAGCCATCAAACTTCTGACCGGGCGTGCGGCCCGCGATCACGTCCACCACATGCTCGGCCACGATAGGTGCGCTCTTTTTGACGGTGGCCGCCGTCTTGCCACGCGGCGTGCCATTCACATCGCCCACGCCAAACACATTGGGGTAGCGGCGGTGCTGCAGGGTGTCCTTGTCCACCTCAAGCCAGCCGCCTGCGGCAAAGGGGCCCTCTTTCCAGGCCAAGTCGGAATTTTTGACCGCATCGGGCGCACGCATGGGCGGCACCACATGGATGAAGTCGTAAGGCACCTCGGTGCTGGCGCCTTCGGGTGAGACAAAACGCACACGCTGCGCCCCGATGTCGATGCCCTGCAGCTTTTGTGTGGTCTCAACCACGATGCCCAAATCGTTCCAACGCGAGAGCACGTTGTCGTTGACCACCTTGACACCAAACACATTGCCCAGCGCCGAGTAAAACGTGACTTTGGATTGACCCAAGGTGCCCGATTGCGCCAATCGGTCGCGCAGCATGAAAGTCATCTTGAGGGGCGCACCCGCGCACTTGAGAGGCGTGGCCGGCAGCGTCAGCACTGCGTTGCCACCCTTGCGCCGAAACGCGTCCATGCTGGCCCAAGTGGCCTGCGCTGCTTCGGGGCTGGGGTAGACGCTGGTCAGGCCCTTTTGGCCAATCGCGTTCACATCCATGCCCTCGATCAGCGACCAGTCCTGGTGCGTGCCCATGGCCACCACCAAGTAGTCGTATGGGACGCGCTGACCCGAAGCCGTGACCACCATGTTGCTGGCCGGGTCCAGCTCGCCGACCATGTCCTTGATCCAGTTGAGCTGCGGCGGGTGGAAGTCGGCATTGCGGTCACGCACCTTGCTCACGGGCCACACACCCGTGGCCACCAGGGTGTAACCGGGTTGGTAGTTGTGCTCTTCCTTGCGGTCGATCAGGGTGATCTTGGCCCCGTCGAGCAAAGCATGGAGCCGGTTGGCCACGGCAATGCCGCCCAAGCCACCGCCCAAAATCACGATGTGCGCCTGCGTTTTGGTTTTGGCCGCTTGGGCGGCAGGGGCTGCGCTGGTCAAAACGGCAGCGCCTGCCGAGCCCAGCAACCACTGGCGGCGGCTCAGCGCGGCGGATCTGTTTTCTTGGTTTTCCATGGTGTCTCCTTTGACAAGACGGCGATCTTCTCAGTGTGTGGCCCCACGGATTTGAGCTGGATCAATTTCATGCACAAAGGCTCTTTTTGCAGAGTTTTTTGACAATCCCAACCCGCCCAACAAAAGGCCATTCCTGAATTGATTTGCATCAACCGTTTGGCAGTGCCCATTTTTAGAATGCTGACCAAGCATGGCCACAAGCCCTTTTTGCCCATCGAACGGAACAACACATGAAAAACATCGCTGCCTGGATTTTGGGCATGAGCCTCTCGGGTCTGGCCTTTGGCCAAGCCGCCACCATCGCCGTGGGCACGCCTTTGAACATCATTGACACCCAAAAATCGGTCGTGGTTCAAACCGCCAAGGGCCCCGTCACCATCACTCGCACCATGACCCCGTGTGCGAAAAACGGCGGCAACCTGCAACCTTTGGTGCCCGTACCCGGCGTGCACCCCGTGGGTGAAATCGAAATCCTGGAAGCACTGAGCGACCGCAACGCCATCGTGCTGGACATGCGTGACACCAACGACCGCGTCAAAGGCACCATTCCCGGCTCGGTCGGCATTCCCTACACCGAAGTGGCGGCCCGCATGAACGAGTTGGGCTGCAAGAAAAATGGCAGCCAGTGGGATTGCGCATCGGCCAAAAAGGTCTACGCCTTTTGCAACGGCCCCGTCTGCCCCCAAAGCCCCATGGCCATCAAAGCCATGACGCGCGATGGTTTCCCGGCCAACAAAATTTACTACTACCGCGGCGGCATGCTGGACTGGGACGCCTTGGGCCTGACCAGCGTGAAAGACGAGTTTTAAGCAGCAGCCTTGCCTTCAATCACTGGCGCTGCAACAAGACTTCGTTGGTGATTTCGTAGCGCCTGCCCTGTTTGTCGCAGGGCTTTAAAGCGCCATCGCGCACCAGGCTGCTGATTTCGCGGCTGACGGTTTCGAGTTTGATGTCGAGCATGGCGCCCATGTCGTCTCGCGCAAAAAATGAAGTGAAGTCTGGTTGGTCGGGGTCGCGCATCTTCAGGGCCAGAGCGGCCACGCGTTGGCGGGCGGAGCCGAAGTTCAAATCAGCCAGCCAGTCGTCGGCGTCTTTCAGGGCGCCCTGCCACTTTTGCATCAGGCGTTTGTGCAGGCGTGGCGAGTTGGACGACAGATGGTGCAGCACCGACAGGGGGATGCGGCAGACCTGGGCTTCGACCAGGGCGATGGCTTCGCTGTCGTAGCGGGCGGTGGCCAGGGCTTCGAGGCCGATCACGTCGCCGGGGCGCAGCACCCGCACGATGCGTTCGCGGCCGTCGGCGGTGGCCCGCACCAGCTTGACCATGCCTTTGCGCAGCGTGAAAACGCCCACCGCCGATTGACCTTCGGTGTACAGCGCCGTGTCGGGCGCGAACACCATGTCGTCAATAGGCGTGTGGATTTCGCCAAAGTCCTGTTCGTTCAGGTCGGCAAAGAGCACCATGTCACGGATACCGCAGTTGCGGCAGTCCGAGGTGCCTTTCCAGGCCGAGTCAATCTTGATGGGGATCATGTTTTGAATTTAGCACGTCCAACGTGCCTCAACTGACGCAGGGCCTGGCTTTAAAGGACTTTGCGCCCTTGCACCATGCGGTCTTCAAGGTAGGGACCGTAAAAATCGGGCTGGTACGCGCCTTCCATGCGCTCGGCCACTTCTTTGCCGCCAGGCCCAAAAAACAGCAGGGTGGGCGTGATGGAGACTTTCCACCGCCGGGTCAGCTCATCGTGCGTGGTGAGTTTGCCCGCAAAGTCAAGCACAGGCTGGTTGTTGCGCATGTCGACCTGCACGATGGCGGTGCCTGCACGCGCCATGGGCGAGAGGTGACTTTGCCGAGCCTGGCGGCAAAACACACAACCGTCCAGACTGACCATGACGATCAAGGGCTGCTTGTTTTTGAGTGCGCGGGCCAGTTCGTCGGGCAGCGATTGGGAAGCGGGCAAGGTGGCATCTCGGCCCGATTGGGCCCAAACGGGCGTGGCCGCAAGCGATACCCCCACCCGTAAAAGCCAGTCACGACGGCGTAAATCTAACAAGGAAAACATAGTCGGGTTGGAAGCCATGAATTGCAGACCGTGGACAATATCGGGTTTTGCGCAGCGGACTGACGTAACGCCAAAGTCGCATTTTGAATATAAGAAACCAATGAATTATTGGAGAAATCCGTGAATCTCGCAAGCTTGCTCGAAACCTGGGGAGACTCGAATGTACTGGCTATGGCGGGTGCTTTGGTCGGCTTCATCTTTGGCCTGGCGGCCCAGCGCACAAGGTTTTGTGCCCGCGCGGCTGTGGTGGAGTGCTGTGAAGGCCGCACAGGTGATCGGTTCAGCGTGTGGTGGCTGGCTTTTGGGGCGGCACTGGTGGGCGTGCAGGCACTTGTGTGGGCGGGCGGCCTCAAGCCAGCAGACGCCCGCTACATTGGCGCGACAGGCACCTTGTCTGGCGCGGTGCTGGGCGGCTTGTTGTTTGGAGCGGGCATGATTTTGACGCGCGGCTGCGCCAGCCGTTTGCTGATTTTGTCGGCCAATGGCAATTTGCGCGCCTTGCTCGCTGGCCTGGTGTTTGCGGTGACGGTGCAGGCCAGCATCGGTGGTTGGCTGGCCCCTGCTCGCCAAGCCTTGGCCGGTTGGTGGCCTATCGATGGCGGGCCCGGTCGTGATGTCCTGCAGCTCACGGGCATCGGCCCCACGGGTGGACTGGTGCTGGCCGTGCTGGCTTTGGGAACGGGTTTTTACTTTTTCTTCAAAACCCACCAACGGCGTTGGGGTTTGGCGCTGGGGGCCATCATCACTGGCTTGAGCATTGCACTGGGCTGGGGCCTGACGCAGGCGATTGCCTCGACGTCATTTGAAGCGGTGCAGATTCAGGGCCTGAGCTTCAGCAGCGCCTCGGCGGAGATGCTGATGCGGGTGCTGTCCACCGCCACTTCCCCCAAATTGGGTTTTGATGCGGGTTTGCTACCCGCTACTTTTGTGGGCTCTTTATTGGGCGCCTTGGTCGGTGGCGACTTCAAGTTCGAGGGCTTCAAGACCGAGAACAAACTGGGCCATTACCTGGTCGGCGCGGTGCTGATGGGTTTTGGCGCGGTGCTGGCGGGTGGCTGCACCGTGGGCGCGGGCATGACCGGGGGCTCGGTGTTTTCACTCACCGCCTGGCTGACCCTGATCTCGATCTGGTTGGGGGCTGGCATGGCCTGGCGCATCAACCGCAGCATGGGCTGGCCCATTTAAAGCCTTGATCCGCGTCAATTGGGCACTACCGGTTTAGGCGTACATTTCATATCAGCAATCACTGATATGAATGGAGCTGGCCATGTCGATGGCGCAATGGGTTGAGACGTACGGGCAAGGCACCGTGCTGGCCGCTGGTGGGGTTTTGATTGGTTTGTCGTTTGGCTTTTGGGCCCAGCGTTCGCGCTTTTGCCTGCGGGCGGCGGTCATCGAGTTTTGGCACCGACGGTTTGGCGAAAAGCTTTCGGTGTGGTTACTGGCGTTTGCCTCGGCCGTCATTGGCGTGCAGCTGATGGTCTTGATGGGCTGGCTGGACACGGGCAGTGCCAGGCAGATTTCGGCCAAGGGCAGCATCTCCGGCGCTCTGATCGGCGGCATGTTGTTTGGCGTGGGCATGGTCATGACACGGGGCTGCGCCAGCCGTTTGCTGGTGCTGTCGGCCAATGGCAATTTGCGCGCACTGCTCTCAGGTTTGATTTTTGCGGTCACGGCCCAGGCCGCTTTGGGCGGGGCTTTGTCACCGCTGCGCACGCACATCAGCAGCTGGTGGACGGTAGAGGGCGGTGCGCCGCGCGATCTGTTGGCCATCGCGGGCGTGGACCATTGGGCGGGCTTGGCCATGGGTGGGTTATGGCTGGCAGCGGCTTTGTTCTTTGCGCTGCGCAGTCCGCAGCGCAGTGTGTGGATGTGGCTGGGCGGCATGGGCACGGGTTTGTCGGTGGCGGCTGCTTGGGGTTTTAGCCAATGGGTGGCGGCCGAGTCCTTTGACCCGGTGCAAATTCAGGGTCTGACCTTCAGTGGACCCTCGGCCGAGTGGCTGATGCGCGTGATGCACTGGCCAGCCCCACCCATCGGCTTTGACTTTGGCCTGATGCCGGGTGTGTTTGTCGGCTCCTTGATAGGGGCACTGGTGGGCCGAGACTGGAAGCTGGAAGGTTTTTCTGACGGTTACAGCATGCGTCGCTACATCGGTGGGGCCATTCTGATGGGATTTGGCTCGATGCTGGCAGGCGGCTGCGCGGTGGGCGCGGGCGTGACGGGCGGTGCCATATTTGCGCTGACCGCTTGGCTGAGTCTGGTGGGCATGTGGGTGGGCGCAGGCCTGACAGACCGCTGGCTTGATGGGGGCGCTGCGGACAAACCGACATCCCTGCCCGCTGAGGGTTTCAAGCGCCCCTGAGGTAGCAAGCCTTCATCTCGACCAGGGCGTCGTCCCACAGGAGCTTTGCTGCATTTTGCGGCAGCCCCGACCACGGGCGATGAGCGACTTATTTCCCGCTCAGGTATTCGGCCACAGCGGCCATTTCCAAGGGGGACATTTTGCTGGCGATGGCGTGCATCACAGCGTTGTCGTTGGTGCGCTCACGCTGGTTGAACTGTTTGAGCTGGGTTTCGGTATAGCCCGAATACTGCCCGGCCAGACGCGGCAGTGCAGTGGTCCCTTTGGCATCGGCACCATGACAGCTGGCGCAAGAAGCCAAGCCGCTGTATTTGTTGCCGTTGTGATAAATGTATTTACCAACAGCCGCCAAACCAGCGTCTTTCGAAGGTTCAACCTCGGCCTTTTGTTTTTCAAAGAACTTGCCCAGCGCCACCATTTCATCGGGGGTGAGTTTGGCCACCATGTCGGCCATGGCGGTGCTCTTGCGTTTTCCAGATTTGAAGTTCTCGAGCTGCTTGGCCGTGTATTCCCAGTGCTGGCCAGCCAGTCGCGGAAACACCTCACTGGACGATTCCCCCTCGGCGCCATGGCACACAAAGCAGGAGCCACCCACGATTTTTTTGGCGCGGGCCTCGTCGGCCTGCGCCATGGCCGATGGTGACAACCAGGCTGCGCAGAGTAACAAAACGGCAGGGGCCCAACGGCCTGGCGTAAAGCGTGTGTTCATGATTAACCTCAACATCGAACGCATGAGAAAGAAAAATTCAGACAAATATTTGCCGTAAAAAAACGCCGCGAGTCAGGTGACTGCGGCGTTTTGGGCAAGTGCCATCAAGCCAGTGTGTCGGCCCAGATGTTGCGGGCCCAGGCGTGGGCATAGCGGCCTTCGAGTTCATTGGCCGCGCTCGACACACCGCCCGAGCCGGGAACGGTCAGCATGGTCTTCTTTTCGGCGTCGTACTTGTGCACACTGGCGACGTGGACCACGTCTTCCGAGCTGACAAAGCTGTAGCAGGTGTTGTTGTAAATCGGCATAGGGTTGACCTCTTTGCCCATCAACAAGGCCACCACGGCTGCCGCGCAGGTCTTGCCGTGCTGGTTGGCCATGTGGCCCGACTTGGGCATGCCCGGCGCGATCTGGATCGAGTCACCCAAAACGTGCACGTTTTTGGCGGCCTTGGATTCGAAGGTGAGGAAGTCCACTTCGCACCAGCGCTTGTTGGCGGTGGCCAGGCCTGCGTTGACGGCGATGTCACCGGCACGCATGTTGGGGATGACGTTGAGCACGTTGGCCTTGATGTCGTCGTTGAACTCGAACTTCAAAGTGTTGGTGGTGGCGTCCACATCGGTCACGCGGTGCTTGCCGCGGTACTCGACGATGCCTTTGTAGCGCTCGGCCCAAGCTTTTTTGAACAGCGGACCTTTGGACGTCACGTCGTCGTTGGCGTCCAGGATGAGAACCTTGCTCTTGGGCTTGGCTTTGCTGAAGTACTCGGCCACTTGGCAAGCACGCTCGTAAGGGCCGGGTGGGCAGCGGTAGGGGGCCAGCGGGATGGACATGGCGAAGACGCCGCCGTCGGGCATGGCTTCGAGTTGTTTGCGAAGGGTGACAGTTTGTGCGCCAGCTTTCCAGGCGTGCATGACTTTGTCCTTGGCATCCCCCTTGTTCATACCAGGCAAGGTTTCCCACATGAAGTCGATACCAGCAGAGACGATCAGGCGGTCATAAGCCAACTCGGTACCACCTGCCAGCTTGACGATGCGCTTGTCGGCGTCGATGCTGTTGACGCGGTCCTTGATGACCTTGACACCGTGACGCTTGGTCAGGTTGTCATAGGGGGTGGTGATGTCGGCGATGGTCTTGCTGCCACCGATCACCAGGTTGGAGATGGGGCAAGAAATGAAGGCATCGTTGGGCTCGACCAGTGTGACTTGGATTTTGTGCTCAGACCACATGCGCAGGTATTTGGCGGCCGTGGCGCCGGAATAGCCCCCACCAATGACCACCACTTTGGGGCCGCTGCCGCCACCCACGGTGGCACAGCCCGAAACCAACCCCATGGCACCCAAAGCGGAGCCAGTCTGCAAAAAATGACGACGTTGCATGGCGGTTTTCCTTATTTCTTTTGTGCAGCAAAGTAGCCTGCGATGGCGACGATTTGGTCGTCAGAATAGCCCTTGGCGAGCTGATGCATGATGGTGGCAGGCTTGCGGCCAGCCTTGAAGTCGAGCATTTTCTTGACCATGTCATCTTTATTGGCACCGGCCAAAGACTCCATGCCGGGCTGGGCACGGCCATCTGTGCCGTGGCAGGCCGCGCACGATGCGGCCCAGCTGCGAACGTGCAGCGGGTCAACCTGAGCTTGTGCCAGGCCAGACATGGCGACCAGGGTTGCCGCTGTCAGAGCGTGTTGAATCTTCATGGGAAATGTCCTTGTAAAAAATGGGTCAAGCGATGACGTCAGCCGTCAACACACTCAAGGGCGCAGATAAACAAATTTCTCATTGGCCTGCAGCTTGGCCACTTCAGAAACACCAGAGGGCACCACTTTGGCTTCCATCAGGAGTTTGTCAGGGGAGATTTTGCGCGACACCAAGGTGTTGTTGCACACACGGAACTCCACGCCTTTGTTGACCAGATCCGCAACACCGCCAGCAAAGGGCTGGTCCATCTGGTTGGTTGCGCCGTTGATCAAAAAGTCAATGCCCAAGCCATGGGTAACCACCACGATTTTGGCGGTCGGATCGGCATTGAGGTGGTTGCGGATGTTGCCAATGGCCCGTGAGGCTTGGGGGATGCCTTCGCTCAGGTGGTAAACCACCTTGACCTCAGCCCAACTCAGGGTGCAAGCCAGCAGGCCGGAAATCAACAGCAGATGCTTCTTCATTCGTTACTCCTTATGTATGGATGTTAGCCGGGTCCATGGCGAAAGCGTGCCCGTGAAAACCCGGCCTGAAACTGACGTTGTTCTTTCAATCGCTTTCGCTGGCGATCTGCACGCACACGGCTCGGCACAGCGTGACCACGCGGTCGTTGATGATGCGGTAATAAATTTGCACGCCTTCTCGGCGCTTGCCGAGCACACCCGACTGGTAAAGGGTGTTCAGGTGCTGCGACATGTTGGGCTGGGTGGTGTCGATCTCGGCCAGCAACTCGCCCACGTTCTTTTCGCCGTTGCAAAGTGAACTGATGATGCGCAAGCGCATGGGGGCCGACATGACACGAAAGACCTCGGCGGCTTTTTCAAAAACCTCTTCCGATTCGGTCAAGACGTTGTCTTCGGGTGCTGCTGTTTTGGCCATGGTGTCTTTTCTTGGAATGCCTCAAATACCGCACGATTGTCCTGCAAAAGGTCTGGGACAGATCAATGCGAACGAGTCTGCCAGGCACGTGGCAAACTGGCTGACATCAAGCAATTAGATTGTGGCGAACTTTTACGCAGTATCAAACCATTGATTTGTTCTTTGCTTATGCAGAAATACAGATAAGCGGCCTGAGGCGCCAAGGGCTCAGGTTTTGGGCAGCGTCACGCCCACTTGGCCTTGGTATTTGCCGCCCCGGTCCTTGTAACTGGTCTCGCAAACGTCGTCTTTGTCGCTCTCGAAAAACAGCACCTGAGCGCAACCTTCGCCAGCGTAAATTTTGGCGGGCAGCGGCGTGGTGTTGCTGAACTCGAGTGTCACATACCCCTCCCACTCGGGCTCGAAAGGGGTCACGTTCACGATGATGCCGCAACGGGCATAAGTGCTCTTGCCCAGACAAATGGTCAGCACATTGCGTGGAATCCGGAAGTACTCCACCGTGCGGGCCAGGGCAAAGCTGTTGGGCGGGATGATGCAGACATCGCTTTCGATGTCCACAAAGCTGCGTTCATCGAAGTTTTTGGGGTCCACCACGGTGCTGTAGATGTTGGTGAAAACCTTGAATTCAGGGGCGCAGCGGATGTCGTAGCCATAACTGCTGGTGCCGTAGCTGACGATTTTTTGGCCGGACGCGTCTTTGCGGATCTGTCCTGGCTCGAACGGCTCGATCATGCCGTGCTCTTCGGCCATGCGGCGGATCCATTTGTCGCTCTTGATGCTCATCGCTCAACCTTTGAATGTTTTGGGCATTTTAAGGGCGCCCATAAAGCCCTGTGCCGCCAACCCATAGAAACCAGGGGATGGGGCACTGACGACAAGACCCCACCGCTGGTCGCGTAATGCGCCCTGCCCCAGCCACCAGATGGAAATATCGTATACGATATTCCAAAATATACCGCCCACCATGCTGCCCTGGATCACCTCCGACACCACAGACCGCATCAAAACCATGCGCGAGACCTCGCTGGCCAAGCTGGTGCGGGAGGATTTGCTCGAGCACATCCTCAAGGGTCAGTTGGTACCGGGTGACCGCATCAACGAACCGGATGTTGCCAAGCGCTTGCAGGTGTCACGGGTGCCTGTGCGGGAGGCTTTGCGCGAATTGGAGAGTTCTGGGCTGGTGGTCTCGCGCAAACATGCAGGTGTGTTTGTCCGAGCCATCGAGGCCCAAGAGGTGCGCGATTTGTACGAGATCCGCGGCCTGCTCGACGGTTTTGCTGGCGCCAAAGCTGCCGCCTTGCCCACCCCCGACCGACAAGCGCTGACCCAGGCCCTGAATGCCTCCATCACCACGATGCGAGAGGCCAATGCACAACACAAGTTGTCCGCCTATTACTCCGAGAACCTGCATTTCCATTGGCTGATCGTGGTGGCTGCCCACAACGACCAGCTCAGCCACACCTACCAAGAGGTGGTGCAAAAACTGCACTTGGCCCGACTGCAAAGCCTGGCCCAAGTCAGCGGCATGGCCACCTCGATTGCAGAACACCAGAGGATCAGCCAGGCCATTGAGCTAGGGGATATCCGCCGCGCCCAGAGCCTGCTGGCCGATCACGTCACCCAGGCGCACCAGCGCTTGAGCCGAAGCCTGACAGGCACCGAAATGATTTCAACCACCCCAGAGGAGACACCATGAAAAGACGCACACTGATCCAGGCCGCCCCCATGCTCATGGCCATGCCCGGCCTGGCCTCGGCACAAGCCGCTTTCCCCAACCGTCCCATCAAATACATCGTGCCCGTGGCCGCTGGCGGCGGCTCCGACATGATTGGCCGCCAACTGTGCGACCGCTTGGGCAAAGTGCTGGGCCAATCCATGGTGGTGGAAAATCACGGCGGCGGCGGCGGTGTGATCGCCTCACAAATGGCCGCCAAGGCTGCCCCCGATGGCTACACCCTGATGCAAGGCTACGTGGCCACACACGGCACAGCACCCGCCACCCGCAAACTCAGCTACGACCCGATCAAGGACTACACCCCCATCGGCATGATCGGCAGCACCCCCAATGTGCTGGTGGTCAACACCAATGTCCCTGCCAAAGACGTCAAAGCATTCATCGATTACGTCAAGAAAAACCCCGGCAAAATTTCTTATGGCTCTGCGGGTGCAGGCTCGCTGACCCATCTGACGGCCGAGTTGTTCAAGGCGGTCACAGGGGCTTTTATGGTGCACATTCCCTACCGCGGCATCGCTCCTGCCACCACCGATGTGATCGCGGGCCAAACACAAGCCATGTTCCCCGGCCTGGCCGCGGCCCTGCCGCACATCCGCAGTGGCCGTGTGCGGGCCCTGGCGGTCACGGGCACGCAGCGTCACCCCGCGCTCAAGGATGTGCCCACCATGGAAGAAGCCGGACTCAAAGGCTTTGATGCCCAACAGTGGTACGGCGTGGTCGGCCCCGCTGGCATGCCTGCCAACTTGGTCAAGCAACTCAACGACGCCATCGCCCAAGTGCTGGCCCAACCGGACTTCCGGGAAAAGCTCAGCGCTGAAGCCGTCGAGTTGACCCCCATGACGCCTGCCCAATTTCTGGATTACATGAAGAAAGACCTAGCCCGCTGGACCGACTTGGCCCGCGAACGCAAGATCAATCTCGACGCCTGATTTTTTAACCTGACTGGACTGCACATGACCATCAACACCGCTGTGGCCGCTGACCACAACGCCCCGCCCATCACGGCACAACTGGCCCAATTTGTGGCCGAGCACCCCAGCCAAGGCTGGAGCGAAACCGTCGAACACGAAGCCCACCGCACATTTTTGAACTGGCTGGGCTGCGCGATCGGTGCGGCGAAACACGAGGCCGTCGAGTCGGCCTTGGCTGCTGTGAACATGCTCTCGCCCGCACCCCAGGCCACGCTGGCTGGGCGTTCGGAGCGTGTGGACATGGCCAGTGCGGCCCTGATCAACGGCATCTCGTCGCACACCTTTGACTTTGACGACACCCACCTCAAAACCATCATCCACCCGGCAGGCCCCGTGGCGTCTGCCGTGATGGCTTTGGCCGAAACCCAAAACAGCTCGGGCCGCCAGGTCATGGACGCGCTGGTGCTGGGCATTGACGTGGCCTGCCGCATGGGCAATCTGGTTTACCCACAACACTACGACCGCGGCTGGCACATCACGGGCTCGACCGGCACCTTGGGTGCTGCGGCAGCATGCGCACGTTTGTTGGGTCTGAATGCGCAACAAACGGCCATGGCCTTGGGCATAGCGGCTTCGCAGCCCGTAGGCTTGCGTGAACAATTTGGCACCATGACCAAACCCTTCCACCCCGGTGGCGCAGCCCGCGCGGGTTTGATGTCGGCCCTCATGGCCAAGCATGGCTTCACCTCCAGCGCCCGTGCGCTGGAAGCGCCTCGCGGCTGGGCACAGGTCTTGTCCACCAAATACGACTGGCGAGAGGCGCAAGACGAATTGGGCCAACGCTTTGAGATCAGCTTCAACGCTTACAAGCCCTTTGCCTGCGGCATCGTGATCCACCCCAGCATCGACGCTTGCGCCCAGTTGCGTGCACAAGGCGTCAAAGCGGAAGAAGTCAAGAGCATCGAGTTGCGTGTGCACCCGCTGGTGCTCGAGCTGACCGGCAAGAAGACACCGCAAGACGGTTTGCAAGGCAAGTTCAGCGTGTACCACGGCTGCGCCGTCGGCTTGATCTTTGGCCGTGCAGGCGAAGAAGAGTTTTCAGACCACATCGTGCGCCGCGAAGACGTGGTGAGCCTGCGTGACAAAGTCCAAGCCGTGGTGGACACTTCGGTGCGTGAAGAAAGCGTGTATGTCACCGCCCATCTGAACGATGGCCGCAGCGTGAAGGTGCATGTGGAGCACGCCATTGGCTCCCTGCAAAAACCCATGACCGATGCCGACCTGGAAAGCAAGTTCCGCGACTTGTCCGACCCGATTTTGGGAGCCGCTCGGGTGAATGACATTTTGAAAACCTGCTGGAGCCTGGGGAAAGCACCCAACCTGCAAAGCTTGCTGGCCTTGCTCAAACCCTGATTGGATCCGCGCTCAACAAAAAGCCGAGGCCTTACAGCCTCGGCTTTTTTCATTCAGCAACGCCAGGTCTTGGCCTGACCTGGCTTGAAGGCTTTAGCGCGAGACGCGGCCCTGCACACCCTGCACCAGGTAGTTCATGTTCAAGATCTGGGCATCGCTCAGGCTTTGGCCCGCAGGCAGCACAGCCTTGCCTTCGTTGTCGGTGATGGGGCCTGCAAAGGGCAACAACTTGCCCGTGCCCACCAGCCTTTGCTTGGCCAGCACCTCGTCTTGAACCGCCTTGGGCACTTTGGGGCCAAACTCGCCCACACGGATCATGCCGTCCTTGATGCCACCCCACACATTCCCCGAAGTCCAGGTGCCCGACAAAGCGGCCCTGACGCGTGAGGTGTAGTAGTCACCCCACTGGTGGGTCACCGCGATGATCTGGGCATCCGGCGCAACCCGGCGCATGTCCGAATGGTAGGCCACAGCCATCTTGCCGCGCTCCTGCGCTGCCGCCATCACGGCCGTCGATCCCGTGTGGAACGCGATCACGTCCACATCCTGGTTGAACAAGGCCATGGCCGCTTCGCGCTCTTTGGGTGGATCAAACCAGGCGTTGAGCCAAACCACTTTGACGGTGGCTTTGGGGTTGACCGAGCGCATGCCGAGCGTGAAGGCATTGATGCCTTGCAGCACCTCGGGGATCGGGAAACCCGCCACATAGCCCGCCACATTGGTTTGTGTCATGCGCCCGGCGGCCACGCCCGCCAAATAACGGCCTTCGTAATAACGGGCGTTCGACGCCGATACGTTGGGCGCGGTTTTAAAGCCGGTCACCGACTCGAACTTCACGTTGGGAAAGTCTTTGGCCACCCGCAGCGTGGGCTCCATGTAGCCAAAACTGGGCGTGAAAATGATCTGATGGCCTTGTTGCGCCAAGTCGCGGATCACGCGCTCGGCATCCGCACCCTCGGCCACATCGGCCACAAAAGTGGTCTTGACCTGATCACCCAAAGCCCGCTCAACGGCCTTGCGACCCTCGTCGTGCTGGCGCGTCCAGCCCGCATCGGTGATGGGCGAAACATAGACAAAACCGGCCTTGATGGGCTCGGTCGCTTTGACTGGCGTTGGCGAGGAAGTTTGTGCCTGAACGGCAGGAAGGAAAAAGCAGGCGACCACGAGCGTGGCAGCGAGGTTTTTATACATGGTAGTCCTCTACATGGCCCCGAAGATTGAACAAAACAAAGCCCGCCGGAGCAGCGGGCTTCAGTAGGTAATTTTAACCCGACTGCACAAGCCCTCAATCCTGCTCCGCAAACCCCTGAAAACACGCTTTCAGCTCATGCATCCATCGGCGCTTGTCGGCCCCTGATGCGAAGCTCGCTTCGATGCTGTTGGCGGCCAGTTGGTAGGCCTGTTGTGCATTCAGGTGCAGGGCGGCAAAGGTCTGCAGGTAGTTGTCGTTCAAGTAGCCGCCAAAGTAGGCCGGATCGTCGGAGTTGAGGGTCACACACAGGCCTGCATCCAGCATCTGACCTAAATTGTGGTCGGCCAGATTTTTGAACACACACAGCTTGAGGTTGGACAGTGGACAGACAGTGAGCGGCATGCGACTTTCGGCCAAGCGTTGCATCAGCGCAGCGTCGTGGATGGCTTGCACGCCGTGGTCAATGCGCTCGACCTGCAGCACATCCAAAGCGCCCCAAATGTAAGCGGGAGGGCCTTCTTCACCCGCGTGCGCCACGCAGTGCAAGCCCAGCTCGCGGGCACGGGCAAACACGCGGGAAAACTTTTCGGGTGGGTGACCCAACTCGCTGGAATCGAGACCCACACCAATGAAGTGCTTTCGCCAGGGCATGGCTTCTTCCAAAGTGGCCAACGCATCTTCTTCAGACAGGTGACGCAAAAAGCACAAGATCAAATCAGCGCTGATGTTCAGTTGGGCTTGCGCATCGCTGCATGCGCGGCTCAGGCCTTCGATGACCGCGGCCATGGGCACACCCCGCGCCGTGTGGGTTTGGGGATCAAAGAAGAGTTCGGCCCGCACCACATGGTCGGCGGCAGCTTTTTCAAAATAGGCCCAGGCCATGTCGTAAAAATCCTGCTCGTGCAGCAGCGCACTGGCTCCGGCGTAATACAAATCCAGAAAACTTTGCAGGTTGGTGAAGGCATAGGCACTGCGCAAAGCGGCCACATCGGCGTAGGGCAAGGACACGCCATTGCGCCGGGCCAGCGCAAAGATCAGCTCAGGCTCCAATGAGCCTTCGATGTGGATGTGCAGCTCGGCCTTGGGCATGGTGCGCAGCAACTCGGGCAGGCGCTCTGGGGGAATGGCGTGAACTTTGAACATGGTCACTCCTCAAAAAATTGGGCACGGATGAGGGCTTCATCCAGTTGCGCCAAACAGCAGTTGTGTCGGTCGGTCAAAGGGCCGCCACCGGGCACGACTTGAGCACCTGGCCCGTAGCCGATGGCCTTGAACTTCCACTGGCCCTGGATCCATTTGAAGTTGCCCACATGCAGGCCCGATGGGTCGTGCAAGGCGCAGACGCCTTCATTCAGGGGTTTCAACAGCGGGCTGGACATGGTTAAACCAACTTCTCGACGCCGCGTGAACAGCTCACCGTCTTGTGGCTGAACGCCTCGTGTTGCTCTTCCACTTTGTCCAATTCGTAGAGGTAATTGACCATGAGACCGCCCGACTGTTGCAGGCCTTTTTTGGACAGGTCAGCCGCCCAGTTGATCTGGTGCAGCGTCGCCCCGTTGCTCAGATGGAATTTGCCCACGGCATCGCCCCGCGCCTCAGGGGTTTGGTGCATCAGGTACAAGGCGCACAGACGCATGAGGGTCGCCCGCTCGGCCTCCGCATTGCGCTCGGGATGCCAGCCTGACTTGAGGCGTTCGGCCCAGTTCAGGCTGCTCGCGGCCAGAATTTTTTGGGCTTCTTGCCACTTGCGCAGCTGCGTGGGACCGATGCGTTCCTCAGGCAGGGGCGCACCCGCATCCAGCCACTGGGTAAAGCCCGGAATGGGGGACAAGGTGCAAAAGGTTTTGAGGGATGGGATCTCCTCGATCAATTTTTGCGCCACCCGCTTGATCAGGAAATTCCCCAAGGACACGCCCTTGAGACCTGGCTGGCAATTGCTGATGGAGTAAAAAATCGCTGCCTTGAAGCTTTTGGCATCGCCCACCGGCGCCTGCTTGTTGATCAAGGTGCCAATGTCTTTCGAGATATTCGGCACCAGCGCCACTTCAACAAAGATCAGCGGTTCGCCGGGCAATTGGGGATGAAAAAATGCAAAGCAACGGCGGTCCGGCTGCAAGCGTCGGCGCAAATCGTCCCAGCCATCGATGGCATGCACCGATTCATGGGCAATGATTTTTTCGAGCAGTTGCGCGGGGGAGTTCCAGGTGATCTGGTGCAACTCCAAAAAACCCGGGTTGAACCAGGAACTGAGCAAATGGTGCATGTCCGAATCGGTGGCCCGAAAAGCCGGATGGTCCTTGAGGTAGGACAGCAGGGTCTGGCGCATTTTCAAAATGGTGGCCGTGCCAGCGGCTGCCCGGTTGACCCGCCGCAACAGCTCCTGGCGGGGCGGCTCCACGGTCTGGAACAAGTGGATCAAACTGGCCTCGTTGCGCTCGGTGTTGTAGCGGTTGGCCGCATCCACCACCAAGGACGGGTCGGGGTTGAATTGGCTCGACAAAAAATGGAAAAAGTCGATCTGGCTGCGCTTGTCCAGATGGTCGTAATGGTCGATCAGCTTGATGGCCATGCTTTGCGCATTGGCCTCACCCCGGGCGCTGAGCAGCTTTTTGGCGCTCAGCTTGGCCGCATCGAGTTTCTTGTTTTGAATGAAGCGCTCCAGCATGAAAGACCCTTCAAGATGCGTTGAATGAAATCAGTGGTTGTGTTCACTTGCTTGGCCAGCTTACACGCTGAGCAGCTGTGCAGCCTCACCCACATCAAGTTTTCTGAAAATCGCCCCGCTCCATCCACCACGAGACCGCGAATCCGGCGACCAAGCCCCAGAAAGCCGCGCCAATGTTGAACAAACCGATGTCGGCCACAGTCACCAGCAAACTCACCAAGGCGCCAAGCGAAAACTTGCCCGCACCAAACGAAGCCACAAATGCGCCTTGCAAGACGCGCAGCATGGCCAGGCCGCCCAGCACCATGATGAACTCTTTGGGTGCAGCCAGCATCCACCCCGTGAAGGTGGGCGCCATCAGACCGAACAACAGCGCCAGCACACCAAACATCAGCGCCCCGGTGTAGTGGCGCGATTTCTCGCCAGACGAGGTGAGCAAGCCATTGGTTGGCCCCGTGAGGCAGGTGCTGACCGCGCCAAACACGGCGCTCACCGCCGCGCCAACACCGCAGGCCACCGCGATCATGTTGACGGGTGGCTCGTGCCCAGCGTTTTTGAGCACGGCCACACCCTGCCCGTTTTGCACCACCAGCACCGTGATGGCCAGGGGCACCACCAACTCCAGCATCGCGGCAAACGACCACACCGGGGCCTGAATGACGGGCTGCGCCAAAGCCAATTGCCCCACGGCAGCCGCATCGAGTCGGCCCGCCACCGCCACCGCCAAAGCCCCGACCAGCAAGGCCCCAATGACCGGTGGCAGACGTTTGCCCCAATCGGCATTGGCCGATAACAACAAAAACACCGCCACCATGGGCGCTGCAATGGCCACATCGCTTTGCAGCGCCCGCACGATGTCGAGGCCAAAGCGCAAGAAGACCCCGGCCACCATGCCCATGACAATGGGCATGGGCAGCGCCGCCATGACCCGCTTGACCCAGCCGCTCAGGCCCAGCACCAAGATCAGGGCACTGGTCGCATAAAAAGCGCCAATGACCTCGGCAAAACTCAGATGCTGCAAGGCTGGCCCCACCAACACCGTGCCGGGAATCGTCCAGCCAAAAGCCAACGGTGTGATGTAGCGCCAGCTCATGAGCAAACTGACCAGGCCATTGACAAAAAACACCCCGAACACCCAAGACGCCAGCTCTTCGGGCGACAAACTCCCACGCGTGCCCACCGACAAAATGACGGCCACCGGCCCGGTCGCGGCAAAAATGAAACCGATCAGGGCGTTGGCGGCGTAGGTGGTGCCAAAGTGGGCGCGGATTTGCTGCAGCGTTGGGGCAGCAGCAGCGGGAGATTCCAGGTGTTTGAACAAAGCGGGGCCTTTGCGGGGGTACTGAACCTTGCCAGCGTATCAAACCTGAGGGACTTGGCCGTCACCAAGGGGGCAACAGAATGAAAAAAGCCGCCCAACTTGCGTCTAGCGGCTTTCAGATCAGAGGGCGCTGCACTCCCGATCAACTCGGAAGCAACAGGCCCTGCGGATTTCCCATCACTTGCCGGGGATCTTGCCTTCCACGCCCTTGACGTAGAACATCACACCACCCAGGAACTTGTCGTCGGCCACAGCGTCTTTGGCCAGAACTTCTTTACCGGCTTGGTCCACGATCGGGCCTTTCCAGATCGAGAATGTACCGGCTTTCAGACCTGATTTGATCTCGTCGATTTTCTTCTTGGTGTCTTCTGGCACGTCAGCGGCCACGTTGACCATGTCGATCGCGCCTTCCTTCACGCCCCACCAGCTTTGACCTGTGGTCCACTTGCCTTCCAGAGCTTCACCCACGGCCTTGACGTAGTAAGGACCCCAGTTGATCACAGCCGAGCCCAGGTGGGCCTTGGGGCCGTAAGCGGTCATGTCAGAGTCCCAGCCAAAGGCACGCTTGCCCATTTTTTCGGCGGTCTGCAACACGGCCGACGAGTCGGTGTTTTGCATCAGCACGTCCGCGCCACCGTTGATCAGCGAAGTGGCGGCTTCGGTTTCTTTCGGTGGGTTGAACCACTCGTTCACCCAGACCACCTTGGTCTTGATCTTGGGGTTGACCGACTGCGCGCCCATGGTGAAGCTGTTGATGTTGCGCACCACCTCAGGAATTGGGATGGAGGCGACCACACCCAGGGTGTTGGTCTTGGTCATCTTGCCTGCGATCACACCCGCCATGTACGCGCCTTCGTAGGTGCGGCTGTCGTAAGTGCGCATGTTCTCGGCGGTTTTGTAGCCGGTGGCGTGCTCGAACTTCACGCCCTTGTTGTCAGCGGCCACTTTGAGCATGGGCTCCATATAACCAAAAGTGGTGCCAAAAATCAGCTTGTTGCCTTGGGCGGCCATGTCGCGGATCACGCGCTCGGCGTCAGCGCTTTCTGGCACTTTCTCAACGAAGGTGGTGACCACTTTGTCGCCGAAGGCTTTTTCGATTTCCTTGCGGCCGTTGTCGTGCGCAAAGGTCCAGCCGCCGTCGCCCACAGGGCCGACATATGCAAACGCGATCTTCAGGGGCTCAGGCTTGGCCGCAGCGGGGGCTTCCGCCTTGGGGGCTTCTTCTTTTTTGCCACAGCCCACCAGTGCGGCGGCAGCCACAGCGGTCAGGGCCACCATCTTGACGATGGAGCGCTTGGAGAGGTCTGTCATGTCAGGTCCTTTTTGAACAGGGTTACAGGGGTTGGAAAAAAGCAATTATGAACCGGGATAAAAGGGCTTGCCCAGCGAGGCGGGCATGTTCACGCGAATCCAGGTCGGATTGCGCGAAATCAGGGCCAGCACCACGATGGTGGCGATGTAGGGCAGCGCCGTGAGCAACTGGCTGGGCACTTGCACGCCCACGCCCTGCAAATGGAACTGCAGCATGGTCACACCACCAAACAAATAAGCACCCAGCAAAACCCGTGCCGGACGCCAAGTGGCAAAGGTGGTCAGGGCCAAGGCAATCCAGCCCTTGCCCGCCACCATGCCCTCGACCCACAGCGGGGTGTAGATCACCGAGATGTAAGCGCCAGCCAGGCCGCACAACGCGCCCCCAGCCACCACCGCCGCCAAGCGGATGCGGCGTACCGGGTAGCCCAAAGCGTGGGCAGATGCGGGCGACTCGCCCACCGCCCGCAGCACCAAACCGGTGCGGCTTTTGTAGAGGAACCAAATCAGGGCCAACACCAGCGCCATCGCCCCATAAACGAGCGGGTGCTGCTTGAACAAGGCGGAACCCACGAGCGGAATGTCGGCCAAATAAGGCACCGCAAAATGGGGCCGGTCCGGCAGCTTTTCTTTCACATAGCCAATGCCCACAAAGGCAGAAAAACCCACACCAAACAAACTCAGCGCCAGACCTGTGGCGTATTGGTTGGTGCCCAGCCAAATGACCAGCACCCCAAAAATGGCCGCCAACACTGCGCCAGCGCCCATGCCCGCCGCAAAGCCCAACCAGTCGTTGCCTGTGTGTACGACGGCAGCAAAGCCCGCGATGGCGGCGCACAGCATCATGCCCTCGGCCCCCAGGTTCACCACACCGGCTTTTTCATTGATCAGCAAACCCAAAGCGGCGATGGCCAGCACCGTCCCCGCATTCAGGGTGGCTGCGATCAGCAATGCATACGACTCCATCACACGCCCCCTTTCTTGGCCGCCACCCAGCGCAGACGGTAGGCCACCAGCGTGTCACACGCCAACAAACAAAACAGCAGCAATCCCTGGAACACACCCGTAATCGATTTGGGCAGACCCAAGCGCGACTGCGCGAGTTCCCCGCCGATGTAGAACATGCTCATCAGCACCGCCGACAGCACCATGCCCGCCGGATGCAAGCGCCCGACAAACGCCACGATGATCGCGGCAAAACCATAGCCAGCAGGCACATAAGGCGTCAGCTGCCCGATGGGCCCCGCCACCTCCAAAGCACCCGCCAAACCCGCCGCGCCGCCCGACACCATGAGTGCCACCCACAGCGCCTTGCGCGAAGAAAACCCGGCATACCGCGCCGCATCAGGTGCCAGCCCACCCACTTGCTGGGCAAAGCCCGCCCGGGTACGGAACAAGAACACCCACAGCAAGCCCGCACCCACCAGCGCCAAGAGCAAGCCCACGCTGACGCGCGAGCCGTCCATCAGACGCGGGATCTGCGTGACCGCCTCAAAGGTTTTGGACTGCGGAAAATTGAATCCGGCTGGATCTTTCCAGGGGCCATAGACCAAGTAGCTCAGCACCATGTCGGCCACATACACCAGCATCAGGCTGACCAAAATTTCACTGGCATTGAACCGGTCGCGCAGCAGTGCCGTGATGCCCGCCCAGACCATGCCACCCAGCACGCCCGCCAAGAGCACCAACAGCACGATCCAACGGCCCGTGTCTTTGTCGGCCAACAAGGCCACGCCCCCGGCGCACACCGCGCCGATGACAAACTGCCCCTCCGCGCCAATGTTCCACACGTTGGACCGAAAACACACCGACAAACCCAAAGCAATGACCAAGAGCGGCGTGGCTTTCACCATCAACTCGCCCAGCGCATAGCCTGACTTGACGGGCTCCCAAAAGAACATTTGTAAACCGCGCAGCGGGTCTTTGCCCAGCGCCATGAACAGCGCCACACCCAAGAGCACGGTGAGCACCAGCGCCAATACAGGCGAGGCATAAGTCCACAGGCGCGAGGCCTGGGGACGGGGTTCAAGCCGCAGCATGTTGCGCCTCCTGTGCCTTGTCGTTCTTGGCCTCAGGCCACAAGCCGCTCATCCACTCGCCAATGCGCTCCACCGTGGCTTCGGTCCGCGCCACCGACGGCGACAGGCGGCCCTTGGCGATCACATGCAATCGGTCCGACAACTCGAACAATTCTTCCAACTCCTCACTCACCACCAGCACCGCACAACCTGCGTCGCGCAGCGCCAAAATCTCGGCGCGAATCTGCGCCGCCGCGCCCACGTCCACGCCCCAAGTGGGTTGCGAGACGATGAGCAACTTGGGAGCCGCGCTGATTTCGCGCCCCACAATGAACTTTTGCAGATTGCCGCCCGACAGCGACTGCGCGGCGGCATCCGGCCCGGAGGCCTTGACCTTGAAACGGTCAATGATGCTGCGGGCCTGATCGGCCAGTGCCCCCATGCGCACCCAACCGCCCGTGCCCACGGCCTCGCTGCGCGTGAGCAAAAGGTTTTGCGACAGACTCAGGGAAGGCACAGCGCCCCGGCCCAAGCGCTCTTCGGGCACAAAGTGCAGGCCCATTTGCCTGCGCGGCACTGGCCCCAAAGCCGCCACCGCTTGGCCGGACAAACTCACGCTGGCCTCACCACACTGCACGCCTGCACGGGTGTCCTCACCCGACAGTGCCCACATCAATTCCTTTTGGCCATTGCCTGACACCCCCGCCAGGCCCACCACTTCGCCCGCCCGCACCTGCAGGCTGATGCCCTCCAGGTCCACGCCAAACGGGTCTTGCCGCGTGAGGCTCAAGCCCTGCACCGACAGCACCACCTCGCCCGGCGCACGCGCCACATGCTGCAAAGCCGGGGGCTCGGCACCAATCATCAAGCGGCTGAGTGAGGCGTTGGATTCTTCACGCGGGTCACACACGCCCGTGACCTTGCCGCCACGCAACACCGTGCAGGCGCTGCACAGCGCCCGAATCTCGTGCAGCTTGTGCGAGATGTACAAAATGCTCACGCCCTGGCTGACCAATTTGTGCAGCACCACAAACAATTTTTCGACCGCCTGCGGCGTCAGCACCGAAGTCGGCTCGTCCAAAATCAAGAGCTTGGGCTCGGTCAAGAGCGCTCGAATGATCTCCACCCGCTGCATCTCGCCCACGCTCAGGGTGTGCACCGGGCGCTCGGGCTCCAGGTCCAAGCCGTATTCGCTGGCCTTGGCCACAATGCGATCGGTCACTTCGGCCAGGCTGAGTGACTTGTCCAGACCCAGCCACACGTTTTCGGCCACGGTCAGCGTGTCAAACAGGCTGAAGTGCTGGAACACCATGCTGATGCCCAGCTTGCGGGCTTCTTGTGGGTTGCGGATGTTGACCGGCTGGCCGTTGAACACCACCTGGCCTTCGTCGGGTTTGACCGAGCCGTAAATGATTTTCATCAGGGTGGACTTGCCCGCGCCGTTTTCGCCCAGCACGGCATGGGCCTGGCCGGGCATCACGGTCAGTGACACGTCCTGGTTGGCCACCACGCCCGGGTAGCGCTTGGTGATGCCTTGCAAAGACAAAAGGGGTGTGGTCATGTCTGTGGGTGTTCTTTTTGGTTTTGTCGTCAGGAAGGTTCAGGCAGCTGTCGGGGGCGACAACTGCAAAGCACTGATTTTCACCTGTTCTCGCAGCCACCGGGCCGCCTCGGCGTTGTGGCTGCGTTCGTGCCAAAGCTGGTAATAGACCATCTTGGGAAAAGGCACCGGGCAGGGCAGCAAGGCCAGTCCCGAAGGTACGTCCCCCTCCAGAAAGCGCTGGCAGTAGTGTCGCCCCGTGGTCAGCACAAGCAAACTCGATGCCACCATGCGCGGCATCAGGCCAAAGTGGGCGCAGCGTGCGGCAATGAGGCGCTCCAGCCCCATGCTGTCCAGGTGCTCATCGATCACGCCGCGCCAACCGGGGTAAGCGGGCATGGGCGCAATGTGCTCGCAGGCCAACCAGTCATCTTGCGTCCAGCCCCGGCGCACCGCCGGGTGTTTGCTGCTGACGAGGCACATGATGTCGTCTTCAAACAACTGGGCGCGGTGCAGCTCCTCGCTGGGTTGGGCCCAATTGCCAATCACCACATCGATCAGGCCTTGGCCCAAGTCGTGCGCGTATTGCGCCTGGGCCGACAAGGCATGCACCTCGACCCGGCAGCCCGGTGCCAGCGACTTGATGCGCGCCATGACCGAGGGCAAAAACAAAGGGTCCAGCGTGTCGCTGGCGGCAATGCGAAATGTCTCTTGCGCGTGGGCCGGATCAAACGCCCGAGCAGGCGAAAACAGATTTTCGGCCGATTGCAGAATCTGCGTGACCGGCCCGAGCATGCGCAAGCCCACATCGGTGGGCACCATGCCGGTGCCTGAACGCACCAGGATCGGGTCGCCGGTCAGCTCGCGCAGACGCTTGAGCGCCACAGACACAGCCGGCTGCTGCTGGCCCAGGCGCATGGCGGTTTTGGAGACACTGCGTTCGATGAGCAAGGTGTGAAGGGTACGAATGAGTTGAAGGTCGATCTTGTCGAAAAGATGCGGCTGCTTCATGTCCGTTTTCAGATAAGCGTTATGGCGATTCACACATGGGTGAACATCGGGTTTGCCCTAGGATCATTCGATCTTCAAAGACACATTGGCCATGTCAAAAACGCTCGTCTCCCCTCTGAAATCTGTGCCGCAGCAGACCAGTCCATTGCGGTTCTGGCATCGCGGTGAAATGATGAATCTGGGCAATGTACCACCAGACCGCACCCTGCTCGACCTGCTGCGCGAGGACCTGCGCCTGACCGCGACCAAAGAGGGCTGTGCCGCAGGCGACTGCGGGGCCTGCACCGTGGTGGTGGCCGAAGCGGTGAACGGGCGTTTGCAATACCGCGCCGTCAACAGCTGCATCAAACCGGCCCAGTCCATCGACGGCCTGGCGCTGTGGACCGCTGCCGACTTGGCCCGGCCTGACGGCACGCTGCACCCGGTGCAGCAAGCCATGGTGGCGTGCCACGGCTCTCAATGCGGCTTTTGCACACCCGGCTTTGTGATGAGCTTGTTTGCGCTCTACCAGCGCACGGTGGCAAAAGGTCAGACCGTGGACAGTCACACGGCCCACGAGGCCTTGTCGGGCAATCTGTGCCGCTGCACCGGCTACCGGCCCATCGTGCAGGCGGCGTGCAGCTTGAACGCCGAGCCCTCGCAGACCGTGGATGAACGACCCATCGTGGCGGCGCTGCAAAAAATGGCGACCACCGAAATGACCGATGGCAATTACCTGCGACCTAGCAACCTGAGTGCTTTGCTGCAAGCCCGTGCCCAGCACCCGCAAGCGCAGCTGATCGCCGGGGCCACCGATGCTGGGCTGTGGATCACCCAGGGCCTGCGCCGCATGCCGCAGATCATTGACCTGACCCGCGTGGCCGAGCTGCGCCGGGTGGAACATTACCCTCAGCACATCGCCATTGGCGCAGCCGTGAATTTGCAAGATGCTTTTGAAGCGCTGGCCGCTGACCGCCCGGTGATTGCGCCCTTTGGCGAACGCTTTGCGGGCTGGCCGGTGCGCCAGTCGGGCACGCTGGGCGGCAATGTGGCCAACGGCTCTCCGATTGGCGACAGCATGCCGCTCTTGATCGCACTGGGCGCACAGGTGGTGCTGATGGCCCACCGAAAAGGCCGCACCGTGCACCGCCATGTGCCGCTCGACCAGTTTTACACCGGCTACCGCCAAAGCCTGCTGGCTGCCGACGAGGTGCTGGCCTGGGTGGTGGTGCCCCGCCCTGAGCCCGGCGAATGGCTGGGTGCGTACAAGGTGTCCAAGCGGCAAGAAGACGACATCTCGGCCGTGTGCCTGGCGGTGCAGCTGCATGTGCAAGATGATCACATCACCGCAGCACGCATCGGCGCAGGCGGTGTGGCCGCCACGCCAGCGCGTGCCGTGAAGACCGAGGCCGCGCTGATCGGCCAACCTTGGAACGAAGCCACGTTGCACGCCGCACAGACCGCCATGGCAGATGAGTTTTCACCGCTCAGCGATTTGCGCGCCAGCGCGGATTACCGCCGAACCCTCTTGGGCCAACTGTTGCGCCGCGCCTGGTTGGAGAGCAACGGGCAAGGCACGGTTCGTTTGGAGGACCTCGCATGAAGACGAATGCCCCAACGGCCAGCACCCACCGCTTCCACGAAAGCGCCACCGCGCAGGTGCAAGGCCGCGCCAGCTACATCGACGACCTGCCGCTGGTCGAGGGCACGCTGCACGCCGCGCCGCTGATGAGCCCCTTGGCCAACGCGCAACTGATCGGCATGGACCTGGAGGCGGTGCTGGCCGCGCCCGGCGTGGTGGGTACGGTCACCGCACAAGACATCCCCGGCGACCCGCTGCTGGCCACCTTTGTGCACGACGAGCCCATTTTTGCCGGCCCACAACTCATGCACGTGGGCCAGGTCATGGGCTTGGTGGTGGGGGAAAGCCACACCCAAGCGCGCCAAGCGGCTCGCCACCTGCGGTTGCAAACCACCCAACAACCGCCTCTGCTGCACGCCCGCGAGGCGATGCAAGCGGGCAGCTTTGTGTTGCCCCAGGTCACGGTGCAGCGCGGCGATGCAGCGCAAGCCTTGGCCCAAGCGCCGCACCGCCTGCAAGGCACTTTGGAAATCGGCGGGCAAGAACACTTTTATTTGGAAAGCCAAATCGCGTATGCGATTCCACAAGACAACGGCCACTGGCTGATCCACAGCGGCACACAACACCCGGGCGAGGTGCAGCACTGGGTGGCGCACGCGCTGCACATCCCGCTGTCGCAGGTGCGCGTGGTGTGCCGGCGCATGGGCGGCGGCTTTGGCGGCAAAGAGACGCAAGCCGGGCATTTGGCCGTCTGGACCGCGCTGGCCGCGCACCAATTCGGTCGGCCGGTCAAGATGCGACTGGACCGGGGCGACGACATCCTGATCACCGGCAAACGCCATCCGTTCAGCCACGACTGGCAAGTGGGCTTTGATGCGAGGGGCCGTGTGTTGGGGCTCGACTCGGTGCAACTGGTGCATTGCGGCCACAGCGCCGACCTGAGCGGTCCGGTGGCCGACCGCGCGATCTTCCACACCGACAACGCTTACTTTTTGAGCGACCTGCACATCACTTCGCACCGCTGCAAAACCCACACCCAAAGCCACACCGCGTTTCGCGGTTTTGGCGGGCCGCAGGGCGTTCTGCTGATCGAAACCGTGATGGGCGACATCGCCCGAAACTTGGGGCTCGACGCGCTCGATGTTCGCCTGGCCAACCTGTACGGTGTGGGGGAACGAGACACCACGCCCTACGGCATGAAGGTCGAAGACAACATCCTGCACCCGCTGATGACACAGCTGGCCGAGCAGTGCGACTACCGCGCCCGCCGCCGCGCCATCAGCGACTGGAACGCCGAGAACACGGTCATCAAAAAAGGCCTGGCGCTCACGCCAGTCAAGTTCGGCATCAGTTTCACCGCCACGCAGTTCAACCAAGCCGGGGCGGTGGTTTCGGTCTACACCGACGGCAGCGTGCGCGTGAACCACGGCGGCACCGAAATGGGCCAGGGCCTGCACACCAAGGTGTGTGGCTTGGTGGCCCGTGTGCTGGGCTTGCCCGCCGCCCAAGTGCAGGCCAGCGCCAGCGACACCGACCAGGTGGCCAACGCCAGCGCCACAGCGGCCTCCAGCGGCACCGACCTCAACGGCCGCGCCGCCGAAAACGCCGCGCTGCAGGTGCGTCAGAACATCGCCGACTGCATCGCCAAGGCCGATGCTTGCAACGCTGATGCCGTGCGTTTTGAAAACGGTCAGGTCATCACGCCCCTGCGCCAGCGCAGCTTCACCGAGGCCGTGCAACACGCCTATGGCCAGCGCGTGCAGCTGTGGAGCGACGGTTTTTACGCCACGCCCAAAATCCACTACGACCGCAGCACCCTGACCGGCCGACCCTTTTATTACTTCGCCTACGGCGCGGCCTGCAGCGAAGTGGCCATCGACACCTTGACGGGCGAATACCGTGTGCTGCGCACCGACATCCTGCACGACGTGGGCCATTCGCTGCACCCCGAGATCGACATCGGCCAGATCGAAGGCGGCTTCGCGCAAGGCCTGGGCTGGCTCACCACCGAAGAGCTGGTGTGGAACGCCAAGGGCGAGCTGCTCACCAAGGGTGCGAGCACCTACAAAATCCCCACCGCCGCCGACATGCCCGCGCAGCTGAACATCGAGCTCTGGCACGAGGCCAATGTTGAGGACAACGTGGGCGGCAGCAAAGCCGTGGGCGAGCCGCCCTTCATGCTCGCCATCAGCGTCTTCGAAGCCCTGCGCGACGCCATCGCCGCCACCCGCCCGGGCCGCACGCCCATCCACCTCGACACCCCTGCCACACCCGAGCGCGTGTTGAACGCTATCCTTGCCCCATGATGGCGACAGTTAATTGGTTAATTGGGGTCAGATCCCAATTAATTTCCGCCTATCCAGCTTGCGACACACTGACCCCAGCTTCTTCTACCGATGACTTCCCATTCCAATTTTCAAGGCTGGCGTTCTGGGCTGCTCTGGTTTCCCGACCCGAGCCAGCCACAAGCCCGCCACGAAAGTGACGGCCTGCTGGTGACCGCACTTGAAGCCGACGGTATCGTGCGCATTCAGGCCATCGGCCCCTACCGCGAACTGGCCTCGCATTACGCCGACCTGCCCGTGACCCACTGGCCCGGCCTGTGCATCGCGCCAGGCTTTGTCGATTTGCACATCCACTACCCACAAACCGATGTGATCGGATCGCCCGCCGACGGACTGCTGCCTTGGCTGGAGCACTACACCTTTCCACACGAAAAGCAGTTTTCTGACCCGGCCTACGCGCACGAAGTGACCAGCTTCTTTCTGGATGAACTGATGTGCCATGGCGTGACCACCGCGCTGTGCTTTGCCACAGCGCACCCCGAGTCGGTCGATGCCTTCATGGCCGAGGCGCAACAACGCCATCTGCGCATGATCACCGGCAAGGTGCTGCAAGACCGCCACAGCCCGGACGGCCTGCGCGACACCGACACGGCTTTGAGCCTGCGCCAGACCGAAGACCTGATCCGCCGCTGGCACGGCGTGGACCGCTTGGGCTACGCCATCACGCCCCGCTTTGCACCCACCAGCACCCGCGAGCAGCTGCATGGCGCAGGCGAGATAGCGCAGCAGTTTCCCGATGTGTGGATCCAATCACATGTAGCCGAGAACTTGGACGAGATCCGCTGGGTGACCGAACTGTTCCCCGAGGCGCGCAGCTATCTGGACGTGTACGACCGCGCAGGCCTTTTGCGCCAACGCTCTGTGTACGCGCATTGCATTTACCTGGACGAGGCCGACCGGCGCCGCATGGCCGAGGTCGGCGCGACCGCCGCCGTCAGCCCCACCAGCAACCTGTTTCTGGGCAGTGGTTTCTTCGACTACCTCGCTTCCGACGCGGCCGGTTTGCGCTATGGCCTGGCCAGCGATGTGGGTGGCGGCACCAGCTTCAGCCCCTTTCAAACCATGCACGCGGCCTACACGGTCGCTCGGCAAAGTGTGGGTCGTCCGGGCATCAGCCTGGCACCCGAACACCTGTGGTGGCAACACACAGCGGGGGCTGCCGCCGCGTTGGATCTGAGCGGAAAAGTGGGCAACCTGCTGCCCGGCTGCGAAGCCGACTTTGTGGTGCTCAACCCCAAAGCCACGCCGCTGCTGGCTCGCCGCACCGCACAAACCGAGACCCTGGCCGAATGGCTGTTCGCCATGATCGTGTTGGGCGATGAGCGCTTGATCGCGCACACCGTCATCCAAGGCCAGAGCTTGAAGCTCACCCCCTAATTCAGCGACTTCACCCCAACAAAAGTGGGCTCGCCTTGTCAGACAATACGGCATGAGCGCCGACAACGAGTACCCCATCATCGACCCCTACGCCTCCCAACGCGCGTCTGTCCGCCGGGGCATTGCGCAATTTCGGGAACGCTTGCAAGCGGCGGGCCACGATTTCAGAGAGCCCCCTCCGGAACCGACCTCGTGCTGCGGGCGCGGTTGCAATGGTTGTGTGTGGGAAAGCTACGACGATGCGTTGATGTATTGGTACGAAGATGCGGGGGCATTGCTGGCCGGATAAGCCGCCCAAGCAAAATCAGACGGACAAGGCTGCCAGTACATCCTGCGCGGTTGCAGGCCGCACCAGCCGCCCCACCTCCTGTCCATCGCGCAAAACCACCAGCGTGGGCCAAAGCTTAACGCGGTAATGGCGTCCCAGCGCACGGCCCGGGCCGTCTTCGATTTTGAGGTGCTGAAAAGGCATCTCTGTGTCGGTGTGCGAGGCCAAAGCTTGTGAGATCAAGGGCTGCGCGGCACGGCAGTGGCCGCACCATTCGGTGCCAAATTCTAAGAGCGTGAGGCCGGGCAGTGCCTGCACCTCGGCCAGGCTGGGCGCCTCGATGGCGCTCAAGTAGGGTCTGAAAATGCTCATGGCTTGAGCTCCAGGGTGTTGGGGATGGTGCCGAACAGTCCGGACACGGTGCCCCGCAACCACAGCAAGCAGGGGTCTTTGTCGAAGCGGGCGCTCCAGTGCATGGACACAGTGAAGTCACGCAGGGGCAAATCGGGCTCGATCAGGGCCAGTGCGCCCGCCTCGGCAAAGCCTTGCGCAAAGTTGCGTGGCATCAAGACCGCCAAATCGCTGCTGCGCACAATGCCGGGCAGCGACAAAAAGTGGCTCACCGTCAAGCGCAAGCGGTGTTGCCAATGCATCAAGTCCAAAATGCGCAGCGTGTCCGAGTGGGTGCGCACGGCGGCGAATTCCAGCTCGGCCAGCAAAGCCTGTGCGCCGTCGGGTGCTGTCCGTGCTTTTTGGCGTTGCGCCCAGCGCTGGGCCACCGGGTGGCCTTGGCGCATCAGCACCACATAGCGGTCGCTCAGCAAGGGCTCTTGCAAGGTGTCGCTCACCTCAGGCAAAAAACCAATCGCCAAGTCCAGCTGGCCGTTGTCCAGCGCGGGGGCTATTTTGTCGTGGGGCATCGGCAGGGCTTCGAGCCGCATGCCCGGTGCGTGGTGCTGCAGCGCCAGCACCAGCTCGGGCAAAAAACGCGCCTCGCCAATGTCACTCAGGTGCACACGCAGCACACGGGCAGAGCGCTGCGGGTCAAACACCTGCGAAACGTTGAGCGCATCTTCGATCGTGCCCAGCGCCAATTGCACCGCCTGCGCCAGCCGGTCGGCACGCGGCGTGGGCCGCACGCCCGCGCCGCTGCGCTCGAACAAGGCATCGCCCAGCACCGCCCGCAGACGCGCCAGGCCCTGGCTGGCCGCTGGCTGCGACATGCCCAGTTGCTGAGCGGCCAAGCTCACGCTGCGCGTGCGCCACACCGCGTCAAACAAACGCAAGAGGTTCAGATCCAAGTCTTTGATATTCATTGAACGCATACCGTTTATTCGGAATATTTTATGCACTTATACGTAAGATGTTCTTTGGCCTGCCCAATGCGGGCGCAACAACGCAAGGAGCGTGCTTTGGAAGTTTCATTTCACGAAGAAATCAAGGCCCTGCGCATGGGCGCGGGCGAGGTCTTTCATGGCGAAGGCATTCTGGCCATCACCAAGGGCCTGCTGCAGTCGGGCGTGAGTTATGTGGGCGGCTACCAAGGCGCACCGGTCTCGCACCTGCTCGATGTGATGGTGCAAGCAAAGCCCTACATGGACGAGCTGGGCGTGCATGTGGAGGCCTGCTCGAACGAAGCCTCAGCCGCAGCCATGCTGGGCGCGTCCATCCATTACCCTATTCGCGGCGCGGTGACCTGGAAGTCGATTGTGGGCACCAACGTGGCGGCCGATGCGCTGTCCAATTTGTCATCGCCCGGCGTGACGGGCGGCGTGCTGATCGTGGTGGGGGAAGACTACGGCGAAGGCGCGAGCGTCATCCAAGAGCGCACACACGCCTACGCGCTCAAGTCAGGCATGTGCCTGCTCGACCCCCGGCCCGAGTTGGGCCAGATGGTCAACATGGTCGAGCATGGTTTCAGGCTGTCTGAAGCGTCCAACATGCCGGTGATGATGGAGTTGCGCATACGCGCCTGCCATGTGCGCGGGCAGTTTGTGGCCAAGGATAACCAGGCGCCCAAACTCTCCAAAAAACACCTGATCAACGAGCCGGCAGGCTTCAACTACATGCGCTTGGCGCACCCGCCCGTGACCTTTGCGCAAGAAAAACGCAAAGTCGAGCACCGCTTGCCCGCCGCACGCCAATACATTGCTGAGCAGCGCCTGAACGAGCACTTTGAAGGCACGACCCACCGCCACTTGGGCCTGATCGTGCAAGGCGGTCTTTACAACACGCTGATCCGCGCCCTTCAGCAATTCGACTTGGCAGATGCCTTTGGGGTGACCAGCCTGTCGGTGCTGGTGCTGAACGTGACCTACCCGCTGGTGCCCGACGAGTTGGTGAATTTCTGCAAGGACAAATTGGCCGTGCTGCTGCTCGAAGAAGGCCAGCCCGAATACATCGAGCAAGAACTGGCCCTGATGCTGCGCCGGCTGGACCTGCAAACCCCGCTGCATGGCAAAGACATGTTGCCCTCGGGTGGTGAATACACCGCCGAGGTGATGGCCCAAGGGCTGCTGAAATTTCTGGAGCGCCATCAAGCTAACGTCGTGCCCGAATCCACCCGCCAATGGCTGGCCACCAATGGCGAACGTCGCCAGCAAGTGCAAACCCTCTTGGGCAGCCCCGTGCCCGCACGGCCACCGGGCATGTGCATTGGCTGCCCCGAGCGGCCCGTGTTCTCTGCGCTCAAACTGGCGCAACAAGACGTGGGCCCGGTGCACATCGCGGGCGACATTGGCTGCCACGCGCTGGCCACCTTCGAGCCGTTTTCCTTTGGCCACTCCATCTTGGGTTACGGCATGAGCCTGGCCAGCCGAGCGGGCGTGTCCCCCCTCATGAAGCGGCGCGTCTTGTCGGTCATGGGCGACGGCGGCTTTTGGCACAACGGCTTGCTCACCGGTGTGCAAAGCGCACTGTTCAACGGCGACGACGCGGTGCTGCTGATCTTCAAAAACGGCTACACCTCGGCCACTGGCACGCAGGACATCATCAACACGCCCACCGACATCGCCAAAGAACTGGCGGGTGACAAGCGCCAGAGCATGGTGCACACCAACCAGACCATCGAGTCCACGCTCAAAGGGCTGGGCGTGCAGTGGCTGCGCACGGTGCACACCTACGAAGTGAGCCACATGCAGGCCACGCTCACGGAAGCTTTCACCACCGAGTTTCAGGGCCTGAAAGTGATCGTGGCCGAAGGCGAATGCCAGCTGGAACGCCAGCGCCGCATCAAGCCCTGGCTGGCTTCGCTGTTGTCCAAAGGCAAACGGGTGGAGCGCGTGAAGTACGGCGTGGACGAAGACGTCTGCAACGGCGACCATGCCTGCATACGCCTGTCGGGCTGCCCCACCCTCACGCTCAAAGACAACCCCGACCCGCTGAAAGTGGACCCGGTGGCCACCGTGATCGATGGCTGTGTGGGCTGCGGCCTGTGCGGTGAAAACGCGCATGCGGCCACCCTGTGCCCCTCGTTTTACCGCGCCGAAGTGGTGCAAAACCCCAAACTGCACGAGCGTCTGTGGGCCCGCTGGCAAAGCCTGGCCACCCGCTGGTTGCAACCTGCTTGAACCAAGCCTGAGAGACACACCATGACCCAACCGATTTCAATCTTGCTGTGCGCCCTGGGTGGCGAAGGCGGCGGCGTGCTGGCCGACTGGCTGGTCGACGTGGCCCGCCACGCTGGCCACCCTGCGCAAGCTACCTCCATTCCCGGCGTGGCGCAACGCACTGGAGCCACCACCTATTACCTGGAGGTCTACCCCCTGCCCCACAGCCAGCTGCAAGGCCGCTTGCCCGTGCTGGGTCTGAACCCGCTGCCGGGCCGGCTCGATGCGCTGGTGTCGTCCGAGTTGCTGGAAACCGCACGCCAAATTGGCAACGGCCTGGCTTCAAGCGACCGCACGCTGGTGGTCAGCGCCTCGTCGCGGGCGCTGACCACCGCCGAGAAGATGACCATGGGCGATGGCCGCCGACCTGAAGGCCCGCTGCTCGACGTGGTGGCTGCGCACAGCCAGCGCCACCATGTGATGGACATGGCCCGCCTGTGCCAAGAAAGCGGCACCATGGTCAGCGCCGTGATGCTCGGCGCCATTGCCGGCAGTGGCTTGCTGCCTTTTGATCGGGCCCATTACGAAACCGTGTTGGAAGGCCCCGGCAGCTCGGCCAAGGCCAGCTTGCGTGGCTTTGCACTGGCCTTTGATGTGGTCACGCGCCAGCGCGAGCAGGCGCAGTATGTTGAGCATGTGATGAAGCCGGCTGTGGCCGCGCCCTCTGCATCGACTGCCCTGCCTGCCGATGTGGCCGCCAAGTTTCCAGCAGCCTTGCACCCCCTGATGGGCTTGGCCCACCAGCGCTTGGTGGAGTACCAAGGCCCGGCCTATGCCCATCTGTATGTGCAGCGGCTTGAACGCCTGTTGCACGCGGAAACCAAGTCACCCGACAGCACCCGCCCCGTCACAGCAGAGACCACCCGCTGGCTGGCCCTGTGGATGGCGTTTGACGACATCATCCGTGTGGCCGACCTGAAAAGCCGAGCCAGCCGGTGGGACCGCGTGACGCAAGAGGTCAAGGCCAAAGAAGGCGATGTGCTCAAGGTGTACGACCACTTCAAGCCCGGCGTGCCCGAGCTGGCAGCGCTCTTGCCACAGGGCTTGGCCAGCCGACTGCTGCGTTGGGACCGCGCCCGCGTGGCCCGCGGCCTTGCGCCTTGGTCCATGCCACTCAAGGTGGCACGCCACGCGCTGTGGGGCATGGCCAGCTTGCGCATTTTGGCCAGCTTGCGTGTGCTGCGCCCCTTGGGCAGCCGCTATGCCACCGAGCAAGCCTTGATCGAAGAATGGCTGGGCGGCATCGAAGCGGCCACACGCCAATCGCCCGCGCTGGGTTTGGAGTTGGCGCGTTGCGGGCAGCTCATCAAAGGCTACGGCAGCACCAACGAGCGCGGCAAGGACAACCTGCTGCACATTTTGCGCCATGTGTGTGGCCCAGCCTCCAAAGTGCCCGTGGCCGAGCAGGCTGCGGCCGTGGCCCGCATCCGTCAAGCGGCCTTGCAAGACGAAGCCGGTCAAGCGCTCGACCAGGCCTTGCTGCAGCACGGCGCACCCGCTCGCCCGGTCAAGGAACAACCCGTGTTGTGGATGAAAAATCCGCGACTGCAAAAATCCTGATCTGCACTCATCATCCCCATTGGCACCTTCCAACCCCAGGAGACAAGCATGCAAAAAACCAAATTCTTCTCACGCCGCGCCATCGGCACCGCCCTGCTTGCCATCGCGGCAGGCCCAGCCCTGTGCCTGAGCGCCGCTGCGCAAAGCTGGCCCACCAAGCCGATCAAGATCGTGGTGAACTTTCCGCCGGGCGGCGCAGCCGACCAGATAGCCCGCGCCATTGGCGTGCCGCTGGGCGAGTCGCTGGGCCAGCCGGTGGTGGTCGAAAACCGGGGCGGTGCCAATGGCAACCTCGGCGGCGACATGGTCGCCAAATCACCGGCCGACGGCTACACCCTGCTCATGAGCTCGGGCGGCATGGTCTCGGTCAACCCACACATTTACGCCCGCATGCCCTTTGACCCGGCTAAAGACCTGGTGCCCGTGGCATCTGCCGCCCGTGTGCTGGTTTTTCTGGTGGCCAAACCCAACTTCCCGGCCAACAACATTCAAGAATTTTTGGCCCATGTGAAGGCCAATCCCGGACGTCTGTCTTATGGCTCGGCTGGCAACGGCAGCTCGCCGCACCTGGCTGGCGAAATGATGAAAAGCCAGGCCGGTCTGTTTGCCGTGCATGTACCGTATCGGGGTGCAGCGCCAGCCCTGCAAGACGTGTTGGCCGGTCAATTGGACTTTTACTTTGACCCGGGCATTGGCCTGGGCCAGGTGCGTGCGGGCAAGCTCAAGCTGCTGGCCGTGGGCAGCATGAAGCGCTCGCCCCTGTTCCCTAACGTGCCCACATTGGACGAAGCGGGCCTGAAAGGGTTTGATGCCGATTCGGTGTTCGGCTTTTATGCACCTGCGGGCACACCCGCCGATGTGGTCAACCGCGTCAACCGCGAGATCAACCGCATTTTGGGCACCCAAGCGTTAAAAGACCGCATCCAGAATTTGGGTGGTGAGGCCCTGCCTTTGACTCCAGCCGAGTTCGGTGCCCGCGCTGCGGACGACTCCAAACGCTTTGGTGCCATCATCCGCGAACGCAAGATCAGCGGCGACTAAAAAGCGATCACGCCCCTGCCAACTCGCGCAGCGCTTGTGGATTGGGTAGGCCCAAGACGCGGCCGCCGCCACTGATGAGCTGGCGCTCGCGCAGGTGGCGCAGCACGCGAGAAAATGTTTCTGGGGCAATGCCCAACTGGGCGGCAATGTTGCGCTTGCGCTCGGTCAATTTGACGGCCAAACCGCCCACCCCTTCATCGGGCTGGGCATGGCGCAGCAGCCATTCGGCGCAACGCGCATCGGCGTCTTTGGCCAAACGGCTGACGGCCATTTCGGTCTGTTGGCGTTGTGAGCGGGCCATGTCCATGAGGAGGGTCTGCGAGGCCTCTGGCAAGACTTTCACCTCGGCCACGAAATCACCCACGCTCACGTACTGCACCTGCACCTCGGTTTCGGCCACCGCATCGACCGCGTGCGGCAGCGCCAACAGGCCCGAAGCGGCTTCGAGCCAGAAAGGCCCCTCGACCACGCCCAGCTGGTGCGCCATGTGGCCATCCACCATCACGCCCAGCACCACCCGCCCCTGCATGACGTGCACGATGCGATCTACCGCATCGCCTCGGTGAAGCAACACAGTGCCTGCAGCAACGGGGGCTGCAGACTCGGACAAAGGGAGCAAAGAGGTATCCAACATGGTGGACCCGAATGTGCCAGAGCCCTAACCCTTGGGCTTTGACACAAATCAATAACGCCGCATCACAGAATCAAAATGGCCCTGAAGTCGTTCACATTGGTGTGTGTCGGCCCTGTGATGACCAGATCGCCCAAGGGCTCAAAAAACCCGTACGCATCGTTGCGCTGCAGGTGCGCGTCCACTTTGTGGCCCAGCGCCAGGGCACGGATCAGCGTGTCGGGGCTCACCTGGGCACCTGCGTTGTCCTCGATGCCGTCGATGCCATCAGTGTCGGCAGCCAGGGCCCACACACCCGGCTGACCTTGCAGCGCTTGCGCCAGCCCCATGCAAAACTCACCCGCACGTCCCCCGCGTCCTCGGGGAGATCCCGCAGGCTGCGGCTTGATCGTCACGGTGGTCTCGCCACCACTCAAAATCACACACGGCTTGACGAAGGGCCCCAAGCCCTTGGCCGCAGCCCGAGCCAGCGCCGCGTGCACCTTGCCCACCTCGCGCGATTCACCTTCGATTTCGTCGCTCAGGATGTAGGCATTCAGACCCATCGTGCGGGCAGCATCCGCAGCAGCCTCCAGCGATTGCTGTGGCGTGGCAATCATGTGCACGCTGTGCCCCGCAAACACGGGCGAGCCAGGTTTGGGCGTTTCCCAAGTCCCGGCCTGCAAGGCCTGCACGACCGCATCGGGCACCGTGATCGCATAGCGCTGCAAAATCGCCAACGCATCCGCGCAGGTGCTGGCATCGGGCACGGTGGGGCCGCTGGCGATGATGGACGGATCGTCCCCCGGCACATCACTGATGGTGAGTGTGACCACCGGCGCAGGGCTGCATGCCGCTGCCAAGCGCCCGCCTTTGATGCGCGAGAGGTGTTTGCGCAGGCAGTTCATTTCAGAAATATTGGCGCCGCTCGCCAGCAACTGGCGGTTGATGTCTTGCTTGACTTGCAGGTCCATGCCATCGGCGGGCAAGGTCAACAGCGACGAGCCACCGCCCGAGATCAGGCACAACACCAAATCATCGGCCGTGAGGCCCTGGGTCAATTGCAAAATCCGCTCGGCCGCTTGCAAGCCCGCCGCATCGGGCACGGGGTGAGCGGCCTCGACCACCTCGATGCGCTCGGGCAAACCCGCCGGACGCGGTGGTGTGTGACCATACCGCGTGACCACCAGACCCGACAGGGGCGCGTCTTGGGGCCACAGGGCTTCCACCGCCTGCGCCATGGCACCACCGGCTTTACCTGCGCCCAACACCAAGGTGCGCCCCTTGGGAGGGGCAGGTAAATGGGCTGCGGTGTTGTGCAGGGGCAAGGCGCGTTGCACGGCCACCTCGTAGAGGCGGCGCAACACGGTTTTGGGATCGATCATGGTCAGACAGTCGGGTGCAAAAGAACAGGCTCAAAGGATAAAGGCATTTGAATGAACGCCTGATCAAAACCAAAAGGGTGCACCAGCCCTGCGGCCAGCGCACCCTTTTGGTCATGGGGTGTCGACGTCAATCCGCGTAAACACCCGCCGCCCTGATCACGGGCGCCCACTTGGCAATCTCAGCCATGACAAAGGCCTTGTGACCTGCTGGATCGTTGCGGGCATCGTTGATGACGGTGGCGCCACCAGCATCTTGCTTGCGGATGAAGTCGGGGTCTTTGACCGCCACTTTCAGGGCGTCGTTGAGCTTTTTCAGCACGGGGGCGGGTGTGCCTCTGGGTGCGTACAGGCCTTGCCAGATCGTGACGCTGAAATCCTTGAGCCCGGCTTCCTGCATGGTGGGGTTGTCCTTGAGCACGGGTGAGCTCAAACGCGTGGGCGTGGTCACGGCAAATGATTTGACCTTCTTGCCTTCAATCTGCGGGATGGTGGTGGTGGTCTGGTCGCACATCAAATCCACCTGGCCACCGATCAGGTCGGTCATGGCGGGGGCCGTGCCCTTGTAAGGCACCGAGGTCATGTCCACCTTGATGGTGGACTGGAACAACATGCCACACAGGTGCGAAGCCGAGCCGGGGCCTGCGTTGGCGATGTTGATCTTGCCCTTGTTGGCGTTGATCCAGCTGACCAACTCAACCATGTTGTTGGCGGGCAAGCTGGGGCGACCGATCAGGTTCATCGGGTTCTCACTCACCAGACCGATGTACTCAAAGTCTTTTTCGACGTTGTAGGGCAAGTTGCGGAAGAAAGTGGGCAAGGTGGCTTGTGCGATGTGAGTAAACAACAGCGTGTAACCATCGGCCGACGCTTTGGCCACTTTGTTGGCCCCAATCGAGCCGGAGGCGCCTGCCGAGTTGTCGATCACGATGCTGTGGCCGCCCATGGCCTTGCTCATGGCTTGGGCCAGATCGCGTGCAGCTTTGTCGGTGGGGCCGCCTGCGGCATAGGGCAGCACGAAGGTGATGGGTTTGCTGGACGAGGGGTAGTCTTGTGCAAACACGTTCGCAGACAAGAGCAAAGCACAAGCGAAGGAAACCGGCAAAAGTGGGGAGCGCATGTTCAAACCTTTCAATGATTAGGGGACCAAGATTCACTTATCGGGAATTGGACAGACTGCATCCAGCCCTGCATCATGACTTCAAGCCAGGTCTTTGCATACAGCCTGGGTGACATCGACCGTCAGGGCTTTCCCGCCCAGGTCACCCGTGTGCAAGGCGGGATTGGCCGTCACGCTTTCGATGACGGCCATTAGGCGCTGGGCCGCGGCGGGCTCGCCAATGTGCTCCAGCAGCATGACCACCGACCAAAACGTGCCCACCGGATTGGCCAAGCCCTTGCCCATGATGTCAAAGGCCGAGCCGTGGATGGGCTCGAACATGCTGGGGTAACGGCGCTCAGGGTCGATGTTGCCCGTGGGCGCAATGCCCAGGCTGCCTGCCAACGCTGCGGCCAAGTCGCTCAAGATGTCGGCATGCAAGTTGGTGGCGACGATGGTGTCCAAAGTGGCGGGGCGGTTGACCATGCGGGCGGTGGCGGCGTCCACCAGTTCTTTGTCCCACTTCACATCAGGAAACTCTTTGGAGATTTGCACTGCGATCTCGTCCCACATCACCATGGCGTGGCGTTGCGCGTTGCTCTTGGTCACCACGGTGAGCAGTTTGCGCGGGCGAGATTGCGCCAACTTGAAGGCGTAGCGCAAGATGCGCTCCACGCCTGCACGCGTCATGATGGACACGTCCGTCGCAGCTTCGATCGGGTGGCCCTGGTGCACCCGGCCACCCACGCCGGAGTATTCGCCTTCGGAGTTCTCACGCACGATGACCCAGTCAAGGTCTTGGGGTGTGCAGCGCTTGAGCGGGGCATCGATGCCCGGCAGGATGCGTGTGGGCCGCACGTTGGCGTACTGGTCAAAGCCTTGGCAAATTTTCAGGCGCAGGCCCCAGAGCGTGATGTGGTCGGGGATGTGCGGGTCACCGGCCGAGCCAAACAAAATCGCGTCTTTGCCCCGCAATGCATCCAGGCCATCGGCGGGCATCATCACGCCGTGCTCGCGGTAGTAGTCGCCGCCCCAGCCAAAGTTTTCAAACTCAAAAGCAAAAGTGCCACAGGCTTTCGCCAAGGCCTGCATGACCTCTTGGCCTGCAGGGATGACTTCTTTGCCAATGCCGTCTCCGGGGATGGTGGCGATGCGGTAGGTTTTCATGGGGGTGCGTGTATGGGTTGAATGAGGGCCCCATTGTGGAACCTGACCGCCTCAATAAACACCCTAAAATTCAATCCATTGTTAACCTGAGATCAACAATGAAAGCACGCCTGCAAGCTGCCGATCTGGGCTTTTTTTCGGCACTGGCCATGGCCGGGAGCCTGAGCGCCGCTGCCCGCGAGATGCGCATCACCACGGCCGCCGTCAGCAAACGCCTGTCGCTCATGGAGTCGCGCCTGGGGGTGCCGCTCATCAACCGCACCACCCGCCGCATGAGCCTCACGGTGGAAGGCGAAACCATGCTGCGCCACGCCCGCAGCATCCTGGCCGAGATGGCCGATCTGGAGCAGCAACTGGGTGCCAGCCGCTCCACACCCAGCGGCCTGCTGCGCATCAACGCCACACTGGGCTTTGGGCGCAGCCACATCGGCCCGCTGATGAGCCGCTTTGTGCGGCAATACCCGCAAGTGGATGCACAGCTGCAGCTGTCGGTGGACCCGCCCGCTCTGAGCGACGACGCGTTCGATGTGTGCATCCGCTTTGGCCCACCGCCAGACACCCGTGTCATTGCCCGCAAGATCGCCAGCAACCAGCGCCTGTTGTGCGCTTCACCGGCTTACATCGCGCAGCACGGCGAGCCCAAAACCCCGGCCGACTTGGCCCGGCACAACTTCATCAGCATCCGCCAAGGTGGCGAGGCCTATGGCGTGATCAAGCTCTCACGCGGGCGCGCGGGCAAAACCGAGACCATCAAGACCCGCGGCAACCTGACCACCAACGACGGCAGCATCGCGGTGCAATGGGCGCTGGACGGCCACGGCCTCTTGCTACGGGCCGAATGGGACATCCGCCAGCACTTGGCCTCTGGCCAGCTGGTGCAGGTATTGCCGCAGCACCACACGCCCGACGCCGACATTTATGCGGTCTACCCCGCGCAGCTCAAATCGGCGGCGCGGGTGCGGGCGTTTGTGGACTTTGTGGCCGAGGCGTTCAGGCCAAGCCAGCCTTGACGGATCGGCTGTCATGCAAAGCAACTTCGGACGCATTGACCCGTCTTAACATTTGGCCATCCTTCCCGTCACGACCAGGACACGCCATGAACGACACTGCCCTACTCCCTCCCGCGCTGGAAGCCATCCGCGCTCATGAAGCCGAGATGATGGACATCCGCCACCAGATCCATGCCAACCCCGAGCTGGGGTTTGAGGAAAACGACACCAGTGACCTGGTGGCCGCACGGCTTGAACGCTGGGGCTGGGAAGTGCACCGCGGCCTGGGCGGCACGGGCGTGGTTGGCACCTTGCGTGCGGGCACCAGCACACGGCGCATCGGCCTTCGCGCCGACATGGATGCCCTGCCAATCGCCGAAACCTCGGGAAAGGCTTGGTCCAGCAAGGTGTTTGGCAAGATGCACGCCTGCGGCCACGACGGCCACACCGCCATGCTGTTGTCTGCGGCACGCCACCTGGCCGCCACCCGACACTTTGACGGCATCGTGCACGCCGTGTTCCAGCCCGCAGAAGAAGGTCTGGGCGGTGCCCGCAAGATGCTCGAAGACGGTTTTCTGGACCTGTTCCCCTGTGACGCCATGTTTGGCATGCACAACGGCCCTGGCATTCCTGAAGGCCAATTCATGGCCGTGCCCGGCTGCGCCATGGCCAGCGCAGACACCTGCATCATCACCATCCAAGGCGTGGGCGGCCACGCGGCCTTTCCGCACAACGCGGTCGATCCGATTTTGGTGGGCTCGGCCCTGGTCATGGCCTTGCAAAGCATCGTCTCGCGCAACGTGCCGCCCCTGCAAACCGGCATCATTTCGCTGGGGGCATTTTTGGCAGGCGACGCACCCAACGTGATCCCAGGCACAGCCGAGCTGCGCCTCAGCGTGCGGGCCATGCAACCCGAAATTCGTGACTTGCTGGAGCGGCGCATCCACGAGATCGCCAACGCCGTGGCACAAACCTACGGCGCCACGGCCGATGTGAACTACATGCGTCGCTACCCGGTTCTCATGAATGACCCCACCCAAACCGCGTTCTGCCTGAACCTCGTGCGCGACTGGCTGGGCGAGACCGGCGTGGTGCCCCATCCCGAGCCGGTGCCTGCCAGTGAAGACTTCGCATTTTTCCTGCAAAAGGTGCCCGGCTGCTTCATCAACATCGGCAACGGCGTGGGCAGTGTGGGCGGCTGCATGGTGCACAACGCAGGCTATGACTTCAACGACCGCATCTTGTCCACCGGCGCCACTTACTGGGTCAAATTGGTCGAGCGCTGGCTTGCCAAGGTTTGAAGCGATCAAGCCGCCTGCTTAAAATCGCCCCACTGCACAGCCCGGGACGCGCGGCAACGTGGTGCTCGCCCTCCCCTGTGTGCACGGGGGCTAGGGGATTCGGCCGCGACTTGTTTTACACCTTGCCCAGGACAAGTCCATGACCACACTGCTCATCCACCGCGCCCGCTGCATCGCCACCATGGACGATGCCAACACCGAACTGAATGACGCCTCGCTCCTGATCCGCAATGGCCGGATCAAGCGCATCATCCCGGCCAGTGAAAACACCGACGAACTGCTCACTCACGTGGATGAAGTCATCGACGCCCGCCGCCATGTGGTGGTGCCGGGCCTGATCAACACACACCATCATATGTACCAGTCGCTCACGCGGGCGATTCCGTCGGTGCAAAACGCCGAGCTGTTTTCTTGGCTAAAAGGCCTCTACCCGATCTGGGTGGGCCTCACGCCCGAAATGGTGCGGGTGTCAGGCCAGGTGGCCATGGCAGAACTCCTGCTGAGCGGCTGCACCACCAGCAGTGACCACCTCTACATCTACCCCAACGGCGTGCGGTTGGACGACAGCATCGAAGCAGCGCACACCATCGGCATGCGCTTCACGGCCACACGCGGCAGCATGAGTGTGGGCGAGAGCCAAGGCGGCTTGCCACCGGACCGTGTGGTCGAGCAAGAGCCCGCCATCCTGAAAGAAACCCTGCGCCTGATCGAGCGCTGGCACGACGCGAGCTTCGGCTCGATGACGCATGTGGCCGTGGCCCCTTGCTCGCCCTTCAGCGTGAGCCAGGACCTGATGCGCGAATCGGCAAAGCTCGCCCGCGCCCATGGCGTGCGCCTGCACACCCACCTGGCCGAAAACGACCACGACATCGCTTATACCCGCGAGAAGTTCAACTGCACCCCCGCGCAATACGCCGAAGACTTGGGCTGGGTGGGCCACGATGTGTGGCACGCGCATGGCGTGAAGCTCGACGAAGAAGGCACCTACCTGTTCGCAAAAACGCGCACCGGCATCGCCCACTGCCCCTGCAGCAACATGCGCTTGGCCAGCGGCATTCTGCCGCTGCGCAAAATGCTCGACGCGGGCGTGCCCATTGGCCTGGGTGTGGACGGCAGCGCCAGCAACGATGCGGCCCACTTGCTCAACGAAGCCCGCCAGGCCATGCTGCTGGCGCGTGTGGGCAGAGCCTTGGAACCCTTCGGTTGTGACCACGGCCCCGCCGACATGACACCCCGCGACGCCCTGCGCCTGGCCACACGCGGCGGCGCTGAAGTGCTGGGCCGCGCCCATGAGCTGGGGCAGATCAAAGAAGGCTATTGCGCCGACATTGCGATGTTCCGCACCGACACCTTGAGCATGGCGGGTGGTGCGGTGCACGACCCAGTAGGGGCGCTCTTGCTGTGCGCCAGCGACAACGCTGACTACACCATCGTGAATGGCCGCGTGGTGGTGCGCCAAGGTGAGATCACCACGGTGGACATGGGGCCGCTGATCGAGCGGCACAACCAGTTGGCGATGCAGTTGGCATTAGGTTCAAGGTGATTGCACCCATGAGAACCCATGACCATGGGACAGTCATAATCCGCTTGCGATTTGTTAGACAATGATTACAGGCATCTGTCACAAAACGAATTTTTTCATTCACAGATCTGCCTGTTATGCACCGCACCATTTTTGACACCCCGATCGTGAACACAGTCTTGAGAACAGGCTCTTTGGCGTTTCTCAAGTGGACTGGCTGGAAAGTGGAAGGAAGTTTGCCGCCCGGCGCCGAAAAGTGCGTGCTGATTGCCGCGCCCCACACCAGCAACTGGGACCTGCCTTACACCTTGATGGTGGCGTTTGCCTTGCGTCTGCAGATTTACTGGATGGGCAAAAGCAGCATCTTCTCGTTTCCGTTTGGGCCGGTCATGCGCTGGCTGGGCGGCATAGCGGTCAACCGCTCGCAAGCCTCCAACTTGGTGGACTCTTGCGCACAAGAATTGGTCAAAGCCGAAGGCGCGGTGCACCTGGTGGTGCCCCCCGAAGGCACACGCAGCAAAACCCGCTATTGGAAAACCGGGTTTTATTACATCGCCTTGCAAGCGCAAGTGCCCATCGTGATGGCCTACATGGACTATTCGCGCAAGGTCAGTGGCTTGGGCCCTTTGTTTTACCCGTCTGGCGATATCGACAAGGACATGATCGCCATCAAGGCGTTTTATGCGCCTTTTAAAGGTAAAAACGCCGACCAGTTTGAAACGCCGCCTGAAAACTGATGGCGAGCCATCATTTGGAACCCGGTCGCCACAGCTGACACGGCCATCCCTTTCCAGGTCATCGAGTCCAAGAGGCGACAGCACGCAGGCCGCTTGTTTTTATGATGAAGCCCATGAACTACGCTGCCGCTGACCTTTTGGCTTTTGCCGACCAACTATTGCAATCCGCAGGCTTGTCACCTGACAAAGCTCAGGCCGTGGCCGAAGTCTTGCTGGAGGGCGACCTGCTGGGCCACACCACACATGGCCTGGCCTTGCTGGCCCCCTATCTGGCCGAGTTGGAATCAGGAAAGATGCGCAAAGAAGGGCAGCCCTTGGTGGTGTCTGAGCACCCAGCCGCTGTAACTTGGGATGGCCAGCGCTTGCCCGGCCCTTGGCTGGTGCGGCAAGCCATTGACTTGGCCATTCACCGCGCCAGCACACAGGGCACCTGCACCGTGGTCATTCGGCGCAGCCACCACATTGCTTGTTTGGCGGCCTACCACCAGCGCGTGACCGATCTAGGCCTCATGATGATGCTGCATTGCTCGGACCCGAACACCGCGAGCATCGCACCCTTTGGTGGGCTGGACCCGGTGTTCACGCCCAACCCCATGTCGGTGGGCATCCCCACTTCTGGCCTGCCCGTACTGATAGATGTCTCCACCTCGTCCACCACCAATGGCATGACAAACCGACTGTACAAAGAAGGGGGTTTGCTCCCAGCCGAGTGGGTGATGGATGGCCATGGCCAGCCCAGCCGCGACCCGGCGGTGCTGTTCAACGAACCCAAGGGCACGATCTTGCCCTTGGGGGGCATGGATTCTGGCCACAAGGGCTATGGCCTGAGTTGGATGGTGGAAGCTTTGACCGGCGGTTTGGCAGGCCATGGCCGTGCCGACTCACCCGAAGGATGGGGTGCCACGGTGTTTTTGCAAATCATCGACCCCCGCGCTTTTTCAGGCCAAAGCGCCTTCAACACGCAGATGGACGAAGTCTCACGCCAGTGCCATGCCTCGCGGCCCGCACAAGCCGACCGTTGGGTGCGCACGCCAGGCGAGCGTGGCCTGAAACTCAAGGCGGGCAGTGCCAGCGAAGGCGTCGCGCTTTACCCGAACATCATGCCCATGCTGGTGCCTTGGGCCGAGAAGTTCAAAATTGCGGTGCCTTCTGCGGTCTGAGCATCAAAGGGCTAAGAAACAGTGCTCAGCAAAAAAACAACCCGGTACAAACCGGGTTGATTGATTTTTTAAAAGCGCTTTTTCAAGACGCAGGTGCAGGTTTGCGCAGCATGCGCAAAACCAGCGGTGCAAACCACACCAATGCCGTGAGAATGGCCAAAGACAAAGCAATAGGTCGGGCCACAAAAGCGGTCAAGTCACCGTTGGACTTGATCATCGAGGTGATGAAGTTTTCCTCCAGCATGCCCCCCAACACCACACCCAAAATGGCCGGTGCTGTCGGGAACTTGTTGGCTTCCAGCAGATACGCCAAGATGCCAGCGACCAGCATCACACCGATCTGAAACACCGAGTTGTTGATGGCAAACGTGCCCACCACACAAAACAGCAAGATCATCGGCATAAGGATTTCACGCGGCACCTTGAGGATGCGCTTGGCCACCTTGATGCACAAAATGCCCAGCGGAATCATGATGAGGTTGGCCACAATGAAAAGCAAGAACACGGCATAGATGTTTTGCGGATTGGTGGTGAACAAGGTCGGGCCAGGGTTCATGTTCTTCATGTAGAGCACGCCGATCACAATGGCCGTGATCGAGTCACCTGGAATGCCAAACACCAAGGCCGGAATCCAGGCTCCCGCCAGAGCACTGTTGTTGGCCGAGCCCGACTCCACAATGCCTTCCACATGCCCGGTGCCAAATTTCTCGGGCTCTTTGGAAAACTTCTTGCTCATGGCATACGACATCCATGCCGCGATGTCGGCGCCAGCACCCGGCAAAGCGCCCACGGCGGTGCCCAACACACTGCCTCGCAAAATCTGCTTGGGATATTTTTTGGCCAAGGCCCATTGGCCCTTGAGCACACCACCCACCTCTTCCACCACCAACTCAGCAGGCGGACTGGTGTCCACCACGTAGCGGATGATTTCGGAGATGGCGAACATGCCGATCATCATGGCGATCATGCCAATGCCGCCCGACATTTCGGTGTTGCCAAAGGTAAAGCGCGGAAAACCGGCCGGGTTGCCCAAGCCTACACACGCCACCAACAAGCCCAGGAACAACATCATCAGTCCCTTGACCGCAGAGCCGGTGGAGATGAAGACCGCGCAAGTCAGACCCAACAGCACCAGCCAGAAGTATTCGAAGGAGCTGAAGTTCAGCGCAAAGTCGGCCAAGGCAGGCGCAGCAACGATCAGCACAACCGTGCCAAACAAGCCCCCCACTGCCGAGAACACCAGGCCTGCGCCCAACGCTTTCTCGGCCTGCCCCTTGCGGGTCATGGCAAAGGCTTCGTCGGTGTATGCCGCCGATGCCGGTGTGCCCGGAATACGCAGCAAACAACCCGGGATGTCCCCCGAAAAAATCGCCATGGCCGTGGCTGTGACCATGGCAGCCACCGCCGGAATGGGCGGCATGAAGAACGTCACAGGCACCAGCAAGGCCGTGGCCATGGTGGCGGTCAAGCCAGGCACTGCCCCCACAAACAAACCGTAAAGGGAAGCGAGCACCATCACCATCAAGGTGTAGGGCTCGAACACCATCGAAAAAGCTTGGCCAATAGCTGTCCACATGGAACTCGACTCCTCAGACTGTCATGGTCGTTTGGGAAAAAACGAAAGTGGATCGGTTCGTTACCAAGCCAGTGGTGTCAGAACACCCCAGGGTAAGGGCACACGCAGCAATTTGTAAAAGGCAAAGTGAACCACCACAGTGGCCACCACCGCCCAAAAGGCCGAACGGCCCCAAGCCACTTGCAATGATCTGAACAAGGTCACCAGCATCAAAAATGCGGTGATGAAAAATCCCAGCTCATCAGACAACCAGATGTAAAAAACCACCGAGCCCAGCAAGGCAACCAGCGCCTTGGTGTGCCTTGGCGATCGCACCCAGTCTTCCCACTCAAACCAAGGCCCATTGGCACGGTTGTGCCAGCCTTGCCAGACCAGCAAAGCGCCGCCCGCACACAGGCCGATGGCTATGAGGCCTGGAAACAAAGCGGGCCCGACTGGCTGACCAGGAATGTTGGGGTAACCGCGCACAGCCCAGAGCACCGCAGCGCCCAAGGCCATGAGCAAGACGCCCCAAAAAGCGTCGTTGATTTTCATGGGCTGGCTTACTTGACCAGGCCCACAGCCTTCATGGTCACGCCCATTTCGGCGTCCGACTTGGCCATGAACTTGGCCATGTCCTCAGGTCCACCATAAATCACGCCCAAACCACGGCTGGTCATGAAGTCGTTGTACTCTTTGCTGGCCACAGCCTTGCGCACGGCTTCGGCCAACTTGGTTTGAATCGGCGCTGGCAAACCTTTGGGCGCCAGCACGCCGCGCCAGGCCGCCATGGTCCAGTTGCTGCCAGTGGCCGACTTCAGGGTGGGCACGTTGGGGTACAGCGTTGATGGTTTGGCATCCATGATGGCCAGGCTCCTGACCTTGCCAGCATCGATCAGTGAACGCGCCTCGGGCAATGAGACAGGCGCCACTTCAACGCCACCGGCCACCATGTCCTGCAGGCCCGGCGCTGCACCGTTGCTGGGCACCCAAGGCAATGCTGCGGGGTCGATTTTTTGGTCCAGCAACAAGCCAGCAATGGCCAAATGCCAGATGCCGCCCTGGCCCGTACCTGAAGCTTTGAACTTGCCCGGGTTGGCCTTGATGGCGGCCAGCAAATCATTCACGTTCTTGTAGGGCGAATCTGCTCGCACCTGAATGCCTGCCGGATCGGCATTGACCAAACCAATGGGGGTGTAAGACGCACCCGTCAGCTGGGTGAGGCCCTGCCAATGCATCATGCCAATTTCAACCGTGGCCAAGCCAATGGTGTAACCATCAGCAGGTGCTGAGGCTATCGCAGCATGTCCCACCACACCGCTACCACCCGTGCGGTTAACCACCGTGACGGGTTGACCGAGGTCTTTTTCGAGCAAGCTGGCCACAATGCGGGCCACAGCATCTGTGCCGCCGCCTGCACCCCAGGGCACGATCATGGTGATCGGTCGAACAGGGTAGTTTTGAGCAACAGCAGGCACAGCTGCGGCCAAAAAAGTCAAACCAGCAACTGCACTGGCAACCAAAGAACGGCGTGAGCGATTGAACATGGGTGTCTCCTTTTTGATTTGAACAGCCCGGCCAAAGAGGCCTGCTGAATCAAAAATTTATACCCATTGCAAGGTCATACCAATAGGGTCAACCATATGGCCAGTAACACTGGCGACTGCCCCACCACCCGCCAGCCGTCAGTCCAGCCGCGCTCCCGCCTGAAACCAACGACCGAACAAGGCACGGTCTTCTTCGGTCAATCCTGTGGCGTTGCCCATGGGCATTTGCTTGGTCACCACCACTTGTTGGTACATGTTTTGAGCGTTTTGCTTGATCAACTCAGGGCTGTCCAAGCGCACGTTCTTCATTTGCACCTGCGCACCATGGCATGACAGGCAGTGCGTCCCCACCAGGCTTTGCACTTGCGCAAAGCTCACGGGCATTGCAGGCGCTGCAGATGCCTTGGGGGGGGCGGGACGCAAGGCCACAATCACACCCAAGATCATCACCACACCCACAGCTGCGAAAGGCCAAGGGTTGGCCGCGCGGCCCAAGTGGTAGCCGTGGCGCTGCACAAAGAACTGGCGGATCAAGGCACCGGCCAACATCATCACAAACAGCAACACCCAGCGCTGCTCGTGTGTGTACAAAAAGCTGTAGTGGTTGCTCAGCATCGCAAAGATGACGGGCAGCGTGAAATAAGTGTTGTGCACACTGCGCTGCTTGCCGCGCTTGCCGTGGATGGCCAAGGCGTTGGCGTCATACGTCTCACCGCTGGTCATGGCCGCCACCACTTTGCGCTGGCCGGGGATGATCCAGAAGAACACGTTGGCGCTCATGGCGGTGGCGATCATCGCGCCCACCAACAAGAAAGCGGCGCGGCCTGCAAACAGCTCATTGGCCAGCCAAGAGCAAAAAGCCACCACCACAATCATCAGGCCCGCCACGATCAGCTCGCCATTTTTTCGGAAACCGAAGACGCGGCAAATGATGTCGTACACCAACCAGAAAGCCACCAGCATGCCCACCGCGGCCGATCCGGCCATCACAGGCGTCCAATCCATCAGCGATTTGTCGATCAGGAAAGTGCCCGCGTTGTAGAGGTAAAGCACCGTGAACAGCGCAAAGCCGCTCAGCCAGGTGGAGTAACTCTCCCAATAGAACCAGTGCAGCTTGGTGTGGATCTTTTTAGGAGCCACCATGTACTTTTGCGGGTTGTAAAAACCGCCGCCGTGAACTGCCCACATGGCGCCGCCCACGCCTTTTTCGAGCAGGTCGGGCGAACTGGGTTTTTGCAGGTTGTTGTCCAGAAAGACAAAGTAGAACGAGGAACCAATCCAGGCGATGGCGGTGATCACATGCACCCATCGCAGCAACAAATTGGCCCATTCCAGAAAATACGATTCCATGAAGGATTCTCCAACCTGCTCACCACCGCGGGCCCTGTGAGCGGGTATTCGGTCGCGAACATGTTCCCAGAGGAACCTGCGCCGCTGCGACCAGTGCACCGAAGTGTATACAGTTTAACCCTCTGAATCCAGCCATCCCCGGGCCTGTTCGCCTAGGGAAAACCATCATCGGACCCTAAAGCGTCTGCAAGAGTTGTGCCGCCACCGCCACTGCAATCACTTCGGGCTCTTTGCCCGTGATGCCCGGCACCCCGATCGGGCAGGTGATGCGGGCGATTTCCTCGGCTGTGAAACCCCTGTCCTCCAGGCGGTGCCGAAAGGTAGCCCATTTGGTGGCACTGCCGATCAAGCCCACAAAGGGCAAATCGTCCTGCGCACGCAGGCGCTTGAGGCAAGCCACCACGATGTCCAGGTCTTCGGCGTGGCTGAAGCTCATGATCAGCACCCGGCTGCCCGGGGCCAGATCGGCCACTGCCGCTTGCACCGGGTTGGAGTGTTCGCAATCCACATCCACAGGCACATCGTCTGGAAAAATCTCGTCGCGGCTGTCGATCCAGCGCACCGCAAAGGGCAAAGGCGCCAGCGTGTTCACAATCGCCCGGCCCACATGGCCGCCACCAAACAGGGCCAGTGGGGTGCGCGGCGGCATCAACAAGGTGCGCAAACGCGCCACGTCTTGCGTGTCCACCCGCTCCATGGTCAATTCAACCACCCCGCCGCAGCATTGCCCCAAACTGGGCCCCAGAACTTGGCGCAAGTGGGTGGGGACCAACTCCCCCGCCAGCAAACGCCGTGCATGGGCCAGCGCCTGAAACTCCAGATGCCCGCCACCAATCGTGCCGGCTTCGCCATGGGCGAATACCAACATGTGGGTGCCCGGCCCACGCGGCACCGAGCCCTGGGTGGCTTGCACACTCACCCGCACCGCAGCCTCATGGCCTAACCGCTCTAACGCCGCCATCATCCAGTTCACACACGCACCCCTTTGTCAATTTGTTACTCGCCAAGGCCCGTGTCCAATGCCACAATCACGCCCGAACACCGAGTATGCCAAGGAGAGGACCCGACCCATGCCAGAGGCACCCCAGCACAAGCGCCCGGACCGCCCGTTTTTGTCACGCGCCATGCTGGCCCTGAGCGCCTTGGGCCTGGGCTGGCTGGGCGGGTGCAGCACCCCGCCCAGCAGCAAACCCTCACCTGGCCCCACCACCAGCCAAGTGCCCGGCAGCCCCAGTCAACCGGCGGCAACCCGGCCCGAAGCCCTAACGCAAGCGGTCATCCCGCCCGCTACACCCGCCATGGGCCCGGTTAAATCGGCCGCACGCAACGCCCGGGATTACCGCAAAGATGCGGCCAGCCACCTGTATGCCCGGCACAGCCAACACATCTTCAAAGGCCGCCTGCCCCCCATGTTGGAAGCGGTGGGTGTGCTCAACGTGGACATCGACCGCCACGGCTCGGTCAAATCGGTGCAATGGATGCGTGCGCCCCGGCACGTGCCCCAGGTCATGCAACAAATCGAGCGCATGGTCAAAGCCGCAGCGCCCTACCCCGTGCCTCAGCACATGAGCCAAGTCACCTACACCGACGTGTGGCTCTGGCACCAAAGTGGCAAATTCCAGCTCGACACCTTGACCGAAGGCCAGGACTGAGCCAAGGGCTCAGCAAAACGCCCACCGCAGTGGGCGTTGCATGGTCAGCGGGCAAAACTTCCCGCAGCAGGTATCAGGCCGAAACCAACTGCCCCGCTTTGGCCTTGTCGCGGGCCAAGGCCTCCCGGTCACTGCGGCGCCGAAAGACCAAGGTCACCAAACTGCTGCTGATCACGATGAACAGCGAATACAACACCGGGATCAACAAAATGTCTTGCTGCATCGTGCCTGCAAAGCTCAGCGTCACGATCAGCACGGCCAAGGGGCCATTCTGAATACCGGTTTCCAGTGCAATGGTTCGGCTGCGATTGGCATCTTGGCGCAGCAAGCGCGACAAACCATAACCCAAGGCCATGCCAAACAGGCCCAAGCCAATGGCCGCGAAATAAACGGTCAAGGATGTGGTGGCCAACAACTGGTGGTTGCGTGGGATCCAGGTCACCACCAAGAACAAAATCACCAAGATGCCCAAAAAGCCCCCGAGCAACTCGATGGTGGCACCGATGTTGGGGCTCATCTTGCGCAACGCCATGCCGATCAGGGTGGGCACCAAGAGCACCATCAGCACCTGCGCCACGTTGCTGGCCGGGATCTTGAAGTCACCGCTGATGCCGGCTGCTTGCGAATAAAACTCCAGCAGGGCCGGCACCATGACCAGCGCCACCAAGGTGGACACGCTGGTCATCATGATGGACAGCGCCAGCACGCCTTTGCTGAAGTAGGTGAAGATGTTGGAGGTGGTGCCTCCGGGCATACAAGCCATCAGGATCAGGCCCACCGCCAACGCGGCTGGCAAGTCCAGCAGCATGGCCATGGCAAAGCCCAAGAGGGGCATGATGCCGTACTGGCACAACACGCCTACCAGCACACCCTTGGGCTTGCGAAAGGCGATCAAAAAATCGCGCCAGGTGAGCGATGCGCCCATGCCCATCATGATGACCATCATCATCACGCCCAGCAGTTTGGTTTCAAATTCGGTGACCATGTACAACTCCGCTGTGGCGCTCAGGCCCGTTTGAATTCATTTTTGACTTCGGCTTTCAGGTCCTTGCGCAGCACCTTGCCAATCGGGGATTTGGGCAACTCATCGCGCAACACCACCGAGCTGGGCCGCTTGTAGGCCGCCAGGTGTTGTTTGCAGTGCGCCAACACGTCTTCGGTGCGCAGCTGCCCCGCATGGTCGGGGTTGGGCACCACATAAGCACGAACCGCCTCGCCCGTGCGCTCGTCGGGCGTGCCGACCACCGCCACTTCCAACACCGCATCCATCTGCGCGATCACATCTTCCACCTCGTTGGGATAAACGTTGAAGCCCGAGACCAACACCATGTCTTTCTTGCGATCCACGATGCGGAAAAAGCCCTCGGCATCCATCACCCCGATGTCACCCGTCGCAAACCAACCGTCCTGCATCGCCTTGGCGGTTTCGGCCTCGTTTTGCCAATAGCCTTGCATGACCTGGGGGCCGCGCACCCAGATCTCACCGGGCTCGCCCACGGGCACGTCTTGCCCGGCTTCCGACACCAAGCGCACATCGGTGCCCGGGGCGGGGATGCCGATGCTGCCCACACGCGGCTCGCCGCTGAGCGGGTTGAAGCTCACCACAGGCGATGTTTCGGTCAGGCCATAACCTTCGGCAATGGGGGTGCCGGTGACTTCGCGCCAGCGCTGGGCCACGGCGCTGTGCAAGGCGGTGCCGCCTGCGATCGAGGCCTTCAGGTGCTTGGGCGGGTAAGCCAAAAACCACTCTTCATTGAGCAGGCCATTGAACAAGGTGTTCACACCCGTCATCCAAGTCAGCGGGTAGTTTTCGACAGCGCGTTGCAGGTTTTGCACTGGGCGCGGGCTGGGCACCAAAATATTGTGCGCACCGATGGCCAGGAAGCCCAGCAAATTGGCCGTGAACGCGAAGATGTGGTACAGCGGCAGCGCCGTCAGCACGCACTCTTGGCCGGGGGTCATGTGGGTCGAGCCCATGGCCAGCATCTGCTGCACGTTGCGCAGCAAATTACCGTGACTGATCATCGCGCCCTTGCTCACGCCCGTGGTGCCCCCGGTGTATTGCAGCAAGGCCAAATCGTGTGGCTGCAAATCTTGCCAATAGCCCCTGGCAGGCTGCTGGGCCAACGTGGCGCGGCCCTGGGCCAGGGCTGCCTGCAGGCGCACGTGTGGCACCGTCACAGGCGGCAGCACTTTGCTCCAAACCTTTTGCACGCCGCGGATGATGCCGCGCGGAATCGCCGGAAAAAACTCGGGCACGCCTGCCAGCACAATGTGTTTCACACCTGTTTTCGCCAGCACCTCGGGCAACTTGTCGGCAAACATGTCGACCACCACCAAGGCCTTGGCCTGGCTGTTGTTGAACTGGTGCACCATTTCGCTCACGGTATAGAGCGGGTTGGTGTTGACCAGCACACACCCAGCCTTGAGCACACCAAAAGCCACCACCGGATAGGGCAGGCTGTTGGGCAACTGCACCGCCACACGGTCGCCCCGGGCCAAACCCAAAGTACCACGCAGGTAGCCTGCAAACGCGTCCGACAAAGCATCCACCTGCGCAAAACTCAAACTGCCGTTCATGCCGTTGGGCACCACACAAGTGAAAGCCGCCTTGGCTTGGCTGTCACGCGCCCAGCGGACGCAGTGGTCGTGGATCAAATGCGCCAGGCTCTGGTGTTCGGGCGCAGGCAAAACTGGGGCAATGCCCACTTGGGGGTAAACCGCTTGCCACGGGCGCACGGCGCTCGTGGGGTCTGGGGTCAAGCTCATGAGGGTCCTTGGGGGGCTGAAATGCAACAGGTTGACTGGCCAGGCGGGGGGCTGAGGACCCACCAGGGTCCACTTGAACGCCAGGTGCTGGACAGCACCCGGACACCTGATCCCGATGACCGCCTGCAGTGGGCGGCCATTATTGACGCAATCGGGCCGAAAACCCCTGAAAAACCGCCCCAAATAAGGGTGTTGTGTCAGATCAGAAACCCTCTTTTAAGCGGGTGTTTGCTGCTCGTGGGACGCGCTGGGCAGCAAAGTCAATATCAGGGTGGTGACCACCGAAAAACCCGCCAGCAGCATGAGCGAGCTGCCAAAGCCCATGGCTTTGACCACCGGCCCCAAGGCCCAGACCGACAAAGAACTGACCGCGAACGACACGCCCAAGCGCATGCCCGACACGCGCGAGCGCAGGCGGTCGTCGACATAACGGGCGATCATGAAATCGGTGAAGGGGATGGCCCCGAAGATGAACACCATCACCCCAATGAGCGCCGCAAACAACCACCAGCCCTGCGCCTGCGAGGCCAGCAGCAGCATGGGGATCTGCGCCATCACCATGCACATGAAAAAGCGCTTGAGTGGGAAACGGTTGATCAGGTGCCCCACCACCACTTGGGCCACCGAAGCCACGGCGTAGACCAAGGCCAGCAACAGACCCAAAGCGGCCGGGTCTTCCATCACGCCCGCAAAGCGCTCGGCCAGCAAGGGGCCGTTGCCATTGGTTGTGAAATTGAACAACACACTGCTGGTGACGGCCGCTGCCGTCATGACCACCATGGCCCGCATCAACAGGGGCGCGGGCAGGCTCACCTTGGCGCCGCCCTTGCGCTGAGAAGGCTTGGAGCCCTCTTGAGGGCAGGCGCGTGCAAACAGCCAGCCGCACGCCAGTGCCACCAATCCCGGCACAACAAAAGCCGCCCGCCAGCCTTGCCACTGAATCAAAAACCCCGTGAGCAAGGCCGCGACCGCTACGCCCAGGTTACCGGCCAGACCATTAAAGCCAATGGTCGCGCCCGGGTTGGACGAGCGCTCCAGCAGCATGGGAATGCCCACGGGGTGGTAGATGGAGGCGAACACACCGATCAGCGTCAAGCATGCGGCCAACTGCCAAGGCGTTTGCGCAAAAGCCGTGAGGATGGAAGCCGCGCCAATGCCAAAAAAGAAGACCAGCATCATGCTTCGGCGACCCCACAAATCGCCCAAGCGCCCGGCGGGCAAAGAGCCCAGGCCGAACATGAAAAATGCGCCCGCACCGTAAGGCATGAGGTCTTGCCACTGGGCCAGGCCCATGTCGAGGGCGATGGTGCTGACCGCTGCCGCAAAAATCAGCAAGAACAAATGGTCCAGCGCGTGTGCGATGTTGAGCAAACCGCGCACCACGGGGGAGTGGTCTGTCGGGGTTTCTGGGGAAATGGGGGTCAGCATGGTGTCCCCAGTTTGGACGATTGAAGGCTATTGGGCTGTATCCGGCGGGACATGCACAGCGACCTGATCGGCCTGCCCTTGGCCAGCAGAACGGCCGTCTTTCGGCTCGGACATGAAACACATCTTCTCGCCATCCCAGCGCTGGCCGCACCAGCACAGGCCTTCGGCGTTGATGATGCAAGTGCCGGTGCCGCAGCACCGTGGATCGTCTGACATAGGCCTGCTCCTGTGGGCTGTAGGGATCAAAATGACAGGATGCCTGAAACCGCTTCAGGCATCCCAATCAGGCCGTCACAGCCCTGCAGTGGCCTTGGCTTTCTCGCAAGCCATCAGGATGCGCTCGGGCGTGGCCGGGGCATCCATGTAGACCACGGCTTTGTGGTCGGCGCTGGCCGCCACGGCATCGCGCAAGGCAAAGAAGGCCGACAAGCCCAACATCAAAGGCGGCTCGCCCGTGGCCTTGCTGTTGAAAGGCGTGGGCTTCAAGTTAGCGTTGTCGAACAGGGTCACATTGAAGTGCTCTGGAATGTCGCCCGCCACCGGGATTTTGTAAGTGCTGGGGCCATGCGTGAGCAGCTTGCCCTTCTTGTCCCAAATGCACTCTTCCATGGTGAGCCAGCCCATGCCTTGCACATAGGCGCCTTCGATCTGGCCTTTGTCCAATGCGGGGTTGATGCTGCGGCCCACGTCGTGCACGATGTCCACGGCCTTGAGCCACCATTCGCCCGTGCGGGTGTCGATTTCCACTTCGCTGACGGCCGCGCCGTAGCAGTAGTAATAGAAAGCACGGCCATTCAGGGTCGCGAAGTCGTATTTGATTTCGGGCGTCATGTAGAAGCCCGTGACAGAGAGGCCCACACGTTCCATGTACGCTTGCTTGGTCACATCGGCCCACTTGACGGATTTGCCGCCACCGTGAACTTCATTGTTTGCAAAGTTCACCTCTTCAGCGGCGCATCCCAGCATGCGGGCCGCCACGGGTTTGAGGCGCTCGCGCATTTGCGCTGTGGCGTTCATGATGGCTGCGCCGTTGATGTCAGCACCGCTCGACGCCGAGGTGGCCGAAGCGTTGGGCACTTTTTGCGAATCGGTCGCGGTGATGCGCACATGGTCCACGCTTATGCCCAAACCATCGGCACAGACCTGCGCCATCTTGGTGTTCAGGCCCTGGCCCATTTCGGTGCCGCCGTGATTGCAGCTCACCGAGCCGTCCATGTAAACCACCAGCAATGCGCCGCCTTGGTTCAGGTGCGTGGCCGTGAAGCTGATGCCGAACTTCAGGGGCACCAGCGCCATGCCGCGCTTGCGGGTTTTGCTCTTGGCGTTGAAGGCCTGCACCTGAGCGCGACGCTCGGCGTAGTTGGATTCGCGTTCGACCTGGTCGATCACCTTGTCACCCACCCAGTCTTCAATGAGCTGGTTGTATTGGGTGGTCATGGTGTCGGGCGTGCCGCTGATGGCCGGGTCTTTGTACAGGTTGAGCTTGCGCACTTGCAGTGGGTCTTTGCCCAGAGTCATCGCAATCTCGTCCATCACTGTTTCGATGCCAAACATGCCTTGTGGGCCACCAAAGCCACGGAAAGCTGTAGCGCTTTGTGTGTTGGTTTTGCAGCGGTGGCTGACCAGCTTGAGTGCAGGCAGGTGGTAGGTGTTGTCGATGTGCAGGCAAGCGCGGTCGTTCACAGGGCCGGAGTAGTCGGTGCTGTAGCCGCAGCGCGACATGAGTGTGATGTTGGCACCCAAAACGCGGCCGTTGTCGTCAAAACCCACTTCGTAGTCGATGCGGAAATCATGGCGCTTGCCGGTGATGGTCATGTCGTCGTCGCGGTTCACACGCAGTTTGACGGGCTTTTGCAGCTTGTGCGCAGCCAGCGCGGCGCTCTGGCTGAAGATGCTGGCGTTGCCTTCTTTGCCACCAAAGCCACCACCCATGCGGCGGCAGATCACCTCCACATCGTTGGTGTGCAGGTTCAGGGCATGCGCAGCTTCGCGCTGGTTGCCGTCGGGGTGCTGGGTCGACACATACAAAGTCAGCTGGCCGTCTTCCTTGGGCACCGCATAAGTGATCTGGCCTTCCAGATAGAACTGTTCTTGCTGACCGGTGTTGGTGCTGCCTTTGATCTTGTGGGGCGCGTTGGCAATGGCTGCTGCGGCGTCACCACGCGTGATGCCCTTGGGCGGCATGATGAAGCTGCTCGCCGCCATCGCTTCTTCGATGGTCAAGATGGGCGTGAGTTCTTTCACCAGCACCTTGGCTTTTTTGGCGGCTTCGCGGGCATAGAGCATTTCACGCGCAACGACCACGGCCACGGCCTGGCCGACAAACTCGACCTTGCCAGCGGCCAGGAAGGGGTCGTCATGGATGATGGGACCGCAATTGTTTTCGCCAGGGATGTCTTTGGCGGTGTAGACGGCGACGACGCCGTGCTCTTTCAATATCGCTGCGCGGTCGATGCCGTCGCCAATCAACTCGCCATGCGCCACGGGCGACAAGATGAGCGCGGCATACAAAGTGCCTGCGTGCTCAGGGATGTCGTCGATGTAGGTGGCCGAGCCGGTCACATGCAGGTGCGCAGACTCATGCACCAGCTCTTTGCCCTGCTGCACGTCAGAAGCAGGCAACAGGTTTTTGATGGGGGTAGGAGCGTTCATTCAAGCCACCTCTTTCTGTTCTTCAATGAATTCAAGCACCAGGTTGCGGGCGACCAAGGCGCGGTAGGCCCATGTGGCACGCAGACCGTCGCGGGCGGTGAAGCTGGCGGCAATGGCGGCGTCCAGATCGGAGGCTTTCACGTCCGAAGGCGACTTGCCCTCCAGCACGGCTTCCAGCTTAGGGGCACGGCAAGGCGATGGAGCCAAGCCGTTGTAAGCCAATTTCACACCGCTCAACTTGCCGTCTTTCAGCGTGTAGTTGATGGCCGCGCAGGTGGCCGAGATGTCTTGCTCAAAACGCTTGCTCACCTTGTGGGCGCGGAACACTTGTCCAGCCACGGGCTTGGGCAATTCCACAGCTTCGATGAACTCACCGGGCTCCATCACGTTTTTCTTCATGCCGGTGTAGAAGTTGTCCAGCAGCACCTTGCGTGTCTTGTCGCCACGGCGCAGCACCAAGCTGGCACCCAGCGTCATCAGGCAAGGCATGGTGTCGCCAATGGGTGAACCGTTGGCGATGTTGCCCGCCAGCGTGGCGGTGGATCGGATGGGGGGCGAGCCAAAGCGGCGCAGCACTTCGGTGAAGTCGGGGTAAGCCTGGGACACCAGCATTTCGACTTGGGTGAGCGACACGGCCGCGCCAATGCGCCAGGCGCTGGCGGTCTCGGTCACTTGGCGCAGTTCTTTGACGTTGCCCAAATACATGATGTGGTCAGGACGGCTGAACTGCTTGTTCACCTGCAGACCGATTTCGGTGCTGCCTGCCAAGAGCGTGGTGGTGGGGTTCTTGACCAAATAGTCGGCCACTTCGGCCAAGGTGGCAGGCGAGACGAATTCGTTGCCTTTGCGGGTGCGCACCACGGGCTGCACAATGATGTCGCCGTCCAGGCTGAGCGTGGGCACTTTGGCGCGTTGGATTTCTTTGAGCAGCGGCACATCGGCGCTGTCGTCCAGCTTCAAGGCCTCGGGCTTGGCGCAGGCCTTGGTTGCCGATTCGATGATCGGCTTGTAACCGGTGCAGCGGCAAAGGTTGCCGCTGAGCGAATCGGTGATCTGCTGGCGGTTGGGCATGGGCAAGACCTGCACCAAGTTCACCAGGCTCATCACGATGCCGGGCGTGCAAAAGCCGCACTGCGAACCATGGCACTTGATCATCTCTTCCTGCACCGGGTGCAGCGTGCCGTCGGCTTTTTTCAGGCTCTCGACGGTTTTGACAGATTTACCATCCAGCGAAGGTAACAATTGAATACAAGCATTGGTGGCCACATAGTCCACACCCGTTCCTGCAGCATTGAGCTCACCCACCATGACCACACAAGCGCCACAATCGCCTTCAGCGCAGCCCTCTTTGGTGCCAGTGCGGTGCAGCTCCTCGCGCAGATAGTCCAGAACGGTGGTGGTACGGCGCTCGCCTTGGGCTTCGACAATGCGGCCGTCGAGCACAAAGCGCACGGTGTTGGTGACTTGGGTCATGGTTGGGGGGAATCGGTATGTGAACGTGAAGACCCCGATTTTAAGGAGCCAGGGCCTTCCTTGGGCAGCTTTTCGTCGGATTAATTGGGATCTGACCCCAATTCAATCAATTGGGGTCAGATCCCAATTGTTTTAAGAGCCGCGGTAGGTGGAGTAACTCCAAGGGCTGGCCAGCAGCGGCACATGGTAGTGCTGGTCTTCGTGGGCCACGCCAAAGTCCAAGGACACGCGGTTCAGAAAGTTGGGCTCAGGCAGCTCTACGCCTTTGGCTTTGAAGTAGTCGCTCACATTAAAGACCAAACGGTACGTGCCTTGGCGCAGGCTAGCGTGGTCATAGAGCATGCCGTCGGGGTTGCGGCCGTCGTGGTTGAGGGTGAAGTTTTTGACCAAAGTGGCCTGATCGCCTTGGGTGGTGTACAGGGCCACCTGCATGCCCGCAGCGGGGCAGCCGTGCATGGTGTCCAAAACGTGTGTGCTCAATCCCATGGTGTGCTCGCTTGTCTTGAGTGGGGGTGAAAAAAGGGTGGTTTTGGCAAGGCTTTAAAAAGCCCTTTAAACCGGTCGACCGAAGTGTATACAATTTTGCTTTCGGCGGCTATGATTTGCGCCAATGACCCAAAAACAGATGGGCTCACCGCCCTGAGAAACCGCGAGACATGGAAACCTCCACCACGCACCACATTGTCGAATCGCTGACCCGCGCCATCGTGGAGCACCGACTTTTGCCCGGCTCCAAACTGGCCGAGCAAAAGTTGGCCGACCACTTTGGCGTATCGCGCACGCTGGTGCGCCAGGCGCTGTTTCAGTTGTCGCAAAACCGCCTGATCCGGCTCGAACCCGCTCGCGGTGCCTTTGTGGCCGCCCCCTCGGTCGAAGAGGCGCAACAGGTTTTTGCCGTGCGCCGCATGCTCGAGGCCGAGATGACCCGCGCTTTCGCGCAGCAGGTCACGCCCGAACAAATCGTGGCCCTCAAGGAACACATCCAGCAAGAGCGCGAGGCCGTCACACAAGGCGACATCACGGGCCGCACCGAGTTGTTGGGCGATTTTCATGTGCGAATGGCCGAACTCATGAACAACGACGTGCTGGCCCAGGTGCTGGGCGAGTTGATCTCGCGCTGCGCCTTGATCACGCTGATGTACCAATCGCGCAACGAGGCCGAGCACTCGACCGACGAGCATGTGGCCTTGGTGGCCGCTCTGGAGGCGCAGGACGCGGACCTGGCCGTGCGCCTGATGCACGAACACCTCTTGCACGTTGAAGCCAGCTTGACCTTTGACCGCAAAGTGCCCACCCACGACATTTCCCTGGCACTGGCTTGAACCCATCGAGTACCACCTTTAGTCACGACCATGAGCACCTACGACAGCACCCTCCCCTACCCCCGCGACCTCAAAGGTTACGGACGCCATGTGCCACACGCCCAGTGGCTAGGTGGCGCACGCGTGGCCGTGCAGTTTGTACTGAACTACGAAGAAGGCGGCGAAAACTCGGTGCTGCACGGCGATGCGGGTTCCGAGCAGTTTTTGTCCGAGATGTTCAACCCCGCGTCCTTCCCTGAGCGGCACATCAGCATGGAAGGCATTTACGAATACGGTTCACGGGCTGGCGTGTGGCGCTTACTGCGCGAGTTTGAAAAACGCGGCCTGCCGCTCACCGTGTTTGGCGTGGCCACCGCGCTGCAAAAGCACGACGACGTGACCGCCGCGTTCAAAGAATTGGGCTACGACATCGCCTGCCACGGCCTCAAGTGGATCCATTACCAAAATGTCGACGAAGCCACCGAGCGTGCCCACATGGCCGAGGCGATGGACATCTTGCAAAAGCTCACGGGCGAGCGCCCCTTGGGCTGGTACACCGGGCGCGACAGCCCCAACACGCGCCGCCTGGTGGCTGACTTTGGCGGCTTTGAATACGACAGCGACTATTACGGCGACGACCTGCCTTTCTGGATGAAGGTGCGCAAAAGCGACGGCACCGATGCGCCCCAGCTCATCGTGCCCTACACCTTGGACTGCAACGACATGCGCTTTGCCCTGCCCCAAGGCTATTCACACGCCGACCCGTTCTTTCAGTACATGAAGGACACCTTTGACGCGCTGTATGCCGAAGGTGACCCGAGCGGCGACAACGCCCCCAAGATGATGAGCATCGGCATGCACTGCCGATTACTGGGACGCCCCGGCCGAATCACCGCGCTGCAACGCTTTTTGGACCACATCCAATCGCACGACAAGGTCTGGGTGGCGCGGCGCATCGACATCGCGCGGCATTGGAAAGCCACACACCCCTACAAGGATTGAACATGGCCCTGACCCTCGACCAACTCAACCACGCATCCGCTGCAGAGGCGGCGCAGATGCTCGACGGCCTTTACGAGCATTCACCCTGGATTGCCGAGCAAGCGCTGGCGCAACGCCCCTTCACCTCGCTGGCCCACCTCAAACACGCGATGTGCGAAGTGCTGGCACACGCCGGGCGCGACGCGCAACTGGGCCTGATCCGCGCCCACCCCGAGCTGGCGGGCAAGGCCATGGTGAGCAAGTCGCTCACCGCCGAGTCGACGAACGAACAAACCAAGGCGGGGCTGACCGACTGCACGCCCGAGGAGTTCGCCAAGATCCAGAAGCTCAACGCCGACTACAACGCCAAATTTGGCTGGCCCTTCATCCTGGCAGTGCGCGGCCCACGCGGTGTGGGCTTGAACAAAAAACAGATCATCGACGCCTTTGAGCGCCGCCTGTTCGGCCACCCCGACTTTGAATTGGCCGAGTGCCTGCGCAACATCCACCGCATCGTCGAGATCCGGCTGAACGACAAGTTCGCAGTGGAGCCCACGCTGGGTCACCAGGTCTGGGACTGGCAAGAAAAACTGGCACAACACTCCGACCCTGACTTCGCGGAACAAGGCCAGCTGACGGTGACCTATTTGACCGACGCACACCGCGCCTGCGCCCAGCGCATCACACAGAACATGCGCGACTGCGGCTTTGACGAGGTCTATACCGACGCCGTGGGCAACGTGGTGGGCCGCTACCACCCAGCCACAGCAGGCGGCAAATACCTCATGACCGGCAGCCACTACGACACCGTGCGCAACGGCGGCAAGTACGACGGCCGCTTGGGCATCTTTGTGCCCATGGCCTGTGTGCAGCAGCTGCACCAGCAAGGCCGACGCTTGCCGTTTGGAATCGAAGTGGTGGCGTTTGCTGAAGAGGAAGGCCAACGCTACAAGGCCACCTTCCTGGGCTCGGGCGCACTCATTGGCCAATTCAACCCCGCTTGGCTGGACCAGCAAGACGCCGACGGCATCACCATGCGTGCGGCCATGCAGCATGCGGGCCTGTGTGTGGACGACATCCCCAAAATCCAGCGCGACCCGGCGCAGTACCTGGGCTTCATCGAAGTGCACATCGAGCAAGGCCCGGTGCTCAATGAAGTGAACATACCGCTGGGCGTGGTCACGTCGATCAATGGCAGCGTGCGCTACCTCTGCGAAGTGATTGGCACCGCAAGCCACGCAGGCACCACCCCCATGGACCGCCGCCGCGATGCGGCCTGCGCCGTGGCCGAACTGGCGCTGTACATGGAGCAACGCGCCGCGAAAGACGGCGACAGTGTGGCCACCATTGGCCAGCTGCAAGTGCCCAACGGCTCAATCAATGTGGTGCCCGGCCGCTGCACCTTCAGTCTGGACATGCGTGCGCCCACCGATGCACAGCGTGACTCACTCGTCGCTGACGTGATGGCGCATCTCGACCAAATCGCCGAGCGCCGTGGCGTGCGCGTCAAAGCCGAACTCACCATGAGCGCAGCCGCCGCGCCCAGCGCCCCCGAGTGGCAAGCACGCTGGGAACGCGCTGTGAGCGCATTGGGGGTGCCGCTGTTCAAACTGCCCAGCGGCGCAGGCCATGACGCGATGAAACTGCACGAAGTCATGCCACAAGCCATGCTGTTTGTTCGCGGCGAAAACGGGGGCATCAGCCACAACCCACGCGAATCCACCACTAGCGACGACATGCAGCTGTGCGTCGACGCCTTCACCCATGTTTTGAACCAACTCTCTCAGGAACTGTCATGAGCGCTCCCAACGTCAATCACGCCCAACAATACGCACAACTCGACACGTGGATCGACGCGCACTTTGACGAGCAGGTCAAGTTTTTGCAGGCCTTGGTGCAAGTGCCCACCGACACCCCACCCGGCAACAACACCCCGCACGCCGAGCGCACCGCCGAGCTGCTCGCGCCCATGGGCTTTGAAGCAGAAAAGCACCCTGTACCCGCCTCCGAAGTCCAAGCCTACGGCCTGGAGTCGATCACCAACCTGATCGTGCGCCGCAAATACGGCGAAGGCAAAACCATCGCCCTGAACGCCCACGGCGACGTGGTGCCTCCCGGCGAAGGCTGGACACACCCACCCTACGGCGGCGAAATCCACAACGGCGCCATGTACGGCCGCGCCACGGCCGTCAGCAAGTGCGACTTTTCCACGTTCACCTTTGCCACACGCGCACTCGAATCACTCAAGGCTCCGCTCAAAGGCGGCGTGGAACTGCACTTCACCTACGACGAAGAGTTTGGCGGCGAAATGGGCCCCGGCTGGCTGCTGGCCAAAGGCCTGACCAAGCCCGACCTGATGATCGCGGCAGGCTTCAGCTACCAAGTGGTCACCGCGCACAACGGCTGCCTGCAAATGGAAGTCACCGTGCAAGGCGAGATGTCGCACGCTGCCATTCCCGACAGCGGCACCGACGCGCTGCAAGGCGCGGTGCACATCCTGAGCGCCCTGCTCGCGCTCAACACGCAATACCTGAAGGTCACGTCCAAGGTTGAAGGCATCACCCACCCCTATCTGAACGTGGGCCTGATCGAAGGCGGCACCAACACCAACGTGGTGCCCGGCAAAGTCAGCTTCAAGCTTGACCGCCGCATGATCCCCGAAGAGAACCCGTTTGATGTGGAAGCCAGCATCCGCCAAACCATCGCCGACGCCGCAGCCAGCTTCAAGCCCCCACGCGGTGGCCATGTGCTGAAAGTGGATGTGCGCCGCATGCTGCTGGCCAACGCCATGAAACCGCTGGCGGGCAACCAACCGCTGGTCAGCGCCATCCAAAAACACGGCGAACAAGTCTTTGGCGAAACCATCCCTGCCTTGGGCACGCCGCTCTACACCGACGTGCGCCTGTACGTGGAGCGCGGCATCCCCGGCGTGATCTATGGCGCAGGCCCGCGCACCGTGCTCGAGTCCAACGCCAAACGTGCCGATGAGCATGTCGAGCTGGAAGACCTGCGCCGGGCGACCAAAGTGGTGGCGCGCACCTTGCTGGATTTGCTCGCCTGAACATGAGCGTGCCGCAGCTTGAAACCCTGCGCCAGCGCGTGCAGGCCTGCACCACCGACCAAGACGTGGCCGACTACCTGCGCGATGGCGCGGTGTGCATCCGCAACTTGTTCACGCCTGAAGAAGTAGCCCTGCTGCGGGACGGCATCGAGGCCAACCTGGCCCACCCCAGCCCACGCGGCATGGTGGCCAGCAGGCCGGACGACCCGGGGCGCTTTTTTGAAGACTTTTGCAACTGGCAAGACATCCAGCAGTACAAGCGCTTCATCTTCGACACGCCACTGGCCGCACTGGCCCAGCGGTTGATGCAAAGCCAGACTGTGCGCCTGTACCACGACCACCTGTTGGTCAAGGAACCCGGCACGCGCCAGCGCACGCCCTGGCACCAGGACCAGCCCTATTACAACGTGGACGGTCTGCAAAACATCAGCTTCTGGATTCCGGTGGACCCGGTGTCACGCCCCTCCACGCTGGAGTTTGTCGCGGGCTCACACCGTGGCTCCTGGCTCATGCCGCGCACCTTCATGACGAACCAGGCCAAGTGGTTCCCCGAAGGCTCGCTGGCCGAATTGCCCAACATCGACAAGCACCGCGAAGACTTTCCCATCCTGGGCTGGGACTTGCAGCCGGGCGATCTGGTGTGTTTCCACATGCTCAGCCTGCACGCTTCAGCAGGCGTGGACGGCACGCAGCGCAGGCGCGTGTACTCGGTGCGCTTTTTAGGCGACGACATGACGCATGCGCCGCGCCCTTGGGTCACCTCACCGCCGTTCCCCGGGCTGGACCAGGAACTGCCCGCAGGCGTGCCGATGGACCATGCGCTGTTTCCGCTGATGCCTGGGCTTTAACCCCGTTTCAGATACACCTTGACGAAACTGCTCTTGAGCTGATCTGCCTGCGCGGGCATTGCCCCCAGATTTCCGGCTTGCGCCAATGCCAGCAGCCCATCCAGATTTTTGCGAATGGCCTGAATTTCGGCGTCGTTGGCTTCCAGTTCTACAGGTTTGAACTTGTCGCTGAGCATGGGATGCAGTTGCTTGACTTTTTCCGCGTCCTTGGCGTTCGCTGCGTCCAAGATCAGCTCCATCGCGTCATGGAAATCCACCAACGCAACGGCCAGCATGGAAAACCCGTTGCGCTTGAAAATGTCCTGAAACACGGGGCGGATTTTTTCCAGATCCAGGTGCGCCTGATGCAGATCGCCATCGCGCACCAAAGGCTCAACGGCGCCCATGATCACAGCCACCTGCTGCAAATCGCTCACCAGTTGGCGGTCGCCCCTCAAAGCATAGGGCTGATAAGCGCTGTATTTTCGCTGAAAAACCGCATAACCTGACACCATTTTTTTCCAATTTTCGACAGCCGAGTCGCGTTCATTTTTGCCCGTCAAAAACAGCGTTTGTTTGTAAAAGTGGTTCATCGCATTGAACTCTTCCAAAAAGAGTTTGCGACTGAGGAACGCACTCCCATAACTGCCACCGACAAACAAGGCCACTAAGGCCAACCATCCCAACCAGCGCCAGATGGGGCTCACTTTGCCACCGGCAAGTTGGGCCGTGCCTACGCGCAGTAATCGGTACAGGGGGCAAAACTGCACACCCGCCGTGACCACCAGCACCACCGCCCCAACGTAGGCGGCCCATTGCCAGGCCCCTGTCAGCCAAAAGTAACCCCCTTGCGCCAGAACGATGGCCAAAGCCAGGCGACACCAGCGGTCGATCGGATGGATGTTTTTCATTGAGAAACCTTCTGTTGGCTCACCAAAAGGTTTTCGGTGATGTCTGACTTCAGTATCACCACACCCTCTCCTGTTTGAATTGATCCTGATCACGGCGCACGAATCTTTTTCAATGACTTCATGCACCGGGGTATTCCCTGAGGTCAAGTCCGGAAATTTTGTATACAGTTTCGAACACAAAGAAGCACACATCTAGTTTCTTTGCAGTTTTCCCCCTCTGTTTACCTTTCAGGAGACCCCTCCATGAGTTCAACCATCCACCCCGTGGACGAGCATTTGCCCAATGGCAAGCTCGCCGCTTTGGGCCTGCAACATGTGCTGGTGATGTATGCCGGCGCGGTGGCCGTGCCCCTGATCGTCGGCCGCGCCCTCAAACTCAGCCCTGAACAAGTGGCGATGCTGATCTCGGCCGACCTGTTTTGCTGCGGTTTGGTCACGCTGATCCAATCGCTCGGTGCCACACAGTGGTTTGGCATCAAGCTGCCCGTGATGATGGGCGTGACATTTGCGTCGGTGGCCCCCATGGTCGCCATGGCCAACAACAACCCGGGCGTTCAAGGCGCAGGGCTGATCTTTGGCGCCATCATTGGCGCGGGGGTGATCTCCATCTTGATTGCGCCCATCGTGAGTCGCATGTTGCGTTTTTTCCCACCTGTCGTGACCGGCACCATCATTGCCGTCATCGGCATCAGCTTGATGCGGGTGGGCATCAACTGGATTTTTGGCAACCCCTTCGGCCCCACAGCGCCCAGCATCCCTAACCCGGAACACCTGGCCTGGCTCGATGCCGCCAAACAAGCGGCCAGCACGGGCGCGGTGCCCCCAGTGCCTGCCGGCATGAACATCGTCGGCTCGGTGCCCAACCCCAAGTACGCGCAGCTGTCGCACATCGGCATTGCCGCCATCGTGCTCGTGTCCATCTTGCTGATTGCCAAGTACGCCCGTGGCTTTTTGTCCAACATTTCGGTGCTGCTGGGCATCGTGGTCGGTGGCGTGGTGGCCACGGCCGCTGGCCTCATGAACTTCGACAAAGTCAGCAAAGCCGGCTGGTTTGACCTGGTGCTGCCCTTTGAAATTGCCGCCCCCGTCTTTGACCCGATCCTGATCCTGACCATGACCTTGGTGATGATCGTGGTGATGATCGAGTCGACCGGCATGTTCCTCGCACTGGGCGATTTGACCGGTAAAAAAGTCGATCAAAAAATGCTCACCGCAGGTCTGCGCACCGACGGTCTGGGCACTCTGATCGGCGGCATTTTCAACACCTTCCCCTACACCAGCTTCTCGCAAAACGTGGGCCTGGTGGGCGTGACGGGTGTGAAAAGCCGTTTCGTCTGCGTGGCAGGCGGCGTGATCCTGATCGTGCTGGGTTTGCTGCCCAAGATGGCAGCCTTGGTTGAGTCACTGCCCACCTTTGTGTTGGGTGGTGCGGGCTTGGTGATGTTCGGCATGGTGGCCGCCACCGGTATCCGCATCTTGGCCAGCGTGGACTACAAAGGCAACCGCAACAACCTGTTCATCGTGGCGATTTCGATCGGCTTTGGCATGATCCCGCTGATCGCGCCGCGCTACCTGCAGTGGATGCCTCACAGCATCCACCCGCTGATCGAGTCGGGCATCTTGCTGGCCTCCATCAGCGCTGTGCTCTTGAACCTGTACTTCAACGGGTCCAAAGGCGACAGCAGCGAGGCGATCGAAGCGGCCAAACAAGCCGACTCGCATTGAGTTGAATCAAGGCGCCAGAAATGACCCCCGACTTGTTCGGGGGTTTTTACTTTTGGCAGGGCCGAACAGGCTTAGGTCTGTGCAACCGCGCGCTGGGGCCCCGCCGAAAGCCCCAATTTGGTGCGTCTTGACGACGAAATGGGCACCAAAACAGGGGATTTATAGGGGATGGACCTGACATACACCGTCAGGTCATTACCTGATAATGGCATCGATTTTGCTAGACAAGATTCACCGTTTATCAGTCTATGGAGCCCCTCATGAACAAGCGTTTCTTACTCAAGGCCACGGCCGCACTGGCAGCCGCCGCCTCTTTTGGCCTGGCACAAGCCCAAAGCACCCCCATCAAGTTCCAGCTGGACTGGCGCTTTGAAGGCCCTTCGGCTTTCTTCTTGCTGCCTGCAGCCAAAGGCTATTTCAAGGACGCGAAACTGGACGTGACGGTGGACTCAGGCAACGGCTCCGGTGGCGCAGTCACCCGAGTGGCTTCGGGCACTTATGACCTGGGCTTTGCCGACCTGGCCGCCCTGATGGAATTCCACGCCAACAACCCCGACGCCCCCAACAAGCCTGTGGCCATCATGATGGTCTACAACAACACCCCCGCTTCGGTGATGGCTTTGAAGAAGTCCGGCATCAAGACCCCCGCTGACCTGGCTGGCAAGAAGCTGGGCGCACCCGTGTTTGATGCGGGCCGCCGTGCCTTCCCTATCTTCCAAAAAGCCAACGGCATCGGCAACGTGGCATGGACCGCGATGGACCCACCATTGCGCGAAACCATGTTGGTGCGTGGTGACGTGGACGCCATCACTGGCTTCACCTTCACCTCGCTGCTCAACATCGAAGCGCGTGGCGTGAAAGCCGAAGACGTGGTGGTCATGCAGTACCCCGATTTCGGCGTCAAGCTCTATGGCAACGCGATCATCGCTTCGCCCAAGATCCTGAAGGAAAACCCAGCCGCTGTGAAAGCCTTTCTGGCTGCCTTCACCAAGGGTGCCAAAGACGTGATGGCCGACCCCGCCAAAGCCATTGAATCGGTCAAGGCCCGCGACGGCATCATCAACGTGGCGCTGGAAACCCGCCGCCTTCAATTGGCCATCGACACTGTGATCAACAGCCCATCGGCCCGCGCCGAAGGCTTTGGCCAGATCAACGGCCCCCGCATGACGCTGATGGCTTCCCAAGTGTCGGACGCCTTCAACACCAAGACCCGCGTCAAGTCCGAAGACATCTGGAACGGCTCGTTCTTGCCCACCGCCAAAGAGCTGGACATCCTGCCCAAGGGCAAGAAGTAATCCAGCGTCAGCTTCGGGGCATGCCGCCCCGGCGCTCCGGGCCCACCGCCACCCTGCACGGGTCGGTGGGCTTTTACAGGGCGTAGCGTGTATACACTTTCGAACACCATTTTCGAGCTCTCACCATGACCCAAGAATCATTCGTTGATTTCCAGAATGTCTGGCTGGCCTACAACGACGAGTTGCTGGCGCAGAACCACTTCGCTGTCGAAGACATCAACTTGCAGGTCAAGCAAGGCGAGTTCATCGCCATCGTTGGGCCATCGGGCTGCGGCAAGTCAACCTTCATGAAGCTGACCACCGGCCTCAAAATGCCCAGCAAAGGCCGCATCCTGGTCGACGGCCAACCGGTGACCGGCCCGCTCAAGATCAGCGGCATGGCGTTTCAGGCGTCATCACTTTTGCCTTGGCGCACCACACTCGACAACGTGCTGCTGCCCCTCGAAATCGTGGAGCCCTACCGCTCCAACTTCAAGCAAAAACGCGAAGAGTACGCAGAACGCGCCCGCAAACTGCTGAACACCGTGGGCTTGGGCGGCTACGAAGACAAATTTCCGTGGCAACTGTCGGGCGGCATGCAGCAACGCGCCAGCATCTGCCGCGCCTTGATTCACGAGCCCAAGATGCTGCTGCTGGACGAGCCCTTCGGTGCGCTCGACGCCTTCACGCGTGAAGAACTCTGGTGCATCTTGCGCGACTTGTGGACCGAGCAAAAGTTCAACGTGATTTTGGTCACTCACGACCTGCGCGAGTCGGTGTTTTTGGCCGACACGGTTTATGTGATGAGCAAGAGCCCTGGCCGTTTTGTGGTCAAACGCGAGATCGACCTGCCGCGCCCGCGCGACCTCGAGATCACTTACACCCCGGAATTCACCAACATCGTGCACGAGCTGCGCGGCCACATCGGTGCCATGCGCAAGACCGGTACAGCCATCAACCAATGAGCGGGAGCCCCACATGAACAAGAAATCCCTTGAAAGCTGGTCCCCCTGGATCTTGCTGGTGCTGAGCATCCTGGTTTGGGAAGGCCTGTGCCGCGCCTTCAACGTGTCGGAATTCGTTTTCCCCAGCCCTTCGCGCATCGCGCAGCAAACCATCGAATACCGCGACGTGATCGCGGGCCACGCCTGGCGCACCTACTGGGTGACCATGGTGGGCTTTGGCATCGCCATCGTGGTGGGCGTGCTGCTGGGCTTCATTATTGGCAGCTCGCGCCTGGCCTATGCCGCCGTGTACCCGCTCATGACCGCCTTCAACGCGCTGCCCAAAGCGGCCTTTGTGCCCATCTTGGTGGTGTGGTTCGGCATCGGCATCGGCCCGGCCATCCTCACGGCTTTCCTCATCAGCTTTTTCCCCATCATGGTGAACATCGCCACCGGCTTGGCCACGCTGGAGCCTGAGCTCGAAGACGTGCTGCGCGTGCTGGGTGCCAAACGCTGGGACGTGCTGGTCAAAGTCGGCCTGCCCCGCTCCATGCCTTACTTTTACGGCTCGCTCAAAGTCGCGATCACGCTGGCCTTTGTGGGCACCACGGTGTCTGAGATGACGGCTTCGAACGAAGGCATTGGCTACCTGCTGATCTCGGCCGGCTCGGCCATGCAAATGGGCTTGGCGTTTTCTGGCTTGGTGGTGGTGGGCGCGATGGCCATGGCCATGTACGAACTGTTCAGCGCCATCGAAAAGCGCACCACCGGCTGGGCACACCGCGGCTCGCAAGGCGAGTAAAGCGCCTACTGTTGTGCGTGTGACGCCGTCGGCCAACCCAAGGTAGTTGACCCAATGACTTGGTTGGCCCGACTCGATTTGGACTACACGCTCGAAGCCGAGCGCAGCGTGGCCCGCTACCTGCACCAGGGCCCGCTGCGCATCTTGCAAAGCCTCTACCCCGAAGGCGATGCGGTGTGCCACAACGTGCTGGTGCACCCGCCCAGCGGCTTGGTGGGTGGCGACACCCTCGACATGCACGTTTCTGTGGGCGCAGGTGCTCACGGCTTGGTCACCACACCTGGGGCCACGCGTTTTTATCGGTCTGAAGCGGGCCTTGCGACACAGCAAGTGCATGCGCGTGTGGAATCGGGTGCTCGGCTCGAATGGCTGCCCTTGGAGGCGATTGCTTACAACGGCTGTGATGGCCTCAACCGCGCGGTGTTTGACTTGGCACCCGGGGCCGAAATGATGACCTGGGACATCACCGCGCTGGGCCTGCCTGCGGCCGACATGCCTTTTGTGCAAGGCACCTTCCGGCAACACCTGGAGATTCCCGGCGTGTGGCTGGAACGCGGCACCTTGGATGCCAGCGACTCCAGATTGATGAACAGCCCGCTCGGCTTGGCAGGCCAGCGCTGCATGGCCACGCTGGTGTTTGCAGCGGGCAGCACCATGGCCGATGAGCGCATTGAACGGGCTCTGGCTTGTGCCCGCGAACTGCTCGAAGCGTCTGAACTGCGCCTGACCGCAGGGGCGACCTCACCACACAAACAGGTCATCGTGCTGCGGGTGCTATCGCCTGTGACAGAACCGGCGATTGAACTGCTGCGGAAGGTGTGGGCGGCATGGCGCCAAGAGATGTGGGCTTTGCCAGGGGCTGTGCCTCGGCTGTGGAACATGTGAAGTCTGAGACTCTTGGGCCTAAACCTCATTGCATCCAACTTTCAGCCGACACAGGCGAACGGCCCAAGACCTAGATCCATCAGAGCATGATCTGGATCACGGTTAGGCGCTGAGCATCATGCTCAGATGCGGATGATGTTGGTTTTTTCATGAACTCCGCCGCGCATTGGATGGGTTTGCTGACCGCCCTGGGGGTGGGCTTGCTGATCGGTGTTGTTCGCGAGCGGCGACACCAACCCGGTAGAACCAAGGCTGGCACGCGAACGCACACGCTGGTGGCCATGCTCGGCTATGTGAGCTGGAGTTTGGGCACTTGGCCATTTGTGGCCACGGTCTTGGTGATCGGTGCACTGATGATCGGTGGCTATCAGGCCACCGTCCGAAGCGATCCTGGCCAGACGGGCGAGGTGGCCTTGCTGGTGACCTTGATGCTGTCGGCGCTGGCGCAGCAAAACCCGAGCTTGTCTGCCGCTCTCGGTGTGCTGGCTGCGGCGCTGCTGCATGCCAAACAAGCTTCGCAGCGCATCAGCCTTGTGTTGATCACCGATCAAGAGTTGCAAGACGCCCTCATCCTGGCGGCCGCAGCACTGGTTGTGATGCCGCTGCTGTCAGACCAAGCGATGGACCCCTGGGGCGTGCTGCAACCCATCACGCTTTGGCGCATCGTGGTGCTGGTCATGGCAGTCGGCATGCTGGGCCATGTCGCGCAGCGGGCGCTGGGTGGGCGCTGGGGCATGCCACTGGCGGCCTTTTTTTCGGGTTTTGTGTCCTCCACTGCCGTGGTCGTCAGCACAGGCCAGCGCGTGCGGGCTGGGCAAAGTGACCCACTGCCCGCAGCGGCTTGCGCCATGCTCGCCAATCTGGCGTCGTTGACGCTGTTTGCCGGGGTGCTGGGAGCCGCATCACCGACGCTGCTGGTGGCCATGCGCTGGCCACTGGTCTTGGCGGGCCTGGGCTTGCAGCTGGTGGTGCTGCTCGCATTGCGGCGCATCGAAGGCGATGGTGCCGAGACGCCAACAGGGCGTGCCTTCAAGCTCACCCATGCCCTGGGCATGGCCACCATCATTGCCTTGATGTCCTTGCTCGCTGCCTTGCTGCAACATGTTTTTGGCGATGTGGGCGTATTGTTGGCTGCTTTGTGTGTGGCTTGGGTGGAAGTGCATGCCGCCGCCGCCAGCATTGCGCAACTGATTCATTCAGGCGGCATGACGCCTGAGTGGGCGCATTGGGCATTGGTGGCCGTTCTGGCCTCCAGCGCAGTGGCCAAAACCGCCTTGGCGATGGCCAGCGGCGGGATTCGCTACGACCTGACCGTAGGACTGGGGTTCGTCGCCATGGTGGTGGGCGGTGCGGTAGGTGTGCTTTGGTTTATCTGAAGGGTCCTTGCTGGATGAAAGTCTGCTTGAGGCTGGAAGCAGACAAAGGTCTAGTGTTAACCATTGGCTGAAGCTGACCCTAAGCGGTTGTATGCTGGACTATTGAAAATAATGGGTAGTTTCTGACACTTGACCCAACCACATGGACCCTTTAATATGATGATCATCATGTCATCATTACCCACCCGAAAAGAACTGAGTCATGCTCGCATCGTCGAGGTGGCGTCCAAGGCAATTCGTCGCGCGGGTTACCGCGGTATTGGCGTTGCCGACATCATGAAAGAAGCCGGACTGACGCATGGCGGCTTTTACGCGCACTTCGAATCGCGTGACGCCTTGGTGGTTGAGGCGCTGGCCAGAGCAGGACAAGAAAACATTGAATCTTTGACAGAGGTGATCGAGCGTCGTCTGGCCAAGGGCGGCACACGCTATCAGGCCTTGGTCGAAACCTACTTGCATCAGGCACACATGGAACGTATCGAAGATGGTTGCGTGGTTGCCGCGCTGTCTTCTGAAATGACGCGCCAAGACGAAGTGGTTCGTGTGGAAGCTCGCCGCAGAGTGGATGCGATGATCGCTTTGGTGCAGGCTGCCTTGCCCGAATATGCCGATGAGAATGAGGCATCAGTCATCACGGCAACGATGGTAGGTGCCTTGCAATTGGCGCGAACACTTGGCGGAAAAGAGGGGCGCACCGTTTTGACCCAAACACGGCAGGCGCTGCTCGAGCGTTACCAACACACCACCCAACATTGATTGTCTTGCCCTTTCGACCTGAAATTTTTATTCGATCCAATATATGACGGTCATCATAATGAAAGTAAACCATGCAAATTGAAAATTCCACCGTTCTCATCACGGGCGCAAACCGCGGCATTGGGCTTGCGTTTGCCAAAGCCTTTCTCGTGCGAGGCGCAAAAAAAGTTTATGCAGGTTCGCGTGACCCCTCCAAAATGAACTTGGCTGGTGTGACCCCCATCAAGCTCGAAGTCAACTCATCTGCAGATGTTCAGGCCGCCGCGCAACTGGCTCAGGACGTCACGATCGTGGTGAACAATGCAGGCATTGCCAACTTCGGTAGTTTCATGGCCGAAGATGCAGAGGCCATGTTGAGAAATCACCTTGAAACCAATGTACTGGGACCGCTTCGCATCAGCCGTGCTTTTGCGCCTGTGCTGGCCCAAAATGGTGGCGGCGCACTGATCAACGTGGCCTCGATTGCCAGTTGGATCACCAGCCCCAAGCTCGCTAACTATGCAGTTTCCAAATCGGCTTTGTGGAGCTTGAGCAATGGTTTGCGCAACGACCTCCGTGGACAGGGGACTCAGGTGCTGACTTTGCACATGGGCTTTGTGGACACAGACCTCACCAAAGGGATCGACATGCCCAAGTCAACACCAGAGGCCATCGTCGAGCGCACACTGCAAGCGCTTGAAGCGGGTGCCCATGAGGTCCTGGCCGATGAAATGACCCAACAAGTCAAAGCTAGCTTGTCCGCGGAGCAGGCCGTTTATTTGGCGGCACGTTGAAATGACTATCAATAAGGTCCCCACAACAACGAAGAGCCAGTCCGAATCGATGCCTGCCAAATCTCCGTGGCCTGCATTTTGGATTGCTTGCAGCGCCACCTTTTTGGTGTCGTTGGACACCACAATGCTGTTTGCCGCTTTCGAAGCACTGCGCCAGAGCTTTGCGGGCACTTCTGCCGCCGAGCTGTCTTGGGTGCTCAATGGCTACACGGTCGTGTATGCCGCTATGTTGATCCCAGCCGGTGGATTGGCCGATGCCTATGGTCGTCGTCGCATATTCCGACTAGGACTCACACTTTTTCTGGTTACATCGGTGGCTTGTGGCGCGGCGCCTTCTGTCGATTGGCTCATTGCCGCACGCGCTTTTCAAGCCATTGGGGCCGCATTGCTGACGCCCGCTTCCATGTCCATTGTGTTGGCCGCCTTTCCCACCGAAAAGCGAGCCGTGGCTGTGAGTTTGTGGGGCGCTGTGGGTGGGCTGGCTGCAGCGGTAGGGCCGAGTTTGGGCAGTTGGGTGACCGCCAGCGCAGGCTGGCCCTGGGTTTTTTACATCAACCTGCCCGTGGGTCTTTGGGCGCTCTGGCGCAGCGCCTCGCAGATCGAAGAAGCTGTTAAACCGACGGAGCGTCGAAGCGTCGACATTGTGGGCCTGTTGTTGCTCATGCTTGCAGTGGGCGCAATCGCCCTGGCGATTGTTGAAAGCGGAGAGTTGCGCTGGTCGGCTCAACAGATTGCTTGGGTTGGGGTCGGTGGTCTTTTGGCTGGAGCATGCTTTGTGATTTGGGCTCGAACCCGAACCCACGCGCTGATCGATTTGTCACTGTTTCAGCATCGCACCTACCGATATGTGAACGGGGCCACGCTGGTGTTCGGCATGGCCTTTTCGATGATGTTTCTGGGATTCTTTTTCTACATGACCGGGATCTGGCATTACACGCTGCCACAAGCGGGCCTGGCCGTGACACCTGGTCCTTTGATGGTCATGCCCACAGCCATCATCACCGGACGACTGGCCTCACGCTTGGGCCATCGACCGTTCCTGGTGGGCGGTTCGCTGTTGTATGCCCTCAGCAGCCTGTGGTTCTTTCTGGTGCCCGGCAACGAGCCAAACTATCTGCTGCATTGGCTGCCCGGTCTGCTGATGAGCGGGATTGCCGTGGGCTTGGTGCTGCCGTCCTTGTCTGCTGCGGCAGTGAATCGCTTGCCCGTTGCCCACTACGCTGTGGGCAGTGCGGTCAACCAGGCAACACGACAAATTGGCTCCGTGCTCGGCGTGGCGTTCACAGTGGCACTGGTGGGCGATGCCACGCTCCAACAGTCTGACTTCCATGCCTTCTACCTGTTGCATGCAGGGCTGGCATTGCTCACAGGACTCTTGTGCTGGCCGGTTGACACCAAACCACGGGGTGCACAGTCATGATGGCAAGTCAATTCATCCATTCTCTTTTCGCACACTCGCGTGTCCGTGTGCATCACAACTTACCTACCAACTCATGGAGCCCATCATGCAAACTGACAGCACAGTCCAAGCCACTTTGAACGCATGGCAAGCGCAACTGGAAGACGTTAGGCGTCGCCGTGTCGAGCGCGGCGGTGGACACGCGGGTCTCGCGAAACCCCAACAGGTACTCGGCAAAACGGGTCTACAGGTGATGACGGCTTTGCTGGAGGGTGAGCTGCCCCATCCCTACATGGCAGACACCTTCGACTGTGAGTTGATCGAAGTGGGCGAGGGTCTGGCTGTTTTTCAGGCAACGCCACAGCTCAAGCACTACAACCCATTGGGCTCGGTGCATGGGGGTTGGTACGCGACCTTGCTGGATTTCGCCTTGGGGTGTGCGGTGCAGACCAAACTGCCAGCAGGCCTAGGCTATACAACCAGCCAGATCAATCTCAACATCGTGCGAGCCGCCAATACCCAAACCGGTCCACTGCGCTGTATCGGCAATGCCATTCACGTCGGTCGCCAGATCGGCACATCCGAAGCGCGCATTGTGGGCCCGGACGGGAAACTGTATGCACATGCCACCACGACTTGTGCCATTTTTGAGGCAGCGCCCAAAATCAGCTGAATTTGCTCGGCCGTTGAGTGCATGAAGTGCAACGGTGAAGTGCTGGCTTGAGACTTTTTTCAGCGAATGCACGAGGAAAATTTATCCGATTTTCCAATTTACAAAGGAGGAGTCCTAACGCCGGATATCCGTCCTTCGCCACGAGCATCGTCTTTTTCTGCGCTAAAAACTCAAATCGCCACCAGCTGCTGAATGTTCTTGTCCCTCATCTCATTGCCCGGCCCGCTGGCAATTACTTCGCCGCGCTCCATCACCAAGTACTGATCGGCCAGCTCTTCCGCAAAGTCGTAGTACTGCTCGCACAGCAGCACCGCCATGCGCTGGCCTTGCAAGCCCACGTCGGCCAGTTGGCGAATGACGCGGCCAATGTCTTTGATGATGCTGGGCTGAATGCCTTCGGTGGGTTCGTCCAAGATCAGCAAACGCGGCTTGGCGGCCAAGGCACGGGCAATGGCCAGTTGTTGCTGCTGGCCGCCAGACAAATCACCACCGCGGCGGTGCAGCATGAGTTTGAGCACCGGGAACAATTCAAACAACTCGGGCGGGATGGGTGTGCCGCCGGGCTGTGTGGCCAGGCCCATGCGCAGGTTGTCTTCCACCGTGAGGCGAGCAAAAATTTCGCGGCCTTGCGGCACGTAACCCACGCCCGCGGCGGCGCGTTCGTAAGGCTTGGCGTTGCTCAGGTCTTGGCCGCCCAGTGTCACGCTGCCGCTTTTGATCGGCACCAGCCCCATGAGTGATTTGAGCAAGGTGGTTTTGCCCACGCCGTTGCGCCCCAGCAGCACAGTGACCTGGCCTTGTGTGGCACTCAGGCTGACATCACGCAGGATGTGCGAGCCGCCGTAATACTGATGGATGTTTTTGACTTCAAGCATGCTCAGCGTCCCAAATAAACTTCGATCACCCGCTCGTTGGCCTGCACCTGGTCGAGCGTGCCTTGGGCCAGCACCGCGCCATCGCACAGCACGGTGACAATGTCCGAGATGGTGCGGATGAAGCCCATGTCGTGCTCGACCACCATCAGCGAGTGTTTGCCCTTGAGTGTGAGGAAGAGCTCGGCAGTGCGCTCGGTCTCGTGGTCGGTCATGCCAGCCACCGGCTCGTCGAGCAACAGCAATTTTGGCTCTTGCATGAGCAGCATGCCGATCTCGAGCCACTGCTTTTGACCATGGCTGAGCAAACCCGCCTGTTTGCTGACGCTGTCCGCCAAGTGAATGGTGTGCAGCACTTCGGCCAGACGGTCGCTTTGCTGCGAATCGAGTTTGAAAAACATCGAAGCTTTCACACCCTTGTTGGTCTTGAGGGCGAGCTCCAGGTTTTCAAACACGGTGAGGTGCTCGAACACGGTGGGCTTTTGGAACTTGCGCCCAATGCCCAGCTGTGCGATTTCGGGTTCGGTGTGGCGCAGCAAGTCGATGGTACTGCCAAAGAACACGGTGCCTTCGTCGGGTCGGGTCTTGCCGGTGATGATGTCCATCATCGTCGTCTTGCCCGCGCCGTTGGGTCCGATGATGCATCGCAGCTCGCCGGGGGCGATATCGAGCGACAACTTGTTGATGGCCTTGAAACCATCAAAGCTCACGCTCACGTCTTCGAGGTAAAGGATGCGGCCATGGGTCACATCGACCTCATTGGCGTCTTGCACCACGCGGCCGTAACCTGCGTTGCGGCCGCCGGATTCGGTGGACTCCAAGCGCTCTTGGTTCAAACGCGCCACACGCTCGGCGCCTTTTTGGAGCAGATCGGGCGTCATGCGGCACCGCCTTTCTTGTTGCGCAACTTGGCCCACAAGCCGATCACGCCATGGGGCAAATACAACGTCACCACAATGAACAAGGCTCCCAAAAAGTACAGCCAAAATTCAGGCGCGGTCACCGTGAGCCAGCTCTTGGCACCGTTGACCAAAAACGCACCCACGATGGGGCCGATCAAGGTGCCGCGCCCGCCCACGGCGGCCCACACCGCGATCTCGATCGAGTTGGCCGCGCTCATCTCGCCGGGGTTGATGATGCCCACCTGCGGCACATACATAGCGCCCGCAATGCCACACATCACGGCCGAAATGACCCAGATGCTGAGCTTGTAGGGCAACGGCGAATAGCCCGAGAACATGACCCGCGTTTCTGCATCACGAATCGCCATCAACACCCGGCCGTACTTGCTGCCCACCAACCAGCGCGAAAACAAAAAGAAACCCAGCAGCGTCAAACCGGTCAACACAAACAGCACCATGCGCATGCCGGGCGTGGCAATCGGCAGATCCAGGATGCGCTTGAAGTCGGTAAAACCGTTGTTGCCGCCCAAGCCGGTTTCGTTGCGGAAGAACAAGAGCATGGCCGCGTAGGTCATGGCTTGGGTGATGATGGAGAAGTACACGCCCTTGATGCGCGAACGGAAGGCAAAGTAGCCGAAGACAAAAGCGATCAATCCCGGCACCAGCACCACCAACAAGAGCGTGGCCACAAAGCTGTCCGACAGCGTCCAGTGCCAAGGCAGCTCTTTCCAGTCAAGGAAAACCATGAAGTCGGGCAAATCACTTTTGTAGTTGCCGTCTTGCCCGATCTGGCGCATGAGGTACATGCCCATGACATAGCCACCCAGCGCAAAGAACAAGCCATGGCCCAGCGACAAAATGCCGGTGTAGCCCCAGATCAGATCCATGGCCAGAGCGCAAATGGCAAAACACATGATCTTGCCGACCAAGGACACCGCAAAGTCGCTCAGGTGCAAGGGGTGGCCCACTGGCACCCACAGGTTGAGCACGGGCGCCAGAAAGCCCACGGCGATCAGCGCCAGCAAGAAAGCAGTCCAGGCTTTGCGCCCCAACAAGGGCGCGGGTGTAGGGAGTTGGAATGAGTTCATGTTCAGGCTCCTGTTCACGCTTCAGCGCTGCGGCCCTTCATCGCGAAGATGCCTTGCGGGCGCTTCTGGATGAAGACGATGATGAACACCAACACGGCGATCTTGGCCAGCACCGCACCGGTCCAGCCCTCCAGCAGTTTGTTGGCCAGGCCCAAGCCCAGCGCGGCGTACACCGTGCCCGCCAACTGGCCCACGCCGCCCAGCACCACCACCATGAACGAGTCCACGATGTAGCTCTGCCCCAAATCAGGTCCGACGTTGCCCACCTGGCTCAGGGCGCAACCGGCCAGGCCCGCAATGCCCGAACCCAGTGCAAACGCATAGGTGTCGATGCGGGCGGTGTTCACACCCATGCACGAGGCCATGGGCCGGTTTTGCGTGACGCCACGCACAAACAGGCCCAGCCGGGTTTTGCTGATCAAGAGCGCCACACCCATCAGCACGGCGGCGGCGAACACGATGATCAGCACGCGGTTCCAGGGCAGCTGCAAATTGGGCAGCAGCTGCAGCGAGCCGCTCATCCACGAGGGGTTTTCCACACCCACGTTTTGCGCTCCAAACAGGCTGCGCACGGCCTGCATCAGCACCAGGCTGATGCCCCAGGTGGCCAGCAGGGTTTCAAGCGGGCGGCCATACAGGTGCTGGATCACGGTGCGCTCCATCACCGCACCCACCAAGGCCGATGTGAGGAAAGCCACAGGAATAGCCACCGCCAAATAGGCATCAAATGCACCGGGCAAGTGCTCGCGGAACAAGGCTTGCACCACATAGGTGGCGTAAGCGCCAATCATCATCAACTCGCCGTGCGCCATGTTGATGACGCCCATCAGGCCATACGTGATGGCCAGGCCCAAGGCCACCAAAAGCAAGATGGAACCCAGGCTGGCCCCGGTGAACAAAGTGCCCAAGCGCTCGCCCCAGCGCAGGCTGTCCTGCACGGCGGCCAGGGACTTTTGAATTTGTTGTTGGACAGAAGGATCTTGCTCTTGGGCCAGTTGTTGGTTCAGCAAGAGCAAGGTTTCGGGTTGACGGCTGTCGGCCAACTCACGGGCGGCCAGCAAACGCTCATTGGGCACTTCGCTGCCCAACTGGGCGGCTGCGCGGGCCTGGCGCACCAGGCTTTGCACAGCGGGGTCTTTTTCTGCGGCCAAGGCTTTTTCAAGCAAGGGGGCGCGGCTGGCATCGGGCTCTTTGAGCAAGGAAAGCGCAGCTTGCCTGCGCACCTTCACATCCGGACTGAACAACTTGAGCGCGGCCAGCGCGGTGTCGATCTCGCCTCGCAGGCGGTTGTTCAACATCACTTCTTCGGCATCTGGCGGCACCGTCACGGCTTGGCCCGTCACCGGGTCTGTGCCTTGGCCGTCTCGCACCACCAGCACTTGGCCGTTGGCGGTTTTGACCACATCGTCGGCCAGCGCCTGCAAATACGCGGCGGTTTTTTCATCACCTTGCACCACGGCTTTCGACAATGCCTCAATCCGTGCATCGCTGTCACCCACCGCAATGCCCAGGGCCTCGTCCACTGTCAACGCGTGTGCCGCCGTCAGGCCCCACAGCACGCTGGCGATGCACGCGCCTTTCACGATCCATGTGTTCATCTTGCTCATCTCTTGAAATCAAAAGGGGAGGGACTGCGCCCTCCCCTTCTCAGGACGCGTTCAAACGATCACTTCTTGGCAGGTTCGTCAGGCTTGACGTCGTTGCCCGGGATGAAAGGACTCCATGGCTTGGCTTTGACCGGGCCGGGTGTCTTCCACACCACGTTGAACTGGCCGTCGGCCTTGATCTCGCCGATGAACACCGACTTGTGCAGGTGGTGGTTCTTCTCGTCCATCTTGCTGGTGATGCCGCTTGGGGCCTTGAAGGTCTGGCCCGCCATGGCAGCGATCACTTTGTCGGTGTCGGTGGTCTTGGCTTTTTCAACCGCTTGCTTCCACATGTTGATGCCGATGTAAGTGGCTTCCATCGGGTCGTTGGTGAGAGGCTTGTCTTTGTGGCCAGCGATATTCTTGGCTTTGGCATACGCCGCCCACTTCTTGGTGAACTCGTCGTTGGCCGGGTTCTTGATGCTCATGAAGTAGTTCCACGCCGCCAGGTGACCGACCAAAGGCTTGGTGTCCACGCCGCGCAGCTCTTCTTCACCCACCGAGAAGGCGACGACTGGCACATCTTTGGCTTTGAGGCCCGCATTGCCCAGCTCTTTGTAGAAAGGCACGTTGGAGTCGCCATTGATAGTGGACACCACTGCGGTCTTGCCACCGGCTGAAAACTTCTTGATGTCGGCCACGATGGTTTGGTAATCGCTGTGACCAAACGGGGTGTACTTCTCGTCGATATCGCTGTCTTTCACGCCCTTGCTTTTGAGGTAGGCACGCAAAATCTTGTTGGTGGTGCGGGGGTACACGTAGTCGGTGCCCAGCAAGACCCAGCGCTTGGCCGAGCCACCGTCTTTGCTCATCAGGTAGTCCACTGCAGGGATGGCCTGCTGGTTGGGCGCAGCGCCGGTGTAGAACACGTTTTTGCTCAGCTCTTCACCTTCGTACTGCACGGGGTAGAACAGCAAGCCGTTCATTTCTTCCACCACGGGCAAGACCGATTTACGCGACACCGAAGTCCAGCAACCGAAGATCACCGAGACTTTGTCTTGGCCGAGCAGCTGCTTGGTTTTCTCGGCAAACAAAGGCCAGTTGGAGGCCGGGTCCACGATCACGGGCTCAAGTTTTTTGCCGAGCACGCCGCCCTTGGCATTGATCTCGTCAATGGCCATGAGCACGGTGTCTTTGAGCACCGTCTCGGAAATGGCCATGGTGCCGGACAAGCTGTGCAATACACCGACTTTGATGGTGTTGCCTGCTTGCGCTTGGGCTTGGTTCACAAAAGTTAAGCTGCCCGCAACGATGGCGGCGGCGGTTGCGAGGGCTTTGAGGTTGCCACGACGGTTCATCATGAGATCACTCCATTCAGGAAAGTAAGTTGTTCACACACGCACAGTTTTGCTGCACCGCAACATCTCTTGCAATCGCCGTGCCAACCCCAAATCACCCCTGATGCACCAAGTGTTGGCATGTGTTTTCCATGGTTTTTGTCCGGCGCTCTATATAGGGCACGCTCTTTGCTACGCTTAACCCATCCGATGCACCAAATCCCTCACCACGCACCAATATGGAACTCACTCCCCGCGAAAAAGACAAGCTGCTGATCTTCACCGCAGCCCTGCTGGCTGAACGCCGCAAGGCCCGAGGCCTGAAGCTCAACTACCCCGAAGCCATTGCCCTGATCAGCGCCGCTGTGATGGAAGGCGCACGCGACGGCAAGACCGTGGCACAGCTCATGAGCGAAGGCCGCACTGTATTGACGCGTGCCGATGTGATGGACGGCATCGCCGAAATGATCCCGGACATCCAGATCGAAGCCACATTCCCCGATGGCACCAAATTGGTGACCGTGCACCAGCCCATTGTTTGACCTTCCCATTTCAACGCACAGAAATCCGCCCTTTCGGAGAACTTCATGACACAAAAAATCCAGACTCTTATCAAGTTGAGTACCTGCGCCCTGATGGCGGCTGCACCAACTTGGGCCTTGGCCCACACCGGGCACGACCACAGCGCACTGACAGGACTCGCTGAAGGTTTTCTGCACCCCTTGACCGGACTGGACCATCTCGCGGCCATGCTGGCCGTCGGTGTGTGGAGCGCCATCGCGGTGCGTCCGATCTGGTTGGCCCCGCTGGCCTTTGTGCTCATGCTGGCCTTGGGGGCCTTGTTGGGTTTTTCGGGTGTGCACGTCCCTGCGGTCGAGCCGATGATTGCGGCCTCTTTGTTGGTGATGGGTTTGCTGTTGGCCTGGCGTCGAGGCATGCCTTGGGCGGCTGCCGCAGCCGTCGCCAGCGTGTTTGCGGTGTTCCACGGTGCAGCGCATGGCAGCGAAATGGCGGGCACGCCAACCTGGTCTGCCCTGGCAGGCATGCTCATGGGCAGCGCCCTGCTGCACGGCGCTGGTGTGCTGATCGGCCAACGCATGGCTGGCCGTGTCTGGCTGCAACGCAGCGCCGGTGGTGCTCTGGCTTTGATGGGTTCATCGCTGCTGGTCGGCTTGGTCTGAAGGATTGCACATGACACCCGGTGAACTTCTGATCGACCCCGGTCAACACGCCTTGAACGTGGGCCGCCGCGCCTGCACGCTGGTGGTGCAAAACGCCAGCGACCGCCCCATCCAGGTGGGCTCGCACTACCACTTTGCCGAGACCAATGCGGGCCTGCGCTTTGACCGCGCTGCTGCACGCGGCATGCGCCTGAACATCGCCTCGGGCATGGCGGTGCGTTTTGAGCCCGGCCAACAAAGGACGGTGGAGCTGGTGGACTATGCGGGCGAGCGTAAGGTCTACGGCTTTCGGGGCCTGACCCAAGGCGCACTCGACACCCCCCAAACCCAAGGGAGCTGACATGGCCCACATCGACAAACGCGCATACGCCGAGACCTTTGGCCCCACCGTAGGGGATCGGGTTCGCCTGGCCGACACGGCCTTGGTGATCGAGGTGGAGAAAGACTTCACTCTGCAAGCAGGCGGCTACGGCGAAGAGGTGAAATTTGGCGGCGGCAAAACGATTCGCGATGGCATGGCGCAATCGCAGCGCACCAATGCCGAAGGCGCGATGGACTGCGTGCTCACCAACGCGCTCATCATCGACCACTGGGGGATCGTCAAAGCCGACATTGGTTTGCGCGGCAACCGCATCGCCGCCATAGGCAAAGCGGGCAACCCCGACACACAGCCGGGCGTAGACATCGTCATCGGCCCCGGCACCGAGATCATCAGCTGCGAAGGTTTGATCGTGACGGCCGGAGGTATCGACTGCCACATCCATTTCATCTGCCCCCAGCAAATCGACGAAGCGCTGACCAGCGGCGTGACCACCATGATGGGCGGCGGCACGGGACCTGCTACAGGCACCTTTGCGACCACCTGCACGCCTGGGCCGCACAACATCAAGCGCATGCTGCAAGCGGCTGATGCGTTTCCGATGAACTTGGGATTTTTTGGCAAAGGCAACGCCAGTTTGCCTGCCGCCTTGCACGAGCAAATCAACTCGGGTGTAATCGGTTTGAAGCTTCACGAAGACTGGGGCAGCACCCCATCGGCCATCAGCAATTGCCTGGATGTGGCCGACGAGACCGACATCCAGGTGGCCTTGCACTCAGACACACTCAATGAATCGGGTTATGTCGAAAACACCATCGCGGCTGCACGGGGCCGTGGTTTGTGCGCCTTTCATACCGAAGGCGCAGGCGGCGGGCACGCGCCCGACATTTTGAAGGTGGTGGGTCAGGCGAACTTTTTGCCCAGCTCAACCAACCCGACCATGCCCTACACCCACAACACGCTCGACGAGCATGTGGACATGTTAATGGTCTGCCACCACCTGGACCCGGCGATTGCCGAAGACCTGGCTTTTGCCGAAAGCCGCATCCGCAAAGAAACCATTGCGGCCGAAGACATCCTCCACGACCTGGGTGCCATCAGCATGATGAGCAGCGACAGCCAGGCCATGGGGCGAGTGGGCGAGGTCATCATCCGCACTTGGCAAACCGCGCACAAAATGAAGCAGCAGCGCGGCAGCCTGCCCGGCGACACCGAGCGTCACGACAACGCCCGCGTCAAACGCTACATCGCCAAGTACACCATCAACCCCGCGATTGCGCACGGCATCAGCCACGATGTGGGCAGCATCGAAGTGGGCAAATGGGCCGACCTGGTGATCTGGAAACCGGCCTTCTTTGGCGTCAAGCCTTCCTTGGTGCTAAAGGGCGGCTTCATCGCCCTGGCGGCCATGGGCGACCCTAACGCCTCCATCCCCACACCCCAGCCCGTGCACTACCGCCCCATGTTCGGCAGCTACGGCGGGGCGCTCACGCGCAGTGCGCTGACCTTTGTGTCCAAAGCTGGCGCACAAGCTGGGATTGGCGAGCGTTTTGGCCTGCAAAAACCCTTGTCCGTGGCACACAACATCCGGGGCGTGCGCAAACAACACATGGTCCACAATGCCTACCTGCCCCACATGGAGGTGGACCCCCAAACCTACGCGGTGCGGGCCGACGGCCAGCTGCTGGTGTGTGAAGCCGCCACCAGCCTGCCGATGACACAACGCTACTTTTTGTTCTGATGATCCTCTGCTCCAAACTCATGCCCCAAGGCCGTGGCCTGGCCCGCGTGCTGGTGCAACGCGCCAGCACCATCACCCTCGACTGGGACACCCGCCAAAAAAGCCGCTTTGACGCGACCGACAGCGCGGGGCGACAACTCGGTGTGTTCTTGCCGCGTGGCGCTGTGGTGCGCGGTGGTGATGTGCTGGTGGCCGAAGACGGCTCGCTGGTGCGCGTGCAAGCCGCGCCGCAAGACGTGCTGCGCATCACCACTTGCACCGAGCACGGCTCGCCCTTTGACCTGACCCGCGCCGCCTACCACTTGGGCAACCGCCATGTGCCGATTGAGCTGCAACCCGACCACCTGAAGATCGAACCCGACCATGTGCTGGCCGACATGCTGCGGGCCATGCACATGACGGTGGTGGCGGTGTCAGAGCCCTTCGAGCCCGAGAGTGGCGCTTATGGCGACCACGGCGGGTATTCCCATGGTGGGCATGCACATGACCACGACCATGCGCATTCACACGACAACAAAGCCGCAGTCGCCGAACCGCATGTGCACGGTCCCGACTGCACACACGCCCACGCTGCGCCGCCCGCCGCCAAGCGCATCGCCATCCCGATCCGCTCTGACCCAGTCGCGCCCCATGTGCACGGCCCGGGCTGTAACCATGACCACTGACAACGCGCCATCGGGCCTGCTGCAACTGATCTGGCTCGCATCGCCTGCGCTGCCGATTGGGGGCTTTTCTTATTCCGAAGGTCTGGAAGCCGCCATCGAACAAGGCCTGGTGCACCACGAAGCCAGCGCCACCGACTGGGTGGTGGACCAGCTGCACCTGACGCAGTCGCGCGGCGACATGGCGGTGCTGGCGCAAGCCATTCCCGCTTGGCAGCGAGGCGACACCGCACGCCTGCAAGCGCTGAGCGACTGGGTCATGGCCACCCGAGAAACCGCCGAAATGCGTTTGCAAACCGAGCAAATGGGCCGCTCCCTGCTCGACTGGCTGCGCAATCTGCAACAAGCCAGCGAAGAACAGTTGAACGTGTGTGCACGTTTGCCTGTGAGCTACCCCCTGGCCATGTCGCTGGCTTTGTCTTTGGCACACACACCGCTGGACCAAGCCTTGCAAGCCTATGCCTTTGGCTGGGCCGAAAACATGACGCAAGCGGCGCTGAAATCGGTTCCCTTGGGCCAAAGTGCGGGCCAGCGCATGCTGGCGCGGCTGGCCCGCGAAATCCCTTTGGCTGTGCAAACGGCCATGGCCCTCCAAGACGAAGAACGACAAGCCTTCAGCCCCATGCTGGCCATCCTGTCGTCACGCCACGAAACCCAATATTCCCGAATCTTCCGATCATGAACACCTCGTCTGCACTGCACCACATCCCCAACCGCAGCAAAAAGCTGCCGCCCCTGCGCGTGGGCATTGGCGGGCCTGTGGGCTCTGGCAAAACCACGCTGCTGGAGATGCTCTGCAAAAACATGCGTGAGCGCTGGGACCTGATCGCCATCACCAACGACATCTACACCAAAGAAGACCAGCGCCTGCTCACGGTGAGTGGTGCACTGCCTGCCGAGCGCATCATGGGCGTGGAAACGGGCGGCTGCCCGCACACGGCGATCCGCGAAGACGCGTCCATCAACCTCGAAGCGATTGACCGCATGTTGGAGAAGTTCCCCAACGCCGACGTGGTCTTCATTGAAAGCGGCGGCGACAACCTAGCCGCCACCTTCAGCCCCGAATTGAGCGACCTCACGATCTATGTGATCGACGTGGCCGCTGGCGAAAAAATCCCCCGCAAAGGCGGCCCCGGCATCACCAAAAGCGATTTGTTCGTTATCAACAAAACCGATCTGGCCCCGCATGTGGGCGCTGACCTGCAAGTCATGCGTGACGACACCCAGCGCATGCGCCCCAACCCCGAAACCCGCCCTTGGGTCATGACCAACCTCAAAACCTTGGATGGCCTGGCCGAGGTGGTGGCCTTCATCGAAAAGCGCGGCATGCTAGGCCAAGCTTGAACGACTGTTTTAGTCGTTACAATTCACCCCCAAGGAAGCGTGGCAGAGTGGTCGATTGCACCGGTCTTGAAAACCGGCGACTCGAAAGGGTCCGTGAGTTCGAATCTCACCGCTTCCGCCAGACACAACCCAAAACGCCCCTCTCGAGGGGCGTTTCGCATGGGGCAGACACTTCAGCTTTTGCCCTCCAACATCGCCTCCACCAACTCCTGAACCGCCAACGCCTCTTCGGCAGTGGCCAGCCTGTGCGGTTGGCCGCGCAGCCACAAATCCACCTCCGTCAACTGCCGCTGCAGAGCGCTGGTGCGCGGGTCTTCGTTGCGCCAGTCCAGCGCCTCCACCCAGGGGCCGCCGTCTGAGCGCCACAGTTGGTAAAACTCCCTGAACTGGTGGTTCATGCGGCTGCCGCGCACGGTGACTTCTTGGCGGTCGGGCTGCTGACCGCCGGTGGTGGCCATGACGGTGACGGGTTTGCCGTCTGCGGTGGTCAAGCGGGCCAGCATGTCCAGCTCGCACAAGGCCGGGTCTTGCGGGTAGCGCGGCAAGGCTTGCTGCAAGGTCAGTGGCCCCAAAAATCTTCCGGCCAAAAACAGGAAATGCGAAATCACTTCTCGGGTGTAGCCACCCTCTTCGCGCATGCGCAGCCAGTCGGCGTCTTTTTGCCAGGCGCGGGGCCAAGCGGGGTAGTTCACCACGATGTCGATGCCGAGCAGCTCACCCGTTTCACCAGCCGCGATGGCGCGATTCAGTTCTTCAAAGCCCCGCGACGCGGCCTGGGTGAAGTTGACCACGCCCGGCAAACGCGCTTGGCGCAGTTGGGCCACCAGATCACGGCTTTGCGCGTTGTCGGTGCCCAGGGGTTTTTCCATGAACACGCCCTGCCCGGCCGCTGCGGCCTGCAAAGCATAGGTTTTGCGCGGGCCTGGCGGGCAAGCCAGGTACACCACATCGGCCCCAGCCATGGCCGCTTGTGCATGGGCTGCGACGGGCACCTGAGGCGCCATCTCCTGCGTTTTGGCCACAGAGGCAGGCGAGGGATCCCAAACGCCACAAACCTCGAAGGCAGGGTGCTGCAAGGCGTTTTCCAGCATCCGGCGGCCCATGATGCCCAGCCCGATGATGGCCATTTTGTGTGTCATGTTTTTCTCCTTTGGGTGGCAAGCTTAGCAAGGCTGTAGCACGCGCCTGTCGCCTTGGCAATGCCTCTTGCCATGCACCATGCTTGCAATTGAGCTGTCGCGAATGCTGCTGACCGCCTTGATTCAAAGGCGTTAAATGGCCCCATTCATCCACCACCGAGGAAAAAGCCATGTTGCTTTCCAATTGGGTTCGCCGTTCAAACCGTCAAGCAACCCAGCTGCTGCTGGCCGCCAGCTGCTGCGCTGCAGCACTGACACCCGCATGGGCTCAGACCCCAACCGACCCGGCCAAGGCCCGTGTTCAAACGATGGCCCAATCTCAAACACCCGCCCTGCTGGACACCCTCAAAACTTTGGTCTCCATCGAGTCGGGCAGCCGGGACCTGGAAGGCCTTGAAAAAATAAGCCAGCTGATTGGTCAACGCTTGCAGCAAATGGGCATGGAGGTCAAAACCATTCCCACCAAGGCCCCCGACTTTCATCCACAACTCAAAGGCGCCAAATTGGGTTCAGTGGTGATGGGCACCAAAAAGGGCAAGGGCCAGAAGAAAGTGCTGATGATCGCCCACATGGACACCGTGTATTTGAAGGGCATGGTGGAGAAGCAACCTTTCAGAATCGATGGCAACCGGGCTTATGGTTTGGCCATTGCAGACGATAAAGGGGGTGTGGCCTTGATTCTGCACACCGTCAAGATGCTGCAGGATTTGGGTTTTGACGATTACGCCGAACTCGCCGTAGCCATCAACGGCGACGAAGAAGTCGGCTCCGCGGGCTCCAGCGCCTTGCTGGTGCAACTTGGAGAGGAATACGACGCGGTCATGTCTTTTGAAGGCGGTGGTGTTGACAAAGACATGGTCCGACTGGCCACCAGCAGCATTGCCATTGTGGAGATGAAGGTCACCGGCAAAGCCTCTCACGCTGGGGCCAACCCCGAAGGTGGGCGCAACGCAGTTTATGAATTGGCGCACCAGATGCTCAAGACCCGCAACTTTGGAGACCCGGCCAAGGGCCTCAAAATCAACTGGACGGTGGCACGCGGTGGCGATGTCCGCAATGTGATTCCAGCTTCAGCCAGCGCCATTGCCGACGTGCGATCGCTGTCCAACAAGGACCTGGACTTGATGGAGGCCAGCCTGAAAGAAGCCATCAAGGACAAGTTGATCCCAGACACCCAAATTGATTTGAGCTTTTACAGAAGCCGCCCAGCCTTTGAAGCCACACAAGCCTCTCGCGTCATGGCTCAACATGCCTTGGGCATTTTTCAGGAAATCGGCCAAAACCTGGTTGTTCAAGAACGTGCCACTGGCGGGGGCACAGATGCCGCATTTGCAGGCCTGCGCCCCAAAGGGGGTGTGCTCGAGAGTTTTGGACTCCGTGGCTTTGGCGCCCACTCCAACGACAACGAGTACATCTTCATCGACTCGATCGCACCACGGCTGTATTTGTCCACACGCATGGTGATGGACGTGGGCAGCGGTAAAGTGAAGTGGTAAAAAGCACATCAGTTTTGAACCCGTTGAGGCCAACGCCTCTATCACCTCTGCACTTGATTGGAACCACACCGCCATGCCACGTCATTTGATCCTCAACACTTGCTGGGCTCTTGCGAGCCTGTTCATCCCCTTCTCAGGTGCTCAGGCGCAAGACTTTCCTCCCAAAAAAACCATCAACATGGTGGTGGGTTTTGTGCCCGGCGGGGCGGCCGACATCGGCGCCCGCATCATTGCCAAAAAACTGGGCGAAAACCTGGGCATCGCTGTCACGGTTGAAAACAAGGCGGGGGCTGGCGGCAACATTGCGCACCAATACACCGCCACGGGCCCAACGGACGGCAGTGTGCTGCTGTTTGGCTCGGTCGGGCCGCTGACCATTGCCCCCAACATGATGAAGCTGCCCTACGACCCAGTGAAAGACCTGGCGCCCTTGACCATGGCGGTGAACTTTCCGAACGTGCTGGTGGTGCACCCGGGCACAGGCATCAAGACATTTGCAGAGTTCATCGCTGCCGCGAAGAAGAACCCCGGCAAGCTCGATTTCGCCTCCACCGGCCCAGGCTCGGCATCTCACCTGGCTGGGGAATTGCTCAACGACATGGCCAAAATCGACACGCTGCATGTGCCCTACAAAGGCGGTGCTGCGGCCCTGCAAGACTTGCTGGGTGGCCGCGTGGCCGCCTGGTATGCCACTTTTGCCACAGCGGCACCCCACATCGAGGCGGGCAAGGTGATTCCTCTGGCCAGTACCGGCACACAGCGCTTGGGCGGCTTGCCCAACATCCCGACCATTGCCGAGTCGGGCTACCCGGGTTTCAGCGCCACCAACTGGTACGCGTTTGTGGCCTCCTCCAAAGTGCCCACTCCCGTGCTTGACCGCTGGAATGTGGAACTGGTCAAGGTTTTGTCAGCCCCCGATGTGGTGGACCAACTGAACAAGCACGGCCTGGTTCCCATGCCAGGCTCGCGTGACGATCTGGCCCGTTACATGGCCAAGGAAACCACCACTTGGGGCCGCATCATTCGAGAGCGAAAAATCACGGCACAGTGAGGGTCCGTCGGTCATCAAATCTAAGAATTTGATAGGGGTTTGAATACCACAAATAATTCGATAAAATTGAATTTATGGACAAAACCCAAACTCCTTTCGTATCCGCTTACCTGCGGTTCTTGCAGTTGACCAAGGTGGTTCAAGCCCTGCCCGACGGACAAGAAATGGATGCCAACGAGCAAGCCTTGTTGGAGTCTGTGGTGCTGCGCTGGTACGAAAACCAGCCCATGACGGTTCGTGAAGCCATCAGCTTGGCCGCGCTGGGCTCTCCGGCCACCTTGCACAAACGCATCACACGCCTGCGCGAAAAAGACATGCTCAGCACCCTCAATCTTGAAGGTGACCGCCGCGCCAAATTCCTGATTCCCACCCAACGCACGCTGGACTTCTTCCAGCACCTGGGGCAATCCATGCAACAGGCCAATACAAACCAACCAGCATGACCGTCACGTTCCGTCATCTGGCCGAACAGGTAGCACTGGCCTTGACGAGCGCTGTTTTGTTTGTGTCCTTTTTTGTATTCAACGAATGGATTTTTTCATCGTTTCAATACAGTGATGGCATCAACTGGATCTTCCTGCCCGCAGGCTTTCGTGTGATCTTGGTGTTGACGATGGGTTTACCTGGCGCCATCGGTCTGATGTTGGGCAGTTGGTACATCGACAGTGCAACCATGACCAGCACCGCTTGGTTTTTTCCGTTCATCAATGGCGTGGTGTCTGGACTGACCCCTTGGCTGGTCATGAAGTACTTGATACGACAGGGCTGGCTGGCGCCGCAGTTGGGTCAAATCACCGCATCAAGGCTTTTGCAGGTGACCCTAATTTTTTCAGCCGCCAGCGCCCTGAGTGACCAACTGGTTTGGTGGTCACTTGAAAAACCCGATGCCAACATTTGGGTGGATGTCTGGCCCATGTTTGTGGGCAATGCCCTCGGTGCTTTGATGATGCTTTACAGCATGAAGTTTGTGATCGACCGCTTGCACCAGCGTCAAAAGTCCACGCACTGAAGTTGCGGGGTCACGGCGCTTCAGACAGAAAAAGCGCTTGCAGGTCACTCAAAAAATCGAAGCCCTTTTCTGTTGGCCACACCCGGTGCAAGTCGCGGCCAATCAAGCCCAACCTCTCCGCCTCTTGCAGGCCTTTTTGAATGCTGGTCATGGCCAGTCCCGTGCGATCCACGTAATCGGCCAAATCAAAACCACCCCGTAAACGCAGTGCATTGAGCATGAACTCAAACGGCAAGTCCTGGCGCGAGACCTCGGTGCTTTGGGTCACGGGCTCGCCCTTGATGGCTTGCTGCATATAAAGCGCAGGCTCGCGGTAACGCACCTGACGCATCACGCGGTGCGCAAAACTCAGCTTGCTGTGCGCCCCGGCACCAATGCCCAAATAGTCGCCAAACTGCCAATAGTTCAGGTTGTGGGCGCACTGATGGCCCGGCTTGGCATAAGCCGACACCTCGTAACGGTCAAGCCCAGCCGACGCGGTCAGCTCGGTGATGCGGTCCATCATCTCGTAGGCGAGATCGTCTTCGGGCAGGGTGGGCGGAAATTTGGCGAACACCGTGTTGGGCTCGATCGTCAGGTGGTAGATCGAGATGTGCGGCGGGGCAAAACCCAAAGCGGTCTGGATGTCTTGCGTGAGGCCCTCCAGCTTCTGGCCCGGCAAGGCGTACATCAGGTCGAGGTTGAAGGTGTCAAACACCTGCGCGGCTTCGGTCACAGCGGCCAAGGCCTGATCACGGTCGTGCACGCGGCCCAAAGCTTTCAGGTGCGCGTTGTCAAAGCTCTGCACGCCGATCGACAAACGGGTGATGCCCGCCTGGTGGAAGGCCTTGAAACGGTCTTTTTCAAAAGTACCGGGGTTGGCTTCCATGGTGATTTCGGCGTCTGGTGCCAAGCGCACGCGGGCGCGGATGCCCGAAATCAAACGGTCAATCGCTTCGGGCGAAAACAAGCTGGGCGTGCCGCCACCCAAAAACACGGTCTGGATGCTGCGACCCCAGATCAAAGGCAAGCTCGCTTCGAGGTCGGCAAACAGCGCGTTGATGTAAGCGTCTTGTGTCGACACCGGGTCAGCGCCTTCGCGGAATTCATGCGAGTTGAAATCGCAATACGGGCATTTCTTGATGCACCAAGGCAGGTGCACATAGAGCGACAAAGGCGGCAAGGCGTTCAGTTGAAGCACGCCAGGGCGCATGGCGTGCACCGGGTCCATCATGTCGCTCATGTCTGGCTCACGCGGCAGCGCCATCCAGCCAGCGTTCACGCATCGATGCCAACATGGCTTGTGCGGCGCGGCCCCGGTGGCTGTGGGCGTTTTTCACCTCAGGGGGCAACTCGGCAAAGGTCTTGCCAAATTCAGGCAAGTACATCACCGGGTCAAAGCCAAAACCATTGGTGCCTCGGCGCTCGGGCGTGATCTGCACCACCACCCGGCCCACGGCGATCAGTGGCTCCGGATCGTCGGCGCTGCGCACGGCCACCAAGGTGCTGACCATAGCGGCACGGCGGTTCGTGATGCCTTGCATTTGTTCCAGCAAGGCGCTCACATTGGTGTCGTCACCCTTGGGGTAGCCAAAGCGGGTGGCGTAGTAAGCCGTGTCCACACCCGGCTGACCGCCAAAGGCGTCCACGCACAAACCCGCGTCGTCGGCCAGCGCGGGCATGCCGCTCAGCTGCGCGGCATGCCGGGCTTTGGCCAAGGCGTTTTCCACAAAGGTTTTGAAGGGCTCGGCCGCCTCGGGAATGTTCAGCTCGGACTGGCGCACCAGCGTCATGCCCAGCGGCGCAAACAGGGTTTGCAACTCGGCCAATTTGCCCGCGTTGTTAGAGGCGAGGACGATTTTCATGGGCGGGCGAGGTTCAGGCGCTGAAAGTCAGGGTTTGGGGCTCGTCGTGCGCCTGCTTTTGCAACTGCACCAACTGCGCAATGCCTTTTTCGGCGAGCGCCAGCATGCGGTCCATCTCGACGCGGGTGAAGGCCACGCCTTCAGCGGTGCCCTGCACTTCCACAAAGTTGCCCGCGCCGGTCATGACCACGTTCATGTCGGTGTCGCAAGCCGAGTCTTCGGGGTAATCCAAGTCCAGCAAAGCGGTGCCGTTTTTCAGGCCAACCGAGATGGCGGCCACGCGGTCGATGATGGGGGATTCGGTCAGTTTGCCGGTCTTCATCAACCAGTTAACCGCGTCTTGCGCCGCCACAAATGCGCCCGTGATGCTGGCGGTGCGGGTGCCGCCATCGGCTTGCAGCACGTCGCAGTCCAGGTGAATCGTGCGCTCGCCCATTTTTTTCAGGTCAAACACAGCACGCAAAGACCGACCAATCAGGCGCTGGATCTCTTGTGTGCGGCCGCTTTGTTTGCCGCGTGCGGCTTCGCGGTCGCCCCGGGTGTGCGTGGCGCGGGGCAGCATGCCGTATTCGGCCGTGACCCAGCCCTCGCCGCTGCCTTTTTTGTGGCCCGGCACCTTCTCTTCGACCGATGCGGTGCACAGCACGCGGGTCTGACCAAACTCGATCAGCACCGAGCCTTCGGCGTGCACGGTGTAGCCGCGGGTGATGCGCACAGGGCGCAGGGCGTCCGCGTTGCGGCCGGTTCGGACGTAGGAGCTGGTGGTGTTCATGATGGCGCTGAAGTGGTTGGCCCTTGGGTCTTGGCCGTGCGCCCGGCAGTGAGCGGGCGAGGCAGACACAAGAGTTTGAGATAATGCCTCGTTTCATGCTCAGCCAAGCTGGGCATCAGCAGCGTGTCATGGCCAATACGGCCAAGCGCTGTCACAAGGAACTTGATCGATGCCAGTTTACAGTATGACCGGATACGCCAGCGTGCAGCACAGCCCGCAGGCCGCAGACGGTGAAACCCCTGCCAACGCGGCCCCCACAGCCCGGCTGGGGCTTGAAATCCGCTCGGTCAACAGCCGCTTCCTGGACCTGAGTTTTCGCCTGCCCGAAGAGCTGCGCCAGCTCGAACCCGGCCTGCGTGAGCTGATCACCCGGCAAATCAAACGCGGCAAAGTCGAAGTGCGGGCCAGCCAGGACGCGGGCGATGGCGCCACCTTGCAAGCCCCCAACCACCAAGCCCTGCAAAAAATCGCGGCCCTGCAAGACAAAATCCAGGATTGGCTGCCCGACGCACGCCCCTTGAGCGTGGCCGATGTGCTGCGCATGAGCGCTGGCAGTTCGGGCCAAGCCGCCCCCGATGAAGCGGCATGGATGCAACTGGCCGCCCAAGCGGTAGACGCCCTGCGCGAAGCCCGCGCCCGTGAAGGCGCCCGCCTGACCGAGATGCTGCAAGGCCACATTGAGCAGCTGCGCGGCTTGGCCGAGCAGGCCGTGCCGCTGGTGCCGCAACTGGTCGAGCAGCAGCGCCAGCGCTTTTTAGAGCGCTGGAAAGACGCCATGGCGCTCGCCGACGGCAGCCACTTGCCCGAAGCCGCAAAAGACCGGGCGCTGACCGAAGCCACCGCGTTTGCCATCCGCATCGACGTGGCCGAAGAACTCACCCGCCTGCGCTCGCACCTGGACGAACTCAGCCGCCTGCTCACCCAAGGCGGTGACATTGGCAAACGGCTGGACTTCCTGATCCAAGAACTGCACCGCGAAGCCAACACCTTGGGCTCCAAATCGGCCGTGCTCGAGATGACCCGCATCTCGGTGGACATGAAGGTGCTGATTGAGCAAATGCGCGAGCAAGTCCAGAACATCGAATAAAGAGCCTGATCATGGATTACCCCGGAAACCTGTTTGTTGTGGCCGCCCCCAGCGGGGCTGGCAAATCCAGCCTGGTCAAGGCCTTGATGGAGCTGGACTCCCGCGTACAGCCCACCGTTTCGCACACCACTCGCGCCCCCCGGGGCCAGGAAAAACATGGCCGCGAGTACTTTTTTGCCTCACCGCAAGAATTTGACGCCATGGTGCTGGGCGACGCTTTTGTCGAGTGGGCCCATGTGCACGGCCAGCGCTACGGCACATCCAAAAAGATGATCGAAGAGCGCATGGCCCAAGGTGCGGATGTGATTCTGGAAATCGACTACCAAGGCGCCTTGCAGATCAAGAAGATGTACGCCAATGCGGTGCTCATCTTCATCCTGCCCCCCAGCTGGGAAGAACTTCGGTCTCGCTTGGAGCGACGGGGGGAAGATGCACCAGACATCATCGCGCTGCGCCTGCAAAATGCGGCCGTCGAAATCGCTCAGGCCCCAGAATTCGACTTCGTTATAATCAACGAAGTATTTGATCGTGCCCTGTTTGACCTCAAAGCGGTTGTTCACGCCCAGCGGCTCAAGTACCACGTCCAGCGCCGCGCCCGGCCTGACACCTTTCAAGCCCTCAAGATGGCTTGACCCCCGCACAGACATATTCAAGGAAAACTCATGGCCCGCATCACTGTTGAAGATTGCCTGGAACAGATCCCCAACCGCTTTCAGCTGGTTTTGGCCGCCACTTATCGCGCACGCATGCTGAGCCAGGGCCACACCCCCCGCATCGAGAGCAAGAACAAGCCCGGCGTGACCGCTTTGCGCGAAATCGCCGCAGGCAAAGTGGGCATCGAGATGCTCAAGCGCGTGTCCTGAAACACCGCCACCCCCGTCTGGCCCCAGCGCCAGACCTGAAAACGCCCCTTCATGGGGCTTTTTTTTGGCTTTTTTCAGGCCTCCCAAGGCTTGCGTTACATTGATGACATGAGTGCCGTCTTGCCCAAAACCCCCCAAGCGAGTCCCAGCCGCCCCAAAGCGCCGGACCCGGCTGCTGCCAACGCGGCCGCAGCCAGCTTTGCCGTGCTGGAGGCGCAACTCGGTTACCTGAGCGAAGCTGAAAAGGACATGGTGCTCAAAGCCTACAAATACGCCGACGAAGCCCACTTGGGGCAGATGCGTAAAAGTGGTGAGCCCTACATCACCCACCCTATTGCGGTGGCGGGTTTGTGCACCGAATGGAAGCTCGACGCCCAGGCGCTGGCCGCCGCCTTGCTGCACGATGCCATGGAAGACTGCGGCATCACCAAGATGGAGTTGATCGAGCGCTTTGGCTCGCCCGTGGCCGAACTCGTCGATGGCCTGACCAAACTGGACAAGCTCGAGTTCAACACCCGCGAAGAAAACCAGGCCGAGTCTTTTCGCAAAATGCTGCTGGCCATGGCCCGCGATGTGCGTGTCATCCTCATCAAGCTGGCCGACCGCACCCACAACATGCGCACCATGTCCGACATGCCGCGCAGCAAGTGGGGCCGCATTGCCTCTGAAACGCTGGAAATCTACGCGCCCATCGCCCACCGTTTGGGTCTGAACCAGATTTACCGCGAGCTGCAAGACCTAGCCTTCAAACACCTCATGCCTTGGCGCTATGCGGTACTGACCAAGGCCGTGTCAAGGGCTCGCAACCGCCGCCGCGATTTGATCAGCAAGGTGCAGGCCGATGTGGAGGCCGTTTTTGCCCAAGCCAAGATGGATGTGCGCATCAGTGGCCGCGAAAAGACGCTCTACTCCATCTACAAAAAGATGGATGAAAAACACCTGAGCTTTGCCCAGGTCACCGACATTTATGGCCTGCGCGTCATCGTGCCCTCGGTCATCGATTGCTACACTGCTTTGGGCTTGCTGCACCAAATCTACAAACCCTTGCCCGGCAAGTTCAAAGACCACATCGCCATTGCCAAGGTCAACGGCTACCAGTCACTGCACACCACCTTGGTGGGGCCGTCCGGTGTGAACGTTGAGTTCCAGATGCGCACCGAGCCCATGCACCTGGTGGCCGAATCGGGTGTGGCCGCGCACTGGCTTTACAAAGAGCACGAATCGGCCAGCGCCCAATCCGAGCGTCTGGGCACACAGTGGCTGCAGTCCCTGCTCGACATTCAGACCGAAACACGCGACGCGGCGGAGTTTTGGGACCACGTCAAGGTCGACCTGTTCCCCGATGCCGTCTACGTGTTCACGCCCAAGAGCCAGATCATGGCCTTGCCGCGCGGGGCTACGGTGGTGGACTTTGCCTATGCCATCCACAGCCGGGTGGGCGACCACGCCATGGCGGCCCGCATCAATGGCGACCAAGTGCCACTGCGCACCGAACTCAAAAATGGCGACGTGGTCGAGGTCATCACCGCACCCGTCTCGGCCCCCAACCCGGCCTGGCTGGGCTTTGTGCGCACTGGACGCGCACGCTCCAAGATCCGCCACCACCTCAAGACCATGGCGCAAACCGAGTCGGTGGGCCTGGGCGAAAAACTGCTGGCGCAGGCTTTGCGTGCCGAAGGCATCAACCAGCTGCCCGCCAACGACGAAGCCCACCATGCACTGTGGGAAAAACTGCTGCGCTTCACAGGCAACCGCAACCAAGCCGATTTGCTGATGGACATTGGCTTGGGCAAACGCATCGCCACCATTGTGGCCAAGCGACTGACTGCGCTGCTGTCCGAGATGGGTCAAAAGCCCGATGCACTGCTGATGACGCGCGAGCGCTTCACAGCACATGAATCCATTTCGCAAGGCGCCATCACCCTGGATGGCAGCGAAAACGCTTCGGTGGTGTATTCACGTTGCTGCCGGCCATTGCCCGGTGACGACATTGTGGGTTACCTGGGCCGCGGCGAAGGCCTGGCCGTGCACACCCGCGATTGCGCCACCGCACGCAAGCTGGAGCACAAAGACAGCGAACGCTTCATTGGCGTGGAGTGGTCGGACGAATTGAGCCGCAGCTTCGAGACCGCCATCACCGTCACCGTGATCAACGGCAAAGGTGTATTGGCCCGGGTGGCGGGTGCTTTGGCCAGTGGCGAAACCGACATCGTGCACGTGGACATGGGCCAAGAAACCCCCCAAGACACCGCCGAGTTGAAGTTCGTGGTGGCCGTGCGCGATGCGGCACACCTGGAGCAGGTGTTGCGTCACCTCAAGCGCACACCTTCGGTCATCAAGGCCGAGCGCCAAACCAACAAGGGCCACCTGCCCAGTTGATCTCTGCACGGCTTGGCCTGAACAGCCTCAGGGCCGATCAGGTCGCCGCCGGATAACTCACGGCCAACACCTCAATGTCGATCACGCCTGCGGGCGTGAGCAGCTTGAGTTCATCGCCTTCGCGTGACTTGAGCAAGGTGCGTGCAATCGGCGAGACCCAGCTGACCTGGCCTTGCAAACTGTCGGCCTCATCGATGCCCAAAATCGTGACGGTGCGCTCGGTGCCTGAGGCCTCGGCGTACGTGACCGTGGCCCCAAAATACACCTGGTCACTGCCGTGGTGCACCGCAGGGTCCACCACTTCGGCCATCTCCAGCCGCTTGGTCAGAAAGCGGATGCGGCGGTCGATCTCGCGCAAACGCTTTTTGCCATAGAGGTAGTCGCCGTTTTCTGAGCGGTCGCCGTTGCTGGCCGCCCAATGCACGATCTCGACCACTTTGGGCCGCTCGTCGTCGATCAGGGTGAACAGCTCGGCCCTGAGGCGTGCATAGCCTTCGGGTGTCATGTAGTTGCGGGCACCCGCGGGCAAAGCCGGCAAACCCAACTCTTCGTCATCGTCGCCGTCGGACTCTTTGGTGAAGGCTTTGCTCATGGCGTGTGGGTAATGGCTAGAAAAAAGAAAAAGCCCACAACTTGCGTTGTGGGCTTTCTAATTTTTGGTGCGGCTGGCAGGAATCGAACCCACGACCCCTTGGTTCGTAGCCAAGTACTCTATCCAGCTGAGCTACAGCCGCATCATGCATCGAATTATAGCAAGCTTTTCAGGGCACTTTTGGGCTGCCCTCCAATTTATTGCCAGGACACGGCCGACATGTCGTTGGCGAAAATCGGTGAGCTCGACCACAGACCTTTGAGGCCTTTGCGGTAAACCGCTGTGTTGGTGGCATTGAACAAGAACACATTGACCGCATCCTTGGCGATCATCCGCTGCATGTCACCAAACAGCTGCGTGCGCTCTTTGGCCGTGGTGGTGGCCGCGTGTTTGGCCGCCAGGTCGCGGAATGCCTTGCTGTCGTAACCCCAGTAATACTGCGGGTTGGCGTAAGCCATGTAGTCCAGGGGTTCGACGTGGTTGATCACTGTGAGGTCAAAGTTGCCCTTGAAGGTGCCGCCCAGCCACTGCGCCCATTCCACATTTTCGATTTTGGCCACAATGCCCACCTTGGCCAGTTGCGCGGCCAAAATCTCGCCGCCCTTGCGGGCGTAAGGCGGCGGAGGCAAGGTCAGGGTCACGTTCAGTGGGGTTTGCACCCCGGCTTCCTTGAGCAGGGCCTTGGCTTTTTCGGGGTCGTAGGCATAAGTGTTGCTCAACTCCACATAGCCCGCATCGGTGGGGGCCATGTGGCTGCCAATGGGCTTGGCCAGACCTTCAAACACGCCGTCAATGAACGCTTTTTTGTCGACCGCGTGCGATAGGGCACGGCGCACACGCACATCGTCAAAGGGCTTTTTGCGGTTGTTGATGGTCATGATGCCTTTGCCGGCCGTGCTGCCCATTTCAACCACAAAGCGTTTGTCTTTTTGGAACTGCTGCAGGCTTTGCGGCGACTGGAAGCGCGGCATGCCATCGATGTCACCCGCCAACAAAGCGGCCACTTGGGCGGCCGAATCGTTGATGAAGCGGAAGGTGACCTTCTTCACTTTGATGGCATTGGCATCGCGAAAGCCATCCCACTTGGACAAGGTGATGGCCGAGCCCTTGGCCCAGTTGTCGAGTTTGTAGGGGCCTGTGCCTACGGGCCTGGTGGCCGCGTTGGCCGCGCTGTCCGGGTGCAAGATCACAGCCGTGTTCTCGCCCATGCGGAACAAAAAGTTACCGTCTGGGTTGGTCAGCACCAACACCACGGTGTGTGCGTCGGGTGTGGAGATGTGGGTGATGTTGTTGAACACCGCGCCTTTGGCCTTGTTGGTGCTCTTGGCGTCTTTGGCACGCTCGAAGCTGAACTTGACAGCGGCAGAGTCGAACGGTGCTCCATCAGAAAATTTCACGCCCTTGCGCAATTTGAAGGTGTAAGCCTTGCCGTCGGCGTCCATTTTCCAACTCTCGGCCAGCAGCGGGCTGATGCTGCCGTCCACATTGATTTTGGTCAGACCTTCGAGGATGTTGTAGTGCACCACTTCGCCAATGGCCGCAGCTGGGGCCATGGTTGGGTCCAGGCTGGTGGGCTCCAGGATCATGCCCAGCGTGATGGTGTCTTTGCGCGACTGGGCTTGCGCCTGCAAAGGCGCAGCCACCAAGCTGGCGACCAACACGGCCGCCGAGCTCAAAGCGAGGGTTCGGCGGGTCAGAGAAGAGACGTTTTTCATGGGGACTCCTGTTGAAAAAATGACGTCGGCTGACCCGGAATGGCGGCCAGCAACTTGCGCGTGTAGGGATGCTCGGCATGCTGAAAAATTTGCTGCGCAGGGCCGTTTTCTACCACACGGCCCGACTGCAACACCAGCACATCGTCGCACATCAAATTGACCACCGCCAAATCATGGCTGACGAACAAATAACTCAGGCCGTAGCGGTCTTGCAGGTCCATCATCAGGTTCAACACCTGGGCCTGCACCGAGACATCGAGCGCACTGACCGGCTCGTCCGCCACGATCAGGGTGGGCCGCGTGATCAAGGCGCGTGCAATGGCAATGCGCTGGCGTTGACCGCCCGAAAACTCGTGGGGGTATTTGTCGAGGTCCACTGTTCTGAGGCCGACTTCGCTCATTGCTTGCGCTGCCCGCTCGTGCCATTCGGATCGGCCACCCGAAGCGTGTTGCAAGGTGCGTATCGGCTTGGTCACGATGGCCAGCACTTTTTGGCGCGGGTCGAGCGAGCCATACGGGTCTTGAAACACCATCTGAAAACCGCTGCGCAACTGCCGCAGCGCTTGTCCGTGGGTTTTGTGCACGTCCACACCTTGGAACACGACCTGCCCCTCGGTGGGTGTGTCCAGCGCCATGACCAAACGTGCCAGCGTGGACTTGCCAGAGCCCGACTCGCCCACAATGCCCAAACTTTTGCCCGACTGCAGGGTGAAGCTCACGTCCGACAAAGCCTGCAAAGCGCCTGCAGGTTGAAACAAACCCGCGCGGGGCAAGGCAAAACGCCGCCCCAAGTGCTTCACCTCCAGCAGCGGCGCAGAAGTGGCGTTGTCGCTCATGGCAGCCTCCAGCGCGGGCAACTGACCACATGCGGCGTTTCGCCTGCGCCAGGGTTATCAATGGTTTGCGCCGGAGGTGGCGTCTGGCGGCAATCTTCAATCGCCAAACTGCAGCGATCAGCAAACGCACACCCCGCCGGAAAATCCATCAACTCGGGCACGCTGCCAGGGATCGTGGTCAGGCGCGTGCCGCGTGCCAGCCCTAAACGCGGCCGCGCCGCAAACAGGCCCCGCGTGTAAGGGTGGGCCCGGTGCGCAAACAGCTCGGACGTGGCCGCACTCTCGACCACCGCGCCACCGTACATCACCATCACACGGTCCACCTGGTCCTGCATGAGGCCCAGGTCGTGGCTGATCAAAAGCAGGCCCATGCCGTCTTCGCGCACCAATTGCTGGATGAGCGCCAACACCTCTTTTTGCACCGTCACATCGAGCGCGGTGGTGGGCTCGTCGGCAATCAGCAGGTCGGGGCTGCAGGCCAGCGCGATCGAGATCATCACCCGCTGGCGCTGCCCACCCGACAGCTCGTGCGGATAGGCATCCAGCCGCTCTGGCGCCCGAGGCAACTGCACGCGTTCGAGCAGTTGCAGGGCGCGGGCTTTGGCGTCGCTGGCGCTCATGTGTTGGTGCAAACGCAAGGGCTCGGCGATCTGCTTCCAGATCGGGTGCAAGGGGTTGAGCGCCGTCATCGGCTCCTGGAAGATCATGGCCATGCGAGCGCCGCGCAGCTGGCACAGCTGCGGCTCAGACAGGCCCACCAGCTCTTGGCCTTGCAGCACAATGGAGCCGCTCACGCGGGCGCGTTCGGGCAACAAGCCCATCAGGGCCAAAGCGGTGAGCGATTTGCCACTGCCGCTCTCGCCAATCAGGCCCACCGTCTGGCCCCGTTCCATCCGCCAAGACACACCCCGCAGGGCTTGTGCCCAGCCCCGGGCGGTGGGCAGGCTCACGCGCAAATCACTCACTTGCAGCAAAGGTTTGGCGTTTGATCGATCGTTCATGCTCACCTTTGCCGCGCCAGCCGGGGGTCGAGCACATCGCGCAAACCATCACCCAGCAAGTTCAAACCCAACACCGCCAGTGCAATGGCCGCGCCCGGGTACACCGCCAACATGGGGGCCTGAAACATCTGCGACTGCGCTTCGTTGAGCATGCGGCCCCAGCTGGGTTGCGGCGGCTGAGTGCCCAGACCCAGATACGACAAGGCCGCCTCGGCCAGGATGGCGATGGCGAACTGGATGGTGGCTTGCACGATCAGCACGCTGGCGATGTTGGGCAGCACATGCGCCAGTGTGATGGCCAGCGGACCTTGGCCTGCGGCGCGGGCTGCCAAGGTGTAGTCCCGCGCCCATACGGAGTTGGCCGCGCCGCGCGAAATGCGGGCAAACACCGGGATGTTAAAAATGCCAATGGCCACGATGCTCACCACCAAACCCGGCCCGTAAATGGCCGTGAGCATGATGGCCGACAACAAGGCCGGAAAAGCGAAGGTGAAGTCCGAAGCCCGCATGATGAGCTCTTCCACCCAACCACGCCGCGCTGAAGCCAGCAAGCCCAAAGGCACACCCACCCCCAGGCCAATGCCCACCGCAATAAAGCCCACCAGCAAGGAGTTTTGGCTGCCCACCAAGAGCAATGAGCCGATGTCGCGCCCCAAGCTGTCGGTGCCGAACCAATGGGCAGCGCTGGGCGAAGCCAATTTGTTGGGAATGTCGATGTCGCCCACCGGGTAAGGCGACCACAACAAAGACAGCACCGCACACAGCACCATCAGCAGCACCATGGCGCCGCCCGCGACAAAACTGGGGTGGCGCAAGGCCCGTCGCCAAAAGGTGTTGTTATCCCGCATGGCCTGCCTTCAATCGCGGATCGATCCACGCATACAGCACGTCGATGCAAAAGTTGATCAAGATGACCAACGCCGACAGCAGCATGACCACATCGCGCACCACGATCAGGTCGCGGTTGGCAATGGCCTGAAAAATCAAGCGCCCAATGCCGGGCAGCACAAACACGTTTTCAATCACGATGGCGCTGGTGATCAGGTTGCCAAACCGCAGGCCCATCACCGTGAGGACCGGGATCATGGCGTTGCGCAGCACATGGCCCCACAGCACTTGTCGGCGTGACAGGCCTTTGGCCCGGGCGGTGCGCACAAAATCCTCGCGCAAGGTGTCAAGCACGGCCGAGCGGGTCACCCGCGTCAAAATCGCCGTTTGCACCGCCGCCAGCGCCATAGCAGGCAAGAGCAAGGCCTTGATGCCCTCGCCCACCCCGCCACCATCGTCCTCGGACCAACCCGGAAAGCCGCCCGCGCTCACCCACTCCAGGTGCACCGCGAACAGCAAGATCAAAAGAATGGCCAGCCAGAAATTGGGCAGGGCCAAGCCCAGTTGGCTGAGCGTCATCACACCCACATCACCCGCTTTGTTTTGCTGCGCAGCGGCATAAATGCCCAGCGCCAAAGCCAGCGCCACCGTGAGCCCCATGGCCATCACGGCCAGCGGCAACGACACTTGCATGCGCTCGGCCATCAGCTGCGCCGTGGGGGTGTCGTAAGAGATGCTCAAACCCGTCTGGCCCTGCAGCAAACCACCCATCCAGTTCAGGTAACGGGTAGCGGCGGATTGATTCAGGCCCAGTTTTTCTTCCATCGCGGCGATCGACTCGGGCGTGGCCGTTTCGCCCAAAATGACCTCAGCCGCGTTGCCTGGCAAGATTTCCAGCACCGCAAACACCACCACCGACGTGGCCAACAAGGTCAGCACAAAGCTCAGCAGCCTTCTCAAAACAAACAGGGGCACGCGCTATCCTTGGGGTCTGTGAGCAACGATGAACAGGGTTTTGAATGGCATCGCAAATGATTGTAAACAGCCCCCCCCAATCCCTTTTGGGCTCTGTGGTCGATGTCCCCGGCCTGCTGGTCGGTCACTTCACGCTCAGCGAACGGCTGACGGGCTGCTCGGTGGTCTTGTCCCCCCAAGGCGCTGTAGGCGCGGTGGATGTGCGTGGCGCAGCCCCCGGCACCCGCGAGACCGATTTGCTGGACCCGGCCAACTTGGTCGACAAAGTGCACGCCGTGGTGCTGAGCGGCGGCAGCGCCTTTGGCCTCGACGCCGCCACGGGCGTGGTGCGCTGGCTCGATGAGCAGGGCATCGGCTTTGAAACCGGCTATGGCCGAGTGCCCATCGTGCCTGCGGCCGTGTTGTTTGACTTGCCCGTGGTGCGCGCGGGTGACGACCCCCAAGCCCGGCCCGGCGCAGAGGCAGGCTACGCCGCCTGCCAAGCGGCCACCACAACCCCACCCGCCGCAGGCAATGTGGGCGCAGGCGCGGGTGCCTGCGTGGGCAAACTCTTTGGCTTGGATCGCTGCATGAAAGGCGGCATCGGCAACGCCAGCGTGCGCGTAGGGCCCTGGGTGGTGGGCGCCTTGGTCGCATGCAACGCGGTAGGCGATGTGATCGACCCCAACACAGGCCAAGTGCTGGCCGGAGCCCGCACGGTCGATGGAAAAGACTTGCTGAACACCCATCGCGCCTTGCTGGCGGGCGAGCGCGGCAGCCGTCCTCTGCCCGGCACCAACACCACCATTGGCGTGGTGGCCACCAACGCCACCCTGACCAAAGCCCAAGCCAAGCGCTTGGCCATGAGTGCCCACGACGGCCTGGCCCGCAGCATCCGCCCGGCCCACACCACGCTAGACGGCGACACGCTGTTTGCGCTGGCCACCGGCACCGAAGCCGGTCAGGTGGATTTGATGCTGCTCACGGTGATGGCGGCCGAGGCCACAGCGATGGCCACGGTGGATGCGATTCGCCAGGCAAGGGGGGTTACAACCCAAACAGGACGTATCCCCAACGCAGACGATCTCACAAACACGGCCTGAAGGCGTTCGACGTGATTGGCGTTTTGGCTGCACCCAATCCATTCAAATGAATGGTAGAGGGCATACAGGAGCAGGTATCTGGAATGAACTTAAGAGTCGCATCCATGAAAATTCGTGGCGTGACGAATCAGTCAAATTCTAGTTGCCGCCTCAAACATTTCAAAAAGCTCAGCCTGCCAATTCCCATCGTGATCCACCGCTGTGTGCACCATCACAGTTCTTGTGGGCAAATCAATGACAACTCTTTGGCCGTGGTGTCCATTGAAATAAAGACGTGAGCCATCCGGTTTGTTGTGCCACATGTGCGCCTTGTAGCCAAATCTGGAAGATGCAACACCGACTCGAACTTGCTGATCTTTATCGCCCCAGCTTGTGCACTCCTGAATCCACGCCTGACTGACCACTTGGGTTTTATCGACCCTGCCAAGATTGGCCACCAATGTTCCCAAACGAGCCCAATCCCGCAGTGTTGCTGCAAAGCCAATGCAATTAAACTCATTCTTCTGCGAATCAGTTGTCCAGGTTGCTGCGTTCTCAGCGCCCATAGGTTGCCATAAAACGCGCTCAGCAAATGCTGCCATAGACATACCCGTCACTTTTCTAATGACCATACCTATGGTCAATGGACACAGCTCGTTGTAGTTGTAAGTGCGCCCCTGGTCTTCTTTGCGCCGATCCCAATTGGCAACTGTTTGTGCGATGTTGGCAGAGCCTGACGTGAATGCTGCAGGATATATCTGTCTGTTGTCCCTATCGTGCAAGATATCCGCACCACTGGACATATTGCTCAAGTTTCTCAGCGTGATACCCCCGTGCAAAGTGCCTTTCAACTCAGGCAAGTACTTCTCGGCGGTATCGTCATAACTCTCAATTAGTTTTTTATCCAGGCAAATTCCCAACAAAAGAGACGTCACACTTTTTGCCATCGACCAACTGGTCAGCCGCATCTGAGCTGTACGCCCGCGCCTGTAGCTTTCATAAAAAATGGACGAGTCACGACAAATGAGTAAACCCGTCGTGGACCAACTGTCGAGATACTCATCTGGCGATTTGTTGAAAAATCCCCACTTGTATTTGAAATCTTTTATCAGATTGACATCAAAGGCAGTCGGTCTTGTCGACTTTTCAATGATGTGATGCGGGAACATTTTTTCGAAGCCGCCCGAATAATTGCCGACGCGGTACTCAGGGAGTCTGGAAAACTGTCCGCCCCAGCCCGTTGGATAACCTTGATCAGCGCCCCATTTGTCTGCAGACCAAGCGTTACCCGATAGAGAAGAAGACGCGAGCGCCAGTGCACCACCCATGAAATCACGTCTATCCATTTCACCCTCTTGATTGAATGATATTGGCAGTTAGACAAAGCGCTACGCAAGACAGCCTGGACGGTGGCTGCATGTAAATGGTAGGGCGTCACGGACTTGAACCGTGGACCAAAGGATTATGAGAAGTTTTACAAATAAAATATCGTTATAAATCATCAACTTACGACGTTTTTTATCAGGTGTGTAGCAAAGTGTGTAGTGAAATGTATCGTTTTTAGTTAAAAAAATATTTCCTAAAAATTTACGTCCATTACTTTTTTCCAACATCAATCTACCCAAGCATCACTGATGGAACCTATGAAGCCTTCACCTTCATCATAAGTGACAACAAGTGTTGATTGAGAGTAGTGAGGATCATTGAAATGCCATTCATATGTGAAGGATTGCCCTTCATAGACACCTTCCACAGACTTGACCAAAAAAGCACCGCCTTGTACTGCTTGCCATTCGCTAGCAGTCAGACTTATAGATTGATATTCATTGCCAACAGTAACGTTGATTTTTATTTCAGGCATAGCGACCTCCTTAGTTGAGCCACTTATCCAACAAGTCACCAACATACTCCTTTGGCAGCATATGTCCAGCGTTTAGAACAACCGTCACAGGTATACCCAACATTGATCCAAAAGCTTCCACGTTTGCTGGATTGCTTTGCCAGTCCTCTGAACCAACGTGAACTTGGCAATTCTTAGGGATTGGGAAACTACCCGCCTCTGCAAGTTGTTGAAGTTTATCCGCACGTGGAGGGATGAAGTTCATACGTGTGTCCTTGTTGGAAAACTCACCAACAATTGGCGACAGCAAGATCACTTTACCAATGTATGGCTCCATGTGGGCCTGTGCGTGCAGGAATAGGTAAGCACCAAATGAGTTTGCAATGACGTGAGCGTCTTCGCGCCAAAAGTTGCTTTGTAGATCACTCGCAACAAGATCCACTTGCTGCGCAAAGTCCAACTTTCTGAAAGTTCCTGACAACTCCCTGCCTGAAACCTCAAAGCCTCTAGACAGAAGGCCTTGCCCCAAGCCAGATTCCAAGGTCCCACCCATGCCAGTCAAGTAGTAAATTTTCATATAAGACAGTTTAAGCGGCAACTTCACTCAGGGTAACTTTTGGCAGATTAAACCAGAGAGCGATTGAGCATGACAACCACAGATAAGTAAAACGTGCATTAAAGAAAAGAAGCACTCCTACCAAAATTAACTTAATCATGAACGAAAAAATTTCGAACTACGAATCCATCATTGAGCATTGGATTTCAGACTTTGTTGAAACAATGAAATACGAGAATCCTGATGTAGGTGACAGAACTGGCGATCAACCGTTTGGCGTAAAAATTATGTTTGACGGCTATGGATTCAACGAAAAAACCAATCAGAACGATGATACAGACGTGCTCTCATTTGCAGTATTCATACACATTGATTGCATGGAAGGAAAGAGATTTCCTGAACATGAGACCACTCCATGGGGTATCGCTCACAGACCTGATCAAGAAATTTGCATATTCGCTTACTACGACAAAAGGACAAGATTAGCTGAAGTTGTCCCGTTTGAAGATGGGAACAACACAAAACTTTCAAATCAATTGATCTACGAACTTATAAGCGGCGTCAACAATAGAAAGTATAAAAAATAGCAACCACCATTTTAATTATTGATAAAAAATTATATAAATTCAATAACAACACAAACCAATAAAATCAAAACCAATAATTACTTAATATTAAAAACTGGCTTGCCATTAACAAAAGATTTTTTAGCGATACAAATCTGACAACGCCAAGAAACCGTCGTCTTTCCAGTTGAATGGGAAGTGACTTTCTTTAATGATGCAACATCTTTTAGTAATCCACAACTCCTGCAAGTCTTTTTCTCAGTTGATGTTGGAATATTTTTTTGCACTAAACACCTCCAAATTGCTGTATCAAGCCAATTAACGTAGCACTTGGAAGAATCGCAGTGTGAGGAACAAGAACGTAAGCCCATGCTTTGCCACCATTTTTAAGTTCGTGTTCAGTAGCGTTTTGGCACCACGTTACTGCGGCCACCTTCTTGGCTAGTACGTTAGCGTCGTTCATCAAACTAGCCTGTTTAGGCTCAACGATGTACTTGTGCGTAGCAGTCTCAACCACGAAGTCAGGTTCATAGGTTGCCGTACTACCACTTGTGTCACGGTAGCTGATTGAAAATTGGTCACGAGTGGGTTTGAACCACTTCTTAGCATCCAAATCCTTCTCCAGCATGCTTGCAAAAATACGCTCACTATCGCTGCTAAATTTTTGAACAGGATAAGAGCAGCGTTCGAAGCCACCAAATAACATCCCACTGATCCTGTCACGCTCACCTGTAGCAAGTGGCACATGCACATTGCGCAGCTTCTCGTTGCCATCTGCTGAATAGCTAGTGTCAGTAAAAGTTTGGTAGCCACGGCTAACAACTACCTCATAGCCATCATCAGCCTCTTGCCACCAATGATCCTGCATTTGCGAATGGATGTAGGTAGCAAATTGACGTTGGTTAAATTGAATTACGTTCAGCACTTCTTCATCTGAACTCAAGTAACTGCAAAGCCTCGCGACGACCTGACCAGATAATTTGTACAAAATATCAGCGTGCTCATCATAGCTAATGTCATCAAAATCCACTAAATTTCGAACGATGTAGTTCTCAAAATGATCTTCTGTTGCGTACGCCAAGTCAGCGTGAATTCGTTCTCTGTCACTTGTACGCAAATGTTGAATGAGGATATTTTGGTCAACAGGTTGTTGATTGATGGCGCTGGTATCCAGCTCAAAGTCCTTAAAACCTGTACGAACAGTTCCCTTAGGTCGCACGCTGATACGTGGGATGCCAATGTTCAAATCCAGATAACGCTTCAAGCTGTCTTTGACGATTGCTGCAATGTCTGGCTTTGTACTAGTTTCAGCAAACTCCGCCTGTGCTGGCTGGTAGGTTGTTTCGTAAGCCTCAGTAACCTTCTTGGCGATGCGCTCTTGAACGTCAGGTTTGATCAACGCTTCAAGGTTTGGCACATCTACAACCCTGCGCTCATTTTCTTTGATGGCTTCAACAATCAAGTTCACTACCATTTGCTCTTCACGGGTTGTAAGTACAGGCTTCCCCTGCACTCCTAGTTCAAATTGTTGTGATGGGATTGGCTGAACAGTGGGGCGACCAATCAGTTGTTCAATTGCTGTGTTGGTAACAGTTACAGCCTTTTTCCCAACCAAGTTAATGTCTTTGCCAATGCGAATGACTGAACGGATGATTGAATTGGGCTTGTTAGCCTCGTTAATGATGGCATCAAATTTATCGTGCGCAACAATAGTTAAGCGATCAACTGCTGCTACACCCATGCGTTTTCCGTATGGCAATCGCAAGCCGCGACCAATGCTTTGCTCTACAAGCGTTGAAGAGTTGGCAGCGCGGAGTGGAACGATCGTGTATAGGTTGCGAACGTCCCAACCCTCTTTAAGCTTGTCTACGTGAACAACAATTTCTGTTGGCTCATTAGGGTCTTCCACTGCGAGCAACCGCGCAATGGTTTCGTCACTCTCAGTCCCTTTTTGGTTTGAGTGAACAGTAATGACTTTATCTTTGTAACGTCCGCCAAAAAAGTCATCACGCTTAATACGCTCAACGATGTTGTCAGCATGTGTCGTGTCTTTAGCTACAACGAGCATGAACGGTTTAACAATTGGCAGATTGTGGTTGCGAGCAAACGTAGCCAACTCAATTTTTGTGTCTTCGTGCACTACTACGCCATCACGAATCTTTAAGTCTTCAAGTTCTTCTTCACCAAAGTTGTCAGCATTAAAGTCCTCTCGTGTAGCAACGGCTGGCTCTTTAACAAACCCGTCAGCAATAGCATTGGCAAGGGGATAGTCATAAATGACGTTCTTGAAACGCTCAGGAGTCGTACCACTTTCAATTTGAGGCGTAGCAGTCAGCTCCAAGCCAAGCATTGGTTTTAGTTCGTTGATCGCCTTAAAGCCTGCACTCGCACGGTAACGATGGCTTTCATCCATGATCATTACCAAATCATCCAAGCCAGCAAGGTACTCAAAATAGCTCTGGCCAATGTATTCGCTTAGGCGTTTGATACGGGGCGCTTTGCCACCACGCACTTCACTGCTGATCTTGGCAACGTTAAAAACGTTGATGGTTACTTCATCTTGGTTCAGTCTGCCACTGCCAACGTCAATGCCGCTGTCATAGTTGTCGCCAGTAATAACAAGCGGTGGATTGTTGGCAAATTCTTGTAAGCCGTTTAATACGTACTTGGGTGATGCAGGAGAAAAGTCAGTAATCAGCTTGTTATAAATGGTTAGGTTTGGCGCGAGCACAAAGAAGTTGCGTACCCCATACTGTGTGTACAACAACGCCATAAAAGCACCCATCAACCGTGTCTTACCAACGCCTGTAGCCAATGCGAAACACAGTGACACAAACTCACGGTCAAAGCTAGCAACGTTTGGATACGCTTCCTGCACGTTTGCCAGCTCAGCAATTAAGTCGCCACCTTTAACTGGCGGGTTAATCTCAAGTATGTGCGCTAAGATTTCAAGGCTGTCACGCTGAGGTTGGCGAAGACTAAGACGTGAACTGATTGCGTTCACGCTGCGTTTGGATTTTTCGTTAAGGCTGTAGAAGGCTGTCATGTTTGCTCTCTTTATTCTTCGCCAAACAAGTCAGCTTCTTTTTTAGCTGCTTTCTTTTTAGGAACTTCTTCCTGCTCGTCATCTTGCGTTGCTACTGGCAGCTTAGATATATTCAAGCTGTAGTCGTCTTTGCCCCACTCACACTTTGACAACAGTGCATGTGGCATTTTCTTTAGTGTTAAGTTTGATAGCTTGTCATTCAGCATTGCCGCACTAGCTTTATAAGCTGAACAGCAAACAAGTAACGTCCGTTCGTTGCCAACGTCCTCACTTAGCGCAATCAATTGTTCTTCCGTCAAAGTTTGAGTTGTGACGTAAATGAAATCTGTTTCAGTGCTGAAGCCATGCGCCCACCAGTCACTTTCGCTTGGACTGTAAGTAAACCCTTCGTGCTTACAAACAGCAGCAGCAAGTTGATTAGCGTCGTAGTCTTTGTTGATTACCCAATTTCCCCATTTATCTTTTTCTAGAAGCGAAGGCGCGAGTTTGTAGTAACGAAATCCACCACCACCTTTCCAACCAAAGTCTTCAGTTACACCACCGTCATCAACGCCATCAATTATCTTTTTCAGTCTTGGTACGATGTGTGTATAACAATGATTTTCCAACTCAATCATTATCCATTTCCGCCCCATCTTGTGCGCAACTGCCCCTGTAGTTCCTGAGCCCCCAAAAGAATCTAAGACTATATCGCCCTGATCAGATGCAAGGTGAATTATTCGCGATAACAATCTTTCTGGTTTAGGAGTTTCAAATCCGTTTTCAGCCCCAAATAAAGCATTCACTTCCTTTTTGGCTTCTTGGTTATGTCCAACCTCAGAATTTGTCCACCAAGTCCAAGCTGCAATACCTTCTGATTCACTTAAGAAAGTTTTTTTCCTTGGTACAGAATCACCATCTTTACCAAACCAGATACGTCCTTCAGTAACTAATTTTTGATAAACAGGCTCAACATTTCGCCAACACGAGCCTGCACGAGGTTTCAAGATCTTTCCAGCAGGTGTAATGATTTCATACATTTGGTTAGGTCTATAACCCTTTGCCATAAAGTCAGCTGAAACCCAAGCTCCGCGAGGATCATTATCTGGATTCTTATAGCGGGAAAGTTGCTCATTTGTTGTGGGCAGCATTTTTAACTTACTTTTAAAAACACTAATTTCCCTTGCGTAAACCAAAATATGATCATGACCTGCACCAATTGTTGCTCGCATGTCAGGTTGTATTCGCTTTTGCCAAACAATATTTGAAACAAAATTGTTTCGCCCAAAAATTTCATCACAAATAACTTTTAAATAGTGCGCCTCGTTATCGTCAATAGATATCCAAATGCTACCGTCGCTCCGCATTAAATTTTTTAATATCTTCAAGCGATCTCGCATTAATGACAGCCATATCGAATGCTCTAAACCGTCGTCATAACCAAATTGTTCAAATGCTGATCCAGTGTTGTACGGTGGATCGATAAAAATACACCTTATATTGCCTGCATAATCTTCCTCAAGTGCCTTGAGCGCAAGCAGGTTATCGCCAAAAATCAGCTTGTTATCAAACAAGTCTGCATCAGTATGTCGCTTTGGCGCATGATATGAAAATTCAGCATCTTCAATTAGTATGCGCGGCTCTAATTTAGCAACGTCATCCTTGCCAATCCAAGTTAACTCTAGTTTTTGTTTTTTTGTCATTTATTTCAAGCTCCATTGCACAAAAAATAGCTTCGTTTTGTTTACTGTGCATTGCAATTGTTTTTCAACTTTTTTAATCAACGTATCACGTTGTTCATCAATACTGTCTTGCGCTTCGTACAAGCTCCTGCGCTTAGCATTCCTGCTCTGCTCAAGCTCACGTAATCGTTTTTGATGTTCTAGTTTTGAAGCAAGGGACATTGAAACAGAAGCTGCCTTTTTTGCTTCCTTAATGTCTTTATCTAGCTGCTTAATTTCCGTCTCAAGTCCAAACTTCAAATCATCAGCCCAACTATCCAATTTGCCCGTCTCTTCGTCAAAGTAAACAGCATTGCGTTCGTCTAGCTGCCTTGCTACTGCATCACGCTGCTTAGCGATTGCTTTTTCAAGCTGCACCATAGGCATTGGGCTTTGGCTTGCAGTAACCGTAGAGCAATGTATTGCCATCAATCTTTCAGCCAATTCAGGATCAAGCACTTCACCAGAGTCTGTAATAGCCGTTATTGCCAAGAAGTCTTCATCTTCAACGCTACTCACAGTTATTTTCTCAGCAGCGACCCAACCACTCTTTCCAATGTAAGGCTCTAGTGCACTGACTTTGAATGGGTAGGCGTTGTAATCAAGTTCAAGCGTAACGCTGCTGTCCAAGTCACGACCAAGCGCATTGCTCACAATCCAGCTGGCGAGTGGGCTTGTCTCAGCAAAAAAGTGCTGATCCTTGCTGTCAGCTGCTCGCCAATCAAAGTTATACGTCCCAACTGCTGCATTACTGTTGGCAGGACTGCTGCTCAAATCAAACACAGTGCCACTAGCTTCAAACTCCGCAATGTCTGCCAACTCAGTCTTTGCAAGCATAAGCAACAAGCTGCTTCGCTTGTTGAGTATCGCTTTTGTTTGATCGTGACTGACTTTCAAGCGTGCATTCACTTCTTCGTCAAAGTTCTCAAGTAGCTTCAAACGTGTAGTTTCAAGTGCTGCTTTGATTTGCTCATCTAACTCCTGCTGGATTTCATCAAACGCATGTTGAATTTCATCTGCTGTGCGACATGTTTGATAAACGCCTGCAATTCGTTTTTCAATGTCCACGCCGTTTTCAATAACGCCAAGGACTTCATCACTTGCGCCAAACACACCGTCAAACAACTTGAACTTTTCTGCGAGTAATTGATACACACGCTGATCAGCAGCATTACGCTTGTTTAAGAAATTGACAACTACAACATCAAATTTCTGTCCGTAACGATGGCAACGTCCAATGCGCTGCTCAACTCGCTGGGGATTCCAAGGTAAGTCAAAGTTAACTACAAGCGAGCAAAACTGCAAGTTCACGCCTTCCGCTGCACTTTCTGTAGCAATCAAGATCGTGGCTGTATCTCTAAAGTGCTCAACAATTGCAGCCTTCATGTCTGCTGTTTTTGAACCAGATAACTTGTCGCTGCCTGCGTGTTTCTTTGCCCATTCAGCGTAAATTGCTTTTGATTGCGGGTCAGTGTTTGTCCCGTTCATCATGCAAATCTCGTTCTCAAAACCAGATTGCGAAAGTAGTTCAGCCAAGTAGCGTTGCGTACGAGTTGACTCTGTAAAGATTACGGCCTTCTTTGCCGCACCAATTCCTTGTAGCTTCTCAAACGCTGTTGCCAGCACTTTTTGTAATGCTGCGCCCTTGGCGTTTTCACGAATACCACTTGCAAGTTTGGCGTAGTCTCTTAGCTCAGCTAGCTCAAGTCGCAAGTCTTGCAACTCTTCCGCAGTCAGCTTTCCACTAGCTTCTTCTACAGCGTCAGCACCTATTTCCTCAGTTAGTTCTTCAAGACCTTCAATCTCCCCATCCAACAACTCCAGGACGCTCTGACGTGCTTGCGTATGCTCAAGTCTCTCAACTAGCTTTTGAAGTGTTGCGGCGATCGCGTAGCTACTTGATGCTAGCAACTTACGAAGAACAAGCGTCATCAATGTGCGCTGGCTACGAGGCAAGGCATTTAGATTTTCACGTTGAAGGTACGCAGATACTTGCTCATATAGTCTGTGCTCATCATCACTTGGCACAAACTCCTCTGTCATGGCAACACGCTGAGTGAACTTGATGTACTCGAGAACTTGCTTGCGCAGAGTGCGCTGGCAGAACGGCTTAATGCGCTCTTTCAGTCTTGCGTTACGCAGGTTTTCGTTAACACCACGTACATATTGCTCTTTAAAAGATGTGATGTCGCCAAACACATGCGGGTCAATGATGCTTACTAAACCATAAAGTTCAAGCAAACTATTTTGTAACGGTGTGGCAGTTAGAAGTAACTTAGGCACATCTGCAAGAACACCTGCAATCGCAGATGCCATCTTGTTGCCAACCTTGTACACGTTACGCAACCTGTGAGCTTCATCAACTACAACCAAGTCCCAAGCCACATCTTCAAGTACGTCCGCTTTAGCTGCTGCGAAGTTGTATGAGCAAATAAGTAGACTGTGTCCACTCAGCAACTTGCTCTCTTTCTTCAACTGCTTGTAAATTCCGTTCTCAAGAATGGTGCTTGGGATGTTGAATTTATCCATTAGCTCCTGCTGCCACTGCTTACGGAGCGTTGCAGGCGCAATGATGAGCAGCTTGCGTTTGCGTTCAGCCCACTTTTGGCTGATCACGATGCCCGCTTCAATCGTCTTACCCAATCCAACCTCGTCAGCAAGAATTACGCCTTTACTTAATGGGCTACGAACTGCAAACAAAGCCGCATCAACTTGATGCGGATTCAGGTCAACACGAGCAGAGGCGATTGCATGACTTAGCTTGTCAATGCTATTGGCTGGTTGCCTCAACGTTAGCTGAGTAGCAAACAACTTGGATTGGTGTTGTGAGTATGGGCGCATTAAGTCTACTTGGTTTTGGGTTGAGTCTTGGCTTCACCTTTACCCACCTTTTCAACCACAGCCTTCATATGCTGTCGCAACACTTGCGCAGCAGGGACATCCAGTTTTTGACATGCAGCTACAAAAGCATCTCTAAGCTCCTGCTCTACCCGTATTCGCATTCCCGCGTCTTTCATGCCTACTCCAGTGTCTCCAATGTGTATCCACTCTAACAGAGAAACGCCTTTAAATATGACGGCCTAGCGCAACCACGCTGAACGGTCAGCCCTCACTGTTTGGGAACTGCCCTTTTGATGTATTGGCAATGATCGCACTTGCCTCCTTGTAGTAACGACTTACAGTCATGGTCATCGTTGCGTGCTTTTTCCTTGTGTCGTATGCGTTGTCCCATTTGTGTGGCATTGCTGTTGGCACCAGCTTCAGGCTCTCGCCAATTTGCCAAAGCGTTAGGCGATCTGTCTTTGGCATGGAGTTGTTTTGTTCAACTGCGTCATACACACCCAGCATCACTTTCAAGTTGTGTGCCGTGAAATTTCGATGAAGTGGATAACGTGCGCTACTGCTTGCAGTTTTCAAGGACCTACGCCCTCTCTTGCCCTCATGCGACAGTGCAAGTAATTGAGCGAACTTTTGCTGAAGTCTTCTTTTTCCAAGCTCCATGTTCACGGCTACAAACAAAACGCCATCACGAACCAGAGGCAAAGGCACCTGAAGCGGATCAATCCTCTGCACAGAGAGGTTGAGTGGTTGCTCAGCAAATAGATACACCCCTTTATCTGATGGAGCGCCCCACCAGGTGCGGAAGTCTTCGTTACGCACATCTCCAAAATCTGCGTAAAGGCCCTCAAGAGAACCACGCCCTCCTTGCGCACAACACGCCAAATAGTCTTGATTGCGCTTTAGGTAAGCCCACCACCAGTAATAAGGACTTCGCTGTTGTAAGTGCTCTGCGGCTGGCTTGGTCTTGGTGCCTATCAGTGGATGGATGGCAAAGAAGTGATTACGCATCCAAACATCATATCAAGTAATTTGCAACGAATAGATAAGCGCCTAATTTTTAAGCAAACAAGACGATACTTACATCTGTGAACAAAAAAAGAAGGTTCACAAATTAACTTAACTACCTTTTAAAGGAAATGAAATGGAAAATACAAATCACTCAATCTCCAACTACAAACATCTTCTTGCAGATATTCAAAAGAAAGCGGCGAATCACTGCAAGAAAAATGGCCGTTATGACGAAAATCTTTTTAACATTGGTGTAGAACTTGGCAGATTGCTTCAATCAAATAATATTGAAGAACACAGATTGCAAGTATTTGCTGATTTTGAACTGGCAGAAATTGAATTTAAAAAATTAGATAAAAGAATTAAAAATATTAAAAATATTATTGGTTTTTTTATAATTCATGCTTTAGCAGAACAAGTAATCGAAAATGGTTCGTTTAGTTTCGATGGCGACGGAGATCTATCTAGTTGTGAAAAATTAGATGAGCTGATTTCGAATAAGTTTTCCGTTCAGATTTCTTCAGTATCACAAAATCAGCATGGAGGCAACTTTGAAGTGGGCGTGGAATTAAATGGTCAAATTGCAGAAATTTTGAATAGATATGAAATATCTCGATTTGTAACATTTGAAATTGATAATACAACTGGAGGTGACTATGAAGTGTTTAACAATCCTAATGATATCAGTCAAATATATTACATTGGAATGTCCTTAGATGCAAAATATACTGAATTAACTGAATCGCAATTAATTGACTTAGAAAAATCTCTAAAAGAAGTTCAGTTATTTTTACTGCTTTCACTTGACAAAGTATATTCATACAATTTTTAAAAACTAAGCAAGTTCAATAGCCTTGCGTTTTATTGCGTCATTGACGTCAATGTATGCTTGAGTTGTACTGATATTGGCGTGGCGTGCGATGCTTTGCAGTATCCGCACGCTCACTCCTTTATCCGCTAAATTTGTAATTAGCGTGCGCCTTGGGCTATGACTGGAAGCGCCCTCAATGCCAACGCTCTTAAACAAGTGATGGAAAAACTGACAAAGCGTATTGCTGTTCCATCCATCTTGCGGACGCTTCTGTGAATAGAACAGTTTGTCTGTGAGTGCGTTTGGTGGCACTGATTTCACGTAAGCCTGCAATTCTTTGCGTAGTTTATCGCTGACAAAAACAGTCCCTGCTTTGCTACCCTTTGTCTGCTCTGGCGTCAGGCGAATTTCAGCCCTAATCTTGCCCTCTGCGTCTAAGACATCTTCATAACGCAACGCGGCACACTCTTTGACGCGAAGTCCTGCGTAGTACATCGTCAACAGCATCGCACGATTACGCTCGCTGTGCTTGCGTGTTGCTACGTAGTCCAGCACTCTACGGATTTCTTGTGCTGTGAGTGTTTTTGCTTGCTTGGACATGAGTGCTCTCCTAAATGTAAGCTTTTCAATGTCTAAAGCATAAATTCTTTGTTTATTAATTCCTACCTGTTTTTGAACGTACGTTTAAATTAAATTTCTTGAATGAATTCAATGACTTAACTTGCCTTTGGATTAATACCAAAGCTTTTAGCAAAAAGCTTTGGTTTATATAAAATTTGATGTGGGATTTTTGCGACTTACTTCTTTTGCCACTAGCAAGCTCTACAAGCTATTTTTATAAATCCAGCCGCTCTATGCTTCAAACATTTTTTCGACGTGCTTGTAGCTTGTTTTAACGTGTCTGTTCTTGCAGCACTTGTTTATAGCTGTGTTGCAAGTGCATGTTTTTTATTTTTACAGCTTCAATCTTTGCATCTACTACTTTAGTAAAGTTTCGTTTATTGCAAGGAATGGTTTAGCTACGTGCATTTAATAACTGCCGCAATGCGATTTAATCTAATAAATGAATAAATTCAGGTCGCATTTTGAATTCAAAGGGAATAAATTACATTTTTTAACTGCCAAAAGGTGATGTATGACAGTCTTTTCCAAACTCAAGTTGGTTGCAAGCAAGAAAGAGCGTAACGTTAGTCCAGTCGTAGCTCGCAGAAACAAACTTGCAGGAAAAATTGACGAGCAATTGCTGTTTGCTACTGCACAGCGAGATGGGCAGATTTATGCTCCAAAACGGCTGAAAAATGTCATTGATGCAGCTACTGGAGAGCGAAAAACCATTGAAGCTACCAAACGCATCAAGGAATGGTATTGGACGAACAGCACTGGAAAAATTCATTTGTCAGTACGTTACGGAAGCAAGACACTTGAGCTCGCCAAAGGCAAGAACGCTATCGAATTGAACACAGGGGATGAGTTGCTTGCGACACTGGCTTCCTTAAAAGATGCTGTCATTGCAGGCGAACTTGACGAAGCAATTAGCCAAGCAAGCGAACATCTGAAAGCTGGGTTTTCCAAGTAACAATCAATTGCTCAAGCCCCATGTGTAAGTGAACTACTCATGGGGCTTTTTCATGACTTGCTTGGTCAACTTTGAGATCATGAAAGATGCGCTTCGCACATCTGCCACTGCTAGTTTGAGCTGCGTTTCGCTTCGCTGCACTTGTCAAACTAGCGTGTCAATTTTTTGTATTTGTGTTTCGTGTAATTACATATATCATTAGTTCGTGCGGTTTTTAGCAGTCCTGCAGCCCGCATAAACAGTGGCTTGCAAGGGATGCGACGATGATGCTGACAATTGAGTACGTGCCTAGTGTTTTATCAGCACTGGAAACAGCATTTCCTACGCCCCCAAATAGAGCCAAGCAGCAATTGGACAAGTACCTTGCATTGCTTGAGCGTCAGCTGCGTCTCAGCCTGTTAAATCGCAGCGTGTTTGCTCGTAGATTTGATGCCTACGACATTCCACTCACAAAGTTGATAAATGGTAGCCCCACTGTTAATAACAAGCAGTGGAGAGTTCATGAGTGGCTTGGCAAGCATGGACATGCGCTTGTAGAAAACATCAATAAGTCAGCCAATAACATCACCAAAGAAATAGCAGTACTTAAACCCACGGCCAATTTGATTGTGAAAAATGACAACTTACTGAAATATCTACAGTCAGTGACTGCACCTGAACTAGATGCTTATCTGGATACATTGACGCAGGATTGGCAGGATTTGATTGATGACTATCAAAGTCATTACAACTCGTTGTCAGTTAAAGATAGGAGGTCACAGTTCTTCACTTCACCAGTGGACATTCCTGCACTCAAGCGATACATGACTTCTATAGTGCAGGGTGCAACTGTGCTTAACAAATACCAACAAGAAAACAGCATAGTCCATGCTGAATATGTGCTGCGAATTGCACAAGTGACAAATGGCTTGCTGCATCAAAAGATAGACAAGAAAGCATTTGGCAGAACCTACTACGAAGGTGTCAGCGTACTCAGCACGAGAAAAGAACTGCGAATGGCTTTTCTTGGCACATCGTGGGAATACGACTGCAAGAGTTGCTCAACTGCTTGGAAGATGTCATTTGCAGTTCAATGGCATGCACAGAAGAAATCTCGCAAACTGGATGTGCGACAGTCATTTACTGCGATGACGCTGTACTTGGAAGACAAAGACGCATTTTTTGATGCTGTGATTCTAGAAGTCTATAACTCGCAGCCCACGCCAGAATACAAAGCCACAATCAAAGAAGCGATGACAGCACTTGGATTTGGTGCAAAGTTGAGCATGGGTACTTGGCGTAGTGATACAGGCGAAGAAAGTCAAAGCTCGCTATTTGAAGTCTTTGATAGGGACACAGCAGTACTTAAAAGATTTGTTAAGTGTGACTTGGTGCATAAGTTCAACGCAGAGCAGCAAACGCTAAACAAATTCATAGTTGCCAATTTTTCTGGTGATGCTCAATGGCAAGCAGAGATGAAAGCAGAGCAGCAGAGAAAGAAAGTCAAGCAGTTCAGTTCTGCGCAGAAGATTGTTTGGCTTTACCAACACGCTGAAACAATCATGATGGACATGGTTAGAGCAGAAGTTAAAAAGTCAGGCAACACAGTGTTGGCAAATGTTCATGACGCAGTTGTAGTGCGTAATCAAATTCCAGCAAAGTTACTAGCCAAGATTGAACTCAAGGTGCAGCAGCGAACTGGCGTGGGCTACTTTAAGTTAGGCGAAACTGGCTACTAGGCAAAAAGAGCTTAGCGGCAATTCGAGTTAGACCTTATCAATACTCACTCGTCAACATTAGCACCCAAAACTCACCAGCCCAACACCCGTAGAGTGTGATGGCAGGAAGTGGGAAATCTGTGTACTCAATATTTTGCTTTGCCAACACCCTATCGTTTCCATCCTCAATTGATACTGATGCTGAACGATTTGTTCTTGTGAGTTTTAGACAGGTGAACCAATCTTTGTTGCAATCAACACCACTTAGGTGCGATGCGTACAAGTCAAACAACCAAAAACACTCTACAGTTTCAGCAAGATATCGCGCCCCTTCTGTGAGCACTACAGTTCGTGTTAATCGTGCAAACTGCTCAGATCCTGTGAACTGTTTCAGAGTTGCGAGCAATTCATTTTCTTCAACCATATCTGTGTTCCTTTAAGTGTGAACACAGTATTAGTTCTTTGCATCAAATGGACAACCTGAGCCCCGTCATTCTGGCGGTGTATTGCTTAAGCAATGCCACCTAACGCTTTGTATAAATCATCGTAAGCACACTCTCTGACTCGTCTATCAAAAACATCACTATCTGCTACTGATTTCATCAACTCAGAAATGGTTTCTGCGAAGGCTGTTTTGTGCCAAAGATGATCACTCAAAAGATCAAAGATGTGATGGTCTATCTCTACATCAAACAAGAAACAATTTCTCTTTGCTAAATCGTACTCAATATCCAGCAGTCTTTCAGTTAATGCCCTCACCAACTCTTTTTGTAGGTCAGCGTATTTGTCCATCACTATTCCTGCTCCTTCCAACCTTTTTCACGTCCAAGTGACATTGATGCCCAATGTTCCTCAAGTGCTTCTTTTGGAATCTCTGCGATATTAGGTGTCATACGACGACGAGACACCCAAACTTCATTGTAGTGATTCCACCCTGCTTCAGTTTGTGGATAGTCTGAGAATTTTGGAAATGGTTTTGTATTTGAATTACTCACTACTTGCCCTTCTTTGTAGATTTCTTCACTGCTGTTTTTCTTGCCAGCGACTCTGCTTTTTTCTTTGCTTGTGCTGATTGATAGATTTCCTCAACGGTTGAAGTTGAAGCAATTCTTCGTCGTGTTTCTTGTCCACGCAATTGCTCTGTTGCTTCAATTACTTTCAGATGACTGTAGTGACGCTCAATCATCAGCACACTTGTACCCATCTGTTTGGCAAGCGTGTGAATTGGCACTTTATCGTGCGTGAGTGCCAGCGTTGCGTATGTGTGACGGAAACTGTAGAAAACACGGTTTTGCTCAGTCTTTGGGTCGTACAGCAAGTTGTGCTCATCCAAGTAACGCTCAAACATATGTTGAAACGCAGAACTGACGTCTTGCTTCTTTTCTTTTGTACGCAATACGAGGTCATCATTGTTTGGTGTCACAACATCTTTGAACGGATCAATGATGTTATTTTTGACGCCATAAACACGACGAGCAATTCGCTCCAGCACTTTGACTGTTGGCTGTCTTCCAACAATTTCACGTGTACCAGTCTTACCCGTAACTATTAACTCAACGCCCCTGTTCAGATCAGTTAGAACAATCTCTTCTTTTTCACCATCATCTCCAACGACGAACTCACCTGTGTGCGTTTGTTTTGGATTCATAGTGAACTTGATCTGTTTCCATTTCAGGTTCATCAACTCTTTCCCAGGTCGCGCTCCTGTATCAATCAACATTACAGAATAGTCACGCATTATTTGTCGCATCTCTTTGCTGTGTGCGTTTCGTGCCCGTTCAATCCAAGCTTCAAAGTTGTTGATGACAGCCTGTATCTCTTTCAATGTGAAGGCTGGATGGCGTGTGCTCTTCTTACCTTTCGCCTCAAGTTTTGGACGATTGAGGTCAGTTAAAAAGTTACGCAGAACAGCCTCATCAAACACCAAGTTCAGTGCGGCGTTTTGACTCAGCATCGTGCTATTACTTGGCGTTCGTCCCATCATTCGTATGCGTTCAGCATCTAAATAGTCCAATGCCGTACTGTCAATGTTTGTGATTAGTCTGTTGCCCAAAATTGGGATCAGGTACTCATTGATGATGCGTATGTAATCTTTGTACGAAACCTTGCCATCACCGTTGGCTAACTTCTGCTCCATACGCTGTACAGCAAGTTTTGCAACGTCTCTAAACTTGCGAGTGATGACTGGCAGGTTGTCACGCTTACGAATCTCAGCCGTAATTCGCAACTCTTTTGCTACCTCTTTTGCGTCCTTCAATTTCCGTTCTTTTGTTGACGCTCGTTGCCACACACCACCAACCTTGTAGCGACATTGCCAGATTGAACTACGCTCCCGTCTGTATAAGACGAGTTCGCCTTCTGTGATGATGTGTGTTGTCTCTTTCTTTGCGGACATAAACGCACTTTAATTTCAACTTGAAAAAAGAGCAACCAAGTAAGTGTGTAGTGTAATTTGAAAAAATTTACTCGTATACCTTTTTCAAATCCAATACTCTCGCCTCAAATTCAGCATCCATTACCTTCAACAACGCTTCACATAAAAAATCACAAATTGAAGCGATGTCTTGCGGCGACAGCCCTCTCACATTCGCAGTCAAATGTCCGTGCAGGTATATGTGTCTTACGCACTTAGCCAATAAAAAAACATTTCCGCTACCGCTATCTATGTACGTTTTCAATTTACTCTTCAAGTCTTTTCTGTCAATTTTGTCTTTGACAAACCCAAAGAACCTTCTTTCACTGTCTATGTCCTCAATCTTTTTGAGATTGAGCACAAATTTGTAGGTTCCTAAAAAATAACGAGGGTCAGGTATGTGAAGGGCGTACATCATCTGCTCAAACGCACTCCAATATAAGGACACTTTGGTCAATGCGTCGTAGCCTGCTTTTGTCGTGTCTGAGTATCCTTCAAGCAGTAGCCCTCTAAACGCCCTTGCTAATCTGTAACGAGCTTGGAATCTATTGACGTCTGCCGCTTTGTTAAAGAGCGGAGTCAATGCCGCTACCTTGTGTCTTTCCTCATATTCAGCCCAAAGTGGCGGGTCAAATTTAATGGGTGCTTTGACTATAAACGACACATAAGTCTCCAAAAAAAAAGGACTGCTTTTACACAGTCCTCTTTCACGTTGGTAGGGCGTGTTGGACTTGAACCAACGACCAAAGGATTCCGCTTTGTGTGACTTTCATCACTCGCTGGACTTTGCCTTCACCATATACATCGCTGTACTTAGGTGGGTGCCGTCAAGTCTCTACACGTTCAAAGTGCTTTCGCACTAAGCTTCGCTCGACATTGCCGTATGTGTTGCCACACTTAGGTTTCATCGAATTTGACACCATCCCTTACACAGTTTCCACGTGTAAGGCACATTTGAGAAATATGAGTCCTCTGCTCTAACCAACTGAGCTAACGCCCCATTACATCTATTGTACGTTTTTACCTAAAAAAACTTGCTTCACCTAACTCAAAAAGTGTGTAGACGGTGTGTAGTGTATTTTTGACAAGAAAAATACACGTAAGTTTTTGATTTATATAGGTATTTTACGAATACGAGAACTATTTTAATAGATTATGAGTCCTCTGCTCTAACCAACTGAGCTAACGCCCCCACCGAAGTCGTGATTGTAGTGGGCAGCAGGGGCTTATTTGGACTGGCTCAGCGCGTTGCTGACCAGCCTCGATGTGATGTTGACGATCTGGATCATGCGGTCATAGGGCATGCGGGTCGGGCCGATCACGCCCAAGGTGCCGACCACCTGGCCGTCTACCTCGTAGGGGGAGCTGACCACCGAGAGTTCCTGCATGGGCACGATCTGGCTTTCGCCGCCGATGTAAATTCGCACGCCTTCGGCCTGGCTGGACACATCCAGCAAGCGCATGAGTTGGGTTTTTTGCTCAAACAGGTCAAATGCCCGTCGCAGATGACCCATGTCACTGGAAAAGTCACTCACCGACAGCAGGTTGCGCTCGCCCGCAATCACCACCTCGTTCTGGTCTTCGGCCAGGGCTTCGGTGCTCACCTGCACAGCCGCTTGCATGAGCGTGGCGATTTCGCTTTGCAGGCTGACCAGCTCTTGCTGCACCCGGCTTCGCACCTGCTCGATGGCCATGCCCGCGTAGTGGGTGTTGAGGAAATTCGAGGTCTCGATCAGCTGGCTTTGTGTGTAATCGGTCTCGGTGAACAGGATGCGGTTTTGCACATCGCCTTCGGGCGAAACGATGATGACCAACAAGCGCCGCTCGGACAGGCGCAAAAATTCGATGTGCCGAAACACCGAGGCTCGGCGCGGCGTCATCACCACGCCCACAAAATGCGACAGGTTCGACAGCAGGTTGGCGGCGCTGGCGATCACTTTTTGCGGCTGGTCGGGCGTGAGCGCCGGGGTGTCCAGGCCGTCGCGCTGCACCGTGAGCATGGTGTCCACAAACAGGCGGTAGCCCCGGCTGGTGGGGATGCGTCCGGCCGAGGTGTGGGGGCTGGCGATCAGGCCCAGCTCTTCCAGGTCGGACATCACATTGCGGATGGTGGCGGGTGACAAATCCAGACCCGAAGCCTTGGAGAGCGTGCGCGAGCCCACAGGCTGACCGTCCGCAATATAGCGTTCCACCAGGGCTTTGAGCAATAACTTGGCACGATCGTCTAGCATGCGGTCATTTTAATGATGTAATTTGAGAATGAGATCCAAGTTCCGTCACGTTGCACTCTTTGGCAAGTACCACACCACCGCGCACGGCGGGGCGTTGGAGAGTTCGCGCCGCGCTTTGGACGACGTGGCCCAGTTCTTGACGCGGCAAGGCTGCGACGTGGTGCTGGACCAGGAAACCGCCTCACACACTGGCCTGAACCGGTACCCGGCCCTGGAGATGACCGACATCGGCAAGCAATGCGATTTGGGTCTGGTGATCGGGGGCGATGGGACCATGCTCGGCATTGGCCGCCAGATGGCCCGCCATGGCTTGCCATTGATGGGCATCAACCAAGGGCGGCTGGGTTTTATCACCGACATCCCCCTTCAAAGTTACCAGGACGTGCTGCAACCCATGCTGCAGGGCCACTACCAGGCCGAAGACCGCAGCTTGCTGCAAGCACAGGTCATGCGCGACCAGCGCTGTGTTTTCAGCGCCTTGGCCATGAACGACGTGGTGGTCAACCGGGGTGGCACCTCGGGCATGGTGGAGTTGCGGGTCGAGGTGGATGGCCACTTTGTGTCCAACCAACGCGCCGATGGCCTGATCATCGCCACGCCCACGGGCTCCACCGCCTATTCCCTGTCGGTGGGCGGCCCCTTGATGCACCCGGGCATCGGCGGCTGGGTGATGGCCCCCATTGCGCCGCACACCTTGTCCAACCGGCCCATCGTGTTGCCCGAGTCGTCCGAGATCAGCATCGAGATCGTGGCTGGCCGTTATGTCAGCGCCAACTTTGACATGCAGTCGCTGGCAGACCTGATTTTGGGTGACCGGATCGTGGTCAATCGCTCCGAGCACACGGTGCGGTTTTTACACCCTTCGGGCTGGAATTATTTCGACACCTTGCGCAAAAAAATGCATTGGAATGGGGGCGATTGAGCCATGGCATTGACGCACATCACCCTGCGCGACTTTGTGATCGTGCACGAACTGGAGTTGGACCTGAGCAAGGGCTTCAGTGTGTTGACGGGCGAAACCGGGGCGGGCAAGTCCATTTTGATCGACGCTTTGCAGCTGGCTTTGGGGGCCCGCGCCGAATCGGGTGTGGTGCGCGAAGGCGCCAGCCGTTGCGAGGTGTGCGCCGAGTTCGAGCCCACACCCGCCATTGCGGCTTGGCTGGATGACGCCGGTTTTGAGGCCAGCACCGACTTGCTGCTGCGCCGCACGGTAGACACCACGGGCAAAAGCCGCGCTTGGATCAACGGCAGCCCCGCCACCGCCACACAACTGCGCGAGCTGGGCGAACAACTCCTCGACATCCACGGCCAGCACGCCTGGCAGAGCCTGACCCGGCCTGATGCAGTGCGCGGCCTGCTCGACGCTTACGCGGGCATCGACACACGCCCCCTCAAATCCGCTTGGCAAAGCTGGCGGCAAGCCCAACAAAGCCTGGCCGATGCGCAGCAAGCGCAAAGCACCTTGGCCAACGAACGCGAACGCCTGGCCTGGCAAATTGGCGAGCTGGAAAAACTCAATCCGCAAGCGGACGAATGGCAAGAGCTCAGCACCCAGCACAGTCGGCTGGCCAACGCCCAGGCTCTGATTGACGGGGCCAACCAAGGCACGCTGCTGCTCGAAGGAGACGAGGACGGCGGGGCTTTGCGCCAGCTGTCCCGCGCCATCCAGACCTTGCAGTCGCTGGGGCGGTTTGAGCCCGAGTTCAACGCCCTGGCCGATGTGCTGGTCTCTGCCCAGGCCCAGGCCGAGGATGTGGCCCACAGCCTGCACGCTTATTTGCGCAAAACCGATCTGGACCCGGCCCAGCTGGCGCAACTGGACGAGCGCATGGGCCTGTGGTTGTCGCTGGCCCGGCGCTACAAAAAGATGCCCGACGATCTGCCCTTCACGCTGCAGACTTGGCGTCAAGAATTGGCCCAACTCGATGCCGCCGCCGATTTGGACGCGCTGCGAAAAGCCGCACAGGCGGCTCAAAACGCCTGCACACAAGCGGCCAAAGCCGTCTCGCGCCAGCGGCAGCAAGCGGCCAAGCCGCTGGCCCAAGCGGTCAGCAGCGCCATGCAGCAGTTGGGCATGCAAGGTGGCCGTTTTGAAGTGCAGCTGCAAACGCTGGATGCGCCCGCACAACACGGCCTCGAAGAAGTCAGCTTTCTGGTGGCTGGACACGCTGGCAGCACACCCCGGCCCGTGGGCAAAGTCGCCTCTGGCGGTGAGCTCTCGCGCATCGCGCTGGCCATTGCGGTCACCACCAGCGAATTGGGCGAAGCCGGGACCTTGATCTTTGACGAGGTGGACTCGGGAGTCGGCGGCGCTGTGGCCGAGACCGTGGGCCGCCTGATGAAACAACTGGGCCAACACCGCCAGGTGCTGGCTGTGACCCACCTGCCCCAGGTGGCGGCCTGCGCCGATCAGCACCTGCTGGTGAGCAAAGCCGCAGCCCAGAGCCAGGTCAGCAGCCAGGTGCGCGGCGTGAGCGGCGAAGAACGTGTGAGTGAAATCGCCCGCATGCTGGGCGGCGAAAAGTTGTCCGCCACCACCTTGGCCCACGCCCGCGAAATGCTGGGTGCCCCAACACCCAAGCCGCACACCCACCCCGCTGGCCGCAAAGCCGCACAAAGCTGAGCATGGACATCATCCTCATCACCGGCATGTCCGGCTCCGGCAAATCGGTGGCGCTGCACGCGCTCGAGGACGCAGGCTATTACTGCGTGGATAATTTGCCGCCCGAGCTGCTCATCCCCTTCGTCAAACTCGAAGAACAGCACAAAGAGCAACGCCTGGCCATTGCGATCGATGTGCGCAGCGCCAATTCATTGCACCTGATGCCCGAGCAAATGAACCTGCTGCGCGACATGGGCATGTCGGTGAAATCGGTGTTTTTGGACGCCAATTTGGACACCTTGCAGCGCCGCTATTCAGAAACACGGCGCAAGCACCCTTTATCAGGCGGCAGCAAACCACAAAGCGACAAGGCGCTGCTGGAAACCATCCAGCTGGAGCGGGATCTGCTGTGCGATTTGCGTGAGCGGGCACACGTCATCGACACCAGTTTGCTGCGTTCGGCCCAGCTGCAAACCTACATCAAGACCCTGGTCAGCACCCCATCGGCCCAACTGACGCTGGTCTTTGAATCCTTTGGCTTCAAGCGCGGCATCCCGACCGACGCTGACTATGTATTTGATGTGCGCATGCTGCCCAACCCGCATTACGAAAGCACGTTGCGGCCTCTGACCGGGCGCGACGAACCGGTGCAAGCCTACCTGCGTCAATCCGAAGAATTCGTGCAGATGCAGCAGCAGATCGAAGGTTTTTTGAAGCAGTGGATTCCCGCCATCGAACGTGACCACCGCAGCTACGTGACGGTGGCCATTGGCTGCACCGGAGGCCAGCACCGCTCGGTCTTCATGGTCGAGCTGCTGGCCCAAAACTTCAGCGAACGTTGGCTCACCCTCAAACGCCACCGGGAGCTGGACGCGCTTTGAGCTGCAGCGCGTTAAAACCGCGCGTTCACACCGCGCTTTGACCCAGGCCCTTTTCCAGCATGCCAATCACTTCACCGGCAAAGGCCGCATAGCTGATCGGCCCGTCCGGGCGCAACCAAGTGAAGGTCCAGTTGATCATGCCCAGCAGCATCATGGTCAGCGCCGTCTGGTTGGTGGGGGTCAGCCGCTCGGGGTAGGCGCGTTTCATGAAACGCGTCATGGCGGCAACGATGTCGCGCTGGCGGTTCAGGATGAGTTCACGCGGCGACACAGGTCCAGCGCCCAGGGCCAGATCGGGCACATCGCTCAGAAACTGCGTGTCATTGAGCAGCGCCGCATGCCGTGTGGCGGAGGTTTCGTATTCCTGCAAAAACGCCCGCACCAGTTCGTGCAAGGTGGCCCGGTCATTCAGGTCCTTGCGCTGGGCGTTGGCCTCGGTTTGAGCGATCACCGCCAGCAGGCGCTGGGTGTGGCGGTCGAGCAGGTCAAACAAAATCGCCTCTTTGCTGTCGTAGTAGTGGTACAGCCGCGCCTTGGAAGTGCCGCAGGCCGAGGCGATCTCGTTCATGCTAGCTGCCGGGTAACTGCGCTGGGCAAAGCATTGCGCAGCGATGTCGAGGATCGCGTCGCGCTTGATGTCGTGGGTTGCGGATTTGGGTCTTGCCATGTCGTTCGGGCCTCAAACCGGCCACACCACCCCGTTGTCGTTCAGGATCGCGTCCAGGGGCTCATCGTGGTCTTCGGGCTCCAGATCGTCCAGAAAACCGTGGGTGTAGCCCAGGCCCACGGTGAAAGGTTTGGGCTGCAAAGTGGCCAGGGTGCGGTCGTAAAAGCCGCCGCCGTAACCCAGTCGGTAGCCGCCAATGCCGTAACCCACACAGGGCACAAACAGCAAGGTGGGCACGATGACCTCGGTGTCCTTGGGCTTGGGAATGCCGTAGGCGTCCTCTTCCATCGGGCAGCCGGGGTACCAGGTGTGGAAGGTCAGGGTTTTGTGCTGTTTGTTGACCACCGGCAGGCCAATTTGGCGACGTTGGGGCTCGCCGTGCAGCTCGCCGTCTTCTTTCCAGCGGTGCAAGGCGGGCAGCGGGTCAAACTCGCCCTTGATGGGCCAATACGCACCAATGACCGTGTCCGGGCGGTCAAACAACCAAATGCGCATCACGCGCTGCAAGGCTTCGGCCCGCGCCAGGCGGTCCGGCAGGTTCAACCTTTCTTCCACCAAGGCTTTTCTCAAGGCGCGTTTTGCTTCGGCTTTGTCCATAATCGACCCATGAAATTCAGATGCATTTTGACACTGCTGAGCGCCATCGCCTTGACAGGCCTGTGGGGCAGGCCTGCCCAAGCCCAAAACCGAGGCGACGAGGTGCTGCTGGAGATGCACCAAGCCTTCCGCAAAAAAGACAGCAACCGCCTGTCTGCCCTGCTGCCCCAGGCCCGTGGCCATGTGCTGGAGCCCCTGGCCGCCTATTGGGACATGCGGGCCCGCCTAGACACCTCCTCCAGCGCTGAAATCCGCAGTTTCTTGAACACCTACGCAGGCAGCTACTACGAAGACCGCCTGCGCAACGACTGGCTGCTGCAGCTGGGCAAGCGCCGCGATTGGGCCACTTTCACCGCCGAATACCCACGCTTTCGCATGCGTGACGACCGCGAGGTGCGCTGCTACGCCCTGGCCACCGAAGCCATGAACAGCAAGGCCGATGTGGCCGAAGAAGCGCTGCGGCTTTGGTACGCGCAGCGCGAGCCCGATGACGGCTGCGCTTACGTGGCTGAGCACCTGCACTCGGGCCGTCAGATCCAGGCGCTGGACCTGTGGCGCAAAGCCCGCATCGCCATGGACGCCAACCGCCCCCGCGCGGCGCAAGTGGCCGTTGACATCGAGGCGCCCCGCCTGTCCGAGCAAGTCAACCTGATCCACGCGGACCCGGCCAAATACCTGGACAAACGCATCCTGGCCATCACACGCAGCCGCAAAGAGCTGGCTGTGCTGGCCCTGATCCGGCTGGCCGCAAAAGACCCGGACGAGGCCGCGGATTTGCTCAGCAAGCGTTGGGCCATTCAGCTGAGCCCTGAGGAGCGCAATTGGACATGGGGCGTGATCGGCAAACAAGCCGCCCAAAAACTGCAAGACAACGCCGTGCAACACTTTGCCAAAGTGCAAAAAGACAGCGACCTGAACGACGACCTGCTGGCCTGGAAAGTGCGTGCCGCCTTGCGCCAAGGCCAATGGCCACAGGTGCTGAGCGCCACCCTGGCCATGAGCGCCGACGCCCGCAAAGACCCCACCTGGATCTATTGGCGTGCGCGTGCCCTGCTGAGCACGGCCCAGAACGAAGCCCAGCGTCAGGAAGGCCAAAGCCTGTTGCGCCAGATCGCCAGCGTGCGCGGGTTTTATGAGCAACTGGCACTGGAAGACCTGGGCCAGGCCATCACCGTACCCGAGCGCCCCACAGCGCTCACCCCCCAAGAAAAAGCCGCTGCCCTGGTCAACCCCGGTTTGCAACGCGCCCTGTACGCCATCCAGATCGGTCTGCGCCCCGAAGGCAACCGGGAATGGAACTACAGCACCAACCTGCACACACCCGGCGGCATGAACGACCGCGAATTGCTGGCTGCAGCAGACCTGGCTTGCCAGCGCCAGGTGTGGGACCGATGCATCAACACCAGCGAGCGCACCAAGGACGTCATCGACTTTGACCAGCGCTACCCCGTGCCGCTGCGCGAGACGGTGGTGCGCCGCGCTGGCGACATCCGGCTCGACCCAGCGTATGTGTACGGCCTGATCCGCCAGGAAAGCCGTTTCGTCATGGACGCCCGCTCGCACGTGGGGGCTTCGGGCCTGATGCAGGTCATGCCTGCCACCGCCAAATGGACTGCCAAAAAAATCGGCTTGACCCACTTCACCCCAGACCAAATCACCGACCGCGAGGTGAACGTGGCCATTGGCACCGGCTACCTGAAACTGGTGCTGGATGATTTCGAAGGCTCCATGCCCATGGCCACAGCCGCCTACAACGCGGGACCCGGCCGGCCACGCCAATGGCGCAACGGCCCCGTGCTGGATGCGGCCATCTGGGCAGAGAACATCCCGTTTCTGGAAACGCGCGACTACGTCAAGAAGGTGCTCTCCAACACCACCAACTACGCCGCCATCTTGACGCGCCAACCCCAGTCACTCAAAGCCCGACTGGGCAAGGTGGGGCCCCGCAACGCGAGCACCACCGAAGTCAACACGGATTTACCGTGAAGCCAGCAGCGCAACCCAACCCTGGGGGTCGGTGCGCCCTTGACCCCACAGATCAGGCAGGTCCCAACAACTCGTCCAGGTTGGCCTTGATTTTTTGCTCAATCTTGGCGCTGTAGGCACCCAGCAAAAAACCCAGTTTCAGCTGCAGATCAAACCGGGTTTCGGTCACTTTCAGCTCGCCACTCACCCCGCTGCGGGCAAAGCGCATCAGGTCAACAGCCTCACCTGGCTCTGACTCGCAGCTCATGCCCCACTCCTGCTCGGCTTGCTCGCGCCAGCGCTCGGCCACCACACGGGCACCCGCCAGACCCAAGGTGTGTTCGCGTTCAATCGTCAACTCAGGCATGTGGAGCTTTCAAGGTGGGTTGGGGTGCAAAAGTGGCGTCTAGCGCCACCTCGACCAGGCAATCGTAAAACACGGGCGCTCGGCCCAAATCGGTCAGGTGCTGGCTGGTCAGCTCATTGACATTGGTGCCGTTCAGCCCCAGCTTGCGCCACCAAATGCCCAAGCCATGGACCACACCGGGCCGGGCACGCTGGTTCACCCGCGCCTTGCAGTGGTAAGTACCCCGGTCGTTGAACACACGCACCACCGCACCGTCGTGAATGCCCCGCTGGGCCGCATCCTCGGGATGCATCTCCAGAACCGGCTCGGACTCGATGTCGCGCAGGCTTTGCACGTTGACAAAAGTCGAATTGAGGAAGTTGCGCGCAGGCGGCGAAATCATGGCCAGCGGGTAGCGCCCACCGGGTGCGGCCAACTCGTAGTTGGGCAGGTGGTCGGGCAGGCCGTCCAGCCCCTGATCGGCCAGGCGCTGGCTGAAAAATTCGCAGCGACCCGAGGGTGTGGGAAAACCGCCTTGCGCAAACGGTGCATCGGGAACAGGCAAAGAGGCGAAGCCATGCTCAAGCAGCTGCTCAAAGTCTTGCGCGTCTCCGATGGCGCTGCGGCACAGGCTTTCGTCGCTCTCGGCAAAACACGCGTCGTCAAACCCCATGCGCTGGGCCAGCGCCCGGAAGATGTCGGTGTTGGTGCGTGCACCGCCCACGGGCGCAATGGCTGGCCGGTTGAGCAACACATCGGTGTGGCCGTAGCTGGTGTGGATGTCCCAGTGCTCCAGCTGCGTGGTCGCGGGCAAGATGAAGTCGGCGTAGTCGGCCGTGTCGGTCTGGAAATGCTCCAGCACTACGGTGAACAGGTCTTCGCGGCCAAAGCCTTGCACCACCTTGCCCGACTCGGGGGCCACGGCCACCGGGTTGCTGTTGTAAACGATCAAGGCCTCAATTTGGGGGCCGAATGCGGGCGATGCTGGGCGCAGCAAGTCGTCGCCAATCGTGCTCATGTTGATGGTGCGGGGACGGCGCTCGCCCAGCAAGTCGGGCCGCTGCAAAGCCGCCCGCCGCACCGGAAAATGCCCCGAACTGCTGAGCAAGACCCCGCCCGCCCGGTGCCGCCAAGCCCCGGTGAGCGCAGGCAGGCAGGCAATGGCCCGCACCGCGTTGCCGCCGCCGCGCACGCGCTGCATGCCGTAATTCAGGCGAATGGCAGCGGGCTGGGTCGTGCCCCAGTCACGCGCCAGCTGGCGGATTTGTTCAACCGGCACGCCACACACCTGAGCCGCTCGCTCGGGCGTCCATTGCAGCGCACGCGCTTTCAAGGCGTCCCAGCCCAGGGTGTAGCGGTCGATGTAATCTTGGTCGAGCCAGCCGTGCACGATCAGCTCGTGCATGAGCGCCAGCGCCAGCGCGGCATCGGTGCCGGGGCGCAGGGCAATGTGTTCGTGGCATTTTTCGGCCGTCTCGCTGCGCCGGGGGTCAATGCACACTAGCTTGGCGCCTTGGCGCTTGGCCGCCTGGGCGATGCGCCAGAAATGCAGGTTGCTGCCAACCGAGTTGCTGCCCCAAATCACGATCAACTTGGATTCGGCAAAAAACTCGTTCTTCATGCCCACCTTGTTGCCCAAGGTCTGCGTCAGGGCTTCGGCCCCGGCTGAGGCGCAAATCGTGCGATCCAAGAGCGACGCGCCCAGCTGGTGAAAAAACCGCGCCGCGATCGACTCGCTTTGCACCAAGCCCATGGTGCCCGCGTAGCTGTAGGGCAGGATGGCCAGCGGGTCGCGTGCGGCAATGGTTTTCAGCCGGGCGGCAATGGCGTCCAAGGCTTCGTCCCAGCCCACGGGCTCAAACTGGCCCGAACCTTTGGGGCCCACCCTGCGCAGGGGTTGCAGCAAGCGCTCGGGGTGGTAGGTGCGCTCGGTGTAGCGCGAGACTTTGGTGCACAACACGCCATCGGTGGGCGCGTGGGCGGGGTTGCCCTGGACTTTGGTGGCGCGGCCGTTTTCCACGGTGGTCAGCAGAGCGCAGGTGTCGGGGCAGTCGTGTGGGCACGCGCCGCGCACGGTCTGAGGCGCCAAAAAGGTGTCGGTCATGGGGCTGAGCAAAGAATCGATCTGACTGGGGACGAAAGTACAGTCCCATTGTGGCCCAAACCCGGCCCTCGGCGCTTGGCCCACTTGTCCCCCATGTGCACAGGGGTGTTGGCAAGCCCACCCAAGTGTGGCTAGACTGTACCCATGAAAATCATTGATTCCATTCTCACCGACGCGGCCAGCATCGCGGCCATTCGCAAAGACATCCACGCCCACCCCGAGCTGTGCTTCCAAGAAGTGCGCACGGCCGATGTGGTCGCCCAGCAGCTGACCGACTGGGGTATCCCCATCCACCGCGGCATGGGCACCACGGGTGTGGTGGGCATCGTGCACGGTCGCGATGGCGGCGCTTGTGGACGGGGCATTGGCCTGCGTGCCGACATCGACGCGCTGCCCATGCAAGAGTTCAACACCTTCGCCCACGCCAGCAAACACCAAGGCAAGATGCACGCCTGCGGCCACGACGGCCACACCGCCATGCTGCTGGCTGCGGCCAAACACTTGGCCAAGCACCGCGACTTTGACGGCACGGTGTATTTGATCTTCCAGCCTGCCGAAGAAGGCGGCGGCGGCGCCCGCGAGATGATCAAAGACGGTCTGTTCGACAAGTTCCCCATGCAAGCCGTGTTCGGCATGCACAACTGGCCAGGCGCCCCGGTGGGCACCTTTGCTGTGAGTGCTGGCCCCGTGATGGCGTCGAGCAACGAGTTCAAGATCACTGTGCGTGGCAAAGGCAGCCACGCCGCGCTGCCCCACAACGGCATCGACCCGGTCCCGATCGCCTGCCAGATGGTGCAAGGTTTCCAGACCATCATCACCCGCAACAAAAAACCGGTGGATGCAGGCGTGATCTCGGTCACCATGATCCACGCGGGTGAAGCCACCAACGTGGTGCCCGACTCGTGCGAGTTGCAGGGCACCGTGCGCACCTTCAGCATCGAGGTGCTGGACCTGATCGAAAAGCGCATGAAACAAGTGGCCGAGTCGATTTGCGCGGCTTTTGACGCGCAGTGCGAATTCGAGTTCCACCGCAACTACCCGCCCACCATCAACAGTCCCGCCGAAGCCGACTTTGCCCGCCAAGTGATGGGCGCCATCGTGGGTGCCGAGCAGGTGATGCCACAAGAACCCACCATGGGCGCAGAAGACTTTTCGTACATGCTGCAGGCCAAGCCCGGTGCTTACGTCTTCATCAGCAACGGCGACGGCGCACACCGCGAAATGGGCCACGGCGGCGGGCCTTGCACCTTGCACAACCCGAGCTACGACTTCAACGACGACCTGATCCCCTTGGGCGGCACTTATTGGGTGGAACTCGCCACGCAGTGGCTGGCCCAACCCACACAAACCGCCTGACAGGACAAGCGCATGACCGATATCCAAACCGGCTTTTCCAAAAGCTACGCCGAAGCCCGCCAGAAATTCCTGAATGCCGCGCAGGCTGCAGGCCTGACGGTAGATTCCAACATCCACCCCTTGAAGGGCCGTGACGGCGAAGAGCTGGCCATGGATGTGGTGCTGGACGGCGCGCCCGACGCCAAGCAGCTGCTGATCATCAGCAGTGCCTGCCATGGCGTGGAGGGTTACTGCGGCTCGGGCGTGCAAATCCACGCCCTGCAAAACACCGCCTGGCGCGAGGCCGCCAAGGCCCGTGGCGTCGCTGTGCTGTACATCCACGCGCTCAACCCGCACGGTTTTTCGCATGTGCGCCGCGTGACGCACGAGAACGTGGACATCAACCGCAATTTCCAGGATTTTTCTAAACCCCTGCCCGAGAACGCGCCCTACAAAGAAGTGCAACCGCTCTTGTTGCCTGAGGTCTGGCCACCCGACAACGCCAATTTGGCCGCTGTTCAGAAGTACATCGCTGAGCGGGGCATGGACGCGCTGCAAGCGGCCGTCTCCAAGGGCCAGCACGACTTTCCGGAGGGCCTCTTCTACGGCGGCAAAGCGCCCACTTGGAGCAACCTGACGGTGAGACAAGTGCTGCAAAAATACGGTCAAAAATGCCAAAAGTTGGCGTGGATTGACCTGCACACCGGGCTGGGACCCAATGGGTTGGGTGAGCGCATTTTTGCCTGTGCCGACGACGCCGCAGCCTATGCCCGCGCCAAAGCCTGGTGGGGTCAAGGCATCACGTCCATTTACGACGGTTCCTCCACCTCGGCCTTCCTCACGGGTTTGATGTGGATGTCGGCCTACCAAGAGTGTCCGCAGGCAGAGTACACCGGCATTGCCATGGAATATGGCACCCAGCCTCAGTTGCAGGTCATGAACGCTCTGCGTGGTGACCACTGGCTGCACCTGCACCCCGAGGCGCCCGAGCCCCTGCGCCAAAAAATCAAGCAGGATCTGATGGACGCCTTCTACACCGACACCGACACTTGGCGCACCCAAATCGTGGACCAGGCCATGGACGCGATGCACCAGGCCGTCACGGGCCTGAGCGCGGCATGAACGCTCCGTGCGTTTTGGTCTTGGGGGGCAGCGGCTTTGTCGGCCGTCAGGTCTGCGAACAACTCGCCCGCCTGGGCTGGCACATCACCGTGCCCACCCGCCGCGCCGTGAACGCGGCGCGTGTGCAAAGCTTGCCCGGGCTGACGGTGATCGAGGCGAATGTTCACCAAGAAGCCGATTTGGCCCGCTTGATCCCCGGCCACGATGCGGTGGTCAATTTGGTGGCGGTTCTGCACGGCAGTGAAGAGCGATTTGAAAGCGTGCACGTAAATCTGCCCGGCAAGATCGCCAGCGCCATGAAAAAAGCGGGCGTACAACGCCTGGTGCACATCAGCGCTTTGGGTGCCGATCCACAAGGCCCCTCGATGTACCAGCGCAGCAAGGCGCGGGGCGAGACGGTGTTGCACAACGCGGGGCTGCAGCTGACGGTGTTGCGCCCCAGTGTGATCTTTGGCGCCGAAGACAAATTTCTCAACCTGTTTGCCGATCTGCAAGCCGTGGCGCCCTTCATGCCCTTGGCGGGCAGTGGCACCCGCTTTGCGCCCGTCTGGGTGGGCGATGTGGCGCGTGCTGTGGTCGTTTGCCTGCAAAAGTTGGACACCGTGGGTCAGACCTACGAACTCTGCGGCCCGGACGTGATGACCTTGGGCGAATTGGTCCATCGTGCGGGTCAGTGGGCGGGGGTGAACGAGGGCCGAGGCCGCCCGGTCATCGGTTTGCCGATGTGGGTGGGCTGGCTCCAAGCTGCGGCCATGGAATTGGCCCCGGGTGAGCCCCTGATGAGCCGGGACAACCTGGCTTCGATGAAGGTCGACAACATCGCGACGGGCCAACTGCCTCGTTTGCCTGCTTTGGGCATCTCTGCCTCGTCTGCTGCAGGTGTCGCTCCCGGATATCTTGGTCATCGTGGTCCACGCAGCAAGTTGAACCGCTGGCGTGCGGGTGCTGGGCGCTGATTCCACTTGCAAGCGGCATGGGTGGACGTGCGAGGGGATGCGACGGGTTCCTCATGACGGGGTACCGAAAATCGTCACCCGCCGCATCCCCTCACACATCTTGGCGGTGTAATCTGCCTCTTGTTAACAGCTGTGAGCGCTAACATGTGGGCTCTGATTCACGGGAGATAAAAATGATCCAGCTCTACATCGCCAACAAAAACTATTCGTCTTGGTCCATGCGCCCCTGGGTGCTGCTGCGCCAGGCAGGCATCGATTTTGAAGAGGTCTATGTCCGCTTTGACAGCTTCGCGCCCGACTCCAACTTCAAGGCCGCACTCAAAGACGTCAACCCGGTGGGCAAGGTGCCCGTGCTGGTGCACGATGGCCTGGCCATTTGGGACACGCTGGCCATTGCCGAATATGTCGCCGAACAGTTTCCCGAAAAACAGCTTTGGCCTGCGGACCGCGCCGCTCGGGCACGCGCGCGCAGCATCTGCGCCGAAATGCACAGCGGTTTTACGGGTCTGCGCAGTGCCTGCCCGATGAACATCGAGGCGCACCTGCCAGACATCGGCGCTTTGGCACTGCGCGACAAACCTGCCGTGCGAGCCGACCTGAACCGCATCTGCAGCCTCTGGAGCGGCTTGCTGCAAGAACACGGCGGCCCCATGCTGTTTGGACAGTTCACCGTGGCCGACGCCTACTTTGCCCCGGTGGTCATGCGCCTGAAGACCTACGCCCTGCCCGTGCCAGCCGATGTGGCGGCCTACATGGAGCGCGTGTGTGCCCTGCCCGGCGTCAAAGCTTGGATCGATGAGGCGCTGGCCGAGCAGGACTTCATCGACTTCGAAGAGCCCTTCCGGGTGGCTCGCTGAAGGCGGGCACGGGCATGCAGGTTTTTGTCGTCGGTGGTGCGGTGCGCGATGCCTTGATGGGACTGCCCGTCAACGACCGCGACTGGGTGGTGGTGGGCAGCACGCCAGAGGCCATGACCGATCAGGGATTCATGCCCGTGGGCAAAGACTTTCCGGTTTTTTTGCATCCGCAAACCCGCGAGGAATATGCTCTCGCCCGCACCGAGCGCAAAACGGCGCGAGGCTACAAAGGTTTTGCGGTGCAAGCCGACCCCTGCGTCTCGCTGGAAGAAGACCTGGCCCGGCGCGACCTCACCGTCAACGCCATGGCAGTGCCCGAGGCGCTGGCCCATGCCGCACCCAGCGGATGGACAGGCCAGATCGTCGACCCCTATGGTGGCGGGCGAGACCTACAAAACAAGGTGCTGCGCCATGTGACCGAGGCCTTTGCCGAAGACCCGGTGCGCATCCTGCGGCTGGCTCGCTTTGCGGCGCGCTTTGCCAACTTTTCTGTGGCCGATGAGACGATGGCCTTGATGCGCCAGATGGTCGAAGACGGCGAGGTGGACCACCTGGTGCCCGAGCGTGTCTGGCAGGAGTTGGCACGCGGGCTGATGAGCGCCAAACCCTCGCGCATGTTTGAGGTGCTGCGCACCTGTGGTGCCCTCAAGGTGCTGCTGCCCGAGCTGGACCGCTTGTGGGGCGTGCCCCAGCGCCCGGAGTACCACCCCGAAGTGGACACGGGCGTGCACATGATGCTGGTGATGGACATGAGCGCCCGCCTGAACATGCCGCTGCCCGTGCGCGTGGCCTGCCTGATGCACGACCTGGGCAAAGGCACTACCCCGGCCGACGTGCTGCCCCGCCACATTGGGCATGAAGGGCGCAGTGTGAAACTTTTACAAAAAACGTGTGGGCGCCTGCGCGTGCCCACCGACTGCAAAGAACTGGCCGAAGTGGTGGCGCGTGAGCACGGCAACATCCACCGCAGCGCCGAGATGGGGCCAGAAGCCCTGATGCGCTTGCTGGACCGTTGTGACGCGATTCGGCAGCCCGAGCGCTTTGCGCGGGTACTGCAAGCGTGTGAGTGCGATGCGCGGGGACGGCTCGGATTGGAAGAGTCGGCTTACCCACAGGCCGAACGCTTGCTCAAAGCACAGCAGGCCGCCTTGTCTATCGAGACAGCGCCCATTGCCCAAGCCGCGGCCGCTCAAGGCCTCAAAGGTCCACAAATCGGTGAGCAGATTTCCAAAGCCCGCATCAGAGCGGTCGCAGCTTCTCTGTAGGAGCCCGCCCTGTGGGCGATGGCCTGTACAAGACCCGTTGAAAGTTCAAAGGTGCGAGCGCGTCCAGTCGGCGATGTCTTGCGCCGAGCGGAAAGCACCTGCCTGACGGGCGACTTCTTGGCCGCCAACAAACAAGGCGAGTGTGGGGATGCTGCGGATGTTGAAGCGGGCAGCGATGGCCTGCGCTTCTTCGGTGTTGAGTTTGGCCACACGCACCTGCGGCGCCAAAAGGCCTGCGGCCTGCTCATATGCCGGGGCCATCATCCGGCACGGACCACACCAAGGGGCCCAGAAGTCGACCAGCACCGGCACATGGCTGCGGCCAATGTGCTTGTCAAAGCTGGCAGCGTTCAGCTCTAGAGGGCGGCCATCAAAAAGAGGTGTGTGGCACTGTCCGCAATCGGGGGCGTTGTGCAGATCGGCCACACGCACCCGGTTGGTGGTGTGGCAGTGCGGACAAACAATGTGCAAGGCGTCGGCTGAAACGGTCATGGAGTCCCCTGTATTTCAAAAACACTTGGGGATCATGCTCCGCGATTCAAGAGCCTTGCGCGTTGACGCATGTCAACGCAAAGAAGCGACCAGAATCAGCGTGCGGGTGGGCGACGAGGCGCCATGGGGGCACGGCCAGCCAGGTGACGGAAGCTGATGCGGCCCTTGCTCAGGTCGTAAGGCGAGAGCTCGAGCGTCACGCGGTCACCCGCCAAAATGCGGATGTGGTTCTTGCGCATCTTGCCGGCCGAATAAGCAATCAGTTGGTGGCCGTTGTCCAGGGTCACGCGAAAACGCGTATCGGGCAACACCTCGTTGACCACGCCCATCAGTTCAATCAGTTCTTCTTTAGCCATTTAAAACGTCTTTCTCAAAGCAGGATCGGTTTCGTCGTCTGGCGCTCTACCCACAACATGCCTTCATCGAGGGCGTATTGGCTGGCGGCGGCCGGTGTGGCGAATTCGGGCACAAACCGCATCACGCGGTCGGTGCTGGCGCTGCCACGGCCACTGGCCACGGACACTTGCGCGCCAAATGCGCCATTGGGCAAAGCCCTGGAGCACGGCTGAATTCGGAATTTTCCCATGGAGATGGGTTGGTGTGAACAATATGAAATAGTCATGTATTTTAACGAAGGGGGTCGAACCGCTTTTTTCGGCCCTCTTGGGGGCTGTGCAGCGGCACGGGTCTTGGCATGTCCTGCTGCCAAAAAAGCGCCCCCCATCAGCAAGCCGCAAGGCCTGCCCAACAACAGCACCGTGCAGAGGTGCGTCAAAAAAGGAAGCAAAAAAATCGTCTGGGCCCAGCTTGATAGAGCATGGCGGGCGATGTGCACAGTGGAGGACAAGACTGGCATCCCTCTGCCGGGATGCGCTATCGGCTCAGAAAGAGCGAGATGGGCATAAGTCGCCAATGGCGTGTGCACTGTAACACGTTCGATGTCAGGCGCCCTCGTTGCACCTGACCCCGAACTTCAGACACCCTGTTTTTGGAGCCCTTGACGAACCGATTGACCCAAGCGCTGCGCATACTGGTTGATCCAATCTGCAAAGGTTGGACCAAAGCCGCGGAAAAGCGCCTGGCCTGCAGGTGAGTTGGCTTGAGCCAGTATTTGTTGAAGCTCGGAAATGCTCAAGTTTTTGTAAACATGTGCCGCGTGTGCCAACACCCATTGCGACATTTGGCTGCGCATCACAAACCGTTGCTGCTCCACATGGTCTTGCAGCTGGCGGAATGTAGGTTTGCCCGGCTGATCGGGCATGGCCGACACCAACGCCCACTCCATGGCCAAGCTCATGGCCATGTTCATGGACACGGCCCGATCCACCGATTGGCTGGCATCGACCACCGATTGAATCAAGGCCATGCGAGACGTGTCAGCGGCCAATTCAGCCATGATTTTGGGGGCGTTTTCCATCACAAAACCCATGGTTTGAGCGCTTGCGCCTTGGATATCGGCGACTGCAATTTTCTGACCCAAAGGCGTTTTGTAAAACACGGTCCAGGCTTGTAAATGTTCAGAACGCAGACTTTTGAGCAGCAAAGCCAAGGCTTGGGGTTCGAGCTGCTTGAGGTCATAAACCTCACGACCTGAGCGCTGAACCACTTTGGCCAATTCAAGTGGCATGCCCTGCGCTTGGGCCTGCTGCAAGCCCATATCGATTTGCTCAGGTATTTGCCGCAATCCTTCAAGCAAGGCCATCTGCGTCATGAGCCAATGACCCGCTTCTTCATTTTGCTTTTCAGCTATGGCGGCGGGCTTGTCCGAGCCTGAACGGACTTGTGCCGCGGCTGTCATCCCCGACAAACTCAAGCTCAAGCACAGCAAGCAAGTCCACACATAGCTTTGAGATGCACCTTGGACTCTATTTCTCATATTGATTTTCCTCCCTTTTTTAATCGAACTGAAACGCTGACAAACCACTCAATTGGACTTCCTTTGATGGGCAAGCATTTGCAAGGCTAAACCGGTTTGCCGCTCGGGTGTTTTGGTGAAAAAAATGTCCGGCTGCTTGGCGTCTGCCTGCATGGGCAAAATCGCCAAAAACTTCCCGGATAAATCGGCGTTTTCTGAAGCTTGGCGCGTTTGCCACATGGCCAAAAATTGTTGTCGGCTGTAAGTCCTGTTGCCCAAACTGGGATCGGCTAACCACACGGTGTCCTGGTTGATGCCTCGCAACACAGAAAAGTGGTCGTTCTTTCGATGCTTGACATAGACAATGACGGGCATTTTCAAGCGTGTGAGCTGCTCCCAACTGGCCGCAAATCCTTGCGCCCTGAAGCCAAACTTGGGCAAGGCCTTGGCCATGTCTTCAAAACTGGCCCGTCCATCGCCTTTGTCCATGGCCTTGAGAAGAGCTTCCTCGGTCAAATCTTGTCCATAAAAATAGTTCAGTAAGGTGGCCAACGAAGCGGCACCACACGAGTAATCCAGGTCTTGCTTGACCACTTGCGCATCGCGCAAAGTTTTCCAATTTTTGACTGGCACTTGCAACACACCGCTGTGCGTGTTGACCATCGCGGTCGACATTTGAGCTTGAACGCCATGGGCGACGCCCAGGCTCAAAACTCCCAACCAAAGCCAAATTCTCTAAGCTTGTCGCCTCATCATGTTTGGCCCTCATCACTCGATTTAATATGCTTTTTTTGGTCGTACCAAATACAAGCCAACAAACCCAAACCACATCCAGAAAAAAGAAATGTCATGAAATAGGCCCACTCTAGAGAGTTAAAGGCCCAAGTCGCCACCTTTGGGAAAACAAATGCGCAGACAGCAAATAGAACTCCCAAAAGAAGCAAGCCCAGTCCGGCTCGACGAAATCGTCGTTTTTCCGAACTGGACTTGCCCGCCATCCAAGTCGCGATCTCAGGCAATACCAAATCCAAAAGATCGAAGGGAAAGGCCATTAGCAATTAACAGCGCAGGACGCCAAAAACCACGGCGGATTCAAGTACGAGGTGCAACAAAGATAAACCCGGTGATGGGTGGCTGAGGATGTCAAGGCATCATGGCCACTCAAACCGCCAAGTCCAAGTTGCCAGATGTACAAGCACCTCAGCCGAGAAGAACGATACCAAATTCACAGCCTCTTGAAAGCCAAACAGACCATCAGCGAGATCGCCCGTTCATTGGGCAGGAGCCGCAGCACCATCAGCCGCGAACTCAGCCGTGGCCGCGGTCAGCGTGGCTATCGCGCCGAACAAGCCTGCGCCAAGGCTTCTGAGCGGGCACAGCGAAGCCGTAATGCCCGCCGTTTAGATTCCAAAGTCTGGTCCGATGTGGATTTCTACCTTGGCATTCAATGGAGCCCCGAGCAGATTGCAGGCAAGGTGGCGGTCAGCCATGAGAGCGTCTATTTGTATGTCTATGCGAACAAGGCTGCCGGTGGTGATTTACACACGCACCTGCGTAGCCAAAAGCCTCGGCGCAAACGCCACCTGTGCGGGCGTGATAGACGTGGTCAGATCCCGAACCGCCGCCCGATCAGCGAGAGACCAAGCCACATTGAAGATCGCAAGCAAGTGGGCCACTGGGAAGGTGATACCGTTATTGGCGCGGCTCACAAACAAGCCATCGTGACACTGGTAGAACGCAAGAGTGGCTTTGCTGTGCTGGCCAAAGTGCCCAACAAGTCTGCTGATTTGGTGGGCCGGGCTATTGAAGGCATGCTCAAGCCCCTGAGCTCACGGGTGAAGACCTTGACGGTAGACAACGGCAAGGAGTTTGCCGATCACCAGGCCATCGATCAGGCCCTTGGCATCCAGACTTACTTTGCCGATCCGTATTGCAGCTGGCAGCGCGGCAGCAACGAGAACTTCAATGGTTTGCTGCGCCAATACATTCCCAAGAAACGGCGCATGGAAACTGTCACCGATGAGGAGTTGACTATGATCGAAAACAGATTGAATCACCGGCCCAGAAAGCGGCTGGGATTCAAGACACCCCACGAGGTGTTTCACGCCTCGTTAAACCGTGTTGCAGTTCGTACTTGAATCCGCCCACACTAAACGCTGCCCAAGTCATGAGAAAACCCAAAACAGCAGCAAGCCAAAGCGGTGGTTCTGGTATTCCTGGCGGCGTTGCGGCCAAACTTGGGTCCAAGCCCACCAAAATCCCAATCAGCGAGACCGCCAAGACAGCGTGCCAACGAGGGAAGTCAAAGCGCGGAAAGGGCTGTGCTCGCAGGAAAAAGAGTGCAAGAGAGGTGTTAAGCATTTTCAATTGAAGAAAACAACCATCAGATACAGAAAAAATGACAATACAAATGTAAGGTTTGCTCTGCACATCTGGACTAAGTTTCGAAGGTAACCAGACTCACTGGATAGATCCAAATTGGCCTTGGATTCTCTGTAAATTTGCGGGATCCCGAACAGAAAAATTCCTGCCAAAAAAATATTGATGAAAAAAAGATGAGTAACCATCGCAAATGACCATGCCAAAATGATTACTGATTTGATTGACATGGTCATTTGGGTTTAACGCAAGCGATTGAATACGCCTTGGGCTGTACCAAAGGCAATATTTCTATTGAAGCCCCAAATTACACCAACAGGGCCAGCAGTCGCACCAGACATAGCGCCTCGAAAGGTGGCTGCCCCAGCATTAGCCCAAGACCAGTTATGACCTGAAATACGGTTGTTTATGGCAAATCCTGAAAATCCACCTAACCCCCCGATTGCGGCACCCCAAAAGCCCCAAGCTCCCTCAGTTTCTTTCATCTCAACAGAAGACAGCATCGCCAACTGCATCGACGGCCCCGAAGGATCGAACATCGCTGCAATCTCTGCATCGCTGAATGCTGCAACAGATTGGGCCTGCAATTGGGTCGCAGGTGGTTCACTTGCCTGGGCTTGTGCCGTCATCAGGCTCGCAGCCACCAGCACCAAGGCGGCATGTTTTAATTTACTCATACTAGACTCCTCATTTTGCAAACTACAACAACAAGCCTCGAAACAGACTCCCGAGGCACCTTTGGCAGCGTGCTGGCGCGGCCAACTTTATTGGCGGTGTATCAGCACCACCAATTCCTGTCGGGCGGCTTTGGCCGCCCGTTTTTTTAAAAGCTGTGCAACCAATTCGTCCTCAATTCAGCGCCGGCCTGGCCTGAAGCGTTGAGCTTGAATGTCGTGTTGAGGGTACTTCCCTTCGAAATACCGTAGCCCACGCCCAACAGCAAGTCGCTGCTGGTGCGTCTGAATCCTTGCGCTTGACCGTCCCATTGATCGGCTTGGCGGTTGGTCCAAAGCATTCCTGTGGTGAGCGTGACACGGTCATTCACAGCAAAAGCAATACTGGGGTTGATCAACAACAAGTTGCCGGGCTTGTAACTTTTTGCACCGTCTTCGCGGCTTTGGTTGAAGCGGTAGGCGGTGGTGAGGACGAACACCACAGGGTCGATGGCTTTGTAGGTGGTCAATCCGACAAGGCCTGATTTGAAAGAACTATTGCCTTGCGTGTGCTTCTCGCGCAGGGCAATTTCTGCAAAGCCCAACAAAGCGGGCGTGTCGTCGTCTTTTTTGAACTGGTAGTTGATGCCTGCCCAAGCATCGGCAAAGTGATTGTCATTGCTTTGGCTTGTGCCTGATGCATTGCTTGTGCGGCTACTACTGGCCAAGTAAGTGCTTCGGGCAAAGATTTCGGCCTTACCCGTCAAGCCGTAGCGCAAGCCCAGTGTGCCCACCACAGAGTCGCTGTTGCCACGACTCTCACCAATCAACGTGGGCAAGCTGACAAAGGAAGTGGCTCCTGTTTGAACTGTGATGGGTTCACCTGTGAACACCCCCTGACGGTCCAGGTTGGCATAGGTCACCGACAGGTCCAATTTGAACTTGGATTTATCCGTGATCAGGTTCTCCACGGTCAAAGGCAAATCCGCCCGCCCGGAAACGGACGCTGTGATCAAGAGACAAGTCAACAAAGCTCGTAGCAACATGGAGGTGGTATTTTTGTAAAACTTTTGATGTAAAAAAATTTTACCTGCCCCCCCCCCCATGAAGTCAACCAAACCCCTGGAAATTCAGGGCTGATGGCTGAAGAAATACTGCCCAATTCACTTGGCTTATACCCACCGCGCAATGGCGGCCGCCAACAGACTGAGCAGCAAGGTGCTGGTCAATGGGATGAACCATTCGCGCCCGAACAGCCGAAACCGAAAGTCGCCGGGCAAACGGCCAAAGCCAAATTTTTGCAGCCACTTTTGCAAGCCACTGAAAATGATCAGTGCCAGAAACACCACGATGAGCCAGCGCAACATAGCTTGCCTTGATACCGCTCAGAGGCGGTGCGAGCGGTCGCCCCGGGCAAAGCCCTGAGCGGCCAAATCGGACGACGTGGAGAACCCGACCACTTTGAACAGCTCGCCCATTTCGTGCTCGTTGATGAGGCGCTGGGCTTGGCTGCGCTCGGCCAAGCTGGCGGCGGCCATGCGCTCGGCCAAACCAAGGTTGAGCAAAAACCAGGCTTGGCTGGTGTAGCCCAGCACATTCAAGCCTGCGTTTTGCCCGGCCAAGGCCACACCCGTGAAATTGACGTGTGCGGTGATGTCTTTTTGACCCACCGCCACCAAGGGGTTGTCGTCGGCCTGGTGGAGCTGGTGGCACATGACGGTGCCCATGTGTCGCTGCGGGTGAAAGTATTCGGCCTCAGGAAAGCCGTAATCCAGAAAGAACGCCGCCCCACCCCGCCCGGCCAGCAGGCGCTCGGCCAGGCTGGTGACGAAGGCCTCGGCCTGGGGATGAATTTCGGTCAGGTAATCGTGCTCACCCTCAATCTCGAGAGGCGGACGCCAATCGGTGATCCGGTCTTGCCAAGCGAATGCTTCACCAGCGCTGACCACCCCACGCTCGTGCCAGATGCCCTGCGTGCGCTGCAGCAGCTGCACCGGCATGGCGTCCAGCACCTCATTGCCCACCACCACACCCTCGATGACCTCGGGCCAGGTGTCCAGCCATCGCACTTTGCCCGCGTGTTGCAGCAAAGTGTCGGCCTGGCGGGCACGCAAAGTGCCCGACAAGTCAATGATGGTGTACCGCGCCACCGCGTCGCCCAGGCTGCCCAGCAACTGCAAGGCCAGGGCTCCGGTGCCCGCGCCAAATTCCCAGACTTCATCCGAGCCTGTGGCCTCCAGTGCCTCTTTAACCTGCACCGCCAGGGTTTCGCCAAACAGCGGCGACATGCCCGGCGCGGTCACAAAATCGCTGCCCGAAGACGGCATGGCGCCGAACTTTTGCAGGGCGTTGGTGTAATAACCCAAGCCGGGTTCGTACAAGGCCATGGCCATGAAACGGTCAAAACCGATCCAGCCACCCGCTTGCGCGATGGCTTGGTGGATGCGCAGGGTCAGCTCGGAGGAAAGTGGAGGAACATGGGTCACCCCTGGATTATCCTTGGTCCCTCTGCGCATGGGCGGGCTCAGCGCTCGGGCCGAAGGTGCACGCCCGACGCAGACCATGGACAAGGACACCACAAGGTCAAGGCCCATCACCGATAATTGCACCTTTCCATCTCCCTGCGGCATCTCTTTGAAACACGTACTGATCACTGGCGGCGCCTTGCGTCTGGGCGCGACCCTGTGCCGGGGCTTCGCGCAAGCGGGCTGGCAGGTGTGGTGCCATTACCAGCGCTCAGCCCCAGCCGCCTTGGCACTTCAGGCATCGCTGCACGCCACAGGCGCCACTGTGCGACTGGTGCAGGCCGACTTGGCAGAAAGCGCCGAAGTCAAACGCATGATGGCCCACATCACCCAAACCACCGGCCCGCTCGACTGCGTGGTGAACAACGCCTCGCTGTTCGAACCGGACGAGGGCTGCGACATGGACTTGGCCGGAGCCCGCCAGCAAATCGAAGTGAATTTGATCGCGCCCATGCTGTTGGCATCCCTCATGGCCCAGCAGGCCGCGCCCGAAGCCCAGCCCGGCCAGCGCAGCGTGGTCCACATCCTCGACCAGAAGGTGTTCAATCTGAATCCGGATTATTTTTCGTACACCGTCTCCAAACTGGCCCTGGAGCGGGCCGTGGCCTTGCAGGCCCAAGCCCTGGCGCCCTTGCGGGTGTGCGGCGTGGCCCCGGGCCTGATGTTTTTGAGCGGCCCGCAAACCCAAGAGAACTTCGACCGCGCCAGCCGGGTGAACCTGCTGCGTGAACCGATCGACCCAGCGCAGGTAGCGGCCACCTGTTTGTTCCTTGCACAAAACCCCTGCATCACCGGCACCACGGTGTGCGTGGACAACGGCCAGCACCTGGTGCCTTTGGCGCGGGATGTGATGTTTTTGGGTGAACCGAAAGACCCCGCATGAGCGAGCTGATGACCGATTTGACGCTGAATTGCCGCCGCCTGTTTCTGCGCAACCACACGGTGGACGTGCGCATCGGCGCGCACGACTTTGAAAAGCTCGGCCCCCAGCGCATCATTTTTAATGTGGAGCTGTTCGTGCCCTACAGCGCGTCCACCCCCACGCAAGACGATCTGGCCGAGGTGGTGGACTACGACTTCATCCGCGAGGTGATTGCGCGCCGGGTGGCCCAAGGCCACATCGTGCTGCAAGAGACTTTGTGCGACGACCTGATGCGCGCGCTGATCGCCCACCCGCAGGTGCAGGCGGTGCGCCTGTCCAGCTGCAAACCCGATGTGTACCCAGACTGCGAAGCGGTTGGGGTGGAAATTTTTCAAACCAAAAGCCCGACATGAAAACCCCTGCCGGACACCAAACCCTGGAGCTGACCGGTTTGCGCTTTGACGCCAACCTGGGCATCCTGGAACACGAAAAAACAGACCCGCAGCCGATTCAGGTGGACGCCGAGCTGAACCTGGGCACCCAACCCCTGCTGCCCAGCGACGACGACATCCACTCGGTGCTGGACTACCGCAAGGTGCGCAAAATCATCATCGACGAATGCACGGCCGAGCACATCAACCTGCTCGAAACGCTGATCGGCAAAGTCTCGAACCGCCTGATGCAGTTGCCCGGCGTGTTGGGCGTGCGCGTCAAGATTGCCAAACTTGAAATTTTTGAAGACTGCGAAGTGGCCATTCGCATGGAAACCGGACAGTGGTGAACCTCATGAACACAGACAAAGAAGCCGACAACGCCTGGGTACAAGCACAAGCCGAATCAGAGGCTGCCAAGGCCGTCAAGATCGAGCGTGAAACCCACAAGCTCGAAAAGCGCCTGTGCCGCCAAATGGGCCAGGCCATCAGCGACTTCAACCTGATCGAAGCGGGCGACCGCATCATGGTCTGCATGTCGGGCGGCAAAGACAGCTACGGCATGCTCGACATCTTGCTCAAGATGAAGGCCCGTGCCCCGGTGGACTTCGAGCTGGTGGCAGTCAACCTGGACCAAAAGCAACCTGGCTTTCCAGACCACATCCTGCCGGCGTACCTCAAGGAATTGGGAGTGGAGTACCACATCGAGACGCAAGACACCTACTCGATCGTGAAAGACAAAATCCCCGAAGGCAAGACCATGTGCAGCCTGTGCTCGCGTCTGCGCCGGGGCATTTTGTACCGCGTGGCGCGTGAACTGAAGTGCAACAAGCTGGCGCTCGGCCACCACCGCGACGACATACTGCAGACCTTCTTTTTGAACATGTTTTTTGGCGGCAAGCTCAAGGGCATGCCCCCAAAGCTGGTCAGCGACAACGGCGAGTTCATGGTGATCCGCCCGCTGGCCTATGTGGCCGAGTCCGACCTGATCCGTTGGGCAGAACACCGACAGTTCCCCATCATCCCGTGCACCCTGTGTGGCAGCCAGGAGAACCTGCAACGTCTGCAGGTGGGCAACATGCTGCGCGAGTGGCAAAAGAAGTACCCCGGCCGCATTGAAAACATGTTTGCGGCTCTGCAAAATGTGGTGCCTTCGCATTTGATGGACGCCAAACTGCACGGCTTCAAGGACCTGAAAATCACGGGCGTCGAATCGGATGACGGCGACAAGGCCTTTGACGAGGAAGAGTTCAAGGAGCCTTCTTTGCCGGGCATTCAGGTCATCTCCATGTAATTCGAAAGGAGACAGCGCATGCGCACAGCAACTCGGCAGCTCAAGCGGTGGTTTTCAGTGGCCGTGGCGGCATTGGCCTTGAGCTTTTTGACGGGCTGCGCCTCGGTGCGGCTGATCGACAGCGATGTGGTCTCGGTGGCGGCCGCGCCGCCCGGCATGAGTTTGCAGGGCGCTAAGTACCGCTTTGAGCGCCTGCCCTCGCAGGTGCACAACCCCGAAGCCGGTTTGGCCGAGCAGCAAGCCCAGGCCGCCATGACGGCCGTGGGTCTGGTGCGCGACGACGCCAATGCCAGCCTGAGTGTGATGGTGGGTTTCAGCGGTACGCAATACCTGGCCGACCCTTGGGGCCGCCCCCTCGGGTCGGGCTGGACACCTTACGGCAGCATTGCCATCGGTTCGGGTTTTGGCAGAAACTTGGGCTCGCACGTCGGACTGGGTGTGGGCATGCGCTTTCCACCCCCCACACATTACCGCCGCGAAGTCAGCGTGGTCATGCGCGACCTGAAATCAGGCCAGGTGGTCTACGAAACCCGCGCCAGCCACGCAGGACCCTGGAGCGACAGCGTGCCGATCTTTGCCACCCTGTTCCAGGCGGCGCTGGCGAACTTTCCCAACCCACCCGCAGGCCCACGCCGGGTCAACATCGAGGTGCCACGCTGACGTCAACAATTTATGGAACCGACACGAATTTCGGCGATTCGCCACGGAGAAACCGCATGGAACGTCGACACCCGTCTGCAAGGCCACCTCGACATCCCACTCAACGAGGTGGGCCTGCGCCAAGCCCAGCATCTGGCCCAAGCCTTGGTGCAGCGCGAAGTCATCGATGCGGTTTATGCCAGCGACCTGTCTCGCGCCCACACCACAGCCCAAGCGATTGCGAAATCTATTGGAAAGACGGTGACGGTGCATGCAGGTTTGCGAGAGCGCCACTTTGGCGCATTCCAAGGCCGAACCTTTTCCCAAATCGAAACCGAGCTGCCCGAACACGCTTGGCACTGGCGCAAGCGCACGCCGGACTGGGTACCACCGGGCGGGGGCGAATCACTGACGGTCTTGCGTGAGAGGGTGATCCAAACCGTAGAGGCCTTGGCCGCGGCCCACGCCGGGCAACACATGGTGCTGGTCGCCCATGGCGGCGTGTTGGATATCCTTTACCGCGCCGCTGCTCGCCTGGATTTGCAAGCGCCGCGCACTTGGGCGCTGACCAACACCGCCGTCAATCGCCTCCTGTGGACACCACAAGGCCTGTCGCTGGTGGGCTGGGGGGACACCTCCCACCTGGACGACTTGGCCGAAGACGAATCGTCTTTATAAAGCGCTGTTTTGCAGGGCGGCGATGCGCTGCTCAATGGGTGGGTGGGTGCTGAACAGCTGACCGATACCACCGGCAATGCCCATGGCGGCCATGCTCTTGGGCAACTCGGCGGTGTGCACACCGCCCAGGCGGGCCAAGGCGTTGATCATCGGCTGCTTGCGGCCCATCAGCTGCGCTGCGCTGGCATCGGCGCGGAACTCGCGCTGACGGCTGAACCAAGCCACGATGATCGCAGCGAGAACACCCAACAAAATGTCCATCACGATGGTGGTCACGTAGTAGCCAATACCGGGGCCCGTGCTTTCTTCGTCGTTTTTGCGCAAGAAACTGTCCACCGCATAACCCACCACGCGGGAGATGAAGACCACAAAGGTGTTCATCACGCCCTGGATCAGGGCCATGGTGACCATGTCGCCGTTGGCAATGTGCGCCACTTCGTGGGCGAGCACAGCTTCGATTTCTTCGTGGTTCATGTTTTGCAGCAATCCCGTGGACACGGCCACCAAGGCCGAGTCACGGAAAGCGCCGGTGGCAAAGGCGTTGGGGTCGCCTTCAAAGATGCCCACCTCAGGCATGCCGATACCGGCTTTATCAGACAGTTTGCGCACGGTGTCCACAATCCAGGCCTCGTCGGCGTTGGCGGGCTGGTCAATCAGCTTGACGCCCGAGGACATTTTGGCAATCCATTTGCTCATGAGCAAAGAGATGATGGCGCCACCAAAGCCCATGATCAGCGCAAAACCCAGCAAAGCGCCCAGGTTCAGGCCGTTGGACGTGAGGAAGCGGTTGACGCCCAGCAAGTTGGCGACGATGCCCAGCACCAGCACCACGGCCAGGTTGGTCACCACAAAAAGAAAAATGCGTTTCATGTTGAGTTTCACTTTCACCCGAAAGACGCGGGCACGTTGGGACGGATATTAGGGTGTCGGACTGCAAAATCAAGCCATGGGCGTGATTTCCGCATTGGCGTACGGTTTTTCAGACAGGCGGGAACTTCTGCGGGGCCGAAAAACACTGGCATCGGCGTAAAACGCCGGGTCTTCGTTGGCCAGCCACCAGCCGGGCACCCCCAGCAGGGGCAAAGGACTGAAGGGTTTGCGGGCCAGTTTTTCAGGCGTAAGGTCTTGCGCCAGCCAAGCATCCAGCTCGGTTTTCACCACGCTTTGTGGCACACGCCACAGGTGCACGGTGATCGATTTGTAGGGCTGCACCGCTTTTTCGAGCGCGGCATGGCCAAAAGTCCAAAGCCGCGTGTGTGCCCACTCACCGCGTAAACCGACAAAGGCGTCGAACCAGCGGTGCTCATTCAGGGCGGTCCACACCGCATCGGAGGTCTGGATCAGGACAGCGTTTTCATCGAATACGGTCGCGGCATCGCGCACCGGGCCACGCACCTGCCCCACCCCAGCGCGAGCAATTTCGCGGGCTTGCAAGTGGTTGAGGCGCTTTTTGGCCAACGGAAACTGCATCCAACACAGGGCGTTGAAGAAGTCGTGCAAGCCCTCGCGGGTGGGCACCTGGCCCGTGGCAAAAATGAAGTCTTCGTAGGCCTGGCCTTCGGGCAAGTCGGCTTGTGGCACAAAACGCAGGGGAGCCCGGCCCGCCGCATTCAAGGCCTCGGGCTGGGGCACGCCTGCCGCTACTTGCCGTGCGATGGGCTCGCCCACCGCCCGCCAGTCGGCCAGCCAAGGCGCGTCCCAATCGATGTCGGCGACACCCAAGTTGGTGGCGGATGCGCAGCGCAGCCCCGCCCGGTTCGGGCTCAGCCCGCCAACAGACGCCACGGCAGGCTTTCTCCCGAGCGCAAGGGCTTGAGTTCGGCCTCGCCGAACGCAAAGCTTTCTGCAGGTGTCCAACTTTCTCGGCGCAGCGTGATGGTGCCGGTGTTGCGCGGCAGACCATAAAAGTCGGCCCCAAAGAAGCTGGCAAAGCCTTCAAGCTTGTCCAATGCGCCCACTTGCTCAAAGGCTTCGGCATACATCTCGATGGCAGCGTGCGCGGTGTAGCAGCCTGCGCAACCCGTGGCGTGCTCTTTGAGGTGCGCCGGGTGCGGGGCGCTGTCGGTGCCCAAGAAGAAACGCGGGTTGCCTGACGTCGCCGCCTTGACCAGCGCCAGGCGGTGGGTTTCGCGCTTGAGCACGGGCAGGCAGTAGTAATGCGGGCGAATACCGCCTGTGAAGATGGCGTTGCGGTTGTACAGCAGGTGGTGTGCCGTGATGGTTGCACCCAGCAAGTCATCGCCGCTGGCCACGTGTTGCGCGGCTTCTTGTGTCGTGATGTGTTCCATCACGATTTTGAGGCCCGGAAAGTCACGGCGCAGCGGCTTGAGATGTTGTTCGATGAATACCGCTTCGCGGTCGAACAGGTCAATGTCGGAGGAGGTGACTTCGCCATGCACCAGCAGCAGCACGCCTTCGCGTTGCATGGCTTCTAGTACGGGGTAGATCTTGCGCAGGTCGGTCACGCCCGCGTCGCTGTTGGTGGTGGCGCCTGCCGGGTAGAGCTTGCAGGCCACCACGCCTGCGGCTTTGGCACGGGCGATCTCGGCCGGGGCCAGGTTGTCTGTCAGGTACAGCGTCATGAGCGGCTCAAAGGCCATGCCTGCAGGCACGGCGGCCAAGATGCGCTGCTTGTAGGCCAGCGCCTGCTCGGCCGTGGTCACGGGCGGCTTGAGGTTGGGCATGATGATGGCGCGGCCGAATTGGGCGGCGGTGTGAGGCACCACCACATTCAGGGCGGCGCCATCGCGTACGTGCAGGTGCCAGTCATCGGGGCGGGTAAGGGTGAGTTCTTGGGTCATGGGCGTATTGTCTCAAACCTGCTGGGTTTCGTTTTGGCCTTGGTTGGCACAGGTGCGCTGTTCTTGCGATTGCCAGAGGTAGGTGTGCGGGCTTGGGCTCATGGGAGAACGGCTCGTGGAACCAGAGGCGGGGCTGCGGGCCGGGGCTCATACTCGCAAGCTCGCCAAATCGCCCCAACCCGCAGCCCCACCTCTGGTGCGAGCATTGGTGGAGAACCGACAAAAGAAGGCAACTCTGCCGATCAGGCCCAAATGCTTCGGGGATTGAACTCAAGGGGCGAGCGAAGCAAAGCCCCGCAAGGACTTCATGCCGTTCAGGCAGGGCTGAGCAGCGCAGCAGCGGGCGAATCAGGGCGGGTGCTTGTTTGAGCGAAGCGAGTTTGCACCCGACCCCGCCCGATGCGAGCAGCGCGAGGAACCCGAAGGGCCCTGACTGCGGCTCGCCTTTCTTGGCTTACTTTCTTTGGCGAAGCAAAGAAAGTGAGTGCTCCGCCGGGCGCAAACCCGGCCAAGGGCGCTCAAAAGAACCCTCTCAATGCCCGAGGATCTTGGACAAGAAGTCCTGTGCCCGGTCGGTCTGCGGCGCGTCAAAGAACTGCTGAGGCGGGGCTTGTTCCACCACCTGGCCTTGGTCCATGAAGATCACTCGGTCGGCCACGGCCTTGGCAAAGCCCATCTCATGCGTCACACACAGCATGGTCATGCCCTGGCTGGTCAGCTCGATCATCACGTCCAGCACTTCCTTGATCATCTCAGGGTCGAGGGCCGAAGTGGGCTCATCGAACAGCATGATCTTGGGCGTCAAGCACAGCGCACGGGCAATGGCCACGCGCTGCTGCTGGCCGCCGGACAACTGCAGGGGGTACTTGTTGGCGTGCTCGGCAATGCGCACACGCTCCAGTTGCACCATGGCTTTGTCGATGGCTTCCTTGCGCGGCATTTTGGCCACCCAAGTGGGCGACAAGATCAGGTTTTCCATCACCGTCAGATGCGGGAACAGGTTGAACTGCTGGAACACCATGCCGACTTCACGGCGCACTTTGTCAATGCCTTTGAGGTCGTCACCCAACACGGTGCCATCCACCGTGAGTGTGCCTTCCTGGTATTCCTCCAGGGCGTTGATGCAGCGGATCAGCGTGGATTTGCCCGAGCCCGAGGGGCCGCAGATGACGACTTTTTCGCCTTTGGCAAATTGCAGGTTCACATCGCGCAACACGTGGTAGCCATTGCTGGCGTACCACTTGTTCACGCCTTTGAACTCGATGAGGGGGGTAGCGTTGGAGGTCATAAGAATCTTTCGTTCAGCGGACTTTGCTCACGGCCGTGCGCTCTTCGATCCACAGGCTGTAGCGCGACATGGCAAAGCAGAACGCGAAATAAATGAAGGTGATGAAAAGGTAAGCTTCGATCTTGAAGGGGCGCCAGTCGGCGTCCGAGTTGAGCGCGAGACCCAAAGCACCTGTGAGCTCATAGAGCGACACGATGGTGACCAGCGAGGTGTCTTTGAACAAGCCGATGAAGGTGTTCATGATGGATGGCACCACGGTGGCCAAGGCTTGGGGCAAAACGATCATGCGCTGGGTCTGCCAGTAGCTCAGGCCCAAGGTGGCGGCCGCTTCGGTCTGACCTTTGGGCAAAGCCTGCAGACCGCCGCGAATCACCTCGGCCATGTAGGCGCCCGAAAACAGTGTGATGCCCACCACCACACGCACCAGCACGTCGATCTTCACACCCTCGGGCATGAACAACGGCAGCATGAACGAGGCCATGAACAACACGGTGATCAGCGGCACGCCGCGCACCAACTCCACATACAGAGTGCAGAGGGTTCTGATGGCGGGCATGTTGGAGCGACGGCCCAGCGCCACGAAGATGGCCAGCGGAAAGGCCAGCGTCATGGAGATCACTGTCAGCATCACCGTCAGCGGCAAACCACCCCATTGGTCGGTGTCGACCTCGGTCAGGCCGAAAAAACCACCCTTCATCAGCACGAAATACACGGCCAACATCACGGCCCAGATCAGCGGCAGTGCCTTGTTCCAAAAACGCGGCATGCAGCTGATGACCACCACACCCAGCATCAAGGCGGTGGCGATCACGGGACGCCAGTGCTCAATTTCTGGGTAACGGCCCATCACGATCAGGCGGCCTTTTTCGGAGATCACGCCCCAGCAGGCCCCAGCGCCACGCGCATCGTTACAGGCTTGCAAGTTGCTGCCAAAGACAGCTTGTAGTACGGCCCAGTCGAGCGAGGAGACCAGGGCCCACAGGCACACGGCCAGCAGGGCCAGCGACATCAGGCTGTTGCCCAGGCTGGAAAACAAATTGGCGCGCAACCAGGCCACGGGGCCTGTGCTGCGCCCGGGCATGGGCCGTGCTTCGGTGGATTTGAAAACAGTGGTCATGTCAGCGCTCCTGGATGGCGGCACTGGCATTGAACCAGTTCATGAGGGCCGAGGTGAGAAGAGACAAGGTGAGGTAGACCAGCATGACAATCGACAGCGCTTCAATGGCACGGCCCGTCTGGTTGAGCGTGGTGTTGGCGATCGACACCAGTTCAGGGTAGCCAATGGCCACGGCCAAAGAAGAGTTCTTGGTCAGGTTCAGGTACTGACTGGTGAGCGGCGGGATGATCACACGCAAAGCCTGCGGCAGCACCACCAAACGCATGGACTGGCTTTTGCTAAGGCCCAAAGAAGCCGAGGCCTCGTGCTGGCCCAGTGACACCGAGGCGATGCCCGAGCGCACGACTTCCGCGATGAAAGACGCGGTGTAAAACACCAAGCCACACAGCAGGGCCATGAATTCGGGGCTGAATGCGCCGCCGTCTTCGATCTGGAAGTCACCCTTTTTGGGCAAGTCCCATTCATTGGGGGCGCCACCGACCAACCAGCCGAGCACAGCCAGCGCCAGCGTCACTGCCAGGGACACCGCCCACACCGGACGGGTGTGGCCTGTACGGTCAAAATGCGCCCGCGCCATGCGGCGATAAACCATGGCAAAGACAAGGCCCAAGACCACCCCGATCAGGGCCAAGGTCTGGCCCAGCTGCCACACCGGCCAAGGAAATGAGACCCCGTTTTTGCTCAAGAAGAAATGGCCCGCCTGCCAAGCCTGGTCCAGGTCGGGCAGCATCTCGGTGAAGACGAGATACCAGATCAGCAACTGCAAATAAACCGGCACGTTGCGGAAAAATTCAACATAGGCGTAGCAGATTTTGCGCACCAAGAAGTTGGCCGAAAACCGCCCCACACCCACCAGCACACCCAGCACGGTGGCCAACACAATGCCGATCACGGCCACTTTGAGCGTGTTGAGCATGCCGATGGCAAAGGCCACAAAGTAGGAGCTGTTGTGCGCGTATTCGATCACCGTTTCGCTGATGTCAAAGCCAAACGGCTGAAACAAAAAGTCGTAGCCGCTCTGGATGCCGCGCAGGCGCATGTTGGTCAGCGTGTTGCGCACCAACAAGGCCACCAGGGCCAAGGCCGACAAGATGGCGACGATCTGGTAGATGACCGAGCGCCCTTCGCGGCTGCGCCACGAAATCGATCGGCTTTTCTTGCCAGGCAATGGCCTGGCTTCGATCATGGAAAAGTGGGACATGGGGACTGCCTGAAAAATGACGGGATGGTAAAAAATACGCCCCATGACGGGGCGTATTCAGAACCTTCAAAAAAGGCAGGCGATCAACGCAGCGGTGCGGCGTACATCAGGCCGCCTTTGTTCCACTGGTTATTCAAGCCACGTGGCAGGTTGATGGAGGTCTTAGGGCCGACGTTGCGCTCGAACATTTCACCGTAGTTACCGGTGGTCTTGATGGCGCGGGCCAACCACTCTTTGTCCAGGCCCAAGTGCTTGCCCAGGTCTTCGGTAGCACCCAGCAAACGGCCCACTTGAGGGTTGTCGCTGGTTTTCATCTGGTCCACGTTGGCTTGGGTGATGCCGTACTCTTCGGCTTCGATCAGGCCAGCCAACACCCATTTGTTGATGGCAAACCACTCGTCATCACCACGGCGCACCATGGGGCCCAGAGGCTCTTTGGAGATCAGGTCGGGCAAGATCAGGTGAGCTGCTGGGTCTTTTGCCTCCTTGGCACGCACAGAGGCCAGGCCCGATGCGTCGGTGGTGTAAGCCTGGCAACGGCCAGAGAAATAAGCGCCGGTGGCGGCTTCGACTTTTTCAAACACCACTGGCTTCAAGTTGAGCTTGTTGGCGCGGGAGAAGTCGGTCAGGTTCTTCTCGGTGGTGGTGCCGGACTGCACACACACGGTGGCGCCCTTGAGTTGCTTGGCGCTGGTGATCTTGCCTTTGGGCACCATGAAACCTTGGCCGTCGTAGTAGTTGGCACCAATGAAGTGCAGGCCCAAGGAACCATCGCGGTTCAAAGTGTTGGTGGTGTTGCGGGACAGCACATCCACTTCGCCAGACTGCAGGGCGGTGAAGCGCTGCTGTGCAGTCAGGGGCACGTATTTGACTTTGGTCGCATCGCTCAAAACAGCTGCGGCCAAGGCACGGCAATGGTCCACGTCCAGACCCGACCAGTTGCCGCTGGAATCAGCAGCCGAAAAACCGGCCAGACCGGTGTTGACACCGCAGACGATTTGGCCGCGCTGCTTGATCTGATCCAATGTTTTGCCCGCCATGGCGGATGTGGCCGCCAGCAAGCCTGCCGTGGCCAGCACGGAGCCGATCAAGGTTTGTGTCATTTTCTTCATGGTTTGAATCCTCTTTTGAAATGATGAGTAGCAAATTGCCACCCAGATATTAAATGCCAAATCCAACAAGCAACCGCCTAGGAGCTTCCCTAGGAAAGGTCTTTAGCGGGGTCAATGTTGACAAATACACCACCGTGGTGCAGGCCATCAGCTTCTCTTTTGTTTCAGCACAAAATGTGCCCACACGCCTGCGCATGCTGAATATAGTCAGTTTGTAGTCAGTCCCTATCAGGGAGTACCCCCAAAAACCATGCAAAAATTGCATAGACCGATACATGCCCTGACAAATTCAGCGGGGTGCCCCTTCAACGGGAGGAATGCACCGCAGAAGTGCTCTGGGTCAAATGCAGCCACAGCTGGTGGGCTGAGCTGTTGAAACCAGGTTTGGCCCCTGTTTTTTCGCGGTAAGCCCGCACCTCCATGCTCAGCGCCAGGGTCTGCCCATCGGGCAAGCCCACCTCGACCAAAGTGCCGGCCTGGATTTCTTTTTTGACCGCACTGCGCGGCAAGAATGCGATGCCATGGCCTTCGAGGGCCATCACCTTCAAACCCTCGGCCATGTCGGTCTCGTAGACCCGGTCCAGGTGCACCGGCACACCCGCCTGCTTCAAAATCCAGTCGGTCACACCGCCCAAATAGGCCCCAGGGGCGTAACCCAGATAAGGCAATGGCCGTGAGGCATGACCAGGCAAGCTGAACAGCGCCCGTCCATCGGGCATGCTTTGGACATAGGGGGCAATCACCTCATGCCCCAACACCACCATGTCGTAACGCTCGGGGTCAATTTGCAGGGGCTGCGAGGGGTGGTGGTAAGCGATCAACACGTCGCAGCCCCCTTCCACCAAGCGCATGGCCGCGTCGTGCACGTTCAGCGCCATGAGTCGGCTTTTCATCGGCCCAAAGGTCTCACGCAAGCTGGCCACCCATGGGGGGAAGAACGTGAATGCCAAGGTGTGCGGCACGGCAAACTGAATGACATCCTGGCCCGCCGCATTGTGACCACGCAGCATGGCCCGGGTGTTCTGCAATGACTGCAGCATCTCGAGCGCCTGGGCGTACAAGGTCTCGCCCGCAGGGGTGAGCCGAGTCGGGTAGGAGCTGCGATCGACCAGATCGGCACCAGCCCAGGCCTCCAACGACTGAATCCGCCGGGAAAAAGCCGGTTGCGTCACATGGCGCAGTTGCGCAGAGCGGCTGAAACTGCGCGTTTCGGCCAAACTCACAAAATCTTCAAGCCATTTGGTTTCCATCAGCGCATTATCCGTTCAGCCCTCAGCCCTCAGCCCTCAGGCCAGTTCAATGCTGCCAGCGAACCGAAGGTGAAAACCGCATCAGAATCTGTCTCCAAAGGATTTGGGCGGTGTCACACCCAAGTGCCTGAATGCCGCCAGCGTGGCCATGCGCCCGCGTGGCGTGCGCTGCAAAAACCCTTGCTGAATCAGATACGGCTCGATCACGTCTTCGATGGTGTCGCGCTCTTCGCCAATGCTGGCTGCGATGTTGTCCAAACCGACCGGGCCACCGTCAAAACGGTGGATCACGGCTTCAAGGAGTTTGCGGTCCATCAGATCAAAGCCTTCGGGATCCACATCGAGCATGGTCAGGGCTTGTTGGGCGATGCCTTTGTGGATGGTGCCATCGCCCTTGACGTCGGCAAAGTCCCGCACCCGGCGCAGCAAACGGTTGGCGATGCGCGGTGTGCCGCGTGAACGGCGGGCAATCTCAAACGAACCCTCGGGGTCAATTGGTGCCTTGAGCAAACCGCTGCTGCGGGTGACGATGCGGGTGAGCTCTTCGGGGGTGTAGAACTCCAGGCGCGACACGATGCCAAAGCGGTCTCGCAGCGGGTTGGTGAGCATGCCCGCACGGGTGGTCGCCCCCACCAGGGTGAAGGGCTGCAAGTCCAGCTTGATGCTGCGGGCCGCAGGGCCCTCGCCGATCATGATGTCGATCTGGTAGTCCTCGAGCGCTGGGTACAAAATTTCTTCGACCACGGGCGAGAGGCGATGAATCTCGTCAATGAAGAGCACATCGTTGCGCTCCAAGTTGGTGAGCAGCGCTGCCAGGTCCTTGGGTTTTTCCAGAACCGGGCCACTGGTCTGGCGCAGGTTCACACCCAGCTCGGCCGCGATGATGTGACTCAGCGTGGTCTTGCCCAAACCCGGCGGGCCAAACAGCAGCACATGGTCCAGCGGCTCCTCGCGCATTTTGGCGGCGCTGATGAAAATCTCCAGTTGCTCGCGCACCTTCACCTGCCCAACGTATTCGTCCAGCAGCTTGGGGCGCAGTGCGCGTTCAATGGCCTCTTCTTGGTGGGACACGGGCGCCGCTGAAATCACCCGGGGTTCGGGCTGCGGTGCAAAGTCGTCGGTGCGGATGCTCATGGCTCGGGGGGTCTTTATTTGTTCAGGGCTTTGAGCGCCAATTTGATGCCTTCACTCACACCCACATCCGCGGGCAGGCTCTTGAGGGCGGCGGCCGCTTCCTTGTCGCTGTAGCCCAGCGCCAGCAAAGCTTGCTGGATGTCGCTTTGCGCATCGGGGGTGTTCACGGCAAACAAGCCGCCCAAATCGCCACCCAGCTTGCCCTTGAGTTCCAGCAGCAGGCGCTCGGCGGTTTTTTTGCCGATGCCGGGCACCTTGACCAAACGCCCGACTTCTTGTGTGGTGATGGCCTGCGCCAAATCGGTCACGCTCATGCCCGACAAGACACTCAGAGCCGTTCGGGGGCCAACACCGGAGATCTTGATCAATTGACGAAAGGCTTCGCGCTCGCTCAAAGTGGCAAAGCCGTACAAGATTTGTGCGTCTTCGCGCACCACAAAGTGCGTGACCAGCGTGACTTTTTCACCCGTGGCAGGCAAGTTGTAAAAGGTGCTCATCGGCACATTGACTTCGTAGCCCACGCCGTGGCAGTCCACCACCACCTCGGGAGGGTTCTTGTCGCTCAGGATGCCTGTGAGTTTGCCAATCATGGAGGGAAGCCCTTGGGTTGCACGGTATAGAGGAAAATCAGGGCTCTACGGCCAGCTAAAACCGGTCGAAACCACAACGAACAGGATTATCCACTTGATCGTCAGACACACCTTCACGCCGCACAACAACACCCGCCTGTCGCACCTGTGCGGCCCCATGGATGCGCACCTGCGCACCATTGAAGCCGGTTTGCAAGTGAGCATTGCGCACCGCCATGAACAGTTCAAGGTGGACGGCCCCAAGGCCGTGGCCCTGCGGGCGATGGAGATTTTGCAGGCCATCTACGAACGCGCCGACCGCCCGATTGCGCCCGACATGGTGCAACTCATGCTGGTGGGCGACAGCGGCGGTGAAGAGGCCGACCTGCCCGCTTTGCAAACCCGCCGCGCCGACCTGAAGGCCCGCACCCCGGTGCAGGCCGCGTACTTGGAGAGCATCGCCACACACGACATCACCTTCGGCATCGGCCCAGCGGGCACGGGCAAGACCTACCTGGCCGTGGCTTGTGCGGTCGACGCACTCGAACGCGCCAGTGTGCAGCGCATTGTGCTGACGCGCCCGGCTGTGGAGGCGGGCGAGCGTTTGGGCTTTTTGCCGGGCGACTTGTCACAAAAAGTCGATCCGTATTTGCGCCCGCTCTACGACGCGCTGTACGACCTGATGGGCTATGACAAGGTCCAAAAAGCCTTTGAGCGCAACGCGATCGAAATCGCGCCGCTGGCTTTTATGCGCGGGCGCACGCTGAACAACGCGTTTGTGATTTTGGACGAGGCGCAAAACACCAGCACCGAGCAGATGAAGATGTTTTTGACCCGCATCGGCTTTGGCGCCAAAGCCGTGGTCACGGGCGATGTGAGTCAGATCGATTTGCCCAAGGGCCAGCTCTCCGGCCTGATCGACGCCGAGCGGGTGCTCAAGCGCATCAAGGGCATTGCCTTCACACGTTTTTCAAGTGCCGATGTGGTGCGCCACCCGCTGGTGGCCCGCATCGTGGACGCTTACGACGCACAAGGCAGCGCTGCCATGCGGGCGGGCATCACGACCCGCCGCAAGCCTTTGCCCACCGACGATTGAATTTCCAACAGATCCCCATGGCCCTGAAACAACTCCACCTGTCCCTGCAATTTGGCGACATCCCCTATGCAGCCCGCCACCGCGCCGCCCTGCCCCGTCACGCGGTCATCCGCGCCATTCGCCATGCGCTGGCGGATGACGCCGAAATCACGGTGCGCATCGTGGGCGAAGAAGAAGGCCGTGCGTTGAACCACAGTTACCGCAAAAAAGACTACGCCACCAATGTGCTGACCTTTGATTACGAACAAGAACCTGTGGTGATGGCCGATCTGGTGTTGTGCGCCCCGGTGGTGGCGCGAGAGGCCAAGGAGCAAGGCAAGACGCTGGCGGCGCATTACGCGCATTTGCTGGTGCACGGCACTTTGCACGCGCAAGGCTGGGACCATGAGACCAGTACCGCCGATGCCGAGGAGATGGAGGCCTATGAGGTGGCCATTTTGGCGGGGCTGGGGTTGAAGAACCCCTACGTTTAAGTTCTCTGGCTCCCTGTTTTTCGGGAAGGTCTCGTAACGCTTGCGCTGGGAGGCCCCGAATGGGGTGGTGCCGGGTTCCTCATAACGGGGTACCGTAAATCGTCACCCGGCCCCACCCCATTCGAGGCCGTGGTGCGGTTTTCAAACCCGCTGACTGTTCACGGTAGGTCGCACGAGGCAGTCGTGGCCTGGAACAGAATACCTCTCGTTGACTGCACGTTTCTCGCCAAACAGACCACTCAGGTGTGTGAGGGGATGCGGCGGGTGACGATTTACGGTACCCCGTTATGAGGAACCCGCTGCATCCCCTCACACACCGCCCAAGAAAAAGGCGAAAGGCAAACGCGGCCACAAAAAAGGCAAAAACCTCAGAGCAAGCGAACCTTCACACTCTTGCCCTTGATCTTGCCGTGTGACAACTGTGACTCCACCTTTTTGGCCAATTCCGCCTGCACCGCCACATAGGTGGAGAACTCGTTCACATTGATCTTGCCCACCTGCTCACGGGTCAAGCCACACTCCCCAGCCAGCGCACCCATCACGTCGCCCGCGCGAATCTTCTCTTTGCGACCCCCCACAATTTGCAAGGTGCGCATGGGCGGCTTCAAAGGGCCACCCGCAGCGGGCACCAGATCGGCCAAAGGGGCCCAGTGGGATTCGCGGCCCTGCATCACCTCGATCTTGCCGACTGCGCCCATCTCGTCCATGCTCGCCAGCGTCAGCGCCAAGCCTTCGGCGTCACCCCGGCCCGTGCGGCCAATGCGGTGAATATGAATCTCAGGGTCGGGCGTCACGTCCACGTTGATCACGGCTTCAAGCCCCTCCACATCCAGTCCGCGCGAGGCCACATCGGTGGCCACCAGCACCGAGCAGCTGCGGTTGGCAAACTGCACCAACACTTGGTCGCGCTCGCGCTGCTCCAATTCACCAAACAAGGCCAGAGCGCTGTAGCCCTGTGCCTGCAGCACCGCCACCAGATCGCGGCACTGCTGTTTGGTGTTGCAAAACGCGAGCGTCCGCTCCGGGCGGAAATGGGCCAGCAGTTTGGACACCGCATCCAAGCGCTGGTTCTCATTCACTTCATAAAACACCTGACGAATTTTGTGGGCGCTGTGCTGCGCCTGCACTTTCACAGTCTGCGGTGCGCGCATGAACTGCGCGGCCAACTTGGCGATGCCCTCGGGGTAAGTGGCAGAGAAAAGCAGTGTCTGGCGGTCTTTGGCGCACTGGCGCACCACCTTGGCGATGTCGTCAAAAAAGCCCATGTCCAGCATGCGGTCGGCTTCGTCCAGCACCAGCGTGTTCACACCCGCCAGACTCAGCGAGCCCCGCTCCAGGTGGTCCAGGATACGACCGGGTGTACCCACCACCACATCGGCGCCATGCTCCAAACTCAGTGTCTGGCCGCGCAGGGCCACACCACCGCACAAAGTGACGACTTTCACGTTCTGGCGGGCACGGGCGAGGCGCCTGATTTCTTGTGTGACCTGGTCGGCCAGCTCGCGGGTGGGACACAAAACCACGGCCTGGATGGCGGCGCTGGGCGAGCCTGCGGTTTGCAGGCGCTCGATCAATGGCAGGCCGAAGGCGGCCGTTTTGCCGCTGCCCGTGCTGGCTTGGGCAATCAAATCTTGCCCAGTCAAGGTCAGCGGCAAGCTGGCTGCCTGGATGGGCGTCATCTGGGTGTAGCCCAGTTGTTCGAGGTTTTGAAGGGTGGCAGGGGCCAGCGCAAGCTGGTCAAAGCGAGTCGATGTCGCGTCTTGGTTTTGGGCAGTCATGCACCGATTATCGGTGGCGGGGGTCGGGAATGGCCTTTGCGCTGAAGGCCACCGTCAAGTTGGTCGCACCAACACTGCCTTCCAATGCTCAAGCTCTCATGCGCATCGGAATGGTGATGGGCCCGTCATTGACCAGCGACACCTTCATGTCGGCCGCAAACTGGCCCGTCTGCACGATCGGGTGCGCGGCTCGGGCCTGCGCCACAAAATGCTCATACAAGCGCCGACCGTCTTCGGGCGCCGCTGCCTGCGTGAAGCTCGGACGGTTGCCCCCTGCGACATCGGCGGCCAAGGTGAATTGGCTAACCACCAGCAAACCACCACGCACGTCCTGCACGCTCCGGTTCATCTTGCCCGCCTCGTCGCTGAAGATGCGCAGTTTGAGCATCTTGGCCAGCATTTTGTCGGCTAACGCTTCGGTGTCACCTTTTTCGGCGCACAGCAGCACCAGCAAGCCCGCGTCAATCTGGCCGATCACCGCCCCATCCACACGCACACTGGCTTCACTCACCCTTTGCAACACCGCGATCATTTCAAGTCCCTCGCATCGTCAAAGTGCGCTTCCACATCGCTGGGCAAAAGCTGGATGGTGGCCCGCAAGCCGGGCACCTCGCTCATCAACGCCTGCTCCACACTGGCACGCAAGGCGGCGGCCCGGCCCAGCGTCCAGCTGGCGGGCATGTGCATGTGCACGTCCACAAAACGGCGTTGCCCAGCTTTGCGGGTGTTCAGGTGGTCAAAACGGATGATTTCGGTCTCGCCGCGCTGGTGGGCAAAGCCATCGAGCACCCGCTGCACATCGGACAGCACCTCAGGCTCCAGCGCCTCGTCCATCAGGCCCTGCGAGGAGCGCCAAACCAGGCTCCAGCCTTCTTTCAGAATATTCAAGGCCACCCCAATCGCCACCACGGCATCCAGCCACAGCCAGCCCGTGATACTGACCAGGGCAATGCCCACCACCACGCCTGCCGATGTCCAAACATCGGTCACCAAGTGCCGGGCATCGGCTTCGAGCGCCAGCGAGCGGTGCTGCCGGGCGGCGCGAAACATGAGCCAGGCCAGAAAACCGTTCAGCGCCGAGCTGCCCACCGACAAGGCCAAGCCCCAGCCAACCTGCTCGATGGGCTGCGGATCGAACAAGCGATGAGCCGCCACCCAAATGATGCCCAAAGCGGCCACCAGGATCAGAATGCCTTCAAAACCGGAAGAAAAATACTCGGCCTTGTGGTGGCCGTAGGGATGGTCGTCGTCGGCAGGGCGTGCCGCAACCGTCACCATCATCAAACCGAACACCGCGCTGGCCAGGTTGACCAGCGACTCCATCGCGTCCGACAACAAACCGACCGAATCGGTCAGCCACCAGGCCCCGGTCTTGAGCGCGATGGTCACCAGCGCCACCACCACCGAAGCCCACAGCATGCGGGTCGGCGTCATCCAAGCATCGAATCTTTTCATGGATTCAGCATACCCCCTCTGTAGGCACTGTCCGTGCGCCAGCCCCCTGTCAAGACAAGGTGACCTTGGCAAATTTGCGTTTGCCCACCTGCACCACGTAAGTGCCTGCTTCGAGTTTCAGGCCCTTGTCGCTGACCACGCTGGAGTCCACGCGCACGCCGCCCCCATCAACCAGGCGCCCGGCCTCGGTGGTCGAAGGGGCCAAGCCCGCCGACTTGAGCAAAGCTCCAATGCCCATGGGCGCACCCGACAAGGACACCTCAGGGATGTCGTCAGGCACACCGCCCTTGCTGCGGTTGATGAAATCCTGCTCGGCCGCATCGGCCGCCGCTGCGCTGTGGAAACGGGCGGTGATTTCCTTGGCCAGCATGACCTTGGCGTCTTTGGGGTTGCGACCGCCTTCGACTTCCTTTTTCAGCGCCTCGATCTCGGCCATCGACTTGAAGGACAGCAGCGTGTACCAGCGCCACATCAAGGTGTCCGAAATGCTCAGCACCTTGGCGAACATGGTGTTGGGCTCTTCGCTGATGCCGATGTAGTTGTTCTTGGACTTGGACATCTTGTCCACCCCGTCCAGGCCTTCGAGCAGCGGCATGGTCAAGATGCACTGGGGCTCTTGGCCGTATTCGGCCTGCAAGTGACGGCCCATCAACAAATTGAACTTTTGGTCGGTGCCGCCCAGCTCCAGGTCGCTCTTGAGCGCGACCGAGTCGTAGCCCTGCATCAGCGGGTACAGGAACTCGTGCACCGAAATCGGTGTGCCAGCTTTGAAACGGTCATGGAAGTCGTTGCGCTCCATCATGCGGGCCACGGTGTACTTGGCAGCCAGCTGGATCATGCCCATGGACCCCAAGGGTAGCGACCACTCACTGTTGTAGCGGATCTCTGTTTTGCTGGGGTCCAGCACCAGACTGGCTTGTTTGTAATAGGTCTCGGCGTTTGCCTTGATCTGCTCGGGCGTGAGGGGTGGGCGGGTGCTGTTGCGACCAGACGGGTCGCCAATCAGGCTGGTGAAGTCACCGATCAGAAAGATGACCTGATGGCCCAAGTCCTGCAACTGTCGCATCTTGTTGAGCACTACGGTGTGGCCAATGTGGATGTCGGGCGCAGTCGGGTCCAAACCCAATTTGATGCGCAGGGGCACGCCTGTGGCCTCCGATTTGGCCAGCTTTTGCAGCCAATCTTCTTGAGGAATCAGTTCCTCACACCCTCTCAAAGTCACATCCAAAGCATTCAAGACACGATCGTTGACAGGATATTTTGTAACAAGGGATTGATTCATAAGGGTTTTTTCTGTGTTGAAGGCGGGGTAGGTCGTTACAATAGCGCCAGTAGTTTGTCGTGCATTTTAAGTGCGCGCATAACTCGCTTGGCGATCCCTTAGATCATCGATTGGGCTGAATTTCGCCCTTATCTTCTTTTTCATGCCCATTCTGTCCACCATCCAATCTCGATTGACGGCTTTGCTGCTGAACATTTTGTTCATTGGCACAGCCGTACTGGGTGCGGTTTTGATCGCCACGCAAAAGCTGCTGGCTTGGCTAGATGGCTACCACCCCCAACTCAACCAAGCCAGTCTGGTTTTTCAAGGGTGGCTCAAACGTTATCCCAAAACCATCGTTGCCAGCTTGGCCAGCGTCTTACTGGTGGGCGGTGGCGGCGCTTTTGCGGTGGCCAATTTGGGGCCAGACATCGCCGATCAACCCGTGGTCAACATCACGGTGCCTGTCGAGATCGCTCAACTCGAAGCTCAAGCCGAGTTGCTCGACCAGTTCCAAGTCAACCTGACCCGTTCTGACCAAACCCGCCCCGCCGACACCCCCGAAGCGTTGTTGCGCCGATTGGGGTTGGTCGATGCCGAAGCTGCTGCTTTTTTGCGCAAGCACCCTTTGGCCCGTCAGGCTCTGCAACAAGGCGGCCGCGCAGTCTCTGCCGAAGTCACTGGTCAGCAGTCTCTTCTTTCTCTGAGCGTGCGCTGGCTCAAGAACGAAAACGACACCTTCTTCCAGCGCCTGCGCGTTGAGCGCTCTGGCCAAGGTTTCCAAGCTGCGCTTGAAACCTCGCCCATGAACACCAGTATCCGCATGACGGGCGGCACGGTCACCCGGTCGCTTTACGATGCCGCCGATGAGGCCAGATTGCCCGATCCGGTGATTCACCAGCTGACCCAAATTTTTTCAAATCAGATCGACTTCCACCGTACCTTGCGCAAAGGCGCTCGTTTTTCTGTGGTTTACGAAGTGCTCGAAGCCGATGGTGAGCCCTTGCGGACGGGCCGCGTGCTCAGCGCCGAATTTCACAATGACAACCAGCAATACGATGCGGTTTGGTTTCAGGAGCCAGGACAAAAGGGCAACTACTACGACATGGATGGCAAAAGCCTGAGCCGCTCCTACCTGGCGTCGCCTCTGACTTTTTCTCGGCAGTCGAGTGGTTTTGCCATGCGGCTTCACCCCATTTTCAACACCATGCAAGCGCACCGTGGTGTGGACTATGCCGCCCCAACAGGCACACCCGCCATGACGGTGGGTGATGGCGTGGTCACTTTTGCTGGTCGTCAAGGCGGCTACGGCAATGTGGTCGAAATCCGCCACGGCAATGGCCACTCCACCCTGTATGCCCACTTGAGCCGGATTCAAGTCCGGACTGGCCAAACTGTACAAAAAGGGCAGGTCATCGGCGCTGTGGGCTCCACAGGCTGGTCCACCGGACCTCATCTGCATTTTGAATTCCGTGTGAATGGTGTGCACGTCGACCCGCAAAAAATCATCCAGCAGGCTCAAAGCGGGCCCATCCCAACCGCATCCATGGCCAGATTCAAGGCCATGGTGAATCAAGCCCAATCACAGCTGCAAGCTGCCGCTCAAATGCGGGAAGTCAACAGCCAATAAGCTGCTGGGACACCGGGCTTGCACCAGCCTGTTGTGACACCACCAGCGCTTAGGGCCCCACCGTGGTGTTCTCCATGCCGCCCTTTTATTTCATCGGTCTCATGTCCGGCACTTCCTTGGATGGTGCCGATGGTGTGCTTGCTCAACTCGACGAAACGGGTCATTTGACCGTCCTGGCGCACGATTTTGTGGCCTTCGAAGCGGCTTTCCGCAGCGAATTGCTGTCTCTCAATTCGAGCGGTCCCGACGAATTGCACCGCAGTGCCTTGGCTGGCAATCAAATCGCCCGCCATTACGCCGAGGTGGTGGCTGCTTTGCTCCAAAAGACAGGACTTCAGGCCTCTCAAATCAAGGCCATAGGTGCACATGGCCAAACCGTGCGCCACCGCCCGCTTGAATTTGATGCGGATGAGGCACGCCATCGGGCCGCAGTGGGCTACACCCTGCAACTCATCAATCCCGCTTTGCTGGCCGAATTGACCCACATCGACGTGGTGGCCGATTTCCGAAATCGCGACCTGGCTGCCGGGGGACAAGGCGCCCCGCTGGTGCCTGCTTTTCACCAAGGTGTTTTTGCACAGCCGGGTCGTTGCGTGGCCGTGCTGAACATCGGCGGCATTGCCAACTTGAGCGTGCTCAAGGCCGATGGCTCGGTGCTGGGCTGGGATTGCGGCCCGGGTAATGCGCTGATGGATTTCTGGTGTGCCCGCCACACCGGGCAAGCGTTCGACCGAGATGGGAATTGGGCCATGACGGGTCAGTTGCAACCCGCCTTGCTGCGCAGCCTGGCCAGCGACCCCTTTTTGCACAAACCTCCACCCAAGAGCACCGGACGGGATTTGTTCAACCCGGCTTGGCTCCAGGAACACCTCGCCTTGTTGGACGACCTCCAGCCTGCCGATGTGCAAGCCACCCTCTGCACCTTCACGGCCTTGGCCTGCAGCAAGGACCTCTTGCGCCATGCGCCTGAAGCCAGTGAACTGGTCGTCTGCGGTGGAGGTGCCTTAAATGGCGAATTGATGCGCCAGCTAGCAGCACACCTGCCAGGCATATCGGTTTTGAACAGTGAGGCCTTGGGTCTGCCACCGCTGCAAGTGGAGGCCGCCGCTTTTGCTTGGCTGGCTTTCAAAAACGTACGGCGCGAAACATCCAGTTTGCCAAGCGTCACGGGCGCCCAAGGCGCCCGTATATTGGGGGCCATTTACCCCCGCTGAAGTTGAGCCAGCGCAGCTGGCCCCATTCTCGCCAATCAGGTCGAGAAAGAAGAGCCACAGCCGCAAGTCGATGTAGCGTTGGGGTTCTTGATGACGAACTGAGCACCCTGCAAATCTTCTTTGTAGTCAATCTCGGCACCAATCAGGTACTGGTAACTCATGGCGTCGATCAACAAAGACACGCCATTCTTGCTCATGGTGGTGTCGTCTTCGTTGGTGATCTCGTCGAAGGTGAAGCCGTACTGGAAGCCTGAGCAGCCGCCGCCTTGCACAAACACACGCAGCTTCAAATCAGGGTTACCCTCTTCGGCGATGAGGTCGGCCACTTTGGCGGCCGCGCTGTCGGTGAAGACAATCGGTTCGGGCATTTCGGTCTGGATATTTTCAGCAAGAGCGCTCATGGTGTTTCTCCGGTTCAATGCTAAATAGTATAGCGCGCTGGTCGGGAATTACCGGCTGTCTGCCGCAGTAACGCTACTGGGCTCATGGGCTTTGCAATCCCCATGCGCCCAAACAAAAAGCCGCCTCGGCGAACCGGTGCGGCTTTTTGATGAAGCAGAAAAAGCGGATTAACGCTTGGAGAACTGCTTGCGGCGGCGAGCAGAGTGCAAGCCGACCTTTTTACGTTCCACTTCACGGGCGTCACGGGTGACAAAACCAGCTTGGCTCAGCACAGGCTTGAGCGAAGCGTCGTAGTCAATCAGGGCGCGGGTGATGCCGTGGCGCGATGCGCCGGCTTGACCGGATTCGCCACCACCGTGAACGTTGATCATGATGTCGAAAGTTTCGGCATGGTTGGTCAACATGAGGGGTTGCTTGGCGATCATGATCGAAGTCTCGCGGCCGAAGTAGGCTTGGATGTCCTTGCCATTGACCGTGATCTTGCCAGTGCCTTTTTTCAGAAACACGCGGGCGACGCTGGATTTGCGACGGCCTGTGCCATTGTTCCATTCACCAATCATCTCAAGGCTCCTTAGATGTCCAGCACTTTAGGCTGTTGGGCGGTGTGTGGATGCTCTGCGCCGCCATACACCTTGAGTTTCTTGATCATGGCGTAACCGAGTGGGCCCTTGGGCAGCATGCCCTTGACAGCCTTCTCGAGTGCGCGGCCAGGGTGTTTGGCTTGCATGTCGCGGAAGTTGGTGGCAGTGATGCCGCCGGGGTAGCCCGAGTGACGGTAATACACTTTGTCGAGTGTTTTAGTGCCAGTCACTTTGAGCTGGGCAGCATTGATGATGACGATGAAGTCACCGGTGTCTACGTGAGGCGTGTAAATGGCCTTGTGTTTGCCGCGCAAACGGAGAGCAACTTCGCTGGCTACTCGTCCGAGGACCTTGTCGGTCGCGTCAATCACAAACCACTCGTGCACGACCTCAGCGGGTTTGGCGCTGAAAGTTGTTGTCATGAGTTTTCTCTTTAAAAGAAAGGTTTGGCGGGTCCTTTTCCACGGTCGGTGCTCCTCTTTTGGGAGCCTCTTAGGTGGGAATTTGCCAATGCCTTGCGGCTGCTGGCGTCTTCGCCGCGGGACCACTGAATCGCTGCGAAGCCCTCTATTATACGAAAAATCAAGGACTTGCAGAAGTTATTGGTTACCATCAAGGCATGTTCAGTTACCGACACGCTTTTCACGCGGGCAACCATGCCGATGTGCTCAAACACATCACCTTGCTCGCCACCATGCGCCACCTCATGCAAAAAGAGGCTGGCATCACCCTCATTGATACCCACGCCGGGGCCGGTTTGTATCGGCTCGATGGCGATTACTCCCAAAAAGGGGCTGAAGCTGAAGACGGTCTCTTCAAGCTATTAGAGGCGGCAGAGAAGCTCGACACCCTGCCTGAGCCCGTGCAGGACTACCTGGAACAAATCGCCAGCTTCAACCCCAACGGGCAAGCCAAGATTTACCCCGGCTCGCCCTTTTTGATGCAAAGGCTGATGCGCCACGAATCCCGCGACCGCTTGCGCTTGTTCGAATTGCACCCCACCGACAGCAAAGCCTTGATGTCCAACATCGCGCAGCTCGAAGCCGGACGCACGGTCACGGTGAGCCGCGAAGACGGTTTTGAGGCGCTCAAAAAGATCCTGCCGCCCCCGCCCTCGGCCACGGGCTCCAAGCGTGCCATGGTGTTGATCGACCCCAGCTACGAGATCAAATCCGACTACGCCAAAGTGGCCAACGTGATTCAGGAATACCTCAAGCGCTTCTCCACAGGCACTTACCTGGTCTGGTACCCCATCATCCCCCGCCCCGAAGCGCATGATCTGCCCAAACGCCTGCGCACCTTGGCCAACCAGTCACAAAAGCCCTGGCTCAACGCCACCTTGGCGATCGGTCGGGGCCCCGGCGACGAAGGCGGCCTGGTGGCCAGCGGCATGTTTGTCATCAACCCACCCTTTACCCTGAAGGACCAGATCCGCAAGGCGCTGGACGTGGTGGGGCCGGCCTTGGCGCGTGGCTCTGGCAAAAACTGGGCGGTTGAATCCTCCTGAAACACAAGAAGCTTTGTGTGACACCGCTTTGAGTTCGGCGATTCATGTCACACACTGGTCTCATCAGGGAAATACCTGAGCGCCAAGCACTGAAATTAACCGACCGAACGGTCGGTTAATGGTTATACTGGCACCTGCGCCGCGATCATTCCATCCTGTTTGGCGCAGGAGAAGCCCATGTACACGCAATCTTTCAGCGTCCCGGACGGAACCGAGGACGCCAAATCGGCCAGTCTGAAGGCCGTCCCCAAAGCCCTGAATGCCCAAGACGCTGCATTGCAAGCGGCCTTTGATGCCCGCATCGACGCCGACGGCCGCATCGAGCCCCGCGAGTGGATGCCTGAGGCCTATCGCAAAACCTTGGTGCGCCAGATCAGCCAACACGCCCACAGCGAAATCGTGGGCATGCTGCCTGAAGGCAACTGGATCAGCCGCGCGCCCAGCTTGAAGCGCAAAGCCATCCTGATCGCGAAGGTCCAAGACGAAGGCGGTCACGGCCTGTACCTCTACAGCGCCGCTGAAACTCTGGGCACCAGCCGCGACCAAATGCTCGACGCCCTGCACAGCGGCAAAGCCAAATACAGCTCCATCTTCAACTACCCCACGCTCAATTGGGCCGATGTGGGCGTGGTCGGCTGGCTGGTCGATGGCGCGGCCATCATGAACCAGGTGCCCCTGTGCCGCTGCTCTTATGGCCCCTATGCCCGCGCCATGGTGCGGGTGTGCAAAGAAGAAAGCTTCCACCAGCGCCAAGGCTACGAAGCCCTGCTGGTGATGATGCAAGGCACGGCCGAGCAAAAAGAAATGGTGCAGGACGCGGTGAACCGCTGGTGGTGGAAGTGCCTGGCCATGTTCGGACCGCCCGACGCCGACAGCCCCAACAGCGCACAAGGCATGCGCTGGGGCATCAAGCGCATCAGCAACGACGACCTGCGCCAGAAGTTTGTGGACGCCACCGTGCCGCAAGCCAAGGTGCTGGGTGTGACCTTGCCGGACCCCGACCTGAAGTGGAACGAAGAGCGTCAAGCCCACGACTACGGCCAGATCGACTGGGACGAGTTCTGGGCCACCGTGAACGGCAACGGCCCTTGCAACAAGGAGCGCTTGGGTGCCCGCGTCAAGGCCTGGAACGACGGCGCTTGGGTGCGCGAAGCCGCGCTTGCCCACGCACGCAAACAACAAGCTCGCCAATTGAAGGAAGCAGCATGAACACCACCACCAACACCGCCGCATTGAAAGAATGGCCCCTATGGGAAGTTTTTGTCCGATCCAAGCAAGGCCTTGAGCACAAGCACTGCGGCAGCCTGCACGCATCTGATTCGGAGCACGCCCTGCAAATGGCGCGTGATGTCTACACCCGCCGCCAAGAAGGCGTGAGCATCTGGGTCGTGCCCTCGGCCAGCATCTCGGCGAGTGAGCCCAATGACAAGCCCGAATTTTTCGATCCGGCCAGCGATAAGGTGTACCGCCACCCCACTTTTTATGTGATCCCCGACGAAGTCGGTCACATGTGAGCGCCGCCATGAACGCCCCCGTTGATTACCTGCTGCACCTGGCCGACAACGCGCTGATCCTCGGACAGCGCAACGCCGAATGGTGTGGCCACGGCCCCATCCTCGAAGAAGACATCGCGCTGTCCAACAACAGCCTGGACCTGGTGGGCCAAGCCCGCATGCTTTACCAGCACGCGGCCGAGCTGCAAGGCGGCGGCGCCACCGAAGACACGCTGGCGTACTTCCGCGACGTGCCCGACTTCAAGAACTACACCTTGTGCGAATTGCCGCACATGCCCTTGATGTCGGCCACCGCCCAAGGCGACCGCGATTTCGCCATGACCATGGCGCGCAACTTTTTGTACAGCAGCCTGATGGTGCTGGTCTGGGACCAGCTGCAAAACTCCAAGGATGCGCAACTGGCCGCGATTGCCGCCAAGTCACTCAAAGAAGTCCGCTACCACCTTCGCCATTCTCGCGACTGGCTGGTGCGTCTGGGCGACGGCACCAACGAGTCCCATGCCAAAGCGCAAGCGGCCGTTGACCAGCTGCTGCCCTACACCCAGGAATTTTGGGCCAGCAGCCCGCATGAAGCCGCCGCGCTGGCCAACGGCACGGGCGTCGACTTGGCCGCTTTGCAAAACGACTGGAACCAGATCGTGGATGAAGCCCTGCAAGAGGCCACCCTGCAGCGTCCGGCCGATGGTGGCTTTGTGCCCACAGGCAAACAAGGCCTCCATTCCGAGCATCTGGGTTTTGTGCTGGCCGAAATGCAAAGCCTGGCACGCGCCCACCCGCAGGCCACCTGGTAAGCCCCAAGCCAATCCAAGCCATGCCCACCCTTACCTCGCAGCCCAGCCCCGCCGATGTGGCCCGTGCCTGGACCCTGCTCGACGGCTTGACCGACCCGGAAATTCCGGTGGTCACCCTGCGCGAGCTGGGCATCTTGCGCGACGTGCGGGCAGGTGACGCAGGGCTGGAGGTGGTCATCACGCCCACCTACAGCGGCTGCCCGGCCATGGGCGCGATCGAGGACGACGTGAAAGCTTTGCTGCAAGCCCACGGCCTGCAAGGCCGCGTGGTCACACAACTGGCACCCGCTTGGACCACCGACTGGATGAGCGAGGCCGCCAAGGACAAACTGCGTGCCTACGGCATTGCCCCGCCGCACGCCTGCGCCAGCCCTTCCTCAGGCGGGGCCAGTGTGGTGCAGTTCGCAGCACGCGGCACCAAGTCCGAAGTGGTGAACTGCCCACAATGCGGCTCGGCCAACACCACCGAAACCTCCCATTTCGGCTCGACCGCATGCAAGGCCCTTTACCGGTGCCTGGCCTGCATGGAGCCCTTCGATTACTTCAAACCTTACTGAGCGGCCTTGTCGCCGTGAAGCACCATGCCAGCACCCCGATTTCATGACCTCCCGATCGCACGCGTCAACCCCGAAGCGGCTGGTGCTGTGGCGATCACGCTGAACGTCCCTGCCGATCTGCGCAGCAGCTTCGACTTCCAGCCGGGTCAGTTCCTGACCCTGCGTGCGGACATCAACGGCGCCGATGTGCGCCGCAGCTACTCCATCAGCTCGGCCCGCAGCCAGTTGCAAAACAACGGCATTCTTGAAGTGGGCATTCGGCCCGTCGAAGGCGGTGTCTTCTCCAACTGGGCTGCCACCCAACTCCAAGCAGGCGACACCCTGCGTGTGATGCCGCCCGATGGTCGTTTTATGGTGCAACGCCCCCGCGCCATCCACCGCGTGGGTTTTGCAGCAGGCTCGGGCATCACGCCCATCTTGTCGATTTTGTCCAGCACCCTGGAAGAGCAGCCCGACAGCAAATTCACCTTGGTCTATGGAAACCGCCGCATGGACAGCGTGATGTTCAACGAAGCGCTGCAAGACCTGAAAGACCGCTACCCCTCGCGCCTGACCTTGATCCATGTGCTCTCGCGCCAGGCACAAGAAGTACCTCTGTTAGAAGGCCGCATCGACGCCGCCAAAGTGCAAGCCATCATCGACGCGTTTTTACCCGTGGGCAGCATGGACGAGGTGTTTGTGTGCGGCCCCGAAGCCATGATCGAAGCCACCGAGCAGGCGCTGCTGACCGCAGGCGTGAAAGCCGAGCGCATCCGCACCGAGCGCTTCAGCTCACCCAGGCTCGATGCTTTGACGCCTGAGCAACGCAGCCAAGCCGTGCTGGGCCACCCCGCCACCCGCGAGCAAGGTGAAGTGCAACTCACCGTGGTGCTGGACGGCAAGCCTTACGACATGCCGATGAACCGCAATGAGAAAATCTTGGACATCGCCTTGTCGCTGGGCTTGGACCTGCCGTATTCGTGCAAAGCCGGGGTGTGCTGCACCTGCCGCTGCAAGGTCATGGAAGGCACAACCGAGATGGAGAAGAACTTCACGCTCGAAAAGCCCGAAGTCGAGCAAGGCTTCATCCTGTCTTGCCAAGCCCGCCCCACCAGCGAGCGCGTGGTGATCAGTTTCGACGAGCGCTGAAATAGCGCCCGTTCACTCGCCCGACTGCTGCATCGCCCACATGCTGGCATAGCGGCCTTGTTGGGCCAGCAGCTCGGCGTGGTTGCCCCGCTCGATGATTTGGCCCCCTTCCATCACCAAAATTTCGTGCGCATCGACCACCGTGGACAGGCGGTGCGCAATCACCAAAGTGGTTTTGTTTTGCGCCACGCTGGCCAGTTCAGATTGAATCGCGCGTTCGTTGGCCGAGTCCAGCGCCGAGGTGGCTTCATCGAACACCAAGATCGGTGGGTCTTTGAGCAAGGTTCGGGCAATCGCCACGCGCTGCTTTTCACCGCCTGACAATTTCAACCCGCGCTCACCCACCGAGGTTTGGTAACCCTTGGGCGTGGAGGCGATGAAGTCGTGGATGCGGGCCGAACGCGCCGCGCCTTGAACCTCGGCTTGGCTGGCGCCGGGGCGGCCATAGGCAATGTTGTAGGCCACCGTGTCGTTGAACAGCACTGTGTCTTGCGGCACGATGCCCAGCGCCTGGCGCACACTCGCTTGCGTGACCTGCCGGATGTCCTGGCCCGCGATGCAGATCTTGCCTTGCTGCACGTCATAAAAACGGAACATCAAACGCGCGAGCGTCGACTTGCCCGAACCCGAAGGCCCGACCACCGCCACGGTTTTGCCTGCAGGGATGGTGAAGCTGATGTCTTTCAGGATCGGACGATTGCTTTCGTAAGCGAACGACACGCGGTCAAACACCACATCGGGCGCACCTTGCAAAGCCAGCGCCTGCGCACCCGGCGCATCGGCCACTTCGCGCTCGCGGTCCATCAGCACAAACATCTTGTCCAGGTCGGTCAGGCTTTGTTTGATCTCGCGGTAGAGCACACCCAAAAAGTTGAGCGGGATGTAGAGCTGGATCATGAAAGCGTTGATCATGACCAAGTCGCCCAAAGTCATGCGTCCGGCTACGACACCTTCAGTGGCCCGCCAGAGCATGGCCACCAAGGCCGACGCGATGATGAGCTGCTGCCCGGTATTGAGCAAGGACAAGGAGGTTTGTGCCTTCAAACGCGACAAGCGCAAGCGCTCCAGGCTTTCGTCGTAGCGGCCCGCCTCGAATCGCTCATTGCCAAAGTATTTGACGGTTTCGTAGTTCAAGAGCGAGTCAACCGCCCGCGTGTGGGCCGCCGAATCGAACTCGTTGGCTTGCTTGCGAAACTGCGTGCGCCACTCTGTGACACGCACCGTGAAGACAATGTAAAGCGCCAAGGCCGCCAAGGTGATGCCCGCGAACCAGGCGTCGAACTTGACCGCCAAAATCGTCAGCACCAAACCCACTTCAATCAAGGTCGGAATGACGCTGTAGAGGGAATACGAAATCAGCGACTCGATGCCGCGCACGCCGCGCTCGATGTCGCGTGTCATCCCGCCCGTTTGCCGGGCCAAATGGAAGCGCAGGCTCAAAGCGTGCAAATGCTCAAAGGTTTGCAAAGCGATGCTGCGCGACGCGCCTTGTGTGGCTTTGGCAAACACCAGCTCGCGCAATTCGGTGAAGGCGGACGTCATCAAGCGCAAAGCGCCGTAACCCACCAACAAGGCCACGGGCACCACCAACACCGCTTGTGGATCGCCGGGTTTGAGGCTCATGGCATCGACCAGCTCCTTGAGCAGCAGGGGCACACTCACGTTGGCGAGCTTGGCGCACACCATGAGGCTGAGGGCAATGACCACACGCCATTTGTATTGCCACAAATAAGGCAAAAGACGCGACAAGGTTTTCCAGTCGTTGCTCGTCGGCGTTGGGATGGCAGCGCCGGGCTTGGCGCCAGGGACCTGAGAAGAGGCTGGGGCAGCGGTTTCGCCGTGGTGGCGCATAAGGGACAATCCAGTTTTGACGTTAACCACCGATTGTGCCCATGTCTGACACCTCACACCCGAACACCGTGTCTTTGCCCACCGACCAAGAGCTGGTGCTCAAGGTCATCCCCATGCCCGCCGACTGCAATGCGAGTGGCGATATCTTTGGCGGCTGGGTCATGGCCCAGGTCGACTTGGCGGGTGCGGTATTGCCCGCGCGGCGTGTGCGCGGGCGCATGGTCACCGTGGCCGTCAACGAGTTCATCTTCAAACAGGCCGTCAAGGTGGGCGACATCCTGTCGTTTTTCTCGCGCATTGTGCGCGTGGGGCGCACCTCGGTCACCGTCAAGGTGGAAGTCTTTGCCGAACGCTTTCAATTGCAGGGTCAGTACATCAAGGTCACCGAAGCCAACCTGACCTATGTGGCCGTGGATGCCCAAGGCAAGCCCAGGCCTGTGCCTGCGGAGTGAATCGCCCAAGGGCTCAGGACACGATGTAAGCGGCAGCGCCGGTCGACATCAAGGTGCCGTCGGGCCCACAAAACTCCATGCGCGATGACCCCACACGCGAGCCCACACGCAAGGCGTTGGCGGTGATGGTGAAGTGCTCACCAATGCCCGGGCGCAGGTAGTCCACCCGCAAGTCGATGGTGCCCAGCTTGGCGAAACGCTCCAGGCGTTTGGCGGGTGCCTCATCCATGTGTTTGGCGGCCAATGCCGCCATCACCGCCGCGCTGCCAATCGCATCGAGCACGGCGCTGATGACACCACCGTGGATGCGGTTGTAGGCGAAATGGCCAACCAACTCAGGACGCATGTCGATGCGGGCCTCCACGCCCTCGGGGCTGACCTTGACGAGCTTCAAGCCCAAGGTTTTGTTGAAGACGATTTTTTCTTCGTAGATCTGGCGAAAACCTTCGATGTACTCGGGTTCCAGAACGACGGGGGCAGGTGATCGGTGGGGCATGCCTGTGATTCTAGGGAAGAACCGCGCTCGGCAACCCCAGCCTTCAAAGTTTAGAAAAATCAGGTTTGCGCTTTTCCATGAAAGCACCAAACGCCTCTTTGGCAGCGGGCTCGCGCAGCATGCGGCCAAAGTCTCGGCCTTCTTCGTCCATCTTTTGCAGCACGGCTTGCTGATCACCGCCCTTCATGAGGCGCTTGGTGGCAATCAGTGAAGTCAAAGGTTTGGCGGCCAGCTTGCGGGCTTGCGCCTGCGCGTAGCCGTTGACCTCGGTGGGCGGCACCACGCGGTTGACCAAGCCGACTTCTTGCGCAGCTTCGGCAAAAAAGGGCTCGCCCATGAGCAGGGCTTCGGCGGCGCGGTGGTAGCCGAACATGCGCGGCGCGAGAAAACTCGAGGCCGCCTCAGGGCACAGACCCAAGTTGACAAAAGGCATGGAGAACGCCGCGTTGTCACCGGCATAGACCAGGTCGCAATGGAACAGCATGGTGGTGCCGATGCCCACCGCAGGTCCGGCCACAGCGGCGAGCAGTGGCTTTTCGAAAGTGGCGATGCCGCGCAAAAAGCGGAACACGGGCGACTCTGATGTGCTGGGCGGCTGGTTCAAAAAGTCGCCAATGTCGTTGCCCGCACTGAAGATGCTTTCGTGCCCCTGAAACACCACGACACGAACGGCAGGATCGGCCGCGGCCTGGGCCACAGCGTCGGCCATGGCCGCGTACATGGACGAGGTGATGGAGTTCTTTTTGTCCAGTCGGTTGAAAGTGATGGTCATCACCCCCGCGTCGGTGTGGGTCAGGATGTCAGACATGGTGCTCTCGCCTCAAAATGAAAAGGCCGCCCTGTTGGGCGGCGGCTTGGGATAGGAAAAGGTCAGGGGGCCTTGACCCACAGTTGGTTGCGCCAAAAGGGGCCAAGGAAACCGCGCACTTGCAGTTTCGCGCCGCCCTCGATGGGCGTCAGTCGCACGCGGTACAGCTTGCCCTCTTCCGGGTCCAGGATGTCGCCTCCGTCCCAATACTCATTGCCGGGCGACTTCTTCACGCCCCGGATGATTTCCATGCCCAAAATGGTCTGGTCCTTGCGGTCGTCTTTGCACAGACCACACTTGGCCGCTGGGTCTGCATCTTTGCGCAGAATCTGGCTGACTTTGCCGCGCAGCACACCGCCTGCTTCTTCGATGGTGACCACACTTTTGGTCTCGCCGGTTTTGTCGTCGATCGTGTGCCAGCGGCCCACGGGGCTGTTGGCCTGAGCTGCCAGGGCCATGCAGCCCATGACCACCAGGGCGCTGGCTCGGAAAATGTTTGTCATAGGGGTGCTCCTGAAAAGTTGGGTCATGCCAGCGCGGCGTCGGTGTCCATCAGCACATCGCTGCCCGCGCGGATGCGGCGCATCAGGGTTGAAGTTTCGGGCATCAGGCGGGTGAAGTAAAAACGCGCAGTCTGTAGTTTGGCTTGGTAGAACGGATCGGGGCGCTGGGCTTCTTCTTCGGCCTCGGCCAATTTAGCCAAAGCGATTTGTGCCGAGCGGGCCCAGAAGTAACCCAACACCAGGTGGCCCACCACACGCAAATAGTCCACCGCGGCGGCGCCCACTTCGTCGGCGTTGCTCAGGGCTTTCATGCCCACTTCGCCCGTGAGCTGCGTGAGTTTTTGGCCCAAATCGGCCAGCGGTTGGATGAACTCGCCCATGGCTTCGTTGGCCATTTCGGCCTTGACCAGTTGCTCCACCAGTTTGCCGAACTTCTTGAGCGTGGCGCCCTGGTTGCCCAGCACTTTGCGGCCCAGCAAGTCGAGCGACTGGATGGTGTTGGTGCCCTCATAAATCATGTTAATGCGGGCGTCGCGTACGTACTGCTCCATGCCCCACTCCTTGATGTAGCCGTGACCGCCAAACACCTGCTGGCAGGCCGATGTGGCTTCCCAAGCGTTGTCGGTGGTGAAGGCTTTGACGATGGGCGTGAGCAGGGCCACGACTTCGGCGGCCTCGGCACGCACGGCTTCGTCGGGGTGGTTGATCTCTTTGTCGAGCAGCAGGGCGCAGTAGCAGGCCAGGGCGCGGCCGCCTTCGGCGTAGGCCTTGGCGGTCATGAGCATGCGGCGCACATCGGGGTGCACGATGATCGGGTCGGCCGGTTTGCCGGGCGCTTTGACACCCGTGAGCGAGCGCATTTGCACGCGGTCTTTGGCGTAGGCCAGGGCGTTTTGGTAAGCCACTTCGGTCAGACCCAGCGACTGGTTGCCCACGCCCAGGCGGGCGGCGTTCATCATCACAAACATGGCCGCCAAACCCTTGTTGGGTTGGCCCACCAAGGTGCCCACGGCGCCATCGAGCACCATCTGGCAAGTGGCGTTACCGTGGATGCCCATCTTGTGCTCCAGGCCACCGCAATAGATGCCGTTACGCTCGCCGATGCTGCCGTCGGCGGCCACATGGAACTTGGGCACGATGAAGAGGCTGATGCCTTTGCTGCCGGGAGGCGCATCGGGCAAACGGGCCAGCACCAGGTGCACGATGTTGGGGGCCAGGTCGTGTTCGCCCGCACTGATGAAAATCTTTTGGCCGCTGAGCTTGTAGGTGCCATCGATTTGCGGCTCGGCCTTGGTGCGCAGCATGCCGAGGTCTGTGCCGCAATGCGGCTCGGTCAGGCACATGGTACCGGTCCATTCGCCGCTGGTGAGCTTGGGCAGGTACAGGGCTTTTTGCTCGGGTGTGCCGTGGGCGTGCAGGCACTCGTAAGCGCCGTGGCTCAGGCCCGGGTACATGGTCCAAGCTTGGTTGGACGAGTTGAGCATTTCGTAAAAGCACTGGTTGACCACAAAGGGCAGGCCCTGACCACCGAACTCGGGGTCGCAGCTGAGCGCGGGCCAGCCACCGGCAACGTACTGCGCATAGGCTTCTTTGAAACCATCGGGTGCTTTGACCTCGTGGGTGTCGCGGTTGAGGCTGCAGCCCTGGGTGTCACCCGAGATGTTGATGGGGAAGATCACCTCGGCGGCGAATTTGCCACCTTCTTCGAGCACCGCGTTGATGGTGTCGGCGTCGGTGTCGGCGTGCTGGGGCAAGGCCTTGAGTTCGGCACTCACATTGAGCAGCTCATGCAAAACAAACTGCATGTCGCGAAGGGGCGGGTTGTAGACGGGCATGAGCGGACTCCTTGAATCGGTGTTGGGGGGAAAGATCGGGAAAAATCAGGCCTTGTCCAGTTTGCGGCGGGACTTGGGCTCTGCCAACAACTTGGGGGGCTTGGCCGCACCCACTGACGTGGAGGCGGGCAGCGTGTTGGTGTCGGCATAACGAGACAGAATGTGCTGAAAACCTTGGCGGGCGCGATCGGCAGCGTTGGGGTTGCGCAAGAAACGTGCCTCGTAATGCAACGCCAGAATCAGGCCATGGATTTCAAAGGCGATCTGATGGGCATCTGACACGCGGCTGAGCTGGCCTTCGGCCTGGGCCAGCTCGACGGCCCGGCGCAAAGCGGTTTGCCAGGTAGAGACCGAGGAGGCCAGGGCATCGCGCACCGGGCCCGTGCGGTCGTCAAACTCGACCGCACCGCTGATGTAGATGCATCCCGAATCGATCTCGGCCGAGGTCTGCACCATCCAGTTGTCAAACAAGGCCTGCAGGCGGGGCAGACCTCTGGGTTTTTGCATGGCGGCGTAGAAAACCTCGGCCTCAAAACGGTCATGGTATTCACGGATGACGGATATTTGGAGTTCTTCGCGTGAGCCAAAATGGGCAAAAACGCCCGACTTGCTCATGCCAGTGACTTCAGCCACAGCGCCAATGGACAAACCTTCTAGGCCAATCTGCGAAGCCAAACCCAGGGCCGCGTCGATGATCACGGCCTTGGTTTGCTGGCCCTTGATGAGCACACGACGGCCCGCCTCGGGCGCAGGCGAGCCTTCAACTTTGGAGGGGGGTTTTGGAACGGTCATGGCGCCTCAAAAAAGAACGACCGTTCTATTTTGCACCAATTTTGGGGAATGAGCCCATGCACCCGCCGAAATCAGGGTAAATCAGAGGGCATTCGGATGGGCCGTTTTTCGGCGCAAAGCGGTGAAACACTCAGGTTCGGGCGGAGTGTCCGGCTGAGTTTCTCATGGGCAAGTGCCCCGCCAACTCCAGCTGCATGCAGATCATGTTGACCAACATGGCCACGGAGGGTCTGCCGGTTTCGATCACAAAGTGCGCCGCTTCACGGTAAAGCGGGTCACGCGCCTCGAACAAGGTGCGCAAACGACCAAGCGGATCGTCCACCTGGAGCAAAGGGCGGGCATTGTCGTGCCGCACGCGTCTGAACACATCTTCCGGCGTGGAACGCAGGTAAATCACCTGACCGCGTTCGTGCATGTGGCGGCGATTGGACTCACGCAATACCGCCCCGCCACCAGTGGCAATCACGCCGTGGTGCGTTTGGGTCAACTCATCAATCACCTCTTGCTCGAGATCCCGGAAACTGTCCTCACCCTCGCGCGCAAAAAACTCTCTGATCGAGCAGCCCAGGCGGTGCTCGATCACATGGTCAGAGTCGACAAAGGGCAAGCCCAGACGACGCGCCAATTGGCGGCCAATGGTGGTTTTGCCGGAGCCGGGAAGGCCCACAAAGATGATGCTCAAGGAAGTCTCTTGCATAAATGGTCAGCGTCAGCCCCCAAGGCTGGGTCTGGGGGGCAGGGTCATCAAGTGTATTCGAGGTGCTTTGGGACCTTGGCCTGAACAGCCGCATGAACAGACAGACCCAGGTCGACACTCGCCTCATGGCGGCACGGCCACCGGGCCGTCGGCCATGACACGGGGCGTGAGAAAAATCAGCAACTCGCTTTTGCGCCGAGTCTGGTCGCGGTTCTTGAACAACCAGCCCAAGCCCGGCACGTCCCCCAAGCCCGGCACCTTGGCCTCGTTGTTGCGGTCGGTTTCCTCGTAGATGCCACCCAACACCACGGTGCCACCGTCCTCGACCCGCACCTGGGTTTTGACATGCTTGGTGTTGATGGCAAACCCCGCTGGGGTGACCTGGCCCACACTGTCGCGGTTGACATCCACCTCCAGGACCACCGAGCCATCGGGCGTGATTTGGGGTGTGACCTCGAGCTTCAGGTTGGCTTTGCGAAAGGTGATCGAGGTCGCACCACTGGCCGAGGCGGTCTGGTAAGGCAACTCGGTACCTTGCTCAATCAAGGCCTTGGTCTGATCGGCCGTGACCACCCGCGGGCGCGAGACCACCTTGCCCCGCCCATCGGCTTCCAGCGCAGAAATCTCCACGTTGATGAACCGGTCGGCCGCTGCGTTGAACAAGGACACAGCAAAACTGGCGGGGGTGTTCAGGGTCTGCCCCGCCGAGCCCGCCGGCAGCTTGACTTGGTTGCCTGTCACCACCCCAGCGCCGGTCTCGGCATTGCCCGCCCCGACCGCCAAGGTGTTGGCACGCTGGTTCACACGCAAAGGGACCGCCAGTCCCGCGCCCAATCGCACACCCAGCGATTGCCCGAACTGGTCATCCGCTTCGACGATGCGGGCTTCGATCAGCACCTGCCGCACCGGAATATCCAACTGGGCCACCAGTTTCTGAACCTCTGCCAAGCGCTGGGGCAAGTCAGAGATGAACAACTGGTTGGTCCGCGGCTCGGCCAGCACACTGCCACGGCCGCTGAGCCAGCGGCCACCTCCACCCAATCCAGCCCCTTGCAAGCGCTGGGCGACATCGGTGGCTCGGGCATATTGCAGGCGCATGCTCATCGTTTGCACCGGGCTCACTGCTTCCAGCGCGGCTTGGGCATCGAGCTGCATTTTTTCGCGCTGGGCCCATTCGTGCTGCGGGGCCACCCACAGCACACGCCCGTCTTGACGCGAAGCCAGACCTTTGGACTGCAACACAATGTTCAATGCTTGGGGCCAGGGCACATCGGTCAGGCGCACGGTCACCTGCCCTTTCACACTGTCGGTCGCCACCAGGTTCAAGCCGGTGAACTCGGCAAACACCTGCAGCAGGGTGCTGATTTCGACATTCTGAAAGTTCAGGCTGATGGGACGATGGTCGTCCACGGGGTGGCGTACCCAAGCGCTCTTGCTGGATGGGGCCTCGATCGAGCCCTCGGGCTTGGGCGACTGGGGGGTTTGTGCCCCAGAGTCAGTCACCATGCACAAGCACCCCAAATACAGCACAGAGCGCCACACTGGGCCGCGTGGGACAAGCCAAGAGAGTGGATTGAACTTCATGGTTTTGCCTTTTCCAAACCGATCACCCACACCGCGCCTTGTGCAGTGCGCAAATGCACGTCTTCGGCATGGATGCTGTGCACCACATGGCCATGGGGCCCAATACGCTGCCCCACACGGGCAGGCACCCAGTGCGGCCCCGCTTGCAAAATGGGCTGTGCAGAGGGGCCAGACTGCCACACGCCCGCCAAACGGACCTGCGCCAAAGGCCAGTCGGCAGGGTCGGGTGAAAGCGACCCCATGGTCGAGGCCGCTGCCTGGCTGTCTGGTGCCAAAGTGCCGGACCGGGTCGAGATGCCTGCAGACACAGACCCAAGAACCTCGTCATTGAGACCCGCGCTCACAACAGATGCACTCGCTGGCAGCGAAGCCGTTGGGACAAAAACAGGTGCGCCCGCACCGACCCGCAAGACCACCGGCCCATCGACCTGCATCAACTCTGTGGACACATTGGCTTGTACAGGCCCTGGCGACAACCACAGGCGCAGCACAGCATCCACGGCCACCCCGCCCTCTTGGGGCGTGATGCGCAAGCGCTCCATTCCCCAGAGTGGACCTCGGGCGTTCATTGCAGCCCACACCCGCACCCAATCCTCAAAACGGCCCTGAAGCCGCAACGCTGCCGTCTGACTCGGCCAATGGCCCATGGTGCTGGGGGACTCCAGCTGCAAGGACATCCATCGCAAGCCGTGTTGAACCACCAAACGCTCCAGTTGCAGCCAGACGGCAGCCTGTGTGCCTTGTACTGGCCAGCCCGCCTTGACCAGGGGTGGGCCCGTCTGCGGGGTCAAAGCTGGGGCAGCAACAAGCGTCTGCTTGGACTGCGCTTGTTGCAGATGCTCTTGGAGTTTCTTTTGCAGATCGTCCACCTGCGCCTGGCTTTCCCACAGCGCTTCCAGGTCCTTGTGCTGCCAACTGCCCACCCCGAGCAACCCTGCCGCGAAGCCAGCCAAGGCAAACCCCCAGCGGCGAGCCAGCCAGCGCCACCGGTCACGCCACAGCTTGGGCCAACTCAATTGCCAAGCTGGCACCCAAGCCGTCCAAGACCCTGACCATGTCCATGACCGCCATCGCATCATGGCCGCTCCTTGAGCCGATCGGACTGCGGGTTTTGCACTGGAGGTGCTGACAGGGCAGCCGAGCCCACCTGTGGCCAATCGGTCCGCCATACAAATTCCAAAGCAGCAGGTGCAAGCTCCTTGTCTGTGACTGAGGCGTTCACCATGCTGACCAGCATCCAAGCGACTTCTGGCGAAGGCGCAAGCCCTGGCAACGACAAACGCGCACGCGCCAAGGCCATGCGCTGCGCATCCTTGGCCTGGCCGTGCAACTCCAGCGTTTGCGCATCGAACTGCAGTCGCTGCAGCTGCACGGTGTCTGGCCCTGTTTCCTGCAAGAGGGCCTGGAACAAAGCCTCCCAGCGCCGTTGCTGCGCAATGAGCAACTGAAGATGCGCATCTTGCTGCTGCCAAGTGTTGCGCTGCGCCTGAAGAGCCTTGTCCGAAGCCAGCTGGTTCTGAGCGAGCTGCAAACGAGAGTCCAACAAGGCACGCTCTTGCGACAGTCGCTCTTGTTTTTCCTGCACCTGAAGCACCACCCCAACGGCCACAAGGCTGCCTGCCAACAAGCCAGCCCATGAGGTCCACCTTCTGTGAATGCTTCGGCGCTGACTGACCAAGGCCGGGTATTGCAACAGGTTAAAGACCATCATCACAGCCAAGCTTTGAGGGCGAGACCCGAGGCCACCAGACGCGGCCCTGCGGTGGATTGCAAAGCCTGCCTCAAGACCGGGTCAGCCGCCGCATCGAACGCACCAGAGGGCAGGTTGTGGCCTACTCCCAGATGGGGAGTCAAGTCAAATTGCCAGTCTTGTGGCGCTTGCGTGAGCAAGCTGTCGAGACCCCCTTTGAGGTGACAGACCGCACGGTGGGCAGCGTGACTGGCGGGCTCTACGCTGTCGAGCCGCCAACCCGCCATGCGCACACCGTCGCGGATCGCCCGAATCCGGGCCTGATCACAACCCACCCAATGCACACGGGACAACAGGCCATCACTCACCGGGTCGGGTTGAAAATCAAAATTGACTTCATCGGGTGCCAAGCACAGCAACTGAGCCACTTCCAGCTGCACCTCACTGGCCCAATCATCACGGGGCAGTTGCGCAGGCAGCACCAGCACCCCGGCGATCAACTCGTCTTCGGCCAAGCCCACAGAAACCCGCTGGCGCGAGCGCCCACCCACTTGGCTCAGACCCCAGCCGAAACCGGACCCTGGCGGATCATTGGCGGTGGCGATTTTCTCTGTGGTGTCCACCCGAACGCCCACTGCTTTGTGCCATGACAAGCCCACCAAGGCCCAACCCGCCCCGTCACAGGCCAAGCCCCAAGCCTGTCGCACCGGACGATGGGCTACACGCTGCCAAAACCGAGACCAAGATGGCATGCCCCCCCCTGTCCAAGCCAAGGATGGCTTGTTTTGACAGGTTTTGTAACATGATATTTGTGGGTGAACAATCCATTTTTATACTTAAAGTATTCAAATTTGCTGAGTGTCTCTCGTGCAACAGCCCGAGCTTTTTATAATGCAAGGCGTCCGATCATTCGATGGCCGCCGCACAATCCAGCCCTATGCCTCAACAAGACACCCCACCGGACACCTCCCAAAGACCGCCAAGCAAACCACCCGGCCTCGGCGCGTCGGCATGGCTGGTCAGGCTGGCCTTGTGGGCCATGGGCTTGCTTGGTGCAGGTTTGTTTTGTTTGCTGATGGTCGTGGGCGTGGCCATGGTGACGGCTTACCCCAACTTGCCAGACATCTCAGACCTGGCCGATTACAAACCCAAATTGCCTTTGCGCGTGTTCACGGCCGATGGCCAACTGATGGGCGAATTTGGCGAGGAACGCCGCAACCTCACCCCAATCAAAGAAATCCCGCAAATCATGAAAGATGCGGTGTTGTCCATTGAGGACAACCGCTTTTATGACCATGGTGGTGTGGATTATTTGGGCATTTTGCGGGCAGGCATTGCCAACATCGGACGCTTGAAAAGCCAAGGCGCGTCCACCATCACCATGCAGGTGGCACGCAATGTCTACCTGTCATCCGAGAAAACCTACACCCGCAAAATTTACGAAATCCTGCTGACCTACAAACTCGAACACCTGTTGACCAAGGACCAGATTCTGGAGATCTACATGAACCAGATCTTCTTGGGCAATCGTGCCTACGGTTTTGCATCGGCGGCAGAGACCTACTTTGGCAAATCACTCAAAAACATCTCGATTGCCGAAGCAGCCATGCTGGCCGGGCTGCCCAAAGCGCCCTCGGCCTTCAACCCCATCGCCAACCCCAAACGTGCCCGCTCACGCCAGCTCTACATCATCGAGCGCATGGAGGAAAACGGCTACATCACCGCCCGCCAGGCGGCTCAAGCCAAAGCCGAGCCTTTGGCTTTGAAAACAGCGGGCAACAAAAAAAATCTGCACGCCGAATTTGTCGCGGAAACGGTCCGGCAAATGGTGTTTGCCCAGTACGGTCAAGACACTTACACGCGCGGCCTGAATGTCTACACCACCATCCAGTCGCAGGATCAAATGGCCGCCTACCAGGCTTTGCGCCAGGGACTGCTGGACTACGAGCGACGTCAGGTATACCGTGGACCCGAAAAATTCATCACCTTGCCCAACGATCCCAAGCTGGTCGAAGACCTGATTGACGAGACCTTGGAAGACCACCCAGACAATGGCGACTTGATGTCAGCCGTTGTTTTGGAGGCCTCCCCTAAAAAAGTGGTGGTGGTCCGACAAAACAGCGAACAAATCACCATCACCGGCGAGGGCCTCAACCCCGTTCAATCGGGCCTGTCTGACAAAGCCCCAGCAGCCAAACGCATTCGCAAAGGTGCTGTGGTCCGCATTGTTCAACTGCCCAAGGGCCAATGGGAACTTACCCAGTCGCCCGAGGTCGAAGGTGCCTTTGTGGCCTTGACCCCTCAAACTGGGGCCATCCGAGCGCTGGTTGGCGGCTTTGACTTTGCCAAAAACAAATTCAACCACGTCACCCAAGCTTGGCGACAGCCGGGCTCCAGCTTCAAGCCCTTCATTTACTCCGCGGCCTTGGAAAAAGGCTTGTCTCCCGCGACCATGGTCAACGATTCGCCCTTGTTTTTTGATGGCGGCGTGACCGGCGGCCAGCCCTGGGAGCCCAAAAACTACGATGGCAAATTTGATGGCCCCATGAGTTTGCGCACCGGCTTGGCCAAGTCCAAGAACATGGTCTCGATTAGGGTCTTGCAATCGGTGGGGACCCGTCCGGCCCAAGAGTGGGTCACCCGCTTTGGGTTTGACGCCGACAAACACCCGCCTTACTTGACCATGGCTTTGGGCGCAGGCTCGGTCACGGTCATGCAGATGGCCACGGCTTATTCGGTTTTTGCCAATGGCGGCTACTTGGTCAGCCCTCACCTGATCAACCGCATCACCGACTACAAAGATCGCCTCTTGGTCGACAGCCCTCCGCCTGAAATCAACGAAGCCTCACAACGCGCGATTCCCCAGCGCAACGCTTTTGTCATGACCAGCCTCATGCAAGAAGTCACACGCTCGGGCACCGCAGCCCGTGCACAAGCAACCCTCAAACGACCCGACATCTACGGCAAAACCGGCACCACCAACGATGCCATGGACGCCTGGTTTGCAGGCTACCACCCTCGGCTCGCTGCCGTGGTCTGGATCGGTTACGACACGCCCCGAAAGCTCGGTGATCGAGAAACTGGCGGCGGGCTGAGCTTGCCTGTGTGGATCAGGTACATGGAAACGGCCCTGCGCAACCTGCCCATCACCGAGCCCACACCGGCCGAAGGCTTGTTGCAAATGGGTGGAGACTGGGTGTATTCAGAGTTTTCAGGCGGCAACGGCATTTCCTCACTGGGCAACAAAGACAACAGCAGCCAGGCAGATGCCATCCCCCCCGAAGAAGAGCGCAAGCGGATACTCGATTTGTTCAGAAATTGAACCGCACTTGCGGTTTTTAAAAGCGCCCGTTGCTCTGGGCACTCAGGGCTTGAACGTCAAGTCCTGACCTGATTGCTCCGAGGCGTAGCGCGACAGGCTCTGCCAGAACTCACCTTGACCCTTGGTGTCTTGCCAGTGGGTGCCGTCAAACTTGTAGTGAAAGCCACCGCAGCGGGCCGCCAGCCACACTTCGTGCAGGGGCTTTTGAAGATTGATCACGATCTGACTGCGGTTGGGAAACGTCAAAGTGATCATGCCGCCCACCCGTTGGTTGTCCACATCTGCATCGGTGTCGTCGTTGAGGCGATCGCAGCTGATCTCTACGCCCGCCAGAAGGCGTTCAGCTTGGTCCAGAAATTCAAGGTCGGTCATTACAATCGCAGCATGTTGAAGGTGATGAAGATTCTAGTCATGCTGCATGCCCTTGTTGGCGGTGCGGCCGTATTGAGCGCTTGCGGTCAGCGGGGTCCACTGGTCCTGCCCACCACGCCCGCTTCGGCCGGGCGTGCCACCTTGCCCCAAACCCTTGACCCGTTTGGCTCGTCTGCACCTGCTTCCAGCAGCGCTCCTGATGCAAGCACCCGGTCCAACAAAGCCCAACCGGTCCCTGCTGCCGCGCCTTGAGATCAACACTCGCCCAGCGCCAAGCCCTGTTCACACCCGCCTTTTTTGTTGCCTCCATTCACCTCCCAAATTTCAAGCCATGACCGCCACCACCGCACTCCCAGGACAACCCCACATCGCCTATGCGGGCAACCAGCTGCATGTGGAGGGCGTGGCGCTGTCCCAATTGGCCCACGAACATGGCACACCCTTGTTCGTCTACTCCAAAGCGGCCATGCTGTCGGCCCTGGCCGCTTACCAGCGCGGCTTTGCCGGGCGCCAGGCACAAATTTGCTACGCCATGAAGGCCAACTCCAGTCTGGCCATCTTGCAGGTGTTTGCCGAAGCCGGTTGTGGCTTTGACATCGTCTCTGGCGGCGAGCTGGCCCGCGTGCTGGCGGCTGGTGGCGATCCGGCCAAAGTCATTTTTTCAGGCGTGGGCAAAACCCGCCACGAAATGAAACAGGCCCTGCAAGTGGGCATCGGTTGCTTCAACGTCGAAAGTGTTGCCGAACTCGATGTACTCAGCGAAGTGGCGATGGGCATGGGAAAAATCGCCCCGGTCAGTCTGCGCGTGAACCCCAACGTCGACCCCAAAACGCATCCCTACATTTCCACCGGCCTCAAGGGCAACAAATTCGGAATTGCACACGAAGACACCCTGCGGGCCTACCGCCACGCGGCCAGCCTGCCGGGGCTCAAGGTGGTGGGCATTGATTGCCACATCGGCTCACAAATCACCGAGACCACCCCCTACCTGGACGCCATGGACCGCGTGCTGGACCTGGTGGCCGACATCGAAGCAGCAGGCATCCCGATTCACCACATCGATTTTGGTGGTGGTTTGGGCATCAACTACAACGGCGACACCCCACCACAAGCCGATGCGCTGTGGGCGCAACTTCTGGCCAAGCTGGACGCACGCGGCTACGGCCAGCGCCAGCTGATGATCGAGCCGGGCCGCTCTTTGGTGGGCAACGCGGGTGTGTGCCTGACAGAGGTGCTGTATCTGAAGCCCGGCGAACAAAAGAATTTCTGCATCGTCGACGCTGCGATGAACGACCTGCCCCGCCCGGCCATGTACCAAGCCTTCCACCAGATCGTTCCGGTCAAGCCGCGCTCAGGCGAAGCTGCGGTGTATGACGTGGTGGGCCCCGTGTGCGAGAGCGGCGACTGGATTGGCCGCGACCGCCAGCTGCAGGTACAAGCGGGTGACGTGCTGGCCGTGCTGTCTGCAGGCGCTTACTGCATGAGCATGGCCAGCAACTACAACACCCGTGGCCGCGCCGCCGAGGTTCTGGTCGATGGCACCCAAGCGCACCTGATCCGCCAACGCGAATCGGCGTTCGACACTTTTGCTCTGGAACAACTGGTCTGAAATGCAAAAGCGCCTGTCAAGCGCCAGCACAGCGTTTGACAAGTGTTCAGGGTCGCCGTGCTGAGCGCCGCAGCCAACGCCAGCCCAGCAAAGCGGCCAAGATGCCCGCATAGACCAACACCTCGGCAAAGTCCTGTTTGCCCGCCCTCATCCACCAAAAGTGGAGCACAGCGAGCACAGCCACGGCATAAACGCCTCGGTGCAGCACTTGCCAGCGTTTGCCGCCCAGCCAGCGCACGGCTCGGTTGAAAGAGGTGGCAGCCAGCGCCCACAAAATCACAAAGGCGCTGAAACCCAACCAGATGAAGGGGCGCTTGGTGATGTCTTGCAGCGTGTCGGCCAGATCAAAGCCCATGTCGAACCAGGCATAGCACAGCAGGTGCAAGCTGGCGTAACCAAACACCAGCAAACCCAGCATGCGGCGAAAACGCATCAACTCGGGCCAGCCCAACCAAGTGCGCAAAGGGCTCACGGCCAGCACCACACACAGGCTGCGCAGTGTCCAGTCGCCGGTGGCTCGGATCAGGGCTTCCGCGGGGTTGGGGCCAAGTTGGTCCAGCAGGGTTTGCGCCAGCAGCCAGGCCCAGGGCATACAGCCGAGCACCAGCAAAGCCCACCACGCGGCGGGATGACGCAGCGCCGCCCTCATGTCCTCAAGACTTTTCCCGCAGCGGCATCAGAAGAACTTTTTCAGGTCCATGCCCGCGTACATCTGCCCCACCTGAGCCTCATAGCCGTTGAACATCAGTGTTTTGCGCTTTTTGGCCAACAAACCATCTTCGCCAATGCGCCGCTCGGTGGCCTGGCTCCAACGCGGGTGGTCCACATTCGGGTTCACGTTGGAATAAAAACCGTATTCTTGCGGCGCGGATTTCTCCCAAGACGTGACCGGCTGCTTGTCGGTGAAACGGATTTTGACCAAGCTCTTGCCGCTCTTGAAGCCGTATTTCCAAGGCACGACCAGACGCAGCGGTGCCCCGTTTTGTTTGGGCATCACCTCGCCATACATGCCAAAAGCCAGCAGGGTGAGCGGGTGCATGGCTTCGTCCATGCGCAGGGCTTCCACATAGGGCCAGTCCAGCACACTGGATCGCAAACCCGGCATGGTTTTGGGGTCGGCCTGGGTCACAAACTCCACAAACTTCGCACCCGGCAAGGGCTCCACACGGCGGATCAGATCGGCCATGGAATAGCCCACCCATGGGATCACCATGGACCAGCCTTCCACACAGCGCAAGCGGTAGATGCGCTCTTCCATGGCGCCCCACTTCATCAGGTCTTCCAGGTTCACACGGGCAGGTTTATTCACCAGCCCCTCTATCTCCACACTCCAGGGATCGGTCTTGAGGGTGTGGGCCCGCTTGACGGGATCACCCTTGTCGGTGCCGAATTCATAGAAGTTGTTGTAGGTGGTGGCGTCTTTGTAGGGCGTGGGTTTGTCCAGCACCATGGCGCCGCTCAGCTTGGAGGGAACCGAAGCCAGCGCTGGCAATTGCCCGGGCCGGGCCATTTGGGCTTGTGCATCGCGCATCGCCCAACCCGCCAAAGCCAATCCCGCAGAACCGGCTGCAAGCTGTCGCATCAGGTCGCGGCGGGATTGGTATGCCACCTGGCTGGTGATGTCGCTGGGCACAGGGTGCAAAAATCCAGAAGATGAAGAGCGGATGATCATGGGATAGGCCTGCTGGTGAAATATCGCCCTTTCATTGTGAACGGTCTTGATCACTTTTGCACAAAGGGGCCAAACGTCCTGAAACAAGATGCAAACTGGACCATCCTCAGGGCTAACCCGCATCGGCATGAAGCATCGCCGCTGGGTGGACTGCGCAGGCGCTCGCACGATAAGCCAAGTCCCTTCATCTGTCGTTAAAATAAATCTTCATTTTTCACGAAGGATGATGTTGAACCCCGCTTTGATCGAAGTCGTTGATGACGATGCAGACATCCGGCGCATGTTGCAGCTAGTTCTGGAGGCCCGTGGCTTCAAGGTCCGCACCCACGAGGGTGCCCAAGCTTATTTGAGTGCACCCCCCGTGACCGAGCGGCGTGTGATGCTGCTCGATGTGCGCATGCCCAAAATAACGGGTGTTGAGCTGCAGGCATGGATGGTCAAAACAGGCGACCCAACTCCGGTCATTTTCATGAGCGGCGAGAGCCTGCCACAAGACACGTTGGCGGCGCAGAAATCGGACGCGGTCACCTTTTTGTGGAAACCCTTCAGGACCGAGGACCTGCTCAACGCGGTGGCCCAAGGCCTGACTTTGTACGACCAGCAGTTCCACTGATCGGCCAGGGACTTGGCAGCCAACAGAGGGGCTGAGCCCCCGGACTTACAAAGTACCGTAGCTGTGCAGGCCACTCAGGAACATGTTCACGCCCAAGAAGGCAAAGGTTGTGATGCCCAAGCCCACCAAGGCCCACCAAGCGGCCACGGTGCCACGCAAGCCCTTCATGAGGCGCATGTGCAGCCAGGCGGCGTAGTTCAGCCACACGATCAGGGCCCAAGTCTCTTTCGGGTCCCAGCTCCAGTATCCGCCCCAAGCCTCGGCCGCCCACAAAGCGCCCAACACGGTGGCGATGGTGAAAAAGGCAAAGCCCACAGCGATGGCTTTGTACATCACATCGTCGAGGATTTCGAACGAGGGCAGGCGCTCGGCAATGCGGCGACGGCCCAGCAAAATACCCGCCACGATGAAGGCAGAGATCCCGAAGTAGACCATCCAGTAACTGCTGGTCTGGTCGTTGGCCGATTGGCGGAACACCACCGGCTCAAAACACAACACAATGCCCAACAGCCACAAAGGCGCCAGCTTGTACCAGCGGGTCTCGGTCGCTTGTTGCTTGATCAGGTAGGCAAAAGCCACCATGGCCGCCAGGGCAAAGGTGCCGTAACCAATGAAGTTGGCGGGCACATGGACTTTCATCCACCAGCTCTTGAGGGCAGGCACCAAGGGCTGGATTTCGTGCGCCTCACGCACCAGCGTGTACCACAGCAAAAAGCCCACCGCCGCGCTGACCACCAGCATCACAAATGCACCCAAAGCGCGGGTTTTGTATTGCGCTTCGTAGTACAGGTAAAAGGCCGTTGTCATCCAGCAAAACATGACAAAGACTTCGTACAGATTGCTCACCGGAATGTGTCCGATGTCCGGGCCCAACTGATGGCTTTCATACCAGCGCACCAAAGTACCAATCAGGGCCAGACCCACCGCCACCCAAGCCATGCGCGAGCCCAAAGACTCCATGGCATCGCCCTGACCACGGATGAACACACCCGCCCAGTAAAACACCGTGCTGATGAAAAACAAGATGCTCATCCACAGGATGGCCGACTGGCTGGAGAGGAAATATTTGAGCAAGAACACCTGCTCGGAACGGGCCAGATCACCTTGGTAGAGGTAAATGGCCAGCAGTGACAGGCCTGTGACCACCAGCATCAAGGTGCGCAAGGGCCGCCAGAACCACGCCAGCCAGATCACTGCGGGCAAACTGCCGATCAGGATGGCCTGCTCGTACACATCCATCGCGTGCTGGTATCGGGTGAACGCGAACACCGTGCCGAGCAGCGCCAGCAGGGCAAAGCCCCAGTCAATGGCCGTGCGGCTGGAGAGATAACCTGGATTCAAAGTGACAGTCGTCATGGTGTTTTCTCGGAGCGGCCCAGCAAGCGGGCACTCAGTTGGTCAAATTCACGGTCTACATCCATGGTCTTGCGGTTGGACGACAAGGCCACACTCGCCTGGGCGCCATCGCCTTGTGGCGAGAGCCAAACCCACAAGCGACGATCCCGAACATACAGCATTGCAAAAATACCCAGGATCAAAAGGGCACAGCCCAGGTAAACGATGGACTGGCCGGGGGCCCTGGCCACCTGGAACACGCTCGCTTGCACCTGCTTGAAGTCCTTCAGCAAAAACGTCATGGGCGCAGGGTAAAACGGGGCGTCAGACAGCGCAAGCACCGCCTGCGACATGAAGCCCTGAACTTGATCAGCGGGCATGGGTTTGGCCCCGGCTTGTTCGCGAGCCACGGCGTCGAGCTCAAACAAAGCCCCATTCAAAATGCGCACAAACATCTCGCCTGCGCGAGGGCGCTCGGCTTCGGGCACATTCGATTCCAGAAAATCGGCCAAAGCCTGCAGGCCCGACACGGTTTTGCCCTGCACCTGTTCCAGCCCGGCAAACAGGCCCAGTGAACGCGCAGCCGAATCGGCCAATTGGCGGGTCAACTCGGGCCGCTGAGGATCCACCGCCTTGCGGGCATAACGCTGCACCGCCCGGTCACGCAGCTCGGGGGTCTCCAAGGCTGCACGCAGGCGGATGAAGCCCGTCAACTCGCCATTTTCATCGGCAGGGGGGCGCAGGTAACGGTAAGGCTCACTGGGTGTTTCGCGCATGCCCAGCAAGAAAACAGGCACGCCGTCACCCGTGTCCACGGGCAACATGTAGTTGTTGTACTCACGCGCTTGACCGGCCGCATCACGCAGCTTGTAACTCACGCTCGGGCCCACGTTGCGCAGTTCTTTGGTTTTGGTGGTTTTGTGGCCCGCACCCAAACGCTCATCAATGGCGCTGCGCAAATCGACCTTGCGCACATCCACTGCGGTGCCCTCGGGGCCTGCGCCGCCAGACATGTTCTCCACGTTGATCACGCGCAGCCCGGTGAACTCCAGGGTCAGTTTGTCATTGCCATTGGTCAGATCGGTGCTGCCGCCGATGGTGCCTTCGACCTCAAAAGCTTTGGTAGCCGCCGACATGGGCACAGCTTGCAGTTTGACACTGGAGCCACCGTCGTCAAAGCTGGACTGGTAAATGTTGATGCCCTTGAAGCTGGCCGGGTGGTTCACCTCGACGCGTGCTTCCTGCTTCTCGCCCGTGGCCTTGTCATGGATGATGATGTCGCTGGCAAACAGTTTGGGCATGCCGGTCGAGTAGTACTCGACGATGAACTTTTTCAGCTCGATCACAAAAGGCAGGTCTTGCAGCAAGATGCCATTGGACTGATTCAGGATGGCGGTGCCCGAGGCGGTGTTTTCGGCCACCAGCAAATTGCCTCGGAAGGCCGGGTTGCGCTCGGACAGGCGGTGCTGCGCAGGCACATCGGCGATCAGACCGCCACCGTTGTAAATTTCCTTGCCACCCAACCACATCTGGGCACGCACCATCAAGTCGCCGTCGAGCAAGCCCCCTACACACACCAGCACAATGGCCGAGTGCGCCGCGATGTAACCGATCTTGTTGGCCGCTCCCGCCTTGGCCGCCAGCATCCAGCCCTTGCCCGCCGGGGTGTCGCGCTCTTGCAGCTTCACCTTCCAGCCACCCGTGGCCAGCAAAGCCCCCAGTCGTTTGGCCGCAGCCTCGGGTGCTTCGTTCAAATGGCCTTCGGCCTTGTGGTGGAAAGCCTTGAGGCTTTGCTCGCGGATGTTTTCCTTGTAGTTTTTCAGGTCCACCAGGATCTTGGGCGTGTTGCGGGCGATGCACAAACTGGTGCTGACCACCAGGAAGGCCAGAATCAACAGAAACCACCAAGCGCTGTAGACGGTGTTGAGCTTGAGCGTGGCAAACAACTCGGCCCAAAACGGTCCGAACTGGTTGATGTAGTTGTTGGTGGGCTCGTTTTGCTTGAGCACCGTGCCAATCACCGAGGCGATGCAAATGATCGTCAACAAGGAAATGGCAAACCGCATGGACGACAGCAACTCGATCACGGCCTGCCCTCGGGGCGAGCTGCGCTCGGATTCAGGGCTGGATGCAACAGTCGTCATGGGGTGTAAAAAATGAAGCTGACACAGGAAAGGCGGGACAAAGCTCGCCAGAAAAAAACAAAGCCGGTAAAACCGGCCTTGAGTCAAGTCATATCAGCCGATGCTGAATTGTGCCGCAGGGGCATGGGCTTTGGCTTAAATCCCCTGCATGCAACAGGACAAGCACCGCACATTCCTGAACGCTGGGTCAGGTTTTAGCGCAAACCCGCGATGTAGTCTGAAACGGCCTTGATTTCGCGGTCGTTCATCTTGGCCGCAACTTGGGTCATTTGCAGGTTGTTCTTGCGAACACCTTCACGGAATTGAATCAGCTGGGCAGCGGTGTAATCGGCGTGCTGGCCCGACAAACGGGGGTACTGCGAAGGCATGCCTGCACCGTTGGGCGAATGGCAGCTGGCGCATGCCGCGATCTGGCGGTCAGGGATGCCACCGCGGTAGATGCGCTCGCCCCAAGCCACCGTATCTTTTTCTTTGGCAAAACCAGGCTTGGCTGTCTTGGAAGCGAGCCAGTAGCTGATGTTGCGCATGTCTTCATTGCTCAAACCAGCCACCATGCCGCTCATCACGGCGTTGGCACGCTTGCCCGATTTGAATTCCTGCAATTGCTTGAGCAGGTATTCGGGGTGCTGCTGGGCCAGCTTGGGGTTGACGGGCGTACCTGAGTTGCCATCCGCGGCATGGCAAGCCACACAGGCTGCGCTGTAAATGGCCTCGCCTTTGGCCAGGTCGGGTTTGGCAGCTTGCGGCGCGGGGCCGGCAGCCAAGGCAGAACCAGCCACAAAAGCGGCCGACAGAGCGGTGATCAAGAGAGAGGAAATCGACTTCATGGCGTGATCCAAGAGTTGGCGCAAAACCCAAGGATTCTACAATGAGGTCCACGTCAGTTTCCTGACGACCCAAGGTATCCCTGATTTATGAGCTCCCGCCCCCACGTTCGCGTCCCTGCAAGCCCTGCCAAAGCCCCTCAAGCCACGCCTGCAGCGGCTTTGGCCGCGCCCAATACCCCCGCAGCTGTGACGCCCATGGGCTGGATGCACACCGCGCGTTTTTTGACCACCGCTGCGCAATTGCACCACTTGCCTGCGATGGACACGCCCGAAATCGCCTTTGTGGGTCGCTCGAACGCGGGCAAATCCACCTGCATCAACACCCTGACGCAAAAAAAGCAACTGGCCTTTGCTTCCAAAAAACCTGGTCGCACCCAGCACATCAACCTGTTTGCACTGGGCAAGCAGGGCATCACCGATGCCGTGCTGGCCGATTTGCCCGGTTACGGCTACGCCGCCGTGGCCAAGATGGACAAGCTGCGTTGGCAGCAGGTGATGGCCAACTACTTGGTCAGCCGCGACAACCTGACCGGCATCGTCATGATGTGCGACCCACGTCATGGCTTGACCGAGCTCGATGACATCTTGCTCGAAGTGATCCGTCCCCGCGTCGAAGAAGGCCTGAAGTTCCTGATCATCCTGACCAAGGCCGACAAGCTCACCCGTGCCGAGCAGGCCAAAGCCTTGTCGATTGCGCGACTGCAAGCCGGCGGCGGCGAGGTCAAACTCTTTTCGGCCCTGAAAAAGCAAGGCGTGGACGAAGTGGCCCAATTGCTGTGGGACTGGACCCACCCGGCTGGTGGCGCAGCAGTCCCTGCACCAAGCACCGAGCCCCCCGAAGAAGAACCCGAAGCCCTGGACGAGTGAGCCTGCGCTGAACACAGCCCCGGACCACCGCCCCTCATGGAGTGATCCGCTGTGCATCCCGACATCCAGACCTGGCAGCAAACCCTGCCCCACGGCATCACGCTGAGCTGCCGTGCCTGTGGTGAACCCGGCCGCCCTGTGCTGCTGTTTTTGCACGGCTTCCCTGAAGGGGCCTGGGTTTGGGACCCTTTGTTGCGGCATTTTTCCCGGCCCGAAAACGGCCGCTACCGCTGCGTGGCCCCCAACCTACGCGGCTACGAGCGCTCGAGCGCCCCTGAAGACGTCAAGGCTTACCGCGCCAAACACCTGGCACAGGACATCGTGGCCCTGATCGACAGCGAATGCGGCCCCCTCCCGGGCGGCCGCCCGCTGGCCGCGCTCATCGCCCACGATTGGGGCGGCGCCGTGGCTTGGAGCCTGGCCAACCAGAACCCGCATCGCATGCGCCAGCTGGTCGTCCTCAACTCGCCCCACCCCGGCCCTTTCCTTCGGGCCTTACAACACGACCCGGCGCAGCAAGCGGCCAGCGCCTACATGAACTTTTTGGTGCAGCCCGATGCGGCGGCGCAGTTGGCGGCCAAGGACTTCGAACGCATGTTCGGTTTTTTGACGGGCCAAGACACTTCTTTGCAATCCCTCACAGCGCCCACGGCAGACACCCAGGCCCACTGGCTCACACCCGCCGTGAAAGCGCAATACCGCGAGGTTTGGCAGCATGGGCTGCAAGGCGGCTTGAACTATTACCGCGCCTCACCCCTGCGCCCGGCCACCGCCACCGACCCGGGTGCCAGCGCCGTCCAGATCCCGCCCGAGGCGCTGCGCATCGAGGTGCCCACGCTGCTGCTCTGGGCGCTGGGCGATGTGGCCTTGTTGCCCTGCCTGACGGAAGGGCTGGACGCGCACATCCCCGATCTGAAACTCGTGCCGATTGCGCAGGCCACACACTGGGTGGTGCATGAACAACCAGCACGAGTCATCCAAGAGATTGCGAATTTTCTGCCTCCGAGCGACATCAAACCCGCTCAATAAACCCCAGGCTCGCCCTCGGGTCGGGTTTTGAACCGTTTGTGCACCCAGTAATACTGCTCCGGCATGGTGTCGATCAAGGTCTGCAGTTCACGGTTCATGCGGGCGGTGTCGGCCTCGGCGTCTTCGCTCGGGAAATCGGCCCACAGGGGTCCCAGCTCCAGACGGTAGCCCTGTGCGGTCATGCGTGTGGCCACGGTCATCACCCGGGCACGCCCCAAACGCGCAAAGCGCGACAAAGAAGGCACGGTGGCCGCCTGAACGCCATAAAAGGGCACAAACACCGACTCCTTGCGCCCAAAATCCATGTCTGGCAACAAATACAGTTTGACCCCCTGGCGCAGGCCCGACAAGATTTGCTTGACCCCCTGGTGGCGGAAATACAAGCTGACTTGACCTGATCGGTTGCGCCCCTGGCGAACCCACTCGTCCAGCGCCGCATTGCGCTGACGCACATAAATGCTGGCCATGTGCACACCATGCAACTGGGTCAGGGCGCTGCCACCCGCGTCCAGCCCCACAAAATGCGGCGCCAGCATCACCACGGGCTCAGGGCCCAGCAAGGGGCTCAAATCGCCCTGCAACTGCAAACGCCTGCGCAGCTGCGCGGGCGAGCCGTGCCAAAGCCAGGACCTGTCGAGCAGCGACTGCACCACCCCCACAAAATGCCTGCGGGCCAAATGACCTCGCTCACGGGGCGTGAGGTGTGGAAAGCACAAAGCCAGGTTGACCTGCACAATGCGCCGCCGCGACCGGGCCAAGGCCCACAAGACATGGCCCAAGACCCAGCCCAAAGCGCGCAGGGCCCCCAAAGGCCATGGTGCCAAAAAGCGGATGAGCAAAACCACGGGATGCATCAGGTGTCCTTGCGCGGGGCTTTGTAGCGGGCATAGCCCCACAAATACTGCTGCGGGCAAGCCTGCACCAAGACCTCCATGGCCTGATTGATCTGCACCACCGCCGTTTCCAGATCCGGCGACAATTCGCGGCCCAGCGTTTGGGTGTGCAGCCGGTAGCCGCGCCCCCAGGGCAAGCGCTCGCCCCAAATCAACACCACCTGGGCTCCGGTTTGCAAGGCCAATCGGGCCGCGAGTGTCATGGTGTAAGCCGGTTTGCCAAAGTAAGGGGCCCACTGGCCCATGCCCTCGGGCGGCACCTGGTCGGGCAGCAAACCCACGGCTTCGCCTGCCCGCAAGGCCTTGATCATCTGGCGCACTCCCGCCAGGGTGGTGGGCACCGCCTGCAAGCCCGGCCGGTTGCGTGCCAAGGCCATCACCTCGTTCAAGGCCACCTGCCTGGCGGGTCGGTACAAAACCGTCAACTGTCCGTGTTGCTGCCCAAAACGCAAAGCAAGCGCCTGGGCGGTGATCTCAAAGCAACCCATGTGAGGGGTCAGAAACAAAACACCTCGGCCTTGTGCATAAGCCTCGGCCGCGGCCCGGTCGTCGGCCCACACCAAGGGCGGTGTGCGGCCCAGCCACAACCGCGGCAACTCGGCCGACATGCGCCCGGCCTGCCCGATGGCCCCCATCACCGCCCACCAGCCCAGACCCGCCTGCCGGGCATTGTCCAAAAAACGGCGGCGGTAGCGACCCGAAAACAGCCAGGCAGCCCAGCCCCCCAAACTGCCCAAGGCATGCAAAGCCCACAAAGGCCAACGTGAGAAAAAAAGGAACCAACGCAACATAAGGGGGTGATTTTGCCTTGAACCCGCACCCATGAGGTCGCCACCCAGAAGCTGCCGCTCTGGACAGCCCACCCGAGCCCGCGTGGCTACCGATTTATCGCTGTCCGTTTACCGGTTCACCCAGAGTCCCAAGCCCACCATGGCGGCCTAGCATCGAAATACCAGAACCCACCCAACCGACTGAAATGACGCCCAAGGCACACACACCATGAAAACACCGCCAAACAACCAAACCTATGTCAGCACCAGCCAGGCCGCCAAAATGTTGGGCCTGTCGGTGGGTACCGTGCAGCGGATGGTGCAAAACGGAGTGTTCAAGGCCTTTGTCACGCACGGCGGGCATCGGCGCATCCTGTCCACATCTCTGCGGGACTATTGCGTCCAGCAAGGACTGAGCCCGGCCACCCCCCTGCCCGCTTCCGAAGAGGCGCTCATTTGCATCCTGCATGACAGCACCTTCCATGCGCCAGCCCTGGATACCCTGGTACATTGGCCCCAAGTCACCGTCATGACCCACCCACTGGACCTGATGGACCTGGATGCCGAGACGAACGCTTTGTTCATTGACGCCCGCATCCCCTGGTTGCACACCACCCCCCTGCACCTGGACTCGGCCCGCCTGCACAACACCCACCTGGTGGTCTACAACAGCCAGCACCTGCCCGCTGGCAGCCCACTCGCCCCCAGCCCGCAATTGAGTCTGTTCGAGGGCGACATCAGCACGGATCTGGTCTACGGCTACTTGCTGTGCACTCGGCATGCGCAAGAGGGTTTGGCCGCACACCACTGAGATGTTTCACCGAACAGGTCTTGAAACGGTCCCAAATGCCCTTATCATTAGCACTCGATGGAGATGAGTGCTAACAGCACTCCACTCCTCAGATTTCAGCAGCACCCTTTTTTGGTGCTTTTGTTTTTCAACCCTTGTTTCAAATCCAGGAGATTCCATGAAACTGCGTCCTTTGGGCGATCGCGTGATCGTCAAACGTATCGAAAGCGAAACCAAAACAGCCTCGGGCATCGTGATCCCCGACTCGGCTGCAGAAAAGCCCGATCAAGGTGAAGTCCTGGCCGTCGGCCCTGGCAAAACCAACGACAAAGGCGAGACCAAAGCCCTGAGCGTCAAAGTCGGCGACCGCGTGTTGTTCGGCAAGTACAGCGGCCAGACCGTCAAGGTCGGCGGCGACGAGCTGTTGGTCATGAAAGAAGAAGACCTGTTCGCAGTGGTCGAGTGATTTGCGGGACAGACCGACTAACGCGCGAAGCGCCCTGTCGCTCTGTCCTCAACGGATTAATTTGAATTTAGGAGCTTAAAAATGGCAGCAAAAGACGTAATTTTCGGCGGCGAAGCCCGCGCACGCATGGTTGAAGGCGTGAACATTTTGGCCAACGCGGTCAAAGTGACTTTGGGTCCTAAGGGCCGTAACGTGGTTCTGGAGCGCTCGTTCGGCGCCCCCACCGTGACCAAGGACGGTGTGTCCGTGGCCAAGGAAATCGAACTCAAAGACAAGCTGCAAAACATGGGCGCTCAGATGGTCAAGGAAGTCGCTTCCAAGACGTCTGACAACGCTGGCGACGGCACAACGACTGCCACCGTGTTGGCTCAAGCCATCGTTCGCGAAGGCATGAAGTACGTGGCCGCTGGCATGAACCCGATGGACCTCAAGCGCGGCATCGACAAAGCAGTGACTGCTTTGATCGAAGAGCTGAAGAAGGCCACCAAAGCCACCACCACCAGCAAAGAAATCGCCCAAGTCGGCTCCATTTCTGCCAACTCTGACACAAGCATCGGCGAAATCATCGCCAACGCCATGGACAAAGTGGGCAAAGAAGGCGTGATCACTGTGGAAGACGGCAAGTCTTTGAACAACGAACTCGACGTCGTTGAAGGCATGCAATTCGACCGCGGCTACCTGTCGCCTTATTTCATCAACAACCCCGAAAAGCAAGCCGCTTTGCTGGACAACCCCTTTGTGTTGTTGTTCGACAAGAAGATCAGCAACATCCGCGATCTGCTGCCCACATTGGAAGCCGTTGCCAAAGCGGGCCGTCCATTGCTCATCATTGCCGAAGAAGTCGAAGGCGAAGCCTTGGCCACTTTGGTGGTGAACACCATCCGTGGCATCTTGAAGGTTGTGGCTGTCAAGGCCCCTGGCTTTGGTGACCGTCGCAAAGCCATGTTGGAAGACATCGCCATCTTGACCGGCGGCAAAGTGATCGCTGAAGAAGTGGGCTTGACCCTCGAAAAAGTGACCTTGGCCGATCTGGGCCAAGCCAAGCGCATCGAAGTGGGCAAGGAAAACACCATCATCATCGACGGCGCTGGTGCTGCTGGCGACATCGAAGCCCGCGTCAAACAAGTGCGTGTGCAAATCGAAGAAGCCACTTCTGACTACGACCGCGAGAAGCTGCAAGAGCGCGTGGCGAAGTTGGCTGGCGGTGTGGCCGTGATCAAGGTCGGCGCTGCCACCGAAGTCGAGATGAAAGAGAAGAAAGCCCGCGTGGAAGACGCCCTGCACGCTACACGCGCTGCTGTGGAAGAAGGCATTGTGGCCGGTGGTGGCGTGGCTTTGCTGCGTGCACGTCAAGCAGCTGGCGTCATCAAAGGCGACAACGCTGACCAAGACGCTGGCATCAAGCTGGTGTTGAAAGCCATCGAAGCGCCTCTGCGCGAGATCGTGTACAACGCCGGCGGCGAGCCATCGGTGGTGGTGAACGCGGTGTTGGCTGGCAAAGGCAACTACGGCTTCAACGCTGCCAACGACACCTACGGCGACATGATCGAAATGGGTATTCTGGATCCTACAAAAGTGACGCGTACTGCTTTGCAGAACGCCGCTTCTGTGGCTTCTTTGATGCTCACCACCGAGTGCATGGTTTCCGAAGCCCCGAAGGACGAGTCCGGCGCTGGCGGCGGCGGCATGCCTGACATGGGCGGCATGGGTGGTATGGGCGGCATGGGCATGTAATGCCGCGCTGTCTGGACTGAGGGTTTGCGCCCTCACCCGGCCAAAAACAAAGCCCCGCAAGGTGAAAGCCTTGCGGGGCTTTTTTCATGGGCGGCAAAACAAGCTCACAAAGCCGCAGCCTCGATCTTCACCACCCAATAAGCGCCTTTGTCTTGCACCGCCTGGAAGCGCACTTTCTGACCGACTTGCAAGGTGTCGAGCTGCGCAGGTTCCTTGACCTGAAACACCATGCTCATGGGCGGCATGTCCAGGTTTTTGATCTCACCGTGTTTGAGTGCCACTTTGCCCGCGGCCTTGTCGATGCGCCGCACTTCGGCCGTCGCCCAAGGCAGCGTGGTGGTGTCACCGCTCACACGCTGCAGGCCGTCACGCTGCGCCATCCGCCGCAGTCCGGGGTAGTGTTGGAAGCTTTTACTGCTGCCGTCTTTTTGCACCAACAGCACGTCGTAGGCGTCTTTTCGGCCCTTGTATTCGGGACCATCCATGCCGGGGCTGCCCATGGGCATGCCGGGCACCGAGAGGCCCAGCGCCACGGGCCGCTCTTTGAGCAACCGGTGGATGTCGACGGCAGGCACATGGCCCTCAACCACATAGCCACCCACGGTGGCGGTGTGGCAGGAGCCCAGCACCTCGGGCATGCCCAAGCGCTTTCGGGCCGCGGTGTTGCCCACGTCACGCACCTCGACCTTGAAGCCACTGGCCTGCAGGTGTTCCACCCACAATTGGCAGCAGCCGCAATTGGGGTCCTTCCAGACTTGCACCGTGGTGGCTTGCGCCAAGGCGGTGCGCTCAAACCCGGTGAGGGCCAGCACAGCCGCCGCAGCCAGCCACTGGCGCCGAGGCAAGGCCTTGAATGTGGAATTGTTCATGGCGTGACTTCCTTACTGAACGGTGATGCGGCCGATCATGCCCGCTTCAAAATGGCCCGGAATCAGGCAGGCAAATTCAAAACTGCCTGCGCGATTGAAGGTCCAGACGATGGTGCCTTTCTTGCCGGGATCCACATGCGCCATGTAGGGCTCGTCGTGTTCCATGCCGGGGTGTTTTTTCATCATCTCGGCATGCGCCTTGAGTTCTTGCGGCGTGCCGATCACGATCTCGTGCAAGACCTTGCCCGCGTTCACTGCCACCAGGCGCACAGTCTCGCCCAGCTTGACCTGGATCTGGTTGGGTGCAAAACGCATGTTGTCGGTCATGCGGATCTCGATGGTGCGTTGCACCTTTTTCGGATCGCCGGCCATGCCCCAGTCTTTTTGCTCAGCGGGCGCAGTGGATGAGGCATGGTGGTTTTTGTGTGCAGAAGGCGCATGGGCCTGTGCCAGTGGCTGGGCCAGCAGGCCCATGCTCAAGATGACGGTGTTCAAAACGTTTTTCATGTTGTGTCCTGGATCAATGTGAATAGGATGGGGCGCCAATTTGTTGGCTTCAATGTTGCCCGTGGCCTTTGGGTTTGCGCGCCGTGCCTGATGCGGGAGCAGCCGGCTGACGGGCAGTTTCCGGTGCACGCGGCGTGGCCGCAGCTGGGCCCTTGTATTCAAAGGACTGCGTGCCCGGGGGTTGTGGGTAATCGCCCGGGTCGCTGTAGTCACCCGGCTTTTGCTCGGCCCGCACCTTGAGTGTGGTGAACATGCCACCCATTTCAATGGGGCCATAAGGCCCGGTGCCGGTCATCATAGGGAAGGTGTTCTCGGGCAACTCCATTTCCATCTCGCCCATGTCGGCCATGCCGCGTTCGCCCATGACCATGTAGTCGGGAATGAGCCGCTGGATTTTTTGCACCAGGCCCCGGTGGTCCACACCGATCATGGTGGGCACATCGTGGCCCATGGCGCCCATGGTGTGGTGGCTCTTGTGGCAGTGCATGGCCCAGTCACCGGGCTCATCGGCGATGAACTCCAGCTGCCGCATCTGGCCCACGGCCACGTCGGTCGTCACCTCGGGCCAACGCGCGGTGGGGGGCACAGGGCCGCCATCGGTGCCTGTGACTTCGAATTCGATGCCATGGATGTGGATGGGGTGGTTGGTCATGGTCAGGTTGCCCACACGCACCCGCACCCGGTCGTTCAGACGCGCCACCAGTGGGCTGATGCCCGGAAAGACCCGGCTGTTCCAACTCCAGATGTTCTGGTCCAGCATGGTGTTGACGTTGGGGGTTTTGGCCCCCGGGGTGACATCGTACGCGCTCAACAGAAAGGCGTAATCGCGGTCCACCTCGGCAATCAGCGGGTGCTGCCCCTTGGGGTGGGTGATCCACAAGCCCATCATGCCCATGGCCATTTGGGTCATCTCGTCGGCGTGCGGGTGGTACATGAACGTGCCGGGGCGGCGTGCCACAAACTCATACACATAGGTTTTGCCCACTGGGATCTGCTTTTGGTTCAGACCGCCCACACCGTCCATGCCGTTGGGCAGGCGCTGACCATGCCAGTGGATGGTGGTGTGCTCGGGCAATTGGTTGGTGACAAAGATCCGCACCTTGTCGCCCTCCACCACCTCGATGGTCGGGCCCGGGCTTTGGCCGTTGTAGCCCCACATGTTCACCACAAAGCCCGGCGCCATCTCGCGCACCACCGGCTCGGCCACCAGGTGGAACTCTTTGACGCCGTCCTTCATGCGAAACGGCAAGGTCCAGCCGTTCAAAGTGACCACCGGGTTGTAAGGCCGTCCGGCACCGGTCACGCCTGGCGGCGTCCAGGGTGGGGCGGTGTCGGGGCGGGTCTGGATGACGGGCTCTGGCAAAGCGGCCAGCGCACTTCGGCTGACGGCGCTGGTGACCACTGCGGCCCCTGCGACGGTGCCCGCAGCGGCGACGGCTCTTTGGAAAAAATCTCGGCGTTGCATGGTCAGTGTCCTGGGGTGCGGGTGTTGGAGGGGCTGGTGGATTCAGATTTGCTGGCGCTGTCCGTATAGGGCAAGCCCGCCAGCACAGCCATCAGATCGGCATGGGCCAACCAGCGCTGTCGCTGCGCCTGCAAAGCGGCGTCCACGCTGTCAATGCGCGTACGAACGCTAGCCAAGAGGTCCCAGGTGCTTTTGAGCATGCCGTTGTAACGCAGGAGGGTTTCTTGTGAGAGTTCGGTGTGCAGGCGCAGCACTTGGGCATGGGTTTGCTGCGCCGTCTGGTTGGCCACCTGCAACCCATTCAGAGCCATCTGCACATCGGCGCGCACCTGCCGCGCCAGCCGGTCGGCCTGCAGCCGTGCTTGCCAAGCGTTTTCAAAGGCGTGGCCCCAGGGCATCGTGCGGGGGTCCCACACGGGCGGCTCCTGCCCAGCCAATGCTTGCAGGGCTTTTTGCGCTGCCTGCAGATCTTGCGCACCCAAGCCGAGGCCTGCTGCGAGGCGACGGGCATGCAAGTCTTCCAATGGCCAGCGCAAATGGGCCTGCAGTGCCTGCGCCTGCAGGCCGGCCAGAGCCTCCGGGCTCGGCTCGGTCTGCACATCAAAAGGGGAAAGCGCCGGCAACTCCAGTGGCAGGTGCAAGGGCAACTGCTGCGCCAGGGCCTGCGCGGTCATGCCCGCACCGATCCGCTGCCACAAAGCCTGCAGGGCGCGATCGGCCTGCAGCTGCGCTTTGTCGGCGCGTGCACTGGCATCCCAGAGCACGAGTTCTTGCTCAATTTGACGGACACGGCTCCAGTTGCCCACTTGTGCCATGCGTTGGCCCAGCTCAGCTCCGGCTTGCGCCACGTCCAGAACATCACGGCTGTGCACCATCGACTGACGCGCCACCACCGCATTGACCCAAAGTCTTTGCACATCCAGGCGCACAGCCGCTATTTGCTGGCGCACTGTGGCCGTCTCGAGGGCACTCATGCCAGGCTTGAGCCACAGGGCTTCATCCTGCAAAGCCAGACGGGCGGCACGCGCCAATGTGAGTTGCACCGCGTCGGGATGCGCAGAAGCGTCCGGCATCGGCTGCAGGTTCTTTTGCTCCCATCGCAACAAGTCCAGATGGCCTCGCGGGAACTGCCCGACAGCACGGTTGGCGTCCTGCCAAGTGGGACTGGATGGGCCTGGCTTGGCCGATGGCGCTGCGGTAGATGGATTGCCGGGCTGCGTGCCATGCACATGGGCAAAGGTCGGAGCGCTTGCACCACGGGTTTGCGACCAGGCGGCAGGCCAAGCGCTGGCCAGCAGCACAGCACCCACGGCACCCAGCCTGGCAGCGCGATTCAAAAAGGGGATCATGTCAATTTCCTGAAACAGACGAACACGGCACCCACCCGCCTTGGCGGCGGGCAGACGCACCTGTGGCGTGTGGTTCAGGAAATGGGGGGTTTGGTCAGTGGCGCAGACGTGCGGGCCCGATGCACCCAAGACGCGCTGACCGGCAGCGGATGGGCCTGAACACCAGGCTGCACCAAGTGCCGCGTTGTCAGGCTCAAGCCTTGGTGACACACGCCGCACAACTGACAATGGCCATCGTGACAATCGGCAGCTTGAACAGCCGCATCGTGCAAGGCAAGCTGAGCGCTGTATTCGGGCAAGGGCTCTGACATGGCTTCATGGCAGTCATGCACCACAGGCACTTCGTTGTGCTGCGCCGGGCCAGCGGCAGACAGAACGGCGAGATGGCTCGAACCGCTTTCCGGCATGGGCATCCAAGCGCCTGCCCACAGCCGCAAGGGCATCAGGCACAGCAGGAAGCAAAGAAAAAAGCGTCGCATTTCGAAATCATAAGCCAAGCACCTCGAAGCTTGGGGGAGCAAGCTCGAATGTCCGTTCAGGCACTGCGCTCAGACAAAGGTGTGCAAGCGACCACGCGCATCGTAGGTGGTCAAAAACGGTTGCATGTTGCGCACCGATGCACCGTTCGTGGTCAAGTGGATCTGGGATGACACAAACCGGGGAGCTGGTGTGCACCGGCTGGCGTCGTAGGCACGACGCTGCTCGGGCTGGCTGAGCACGCTGTAGGCCTGGTTGATGCGGACCATCTTGGCTGCCCACAAGGAGGATGCACCCGCTTGCCGGTCGGGGTGGTAACGCTGTGCCAATGCACGAAAAGCCGCTCGAATGACTTCGGGCTCGGCTTGCGGTGTGACACCGAGTTCAGCGTAAAGGTCCATGGGGTAGTCCATGGCCAAATCATAAAATATGAATACATTTAAATTAAATAAAAGTATAAATTAAACGTATCAGATTGTTAAAAAATACACCCTTCTCACACCCCCATGAAGCGGCCAGTGCGGTCAAGACATCGCGCCTTAAAAGGCTGAGCCACTGGCAATCAGCTGTGGCCACACACCAGCCAATGGGCTTGGGTCAACCCTGGCGCACCCGCTGCAGCAAGGCAGCGCTCGATGCATCCAACCCCTCGGTCTGTCCCGACAGGATGCGTGCATGGATGTCCTTGGCCAACACCTTGCCCAGCTCCACACCCCATTGGTCAAAGCTGTTGATGCCCCAGACCGAACCGCTCACGAAAACACGGTGTTCCTGCAAGGCAATCAGTGCGCCCAAGCTGGCGGGTGTGAGCTCGTCGAGCAGCAAAAAGGTACTGGGCCGGTTGCCAGGGAAGTGCTTGTGTCCGCCTTCATCGGCTTGGCCCAACATGAGGGCCTGCGCCTGCGCGATCACATTCGCCAGCAGCAACTCATGGTGATCTTTCAAACTGTGTGTGGGCTTTTTCACGGCCATGAATTCCAGCGGCACCACGTCGGTGCCTTGGTGCAGCATCTGGAAGTAAGCATGCTGCCCGTTGGTGCCCGGCTCGCCCCACAGCACGGGCGAGGTGCCGTAAGGCAGCGCATGGCCGATGCGGTCCACCCGCTTGCCATTGCTCTCCATCTCCAGCTGCTGCAAATACGCGGGCAAGCGGCGCAGGGCGCTGTGGTACGGCGCAATGCTTCGGCTGGTGCAGTTCAAAAAGTTGCGGTACCAAACATCGAGCAAGCCCAAGCGCACGGGCAGGTTTTCTTCTAAAGGCGCGGCCTGAAAGTGTTGGTCCATCGCGTGCGCCCCGGCCAACAGTTCGCGAAAGCCCTTCGCCCCAATGGCGATGGCCACCGGCAGACCAATGGCCGACCACAGCGAGTAACGCCCACCCACCCAGTCCCAAAAACCAAAGGTGGTGGTGATGCCCATTTGCCCTGCAGCCGCCACGTTGGTGGTGAGCGCCGCAAAGTGGCGGGCCACGTCGGTGCCCCCTTGCGCTTGGAACCAGGCCAACGCCGAACGGGCATTGGTCATGGTCTCGATGGTGGTGAAGGTTTTAGACGCGATCAAGAACAGGGTGTTCTCGGCCTTCAAGCCCTTGAGCACGCCAGCCAGTTCATGGCCATCGACGTTGGACACAAAGTGAAAACGCTTGCCCGGGATCACGAAGTCTTGCAGCGCGAGCACGGCCATTTGTGGCCCCAAATCCGAACCCCCAATGCCGATGTTCACCACGTCGGTGATGTGTGTGTCGCCTCGCACCTGCTCGGCAAAGGCGAGCATGGGCTTCAAGGTGTCATGCACTTGCTGCAGGGGTGCGGTCAGATTACCGGTCAGTGAACCTTCTGGCTGGCGCAGCAGCCAGTGCATCACCGCGCGGCCTTCGGTGTTGTTGATGGGCTCACCGCGAAACATCGCATCGCGGTGCGCCGCCAGACCCGTCTGCCGCGCCAACTCGATCAGCAGCGCTTCGGTCGCGGTGTCGGTGTGGTTTTTGGACAGGTCGGCAAACACATGCGGTGCCGACTGGCTCAGGCCCTCAGCACGCTGCGCATCGGCCGCAAAAGCGGTGTGCAAATCAAAATCCTTGAATTGGGCCGCATGGGCCAACAAAGCTGTCCACGCCTGGGTTTGGTCACAACGCATCTCAGCCCTTTTGCATCAGCACTTCAAGCTTGACCGCATCGGCGCAAAAGGCGCGGATGCCTTCGGCCAGCTTCTCTGTGGCCATAGCGTCTTCATTGAGCGCCAAGCGGAAAGAGGCTTCCTCATAGGCCACAGCAGGCAGGTCCATGGTCTGCGCTGCTTGTGCGTCGAGCGATTTATCCAAAGGCGCATCGCTGGCGGCCAGCTGCGCCAGCAACTCGGGGCTGATGGTCAGCAAATCGCAACCGGCCAGCGCCGTGATCTGGCCGATGTTGCGGAATGACGCGCCCATCACCTCAGTGACAATGCCGTGCTTTTTGTAATGGTTGAAGATCGCCCGCACCGACTGCACGCCGGGGTCGTTGGCGCCCGACATGGCCGCTTCGTCCCAAGCGGCGCCTGCCGACTTTTTGTACCAGTCATAAATACGCCCTACAAAAGGCGAGATCAGTTGCACTTTGGCTTGGCCACAGGCCACGGCTTGGCAAAACGCAAACAACAGCGTCAGGTTGCAACGAATGCCTTCGCGCTCGAGTTCGGCTGCAGCCTGAATGCCCTCCCAGGTCGACGCGATCTTGATCAGCACACGCTCGCGGGCCATGCCTTGCGCCTCGTAGAGCGCCATGATGCGCCGCGCCCGGGCCACCGTGGCAGCAGTGTCAAAGCTCAAGCGGGCATCCACCTCGGTCGACACGCGACCGGGAATGGTCTTCAAAATCTCACAGCCAAAACGCACCAGCAAGTGGTCCATCACCACGTCCAGCGGCTGGCCCCGGTGCGTGGCCACGGCCTCGGCCAGCAAGGGCGCGTATTCGGGTTTTTGCACGGCCTTCAAGATCAAGGACGGGTTGGTCGTCGCGTCTTGGGGCTGGAACTGGGCCAATTGCTTGAAGTCGCCGGTATCGGCGACCACGGTGGTGAATTGTTTGAGGGCGTCGAGTTGGTTCATGGCATTTATTTGAAAGGTCGCTTGAATTATCCGTGAAACAAAGTTACATTACAAATCAATTTTTCATGTAACTCAAGAACATCATGGCTTTTGATTTGGTTTTCTTTGGCGGCACGGGCGATCTGGTCTGGCGCAAACTCATGCCTGCCCTGTTTCAGGCCTACCGCCACGACAGTCTGCCTGAAGGGGGCCGCATCATCGGTGTGGGCCGTGACGATCTGAGCGACGAACAATACCGCCAGCAAATTCAGTCTCGATTTGACCAAGTCGACGGGGACAAGCGGCCCAACAGCGAAGAATTCGCCCGCTTTGCCAGCCTGCTGTGTTACGTGCGCATGGACTTGTCCAAGCCGGAGTCCTATGCGGCCTTGTCAGCCCGTTTGGCCGAGCGCGAGACCGACAGCGTGGTGATGTATTTGTCCACCGCGCCCAGCCTGTTCACCACCGTCTGCGAGCAACTCGCCGCCAACGGCCTGAACACTGCCAAAACCCGCATCGTGCTCGAAAAGCCCCTGGGCCACGACCTGGCCTCCAACCGCGCCATCAACCAAGCGGTGGGCCAAGTCTTCAAAGAGCAACAAATCTTCCGCATCGACCACTACCTGGGCAAGCCCGCGGTGCAAAACCTGTTTGCGCTGCGCTTTGGCAACGCCTTGTTTGAGCCCTTGTGGCGGCGCGAGCACATCGCCAACATCCAGATCACCATGTCCGAAGAGCTGGGTGTGGAAAAACGCGGCGGCTTTTACGAAACCACGGGCGCCCTGCGCGACATGGTGCAAAACCACGCACTGCAACTGCTGTGTGCGATTGCCATGGAGCCCCCGATCAACGCCCATGCCGACGCCATCCGCGACGAAAAGCTCAAGGTGCTGCGTGCTCTGAAACCCTGGACACCCGAGACCCTGAGCCAACACGTCATCCGCGGTCAGTACAGCGCGGGCAATGTGTTTGGCCAGGCCGTGCCCGGCTACCGCGAGGAGCCCGGCGTGAACACGACCAGCAGCACCGAAACCTTTGTGGCACTGCGCACCGAGATCGCCAACTGGCGCTGGGCGGGCGTGCCGTTTTACATCCGTACCGGCAAACGCATGGCTTCGCGTGAGGCACACATCGAGATCAATTTCCGAAAAACGCCGCACGAGATCTTCAAAAGCCCATTGGGCCAAGCCAACAAACTGGTCATCCACCTGCAACCCAAAGACGGGCTGGAGTTGCACCTGTTTGCCCAAGGCCAAAGCAAACGCGGCGAAGGCAGCGGTGGCGCCACCCTGAGCCCGGTGCACCTGGACCTGGACTTTGACAAACGCTTTGGCAGCCAGCGGGTGGGCGCTTACGAACGCTTGCTGCTCGATGTGCTGGACGGCCGACTGAACCTGTTCGTGCGCAGCGACGAACAAGAAGAAGCCTGGCGCTGGGTCGAACCGATCTTGCAGCACTGGCAGAACGACACCATGGGCCCCCGCCCCTATGCGGCGGGCACCTGGGGGCCGAGCGCATCCAGCGCCATGATCGCCCGTGACGGCTTTTGCTGGTCCGAAGAAATCTAAACCGGAGACACCCCATGCTCGACCGCATCAAAGCCTCTTTGCCCTCCCTGGCTCCAGCCGAGCAACGCGTGGGCAAGCTGGTCTTGGCCGACCCACGGGCCTTTGCCAACTTGCCCGTCACGGAGTTGGCCGACCGGGCGCATGTGAGCAAACCCACCGTGGTGCGCTTTTGCCGCAGTGTGGGTTACGACGGTTTGTCCGACTTCAAACTCAAGCTGGCCGGCAGTGTGAGTGAAGGTGTGCCCTTCATTCACCGCAGCGTGGATGTGGACGACAAAACCAGCGACATCGCGGTCAAAGTCATTGACAACACCGTGGCCGCGTTTTTGAAGTACCGCAACGATGCCAGCTCTTTCGCGCTGGAGCATGCCGCACAAGCACTGGCCGCCACGCAAAAAACCAACCGCCGCATCGAGTTTTACGGCGTGGGCAATTCCGGCATCGTGGCGCAAGACGCACAACACAAATTCTTCCGCCTGGGTGTGAACGCCATCGCCTACAGCGATGGCCACATGCAGGTCATGAGCGCCTCCATGCTCAAGCCGGGTGACTGCGCGGTGATCATTTCCAACTCGGGCCGCACACGTGACTTGATGGACGCCTGCGATATCGCCAAAAAACAAGGCGCCACCACCATCGTCATCACCGCCAGCGGCTCGCCTCTGGCCAGCGCCGGGCACATCCACCTCACGGCCGACCACCCCGAGGGCTACGACAAATACAGCCCCATGGTCTCGCGCCTGCTGCACCTGCTCATCATCGACATCTTGGCCACCACCGTGGCCTTACGCATCGGCGAGGAACTGCAGCCCGTGTTGCGCGACATGAAGAAAAACCTGAGCAGCAAACGTTACACCTGAGCCATGGGGCGCTGGGCCCCACATCAGCGCTTAGGCCAGGCCATGCGGATCCGGGTTCCCCGCCCGTTCTCGAGCGGGCTGATCAACGACATCACAGCCCCGTGCTGGTTGGCGATTTCCTTGACGATGGCCAACCCCAGGCCACTGCCATTCACACCCGATGGGGCCGCTCGGTAAAAACGCTCGAACACATGGGCCTGGTGCTCGAGCGCAATGCCCGGCCCATCGTCTTGCACTTCCAGCCAAGACTCACCCACCCGCACCGTGATGTGGGTGCCCACCGGGCCGTGGTGAATAGCGTTGTCGATCAGGTTGCTCAGTGCCTCGTGCAGCAACAGGTCCACGCCCTGCACCTCGCACTGCGCCACTTGCACCTCCAAGCCCAGGTCATCACCCAATTGGTGGGCCCGCATCAAATGCTCTTGCGTGACCCGGCGAGCCAAATCCACCAAGTCCACGGTGTGCGGGCTGTGCATCTCACGCGCATGCTCCACCCGGGTCATGGCCAAGAGTTGCTCGGTCAGGCGCACCGCGTCATCGGTGGTTTGCCGCGCTGCTGACAAGAGCGCTTGGGCCTGTTCGGGCTCGGCATTGCGCTGGGCCAATGCCAGCTGTGTTTTCAGGGCCGTGAGCGGTGTGCGCAGTTGGTGCGCGGCATTGTCCAAAAAGCGTTTGCGGATATCGATCAGGCGGCCCAAGCGCTCCAAGTAGCTGTTGAGCGTATCGATCAGGGGCCGCAACTCGCGTGGCAAGTCCGGCGGCTGGATGGGCAAGAAATCATCGTCGGCTTTGTTCGCCAGTTGACGGCGAAACGACTCCAGCGGCCGAATGCCGCGCTGCACGCCACAGACCACCAACAAGGCAGCCGCCAACAGCAGCAGGCCTTGGCTGCCCAAGGTGTCCCACAAAATATGCTGGATCAGCTGTTGCCTCGCTTCCATGGTTTCAGCGACGGTGATCTTGATCAGCGGCTCGCTCAAGCTGGCGTCTTCCATGACGTGCGTGAGCTGCGCCAATCGCACAGGCTGGTTCAGGTACACCCCGTCGTCAAACTGCACCAGGGCAAAGTACTTGACCGCCGACTGCGTGCGCACAGGCGCATCAGGCAAAGCGGCAACCCCTGCCAGCCACTGGCCAGCGGGCGTGGTCACTTTGTAAAACAAACGTGAGCCGGTATGGTTCTCGAACAAATAACCCGCCGCCTTCATCACGTCCAACTGCAGCCGTCCGTCCTGCCAAGACAGCTCTTCGGCCAGCGTTCGTGCAGCCAGGTACAAGGAGCGATCATAAGCCTCATTGGCGGCCTCCACCGCGTTGCCATACCCGACCCAAGCATTCACGCCAATCAAGCCGGTCAAGGGCAGCAAGATCCAGCTGAGCAAGCGCCTGCGCAAGGACGCCACGGCTCGGCCCGAATGCCCATGGTCCAACCTCATGCCGACCCCAAAGGTGAAGTCAGCATGTAGCCCATGCCGCGAAAGGTGGAGATCACCACCTCGGACGAGCCCCCCGATGCGGCCGCTGCCGCCTCGATTTTTTTGCGCAGGCGGTAAATCAGCACCTCCACCGCGTCCAGTCCGGTGGCCTCATCGGCAAACACGTCGGCATGCAGCTGCTCCTTGCTGACGGTGCGCTGGGGCGACGACAAGAGCACACGCAAGGCGGCCGCCTCGCGCTGGGTCAAGGCGAGCACCTGGCCGTGCCACCAGACGGTGCTGGTTTCAGGCGCCATCTCCAGCGGCCCCCAACGCAATGTGTTGGTTTTGGCGCGGCCATGGCGACGCAGCAAGACCTGCAAACGGGCTTCTAGTTCGCTCAAATCAAAGGGCTTGGGCAAATAGTCGTCGGCCCCCATGTTCAGGCCCAGCACCCGGTCCGGCACACTGGCCCGCGCCGTCAAAATCAGCACCGGGACCGCATCGCCCCGCGCACGCAAGTCCTGCAACACGCTCAAGCCATCTTGCCCGGGCAACTGCAAATCCAGCAGCACCGCATCAAACCCATGACCGGTCTGAAGACAGCGCTCGGCCGCATGGCCATCCGTGGCAAATTCGACCTGCATGCCCCCCTGTCGCAAGGCCGTGCCCAGCCACAGCGCAATGTCGGGGGTGTCCTCCACCAGCAGGATTCGGGGTGTCATAGCGCTTTGAGGGTATTCACTGAATGGATTTGACAGGTGATTGACAGCTTGACGCCCGGTGCGGCACCAAAATCGTGTCATCTGCTCATGGTTTGCGCCGAGCAGTGGTGTTTTTATTTTCACACAGGAGACCTGCATGTCCATTTCCAAACGCGACTTCCTCGCCCTCGGCGCTGCCGCTGGTGCTTCGTTCACCCTGCCCGCCTGGGCCCAGGCCAAACCCCTGATCGCCAGCATCAACATGTTCGTGCCCGCAGCACCCGGTGGCGGCTGGGACGGCACCGCCCGCGCCATGGAGCGTGCCGCCAAGGCCGCAGGCCTGGTCGGCACCATGCAGTTTGAAAACGTCGGCGGTGCTGGCGGCATGGTGGGTCTGCCCCGCTTTGTGAACCAGCGCAAAGGCCAGGGCAACACGCTCATGGTGGGCGGCTCGGTCATGATCGGTGCGGGCATTGCCAACAAGAGCCCCGTCACCATCAAAGACGTGACCCCAATCGCTCGCCTGACCGAAGAAGCTGGCGTGATTGTGGTGCCTGCCAACGGCAAGATCAAAACCTGGAAAGAACTCGAAGCCGCCCTCAAGGCCAACCCCAAGGCCGTCTCGGTCGCAGGCGGCAGCGCTGGCGGCACCGACCACCTGATTTTGGGCATGCTGATCAAGGCCCTGGGCAAAAACCCCCGCGAAGCCGCTTACGTGGCGTTTGCTGGCGGCGGCCCCGCCAACGCCGCGATTTTGGGTGGTCAAGTGTCTGCTGGTATCTCGGGCTACTCGGAATTTGAAGAACAAATCAAAGCCGGTCGCATGATCCCGCTGGCTGTGTCCGGCAAGCGCCGCATCCCTGGCGTGAATGTCCCCACACTGAGCGAGTTGGGCATCAACGTGACCGAATCGAACTGGCGCGGTGTGTTTGCCCCCCCCGGCATCACGGCCGCCCAACGCGAAGCCATGATCGACTTTGTGACCAAGCTCAACGCTTCGGCGCCTTGGAAGCAAGAATTGGAAACACGCAAGTGGACCGACGCCTTCATGACCGAGCGTCCCTTTGAGCGCGACCTGGGCAAAGACATCGAAGAAAAAATCGTCCTGATGAAAGAGCTGGGCCTGGCATGACGCCTCTTCGCGTTGCCTTCTTGCTGGCCGCCCTTTGCGGGGTGGCCGCCTGGCAAGTCACGGTCATCCCCGAATCCATGATGCAGATGACCGTGGGTCCTGTGCTGGCACCGGGCGTGATCGTGGCTGCGCTGAGCGCTTTCGCCGTGTTGTACGGCGTGAGTGCTTGGCGTGGTCACCAAACCGATGAAAGCCAGGCACCCGACCAGTCGCCCCTGCCTGGCGCCAATGCCCGGGTCCTCAGCTTGTTGGGCGGAGGTGTGGCCTTCATCGTTTTGGTGATTCCCTTGGGCTTTGTGATCCCCGGCACGCTGTGTGGCATGGGCGTGGCACGCGCGTTTGATGCGCCCTTGGGCCTCAAATCGGCCCTGATCTGCGCCGCCATCGCCAGCACCTTTTGGTTTGTGTTTGCCCAATTGCTGGGCGTGGGCTTGGGCCCTGCACTGCCCTGGTTGATTTGAAGCGGTCTCTGCTTCGCTTCATCGCCCAACGTTTTTTCGATCGGATTTCCCATGGAAGCTTTTAACGCCCTGATGGGCGGCTTTGCCATTGCCTTGCAGCCCACCACCTTGATGTGGGGCTTTGTGGGCTGCTTTGTTGGCACGCTCGTGGGCGTGCTGCCCGGCATTGGCCCAGCGCTGACCATTGCCTTGCTGCTGCCCCTGACCTACCATGTGCCCGCCACCAGCATGTTTGTCATGTTCGCGGGCATCTACTACGGCGCGGCTTACGGCGGCTCCACCACCTCCATTTTGCTCAACACACCGGGTGAGTCGGCGGCGGTGGTCACAGCGCTCGAGGGCAACAAAATGGCCCGACGGGGCCGAGCGGGTCAAGCCCTGGCCACAGCCGCCATCGGCAGCTTTGTGGCGGGCACCATCGGCACCTTGGCTTTGACTTTTGTGGCCCCTTGGGTGGTCGAAGCTGCTTTGGCCTTTGGCCCAGCCGAATACTTCAGCCTGATGGTGCTGTCGGTGGTGGCGGTCTCGGCCGTGCTGGGCAACTCCATGTTGCGCGGCCTGGTCGCTTTGGGCCTGGGCTTGCTGCTGGGCATGGTGGGTGTGGACCTGCAAACCGGGCAGCCCCGATTCACTTTTGGCCGCCCCGAATTGCTGGACGGCATCGAAGTGACCGTGGCCGCTGTGGGCTTGTTTGCGGTGGGCGAGGCGCTGTACCTGGCTTGGCAGGGGCGCGAGTCCAAAGGTGGCGAAGTCATGAAATTGACGGGCAGCCTGTGGATGAGCAAGAGTGACTGGGCGCGTTCCTGGAAAGCCTGGTTCCGTGGCGCGTTCTTTGGCTTTCCCATTGGTGCCATGCCCGCAGGCGGGGCCGAATTGCCCACATTGCTGTCGTACTACACCGAGAAAAAACTCTCCAAACACCCCGAAGAATTTGGCCATGGCGCGATCGAAGGCGTGGCAGGCCCCGAAGCCGCCAACAACGCCGCCGCTGCAGGCGTGTTGATGCCCCTGCTGACCTTGGGCATCCCCACCTCGGCCACCGCCGCCATCATGCTGTCGGCCTTTGAAGGCTACGGCATCCAGACCGGCCCACAGCTGTTCAGCCAACAAAGCGGCTTGGTCTGGACACTGATCGCCAGCCTCTACATCGGCAACGTGATCTTGCTGGTGCTCAACCTGCCTCTGGTGAGTTTGTGGGTCAAGCTGCTCAAGATCCCGCCGCCATGGCTCTATGCCGGCATCATCGTGATCTCCACCGCGGGTGTTTACGGCGCGGGCAACTCGGTGTTCAACGTGGGCTTGTTGTTTGTCTTCGGCTTGCTGGGTTACATCATGCGCCGCTTTGACTTTCCGGCGGCCCCTCTCATCGTGGGCCTGATCCTGGCGCCGCTGGGCGAGCAATCCATGCGCCAGGCACTGACCATCAGCCAGGGCGACTGGTCCACCTTCTTCACGCGGCCTTTGTCAGGCAGCCTCATGGCGGTGGCCGTCCTGCTGCTGATCGTTCCGACACTTTGGCGACAATTTCGCCGCGGTGCCAAGTCTTGATCCGTAATTACCCGCTTCAAATGCATCGTTTTTTTTGCTTTGATACGGGTTCATTTTTGACATACCGAGCTCACAGACATGCAAGACTCCCAATCCCCTCTGATCCCGCGCCGTGACTACCTCAAATGGATGGGTGCAGCAGGCTTAGCCGCCACGGGCGTTTCGGGCCATGCCCAATCGGCCTGGCCCAACAAACCCATCCGCTGGATCATCCCGTTTGCCCCCGGTGGCACCTCCAGCATCGTGGCCCGTGGCATTGCTGCCCAGCTGACCAAACAATTGGGTGCATCTTTTGTCATTGACAACAAAGGCGGCGGCGGCGGCGTGCCCGCCATGCAAGAACTCCACCGTGCCCCGGCCGACGGCTACACCATCATCATGAGCCACATCGGCCTGATGGCGGTCAACCCCCTGATTTACCCCGACAGCGGCTACGACGTGAACAAGGACTTTGTGCCTGTCACCCTGCTCTCGCGTGTGCCCAGCTTGTTTGTGGTTCACAAAGACGTGCCAGTCACCGACATGAAATCCTTGATCGCCTACGTCAAGGCCCGTCCTGGTCAGTTGAACTACGCCTCTGCTGGTAACGCCAGCGCTGGCCACCTGGCCATGGAAGCGCTCAAGCTGGCCACCGGCATGTTCGTCACCCACATCCCCTACCGCGGCACAGGCCCAGCGCTCAACGACGTGCTGGCCGGTCGCATCCAATTGTTCTCAGCAGGCACCCCTGCCCTGTTGCCCCACATCAAGAGCGGTGCCGTGCGTTGCATTGCTGTGGGCACCACCGAACGTATCCCTGTCTTGCCCGACGTGCCCACGGTGCAGGAATTGGGCTTCAAAGACTTTGAAACGGTGCAGTGGTACGGCATCCATGCCCGCGCAGGCACACCACCCGAAATCATCACCAAGCTGCAACAAGAATGCGCCAAAGCCGTCAAGTCGCCCGAAGTGGTGGCTCAAAACGCGGCCGAAAGCGCCATCCCTGGCGGTGGCACACCCGCTGAATACGCCGCCTTTGTGGCCCGTGAACAGGCCCGCTGGAAAGAGGTCGTGATCAAGGGGCAGATTCGTCCCGGTTGATCACCGCGTCATGACTTGGACGTGCGCCTGCTTTGCAGCATGGCCACGTTCATCTCGCCATCGAGCGCCGAGGCATAAAAGCGCTCGATCATCTGCACCGATGTACGGGCGTTCCGGGCCAAGGTCAACATGTCAATGCCTTGGCCATAAAGCAAACGGAACATGATCGACGTGTGCCGCAAGCAATACAAGGTGCGCAAACGGCCCAGCGAGTCAGCAGGCGCGACACCCGCCTCGCGCATCACCCATTTGAACCAGAAACCCAATACCGCCAGAGCATAGGTGCGGTCTTTTTCAGCGGGTAAAAAGACATAATCGTCCGGTTCACCATGTCCGTCCCGACGGGCTTTGGCCAAAGCTGCTTCATAAACCTGTACTGCGGGCCGCAAAGTCACCATGGGCGCATCATGGCGCTTGGTCTGCGGCAAGGTCATGCGCAAATACACACTGCTGCCGCGAACGACTTGAACATGCTTGTGCTTGAGCTGACGCAAATCCCCCGGTCGAACAAAGCTGTTGACCATGAACCGAATGGCCCACGCCATGTCTGGCGGCAGGCTCAAGTGCCGAGGATGCACCCAAAACCGCTCGCGATAGCCCGTGGACGCCTTGATCTCTGGCGCCTTGTCGCCAGTCCGGGCCAAACGATGGGCCGTGTGCACCACCGCGGCATACTCCTTCAAACTCAGCATCGACCGAGGTCGGTTGGCCACCTTGATGGCGGGCAACTCAGGCACTTCCCTCAAAAAACCATGCCGAATGGCCAGTTTGAGCAACTTGCGCACCACCACCAAATACTGGGACACCGTGGTTGAACTGAGCCGACTGTCGGTCAAACGACGGACAAAAGCGTCCATCATCATCGGCGTCACTTGGGACGGCGGAATGTACTTGAAATAAGGCAAAACATGCGCGTCCAGCCGATTTTTGAGAATCCCCACCGAAGCCGCACTCAACTCGCCGCGTTTGACACGCTGGTTTTCAATCTCAATCAACTGGTCCGCCAGCACGTCAAAGCGATTAAAGCGCATCGCCCCCTGCGTCAACACCGATTCAGCCATCTGGGCACGCGCAGTTTTAACCCGCGGTGATCGAGGCGCAGGTGCAGGCTCGGGCTCCTCGTCTTCGGTGTCATCCCGATCATCCAAGTCGACCGTGCGACGAGGCGGGCGGCCTGGGCTGTCCTGCTGAGAGATTTTTTTCCAAAACTCCGGACTGACCACATAAAAAACCGGCTGATTAGCATCCAAGATGGCCACCGCTGAAGCACCAGACCCCTCCACAATGGCCATCGGCTGACCCAAAAAGTCATCCAGACTGGCGCATACAGAGGCTAAAAGGGGCCGAATTTTCATAGCTAGAGAAGTATAGAGTGGCAAATTCAAAATTACTTCTTTATTCGCAAATAATTTTAACAATATAACTGCTCTGGCTACATTGGCAGCCGTTTCGGGCACTGCATTCGCACAATCCACCGTGACTTTGTTCGGTGGCGCTGACCTGAACTACCGTTCCGTGACATCTGGCACTAACAAGTTCCAAGGCATGGCACAAGACGGTATCTACTCCAGCCGTTTCGGCGTGCGTGGTGAAGAAGACCTGGGCGGCGGCTTGAAGGCCAACTTCCACTTTGAAGGCGGCATGAACCCTGACACCGGCACTCCTGGCGGCTTCAACTTCGCACGCAAGTCAACCATTGGCGTTGCTGGTGGCTTCGGTGAAGTCCGCATGGGCCGTGACTACACCCCATTGTTCACGATCGCTGGCATTGCTGATCCATTTGGCACCAACGGTGTTGGTTCCTCTTACAATCTGGCAAACTCGGTGACGCTTGCATCTTCTGAAGTAACTGCTGCTGATGTAACTACAGCCGGTGGATTTGCGACAGCTGCAACAGCAACCGCAAACGCGGTTTATGCTGATCCGAATGCCGTCCGTGCAAACAACAGCGTTGCCTATTACAGCCCATCTTTCAGCGGTTTCACAGCTGGTCTGATGTATAGCTTTGGTTCGGAGGCTACAGGCACTACAAACCGCGATGCCGGCAAAATGACCAGTTTGAAGCTGCAATACGGCAATGGTCCTCTGGTTGCCGCACTGGGTACTCAGTCCACCAAAGGTGCAACCGACCAAAAGGCCAAGTGGGCAACCACATTCTTGGCTGGTTCTTACGACTTGGGCGTGGCCAAAGTCAGCGCTGGATACAAGACAGACAAGTTGACCGAAACTGATGGTGTAAATTCGGGTTCTATCAAGTCAACCATTTTGGGAGTGGCTGTTCCCATGGGTGCAACAACTTTGAAGGCTTCTTATGTTGCCCGCAAAGCTGAAGAAAAAATCGGCAACCAATTGGCATTTGGCGCTGTTCACGATCTGAGCAAGCGCACCTCTGTCTACGGCACTTACTCAGTGTTGAAAAACGAAGAAGGCTTTGGCAACACCGTGGGTTCAGCGATTGCATCTGATTTCACAGGCTTGAAGTCCAAAGGCTTCGAATTCGGCGTGAAGCACAACTTCTAATTTGAAGCTGGCGCAAGCCAGCTGATTTTTAAAAGACAAAAACCCACCGTGGCAACACGGTGGGTTTTTTTATTGGCCTCCTCAGATCTTTTGACGCCATCCCATTCAGAAGTCGTGACGCCATGCATCCAAAGAGATCGAAAAAAGCTTATGCCTTTGTGCTCTGAGTTGTGAACACTTGACTCAGCGCATCAAGGCTTCACGCTGGCGAATAAGGTCATGGTGCATTTTCTGACGAGTCACTCGACGGATATCAAATGATTCGACCAGCGCAGCCCACTGGTCTACCACTGCCAGCATGGCATCCAGTCTGTGCCCTGCCCACCGAGCGTCGAGCCCGCCTTGCTGCGCCAATTTCGTCAAATGGCTGCGGGTGATGTTCAGCCCTTCTCCGCAAATGTCCATTTGGTGCTCACCGCCAGGGCCTTCGCTGTACGTGAGGTCAAAACATGGGGCCAGCTTCCAGTGTCGTTGCGCATCCATGCGGTAGGCCAGGTTTTTGGCATGGTCATCTCGGTTGTGAAACAGCACATTGAAGACCGCACGCTCAAATGCTTTTTGCACCTCACGCTCATCGCGCGTGATCATGCGTGTGGCACGCAAAAAAGTCGTGTAGTTCACAGCCGACGGAACCCTGAAGTCTGCGTGCAGAAAACCCGCCAAAGAATGGATAGGGACACGCCGCCCCTGCGACAGATCGAAGCGTTCAATGCCCAGTGCCGCGTGTTGAGGGCTCAAATCAAACACCCGCGTAGCGGGCACATCCAGACCACAGGCGCTGGCTAGTTGCGCGTAAAACGCCTCAATCGCACACACCTCTTTGTGCTCACCCAAGGCCTGAAATTTGACCAACCAGCCTGAACCCACCGCCATGGGTGTTGTGCTGATTCGCGCCATCACCGGATCGTAATACACCAATACCTTGGGCCTGGCCCCTTGCGGGGAGCCGCCCAGCATGGCCAGTTTCTGAAGGGTTTGAGTGTCTTCGCCTTGTAAAACCAGCGTCGTTTCGTTGGCCAAGGCGAGAAGATCCACCGCATCAGGCACAACATCGCCATGTGTGTCAGGCTCGTAGGTGAGTGCCCCCAGCCCACGATGACCAATAAAGCTCAAGCGGTCCAGCGGTGAGCACTGTTGCGGGCGAAGCTCTTTCTGACTGAAGAGCCTGTCCATGAGCAGCTTTCCCCAGCCATCGGGCAAGGAGTCTGCAAACAAGCCTGGCAAGCGCCAAAAATGCCTTGGGAAATCTCCCATGGCCTGCTTTTGCAACGGCAAATGCCGCGGCGACAAATCCAAGCCTTCAGTCAAGGCTTGAGCCGAATACTCAAAAAGCAGATGCTGACCATCTTCGGCCAATGTGCCCAGGTGCCAGTTTTCGCCCCATCCCTCGTAGCGGACTTGGACCTTTTTCATGGCTTGTCTTTCGGAAGGTGGCGCGTGCGAGAGACACGCTGCCGAGCCGGTATTTGTTGCTGTTCCATTTCAGCAATCGACGTGATAACGGGCTTGAACAAGGGCTGCAATTGCCCCTCTTGACCGAGGCACTGGACCAGTTTGATCCAAGCGATCACCGAAGCTTTGCCCGTGTTTTCGAGCGTGTTGAGTGTGCTGCGAGACACGCCCATGCGCTCGGCCATCTCGGCTTGGGCAATCTCTTTTTGAATCCGAAGGCGTTTCAATCGCTGCGCCAAGGCCAGAGAAATTTCTTCGGCCGAAGAAAAGTTAAAGTCTAAAAATTCAGTCATTGTTTGATTTTATTCGAACAATGACGGATATTTCAATCTTTAAATCACCTCATGGGATCACACCACCGCGTGACAAGCGATCTTGATGCCTTTGAAGTCGCGCAAAGCGGGGCGTTCGGCGCGGCAGATGTCGGTGGCCTGTGGGCAGCGGGGGTGGAAGGTGCAGCCGCTTGGCGGATTGAGCGGGTTGGGCACTTCGCCTTGCACGGGGGTGCGGGCGCGGCCGGTGTCGTGCATCTTCGGAATCGCGTCCAACAGCATCTTGGTGTACGGGTGCTGCGGGTTGCCAAACAAGGTGTGTTTGTCGGCCAATTCCACCAGTCGGCCCAAATACATCACGCCCACCTGGTCACTCACATGGCGCACCACGGCCAGGTTGTGGCTGATGAACAGATAGGTCAGACCCCGCTCGCGCTGCAGGTCTTTCATGATGTTGAGCACTTGCGCCTGCACGCTCACATCGAGCGCCGAGGTCGGCTCGTCACACACCAAAAACTCGGGTGCGGTGGCCAAGGCGCGGGCAATTGAGATGCGTTGGCGCTGCCCGCCCGAAAACTGGTGCGGGTACTTGACCATGTCGAGCGGTGACAGACCGACCGACTTGAGCAACTCGGCCACACGGGCTTTGAGCTCTTCGGCGTCGCTGATCAGGCCGTGCTCTTTGAGCGGCTCGCCAATGATGTTGTCAACCGTCCAGCGTGGGTTCAAGCTGGCATAGGGGTCTTGGAAAATCATTTGGATGCGTTGGCGCATGGCCTTGGCATTGGACGATTTGAAGGCCGCGTGGGCGTCTTGCCCGTCGAAGGTCAGGCCGCCGCGTGTGGGCTCGTACAGGCCCACCAGCAAGCGGGCCACTGTGCTTTTGCCGCAGCCGGACTCACCCACCAGGGCGAGTGTTTTGCCGCGTTCGATCTCGAAGCTCACCCCGTCCACGGCGTTGAGCAGTTGGCGCGGTTTGCGCTCGATGACGCGGTTGAGCCAAGGGGCAGAGACGTCAAAGGTCTTGGCCAAGTCGTGCGCCACGACCAAGGCTTGTGATTTTTTCTCGCTCATGCCGCGCTCCCATCGTGCAGCCAGCAAGCGGCTTGGTTGACACCCGTGTTGACCAGCTCGGGCCGCTCTTGGCGGCATCGGTCAAAGGCTTTGGGGCAACGCGGGTTGAAGGCGCAGCCTTGCGGAATGGCGTTCAGGCGGGGCATGGCGCCGTCAATTTGGTTCAGGCGTTCGCGGTCACTGTCCATGTCGGGAATCGAGGCCATCAGGCCCGCGGTGTAAGGGTGGGCCGGGTGGTTGATGACCTGGTGCACGGGGCCAATTTCGGCCACGCGCCCGGCGTACAACACCGCCACGCGGTCACAGGTTTCGGCGATCACACCCATGTCGTGGGTGATCAGCATCACGGCTGCGCCCCGGTCCTTACAGACCTTTTTGAGCAAGCTGATGATCTGCGCCTGAATTGACACGTCAAGCGCCGTGGTCGGCTCGTCGGCCACAATCAGTTGAGGCTCAGCAGCCAAGGCCAGCGCAATCACCACTCGCTGGCGCATGCCACCCGAGAACTGGTGTGGGTAGTGGTCGATGCGCTCTTCAGCGGCCGAGATGCCAGTGTCTTTGAGCAACTGGATAGCGCGTTGCCGCGCCTCTTGGGGCGTGACGGGCAAGTGGGCCAAAATGGTTTCCGTCAACTGCCGCCCGATGGAGTACAGCGGGTTGAGCGAAGTCAGCGGGTCCTGAAAAATCGCGCCGATCTTGCGGCCCCGGATGTGTCGCATCTCGTCGTTGTTCAGGTGGTCGATGCGTTGACCTTCCAACACAATCTGCCCGCTGGCCACGCGGCCCGGTGGCTCGAGCAAGCCGATGATGGCCGCGCCCGTGAGCGACTTACCCGCACCCGACTCGCCCACCACCCCCAGGATTTCACCGGGAGCAATGTCGAAAGAAATATCGTCCAGGGCACGCAAAGTGCCGTGGCGGCTGGGGAACTCCACCACCAGGTTTTTGACTTGTAAAAGACTCATCGCAATCTCGGATTCAGCGCGTCGCGCAACCAGTCACCCAGCAAATTGACCGACAGGGCGATCACCACCAGCATCAGCCCCGGAAAAATCGTGATCCACCACTCGCCCGAGAACAAATAGTCATTGCCCACGCGGATCAGCGTGCCCAGCGAAGGCGAAGTGGGCGGTGCGCCCACACCTAAGAACGACAGTGTGGCTTCGGTGATGATGGCCGTGGCCACCTGGATCGTGGCCAGCACCATGACCGGGCCCATCACGTTGGGCAAGACATGCTTGACCATGATGCGCAGCGGGGCCACCCCCGTCACGCGAGCAGCCTGAACGTATTCCTTGTTGCGCTCCACCAAAGTCGTGCCGCGCACGGTGCGTGCATATTGCACCCAGCCGGTGAGCGAGATCGAGATGATCAGCACGCCAAAGGCCAGCGACTCATTGGCATTGGGGAACAAAGCACGCCCCACACCCGCAATCAGCAGGGCCACCAAAATGGCCGGGAAGGACAACATCACATCGCACATGCGCATGAGCAAGGCGTCGATCCAACCGCCTTTGAAGCCCGCCAGCAAACCCAAGCCCACGCCCACCGCCACAGACAAGACCACCGAGGCCAAACCCACCACCAAAGAGATGCGCGAGCCGTAGATCAGGGCCGACAAAATGTCGCGCCCCTGATCGTCGGTGCCGAGCAAGAACTTGGTGGAGCCCCCCTCCATCCAGGCCGGGGGCAAGCGGGCGTCGCTCAGCTCCAGTGTGGCCAGATCAAACGGGTTGGTCGGTGCGACCCAGCCGGCAAAAACCGAACAAAAAAGACAGATGAAGGCAATGCCAGCCGCCACCATCGCCGTGGGCGATTGGCGGAAGCTGTAACCAACGTCGCTGTCAAGCCAGCGTTTCAGTGCATTCATGGATTACTTGACGGTGATGGACTTGAACGGCATGGAGTTGTCACCGCGCTGCACCAGTGTGACCTTTTTGTTGATGCCCCAAGCCAAGGCCTGCTGGTGCAAAGGCAGGTGACCAATGTCCGCGCTGTGCAACTCAAAGGCCTCTTTGATCATCGCGTTGCGTTTGGCCTGATCGGTTTCGCTCTGGATTTTCACGGTCAACTCGTCGACCTTGGGGTTGCAATAAGCGCCCAAGTTGAACTGGCCAGTGCCCTTGTCATCCACGCAGCGCATCAAGGCATTGAGTGCGTTGTGGGCATCGTAGGTGCTGGGAGTCCAGCCCAGCAAATAGAAGCTGGTGTCACGGCGCAGGATTTTGGGGAAATAAGTGCCCTTGGTCTCGGCCTTGAGGTTGACCTTGACGTTCACACGAGCCAAGTTGGCGGCCACGGCTTCGCAAATCTGGCCGTCGTTCACATAACGGTCATTGGGGCAGTTCATGTCGACAGTGAAGCCGGTGGGGTAACCCGCTTCGGCCAGCAGCTTTTTGGAGGCTTCGGGGTCAAAGGGCAGGCGCTTGTTCAGGTCGGGGTTGAAGCCGTTGATGCCGGGGCCGACCATCAAGGCGCTGGGGTTGGAGGCGCCACGCATCACAGTGCGCTTGATGCCTTCGATGTCGATGGCCTGGTAGAAGGCCTGGCGCACGCGCTTGTCCTTGAAGGGGTTCTTGCCCTTCACGCTGGAGTACAACAACTCGTCACGCTTTTGGTCCATGCCCAAAAAGATGGTGCGCAACTCGGGCGCCACCAAAGCGCGGGTGTTGGCGCCCGCATTGATGCGCGGCACGTCCTGCACAGGCACGGGTTCCATGATGTCAATCTCGCCCGAGAGCAAAGCTGCCACGCGGGTGGGGTCATTGGAGATCACGGAGAAGATGACTTCATCCACGTTGCCATCGATCTTGCCCCAGTAGCTGCCGTTGCGAACAAAGGTGGTGCGCACATTGGGCTGACGCTCACGCAGGCGGTAGGGGCCAGTGCCATTCGCACGGAACGATGCGGCGTTTTCAATGCCCTTGCGGCGGTCCACTGGGCGTGTGGCCTGGTTGTCTTCGCACCATTTCTTGCTCATGATGAACACGGTCGACAACACGTTGGGCAAGATGGGGAACGGCGATTTGGTCTCGATCTCGATGGTGTGGCTGTCGATCTTGCGCACTTCCTTGATGTCGTTGGTGTTGCTGCGCATGTCGGAGCCTTCGCCTGCAGCGCGGTTCAGCGAGAACACCACATCATCGGCGGTGAAAGGCGTGTCGTCATGGAATTTCACGTTCTTGCGCAGCTCAAAACGCCACACGTTGGGCGAAGTCTGCTTCCACGAAGTGGCCAGGCCAGCTTCGAACTTCAGGTCTTTGCTCACGCCCACGAGCGATTCATAGACGTTGTTCGTGATGCTCAGTTGCAAGGATTCGTTGAGCGAATGGGGGTCCATGGACAAAGCGTCGCCCTGGTTGGCGATGCGCACGGTGGCCGCATGGGCGCTGCCCATGGCCAAGGCCGACACCACGGCCAAAGCGGTCAAAGAACGTTTGAATGAAAGCTTGTGCATAAAAACTCCTGAAAGTGGTCAATGAAAGCGGTTGAAAAAATCAAGAACTGCTCGAGGCAGGGCTCAGTGGCAAAGCCTGCTCGATCAAGCTGGCGTGCATGGCCGCGCCCAAGGGCAGGATGTCGTCGTTGAAGTCGTAGCGGCTGTTGTGCAGCGGGTGCGGGCCGGGGCCGTGTGGCAAGCCCTGGCCGATGCGGATGTACGCCCCGGGCTTGGCCTGGAGCATGAAAGAAAAATCTTCGCCGCCCATGCTGGGCAGCATGTCGCGCCAAACCTTGTCTTCACCGACCAAAGCCGCCGCCACATCGCAGGCGAATCGCGCTTCGGGCACGGTGTTCACGGTGGCAGGGTAGACACGCTCATAGGTCAATTCGGCAGATGCCCCAAAGCCTTGCGCGACACCGTTGCACAAGGCACGCAAACGGTCTTCGATCTGATCCTGCACCCGCTCGCTGTAGGTGCGCACAGTGCCCACCAAAACCGCCTCGCCCGGGATCACACTCATGGCGCCAGGGTGGCCTGCCTGCATTGAGCAAATGCTGATGACCGCCTGGTCAAAAGCCGACAGGTTGCGCGAGACCACACTTTGCGCAGCAGTGATGATGTGCCCGGCCACCAGCACCGGGTCAACCGCCTGGTGCGGGCGAGCGCCGTGCCCGCCTTTGCCGATGATGCGGATCTCGATGCGGTCCACCGCCGCTTGCATGGGGCCGGGGGTGATGCCGATCACACCCAAAGGTGTCTCGGGCGAATTGTGTTGGGCATAGACCTGTTCGCACGGAAAGCGCTCAAACAGACCATCTTGCATCATGGCGCGGGCACCTGCGTAGCCTTCTTCGCCGGGCTGAAAAATCAGCACGGCCGTGCCATCAAAGCGCCGGGTTTCGGCCAGGTAACGCGCCGCACCCATCAGCATGGCGGTGTGGCCGTCGTGGCCACAGCCGTGCATCAGCCCGGGTGTGCCCGATTTCCAGGTGCATTCGTTGTGCTCGGTCAAAGGCAAAGCGTCCATGTCGGCCCGAAGGCCAATCATGCGGCCCGGGTTGCTGGCCGAGCGGCCCTGACCATGTACCAAGGCCACCACGCCGGTTTTGCCAATGCCAGTGTGGATGCTGTCCACACCACAAACTTTGAGCATCTCGGCCACGCGGGCCGAGGTGTAGACCTCTTCAAAGCCCAGCTCGGGGTGGGCGTGCAGGTCGCGCCTGAAGGCGGTGAGTTCGGGGTGGAATTGGGCGATTCGCGCAAACGCTGCGCCACGCCCCAACACAGATTGAAAAGAAGCACCCACGCTCAATGTCCTCCGGGCTTGCCCACGCGCAGGCGCGGGTCGACCACAAAGTAGAGCAAGTCCACGATCAGATTGATGACCACAAAAATCAGCGCGATCAGGCACAGGTAAGCCGCCATCACCGGAATGTCTGCGAAGGTCACCGCCTGGATGAACAACAAGCCCATGCCAGGCCACTGGAACACGGTCTCGGTGATGATGGCAAAAGCAATCAAACCACCCAACTGCAAGCCAGTGATGGTCATCACCGGCACCAAGGTGTTCTTGAGTGCATGACCAAAATGGATGGCGCGGTTGGACAGGCCACGGGCACGGGCAAACTTGATGTAGTCGGTGCGCAGCACCTCCAGCATCTCGGCACGCACCAAGCGCATGATGAGCGTCAGCTGAAAAATCGCCAACGTCACAGCGGGCAGCACGATGTGGTGCCAGCCCTTGGCTGTCATCAGGCCACTCGACCACCAACCCATTTGAATCACTTCACCTCGGCCAAAACTGGGGAACCAGCCCAGCATCACCGCAAACACCAGGATCAACAAGATGCCGATCAGGAAGGTGGGCAGCGACACCCCCAGCAGGGACACCGTCATGATGAACTGGCTGGCCCAAGTGCCCCGGCGCAAGGCCGCATACACCCCCATGGGGATGCCAATGACCAAAGCCAAAGAGGCAGCCACCATCGCCAGCTCCAGGGTGGCGGGCAAGCGCTCGGCAATCAGGCGCGAGACTTTGGCCCCCTGACGCAGACTCAGACCAAACTCGCCTTGCACCGCATTGGCCAAAAAGTGGCCAAACTGCACAAAGAAAGGCTGGTCCAGACCCAAGTCAGCCCGAAGCATGTCGATCTGCTCTTTGGTGGCGTCTTGCCCCAGCAAGAACACCACCGGATCCCCCACATACTGGAACAACAGAAAAGCGATGAAGGCGACCGTGACCATGACGACCACGGCCTGGATCAGCCGCTGCAAGATGAAAGCGAGCATCAGTTGACCTTGATCAGCGTCCAGTCGAGGCGGTTGTCAGGGCGGTGCACCACCTCAACATTCTTCTTCATGGCCCAAGGAATCACCTGGTTGTGCAGCGGAATGTGGGCCACGGTGTCGTTTTGCAGTTGCAGACCCTCGGTCAGCAAGCGATCACGCACGGGCAAATCGGTTTCGGTCTTCACGCGGTCCACGATGTAGTCCATGCGGGGATTGCTGTAGCGGCCCACGTTGTAGTTGCCATCGCCGCCCGTGCCCACGGTGCGGGTGAGGGACTGCAGGCTGTACAAAGCGTCAAAGGTCGGCACACCCCAGCCCAGCATGTAGATGCTGGCTTCGTAGCGCTGGATCATGGGGAAATACGTCACCAAAGGCATGGTGCGCAGTTTGGCCTTCACGCCCACCTTCGCCCACATGGCGGTGATGGCCTGGCAGATCTCTTCGTCGTTGATGTAGCGGTTGTTGGGGCAGGCAAAGTCCACCTCAAAGCCATTGGGATAACCGGCTTCGGTCAACAACTTTTTGGCCGCATCCAGTGAATAGGGGAAACGCGTGTCCACCGCTTTGGTCCAGCCGTTGACTTGGGGGGCCACCAAGGCACCCGTGTTTTGCGACAAGCCGCGCATGGTCACGCGGTGGATGGTGTCGATGTCGATGGCTTGGTACAGCGCCTTGCGGACCTTCACGTCTTTGAGGGGGTTTTTGCCTTTGACGTTGGAGCCGGGCAGTTCGGCGCGGTGCTGGTCCATGCCCAAAAAGATGGTGCGGTTTTCAATGCCGTCGACCACCTTCAGGTTGGCGTTGTTGCGCATGCGGCCCAAATCTTGCGGGCTGGGATCCAGCACAAAGTCGATCTCGCCCGACAACAAGGCAGCAGCGCGAGTGGCTTCGTTCTTGATCGGTGTGTAGATGATCTCGGTCACGTTGGTGGCAGCATCAGCCCATCCCCACCAAGCGGGGTTTTTCACCAGCACCAAGCGCTGGTCGGGCTGCCAGTCCTTGACCATGTAAGGGCCGCTGCCCATGGCGTTGCGGTGGGCAAAGTTTTCATCCTTGGTCTTGGCATCCTTGGGCTCCACCGACTTGTTCTTTTCGGCCCAGGCTTTGCTCATGATGCGCAACTCGGTCATCTGGTTCAAGATGACGGGGTTGGGTCCGCTCAAGATGATGTCGACCGTGTTGGCATCGACCTTGACAATGCGGCTCATGCCTTGGGTGTAGACGTTGAAGTTGGAGGTTTTGGCGCGGGCACGGTCCAGTGAAAACACCACATCGTCAGCCGTCAGGGCGGAGCCGTCGCTGAACTTAACCCCCTTGCGCAAATTGAAGCGGTACTGCGTGGGCGACATTTCCTTCCAAGAGGTCGCCAAGCGGGGCTCGATCTTGAAGGTCTTGCTGTTGTAGTAAACCAGTGAGTCAAAAATCGCGGCGTGCACACCGTTGCCCAAGGCATTGTTTTGAGAATGGATGTCGAGTGTCGGGATGTCGCTGGCGCTGGTCCATTTAAAAGGCTTGGCCTGCACCAGTCCAGCGGTCATCACACCTGCCAAAACCAAAGAAGCGGTCAGGACGCTGGGCAGCACGGCGGCGGGGGTCATCTTCTTCATCAAAACACCTCGGTGAGAAAAGTTGGGGATAGCTGATGAGTATGCAACATCCGGGCCCGCGGACAGGGCAGGGAATTCCCCAAACTGCGCTGTCGCGCACCGGACTGGTGCAGTCAATCCAAACGGACCGTGCCGTACCAAGCCCGCGTGGTGCTGCGGGTGTTGTCCGTGTCGGTCATGATGGCCAGGCCCAGCAAGGCGCCAGGCTCTTCACCAAAGGCCTTTTTAAAATCAGCCCGAATATCGCGGCGGTAATGCAGCCACTGCCCGACCCGGCCAGCGCCGGACTCCACGGCCAGTTTGCGGATGCGGTCGGTTCTGGGGTTGACGATCACCGACTCAGCTGGGCAGTCGTTACACCACACGTACATCAAGGTGGCGTAGGGCAGTGGCTCACCCGTCAGGCTGAGCGTCAACTCGCTGAGCATGTTGTTCTTGGCTGAAAAACCTTGCCTGTCGCCATCAAACACCAAAATCAGGCGGACCGGCGAATCTTCTGCATCGCGCTGGCGCATGTCGGCCCCCGGGATGAGCTGATCAACCCGCCAGTCAAACTGCAATGCGCCCAATTGCTCGGGGTGGATGTGCAAGGCTTGTCTCAACATGCTGGCCGAGGATGCGGCTTCGGCCAGCAGGGCATCGCGCGGGCCTTGCGGCGCCACACGGTAGGCGGTGAGCAACTTGCCTGGCAAAGGCATGGCTTGCCACTGCGACTTGTCTTGTGCACTGAACTGCAAAGGCAACTGCCGCAAAACTTGGGGGGGCTTGTTTTCTTGAGTCACCCTGTGGGCACAGCCCGTCAACAGCAGCACGCCGCTGCTCAAGGCGGCACACAGCGCCCAACGAACCGATGCAATGCTTGGATTTATCATGACGTGTCAAAACTTTTATCGGAATGTGCCCATGTTAAGCCGCCGCCGTGTCATGTATTCAGCCCTCTTGTCTTCAGGGTTACCCAAGATCGCTTGGGCACAGGCCACTTTTCCTTCAAAACCTCTGCGCATCGTGGTGCCTTTTGGGGCAGGTGGCGTGGCCGATCTGACCGCACGGGCCGTCGCGCAGCAACTGTCCATCAACATGGGTCAAGCGGTCGTCATTGACAACCGGCCCGGCGCGGGCGGCATCGTGGCGGCAGAGTTGGTCGCCAAGGCCGAACCTGACGGCCAAACCCTGCTGCTCATGTCCAATGGCACCGCCGTGAGTGCGGGCCTGTTCAAGGCCCTGCCCTTCAACCCGCGCACCGACTTTGCGCCCGTGTCCTTGCTCGGCTTGTTTGACATCGCCATCGTGGTGCCCGAATCCTCGCCCCACAAAAGCCTGGCCGATCTCATCGGCTTTGGCCGCGCCAACCCGGGCCAGCTCAACATCGGCACCATCAACATCGGCAGCACCCAACACCTGGCCGCCGAGTTGCTGCGCGCCCAGGCCAACCTGATCGCACAAATCATTCCTTACAACGGCACACCCGCCGTCATCAACGCCCTGCGCGGCGGCCAGGTCGATGCGGTGGTCGAAATTCTGGGACCGCTCAAACCCCAAATCAATGCCAAAGCCGTGCGCCTGCTGGGTGTGATGGGTGCGAACCGCCCCAAAGACCAGCACCAAGTGCCCGTGGTGCGCGAGTTGCCTGGCCTGAGCAACTTCAACGTGTCTTCGTGGAACGCCTTGGCTGCGCCCGGCAAAACACCCCCGGCCATCGTTCAGCGCCTGAATGCCGAAGTGGTCAAGGTGCTGGCCGATCCTGCCATGGTGCAACGCCTGGGCGGATTTAATGTACAAGCCCAATCCAGCACCCCTGCCCAACTGGCCCAACTGCTGGACACCGAGATTCAGCGCTGGTCCGCGGTGATTCAAAAGGCGGGCATTGCCCAGCAGTGAGCAGACGTAAAAAAAACCCACCGTGTTGCCACGGTGGGTTTTTTAGTCTTTTAATCTCAACCGACTTGCGTCGGCCGTAAATTAGAAGGAGTGCTTGACACCGAAGTCCATGGCTGTGGACGAACCGTTCACACCAGAAGTAGCACCACCAGCGTTGGCAGAAGCGCCGCCGCTGTTTTTCACGCTGGCGTATGTAGCGTACAAGTCAGTGCGCTTGCTCAGACCGTAGACGTAGCCGATGGCAGTCTTCTTGGATTGTGCAGCGCCAGTCTCAGTTTGCGACATGGCAAAACGGACGGTGCCTGGGCCAACAGGAGCCAACAGACCGAAGACGTAACCGTCGGTGTCAGCAGCGCCAGTGCGCTCGTCTTTGAACACGGAACCCATGACTTTGGCAACGCCGAAGTCATAAGCTGCACCGTAGTTGGTGGAAGTGATGTCCACGCCAGCAGACACGTTGGTCTTGCCAGTTGCCACAGCAGCCGACAACTTGCCCATGTCGTAAGAAGCGCGGAAGGAAGTCATGTTGCCAGCATCAGGAGCGGCAGCATTGGAGGACTGCTCACCGAAAGCCATTTGGGCTTGCAGCTTGAAGCCACCCATTGTGGGGGTGTAGTAGTTGATGGCGTTGTTGGTACGCACGGTTGTGGCGCCACCAGCAGCGGAGTTCAAACCGATTTGTGTGCCGGAACCGTTGGTGCCGAACGGATCGTACACAGTGTGGTTCCAGAAGTGTGGAGTGTACTCACGACCCAATTGGATCTCACCGAAACCACCCGACAAGCTCACCAGCGAACGGCGCTGGAAGTTGAAACCGGTTGCATTGCCGTCGTCGTTAGACAAAGCGCCTTCCAGGTGGAAGGAAGCCTTCAGGCCACCGCCGAGGTCTTCAACGCCACGCACGCCAAAACGGCTGCTGTTGTAGCCAGAGTTGATCAAAGAAGTCTTGTCAGCGACGTCGCCTTTGGCAACAGACACGGCAGCATCAACGATACCAAACATGGTCACTGTGGATTGAGCGAAAGCGGCACCGGAAGCTGCCAAAACAGCCAGAGCAATCAGAGATTTTTTCATTGCAAGTTTCTCCAAGGTTAAACAAGGGCCCGAATCAGAAGGGTGGAAATCACCCATCGAGACCCTGAGCCAACCTCCAAATTCGGAAGTTGTTGTTATTCCACCAGACGACTGTGACTTCGCCAAGACATTCGGCAAAGAAAAGGATATTTCGTTGCAAGCGTGCAACAGCTGTTGGTGGTTACACCTAGGGAATCACAGTCAATGACACTTTTATCAATTAATTCAACGATTTCCAGCAAGTTTTGAATTCAACACTTGATAAGTGCCAAAGAGGTTCTAAAGATTCTCAAGGGGGGGGGGCTGAGCCCCTGGAAATCACCCCCTCAGTCGCTTCTGATTACACTCAGATCATGATCAATGCTCTGATTTTGGCCGCCGACAGCGCCCTGCGAACCCTGATCGCAGAGCCCCGCGCCAGCCGCCCCTATCCAGCCACTGGGGTGACCGAGTTGCAACTCAACGAAACCGAGCGCCGACAAGCCGGAGCGCTGATGCGCATCAACCATGTGGGTGAGGTGTGTGCCCAAGCGCTCTACACGGGGCAAGCTTTGGCCTGCCAAAGTCCTGCGCTTCGCGCCCAGCTGGCAGAAGCCAGCCGCGAAGAAACCGACCACCTGGCCTGGACCCAGCAACGCCTGAACGACCTGAACGACCGCCCCTCCCTGCTCAACCCCATTTGGTATGCCGGTGCCTTTGCCATCGGGTTTGCGGCAGGCAAGTTGGGCGGCGACCAAGTCAGCCTGGGTTTTGTGGTCGAGACCGAGCGCCAAGTCGAAGCCCACCTGCAAAGCCATATGGATCTGTTGCCTGCGGCCGACACGGCTTCGCGTGCCATCGTTTCGCAAATGAAAGCCGACGAAATGGCCCATGCCCAAATGGCCATGAAAGCAGGTGCCGTGGAATTGCCCGCCCCGGTCAAGTCGGTCATGAAAATGGCCGCCAAGGTCATGACCACGGTGGCGCATCGGGTCTGAGGCGCACTCTGGGCATGTTCAGGGGCTCATGAATCAAGCGCCGGATGTGCAAGCGCCGCACATCACCGCCTTGGGGTTCGATGCGAATCGATCGAAGACCGCACCCGTCGTCCCGCCTTTCAGGAGGCTTCCACCACCTCAAAACTGGTCGTGATCTCGGCGGTTTTGCCCAACATGATGCTGGCTGAGCAATATTTGTCGTGGCTCATGGCAATTGCACGCTCAACCGCGCTGGCGGGCACGCCTTTGGCGGTGACGGTGAAGTGCATATTGATGCGGGTGAAGACTTTGGGGTCGACCTCGGCGCGTTCGCTGCTGATCTTGACGCTGCAGCCGCGCACATCGTGACGCCCCCGCTTGAGGATCAGCACCACGTCGTAAGCCGTGCAGCCACCGGTGCCCGCCAGGAGCATTTCCATGGGGCGGGGGGCGAGGTTTTGGCCGCCGTTTTCGGGCTTGGCAGGGTCCGGGGCGCCATCCATGTTGACGATGTGGCCGGAGCCGGTTTCGGCCACAAAGCCCATGCCCGAGCGGGTGCCGGCCGCGCCGGTCCAGGTGACTGTGCATTCCATGGTGAATTTCCTTGTGTGTCATCCCTGCTGGGGCAGAGGGGTTGGAGGTGTTTTAAAGGTCGTCAACTTTACAAGTTTTTGCACTTGAACACACTCAACTTGCTGCAATGCAACAAAAACGCCCGTACAATTGCGAACAAGCGTGCTTTTTTGCACGCACCACTTGTCTCCTCCACCCTCTGAAAAGGTGGATTTGCCCCAAGTCGCAAGACTTGGGGCATTTTTTTGGCCGTTATCATCAAGCCCACACTTTTTTGGCGATGCGGCATGTCCGCCATTGCACCGGACATGAAGACCCCAGACCTCCAACCCGCCGATTACCTGATCAAAATCTTGAACGCCAAGGTCTATGACGTGGCGACCGAATCGGCCCTTGAACCCGCCAAAAACCTGTCGCGCCGCTTGGGCAACCAGGTGCTGCTCAAGCGCGAAGACCAGCAACCCGTGCACAGCTTCAAGCTGCGCGGGGCCTACAACAAGATGGCGCACCTGAGCCCTGAGCAGCTCAAAAAAGGCGTGATCTGCGCCTCGGCCGGCAACCACGCACAAGGCGTGGCGCTCAGCGCCAGCCGTTTGGGCACCCGCGCCGTGATCGTCATGCCCACCACCACACCCCAAGTCAAGATCGATGCGGTCAAAGGGCTTGGAGGCGAAGTGGTGCTGTTTGGTGACAGCTATTCCGATGCCTACAACCACTCGCTGTCGCTGCAGAAAAAACAGAGCCTGAGCTTTGTGCACCCCTTTGACGACCCGGATGTGATCGCGGGCCAGGGCACGATTGCCATGGAAATGCTGCGCCAGCACCAAGGGCCGCTGGATGCGGTGTTTGTCGCCATTGGCGGCGGCGGCCTGATCAGCGGCGTGGCCAACTACATCAAGGCGGTGCGCCCAGGCGTCAGGGTCATTGGGGTGCAGATGAACGACTCCAACGCCATGATCCAGTCGGTGAACGCCCAACAGCGCGTGACTTTGCCCGATGTGGGCCTGTTTTCAGACGGCACGGCCGTGAAGCTGGTGGGCGAAGAAACCTTCCGCGTGGCCAGCAATTTGGTGGACGAGTACATGACGGTGGACACCGACGCGGTGTGTGCGGCCATCAAAGATGTGTTTGTGGACACCCGCTCGATCGTGGAGCCAGCGGGCGCACTGGCCGTGGCCGCCATCAAACAGTATGTGGCCGCGCACAAATGCAAAGGCCAGACCTTTGCGGCCATCTTGTGCGGTGCGAACATGAACTTTGACCGCCTGCGCTTTGTGGCCGAACGCGCCGACGTGGGCGAAGAAAAAGAGGCCCTGTTTGCCGTGACCATTCCGGAAGAGCGCGGCAGCTTCAAACGCTTTTTGGAGCTGATCGGCAGCTTGCCGGGCGGCCCACGCAATGTGACCGAGTTCAACTACCGCATGAGCGATTCGGACAAAGCCCATGTGTTTTTGGGCCTGAGCACGCATGGCAAAGGTGAGAGCGCCAAGATCGCGGCCAAATTCAACAAGCAACAGTTCAAGGCGATTGACCTGACGCACGACGAACTGGCCAAAGAACACATCCGCCACATGGTGGGTGGACATTCAGCGCTGTCGCAAGACGAGCGCCTGCTGCGTTTTGAGTTCCCCGAGCGCCCTGGCGCCTTGCTCAAATTCTTGAGCCTGATGCGTCCGGGATGGAACATCTCTTTGTTCCATTACCGCAACCAAGGCGCCGACTACGGCCGCATTCTGGTGGGTCTGCAAGTGCCGCCCAAAGACGACAAAGCTTTTGACAAGTTCCTCAAAACGCTGGGGTATCCGTATGCGGAAGAAACCCACAACCCGGTGTACCGCTTGTTTTTGCGTGCCTGAAAAGGCCACAGAAAAGGTGTTTTAAGGCTGCTTGTCGGCGCCCGGCAAGTTGAGCGAGAAAAGGGGTGCCCCTTGGACAGTGGCACCCAGCTGCGCTTGTTTGGGCCCTAGGCCTTGCAAAACCACACCCTCCGTCACGGTCTGACCCACCCGAAAAGCCCGGGGAGGCTGGCCGTCGACCGCGATCAGAGCGCTGCCTTGGCCCGATGCCCCTGCCACCACGCCCCAAAGCTGAAAACGCGAGGATTGGGCGATGCTCACCTCGGGCACAGGCGCTTGCACACCCAAGGCACGGGCCATGTGGATGGACGGCTGCACAGTCGCTGCGGCTGTGGTTTGGCTTGGGCTTTGCACCACAGGCGCGTTCAGCACCGCGCTGCCCGAGGGAAATTTCAACACCCAAAAGACCACGCTGGCGGCGGCCGCACACCCCAGCAAGGCGGCCCAAGCGCCAGGCCAGAGCTTGTCGGTTCTTGAAGAGGGTGAGATTTGCAACATGGCCGGATTATGATGGAAGGCATGCAAGACCACTCCCCCATTCCTACCCCTGATGCTCTGACCGGTGCGGCTCGCACTGCGTCTGTCCGCCAACGTGGCTTTACCCTGATCGAGCTGATGGTTGTGCTGGCCATCATTGGCGTGTTGGCCGCGCTGATCGTGCCCAATGTGCTGGGCCGCGCAGACGACGCCCGCATCACCGCTGCCCGCACCGATGTGGGCAACCTGATGCAAGCGCTCAAGCTCTACAAGCTGGACAACCAGCGCTTTCCGACCACCGAGCAGGGCCTGAATGCGCTGATCCTCAAGCCCACCACCGAACCCGTGCCCGGCAACTGGAAGCCTTATCTGGACAAACTGCCCAGCGACCCCTGGGGCCGTCCTTACCAATACCTGAGCCCCGGCCTGAAGGGCGAGGTGGATGTGCTGTCCTTTGGCGCTGACGGTCGGGCCGGCGGTGAGGGCAACAATGCCGACCTCGGCAGCTGGCAGTAAACGCCCCCCCGCCCTGCCCACGGGCTTCACACTGCTGGAGCTGTTGGTGGTGGTGGCTTTGATCGCCGTGGCCACAGCGGGCGTGAGCTTGTCACTGCGGGACAGCGCCCACAGTGCCCTGCAGCGCGACGCCGAACGGCTGGCCGTTTTGCTCGAGACCGGGCGGGCCCAGGCCCGTGCCAACGGCCTGCCCGTGGTCTGGCGCACCCAAGACAACACCCCCAACGCAGTGCAAAGCTTTGTGTTTGAAGGCCTGCCGCCGCCCGGCTTGCCGCAAAACTGGCTGGCCCCCAGCACCCGCGCCACCCCCGGCAGCGCCATCACTTTGGGGCCAGAGCCCCTGATCGAGCCCCAAGCCGTGGCCTTATCGGCCCCGCAGTCGCCCGGCCAGACCCTGTGGGTGGTGACCGACGGACTCAGGCCCTTCAAGGTGCAAAACACGAGCGAACAGGTGCGGCCATGAAGCAGCGCGGCTTCACCCTGATTGAGGTGCTGGTGGCCTTGGGCATCACGGCGGTGGCACTCATGGCGGGGCTCCAGGCCACAGGCTCGCTCAGCCGCAATGCCGAGCGCCAAACCGTGAGCATGCTCGGCCAAATCTGCGCCGACAACCAATTGATCGCGCTGCGCCTGCGCAGGCAACTGCCTGACACGGGCAACACCAGCGTCGAGTGCACACAAGCGGGGCGCTTGCTGCAGGTCGAGGTGTCGGTGCGACCCACCCCCAACCCGAACTTCAGGCGAGTCGATGCGCGGGTGCTGGACCAAGGCGCTTATGTGCTGCAGGTGTCCACCGTGATGGGGCGCAACTGATGCTGTCTACACGACAAACCGCACGCGGGTTCACCCTGATCGAGGTGCTGGTGGCCATCAGCGTGATGGCCTTGATGAGCCTGATGGCTTGGCGCGGTCTCGACGGCATGCTGCGCAGCCAAAGCAGCCTACAAAACCGCTCGGACGAGATCCGCAGCCTGCAAGCAGGCTTGGCGCAGTGGCAAACCGACCTGGACCAATTGGCCGAGCTGAGCGGCACGCCCAGCTGGGACTGGGATGGCCAGGTGCTGCGCCTGACGCGGCGCACCACCGACGCCCCCTTGCCCAGCAACACCCCAAGCACCTCCCTCGGCACCACCAACGGCCCAAGCAGCCGCGTGCCCGCCAGTGTGCGCGTGGTGGCCTGGACCTGGCGCAGCGACCCGGGCAGGCCCGGCGGCGGCGACTGGCAGCGTTGGCAATCGCCGCCCTTGAGCCAACGCCAAGACTGGCAAAACGCTTGGGCTTTGGCCGCGCAGTGGGGCCAAACCGCCAACGAGAGCACCCGCGCCGGGCAGATCCAGATCCACCCCCTGTCGGGCTGGCAACTGTTTGTGCACCGGGGCGGCAGCTGGACCAACCCTTTGTCGAGTGATGTGGTGAGCGCTGGCACGCCGGGCACCAACAATGGCACCCCCATCAGCGCTGCAAACACAGCGCCCATCGCCACCACACCCGACGGCGTGCGCCTGGTGCTGAGCCTGCCCCCCGGCCCCGCGGGCGCGGGCTCACTCACCCTCGACTGGGTGCGCCCCACCTTGTCAGGCGCGCCGTCATGACGCGCTCCGCACACCCGCAGCGCGGCGCGGCTTTGCTCACGGCCATGCTCACGGTGGCTCTGGTGGCCACACTGGCCAGCGCTGCGCTGTGGCAGCAGTGGCGGCAGGTCGAGATCGAAATCGCCGAACGCGGGCGCAGCCAAACCGCTTGGATGATGACGGGCGCTCTGGACTGGACACGGCTGATTCTGCGTGAAGACGCGATATCAGCACAAGGCGCGGCGGCCGATCACCTGGGCGAGCCCTGGGCTTTGGCGGTGCAGGAATCGAAGCTGTCCACCTTTTTGTCGCAAGACCAGCAGTGGCGCGAGGGCGATGCAGAAGTATTTTTATCGGGCCAGATCACCGACGCGCAATCGCGCATGAACGTGATGAACCTGGTCGAAAACGGCGAGATATCGCCTCAGGCACTGGCCCGTTTTGCCGCCTTGTTCGAGCGGCTGGACCTGCCACTGGCCGAGCTGCAAACCCTGGCGCAGCAGCTGCAAATCAGCCTAAAAGCCAGCCGCACCAACCCAGCCCCCACCAACGCGGGCACTGGCAACCCAGGACCCGCCGCCTTGATGCCACAGCAAACGGCCCAACTGGTCTGGTTAGGCCTGAGCCCAGCCACAGTGGCCGCCTTACAGGCGCACATCAGCGTGCTGCCCGAAGCCACGCCCGTGAACCTGAACACCGCCTCGGCCGAGGTGCTGTCGGCGGTGGTGCCCGGGCTCGACCTGGCTTCTGCCCGGCAAGCCGTGAGCCAGCGCCAGCGCGGGCACTGGGCCAGCCTGAGCGCGGCTCAAGAGGCCTTGGGGTCCAGTGGCCGATTGCTCAACGCCCAACAGCACAGCGTGCAAAGCCGTTACTTCGAGGTACAAGGGCGCATGCGCATCGACAACGTGGTGCAGCAAGAGACCGCGCTGGTGCGGCGCGAAGGTATCCAGACGCGCATGCTCTGGCGCGTGCGCAGCCCCCAGTTGCGTCTGGATGCCCCTCTACAATGAGTCGCACATGCGCACCCTGATCATCCAACTGCCACCCGGCCTGCCCAGCCCCAGCTTGGTCTACGCCCATGCACGGCTCGAGGCCGAGCCTGGCTCGCGCCCGCTCGCGCTGCAATGGGCCGCCGCACCTTTGCTGCCTGCCGCCGATCGCCAAAGCGAAACCGTGGTCCTGGTGCCCGCTGCAGCCTTGTCTTGGCACCGCGTCGAGCTGCCCGCAGGCCTGCACAAACAGGCCCAGCGCGTGCAAGCGGCCTTGCAAGGCCTGCTCGAAGACCGCCTGCTTGACGACCCCGAACACCTGCACCTGGCCTTGCAGGCCGATGGAGCCAAGCACCCCCGCCCTTGGGTGGCTGTGTGTGACCTTGCCTGGCTCAGCGCTCATCTGAATGCCCTCGAACAAGCCGGTCTGCCCGTGCACCGCATCGTGCCCGAATTCGCACCTGGCGAGGCTTCCAGCCCAGTGCAAATCACAGGTCTGGGCGACGCAGACACGGGCTGGTTGTGGGTCAGCCACCCCGAACGCGGTGTCTGGGGCCAGCCCTGGACAGCCCTGCGCCAAGCGGGCTTGGCCGCCCACGAACAGCTGGGGCTGACCGAGTCCGAGCGCGCCACAGCCTCGCTGCAGGCCGAACCCGCGGCCGTGGCCGTGGCTTCAGAACTGCTGGGCTCTGGCGTGCGCCTCATGCCCCCGGCCCAGCACTGGCTGGCCGCCGTGGCCGGTGATTGGGACCTGGCCCAATTTGAGCTGCGTGCCAACGCCCGCAGCCGCCAGCTGAAAAGCTGGCAACGCACCGCCAGCCACCTGCGGCACAGCCCCGCTTGGCGTCCGGCACGCTGGGGCTTGTGGCTCTTTCTGGCCGCCCAATTGGTGGGCATCAATGCTTGGGCCTGGAAAACCCGCGCCGACTGGCAAGCCCAGCAAAACAGCTGGGCACAGATGCTGCGCGAGACCTTTCCTCAAACCAGCTTGGTGGTCGATGCGCCGCTGCAAATGGCCCAGCAGGTCGAGCGCCTGCGCCAAAACTCGGGTCAACTGGGCGCGGGCGACCTCGAAACCATGCTGGCCGCGCTGGGCCAAGCCCTGCCACCTGGGCTGACCGCGCCACGCCAATGGTCTTACCAGACAGGCCAGATGCGCGTGCAAGACTTTCGGCCCGATGCAGCCCAGCAGCAAGCCTTGCAACAAAGCCTGAGCGCCTTGGGCTACACATGGCGAGCCCAAGGCGACGGCTGGCTGATGATCGCCCCAGCGGAGGCCAAGCCATGAGCCTTTACACCTGGACGACACCCCTGCGCCAAAGCTTGAAAGCAGCCTGGGCTGGGCGCAGCCCGCGTGAGCGGGTCTTGCTTGCCATTGGCGTCTGGGTGCTTGGCTTGGCCGCCCTGTGGATGCTGGCCCTGGCTCCGGCGCTGCGCACCTGGCAAGAGGCTCCGGCCCGCCAAGCCCAACTCGACACGCAAAGTCAGCGCATGCGCCAGCTGCAAGCGCAGGCCCAGGGCTTGCAAAAACCCCGCGCCATCGCCCGCACCGATGCGGCTCTGTGGCTGGAAAAAAATCTGACCGAGCTCGGCCCCAACGCACGCATCAGCCTGCAAGGCGAGAGCGCCACCCTGAGTCTGCAAGCCGCCCCGGCCGCTGCCTTGGCCCGCTGGCTGAGCCTGGCGCGTGACAACGCCCAGGCCTTGCCCACACAAGCCCAGCTGCAACAAGTCAGCCCTACCAAAACAGACAGCCCTGAAGTCACCTGGCGCGGCAGCCTGGTACTGCGCCTGCCATGAATGCGATGCACACCATGACAGCGCCTTCCCGCTCCAACACCCAAGCCGCCAGCTCGGCACGCTCGCCTTGGTCAATGGCCCTGCTGGGTGCGCTCTTGGGTTGGGTCTTGGCGCTGGCAGTCTGGGCCCCTGCCCGCTGGCTGGCCTGGGGCGTGGCACAGGCCAGCCAAGGCCAGGTGCAATGGCTCAACCCCCGCGGCACGGTCTGGCAAGGCTCGGCCCAACTGCTGCTGAGCGGCGGCGCGGGCAGCCGCCAACCTCAGGCCCTGCCTGGGCGACTGCACTGGACCTTGTCACCGGCCCTGACCGGCCTGGGCCTGAGCTGGCGGGCAGATTGCTGCATGGCGCAGGCCGCCAGCGTGCAAGTGGCCCTGGGCTGGAACACCCTGCACATGCAGGTCAGCGACCACGGCTCCAACTGGCCCGCCGCGCTGCTCACGGGACTGGGCGCACCTTGGAACACCTTGCAAGCCGAAGGCCAGCTGCAGCTGCGCACCGAGGCGCTGCAACTGCACTGGGCACAAGGCCGCCTGCAAATGCAGGGGCTGCTGGCGCTGAACCTGCAAGAGATGTCCTCGCGCCTGAGCCCCGTCAAGCCCATGGGCAGCTACCGCGTTGCTCTGACCGGCACCCCCGAAGGCACCCCCACACCGGGCTTGGAACTGAGCACACTGCAAGGCCCCCTGCTGCTGTCGGGTCAAGGCCAATGGGTGGGCCAGCGCCTGCGCTTTACCGGAGAGGCCCGTGCCGCCGAGGGCCATGAGGCCGCGTTCGATAATTTACTCAACATTCTGGGCCGCCGCCAAGGTGCGCGCAGCCTGCTGTCTTTGGGATGAACCCACCTCATCCTCAGCCCCCCATGCACCCACCGATTCAAGACCACCACACCATGAACGACTTTGCTCACATGCGCCCCTTGAACCGTGCCCACTGGCCCCACAGCGCTTTGGCTGTGGCCTGCCTGGCGGCCATGGGCTGCTTCAGCCCCGGGGTCCATGCCCAAAGCGCAGACAAAGCCGCGGCCAACCCAGCGGCCAATCCAATCGCCAACCCGCCCGCCCTCAAGGCATCGCGCCGCGAACCCGTCACGCTCAACTTTGTGAACGCCGAGATCGAGGCCGTGGCCCGCACCCTGGCCACCCTGTCGGGCGCCAACGTGGTGGTGGACCCGCGCGTCAAAGGCACCATGTCGCTGTCGAGCAATGTGCCCGTGCCCCCAGCCCAAGCCCTGCGCTTGTTTGCCGCGCAACTGCGCACCCAAGGCTTTGCACTGGTGGAATCGGCCGGGCTCTACACCGTGGTGCCCGAGGCCGAGGCCAAGCTGCAAAGCAGCGCCGTGTCGGCTGGGGCCGTGCCCGGCGGGACCGGACAAATCGTCACACAAATCTTCAAACTCAACCACGAAAACGTGAACAACCTGGTGCCGGTGCTGCGCCCCCTGATCAGCCCCAACAACACCATCAACGTCAACCCCGGCACCAACGCGCTGGTCATCACCGACTACAGCGACAACCTGCAGCGACTGGGCCGCATTATTGCGGCGCTCGACGTGTCCAACGCCACGGGCGTGGAGGTGCTGCGCCTGCGCCACGCCATCGCGGGCGACCTGGCCCCCATGGTGATGCGCCTGATCGAGTCGGGCGCAGCGGCTGCCCCAGCTGCGCAAGGCCAAACCGACAACGCGTTCAAGACCACCGTCATCCCCGAGGTGCGCACCAACGCGCTCATCGTGCGGGCCGCCAACCCAGCGCGGCTGGCCCTGGTGCGCAGCTTGGTGGACCAGCTTGACCAGCCCAGCGCCACTGGCGCAGGCGCGGCCAGCGGCAACATCCATGTGGTGTACCTGAAAAACGCCGATGCCACCAAACTGGCCACCACCTTGCGCGCCGCCATCGCGGGCGAGTCACGCAGCGGCGCGGTCAGCACCAGCGCAACACCCGGCAGCCCGGCTGCTGCAGGTGCTTCCACAGCCAGCCTCAGCGCCTCGGCCCAGCCGTCTACCGGTGGTCAGATCCAGGCCGACCCGGCCACCAACGCCCTCATCATCACCGCGCCCGAGCCTCAATACCGCCAGCTGCGCAGCGTGATCGACATGCTCGACCAGCGCCGCGCGCAGGTGTTTGTCGAGAGCCTGATCGCCGAAGTCAACGCCGACAAGGCCGCCGAGTTTGGCGTGCAGTGGATGAGCGGCACCGGCAACAACGGCAGCGCCGTGGGTGTGCTGGGCACCAACTTCAATGTGGGCGGCACCAACGTGTTCAACCTGGCCGCGGGCGTGGCCGCAGGCAATCCTGTGCTCTCCACAGGCTTCAACCTGGCGCTGGGCCAACGGCGCAACGGCGTGCTGGCCCTGGGTGCACTGGCGCGTTTCTTACAAGCCGACGGCGACTCCAACGTGCTCTCCACGCCCAACTTGCTCACCTTGGACAACGAAGAGGCCAAAATCGTGATTGGTCAAAACGTGCCCTTTGTCACGGGCCAGTACACCGCCAACAACAGCAACAGCGGCGCGGTCAACCCCTTCCAAACCATTGAGCGCAAGGACGTGGGCCTGACACTGCGCGTCAAACCCCAGATCAGCGAAAACGGCACCGTCAAAATGCAGATCTTCCAAGAGGTCAGCAGCATCGACACACGCAGCTCCTCGTCATCGGGCTTGATCACCAACAAGCGCTCCATCGAATCGAGTGTGCTGGTGGACGACGGCGCCATCGTGGTGCTGGGTGGCTTGCTGCAAGATGACACCAGCAACAGCCAGGAAAAAGTGCCAGGCCTGAGTAACGTCCCCTTCTTTGGCAACCTGTTCAAGTCCGAAGCCCGCAGCCGCAAAAAGACCAACCTGATGGTCTTCCTGCGCCCGGTGGTGGTGCGCGATGGCGCAGCAGCCGAAGCCCTGTCGATGGGCCGGTATGAACAAATGCGCTTGCAGCAACAAGGCTTTCAGCCACTGCCCAGTGGGCCGCTGCCCGTGGCGGGCTCGGCCGTGTTGCCACCTGTTGATCCGGCCGCCCCTCCTGCGCCCGGCGCTGCCTCGCCCGTGGCCCCCGCCACCCGCCAGCCCTGATCCGCCATGCGCCACCCTTTGCCCTACGCCTTTGCACGCACCAGCCGCCTGCTGCTGGAAGACGATGGCCAACGCCTGTGTCTGCTTTGGAGCGACGGCAGCGATCGCCAGGCGATGTCCGAGGTGACCCGCAAATACGCTGCCCCTGGGCACGCCCATGCTTTTCAGATGCGGCACTGCAGCGCCACCGATCTGGCCCAACGCCTCCACGAGGCCTACTCGGGTGGCCAGGCCCATGGCGCGTCCACTGCGGCGGCCGTGGTCAACGAGGTCGAGTCCGAAGCCGACCTCTCGCGCATGATGCAGGAGCTGCCCGCCGTGGAAGACCTGCTCGAAGCCAGCGACGACGCGCCCATCATCCGCATGCTCAACGCCTTGCTCACCCAGGCCACACGCGATGGAGCCAGTGACATCCACATCGAGCCTTACGAACGCCACTCCAGCGTGCGCTTCCGCATAGACGGCACCCTGCGCGAGGTTGTACAACCGAACAGGGCGCTGCACGCTGCACTGATTTCGCGCCTGAAAATCATGGCCGAACTCGACATCGCCGAAAAACGACTCCCCCAAGACGGCCGCATCAGCCTGCGTTTGGGCGCACGCGCCGTCGATGTGCGCGTCTCCACCTTGCCCAGTGCACACGGCGAACGCGCCGTGTTGCGCTTGCTCGACAAAAGCGAAGCCCGCCTGACCCTGGAGGCGGTGGGCATGCAAGGCCAAGTGCTGCAACAGGTGGACCAACTGGTCCACCAACCCCACGGCATTTTGTTGGTCACCGGCCCCACCGGCTCGGGCAAAACCACCAGCCTGTACGCCGCGCTGCAGCGCCTGGACGCCACGCGCCACAACATCATGACGGTGGAAGACCCCATCGAATACGAGCTGCCCGGCGTGGGCCAGACGCAGGTGAATGCCAAGATCGACCTCACGTTTGCCAAAGCCTTGCGGGCCATCCTGCGGCAAGACCCGGACGTGATCATGATCGGCGAGATCCGCGACTTTGAGACCGCGCAGATCGCGATCCAGGCTTCGCTCACCGGCCACCTGGTGCTGGCCACGCTGCACACCAACGACGCGGCCAGTGCCGTCAACCGCCTGATCGACATGGGTGTGGAGCCGTTTTTGCTCAGCTCCTCGCTCCTGGGCGTGCTGGCCCAGCGCCTGGTGCGCAAACGCTGCACTGCTTGCCACGGCGCGGGTTGTGAGGTCTGTGGTCAAACCGGTTACGCCGGGCGCACCGGCATTTTTGAGCTGCTGGTGGCCACCGACGAGATCCGTGCCCAGATCCACCACCGCGCGGCCGAAGCCGAGCTGCGCACCACGGCCTTGGCCCAAGGCATGGTGCTGATGCGTGACGACGGCCAGCGTTTGGTCGATGCGGGCATCACCAGCGCCGAAGAGCTGCTGCGCGTGACCCGGGACTGAAGCCGTATGCTGCCCGCACCCGCACCTGAAATACCCCCTCTTGACACAGCTGCAGTGGCCGTGGTGTCGGGCGTGCCCGCTGCCCAAGATGACCCCACACACCGCTGGCGCTACACCGTGGGCCTGAAGCTCAAGACCCAGGACCTGGGAGACGCCAGCACCAGCTTGGTACTGCGCCCGGTGCTGGGTGTGCGCTATGGGCGGTGGCGCTTGGGCCATGCCACGGGCGACGAATGGCTGGCCTTCAGTGGTTACCGCAAAGAGGCCAACCTGGCCTACCAGCTGCGTGATGACGAACGCCTGAAAGTCGACCTGTCTTTGCGCGTCCAGAACTTGCAAGACAACAGCAGCTTTGATGGTTTTTCTTCGGGCAAAAACACCTTGCGTGCCCGTGTGGGCGTGAACTACCAACTCAACAAACGCTGGTCGGTGGGCACCGATGTGACCCAAGACCTGATGGGCCGGGGCGACGGCACCACCTTGTCGGTGGGTGCGTCGTATGGCCTGCCGCTGAGTGAGCGCAGCACCCTCAGCTTGAGCGCTGGCGTGAACTGGGCCACCGCCGACCATTGGGCCACCCAGCTGCGCCTGTTGCCCCCTCCACCCGGGGGCTGGCATGCGGGCTTGGGCTCGGTGGGGCTGGGCCTGAGTTACCGCTATGCCTTGACCCCGCAATGGGCCTGGTTTGGCACCGTGGGCAGCTCGCGCCATTTGGGCCAGGTCGACACCGTCAGCCCCAGCACCTTGAGCTGGAGCGGCCAGATCGGCGTCCTTTACTTCAGCCGCTGATACACCCATGCCTGCCTACCGTTTTGAAGCCCTGCAAACCGACGGTGCCCTGCGCAAAGGCACACTCGAAGCCGACAGCCTGAAAGCCGCACGCACCCAATTGCGCACGCAGCAGCTCGTGCCGCTGCTGGTGGAAGCCATTGCCTCGGGTTCGGCCAGCGCAGCGGCCCGCTCCCTGCCCTGGTGGCAGCGCCCCATCGGCGGCGGGCGCGCTTTCAGCGGCAGCGAACGCGCCGTGTGGACACGCCAGCTGGCGGGCCTGGTGGGCAGTGGCCTGCCGGTCGAACGCGCCTTGGCCGCCCTGAGCGAAGAGGCCGACGACGACAAACAGCGCCACCTGCTGGCCGCCATCCGCGCCGACATCAACTCGGGCAGCACACTGGGTCGGGCGCTGGCGCAATTTCCACAGGAGTTTCCCGCCATCGACCGCGCCGTGATCGCAGCGGGCGAGCAAAGCGGCCACTTGTCAGACGTGCTCAACCAACTGGCCAATGACCTGGAAGACCATCAGGTCTTGCGGGCCAAGCTGCTGTCGGCCTCGCTGTACCCGGCCATCGTGAGCTTGGTGGCGCTGGCGATTGTGATTTTTCTGGTCACCTCGGTGGTGCCTCAAGTGGCCGGGGTGTTTGCGGGCACCCAACGGCAACTGCCGGGACTCACGGTGGCCATGCTGGCCATCAGCGACTTTGTGCGCCACTGGGGCTGGTTCATGGTGCTGCTGCTCGCGGGGGGCGTGATGGCTTTTCGGGTCGCCATGCGCCAAGCGGCGCTGCGTCTGCGTTTTGACGCGGCCTGGCTACACCTGCCCCTGATCGGTCGCTTGGCGCGGGGCTACAACAGCGCCCGCTTCGCCTCCACACTGGCCATGCTCACGGCTGCGGGTGTGCCCATCCTCAAAGCCCTGCAAGCGGCGGCAGACACCTTGTCCAACCAGGCCCTGCGGGCCGACGCCCTGGAAGCCCTGGTGCGCGTGCGCGAAGGCGCACCGCTGGGCACGGCGCTGGCGCAAAACGCCCGCTTTCCGGGTCTGCTGTCCATGTTTGCGCGGCTGGGCGAACAGACCGGCCAACTGCCGGTCATGCTGCAGCGGGCCGCCACCCAACTGTCGGGCGAAGTGCAGCGCCGCGCCATGGCTTTGGCCACGGTGCTGGAGCCCCTGCTGATCGTGGCCATGGGCGGCATGGTGATGCTGATCGTACTGGCCGTGCTGATGCCCATCATGCAACTGAACCAGTGGGTCAAATGAGTCATCAACCCATGCCCCCCACATTCCCCCAAGGAGCCCTCGATGCCCGCATCCCTTGAAGGCCAGTTGGTGGTGGCGATCTCGTCACGCGCCCTGTTCGACTTTGAAGAAGAAAACCAGGTGTTTGAGCAAGGCGATGACCGGGCCTACATGAAGCTGCAACTCGATCGCCTGGAAGCGCCCGCCAAACCCGGCGTGGCCTTTTCTTTGGTGCGCAAACTGCTGGCTTTCAACAACGCCGACGCGCAGCGCGTGGAGGTGGTGATCCTCTCGCGCAATGACCCGGTCTCGGGCATGCGGGTGTTTCGCTCGGCGCAGCATTACGGCCTGCCCATCCAGCGCGGCAGCTTCACACGCGGGCAGCCGCCGTGGCGCTACCTGCGGCCACTCAACGCCAACCTGTTTTTGTCGACCCATTTGTCGGACGTTCGTGCCGCGCTCGATGCCGGTGTGCCCGCTGCGCAGGTCTACCCGCATTCGGCGCTGGCCTCCGAGGCGCACCCGCACGAGGTGCGCATCGCGTTTGACGGTGACGCTGTGTTGTTCTCTGACGAAGCCGAGCGGGTGTTCCAGGCCGAGGGCCTGTCGGCTTTCCAAAAGCACGAGCGCGACAAGGCCGGGCAACCCTTGCTGGCCGGACCTTTCAAGCCTGTGCTGCAAGCATTGCACCAACTGCAGCAAGCGGGCACGCCCGCCATGCGCATCCGTACCGCACTGGTCACGGCCCGCAGTGCACCCGCGCACGAACGCGCCATCCGCACCCTGATGGACTGGAACATCGAGGTGGACGAAGCGATGTTTTTGGGCGGCTTGCCCAAGGGCGAATTTCTGCGGGAGTTCGAGCCGGACTTTTTCTTTGACGACCAGACGGGCCACATCGAGTCGGCGGCGCGGCATGTGCCCTCAGGGCATGTGGCCTCGGGCGTGTCCAACCCGGATTGATCAGCGCTTTTTTTCTTGGTAAGGCGTGACCGCCTTGGCGTCAATGCGGTAACTGGCCACACCCATGTGCGAGTCGGTTTTGGTGGCACTCAATGGCCCGTTCACCCAAACCACATCCATGAGGCGCAGGTTTTTGGCGGGCTTGTCCAAGAGCACATGCACGATCTGGTTGGCCGGAGGCGGCGGCGAATGCACACACGCGCCAAAGTAAGGCACCAGCAAAAATTCTTTGATGCCCGCGGCCAAGTCTTCCAGCGGCACCACATAGCCCGGCAGGCGCACGCTCTGGCCCAGGATCAGCGGATTGATGGGGGCGTTGTCCCACATCTTGCGCATTTTTTTCAGCGCCTCTTCGGCCTTGGGGTCGTTGTCCTTGAGCGTGTCCAGGTTCAGTGCCTTGAGGTCTTTGTAGGGGTCCCAACCCGCTGGAATCAGCTGCTCCCAGCCAATGGTGCGTGTCTGGCCGGGCACGCTGGCACCGGGCGGCGGGGCATCGGCCGACAAGGCGGGCTGGACCTGGGGCACGGTCTCGCGCACAGTTTCGCGCACACTTTGCGCCTGCGCAGCCGAGGCCCCCAGCACCGCCATCAGCAGGCCCGTATGCCAAGCCCTTGTGAATTGTTTCATCCCTGAACTCCCATTCTCATTTTTTTGAACCTCTTGACCCGGCACGATGCAGCTGAATCATCCCTCAAATTTTGGTCATCCCGGGCGAAGACCCGGGATCCAGTGTGCACCAAAGCCCTTTGCAAATAACCCAACATGCACTGGATCCCGGCTCAAGGCCGGGATGACATAAAACAAGGCCGAGGTGACTGAAACATTGGTGCTATGAAAAAAGTCTGGGATGACAAAGTCACGTATCAGCGCGAACACCTGCAAACGTCAAAAGACCGTCTCCGTATTTTGCAGCAGGCACTTGGTCTGCCGGCCCACACCTCACACACGCGGCGACAAACCATCGGCCAAAGACAAGCGGTAAGCCCGCCAAGCCGGACCCAAACTGGCCAACAATCCGGCCAACAACACGGCCCCAGCCAGCGCCAGCTGCGTGGGCAAAGGTGCGGCCAGTTGCAAGCGGATACCCAGCGACTGCTGCAACCACGGCGTGGCCAGCGCCATGCCCGCGTGGGCCAGCAGCACGCCCAACACCACCCCGGCGCAAGTGACCCAGACCCCTTCGAGCGTGAGCAGGCCCAGCACATGGCGCGGCGCGGCGCCCACCGCACGCAGCACGGCCAGTTCGCGGCGGCGCTCGTTCAGGCCCGCCAGCACCACCGCCACGAGCGAGACCACGCTCACCAAAGCCACCAGGGCCGAGACAGCCAACAAAGCGTTTTCGCCCAGCCCCAGCACCGACCACAGCTCACCCAGCGCCACACCGGGCATCACGCCCATCAGGGCTTCGTCTTCGTAGAAATTCACAAAGCGCTGCACATTAAAAACCGCCGCCCGGCTTTTCAGGCCCACCAAGGCGGCCGTGACTTCTTCGGGCTCCAGGTTGAATTTGCGCGCCTGATCGGCCGGGATCTGCCCGCCCGGCATGGGCGTGCCCGCGACCCAATCGAGGTGGATGGCCTCGAGCGCCTTGAGGCTCACTTGTACCGAACGGTCCACCGGGGTGCCCGTGGGGGCCAGAATGCCGACCACCTTGAAGGGCTTGTCGGCGTGTTCGTCCTCTTTGTTCTCCTCATCTCCGTGGTCATGACCATGGTCGTGCATGCCGTGACCCAGCGTGATGCTTTGGCCCAGGCCATAGCCCATCTTGCGTGCCACTTCGGCCCCGATCACCGCCTCGTACAAACCATCCAGCGTGTCGGAAAACGCCGCGCCCTGCTGCAAGACCAGCGGCTGTTTGTCGCCATAGGCAAAGTGCTGGAAAAATGCGGGTGTGGTGCCCAGCACCGGAAAGCCGCGGTGTGAATCTCCCAGGCTCAAAGGCACAACCCAAGACACCGAGCGGTGCTGGGACAGCTTGTGCACGCTGTCCATGCTCATGCTTTGCGGCACGCTGCCAATGTGGAACACCGAAAACAGCATCAGCTGCACCGGGCTGCTGCGGGCACCCACAATCAAATCGACCCCGCTGACCGATTGCGAAAAACTGTGGCGGATGTCGTGGCGCAAACGCTCCAGCGTCCACAACAAGGCGGTGGCCAGCGCCAGCGACACCACCACCCACACCAAGGTGCTGCGCCGGTTCCAGGCGCTGCTGCGGGCCATGCTCAGCAGGCTGTTCATGCGCTCACCTCCGCTTGCTGCAAGGCGGGCAAGGACCATTGCACATCAAAGCGCACGGCCTGCTGCTCGTCGTGGCTCACACACACCAAAGTGCTGCCCGCGTCGCGTGCAGACTGCAGCAACAAGTCCATAAAGTCCTGGCGCAAAGCGGCGTCGAGCGCCGAAGTGGGCTCGTCGGCCAGGATCAATTCGGGCTGGCCCATGAGGGCGCGGGCCGCCGCCACGCGCTGCTGCTGGCCCACCGACAAGGCGTCGGCGCGGCGGCTCCACATTACTTCTGGCAAGCCCATGCGCTGCAGCCAGCTTTGGGCCGTGGCCACGGGACCACCCGCGGCTTGGCAGCGCTCACGGCGCAGCTTGGAAAAGCGGCAGGGCAAGGTCACATTGTCCAGCACACTCAGGTAGGGCAGCAAATTGAACTGCTGGAACATCACGCCCACATGGTCGGCCCGAAAGGTGTCACGCTGACCGGGCTTCAAAGCGGCCCAGTCTTGCCCCAGCAAGGACACACGGCCCTGACGGGGCGACAACACACCCGACAACAATCCCAGCAAAGTGCTTTTGCCGCAACCGCTGGGGCCGTGCAAAAAAACAGTCTGGCCACGGTCCACCTGCAAGCGGCCCAGCACCAGTGTGTCAGGCCCGCCCCGGGTCCAGGCAAAGCGCAATGGCTCGATGTCGATCACACTCATCCCCCTTTTGTGCAGGGCAATATACCCCGTCAATCGGACACAACGGGCTTTCTCCGGCTTTCCCTGCGGGCAATCCAGACGGTGGCGCCCAAGATGACCAGCGCACCGGCCCAAGTCCATTGGCTGGGCACATCACCAAAAACCAGCCAGCCCAGCAAAGAAGCCCAAACCAGGTCCAGAAAACGCAGCGACTGGGTGGCCGAAATGTCGGCCAGCGCAAACGCCCGCGTAAGGCAATAGTGGGCCAGTGTGCCCAGCACGCCCGTGGCGGCAAAACCCAGCCACTGCATCAAGGTGGGGGCTTGCCAGTTGGGCAGCGCCATGGGCAGGCTCAAGACCGTGACCGTCAGCGCTTGCCACAACACAATCACACCCGCTTTTTCGTAGCGGGTCAGGGCTTTGGTGATGAGAAAAGACGCCGCAAAAACAGGCGACGAGGCCAGCATGACGAGGTTGAACCAACCGCCCTCTCCGGACATCTTGGGCAGGACCACCACCAGCACGCCCGCAAAGCCGATGATGGCGGCGATCCAGCGGTCTTTGCGCATGGGCTCACCCAAAAACCAGGCCGCGCCCAGCATGATGAAGATCGGCCCGGTAAAGCCAATGGCCGTCATATCGGCCAAGGGGATTTTGGGCAAGGCCGTGAACCACAACACCAGACCCAAGGTGTGCACACCGCCACGCCAGAACTGGCCCGCCATGTTCACCGGCATGTAAGCCCGCCAGCCCTCACGCCAGACCCAAGGCAAGATGACCAACAAACCAAACAGATAACGCAAGAACTGCGATTGGTAGACGTCCAGGTGCAGTGTCAACTCGCGGGCGATGGTGTTAAGAAAAGAAAACAGCAGCCCGCCTAGCACCATCCAGACCATGCCCCGCACGGCCACGGGCCAAGCGGCAAAGGCCCGCCTGCCGCGGTGGTGCGTGAGCGACCACTGGCGCAAGGGGGACCAAGACTTGCGCGGTCTCATGCCGCTGCTCTGTTGTAGGTGTGAATCACCCCTTCATCTTAGGGGCAATGCCCATCCAAGCCGGTCGCTTGCGTTACCCCCACCGACTTCTGAGCCGGATCAGTTGGTCGGAAGAGGCGGCAATGACTTGCTGGCTGGGTTGGGGGCGGGTGCCGCCGCAGCTGGGGGTGCTGCCACTGGCGGTGGCAAAGGTGGAGCTTTCGCCGCCGCTGGAGCAGCTGGTGCCGTTGGCGTGACTGCTGCCGTTGGTGCCGTTGGTGCAGCTGGCGTGGCTGGTGCAGCTGGCGTGGCTGGTGCAGCTGGCGTGGCTGGTGCAGTTGGTATTGCAGGGGTGGCAGGTTTGGCCGCCTCCTGTGTCTTGGCTTCGGGGGTCGGGACACCCTTGATCTTGTCGATCTGCCGGAAGACCCAGTTTTTCTCTTGCGCGGCTTGGGCTTTTTCTTCGGCAATTTGCGCCTTCAAGGCGGCAATCTTCTCTTGCAAGGCACGCTCTTCGGCCGCCTTGGCCTCTTGGGCTTGACGCTCGGCCTTCACCCGCGCGTCTTTGATGGCCTGCAGTACGGCCGCCTCTTCGGCAGCTTCACGGGCCACACGGTCTTTTTCTTGCTGGATGCGCGAAGCCCTGACCGACGCGATCTCACGCACCCCGGTGCTCCAAGGCAAGTTTTGCAATTGCCGCTGAACGGCGGCTTCGCGCGAAATCGTCTGCACCTTGCCGTCGACACGGGCCGTGAAGAACCCTTCGCAGCGGGTTTTGAGGCCCGCCACGGTGCAAGCGTGGCCTTGTGGATTTTGTGTGCCCCAGGCTTTGGGCTGGGCCAAAAACGCATCGCATCGGGCAAAGGCCCGCTCAATTTTGGCGTCCTCGCCACTGGGCTGCGGGTCGGTGAAGTCGAACCACTCGGGCCGCACCTGCTCCAACGCAAAGGCGGTGCGCACGCAGTCGGCCTTGGCCACAGGCAATTGGGCTTGCATGCCCGCCCACATGGCCCGGGTCAGGGCGTTGTTGCTGACGACCTTGAAGCGGGCCTCGCCCTGGGTGGGGCAGCCATTGACCACTTGGTCGTTGATGCGCCGTGCTTGTCCTTGCCAACGGACCGTGACGAACTCTTCATCCTGCGGCGTGATGGCCACAGCCGTGTCAAAAAATGGGGCTTGCACCACGCGCTCGACATCGGCCTGGCCGGGCACGCTGATGCGGACATTGCAGCGGGTTTCGCCATTGAGCACCCGGACAGCGACGGGCACGGTTTGGGTTTGTCCGGCCTGCAGCACGTACTGACCCGCCCACACCCAAGGCGCAGCACACAGCCACAGCAACCCAGCCCACCCCACACGTGTTCTCATGACTCACCCGTCTACAGAAAAAACAGTCCACTTAACGTATCGGCATCAAACCGCCCAACTTGATGGTGCCGCGCCTTCCACTGAACTTGGGCACAAGCCGGCAGCAGGTGCGTCAGCCCCTCAGCGACCGCTAAAGACCGGCGTGCGGCGCTGGGCAAAAGCCGCCCGGCCCTCGGCAAAGTCAGCACTTTGGCTGGTGCGTTGCTCGCGCTCGCGCATGCGGCTCACGTCACCGTGTCCGGTCTCGATTTCCCGAATCGATTGTTTGGTCTCCTGCACAGCCAGGGGCGCCAGCGCCAAGATGTCGCGCACCAAGGCCTCTTGGGTTGAAGCCCAGTCCTCGGGGCCGACCAGCGCCTCGAACAAGCCCAGGGCCTCGAGTTGCCGATCGGTGAAAGGCCGGGCCGTCAAAAACGCCCGCTTGGTGGCCGCCAGACCGAAACGGCTGACATAGCGCTGCAAGCCGCTGGGGTAGTAATGCAAACCCAGCGCCGTGGCCGGCATGCGCCACTCGATCCCCAACAAGCCGATGCGCAGGTCGCACGCCAGCACCACATCGGTGGCCCCGCCGTAAACACTGCCGTTGAGGGCGCAAATGCTGACCGGGCGCAAAGCCGCCAGCGCATCCGGAATTTCCTCAAAAAAGGTCGCTCCGTGCCCGGGCTCGTCAAAGCCGCCAATGTCGTAGCCAGCGCAAAACACCGGCCTGGGCTGACCGGCCGTGTTGGCCGTCAGCACCAGCACCCGCACGGCCGCATCCCGGTTCACGGTGTCAAAGTGCACCAGCAAGGCCTTGAGGTCGGCGTTTTCCAGGCGGTTGCGCTGGGCTGGACGGTTCAAGGTGATCGTAGCCACACCGCCTTCGATGTGAAGCGTGGGGGTGGATGCAGGCGCTGCGGCAGGTGACATGAGAGCAATCCAAAACAAAAAGGGTGTCCGAAGACACCCTGATTGTAGAAAGCCGCCCCTGAGTTCAGGGTCGGCTCATGAAGTCAAAGCTCAAGCCTTGGCTTTGGCCTTGCTCATGGCGGCCTTGACCGAAGCTTCGGCTTGGGCAGTTGCGGCCTTCACGCTGGCTTCGGCGCTGTCAGCGGCTTGCTTGGCCACTTTTTTCAGGGTCTCGGCTGCGCTTTGGCTGGCTTCGAAGGCGGTCTTGATCACGGCCACAGCGGCGTCAGAACCGGCAGGCGCGTTTTTCAGGCTGGTTTCGATCAGGCTTTTGACAGCTTGCTCGGACTCGGCCATTTTGCCTTCGACGGCCTTGGTGAACTCGGCGCCAGTGCTGTTGGCGATGTCCGTCAGGTGACGGCCATAAGACACCGACTTTTCGAAGGCGGGCTGCACCAAAGCGGCTTGCACGGCCATCAGTTCTTGAGGCGACTTGGCACCCATCAGAGCTTGCATGTTGGCGAAAGACTCGCCCACAGCGGCTTTGCCAGCGGCCATGTTCAGCTCGACCAGGCGCTCGAAACCGGCAAAAGCCGATTGCGACAGGCCAGCGGCCACGTTCAGGTTGGCTTGTTGGGTGGCGGTGAATTGTTCAGCGTTGAAGTTCATGGTGATTCCTTGAAGAGGTTTTGTTGCAATGCAGCAATTTGAACAGCGTGAGCCAGTCATGGCAAGGGAAAACCCGCACTTTAGAGTCCGCTCTCCAATTCAAGCCTTGTGTGGGCCGCCACGCTGAGCCAGCAACAGAAAAGGCCTTTGCTCGGGCCCTGTGCCAAGCTCACTACACTTGGTGGTTTGGCCAGTTTGGCCCGTTTACCTTGCACGTATGGAATTCATCAGCCTGCTCTTCATTTTGGCCACGGGCATCCACTGGCTCAATACCCTGGGCCAGCGCAAACGCACTGCCTTGCTGGCCGAGCAATTGCGCCCCTTCCACATCGAAAAAAACATGGCCCAGCTGACCGGTGCCTACATGCGGGCACTGGGCGAATCCGACCCCGAACGCCAACAGCACATCCTGCAACTGCAAGCTGCTGCCGAGCAGCAACTGGCCAGCGAGTTCCAGCACTTGGCGCGGGAATTTGCCAAACTGCCTGCCCCCGTTTCACGCGGCTTCAAGCTGGCCCTGCCCTACATCGACCAGCTCTCGCCCAAAGCCACGTTCGACATGCGCCGCCTGCTCGAAGTCCACGCTCAAGGCATCGAGCGCACCGTGCGCAACACGCAGGGGCTTGCGCCCAAGGCGCGGTCCTTTCGCATGATGGGGGAGATGTTTCTGATGCAGCACAGCTGCCACTGGTTTTGCCGCTCCAAAACCATCGCCTCGGCCCGCATGGTCGCCCAGCACCAGACCCGCTACGAGCAAGCGCTGGACGCGGTCAGCCCCGAAACCCGCCAAGCCTATCTGGACGTGGTGCAGGGCTGATCAGCCCTGCTTCCAAGCGGTGCGCAGCGCCTGGGCGCACAAGGCCACGGCCGTGTTGGCCTCTTGAAGCACCCGGCCCATGGTGATGAAGCCGTGGATCTGCCGCTCAAAACAGATGTACTGCGCGGACACGCCCGCCCGGCTCAGGGCATCGGCGTACAACAGACCTTCGTCGCGCAAAGGGTCAAAACCCGCCGTCAGCACCAAGGCAGGGGGCAAGTTGGCGTGGCTCTTGGCCAGCTGGGGCGAGGCCCGCCAATCCAGCGTGTCTTGTGGGCCGCGCAGGTAATTGTTGGCATACCAGGCCATCGAATCGCGCGTGAGCATGTAGCCTTGGCCATTGGTTTGGTACGAGGCGGTGTCTGGCGCCATGAGTGTGCTGGGGTAAATCAGCAGCTGCAGCACCGGCTTGTGGCCCAAGTCACGCAAGCCCAAGCAGGCTGCAGCGGCCAGATTGCCGCCCGCGCTGTCCCCGCCAATGGCGATGCGGGTCGGGTCAATGCCCAAAGCTGCTGCTTGTGCAGCCACCCATTGCCAGGCGGCCACCGCGTCCTCGTAGCCCGCTGGAAACTTGTGCTCCGGCCCCAAACGGTAATCCACCGACACCACCACACCCCCGGCTTGCTGGCACAGGCTGCGGCACAGCACATCGTGGGTGTCCAAGTCGCCAATGGTCCAACCGCCGCCGTGCAGGTACACCAGAGCGGGCAGGGCCTGACCGGCGCCTGCCGGGTGGTAAACACGCACCGCAATCGACACGCCCGCGTGGCTGAACTGCAGGTCCTGCACACGACCCACCTCGGGCGCGTCGGGCTGGGTGAAGCTGCGCCGCGCCCGGTAAGACGCCCGCGCCTCGGTGGGCGTTTGGGTGTAAACCGGCGGAATGCCTTTCTCGCTCAACAAGGTCATCAGGGCTTGGGCTTGGGGGTCGAGCATGGGGCACTCCGGGGTAGGGGCTTGCGGGATTGAAGCGTTGGCAAATTATGGGTGGGCAGGAGCCGAACATACGGGCAAATGGGCGACACCCCGGCTGGCCCCAGCCAGCTGGGGATCGCGCCCTAGGGCCACCTGGCCCCCATGCTCAAACAGCGAAGGCCTGCAGCGCCGCCTGCGCGATGCTGTCCGCGTCCACCGCAAAAAAGCGGCGCAGCGCAGCCCGCGTGTCGCTGCGGCCAAAGCCGTCGGTGCCCAGCGTGCGGTAGCGGCGGCCTTCGGGCACGAAGGCGCGCACGCTCTCGGGCACGGCGCGCACGTAATCGGTGGCGGCGATGATGGGGCCTTGGGTGGCGCTCAACAGTTGCGCCAAGTGACTGGCCTTATCCGCTTGCGCCATGCCATCGCGTGCCAACTCGCTCCAGCTGGTGATGCTCAGCACCTCCACGCCCACGCCTTGCGCGGCCAGTTGCTGCGCGGCTTTGACCACTTCGGTGAGGATCGCGCCAGAGCCGAGCAAGGTCACGCGCTGGGCCGCATGGATGGGGCCGTAAGCGCCAAATCGATAGCCCCCGCGCAGCACGTCGGCTTCCACGCCCGCAGGCAAATCCGGCTGGGCGTAGTTCTCGTTCATCAGGGTCACGTAATAAAACACGTCGGCTTGCTGCTCGACCATCTCGCGCATGCCCGCGTCCAGAATCACCGCCAGCTCGCCCGCAAAGGCCGGGTCGTAGGCCTTGCAGTTGGGGATGGTGGCCGCCACCAAATGGCTGCTGCCGTCTTGGTGTTGCAGGCCCTCGCCGCCCAAGGTGGTGCGGCCTGAAGTGGCGCCGAGCAAAAAGCCGCGTGCCCGCTGATCAGCGGCGGCCCAAATGGCGTCGCCCACGCGCTGAAAGCCGAACATCGAGTAATAAATGTAGAAGGGCAGCATGGCCAGGCCGTGCACGCTGTAGCTGGTGGCCGCGGCTGTCCAGCTGGCGATCGCGCCCGCTTCGCTGATGCCTTCTTCCAGAATCTGACCGTCGGTGGCTTCGCGGTAGCTCAGCACCGAGCCGATGTCTTCGGGCGCATAGCGCTGGCCCACGCTGCTGTAAATGCCCACCTGCTTGAACAGGTTGGCCATGCCAAACGTGCGCGCCTCGTCGGCCACGATGGGCACGATGCGCGGGCCGAGTTGCGTGTCTTTGAGCAGGTTGCCCAGCATGCGCACAAAGGCCATGGTGGTGCTCATCTCTTTGCCGTCGGCCTGCAGCGCAAACTGCCCGTAGGTGCTCAAAGCAGGTACAGGCAAACGGTCACACACCGTCTCGCGCTTGGGCAAGCTGCCACCCAAGCGGGCGCGGTGTTCGCGCAGGTAGCGCATCTCGGCGCTGTCGTCGGCGGGTTTGTAAAACGCCAAGCCCTTGGCCTGCTCGTCGCTCAGCGGCAGGTCAAAGCGGTTGCGGTAGTCGATGAGGTCCTGCTCGTCGAACTTCTTTTGGCTGTGCGTGGTCATCTTGCCCTGGCCCGCGCTGCCCATGCCAAAGCCTTTTTTGGTGTGCGCCAAGATCACCGTGGGCTGGCCACGGTGCGCAGCCGCTGCGGCATAGGCCGCGTGGATTTTCACGATGTCGTGGCCACCCCGCTTGAGCCGGTCGATCTGCTCGTCCGTCATGCCCTGCACCAGCCGCGCCAGCTCTTCGTTTTGGCCGAAAAAGTTGTCGCGGTTGTAGCGCCCATCTTTGGCGGCAAAGGTCTGCATTTGCCCGTCCACCGTGTTGGCAAAAGCCCGCAGCAAAGCGCCCGAGGTGTCGCGGGCCAGAAGACCGTCCCAGTCGCTGCCCCAGACCAGCTTGATCACGTTCCAGCCCGCACCCGCAAACAGCTTTTCCAGCTCGTCGATGATGCGGCCGTTCCCGCGCACCGGGCCGTCCAGGCGCTGCAAATTGCAGTTCACCACCCACACCAGGTTGTCGAGTTTTTCTCGAGCGGCCAAGGTCAGGGCGCTCATGCTCTCGGGCTCGTCCATCTCGCCATCGCCAAACACGCCCCACACCTTGCGGCCGCTGCAGTCTTGCAGCTGGCGGTGCGTCAGGTAGCGCATGAAACGCGCGTGGTAGATCGAGCTGATTGGCCCCAAGCCCATCGAGCCCGTGGGGAACTGCCAAAAATCGGGCATCAGCCAAGGGTGTGGGTAGCTCGACAAACCGCGCGCGCCGCTGCCCGGCGCGGTGATCTCTTGGCGGTAGTGCATCAGGTCCGCCTCGCTCAATCGGCCTTCCAAAAATGCACGGGCGTACACGCCGGGGGCGCTGTGCGGCTGAAAGAACACCAAGTCGCCTTGGTGCTGCGCAGTGCGCGCATGAAAGAAATGGTGGAAGCCGGTCTCGAACAAATCGGCCACGCTCGCGTAACTGGCGATGTGCCCGCCCAACTCGCCATAGGCCTGGTTGGCACGCACCACCATAGCCAACGCGTTCCAACGCATGATGGCCACGAGCCGCTCTTCGGTGGCCAAGTCGCCGGGGAACACGGGCTGGTCATCGACCGCGATGGTGTTCATATAAGGCGTGTTCAGCTCGGGCTGCCAGCCCGTGCGCTGCTGCCGAGCCACCGTGGCCAGCTCGTCCAGAATTTGACGGGCACGGGCTGGGCCTTGGGTACCGATAAGAGCCAGCAAGGCCTCACGCCACTCGGCGGTTTCCTCGGGGTCGATGTCGTGGGCGGACAACATCGCTTGCAAATGGGGTTCGATGGGTGCGTTCATGCGTTTGACTGTACCGGGCAGCGCGGCGCATGTGCTGCGTATTTACGCCTCTTAGACCAGCATTTAAAGCACAATATGCCGTAATTGATAGGGATTCAGCATATGGTTCTGGACAACGTGGATTTGAAGATACTCAACGAACTGCAGCGCGACGGCTCGCTCTCCAATGTGACGCTGGCCAAACGCATTGGCCTGTCGCCCTCGCCGTGCCTGGCCCGCGTCAAGGCGCTGGAGTCGGGCGGCGTGATCCAGCGCTACGTGGCGCTGGCCAGTGCGGCGGCACTGGGGCTGGGCCTGACGGTGTTCATCTCCATCAGCCTCAAGACCCAAAGCAAGGAAACCCTGGCCGACTTTGAGGCGCACATCGCCCGGCACGACGAAGTGATGGAGTGCTATTTGATGACCGGCGACAGCGACTACCTGCTGCGCGTGGCGGTGCGCGACATGGCGGCGCTGGAACGATTCATTCTGGAGCAGCTCTCACCGATTCCAGGCGTGGAAAAAATCCGCTCCAGTTTTGCGCTCAAGCAGGTGCGCTACAAAACGGCTTTACCGCTGGGCTTGGGGTGAACTTGGCTTGAGTTTTTGCGGATATTTTTGCGACTTTGAAAATTCATCCAAGTCTTTGTCGCATATGGATTTTTCAGGGGTTTCCTCGATCTTTTTGCGACTTTGAATGCGAGTTCAAATGCGACTTGAAATGCGCTTTTATTCAACCCTGCGCCCGCTGCTTCAAATACGGCCCCACCATGTGGCGGCTGGTGCGTTGCAGGCCCATGAGCAAAGCGTGGTCGGCCTGCGTGCAGCCGTAGCGGGTTTTCAGGTCGTGCTGCATCTGCGCCAGCAAATGCGCGGCCATCTCGGCGTCGGCCAACGCCCGGTGGGCACGGCCTGACGACGGCAAATGGTGCAGCGCAGCCAGCGTGCCCAGCTTGTGGTTGGGCGCTTGCGGGTACAGGCGGCGCGACAGCAGCACAGTGCAGGCAAATGGGTGCGACGCGTCTTCTCCGCAACGCGCCAGCTCGGCCTCCCAGAACTTTTTGTCAATGGCCGCGTTGTGCGCCACCATGGGCCGCCCGCCCACAAAGCGGGCCGCCTCGCGCATCACCTGCTCGGCAGCTGGCGCGGCCTGCACCATCTCGTTGGTGATGCCCGTGAGCTGGGTGATGAAACTGTTCACCCGCACCCCGGCGTTCATCAGGCTCTGGTAACGGTCCACCACCTGCCCGCCTTCGAGCATGACGATGGCCACCTCGGTGGCGCGGTCGCCCATGTTGGGGGAGATGCCCGTGGTTTCGAAGTCGATGATGGCGATGGGGGACATAGTAAACAGGCCGATGCAAAACAGGTCTCAGATTAAAACCCGCTTTCACAGGCTTGCACCATATTAAAGATGGCTTTAATATGGTGCACCTGTATTCAAGCGATCTTTCATATCTAAGCATGCGCATCACCGGAACCTACGTCACCTCCACCACGCTCGGCGAGAGCGTGCGCGCTTTTGTGCCCCATGCGCTGCCACCTGCTGAGCCCGAACTGGACGTCGCTTGCTATGCCGAACTCAACCGCACGGCTGAACTGGCCTTAGCCCGTCTGGCAGGGGTCGCAGGCTTGGTGCCTTCGATCGACTGGTTACTCTACAGCGCCATCCGCAAAGAAGCCCTGCTCACATCCCAGATTGAGGGGACCCAGGCGACACTGGTCGACCTGTTTGACAAAGAGGCGGGGCTTGTCGTCAGCAACACAGACGATGTGGAGGAGGTCACCGATTACCTGCGTGCCTTTCGCTGGACAGAACAAACATTGCGGGACCCCAACGGCCTGCCCATGAGCGTACGCCTGATGCGGCAAGCCCACCGCCTGCTCATGGATGGCGCCCGTGGCTCTGGTCGCCAACCGGGCGAATTGCGCCAGTCTCAAAACTGGATCGGCGGCACACGGCCTGGCAACGCTGTATTTGTCCCCCCGCCGCCCACGCAAGTACCCGCTCTGCTGGCCGATCTTGAACGCTTCATTCACGACACTCGGCCCACCTTGCCCCCTCTGGTGCGCATTGGGCTCGTGCACGTTCAGTTTGAAACCATTCACCCCTTTTTGGATGGCAACGGACGCATTGGGCGATTGCTGATTGCCGCACTCATGGAGCAATGGGGCTTGTTGTCAGAGCCCCTGGTCTACGTGAGCGCCTACCTCAAACAGCATCAAGCCGAATACTACCGACGACTTTCTGCAGTCCGCACGGATGGTGATTGGGAAGGCTGGGTGGCTTTTTTCCTGGAAGGTGTCGCACGCGCTGCAGACACCGCAGAGCGTGGCATCGTCGCATTGGCCAGCCTGATCAATACCGACCGACGTCGCCTGCTCCAAGAGCCCAGAATCACGCCAGCCAGTCTTCGTCTATTTGAACTCTTGCCATTGATGCCCATTTTTTCCATCGATCAAGTCTGCGAAAAACTGGGAACCACGTTCCCCACAGCCAATGCGGCGGTCAAAACACTGGAAAAGCTCGGCATCGTGGTCGAGCAGACTGGGCAAAAAAAGAACCGTCATTACAGCTACCAAGCCTATGTGGAATTGCTGAGCGATTGATTTTTGGACGACCGGTGATGACATCAATGGGGACGAAGGTCAAAAAACCTCAGTGATAATCTTGCTCCCGCTGGTGCTTGATGGCCAGCACGAACACCACATCGGCTGCGGCGTCAAAAGCATACAGCGCCAGATAACCCGATCTTCCGCGTGAGATAACGAGCTCGCGCATACCCTGTGCCACGGGGCGCCCCATCAACGGATGGCGCTCTAACACTGACAAAGCATCCAGCACCAAGTCCACCGTTTCAACCGCGTGCTCAGGTCGACTTGCCAACAAAAAATCTACCAGCTCCTCGAGATCGTTAGCCGCCTCCGGAGAATGCACCAGTAGCGTCATGACCGCGGGGCCAGCAACTTCTCAAGCCCTTGTGCCGCAGGTCGCTTGCGCGTGCCGCCTCGCACCTTGTCTTTCAGGTATTCGGCCATTGCACTTCCATCCAAAACCACGCCTGTTTGCAGCAAGTTTTGCCGCGCCTGCAAAGCACGCTGAACCAAAGCGTCCTCTTCTTCAGAGCGAGTCACGGCCAACTCAATGGCCTGCACCATGAAGGCGTGCGGCGTCACACCACGTTGACTGGCCGCAGCTTGCACCTTGGCGCGGGATTGTTCGTCCAATTTGACAGAGAAGGTCGGCATTTTGGGGCTCCTATTGCATTGATTATATGAAAAGGTGTTACCTTGTAAACACCACATTCGACAGGCGATGAATCCTCAGGCTTTCCAAAGCAACGACAAGCAAGACAAATCCCCCAAGATGCGCACGCACAGTCCCTTAACCCCGAAAATCCAACGTCTGATGTTTGAATTTCGGGGTTATTCTTTCCAACCGATGCAACACCGACACCCCGGCCCCCTCCTCTTCTGCGGCGACCCCCACGGCCAATGGCAGCACATCCTCGATGCCGCCTTGCAAACCCACGCCCGCGCCGTGATCTTGCTGGGCGACTTGGAACCGGCTCGGCCGCTGCACATCGAACTGGAAGCCATTTGGGAGCGCGTCTGGTTCATCCACGGCAACCACGACACCGACCATGCGGACAACTTTGCCAACGTGTGGCACGACGAAGTGAGCGAGCGCAACCTGCACGGCCGTGTGGTCACGCTGCCCTGCGGCACGCGCATCGCCGGGCTGGGCGGTGTGTTTCGCGGTGCGGTGTGGTACCCCAAAGACGCACAAGCGCCCAAGTTTCGCAACCGCGAAGCGCACGCCCGCGTGACGCCGCGCCAAGACCGCTGGCAAGGCAGCGTGCACCTCAAGCACTGGTCCAGCATCTACCCCGACGAGGTGGAACAACTGGCCACGCAACAAGCCGACATCCTCATCACCCACGAAGCGCCCGGCTACCACGAGCACGGATTCAAAGAACTGGACACCCTGGCCCGCCGCATGGGCGTGCGCATGACGGTGCACGGCCACCAACACGACAACCTGGACAGCAGCGCCCAATGGGACACGCAAGGGTTTCAGAGCTTTGGGGTGGGGTTGCGGGGGGTGATGGCTTTCGACGCGGTGAATTTTTCTTGACCCAGACAAAGCCCTGGTACACCAAGCCGCACCCATTTCTTAAGCTGATTGCCTCACCCACATGGAGGCAGCATGAACCCCGCAACAGACCCCAGCACCACGCCTGTTTATGGCGTTCGCCCCAGCAAGCCCGGCTTGTATCTGGGCTTGTTTCATGGCCGCGACACACCCAACCAAGCCATGCACGGCTGGGGCTTTGATGGCCCAGCCATTGGGCCACTCAGGTACTTTCACACCACCTACGCCTGCTCGGTGAATGTGGAATTTGTCAGCCCCACAGATGCCCAGCTGTTCACAGGCAGCCACGACACGCTCATGGACTTGGCCATCAACGGCGACCTGCTGTGCTTTGACGGCAAGCTGTACGGCGATTGGACGGTCTACATGGTGACGCCCGAAGAATGCTTCAGGCCACCCGACACCTTCCGGCAAAACACACGCCCCAACGATTTGCGCAGGCAAGCCAAACCGATCCCGTGGGACGAGGACAGCTAACATCCGCGATCAGGGAGAACAACACATGCCACGATCCACCGACTGGACGCGCAACGAAACATTGGCGGCGTTTCACATTTACTTGCAACTGCCATTTGGGCAGCTGCACCGCAACCAAGCACGCATCGTGCAGTTGTCGCAATGGATGGGGCGCACCGCCAGCGCTGTGGCCATGAAGCTGGTCAATTTGGCCAGCCTCGACCCTCAAATTGTGGCCAGTGGGCGACGCGGCATGGGCAATGCATCCAAGCTGGACCAACAAATTTGGAACGAGTTTTTGGCGGCCAACGACCCCGTGGTCACCGAAGCGGCCACGTCATTTGGCCACTATGCAGAACAAAACGGCCTGCCGCCCTTTGTGGACGTGCTGGACGAAGTGCCCGAGATTGCAGAAGGCAAAACCACCACGGCCATCGTGCAGGTACGCGTCAACCAAGCCCGGTTTCGCCGCGCCATCTTGGCCAGCTACAACGCCACTTGCTGCATGAGCGGCCTGCGCGTGCCCAAGCTGCTGGTGGCCAGCCACATCGTGCCGTGGAGCATGGACACCCAAAACCGCCTGAACCCCAGCAACGGCCTGTGCCTGTCGGCCCTGCACGACCGGGCCTATGACCAAGGGCTGATCACGGTGTTACCGGACTTCACCATCCGCGTGGGCGAAGCGCTGCGTCACGCCGAGTTGGACCCGTTTGCACAAAGCAGCTTGGCGCAATGCGAAGGGCAAGCGATTCGTCTGCCTGAGCGCTTTCGGCCTGCGCCTGCGTTCTTGGAGGCGCATGCGCGGAGGTTTGGGTTTTTGTGAGTGCAAATGGGCAACAGATTGGCTAGAGGTCGGGCGTGCAGAGAAAGCGGACTACACAGCACACGTAAAAAACCCATCGTCCCGAGCAGTTCAACCGTGGCAACTTAAGGAAAAATGGTGAGGCTGCGTTGCACGCGGACCGCTTCGATCTCGGCTGCTTCGTCGAAGGTCAACAGACCAAGATGAAGCGGTAGTGCGAAAGCATCGGGGTCAATGGCTCGTCGAAGTGAGTCAGCCTGCTCATCGCTTTTGCAAAGAATCATCAAGTCGATATCTGCCGCATTTGGGTCGTTTCGAGCGACTGAGCCAAAAAGATGCCAATGAGTTCCTTCAACTTCCGTTCCAAGCGAGGCCGCAAGCTCGCGAAGACTGGTGATTACTCGATGGCGAATCACTTAGACAGCCGACCCAAAAGTTGGCGGAACGTCAAAGCCTGCGCTCCGATAGATTTGGCAGCCGTCTCCGCTTGATCAGTGATAGCGCCGTAGCTCGATGACTTGACGATGACATCAAAATGTCCAAATTGACTCTTGGCGTTGCGCACGTCCTCGGCGCTCATGTTGTATGTATCAATAACCGAAACGATGAGCCCCGTACCGATCCTTTGATCGACTTTGAAAACCCTATCGTAGATGTATGAGACGCCGGAGACGTTGGTGTGCTGTTTCATCGCGTTGATGAAAAAACCCATGTCTTTGTCTCGATAGGTTCCAGCATTTTTTGTTGAGGCTGCCCGAGAGACATCACCCAGTGTTCCGAACGCGGCATAAGCTGCATGGATGCGGTCGATAGCAGCACCGCTCCAAAGGGTTTTAGAAGGAATGTTCACTGCCAACTGTGGAGTAGTGGCACCGGAAAATAGATGCTCTACATCAGTCAACTCAACAACATTTTTTACGCCTAGGACTGCGACATTAAACGTATATTCACCCTCTGATCTGACGACCAAGAAATTTTCTGGCGTGCGATCGATTATCTCGAGTCGCTGTTCAATTAGCTTGCCCATCGCCCAATCGGTCACATCGCCGCTCATTCGTCAATCCTTCAAAATCTTTGGTAACTCGTTGGGAAACCGAGAAGCATCTTCTCTATTTCCTTCAATATGGAAGGCCTCCAAGTCGTCAATGTGCTGCCGGAACTGCTCCAGCGTTGTCTTCTCATAGTCACCAAGCAGATGACGGTTGGCATCTAGGATTGCGAGAATTCGCCTGTCGTTGGGGAGGATGCGTGTCAGCATCTTGCGCTTCCACTGCTCAGCTGCGCCGCTTTCTGGGTTGCGGGCTGCGTCGATGTGAGGTCCATACTGAATAAAGATCGCATGATTTTCCGCTAAGAGTGGTTCCACTACGGCGCGGGCTCCACTACGCTCACCGAACTTAACCGCACCGAAGAGACCCTGGAGCTTGTTCGCGTGCTCGCGTTTCCAGCCCAGCATCATCTGGTCCGGGTAGGCGCTCGGCGCCTTATCCACCATCGTATGGCAGTTTGCACAAAGCATGACTAGGTTTCCAAAGGCGCCGCGTTCTTCCTTGCTGAGAGCGGGTTTGGTTCGAGGCCCGCCATCAGTGGCCGCAAACACATGGGCCATCTCAGCGATGTGAATGGACACTCCCGCCGCGTCGACGAACAGCTCGTTCGAGCAACTTGGATTCTGGCAATAGCCGGCCGATGCGGCGAAAAGGCGTCGCTGCGTATGCGCATTAGGCGATGCAGCACCTCTGGAGCAAGCCATGTTGGTGTTCCTGTAATCTCGTATCGCCGAGATCTTAATCTGAGACTTCCCAATTAGGGAGAGATCGCTGACCGGTTTTCTCATGACCGCTTGCTGCCAAAATCAGTCACCAATCTTCGCTGAATGAAAAAATGACAGCGTGACAAATTTGGCGGTTATCCCATTTCAAACTCCGTGTTAAAAATTGCGGACAATCAAAAGCAACACCAACGCGCCGCCAGAACGCCCGTACATGACCAACCCACCCGATCCATCCTCCACCGTTGGCTATTACAACGACCACGCCGAGCAGTTTTTCAGCTCAACATTGCGGGTGGACATGGGTCCAATTTACGAGCGCTTTCTCAACGGACTCGCCCCCGGTGCAAGCATCTTGGATGCCGGGTGCGGTTCGGGGCGTGATGCGCGTGCATTTGCTGACCGAGGTTTCAGCGTCAGCGCTTTTGATGCTTCTGTTGAACTGGCCAAGCGGGCCAGTGAGCACTGTGGCTTTGCGGTGGATGTTCGGCGCTTTGAGGATGTGGACGAGGTCGCTCAATACGATGCGATCTGGTGCTGCGCGAGCTTGCTGCATGTGCCGCTTTTGGACATGCCGGTTGTGTTGTCCAAGTTGTGGACGGCGCTCAAAGCTGGTGGCCGCATTTATGTGAGCTACAAGCTTGGCAGCGGCGAGCGTGAGCACGACGGGCGGCGGTTTACCGATGCCGACGAAGACACCGTGCGTGCTTGGCTGGGGGCCATGCCCGAATTGCTGCGAATGGAGTTTTGGCAAACCCAGGACCAACGGCCAGACCGCACTGAAAGCTGGACCAATGCTTTGGCCCACCGTTCGACCGGACCTGACAAGCGACTGGTCACGGGCGGCGACGATCATTTTTTGCCGCACCTGTCCGCCGCTTTTGCGCGTTCCAACCAAGCTGATTTGGCGGTGTCTTTTGTCAAGACCTCGGGGCTGCGTTTGCTGCTGCCCGATTTGCAAGGCATGGCAGAAGCTGGTGACACCCATCGCATTCGGGTGTTGACCAGCGACTACTTGGACATCACCGACCCAGAGGCTTTGCGCTTGCTGCTCTTGCTGCAAGAAAGCGGTGCGGAGGTGCGCGTGTTCGCCACTCAAAACCAAGACAGCTTTCACCTCAAGGCCTATGTGTTCGCCCGCTTCGAAGCCGGGCAGTTGGCGTCTGGCACCGCCTTCATTGGGTCCAGCAACATCAGCAGCAAAGCCCTGCGCGATGGGCTGGAGTGGAACTACCGCGTGGTGTTTCCGCAAGATGCCGGTTATCTGGAAGCACGCGAACGGTTTGAAGAACTTTTTGCGCACCCCAAAACCATGGCCTTGACCGACAGCTGGATCGAGGCCTATGAACAACGGCGCTTGCCGCCCACGCGTTCGGTGGCACCTGGCAGCCACGAACAAGAAGCGCCACCACTGCCCAACGACATTCAGCAAGAAGCCTTGGCCGCGCTGGCCGACACCCGCGCAAACGGTTACCGGCGCGGCTTGGTGGTGTTGGCGACGGGTCTCGGCAAGACATGGCTGGCCGCATTTGATGCGGTGCGCATGGGGGTTCGGCGCATTTTGTTTGTGGCGCATCGCGAAGAAATTTTGAGCCAAGCAGCGGCCACCTTCATCCGCATCTTGCCCGGTAAGCGCGTGGGTTATTACACCGGGCGCAGCCGGGATGGCGATGTGGACGTGTTGTGCGCATCGGTGCAAACGCTGGGCAAAGCGGCGCACCTGGAGCGCTTTGCGCCGCAGCACTTCGATTACATCGTGGTGGACGAATTCCACCACGCTGCTGCGGCCACTTACAAACGCTTGTTGGCGCACTTTGCACCTTCGTTCTTGTTGGGCTTGACGGCCACGCCAGACCGCACAGACCAGTCGGACATCTTGTCTTTGTGTGACGACAACCTGGTCTTCGGCTGCAACTTGTTTACGGGTATCACCAGCGGCTTGTTGGCCCCGTTTCATTACTACGGCGTTCACGACGAGTCGGTCGATTACAAGGAAGTGCCTTGGCGCAATGGACGCTTTGACCCTGAGGAACTGTCAAACAAATTGGCCACGTTGGCGCGTGCGCGTCATGCCCTGGCGCAATGGCGTACCAAAGCCCAGCGGCGCACGCTGGCGTTTTGTGTGTCCACCCGGCATGCCGACTTCATGGCCGAGCATTTCACGCGGGCTGGCGTGTCGGCCGCTGCGGTGTATTCGGGCTCTGTGCTGGGGCGTGCACAGGCGCTCGAAAAACTGGAAGACGGCAGTTTGCAAGTTTTGTTCTCGGTGGACTTGTTCAACGAGGGCGTGGACTTGCCCAGCATTGACACGGTGCTGATGCTCCGACCCACCGAATCCAAAATCTTGTTTTTGCAGCAGCTGGGGCGAGGCCTTCGGCGGCATGAGGGCAAACAGCAGTTGGTCGTGCTGGACTTCATTGGCAATCACCAAGCCTTTTTGGGCAAGCCGCAAGCCTTGTTTGGCGTGGGCACCACTTACAAAGCCCTGGCCGACTTTGGGCGCAAGGCGGAAAAGAACGCGCTGGAGCTACCAAACGGTTGTTACGTCAATTACGACCTGTCCATCATCGAGTTTTTGAAATCGCTCGATGGCGCCGGAACGCAAAAAGATTATGAGGCGCTTCGGGCCGTGTTGGGCCGCAGGCCTACCCTGACTGAGTTTTACCACTCGGGCAGCAGCATGCAGGACATGCGTCGGCGTGAAGGCCATTGGTTTGCACTGGTCCAAAGCATGGGTGATTTGTCTGCAGACGAAACTGCCGTTGCCGAGCGTTTCCAAATGGTCTTGCGCGAAGTCGAAACCACGGCCATGACCAAAAGCTTCAAGGCCGTGACGCTAGAGGCGTGGCTTGAACTGGATGGCCTGCGCCAGCATGTTGCGCTGGGTGCATTGGCCGCGCATTCGCGTGCGGTGCTCGACCGTCGCCGCCCTTTGTTGTCTGACCTCGATGCCAAGATGCTGACCACCCAGGGCACCGATGCCGCATGGGCGCGGTATTGGCTGGACAACCCCATCAAAGCCTGGACGGGCGGCAACCTCAAAAACCCGGCATCGGTGCCGTTCGAGGTGCGCGATGGCTGCTTTGGCCTCAAGCAAACCGTTGCGGAGTCAGACGCGGCAACACTTGCGGACATGCTGCAAGAACTGGTCGATTACAGACTGGCCGCTTACGAGGTGCGCAGGGTGGCTGTGGAGCCCGCCAGCAATGTGATTCCCTTCCCCGTCAAGCTGCGCGAGACGGTGGAGTTGCCGTTTTTCCCCAACCTCAAAATCGCTTGCGGCCATTTCAAAACCGGGCGTGCTGACGCTGAAGAGCACAAGGCTTTGCCGCTGGCCTATGGCACGCTGGACCCGAGTCGCCACTTCATTGCCCGCGCATCGGGCAACTCGATGAACGGCGGCAAAAACCCGGTGTTGGACGGTGACTATTTGCTGCTGGAGTTGATCACGCCCAGTCGTGCAGGCTCGATCACGGGCAATGTGGTGGCCATCGAACGGCAAGATGACAGCGGCGACAACCAATACCTGCTGCGGGTGGTCACCAAGGGCCGGGAAGGCCAATACATTCTGAAAGCCAACAACCCGGACTACGAAGACCTGACGGCCACCGACGACATGCGCACGCTCGCTCGCCTGCGCAACATCATCGATCCACTGGATCTGGCGCTCGGTGAGTCTTTCATGCGGGAAGACATTCCGGCGCTGTTTGGCGAGGCCTACAACCCCGGCAATTGGAATGTCGGCCATGTGGTGCTGGCCCAGAAAAAGGCGCACATCCTGCTGGTCACGCTCAACAAACAAGGCCGGGCTGACGAGCACAAGTACATGGACCACTGGATCGATGACACGCACTTTCACTGGCAAAGCCAAAACGCCACCGACCCGACCAGCAAACGCGGCGACGAAATCATCCGCCACGCCGCTTTAGGCATCGACATCCACCTCTTTGTGCGCGACACCAAGCTGGCCGTCGGCAAGGCCGCACCGTTCACGTACCACGGCCGGGTGTGCTACCAGTCGCACCAAGGCAGCAGGCCCATGAGCATTGTGTTTGGGCTGCAAAGCGGGACGGATTGACGGGTTTCACGCTGCAGGAGTTGCAAATAGATTGGCATATACTGCATCTTCAAGTCATTGACTTTATTGATTTTTTTATTAAAATCAATGGCAAGTGACATTTGCATTATCGAGGTTGTATGAAGATCATTGACAAGCTGAAAAGATCACTCAATCAGCGGCGTGACCGGGTGATTCTTCGTTCGGAGTGGGCGAGCATGTGCAGCCCTTCGCAGCTGACCAATGCCTTGAATCAGCTGCTCAAAGAGGGCTTGTTGGTGCGGATCAGCTCTGGGGTTTACGCCAAAGCTCAGGCAGGTGCCAACGATGCCGCACTTTCCAGCGCAGAGGTCGAGCAATTGACCAACGAGGCTTTCAAAAAGCTGGGGCGCACCATCCAAAGTACCAGAGCCCATTCAGATCAAAACCAGGATATGTTGCTGGTTGACGGTGGACGTCATCGCCTGAGCCGTCAATTCACATGGGGCCATGCCACGGTCGTATATGCAGCGCCAAACAAGGCACGAACGATGCCCAGCAGGCCCATCAGCTTGCCCGAAGACTTGAATGCCTTGCCACTGAAAAATGTGAGCGCATTTGTCCAGCGTTTTGCGATGTCACGCGATGTGCACTTCAAGCGCTCAGGATTGGACCAGTGGGCAGAGGCGGTCACGAGGGCATCAGGCGACGATGTCACGCTGGACGAAACCGGCAAACTCTTGGTCGCGCTGAAAAAGAAACATTTGATCAATGGCCGTCAGATGGCACGCTTGATGTCCAACCACTTGAGTGAGCATCGCGGTGTTTGATCCATTTGGCGACTTCGAAACCCGCGGCTATTTGCAAAATTTCGAGGGCCTCAAAAGGATGGATGAGGTCAAGGTGCTTGAGCACACTTTTTTCGAGGCCAACCTCGAGGATGCGTTTCATTTTTTGGGGGCGGTCAAAGGGCCGCTGACCTACAAGCACTTTCTCAAGGTGCACCATGTTTTGTTCAGTGACTTTTACCCATGGGCTGGGCAAGACAGGCTGCAACTCGGGGTGGGTCAATTTGTCGAAAAAGGCAACTTCCAGTTTGAAGAGGCTTCACTGGCACAACGGGCCATTGAATGGGGTTTGCAGTTGGGCAATGACCCGGCAGTTTTGACCAAAAAACCCGGCGTGGTGATGGGGCAATTTGCGTGGGGGCATCCATTCCTGGATGGCAATGGCCGGACCATGCTGATTGTTCACACGGAGCTTTGTTCGCGTGCCAATTTTTCGATTGACTGGTCCAGCTCCAAGAAAATGGACTACCTCCAAGCTTTGACCCAAGAGCTGACAACGCCTGACCGAGGTTTGCTGGATGGTTATTTCAAACCACTGATACAGAAGTTGCCTGCCCGCAATGTATGGATGGACCACATCAAAGCCTTACCCGGACTCGATGGTGCAAATTCCACAGACGACAACACGGCCTATGCCGCCGATGATGTGCAGGCCAAGCAGCGCTATGAAGAAGCCAGTCAACGCCGAAAACGCAGCCAACAGGGCTGAGCTGGGCCTGACCTACGCCAGCAAATTGCGCTCGAGTACATGACAACCAACTCATTTTGCAAAAATCTGGTTTTGGGTAAAGGACAAGGGCGTGCTTTGGATTTGTTGTCACACCCGTGGGTTTTGGCCCAAGCGCTCTGGATGCATCCGAGTGACTCGAATGGCAAAGTGCGGTTTGATTTCTAGACATTAGCGTCTGAGCACACCCTTATCCAAAACAGGTCCTGTACCGGGTGGCAAGCCGGGATACACACGGCACAATCAGGCCATGCCAGCCAACCCACCCTCGCCTGCCGCCAAGACGCTCAGCGCCCCCCAAAAGGCGTTGATCAAGCTTGGGCTCAAGCGCGACATTGATCTGGCGCTGCACCTGCCGCTGCGCTACGAGGACGAGACGCGCATCGTCAAGCTGCGCGATGCGCGTGAGGGCGACACGGCGCAGATCGAGGCGACGGTGACGGCTTGCGAGGTCACGATGCGCCCGCGCCGCCAGCTGTTGGTCACGGTGGACGACGGTTCGGACACCTGTGTGATGCGGTTTTTCAGCTTCTACCCCTCGCACCAAAAGGCGCTGGCGGTGGGCAACCGCATTCGGGCGCGGGGCGAGGTCAAGGGCGGCTTCATGGGCCTGACCATGATGCACCCGACCTTCAAGGCGGCGGGTGGCCACTTGGCCGAGGCGCTGACCCCGGTTTACCCCACCGTGGCAGGCTTGGCCCAGGCGTATTTGCGCCGGGCGGTGATCACCGGGCTGAACCATGCCGACCTGAGCGAGACCCTGCCTGCGGGCATCGCATGGCCCGACCCGCGTGGGGCCTGGTCGCTGCGCGATGCGCTGCAGTTTTTGCACCACCCCACGCCTGATGTGTCGCTGGCCGCCTTAGAGGACCGCAGCCACCCGGCCTGGATTCGCCTCAAATGCGAGGAGTTGCTGGCGCAGCAGCTGTCGCAGCTGACGGCCAAGCGCGAGCGCGATTTGTTGCGGGCTCCGGCTTTGAAGATGAAGCGTGGCGGTTCGCACGACCAGTTGCTGGCCGCCCTGCCCTTTGGCCTGACAAATGCCCAGCAGCGTGTGGGGCGTGAAATTGCCCAAGACCTGGCCCGCAACGTGCCCATGCACCGCCTGCTGCAAGGCGATGTGGGCGCGGGCAAAACTGTGGTGGCCGCGCTGGCGGCCATGGTGGCCATCGATGCAGGCTGGCAATGCGCCTTGATGGCGCCAACCGAGATTTTGGCGACCCAGCACTTTGCCAAGTTGGTGGGCTGGCTGGAGCCGCTGGGCGTGAAAGTGGCCTGGCTGATCGGCAGCCAAAAGAAGAAAGAACGCGCAGAAATGCTGGCCCTGATCGAGTCGGGCGAGGCCGCGCTGGTGGTGGGCACCCACGCGGTCATTCAAGAACACGTCAAGTTCAAAAACCTGGCGCTGGCCATCATCGACGAGCAGCACCGCTTTGGTGTGGCGCAGCGCCTGGCCTTGCGCGGCAAGATGCAGGCCCCGGGTATGGAGCCGCACATGCTGATGATGACGGCCACGCCCATTCCGCGGACCTTGGCCATGAGCTATTACGCCGATCTGGATGTGTCGGTCATTGACGAGTTGCCGCCCGGGCGCACGCCCATCGTGACGCGTGTCGTGTCGGACCACCGCCGCCACGAGGTGGTGGAGCGCATCGGGGCCCAAATTCAGCAGGGGCGGCAGGTGTATTGGGTGTGCCCGCTCATTGAAGAAAGCGAGGCGCTGGACCTGACCAACGCCACCGAGACCCACGCCGATCTGAGCGAAGCGCTGCCGGGCGTGATGGTGGGCCTGCTGCATTCGCGCATGCCGGTGGCCGAGAAAAAGGCGGTGATGGAACTCTTCACCTCGGGCGTGATGGGCGTGTTGGTCAGCACCACGGTGATCGAGGTGGGGGTGGACGTGCCCAATGCCTCGCTGATGGTGATTGAACACGCCGAGCGTTTTGGCCTGAGTCAGCTGCACCAGCTGCGCGGCCGGGTGGGCCGGGGTGCGGCGGCTTCGGCCTGTGTGCTGCTGTACGGCACGCCTGAGGGCGGGCGCCTGAGCGAAACCGCCCGCGAGCGTTTGCGGGCCATGGTGGAGACCAATGACGGTTTCGAGATTGCGCGGCGCGATTTGGAGATCCGCGGGCCAGGCGAGTTTTTGGGGGCACGCCAGTCGGGTGCGCCCTTGCTGCGTTTTGCCGATCTGGAAACCGACAGCCATTTGCTGGACTGGGCCCGCGCCCTGGCCCCGCAGATGCTGGACCGGCACGCGGGTCTGGCCGAACGCCACATTGGACGCTGGTTGGGCGGAAAATCCGAGTACCTCAAGGCTTGATGTTTAAATAACACCTATGACCCTGACCGAACTCAAATACATCGTGGCCGTGGCCCGCGAAAAACATTTTGGCAAGGCAGCCGAGGCCTGCTTTGTGTCGCAGCCCACGCTGTCGCTGGCCATCAAAAAGCTCGAGGAAGAGCTGGAAGTCAAATTGTTTGAGCGCAGCGCGAGCGAGGTCTCGGTCACACCGCTGGGCGAGGAGATCGTGCGCCAAGCGCAAAGCGTGCTGGAGCAAGCCGCCGAGATCAAAGAAATCGCCAAGCGCGGCAAAGACCCGCTGGCCGGCACCATGCGGCTGGGTGTCATCTACACCATCGGGCCGTATTTGCTGCCCGACTTGGTGCGCCAGATCATCACCGACGTGCCGCAGATGCCGCTGATGCTGCAAGAGAACTTCACCGTGCGACTGCTCGAGATGCTGCGCACGGGCGAGCTCGACTGCGCCATCTTGGCCGAGCCTTTTCCCGAGTCGGGTTTGGCCATTGCGCCGCTGTACGACGAGACCTTCATGGCGGCCTTGCCACTGAACCACCCGCTGGCCAAAGAGGCTTTCATCACCCCCGAGCAGCTGAAAAACGAAACCATGCTGCTGCTGGGCACAGGCCACTGCTTTCGCGACCATGTGTTGGAGGTCTGCCCCGAGTTTGCCCGCTACGCCAGCCAGACCGAGGGCATTCGCAAGACTTTTGAGGGCTCGTCGCTCGAGACCATCAAGCACATGGTGGCCGCAGGCATGGGCGTGACGCTGGTGCCACGCATGTCGGTGCCGGACCTCAAACCTGTGCGCAAACGCTCGGGCGGGCCGCACGATTCACCGGTGCGTTACTTGCCCATCGTGGACCCGGCGGGCGGCAAGCCCCCGACCCGCCGCGTGGTGCTGGCCTGGCGGCGCAGCTACACCCGTTACGAGGCGATTGCAGCCATGCGTAACGCCATTTACGCCTGCCCGCTGCCGGGTGTGACACGCTTGTCCTGACCCGCCGACCAGGCGGTGCCCATGGATGCGGCCATGACCAGGCCAATGGCCACGCCCTGCGCCAGCGTCAGGTGCTCGGCCAACACCAACCAGCCAGCCAAAGCGCCCACGGCGGGCTCCAGGCTGAGCAAAATGCTGAAGGTGTTTTTGGGCAAGTGGTTGAGCGAAAACATCTCGAGCGCGTACGGGATCGCGCTCGACAACAAGGCCACGGCCAACCCAGCCATAAGCCACTGCGGATTGAGCAAGGCGCTGCCCGCATGCCAAACGCCAATGGGCGCCACCACCAGCACGGCAGCCAGCATGCCCATGGGGGTGGCCATGGCGCCATAGCGCAGGGCCACACGCTGGCCAAACACGATGTAAAGCGCCCAGCAAATGCCCGCAGTGAAGGCGAAAAACATGCCCATGGGGTCGAGCGCCGTGGCCGCATCGGCCCCCGGGAAAGGCAGCAATAAGGCCAAGCCCACCACCGCCAAAGTCACCCACAACCAGTCGCTGGCTTTTTTGGAGGTCCAGACGGCCACGGCCAAGGGCCCGGTGAACTCGATGGCAATCGCCACGCCAAAAGGGATGGTCTTGATGGCGCTGTAGAACAGCAGGTTCATCACACCCAGCGTGACGCCATACAGGCCCAGCGGCAGTGCATCAGCCCACACCCACTTTCTGCGCCAAGGCCTGAACACGGCCATGAGCATGAGCATGGCAAACACCAGTCGGTAAGCGGTGGTGCCTTCGGCGCCCAGGGCCGGGAACAAGCTCTTGGCAAACGAGGTGCCCACCGCCAGAGACACCAAACTGCCCATCAAGGCCAGCATGGCCCACAAACGAAGATTCAAACGGAGCCTCTTTATTCAGCGTTCAACACGATGGGTTGGCCGTGTGGCGTGCGCTCGGCCGCGTCGACCCAAGCGTGTTCCAGCTCGTGGATTTCGTCGGGTGTGCCCAGTTGGCGATCGATCACCAGCTGCTCCAGCGCATTGAGCCAGTGTGTGTAGTACAGGCTGCCGTCGTCGGCTTCGCCGCGGGTTTGGCCCGCGCGGATTTCGCGGGTCAGGGCCTCGGCCCACTGGGGCCACGAAAAGACGCCTTTTTCGTGCAGCTGCAAGGTCATGGCAAAGGCGTGGGCCTGCCAGGGTTCTTCAAACACGGCCCCGTTGTTGGCCGTGGGGGGCATGGGGAAACCGACGCCACAGGCTTGGGCCAGGTCATTCAAGGTGGTCATGCGGGCAGGGCTTCCAAATAAGACTCCCAGGCGTCCACACTCACTTGGTGCCCGGCTTCAGCTTGTGGGCCCCACAGCTCGGTGCCGTCAAACACCACGGTGTAGAGGTGCTCGGCGGTGCCGTCAAAAGGCGGCAGCATTTTGTTGACATGCTGGTCGGGCAGCACATGGCTGCCGTGGTGCAGCACCACGGTGCCCACATGGCCACGCACATAACGCGGCAGCCGGGTGTGGCCTTGGGGGTTGATGTTCAGGGCCCGCACGCGCTGGCCCACGGCAAAGCGGGGGGCTTGGGTGCTGGGGCGGTCTGCCGGGCTGCCTTTGGCCAGCGCCGCGTCCACCTGGGCGGCTTGGAGCACCCGCACGCCCGCCACGGGGGGTGTGATGGCTTGGCCTTGAGCCAGTTCTTCGGCGGTGATCAGGCCGCGCTCGATGAGCATGTTTTGCAGCGCTTTGGTCCAGATGGCGTAGTAAGGGCCTTGCACGTAGTCGAGTGGGGGCAAAGATTCGCGGGCCGAGCGGGCCAGGTCGATGTTCCACAGGCCGCTGGCGCCCATGGCCACCGTCACGCCCAAAGCGCGGCGCTCCCATTCGCCATGAAACAGCGGCTCGTTGGCCTCGATTTGCACCCGGCCGTAGCCTTGTTGGCCGCCCATGTCGTGCACGCCGTTCATGCGGCCACCTGTGGATTCAAGGGCAGTCCGGTGCCGATCATGGCGTCGCGGGTGACCAGTTGGGCCAGTTGTTCCTCGCTCCAGCCTTCGGTGCCCGCGGGGCGCTCGGGCAGCACCAGGTAGCGCACCTCGGCGGTGGAGTCCCACACGCGAATGTTTTGGCCCGGTGGCAGGGTGACGCCAAAGTCGGCCAGCACGGCACGCGGCTCGATCACGGCGCGAGACCGGTAAGCAGCACTTTTGTACCAAACCGGGGGCAGGCCCAGCACGGGCCAGGGGTAGCAGCTGCACAGGGTGCAGACCACCATGTTGTGCGTCTCGGGGGTGTTGGGCACGGCCACCATGTGCTCGCCTTGGCGACCGGTGTAATCCATCGAGGCAATGGCGGCCGTGGCGTCTTGGAGCAACCAGTCTCTGAAAGCCGGGTCGGCCCAGGCGCGGGCCACCACTTTGGCGCCGTTGTGCGGCCCCACATGCACCTCGTAGGTCTCGATGATGCGGTCCACGGCGGCGGGGTCCAGGTAGCCTTTTTGCGTCAGCAGGGTTTCCAGGGCCCGCACCCGCAGGTCCATTTCGCCCAGAGTGCTGTGCGCATGGTCGTGCGCATGGTCATGAGGGTGCGCGTGGGGGTGGCCGGTTTCGGCTGACATGGCGGTCTCCTGTGGGGCAGCGGGGCTTTCAGAGTTGATCATAGCGCCGCATACAATGGCGGCTTCGCCCGCAGGACGCCCAAGCGTCACCCGCACAACCCGAATTTGACTTTCAGTGGAGTTCTCATGTTCATTTCTTCTGCTTTTGCCCAAACCGCCCCTGCTGCTGCCGCTGGTGGCGACATGCAATCCACCCTGATGAGCATGCTGCCGCTGCTGCTGATGTTTGTGGTGCTGTATTTCGTCATGATCCGCCCCCAGATGAAAAAGCAAAAAGAGCACCGCGCCATGATCGACGCGCTGGCCAAGGGCGACGAAGTCGTGACCGCCGGTGGTTTTCTGGGCAAAGTCAGCAAGCTGGGCGACGCCTATGTGGGCATCGAGCTGGCCAACGGCGTGGAAGTGCAGATGCAGCGCAGCGCCGTGATTCAAGTTTTGCCCAAAGGCACGATGAAGTAATGCTTCCGGGCTGAGTCCTTGGGGCCTTGGCTCTAGTGGGTCCCCTCTTATATTCTGTACGCGAGTCGCTATGAACCGTTATCCGGTCTGGAAGTATGTGATCCTGGTGGTCGCATTGTTGCTGGGTGTGGTCTACACCCTTCCCAACTTCTTTGGTGAGGCCCCTGCGGTGCAGGTGTCTTCGGCCAAAGCCACCATCAAGGTGGACACCACCACGCTGCAGAAGGTCGAAGACGCCCTCAAGTCCGCCGGTGCCACGCCCCAAAGCGTGGTGCTGGAGGGCACTTCGGTCCGTGCCCGTTTCCAGACCACCGACCAGCAACTCAAGGCCAAGGATGCGATTCAGAAGGCCCTGATCCCGGACACGGCCGACCCCCAATTTGTGGTTGCGTTGAACTTGGTTTCGCGTTCGCCCGACTGGCTGACGGCTTTGCACGCTTCGCCCATGTATTTGGGCCTGGATTTGCGCGGAGGCGTGCACTTCATGCTGCAAGTCGACATGCAGGCGGCCTTGACCCAGCGGATCGAGTCCCTCACGGGCGACTTGCGCAGCATGATGCGCGAAAAAGACATTCGCCATGGCGGCATTGCCCGCAATGGCCAGAGCATCGAAATCCGTTTGCGTGACGCGCAGCAGCAAGACGTTGCCAAGCGCCTGATCACCGACCAGTTTGCCGATCTGCAGTCGCGCGAAGTGAACAATGGCCCCGACTTCAGCCTGGTGGTGAGCATCAAACCCGAAGCCGCACGCAAGGTGCAAGAGCAGGCTTTGAAGCAAAACATCACTACCTTGCACAACCGGATCAACGAGCTGGGCGTGGCCGAGCCGGTGATCCAGCAGCAGGGCCTGGACCGCATCGTGGTGCAGCTGCCCGGTGTGCAAGACACGGCCAAGGCCAAAGACATTTTGGGCCGCACCGCCACGCTGGAAGTGCGCATGGTCGACGAGAGCACCGAAGCGCGTGCTGCCGAGCAAGCTGGCGGCTTGGTGCCTTTTGGGACCGAGCGCTATCTGGAGCGCGATGGCCGCCCCTTGATTGTCAAAAAACAAGTGGTGCTCACGGGCGACAACCTGACCGATGCCCAGCCCGGCTTTGACAGCCAGACGCAAGAACCCGTGGTCAACCTGACGCTGGACGCCAAGGGCGCCCGCATCTTCAAGGATGTGACGCGCGACAACGTGGGCAAGCGCATGGCCATCATCTTGTTCGAAAAAGGCAAGGGCGAAGTGGTCACGGCCCCCGTGATCCGCGCCGAAATTGGTGGTGGTCGTGTGCAGATTTCTGGCCGCATGAGCACGATGGAAGCCAACGACACCGCCCTGCTGCTGCGTGCCGGCTCTTTGGCGGCCCCGATGGAGATCATCGAAGAGCGCACCATTGGGCCGAGCTTGGGTGCTGAGAACATTGCAAAAGGCTTCAACAGCGTGACCTGGGGTTTCCTGGTGATCGTGGCCTTCATGGTCATTTACTACGCCATGTTCGGTTTGTTCTCTGGCATCGCGCTGGGTGTGAACCTGTTGTTCCTGGTGGCCATCTTGTCCATGCTGCAAGCCACCCTGACGCTGCCGGGCATGGCCGCGATGGCGCTGGCACTGGGTATGGCGATCGACTCGAACGTGCTGATCAACGAGCGCGTGCGCGAAGAGCTGCGCAACGGGGTCAGCCCCCAAGCGGCCATCCACGCCGGTTACGACCGCGCTTGGGCCACGATTTTTGACTCCAACATCACCACCTTGATCGCCGGTGTGGCCTTGCTGGCCTTTGGCTCCGGCCCCGTGCGCGGCTTTGCCGTGGTGCACTGCATTGGTATCTTGACGAGCATGTTTTCGGCGGTGTTCTTCTCGCGTGGCTTGGTCAATCTTTGGTACGGTGGCAAAAAGAAACTCAAATCGGTATCGATCGGCACCGTCTGGCGCCCCGAGGCTGGCACTGCGGTGAAAGCCGACTAAGGGGAAAAGACCATGGAATTGTTCAAAATCAGAAAAGACATCCCCTTCATGCGCCATGCTTTGGTGCTGAACGCGGTGTCCTTTGTCACTTTCGCCCTGGCCGTGTTCTTCTTGTTCAGCCGTGGCCTGCACCTGTCGGTGGAGTTCACGGGTGGCACCTTGATGGAGGTGAGCTACAGCCAGCCCGCCGACCTACAAAAGGTGCGCGGCACAGTGGCCACACTCGGTTTTGGTGAAGTGCAGGTGCAAAACTTTGGTTCGGCTCGCGACGTGATGATCCGTTTGCCCGCACAAAAAGGCGTGAACTCGGCCCAGCAAAGCGAAAAGGTTTTGTCGGCCCTGAAAGCCAACGACCCCGACGTGACCTTGCGCCGCACCGAGTTCGTCGGCCCGCAAGTGGGGGATGAACTGGCCGAAGACGGCCTCAAGGCCCTGGCCTTTGTGGTGATTGGCATCATGATCTATCTGGCGATCCGCTTCGAGTGGAAGTTCGCGGTCTCGGCCATCATCGCCAACTTGCACGACGTGATCATCATCTTGGGCTTTTTTGCCTTCTTCCAGTGGGAGTTCTCACTCGCCGTGTTGGCCGCCGTGCTGGCGGTGCTGGGTTATTCGGTCAACGAATCGGTGGTGATTTTTGACCGGATTCGCGAGAACTTCCGCCGTTACCGCAAGATGAACACGGTCGAAGTGATTGACAACGCGATCACCTCCACCATCAGCCGCACCATCATCACCCACGGCTCGACCCAGATCATGGTGCTGTCCATGCTGCTGTTTGGCGGCGAGACCCTGCACTACTTCGCCATGGCGCTGACCATTGGCATTTGCTTTGGTATTTACTCGTCGGTGTTTGTGGCGGCTGCCATTGCCATGTGGCTGGGCATCCAGCGCGAAGACTTGATCAAGCCGATCAAGAAAGACAACGACCCGAACGACGAAAACTCGGGCGCTGTGGTCTAAAACGCTGCACACCCATCTCTTCATCGCCTCGCGGGCGGTGTCTTTTGAAGGGCCTCAACCCACGGTTGATGGCCCTTTTTTCATGTCCTGATCGCCAACGTGGGGAGCGTCTGGCCTGCTGCAAACGCCACGCCGTATTTTTATTTTGAAATAGGTAAACTTCATTCAATGAAACCGCATTTACCGTCCGTTTTTACCGGCTGGACTGACCCGATCACTCACCATGGGGTGCACAACATGGCTTGGCTGACGAGAGCTGTACAGCGAGCGGGGGCATCAACGTGAAAGTGTTGCTGGTTCATCAAAATTTCCCCGGTCAATTTCGTGGGCTGGCGCCGGCATTACAACAGGCTGGGCATGATGTGCGCGCCTTGTCGGTGCGCAAGGAGTCGGTGATTGCCGGGGTGCATCATGTCTCTTACCAACCCGAGCGCAGCAGTTCGCCGCAGATCCATCCTTGGCTGCTGAACACCGAAACTGCGGTCATTCGGGGGCAAGCCGCCGCCGAGATGGTCCAACGCCAGGCAGCGCAGGGCTGGACGCCGGATGTGGTGCTGGGCCACACTGGCTGGGGCGAGATGCTGTTCATGCGCCAAGTTTTGCCGCATGCCCGATTGCTGGGCTTCAACGAAATGTATTACCGCGATCAAGGCGGCGATGTGGGTTTTGATCCTGAGTTTCCGACCCCACCACTGTCGGCCCAACGCTTGCAGGTGCGCAACATGCATTTGGCCTCGAGTTTGCTGGCGTGTGATGTGGGCATCACCCCCACGCAATGGCAAGCCGATGGCTTTCCGTCGGCCTTGCGCGAACGTTTGCGCGTCATCCACGATGGCATCCGCACGGATTTGCTCACACCCGATCCGTCGGCTTGGGTGTCCTTGAACCGGGCGGGCTTGGTGCTGCGCCAAGGTGATGAGGTGGTGACCTTCGTCAACCGCAACTTGGAGCCCATGCGCGGTTACCACCAGTTCATGCGGGCCTTGCCCGACATCATGCGGCGCAGACCCCAAGCGCGGGTGGTGATTGTGGGGGGCGATGAGGTCAGCTATGGCGCCGCACCGCCGGGAAGCAAGAACTTCAAGCAGTTGTTTCTGGAGGAAGTCAAAGACCATTTGGACATGTCCAGGGTGCACTTTGTCAGCCGAGTGCCTTACAACACCTTGATGGCTTTGCTCAGGGTGTCATCAGCGCATGTGTATTTGACGGTGCCCTTCGTGTTGAGTTGGTCCCTGCTCGAAGCCATGAGCCTGGGGGCGCTGGTCATTGGCTCGGACACCGCGCCAGTACGTGAGGTCATCACCGATGGACAAAATGGTTTGCTGGTCGATTTTTTCAAACCGGCCCAGTTGGCCGATCGGGTGTGTGATGTGCTGGCCGATCGAGGGGCTTTTAAGCACATGCGGCAATTGGCACGGCAGACCATCATCGACCGGTACGATTTTCAGTCCGTCACTTGGCCCGCCTATCAAAAGCTTCTGACTGCTTGATCTGGTTCCGACTTCAAAACCAGTTGACCTTGTCTGCGGCTGACCTGCACGAGTCAATGGTGACTCCAGCCAGCTTTAGCATGCATTTGTTCAGGGCTGGAGGTCCAGCGGCACCTGCGCCTCAGCGGCTGCTTTGGCCCAGTGCCGATCTTCGGCCGCGCGTTCGGCGTAGCGGTTGAAGCGCCAAGAGTTGCCTTCCATGGTGATGCGGTGCCAGATGCTGCGCTTTTCACCGGGGCTCATCTCGATCCACAACTGCACCTCTTCGAAACTTCGCCCACAGCCTTTGCAGGTTTCGTCGCCTTGGCTGGTGGAACAAATGGCAATACAAGGCGTGTCGGGTGTGGTGGCGTACCAGTCCTGCCAGGCCTCGGCCGCAGCCAGAGGCAGGCTGAATTCGTCGGCCAAGTCTTGCTTGTAGTACACCATGAGCCCGTACACCTCGGCCAGCGCACGCAGCGGTGGTGTCAATGAAACGCCATCGGGTGAAGGGCTCTTGGCTCGCCAATGGTTGATGGCGGCTTCAATGTCGGTGATGTGGATTCCGGCCATGGTGTGTCTGGTGCAGGGAGGGCGATCATAGCCCCTGAATGCTGTTCACGAGACGTTGGTGAGCAACAGACTCAACGTTGAGAGGGAGATGGTTGAATCAGGGCCCGCAGCTTGGCCTGCACTTCGCGCAGGCGGGTGTCCACGATCGAGGCTTCGATGTGCTCACCCGCTTGCAATCGGCTGCGCTTGGCCAGGTCTTGCGCCGCCCGAAATCGATCCAGTGCGCCCTCCCAATCGAGTCGGGCCACCTGGGCCTCGGCTTCTGCCCTCAAACTCGCCAAGGCCTGCCCTTGCACGGCCAACAAGCTGGCCAAGAGGTTCCAGGCCTGGGCATCGTGGGGTGCAACAAACACCCGCTGGCGCAATTGCCGGGTGATCTCGGCCTGCATCGCATGGCCGGGCAAGCGCTGCACGGCTTGCGCAGCGGCCATGAGCTCTGGACGCGCCAAATCGGAGACCGCCCCGCTGGGCTGCAGGTGCTGCAGTGCGGCTTGAAATTTGTCTTGCTTCATGGCCACCTCGGCCGACAACAGGCGCAGCCAGCGCGCAACCGACAGCCCGGAGTTGGCATCCACGGCCTTGACCGCTGACGCGTTTGTGGGCACTGACTTGTTCGCTAACTCACGCAATTGCTGGAGGCTGCGCTCGGCAGCGGGCATATTTCTTTGCTGCAGATAAGCGAGGGTGCCCGCATAAAGCTTGCCCGCCCGTTGGGCTGGGCCATCCTGAGAGGAGGGTTGCTCGGCCTCCTGGGTCCAAGCCTTGAGCGCATCAGGGGTGTTTTGCGACAACACACGCGCACGCGCCGACATCAGGGCTTGGGCCATGTCGGTGGCGGGCACCGCACCGGGCGTGTTCAGCTGTTGGCGGGCCTGCATGTCGGCGATGCGCTCACTGGTCAGGGGGTGACTGCGCAAATAGGGAAAGGCACCGTTGTCGTTCAAACCCGCCGCCTGTTGCAACTTGCCGAACATGCCGACGAAGCCCCGAGGGTCATACCCGGCGTCGACCAAAATGCCGTAGCCCACGCGATCGGCTTCACGCTCCATGTCCCGCGAATAGCTCAGCTGGGACTGCAAAGCCGCAGCCTGCCCGCCCACGATCAGCGCCTGGGCGCTTTGCGGGCTTTTGCTCGCGGCCAAGGCGCCCAAAATCATGGCGCCCACCAGCCAGGGGGTCATGCGGCTTTGCTCGCTCATGCCGCGGGCAATGTGGCGTTGGCTGACGTGGCTCAATTCGTGCGCCAGCACCGAGGCCAATTCGTCGTGTGAACCCACCACCGAAATCAGCCCCAGATGCACACCCAGGTAGCCGCCAGGCAAGGCAAAGGCATTGACTGAGCGGTCGCGCCCCAGCAGGATGCGCCAGGCAAAACGCTCCTGCAACTCGGCCGACAACTCGCCCCGGGCCGCAGCTGCCCGCACCAAGGGGGCCCACAGCAGCTGGATGTACTCGTCGAGCACCGGGTCTTCGATGTAATCGGGGTCGCGGTAAAGTTCACGGGCGATGCGGTCGCCCAATTGACGTTCGGCGCTGAGCGAAATGCTCTCACCGTCGCCCAGCCCAGGCAAACCCGAGGGTTGCGCATGCGCAGGCGCACTGACCAGCGCGGCAAGCAGCAGACAAGAAATGAAGCGTTGGCGGTATTTGTGTTTCAAAGCTGACAGGGCCCTCTTGAAGCCTCGTATGATGCCCGTTTCTTGTGAATTTCTTGTAAACCCTTTGGATCGCGCAGCCATGAGCCAGAACCCCAGCCCACTGACCCACTTTGATGCCCAAGGGCAAGCCCACATGGTGGATGTGGGAGGCAAAGCCAGCACACGGCGCGTGGCGGTGGCCACCGGCCGCATCGAGATGCTGCCCGCCACCTTGGCCTTGATCAGTTCGGGCACCGCCAAAAAAGGTGATGTGCTGGGCATTGCCCGCATTGCGGGCATTCAAGGCGCCAAAAAAACCAGCGACCTCATCCCCTTGTGCCACCCGATTGGCTTGACCCGGGTGGCGGTTGATTTTGAGGTCCACAACGACAAATCATGCGTGGTGTGCACGGCAACAGCCGAAGTGAATGGCCAAACAGGCGTTGAAATGGAAGCCCTCACCGCCGTGCAAGTGGCCCTGCTCACCATTTACGACATGTGCAAAGCCGTGGACCGGGGCATGACCATCACCGATGTGAAGCTGCTGGAAAAACACGGCGGCAAATCGGGCAGTTTTGTCGCTGCCGCCTGATGTGAAGGACTGCTGACCCACCTCACACGCCAACACACCATGCCCCTCTTGCATCTGCCCACGGCTTATTTCATTGCTGGCATTTTGTACTTGGCCATGCCGCTTTTTGTTTGGGCGATTCTGCGTAACCAAAACGAACGCATCAACACCTTGTGGTGCCTAGGTGGTGTTTCCTTTGGCCTGAGCCTAGTCTTGCTGGGCATGCGGGGCAAAGTACCCGATGTGTTGACATATGGCATCGCCGTTTGGCTGCTGGTGGTGGGACCGCTGTTGCGAGCGGGAGCCCTGCGCATCCAACTGCAAAAACCGCTCTATTTGATGGGAATCTTAAGCCTGTCTTTCATGTTTTTTGCAGTGTATGCCCTGTTCGATTTGGTTTTGAACAACGACACTTTGCCCTTCATCTGGTCCAACTTGGGCGCTGGTGCAGCTGTCGGCTGGTTGGCTTTTGGGGCTCACAATGTTTACAGACTTGACCGCAGCATCAGTGCGCGCTGGATGTTCTTGGCTTACCTGACTTTATCGGTGCTGTTGGGGCTGCGCGTTCTCAGTCTCTTACTCGGTTCAGCCCAACCTCAAGCCATGGCCGCAGACCCTTTGTCTGTGATGTTGATCGTATGGGCCGTGGTCACTTCCATTGTGGGCAACGTCGGCTTTTTGGGCATATTCACTGAGCGGATGAACCGCAAAGCGCTTGAATTGGCCAAAGTGCAAGCCCGTCAAGAAGAGGCGGCACGCCTGATCGAGCAGGTCGCACAGCTCGACCGCCGCCGAAGTGTGGGCGAAATTGCGGCTTCTTTGGCACACGAGTTGAGCCAGCCCCTGACCAACATTTACCTGATCGCCGACCGGATGGAAATGTCGCTCCAGGAACGCCAAGACGAGTCACTGAACAAGTACTTTGAAGACCTCAACCGTAACACCCAAAAGGCAGGTGACATCTTGGGTCGCATCCGCAGCTTCATCCAATCCAGGGCCAAGGCATTGGAGCGGATTGAACTCAGCCAGGTGATCACCGATGCAAAAGCACTGATCCATAACTTGGCTCACAACGAATCGGTTGACATTCAAATCTCTTTGCATCCCCAAGAGCTTGCAGTCAGGGCCGACCCGGTTCAACTGTCCCAGATTTTCATGAATGTGCTGCGCAACGCCATACAGGCCACACAGGGCCAAGCCTCTAGGCAATTGCAGATCCGAGTCTGGCGCGAAGAGCAGATGGCGCACATCACCTTCACGGACAACGGGCCAGGCTTGTCTGCTGAAGTCTTGCGCCAAGTGGGCACCTCTTTTTTCTCCACCAAAAGCGAAGGATTGGGGGTAGGTTTATCCATTTCCAAATCGATTGCCCAGCAGCACGGGGGCAACCTGACCATTGGTAACAGCCCCTTGGGCGGTGCAGTGGTTGAATTGCAGCTGCCGGTGATGGACTGATCGCTGCTCGGACAGGTCGGGCAATCACACGCGTGCAGATCTCAATCCAAGGGCTCTTCATCCAGGCCATCGCCTTTCACCACCCGTCGCACCACTTCCGCGCTGAAGCCACGGGTCATCAAGAAACGCATGTGCTTGGCGCGTTCGTGCGGGTCTTGCGGGAGATCACTGAATTTTTTCTGCCAAACCGCCTGAGCCCGACTGAACTCGGTGTCTTTCAGGTTCTCAAGCGCCTCGGCCACAGCCTCGCCCGACAAGCCCTTGAGGGCGAGCTCTTGCTGGATACGGGCACTGCCGAGTTTGCCTGCGCGGCGGTTGACCAAGGAATCCACCGCCCGACCATCGTTGATGAAGTCCCTCGCCTGCAACTCGTCCAGAGCTTTGGCCAGCTCACCGGGCACTTCTTCGTGGGGGGCCAGCTTGCGCTCCAGCTCAGCGCGTGAGTGCTCACGCTGACTCAAAAGCCGCAGGGCGCGGCCTTTGAGTGAGGGCTGAAAACCAGGCTTGTTCAAGCTTGACCTCTGATCCATGGCTTTTTATTCGCCTTTGGGCTCGGCAATGGCCGATTCCAGCAAGCGGATGCCCAGCGATTCGCGCACCTTGTTCTCGATCTCGCGGGCCAAGGCGGGGTTCTCACGCAGGAACTCACGGGCGTTGTCACGGCCTTGGCCGATTTTCTCGCCCTGGTAGGCGTACCAAGCGCCCGACTTGTCGACGATCTTGGCGGTCACGCCCATGTCGATCACTTCACCTTCGCGGCTGATGCCCTCGCCAAACAAAATGTCGAACTCGGCCGTCTTGAAGGGCGGCGCGACTTTGTTCTTGACCACTTTGACCTTGGTCTCATTGCCGATCGCGTCGTCACCCTTCTTGATCGTGCCGGTGCGGCGAATGTCCAAACGCACAGACGCGTAGAACTTGAGTGCGTTGCCGCCGGTGGTGGTTTCGGGGCTGCCGAACATCACGCCGATCTTCATGCGGATCTGGTTGATGAAGATGACGGTGCAGTTGGTCTTTTTGATGGTGGCGGTCAGCTTGCGCAGGGCCTGGCTCATCAAACGGGCTTGCAGGCCGGGCAGGCTGTCGCCCATATCGCCTTCGATTTCGGCCTTGGGCGTGAGGGCTGCCACCGAGTCGATGACGACCAAATCCACCGCGCCAGAGCGCACCAAACTGTCCACGATTTCCAGGGCCTGCTCGCCGGTGTCGGGCTGGCTGACCAGCAACTCTTGCAGGTTCACACCCAGGTTTTGGGCGTATTGCACGTCCAGCGCATGCTCGGCGTCCACAAAAGCGCAGGTGCCGCCCAAGCGCTGCATTTCGGAGATGACTTGCAGCGTGAGGGTGGTTTTGCCGGAAGACTCAGGGCCGTAGATCTCGATCACGCGGCCACGGGGCAAACCGCCCACACCCAGCGCGATGTCCAGGCCCAAAGAGCCGGTGGACACGACCTGGATGTCGGCGATGGCTTCGCCTTCGCCCAGACGCATGATGGTGCCTTTGCCGAATTGTTTTTCAATCTGGGCCAGGGCGGCTTGCAGGGCTTTGGACTTTTCGCTGTTGTCGTCGCTCATGGGAATCTCCTTGAATATCAATGGGTTGGGGCACCGGGCTCAGCGCTGATGTGCTGTTTACTGGATGCGTGAACAGTACTGTAAACGACCTGTACAAACCTGTAAACGATATTTTTGGTCAGTTTGCCTTATCATTTGTCCATGACTGAAAACACCCTTCCAAGCATTTTGAGCAGCACATCCCTGCACGATGAGCGCTGGCGACAAACCCATTTGGGTCGCCTGCTGGGACACGCCATGCGGCGCTTTGACGAACGCGTGCTGCACCTGATGGCGGGCAACGAGGGGGTGCCGCTGGCCCTGGCCAATCTGGCTTCGCGCGACCAGGTCAGCGCCGCGCATGTGCACATCACCCGGCATCTGGCCCTGGAAGGTTCGCGCCTGACGGATTTAGCCAGAGCGGCGGGCATGAGCAAACAGGCCATGGGTGATCTGGTGGACCAGTGTGCCGCTTGGGGCCTGGTGCAGCGAGAAGCCGACCCGCTGGACGCACGCGCCCGGCGCGTGGTGTTCACGCCCGTGGGGCTGGCCTGGTTGCAGGCCTTCAAAGAGGCGGTGGCCCAGGCCGAGGCCGAGTTTCGCGAGGCGGTGGGCAATGATGTAGCGACCGTGGTGGCCTTGGGGCTGGATGCTTATGTGAACTGAGCTGTCTCGGGCTGCAGCCCCAAGATGCCCCCACACGGTCTGCAGCGTGTTGGGGCTGGCTTGAGCCACTAGAATCGAGTAAGGGCTTGAGCCCCTGCCCGCCGAGATGCCCCTAAAAACAACAGGAGACAGCCATGCGCATTCTGATTGCCGAAGATGACCAAGTGCTTGCCGATGGTTTGCTGCGCACCTTGCGCAGCGCGGGCGCCGCGGTGGACCATGTGGCCAGTGGCAGCGAGGCCGACGCGGCCTTGATGACCAACAACGAATTTGATTTGTTGATCCTGGACCTGGGTCTGCCCAAAATGCATGGTCTGGAAGTGCTCAAGCGCTTGCGCTCTCGGGGCTCCGTCTTGCCCGTCTTGATCCTCACCGCCGCAGACAGTGTGGAAGAGCGCGTCAAAGGCCTGGACTACGGCGCAGACGATTACATGGCCAAGCCCTTCAGCTTGCAAGAACTCGAAGCCCGTGTCCGCGCCCTCACCCGCCGCGGCATGGGCGGGGCCACCTCCCAAATCAAACACGGGCCCTTGGTGTACGACCAATCCGGGCGCGTGGCCACCATCGACGGCAAGATGGTCGAGTTGTCGGCCCGCGAGTTGGGCTTGCTCGAAGTGCTGCTGCAACGTGCGGGCCGCTTGGTCAGCAAGGACCAGTTGGTCGAGCGCCTGTGCGAATGGGGCGAAGAGGTGAGCAACAACGCGATCGAGGTGTACATCCACCGCCTGCGCAAAAAAATCGAAAAAGGCCCGATCCGCATCGCCACGGTGCGGGGCCTGGGTTATTGCCTCGAAAAAATCCCGGGCTAAGGGCACACACACGCCACACACACCGCATGCCGCCAAGCCTTTAAGCCATGAAATCCAAGGGCTGGAACCTGCGGGTCTTCAAACGCGAGCAACGCTCGCTGTTTGGCGAAATCCTCGACTGGATGCTGACGCCACTGCTGCTGCTGTGGCCGATCAGCCTGGCACTCACCTGGCTGGTGGCTCAGGGGCTGGCCAACAAGCCTTTTGACCGGGCGCTGGTCTACAACGTGCAGGCCTTGGCCCAACAGGTCAGATTGGGGCCCGACAAATTGGTGCAATTCAGTCTGCCGCAACCGGCCAGCGAACTGCTGCGTGCCGACGAAACCGACTTGGTGTATCACCAGGTGACCGGCAGCCTGGGCGAGCACTTGAGCGGCGACCGCGAGTTGCCCCTGCCCAAAGCCAACGAACCCAAAGGCGGCAGCTACGAAGTGCAGATCCGCGACGATGAAATGCGCGGGCTGGAAGTGCGGGTGGCCTACACCTGGATCCGCTTGGATGCCGAAGGCAAGCGCCCGGCCCTGGTGCAGGTGGCCGAGACGCGCGAAAAGCGCTCGGTGTTGGCGGCCGAGATCATCAAGGGGGTGATGCTGCCCCAGTTCGCCTTGTTGCCACTGGCCGTGCTTTTGGTGTGGCTGGCCTTGGTGCGTGGCATCAAACCCCTGTCACAACTTGAAGAGCGCATCCGCGAGCGCAAGCCCGATGACCTGAGCCCCTTGGACGACAAAGCGGTGCCCATGGAGGTGGCTCCTTTGGTGGTGTCGGTGAACGATTTGCTCGAGCGCCTGAAGGACTCCATCGTCACCCAAAAACGCTTTCTGGCCGATGCCGCGCACCAGCTCAAAACCCCTTTGGCCGGTTTGCGCATGCAGGCCGACCTGGCCCAGCGTTCAGGCTCCAGCGAAGAAGACCTGAAAAAATCCTTGCAACAAATTGGCCGCGCCAGTGTGCAAGCCACACACACCGTCAACCAGTTGCTGTCACTGGCCCGCGCCGAGGGCGGTGGTGCCCATTTGACCTTGCAGTCTTGCGACATGGTGAAGCTGGCCAGCGAGGTGCTGCAAGACAGCCTGCCGCACGCCATGGACAAGGGTCTGGACTTGGGGTACGAGGGGGTCGATGCAGGCACCCCGGGTGTGCAGGTGCAAGGTAACCCCACACTGCTCAAGGAAATGCTGCGCAACCTGGTGGAAAACGCGATTCATTACACGCCCAGCACGCCAGAGCGCCAAGGCGTGATCACGCTGCGGGCACTGGTCGACCCCTACAGCCGGGCCTTGGTGATCCAGGTGGAAGACAACGGCCCGGGCATTCCACTGCCCGAGCGAGAGCTGGTGTTTCAGCCCTTTTACCGGGCCCTGGGCACCAATGTGGACGGCTCTGGCCTGGGCCTGCCCATCGTCAAGGAAATCGCTGTGCAGCACGGCGCATCGGTCACCGTTGATGCCGCCCACCCGAGCCAGACACCGCCCGGGGCTTGCTTCACCTTGCGCTTTGGTGTGAACTGAAGCACACGACACGCGCCTTGATCGGCCCACAACCGGGGCACAGATCAGGCCCAGGTGCATCAGGCCCAGGTGCATCAGGCCCAGGTGCATCAGGCCCAGGTGCATTGGGCGCAGATGCATCGGGCGCAGGGGCTTTAGGCGGGAGCGCCCATGTTCAATTGCAGGCGCTCACGCGCGATCACACGGGCCACTGCAGGCTCGGCCGCGACTTTTTGCACAAAGTCCCACAAGGCGGGATGCGCTTCGGGCGGAATGCCCGCCAAGGTGCCCCAGCGGGTGAAGGTGAGGCAGTAAGCGTCAAGCGGGCCAAAGCGTTCGCCGCTCAGCCACGGCTGCCCTTGGGCCGCCGCGCGTTGCACCAGACCCTGCAACTCGCCCAGCATGCCGCGAAACAACTGCGTGTTGTAGGGCTTGAGGGCGGCCTGCACTTCGGGCTGGTCCGAAAACTTTTGCGGCATGAAGATGTGGGTGAAGGTCGGGTGCACCGTGTTGTTCATCCAGGCCAAGGTTGACAACGCCTGGGCGCGGGCCATGGGCTCGGAGGGCAAGAAGCCCATCTGGGGAAAGACGTGGTCCAGGTACAGCACGATGGCCACAATTTGGGTGATGGGCTGACCGTCATTGACCAGCACAGGCACCTGACCGCGCGGGTTGATGGCTTGGTAGTCGGCGCTGTTTTGCTCACCCTTGTGCAGCTTGACCATCGTGGGCTCGAACTCGGCCCCACTCATCTCCAGCAGAACGTGGGGCACAAAGGAGCAGGCGCCGGGGGCAAAGTAAAGTTTCAGACTCATGGGATTTCTCTGCAACGATCAAAATGATTAAGGTTTGGCCCGAGGAGCCACAGCCGCCGAAGAGGGCAACGCAGGGGCGGGGCTTGAGACATCGGGGGCGCTGGCAGCAGAGCGGGCGACAGCGCTGGTGTCACTGACCGCGGCCTCGGCGGTTGGTGCGGTCGTTGAGGCCGAGGGCGGCAAGACCTCGAACTTCAGGGCTTCGGGGTGCACTTGTTGCTTCAGCCGCTCGGGTTCACGCTGCAGATCGGGGCCATGGCCCCAGGGCGCAAAAGCGTCCCAGTGCCAAGCCAGCACAAGCGCATGGAGCACCAGCAAAAGTGCCAGCCAATATTTGAACATCTTGCAAGGTTCCGTCAGGTCAAGGGGCGTACGCTGATCTCGGCGCTGTGGATGTCCTGCACGCCAAGCTCGGTTTGCAATCGTAACGCACCCCCGGGGCCCACGCCCAACGCCACGCCTTGCTGGCCATCGCTGGTGTGCACCGCACGGCCTTGCAGCACATCACGCAAGGCGAAGCGGTTTTGCAATGGTGCAAAACCACTGGACTCAAAAGCCATCAGGGTCTGGATCAAGGGCCAAGCCACACGCACCAAAGCGTTGGGAGCTGTGAGCTCGGGCAGCAACTCGCTCAGGGCCGCTGGTGGCGTGTTCAGCCCGTCTGCGGCCCGGGGGCGGATATTCAGGCCCACCCCCACCACCACCTGGCTGCGCCCGCCCATGCTGGCCGCCTCGACCAGGATGCCGCCGAGTTTGCGGTCCTGAAACCACAAATCATTGGGCCACTTCAGGCCCACATCGGGGTGCAGGCTTTCGGCCAAGCTCAGGCCCACGGCCAGCGACAGGCCCGACCAGTCCTTGGGGGCCAAGGGCAAGCTGAGGGAAAAAGTGAGCGAGTCACCCGGCTGGCTTTGCCAGACCCGGCCCATGCGACCCCGGCCTGCGGTTTGGCGCTCGGCCACCAACAAGGTCGGCTCGTGCTGGCCTGCACGGGCCCGGCGCATGAGTTCGCTGTTGCTCGAATCGATCTCGGGCAGTACCTCGACGGTGAAGTTGGGCAACAGCGGGTAAACCTGTTCCCAGATGTTTTCAGCGGGCCAAAAAGGAGGGGCGGTCATCCAAGCGTTTGGGCGGCTCAGGCTTTCGAGGCCTTGGACGATGACCCGGACTTGGATTTGGAATTGGACTTCGGTTTGGTTTGGGCTTTTGATTTCTCAGCCGCTTTGGCCTTGGTTTTGGCTTTTTCCTTCGCCTTGACCTTCACCTGCGACGGGGTCTTGTCTTTGGTTTGGCCCTTGGCCTTTTTCTGACTGGGCGTTTTGGGCGTGTCCTTGCGATCTTTGGGCGACAGCAGCGTGCCTCTGCAATGGGCGCTGCCACACCAGCAAGGGTACTCGGCCTTGAGCTTCTTGGTGTAGGGCTCGTCGATGATCAAGCCGTAGTCGTAATTGAGCTCTTCACCCGCTTTGATGTTGCGCAGGGCTTTTATGAAAATGCGGTCGTTTTCTTCGTCGGCTTCGCAGTTGGGGCCACAGCTGTGGTTGATCCAGCGCGAGGAGTTGCCGCCGTACAAGGCATCGATCACCCGGTCTTCGTTCACATGAAAGTAAAAGGTGTGGTTCGGGTCGTTGGGGTCGTGCGGGTGGCGGTCTTGCGCCTCGTCCCAGCTGATGATCTCGCCCACGTACTCGATGATCGTTTCGCCTTCGGCGATGTCCTGCAGGGCAAACACGCCCTTGCCATGAACGCCAGAGCGGCGCACCTGGATGCGTTTGCCGGACGTGCTCGGGGCAGATCGGCGGGGGGTAGATTCAGGTGTTTTGGCCACGGCGTCAAAAAATTTGTTATGGTGAATTCATGTGGGCGTGCGTGTGAGCGCGTGCCCGGGCGCGTGCGCACACGCGAGACAACGGATTGTAATGACATGAAGACATTGGTAATTGCAGAGAAGCCTTCGGTGGCTCAAGACATCGTCAAGGCCTTGACCCCGGTGGCGGGCAAGTTCGAAAAACACGATGACCATTTCGAGAACGACCGCTACGTCGTGACCAGCGCCGTGGGTCACCTGGTGGAGATCCAGGCCCCCGAGCAATACGACGTGAAACGCGGCAAGTGGAGCTTTGCCAATTTGCCGGTGATCCCGCCGCACTTTGACTTGAAGCCGGTGGACAAAACCAAGAGCCGCTTGACGGCTGTGGTGCGCCAGGCCAAGCGCAAGGATGTGGACGCCCTGATCAACGCCTGTGACGCGGGCCGCGAGGGTGAGTTGATCTTCCGCCTGATCGAGCAGTACGCAGGCGGCACCAAGCCCCTGAACAAGCCGGTGCAGCGCCTGTGGCTGCAGTCGATGACACCCCAGGCCATTCGCGACGGCTTTGACAGCCTGCGCAGCAACACCCAGATGCAGGGCCTGGCCGACGCCGCCCGCAGCCGCTCCGAGGCCGATTGGCTGGTGGGCATCAACGGTACGCGTGCCATGACCGCCTTCAACTCGCGCGACGGTGGCTTCTTCTTGACCACGGTGGGTCGGGTGCAAACGCCCACACTGGCCGTGGTGGTGGAGCGCGAAGAGCAGATCCGCAAGTTCATCAGCCGCGACTATTGGGAAATCCACGCCGAGTTCGCGGCCGCCGCAGGCACGTATCCGGGCAAGTGGTTCGACCCCGCTTGGAAAAAGGACGAAGACGCTGAAAAGAAAGCCGACCGCAAATGGACTGCGGCCGAAGCGCAAGCCATCGTCGATGCGGTGCGTGGCCAAAAAGCCAGCGTGAGCGAAGAGGCCACACCCACCACCCAAGCCAGCCCCGGCTTGTTTGACCTGACGAGTTTGCAGCGCGAGGCCAACGGCAAATTCGGTTTCTCGGCCAAGACCACGCTGGCCTTGGCGCAAAGCCTGTACGAGCGCCACAAGGCCCTGACCTACCCACGTACCGATTCGCGCCACCTGCCCGAAGACTACGTGCCCGTGGCCAAGCAAACCTTTGAAATGCTGGCCGACAGCGGCATGCGCCACCTGGCCCCACATGCCCTCACCGCGCTGAACAACAACTACGTGCGCAAGATCCCGCGCGTGTTCGACAACAAAAAAGTGTCGGACCACTTCGCCATCATCCCCACACTGCAAGCGCCGAGCGGTTTGTCTGAGGCGGAACAAAAGTTGTATGACCTGGTGGTGCGCCGCTTCATGGCGGTGTTTTTCCCCAGCGCCGAATACCAAGTCACCACCCGCATCAGCGTGGCCGCAGGCCACAGCTTCAAGACCGTGGGCAAGGTCTTGGTCAAACCGGGCTGGCTCGCCATCTACGGCAAAGAAGCCGCCGCCGAAGTGGAAGACGCCAAAGACGGTGACAAGGGCCAGAACCTGGTGCCGGTGCAAGCGGGTGAACAGGTCGGTGTGGAGTCGGTCGAGGCCAAGGGCCTGAAGACCCGGCCCCCCGCCCGCTATTCAGAAGCGACGTTGCTGGGCGCCATGGAAGGCGCAGGCAAATTGGTGGACGACGACGAGCTGCGCGAAGCCATGCAGGAAAAAGGTCTGGGCACACCCGCCACGCGCGCAGCCATCATCGAAGGCCTGCTGAACGAAAAGTACATGCTGCGCGAAGGCCGCGAGATCATTCCCACGGCCAAGGCTTTCCAGCTCATGACGCTGCTGCGCGGCTTGCAGGTGGAAGAACTCTCGCGCCCCGAACTCACGGGCGAGTGGGAATACAAGCTCGCGCAAATGGAGCAAGGCAAATTGAGCCGTGCCACCTTCATGGCCGAGATCGCGGCCATGACCGAACACATCGTCAAGAAAGCCAAAGAGTACGACCGCGACACCGTGCCGGGCGACTACGCCACACTCAGCACACCCTGCCCCACTTGTGGTGGTGTGGTCAAAGAAAACTACCGCAGATACACCTGCACCGGGGCCGACGGCGCAAGCGACGGCTGCGGCTTCTCCTTTGGCAAATCGCCTGCGGGCCGCACGTTTGAGCAAGTGGAGGTTGAGCAGTTCATGCGCGACAAAAAGATTGGCCCATTGGAAGGCTTCCGCTCCAAGGCGGGTTGGCCCTTTGTGGCCGAGATGGCGCTCAAGTACAACGAAGAAGAAAAGAACTGGAAGCTCGAATTCGACTTTGGTGACGACAAGAAAAACGAAGAGAGCGGTGAAATCGTTGAGCTCACCGACGAGGCGCTGGGCGCTTGCCCCAAGTGCGGCAGCCCGGTGCACGAGCACGGCAGCAACTACGTGTGCAGCAAGGCCGTGCCCACAAACGAACAGCCCACACCCAGCTGCGATTTCAAAACCGGCAAACTCATCTTGCAGCAGCCCGTCGAGCGCGAGCAAATTGTGAAACTCTTGAACAGCGGCAAAACCGATGTGCTCGACAAGTTTGTCAGCAACCGCACGCGCCGCCCCTTCAAGGCCATGCTGGCCTGGAACCCTGAAGAGGGCAAGGTGACGTTCGAGTTTGAGCAGCGCGAAGGTGGCAAGAAGTACCCACCGCGCAAGACGGCAGCGACCAAGACGCCATTTGGCAAAGCGGCCGCCAAAAAGACCACGGCCAAAACTGCCTCAAAAACCGCCAAAGCCCCAGCCGCGAAAAAAGCCGCCAAGCCTGCTGCCGAGAAGGCGCCGCGCAAAGCCGCTGTGGGCACCCTCCAACCGAGCCCAGCCCTGATGGCCGTGATCGGTGACGGCACCTATGCCCGCACCGAGGTGGTGAAAAAAATCTGGGACTACATCAAGGCCAACAACTTGCAGGACCCGGCAGACAAGCGCTCCATCAAGGCCGATGGCAAGCTGCAAGCGGTGTTTGGCAAGGAAAGCGCCACCATGTTTGAGTTGGCCGGAATCATCGGCAAGCACCTGAGCTGAGTCTGCACAGGCCAACCTGAAAAATGCCACGCCAGTCGTGGCATTTTTTTTGGGGGATTGGCATCGATGCCACCCACGGTTTGGGCAGCGTTTCTGTGGGGGGTTTGCACATCAGGGCGCATGCAGCACCAACTTGACGGGCAAGGCATTCAGAAGGGGCTTGATCGCTGCCCACGCAGCAGCAGGCGTGGCGCGGGCGTCCACGGTCACCTGTGCATCACCCAAGGCGTGCACTTGCGGCCATTGCGACGTCGGGATCTGCAAGGGGGTCAGCACTTGGTCGATCAGGCCCTGCACCACGGCCCCCGTGGCCAGGGTGCGCAACTCGGGTTTGTAGATCTTGCCCACATTGGTCACCGGCATGCGTTCGAGGAGGGTGATGCGTTTGGGTTTGGCGGGGGCTTCGTCCACACGCTCGGCGGTGAAGGCCAGCAACTCGGCTTCGCTCACCTGTGCGCCGGGTTTGAGTGTGGCAAAGGCCACGGGCAACTCACCCGCATACGCATCGGGCGCACCGACGGCAGCGCACAGGTCCACAGCGGGGTGGGCACCCAGCGCGTCTTCGATCACCTTGGGGTCGATGTTGTGGCCGCCTCGGATGATCAGGTCTTTGGCGCGGCCCGACAGGTGCAGGCGACCTTGTTCGTCGATGAAGCCCACATCGCCCGTGATCAGCCAGCCGTTGGGCGTGAAGCTGCGTGCAGTCTCTGCCGCGTCCAAATAGCCCGAGAACAAATTGGGGCCACGGTAGAGCACCATGCCTTTTTCGCCCACGGGCAGGACTTGGCCGGTGGCTTGGTCCTCGCTGTTCAAGGCAGCAATGCGCACCTGCGCATGCGGCAGTGGCCAGCCCACACAACCGGCAGGTGCGCTCAGGCCCGGTGGTGCCACCGTGCTCAGGCCTGCGGTTTCGGTCATGCCCAGGCTTTCATTGATCTGAAGGCCGAAGGTTTGTTCAAAGCGCTGCGCCAGCTCGGGCGGCAGCGGTGCCGCGCCCGTGCGGACCGAGCGAATACGCGAGATGTTGGCCCCGTTCAGTGGCACCCCCGCCAAAGCCGCCAGCACCGTGGGCACGCCCGACATGAGCGTGCAGCCGTGGTGGTCGGCCAGGCGCCAGTAGTTCTGCACCACCTCGCGGCTGCGAAACAGGCTAAGCGTGGGAATGATGACGTGCATGCCCACCGCCAGCGAACACAGGGCGCCGGGCAACACACCCGCCACATGGAACAGCGGGTAACCGTTGATGGTCACATCGCTCGCGCGAAAACCCTGCATCGTGGCATTGGCCCATGCGGTGAACACCTGTGCGCCGTGGCTGTGCCGGGCCAGTTTGGGTGCGCCGGTGGTGCCGCCGGTGTGGAAGTAAGCGGCGATGTCCTCGCGCTGAAAAACCCGTTGGCTCACCAGGTGCTCGGCTTCTTGCAGGGCCCGCAAGGCGTGGAAGTCTTGGGCACCTGCAGGCAGCGAGTCGCCATCTTGGAGAAGACCGCCTTCGGGGTTGACCAGCAACACCGTCTTCAAACTGGGCAACTGGGTTTGCAGGCGCAAGGCTTTGGCCCGCAACTGGCTGTCGTCTTCAGCGCCATGCGCGATCAGCACTTTGGCTTGGCTGGCCTGCAAGAGCGACAGCAGTTTTTCATCACTGAGCAAGGGGTTGAGCGGCTGCACGATGCCCGCCGCTTCACCGCCCCAAAGCGCCAAGTGGTAGGCCAGACCGCCGGGCAAGAGAACGGCCACCGCATCTTGAGGGCCCACGCCCAGCTGGTGCAGCAAATTGGCAGTTTGGTGGATGCCTTGCAGCAAGCTGCGGTAGGTCCAGGTGGTGTACGGGCCACCGGGCTGGCCCGTGTGCAAAAAAGTCAGCGCAGGCTGCTCGGCATGAACCTGGGCACTGGCACGGATCAGCGCATAGGTGCTGGCCCAGGGGATGGCCTGGGTCAACGGTGTGGCCTCGATGCGGTGAATGTCAGCGAGGGATTGAACGGGAGATGGAACGGTCAGGTGCATGCACCATGTTAGCCAGGGTTCGGGCGCCCCAGGGCTGCTCAGGCGACACCCTGGTCTGGCCATTTCTTCCAAAATAGACTTCTCTTTCACCACACAGCAGAGACGCACATGCAACACATCGGATTTATCGGCGCTTCGGGTTTGATGGGCCATGGCATGGCCAAGAACATCCGGGCCAAGGGGTTTGACTTGTCGATTTCGGTGCACCAACGCACCGCGCCCGTGCAAGACCTGTTGACTACAGGTGCCCGCCAGGTGGGCAGCTATGCCGACTTGGCCGCCTGTGATGTGGTGCTCATTTGTGTGACCGGCTCACCCCAGGTCGAAGCGGTGGTGGCTGGGCCGGGCGGCTTGTTGTCCAAGGCACGCGCGGGCCTGATCGTCATCGACACCTCCACCAGCGAGCCCGAATCCACCCGCCGCCTGGCCGCGCTGTGCGCCGCGCAAGGCGTGGTTTATGTGGACGCGCCGCTCACACGCACGCCCATAGAAGCCGAAGCGGGCAAGCTCAATTCCATGGTGGGGGCGACGCCCGAGGTGTTTGCCCGCATCGAGCCAGTGATTCGCGCCTACAGCGAAAACGTGTTCCATGTGGGCGAGATGGGCGCTGGCCACGTCATCAAATTGCTCAACAACTTTGTGGCGCAGGCCATTTGCACCGCCACAGCCGAAGCCTTTGCGGTGGGGGCCAAGGCGGGGGTGGACTTGAACCAACTGGTGCAGGTCATCTCGGCTGGCGGCGTGAATTCGGGCCTGTTCCAGCTGATGGCCAAAACCCTGCAGGGCGACTACGGCGCCATGAAGTTCGAGCTGAACAACGCGGCCAAGGATTTGCGTTATTACTCACACCTGACCGAGGCCATGAAAGTGCCCTCCATGATCGGCACCAGCGTGCACCAGGCCCTGAACACTGCCGTGGCTTTGGGTTACGGCAGCGAGATGGTGCCTTCGCTGGTCAAGGCGCAAGCCCAGCTCAACCAGGTCACGATCGCCAAGGCTTAAGGCCTTGGAAACCATCGAGGCCTTCGATGGCTTGCAGGGCCTGAGCCGCCTCCACCACGCTCGGCCGTTGACGCGGCTGTTCTGACAAACAGACCTGTGCCAAGTTTTGCAGGGCCTGAACAGCCGGGTGGTGCGCTTGCGCTTGCGCGGCCAGCGCCAACTCTTGAAGCAAACACCCCAAGGCCCGCACCTCCAGGGCCAGCAGGTTTTGGCGCAGTTCGGGCCGATCGATGGGCAGCCGCGTGGCGGCGCCAAAGTCACCCAAACGGGCCTGGCCCTGCAGCGGGTCGATTTGGATGTTGTGCGCGTACACGTCCCCGTGCATCACACCGCGTTGGTGCAGGTGCGCCACGGCACCCGCCACATCACTGGCAATGCGCAGGGCTAGAACGGCTGACAGCTTGAAGCCGCTCGGGTACACATCGCGGGTGCAGCTGTCCAGACTCGGCGGACCCGCCAGATTGACGTGAGCCGAAGGAATCAGCGGCATGAGCAAACCCTGAGCCTGTGCAGGGTGACCCGTGAGCCGCGCCACGGGCGTGGTGAGCGCCGGGTGTTGTCCGGCTGCCAAGCAGGCGGTCAACTCGTCTTCGGGCAGGCCGTCGCTGGTCACCTCGCCTTTGAACAGTTTGAGTGCCAAGGGTTGGGGCCAGCCCCTGGCCTGCACTTGGTAGATGTGGCCTGAAGCGCCCTCGCCCAGCAACGGGCCGTGTGTCAAATCGGACCAAGCCATGCCCGGCAGCTCGGACCCTGCGGGAACCAACCAGCCCATGGCATTGCCCGCCAGCGCCAACCAGGACAAGCGGGGCAATTCGGTTAACCAGCCAGGCACTTCGGTCAGGCGGTTGGCCGATATGCGCAGCAGCTCCAGACGGTGCGCTTGCTGCAGGCTGTCGGGCAAAGCCTGCAAGCGGTTGCCCGCCAGCATCAGCTTTTGCAAAGCCGGGCGTTGGCCCAGTTCAGCGGGCAAATGGCCGATCACGTTGTCGGTGAGTGTTAGCCAGCGCAAAGCGGGCGGCAGCGCGGCGGCGGGCACATCGGCAATGCGGTTGGCTTTGAAGCCAACCATGTGCAAAGCCGGACAGTCGCCCAGCACTTCGGGCAACACCTCAAAGTCGTTGTCCGAGGCAAACAAGACCTGCAGCTTGTGCAGGCGTGTCAGCTGGTGCGGCAATTCGCGCAAGCGGTTGCCACTGAGGTTGAGCACCTCCAGCGTGTCGGCCAAGGCGAAAATTTCTTCGGGCAGTTCGCTCAGACCACAAGACAGATCGAGGCGGCGTATGCCTGCCAAGGCGCCGCTGCGCAGTTGTTCCAGGGTGTGCATGTGCGCTCAGCGGTAGGTGGCCAGGTGGATGTTGGTTTCGGTGCTGCGGATGCCACTGACCAGACGAATGCGCTCCAGCACTTCGGACAGCTCTTTCATCGACGAAGCCTCGATCTCGGCCAGCAAATCCCATCGGCCATTGGTGTCGTGCAGACTCACCACGCCGGGCTCGCCCAACAGACTGGCAATGACCTGGCGGGTGGTGTTGCCCTCGATGAGTACCCCCATCCAGGCCTTGATGCGCTCGGGTTCGGCTTCGGGGCGCAGCTTGATGGTGTAGCCCACGATGACCTGCTGGTCTTCGAGTTTGCGCAGGCGGTTGTTCACGGTGCCACGCGAGACCCCCAGCTTGTGCGCAAGGTCTGCGATGTTCATGCGGGCGTTTTGCCGAAGCAAGCTGATCAGGTGCTGGTCAATGTCATCCATGGTGAAAATTGTCATTCAGACCTGTCATTTTGACAAATAAATGCTTGAAACAGCATATTTTTGGCGATTTACTTTGCCATGTCGGGCCATGACACTTCTCGCACCGACCCACCCATCGCCCCACAAGGGGCGACCAGCTGAACCCCATGACCATGAACCACCCCCACACCCCCCATGCCTCTTTTTCAACCACGCCCCTGTACCTGAGCGCCCCCGACGCTGTGGCCTTGGTGCGCCGCAAGGGCCTCAAAAACTGCATCGCGGGCATGGCCGAGTACATCCGCGCCGACTTTTTGCGCTGGCCAGACTTTGACAAATCGGCCCGCGTCGCCAACCACTCGCAGGGCGGCGTGATCGAGTTGATGCCGATCGCGGACGACACCACCTACAGCTTCAAATACGTCAATGGCCACCCCCACAACACCGCCATCGGCCTGTCGACAGTGATGGCCTTTGGTGTGTTGGCCGATGTGGCCACGGGCGCCCCCACATTGGTGAGCGAGTTGACGCTGACCACCGCCCTGCGCACGGCCGCCACCTCGGCATTGGCCGCCAAGGCCTTGGCCCGCCCGAACAGCCGCGTGATGGCGCTGATCGGCAATGGCGCACAAAGCGAGTTCCAGGCCATCGCCTTCCAGCACCTGGTGGGCATCGACACGGTGCGGCTGTTTGACATCGATCCACAAGCCACGACCAAACTGTTCGCCAACCTGAGTGCTACGGGTCTGAAGCTGCAGGTCTGCACCAGCGTGGCCGAGGCGGTCCAAGGGGCCGACATCGTGACCACCATCACCGCGGACAAGGCCTGCGCCACCATCGTGACGGCCGACATGCTCGCGCCCGGCATGCACATCAATGCCGTGGGCGGTGACTGCCCGGGCAAGACAGAACTGGCCGCGGATGTGCTGCAAGCGGCCAAGGTGTTTGTGGAGTACACGCCGCAAACCCGTGTCGAAGGCGACAGCCAGCAAATGCCCGCTGACTTTGCCGTGACCGAGTTGTGGCAAGTGCTGAACGGCACACGCACAGGCCGCGACAACGACGCGCAAATCACGGTGTTTGACTCAGTGGGCTTTGCGCTGGAAGACTTCTCGGCCTTGCGCTTCATGCACGAGGCGGCGCTGGCACTGGGCTACGGGGAACGTTTGCACCTGATCCCGCAACTGAGCGATCCGAAAAATCTGTTTGTCACTTTGCTGGACGCAGGCCACAAGGCCAGTGCCTTGCCTCTGCCCTGCCTGGCCACCGCCATCGCGTGAGGCGGGCAATCCAGAACCTGTTGTGCAGGCGAAGTTATTTGGACGAACCCAGCCCCTGGGCGATGGTTTTCAGGTCTTGCCCCGGGCATTGATGGCATCGGTCAGGCACCGCGCCAGATAGGCTGCCGCAGGTGTGAGTGGGACGTCCGGGGGCGAGAGCAAGACCAGCTCGATCTCGGGTGGCCGCATGCTGCGCAGCGACAACTCCACCAGGCCATGGCCTTCGGGCTGCGCCAGCAAGGGGGACGGCATGATGCTGATGGCATCGGTTTGCCGGATCAAGGCCATCGCCGCCATGGCGTCGCAACGTGTGATCTGCTGGGGTGGCGGCACGCCCGCCTGGGCGAACATGGCAAGCAAGCCTTCGTCCAGCCCTTGAGAAAACGGGCCGGGCATGACCCACTCCAGCGCGGCCAACTTGGCCGCTGTGGGTTGGCGCAGCACTGGGTGCCCGGCGCGCACCACCAGTTTTTGCTGGTCCTTTTGAAGCCGGGTGCACTGGAACTCTTGGGGCGTGACATCACCGCTGTCGGCCACGATGGCAAAGTCCACCGTGCCATCGCGCAAGCCCGGCAAAACGCGGGCCACCAAGCCTTCAATCAAACGCAACTCGATGCGCGGGTAGCGCTTGCGAAACCACAAAAACGCCTCACCCAGCACAGTGAGCATCAGGTAGGGCGTGAGCGCCACGCGCACGGTGCCAGCGTTGTCGCCCTGCGCTTGCTGCAACTCGTCTTGCGCCAGTGCCAGCTGGCGCATCACCAGCAGCGCCCGGGCGTGCAGCCGCACACCCGCTTCGGTCAAACCCACTCCGCGAGATTTGCGCACCAGCACGGACACGCCCGCCTCTTCTTCGAGTTGACGCAAGGACTTGGTCAAGGCTGCTTGGGTCAGGTGCAGTTCGCGGGCAGCGGCGCGGATGCTGCCGTGCTCGACAGCAGCGACCAGGGCCTGGAGTTGGTGCAGTTTCATGCTGACACAGTTTAATACAGAGACAACCCCAAGTTGTCATGAAGAAAATTGACAGTCTTTCAGTTGTCCCCTGACAAGACTAGCATGAGGCCATCTTTTGACAATGGAGACCCCCATGAAAATGATCAAGACCCTCGGCCTGTTGTTGGGCGCCGCCCTGGCCGTTCAGGCGCCTGTCCAAGCGCAAAACTTTCCCAACAAGCCTATCAACCTGATGGTGCCTTACCCGGCTGGCGGCCTGTCGGACATCATCGCTCGCAAGATCAACGTTCCCCTGGCGACCGAGCTCAAACAGCCCGTGATCATCGAAAACCTGGGCGGTGCGGGCGGTGCCATCGCGGCGCAAAAGGTGCTCAATGCGCCTGCAGACGGTTACTACCTCTTCCAAGGCTCGCCCAATGAATTGATCCTCGCCCCCTTGGCGATGAAGGCGGTCAAGCACACGCCCGACGACTTTCGCCTGATCCAGCGCATGGCCATGGCGCCCATGGCCATCGTTGCCAGCAAGAATTTCCCGGGCAACACCCCGCAAGAGATGGTGGCCGAGATCATCAAACGCTCCAAATCCGGCAAACCGGTCAACTACGCCAGTGTGGGCATCGGCAGCTTCTACCATTTGCTGGGCGAAGAAATGGCCAAAAAGCTGGGCGCTGAAATGTTGCATGTGCCCTACAAAGGCGGTGGTCCCATCACACAGGATTTGATGGGTGGCCAGATTGACTTGTTCATCACCCCTTACGGCGCTCCCCATGTGCACATGGCCAAAGAAGGCAAGATCAAATTCATCGCCGCCTTGTCACCCCAGCCGCAGCGCCTGATTCCAGACGTGCCTTCGATCGACGCGGCCAAAGAGTTGAAGGGCTTTCACTACACGATCGGCAGCGGCTATTACGTGAAAAAAGGCACACCCGAGCCCATCGTCGAAGCCTTGCACCGGGCACTGACCAAGGTCATGTTTGACGCAGACTTCCGCAACACCATGACCGCCATGGGCCAGGAAGTGGGCGAACCCCTTCGTTTGGACCAGACCCAGCAGGTGTATGCCGATGAGGTCAAGCTTTACCAGGGCATCGCCAAATCGATCAAGCTCGAAGCCCAATGAGCGTGCTGCACGCCTTGCAAACACGCGCTGCGCCCTTTGTGGCGCTGCGACGTGATTTGCACCGCCACCCGGAGCTGGGCCTGAGAGAGTTCCGCACTTCGCAGGTACTGGCCGAGCAACTGGAAAGCTGGGGTTACACCGTCACACGCGGTCTGGCCACCACCGGGCTGGTGGGCCAACTGAAGCGCGGCAACGGCGGCAAACGCTTGGGCCTGCGGGCCGACATGGACGCCCTGCCCATCCACGAAACCAACAACTTTGAGCACTGCAGCGTGCACGCAGGCGTGATGCATGCCTGCGGCCACGACGGGCACACCGCCATGCTGATGGCGGCGGCGCAATACATCGCCCAAGAAGTCGAGTTTTCGGGCACGCTGAACCTGATTTTTCAGCCCGCCGAAGAGCACCCGGGCGGCGCACAAATCATGATCAAAGAAGGCCTGTTTGAGCGCTTTCCCTGTGATGCGATTTATGCCGCCCACAACATGCCCGGCGTTGCTGCGGGTGAGTTGGTCTTCATCGAAGGCCCGGCCATGGCGTCGAGCGACGATGTGACCATCACGCTGACGGGTGTGGGTGGGCATGGCGCCATGCCGCACCGAACACAAGACCCGATCGTGGCGGCAGCGGCGATTGTCATGACCCTGCAAACCATCGTCTCGCGCAATGTGGACCCGCAGCACACCGCCGTCATCACCGTGGGTTCATTGGTGGCGGGCAAAGCCAACAACGTGATCCCCGCCAGTGCACGTCTGGAACTCAGTGTGCGCTCGCTCGACCGCGAAGTGCGCGACCTGCTGCAAGAACGCATCACCAGCCTGGTCACAGCGCAGGCCCAGAGCCTGGGCGTGTTGGCGCAAATCGACTACAAGCGCGACTACCCGGTGCTGGTGAACACCGCTGCCGAAACAGAACTGGCCCGACAAGTGGGCACCGAGCTGCTGGGCGCCGAACGCATCACACGCCAAGGCCGACCGCTCACCGGCAGCGAAGACTTTGCTTTCATGCTGGAGCACTGCCCGGGCAGTTATTTCATGATCGGCAACGGTGCAGGTGAAGGCGCAGGTGACAGCGCAGCCGCCCACGCCTGCATGGTGCACAACCCGGGATACGACTTCAACGACAACATCTTGCCTGTGGGCGCGGCCTTCTGGTCCTTGCTGACACAGCGCTACCTGAAAGATTGAACACATGACCACCGAACTCTGGCAAATGAGCGCCACCGATCTGGCCGGGCGCATCGCCCGACGTGAGACCACCGCACGCGCGGCCACCGAAAGCGTGCTGGGCCGCATTGCCGAGGTCAACCCGAAGTTCAACGCCTTGGCCAGCGTCACCCCAGACAAAGCCCTGCAAGCGGCCGATGCCGCCGATGCCGCTCAAGCCCGAGGCGAAACGCTGGGACCGCTGCATGGCGTGCCGGTCACCATCAAGGTCAACATCGACGTGCAAGGCGAGGCCACCGACGAAGGCGTGCATGCGTTCAAGGACAACATCGCCAGCAGCGACTCACCTCTGGTTCAGTCCATGCGCGAAGCGGGGGCCATCGTTGTAGGCCGCAACAATGCGCCTGCGTTTTCGCTGCGCTGGTTCACCGACAACGCCTTGCATGGCCGCACACTCAACCCGTTTGACGCGGGCGTGACCCCCGGCGGCTCCAGCGGCGGCGCGGCGGCAGCCACCGCCTTGGGCATGGGCGCCATTGCGCATGGCAACGACTACGGCGGCTCGATCCGCTACCCGGCCTGGGCCTGCGGCGTGGTGGGGCTGCGCACCACCGTGGGCCGTGTGCCGTCTTACAAGGCCAGTGCCCCCAACCGCATCATCAGCAACCAGCAAATGTCGGTCCAAGGGCCATTGACCCGCACGGTGGCCGATGCTCGGCTGGCCCTGCGAGTGATGTCGCAAGGCACGCCGCTCGACCCGCAGTGGGTGCCAGCACTGCTTGAATTTGCCGACGCCCGCCAGCCCACCCGTGTGGCGGTGTTCCGCAGTTGGTCGCATTCACCCGTCGACCCCACCGCCTCAGCTGCCGTGGACCAAGCGGCGCGTTGGCTGGAAGCGGCGGGCTACACCGTCGAAGAAGCCGAGCCACCACATTTCGCCGAGGTGTCTGCCATGCAGATGCACATGGTCATGAACGATATGCGCCGTGCAGGTGAGGCCTTCATGCACCAGAACGGTGACGATGCACTCCGCAAAGCCCTGGGTTACTACATGGCGGTCTCGCCCGTGTGGGACCGCGATCAATATCTGGAGGCCACGACCCGGCGCTTCAACATCGCACGCGATTGGGCGGTGTTTTTTGAGCGTTACCCGGTGCTGCTCATGCCCAACTCGTGGGAGCGCCAGTTTCCGATCGACGAAGACCAACAATCGGCCGAGCGAATCGCACAAATCTTTCTGGCCCAAGCACCGATGCTCGGCACCGCCACGCTCGGTTTGCCGGGCCTGTCGGTGCCGACCGGCGTGGTGAATGGCTTGCCTGTGGGCGTGCAGATCGTCAGCACCAAATTCCGCGAAGACCGGATGCTGGCTGCGGGCGAAGTGATCGAGCGGGCAGCGCAGTTTTCGGCGCTGGACCATTTGCTGCACCAAGGCTGAATGCGCAGCGCGCCTTGGTGGCCCAACCGGTCAGGCCCAAAGGCCTGACCTGCGACAACTCAGCGGCCCACCACCCGCGCCATCTCGAGGCACTTGTTCGAGTAGCCCCACTCGTTGTCGTACCAAGCCATGACCTTGATGAAGGTGCTGTCGAGCGCCATGCCGGCTTCGGCGTCGAACACGCTGGTGCACACCTCGCCCCGAAAATCGGTCGACACCACCTTGGCTTCGGTGTAACCCAACACGCCCTTGAGTGCCCCTTGGCTTTGCGCTTTCATCTCGGCGCAGATTTCGGCATAAGTGGCCGGGTTGTTGAGCTCGGCGGTCAAATCCACCAATGACACATCGCTGGTGGGCACACGCACCGCCACGCCGGTCAGTCGGCCTTTGATCTCGGGAATCACCACGCCCACCGCCTTGGCCGCACCGGTGCTGCTGGGGATGATGTTTTCCAAAATGCCGCGCCCGCCGCGCCAGTCTTTGTTGCTGGGGCCATCCACGGTTTTTTGGGTGGCGGTGGTGGCGTGCACGGTGGTCATCAGGCCGCGCTTGATGCCCCATTTGTCGTTCAGCACTTTGGTGATGGGGGCCAGCGCGTTGGTGGTGCAGCTGGCGTTGCTGATGATGGTCTGCCCCGCGTAGGATGCGTGGTTGACCCCATAGACAAACATCGGCGTGTCGTCTTTCGACGGTGCAGACATCACCACCTTTTTGGTACCGGCTGCCAGGTGTTTGCCCGCGCTGTCCTTGTCCAAAAACAAGCCCGTGGCTTCGATGACCACGTCCGCGCCCACCTCGTTCCACTTCAGGTTGGCCGGGTCGCGCTCTTGCGTGAGGCGGATGCGTTGGCCATTCACGATCAGGGTGCTGCCCTCGACCGACAGCGTGCCCTGGAAGCGGCCATGCACGCTGTCGTATTCCAGCATGTAAGCCAGGTACTCGGGCTCGAGCAGGTCGTTGATGCCGACGATCTGGACATCCTGGAAGTTTTGCACCGCGGCACGCAGCACCATGCGGCCGATGCGGCCAAAACCATTGATACCGATTTTGATGGTCATGTCTGTCTCACTTTCGTTGGGGATGTTGGACCAATGGCGCGGCTTTCGCCCCGTTGCGCCCTTGTAACCATCCTAAGCGAAATCATGAAACTTTGTTACGCACCGGCATGAACACGGATTTGTTCTGGTTTTGTAACTGCTGTGGGTCTTGTCTGCAAAGGCCCACAGATTGGTGGTATCCGCCGCCTCAGTCGCCCCATCGCGTATGGAACTTGCCCGCACGGTCCGTGCGTTGGTAGGTGTGGGCCCCAAAAAAATCGCGCTGGGCTTGCAGCAAGTTGGCGGGCAGCCGCGCTGAGCGGTAGGCGTCGTAATAACTCAAAGCACTCATGAAAGCGGGCATGGGCACACCGTGAAGCGCGGCTTGGACCACCACTTCGCGCAGATCCTGCTGGTTGTCGGCCATGACACGGGCAAAGTGCGGGTCCACCAACAAATTGGGCAAATCGGCCTGGCCACTGTAGGCACGGCGAATGTCTTCGAGCAAATGGGCGCGGATGATGCAGCCCGCACGCCAGACTTGGGCCACCTGGGCCATGGGCAGTTGCCACTGCTGCTCGCGGTCGGCGGCCCGCATCAAGGCAAAACCCTGGGCGTAGGCGCAGACCTTGGCGGCCATCAGGGCGCCACGCAGCTGGGCCAACAGGGCACTGCGCTCGGGCCAAGTCGTGGTTTCGGGCCCGCGCAAAACCTGGGCCGCTGCCACGCGCTCGGTTTTGATGGCACTCAAGGTGCGGGCGAACACCGCCTCGGCAATGGTGGGTGCGGGCACCCCCAAATCGAGCGCCACTTGGCTGGCCCATTTGCCTGTGCCTTTTTGTTCGGCGGTGTCCAAAATCATGTCCACCAAAGGCGCACCGGTCTCGGGGTCGGTGCGTTGAAGGATTTGCGCGGTGATGTCGATCAGGTAACTGCCCAGTTCACCCTCGTTCCAGGTGGCGAACACCTCGCCCATTTCGGTGGCCGACATGCCCAGCTTTTGCATGAAGGCATAAGCCTCACAAATCATCTGCATGTCGGCGTACTCGATGGCGTTGTGCACCATCTTCACAAAATGGCCTGCACCGCCCGGCCCCATCCACTCGCAGCAGGGCTGGCCATCTTCGGCTTTGGCGGCAATGGCCTGAAGCAAAGGCTTGACCCGTGGCCAGGCCTCGGGCGATCCTCCGGGCATGAGGGCCGGGCCCCGCAAAGCGCCCTCTTCACCGCCACTCACACCCGAGCCCACATACAAAATACCCGATGCACGCAGCGCGTCGATGCGCCGCTGGGTGTCGGTGAACAGCGTGTTGCCGCCGTCGATCAGCACATCGCCGGGCGACATGAGGGGGGTGAGTTGCGCCAGCACCTGGTCAACGGCCGCGCCAGCGGGCACCATCAACCACACGCGCCGGGGCACCGACAGGCTGCCCACCAGTTCGGCCAAGCTGGCGCTGGCCTGAGCCTTCAGGCCTTGGGTGCGTTGCGCGAAGTTGTCGCGCTTGTGGGCATCGAGGTCAAAGCCCGATACCGAAAAGCCGTTGCGCTCCAGGTTCAGGGCGAGGTTTTCACCCATCACGCCCAGGCCCACGAGGCCGATGTCCATGGCTTGCATTTTTGATTGTCCCTAGCATTGGTTGCCGGTCCTCCAAACGAGGACTGGCGCACAGGGATTGTGCAGACAAACGAGAGGATTTCCTGTCACCTGTCTGTCCACGTCATGAGGTCGCCGCATCTGCGCGTGGCAAATGGCGTTCCAGCCCTGGCCCGTGCGCATCCTGATGAGCCACGCACGGCCCCGCCAACATCAACCCCTGCCCGGGATCTCCGCAAGCAGCTTTTCGACATGCGCCTTCGCTTTTTCGAGCGAAGCCAAACTGCCGGTGAGGTACATGCGACCGCTGGCCCCGATCATGCTGCACTCGACCAAGGTCAGGTCGGGTGCAACTTTCTCGGCTTCGTTGGCCATGTGGGCACCAAACAGGGCCGGGGCCACTTCCATGAGCAGCATGTTTTGGCCGGGCAACACCATGCTGGCTTGGCGCGTGCGGTTCATCAGCACGGCATGCTGATCGGTCACGTTTTCCAGAATGTCGCTGTACAGCAGATGCGGGCGCAGTTGGTCTTCGGCCTTGGCGCCCATCCATTGCAGGATGACCTGACCGGCACGCTGCAGCGCCGCGCTGTCGTTGCTGTGCAACTCGAGCACGCCAAACTGCCGCTCCACCGCCAAGATGCCCGGCTCCAGCGTGGGCTCGGCCTTGAGGGCCAGATCGATCACGCGCTGGATGGACAGCCCGGGGGCGATCTCGACCAGCAGCGCGTTGGTGCCTTGCATCGCCACGTAGCCGCGTGCGCCCAGGGGCGAACTCATCCACGAAGAAAACTGGGGCTGCAGGTCGGTGAGCGTCAGGTAAACCCGAAGCTCAGCGGCCGGTTTGGCTGGTGGTTTAGCGGGCGCTTGGGCGGACGCGGCAGCTTTTTTGCTTGTGGCCATGCGGCCTCCTTATCTGCAACAGCCTGCGATCACTTGCCGTCGAAGGCTTTGGACACGTCGGCGTGTGGACGTGGGATGACGTGGCAGGACACCACTTCACCGATGGCACCTGCGGCTTCGGCACCGGCTTCTGTGGCGGCCTTGACGGCACCCACGTCGCCCGAGACGATGATGGCGACCAGGCCGCCACCGACTTCTTTTTTGCCAACGATGTTGACGTTGGCGGCTTTGACCATGGCGTCAGCGGCAGCGAAGGCAGCAACATAACCTTTGGTTTCGATCATTCCGATGGCTTGTGACATGTGAGTCTCCTTGAGGGGTTAAAAAAGAAAGGGTTGAGGGAAAGGGTGAAGGAAAAAAATACCGATGCGTTAACGCATCGGTGTGGGGGTGTCGTAGTTGTCGAGCGAGGCGATGATGAGCGCGTCGGCCACCACACGCGGGTGCGCCGGGGCGAACCACCAGGCGGCAGGTGCGCCGATGGTGATCATCACGCGCTCGCCAATGCCGCAGCCCATGGGGTCGTAGCAGACGACCACGTCTTTGGGGTAGTCCAGTTGCACCTCCAGCAATGCCCCAGCGGGCAATTCGGGCAGGCGTTTGCTGGCCACGATGCGGCCGATCACGGTTCCTGTTTTCATGGCTTGGTTCCTCGTTCAATGGTGATGCCGCGCTTGCGCAGGGCTTCTTTGCCCAAAGGGGTCATGACCGCCTTGGGGTGCAGCCGAACGGTTTTCACGCTGGGCGGCAGGGTTTTGAGTAATTTTTCGCCGATCACGCCCTTGAGCTCGGGCACGTCTTGGGCGGCGTGATCGTGCAAACCACAAGAATCGCCCTGGCATTCGCAGGCCTTGCCTTCTTTGCAGGAGGAGCAGCAAGCAGCTGGGTCGATGGCGGTGGTAGCGGCCATGGCCGAAGCCCCAGACACACCACCTGCGGCGGCCACGGCTTTCACCGCCGCCTCGTCCACACGCATGTCAAAACGCAGCAAGCCCGATTGCGCTGCTTGCAACAGGGCCGGGCTGGCAGCCAGGCGCTTGAACAGATCGGTCAGGGCAGCGGCATGAGCGGCTGTGCCCACACGCAAGGGCACCACCACGCCTGCGGGGCTGGGGGTAGGCTGCGCAGGTGCAACAGGTTTGGGCATGCCCACTTGCTTCCAGTAAGCGTCTTTGCGGGCGATCAGGCCATCGCGAATTTGGTACACGTCAGTGCCGTCATAAATGCCAATTTGGCCACCGGGCAAGGGCAGGGATACTTTGTAGTTCTGCACCACGGTCTGGCCCAGCACGTTCATGTGCGAATCGGAAAACTTCGGGCCAGTGGGGCTGGCAAAGCGTTCTTTCAAAAATGCCAGGCAGGCTTCGCGACCTTTGAGCACACGCGAGTCGGGCAAGACCCAGACCACATCGGACGCAAAACAGGCCACGATGGCTTCGGCGTTCACGGTCTCGTAACCGGCTTCAAAGCGGCGCATCAAAGCCGCTACGGACGCGTCAGCCGCCGGGGCTGGGCTGGACGCAGCGCTCAAAGCTTTTCGCACCTGCATGCGAATTTGTTCGCGCAAAGCGTCTGTGCTCATGCCGCGCCTCCGGCGTCGCAGATCACGGCTTCGGCCACGGCGGCTGCCGTGCGCACATCGGATGCAGTGCCCGACAAATACAGCCGCCCAGCCGGGCCCATGAAGCGGCAGTCGATCAATTTCACGTTGGCGGCTTTTTCAGCCTCGTTGGCCACCAAGAGGGCATACGACGAGGTGGTCATCTCCATGATGTAGAGCGATTCGCCGGGCAAGAGCATGCTGCCGGCCTTGCTGCGGTTGATCAAGAACGCGTGGTAGCCATCCACCCGGTCGATCACTTTGGAGGCCAAGATTTCGGGCTTGAGCACGCTTTTTTCGCTCACGCCCATGGCATCCAAAACGGCAGCACCGGCTGACTTGACGGACGAAGAGGACTGGCCGTGGAACTCCAGATAACCGAACTGACGCTCCACCACCAAGTTGCCGGGCTTGACGTCGTCGTGCTTCAAGGCGATGTCGGTCAGCCACTCGATGTCCATGCCGGGAGCGACTTCGATCACCATGGCGGCGTCGTTGTGGCGCGGTAAAAAGCCACGGGCTGTCGACCCCAACAAACACATCAGTTGTGGCTGCAAGCGGTCCAGAAAAATATAACTGCGCAAAGTGGACATGGGGGGCTTTCAGCGAAGGTGTTCGAGTTCTTCCTGCACGATGCGCAGGACTGTGGCCTGGAGCTCAGGCGTGAGGGTGGACAAACTGCCCGAAGACGCTGGCAAGGATGCGCCCGAAGCCATGGCCCCGGCCCAGCCGCCCGGCAGCGGAAAGGCCACGCGTTTCCAGTTGACCAGCAGCTCGGGGCCGACGTTGCAGTCCACCGAGCTTTTGCCCGCATACCCCGTGCCGATGGTGAAGGTGTAGGGCAAGCCGGTGTTGGCGCCTGTGCTGTCGTGCACCGTGGAGCCGTTGACCACCACGCGGTAATAGTCGAGCGCTGCGCCCCAGACTACGGCCTGTTCGGCGCTGGCCGAATGGATGCCCGAGGTGTGGCCTGCGCCGCTGTGCTGGAGCATGAGGCGGGCCACGTCGATGGCTTGGTCGATGCCCGGCACCACCACACAGCCCAGAATGGGCGAGAGCTTTTCCTTGAGCAGCACATGGCCCGGCTGGGGGTTGGCGATGGGGCAGATCAGTGCCTGGCAGTCGCGTGGCACCTGCACGCCTGCGGCCTGCGCGATTTCAAACGCCGGACGACCCACCACCTTGCCATTGAACTTGCCGCCCGGAAAGGCGTGGTGCTGAATTTTTTGAGCCTCTTCCTCGGTGCACACATGCGCTCCCTGGCGGGCCAGCGCTTGCTGCATCTGCGCCGCAATGCCCGCATGCAGCATGAGGACCGAGGGTGCCGAGCAGGGGCTGCCGTGGTCAAAGTTCTTGTCGACCACCACGGTTTTTGCTGCCGCCTCCAGGTCGGCGCTGGCGTCTACGTAGACCGGCGCATTGCCCGAGCCCACGCCAATGGCGGGGTTGCCCGAGCCATAGGCCGCACGCACCATGGGCGTGCCACCGGTGGCCAAAATCACATCGGTGCGGGCGTCGCGCATCAGCGCCCCCGTGGCCTCGACTGTGGGACGCGTGAGAATTTGCAGCGCATGGGCAGGACCACCGGCTTTTTCAATAGCGGCTTGAAGCTCTTGTGTGACAGCCGTGCAGCAGCCCAGCGCCACCGGGTGCGGCGAGATGACCAGCGCATTGCGTGTCATCAGGCACAAAATGGTTTTGAAAATGATGGTGGCCACGGGCGAGGTGGAGTTGGACAAACCCACCACCACACCGGCGGGGCGGCCGATCTCAACGATGCGCAGCGCGTCGTTGCGGCGCACGCCGCCCAAAGCGACGTTGTCCCATGCGGTGGGCGTCAGCGTGCAGGCAATCTGGTTCTTGGCGATCTTGTCCGCGACTTTTCCGATGCGGCTTTCGCGCACGGCCCACTCGGCATAAAACTCGGCACGCGGCAACAAGGCGGCGGCCACTTCTTTGGCCACACGTTTGGCCTCTTCGGGCGTCCACAGCGCCAACGTGGCAGCGGCTTGCTGGGCGCGGCCCAACAAGTCGCGGGCCTCCTGCAAGGCGGCCAGATCGTGATCGGCCAGATCGATGGGGTTGCTGGAACTCATGTTAGAGGGTGTCTCGCGTTCAACGGCGCTGGGCGGCACTGGCCACGGCGTTCAAGTCCACGCTTTCGAGTGCGCTGAAGATGGCTTCCACCGCCTTCTGTTCACTCGGGCTGGCCGCTTGCATGCGGGTGGTGTCCAGCAACTGGCGCATCACCGAGGGCTGGCCGCCAGCGGCAGCCGCACCGGGGTTGAGGGTGGGCACAAAACTGCCGCAGGTCATGCGCTGGCCTGCGCGGTAGTGCGGCGCGTAGTCGAACACGGCGTAGTGCTGCGTGGCGCAGTTGTCCCACATGGCCAGCGAGTCCTTTTCCCAGCGAAAGCGCACCATAAACTCGGGCTTTTTCACCCACTCGTACAGCATGTTCAGCACCGCCTCAGACAGGTCCATGTGCATGCCCAGCAAGCGCTTGGTCCAGATCGAATTGACGAACAAGATCTTGCGGCCGTTGTAGGGGTGTGTGATCACCGCCGGGTGGGTCACCGTGGGCGTGTTCTCGATCATCTTGCATTCTTGCTGACTGGCCAGCACCATCATGCCGCTCTTGGCGGACGCCCGTTGTGCCAAGCGTTCGTTGGCATTGATGCGGCGAAAGTGCCAAGGCAGGTCGTGGTCAGCCCGCAGGCCTTCCAGCATGGTCTGCATGCCGGGATTGAGCGCATCGTAGGCCGCACCGGCGTGCATCCACATCGTGTCCCCGCCAGAAGGGGGCAAGTCGGTGATGCGCAAGATGGAGACCATGTTGGGCTTCTTGCGAAAGGTCACATCGGTGTGCCAGCGATCGGTCTCAGGCGCTTCGTTGCCCTGATGCGAAATCAGCTGAATTTGTGGATGGCCTTCGATGTGGGGAAAGAACTCGTGCTGTTCCATCTCGCCAAAGTTCTGCCCCAGGCGGATGTAGGCTTCGGGCTTCAAGGCCTGCTTGCGGAAGAACACTACACCGTATTGCCACAGCGCTTGCTTGATCTCTTCGTACACGTCTTCAGAGCGGGTGTTGTTCAGGTCAACGCCGCTGATCATGCCGCCGATGGTGGGCGTCATGGGATCCACCTGGATGTGACGGAATTTCATGTTTTGATCTCCTTGATGTGGTTTTGCCCGTTGGCTTTATTGCCAATGCAGCAGGCGGCGTTCAACCCAGTTCATCAGCTTCATGATCAGCACGCCGATGAGCGCCAGATCAAACAGCAGCGACCACACGCCGTTGACGTTGAAAGTAGATCCAAGATAGGCAAGTTGTTGACCCAAACCCCGCTCGGAAGCAATGACTTCTGCGCCGACCACACCCAGCAAGGCATAGATCAGGCCCAGGCGCAGTCCCGAAAACAGCACCGGCACAGCGCCCGGCAAGGTGACCCAGAAGAACGTCTGTCGGCTGCTGGCGCCCAGGCTTCGCGTCAGCGTGATGTGGTCTTGGCTGACACCGCGGATACCAGCCACCGTGGTGGACAACACGATGAAGAAAGTCAGCGACACGCCCAAGGCGATCTTGGAGCCCACACCCAGCCCGAACCACAAGATGAACAGCGGCACCAGCGCGATGCGGGGCAGCACGTTCATGGCCGCGACGTAGGGCTCACAAAAAGCTTCGAGCTTGGGCCAGGTGACAAAGGCCAGGCCTGTCGCCATGGCAGCGACCGAACCGATGAAAAAGGACGAAAAAACGGCCAGCAGGGTGTAGCCCAGATCACCCCAAAGTCGGGCGTTGGCCAGGTTCTCCAGCGTGAAGCCGATGATCCCCAGGGGACTGCCCAGGAAGCTCGGGTCGATGAAGCCCGTGTGTGCGCCCCATTCCCACAGGCCCAGCACCACACCGACAAAGACGGCGTGCTGCGCCAGCATGCGCAAGGTGTCAGCCTTCATGGTGCACCCAACCTTCCTCAAGATGTTTCCAAACCTGGGCGTAGGTGCGGTGGAAGTCCTCGTTGGTTTGCAGCTCTCGGATGGAGCGTGGTCGAGCCAGCGGGACCTTCACATCGGCCACGATGCGCCCGGGGCGCGAGGACATCACCACCACCCGGTCGGCCAGCGCAACGGCCTCGGACAGATCGTGTGTCACAAACAGCACCGTTCGGTGACCGTCCTGACACAACTGCAGCAACAGATCCTGCAGCTGCAGCTTGGTTTGTGCGTCCAATGCCCCAAAGGGCTCGTCCATCAGCAACAAAGGCGAGGGCATGGCAAAGGTACGGGCCAAGGCCACGCGCTGGCGCATGCCATGCGACAGCGCCTTGGGCAGGCGGTATTCGGAGCCGCCCAGCCCCACCTGCTTGAGCATCTGCGCCGCCCGCTCCCGAGCCTCGGCGATGGGCATGCCACGCACTTTCAGTCCAAAGGCTGCGTTGTCCAGTGCATTGAGCCAGGGAAACAAGCTGTCGCGAGCCAGCATGTAGGCTACCTCATGGCTGCCAAGCTCAGGCGCTTGGCCCGCCACCTGCAAACGCTGGCCTGGGGGCAGATCCACCAAGCCCGCGCAGAGGTTGAGCAAGGTGGTCTTGCCGCAGCCGCTGGGGCCAGCCAGCGCCACAAACTCCCCGGCCTTGACCTGCAAGTCCACACCTTGCAACACCCACTGAGTGCCGTCAAAGCTCAGGTCGATGTGCTGTGCGTCGATCATCAGTGTTCCCTGGACAATTCGCTGTTGTCGACGTTCAAGGCAAGACTGCGGGTGCCATCTCCACTCTGCCCGGCAACAGCTTGTTTTCCGTCATGGCATTGGCCACCGCCTGCATGGCAGGCACGGTGCCACGGGCCTTGAAGTTGCTGATGGTGTTGCGCAGCGCCACTTCGGCGATCTGGTCTGCGTTGGGCAATTGCAGGGCAAAGGTCTTGCGCAGGACCTCCAGTGTCCTTCCGAAGTTGGCCGGGTTGGCCATGAAAGCCTCCGACAATTCCAGCATCCTGCGGATGGCGGCCACCGTTTGCGGATTGGCCGCAGCCCAGTCGGCCTTCACCGCCATGGTGCCAGCGCCTCCCCGTGTGGCCAGCAAACTCTTGGGTCCCTGGCCCTTACGGGGGTCCACCACCACGCGGCAGGCCTTGAGTACTTCGCACATGCCGTCGGTGGGCGAGAAGGTCATGATCAGGTCGACTTGGCCGCGGGTCAGCGCAGGAAAGGCGGTGTCGGGGGCACCCACGGCCACAAAGGTGACGTCGTTCGCGGTCAAGCCGACATCGGCCAGCATGTCAATGACCTGAAACTCTGCGCCCGAACCACGTTGGGTCACGCCGATTTTTTTGCCTTTGAAGGACTTGACCACCCCGGGATAGCCTTCTTTTTCAGTAGCCAGTTCGGTGTTGGTGCCTGCGGCCATGAAGAAGATCGGATCGGTGAAGCCAGCGCCAATGATGGAAATGGGCACCTTGCGGGCAACCGCGGCTGCAGCCACTTCGGTGGGCCCAAAAAACACTTCGATGTCACCCGAGAGCATCGTCTGCAAACCCAGCGGGGCAGCCGGGATGGTGCGCAATTCGCAGCGGATACCGGCTTGCTGGCAAAAGCCTTGTTCAATGGCCACACGCACCATCAAATTGCCGGTGCCGGGGTAGTCCTGGAAGCGGACCACGGACTGCGCCATGGCGCTGGCGCCCAAAGTCAGAGCGATGGCACCGAGGGTGGTGCGCACAAAAGCAGGGGCAGAAAATTTCATGTCGTCTCCAATGTGGTTCTTTGACTTGATCACCGTCAAGCTCGGCACCGCTGATTTAAAGCCCCAAGGATTTGTCAAATTGTTTCTGATGTGACAATTTAGGGGAAAGCACCCAAAAAACTTTTCAACACCCCATGAAGCACGCCACAGCCTTGCCACCCACCCGTCCTTTCAAATTTAAGCAAGTCACAGTGCGCCAGCCGGCCTACAAAGCACTCGATGCCGACGTGTTCACCAAGGTTTGGGCTGAAAATTCGGCCCTGACAGAGCGTTCAGCCAAGGCCTTGCACAGCGTGGGCGTGCTGCGCCAATGGACCGAAGGGCAAGTGGTGCTCAGCCGAGGGCAATCCACTTCGACAGCGTTGCTGCTGGTCAAGGGGCGCTTGCGGGTGAGCGTGACCACGCCCGAAGGCGAAGAGCAATTGCTGCGCTGGATGCTGCCTGGCGAAATTTCGGGCCTCAGTTCGGTGTTTGCCGAAACCACTTACCCGGCTGATCTGGTGGCCGTTGGCCCGACTCAGGTGCTGCACATCGAGCGCACTCGCTTGGTCGACCTGATCGCCCGCGACCCGGTCGTGGCTGTGGATTTGCTGCGCATCTTGGGCTTGCGCATCAACCAGCTGTTTGACACCTTGGCTGACCAAGGCATACACAGCCTGGAGCAACGCGTGTGGGCCACGCTGGAGAGGATTGCCAAGTTCAACAGCGTGGCCGTTCCCGACGGCGTGATGCTGCGTGTGAGTCAGTCTGATCTGGCACAGGCGGCCTCGGCATCACGCCAGCGTGTGAACCAGCAGTTGCGCCATTTTCAGGATCAGGGGCTGATTCGGCTGGGGTATCGGAACATCGTGTTGCTGCGCCGCTGAAGGCCAGGCCTCGGTGGTCAACCACTCAAGCGCTTTTCATGGAACCAAGCGCCTGCCCCGTGTGGCCGCAGGCCTTCAGCCCCAGCGTTGCATGAGTCGGCGCTGGGCCGACGCTTGCACATTCACCAAGCCCAGGTCCCCACGGTAGTGGGCCATCACACGGCGGTCCATCCACACGAACCACAGTGGCGGCAGATAAGCCACAGTGATCATGGTGGCGTAGCCTGCAGGCAGTTGCGGTGCGGACTCAAAATGCCGCAGCGCCTGGTAGCGGCGGCTGGGGTGGGCGTGGTGGTCAGAATGCCTTTGCAGTTGGTACAGCAAAAGATTCCCCACCAAATGGTTGCTGTTCCAAGAGTGTTCAGGCTCGCAGCGCACATAGCGGCCCGACGCATCTCGTTGGCGCAGCAAACCGTAATGCTCGACATAGTTGACCACTTCCAGCATGGAGATGGCGTAGACCGCCTGCAGCAACAAAAACGGCAGCGCCATCCAGCCTAACCACGCCACCAAAGCGCCAAACAAAAGCAGCGACAAGGCCCAAGCCTGCAGGTTGTGGTTTTGGCCGTGCCAAACACGCAACCCTTGTTTGTTCAAGCGCTCTTGCTCCAGCGCCCAGGCCGATTGCAAACTGCCCCACACCGATCGCGGCAAGAAGGCCCAAAAGCTCTCGCCCATGCGTGCACTCGCCGGGTCTTCAGGTGTGGCCACGCGTTTGTGGTGGCCCCGGTTGTGCTCGACAAAAAAGTGGCCGTACGCACTGGGGGCCAAGGCGATTTTGGACAGCCAGCGGTCCAGCGTCTCTTTTTTATGACCCAGTTCATGCGCGGTGCCAATGCCAATGCCGTTGATCGCGCCCACGGTGAACACCAAGGCCGCATAGCCCCACCAGGTCAGCGGCTGCGCAGTCGCAATCCAGGCGCCCACCACGGTGCCCAACATCAGCAGGGGCACGTAGGCCCACACCAAGGTGCGGTAAAACACATCCTGTTCGAGCTGCGCCACCGCCGATTCGGGTGGGTTGCTGAAGTCCTCGCCCAACACGCGGTCAAGCACGGGCAACAACACATGGATGATGACTGGGGCCAGCAGCATGCACCACCATTGGCCTGTCCAGACAAAAGCCAGCAAAGACCCTGTGAAAGCCAGCGGTATGGCGGGGCTGAGCAACCACCACCAGCGCTTGTCTTGCCAAGTCGGGTGCAGCAGGGCGGTTGGGTTGCTCATGAGCGCGAGCTGCCGGGGCTTTCAGAACCCACAAGGTCAATGGCGATCTGCATGGCTTGTCTCCAATTGTGGTGCCATTGTCAGGGGTGTTTGGGCCAACGAGATGTCGCCATGGCGAGGGGTTTGCTAGGAAAAACCCTGATGCACACAAGACAGGCCGCGACACGCTTAAGCCCTTATATTGGCCACACAAAACCTTTGAACGGGGGGAATTCATGGAATTTGACTACGTGATTGTGGGCGGTGGTTCGGCGGGTAGTGTGCTGGCCAGTCGCCTGAGCGAAGACCCAACCGTTCAGGTGGCCCTGATCGAAGCCGGGCCGCCCGACACCAGCGCCTTGATCCACTGCCCCGCAGGCATCGCGCTCATGGCCCGCACCGAAATCGTTTCGCAAAGCCTGAACACCGTGCCCCAACCCGGCTTGAACGGCCGCATCGGTTTCCAGCCGCGTGGTCGCACCTTGGGCGGCTCCAGCTCCACCAACGCCATGGCCTACATCCGGGGCCAAGCCGTGGATTACGACACCTGGGCCCAGCTGGGTTGTGCGGGTTGGTCGTGGGCCGAGGTGTTTCCCTACTTTCTCAAGGCCGAGCACAACGAGCGCATCCACAACGAGTGGCATGCCCAAAACGGCCCCTTGAACGTGGCCGATTTGCAAAGCCCCAATGTGTTTTCCAAACGCTTTGTCGAGGCGGGCATGCAAGCGGGTTTGGCGCACACCACCGACTTCAACGGCCCCACCCAAGAAGGCGTGGGCCTGTACCAAGTCACGCAAAAGGCAGGCGAACGGTTCAGCGCCGCCAAGGCCTACCTCACCCCCAACCGTGATCGCCCCAATTTGCACGTCATGACCGGCGTGACGGTGGACCGCATTGGCTTGGTGGATGGTGTGGCCCGGCAAGTGCACACCGTGCAAGGCGGCAAAACCCAGACCTTGACGGCCCGCCGCGAAATCATTTTGAGCGCGGGCGCTTTCCAGTCGCCCGCCATCCTCATGCGTTCGGGCATGGGGCCAGCGGCCCACTTACAAAGCTTGGGCATCGAGGTGCTGCGCGACCTGCCGGGCGTGGGCGAAAACCTGCACGATCACCCCGACGCCGTGCTGGTGGCCGATGCGCCAGGGCACACCGATTTGATCGGCGTTTCACCCAAAGGCGCGTGGCACACCTTGCAGGCCATGTGGGAATGGCGGCAACAACGCAAAGGTCGCCTGACGACCAACTTTGCCGAAGGCGGCGCGTTCTACAAAAGCCGACCCGAAGAAGCGCACCCGGACATTCAGCTGCATTTTGTGGTGGCCAAACTGGTGGACCACGGCCGCCAACTGACGCTGGGGCATGGCTACTCTTTGCATGTGTGTTTGCTGCAACCCGACAGCCGGGGCCGCGTGCAATTGGCCGACCGCAATCCCAACAGCGCACCGCTGATCGACCCGCAGTTTTTGAGCGACCCACGTGACCTGCAGCGCTTGCGCGACGGCGTTCGTCAAGCTCAAAAAATTCTGGCCCAGCCCGCATTGGCGGCGTATGGCAAAGAGTGGGCAGCATCCGCCAATGCCCGCACCGACGAACAACTGGACCACTGGATTCGCCAAAACGCCGACACGGTCTACCACCCGGTGGGCACCTGCCGCATGGGCACGGACAAGATGGCGGTGGTGGACGCGCAACTGCGTGTGCACGGCGTGCCGGGCCTGCGCGTGGTCGACGCGTCGGTCATGCCGCGCATCGTGAGCGGCAACACCAACGCGCCAACGATCATGATTGCAGAGAAGGCGGCGGACTGGATACGCGGCTATTGACCATGAAAAAAGCGCCCGAAGGCGCTTTGAGCGATGCCCTATGGCAGCGCCAGGGCTCCCCGCAGGGGCGATGTGGCAAAGCGAAGCGCCTCTGAGCCCCTGCGGGGAGCCCTGACGCTGCCTGCCCATTCAGATCACTTCTTCTTGGCCACCACCCGCACCATCTCCAAGCACTGCTTGGCGTAACCCCATTCGTTGTCGTACCAAGCGACGATCTTGACGAAGCTCTTGTCGAGCGCAATGCCTGCGGTCGCGTCAAACACGCTGGCGCAGGACTCGCCGCGAAAGTCGGTGGAGACGACTTTCTCGTCGGTGTAACCCAAGATGCCTTTCAGGGCGCCTTCGCTTTGCGCTTTCATTTCGGCGCAGATGTCGGCGTAGCTGGCGTCACTGTTCAGTTCCACCGTGAGGTCAATGACCGACACATCCGACGTGGGCACGCGGAAAGCCATGCCGGTGATCTTGCCCTTGATCTCGGGGATCACCACCCCCACCGCTTTGGCCGCACCGGTGCTGCTGGGGATGATGTTTTCGAGGATGCCACGGCCGCCGCGCCAGTCTTTGCGCGACGAGCCGTCCACCGTCATTTGGCTGGCGGTGGCGGCGTGCACGGTGGTCATCAGGCCGCGCTTGATGCCCCATTTGTCGTTGAGCACTTTGACCACGGGGGCCAGGCAGTTGGTGGTGCAAGAGGCGTTGGACACGATGGCTTCGCCTGCGTATTTTTTATGGTTCACGCCATAGACGAACATGGGGATGCTGTCTTTGGACGGGGCCGAGATGACGACCTTTTTGGCGCCCGCCACGATGTGCATTTGGCTGGTGGGCTCGGTCAGGTAATGGCCCGTGCATTCGAGCACTGTGTGCACGCCCATCTCGCCCCAGCGCAGGTTATGCGCGTCGCGCTCGTGCGAGAGTTTGATCTTTTTGCCATTGACGATCAGGGTGTCTTCGGTGAAGTCCACCGTGCCATCAAAGCGGCCGTGCACGCTGTCGTACTTGAGCATGTAGGCCAGGTAGTCGGACGGTTTGGGGTCGTTGATGCCGACGATCTGGATGTCGTCGTAGCCATGTTTGAGGGCGGCGCGAAGGGCCAAACGGCCGATGCGGCCGAATCCGTTGATACCCAACTTGATGGTCATGGTGAGAGCCTCGGGAGAAAGTTACTAAACGGTTACGTAACCGGATTTGAAATCAAAACCCTTGCACGGAGCTGATCCCTGAACGTGACTTCAGCGCCCACAGGCGCTGAAGCGGTTCATCCGGCGGGCCTGAATCAGGCCTTGAGCAGCGCAGCGTGGACGGTGTCGGCCACGTTCTCGGCGGTAAAGCCGAAATGTTTGAACAGCACGGGCGCTGGGGCCGACTCGCCGTAGGTGTCGATGCCGACCACGGCGGCGCAGCCGTATTTCCACCAGCCGTCGGTGGAGCCCATCTCGACCGCCACGCGGGGCAGGCCTTTGGGCAACACGCTTTGTTTGTATTCGGTGTCTTGGCGGTCAAACACATTGGTGCTGGGCATGGAGACCACGCGCACACCGATCTTGCGTTCGGCCAGCAGCTTTTGCGCGGCCAGGGCCAGTTGCACTTCAGAGCCGGTGGCGATGATCACGCCGTGGGTTTTCTTGATGCCAACGTGCTCGGGCTCGGACAGCACATACGCGCCACGGCTGATGTCGCCCAAATCGCTCTTGGGTGAGTAAGCCAGGTTTTGGCGGCTGAGCAGCAGGGCCGATGGGCGGTGGGCGTTTTGCAGGGCCACGGCCCAGGCCACGGTGGTTTCGGCCGTGTCGGCGGGACGCCACACGTCCAAGCCAGGGATCAGGCGCAGGCTGGCCGCGTGCTCGATGGACTGGTGGGTCGGGCCGTCTTCGCCCAGACCGATGGAGTCGTGGGTGAACACGTGCACCACGCGCTGCTTCATCAGCGCGGCCATGCGGATGGCGTTGCGCGAATAGTCAGAAAAGGTGAGGAAGGTGCCGCCGTAAGGGATGTAGCCGCCGTGCAGGGCCACGCCGTTCATGATGGCGGCCATGCCGAATTCGCGCACGCCGTAGTTGATGTGGCGACCGATCTGGCCTTCTTCGGTTTTGACCACATCGCCAGCCAGGTCCACGCGGAAGGCTGGGGTGCTCTTGGTATTGGTCAGGTTGGAGCCGGTCAGGTCGGCCGAGCCACCCAGCATTTCGGGCAGAGCGGCGGTGAAGGCTTCCAGCGCCAGTTGGCTGGCCTTGCGGCTGGCCACGGTTTCGCCCTTGGTGTGGGCAGCCACGACGGCGTCAAACGCCACCTGGTTGAAGTTCTTGGGCAAGTCGCCCTTCATGCGGCGCACAAACTCTTTGGCTTGTGCGGGGAAGGCGGCTTTGTACGCGGCAAATGCGGTGTTCCAGGCGGCTTCGCGGGCTGCGCCAGCGGCTTTGGCGTCCCAGTCGGCATACACCTCTTTGGGGATCTTGAAAGGCTCGGCCGTCCAGCCCAGGGCTTCGCGGGTGAGCTTGATTTCTTCAGCGCCCAAAGGCTCGCCGTGGGCTTTGGAGGTGCCTGCACGGTTGGGCGAGCCCTTGCCGATGGCGGTCTTGCAGACGATCAACGTCGGCTTGTCGGCGCTGTGCTTGGCGGCGGCGATGGCCTTGGAGACGGCCGCTGCGTCGTGGCCGTCCACGGCGTCGATCACGTTCCAGCCGCAGGCGGCAAAGCGTTGGGGCGTGTTGTCGATGAACCAAGGGGCCACTTGGCCGTCGATGGAGATGCCGTTGTCGTCGTACAGGGCAATCAGTTTGTTCAGCTTCCAGGCACCGGCCAGAGCCACGGCTTCGTGGCTGATGCCTTCCATCAAGCAGCCGTCACCCAAGAACACGTAGGTGTGGTGGTTGATGATGGTGTGGCCAGGCTGGTTGAACTCGGCGGCCAGCATTTTTTCGGCCAGGGCCATGCCCACGGCGTTGGTGATGCCTTGGCCCAAGGGGCCGGTGGTGGTTTCCACGCCGGGGGTCACGCCCACTTCGGGGTGGCCTGCGGTTTTGCTGTGCAGGGTGCGGAAGTTTTTGAGTTCCTCAATCGGCAGTTTGTAGCCGGTCAGGTGCAGCACCGAATAAATCAGCATCGAGCCGTGGCCGTTGGACAGCACAAAGCGGTCGCGGTTGGCCCAGTGCGGGTTTTTGGGGTTGTGTTGCAGGTGATCGCCCCACAGCGCGACAGCCATGTCGGCCATGCCCATGGGCGCGCCGGGGTGACCGGAGTTGGCTTGTTGAACGGCGTCCATTGCGAGGGCGCGGATGGCGTTCGCCATTTGTGCTTGATTGGCCATGTGGGGCAACTCCGGGGAAGTATTCTGGTAAACCCGAGATTTTAGCGGTTGTCAGCCTTGGGTCACCGACAGGGCCAAGACCAGATCGGCCCAGGCCTTGGCCTTGTCGGCCGGGTTGCGCAACAAGCTTGACGGGGGGTAGGTGACCACCACCGGTACGCCCTGAAAGTCGTGCAAACGGCCGCGCAGTTTGCCCATGGGCTCGGTGCTGCCCAACAGACTCTGGATGGCAAAACGGCCCATGGCCAAAATCACCCGGGGTTGCACCAGCGTGACCTGGCGCGACAAATAAGCCGCGCACGTGGCCAACTCCGACGTTTCGGGGTTACGCCCGTTTTGGGGGCGGCATTTGACGGCGTGGGTCAGGCAAGCCTCGGGCAGGTCGGCAAGGGCATTGGCATCGGCGTTAGCGTTGTGGGCTGAGCCCTGGCGGCGCACGCCCACGGCTTTGAGCATGTTGTCCAGCAACACGCCTTCCGGCCCAGTGAAAGGCTGACCTGAGGGCTCATCGGTGTCCGAAGGCAAGTCGCCCACCACCATCCATGGGGCAGTGCCCTGGCCCGAGCCCAAAATGGGGGTTTGGCGTGCAGCGCCCAGACCGCAGGACTGACAGGATTGCACAGCCGTTTGCAGCTCGAGCCAGCCCATGCTGGGCAAGCCTTCGGGCAAAGGCGCCAACACGGGGTCCTTGGCCTGCACCGGGGCGGGTGCGAGCGCCAAAGGCTCACGCGTTGCGGGGCGGGTGGCTGGGGCCTGCACTGGCACGGACGCCCTCGGAGCCGCAGGCAAAGAAGGGCTTGCAGCGACGTACTCACCCGGTGCTGGCACTGCCGTATCTGTGGCCCTGGCCGGTACAACTTCCACCACAGCGTGGGGCTCGGCATCGCTTCGCTGCGGCCACCACACGCGCACACCCATCTCGGCCAGCATGGCGCGTTGGCGGTCGTCCAAGTCAAATCGGGTGGGGTCGCTCATGTTCAGGCTCACAGTTTCAAACTCATCACCACCGCATGCTCTCGCTGCAGGCGACCTGCCGGATAGTAATCCTTGCGGATGCTGACCTGCTTGAAGCCGTACCGCTCGTAGACCTTCAGTGCACGCAGATTGCTTTGGCGCACCTCCAGCCACAGCCATTGCGCTCCGGCATGGCGCGACATGAGCGACAAAGCGTCCAGCATCATGTGGCCCCAGCCCTGGCCTTGCCGGGCGGGCGCGACGGTGATGTTGAGCAAATGCATTTCTTCCACCCCGTGCATGGCCAAAAAATAGCCCAGCAATTCGCCGTCCAGCCACAGGCATTGGGCCTCGAACAAGGGGTTGAGCGAGTCACGGAAATTGCCCCGCGTCCAAGGGTGGCTGTAGGCGGTTTGCTCGATGGCGATCACCGCGTCCAGATCGTCCTGCGACATGGGGGCCAGCGTGACGCGGTTGCGCGTGGCCTCTGACGGCTGGGCGCCTTCTTCAGATGAAGCAGGATTCATGGACAGACTCATGGATGCGCAGTGGCCTTGTCCAAGGCGATCTGGGCCTTCATGGCCTCGCGCTCGGCAGTGGTGTTGGCCACTTTGTCGCGGATGTAGAGCGGCATGGCCTGCTCGGCCGGAACGGCCAAGCCTTGAGCCCACAAGGCCGGAGCCAGGCGCAGCAAAGCGGCGGCGGTGGGCAGCGCCTCGCAGCGCCAGCCCTCCGACACCACTTGGGGCAGTCGCTCGCCGTACGCGGCAAAAGCGTTGCCGGCTTGCAGCACCATGGGGCCGTCGGGCATCTGCAATTTTTCTGGCGCACCCACCTGCAAGGGCATGGCTGCTTGCCAACGCCCGTGGCTTGCGCCCGGTACGGGCTCCCAGCGGTAAGCGGCGCTGTAGACCTCGTCCATGCGGGCATCCAACAGCGCCAGCACGGTGAGCGCGGCATCGGGTGCGATGGCCCCGGCCTGCACTTGCGACCAGCGGGCCTCTTCGGCCACGGCCAGCAAAGTGTCGACGGGCAACACGGGTACATCGGCCCCAAAAGCCAGACCCTGCGCCACTGCGCAGGCGGTGCGCAAGCCGGTGAACGAACCCGGTCCGCGGCCAAACACGATGGCGTCAAGCGAAGCCAGTGGCATGTCGGCTTCGGCCAGCAGCGCCAGCACCGCCGGAATCAAACCGCTGGAGGCTTGTGCGCCGCCGGGCAAAGTTTGGGTCCAGACCTGCTCACCGCGGGCCACGGCCAAAAACAGCACATCGGTGCTGGTGTCAAAGGCCAACCAGCGGCGCTCGGGGCTGGGGCTCATGGCTGGCTTCCTGTAGACAAAGGAGCGGGTGCGGCTGCAGGTTTTTTGGCCTGCCGCACACCAAACAAAATGCCACTGGTCACCAGCGCCAGCCCGGCCAGCAAATTCCAGTGCATGGGCTCACCCAAAAACCACACCGCCCCCAGCGCCGACAGGCCGGGCACCAGGGCCGTGATCATGGTCGAGCGCACCGGGCCATAGTGGCGCACCATCTGCGTGAAGGTGATGCCCGAGATGACCACCGAGCCCACGCCCTGGAAGACGGCCTGGAACAGGATTTCGGTCCACGGTACCTGCATCAAATGGGTGGGCAGCAGCCCCAAGCCAATCAAGGTCAGGTACACGGGCACAAAACTGACAAAGGCAAACGCGGTGATGGCCATGGTCGCTCGCACCGCATCCAGGCCATGCCGACGCACCGTGATGCTGTAACCCGCCCAACAGCAAGCGGCGGTCATGAACAACAAATCGCCTTTCCAGACCTCGCCGCCGTCAAAAGCCATGAGCAAGCTGGCACCACCCACCAGCACATCGCCCAACACAATGAAGCCCAGCCCCAATGCGCGGGCCGAGGACACTTGTTCACGCAAGACCAGCCAGGCCAGCAAGGTGGTCCACAAAGGCAAGCTGCCAGGCAAGAGCACCGACGCATGTGAGGCGGGCGCAAAAAAGAAACCCGTGTAGGCCAACACGGCATAAAGCAAGCCACCCAACACGCCAGCCTGCACGGTCGGGGCCAAGGGCAAGGGCGACAGGCCGCCCAAGGAGCCCACTTTTTCACCGGCTTGGCGTGCAGAGCGCATCAACCACCAAGCCCAGGGCAGCAAGATGCTGCTGGCCCCCAGAATGCGGGCCAGCGCGATGTCCAGTGGCAGCAAACCCCGAGATGCCGAAGCCCGCGCAATGACAATGAAACCGGTCCAGATGAGCACCGTGATGACCGCAGAAGCCAGGCCCACGGTTTTTGAAGAAAATCGCATGGCCCGAATCATACGGGGCTGCCGCAGCAGCTTGTCCTTCGCAGCCCGATCACCCCCTGTGACCGTTAGACTTGAGCGATGTCTGCCACCCGCGCCAAGCGCCTATTTTTGTCCACGCTCACCCACGCCACCGCTGCGCCTCGTGCAGCGGGTTTTGCATGGGCCATCGCAGTGGGCTGCATATTGGCTTGGCCAGCTTTCGCCCAAAACCGCTCCGAGTCGGCAGAAGCCCAGACCCTCACCAACCAAGCCCGGACCACACTGCCCCGGCATGTTCTGCAAACCCTGGAAAAGGCCCAAGTTCCGCCTTCGGCCCTGAGCGTGCTCATCGCCCCCCTGCCCCAAGGTCCTACGTCCAACAGCGCCCAACCTCGGCATTTGTCGCACCAAGCCCAAGCCAGCGTGAACCCTGCTTCGGTCATGAAGCTGTTCACCACCTATGCGGGTTTGATCCTGCTGGGGCCCGACCACGTCTGGCGCAATCGGGTGTACACCGATGGCCCGGTGCGTGATGGGGTGCTGCAGGGCAATCTGGTCGTGCGCGGCAGCGGCGACCCCAAGCTGGTGGTTGAGCGCCTGCAAGAGCTGCTGACCCAGGTCCGATCAGCGGGCGTGCGCGACGTGCGCGGTGACATCGTGCTGGACCGCAGCGTGTTCGACGTGCGCGAGCGCAGCGAGCCCTTTGACGACGAACCCCTGCGGCCCTACAACGTGGGCCCAGACGGGTTGCTGCTCAACTTCAAGGCGGTGGTCTACAAATTCACGCCCGACGCCGCCAGCGGCCAGGTGCAGGTGCGCTTTGAACCGCCCCTGGCCGGGTTCTCGGCCCCCACGCAACTGCCACTGAGCCAGACCCCATGCAGTGACTGGCGACGCCAGCTGCAGGCCGACTTCAGCCAGCCGCAACAAGTGCGCTTTGCGGGCCGCTACCCGGCCAGCTGCGGTGAGCGCGAATGGCCCGTGGCCTACCCCGAACCCGAAGCCTATGCCCCCCGGGTCATGCAAGCCCTGTGGCAACAAGCGGGCGGGCAACTCACGGGGCAGGTGCGCTACGGCTCGCGCCCAGCATCGGCCAAGCTGCTGCTGGAAGCGCCCTCCTTGCCCTTGTCCGACATCATTCAGGACATCAACAAGTTCTCGAACAACGTGATGGCGCAGCAGCTGTACCTGACGCTGTCGAGCGAGCTGGGCGCACCCGGGCGGTTTGAGGCCTCGCGCTTGCGCCTGTCGCAGTGGTGGCGTCAAGGCTTTGCCGTGCACGATGAACCGGTGCTGGACAACGGCTCGGGCCTGTCCCGCACCGAGCGCAGCACCGCGCAGGCTTTGACGGCTTTGCTGCAAGCCGCACACTCCAGCCCGCACGCCCGGCACTTTGTCAACTCCTTGGCCATCGCCGGGGTGGACGGCACCGCCGCCCGACTCAAAGACCGCAGCCCGCAGTCGCCCGTGATCGGCAACGCCTGGCTCAAAACCGGTTCGCTGCGCGATGTGGCCTCGGTGGCCGGTTATGTGCAGGGCCAAAGCGGCCAGCGCTACACCCTGGTGGCCGTGCTGCACCACCCCAATGCCCACCAGGCCCGGGCCGCACTCGACCAATTGCTGGAGTGGACGGTGCGCGACACCACCTCTCCCCGGGCCAAAGCGCCCCAAACACCCTAAAACCCACCATGAACCTCATCGACTGGGTTGGCTCTTTGGCCGCCTTTCTGACCACCGCCAGCTTCATTCCGCAAGCCTGGCAGACCTTTCGAACCCGTGATGTGAGCGGCATTTCGCTGGGCATGTACAGCCTGTTCACCGTGGGCGTGGCCCTGTGGCTGGTCTACGGCATCTTGATGGTGGCTTGGCCCATCATCATTGCCAACACGATCACCACCAGCTTGGCGCTGATGATTTTGGTGATGAAGCTGCGGTACCGCTGACCCGCCACAAAGACCTTAGAAAAATCGGTATATACCCCATGGTTTGAATCCCAGCCCCCGTATACATTGTTTGAAAAGAACGCTCGTTCTTTTTCTAACCACTTGGAGACCTATCCCATGAAAACAATGAAATACGGACTGTCCATTTTGGGTGTTGCCCTGCTGGCTGCATGCGGCGGCGGCGATGCACCCCACGGCTCCCTGCTCGATTCGCCTGTGTTGCTGCACACCCTGAGCAAAGCGCAGCTCGATGGCGGCCCCTTGGCCCCCCTGAGCGGCAAAGCCAAGTGCGATGTCAAGGTCATCTCGCTCAATTACGTCACCCCCGGCGCCAAAGGCGAACAATCCAACGCTTCTGGGGTGCTGCTGTTGCCCTCGGGCGCCGATTGCACTGCAGCAGCCCCTCTGGTGGCCTATGCCAAGGGCACCGATGTTCAAAAAACCCGCACACTCGCCAACCCAGCAGACGGTGAAACCTTCCTCTTGGCGGCTATGTATGCCGGCCAAGGCTATGCCGTGGTCGCCACCGACTACTTGGGCTTTGCCAAGTCCAACTACAGCTACCACCCCTACTTGCACGCAGACTCTGAGGCCACATCGGTCATTGACTCGATCCGTGCTGCTCGCAATGCCGTGTCGTCGCAGGGCGGCAAGCTCAATGGCAAGGTCATGTTGACCGGTTACTCACAAGGCGGCCACGCCTCCATGGCGGCCCACCGCGCCATCGAAAAGAGCCTGTCCTCTGAAATCAATGTGGTGGCAGGCGCTCACTTGGCGGGTCCTTACAACATGTCGGGCTCAATGAAAATTCCGGACGCCATTGCCGGCTATCAGTTCTTTGTGCCCTACCTGGTCACCGCATGGCAAAAGATTTATGGCAACCTTTACAGCAATGTCTCTGACGCTTTCAAAGCACCCTATGCAGATGGCATCGAGAGCTTGCTGCCCAGCGCCACTTTGAACTACACCACATTGGTCACATCAGGCAAATTGCCGGGCATCAATGGCGAGACCCCCAACCAAGCGCGTGATGCTTTATTCCAGACCAGCTTCAGCAGTGACATTTTGACCAACCCCAACAATCCGACCTTCTTGGCCGCCAAAAAGAACGATTTGCTGGATTGGTCTCCCAAATCACAGACCATGCTGTGCAGCGGCAGTGGCGACCCCACCGTGCCCGCAGCAGTTCACCAGTCCGTCATGAAGGCGGCATTTGATGCCAAAGGTCTGACCAACGTCACCTCGGTGGATGTACACCCCTACATCGAAGCGACCTATGGACCGATCACCATGGCCAATATTGCCAATTACCACGGCACTTACGCTCCACCGTTCTGCCACGCACAAGCCAAAGGTTTGTTCGATTTGGTGAAGTGATCCGGCCTTAAGCCGCAGCGCGTTGCAACCGATCCCGCACGCCTTCCCACTCGGGGGTGTCGGGCGGCAGCTGCACCCAAATTTGGCTCACCCCACGGGCGTCCAAGTCGCGCAACACACCAAACAAGTCGTGCGCGGCTTGTTCGGCTGTGGTGGCTTGCTGGCGCCACAACACCCCAGCGCCTACACCAGACCCCATGCCCTGCTCGCTCGCAGGCCGCTCGGCCGACCACAGCCCGAGGTTGTTGGCGTGTGGCCCCAAGGCTTGTAATTTAGAAGCGATGTCGGTCGCCGACATCAGGCGCACCTTGGCGCGAGGCGCGTAATGCGATTCGAGCGTGCCCGATGCACGGGGTGCAGGCTGACCCAGCACCGCTTGGGGGGCGTCTTTGTCCAGCACGGCACGGCCACACGCCACTTCAATTTGCACGCGCGTGATGTGCCCAGGGCGCAGCAGGACCGGCTCGCCTCGGGTGCAGTCGATGATGGTGGACTCGATGCCCACGTCGCAGTCGCCGCCGTCCAAGATCAACAAATCGGGGCCCAGCTCGGACTGCACATGCAAAGCGCTGGTGGGGCTCACGCGGCCAAAGCGGTTGGCGCTGGGGGCGGACACGCCCAACACACCCAAGACCGCACAGGCTTGCAAAAGCCGCTGGGCCACCGGGTGCGAAGGACAACGCAAGCCAATCGAGTCTTGCCCCCCCGCAGAGGCCGCAGCCACACCGCTTTGGCGCGGCAAAATCAATGTCAACGGACCGGGCCAAAAGGCATCGATCAGCGATTGTGCAAAGTCGGGCACTTGCGCGGCAAACACGGGCACTTGCGCGGCGCTGGCCACATGCACGATCAGCGGATGGTCCGCCGGGCGGCCCTTGGCCACAAAAATTTTCGCCACCGCTGCATCGTCGGTGGCATTGGCCGCCAGGCCGTACACGGTCTCGGTCGGCAGGCCGACCAACTGGCCGTCGCGCAGCGCTTGTGCAGCCTGCGCGATGGCCGCTTCGTTGGCACTGAGGATCATGCCCAACCTTAAAAGGCTTCGATGCCGAGCAAAGCGGCCGCCTGCAAAGCGGTGGCCCGCACCGCCTCGGGCGTCGGCCCCGTGATGTTCAGGTGGCCCATCTTGCGGCCGGGTCGGGCAGACAGCTTGCCATACAGATGCAAGTGCGTGCCAGGCAGCGCCAGCACCTGCGCCCAAGCGGGGCTGGTCGGGCCTTTGCCAGTGGGCGTGACTTCGGGCCACAAATCGCCCAACAAGTTGAGCATGATGGCCGGTGAATGTTGGCGCGGCTGCGTGAGCGGCAAGCCTGCCAGCGTGCGCACCTGCAAATCAAATTGCGACTGGTCGCAGGCGTTCATGGTGTAGTGGCCGCTGTTGTGCGGGCGCGGGGCCATTTCGTTGACGACCAGCTGACCACCTTCGAGCATGAAAAACTCCACACACAGCACGCCCACGTAGTGAAGGCCTTCGGCAATCGCGCGGGTCGCGGCCACCGCTTGCGCGGCCACATCGGCCGGCACCGCACCTTCGTACACGCTGGTCACGGCCAAAATGCCGTCGCGGTGCAAGTTCAGTTGCACCGGAAAATTCACCACCTGCCCATCCGCGCCACGCGCCACGATGACCGAACACTCGGCCTGCAGCGGCAGCATTTTCTCAAGCACGCAGGGCACGCCCTTGAGCTCATCCCAAGCTGCGGCCAATTCTTCGCGGGTCTTGACACGGATCTGGCCCTTGCCGTCATAACCCATGCGCGAGGTCTTCAAAATGCCAGGCAGCAAATCGTCGCCCACAGCCGCCAACTGCGCCGCCGTCTCGATCACGGCATGCGGCGCGACCGGCACACCGCAGCGCACAAAGTGGGCCTTCTCGGCGGCGCGGTCTTGCGCAATCGCGACCGACTCGGAGGCCGGGGCCACTGGGCGGTGTGCGCCCAGCGTCAGCAGGGCCGGAGCAGGCACGTTTTCAAACTCGGTGGTGATGGCCGCGCAGCGCTGCATCAACTGCGCCAAGCCCTGCTCGTCCAGGTAATCGGTTTGGATGTGGTGGTGGCTCACCAGTCCGGCGGGGCTGGCCGCATCGGGGTCGAGCACAGCGGTGAAGTAACCCATGGCCTGCGCCGCGTGCACGAACATGCGGCCCAGCTGACCGCCGCCCATCACGCCCAACGTGGCCATTTGGCCATTGACCATGGAGCCCGGCAAGATGGCGCGGCTCATGCGGCACCTGCTGGTGATACGGGAGGAAGCGTCATGGCGCGGGCCATGGCAGTTTGTTCGACGCGGAAAGCTTCCAGCTTTTGGCGCAAAGCAGGGTCGTTGTTGGCCAGCATGGCCACCGCAAACAGGGCCGCATTGGCTGCACCCGCTGCGCCAATGGCAAAAGTGGCCACAGGCACGCCTTTGGGCATTTGCACAATGCTGTGCAGCGAATCCACGCCCGACAACGCCTTGGTCTGCACCGGCACACCCAACACCGGCACCACGGTTTTGGCCGCGATCATGCCGGGCAAATGGGCCGCACCGCCAGCGCCCGCGATGATGGCCTTCAAGCCCCGCTCGGCCGCGCTCTGTGCATACGCAAACATATCGTCCGGCATTCTGTGGGCCGAAACCACGCGGGCATCGTGAGGGATGCCAAACTGTTGGAGAATCTGGACTGCGTGCTGCATGGTGTCCCAGTCGGAGCTGGAACCCATGACGACGCCGATGAGCGCTTGAGTCATTGGGTGCTTTTCGTGATCAATGTCGAATTTTAAGGTTTCACCCGCTTGGGGTTTGAAACACAACCCGGAACACTGCCCGCCATGATGGACGTCACGATACAAAACTTTGAAGCCGAGGTCATCGAAGCCTCCATGACCACGCCCGTGCTGGTGGACTTTTGGGCCCCTTGGTGCGGCCCCTGCAAATCGCTGGGCCCTGTCCTCGAAAAAGTGGAAACCGCCTACGAAGGCCGCTTCAAGCTGGTCAAGATCAACTCCGATCAAGAGCAGCAACTGGCCCAAGCCTTTGGCATCAAAAGCATCCCCACCTGCGTGCTGCTGATGAACGGCCAGCCGGTCGACGGCTTCATGGGTGCTTTGCCCGAGGGCCAAGTCAAGCAGTTCCTGGACAAACACCTGCCAGCCGCTGAAGAGCTACAAGCTCAAGCTGCCGCCGAAGAGGCTCAGCAACACCTGCAAGCCGGTGACGCCAACAGCGCCCGCGCCGCGATGGAACATGCCCTGGCCACCGATCCCGGTAACGACGACGCCCGTTTTGACCTGGTCAAGATGCTGATTGGCTTGGGCGAGTTGGCCGAAGCCGCCGCCTTGCTGGCCCCCGCCATGAGCCGCATTCCAGTGCCACTGCGCTTTGAGGCGCAAACCCAGTGGCTCAACGCGCTGGAGTTTGTGACCACCGATCCCCGCGGCGGCTGGGAACTCGACCAGTTTGACGCCTTGATCGCCCAAAACAAACGCGACTTTGAAGCCCGTTTTGCCAAAAGCCGTTTGCTGATCGCCATTGGCCAATGGGAAGCGGCCATGGACGAACTGCTCGAGATCATCATGCGCGACAAAAAGTGGGACAACGAAGCCCCACGCAAAACCTTTGTCGCCTTGCTGGAGTTGATGACACCGCCCAAGTCCAAAACGCAAGACGCCACCGGCAAATCAGCGGGCGGTATCGAGTTGATGGGCAAAGCGGCCCTGCAAGAAGACCCGCACATGGCCATGATCTCCAGCTACCGGCGCAAGCTGAGCATGGCGCTGAACTGAGCTCAGACTGACCCCAAACTCAAAGCCCGGTGCACCTGCAGTGAAGCAGGTTGACCGGGCTTTTTAACGGGTGAGCCGCCAAGCGTTCAGCGCGTGGGTCCAGCTTGGCGCTCGATGTCCATGTGCATGCGCTGGAGCAACCCGGCCCACATGAGCACCTCGCCCACCACAAACATCGGCCCCACCAACAAGCCGACGACGTCGTCCACAAAAGCGGGTTTTTTACCTTCGAAATAGTGGCCGATGAACTGGATGACCCAGCCGATGAAAAACAAACCCAAGCCCGCCTGCCACACCGCCAGCCCCAGGGCTTGCGCCAGAGGCGGGACCTCATGGGCGGCCGCGATCAACACGCCATTCACAAACGAAGTGGCCGCGCCCAGCAAAACATCGCCCCGGCTCAGGTACCAAACGCTGGTCAGTGCCCACAGGGCCCAGGCGAGCGTTACCGTCTGACCCGCCACCACCCAAGATGGACTCAGCAGCAGGACGCCGATGGACAAAAAAATCAGCGGGATGCCCAGCAGATGGGTCACGATGTTGCGGCGATCGCGGTGGTAATGGGCGTACTGGACCATCAAGGTGGTCGCGGGGCGAAAAAGCGTCATTCCATTTCCTCGTTCTGGCGGTCAAAACGCCAAATGTAATACCTGCCGTTACAGATATTTACCGGTTTCAACTCACAAGCCGGGCCGTGCCCGTATTTTTTGGTCGCTTGCAACTTAAAATTTAAACACCACTTTTGAATTCATTTTGAAAAATGTCACGCGCCGAGCCCCTGATCACCCCTGAAGAGCTGCAATGCCTGCTCGGTGGTGCGACTGTGCCCTCCAATACATCTTGGCGCAGCCAACTGGCACAACTGACTTCTGTGCATTTTGGCGCCGCCCTCTGGCTGGTCAAGGGTGTTTTCCTGTATGCCGTGCTCACGAGCCCTGGCGCCGCCCCGCTGGTGGACAGCAGCGCCTACCTGTGGATGCGCAGCAGCCTGGAACTGGTTTGCTTGGCTGTCTTCTGGGGCGCATCGCTTCATCCACGCGGCCGCATGGCCGCCAACGCCAGCTTGCTGGTGGCTGGCACCACCTGCCTGCTCGATGCCATGACACTGCTGGCCTTCGCCCACTGATTTCACACCTCCCAAGAAAAAGGCGCTGCAGGGCAGCGCCTTTTTTATGCCCTGAATGCCCAGGCATTCAGGCCATCAGCTTGTTCATGGCCTCTTCGTATTTGGCGGCGGTGTTCTCGATCACCTCGCGCGGCAAGCGCGGCGCAGGCGGGGTTTTGTCCCAAGGCTTGCCGTTAACGGTGGCGGTCTCCAGCCAATCGCGCAAAAACTGTTTGTCGTAGCTGGGCGGGTTGGACCCTTCCACATAACTCTGTTCATAAGAATCTGTGGGCCAGTAACGCGATGAATCGGGCGTCAGCACCTCGTCCATCAGCACCAAGGTGCCGTCGGCGTCGAGGCCAAACTCGAACTTGGTGTCGGCAATGATGATGCCTTTGGTCGCTGCGATGTCACGCGCGGCTTTGTAGAGCTGGATGCTGATGTCGCGGATGCGGGTGGCCAGATCGGCACCGATCATCTCCACCGTGCGCTCGAAGGTGATGTTTTCGTCGTGCTCACCCACCGCCGCTTTGGCGGCCGGGGTGTAGATGGGTTCGGGCAAGCGGCTGGCGTTTTTCAGGCCTGCGGGCAGCTTCACGCCGCACACGGCTTGGTTGTCTTGGTATTCCTTCCAGCCGCTGCCGGCCAGATAACCGCGCACCACCGCCTCGACCGGGATGGGTTTCAGGCGCTTGACCAGCATGGAGCGGCCTTGGACTTGCGGCACTTCTTCGTCGCTCACCACGCTCTCGGGCGCTTCGCCCGTCAGGTGGATCGGGCAGATGTTCAGGCCCTTGGGGCCGAGCTTGTCGAACCAGAACAAGGCCATTTGCGTGAGCAGCACGCCTTTGCCGGGAATCGGCTCGCCCATGATCACGTCAAACGCGCTGATGCGGTCTGAGGCCACCATCAAAATGCGGTCGTCACCCACGGCGTAGTTGTCACGCACCTTGCCACGCGCCAGCAGAGGCAAAGAGGTCAGGGCCGAGGTGTGGAGTGCGTTGGGCATGGCGATTCTCATCAAACAAAAAGCCCGTCGAATTGTTCACGGGCTCTGAAGCATTCCCGTTGATTATCTCAAGAGAACACCCTCAGTTCGCACCACCAGTTCATCTGTTTTTTTGGCTAAGAACATTCGTAAAAAAACTTACTTTTTAAATTTTCTAAATTAAATTTTGAGTACTTTTAATTTATAAAATGATGTTTTTTGGATTCCATATGAAGACACTCGCAACCCTTCTGTCGTTCTGTGCAACCCTGGCCGCTTGTGGAGGCGGTGGTGGTGGCGCTCCTTCATCCAATACCAACAGCAAATCGGTTGCACTGAGCGCTCAAAACTATGACGTGGCTGCCACTGAGGTGATGGCCAGTTCAGTTGCAGTCAGTGCAAGTTCCGGCATCACCGAATCATTCATCGGTGCTGATGTGCAAACCCCTTTGCCGTTCACGCATTTTGTTCAGTCCCACCTGACACAGTTGATCAAGAATTGGCGCTCAAGCCCAACAGTACTGGTTGGGGCGGAATTAACGGAATCAATCCCTTGCTCCAGCGGCACACTCAGCATCACTTACAACGATCTGTTGGGAAATGAAGTGCCTGATGCCGGTGACTACCTGACCCTGTCCGCCAACAATTGCTCTTTGTATGGTTCAAAGCTGAACGGCGAGATGACCATCACATTCAATCGGTACACAGAAACTTCATTCACCGACTTTGAGGCTTTCGTGACCGCCAAGTCCTCACAGTTTGTGTCTGAGACCAATGGGGTGGCAACTTCATCGAATGGCTCATTCGACATGAACCTTTCCGCAAAAATGGTGCTCAATTCAAACGGGAGCAATCAACTCCTGACAGATCTCAAAATGGACATTGCCAGCATGACTTACAACATCACTTCAGCTGGAAGCACCAAAGTTTATGAATACAAGAACTACGTTCTTCGCAACACCACATACAACAACCAAGTGAGTCAATCCATCAACGGCTCCATCAACATACCCACTTTGGGCGCCAACACGGCCACCATCGAGACGATCAAGAATTTTGTATCACCAGCAATCTCTAGCCCAGGATCACGTTTGCCATATCCGACCGATGGTATTGCCCTCGTCACGTTCAAACAGGGTGGAACCATCCGTGCCACTGCGAACGGCACCAGCAGTGCATTGGTCGAACTTGACCAAGACGGTGATGGCAAATTCGAAACATCTAAACCCGTGCCTTGGAGTGACATCCTTTAATGGGTCTGATCGCATGCTGCACCCACATATTTGTGTGGGTGCGTTGGCGCTTTTGACTTCTTGGAATGCGCTCGGTCAAACGTGCGCTGAGGCCAACATCAGTCCACAACTTGGAACAGAAACAAGCCGCTGGGAGGAGCTGTCGCGTTCAGGAAAACGCTTGGTCTTGGAGACGGGTCACCTGCATTCAAAAGGCTTGACGTTTTCGGTTCGCTGCAATGTGGCAGACGGGTCATTGGCGTGGTCCGACAGCCGGGGAACCCGCACTTACTTGGGTGCAACCAATACCGGCCAAGCCGCGACAAGCTTTTCTGACATTGCGCATCAAAAAATCTCCGGATCTGTCCACTTCCATGCGGATGCAAACTGGTCGTTGGGGGGCCGATGGGTTCATAACACCATTCATCGAAGCATCCAATCCAACAGCCAGGCCGAAGGCTACCCCGAGCATTTTCAATTCAACGACGTGTCGCTTGGTGTGCGTTACAAGCAGGCCCTGAGTCAACATTTGAAGGGGCAAGTTGACTATTGGCAGGGGCGGATACTTCCAGGACAGTCGAATGTGACTTTGCCCAACTTTGCACCGACCCGCTTGCAGTTGGGCTCGGGCCGTAGTCGCGAAATTGGCATTTCAATCGGAAACAAGCTGGGCGAAAACGACCCCGCCTGGACATGGTCAGCCGCCATCCACATTCGACAAGACCGCATTGAAGAGGGCTCACCACAAGCGCTGTACAAAGGCAGCCGCCTGGTTGCGAGCGCCGTTCAACCAGCCATTGGCTTGCGGACAAGCCAATTCATTGCCAAATTAAATTACGCTTTTTGAGGCCTCGAGCAGTGTTTCTAAACACTGCCACACTGAAGCCCCCCGCCCCCATCAGTTGACCACTTGCGCCAATTCACCGCGGGCATAACGGGCGGCCACCACCTGCAGGTTGTCGCCCTTGATCTTGGGGGCCTGGCCTTCGCAGCCGAACTCCAAGTAGCGCTGCTTGCAGATTTGCTTGGCCGCTTCGCGGGCGGGTTTGAGCCATTCACGCGCGTCGAACTTGTCGGGGTTCTCGAACAAGAACTTGCGGCAAGCGGCGGTCATCGCCAAACGGATGTCGGTGTCGATGTTGATTTTGCGCACGCCGTGCTTGATGGCTTCTTGGATTTCCTCGACGGGCACGCCGTAGGTTTCTTTCATCTTGCCGCCGTACTGGTTGATCAGGGCCAACAGCTCTTGCGGCACACTGGACGAGCCGTGCATCACCAAGTGGGTGTTGGGAATGCGCTGGTGAATTTCTTTCACGCGGCTGATGGCCAAAATGTCGCCCGTGGGCTTGCGGCTGAACTTGTAGGCGCCGTGGCTGGTGCCAATGGCAATGGCCAGCGCGTCCAGGCCTGTGGCTTTCACGAACTGGGCCGCTTCTTCGGGGTCGGTCAGCATCTGGCTGTGGTCCAGTTTGCCCTCGGCACCAATGCCGTCTTCTTCACCAGCTTCACCGGTTTCCAGATTGCCCAAGCAGCCGAGTTCGCCCTCGACCGACACGCCCACCAAGTGGGCCATCTCGACCACACGGCGGGTCACATCCACGTTGTAGGCAAAGTCGGCCGGGGTCTTGCCGTCTTCCAGCAAAGAGCCGTCCATCATCACCGATGAAAAACCCAGGTTGATCGCGCCCTGGCAAACCGCCGGGCTTTGGCCGTGGTCTTGGTGCATGACCAGCGGAATGTGCGGCCACTGCTCGGTGGCGGCCTGAATCAGGTGCTTGATGAAGGGCTCACCCGCGTATTTGCGGGCACCTGCGCTGGCCTGCAGAATCACCGGGGCACCGACTTCGTCGGCGGCCATCATGACGGCCTGGACTTGCTCCAGGTTGTTGACGTTGAAAGCTGGAATGCCGTAGCCGTTAACGGCCGCATGGTCCAGCAGCTCGCGCATAGAAACGAGTGCCATGGTGGTGATTTCCCGGGGAGTTGAAGATTCTGGTGCGCCGGGTTGTACCCGGCTTGTAACTGCACCAGATTTTATAGGTTTCGGGACACCATCGGCCTGTCAGGCCCGTCCTGAACAGGAAATCCAGGCCGCCAAGCCCCGCAAGGCTTGACGCGCTGGCCTGGTGCTCAAGCCGCCCGGCAAATCTTGAGCGTGTTGGTGCCGCCAGGTGTGCCCATGGGCTCGCCCACGGTGATGGCGTACACATCGCCCGGCTGCACAATGCCGCGCTTTTTCAGGTGCGCTTCGGCATCGGCCAAAGCGGTGTCGCGGTCGGCGCTGGTGTCCATCAGCAAGGGGCTGACGTTGCGCATCAGGGCCATCTTGCGCTGGGTGGCGACCTTGGGCGTGAGTGCATAAATGGGCATGCGCACACTGTGGCGGCTCATCCACAAAGCGGTCGAGCCCGAATCGGTCAAGGCCACAATCGCCTTGGCCTTGAGGTGGTGCGCCGTGAACAGGGCGCCCATGGCGATGGCGTGGTCGATGCGGTTGAAATGCGCCCCCACAAAGTCGTCGTCCAGCGGATCGTGGTCGGTTTTCTCGGCTTCCAGACACACCGCCGCCATCATCTCGACCGTCTCCAGCGGGTACTTGCCTGCCGCGGTTTCGGCGCTGAGCATCACCGCATCGGTGCCGTCCAGCACCGCGTTGGCCACGTCCGACACTTCGGCGCGGGTGGGCACCGGGTTGACGATCATGCTCTCCATCATCTGCGTGGCGGTGATGACCAGTTTGTCGAGTTCGCGGGCGCGTTTGATCATGTGTTTTTGCAGGCCCGGCACAGCGGCATTGCCCACCTCCACGGCCAAATCGCCACGTGCGACCATGATGCCGTCCGACACCGCCAAGATGCGGTCCAGCTCAGGAATGGCTTCGGCGCGTTCGATCTTGGCGATCAGGCCAGGCCTGTGGCCGTTGGTGCAGGCCACGTTGCACAGTTGGCGGGCCATTTCCATGTCGGTGGCGTTTTTGGGGAAGCTCACCGCCACATAGTCGGCATTGAAGCTCATGGCCGTGCGGATGTCGTCCATGTCCTTGGCCGTCAGGGCCGCTGCCGTCAAGCCACCGCCCTGTTTGTTGATGCCCTTGTTGTTCGACAATTCACCGCCCAGCTTCACGGTGGTGTGCACCTGCTCGCCTTTGACCGCGTTCACGGTGAGCACGATCAAGCCATCGTTGAGCAAGAGCACATCGCCCGCTTTCACGTCACGCGGCAGCTCTTTGTAATCGAGGCCGACGCCGTTGATGTCACCCGGCTCGGTGCGCGAGGCGTCCAGCACAAAAGGAGCACCGGGCTCGAGCATGACTTTGCCTTCGGCAAACTTGCCGACCCGGATCTTGGGGCCCTGCAGGTCGGCCATGATGGCCACCTCGCGGCCCGCACGGTGCGAGGCTTCGCGCACCAGGCGGGCGCGGTCGACGTGGTCTTGCGCCTTGCCGTGGCTGAAGTTCAGGCGAACCACATTGACGCCAGCACGGATCATGGCCTCCAAAAGTGCGGGATCGCTGGAAGCAGGGCCTAAGGTGGCAACAATCTTGGTGGCGCGACGGGGCATCTGAAGATCTCCAATGTAATTTGGTTTCAATTCTCACACGAAATCGGTTACATGACCGGTTCTTTCGATGGCCTGCATGCAACAAAAAACCGCTCATCGCGGCCGCAAAGGCGGATTGATTGCAGACTTTTGGCGACAAGTTACCAACAGATCAAGTCCGTTGCTGGCTGTTTTCCTTTGCAATACCCTTGAATTGATCTTTGTCAGCCCAGTGAAACGCCAAGCCGACTAAACTCCATGTTGAGCGATTTATATTCAAGCGTCATGACTGCCTTACATACCCCCAACGTCGATCAGCCCATCCCACTGGACCAGCCCCTGCCGCACCGCAAGACCTTGCGCGAGTGGTTGATCCCCCTGTCCGAGCGCAGTACGGTGCGTGCCTTCGTGCTGCTCGCTTTGGATTACGCCCTGTTTTTTGCCCTGATCACCGCCACCATCTTGCTCGAATCTGTCTGGGCGAAACTGCTGTGCGGCTCAGTGGCTGGCTTCGTCATTGGCCGCCTGTTCGTCATTGGCCACGACGCCTGCCACCAGAGCCTGACGCCCCACCGCGAACTCAACAAGGTCTTGGGCCGCATCGCATTTTTGCCATCGCTCACGCCCTACAGCTTGTGGGACACCGGCCACAACGTGGTGCACCACGGCTACACCAACCTCAAGGGCGTGGACTTTGTCTGGACGCCCCTGACGGCTGAAGAGTTTGCCAACTTGAACCCCGTGCAGCGCCTGCTTCAGAGGGCCTACCGCAGCGGCTGGGCACCCGGTTTGTATTACATGATCGAGATCTGGTGGAAGCGCGAGTTTTTCCCGAACAAAACCCACATGCCCACACGCCGCCCGATCTTCTTCAAGGACAGCCTTCTGGTGAGTGTTTTTGGTGCGGTGTGGGTCGCGGTCGTTGCGGCCGCCGCCCTCTACACCGAGCAATCGGTGCTGCTGTCGCTGCTCATGGGCGTGCTGATCCCCTTCTTCTTCTGGAACACCATGATCGGCTTTGTGGTCTATGTGCACCACACCCATGTGAAAGTGTCCTGGCACGACAACAAGGCCGCTTGGACCAAGGCTGCGCCCTTTGTGTCGACCACCGTGCACCTGACCTTTCCGTTCCAGATCGGCGCCATGATGCACCACATCATGGAGCACACCGCACACCATGTGGACATGAGCATCCCGCTTTACCGCCTCAAGCAAGCGCAGACCAAGCTCGAAGAAATGCTGCCCGGCCGCATCATCGTGCAGCCCTTCTCTTGGAAGTGGTACTTCGAGACCGCCCAAAACTGCAAGCTGTACGACTTCGGCCGTGAGTGCTGGACCGACTTCAAAGGCACCATGACCAGCCCAGTGCGCGGCAACCTGCCGCCTGCGGCACAAGCCTGATCGGGTTCGTTGACCCTGACGAAGAAAAACCCCGCAATGCGAGGTTTTTTGTTGAGGCATGTTCTACATGGATCGGGGGATTGTTGCTGGGACGTGGAACGTGGAGACTGGACCCCGGGTCTGCGCCCGGGGTGACAAAGCTGTTCGTTCATCCCAGCCGTATCACTGACCCCCAGCCGTATCAATGACCCCCGGCCGTATCAATGACCCCCGGCCGTATCAATGACCCCCGGTCGTTTCTCTGTCATCCCGGCCCCCGAGCCGGGATCCAGCGCCCCCCAGTAACACTCAAACCGCCGCACGCTTCATCAAAATCTCGAAAGCGGGCAAGGTCTTGCCTTCCAGAATTTCAAGGAACGCGCCACCGCCGGTCGAGATGTAGCCCACCTGTTGCTCGATGCCGTACTTGGCAATGGCAGCCAGCGTGTCGCCGCCGCCGGCGATGCTGAAGGCGCTGGACTCGGCGATCGCCTGGGCGATCACTTTGGTGCCGTTTTCAAAAGCCGCAAACTCGAACACGCCCACCGGGCCGTTCCAGACGATGGTGCCCGCCTGCTTGAGCTGCGCGGCCAGTTTGGCGGCGGTCTCGGGGCCGATATCCAAAATCATGTCATCGTCGGCCACCTCGGTGGCTTTCTTCACCGTCGCGACCGCGTCGGCTGCGAAGGTCTTGGCCACCACCACATCGGTTGGGATCGGCACTTCGGCACCTCGGGCCTTCATGGCTTCGATGACGGCTTTGGCCTCGTCCACCAAGTCGGCTTCGGCCATGCTCTTGCCGATCTTCAGACCCGCTGCCAGCATGAAGGTATTGGCAATGCCACCGCCCACAATGAGCTGGTCCACGTTTTGCGACAGGCTCTTCAAGATGGTCAGCTTGGTGCTGACTTTGCTGCCTGCCACGATGGCCGCCAGTGGGCGCTTCGGGTTGGCCAGGGCCTTGCCAATCGCGTCGATCTCGGCGGCCAGCAAAGGGCCTGCGCACGCAATCGGCGCGAATTGGGCGATGCCGTAGGTGGTGCCTTCGGCGCGGTGGGCCGTGCCAAAGGCGTCGTTCACATAGATGTCGCACAGCTGCGCCATTTGGCGGGCCAGCGCTTCGTTGTTTTTCTTCTCGCCTTTGTTGACGCGGCAGTTCTCGAGCAGCACCACTTGGCCGGGGGCAACAGAGACACCGTCCACCCAGTTGGCGACCAGCGGAACTTCACGGCCGAGCAACTCACCCAAGCGCTTGGCCACGGGGGCCAGCGAGTCTTCGGGTTTGAACTCGCCCTCGGTCGGGCGGCCCAAATGACTGGTCACCATCACCGCCGCTCCGGCGTCTAATGCCATTTGGATGCAAGGCACGCTGGCGCGGATGCGGGTGTCTTCGGTGATGCTGCCGTCGTCGGCTTGTGGCACGTTCAGGTCAGCGCGAATGAACACACGTTGGCCAGCGGCTTGGCCCTTGGCACACAGATCGGAAAAGCGGATGACGTTCATGGTGTGTAGAAAAGTAGAAGGATCAATTGGCATCGATTTTAAAAGCCTGGCCTGACAAGGGCTGACATGAAGGGCAGATACGAACCCCGAACAACGCCCCAAGGCGACTTACCAGCCCAGCCCCAAGCGCAAGGGCAAATAAACCGCCATGCCCGCCAGGATGGTGATCAGCACATCGCGCCGCCAAAAGTAAGCGGCCACGCCCACCACGGCCGCGTACAAACGCGCGTCTTGCCAAGTGCTGACCAACTCACCCTGCACGGTGATGATTTCGGGGATGACCACCGCCGACAAAGCGGCAATGGGCGCGTACTGCAAGCCGCGCTGGGCCCAGTCGGGCAGCTGCCAAGACTGGCTGGAGATGAAAAAGAAACTGCGGGCCACCACCGTGACCACGGCCAAGCCCACGATGACGGCCAGCGTCCACAGATCGGTGCCGTTCATGCGGCCGCCTTGGGCGCAGGCCGGATTTTTTCAACCGTCAGGCACAAGATCACGGCCACCGCAATCGCCACGACGATGTTGAGTTTGAGTGGCAGGCTGTAAGCCACCACGGCGGCCACACCCGCCACGGCAGCAGACAGCATGCGCATGCGCGAGCTGGCCAGCGAGCACTGAATGCCCAGCAAACACAAAATGCCCGCAAAGCCCAAGCCCCACTCCGGCGGGATCAAATTGGCCAGCCCAACGCCCAACAAACTGGCCACAATCCAGCTGCCCCAATTCAGAAAATAGTTGCCCGCCAGATAAGCCTCTTGCCCAGTGCGCTCGGCATCGCTGACACCCGGCGCGGGATAGCGGCGGGTGAAGAGCACATAGCTGATGTCGGCGGTGAAGTAGCCGTGGCACATGCGTTGCCAGCGCGGCAGGTGCATCAAATACGGCCGCAGGTGCAGACTGAACACCACAAAGCGCAAGTTCACGCAAAAACCGGTCGCCAAAATCACCCAAGCGGGTGCCCCGGCCACCAACAGCGGAATGGACGCCAATTGCGAGCTGCCCGCGAACACGAGCATGGTCATGGCCACGGCCTCGAACACGCTCATGCCCGACTTGACCATGGCCACACCGGTCATCAGTCCCCACGCCGCCACGCCGGGCGCTTGCGGGGCCAGGTCGCGAAAGCCTTGCCAGAACTCGGCGCGGCGATAAAGCGTCGGCCGGAAAAACATCAGGCCACCAAACGCTGACCGGGCTGCAAGGGGCAGCCGCGCAGAAAATCGGCCGCGCTCAGTCGCTTGCCACCGGGTCGCTGCAGTTGGGTCAGGCACAGCAGCCCTGCACCGCAGGCCACACGCACGCCTGAGGCATCGGCGCTGAGCACGGTGCCCGGCTCGGCGGGGCTGGCCAAAGGCTCGGCCACGGCTTGCCAAATCTTGAGGGTTTCGCTGCCCGCCTCGGTGGTCAGCGGCACGGTCATGCCCGGGAACGGGTCAAACGCCCGAATGCGCCGCGCCAACACCTCGGCGGACAGCGCCCAGTCGAGTGCGGCTTCGGCTTTGTCGATTTTGTGCGCGTAGTTCACACCTTCTTCGGGCTGGGGTTGGTGCGGCAAACTGTCCAAGCTGGCCAGCGCCTGCACGATGGTCTCACCCCCCAAATCGGCCAGGCGGTCGTGCAGCACGGCGGTGGTGTCGTTGGGCGCGATGGCGCAGGGCAAGACCAGCAGCATGTCGCCCGTGTCCAAGCCCGCATCCATCTGCATGATGGTGATGCCGGTTTGCGTGTCGCCCGCCTCGATGGCGCGGTGGATGGGCGCGGCGCCGCGCCAGCGCGGCAACAAAGAAGCGTGGATATTCAGGCACCCCTTGGGCGGCAAGTCCAGCACCCATTGCGGCAAGATCAAACCGTAGGCGGCCACGATCATGGCATCGGCTTTCGCAGCCAACAGGGTGTCTCGGGCGGCAGCAGCGTCTTCGGGGTATTTGCCATCCAGTCGCAAGCTGCGCGGCTGGGCCACAGGCACCTGGTGCGCAAGGGCCCATTGCTTGACGGGTGAGGCCTGCAGCTTCATGCCGCGGCCCGCAGGGCGGTCGGGTTGGGAGAGCACCAGCACGATCTCGTGGCCCGCTGCGTGCAAGGCGGCCAGCGCCGTCTGGGCAAATTCGGGCGTGCCCGCAAAAATCAAACGCATGCCGGATCAGCGCCCGGCTTTTTGGGCTTTGACCATCTTGGTCTTGATGCGGCCTTGCTTGAGCGGCGAGAGGTATTCCACAAACACTTTGCCCACCAGATGGTCCATCTCGTGCTGGATGCAAATGGCCAGCATGCCCTCGGCCTCGATCGTGCGGCTTTGGCCATCGCGGTCGATGGCCGTGACTTTCACTTGGGTGGCGCGTTCCACGCCGTCGTAAATGCCGGGCACCGACAGGCAACCCTCTTCGCCCTTGACGCGCTCCTCGTTCATCCAGGTGATCTCGGGGTTGATCAGCACCATCGGCTGGTTGCGCTCCTCCGAGGTGTCGATCACCACCAGGCGCTCGTGCACATCGATCTGTGTGGCCGCCAAGCCAATGCCACCCGCTTCGTACATGGTCTCGATCATGTCGTCGATCAGCGTGTGGACGCGGGCATCCACCGCTTGCACAGGCTGGGCCACCTTGTGCAGGCGTGGGTCGGGGTAACAAAGGATGGTTCGCAGGGCCATGGCTCAAAACTCAAATTGGATCCAGGTATTTTCGGTCATTTCGGCCCGGGGACGCCAGGGCTCATGCTGAGAGACCGTATTGCACAAAACGGATCATGAAACGCGCCAGCGCCAGGCCGTCGTGGGGCTCACTCAAACTGCCCATGCTGCGCTCATACAGCGGCTCTCCCAGCAGAGCGCGGCGCTTGTCCAACAAAAAGGCCGACATCTCGGGCGTGAACTCCGGGTGCGGCTGAATGCAAAACACCTGGTCACCCAGCGCGTAAGCGGCCACCGGGCAATCGGCCTGCGTGGCCAGCAAAGTGGCACCCGGGGGCAAGGCCAGCACCTGGTCCTGGTGGCTGGCCAGCAAGGCCATGCGGGCAGGCACTCCGGGCGCGAGGCCCAAGTGTTCTGCATCGCCCAGCCATTCGTAGGCCTGTCGCCCAACGCGCCACCCCTGCGGCGCCCTCTGCACGGGCGCCCCCAAACAATGCGCGATCAGTTGGTGGCCAAAACACACCCCCAACAACTTGTGCTGGCCCTGCAGCAAACGCGTCACCTGCTCACGCAAGGCCACCACCCAGGGTTCGTCAGAAAAAGAATCAGCTCGGCTGCCGGTCAGCAGCACCGCGTCGTAGGTCTCAAAACTGGCCGGGTATTGGCCATGTCGGGCGCTGAAAGTATCGATGCGGCCTTGGTAACCCGTTTGCGCAAACAAGTGTTCAAACATCGCCGCGACCCGCGTGTAACGCTGGCTCAGGGGCGGGTCCAGGTCATCGTTTTCAAGGATGCACAGGTGCATGTGCGCGGTGGGGTCTGGGGTAAAAGTGGGCATTAGGGCTATGCAAATACCACGCTTGTCCGCCCTGTTGTCCGCGAACGAGATGGCTTACGCACCACAATTTGAACATCCCGGCCTAGCCGATTCATGCACTCCAGCATCTTCGCCTCACTGATACCCCGAAACTGACCGCGCAACATGCCAGAGAGTTTGGGCTGCGGCATGCCCAGGATCTCAGCAGCTTGAATTTGGGTCAGATGACGATGCTTAATGATTTCGCCGATCTTGGCGGCCAAGGTCGCCTTAACCTGCATCTCGGCAGCATCTGGCAAACCAAGGTCTTCGTAGACATTGGTAGATCCTTTTTCAATTTCGATCATTTCAGGCTCCTTTGGCATGCGCTTGCGCTGCCTTCAAACGTTCTCGAATCAAATCCATGTCTTGCTTTGGTGTCTCAATGCCTTTATTGGACTTCTTTTGGAAACAATGCAAAACGTAGACCCTCTCTGCGATCTTGACCGTATAGACGGCACGGAAGGTATCGCCCATGTGGTCTTCAACCACCTCCAAAACACTGGCTCCACCAAAACCCTTCAGAGGCTTAGTCTGATCATGCTTCTTGCCTGACTGCGCCAAATGCAACGCAAAGCCGAAAACGTCGACGACGTCACAGGGCATGGCAAGGAGATCCTTTTTCGAGGAACCCACCCAGTGCAGTGGCTTCAGCAGATCAGACATGCTGAAATCATATCCAAATAGGTCTAATCCACCAACCCACAGGCTCTCGCGATGCCCCAAAAATTTTGATCTGTTCCCAACAACTAACCCTTACGGTATTTACAGCTTGGCGCCAACCAAGCTTTGAACCACAATGCTGGGCACAACAAGTATTCGACAGCCCCACAGGCTGCACAGGGAGACAAGATGGTCAACACCCCCGAGGAACTGGGCGCGTGGTTGCGCCTGGTGCTCACGCCCGGCGTGGGGCCTGAAAGCACTCGGCGTCTGCTGGCCGCATTTGGCGAACCGCAAGCCATTTTTGGACAAACCGAAACCGCTTTGTGCCAAGTGGTCAGCACCAAACAGGCCCAGGCGCTGCAGCTCATGCCCGATGGTTGCGCCGAACTCACACAAGACACGCTCGACTGGCTGCAGGCCGCCAAGGGACCGAGCCGCTGCGTGATCACCCTGGGCGACGCGGACTACCCTGCCCCATTGCTGGACATACCCGACCCGCCCTTGATGCTGTATGCCCTGGGCCAGACCACACAGCTGGCCACACTGCAAACGCAGCACGCGCTGGCCATGGTGGGCAGCCGCAACCCCACACCCCAAGGGGCCGAAAACGCCCGAGCCTTTGCCTGCAGCCTGGCCGCCAGTGGGCTGACCGTGGTCTCGGGCTTGGCGCTGGGGGTGGACGGCGCGGCGCACGAAGGGGCACTTCAAGGTTCGCTCCAAAGTGGATTTCAAGTTGGCGCCTCGGGCCCACTTGCCACCATCGCCGTGGTGGGCACGGGGCTCGACCGGGTCTACCCGCGCCAGCACCGAGACCTCGCACACCGCATTGCACAACACGGCTTGATTCTGAGCGAATACCCGCTGGGCACACCGCCGCTGGCGCCCAACTTCCCGCGCCGCAACCGCCTCATCTCGGGCTTGTCACAGGCCACGCTGGTGGTGGAAGCGGCCCTGCAATCGGGCTCGCTCATCACCGCCAAACAAGCCCTGGAGCAAGGCCGCGACGTCATGGCCATCCCTGGGTCGATCCACTCCACTCAAGCCAAAGGCTGCCACGCGCTCATCAAACAAGGCGCCAAACTGGTGGAATCGGCGCAAGACGTGCTGGAAGAGCTGCGTCTGCCCGCGCCCGACGCGCAACAGGCACTGGACCTGCAAGCGCCAACACAAGAAGATGCGCCGACAAGCCAAGACCCCGAACGGGCGCTGCTGCGTGCCTTGGGCCACGACCCCGTGGGGCTGGATGCGCTGCAAGCACGCTGCGGTTGGCCCACCGCGCAACTGCAGGCGCAGCTGCTGGAGCTGGAATTGATGGGCCAGGTCGGGCGCTTGCCCGGTGGGTTGTTTCAGCGATTGGGGTCGGCTTGAGGGGGCGGAGATCTCAGCTCACCGCGTCACCCCATACACCCACAAGCCCAGCCATTCATGCAAAGCTGTTTGCCACAGCAACAGGCTGCGGGCCAGGGAATACTCGGTCCAGGCCGTGGCCGCGCCTGTTCTGAAGTCCACCGGATAAGGCGTGACCTGGCAACCCACCGCCTCAAACTCCGGGACTGAGCGGGGCATGTGCCAGGCAGACGTCACCAAAAGCCAAGGCTGCTTGCAGCGTTCGCCCAGCAGCGCCGCCACTTGAATGGCGTTTTCGCGCGTGGTGCGCGAGCCCCCCTCCAGCACCACCCGGCTCATGTCGACGCCCTGCTGCTGGTAAAACGCCTTGGCCAACTCGGCCTCGCTCACGCCCGTGGCGAGCAGCCGCCCCTCGCCCCCAGAAAACACCAACTGCAAATTTGGGTGTTGGCGCATCAACCCCACCGGCACCGACATGCGCTCGGCCGCCTGACCCAGCGGCACCTGGCCATGCGCCTGGTAAATATCAGAGTGCTCGGTGGCGCCACCCAAAACAATCACCCCCACATGGCGCCCCACCGCCTCTGCCGTCGGCACGGGGTAGCGGTTCTCCAAGTGCCGCAACAGCGCATGCGGCCCAGCCTCAAAACCCAACAGCCCCAACACCACCAAGCCACTCCACAACATGACCGCTGCCAACCTGCGCCAGCGCTGCAGCATCAGCAAAGCCAACGCCCACCACAGCGCCAGCCAAAACATGGGCTGGGTGATGGCGGACATCAATTTGGAGAGAACAAACATTCGGGAATTTTAGGGGGGCACAAAAAACAAAAGAGCCAGATGGCTCTTTTGAAACAATTGGGATCTGACCCCAATTTTTCGAAACAATTGGGATCTGACCCCAATTTTTCAATTTTTCGAAACAATTGGGATCTGACCCCAATTTTTCAATTTTTCGAAACAATTGGGATCTGACCCCAATTTTTCCTTCAATAGGTGTGCCTGAACGCTCGAGTGAAGCTCGGATAATGACCTGTTTTGTTGATCCATCTTTGTCATCCCGGGCGAAGACCCGGGATCCAGCGTTGAGCATTGCCATTTGCGAAGACCTGTTGTGCACTGTGTATCCCGGCTCAAGGCCGGGATGACAAAGAAAAAACAAACTCCAATGTGCAAAGAAAAATCAAACTCCAACGTGCAAAGACAAAATCCAAACTTCACCGTGCCGAATCGCAAAAAGCTGCGCTTGACGAGGCAGTTCGAACCATTGTCGGCCAGCCGGAAACCGGTGAAACCAAAGTCGGCGATCTGGCTCGTGACATGTGACAGACAATGCAATCGCATTGACACAGACAAGGCAAATGCATTACCATGGCCGCACGAGACACCTCGCACAGGAGCACGCCATGCCCGCCACCCTTGAAGCCGAATCAACGCTGACCGACCGTTACCAGACCACCGTGCCGGAAACGGTTCGCCGTGCGCTGCGTCTGCGTAAGCGCGACAAGATCCAGTACGTCATCCGCCCCAGTGGCGAAGTGGTGTTGACACGCGCCAGTGATGCCGAGGTCGAAGACCCGGTGCTGGGCCAGTTCCTAGGCTTCCTGGCGCACGACATCGCCACACATCCTGAGCGCCTGCAATCGGTGAGCAGCACTTTTGTCCAGCGCGTTCAGTCGCTGGTCGGTGAGGTGAATGTGGATCTGGATGCGCCCTTGTCGGCAGACGATGAATGAATGCCACCAAGCCTGCCCCACTGGCCATCCACGGCTGGACGGTGTTTGCGCACCCGCTGTTCATGTCGCAAGTCGAAGCACTGGTGGAGCAAGTCGAGGCGCTCAAGAAAAAAGACCCGACGGGCTACGTCAAGAAGAACGCCGCTAAGCGACTGGCTGCCATTGCGCACCTGGCCTTTGATGCCATCCCTCAGGACCCCACCCGTGCTGAATACCGACAGGGCGGCACGCTGGGCGATGACCGTAAACACTGGTTTCGCGCCAAGTTTTTTCAGCAATACCGGCTGTTTTTTCGCTACCACGCTGCGGCCAAGATGATCGTCTACGCCTGGGTCAATGATGACGACACCAAGCGAGCTTACGAGAGCAGCGATGATGTCTACCGCGTCTTTCGCAAAATGCTCGAGAGCGGCCACCCGCCTGACGATTGGAATCAGCTGCAGAGCCAAGCCGAACTTGAAGGGCACCGGCTGCAGCGCGCATTCAGCACTCTCGGCGAATAAGGTCATTCACCACGACTATTTGGCAAATTCCGCTTGGCTTCCATGGCCGTGAAGTTTGATTTTTTTCCTTGCACATTTAAGTTTGTTTTTTCCTTGCACGTTGGAGTTTATTTTTTTCTTTGCGCATTGGAGTTCGATTTTTCTTTGCACGTTGGAGTTTGTTTTTTATTTGCGCATTGGAATTCGATTTTTCTTTGTCATCCCGGCCTTGAGCCGGGATCCAGACTGCACAACAGGTCTTCGCAAATGGCAATGCTCAACGCTGGATCCCGGGTCTTCGCCCGGGATGACAAAGACGGATCAACAAAACAGGTCATTCATCCTTCATCGGGCCGGATCAATCGTTGTCCGCTGTCTTGAACAAACCAAGCCCCAGAAAAGTTCAAGGAGCCCGCAGGCTCCTTGAACATCCAAAACAATTGGGATCTGACCCCAATTAATTCGATCCACGAAGGTGGACTATTTTCCACAGTCCCCACGCGCCCAACACGCCCAGGGCATCAGCGGCAAAATCGGCCCACTCTGCAAAGCGCCAACCGACGGCCCACTGCGCTGCCTCAATGCCCGCCCCAAAAGCCAGCATCATCATGACCACGCCGAAGGAGCGGCTAGGCCACAAAAACAAAGCCCAGACTGTCAAGAAAACAAAAGCCAAAGCATGTTGCGCTTTATCCCACCAATTGAATATTGGCTGCTGCATATGCTCTACAGGTAACAGTGCCAAAACGGTCACGCCCAGCATGGCCACATACCAACCCACTCGCCAAACAACCATTTCAAACCACCCCACCAGTTTCACCTTGGCGTCAGCACCCGGACAGTGCACAACAGTACAATTCAACTTAAATTTATAACAATGAGACACCAAGATGAGCAACTGGTATCTGATCCACACCAAAATCCGCCAAGAGCACATGGCTCTGGACCATCTAGAAAGACAAGGTTTTGAGTGTTTTCTGCCGCTGATACGGGCAGAAAAATTGCGCCGTGGCGCTTTGCAAGTGGTGCAAGAACCACTCTTTCCCCGCTACCTGTTCATCCGCCTGGGCACAGGGCTTGAATCACAAAGCTGGGCACCTATTCGCTCCACCACCGGGGTGAGTCGGCTGGTCAGTTTTGGCCAAGTCCCCGCCAAGATCGACGATGAACTGGTTGGGGAATTACGGGCCCAGTCCGAGTCCTCAGAAGTGGTGTTGCGCCACTTTGAGCCCGGCGAGCAGGTCGTGGTGACCGACGGCCCGTTTATTGGGGTAGAGGCTATTTACCAAATGCCCGACGCCGAAGGCCGGGTAATTGTGCTGCTCAACATCCTGAGCAAGCAGGTCAAAATGACCGTGTTGCCTGCCAGCATCCGCAAATTCAATTGAATTTACCTCGTTGATGAGCAGTTCGAATCAATTCAGAGCGTCATAAAACTCGCGAACAGTAACGCCTGCTTGACGTGCCATGCTTTTGACTATGAAATCATCAAAAGGTTCATTGTGCGCGCTAAGGGTCACCTTGTAGAAATGGTTTCCATCGCGCTTGGTCCATTGCTCGCGGCTGGTTGCTTTGAGTGGTTTGGGGTCAAAGCCCAAGGCCCTCAGGATCTTTCTGACCTCTGCAGCTTTGAGAGGTCTTTTCCACCGGCTCATGCGTGCGCAAAAGGCAGCGGCATGGCGGTTTCGTAGCTGAAATAACGGCGAGCACGATTGAACCACTTAATGACGTAATACATCGCAAAGTAGCGCAGGGGAGCTCGCCGCCCCAACAGCTGCACGGCAAATCTCTCGTCTTCGCCATAAGCCTCGCCCACATAGCTGACAATTTGCTCATGAAGCAAACGTTTTACATCACGTGCGCTGTCAGCCTGAACCACCAAATCCAAGTCAATGCACATGGCAACCCAGTAGCCATCACGTCGAAGGGCAAAACACCTGAGGATCAAGTCCGATGGGTGGATTTTTTTAAGCATGAGAAATTATCCCCCTCAAAAGCTTTTGAGCATACTACCCATAAGAAAAATAGGGATCTGACCCCAATTAAAAGCTGTCGGTGCAAGCGGGCAGCCTCCGCAAGGTCAACTGAAGTTCAATCATCATTGGCCCAGCGCCAGCGCTTCGCGTTCTTGGGCCATGTGCACCCAGTCGACCACTTCGCCGCTGGGTTGGTAGCCGGACACCAGCTCTTGCAGCTGGCCTCGGATCACCGGCACGTCGTTCACGCTCATGGCGATTTTGAGGCCTTTAGTGGACTTCTTCCGGAAGCAATGCATAACATACACACTCCCGGCGATCTTGACCGTGTAGACGGCTCAGTATGTGTCGCCCATGTGGTATTCAACCACTTCCAAAACAATGACACCACCAAAACCCTTAAGCGGCTTGGCGTGTTCATGATTTTGCCTGACTGAGCCAGATGCAAGGCAAAGCCGAATAAGTCGAAGACGTCGCTTGGCATGGCCAGGAGATCCTTCTTTGAGTACCCAACCCAGTGCAGTGGCTTCAGATGATCAGATACCGATGAATTATAACCATACAGGTCTAAAACGTCGCCCCTGCAAAACTCATTTCAAGCCAGCACCCATCGTTGATCTATGTGCTCACGTGCCCGGATGGCCTTCCAGCGCTGCAGGGTGCGTAAGTCGATGCCGAGGATTTCGTGGGCGGACTGCAGCCGCGCTCCTGCATAGTGGACCGTATCGATGTCTGGATTTAGCAGGCGAAGCCCCCCCTTTAACCTCCACCCCCTACCCATTAGTCATTGGGGCGTGCAGCCTCGTTGTCTTTGCCTCATTCAATTGCTTCGCAATCGAACGAGGTGAGGCTTGCCTTGGGCCATCCAATGGGCCTCATGTCTGAATACCAATGACAGTTCGTTTTGGAAAAATGGATTTTCTGAGGCGGATTGAATGTAGTCTAAATTAATTATTTTATTAATTTATTTGGTATTTCCGCAATTCCAGCAACTCTCCAATCGCACTGGACAATCGCCTCTCGAGCATCGTCTGGTACTTCATCATCCGATCGGTTTCCTCGGCTTGCAAATCAGCAGCACGAAGCATCCAGCACTTCATTTCCTGAAAACTTTGCACTACCTTGGGCACCCCGCTCAAAACAGATGCCAGTTTGATGATTTCTTGCAAGTCCGGCTCAACGGCTTGGTGGTACCCCGCCACACCAGGCATTTTGGGCCTCAAGGTTTTGCGGGTGGCCATTTTTTCAATTTGTATCGATCTGTTCACTTGACCCATCACTTCGTCGACTTTAGTCTCGCTGGAACCCTTAGACGTTTTGGCATGAGCCACTGACTCCTGATTGATGGATAGATTGCGGATTCTTTGCGCAAAAATCATCAGCGCTTGATCTGGATCCATGTCATCAATCTGATCTGGCACAGGCTGGATTCCTGAGAGGTACGCACACAGCCTCGGAAAATTCGAGCTCAGGTCTGACCCATCGTCCAAACTTCCCGCGAAATCTTTGATTTCCTGAGCGATTGCATGGAGCTTGGCCTCATCCAGTCCCAATTTGAATAACACCGATTCACCCTTGATCGACGAAAGGGCCAAGCTTCTGAGTTTTTCTGGAAATTGGGTGAGCCTTTGCATGACCAGTTCGGGCTGCAGATCGATCTGCTTGCGTGCAAGCTCTCGCCCAGCCACTTCCATGTCAATGAGTTTGGCCAACTTGGCTCTGCAAAACGCGATTCGCTGGATTTGCAAGACCTCCAGAGGAGACTCAGGCTTGTAGTACTGCGTAAGCTCTTGGGTGAAATCCTCAACCATGCGGACCTCATCGGGCATCACACGGTTGCTTGTCAAGCCATGGCTGACTGCATTTTGAGAAGACCTGGCCTTACCCAGGGCAGATTTAGGGCCCGTTGATTGCCCAGATCCCTTGATCCGAACAGCACCGGAACTCGACTTGGCTTTAGGGCTGGTGCTCATGCGTCAACCTTGATCAGATTTGTCCAGGCTGGTGTAACCGGACTCCTGGACCATTGTCTGGTGTGCCGATGAATTCGACTCCTGCGCCTTCCAGGGCTTTTTGCAGGGCATCTAACGTGCGTGCGTTGCTTGAAGGCACACCATCCACCAGTTCTAGGCGCCGAATCGTTGCAACGCCAACTCCGGATACATCAGCCAGCTCTGCCGCACTCCAGCGCAAGAAAGCTCGTGCCGCACGAATTTGAGCACTTGAAATCATTTTTGATATTGCTTATGATATTTTTAATATCACTTAAATTGTTTTATGGAATATCTTACTCCCACTGAAAATTTGTCTGCATTACTGAAGCATCTGGACGGCGCCTACGCCCCGAACTCGCTTCGTGCCTACCGCGCCGACATGCTGGAGTTCATCGCATATTGCGAGGCCACCGGAAACCAGGCTCTGCCCGCCATGCCGTCTACGATCGCCAGCTTCTTGCTGCAGTGCACATCACTAAACATCAAGACCGCCATCATCCGCAGAAAAATCTCCTCCATCAGCGCCATCCACCGCCTGTCATATCTCGAGGATCCGACCAAGCACCCTGAAGTCAAGATCACGATGCGCAAGGTCTCCAGACAGTTGGGCACACGATTTGATCAGGCCTTTCCTGTGACGAAAACCATTCTGGACAAGCTGCTGGCAGTGTGTGGACAGGATTTGCACGGACTGCGCAACCGGGCATTGCTTTTATTGGCCTACGACTCCATGTGCCGTCGTTCGGAAGTGGTGTCGCTGCGCGTTGAAGAAATGGAGTGGCTCTCAGATGAGGGCGTCTCCATCTTGCTGCGAAAAAGGAAGACCGATCAGCAAGGCTGTGGCAAATGGGTCCATCTGTCTACCGAAGCCACCAAAGCTGTGGTGAACTGGCTCGAGACTGCTCAGATCAAGGATGGCTTCATTCTTCGGGGCATCCGTTCCAATGGAAAAATTACCCCCAGTCTCTGCGACAGCCGCCTGTCACGAATTTATAAGAGCTTGGCCAAACGCGCCTAATTGAGTGAACGGATCGTTCATGGCATCAGTGGGAATTCTATGCGGGTAGGTGGTGCCCAAGATTTACGGATTCAAGGCGCCAGCCTGCCCCAGATCATGGTCAAAGGTGGATGGGCCAAAACCGATACCGTCATGCGATATGTTGAGCGTGTTAGGCCTGCCACATTCATCCCTCATTGATTGATAAGAGTCGGGACTTTTGCATAGGGTGGTGCCTCAACACCACGGTTCAAACAACACTCTCACGGCTCCTGATTGCTGCGAGGGGTTTGCCGATATTCCGCCGTAAACCCCCGTGACTTTCCCGGCAAACCCGTGAAACCCTCAACCGTACGCAACGCTCCCATGCCTCATTTCTAGGCACTTCGCGCAAAAAACTTCGGCATCACAGTCCGCGCCGCAAGCCCCTTGGATCTGGCGCGTGACATATCACAGACAATGCAAATGCATTACCATGACCGCATCAGACACCTCGCACAGGAGCACGCCATGCCCGCCACCCTTGAAGCCGAATCCACGCTGACCGACCGTTACCAGACCACCGTGCCGGAAACGGTTCGGCGTGCTCTGCGCCTGCTTAAGCGCGACAAGATCCAGTACGTCATCCGTCCCAGTGGCGAAGTGGTGCTGACACGCGTCAGTGATGCCGAGGCCGACGATCCGGTGCTGGGCCAGTTCCTGGGCTTCCTGGCCCACGACATCGCCACCCATCCTGAGCGACTGCACTCGGTGAGCAGCCCTTTTGTCCAACGCGTTCAGTCGCTGGTCGGTGAGGTGGAAGTGGATCTGGATGCGCCCTTGTCGGCAGACGATGAATGAGGGCCGCCAAGCACTCTCCTGTGGCTATCCACGGTTGGACGGTGTTTGCGCACCCGCTGTTCATGACGCAGGTCGAAGCCCTGGTGGAACAAGTCGAGGCACTCAAGAAAAAGGACCCGACGGGCTACGTCAAGAAAAACGCCACCAAGCGACTGGCCGCCATTGCCCGCCCGGCCTTTGATGTCATCCCTCAGGACCCCAGCCGCGCTGAATATCGACAGGGCGGTACGCTCGGCGATGATCGGAAACACTGGTTTCGAGCCAAATTTTTTCAGCAGTACCGGCTGTTTTTTCGGTACCACGCTTCGGCCAAGATGATCGTCTACGCCTGGGTCAACGATGACGACACCAAGCGTGCCTACGAAAGCAGCGATTATGCCTACCGCGTCTTTCGCAAAATGCTCGAGAGCGGCCATCCGCCTGACGATTGGAATCAGCTGCGGAGCCAAGCCGAACTTGAAGGGCACCGGCTGCAGCGCGCATTCAGCACTCTCGGCGTATAAGGTCATTCATCACGACTATTTGGTTACCCCTGCAAAATTCATTTCAAGCCAGCACCCAGCGCTGATCTGAGTTTTGCACTCGATTGCGGCCAAAGATTTCGGCCAATTTTGTAAACAAGCCCGCCAATCCGCTCGCTTGCAACAGGCGCAACAAAAGGCCCAGGCCTTTCTTCACGATCATCCGCAGCAGCCAGCGGATGTTGTAGCCCGCCGCGCACAGCACCGCGTGCAGTGCATCGCCCTCTGATCCTTTGAGGTGGCAGCGGTCCATACGGTGATCAGCTTTGAGGTGCCCGATGATCGGCTCGATCGCTTGGCGTCTTTTGAGCAGCCTGCGTTCTTCATCTGTCAGCCGCTTGTCCTTGCCACGGTGTTTGATCTCGATGTCTGGGTTGTCCTTGTCCACACCCCGGTAGCCTAGGTCGGCGTACACCACCTCGGGCTTGACGCCCAGCCTTGTAGCCCAGCCGTTGGCCTTCTTTGGCGTAGGTCTGCTTGAGCTCGATGCCATTGGCTTTGATCGTCAAAAAAGGCCTGGGCCTTTTGTTGTGCCTGTTGCAAGCGAGCGGTTTGACGGGCTTGTTTGCGAAATTGGCTGAAATCATCGGCCTCAACCGACTGCAAAACTCAGATCAGCGCTGGGCGCTGACTTGAAATGAATTTTGCAGGTGCGACTCTTTAAAGATAGTTGTCTGCTACTTTGACACCACCCATAAAGGACCAAGGAGCCCGAGAGCTCCTTGAACACCTGATCTAATCGGGATCTGACCCCTTTAATCAAAGCATTCGGCATCTACCAGCAGCTTGCCAGCAGCGTCCTTGGGTGCCAACAGGGGTTGTCCATCCATTGGCCAGTCGATGCCGATGTCAGGGTCGTTCCACAGCAAACTGCGTTCGTGCTCTGGATACCAATAGTCGGTGGTTTTGTACAAAAACTCGGCGCTGTCGCTCAGCACCACAAAGCCATGCGCAAAGCCGGGGGGCACCCACAGCTGGCGGTGGTTATCCGCGCTCAGGTGCACACCCACCGACTGCCCAAAGGTGGGCGATGCGCGGCGCAAATCCACCGCCACATCAAACACCTCACCCTGCACCACCCGCACCAGCTTGCCCTGCGCGTGCTGAATTTGGTAATGCAAACCCCGCAATACACCCTTGGCCGACTTGCTGTGGTTGTCCTGCACAAAGCTCACATCCAATACCGTGGACTTTGCAAAATCTTTGGCATTGAACGATTCATAAAAGAAACCCCTCGCATCGCCAAACACTTTCGGCTCGAGGATTAACACATCGGGAATTGCTGTTTTTGTAACGGTGTACGGCATAGTTAATTGAGATCTGACCCGATTATTTGATCAGGTTCAGCAGGTATTGGCCGTAGCCATTTTTTGCCAAAGGCTGCGCGAGTTTTTGCACATCGGCAGCGCTGATCCACTTCTGGGCGAATGCAATCTCTTCGGGGCAGGCCACCATCAGACCCTGGCGCTTCTGCAGGGTAGAGATGAAGCCCGCTGCCTCCAGCAAGCTATCGTGTGTGCCCGTATCCAGCCAGGCGTAGCCCCGGCCCATGATCTCCACGTTCAGCTGCCCCAGCTCCAAATAGCGCTTGTTCACATCGGTGATCTCCAGCTCGCCGCGATGCGACGGCATGATGTCGGCCGCAATGTCACACACCTGCTGGTCATAAAAATACAAGCCCGTCACCGCATAGTTACTTTTGGTTTGCTTGGGCTTTTCTTTGATGCTCAGCGCCTTGAATGCGCCATCGAACTCCACCACGCCATAGCGCTCCGGGTCGTGCACATGGTAGGCAAACACACTGGCCCCGGCATCACGCACATTCGCACTGGCCAACAACTTGACCATGTCGTGCCCATAATAAATGTTGTCCCCCAACACCAGCGCACTCGGGTCGTTGCCCACAAAATTCTTGCCGATGATGAAAGCCTGCGCCAAGCCATCGGGGCTGGGCTGTACCGCATACTGGATGTTCATGCCCCACTGGCTGCCGTCGCCCAGCAGCTCGGTGAACCGCGGCGTGTCTTGTGGCGTGCTGATCAACAACACATCCCGAATGCCCGCCAACATCAGCGTGGTCAGCGGGTAATAGACCATGGGCTTGTCGTAGACCGGCATCAGCTGCTTGCTGACGGCTTGTGTAACTGGGTACAGCCGGGTGCCCGAGCCACCCGCCAAAATAATCCCTTTACGAGCGGTCATACCGCACACCCTTCGTATTGTTTTGAAACCCACTCGCGGTAAGCGCCGCTTTGCACATGCTGTACCCACTCGGGGTTGGCCAGGTACCACTCGACGGTTTTGCGGATACCGGTCTCAAACGTTTCGGCAGGCTTCCAGCCCAGCTCGGCTTCGAGTTTGCGGGCGTCGATGGCGTAGCGGCGGTCGTGCCCGGGGCGGTCGGTCACGTAGGTGATCTGGCTGGCATAGGTGCCGCCATCGGCTTTGGGGCGCATCTCGTCGAGCAACTTGCAAATGGTCTGCACGATCTCGATGTTGGGTTTTTCGTTCCAGCCGCCCACGTTGTAGACCTCGCCCAAGCGCCCGGCTTCGAGCACACGGCGGATCGCACTGCAGTGGTCTTTGACGTAGAGCCAATCGCGGATTTGCATGCCGTCGCCATAAACGGGCAGGGGCTTGCCCGCCAAGGCGTTGACGATCATGAGCGGGATGAGTTTTTCAGGGAAGTGGTAGGGCCCGTAGTTGTTGCTGCAGTTGGTGGTGAGTACCGGCAGGCCATAGGTGTGGTGCCAGGCGCGGACCAGGTGGTCGCTGGCGGCCTTGCTTGCGCTGTAGGGGCTGTTGGGTTCGTAGCGGTGGGTTTCGGTGAATGCCGGATCGCCCTTGGCCAAAGAGCCGTACACCTCGTCGGTTGATACATGCAAAAAGCGGAAAGATGACTGCGTGGAGTGTTGGTCATCCTCGGGCTTGACCCGAGGATCCAGCCCCTCTTGAGGCAGGCCGCTCCAATAACCCCGTACCGCTTCGAGCAGGTTGAAGGTGCCCACGATGTTGGTCTGGATGAACTCGCCCGGGCCGTGGATGGAACGGTCCACATGGCTTTCGGCGGCGAAGTTGACCACGGCACGCGGGCGGTGCTCGGCCAGCAGGCGGCTGACCAGGGCACTGTCGCCGATGTCGCCTTACACCAGCTGGTGCCGTGCGTCGCCTTGCAGGCTGGCCAGCGTCTCAGGGTTGCCCGCGTAAGTCAGCTTGTCGAGGTTGATGATGGGCTCGTTGCTGGCGGCCAGCCAGTCGAGCACGAAGTTGGCGCCAATAAAACCTGCGCCGCCTGTAACAATAATCGTCATTTTTACTAAAAAAATTTAACTCGGATCTGACCCCAATTTAAGCGGCTTTGGGGTTTTCTAGCCAGACCCAATCGACCACTTCACCATCGGGTTGATAGCCCGGCACCAGGGCTTTGAGGTGCTGCCTGATCAAAGGCACGTTGTTCGCGTCCAATGCTAGCGTCAGCGCGGCCAGCTGGGACTCCAGCTCGGGCAAGGGCAAAAACTCTTCGTGGGCTTTCATGATGCGCGAGTGGCTGGTGGTCAACGGGTTGTCGCCAATCAGCAGCTCTTCGTAAAGCTTTTCACCGGGCCGAAGGCCTGTTACGGCAATTGCGATATCGCCATTCGGGTTGGCCTCGTCCTTCAGGGCCAAGCCCGACAGCTCTAACATGCGCTTGGCCAAATCGATGATCTTCACCGGCTCGCCCATGTCCAACACAAACACATCCCCCCCGTTGGCCATCGCCCCAGCCTGAATCACCAGCTGCGCCGCCTCGGGAATGGTCATGAAATAGCGGGTAATGCGCTCGTCCGTCAGCGTGATCGGCCCACCGTCCTTGATTTGCTGGCGAAACAGCGGCACCACCGAGCCTGAAGACCCCAGCACATTGCCAAAACGCACCATCGAGAAGGTTGTCAACCCCGACGCCCCGGTGCTACCTCTCCCCACACTGGCGAGCGCCTGCAACACCATCTCGGCCAATCGCTTGCTCGCCCCCATCACATTGGTCGGGCGTACCGCTTTGTCGGTGCTGATCAACACAAAATCGCGCACTCCATGTTCTGCTGCCAAGCGGGCCGTGGTCAAAGTGCCTAACACATTGTTCTTGATGCCCTCGGCCGGGTTGTGCTCCACCAGCGGCACATGCTTGTAAGCAGCCGCGTGGTAAACCGTGTCCGGCCGCCAGGTGCGCAAAATTTCGTCCATCCGCGCCGCATCGCGCACATTCGCCAGCAAAGGCACAAGCCGCACATCAACAGGCGATTTGTCCTGAACAAAGCCTTGCAACTCAAGCTCGATGGCGTACAAGGCAAACTCGGTCAGCTCAACCAGCAACAAAGTGGCTGGCTGCGCCCGCACAATCTGGCGGCACAACTCCGAACCAATCGACCCCCCCGCCCCAGTCACCAACACCACCTTGCCTGTGATGTTCTTGGCCAACATCAGCGGATTGGGAGGCACCGGGTCTCGGCCCAGCAAGTCTTCGATGTCCAACTCTTTCAGGTCAGACACCTGCACCCTACCCTCGGCTAAATCCAGCAAACCCGGCAAGGTGCGCACCTGCACATGCGCCGCCTTCACTAGCTCCAAAACTTCGTTGCGCCGCTCCCGCGTGACCGACGGAATGGCCAAATACACCTGCGTAATACGCAGCTTTTTAGCAACGGCCACCAGCATCTCGGGGTCAAAAATCTTATGGCCATCCAGCACATGACCATGAAGGCGCTCATCGTCGTCCAAATAACCCGCCACCACCACCTCGGGGCTGGTTTTAAGGGCTGCTGCCAACTGCCGGCCGGACGAGCCCGCACCATAAATCAAGACCTTGGGCAACGACAAGCGCAAAGCAGCACTCTGGTACATGCCACCCAACCAATACCGCACAAGCAAGCGCGACAGCATCACCAACACCATCAGCACCAAAGGCAACAGCACACCAATGGCACGCGGCACCCCCGGCACGGACACCACCGAGAACACCAACACAAAGAACACACCCAAAATAGCCGCCGCCTTGAGCACCGTCATGAGCGCTGGTAAACCCGCGTACCTGAAAATCGCCCTGTAAAAGCCTAGGACCGTGAACAACGGCAGTGCCGTGGACAGGCACAACATCAACAACGTGCTGTGCGCAGGCGTCCAGCCCACCCAAAAACCGAAACGCAAATTGAACGCTATCCAAACCGACACCACGCACAACACCGTGTCAAAACCAAGCGCCAAAGCCCGCTTGGCCGGGCGCGGCAAGGCCAGCAAATGTTCAGAGAGCTTTTTTAATTGCATGCTATAAGTTTTATAATTGGCACAGGATTAGGACATTGAATCAGGCATTCGCCTGACCCATCACCCGCCGCAACACCTCACACGTCTTGTCCACCTCCGCCTGAGTTAGCGTTGGGTGCACCAAAAACATGATGGACGTCTCGCCCAGCGCACGGGCTACAGGCAGGGGCTGGGCGGGACGCCAACCCGTGCCGTCAAAAGCCTTTTCCAAATACACCTCTGAACAAGAGCCTTGGTAGCAGGGCACCCCCTCTGCGTTGATAGCCTCGATGATCCGGTCTCGCGTCCAACCCGGGGCCAAGCGCTCGGGTTGCACGTAGGCATAACACTTGTAATGGGCATGCTCGCAAGCCACGCCAGCGGCTGCACAACCACCCGAGCATGAAGCGCACCGCACCTGCGGCACCCGCAAAGCCGCAAACCCAGCACAAGCCGCCCAAATCGCCTGCGCATTGCGCGCACGCGCCGCAGACCAATCCTTCATGCGCCGCAGCTGAATGCGCCCCAGCACCGCCTGCATCTCCAGCATGCGCCAATTGGTGCCAAAACTCTCGTGCAACCACCGGAACCCCGGCGCGTGCTGGCGCTCGTACACCGCCTCGTAACTCTTGCCATGGTCCTTGAACGACCACATCGCCCGCCACAGCGCCTCGTCATTCGTCGTCACCATGCCGCCCTCGCCGCCCGTGGTCATGATCTTGTCCTGGCAAAAACTCCAGGCCCCCACATGCCCAATGCTCCCCACAGGCCGTCCCTTGTAACGCGCCCCATGCGCCTGGGCGCAATCCTCAATCACCTTCAGGCCATGCTCAGCCGCCAGCGCCATGATCGGGTCCATGTCGCACGGCCAACCCGCCAAATGCACACACACCACCGCCTTGGTCCGGGGCGACAACACCGCCGCAATCGTGCGGGCTGACACATTGCCGCTGTCGGCCTCCACATCGGCAAACACAGGCACCGCGCCCGCATTCACCACACACGAAATTGACGCAATGAACGTGCGCGGCGTGACCACCACCTCATCGCCCAGCCCCACACCCAAAGCCTTCAGCGCTACATCGAGCGCCAGCGTGCCATTGGCCAGCGCCACAGCATGCGCCGTGCCACACCAAGCGGCAAACTCTTTTTCAAACTCGCGGGTCTCGGTGCCCGTCCAATAGTTCACTTTGTTGGACATCACCACGCGGTGCACCGCGTCGGCCTCTTCGGGGGTGAAACTGGGCCAATGGGAAAAAGGGGTGTTAAGCATTTTTAGTCCGAATTACGGATGACCAAGCCATCCTTCATGAATTAAGCAACAGTTTTGTTAACTCGTCCCAATTATTGACCCAATAAGTGGGTAACGCTGATTCCGGCAAACCCAGAGTTGACTGTGAATAAATGTTGCAATCGTTCCCACGCATCCCAATACCAAGCCAACCCAAAGAATTGCATCCTATAAAATCTTTTAGAACGTTGTCTGCTATGTATACGTATTTTTCTGCGGGAAAGTCTTTTTGAATGGCTAGAAAGCGATCAGGGGCTGGCTTTGCACTGCCGTAGTCCTCAGAAACGTAAACTGGGTAATGGCTTAAACCAAGAGATGCCAATTTAAACTTTTGCGTAACAGTCCGCCCATCAGTCAAAACGGCAACGGCTAATGCTGTTGATTTGATTTTCTCTAAAGATACAGAACAATTTTCGGACAGCTTTATATCAGGCAAGTGCAACCTGTACATCCACAAAAGCGATTCTTTAACCGAAGGATTTAAGTGAGCCAACTCACATGCCAAAGTCAGCCAGTCAAGCTTTGTGTCCTGCAAGCGTTGAGCTTGAATGGCTTCGTAGCAATCGATACCGTACAAAGAGTTGATCTGCCTACAAACATAGCGGACACCAGAGTTCACATAATCAGCTTCTTGATAAAGGGTGTCATCCAAATCAAAGACGACAACGGTTCGCGCAAGGTCAATGCGCATTTTTCACCAACACATGTGCGTCATATCGCAGCATCATCAAATCCGAAGTCCATCCGTCAAAAAAATCAATCTCTTTCGGCAACAAGTATTCGTCGATCAACCACCCAGGGTAATTGGCACCTGCAGAATAAGAAAGCGGATAACCACCGCCAAAACGAGGGTTGATTTCCAAAGCTGCGTAGCGCTTTTCGTGTGGATGCGCGAAAAGCTGAACAGTCAAACAACCACGCGCACCCTTAATCTTTGCCAGTTTGTCAATGAGGTATTCGTAGACGTGGTGTTTGCGAGTAACCCCTTTGTTGACTTCACCGTCACGCACTTCCAGCCTATGGCGCGGAACTAAACACTTCAAAATCCCCTTGCGATCGTAATATGCATCAACTGTGTACTCCTCAAAACTCTGATCGATGAACTCCATGAACATCATCTTAGGATCATCGCGCATACCATCAGAAAGATCAGCGGCATGACAAAGCTTGGCTGCACCAACACTGCGACTGCCGTCGTACGGCTTGGCAAAACAAGGGAAGGCGAGCAGCTGTCGGTCCAAAATCTTGGGCACATCGATGCCAACAGAATTGAAAAGTTGAGCTGTTAACCGCTTGTCACGGCACACACGTACCAGGGACTCATCCGAGATTACAAGGTCAATACCCTCTGCTGAAAATCTTTCCCTGTGCTCTGCCAAGCTCAGCAATTCCGTATCGATCGTCGGTATAACCAGACCAACTTTCTGCTCCAAACAGAGCGCCAACAATTGATCCATATAACCGGGGGCGGTCACACGTGACAACGCAAAGGCTTGGTCGGCAAGCTGGCAAGCTGCAGACATTTCGGGCTTCAAGTCAGTTGCAAACATCATTGATTGCAAGCCCCGCAGCTGCAATTCCTGCTTAATCGCTTTGATCAACTCCACCCGTCGGCCCGCCGAGAGCAAAAGCACGTTAAATTTATTTGTTTTCATTGATACCTTCAAACTTGGGCATCGTCGCATCGCCGGGGGCGCTGATGCCATCACGAACCAGCACCTTGCGCACCGTCAGCCACAAGATGCGCACATCCAGCCACAGGCTGCGGTTATCCACATACCAAACGTCAAGCGCAAACTTGTCGGCCCAGCTGATGGCGTTGCGGCCGTTGACCTGCGCCCAACCCGTGATGCCCGGGCGCACCTCGTGGCGGCGAGCCTGTGCAGGCGAATAGAGCGGCAAATACTCCATGAGCAATGGGCGCGGCCCCACCAAGCTCATCTCACCGCGCAACACATTCCACAACTCGGGCAGCTCGTCCAAGCTGCTGGCACGCAAAAAGCGGCCAAAGGGCGTGAGCCGCTGCGCATCGGGCAGCAAACCGCCGCTGGCGTCGCGTGCATCCGTCATGGTGCGGAACTTGACCATGCAAAACGGCTTGCCATGCAAGCCCGGGCGCACTTGGGTGAACAGCACCGGACTGCCCAGCTTGCGGCGCACCTGCCAAGCAAGCACGGTCAAAGGTACGGACAAGATCAACAAGCCCAAGGCCGAAGCCAACAAATCAAACACTCGCTTCACGCCAGACCCATCTCTTTCAACATCACTGCATTCACCTTGTGCACGTCATACTTTTCTTCGGCTATCTGCCGCCCACGCTGGCCCATTCGGGTAGACAACGTGGGGTCGGTGATGAAACGGGTCATGGCCTCCACCAAGGCATCCACCGACTTGACTTGCACCAAAAAACCGTTGTCGCCATCGACCACAGTCTCGCGGCAGCCGGGTGCGTCGGTGGTGATGACGGCGCGGCCCATCGCCATGGCTTCCAGCACGGTGCGGGGCGTTCCCTCGCGGTAGCTGGGCAACACATACACGCTGCAAGCCTCAATGGCTGGACGCACGTCAGACAAGCGGCCCATAAAGTCAAGCGTTCCCGCCTTCACCCAAGCATCCAGCTCCGATTGGGCAATGGCGTCGGGGTTTTCATCGAGCCAGCCCACCAAAGAAAACCGCGCTTGCGGGTAAAGCGCCCGGGTGAGCTGCGCGGCCTGCGCGTATTCGCGCACACCCTTGTCGCCCAACAAACGGGCAATCAACAAAAAATGCGGCACGGGCGGCACAGGTGCCACGGCAAAGGCCTCCACATCCACCCCCGAACCGTTAACCACGCAAGACGGCGTTCCCGGTGGCAACAAACCCAAATTGCGGAACAATGCCTGGTCGTCCGGGTTTTGGAAAAATACCTTGTCCGTCCGCCGCAGCGCCAAGCCATAGAGTCGCTGCACCAGCGCACGCAAGCCCCCTAGCGCCTTGGCCTGCCCCTGAAATGCATAACCAAGCCCCGTTATCAAGGCAAAGCGGCGCGGCACACCCGCAAGCCAAGCGGCCAAACTGCCATAAATGACCGGCTTGATGGTGTAGCCCAACACATGGCTAGGCTGAATGCTGCGCATCAACCGCCAAAGCTGCCACAGGGTGAACGCATCGGCCACCGGGTTGGTGCCCGTGCGACGCATGGGCACGTTGTGCACCACATAACCCAGCGCCTTCAACTGCTGGTGCACGGCGCTGTCCTCAGGCAGGTTGGGGGCGGCCACATGCACTTGCATGCCTTTGGCTTGCAAAGCAGCCAGCAAGGGGCCTCTGAAGTTGATCAAAGACTCAGCCAAGCTCGCAATCACCAGAATACTCATGCGGCACTCACCGAACGCTTTTGCTCATCCAGCCATAAATTAAACATCAACACGCACCAGATCGAATGCTGCCAATTGCGCTTGCCACTTAAATGCTCTTTCCAGCGTTGGCGCACAGGCCTCGGGTTTAGAAAACCATCACGGTTAATGCGCGCTTCGCTCAGCAGGTCTTCGGCCCAATCGCGCAAGGGGCCACGCAGCCAATGCTCTATCGGCACACCAAAGCCCACTTTGGGCCGCTCGATCAGCGCCTGCGGCACATGCCGATACAGCACTTGGCGCAAAGCCCATTTGGTGACAGACCGCCCGTTTTCGCGGCGCATCTTGTAGTCCATGGGTAAGCGCCAAGCAAACTCAACCACCCGATGGTCCAAGAACGGCACCCTCGTCTCTAGGCTAACGCCCATGGCAGCCCGGTCCACCTTGGTCAAAATATCGTCCGGCAAATAGTTCAACAAGTCGAATGCCATCATGCGTTCCACATCTCGCAAGCCTGGCAAATCGGGCATGTTCAAACTAATGGCATCACCGTCCATGCCCCGCACCAAAGCGCTTGGCTTCGACCACCCCATGGCCACCATGCTCTGATACAAATCAGCAATAGACCCAGCGCCCATGACGCCAGCGCCTTTGTGCAGCTTGTCCCCGACACCGGACCAGCGCTTTGCGAGCGGCGTATAGCTGGCAAAGCGGTCGAGCGTGTTCGATGAAAACCGCGTTAAACCCCATGCCGCCAACTTGCGCATGGGCTGCGGCATGCTTGACAGTTTGGGCCACAAACTGGCCGTTAGCTGATAACGGTTGTAACCCGCAAACAACTCGTCGCCCGCATCGCCCGACAAAGCCACCTTGACATGCTGGCCCGTCATTTGGCTAACCAGGAAGGTGGGGATTTGCGACGAATCTGCAAAGGGCTCGTCATACAAACTGGGCAGACGTGGGATCACATCCATGGCCTGCTGGGCCGTGACATAAAGGTCGGTGTGGTCCGTGCCCAAATGGCCCGCTACAACACTGGCGTGCTCGGCTTCGTTGTATTCCTTCTCATGAAAACCGATGGAGAAGGTTTTGACAGGCCGCGAACTTTGCGCCTGCATCAGAGCAACGATGGTGGACGAATCCACCCCGCCCGACAAAAAAGCCCCCAAGGGCACATCCGCCATCATCTGCTGTGCTACGGCGTCTTTTAACAAAGCCTCCAGTGCATCCACGGCCTGAGCGGCAGAGCCAGTAAAACGGTTGGCCACGCCCTGCGCAGCGACTTGCTCTACAGACCAGTAGCGCTCCATTACGGGATCGGGCTTGTTGCTGCTCACCGTCAGGATGGTGCCCGGTGGCACTTTGTGAATGCCTTTATAAATACTGTGCGTGCCTCCAACCGCCATGTTTTGCATGTAACTGCCCAAGGCTTGGCGATCTATCTCTGCCGTAAATGCGGGGTGCGCACTCAAGGCCTTGAGTTCTGACCCGAACAGGAATACTGCCTGACTGCCCTGCCCCTGCCAGCCGTAATAAAGCGGCTTTTCGCCCAAGCGGTCACGCACCAAAGTCAGACTATGCGTTTGGCGGCACCACACAGCCATGGCGAACATACCCACGCATTTTTCGATGGTGGCCCGAATGCCCCAAGCATCAAACCCGGCCAGCAATGTCTCTGTGTCTGAATGGCCTCGCCAAACGGGTGCCAGTGAGGACCTTTCCAACTCGGCGCGCAGATGCAGGTGGTTGTAAATCTCTCCGTTGAACGCCATCACCCAGCGACCACTGACCGCCTGCATGGGCTGCGCCCCAGCTGGCGATAAATCGACAATGGCCAAACGCCTGTGGCCCAGCGCTATGCCGGCATTCGCGTCCACCCAATGGCCATCTGAGTCAGGCCCACGGTGCTGAATTTGTTGCGTCATGCGCTGCAATTGCGATTGGATGACTGGGCCATCCGCAGATGAGCCCCAAAAACCAGTCAATCCACACATATCAAGCGCCCTTGGCTGCTTCTTTAAGAAGCTCGGCCATCTTGGGGCCTGTTTTTTGAATGCAATACTGCGCCTCAACCTTGGCGCGACCTGCCATGCCCATGCGCTGGCGCAACTGGGCTTGCGTCAAAAGCTGCTCAAGAGCTGTCACCCACTCACCGTCGCTGTTAGCCAAAAATCCATTCACACCGGGCTCAACAATTTGAGTGTTCACCCCTACAGGGCTGGCCACTACCGGTAAACCGCAGGCCATGTACTGAATCAACTTGTAGCCGCACTTGCCTCGCTCCCACGCGGAGTCCTGCAAAGGCATGACGCCAACGTGGCATGCGGCAATGGACGCCACCTCTGTGGCCTCTGCCCATGGAACGCACTCCACCTGCACGCCTGGCATGTGAAATTCCGCACCAATAATGCGAAGCACAAACTTCATACGTTGCGCGAGCAACTGCAAGGGCTTCTGCAGAATTTGCAAATATCGCGCCGTACTTGGCGACCCGATCCAAACAATGGTCGAAACATCATGCTTCGGCAACGAATTGGGCCATACAGGTGCGGGGTAACGCACAAGATCAATGACAGTGGGCAACACCTCAACCCGCTGCGCCCCCGCACTCTTGGCACGATCGGCTAAATATTGATTGCCGCACATGACCAAAGCAGCTTTGGCCATGAGTCGATCCAGGCGCAAGCCATACAACCGACGAACTAAAGCAATGAGATGCTGATCGTAGTTGTGAAACACCGCGTCATCAAAATCAAGCACGTAGGGCACTCGGCGCAGCAAGATCAACTCGAACCATAAGGGCAGCCAAGGCAAGGCCTCTTTTTCGATCCACAGCAAATCATATCGATGACAGCCAAAAAGCGCAGCAACGCGCAATGCATACCGCTTTAAAACGGACACTAAACGGTATGACCCGACTTTGTAACGATCCAACAGCGTTGCATCATCTATGAGGGCCTGAACTTCAACATGCACACCAGCTTCGCGCATGACTGGGAAATACTGCCAAGACCGCATCCTGCTGGACGCACCTTGTTGGCCATAATGCGGTAATGACAAAACACGCAAAGGCTTCACCGTGTCACACCTTTGAAAATCCACTGCGGCAGCCAGCGCCATAACACGCCATAACCCTCCCAGGTTTCAGCCAAAGAAGACCATGAACGTCGGCCAATGGCCAAGGCGCTGCGTGAGATAGGCTCTATGAATAATGTTGTCATGAAAACCAACACGGCCCCGAACAGATGGAAATGCTTGAAGGCATAAAGCAGCCGACTGCGCAAAGAATAGAACAAGCGTTTTGCTTTCACTTGGTTAGACGTGCCACCGCCCGCATGGAAGGCCTGAACATCAGCCAAATAAACACTTTGCCAACCTGCTTTATGTGCCCTGTATGAAAAATCTAAATCTTCCAAATAAACAAAAAATTGCTCGTCAAATCCGCCTATTGCCTCGAATAACTCACGGCGAACAAGATAAAAAGCACCAATGACATGATCAACCACTTGCGTTGAGTCGTGGGACCACTCTGCCATGAAATGGCCAAGTTTTGGTAAGAAGCGGTCTAAGCCAATAGAGTGAGCTATAAAACCTATCGGTGTTGGGAAACGTGCGCAGCTGCGGGAAACATGGCCCGATTCGTCCAATAGTTGAACACCGCAGATTCCAACAGTTGCATTTTTAGGTTCTTGCATGAAATCAAGTGCCTTCTCTAAGCTATCTGGCAATAACTCTGCATCCGGATTCAAAAATAAAATGTAATTGCTCCCTGTTAATGTTGCACCCAAATTACATGCCTTTCCAAAACCTAAATTCTCACCAGCACAAACCAATCTGACATCACTGAAAAAACTTGACACTTGCTCTGATTCGTCTACAGAGGCATTATCTATAACAACCACGTTTAAACTACAAGTCCCGTTGAAATTCTCAAGAGATTTCAGACAATCTGTTAATATCTCGCCAGAATTCCAATTAACAACTATACAATCAACTTCAATCATCGCAATTCAGCCCTGTATCGCTTATAAAAATAAACACATGGGAATACAAACATCCACTGGAAATCAAATGATTGCAAATAAGGATTAGTATTCGACGCCAATAAAATTGACACAAATCCCGCCATAACAAATACATCGTAATCATTGTGTTTCTTTAAACGTTTTAAATTTATAAAAGTTAAACCTACCAATAATACTGGAATTGCATAAATAAAAAAACCAATCAATCCAACATGAAATACTGTCGAAACCCAAAGCAATTCATACTTCCACGGATTAATCTCATTTCTCACCACCAAAGCACTTACACCATGCCCAACACCTAAAAAATTTGACTCTATGATGCCATCAATCAAAGAGCTCAATTGCATAACCCTCTCATCACCTCCGCCTTGAATTACTTTATTCAAAAAATTTAACAATATTTCAAAAACATCAATTGGAATTTCATCCTCGGAAAAGCTGGAAAGTACCGTCAAAAATATACCAATAAGTGAAATTACGAAAATTGATCCCATTGCAAATCTTGCTTTTTCAATAACACTCATTCTTGCGAAGTTGATAAAAATTCCTATTCCAGCTGCCAAAATCAAAGCTGAGCGACCCGATGACAACGCTGCGGCTGTTAATATGATAATCAGTGGAATTCTCAACCACTTATTTATCAGATTAGGAACTGCAAGAAATCCTGTCCCAAGAAATATCAACGAACCCAGAACATGCATGGCCACCCCGATACGGCCCTGTGAAAACTCTACATTTGGCTCATCAATTAACATTCCAACATATTCCGACCCATAATTAATAAAAACATACATGAAAATAAATATAGACAGACAAGCCAGTAAAGTATAAATTTTTAATATATTGACCACTTGATAAATTTCACTTCTTTCAAGCACTCTATTCCAAAAGAACATCCATAAAAGTGGCGATACTATGTACACGAATAATATCCACAATAACGCGTCGGCATAGGCCGCCGATGTCCCCACTAGTAAAAATATGACTGTAGTCAACGCCATCGTCACATATATTGTTATCGGCACCTTTCCTATACTTTTATAAGATACGATTGCCGAAAATACCCCGACCAATAGAAAAATCGGCACCGAATAACTTCGTAACGCATTAGGGAATATTATTGGCATAGCCAAATAAGCAAGTAGAATTTTATTTATCAATTTTTCTATTGCAATAATATAATAAAATTAAATCCACCAACATACGCCCCGACCAAGCGCATGCAACACCCTTTAAACCATAATGCACTGCAAGCATTATCAAAGCAAGAGAATAAACTGGCAACTCAAAAATATGGATTTTTGCAGTCAGGTCTGCTCGACCTTTTGCTTGTACAGCAGAATAATACATAGAGCCTATTGAATTTAAAAATACACCTATGCATAAAATTCGCCCTATAATGAGTGACTCATAATCCATATTTTCACCCAACCATAATTTAAATATTATTGGCAAAAATAACGCCAAAAAAACACAAACAAACATCATAATTGCAGCGACTCGAAGCAACCATTTTCGAAAATATGCACGCCATTGATCAGGCTTCTCTTGCATCAGCTTGCTTAAGCCGGGGAACATCACTGTTGAAATAGCGCCAACTAGGACAAGACTTTGCACAACAACTTCATAAGGCAAGACGTATGTAGTTACAGCCGCTGCAGAGATCATGGCTGCAATAAAAAAACGGTCAGACTGCACCATGATCGGACTAATGACACTGCTCACCGTGACCCAACCACCGAACGTAAACAAATTTTTTGCAATACGTGGCGAGTAACTTGCAGGTTGTTGGGTTTCGGGTTCACGTTGCAGGCAATGCGCTGCAAGATGCTTGTAAATGACAAGCGAGATAATCCGACTGATAACTAAGGAAGAAACAAGCCAATGCAGTTGAGTGGTGAAAAATGAAACAGCATACGGACCTGCAAAATTTATAATGCCAAGTACCGCACGCAAATAGCTAATACCTTTAAAGTTCATGAAAGCTTCATTTAGCCCCTTGTAGGTTGCGCTCATGGCTTGTGCAGGCAATGCGATCGCTAGCAAAAAAATGGCAAACTGTATTTCTGCTTCAGGTGTGCTTTCGGTTCGAATCATGCTGGCACCACCCAGCAAGGCAAACAAAGCAATCAGGGTACCGGCAATAAGACCGATCACAAAGGTTATACGGCTTGCTGTTGCCAAAGTATCAGGAATCTCCACCAGCCTGCGTTCGCCACGCAAACTGGCCACCATTTGTGTCAGGGCTCTCCCAAGGCCAAGATCGAGTGCACCGGCGTAACCGATAAGACCCCACGCCAATGCCAAGAGGCCAAACTTTTCTTTATCCAATGTATCAAGGAGAGCTGGTACTGTAACGGCAGCCACAAGCAGTGGCACTGACAAGCCTGCCAAGTTCCATGCAATGTGCGATACCCTCACCTGTTTTTGCCTTGCGCTTGGTCTGGACTGGCCAGATAAATGAATTGACTTGTCAGGAACTCTGAGAAAATTCCTAGAGTTAATGCATTCAACTTGCCACTATTCAACGATTTATCAAGACTTGTACATTTGACCTTTTCAATTGAAAGGCCAGCATCACGAAGCATTTTTGTGCCTGATTTCCGCTTAAAGAATCGAAGATGTGTTTTATCAAGAATGCCGCGTTCTTGATAACTAAATTCACCGTACAGCATCAATGGCATCACATAGGTGAAATGTCGGGCGTTAAGCAACGAAATAATCATTTTGCCACCTGGTTTTAAATGAATATTTTGTATACGACGCAGCACATTCCAAGGATCAACCAGGTGCTCTGGCACATCTAGCATAAGAATCAAATTGACCCAATTCGTCTTCATCGGTCAGCCGCTTGTCCTTGCCCCGATGTTTGATCTCGCATCAACACGTGTGCGTTCATTTTCAGCTGCCTTTTCAAACAGCTCAATTCTAACCGTTTTCTCGCAGAGCTTTCGGTGTTTGAGTAACTCAAGAGTTTGTCCTGAGCCGCAGCCTATTTACAGTACACGATCCGAAAAATTGGCATCAATTTGAGTATTTTTTGTGTTGCCGAAAAGTAATTATTAATTTTATGTTCGTATATTTTTTATTTTTTACTTTTTTCATGACTTAAAACTATAAATTTTTATTTCTTATTACTAGGGTATAGTTTTTTGCATCCAATACCAGGGCATCGCTTCACCAATGCCTTTGCCAATGCTGATTGTTGGTGCATAACCCAATAGGCGCTGGGCTTTGCCGATATCTGCTTGGCTGTGGCGCACATCTCCGGCACGAAAATCTCGGTAAATGGGTCGGCTTGCTGAAATGGATTGCCGCTTTTCGCTCGGTACGACGGTTTGAAGGTTGTCGCGCAGCAGGCCAAAGAGTTGATTCAGGGTGGTTCGGTCGCCCACGGCTACGTTGTAGACCTGGTTGAGAGGAGATGGGGCGGGTGCACTCGATTGCCTGGCTTCGCTCGCTATGACGCGACTTGCAGCCGTTGCGGCCAACAAGTTGGCTTGCACGGCGTTGGCCACAAAGCAAAAGTCGCGGCTGGTTTCGCCATCGCCATTGATGTAGATGGTCTCGCCTTTGATCAGCGCATCGGTCCATTTGGGGATGACGGCGGCATAGGCGCCGTTAGGGTCTTGGCGTGGCCCAAACACATTGAAGTACCGCAGCCCAATGGTCTCAAAGCCATAACTGCGTGCAAACACATCGGCATACAGCTCGTTGACGTATTTGGTCACGGCGTAAGGGCTGAGCGGGTTGCCGATGTTTTCTTCCACCTTGGGCAGCGCAGGGTGGTCACCATAGGTGCTGCTGCTGGCGGCGTAGGTGAAGCTTTGCACTTTGGCGTCACGTGCAGCGACCAGCATGTTGAGGAAGCCGGTGATGTTGGTTGCGTTGGTGGCGATGGGGTCGGCCAGGCTACGGGGTACGCTGCCTAGGGCGGCTTGGTGGAGGACGTAGTTGACGGGGATGGGGGACTGGATTGCCGCGTCGCTTCGCTCCTCGCAATGACGGTATTTCATGGCACGCTGACAGTCGGCCAGTTTGCGGATGTCGCCTTGGATGAAGTCGAAGTTGGCCCATTGGGCGGGGGTGACCAGGCTTTGCACTTCGTCCAGGTTGCGCTGGTGGCCGGTGGCGAAGTTGTCGAGGCCCACCACGCGTTGGTCCAGCTTGAGCAAGGTTTCCAGCAGGTTACTGCCGATGAAGCCGGCCACACCCGTCACCAGCCAAGTCTTGGGTGCTTTTGGCAGTTGATGGCGCAATTGTTCGTAGGCGGTCATATCACAGTCTTCCGTCTGCTGCGCCCAGAGGCAGGATGCTCTTCACGTCATAGACCACGGCACCTGGTTGGCCATAGGCTTTCAGTCCTTCTTCGCCCATGGCCATGAACTGTTCGTGGCCCACGGCCAGCACGATGGCGGCGTATTGGCCCTTGGTAGGCTCTTGGCGCAGGCACTGCAGGCCGTATTCGTGTTCGGCCTCGGCCACATCAATCCAAGGGTCGTAAACGTCCACTTGGGTGTTGTAACCGCGCAGAGCTTTGACGATGTCCACCACTTTGGTGTTGCGCACATCGGGGCAGTTTTCTTTGAAGGTCAGGCCCAGCACCAGCACTTTGCTGCCCAGCACGGGCAGGCCTTTGCACAGCATGAGCTTGATGGTTTCGTCAGCCACATGGCTGGCCATGCCGTCGTTGATGCGACGGCCAGCCAAGATCACTTCGGGGTGGTAGCCGACTTCTTGCGCTTTGTGCGTGAGGTAATACGGGTCCACGCCAATGCAGTGCCCGCCCACCAAGCCGGGTCTGAAGGGCAAGAAGTTCCACTTGGTGCCTGCGGCTTGCAACACTTCGAGTGTGTCGATGCCCAGCTTGTGGAAGATCAGGCTCAACTCGTTCATCAGGGCGATGTTCACGTCGCGCTGGGTGTTTTCAATCACTTTGGCGGCTTCGGCCACCTTGATGCAGCTGGCTTTGTGGGTGCCTGCGGTGATGATTTCTTTGTAGAGCTGGTCGACCTCTTCGGCAATAGCGGGGGTGCTGCCGCTGGTGACTTTTTTGATGGTGGGCAGCCGGTGTTCTTTGTCGCCGGGGTTGATGCGCTCGGGGCTGTAGCCGCAGAAAAAGTCTTGGTTAAATTGTAGGCCGCTGAACTTTTCCAGCACGGGCACACACACTTCTTCGGTGGCACCGGGGTAGACGGTGGATTCGTATATGACGATGTCGCCCGCCTTGAGCACTTTGCCCACGGTTTCGCTGGCTTTGACGAGCGGCGTCATGTCAGGGCGGTTGGCTTGGTCCACCGGGGTGGGCACGGTGACGATGTAGATTTGCGCGGCTTGCAGATCGACCGCGTTGGCGCTGTAGCGCAGATGCGTGGCGCTTTGCAGTTCTTCGGGGTTGCATTCGAGGGTGTGGTCTTGCCCAGACTGCAGTTCGTGGATGCGGGTTTGGTTGATGTCAAACCCGAGCGTGGTACGGTGTTTGCCAAATTCGACGGCCAGTGGAAGGCCAACGTATCCGAGTCCGATGATGGCTATGGTTTTGTTTGTAGGCATGGGATGGAAGTGAATCGGGCAGTATTGCTGGGCCTAAAGTCGCTGAGTTTCGGAAAGATGGATCCCGGATCTAGTCCGGGATGACGTTTTAGGCGGCCGGGATGGCAGTCCTGAGGGTCAGCGTTGTCCGACTTGGTTGGAAGCCGGTCATGAACGGCCCAAGGCTTTGCGCCAGCTGGTTTTGAGGGCTTGGAGTTTTTGGGCGGATTCTTGGTCTTGGCTGGCGTTGCGCATGGCTTGGCGGACGAAGACGAAGAGCAGCAGCGCAAAGCCGCTGGCCAGCGTGGCCAGGATGGCGATGAGGGCTTTTTTGGGTTTGGACTTGCGCTCAGGCGGGGTGGCGGCGTCGATGACCTGGATGGTGGCGCCTTCGCGGGCTTCGTCGACTTTGGCCATTTCAAATTGTTTGGCAAACAACTCGAACAGGGTTTCTTGGTATTTGAATTCGCGAAAAGCGGCCACGTAGTCGCCCTGCTCTGCGGGGTCGGCTTTGTCTTGCTGCGATTGTTTGGCCAGCTGGGCGCGCAGGTTGGCGAGCTCGGTCAGGGCTTGTTTGAAGTCAGGCGCAGTTTCGGCCAAATAGCCGCGCATGGCGCCCAGTTTGACTTCTTGCGCCGTGATTTGCGCTTGCAGGCCTGCCACAGCGGCCACGGCGCTGGCAGGGTTGCTTTTGAGCACGCTGCTTGACACACCCGTGGCGCGCAGGGCCAGTTCGGCTTGGGTAAGTTTGTTTTTTGATTGCTCAAGCTGTTTTTCGAAGAATTGGCGCCGTTGCTGGGCCTCGGTCACGGCCAGCCGGCCCATCAGTTTGGTCAGCTCTTCGACGTGGGCGTTGGCCATGTCGGCGGCAAATTGCGGTTCGTGGTCGTCCACGTCCACGGTGATGATGCCGTCTTTGCCGCTGGCAATTTTGACTTTGCCTTCCAGCGTTTTGCGGGCGTCTTGTTTGAACTCTTCCTCATACCGGTCCATGAGCTTGAAGCGGTCGATGAGGGCGTTTTCGATGCTATTGCTTTTGAGGAAGGCGACGTATTGGTCGGCGGGGTTTTTGAGGCCCGTGGCCGCACCCGCCAAGCCGCCCAGTGCTCCAAGGCTGGCCAGCATGCTGGCAGCCATGCCCTGCTGCTGTTGCGGCGGCAAGAAGGCGACTTGCGCTGTGAAGGTGGGTGTGACGGCAAAGCTGATGCCTAAAGCGGCCAGGCCCACCACCAGCGGGCCAATGATGAGCAGGCGCAGGTTGTCAACGATGGTTTGCAGCAGGTCGAGCAGGCTGATTTCGTCTTCGGCTTCTGGGGGTTGGGGGGTGTCGGTCATTTTTTTAGGAGATGGATCCCGGATCGAGTCCGGGATGACATTTGGGGGGGACTGGATCCCGGATCTGGTCCGGGATTACATTTGGAAGTTTGGCTGTCACCCCGGACTTGATCCGGGGTCTAGGGTTTTCTGCTTGTCTCAGCTGGATCCCGGATCAAGTCCGGGATGACATTTTTTGGTGCTCTGGATCCCGGATCAAGTCCGGGATGACGGAGGGACTGCTGGTGTCGATTTGCTTTGAAAGCGCGTCAATACAGACATGAGTTGCACGGCAGCGTGAACAGCGGCTTGTTGTCGTTCAAAGCGTTCGGTTGGGTTGTCCGAATAATCGTGGGCAAACTGGTTGCGGATTTGGCGCAGGGTTTGCCATTCGTCAGCGCTGGCCAGCCAGCCCAGTTGCTCCAGCCGGGCAAATCGGTCAAGTGCAGACAGGGGTGCAATATCTTCGCCCAATGCTTTGAGTACGGCGGGTATCAACTTGGCTCCCATATCGTCTTGCAGCCGGGTGTAGCGGTAAGCAAATTGGTCGAGCAGACGGCGGTCTGCTTTGTTCAGGTGGGTGTAGTCGTCCACATTCAAGGCCCGGTTCCGCATGTCTTGCAAGGCATCTTGAAGAGCTTCGGCATGACTTTGGCATAGCGCCATGTGGTGTTGCAGTGCCAGTTGTTCGGGGCTTTGATTCATTGAAGTCGGATGCCTGTGGTGTGGGCCACTTCAACAATGGGGCGCAGGTCTTGCGGGTGCTCCACCACGATGTCTATTTTTCGCTCACCCAGTTGTTGCTCCAGCAAGTTCAGCATTTTGATTTTTTGCATGAAGCTCAACGCTGGCTTGGCTGTGTCGTCGAGGTTTGTGCTGCTTGTGCCCGCTTCGCTTGTTAGCGTTTTGGGACATACCAACAAATCAATGTCACCGCCTTTTTTGGTGTCGTCCACGCGAGAACCAAACAACCACACCGATGTGCCCTGGCCAAATGCGGCTGTCGCAGCTTGGCGTGTGGTGTCGATTTGGGCGGGGGTGAGGCGCATGGTTTTGTCGGGGCTGGAGATGCCGAACTACGGGGAGATGATTTTTAAAAGAAACTGCACTTGCAGTTGGTATTTGCGTTCTTTGACTAGGCTTTCGATGATCGACATGTCCATATTCAGGTAGTCATGCACGATCCGGTTTCTCAAGCCGATGGCTGCTGTCCAATTTCGCAGTGCTTCATCGTCAATGATTTTTTCGCGATGAAGTTGAGCAAATGCATCGTAGGCCGAAACCGGCACGGGAAGTTGGCGCTGCTTGATCCAGACTTTGGCTTTGCCAATCGCGTTTTCAGTCAGCACCTGCAAGGCGTGCAAAACACCCGCTTGTTCCAGTGCGGACAGCATTTGTTGCTGATGCAGACGCTGACTGACAGCGTCAAGCATGGCTTGCAAATCGCTGGCCAAACGCTCGGTTTCTTGTTGATAAAGCTCAAGCCGCATGTTGCCTGCGCCACTGGTTGTCTTCGAGTTGGGCCCAGGTGTTTTGCAAGAAGCGAACCCATGCGAGGTCGTCACCGATCCACAAGGGCACCCCTTCTTCTGCCACCAATGCTCTCATGGTCAGGCGGGCGTCGGACAGATCGATCAAATCGATTTGCGAGTCTGCAACTAGCAAAGCGCAGCAGAGGCTTTGTCGCAGCTCTTCTGTTGTGCCGAGCCTATCCATGGGCAATATTCGCTTTGACCATTGGATGGCGATGTCCCAGTCACTGTCCTGTCTTGCAGTGCCTTCGGCCCGGCTGCCCACCAACACCGCAAATGCCAAACCCGAAGCCGAACCCAGCACCGCGTGCACGGTGCTTTGGATGGTGTCGATTCGGGCGGGCGTCAGGCGCACGGAGGCTCGGTTTGGTTTAGCTGTCACCCCGAACTTGATCCGGGGTCTAGTCTTTAATTTGTCACCCCGGACTCGATCCGGGGTCTAGGCTTTTCAGTTTGGCTCAGCTGGATCCCTGATCTAGTCCGGGATGACAGTAGCAGGGGTTGTTTGTGTTTTGAATGTCACCCCGGGCTACGACCCAGGGACCAGTTGCTTTCAGTTTCTGATGGTTTTGAGTGCGGCGGCGCCAAGGCCAAATTGGTACAGCAAGGTGGTCCAGTCTTTGGCGCCTTGGATGAATTGTGTGTATGCAGACCTGCGGTCGAGTACTTCTGGGATAAAAACGGTGTCGCCGGGGTTGAGAACACTGGTCATGAAGTTGGCGTTGCCTAAGCCCAACCAACTGCGTCCGGCTTTGTTCGATTGCACTGTGCCGTCTGCCCGAATGAGCAAGGCAGCATCGAGGTCAGCTTCGCGTGTGGGGCCAGCTTTTTCGACGTAGTGGGCGACATCATTGCCTGATTTGTAAATGAAACTGGTTTCTGCCATGACTGCGCCAAAGACACCCACAAAGCTAGGCTTGTGAGGGACGATGATGCTGTCTCCGTCTTCCAATTCAAGCGCCGGTAGTTGAGGATTTTTCGAGTCCAGCTCCAAAGCAATTCGGCCACTTGCACTCAAGCCCTGAAGACGGCTGAGCAGGATTTTTTGGCCCGCAATTTGGGCTTGGACTGCCGATCCTTTTTCACTGTCCGTCACGTTTTGAAGCTGACTGGCCACTTGGCTGTTGATGTCTTGTTCGAGGCGACGCTTGGCTTTTTCCAAATTGCGCTGCTGCTCTTGACGAGTACTTTCACGGCTAAAAACGGTGCCATACGCAAAAGCATTGCGGCTCAAGCCACCCGCACGCTCGAGCAGCTGTGGCAATGTTTCTCCGGGGCTGATCTGGTAAATGCCCGGCACTTTGACCTCGCCACCAATGCGCACAAATTGGGTCCGTTTTTCCATGGGCACGGGCAAATCCTTGACGCCAAACACGGTCACCACATCACCCGGCATGAGCCTGAGGTTGTGCTGCGGGTCTTTGTCTTTGATAGCCTTGCCCAAGTTGAATGGGATCAACACTGTCTTGACTTCTTTGGCATCCAGTCTCTCAATGGCCGCGTAGTCCCAGTTGATTTCTTCGAGCAGGTTCTTCACATCATTGATGACGCGATCGCCACTGACGTTTTGGCCTGCATTGAGTTGCACCAGACCGTTTTTGCGGACAAAGTAGTCTTTCTGAATGAGGGCCTTGGGTTCTGGAATAAGGTCCGAGATGCGCATGCCGGCCGTATAGCTGTACCGCAAAGGTGCCTCCACATTGCCACGCAGTGTGACCGCATTCGAAAACTCTGGGCTGATGCCAAACAGGGTAAAGACATCACCATCTTGCAGGGTGGCTTGGAGGCCTTGAGTATCGAGCACCAGCTCTTTGACTTGGCGTGGCGTGTTTTGGCCAGGGGCCACGCGCTCCAAAAGCGCCTTTTGTGGTGCCGCCAGGGTGGGCATCCCGCCCCCCAACTTCAGCACATCTTGAACGGTGTTGCCGGGTTTGATTTCGTAGATGGCTGCATGGTCCCAGGCGCCCGTCATGGCCACACGAGGACCTGCGGGCGGGATCATGATGACGTCGCCGGGTTGCAGTGTGACGTCTTTGGATTTGTCACCGCGGGCAATGAAGTCGTACAGGTCGAGCGTGGTCACGGTCTGGCCGTTGCGCTTGAGCTCGATAGCCCGCATGCTGCCGTTGACACCGGGGCCACCGCTGGCAAACACCGCGTTGACCAGGGTGGACAGGCCACTCAGGTTGTAGGTGCCGGGCTGCTGGGCTTGGCCCACCACAAACACGGTGATGCCACGCAGCTTGCCCAATGTGGCGTTGACCTGAACACTGTTGAAGACAGTGGCGATGCGTTTGCGCAGGGTGTCTTCGAGGTCTTTGACGCGCACGCCGTTCAGGCCGATGGTGCCGATTTTGGGCAGGTTGATTTGGCCGCTGCGGTCCAGCGTTTGGTTGCCTGCATGGTCGACGCCGCCCCAGATCTGGATGCGCACTTCGTCGCCAGGGCCCAACACGTAGTCTGCCGGGGCGGGTGCGGCAGAGTCTGCGGCATAGGCCAGTGGGTTTTCAAACAAATTGCTGCCGAAATGCGGCAACAGTTTGCCCGTGCTTGCTTGCACAAAACGCTGAAACTGGCTAGGTGATTGGGGCTTGGCGGGGCGGATCTGCCCCAATGCGGTGCGCTGGACGTCAGCCGCACCCAAATCCGGCCGCTGCGGCAAAACGGGTGGAGTGACAAGGCCAAATGGGGGCTGTGTAGGCAATGCCGCGGGGGGGGCGAAGCCTGCAGCTGCAGTGTCGGCTGGCGCCACGCCATTGGGAAGAATGCCCGAGGGCAGGTTTTGGGCCAGCGCCTGCCCGCCAACCAAGGCCAAGCCAGCCACCAGCAAAGCACAGAGGGTTTGACGGACAAAAATCGGGGAGTTGTTCGGCATGTGAGGCGTGAGGTAAAAAAAGCCCGGGTAGGCTACCGCAGTGTTTGCTGCATTTAGCAAGCAAACACGACAGGGCGCATACGGGTTTGCCCGTGTGCGTATAAATTTTATTAACTTTAGATTGTAAGCTGAGAAGGACTTGGATTTCTTACGATCACGAGCTTTACGGGCTTCTGGATGTGTCCGCAACAAAGAACGTCTGAACCAATGAAATGGCTTGTTGAGGGGGGACACTCCGAATGATCTGATGATTCAACGTCAGATCGGCCAGGTTCATGATCAAATTGAGCCGTTGGCGTTGCACATCAAAACTGGCCAAAATGGCTGCTACCACATCGTTGGCCCTCACCAAGCCAGCAGCGTAAGCCTTTTCTGTCGTTGCTACTGTTGCCTGTGAAACCCTCACAGCCGTGTTGCGATAGGCCATCTCCCGCGCGTAAGCCTTGACTGCAAAGCCGCTGCTGACTTCCTCGAGCCGCGACTGCTCCAAAACCTCATCCAGCATCGCCTGGGCTTTTTGAACTTCCAGCTCTGCTTTTTGTTTGGCCGACAAAGAATAGGCAGAGATCCCCATGGGCGTGGAGATATGCATGCCCATGTAATTGTCTCTGCCCGCATTGGAATAAGTGTTTCTGATCACCGCATTCACTACGGGCATGAATGCCGATTTGGACCTGATCAAACCCAACTTTGCAAACTCCAATTGCGCACGGGCTTGCAGAACCAGCGGGTTGTTCTGGAATTCCTGTGCAGCTTCAAATGAGGGCATCGTAAAGCCCGAGGCACTTTCGTAATCTGGACGCACGCGGATCAATACAGTCGTTTGGGCGGTCAGTGAAAAGTATTTTTGCTCCGCCTGGCCCATCTCGGCTTGCAAAGACTGGTACCTTGCCAAAGCCTGAGCATGCTGAACCTGGGCGGTGGTCACATCCATCGATGTGCCATTTCCCAACTCCAAGCGCCGCATGGCCCTTTGTGCCTGTCGCTCCAAATCTTTGGCCTCACTCAGCGCCAAGACTTGCATCTCCTTCAGATGCACCAGATTAGAAATAACTTTGAACACCTTGCGCGCCAGATCCAGCTCCTTGACCGCGAATGTGGCCAAAGCGTAATTACGCTTGTCCGTCATCTCCTGATAAGTGGCGTAGCGATCAATGTCGAGCAGCGGCTGAGTGATTTGTGTCGTGGTACGGTCTTTGGCCTCAAAGGGTGAGCGCCCCCTTTCAAACGACAGACTTGGCAAATACACCAGCGCTGCTCGGTCTGATTCCTGAACACCTAAATCGCGTTCAGATTTGGCCGTTTGAAAAGACCTGTCGTTTTGGTAAGCCAGCTCTAAGGTTTTAACAAAGTCATTTGCCAGTGTGTGCGTCGCAAGCCCCAAAAACATTGCGCAAAGGCCGGCGTGAATGCATCCCCTGATTGCAGCACAAGCATCCACAGGCGAATAGCGCTTTTTCATGGCGATAAGACGCAGCATCAGTTGAGGAAGGATTTTGACAATTGATCGGTCAAAGGCTTGAAAAGGTAGGTCATGAACGTCCTCTCGCCACCTTTAAAGACAACATCCACAGGCATACCTGGTTGCAAAGTTTTGTTGGGCAATTTTTGGTTCAGATCATCTCGGATGGCAATGCGCACCAAATAGTAATCCGCACGACCGGCCTCCACATGTGTGGGGTCACCAATTTTGTCCGATGCCACTTTGTCAGCGCCGATCAAAATGACCTCACCCATCACGATAGGTGTGTTTCTCTCGGCAAAGGCCACAAAACGTAAATTTGCCTCCATGCCTTGTTTGATTTTGCCAATCAAATGCGTGGGCACCCTCACTTCGATCACCAAGTTTTGCTCACCCGGCACGATTTCCATCAAGGTCTGTGCTGGCGTGACCACGCCACCTACGGTGTTGACCCTCAAATTTGAAATCACACCGCTGACCGGTGATCGAATGTCGTATTGGTTTCGATCAAAACTCAAAGAACTCACTTTGGCTTGAAAAGCCTCTTTTTGAGCCAAAATTTCCGATAAATCTTGACCGATTTTCGACAACCTGGCGTTCACCAATTGAGAAAGCTCGCTTTCATTGCGCAAGGCTTCACGCATCATGTTGTTGGCTTCCATTTTGGGCATCAGCCCCTCATTGGCAAGCTTAATCGCGTTTTGCGCGTCTGACTTGAGAAGTGCCACTTGTTCCCGCTTGGTTCGAAGTGATGTTTCATATTCGGCTTTGCGTGCTTCAAACATTTTTGTTTGAACGTTCTTTGCCTCCAATGCACTCGGATCCGCGCCCAATTTGGAGAGTTCACGAAGCCATTCAATTTGAGCTAGGTCTTGCCTTTCACTGCGCAATCTGCTTTCGCTGGCGAGTAAATTGATCAGCTGCAACTGGGCACCTGCCAAGTTGGCTTGTGAGCTTAAGGGATTCAGAAGCAAAAGCAACTCACCCTGTTCAACTGTCTGACCTTCGGTGACCAATATTTTGCTCACCACACCACCCAAATGGTGCTGAACACTTTTGCGGTTGCCCAAAGAAGTCACAGACCCCTCCACGGCGACGCCCTCGTCTATAGGCGCCAAAACACTCCAGCTGAGAAACCCCGCAAAGAAAATCAGCACCACCCATGCTGTCACCGATCCCAAGCCGATCTTGCCTGCGGATGGCGGCGTCAAATCACGCGGCGTGAGGTCGCTGGCAATGTAGGCGTTGAACAAACGATCCATCATGGCGCGTCCCCCTGAGACAAAGCGCCACCCGGTTTGCGTGTTTCTGAATGCGCGTTGGCGCTGTTTGCATGCGCTGCATTGGGTTGGACATTTTGTTGCTGAAACTTGTTCACCACTTCTTGCGGTGCCCCCATGGCCACCATGCGTCCTGCTTGAAGCACCAAGAGTTGATCTGCCAGGCCCACCAAAGCCGGCCTGTGCGTGACAGCAACAATGGTGTGACCCATCTTTTTGAATTCATCAATAAGACTGGCCAATATTTTCTCACCTTCATCGTCCAAGGCACTGTTGGGCTCGTCCAGCACCAAAACCTTTGGACTGTTGTAGATCGCCCGCGCAATGGACAAACGCTGCTTCTGTCCGCCAGAAAGCACATAAGGTGATCCCTCACCAATCGGGGTGTTGTAGCCCATCGGCATTTTGAGAATGATCTCGTGCATGCCTACGCGCGTGGCGGCTTGCACCACCAACTCTGGATTCACATCCCCTAAGCGTGCAATATTTTGGGCCACGCTGCCGTCAAAAAATCCGGACTCTTGTGCCACAAAACCGATGTGAGGTCCTACCTCATCCCTGTCCCATTGAGAAATTTCTACGCCATCCAAACGAACAGAGCCTTCACTCGGCGCCCAGATACCCACCATCGCTTTGGCCAAGGTAGACTTACCACTGCCCATGGGTCCCACTACGGCCAACATCGTGCCAGGCTGCACTTCGAAGTTCAATCCTTCCAACACGGGGTCTTTGCTGGCGCCAGGCTTGATGCTCAGGCCTTTGATCACAAAGTGACCCTTCGGTGCTGGCAAAGCCATGGACTTCGTCTTGGCACGGTAGTCTTGCAAAAGCTCGTTCAGGCGCGAGTAGGCCTGTCGGGCTTCAATGATCGATTTCCAATTGCCTAATATTTTCTGAATGGGTGCAATCGCTTTGTTGATCAACATCGACGCAGCAAACACCATGCTGGCCGTGATCAGGTCATTGATGGCCAAGTAAGCACCCAATCCCAAAGCAAAAGACGGCAAAAGTTTGTTCAGCAAACCAATGAAGCCACCCACTCCCCCGGCCAATTCAGAGGCGGTGCTTTGCAGTTCCAGGTGCTTTTTGTGTTCCTCGTACCAGTGCTTACGGGCAACAGACTCCATGCCCATGGCATAGCTGGTTTCAACATTGCGCAACAACATCATCGCCTTGCGGTTGGACAATGCGTACTGGTTGTTGGCATCCATCAGTGTGGACGAGGTCAGTTTTTGCTGCAGGTAAGTGGTCAGCAACAAAATAACAATCGCTGCTGCGGTAAAGACCGCCAACACAGGGTGCATCATCAAGCCCACCAGAACCGCTATCAAAGCCATGGGCAATTCCATCAATGCCAATGCCGGGCCGGAACTGACAAACTGTTTAAAGGAAATCAAATCACCCAAAAGTTGGTGAATATTGACATCCTTGCTTCTGATTTGCTGCCGGTAGGCTGCGTCAAACACATCTGGCGCCAACTCCCAGTCCAGTTTGAGAGACAAGCGAACGAGAATTTGCGAGCGTATCCATTCCAAAATACCGGCAAACAAATACACCAACACCAAGACCGCGGTGAGTGAAAGCAATGTCACAAGGCTACGACTGGAGACCACCCTGTCGTAGGTGTTGAGCATATAAATGATGGGTCCCAAGGCTGCCAGCTCGATGATGAACGTCAAGACCAGCGCAGAAAGAAGCACCTTGGATTGTTTGAATAACTGCGTACCTATCGGAGTGTTTGCAAATGCAGCCATTGATCTAACGATCTCACTAAAACAGCCCCCCAATTTCTTGGAAGGGCTGCTGAACTTTTAAATTGCAAACTTAGAAACCGCCAGAGCCAGAACCAGAACCCGAACCTGAGCCCGAACCGGAACCTGTGCCAGATCCCGATCCCGATCCCGAACCCGAGCCAGAATCAAGTCCAATCAACCAAATCACAGCATCTGTGGCACCCCACTTCAGCTGCTCTTCCAGATTCGCGTAACCGTAATTGGACAAAGAACTTTCGATCGCGTACTGGGTATCTTGGGTCATTGACAACCTGTCAACACCACTGTCACCCAACTGATCCAAGAACCAAACCAAGTTTTGTGTTTGTTGTTGAGTCAAATTGGACCAGCTGCCTGTTGGAGAGTCGGCGTCTGTCACTAACAAGGTGGTCAGCAAACTGTCTTCAAACTTTGTCGGGACAGAAACAGTTGACTGATTGTTGGCGTTCAAGGGCTGATTCACAAACCAAGTGGAATCGCCCAATGAAACCTCAACAGTTGACACACCAGATCCATCGGCAGCTTGGACGTTATTAAAGATCGACTGCAATTCGCTGTAATCCAGACCCAGACTGTCGAAGGACGCAGACCCATCAATCACACCTGTGTCAATAACGTGGTAATCCAAACCCATAGTCGTTTCATTTGAAGCGGTGGTGCTTGCATTGCCAGCCACATCACTCACGTCACCGGTTGCGACAGACACAGAAATAGCAGCTGAGCCGCTTGGCGTGAAAGTAGCCGTGTAGACCTTGGAATTCGATTGAGAAACAGCAAGGTTACTCAACGAACCACCAGCCACGGTCACATTGTCTGCACTGAAGCTTTCAGGGGCTTCAGAGAAAGTAAATGTAAGGGTGCTGGTTTCAACACTGCTTGAACTGAATGCAAGAGATGTTTTATCTGTGGTGATCGAAATAGTTGGCGCGGTTTTATCGTAGGTAACGCTTCTGGTTGCTTGAGTTGCAGAATTACCAGCCACATCTTGTACGTTTGCGGTAACCTGAGCTGTACCTTCAGTAACCAATTGAAAGATGTTTGCAGCCACACTCAGTGACCATGAATTATTGGTCACCTCAGCTTGGGCGTTATAGGCTCCAAGTGCTACCGTAACCTTTTGACCATCCTCGACTCCGGTGGTCGATCCAGAAACAACTAATGCCGAATTATCTTCAGTGCTGTTAACGATGTCATCGGTTGCAATTGCGTTGATAAAAATTGTAGGAGCAGTCCTATCCAGTGTGAATGTGATTCTGGCAGTAGACGAATTGCCAGCCGCATCGATGTCAGTCACCACCACAGTTTGGATGCCGTCTGAGTCCACCTCCTCATACACTTCGCTGCTGTAAGGTTCAACGTCATTCTCATCACTAGAATAAATGCGCGTGACACCGTTTTCGGGCGAGTTAAAGGTCAAGGATGGATCGTTTGTAATTTTGTCCGTTTGACTTGAACCACTGTCTGTGGTCAGCGATACAGTTGGGGTAGTTGGCGCTGTAGTGTCCAACACGTAAGCTTGGCTGCCAGTGTTGCTGCCGTCGTTGCCAGCCGCGTCCGTGACCTTGAAAACAATCGTGCTGCTGCCCGAGAGCGTTGCGCCGTCCCAGCTGATGGCTGTGCCGCTGACCTTGCTGGTGACGTTGGTCCAGGTGCTGCCGTTGTCCACAGAGCCGTACAAGATATCGCCAGTAGCCAACGCGGCACTGAGCGTGCCCGTGATCGTCTGGCTCGCCGTCTTCGTGGTGAAGTCCGTGGCGCTGGTGCCCGTGTCGGCGCTGATGTTCACACCGCTGACCGTCAGGGTTGGCGCTGTAGTGTCCAGCACGTAAGCCTGGCTGCCAGTGTTGCTGCTGTCGTTGCCAGCCGCGTCCGTGACCTTGAAAACAATCGTGCTGCTGCCCGAGAGCGTTGCGCCGTCCCAGCTGATGGCTGTGCCGCTGACCTTGCTGGTGACGTTGGTCCAGGTGCTGCCGTTGTCCACAGAGCCGTACAAGATATCGCCAGTAGCCAACGCGGCACTGAGCGTGCCCGTGATCGTCTGGCTCGCCGTCTTCGTGGTGAAGTCCGTGGCGCTGGTGCCCGTGTCGGCGCTGATGTTCACACCGCTGACCGTCAGGGTCGGGACGCTCTTGTCCAAGGTGAATGTCAGAGTTTCAGACGATGTGTTGCCAGCCGTATCGGTGTCAGTCACCACCAAGCTATAAGCGCCATCTGTCGAAGGCGGAACATAGCTGTCAGTGGCTTGAGCGCCGTTTACCGCATAAGTGCGAGTGACACCATCTGCGGGTGTGCTCACCGAAATAGCTGCATTGTTGGTGATCAGGTCAGTGGTGCTTGTGCCTGTGTCGTACTGCAAACTGACAGAAAGAGCAGGGACACCCAGGGTTTTATCCAGGGTAAATGTTAATGAAGCAGTGTCTGTGTTGCCCGCTTGGTCTGTGTCTGTGACCACCACTGTATGGCTACCGTCAACAGTGGGTGCATCATAGCTACTGGAAGCAGTACCGCCATCCACGGTGTAAGTGCGGGTCACATCATTGGCTGGGGTGCTGAAGTTGATTTCAGCATTGTTTGTGACTTTGTCGCTGTCGCTGGTGCCCGAATCGGTTTTCAAGGCGAGTGTGGGCTTTGCTATTGTTTTATCCAGCGTAAAGGTCGCAGTGGCCGTAGCCGTATTGCCAGCCGCGTCGGTGTCGGTCACCACCACGGTGTAGGCGCCGTCTGTTGTGGGCGCTGTGTACGTGCCTGAGGCGGTGCCGTTGTTGATCGCAAAGCTGCGGGTCACGTCGGTGGCTGTATTGCTCAATGTCAATGCACCATCGTTCGTGAGCGTGTCGCTGGTGTTTGAACCGCTGTCCGTGGTCAGCGAAACAGTTGGTGTGGTTGGCGCAGTGGTGTCCAACGTGAATGTCAGCGTTGCAGACGATGCATTGCCAGCAGCATCGGTGTCGGTCACCACCACAGTGTAAGCACCGTCTGTTGTAGGCGCTTTGTACGCGCCTGACGCGCTACCGTTGTTGATGGTGTAGCTTCGGGTCACATCGGAGGCAGCGACGCTTACTGTCAATGCACCGTTGTTGGTGATCAGATCACTGGTGCTGGTGCCGCTGTCTGTGGTCAAAGAGACTGTGGGGGTTACGGGTGCCAGGGTGTCTGCGCTCAAAGTCAAGCTGGCGCCCACACCCTCGCCAGAGGCGCTGTTGGTGTACGAACCCTTGTCAATGCTCAAGGAGGGCGAGAACTGATCTGTGCCAGCTGTTGGTGTAAAAACAGCTGTGTAAACCTTGTCACTGACTGACGCGAAGTCAGACAATGTACCGCCGGTTACCTTGACATCAGAGCTGTCAAAACCAACGGGGGTTTGGTCAAAAGTGAAGGTCAGCAAGGCCGTTTCACCCGACAGCAGAGCGGTTTTGCTGGCCGTGATGTTCACCACCGGCGAGTTGGTGTAAGTCAGGGTGGCAGTGCCGGTCGAGCCCAGGTTACCTGCGGCATCGTAGTAGGCGCCACTCAAAGCCACATTGATGCTTCCCACGGTGGTGGGGGTGAGCACTGCGGTGTAGACCTTGCTGTTGGTGTTGGACACCGCCAGGTTGGACAGGGTGCCGCCTGTCACCACCACGTCGGAGGCGCTGAAACCCAGCGGCACTTCCGAGAAGCTGAAGGTCAAGTTGGCGGTCATGCCTGCACCCAGATTGGCCACATCCGAGGTCACCGTCACCGTGGGCGCTGTAGTGTCACTGGCCAGGGTGGTGATGGTGCTGGTTGAATAGGTGGTGTTCAGCGTGGTCGCTTGGGTGGCCGCGGTGTTGGTCAGCGTGGTCAACAAGTTGGTGGCCGCCGTACCGGTGGCGGCCTTGTAGTCGGTGATGGTCGAGGCCAGGCTGGCTGCCGAGGCCAAGACCGTCGAGGCCAAACCATTCATGCCCACCTGGGTCACATCGAGCACGTTGCTGGCAGCCTCTTTGATGCTGGCAACCGTGGCGGTGCCGGCAGTCACGGCGGCCACTTGGGCGGCCGTCGTTTGTGACACATTGGCTGTAACGGCCGAGACCGACGAGGCCGCTGCCGTGATCAGGCTGTTCACGGCGGTCAACACGTTGGCGTCCGAAGAGACCTTGCTGGACACCACAGAAGTGAACACGGTGGACAACACCGAAGCCGCATCAGTGGCAGAAGTCGAGGTCAGCTTGGTCAGGTTGGCAGCGGTCAGCGATGCCACGTTAGAGAATGCTGAGGCGGCAATCGATGCGGCCGAGTCGGTAGCGCCCAAGCCCACGGCCAGTTTGGTAGCGGCTTGCACCACCACCAAGACGTTTTGCGACAAGGCTTGCAGTTTCAACGCATTGCCGGCGGTTGCGGCATTGGAGGCGCTGCTCAAAGCCGCCACGTGGTCGGTGGCCAGGTCGGCGGTCGTGACGCCCAAATTGCTCAGCAAGGTGGCGGCTGCCGACTCGCCATTGGCGACGTACACGGTGGTGTACAGCGTGGTCAAAGGCGTGATCACGGCATTGCCGTGCAAGGCCTTCAGCATGGGAACTTCGGCCTTGGTGTCCGAGTCGATACCGCCCAAGGACACGATTTGTTTGCCCGTCAGCACCTCGCGGGTGTTAAAGCTGAACACCCCGTTGTTGTTGGTGATGGCACTTGGTTCGTTGCTGTCTTTGACGCCGTCGGCGTCCAAATCGGCAAACACAGTGGCCCCTTGCACATAGCCGTCCACCACGGTGGACGACACAGCCGCTTCGGCGTCCAGGGTGAAGCTGGCGGTGCCGGCTTCGCTGCTGTTGCCCAAGGCGTCAACAGCCACAGCATTGACAGTAATTTGGCCGTCATCCAATTGATTTTGACCACTGCCCAAATCAGACAGGCTCAGGCTAACGCCATTGGCAGCACCTGTACCCGTGAAGGTTTTGGTGACCACGTTATTTTGCTCGTCGGTGAATGTGACCGTCACCGTTGAGCCCAGCTCTGCGTTGACGGTAATCACACCCGAGTTTTGAGTGGCTTCGGTTGTGTCGGCACCATTCACGCCCACACCATTGCCCAAAGCAATCAGAGGTTTGGAAGGCGCCGTGGTGTCCACCGTGATGGTGATGGCTGAGGAAGCGGCAGACACATTGCCCGCAGCATCTGTGGCTTTGGCCGTAATGGTGTGAGCAGCATCGGTCAATGGTGATGTCAAGGTCAAACTGAAGTTGCCCGAGGCATTGGCCACGGTGGTGCCAACCAATGCAGTGCCCGCATAAATAGAAACAGTGCTGCCTGCTTCTGCAGTACCCGCAATCGTGGGTTTGGTGTTGGTTGTGCTTGTGCTGGCGGTGCTTATGACCGGAGCAGCAGGCGCTGTGGTGTCTGTCGTTGAACCCGAATTCATGGAAGCAACGGCCACACCCAACAAACCCAAGCCCAAAATCTGAGCCGTGCTCAATTCGGCCAACAGGCCTTCACTGGCACCTGCGGATTTAGCGGCCGGAGCAGCTGCAGCACCCGCGTCGCTTGCGGCAGGTGCAGCGGCTTGGGCCAAGATTACGCCTTCGTAGCTGGCCTTGAGCAGGGCCACATCCAATCCCATGGTTTGCAGCAAGGCAGAGACTGCGACATCTTGGCCTTTTTCAAGCTTGCCATCCAAGTTCTGCGCTTCGCTGTCTACCCAGGCAGCAGCAGAAGGCACTTGTTCATAAATGGCGTTCAGCAGTTCAATGGCTTGGTCCACGGAGGCTTGCGTGGGCTGCTCTTGACCTTCTGGATTGCCAAGGGCTAGGGCTTGCAGAGCATGGGTGTCCCAATCTTGCTCTTTGGCCTTGGCCAAGACCTCAAAAACAGAGGCCAACAAGGCCGCGCCGCCAATGGCTCTGAGCAGCGATTTGGAGCTCTTGAAGCCGCGCTTTTGACCGGCTTCTTTGACTTCGGAAACATTATTTTCGTTTGCAGAATTCACGATTTTCATCCTTTTGACCAGAATGACAGATCAAGTTGATATTAATAAAAAATAGCATCCCTATCAATTTAACACATTTCCGATGGTTTCAAGGCTTCAAATCGGTTGTTAAGCGCCTGTTTTGGATCGCCCAGAGCGAGGCATGCCGCTCAGAAGTTGCACCAACTTGAACGGGGCGATTCACAGCTCAAAATGACTAGCGTTTGGTGTTCGCCAAGTAAACCTCTCGGGCGGTGACCCGAATCCGATAAGAGTTGAGTTCAGCAAGCGGGATGTCATTCCGGTTGAAATCAAACACATCGGTGTCCAAGCTGTGGCGTATGCCCGGGAAGGCGCCATAAAAAGGTTCGATGTAATTGTCCTTTTGGCCCACCTTGGTCTCCACCCCCATCTCCCAACGGTCTCGCAACCGGAAGCTGGCAGGCCCGGCTTCCAGCGCCTGCTTGGGCCCCAAAGGCATGGTGATGGAAAAGCCCATGAAAGCGTTGTTGTTGGGCAAAATGTTGGAGGGCCCTGTTTTGCGCCAGAAAAACTGAACGCCGTTGTCGGCAAAAGAGAACGACAAGCCCAGCCGGTGGCCTTTGTCGTTGTTGTGAAATTGCCCGGTCGAATAGGTGATCTGAAAATCCGAGCTCAAGGGGCGCACGCTCAAGTTGAGAATATGGGGGTTGCGCACCTGCCACATGGATTCGTTGCGCCATTGCCCCTTGACCCAAGTGGCCCGGTACCGGCCGTCTTCTGTGGCCCAGTAAGCGTTGATTTGATGCCCAGAGGTTTGATAACCCAAATCGCCCACCGACAACTGGCCCCACAGGCGAGAAGACCACTGGGGCAAAAGCCTGGTTTGATACACCAGCAAATTAGAACCAGCGCGAGTGGCCTCCCCCATGCCAACGCGTCTGAAGTAGCTTGTGGGGTCTTTGAACTCATCACTTTCGGTCAAGAGTTGTGCATAAAACCCTTGCCAGAACAATCCCTTGGCCAGAGGCACTTCCCAGCCCAAAGTGGCACCGATGGAATAGTCAAAAAGCCCGAACTCGGTGCCTGCCGTGTAAGACGCTGCAGGGCTTAACTCAAACTGCGGCATAAAGCGTCGGTTTTTTTCTTGAAGAAGCAGCCACTGGGCTTGTTTAAATTCGGGCAAGGTTTCTTGCTCGTAATGCAACTTGAAGGCCTTGCCACCCGAACACATGTCAGCACCACCCAGGTATTGACGCATGCATTGAATGGCAGAAGCGGCGTCCTCCACACTCAAACCGCCCACCACTTGCCCCATGAAGGTGAGCGCCACATTCAGATGTTGGACTTGGCTCAGGTCAATGTCTTGAGCCGCCAACAAATAAGACGACAGCGCTGCACCATAAGCATCTAATCTGTTTTGACGCCACAGCCTGGGCTCGGCCCGCACCAGCCAGCCAGAGGGTGTCTGGGCGACATCGATGTCAGAAAATCCGTTTTGAGCAAAACGATCCGCCAAGGCTTGGGCTTTGTCTTGGTCAGAGGCTTCTGGCCATTTGACCGTTGCAGCAGGGCTTGCAAGCGCCTCTTTGGGCGCTTGAATCACGGGTTCGGCAGATTCGGTTTTGACCACCGCCTTGGGGGCTGATGAGGGGGAAGCCGCCTCTTGGCTGTGTATGGCTGCGGCCGTTGGACGCCCCCAATCTCGGGTATCGACCGGCTTGGCCGCTGACTCTTTATCGCCACGCCCAAAGTGGTACACCAAGGCCAATGTGGCCTGAGAAGCTTGTTGATAGGTGCTGTTCGTCAGCTTTTTGCTGGCGGCCAACACGAGGTCGGTGTTGCCAGTGAGACGATGGGTCCAAGAAACACCCAGTCGGCGTTCTCTGGAATCGGTTTCGGCAATGGCCGACAACTGAGGCGTTAATTGATAAATGACACTGCCAAAATTGCCCTGAATCAAACCCCCACCATGATCGGTATAAATGGAAGCAGCACGCCCTGCACTCAGGGTGACGGGCCCTGAAGTGACCGAGCCCACTGCGTATTTTTGGCGGTACAAAGTTGCTGCGCCACCGTAATCCGTGATGCCAAAAGCCAATGCTGGCTTGAAGTATTGGTGGTTTAACAGGTCGTTGCCAAACAACCAATGCAAAGGCAGCTGGTACTTGCCCCCCACGCTCAAGTCTCGTGTGGATGACTTGCAAGAAGAATAGTACAAGTCGCAGTGAAGGTCGCCATTGTTGGTCAGCCGCCCCACCGCCTCCAGACCGGGCGCCAAGCCAAAGCCCAAATTCAAGCTCAACATGGAACCCACACCGGGAAACTGCTCGTAAAACTCCGGAATGGAGTTGGTCAAACTCATGCCCATGCTGGCGGGCTTGAGGGTGAATGCCGTGGGCGTGTTGATGGCACCCGTGTAGCCCGAAGGTGATATTTGCTGGGCTTGCACGCCCAGGCTGGCAGACGCCAATGCCCCAGAGGCAAGCGCCGACAATAACTTCGGCATGTAAAGGCTTTGATCGCGCATAGCTAAAAATCAGTACTGGAAATAAAATAGATACTTTTATTTATATTTTCTATTTTTACCTTCCTGTCAACTCCTGAGGCAATATATCGCGAATCATTGCGTTTTATGAGATTCTGTTGATTTTTATCCCTTTTTGGTGGATTTATTAAAGCGCGCGCTGCAACGTAGGGCAAATAGTGAAAGCTAAGAGCAAAATCCCAGCGTCAAAGCAGGCTGGACTCAAAAAGCCATGACAACGTCGAGGCCCAAGCGGATGTGCTGGCGTTTGCTGTCGAGGTCGGTATCGCCTTGGGCGAAACGAATCACGGCCAACTCGGGCATGACACTGAAGTTTTTCCAAACGATGGTCTGGCTGGCACTGAGCCCTTTGAATTGACCATTCGGGGCTTTGACGCTCGGGTTGTATGCCCCCAATGCGGTATGGATTTGACCCATATGCAGCTTGACCAGGCGTTGCTTGGCGGCATCCATCCAACCCATTGAAAAGACACGAGAGCCACCGCCTTGCGCCGAACCAACCCAGCGTGTGCCTTGTGTGTAACCCTGCACATAGACACCGTTCAGATAACCTGGAAACGTGGGTTGGGTGTCCCAGGGCAAGCTGTAGGCATTGGTGTCGCTCCATTCGGCAAAAACACGGTACCGCCCTTGCCCATAGCTGCTTTCCACACCCCATAGACTCATGAATTTGAAAGGCAATGGCAACTTGCCTGCGGCATCTTCTCCGATCCACTGGGTGTAGGCAGCGCAAGTGCCCAACAGCTCTGCCCAAGAACGCGGGCAGCTGAGTCGGACGTCATAACCGGCCAATTGAGCGCTGCTGTCGATAAATGTGTCGTCGGGGTTTTTATTGACCTCTTGTCCCCAAAATGCTTTGACAAAATTGCCCGCGCCACCGGGCCGCCCCTTGCCTGCGGTCTGCAAGCTCCGGCTCAGCCCTATTTCTAACCAAGGTTTGGGCTTGACGGTCAGAAGTATCCCGGAAAACAAAAAGCCCTGTGGCTGGTTTTCAACCACCAGCGGATCTTGTGCCTTGGCCACAAACACATCGAGGTTCCAGGGTCCTAGCCAACTCGTTAATGCGTTTTGTGAGGGCTTGGTCTCACCTCTTTGAATACCCATGCCAGTCCAGCCAGGTTGGTTGAGGCCATTGATCAAACTGCTTTGCCATCCCGGGCCCCACCAGTGGCGATGGGAAAAGGCCTGCAGTTGCCAGCCACTGACGTTCAAAACCGCGGCGCTGCCATCCAAGCTCCAGCGATGTGGCTTCGTGCCATCCAAGCCCCTGAGTTGATTAGGCACTTCGTCGGCACGAAAACCGAGTTTCCCCGCCACCGATACCGATCCCCAGCTGCGCCTGATCTCTGGAGAGGACAAACGCGCACTGCTTCCGGGGGTGTGGTTGTCGCCGTAGCCATTGAGCCCTTCTGAGTCTGAGCGTGCATGAACTGACAGGATCGAACTGGATTTCAAGGCCTCCAACTCCTTTTTCACAAAATTCCGAGCGGTCATGACCCCTGGGGTTGAATCGTCGGAGCGGAGTTCGTCTAAAGCCTGCTCGACAGCTGCCGCCGGTAAAGGCCATTGACTCACGGTCAAATTCATACCTTCATGATCGATCAGCCAATGCAAATAATGCCTCGCCGTCCAACTGGGGGTGTAGGGAACGCTGGCCGGCGTTTGTGCAAAGCCACAGCCGACATAAGCCATTGATAAAGAAAAAATGGCAAGTCGTAACCCATTTTTGCGAGACATAAAACAGCACCCTTCCTTCTGTTCTAACGAACAAGAAGAGAGCCATTCTATATAAAATATTAAATATATTTATTTATTAATAATGTGAAATACATTTAAATTAATAAATTTAACATTCAAAAATTAATAACGTCGAATATGTCTGCCCACGCCATTGGCCAAGGCAAAGTCTGAAACGAAAGAGAAGGAGCCCAAGACCAAAGCAGACTGGGTGGCGATCATGGGCAGCCGTTCAAGCTGCGGCGTTTACAGCACCCGCGCCAACGCCGCCTGCAAATGTTCAGACGGCAAGCGCTTGAAGCCCGTGCGGGCAAAGCGCTGCAAGCGGCCTTGCATGAAGGCGACCAGCAGTGAAGCGGTCACTTGCGCATCGGCGGTAGGGGTGGTGGAGTCACTGGTTTTGAGGGTCTGGCGCAGTTGCGCTTCGATCTTGTCAAACATCAGGTTGATGCGCTCTTGCAGGCGTTCGTGCTCCAGCACCAGCGCGTCGCCAATCATGACGCGGCTCATGCCGGGGTTTTTCTCGGCAAATTGAAACAGCAACGCCACGATGCGGGCAGCCTGTTGGGGGCCAGGGGGTTCGCGGTCGGTGACTTGGCGGATCAGGCCCATGGTGGACTGGTCAACAAAGTCGATCAGGCCTTCGAACATTTGCGCCTTGCTGGCAAAGTGGCGGTAAAGGGCAGCTTCGCTCACCCCGATTTTGGCGGCCAGGCCTGCCGTGGTCACGCGTTCGGCGCCGGGCTGCTCCAGCATGGCGGCCAGGGTTTGCAAAATTTGCAACCGGCGCTCGCCCGGTTTGGGGCGCTTGCGTGTGGGGGCCGGTGCTTCGTCGGCCATGGGTTCGTGTGGTTCTTGGTCTGGCATGTCTCTCCCTTTTTTCTTCGAGCCTCTTGATTCGAGCAACGTGATTCGAGCCACTGGATTCGAGCCGCCCAACTTGGCGGTGGGCAGCGGCTCAGCGGCTTCGGATCATGGTGCCGAAAGCTTGCTCCGACAACACTTCGAGCAGCATGGCGTGGGGCACGCGGCCGTCGATGATGTGCACCGCGTTCACGCCGCTCTTGGCCGCGTCCAGGGCGCCTGCAATTTTGGGGATCATGCCGCCGCTGATGGTGCCGTCAGCGCACAACTCGTCGATGCGGCTGGGGGTCAGCTCGGTGAGCAAGTTGCCTTCTTTGTCGAGCACGCCGCGGATGTTGGTGAGCATGAGCAGTTTTTCGGCTTGGAGCACGGTGGCGAGCTTGGCCGCCACCACATCGGCGTTGATGTTGTAGCTCTCGTTGTGCTCACCAAAACCGATGGGGCTGACCACCGGGATGAAGGCGTCGTCTTGCAGGCATTTGAGGATGGCCGGATCGATGCTTTCGATCTCACCGACTTGGCCCACATCGTGTTCTTTGCTGGGGTCTTGGCTGTCCACCAGGCGCAGTTTTTTGGCGCGGATCAGGCCACCGTCACGGCCCGTCAGGCCCACGGCTTTGCCGCCAGCGCGGTTGATCATGCCCACGATGTCTTGTTGCACTTCGCCGCCCAGCACCCACTCGACCACTTCCATGGTTTCGGCATCGGTCACGCGCATGCCCTGGATGAATTCACCGGTTTTGCCCAGGCGCTTCAAAGCCGTTTCGATTTGTGGGCCGCCGCCGTGCACCACCACCGGGTTCATGCCCACCAGTTTGAGCAGCACCACGTCTTCTGCAAAGGCCTGCTGCAAGGCCGGGTCGGTCATGGCGTTGCCGCCGTATTTGATGACCAGGGTCTTCCCGTGAAACTTGCGGATGTAGGGCATGGCCTGGGCCAGGATCTGGGCTTGGTCGTGCGGCGCAACAGAGGGGGCGGCGGTGGATACGGTCATGGCGAAAAAGCTTCAGCAAATGGACAGATGATAAGAACCGGGCGATGGCAAACACACCCATGCGGACAATTGTGCCGCAAGCGCACGGGTCACCCGAGGATCTCGGCCAGCATGCGGTTGACGCCCTGCTGCCAAGGCGGCAGCACGAGGCCAAAGGCTTCTTGCAGCTTGTGTGTGGCCAGGCGCGAGTTGAGCGGGCGCTGCGCGGGTGTAGGGAAGGCTGAGGTGGGCACAGCGGCGATCTCGCCCACCTTCAGCGCCAAGCCTGGCTGGGTGAGCCGGGCCTGCGCGATCACATGGCTGGCGTAGCCGTGCCAAGTGGTCTGGCCCGAGGCCACCAAGTGGTAGAGGCCGCCAAGCGCGGGCTGCAACAAAGTGGCGCGGATGGCGTGCGCCGTGACATCGGCGATCAGGTCGGCCCCGGTGGGTGCGCCGTGCTGGTCGTCAATGACGGTGAGGCGTTCGCGATCGGCGGCCAAGCGCAGCATGGTTTTGGCAAAGTTGCCACCCCGCGCGGCATAGACCCAGCTGGTGCGAAAAATCAGGTGCGCACAGCCGCTGGCCACGATGGCCTGCTCGCCTTCGAGTTTGGTCTGGCCGTACACACTCAGCGGCCCGGTGGCGCTGCCCTCTTGCCATGGGCTTTGGCCCTGGCCGTTGAACACATAGTCGGTGGAGTAATGCACCAGCAAAGCCCCAATTTGCGCAGCCGCCTGCGCCAGCGCAGCAGGCGCGGTGGCATTGAGGCAGCGGGCCAGTTCGGGCTCGCTTTCGGCTTTGTCCACGGCGGTGTGCGCCGCGGCATTGACGATGACATCGGGTTGGAAGGCCAACACCGTTTGCGCCAAGCGCTCGGGCTGGCTCAGGTCACCGCAAAAGTCGGTGCTTTGCCGGTCCAGCGCCAACACCTCGCCCAAAGGCGCCAGGCTGCGCTGCAGCTCCCAGCCGACCTGGCCATTTTTACCCAAAAGAAGGATTTTCATGATTTTTACAATTCAATGGGGGCCGCAAGAAACTGGTTCTCAAGATTTGGGGGAATCAATGGGCCTGAACGGGCAGCGCATGCAACTGGATGCCCAGCGCAGTCGTGACTTTCAAAATAGTGGCAAAGCTGGGGTTCCCTTCGCCAGAAAGCGCCTTGTAAAGGCTTTCTCTGCCAAGACCCGTATCGCGCGAAAGTTGTGACATGCCCTTGGCTTTGGCGATGGTGCCCAATGCCTTGGCTACAAAAGCAGCGTCATCTCCTGCTTCTTGCAAACAGGCCTCCAGATAAAGCGCCATGTCCTCTTCAGTTTGGAGATGCTGCGCACTGTCCCATTTTTTGAGCTTTAAAACAGCCATCGGTTACTCCTTCAGTTGACGCGCCATGTCCTGCGCTATTTGAATGTCTTTGACTTGAGTGGACTTATCGCCAGCGATCAAAAGGATGACGACCTCCAAACCACGAAGCATGAAATAAACCCGATAACCTGGTCCATGGTGAATTCGCATTTCGAATACGCCCTCGCCGACTGACTTGTGGTCCCCAAAATTTCCGTCTTCCGCACGGTCAATTCGAGCCTGTATGCGGCGAGCGGTTTGCTTGTCCCGAAGACTGGAAAACCATTGATCGAAATTTTCGGTCGTATAAATGGTCATCATGACACATTGTATAAATTGGGATACAAATTTGTCAACCGAGATCCTGAGGCTTGATCAAAATCAACATCGATGAAGTCGTCCAAGTCCATGGACACGCGCCCATCGGCCGTTATGCACGCGGGTCTAATTGCTCAAGCGTACTGCTTGTTCACCCACTCGCGGTAAGCACCGCTTTGCACATGCTGCACCCACTCGGGATTGGCCAGGTACCACTCGACGGTTTTGCGGATACCGGTCTCAAACGTTTCGGCGGGCTTCCAGCCCAGCTCGGCTTCGAGCTTGCGGGCGTCGATGGCGTAGCGGCGGTCGTGGCCGGGGCGGTCGGTCACGTAGGTGATCTGGCTGGCGTAGCTGCCGCCATCGGCTTTGGGGCGCATCTCGTCGAGCAACTGGCAGATGGTCTGCACGATCTCGATGTTGGGCTTTTCGTTCCAGCCGCCCACGTTGTAGACCTCGCCCAAGCGCCCGGCTTCGAGCACGCGGCGAATCGCACTGCAGTGGTCTTTGACGTAGAGCCAGTCGCGGATTTGCATGCCGTCGCCATACACAGGCAAAGGCTTGCCCGCCAAGGCGTTGACGATCATGAGCGGGATGAGTTTTTCGGGGAAGTGGTAGGGCCCGTAGTTGTTGCTGCAGTTGGTGGTGAGCACCGGCAAGCCATAGGTGTGGTGCCAGGCGCGGACCAGGTGGTCACTGGCGGCCTTGCTCGCGCTGTAGGGGCTGTTGGGCTCGTAGCGGTGGGTTTCGGTGAAAGCCGGATCGCCCTTGGCCAGCGAGCCGTAGACCTCGTCGGTGGACACATGCAAAAACCGGAAGGCCGATTTTTCAGTCGCGGGCAAGTCGCCCCAAAAGCCCCGCACCGCTTCGAGCAGGTTGAAGGTGCCCACGATATTGGTCTGGATGAACTCGCCTGGGCCGTGGATGGAACGGTCCACATGGCTTTCGGCCGCGAAGTTAACCACCGCACGCGGCCGGTGTTCGGCCAGCAGGCGGCTGACCAGGGCGCTGTCGCCGATGTCGCCTTGCACCAGCTGGTGGCGTGCATCGCCTTGCAGGATGGCCAAGGTTTCGGGGTTGCCCGCGTAGGTAAGCTTGTCGAGGTTGACGACAGGCTCATCGCTGGCAGCCAGCCAGTCGAGCACGAAGTTGGCGCCAATAAAACCTGCGCCGCCGGTCACCAAAATGGTCATGGGATGTGAAAAAGTCTGGGCGCAACGGGCGCTGCACCACCTGTGCTGGATTTTAGAAGCTTTCGTCTTGCATCCTGCTCAGGTTAAAGTGTTGGCAACATTCAGGAAATGCCCCATGGCCACATCCAAGTCCTCGCCCCAAAAAGCTTCCCCCGCCCAGCCCACCGATCAGGCCTTTGCGCCACCCGCACAACAGGTGTGGCTGGCAGGCTTGGGTGCCATGGCCAAAGCGCAAGAACAAGGCAGCAAAGCGATGGAAACCCTGCTCAATGATGGCCTGGCCTTTCAACGCAAAAGCCAGGCCGAAGCCCAGCAGCGCCTGCAAGAAGCCACCGAACGTTTGGGCCACTTGGCCAGTGATTTTGGGCAAAGCGCTTCCGGGCGTGTGGACAAACTCGAGCACCTGTTTGAAGACCGTGTGGCCAAAGCCCTGCACCGGCTGGGCATGCCTTCTTTGCTGGACATTCAGATGCTGAGCGAGCGTGTGGCGCAACTGGAGTCGCAAGTGCAGGCGCTGCAAGGCCAAGCCAGCAAAGCTTCACCAGCGGCCCAAAAACCTGCTGCCAAAAAACCAGCAGCCAAAGCGAGCCGACCGGCTGCAAAACCTGCGACGGCCTCACGCAAAAAATCTGCCTGAAGATTTTCTGAAGCCCGCCACCGCAGCCCGCACATGGCCAAAAAAGCCCCCCGCCGCACCGCCGAGCGCATTGCGCAGGTGACGCTGGATTTGTTCAACCGTTTTGGCGAGCCCAATGTCTCGACCACGCTGATTTCGGCCGAGTTGGGCATCAGCCCGGGCAATCTTTATTACCACTTCCCGTCCAAGGACGCCTTGGTCAACCAACTGTTTGACCAGTACGAAGCGGCCATGTTGTCTTTGCTCGATGCCGCGCCCGATGTGCGGGATGTGGAAGACACCTGGTTTTTACTGCACTCTCTGTTTGAGCAGGTGTGGAACCACCGCTTTTTGTACCGCGACCTGAACAACCTGTTGTCGGGCAACCGCCACCTGGAGACACACTTCCATGCGGTGCTGGAGCGCAAGACCTTGGCCTTTCGGCAGATGCTGGAGTCCTTGGGCGCAGTGGGCCTGATGCGCATCGATGCCGACCACGTCGAGACCCTGTCGGCGAGCCTGTCGGTGATGGTGACCTATTGGCTCAGTTACGAATATGTGCGCAACCCGCGACAGGCCATGGAGCCGGCCAGTGCCGGGCTGGCTTTGACGCGGGGGGCGCAGCATGTGCTGTCGCTGCTGACACCTTACATGGCCGACCCGCAGGTGCAACAGCACCTGCAGGCCTTGACCGCCGCTTACAGCGCACCCGGCGCGGCTTGAGCCCCAGGAAAGGGCCAAAAAAGGGCCAGGAAAAAGGTTCAGGCAAAGCGCTGGGCCGCCAGCGCCAGCAAACCATCAAAAATCAGGTTGTCCACCAACTCGAAACGCACCGACATGCTGGGGGCCATTTTCCAGCCCGCACCACCGGTCATGATGCAAATGGGCTCTTGGCCAGTGTGCTCGCGCAGGTGCTGCACCATGCGCTCGCAGGCCCCGGCAATGGCGTAGGTGCCGCCACTGGTCAGGGCGTCGCTGGTGTTGGTCGGAAAGGGCCTGACATCGCCCGTGGGCACATGCAAACCGGCAGTGCCCGACTCGAGCGCTCGCAGCATGATGCCGTGGCCGGGCAAGATCAGACCGCCCAGAAAACGGCCCTGCGCGTCGATGGCTTCCACCGTCACGGCCGTGCCAACCATGACCACCACCAAGGGGCGTGACTGGCCTGTGGCCAGCATGCGGTGACGCGCCCCAATCATGGCCACCCAGCGGTCCGACCCCAAGCGCGAGGGGTGGTCGTAGCCGTTGGTCAGCCCGGCCTCTTGTGCACTGGGCACCACCCATTGCGGCGTGAAGTCCCACAGTTCCATTTGCTCTTGCACGCGGCGCTTGATGGCGTCGCCAGCCACCACGCAGCCCAGCATCTGGTCGGGCTTGGCCAAAGTGGACCAAGGGCCTTCCGACAGGCGATCGATGTTTTCGAGGAACTCGGCACCGTGTGCGAGCAATTGGCCCTGAGGGCTCGGGTGGTCGTACAGCGCCCATTTCAGGCGCGTGTTGCCCACATCGATGGCTAAAAATGTCATCTGCCGATGATAATGACTTTCAGTCACCGAAACAGCCGGGCCACGAGTGTGTGAGCGCAGCTGAAGATTCAGTGCAGAACTCAGCTGCTCAGGCCGGCGTTTTGGGCCTTGCGGATGGCGTCTTGTGCATCCCGGTCCGAGCGCGTGGGGGTGTCTGAGCTGTCCACTTGCAAAAGCAAGCCCAAGAGCTTGGCCCCATGTTCGACGGCCATGGAGGCGTATTTGATGTCCCCCTGGACCAGGGCACTGGCCATCAGCTCCACCCGCTCGAATGCATGGATGTTGCCCGCCACTTTGCCCGCCACAATGATTCGGCTTGCCAACACATCGCCTTGCACCTCGCCGTTGGGCCCGATCACCACGGAAATGGGCTGGTCTCTGGGTGCTTCGATGTTGCCCACCACCTTGCCATCGATGCGCACGCTTTCCTGCAAACGCAGGCAGCCGTGGATTTCAGCGTGGCGACCAATCAGGGTGTCAAACTTCTCCTGGCTCATCACCAAAGGGGTGTGGGTGCTTTTCTTTTTGCCAAACATGCGCGTCTCCTTGTTGTCCAGTTCAGAGGGGGTCAGGATTGCGCCCACGCGGCCAGCGCTTTGGCTGGGTGCATGGCACGTCCTTTGAATATCACTTCGTAATGTAAATGAGGTCCGGTAGATCGACCAGTGTTGCCCAGAGTGCCCACCACATCATGGCGCTGGAGCACATCTTGGGGCTTGACGTCAATGGTCTTGAGGTGGGCATAGCGGGTGACAAAGCCGTCGGCGTGGGCCAGCTCCACCATATTGCCATAGGCACCCGCATATTCTGCACGCAGCACCACCCCGTCCGCCGTGGCCAGCACAGGTGTTCCAACGGGGGCCACAAAATCAATGCCCTCGTGCATGCTGGGCAAGTGGGTGAGCGGGTCGGCACGCACCCCAAAAGTGCTGCTCAGCAAAAAATCGCCCGAAAGCGGCAGCACGGTTGGCACAAGATCCAAGCGCCCCAGATCGCCTTGCCAGCGTGCTTGCATGTCGGCCAGCGTTTTGTCGTAGTGGAGGACCTTCTCGATGGACTGGTCGAGTTGGTGATTCAGTCTTCGAGAAGAAAAGCCCCATGTGGACAACAAATTCATGGGCCCCCCCTTGCCGGCTGAGGGTTCGCGCACAGTGGGGCCTGAGGCGGGCAGCAATTTTTCAATCCCCAAACGCCCCAAAACTTTGTCTTTGATGGCCTCGATTTCGTGCAGGCGCTCAGACACACCGCTCAGGTGGTGGTTCAGAAGTTCGAGTTTCTCCCGGTAGATGGCTTCAACTCTTTGCTGCTCGCTTTGGCTGGTCACGCCGCCCATGCGGTGGGCCAACTCGGGCACATATTCAACCGCCACCCTCAAGCCGATCAAGTGGAACAAAAAACCCAGAAGCACCAGAAAACTCGACACGGCGGCCAAGGCGGTCAACACGGTTCGGGTGGTGATGGAAAAAGTGACCACCTTGTCCGCTGGACCTGCTACCCAAATCAATTGCATACGCACTCCAAGAGGACTTGATCCGATGAGAAAGCTTTTATTTATACCAAAAGTATTCAATAAGTCAATTCACCGACCAAGGTCTTGGGGCCAAATTTTGTGGCCGCGTTGGGGGCTCAGCTCATCATAAGTTCGGGCGAGCCACAGGCATGGCCGACTCGTAAGCCCGGGCGGCACGCAGCACCAAGGCGTCGCCAAACATGGGGCCCACGATCTGAAGGCCCATGGGCAAGCCGCTGCGGGTCTGGCCACAGGGCACGGTAATAGCAGGTTGCTGGGTGAGGTTGAAGGGGTAGCTGAACGGCGTCCAGCCGAGCATGGACACTGGGTTCATGGCCACGGTGCCGGCCGCACGCGCCTCAAAAGCCGGAATGGCAACCGCTGGGGTGACCAGCAGGTCGTAGCGCTGCATGAACTGGCGCATGTGCGAGCCCAAGACGCCACGGCGTTGGTTGAGTTGTTGGATTTGCAAGGCACTCAGTTGCGCACCGAACTCGGCCTCGGCTTTGAAGTCGGGGTCGGCCACGGCCTGCTGCTCGGCGCTTAGGCCTTTCCAGACGGTGTAGGCGCCCAAAAACCAAAGCCCCGTGGTGATCTCCAAGGGGTCTTCGAAACCCGGGTCAACCTGCTCCACATGGGCACCCAAGGCCTGAAGCTGCTGCACAGCGGCATGCACTGCAGCGGCGATTTCGGGGTCCACGTTCTGCGCATAACCCAAGGTGGGCGAGTAGGCGATCTTGAGGCCGCGGATGCCGTCTTCCAGACCTATGGTGTAGTCGCTCGCGTCGGGGGGCAGCGATGTCCAGTCGCGGGCATCGGGTTGCTTGAGCACGTTGGTCATCAAGGCGGCGTCGCGCACGCTCATGGTGTGCGGGCCCAGGTGGGCCACCGTGCCAAAGGGCGACAAAGGGTAGGCGGGCACGCGGCCAAAGCTGGGTTTGAGGCCCACGTTGCCACAAAAGGCCGCCGGAATGCGCACGCTGCCCGCGCCGTCGGTGCCCACGCCAATGGGCCCGAGGCCCGCCGCCACGGCAGCGGCTGTACCGCCCGAGGAGCCGCCCGGGGTGTGGTTCAGGTTCCAGGGGTTACGCGTGATGCCGGTGGCGGGTGAATTGGTCTCGCCCTTGCAACCAAACTCGGGCGTGGTGGTTTTGCCCAGCAAGACCGCGCCCGCTTCGCGCAGGCGGGCGGTGGCCGGAGCATCCACATCCCAGGGCTGGTTCGGGTCGATGGTGCGGCTGCCGCGCAGGGTGGGCCAGCCTTGCGTCAGGATCAGGTCTTTGATGGAGGTGGGCACACCGTCCAATGCGCCCACGGGCGTGCCTTGCTGGCGGTGCGCTTGCCAACGGGCTTCGCTGGCCTGGGCGCTGGCCATGGCGGCTTTTTCGTCCACCAGACAAAAGGCGTTGATTTGTGGGTTGACACGTTCGATGCGCGAGAGCACCGCCCGGGTGACTTCGACCGGTGAGGCCTGGCCGCTGCGGTACAGGGCGAGCAGTTCGTGGGCTGGGGACTGCGTCAGGTCTTGGGGTGTTGTGCTCATGGGTGTGCCTCTTTAGAAAATGTCAAAAGCCCGGCTGCCGAGCCACGTCAAGGTCGGGTGCGGGTGTTCGGACTGAGTTTTTTCCAGGGCAAGTCGCCCGGATCAGCGGCCATGGGGCCCGCCGCTTTGGCCACCAGCACGCGGCTGGCGATGGGGGTGAAGTCGGCCCGGAAATGGTTGGAGCTTTTGACCACCAGCAGCTTCATTTGCTCGGGGTGGATGCCCACGGCGCGGAACAGTTCGCGGTCGAGCATCTGGCATTTGCCGCTGGCCACGGCGATCAGCACGCCGTCGATTTCGAGGCACGCACAAGGGCCGATGTGGACTTTCATGCCGGTCATCATCGGGCCTTTGAGCTCGCAATCATCCGGCCCCAAGGCCCGCACCGTGAAGCGGCCTTGTACAGGTGGATCGCTCGCCTCGCCGGTGAAGGTGGGCACAGCTTTGCCCAAAGCCAGCTGCAAACTCGCGCCGATACCAGCCTCATGCGCCATGCGGGCAGCTGCGGGGTCATACAACAAGCCAACGGCCACTTGACCAGGCCAGCGCTTTCCAGCGCCTTGCTGCAGCAGGGCGTGCAGCATGCCGGTGGTGTTGCTGTCGCCGCCTGCGCCCGGGTTGTCTTGGGTGTCGGCCATGACCACGGGGGCAGCAGAGACTTCTGCCGTGGCCAAGGCTTGGGTGACTGCCTCGCGTGCGGGCAGCACATCGGGGCGCCACTGGCCGGGTTCGGCCACGCGCTCAAACAAGCGCTGCACCGCCATATCAGCCTGCGGGCCGTGGCCCCAGACCACGGGGCCGCACTCGGCAAAGTCGGACGCCGGAAAGCCCATGCAAAAACTGAGCATGCAACCGGTTTGAGACTCCAGCGCGATCATCTCGTCGTAGAGGTCTTTGGCCGGGGCCATCCAGGTGCTTTGGGCATTCAGTGGAATCAAAAACGGCAGGCGACGCGCCTGCATGGGGCGCTTGGCGCCTGCACGCAAATGCTCGCGCATCAGCAGAGCGGCCCGCTCGCCCGTGTCGGCCATGTCGATGTGCGGGTAGGTGCGGTAGGCCACCAGGCCGTCAGACAGCTGCAGCATGCGTTCGGTCACGTTGGCGTGCAGGTCCAGGCTGGCCACGATGGGCAGCTTGGGGCCGACCACCGCGCGGATGCGGGCGATCAACTCGCCCTCACTGTCGTCGGCGTTTTCGGCCACGGCCGCGCCGTGCAGATCGAGGTACACACCGTCCAGGCCCTGCACCAGGGCTGCGCGAACGTCTTCGACAATGGCCGCGCAGATGCGCTCAAACGCGTCTTTAGTCACGTACGAAGAGGGCGTGGCCCCGGCCCAAGCCGAGGGCACGAGGTGCCAGCCTTCGCGCCGCGCCGCGTCGATGAAGCCACCCGCCGGGATGTTCACGCCCGTCATCTGGTCGATCATGGCCTGCCCGCGCACATAGGCTGGAAAGGCCTCGCCGCTTTGGAAGGCCGCCCAATTGGCCAGGCTGGGGGCAAAAGTGTTGGTCTCGTGCTGGTAACCAGCGATCAGGATACGGGTCATGAAGGGCCGTGGTGAGGGTTCAAATCAAACCGCCTCAAAGTGCGGCATTCAGGGTAAGCATCAAACAGCAACATCCATGGGCGGCAAAGCCGCAGGTGCCGCGTGCAAAAGACGGCGTGTGTAATCTTGTTGGGGGTTGGCGTAGAGCTCGGCGGTCGGGCCTTCTTCGACGATGTGGCCCTGGTGCATCACGATCACGCGGTCGCACAGCTGCGCGGCCACACGCAGGTCATGCGTGATGAAGAGCACACCCAAGCCCAAGCGGCCCTGAATCTCGCGCAGCAAGTTCAGGATCTGCGCTTGCACGCTCACATCCAAGGCGCTCACGGCCTCGTCGGCCACCAGCACCTGGGGCCGACAAGCCAAGGCCCGGGCAATGGCCAGGCGTTGCCTTTGTCCACCACTGAATTGGCTGGGGTAACGCTGCAGCGCTTCGACGGGCAGACGCACCTGCGTCATCAACTCGGCCGCCAAGGCTTCGGCCTCGGCGCGGGACTGGCCAAAGTTCATGGCCCCTTCGACCATGGACTGGCCCACCGTACGGCGCGGGTTGAGCGAGCGGTTGGGGTCTTGAAACACCACCTGCACCCGGTTGCGCAAAGGCCGCAAGCGACTTTCGGGCAATGTGGCCACCTCGTCCTCACCCCACAAGATGCGGCCCTCGGTCGGGTCGATCAGGCGAATCAGGCAACGTGCAAAGGTGGACTTGCCCGAACCGGACTCGCCCACAATGCCCACCGTCTCGCCTGCGTGCACCGCCACATGGGCGTTTTGCAGTGCGGCGGTGGCGCGGTTGCGGCCCATCCAGTCGCGGCTGGAATAGGTTTTGCCCACGCCCTGGCCCGACAACAAGGCCGGGCCACTGAAGGCGGGTTTGGCCACCGGTGGCGTCATGCCTGGCACGGCCGCAAGCAACTGGCGCGTGTACTCAGCCTTAGGGCGACGCAAGACCTGCTCACACGGGCCACCCTCAACGGCTTCGCCCTGGTTCATGACCAGCACCTCGTCGGCGATCTCGGCCACCACACCCATGTCGTGGGTGATGAAGAGCACCGCACTGCCCTGCTCGCGTTGCAGGTCGGCAATCAGGCGCAAAATTTCTTTTTGTGTGGTCACATCGAGCGCGGTGGTCGGCTCGTCGCAAATGATCAAGGCAGGCTTGAGCACAACGGCCATGGCGATCACGATGCGTTGGCGCTGACCACCACTGAGCTGGTGCGGGTAGCTGCGCAGCATGCGCTCGGGGTCGGGCAGACGCACCCGTTCGAAGATGCGCAAAATTTCGGCGCGACGCTGGTCGCGGGGCCAATCGGTGTGGGTGGACAGCAGTTCGTCCACCTGGTCACCACAGGTCATGACCGGGTTGAGCGCGGTCATGGGTTCTTGGAACACCATGCCCATGCTGCGCCCGCGCAAGTCCCGCAAACGCGCCGCCGAGGCGCCCAGCAAGGATTCGCCTTGCAGCACAACCTCGCCGCCGCTGGGGCGCAGTTCTTTGGCCAGCAGGCCCATGACGGTGGTGGCCATGACCGACTTGCCCGAGCCCGACTCACCCACCACACACAAGGTCTGGCCGGGGAGGATGCTGAGCGACACCTGGTGCACCGCGTGCGCCCGGTCACCGCCCGCAGGCAAGGCCACCGAGAGTTGGCGAATCGACAGGACGGGTTGAGGGGTTGATGTGCTCATCGCGCACCCCTTTTCGCAAATTTGGGGTCGAGCACGTCGCGCAAACCATCTCCCAACAAATTCACAGCCAGCACCGTGGGCACCAAGAACAAAGCGGGGTACAGCACGTTGCCAGGGTATTGGCTGAACTGCACACGTCCCTCGGCCATGATGTTGCCCCAGGTGGGAATGTCAGGCGGCAGGCCCAAGCCCAGAAAACTCAAAATTGCCTCGGTCAGCACCGCAGACGCGGCCACAAAGGTGCCTTGCACAATCAAGGGCGCCAAAGCATTGGGCAAGATGTGTCGCCACAAAATCACGGGCGTGGGCGTGGCCAACGCTCGGGCCGCCTCCACAAAAGGCTCTTCACGCAAGCTCAGCACCAAAGAGCGCACCAAGCGGGTCACACGCGGCACCTCGGGGATGGCGATGGCCACCACCACCGTCCACACTTGGGCGCCCAATGCCGCGACCAGCGCAATGGCCAGCAAAATGGCGGGGATGGCCATGAGGCCGTCCATGAAACGCATGAGCACCGCGTCCACTTGACGGAAGTAACCGGCCAGCATGCCCAGGCATCCGCCGAGCGCCAGCGCCAACGCCGCGGTGAAACCGCCCACCAGCAAGGACACTTGTGCGCCATAGACCACGCGGCTGTAAAGGTCACGGCCAAAGCTGTCGGTGCCCAGCCAGAAAGTGTGGGCCACCGTGCTGCCATCAACCAGGGCGAAGTCACCCTTGAGGCCAGCAGGCTTGTTGATGAAATTGGAGTCCATGGCGGCAGGGTCCACCGTGCCCAGCCAAGGCGCCAGCAAAGACACCAGCACCATGAACCCGAGCACCACGGCACCAAAGCGGATGGAGCCGTTGGCCCATAAACGATGAGAGAGGGACATCAGTAACGGATCCTCGGATCAAGGAAGAGGTAGCTCAAATCGACCATGAGGTTGATGAACACGTAGGCGCATGAGAACAGCAGGACCAGCCCCTGGATCACCGGGAAGTCGCGGTTGAGCACCGCGTCCACCGTGAGCATGCCCAGGCCAGGAATGGCGTAGACCGTCTCGGTCACCACCACACCGCCGATGAGCAGGGCCACACCAATACCAATCACGGTGACGATGGGCACAGCCGCATTGCTCAAGGCGTGGCGCAGCAGCACCACACGCTCGGTCAGGCCCTTGGCCCGCGCGGTGCGGATGTAATCCTCGGTCAGGACTTCGGACACACTGGCCCTCGTCACCCGCGCAATCAGCGCCACATAAATCATGGCCAACGTCATCCAGGGCAAGATCAGCTGCCGCATCCAATCCCACACCCCGACACTGCGCGGCCCAAACAAGGCCTTGTAGCCTTGTACCGGCAGCCAGTCCAAGCGAATGGCAAACAGGTAGATCAACAAATAGCCGATCACAAACACCGGCACCGAAAACCCAGCCACCGAAAACCCGGACAGGATTTTGTCGAGCCAGCCGCCCATGCGCCAAGCGGCAATGGTCCCCAATGGAATGGCCACCGCAACGGCCAGCACCAAGGTGCCGGCGGCCAAGGACAAGGTGGGCTCGATGCGCTGCGCGATCAGCTCGGTGACGGGCTTGCTCAGGTAATACGAATAACCCAGATCGCCTTGAAACACCCGCCCGATCCAGATGAAGTACTGGGACAGGATCGAGCGATCCAGACCCAGTTGTTCGCGGATGCGGTTGATGTCTTCGTTGGTGGCGCTGTTGCCGGCAATGACCGCCGCCGGATCACCGGGGGCCAACCTCAAGATGAGGAAGACCACCAGCGAGACGACGAGCAGGACCGGCAGCACCGCCAGCAGGCGGCGCAGGACGAATTGAAACATCGCTCAGAACCTGATCAGTTTTTCTTGATGTTCCACATGACCGGGATGCCGGGGGTTTGCAAAATGCCACTCACATTGCTGCGAATCACCGTGGGTGAGCGGTACTGACCCAATGGTGCGTGGGTGGCGGTCTCGAAGGCCACGGCCTGGATCTGGCTGGCGATTTTCTTTTTCTCTTCGGTGGTGGCTGCGCGAGCGAAGCTGGCCTTCAAGGTCTCGATGCGTGGCTCGTTTTGCCAGCCGAACCAACCTGTGTCGCCTTTGGCATTCAGCATGGCCATGGCCAATGGGTTGGAGATGTCACCCGCCGTCCAAGCGGTCAGGAATGCATTCCAACCACCGGCTGCAGGCGCGTCTTTCTTGGCACGGCGTGCGAGCAGCGAAGCCCAGTCCATTTGCTGGAAGTCCACTTTGAAGCCAGCGGCTTCGAGTTGCTGCTTGGCCACCAGCGGGATCTTGGCGATCGAGGCCAAGTCGGTGGGGCGCATCAAGAGCACGGGGGTGTTGTCGTAACCGGCTTCTTTGAGCATTTCGCGGGCTTTGGCGGGATTGGCCACGCCGGTGAAGTAACCGGTGTTTTCATCCGCGTACACCGTGCCGCAAGGAAACATGCTGCGACAGAGTTTGCCCAACTCGGGCACGCCAATTTGGGTGTTGATGTAGGCCTGCTGACCCATGGCCACCATGGCCGCTTGACGGATCTTGGGGTTGTCAAACGGCTTGTGCAGGTGGTTGAAGCGCATGATGAACTGCAAGCCCGCGGGCGAAAAGTCATCGACCTTCAAACCTTCGGTTTTCTTCAGGGTTTCGTACTGCTCGAAGCTGGGCTGCTCGACCATGTCCACTTCACCGGCTTTGATGGCGTTGAACTGGGTTTGTGGATCGCGGATGATGACCCACTCCACACGGTCAAAGTTGACCGGACGGCCACCGGCCATGCCGCTGGGTGCTTCAGCACGAGGCTTGTATTTGGCATTGCGTGTGTACACCGCCAGGGCGCCGGGCTTGAACTCGTCGGCCTTGAAGATGAAGGGGCCCGAACCAATGTGCTCCTTGATTTGTTCGGAGCCAGGCGTGGCCGCAATGCGAGCGGGCATGATGAAGGGCACGTTGGACGAGGCCTTGCCCAAAGCGTCGATCACGATGCCACTGGGCTCCTTGAGGATCATGCGGAAGGTGCTGGCATCAGGGGTCTCATAACGGTCGATGAAGGTGTTCAAGATGCCACCCATGGCATCGCGGCTGGCCCAGCGCTTGAGCGAGGCCACCACGTCTTCGCTGGTCACGGGCTTGCCGTCGTGAAACTCCAGGCCACTGCGCAGCTTGAAGGTCCAGGTCTTGCGATCAGGCGAGTTGGTGTAGGTGTCCACCATTTGGGGCTTGATGTTGCCCTGTGCATCTTCCGAGAAGAGGGTGTCGTAGATCATGTAGGCGTGGTTACGCGTCACGTAGGCCGTGGTCCAGATGGGATCGAGCACGGCCAGGTTGGCGTGCGGCACAAAACGGAACACCTTGTTGTCTTGCGCTTGGGCTTGTGCCACCACAGGGGCCAGCATGCTCAAACCCAACAAACCCGTAGCAGCAAACAGAACACGTCTCTTCATGATCAGATCTCCAAAAAAGGAACAGTTGAAAAACCATGATGACAGCTTTCAAAACGAACAAGCGTCACCTTTGCGCAAATCGGAGTCGGGGTTTTCACCAGTGGCTCCATGCCCTTCGACCGCTTTCATAATACAAATAAAACCGAGAGCAGCACCCCATGGTCAACCCTGATACTTCCGCCATCGATTTGTCCCGCGCCATCCACCTCAAGCAGGTGTCGTGCCAGGAAGTCATGCAGTCCACCCTCGAGCGCATTGCCCGCTTGAACCCGGTCTCCAACGCCATCGTCAGCCTGCAAGAACCGGAACTTTTGTTGGCACAAGCCCGCGAGCGCGATGCCCAATTGGCCCGGGGCGAGTCCATGGGCTGGATGCACGGCATGCCCCAAGCCATCAAGGATTTGTCCAACGCCCAAGGCCTGCGCACCACTTTGGGCAGCCCGCTCATGAAAGACTTCGTGGCCAGCGAAGATGGGCTCATGGCCAGCCGCATGCGGGCGTCTGGGGCCATCGTCATCGGCAAAACCAACTCGCCCGAGTTTGGTTTGGGCTCACACACCTTCAACGAGGTGTTTGGCCCCACCCGCAACGCCTGGGACCCCGGCAAATCGGCAGGCGGCAGCAGCGGCGGCGCGGCCGTGGCGCTGGCCCAGCGCTTGCTGCCCGTGGCCGACGGTTCGGACTTCATGGGCAGCTTGCGCAACCCCGCCGGGTGGAACCATGTGTTTGGCCTTCGTCCCTCACAAGGGCGGGTGCCCATGTCGCCCGCACAAGATGTGTTCATTGCCCAACTGGCCACCGAAGGCCCTATGGCACGCCATGTGGCGGATTTGGCCATGCTGCTGTCGGTGCAAGCCGGGGCACACCCGTCCAGCCCTTTGAGCCTGAACGATGACCCTGCTCAGTTTGCAGGCTCGCTCGAAAGCGACCCTCAAGGCCAGCGCATCGGCTGGCTGGGTGATCTGCAAGGCTATCTGCCCATGGAGGGCGGCATTCTGGACATTTGCCAATCGGCCCTGAACAGCCTGGCGGGCATGGGGTGCCAAGTCGACGAAGCACGTTTGGGCATGCCGCCCGAGCAGATCTGGCAAGCCTGGCTGGTGTGGCGGCAGGCGTTGGTGGGGCCGCGCATCGCGCCATTCCTGATCAACCCGACCAACCGCGACCAGATCAAACCCGAGGCTTTGTGGGAGCACGACCAATCGCTCACCCTGACGGGCGCTCAATTGATGTCTGCCAGCGCCAGCCGCACCCGCTTTTACCTGAGCATGCTGGCCCTGTTTGAAAAATTCGATGTGCTGGCGATTCCCGTTGCCCAGGTTTGGCCGTTTGATGTGTCACTGCGCTGGCCAGACAACGTGGCCGGTCGCGCCATGGACACCTACCACCGCTGGATGGAGGTGGTGATTTACGCCACGTTTGCAGGTTTGCCCTCCATCAGTGTGCCCGCGGGCTTTGGCGAAAACGGCCTGCCCATGGGCTTGGCCCTGATTGGCAAACCCCAGGGCGATTGGGATTTGCTAAAACTGGCCCACGCCTACGAAATGGCCAATGAGACCCTGATCGCCCAGCGACCGCCAGGCGTTTGAAAACCTGGACCCCGGCTCGGAGGCCGGGGTGACAAGCCACCGCGTTCCCAGAAAGCAACCGCGCTATCCCGGACTTGAGCGGGGATCCAGAAAGTAGCAGTCATCCCGGACTTGATCCGGGATCCATCTGGTCAGTTTTGCTGCCAAGGCAGCCCGCGGTAGCGCCAGCCGCCCTTGAGGCCCCGGTGGGCCTGCTCGTTGGGGTCGCCCTCAAAGCCTTCGAGGATGTTGTAGGCCAACAGGCCCAGCTCGGTAGCACGCTGGGCAGCCGCAATCGATCGCACACCACTGCGGCACAGCAGCACCAGTTTTTTGCCCCCCGCGCCCAAGGCCTGTATGCCCACGTCAAAACCAGGGTTCATCGCCATGCCGGGCCACTGCTTCCAGGCCAGGGCGTGGGCACCGGGCACAAAACCCACCCAGGCGCGTTCGGCGTCGGTGCGCACATCCACCAATACGGCCTCGCCCGACTGCACCCAGGCCCAGGCCTGCTCGGGCGAAATGTCGCCTGCATAACCGTCGGCGGGTTGAACATCTGGCGCAAGCGGGGTCGTTGGTGAAGTCATGGTGGGAGGGGTGTCTGTACACGGGCCACGGGCTGAGACCCTGATTGGGGTGAAATCATAGCTTTTTGCCAAGGCACCCAAGTGTCAGTGACAGGACAGGCCGCAACGGCTAAGATGCGGGTTTTGATTGACGTTTACGTCAACGTCAAAGCCATCGAGACCGCCCGCCCACGGAGACCCCCATGACCGACTTGTCAGCCGAATTCAAAGCCTTGGCCGAATACCGCCCCACGAACAAGGTGCGTTTTGTCACCGCCGCTTCGCTGTTTGACGGCCACGACGCCGCCATCAACATCATGCGCCGCATCCTGCAAAGCATGGGTGCCGAAGTCATTCACCTGGGCCACAACCGCTCGGTGGACGAGGTGGTGACGGCCGCGCTGCAAGAAGACGCCCAAGGCATCGCCATCAGCTCTTACCAAGGCGGGCACAACGAATACTTCAGCTACATGGTGGACCTGCTCAAGGCCCGGGGCGGCGAGCACATCCAGGTGTTTGGCGGCGGTGGCGGTGTGATCGTGCCGGCCGAGATTCGCGCGCTGGCCGAGAAAGGCGTGCGCATTTTCAGCCCCGAAGACGGCCAAAAAATGGGCCTGGCTGGAATGATCGGCGAGATGGTCATGCGCTGCGACCAAGACGTGAGCCCCTTGGCACCCAAAACCGTGGACGCGATTCAGGGTCACGGCGAGATGAACTGGCGTGCCCTGGCGCAGCTGATCACCGCTTTGGAGAATGACAAAGCCGATGCGACCGTGGTCAAGACCGTGCGCGAACAAGCCGCGCAAAAGAAAGTGCCCGTGCTCGGCATCACCGGAACGGGCGGTGCGGGCAAGTCTTCGCTGACCGACGAGTTGATTCGCCGCCTGCGCCTGGACCAGGACGACGCGCTGCGTGTGGCCGTGATCTCCATCGACCCCTCGCGCCGCAAGAGCGGAGGCGCTCTGCTGGGTGACCGCATCCGCATGAACGCGATCAGCTCTTGGTCGCAAGGCCCCCGCGTGTTCATGCGCTCGCTGGCCACGCGTGACTTTGGCTCTGAAATTTCAGCCGCCCTGCCCGATGTGGTGGCGGCCTGCAAGGTGGCCGGTTTTGATGTGATCGTGGTCGAAACCTCCGGCATTGGCCAGGGCGACGCCGCCATCGTGCCGCATGTCGATGTGCCCATGTACGTGATGACGCCCGAGTTTGGCGCGGCCAGCCAGCTCGAAAAAATCGACATGCTGGACTTTGCCGAGTTTGTGGCCATCAACAAGTTCGACCGCAAAGGCGCGAGTGACGCCCTGCGAGATGTGGCCAAGCAGGTGCAACGCAACAAGGAAGCCTGGACCACCCCCACCGAGCAGATGCCGGTGTTTGGCACCATGGCCGCCCGCTTCAACGACGATGGCGTGACTGCTTTGTACCAAGCGCTGAAATCCCGCTTGGCCGAACTGGGCATGAAGACCACCGAAGGCCGCCTGCCCGTGGTGAATGTGCGCTACAGCACCCACCAAAACCCGGTGGTGCCGTCTTCCCGCACCCGCTATCTGGCCGAGATCAGCGACACCGTGCGCGGCTACAAGAAACGCGCCATTGACCAGGCCCGCCTGGCCCGCGAGATCCAGCAACTGCGTGCTGCGGCCCGCATGCTCGAAGTCGGCAAATCCGGCCGCGCCAAAGCCGCCGAAGCCGCGATTGACTTGGCCGTGAGCCGCGAACAAACGCAAGACCCCACAGCACGCAAACTGCTGGCCCAGTGGCCCGACATGCAAAAAGCCTACGCGGGCGATGAATACGTGGTAAAAATCCGCGACAAGGAAATCCGCACGGCGCTCACCACCAAGTCGCTGTCTGGCACCACCATCCGCAAGGTGGCACTGCCCCAATACGAAGACGATGGCGAAGTGCTCAAGTGGCTGATGCTGGACAACGTGCCCGGCAGCTACCCCTACACCGCGGGCACCTTTGCCTTCAAGCGCGAAGGCGAAGACCCGACCCGCATGTTCGCGGGTGAAGGCGACCCCTTCCGCACCAACCGCCGCTTCAAGCTGGTGTCTGAGGGCTTGCCCGCCAAGCGCCTGTCCACCGCGTTTGACTCGGTCACGCTGTACGGCAACGACCCGGACCTGCGCCCGGACATCTACGGCAAGATCGGCAACTCGGGCGTGAACGTGGCCACACTCGACGACATGAAGGTGCTGTACTCGGGCTTTGACCTGTGCAACCCGACCACCAGCGTGTCGATGACCATCAATGGCCCCGCACCGTCGATCCTGGCCATGTTCATGAACACGGCCATTGACCAAAATCTCGACAAATTCAAAGCCGATAACGGCCGTGAGCCGACCGAGACCGAAGCCGCCAAGATCCGCGAATGGGTGCTGGCCAATGTGCGCGGAACGGTGCAGGCCGACATTCTGAAAGAAGACCAAGGCCAGAACACCTGCATCTTCTCGACCGAGTTTTCGCTCAAAGTCATGGGCGACATCGCACAGTATTTTGTGCACCACGACGTGCGCAACTTCTACTCGGTGTCGATCAGCGGCTACCACATCGCCGAAGCCGGGGCCAACCCGATTTCGCAGCTGGCCTTCACGCTGTCCAACGGCTTCACGTTTGTGGAAGCGTATCTGGCGCGTGGCATGCACATCGACGACTTCGCACCCAACTTGTCGTTCTTCTTCAGCAACGGCATGGACCCCGAATACACGGTGCTCGGCCGCGTGGCGCGCCGCATCTGGGCCGTGGCCATGAAAGAGAAGTACGGTGCGAACGAGCGCAGCCAAAAGCTCAAGTACCACATCCAGACCTCGGGCCGTTCGTTGCACGCGCAAGAGATCCAGTTCAACGACATCCGCACCACGCTGCAGGCGCTGATCGCGATCTACGACAACTGCAACAGCCTGCACACCAACGCGTTTGACGAAGCCATCACCACGCCCACCGAAGACTCGGTGCGCCGTGCCATGGCGATCCAGCTGATCATCAACCGCGAGTGGGGCCTGGCCAAAAACGAGAACCCCAACCAGGGTGCTTTCATCATCGACGAACTCACCGAGTTGGTCGAAGAAATGGTGTTGGCCGAGTTCGAGAAAATCGCCGAGCGCGGCGGCGTGCTGGGCGCGATGGAAACCGGCTACCAGCGCGGCAAGATTCAAGACGAGTCCATGCACTACGAGATGCTCAAGCACACCGGCGAGCTGCCCATCATCGGCGTTAACACCTTCCGCAACCCCAAGGGCGACGAAGTGCTCGAAAGCCTGGAGCTGGCACGCTCGACCGAGGAAGAAAAGCAGTCACAACTGAAGCGCCTGCAAGACTTCCACACCCGCCACGCCGCACAGGCCCCGGCCATGCTCAAACGCCTGCAACAAGCCGTGATCGACAACGGCAATGTGTTCGAGGTGCTGATGGATGCGGTACGGGTCTGCTCGCTGGGTCAGATCACCAACGCGCTGTTTGAGGTGGGTGGTCAGTACCGACGCAATATGTGAACGCCATCCCGCCAGCTTTATCCTTGTATTTTTAATATGTCATGTTTAAAATGCAAGGATGTTTCAAAGAAAATCTGCATTTGAAATACGCCACCAGTTGGGCTTGAGCCCCGCTGTGGCTATTTTGGGCGCCCGTCAAATCGGCAAGACCACGCTGGCCAAACAAATCGCTGCTGAATTTCCAGACTCGATTTACCTTGACTTGGAAAACGCCCAAGCACGCGCCAAGCTGGATCAAGCCGATGTTTTTTTTGAAGCCAACCGCCACCGATTGGTGGTTTTGGATGAAATTCAAAATGCCCCAGATCTGTTCAGCACCATGCGCGGGGAGATTGATGCAGACCGGCGCCCTGGCCGGTTTCTGATCCTGGGTTCTGCCTCATTCAAATTGCTCCAGCAATCCCAATCCTTGGCGGGTCGTTTGGCCTTGGTGGACATGGCCCCCCTGTTGCTGAGCGAAGTACATCAAAGCTTTGAAGACATTCAAACCCTTTGGGTGCGCGGCGGATTTCCGGGCAGCTACACCACACCCCAAAACGATGCATCTTGGCTCTGGCGTGATGCTTTTGTCAGGCACTTCCTGCACACCGATTTGCCCGCCTTGGGCATCAATGTCGAACCCGAATTGATGCGGCGCTTTTGGCGCATGGTGGCGCACCTGCACGGCCAACTGTTCAACGCGTCCAGCATCGCGGCATCGCTGGGCGTCTCCTCACCCACAGTCACCCGATATTTGGACCATTTGGTGCAGTCGCTCATGCTGCGCCGCCTGGAGCCCTACCATGCCAACCTGGGCAAGCGGCTGGTGAAATCACCCAAAATTTATGTGCGCGACAGCGGTTTGCTGCACTACCTGCTGGGCATGCGCAACGTCCATGATTTGATGGGCCACCCCAACACGGGCGCATCGTGGGAAGGCTTTTGTATCGAGCAAATTTGCAACCACTTGCCAACAGGTGCCAGTGTGTCTTTTTACCGAACCGCTGCGGGCGCTGAGTTGGATGTGGTGGTGGAGACAGGCCGCGAAACCACTGGATTTGAAATCAAGTTTTCATCTGCCCCCAAAGTATCCAAAGGCTTTTGGCAGGCCTGCGAGGACATCGGGGTCCACAAGGCCTATGTCATGGCTCCCGTTCAAGAAGGGTGGGCCATGGCCAAGGATGTCCAAGTCGTCTCGCCTTTGGACATTCCCATGCTACTGAGCAAAGCTTGAGTTCATATTGAGCGTCTGATGGCATGTGACCATTTAAAGGTCCGCAGCATGCGCATTGAGAACTGGGTCAACGCCCACTGAACCTCAAAAATTCACCCGATCCCGGCCCTTGAGTGCCAGCATGCTTCGGGCCTCATCGGGTGTGGCGATCTCGAGGTTCAGGGCTTCGAGCACGGTGCGGATGCGCTGGACCTGCTGAGCACTGGATTCGGCCAATTTCCCAGGGCCAATCCACAGCGAGTCTTCAAGCCCCACGCGCACATTGGAGCCCATGGCCGCGCCAATGCTGGCCAGCGCAATCTGGCCTTTGCCTGCGCCCAGAATCGACCACTGGTAATCGTTGCCAAACAGGCGGTCGGCCGTGCGGCGCATGTGCATCAGGTCTTCGGGGTGCGGGCCGATGCCACCCAAAATGCCGAACACCGACTGCACAAACAAAGGCCCCGTGACCAAGCCGCGATCGCGAAAGTGCGCCAGGTTGTACAGGTGGCTGATGTCGTAGCACTCGAACTCAAATCGCGTGCCGTTTTCGGTGCCCAGGCGCAAGATGGTCTCGATGTCCTTGTAGGTGTTCTTGAACACCAGGTCGCGGCTTTTCTCCAGGTGCTCGCGCTCCCACTCGTGCTCAAAATTCTTGAAGCGGTCCAGCATGGGAAACAGGCCGAAATTCATCGACCCCATGTTCAGCGACGCCACCTCGGGCTTGAAGGTCAGGGCCGGTTGCATGCGCTCATGCACCGTCATGTGCGGGCTGCCGCCTGTGGTCAAGTTGATGACGGCGTTGGTCTTGGCTTTGATCTTTTGCAAAAACGGCACAAAAAATGCCGGGTCTTGTGTGGGGCGGCCGTCGGCCGGGTCGCGGGCATGCAGGTGCAAGATGGCCGCACCCGCCTCGGCGGCGGCAATCGCCGCGTCAGCAATTTCGTCGGTGGTCACCGGCAAATGCGGCGACATGCTGGGCGTGTGGATGGCCCCCGTGGGGGCGCAGGTGATGATGACTTTGCGGGCTTTGCTCATGAACCGTCTCCAGAAAATAGTGGCCCAGCCCCTGCGGACTGGGTCTGGGCCACAGCATGCCCGTCGCAAAAGGTGAGGGAGGTCACCAACGCAACAAGCGTGCAGCCCTGTCACACCCAAGCCACGCGATTGCAGCAAAATGGCCAGACACACCGTCCAGGAATCCCATGCAGCACCTGCCGCCCTTCATCGCCCCTTCCGAGCACCACGATGCCGACAGCGCCTTGGCGCAAATTCAGCACATCTACCAGCACAGTGTGAACCACCTGCGCCAAGCCATGCATGAGTTTGTGGCGGGCGCCGACATGACAGACACCCGGGTGCGGGCGTTTTACCCCTTTGTTCGGGTGCAGGTCAGCAGCGCCAACCGCCAAAGCGCGGGGCTGGACAGCCGCCTGAGCTACGGCTTTGTGGCCGAGCCCGGCCGCTTTGAAACCACATTGACCCGGCCCGACCTGTTTGCCTTTTACATCCGCCAGCAACTGACGCTGCTGCTCAAAAACCACGGCGTGAGCCTGCAGGTGGGCACCAGCAACCAGCCGATTCCGATCCACTTTTCATTGGCCGACGACGAGCACATGGAAGGCAGCCTGAGCCCCGAGCGCCAGGCCCTGATGCGTGAGGTGTTTGACCTGCCCGACTTGGCCGCCATGGACGACGGCATCGCCAACGGCACGCACGAGCCTGCAGCCTCCGAGGCGCGGCCACTGTCGCTTTTCACCGCGCCACGCATCGACTATTCGCTGCAGCGCCTGCGCCACTACACCGGCACCTCACCCCGCTGGTTTCAAAACTACGTGCTGTTCACCAATTACCAGTTCTACATTGACGAGTTCATCGCGCTGGGCCGTGCCGAGATGCAAAACCCGGACAGCGAATACGTCGCCTTTGTCGAGCCCGGCAACATGGTCACCCGCCGTGTGGGCCTGGCAGCTGAGGACGTGGATGCGCTGGGTCAAACACCACCACGGCTGCCGCAAATGCCCGGCTACCACCTGGTGCGCAAAGGCCACAGCGGTATCACCATGGTCAACATTGGCGTGGGCCCGGCCAACGCCAAGACCATCACCGACCACATCGCCGTGCTGCGCCCACATGCCTGGCTGATGCTGGGCCACTGCGCGGGCCTGCGCACCACACAGCTGCTGGGCGACTATGTGCTGGCCCACGCCTATGTGCGCGAAGACCATGTGCTGGACGAAGAACTTCCCCTGTGGGTGCCGATCCCGGCGCTGGCCGAGATTCAAGTGGCGCTGGAGCGTGCGGTGTCCGAGGTCACGGGCTGTCATGGCGCGGACCTCAAACGCCTGATGCGCACCGGTACCGTGGCCAGCACAGACAACCGCAATTGGGAGCTGCTGCCAGACAACAAACCGCAGCGGCGCTTCAGCCAAAGCCGCGCCGTGGCCCTGGACATGGAAAGCGCCACCATTGCGGCCAACGGATTTCGCTTTCGGGTGCCCTATGGCACGCTGCTGTGTGTGAGCGACAAGCCGCTGCACGGCGAGATCAAGCTGCCGGGCATGGCCAACCACTTTTACCGCGAGCGGGTGAACCAGCACCTGCAAATCGGCATCCGCGCCGTCACGCTGCTGCGCGACGCTGGCCCCGAGCAACTGCACAGCCGCAAACTGCGCAGCTTTGCCGAAGTGGCTTTCCAGTAAGCACGCCCCGCCATGGCCTTGGTTCTGCTCAACCCCCATGCACAAGGCGGCCGCGCTGCGCGGCGCATTCCGGCCCTGCGGGCGTGGCTGGCAGCGCATGCGCCAGATGCACAACTGGCAGCCCCCGAAGCCTTGAGCGACAGTGTGGCCCTGCTGCAGTCGCTGCCCGAAGGCAGCCGAGTGGTGGTGGTGGGCGGTGACGGCACACTCAACCGCTGGCTGCCCATGCTGCTGGCGCGGCGACTCACCGTGGGCCTGGTGCCCATGGGCAGTGGCAACGACAGCGCCCGCGCTTGGGGTGTGGATGGCCTGCCTTGGACACAAGCCCTGACACTGGCACTGCAAGGCCCTGCACAAGCCATCGACACCGGCCTGGCCCGCTGGCGCGATCTGCAAGGCCAAACGCACGAGAGCCCTTTTCTGTCGAGCCTGACGGCCGGTTTTGATTCGGCCGTTGGGCTGCGTGCGCTGAATGGGCCGAGCTGGCTGCGTGGCTTGCCCCGCTACCTGTGGGCCACCTTGCACGAGCTGATCCACCTGCGCCACTGGGACCTGACGCTGCACAGCGATGGACACTTCAAACACCAAGGTGCTTGCCTCTTTGCCTCCAGCCTGAACACCCCGACCTTCGGTTCGGGCATGCCCGCTGTGCCGCACGCGCAGTTGGCCGATGGCCAGCTCAATGCCTTGTTGGCCGGTACGTTTGGGCGATCGGGGGCCCTGCTCATGCTGCCCCGTCTGTTGATCGGCCAACACCTCGGTCACCCGCGCATCGGCTGTTGGCCGTATCGCCAACTGGACATCGCCTGCACACAGGGCGTTCCTCTGGCCGCCGATGGAGAATACTTGGGTGAAGCCCAGCATGTGCGCATCCACTGCCAGGCGGCCAGCTTGCTGGTGGTGCGGCGGTGATCCCAGCCGCCTTCCATCGTGGTTCACACCCGTTTTGGCGTTCTGTGTCACAGTTCGCGCATTGACTTAGAAATCTGACTGCTCATGAAAATACTGTTTGTTGCCGACCCGCTCGAATCCTTCAAGATTTACAAAGACACCACCTTCGCCATGATGCGCGAAGCGCAAAAACGTGGACACCAAGTGGTGGCCTGCCAGATGACCGATGTGCGCTGGCAACGAGGCGAGGCCGTATCGGCCCAAGTTCGACACATCACACTCACAGGGCAGCCCGACACCTGGTTCACCGAAACCTCTTCGAGCCGCGCCAACCTCAAAGATTTTGACGCGGTCATCATGCGCACCGACCCGCCTTTTGACAGCGAGTATTTTTACGCCACCCACCTGCTGAGCCAAGCCGAGCGCGAAGGCACCAAGGTCTTCAACAGCCCGGCCGCGCTGCGCAACCACCCCGAAAAGCTGGCCATTCTGGAGTTTCCGCAGTTCATCGCGCCGACCTTGGTCACGCGCAGCGAAGCCGACATCCGCGCCTTCCACGCCGAGCACGGCACCATCATCTTGAAGCCCCTGGACGGCATGGGCGGCACAGGCATCTTCAAGGTGGGTGCCGACGGCCTGAACCTGGGCGTGATCATCGAAACCCTGAACCGCGGCGGCGCGCAAACCGTGATGGTGCAAAAGTTTCTGCCCGGCATTGCACAAGGCGACAAGCGCGTGCTCTTGATCGGCGGCAAGCCCGTGCCCTTTTGTCTGGCGCGTATTCCGCAAGGCGGCGAAGTGCGCGGCAACTTGGCCGCAGGCGGCAAGGGCGTGGCCCAACCGATTTCGGCGCGTGACCGCGAAATCGCCGAAGCCTTGGGCCCGATCCTTTTCGCACGCGGCCTGATGCTGGTGGGTCTGGACATCATTGGCGAGAGCCTCACCGAGATCAACGTGACCAGCCCCACCTGCTTTCAGGAAATCACCGACCAAATGGGCTGTGATGTGGCGGCGCTGTTTTGGGATGCGGTGGAATCGTCGCTTTAAAGCATCAACCCTCAGCTTTAATCCTCGCTACGGGGTCAAATCCCCGCCCTCAAAGGTGTAGAGCCGCCCCGGCTCAAACGCCACCCATGCCTCGTCGGTGGTCAAGGGCGCGGTCACCACCACCGCCACCCGGTCGGTCTCGCGGGTGTGCTCGGCAAAATTCACGCTCAAGTCCTCGTCACTCAAAGTCGCACGGTTGAAGGGGTGCTTGCGCAGCACATAGTGCAAGTTCGTACTGGCGTGCGCCCACAAGGCCTGTCCGTTGGACAGCAAGAAGTTGAAAGTGCCAAAGCGGGCGATCTGCGGCACCAGCTCGCGCAGGGTCAAAGACAGCTCTTGCACGCTGGGCACACTGGCGTGGGACTTGGCCAGCTCTTGCATGAGCCAACAAAACGCCCGCTCGCTGTCGGTCTGGCCCACGGGCTTGAAGCTGCCGTGCAGGCGCGGCGCGTAGTCCACCAAATTGCCGTTGTGTGCAAACACCCAGTAGCGGCCCCAAAGTTCGCGCACAAAGGGATGGCAGTTCTCCAGGCTCACCTCGCCCTGCGTGGCCTTGCGGATGTGGGCAATCACGTTTTGGCTTTGGATCGGGTAACGCCGGATCAGGTCGGCAATGGGCGAGGTGCTGGCGCTTTGGTGGTCCACAAAGTGGCGCACGCCCTGCCCTTCAAAAAAGGCGATGCCCCAGCCGTCGCCGTGGTGGTCGGTGATACCGCCGCGCTGCGCAAAGCCGCTGAAGCTGAAGGTCACATCGGTGGGGGTGTTGCAGTTCATGCCGAGCAGTTGGCACATGGTTCAGTCTTTCTTGGAAGGCGCTTGCGAATCACCCATTTTCCAGGCAGCCAACAAGGCCAGCGCGGTCGTAGTGGCCAGAAACACAAAGGTTTCGTTGAAGGCACGCAAATCGGCAATGCCCGAGTGGCTGGAGGCGAGGGCATACACCGCCAAACGCCACTCGAGCACGATGGCGCAAATGCTCACGCCCGCTGCGCCGCCGAGCATGCGCACAAAGCCAATCACGCTCGACGCCTGCGGGATCAGGTCTTTGGGCAAGCCCCGCATCGCGCCCAGGTTGAGCGAAGGCAAGATGAAGCCCAGGCCAATGCGCCCAAGGATCACCAAAATCCACAGCAAAGCCAAGCCCACCGCCGGGTGGACCAGCGGCATGAGCGCGAACGAAAGCGCAAGCATTGCCAGGCCCCAACTCACCCAATGGGCGGGCGGCATGCGGTGCGACAAACGCCCCACGGCTGCGATGGTCACGGCCAGCAAAATGCCCGCAGGCAGCAAAGCGGCGCCAATGTAGGACGGCGACAGACCCAGGCCCATCTGCATGTAGACCGGCAGCAAATACGTAGAGCCAAACAGCGCAATGCCGTAGGTGAACGACACCAGCGCCCCCATGGCGAAATGGCGGTGGCCAAACACCTGCAGGTTCATGAGCGGGCCACGCCGGACTTGGTGGACTTGGCCTTTTCGTCTCGAGGAAGCGCGTCGCATGCGCCCGCCCGACTTCAACAAATGCCGCTGCCAGGCCACAAACACCGCCATGCCCAAACCCGCCAGCACCAGCAGGACCACGGCCACCGTTTGGTCGTCACCGCGCAGCTGCACCAAGCCATTGAGCAGCATCAAGGTGGAAGCGCTGGCCAGCGCCAGCCCGACCCAGTCCAGGCCGGGACTGCCCGCATCGGCCTGCACGCCGCCCGGGGCCGACGTGGGCACATAGCGGCGTGACAGCCACAGCGCCACCATGGCCAGCGGCACCACCATGAAAAAGATCGAGCGCCAGCCGAACACATCGACCAGCACCCCGCCAATGCTGGGACCGATGGCCGGGGCCAGCACCACGCCCATGCCAAACAGCCCACTGGCGCGGCCCTGTTCGTGCGAGGCAAAGGCCCGCAAGATGATGATGGCCGGGATGGGTTGCACCACACCCGCCGCCAAGCCCTCGGCCACGCGTGCGGCCATGACCAGCGGAAAGTCGTTGGCCAAACCACCCACCACACCGCCACCCAGCAGCAACCACATGCACACCTCGTACACCCGGCGGTAACCGTAGCGCGACAGCAGCCAGGGCGTGGTCAGCATGGACACGGTCATCGCCACCATGAAGCCCGAGGTCACCCACTGGACACGGCTTTGGCCCAAGGTGAAGTGCTGGCTCATGTCAGGAATCGCCACGTTCAAGATGGTGGACGACATCACAGCCGCCATGGAGCCCAGCATGACCGACAGCAGCAGCAACCAGCGGTGCCGCTCGCCATAACGCGCTTGCAGCGCCTGCAGACTGTGGGGGCCTTGGGTAAGGCTCATGCAACTTCGCTTTCGCCTTGGCTTTTGCCTTGGGACGGCTGCTCGGACGCCGCCACACAGGCTGCGCAAATGCAAGCTTTGTTGCGTGCGGCTTTCGGCACTTGTTTCAGCAAATCGGCACTGAACTGAACCAGCGTGCACCAGCATGGCCCTGGCTCTGCACCTCCGCTGTTGGACATGGCCATGGCGCAGGCGTTGGGCTGCCCACACAATGGACAGCGACAAGGGTCAAGAGCCTGCTGCGTCATGGGGTCGGACTCAGTCCTTGCCCTGGCGGCGGCGCTTCGCGTCACGCCACAGGCGAATGGCCAGCACCACCATGGGCATGGTGTGTAAGAAGAAATCAAAAATGTCGATGGGTTTGCTCAAGCTGCCTTGCAAGAGCATGCGCCACTTCTCCACCAGATGCGGCTCGGGCACAAACGGGGCTCCCGCCAAGTAAACGGCAATGCCCACCAACCACAACATCGGAATACGGTCTATCCAGCGCATCGCGCCCTCCTCAAACCCCTATTTTCAGGCATGACCGATGCCTCAAGGCATGACCCACAGCAAAACGGCTCCCGAAGGAGCCGTTTGTTCAAGCATCGGACCGTATCAGGCCCCAGCGCTTTCAGGCCGCTTTGACCTTCAGACGCCAAGCGTGCAGCAAAGGCTCGGTGTAACCGGAGGGTTGTGCCTTGCCTTTGAAGACCAGGTCACAAGCCGCTTTGTAGGCTGCCGACTTGGCAAAGTTACCGGCCATGGGCTGGTAAGCCGCGTCGCCCGCGTTTTGCGCGTCCACCACAGCGGCCATGCGCTCCATGGTTTGCTTGACTTGCTTTTCGGTCACCACGCCGTGCTGCATCCAGTTGGCCATGTGCTGGCTGCTGATGCGCAAGGTGGCGCGGTCTTCCATCAGGCCCACGCCGTTGATGTCGGGCACCTTGGAGCAGCCCACGCCTTGGTCCACCCAGCGCACCACATAACCCAAGATGCCTTGGGCGTTGTTGTCGAGTTCTTTTTGCTTGTCTTCGGCCGACCAGTTGGCGGCGTCTTTCGCGACCACAGGGAACTGCAGCAAAGCATTGAGCGTGTCTTCGCGCAGTTGTTTCGGGTCTTGCTTGGCCACGGCCTTTTCCATCTGCTTTTGCAGGGCAGGCACGTCCACTTGGTGGTAGTGCATGGCGTGCAGCGTGGCGGCGGTGGGGCTGGGCACCCAAGCCGTGTTGGCACCGGCCATGGGGTGGCCGATTTTGGCTTTCAGCATGTCGGCCATCAGGTCGGGCATGGCCCACATGCCTTTGCCGATTTGGGCGCGGCCACGCAAGCCGCAGGCCAGACCCACGTTGACGTTGTTTTTCTCATACGCGCCCAACCAAGTGCTGTTCTTGATGTCGCCCTTGCGCATGACGGGCCCGGCCAACATGCAGGTGTGCATCTCGTCGCCCGTGCGGTCCAAAAAGCCCGTGTTGATGAAGGCCACGCGGCTCTTGGCGGCGGCAATGCAGGCTTTGAGGTTGGCGCTGGTGCGGCGCTCTTCGTCCATGATGCCCAGCTTCACCGTCGAGGGCTTCATGCCGATGACTTTTTCAACCCGGCCAAACAGCTCGTCGGCGAACGCGACTTCAGCGGGGCCGTGCATCTTGGGCTTGACGATGTAGACGCTGCCCGTGCGGCTGTTGCGCAGGGGGTGCGAAGACTTTTTCTGCAGGTCCACCAAGGCGCAGGTCACGGTGACCATGGCGTCCAGGATGCCTTCAGGGATCTCGTGGTTTTTGCCGTCTGCGCCTTTGTAGAGGATGGCGGGGTTGGTCATCAGGTGACCGACGTTGCGCACAAACATGAGCGAGCGGCCGTGCAGCTTGACGGTGCCTTTGCCAGCAGGCTTGGTGTATTCACGGTCACCGTTCATGGTGCGGGTGAACGTCTTGCCGCCCTTTTGCACTTCTTCGCTCAGGGTGCCTTGCAAGATGCCCAGCCAGTTGGCATAGGCCAAGACTTTGTCGTCGGCGTCCACAGCGGCGACCGAGTCTTCCAGGTCCAGGATGGTGGACAAAGCGCTTTCAGCGATCAGGTCGGACACACCAGCCGGGTCGGTCTTGCCAATCGGCGTGGACTTGTTGATTTGCAGGTCCAGGTGGATGCCGTTGTGCACGAACAGCACCGAAGCAGGCGCCTTGGCGTCGCCGGTGTAGCCCACGAACTGCTTGTCATTCGCCAAGGTCGTGTTCTTGCCGTTGGCCAGGGTCACGACCAGCTTGCCTGCTTTCACGGCGTAACCCTTGCTGCCCACATGCGAGCCGGTCTTGAGCGGTGCTGTGCGGTCGAGCACGTTGCGGCAGTAGTCGATGACTTTGGCGCCGCGCTGGGGGTTGTAGCCCGTGCCTTTTTCGCAGCCATCGGCTTCGCTGATCGCGTCGGTGCCATACAGCGCGTCGTACAAAGAACCCCAACGGGCGTTGGCGGCGTTCAGGGCGTAACGGGCATTCAAAATCGGCACGACCAGCTGAGGGCCAGCGAGCTTGGCCAGCTCGGCGTCCACGTTGGCGGTAGTGGCTTGGGCGTTTTTGGGCTCGGGCACCAAGTAGCCAATTTGGGCGAGGTATTTGCGGTAGGCCTTCATGGCCTTGCCTTCTGCGACCGGGCCGGGGTTGGCGGTGTGCCACTGGTCCATGGCGGTCTGGATGCGGTCGCGCTCGGCCAGCAAGGCGATGTTCTTCGGGGCCAGGTCGGCCACGATGTCGTTGAAGCCCTTCCAGAACTTGTCTTTGTCCACGCCTGTGGCGGGCAGCATCTGGTCGTTGATGAAACTCAGCAAGGGATTGGCCACTTGCAGGTTGTGGATCGCGGTGCGTGCAGTCATGAAAACCTCTCGGGTCAAGTCAAAAAATCAGATCGGGCCGAGTCGTGCAAAGTGACATCTGCAGAGCGGCCAAAGATACCAAGCACTCTATTCTAAATTTAGACACCGATAAAGACGCCGAAACTGCATAGACCCATGACTTTTAATCACAAATCACGGCCTGAATGGGGTTATTGGAACTGACCGCGCAATGCGGTTTAATTCAGGCATGACACGTCTCCCAAGCCCAGAAGTCCTGATCAGCGAAGTCGGCCCGCGTGATGGCCTGCAGTCGGTCAAAGCCACCATGCCCACCGCCGACAAGCTGCGCTGGATAGACGCGCTGGCAGCAGCGGGCTTGCGCGAGATTGAAGTCGCCTCGTTTGTACCCGCCCAACTCTTGCCGCAAATGGCCGATGCCGCGCAGGTGGTGCAGCACGCGCTGCGCCACAGCGGCGTCCGAGTGATGGCCTTGGTGCCCAACTTGCGCGGCGCCAAGGCGGCGCTGGAGGCCGGGGCGCAAAAGATCACGCTGCCCGTGTCGGCCAGCACCGCGCACTCGCTGGCCAATGTGCGCAAGACGCCTGAAGCCATGGTCGAAGAGGTTCGGGCCGTGTTGCGTCTGCGCGATGAGATCGCACCCGGCGTGCCGGTTGAGGTGGGCATGTCCACCGCCTTTGGCTGCACTTTGCAGGGCTTGGTGCCCGAAGGCGATGTGCTGCGCCTGGCGGTGCAACTGGCGCAAGCGGGTGTGAACGAGATCGGCCTGTCGGACACCACCGGCATGGGCAACCCGGCGCAGGTCACGCGCTTGTTCAAAGCCCTGTTCAACGAAATTGGCCCCTTGACGGGCGCAGCCCACATGCACAACACCCGAGGCTTGGGACTGGCCAATTGCCTGGCCGCCTACGAGGCAGGCGTGCGCACCTTCGACAGCTCGCTGGGCGGCCTGGGCGGCTGCCCTTATGCGCCGGGTGCTTCGGGCAATGTGGTGACCGAAGACTTGGTCTTCATGTTCGAAGCCATGGGCATGAACACCGGCATCGATCTGGTCCGGCTCATGGCTGCCCGAGAGCCGCTCCAAGCCGGGCTGCCTGGCGAGCCGCTGTATGGCATGACACCTGAAGCAGGTTTGCCCAAAGGGTGGCCCACCGCTTAAACGCACGGTGATCGCATCAATCAAACGCCACAATGACCGCATTGCAACCTTGAACCCGCATAATCGGGTCGCATGGACAAGCTCAAAGCTTTCGAAACCTTTGTTTCGGTTGCCACCAAAGGCAGCCTGACCGCTGCGGCCCGGGCCGAGGGTGTGGCCCCGGCCATCATCGGCCGCAGGCTCGATGCGCTGGAGGAAAGCCTGGGCGTCAAGCTCTTGGTGCGCACCACACGGCGCATCACCTTGACCCACGAAGGCAGCGCTTTTTTGGAAGACTGCCAACGACTGCTCTCGGATGTGGCCAATGCCGAAGCCAGTGTATCGGCAGGTGGCGTCAAGGCCAGTGGCCATTTGCGCATCACCGCCCCAGCCGGTTTTGGCAGGCGCCACGTGGCCCCTTTGGTGCCGCGTTTTCGGGAACTGCACCCCGATGTCACGATCTCGCTCAACCTCAGCGACCGTGTGGTCGACCTGGCCGCCGAAGGCTTTGACTGCGCGGTGCGTGTGGGCGACCTGCCGGACAGCTCGCTGGTGAGCGTGCGCATGGCCGACAACCGCCGCCTGTGTGTGGCCACGCCGGGCTATCTGGCGCGGCGGGGCACGCCCTTGCAGCCTTCGGACTTGCTGCAACACGACTGCCTGACCTTGTCGAGCGATGCTTCGCAAACCCGAGGCTGGGCCTTTCGCAACCCCGCGCAAGGCCAGGACGTGGTGCACCTGCGCCCGGGCGGGCCGCTTGACTGCTCGGACGGGCAAGTGCTGCACGACTGGTGCCTGGCCGGTTACGGCATCGCCTGGCGCAGCACTTGGGAAGTGGAGGGTGAAATCAGCTCGGGCCAATTGGTGGCCGTTCTGGAAGATTTTGCGGCACCTCCGAACGGGATTTTTGTGGTGTTTTCACAGCGCAAGCATTTGCCACTGCGTGTGCGCTTGTGGATCGATCACCTGAAACACCATTACGCGCAACCCGGTTACTGGCAAACCGCCAAGGGCTGAAAAACCACCGGTATAGGGGCCATCCACCCATCACCCCGGACAGGGTTTGGCTTGCCCCCAATGGATGCGCCCGCCAAAGCGGGCGCATCCAACCTGGAGGGAAACTTGAACGCTGCGCTTACTTCTTCAAGCACTCTGACATGAAGGCCTTGCGCTCGTCACCTTTTTTGCCTTCGGCTTCCTTGTTGCAGGTCTTCATTTTGTTTTGCTGCTTTTCCTGCTTGTTGGCGCTCAGGCAGTCTTTCATGAAGGCTTTGCGCTCATCGCCTTTTTTGCCTTCGGCTTCCTTGTTGCAGGTGGCCATTTTGTTTTGTTGGGCTGATTTCTCGGCTGCAGGGGCAGAGGCGGCAGGGGCAGGGACAGGGGCAGCGGCGGTTGCTGCAGCGGCAGGCTTGGCGGGGTCGGCCGCGAAAGTGGTGCCAGAAACCAAAGCAAAACCCAAAGCCGCGATAGAGAGGATGTGACGCATGTGTGTACTCCAAAAAATGACTCAAGAAACAATGACACCGCACAGGTTTGTGCAGTCCACTGATTAACGCGACAAGCGCACCGGGGGGCGACAGCAGTTGTGACCAACTGTAATAGCAGCACATAAAACCGCCCATGGCAGCCGCCCAGCAGCGTCAAAGCCCCCCGCCCCCGTAAAATCGGAAACTATGCTTTCTGCCAAACAACATTTGCTCGCGGCCCTGGCCGCTGAGCTTGAAAAACTCCAAACCGGCGCGGGTGCGCGTGCGGCCTTTGAATCGCCCAAAGTGGCCGCCCATGGCGACCTGGCCTGCACCGCTGCGATGCAGCTGGCCAAAGCCCTCAAGCAAAACCCCCGTCAACTGTCCGAAACCCTGCGCAGTGCCTTGCTGACCACCCCTGCTTTTGAGCGCTGGGTCGACGCCATCGAGATCGCCGGGCCGGGCTTCATCAACATCCGTTTGAAAGACACTGCCAAACAAGCCGTGGTGCACGAAGTGCTGCAAGCGGCAGAGTGCTTTGGCGAGCAACCCGCACAGCCGAACAAAGTGCTGGTTGAGTTCGTCTCGGCCAACCCCACAGGCCCTTTGCATGTGGGCCACGGCCGCCAAGCGGCTTTGGGCGACGCCATTTGCAACCTGCTCTCCACCCAAGGCCAACAGGTTTACCGCGAGTTTTATTACAACGACGCGGGCGTGCAGATCGGCACCTTGGCCAAGAGCACGCACATGCGGGCCCAAGGCATTCAACCCGGCGACGCCACTTGGCCCACCGACCCGGACAACCCCGAGAGCAAAGCGTTCTACAACGGCGACTACATCCAGGACATCGCCAACGATTTTCTGGCGGGCAAAACCGTTCAGTCCGACGACCGCAGCTGCACCGCCAGCGGCGATGTGAACGATGTGGACGGCATGCGCGAGTTCGCCGTGGCCTATTTGCGCCGCGAACAAGACCTGGACCTCAAGGCCTTTGACGTGCGCTTTGACAACTATTACCTGGAGTCGAGCCTCTACACCAGCGGCAAGGTGGATACCGCCGTACAAAAGCTCAAGGACGCGGGCAAGACCTACGAACAAGACGGTGCCCTGTGGCTCAAATCCACCGACTACGGCGACGACAAAGACCGCGTCATGCGCAAGGGCGACGGCACTTACACCTACTTTGTGCCCGATGTGGCCTACCACATCGCCAAATGGGAACGTGGCTTCACCCGTGTGGTGAACATCCAAGGCACCGACCACCACGGCACCATTGCCCGCGTGCGTGCAGGCCTGCAGGCAGCCAACGTCGGCATCCCCGAGGGCTACCCTGACTACGTGCTGCACACCATGGTGCGCGTGATGCGCGGCGGCGAAGAGGTCAAGATCTCCAAGCGTGCGGGCAGCTACGTGACGCTTCGCGACCTGATCGAGTGGACCAGCAAAGATGCGGTGCGCTTCTTCTTGCTCTCACGCAAGCCCGACACCGAATACATCTTTGACATCGACCTGGCCCTGGCCCAGAACAACGACAACCCGGTGTATTACGTGCAATACGCCCACGCCCGCATCTGCTCGGTGTTGGCCGCCTGGAAAGAAAAAGACGGGGGTGATGTGGCCTCACTCGCCCATGTGGACTTGTCGCCGCTGCAAAGCCCGCAGGCCCACGCGCTCATGTTGGCCCTGGCCAAATACCCTGAAATGCTCACGTCTGCTGCCAACGACTTTGCGCCACACGACGTGACCTTTTACCTGCGCGACCTGGCCTCGCTGTACCACAGCTACTACGATGCCGAGCGCATTTTGGTGGACGACGAAACGGTCAAACAAGCCCGTTTGGCGCTGGTGGCGGCCACAGCCCAGGTGCTGCGCAACGGCCTGAAAGTGCTGGGCGTTTCGGCCCCGCAAAAAATGTGAATGGATTTGTCATGAAACACCACAGCCAACGCGGCGGTACTTTTCTGGGCTTCATCATCGGCTTGGTTCTGGGCTTGGGCATCGCTTTGGCCGTGGCCATTTATGTCATGAAAGTGCCCACGCCTTTCTCGAACAAAAACCAGCCCCGCTCCAGCGCCCAAGACACGCAGGAAACTGAAAAGAACAAGGACTGGAACCCGAACAGCGTTTTGCAACCCAAAGCACCCGCCGAGACGCCCAAGGCGTCTGATGCCAGTGCACCGGTCGCCACGCCACAGGTGTCGGAAAAGACCACCGACAAAGCCCCTGCCCCGCCCCGCCCCGCTGTGACGGCCGACCCCTTGGGCGATCTGGCCAAATCCAAATCAGGACTGAACTCGCCCGCGGCCCCAGCCGATGCCAGCGACCCCTTTGACTACGTGGTGCAAGTGGGCGCGTACCGCACCAGCGCCGACGCCGATGCCCAAAAAGCCAAGCTCGCTCTATTGGGGCTTGACGCCAAGGTCTCTGAGAGAGATCAAGCCGGACGTGTGGTTTACCGCGTACGCTTGGGGCCCTTCAATGACAAGAATGCTGCCGAACGCATCCGCACCCAGCTCGAAAGCAACGGCATCGACAACACCCTGGTTCGCGTGCAACGCTGAAACACCCACTTCGCACCCCCTGGGGTGCACCCTTCAAGGAGCCTCCATGAAACGACGCCTTTTTTCCACCGCCATGCTGTCTGTGACCACCTGGATGGGCACGGCATCTGCCTGGGCGCAGCAAGCCTTCCGCTCAGGCAAGGACTACATCACCCTGGAGCGCCCTGTGGCCACCGAGGCGGGCAGCGGCAAGATCGAGGTGCTGGAGTTCTTCTGGTACAGCTGCCCCCACTGCAACCAGTTTGAGCCCGCCTTCGAGCAGTGGGCCAAAAACGCGCCCAAAGACGTGGTGGTGCGCCGTGTGCCTGTGGCATTCCGTGACGACTTCGTGCCCCAGCAACGCCTGTACTACACCCTCGAAGCCATGAACTTGGTCGAGAAGATGCACATCCGGGTGTTCACCGCCATCCATGGTGAAAAACTGATGCTCAACAGCGATGCGTCTGTGCTGGCTTGGGCCGAAAAGCAAGGCATTGACAAAGCCAAGTTCGCCGAGACCTACAAGTCCTTTGGCGTGGCCACTAAGGCCAAACGTGCGGTACAGCTGCAAAACGACTTCAAAATCGAAGGCGTGCCGTCCTTGGGCGTGGCGGGTCGCTTCTACATCGATGGCACCCTGGCCGGCAGCATGCCCCGCGCCCTGCAAGTGGCCGACGCGCTGATTGCGCAGACCCGCCAGGGCCGCTGAGCCCCAGGCATCCCAGCGGGATGCTCCCCCCCCGAAGCCCGCCGCTGACCCGCGCGGGCTTTTTTTTGTGGCTGCCATGGGATTTATTGCCCAGCTGCGGGCACGGCACGGGGCGCTTGCACCTACAATGGGCACGGTTCTCAGCAAGATTCATGCCCCTTAAAACAACTTCACCCTTTCGCCTCTTCTTTTGGAGCCTGCTGGCCCTGTGCGCCAGCGGTCTGGCCTTGCCCAGCCACGCCGAAAAAGCCGACCGCGAACAGCCCATGCAGATCGAAGCCGACAGCATGCGCCACGACGAAGCCCGGCAGCTGACGCAATTCCTCGGCAAAGTCCAAGCGACCAAGGGCACCCTGGTCTTGCGTGCCTCCCGCATGGAAGTGCAACAAGACGCCAAAGGCCGTCAAGTGGCCCGGCTGTGGGCTGCACCGTCTGAGCGGGTGTTTTTCAGGCAAAAGCGCGAAGGTGTCAACGAATTCACCGAGGGCGAGGCCGAACAGGTCACCTATGACAACCAGGCCGACATCATCACGCTAAGCCAACGCGCCGAGGTCCGCATCTTGCGCGGCAACCAAGTGGCCGACCAGCTCAATGGCCACACCATCGTGTTCAACAACACCAGCGAAGTCATGACCGTGGATGGCCAAGCCGCCAACGGCCAAGGCCAACGTGTTCGGGCCATCCTCACGCCCCGAAACGCCTCAGCACCCACACCCCCGAATCCCCCAGCCGCCCCCAGCTTGCGCACCAGCCCAAGCTTAGCGCCCGCTCAAAAGCCATGAGCCAGCCCGACGTCAGCAGCCGCCTGGAAGCTCGCCACCTCAAAAAAGCCTACGGCAGCCGCAAGGTGGTGCACGATGTGTCGGTGCAGGTGGACAAGGGCGAAGTGGTGGGTTTGCTCGGCCCCAACGGCGCGGGCAAGACCACCTCGTTTTACATGATCGTGGGCCTGGTGCGGGCCGATGGCGGACAGATCCTGATCGACGGCGAAGACGTCACCCGCATGCCCATCCACAAGCGCTCGCGCATGGGTTTGTCTTATTTGCCGCAAGAAGCGTCGATCTTCCGCAAGCTCTCGGTGGCCGACAACGTGCGGGCCATTCTGGAGCTGCAAACCGATACCCAAGGCCGCGCCCTGAGCCCCGCCGAGGTGGAAAAACGCCTGAGCGAACTGCTGGCCGATTTGCGTGTGGACCACCTGCGCGACTCGCCCTCGGTGGCGCTGTCGGGTGGTGAGCGCCGCCGCGTGGAGATTGCCCGTGCACTGGCCACCGACCCGCGTTTCATCTTGCTGGACGAGCCTTTTGCAGGCATCGACCCGATCGCGGTGATCGAGATCCAGCGCATCATCGCCTTCCTCAAGCAGCGCGGCATTGGTGTGCTCATCACCGACCACAACGTGCGCGAGACGCTGGGCATTTGTGACCACGCGTACATCATCAGCGAAGGCCGCGTGCTGGCCGAGGGCACGCCCGACGAGATCGTGGCCAACGCCGATGTGCGCCGGGTGTACCTGGGCGAACACTTCCGGATGTGATGAGCACTCCACGCGTCCATTTCACGAGAGCACAGCCATGAAGCCCGGCCTGTCGCTTCGCATGTCCCAGCACCTGGCGCTCACGCCCCAGTTGCAACAATCGATTCGCCTGCTGCAACTGTCCACGCTGGAGTTGTCGCAAGAGGTCGACCAAATGCTGGACGAGAACCCGTTTTTGGAGCGTGCCGAAGAAGAAGCGCCCGCCGAGGCCTTTGGCCTGGACCAAGCCGACACCCACGTCAGCCTGGGCGACCGGGTGAGCGAAAGCGCCAGCACCACCAGCAGCAGCGACGATGGCCCCAGCGAAACCCGTGACGAAGCGGTGACCGATGTGGCCGAGAGCTGGGACGGTGACGGGAGCGTGGACATGCGCCCCGACGACAGCGAATGGGGCGGTGACGCGGCACCACGCCAAAACAACGGCGAAGAAACCGCCGACGCCATTGACCTGGCCCGCAGCAGTGGGTCCCTCACTGACTTTTTACACCGCCAGGCGCTGTCGCTGCGCCTGTCCGAAGTGGACAGCGCTGCGCTGCGCTTTCTGATCGAGTCGCTCAACGACGACGGCTACCTGACCGACACCCTGCCCGAGCTGGCCACGAGCTTGGCGGGCAGCGATGATTACGAGCAAATCGACGAGCTGGTGCACCGATTCACGGTGGCGCTGGGTTTGCTGCAATCGCTCGAACCCGTGGGCGTGGGCGCACGCGACTTGGCCGAGTGCCTGCGCATCCAAATCAAGGCCTGGCTGCAGGACGACCCCGACGACGAAGTGGCCCAAGCCGCGCTCGCCATGTGTGCCCAGCCGCTGGAGATGCTGGCCAAGCGCGATTTCAAACGGCTGGCGGTGGCCTGCGGCCTGAATGAGGCTGTGGTCAAAACCGCCATCGCGTTCATCGCCCGGCTCGAGCCCAAGCCCGGCCGCCCCTTTGTGCAGGCCGAGCAAAACATCATCATCCCCGACGTGTTGGTGGTGAACACCAGCAAGACCGCCACGCCCAAATTCCGCATCCAGCTCAACCCCGACGTGATGCCCAAGCTGCGTGTGCACGACATCTATGCCAACGCCCTGCGCGGCGGCAAAGGCGACAACCACGCGGGCCTGCAGCAGCGCCTGCAAGAAGCGCGCTGGTTCATCAAGAACATCCAGCAGCGCTTTGACACCATCTTGCGCGTGTCCACCGCCATCGTGGAGCGGCAAAAAAACTTCCTCACGCACGGCGAGCTGGCCATGCGCCCGCTGGTGCTGCGCGAGATCGCCGACGAGCTGGGCATGCACGAGTCCACCATCAGCCGCGTGACCACGGCCAAATACATGGCAACGCCGCAAGGCACGTTTGAGCTGAAGTACTTTTTTGGCTCGGGCCTAGGCACCGACAGCGGCAGCGCGGCGTCAAGCACCGCGGTGCGGGCGCTCATCAAGCAGTTTGTCGCCGCCGAAAAACCCGCCAAGCCGCTGTCGGACAACCAGATTTCCGAGATGCTGAAAGAGCAAGGCATCGACTGCGCCCGCCGCACGGTGGCCAAGTACCGCGAAGCCCTGAAGATCGCGCCCGCCAACCTGCGCAAAACCCTTTGAGAAACGTTTCCCTGTGAATTCTTTGAACCTGTTCATGCCTTGCGCCGCGGGCGTTGAGGGCTTTTTGGCCGACGAGGTGCACGCCATCACGGGCCTGACAGGCCACGACCTGCTCACGGGCCGCGGCGGCGTGATGGCCCGAGCCTCCTGGCGCGACGCCATGCGCATCAACCTGCACAGCCGCCTGACGCAGCGCGTGCTGGTGCAGCTGTCGGTGACCGACTACCGCAACGAAAACGACCTGTACAACGCGGCCAGCGATGTGGCTTGGGAAATTTGGTTCACGCCCAAACAGACTTTCAAGATCGACATCACGGCGCAGCACAGCCCACTGACCAGCCTGAACTTTGCGGCGCTCAAAATCAAAGACGCGGTGGCCGACCGCTTTCGCGCCAAGCGTGGCGAGCGCCCCAACGTGGACACCAGCTGGCCCGATGTGCGAATCTATGCGCACCTGACGCCCGAAACAGCCACGCTCTACATCGACACCTCGGGCGAGCCGCTGTTCAAGCGCGGCTGGCGCACCGACAAGGGCGACGCACCTTTGAAGGAAACCCTGGCCGCCGCCATGATCGCGGCCAGCGGCTGGGACGGCACCACGCCGCTGTACGACCCCTGCTGCGGCAGCGGCACCATCCCGATCGAAGCGGCGCAAATCGCCTGCGGCATCGCGCCCGGTTTGCAGCGTCGCTTTGGCTTTGAAAAATTGCTGCCCTTCCAGAACCACGTTTGGCAAGGCCTGATCGAAGAAGCCCGTGACCTGGAACACGAACCCACCGCGCCCGTCTTTGGCAGCGATGTGGCCTTCCGCATGGTGGACTTTTCAGAGCGTAATGCCGAGCGCGCAGGCGTGTCGGGCGTGATCGAGTTCCGGGGTGGCGACGCCCTGCAACGCATGCCGCCCAGCGAGACGCCTGGCGTGATGCTGCTCAACCCACCCTATGGCGAGCGCATTGCCGCAGCGGGTGTGGCCGGGCGCGGGCGCGACAACTTCCAGCCGGGGGCGCTGGCCAGCTCCCGCGCTGCCACCCCAAGCCACCACCGCGAGACTGCCCAGACCGACGACGGCGGCGACTTCTTCGCCCAACTGGCCAGCCACTGGAAGAAAAACTACAGCGGCTGGAGCGCCTGGATGCTCACGCCCGACCTGAAGCTGCCCAGCAAAATGCGCCTGAAAGAATCGCGCCGCGTGCCCATGTGGAACGGCCCCATCGAATGCCGCTTGTTCCGTTTTGACATGATCAAAGGCAGCTTGAAGCGCGTGTCTGGTGAAGGCACGAGCAGCCCAGCAGGCACGACCGGCACCGACACATCGGGAACGTCTGCACCATGAGCCTGGTGGTAGGCGCAGCCTTGAAGGAAGGTCCGGGCGCAGACTTAGCCCAAGCCCCCGTGCGCCGTGTGCTGGACACCAACATCGTGCTCGACCTGTGGGTGTTTGACGAACCCAAGGCCGAAGCCCTGCGCACCAGCGTGGAGCGCGGCAGCACGCAGTGGCTGGCCACCGCCGCCATGCGCGAAGAACTTGCCCGCGTGCTGGCCTACCCGCAAATCGTCAAACGCCTGACGCACCGCGAGCTACCCGCCAGCGCCGTGCTGGGCCACTTTGACCGCTGGGCCCACCTGTTGCCCGACGCGCCCAAAGCCCCCTACGCCTGCAAAGACGCCGATGACCAAAAGTTCATCGACCTCGCCGTGGCTCACACCGCCACCCTGCACAGCAAAGACGCGCAAGTGCTCTGCATGAAAAAACGCCTGGAGCGCTGCGGCGTGGCGCTGAACCCCTTGATGGACGTCTTGGAGACGGCCTGAATTTTTTGAAGAGACCGCTATGAACACCACCGCTGACTTGGAAGCCGAAGACTTTGACACCCTGGACAACATCCTGGACGACCTGCGCGAGCGCTTTGAAGAGACGCCGCAGTGGGAGTTTTGTGAGGGCTTCATGGCGGCGTTGGTGTGCTGCCGCCGCGCCATTCCCGACAGCGAGTGGTTGCCCATGCTGCTGGGGGTGGACGAGGGCGAGGATGGGGGCAGCTTTGCCGATGACGCGCAGCGCCACCAGTTTCTGGCTTTGTGGCAGCGGCGCTTTGACGAAATCAAGCTCGCGCTGGACACCCCCGTGGAAGCATTGGACGACGACAAGGCCTATGCGCCCGAAGTGATGGATGTGCGGGGCGCCATCGCATCGCTGCCGCCTGAAGAGCGCGAGGAGATCGAAGACAGCGAAATCCCCTCGTTTGCCCAGGTGTGGGCACTGGGCTTCATGTTCGCGGTAGAAAACTGGCCCGAAGAATGGGCCACACCCAAGGACAAAGACGCGGCCAAGTGGTACGACTTGTCGCTCGAAGCCATCGTGGCCCTGACCGAAGACGACGACGCGGTGCCAACCCTGTCGGCCTTGTCGGAAGACGGCCCACCCAGCGTGAGCGAAGAGCGCCTGAACGCTTATGGCGAGGCGCTGTGGGCGGTGTATGACCTGCGCGAAATTTGGCGCAACATCGGCCCGCGTGTGGCCCAGGTCATCAAGGAAGCCACACCCGGGCGCAACGATGCTTGCAGTTGTGGGAGCGGGAAGAAATACAAAAAGTGCTGCGGGGCTTGAGACTCCGCGAAGATGGATCCCGGGTCAAGCCCGGGATGACCATTGAGAGCCGGGATGACAGTCGGAACTGTCAAGCGCAACCCTCACACCATCCACTTTGCCAACGCGTCGCTGGTCTCTTGGGGTAACTCTTCCGGAATGAAATGGCCAGAGGCCATGACCTGCCCCGCCACATGGCCCGCACATTGCGCCTGCCACAGCTCAACCGGTTTGAACATGCGGTTGACCACACCTCGGCTGCCCCACAAGACCAGCGTGTCGCAGGCGATTTTGTCGCCGCGCTCTCGGCCTTGTCGGTCGTGCTGCAGGTCGATGCCTGCACTGGCGCGATAGTCTTCGGCCGCGCTGTGGATCGCGGCGGACCAACCCTTGTCGTTGAGTGCGGGGTTGCAAAAGGCGCGTTCGTATTCGGCCAAGGCTACAGGCTCGATGTAGCCCAAGCCCTGACTGCCCCAGCCGCCGAGCTTGGCGTGCAGATAGGCCTTGGGGTTGCCGCCAATCATGAACTCGGGCAGCGGTGCAGGCTGCGTCAGGTGGAACCAGTGGTAGTAGGCCTGTGCAAACGCAAAGTACGGGTCGACCACCGGGCCGGAGACCTCCGGGGCTTTACTCGGCGATGTGCTCCACAGACCGCTGTACATGTCAAACGTTGGCGCGATGTCGATGACGCACAATTTCTTGACGCGCTGGGCATGGTCCAGCGCCAAACGGTGCGCCACGCGGCCACCTCGGTCGTGACCGCACAGGAAAAAATCACCCACACCCAATGCGTCGACCAAGTCCACCACTTCTTTCGCCATGGCGCGTTTGCTGTAATGCGCGTGCTCGGCGTCACCCACGGCATGCGATGAGTCGCCGTAACCCCGCAGGTCGGGCATGACCAAGCGGTAACGGCCGCGCAGGTTTTGCGCGACGCGGTGCCACATGACATGGGTTTGCGGAAAGCCGTGGAGCAGCACCAACACAGGCAGATGCGCTTGCGCAGCCCAATCGGCCGATTGCCGAAAACAGACGGGCAAGCCCGCCACTGTGAGGGTTTGCCGCTCGAAGCCTTCAAACCAAGCCATCAGTCAACCTTGGCGCCCGAGGCTTTGACGACTTCGGCCCACTTCTTGTGCTCGCGATCAATGTGCTCGGCAAACTGCGCGGGCGTGTTGCCGCTGGGGATGGCGCCCAAAGTGGCCAAGCGCTCTTTCATGGCGGGGGTGGCGAGCGACTTGGCGACTTCTTGTTGGATGCGGCTGACCACGTCGGCGGGCGTGCCTGCAGGGGCCAACAAGCCAAACCAGCTGCTGGCTTCAAAGCCTTTGAGGCCAGCAGCTTCTTCGATGGTGGGCAACTCGGGCATGGCGGCCGAGCGCTGTGCGCTTGTCACAGCCAGGGCTTTGAGCTTGCCGCCTTTGATCAGCGGGATGGCGGAGGGCAGGTTGTCGAACATCACGTCCATGTTGCCGCCCGACAAATCGAGCAGTGCAGGGCCTGACCCACGATAAGGAATGTGGGCCATGAAGGTGCCGGTTTGTGACTTGAACAACTCACCCGCCAAGTGGATGGAGGTGCCGTTGCCACTCGAGGCCATGTTCAACTTGCCGGGATTGGCTTTGGCGTATCGGATGAAGTCATTGACAGTGTTGATCTTGTTGGCCGCCGCTTTTTCGGCGTTGACCACCATCACGTTGGGCACACCCGCCACGAGGGTGATGGGGGCAAAGTCCTTGAAGGGGTCGTAGGGCAGCTTGGCGTACAGGGCGCGGTTGATGCCGTGTGTGCCCACGGTGCCCATGAGCAGGGTGTAGCCGTCACCGGCCGACTTGGCCACTTGCTCGGCCCCCAGGTTGCCGCCTGCGCCACCCTTGTTTTCGATGACGAATTGCTGGCCAAACGCTTTGCTCAGATCGGGTGCGATGGCACGGGCCAGGATGTCGGTGGTGCCACCTGGTGCAAAGGGGACCACGATCTTGACCGGTTTGTTGGGCCAGGCGGTTTGCGCCCAGGCTGCCGAGGTGGTGGACAACACCACGGCCGCAACCATGCCCAGCACTGGGCGGCGAGTGAATGACTTCGAAAAATGAACCATGTTTGTCTCCAAGTAACAGATACAAACCATGATGCCACCAGCCTGCGCGAACACTGTCACGCAGGCGAAGAAAAGCGGCCTTTTTAAGGGTTTATCCCTGTCAAATGTGAAGGGTTGGCACCAGCCAACTGGGCCTGCAAAGCGGGCTTTTGCACCTTGCCCAAGGCACTTTTGGGCAGGCTGGCCATGAAGACCACGCGGCGCGGCAGTTTGAACCGTGCAATCCGGCTTTGCAGGTGCTGCAGCACAGCCTCACGGGTCAGATGCTGACCCGCCGCATCGCTGCTGCGCACCAACACGGCCACAGGCACCTCGCCCCAGCGCTCATCGTTTAATCCGACCACCGCGCATTCGGCGACACCGGGCAAGGTGACAAGCTGGTTTTCGATTTCGGCTGGGTAAATGTTTTCACCGCCCGAGATGATCATGTCTTTGCTGCGGCCCACGATGGTGATGCAGCCGTCTTCGGCGCGCTGGCCCAGGTCACCTGAGTGGAACCAGCCGTCCTGCAGACCCGTATTGGGTTCACCGTCGGCTCGCCAGTAGCCGCGCATCAGGTTAGCGGCGCGGATACAGACTTCGCCTGTTTCACCGGAGCCAACTTCTTGCCCTTGGGCGTTGATCAGTTTGACCTGCGCTTCGGGGTGCGGCCAGCCGGATGCGCCCACGCGGGCCATAGCCTCGGGCAGACGCAACACGATGGACACAGGCCCGGTTTCGGTGGTGCCATAGACCTGACCCACGGGCACGCCGCGTGCGTGCAGCGTTTCGAGGTAAGCCACAGGCACGGTGGACGAGCCGGTCATGATGCCGCGCAGGCCAGCGAGCGAGGTGTCGGCCCAGCGCGGGTGTTCAAACACGGCGCGCATGGTGGCGGGCACCAAGAGCGACAGCGTGGGGCGGCTCGTGTGCATTTCGTCCAGCCAAGCGGTCGGGTCAAAGCGCGGATGCAGCACCACCTCCACCCCCGCCAGCAGCGCGGGCAGAGTCTGGATGCACAGGCCGCCCACATGGAACATCGGCAGCGTAGACAGCACCTTGTCGCCGGGCACAAAGTCGTGCGCCCAGGCACTGGCACGGGCATTGGCCAGCAGCGCGGCTTGTGTGTGCACCGCGCCCTTGGGCACGCCTGTGGTGCCGGAGGTGTAGACCAGCAGCAGCGGCAGCTCGCAGTGAACGGCGGGCATTGGCAAAGCACGAGGCGAGGCGGTGGCGATCAACGTGTCGTGGTGGGTGTGCTGCAGGTCTGCACCTTGCAGCGCACGGGCTGTATCGGCATGGTGGGTGTCGTGCACCAGCAGGCGTGGCTGGGCGTCTTGCATGACCTGCTGCAGCTCGGGCACAGCCAGGCGAAAGTTGAGCGGCAAAAACACCGCACCCAAACGGGCGCAGGCCACCAACGCGACCAACTGCAACTCGTGGTTAAAGCCGAGCCAGGCCACGCGGTCACCCGGCTGCACGCCCCAGGTGGACTGCAGGTGCGCGGTGACGCGTGCCACGCGCCGCCAGAACTTGGCGAAGTCGTAGGCGAAGGTGCTGTCACCCGTCTGGATGGCTTTGCGCTCATCGCCCCGGAAGGTCATGGCGGGCAACGTGCCGCAGTCCTGCGCCAGCTGTGCAAAGCGGGCCGCGAGGGGGCTGGTCTCGGGGGCTTGCATCACTCGTCTTTTTCGCCGGGTTCGTACAGGGCTTCGCGGCCAATGCGGTCCATGCACAGCTCGGCCGTCCAGGGCAGCATGAGCGAGCCGCAACGCGCATCGCGGTACAAGCGCTCCAGCGGCAGGCTTTTGAGCATGGACTGACCGCCGCAGGTGCGGATCGCCAAACGGGCGATGTCTTGCGCGTTTTCCATGATGGTGTACTGCGCGGCATAGGCCCGCAGGCGGGTCGACTTGCTCGGGTCGACCTTGGCGTCTTCTATGGCACGCAAGAACAGGTTGCGGGTCTGTTCGAGCTTGATGAACATCTCGGCCACGGCGATCTGTTTGGTGGCGAACTGGCGGCGCTTGACGGGGCCTGTGCCCGCAATTTCGCCGCGCAAATAGGCCACGGTGAAGTCGTACGCCGCTTGCGCGATGCCCATGTAGGTGGGCGAGAGTGTCATGAACATGTGGGGCCAGCGGCTGGCGGCCTGAAAGTACAGGCCTTGCGGCATGAGCGCCGCGTCGTCGGGCACGAACACGTCTTTGAAGATCAGGTTGCGCGACACGGTGGCGCGCATACCCAGCGGGTCCCAGTCGCCTTCGACCGTGAGGCCTGGCGCGGTGCGCGGCACAGCCAGGTACAGCGTGTCTCGGCGCGAGAGGTCCGCGCCCTCTTTTTTCTCGGTGCAGAGCACGCCAAAGTAGTCGGCTGCATCAGACAGGGAAGCGAAGATTTTTTTGCCATTGATCTTCCAGCCGCCATCGACCTTAACGGCGAGCGTGCCAAAAGGTTGTGCCCCGGCTGCTGCCGCGCCCCCCTCGGAGAAAGGCTGCGCGTAGATCGCGCCGTCTTTCACCACCCGCGCAAAGTGCGTGGCTTGGTGTGTGCGGTGGATGGCGCGTTGCTCAGGCGTCATCTCCAGGTCTTCAGACAACAAACCGCTCCAGAGCATGGTGCAGACGTGCATGTTGAAGGTGAGCGCGGTGGCACCGCAGTAGCGACCGATCTCGGCCGAGACCATGGCGTAGGTGGCGTAATCGGCACCCTGGCCGCCGTGCGCTTCGGGCACGCACAGCGCCAGCAGACCCGAGTCGCGCATGTCGTTGTAGTTGGCAAACGGGAACTGCGCGTCGCGGTCGAGTTGAGCGGCTCGGGGGGCGAACTTCTCGCGGCCCAGTTGCCGTGCCAAGGCCATCAACTTTTGCTGCTTCTCGGTCAGAGGGTAGTCGTCACCACAGATGGGCATGACATCTGCTTGAGAGGGGGCTTGCACGTCGGTCATGGTTTCACGTCCTTCAGAAATTTTTCGAGTTCGGCGTTGAACGCCTCAGGCTGTTCGTAGTGCAGCAAATGCCCAGCCCCGGCCAGGCAGGCATAGCGTGCACCGGGGATTTTTTGCGCCATGCGTTCCATCATGGTGGGCGGCGCGGTGCGGTCGTGTTCAGCGGCCAAACACAGCACCGGCACGTTGAGGGTGGGCAAGGCGGCGCGTTGCTCAAACTGCACCAGCGTCTGCAAGGCGGCGCGGTAAGTGTCGGGCGGCACGGCCGACATACTTTGGTGCGCCGACTTCAAACTGACGGGGATCAAGTTGGCTTGGTCACCACCGGGTGCGGCCATGGTGGGGATCAGCTTGTCGGCGATGTCGCCCATGGTTTTGCCCGCCCCCAAAGGAGCCAGGCGCTGCGCCAAAAACTGCTTTTGAAAATCACCGTCGCTGTTGCCAAAAGCCGGGCTGCTGGCGGCCAGCAGCAGGCCACGAATGCGCTCTGGCTTTTGCGTCCAGGCTTGCATGGCGACCATGGCCCCCATGCTGTGTCCCACCAACACGGCTTGGTCGATGTGCGCCGCGTCCAGCATCTGCCAGAGGGCTTGCGCCAGGTGCGCGAAGTCGTAGGGGGTGACCATGGGGCTGTCGCCATAACCGGGCATGTCCCAGGCCAAGCTGCGCCAACCCAGATCAGCCACATGCGCTTGCTGCGCTGCCCAGCCGTGTCGACCGCCGCCCACACCGTGCAAAAACACTACAGCGGGCTGCGTGGGCAAGCCCATATCGGTGAAGGCTGGCGAGTTCATGCCAGCGCCGCGCTCACAACTTGGCCCGCATCGACCACCACTGTGTCGTCGAGCCGGATGGTGCAGCCGCGCATGGGCAAGTCAAAGTGGCCCAGTGTGTGGCGGCCCGCGACTTCGTTCGCCCCGGTCGAGTACAAAAAGTTGCCCGCAAAGGCCCGCAGCTCGGTGCCGTTGCAGTCGCGCTTGTCATAGAAAGCCATGGCGTCCCAACGTGCCGCCGGGTTCAGGCCAAAGCCCACATGCGAGACGGCATAAGCGGCGCGGTGGCCCTCGGCGTCTTCCCAGGCTTTCCAATATCCGCGCATCATGTCCACATCGACGCCCTGCCCCTCGATGGCGACCACGCTGTCGTTTTCGATGGTCAGGCGGATCGTGTCGCGCAAATAGCTTTTGAAGGTCAGGTTCACATCGCCCGGGGCCATGACCAGCGTGCCGTTGACACTGCCTGCGGCCGGGAACGCCAGCGCCAGCCCGGCAGGCCAGTGCGACACCATGCCCGGCTTGGGGCAAAAGCCCCACACACCGCCGACCACCGCTTGTTTGTCGCCATGTTTCAGGTTCACGCGCAGGTCGGTGCCTGCGGCAGACGTGACGTGCATTTGTTGTGTGCCACGCAGCTTCTTCATGGCGGCACGCACCACGCCTTCGAGCGCTGGATCGGGCACGGTGCGCTCCAAGATTTCAGGGTGCTCGTTGGACACCATGAGCAAGCGCGGCATGTGGCCGTCCACGCCCTTCATGATGGTGGGCAACTCGGGGGCGTGCAGCAGGCCTTCGACAGTGCAGTCCACCACCATGTCGGCGCGGGCCAATGCAGCCACCACAGGGCCGAGCTGGCCAATCGCGTCGCTGGCGCCTGTGGACCGCACGGGCGCGGGGGCGGTGAGTGCAGGCGTCGTCAACGTCACCTCGAACACGCGGGCACCCATGCCCTCCAGCGCAAGGCGGGCCAAGTCCACGTTGACCCGGCGTGATTGGGTTTCGGCCAAAATAGCGACCACTTCGCCAGGCTGCACCTTGCACAGCGTGAAGGTGCGAGTAAACGCCGCGAGCCACCTGTTTTCTATTCGTTCCACCAGCATGCTTGTCTCCTTGGCCTGCAGCTCTGAACGGTTCTCCTGCAGACATGAATGGTCAGTTTATATGAAAATTCATGCAATTCAACTATCATCCATCCATGCACCAAGCCCCCCCATCTCACATCAAAGCGCTCAGTCCAGACTTTGAAACGCCGCATTTCAAGCAAGCCCTGTCACGCTTTGCCACGGGTGTGACCGTCATCACCACCTTTGCACCCGGTGCACGCAAGGGCGATTCGGCCAGCAGCAGCTTTGTGGGCATCACGGCCAGTTCGTTCAATTCGGTTTCACTCACACCGCCGCTGGTGCTCTGGAGCCTGGGGCAAGGCGCCAGCAGCGCACCGCTGTTCCATGCGGGCACGCATTACGTGGTGAACGTGCTGGCCGCCGATCAGCTGGATGTCTGCAACCGTTTTGCCTTTGGTAAGGGCGACCGCTTTGCCGACACCGCTTACAAGCTGGGCGAGTCGGGTTTACCCATTTTGGATGGCGCTCTGGCCTGGTTTGAATGCCACAACCGCAGCCGACACGAAGAAGGCGACCATGTGATTTTTGTGGGCGAGGTGGAACGCTGCGGCTTCAGCGATGGCTCGGCCCCACTCGTTTACCAGGGCGGTCAGTTCAGCACCACCACGCCACTGGCATGAGCAACCCGGCAGGCTTTGTCGACGACTACCTGGCCTACTTGCTGGCACGCGCCAGCCATTTGATTTCGAGCGAGTTCCATGCCGTGGTCGAGGCCAGCGGCCTGAGCCTGATGGAGTGGCGCGTGATGGCCAGCCTGTCGGGCAAAGACAGTTTAAGCATCAACGAACTCGCCAGCATCGTGCTGGCCAAACAACCCACCGTGACCAAGCTGGTCGGCCGCATGCAAGACGCCGGGTGGGTCAAGCGTTGCGACGCCGCACACGACAAACGCCAAAGCCTGGTCAGCCTCACGGCCGCAGGTCGGCGCAAAGTGCAGCCGCTGCTGAAGCAAGCCAAAGCGCACGAAGCGCAGGTGGTGTCGGCCTTGGGGTCGGGCCCGGCACATCAACTCAAGCTCATGCTGGAGAGCTTGATTGCGGCGCATGGCAGTACCTGAGCGCGCAAGGGCACAGCCAAAATTTCGGGCTTTAAGTTTGGGTGAACCATTTATTGCCGGTCTTTGCGGCAAGTGGTTGGGGCTAAGACTCAACGGCTGTTTTGCAGTGATAGCAGCAGTTCGTCATAAGACTGCCAGTTCACCATCTCTGCTCACAACCGGTCATTGAGCCCCTCAATTCCAGCGACTGATACTGGGGTGTGTCCGACATTAAACTATTTGGTTAATATCAACCACGACCAAACTTATAACTAAAAAGTGCAAAAGGGGTAGGCAAGTGAGCTTAGATCAAGAAATCGCGGAAGCGCGCAAAGAGATCGTGGCCGACGGCTACGACATGTCTGTGGGCGAAATCATGAATCTCTACAAGGACGAAGAGATCTTTATCAATCCATCCTTTCAAAGGCTTTTTCGCTGGACTGATTCACAAAAAACTCGATTCATCGAGTCATTGCTGCTCGGCATTCCCATACCTCCAATATTTGTGGTCCAGGGCGAAAATGGCATCTGGGAACTGATTGATGGCTTGCAGCGACTTTCCACGGTTTTGGAATTCGCAGGATTCCTTCGAGGCGAGAACGGCATGATTGCGCCGGCTTCGAGCCTGGGTGGCACGGCCTTTCTCCCGTCTTTGGCCGGAAAGCGCTGGGAGCCGAGCTCGGAGGGTGCGGATGATGGCATCGGGAAGGAGCAGCAACTGCAAATTAAGCGGGCGCGGCTTCGCGTTGAGATTCTCAAGAAGGAGAGCGATCCGAAGGCGAAGTTCGAACTTTTCCAACGCTTGAACAGCGGTGGCGCGAACCTGACGCCGCAAGAAGTCCGCAACAGCGTGGCCGTGATGCTTAACCCCGGCTTCTTCGACTGGCTTGTGCTGAGATCAAATGATGCCAACTTCAAGCTGACGACGGCCCAGACTGAAATTGCGCTCGAACAGCAGGCAGGAGTCGAGCTCGCTCTGCGATTTTTTGTTTTCCGCAACGTCCCTTACAGTTCTGGCCTAGACGTTCACGAATACTTGGATCTTGGTCTGGAAGCGATAGCCTCGAACAAAACCTTTCCGCTTCAATCTGAGGAGGAGGTTTTCACGAAGACCTTTCAGTGGCTCGGCGAAGCTTTGGGTGACCGCACCTTCAAGAAGTGGAATGCCCAGCAGAACCAATTCATGGGCAAGTTCTTGATGTCCAGCTTCGAGGTGATCGCGGTCGGTGTGGCTGCGAACGCCAAGGCACTAGCTGGCATGCCTGCTGCGTCGCGAAACGAATTTCTGCTCGACCGTGCGCAGGCACTTTGGTCCGACGCGGTATTCAATACCCATTCAGGTGCTGGCGTACGCGGAACGACCCGCCTAGCGAACCTGCTCACCATGGGCCAAGCTTTCTTCGCGCCATGAGACGGCTGAAAACCCAAAACCAGCTCCAGGATTTCCTGGACGCGGAGTTGAGCTGGCGCGTCAAAGAGATATCTACACTCAAAGCCGCGGTAAAGAGCTCCGCCTTTATCTCGGAACAAACTTTGGTACGAGCTTCCGTTGCGCTTCTTTATGCGCACTGGGAAGGATTCATCAAATCCGCGGCAACTGGGTACATCACTTACGTCAACAATCAGGGGCTCAACTACTCGCAGTTGAAGACTTGCTTCGTAGTGCTTGGTTTCAAGAAAGCCTTACATGATGTTCAGCAATCGAAGCAGTCTCACGTTAACTCCACGCTGATTGACTTTCTTCGAGAGGGTCTGGCCGAAAAGTCGAATTTGAAGATAGACACAGCCATCAACACGGAATCCAACCTTAGCGCTTCGGTGTTCGAGAACATTCTTCACGCCGTAGGGTTCGAGACTTCGCCATACGAGGCGAAGGCTCACCTCATCGACGAAAGCCTTTTAAAGCGCCGTAACACCATAGCCCACGGCGAATACATTGACGTGGCAAAGGACGATTGGGCCAAACTGGCCGACGAGGTATTGCAAATGCTTAGGCAATTCAAGACCGATATTGAGAACGCCATGGCACTTTCCGCCTTCAAACGGCCGGTGGCGACTTAGACGGTTAGGCCGACCATGTTCCGAAAGGTTTTGCACCACAAAATGAGACTCACGACCTGCCAGAGGTAAGCTGCGGATATCACGTCTCTGCCACAGCCGACTGACCCCTCCCAGCCTAAATCTGCCGATCGATCTAAGCTTTCTGCAGCTTCTCACCAAGGCCTTTTTCGTTCACTCGGGCACCACCGCCGTGACCTCAATCTCCACTTGGGCCCGGTCTTCCACCAGATCGGCCACTTGCACCAGCGTCATGGCCGGGTAGTTCTTGCCGATGACTTCCTGGTAGACCTTTCCCAACTCGCGGCCACGGGCCAGGTATTCCTTCTTGTCTTTAACGTACCAGGTCATGCGGGCCATGTGCTGTGGGCCTGCGCCTGCGCACGCCAGCGTGTCGACGATGTTTTGCAGGGCCTGGCGGCACTGGGCAACAAAGTCGTCGGTCTCGAATTGGGCCTGGCCGTTCCAGCCGATCATGCCCGCGACGAACACCATGCGGCCACGCGCTTCGATGCCGTTGGCATAGCCTTTGGCGGGTGCCCAGCCTTCGGGTTGCAAGACGTTGAACATATGGGGCTCCTCAGGAAGAAATTTGACGCAGCTTGAAGCGCTGCAGTTTGCCGGTTTCGGTGCGGGGCAAGGCGTCTAAGAAGACCACCTTGCGCGGGTACTTGAACGGGGCGATGGTTTGCTTGACGTGTTCTTGCAAGGCTTTTTCTGTGGCCGCATCGCCCGTGTGGCCAGGCTTGAGCACCACATAGGCCTGAACGATGTGGCCGCGGTCTTCGTCGGGCATGCCGACCACGCCGCATTCGGCCACGGCCGGGTGTTGCAGCAAAGCGCCTTCCACCTCGGGGCCCGCGATGTTGTAGCCCGCCGAGATGATCATGTCGTCGTTGCGTGCTTGGTAGCTGAAGTAGCCATCGGCGTCCATGACGAAGGTGTCGCCGGGCAGGTTCCAGCCGTCTTTCACATAGTCTTGCTGGCGCGGGTCGGCCAGGTATTTGCAGCCTGTGGGGCCGCGCACGGCCAAGCGCCCCACGGTGCCAGGCGGCACGGGTTGCATGTCGTCGCCCACGATCTGCGCCACATAGCCGGGCACCACTAGGCCAATGCTGCCGGGGCGCACTTGCGCGCCCGCACTCGAGATGTAGATGTGGATCACTTCGGTGCCGCCAATGCCGTCGGTCATCTCGATGCCCGTGGCCTGCTTCCACAGCTGGCGGGTGGCGTCGGGCAAGGCCTCGCCTGCCGAGACGGGGTGCTTGAGGCTCGACAGGTCAATGCCTTTGGCCAGCGTTGCCATTTGGCGGTACATGGTGGGCGCGGTGTAGCACTGCGTGGCGCGGTACTTGGCAATGGTCTGCATCAAGGTCTCGGGCGTGTGCTTTTCGAGCAGCACGGTGCTCGCGCCACAGCGCAGCGGAAACGCCAGCAAGCCGCCCAAGCCGAAAGTGAAGGCGATAGGCGGCGTGCCGCACACCACATCGTTCTCGTTCATCTGCAAGATGTGGCGCGGGAACAAGTCGCACATGGCCAGCACATCACGGTGAAAGTGCATGGTGCCCTTGGGCTTGCCCGTGGTGCCGCTGGTGAACGCGATCAGGCACACATCGTCGCGGCTGGTGGCGTGAGGCGTGTACGCGCCACTTTGCTGCGCCATGCGCTGTTCCAGGCCATCAGGGGCATCGCTGCGAAACTGCACCAGCTGCTGCAAGCTGGCCATGTGGCTGGCGTGACCGGGCGTCATGCAGTGCTGCAGTTCGTCGGCCAGCAGGCTGTCGCACAGGGCGGCGCTGACTTGGGCTTTATCGATGATCTGTGCCAACTCGCCCGCACGCAGCAGCGGCATGGTGGGCACCGCCACCAGCCCGGCCTTGAGTGCGCCCAGCAAGCAAGCAGCCATCATGGGGCTGTTGCCTCCGCGCAGCAAAATGCGGTTGCCGGGCACGAGGCCCATGTCTTGTGTCAGCACCTGCGCGATGCGGTTGCTCTTGTCCTGCAACTGCGCATACGTCCAACTGAAGTCGCCGCCACCTTTGTTGAAGTCGCTCACGCCATGCAGCGCGATGCGATCGCCTCGGCCTGACTGCACATGGCGGTCCACCAATTCCACCGCGCAGTTGATCTGGTTCGGGTAATCCAGCTCGGGCCGATCCGCTATGAACACAGGCAGTTGATCTTGGGGCGGCAGCCGGTCACGCGCAAAGGTGTCGGTGTGGCTGCTGGGCAGCAGTTGGTTCCAGTCGCTCATGTCAACCTTTCAGCAAGTCTTTGCCGATGATCAGCTGCTGCACTTCGGTCGCGCCTTCGTAAATGCGCAGCGCCCGAATCTCGCGGTACAGCGACTCCACCATCACGCCTTTTTTGACGCCCATGCCGCCGTGCATCTGCACCGCCATGTCGATGATCTGCTGCGCGTTTTCGGTGGCGGTCATCTTGGCCATGGCCGCTTCGCGGGTGATGCGCCCGCCTTGGTCACGCAGCCACGCAGCGCGATACGTCAAGAGCGTGGCGGCATCCAGCATCGTGGCCATCTGGGCGATCTTGGTTTGGGTGATCTGGAAGTCGCCCAAGGTTTGGCCAAACATCTTGCGCGAACGCGCCCAGCTGATGGACTCGTGCAACGCACGCCGTCCAAAGCCCAAAGCGGCTGCGGCCACCGAGGTGCGGAACACATCTAGCGTGGCCATGGCGACCTTGAAGCCCTGACCTGCTTCGCCAATGCGCTGGTTGGCAGCGACCTTGCAGTTCTCAAACTTGAGCGTGGCCAGCGGGTGGGGCGCGACCACGTCGATCCGCTCTTCAATCGACAGGCCGGGCGTGTCGGCATCCACAATGAAAGCCGTGATGCCGCGTGCGCCAGGCGCTTCGCCTGTGCGGGCGAACACCACATAAAAGTCGGCGATGCCGCCGTTGCTGATCCAGGTCTTGCGGCCGTTGAGCACATAGCCGTCTGCCGTGGCCGTGGCGCTGCACTGCATGGCGGCCACGTCGGAGCCTGCATCAGGCTCGCTCAAGGCAAAGGCGCTCAAGGCCTGACCCGACGCCACACGCGCCAGGTAGCGCTGTTTTTGATCGGCTGTGCCCATGAGGCTGATGGCACCCGTGCCCAACCCTTGCATGGCAAACGCGAAGTCAGACAAGCCGTTATGGAAAGCCAGCGTCTCGCGCAGCAGACAGAGCTGACGTGTGTCGATCACGTCAGACGCTGCGCCATAGGCCGTGCCCGACACTGCATGCTTGAGCCAACCGCCACTGCCCAGCAGGCGCACCAGGCGGATGCATTCGGCGTCTACCGCGTCGCGGCTTTCGTCGTGGTGCGCGTGGACAAGATGCTCGTTGCACCAGACGTCCAGCCGCACTTTGAAGTCGCGGTGGCTGTTGTCAAAGAAAGGCCAGTCGAGTTCTGGCGGGTGGGTGGCTGGGTGATTTGACATGGCTCAGTCCCCTTCAAACACGGGCGTTTGCTTGGCCACAAAGGCGTGGTACGCCCGGTGGAAGTCGTTGGTGGCCATGCAGATGGCTTGGGCCTGGGCTTCGGCCTCGATGGCTTCGTCCACGCCCATGTTCCATTCTTGTTGCAGCATTTTTTTGGTGATGCCGTTGGCAAAGGTGGGCCCTGCCACCAGCTGGGCGGCGATGGCCTGTGCCTCGGCCAACACCGTGCCTGGCTCGCATACGCGGTTGTAAAAACCCCAGCGCTCGGCTTCCAGCGCGCCCAGACCACGCCCGGTGAACAGCAACTCGCTGGCTCGCCCTTGGCCGATGATGCGCGGCAAGAGCGCGCACGCGCCCATGTCACAACCGGCCAGGCCGACCTTGTTGAACAGGAAATAAGTCTTGCTGCGCTCGGTGCCGTAGCGCAGGTCAGACGCCATGGCCAGGATCGCGCCTGCGCCTGCGCACACGCCGTCGATGGCGGCGATGATGGGCTGCGGACAAGCGCGCATGGCCTTGACCAAGTCGCCCGTCATGCGGGTGAAGGCCAAGAGACCGGGCATGTCAAGCTTTGTGAGCGGGCCGATGATTTCGTGCACGTCACCGCCCGAGCAGAAGTTGCCGCCCTCACCTGTGATGACCACCGCGTGGATGTCGGGCGCGTAGGGCAAGGCGCGGAAAAAGTCACGCAGCTCGGCGTACGAATCAAACGACAGCGGGTTCTTCCGCTCGGGGCGGTTCAGGCTCACCGTGGCCACACCGTCTTTGACGGACAGCAAAAAATGCTCGGGCTGGTAACCCGCCATGGGCTGGTTGTGGCGGGGCAACTGGTGCGGCTGACCGGGCAGGTAGCGTTGGGTCATTTTGTCTCCTTCGATTGTGAGGGTGTGCCGGACTTCAGGGTGCCCAGCAATTGATGCAGTTGTGTTTGTTCTCGCTCAGCCAGCGGCGACAGCAGCTCGACGACCCAGCCCTCGTGCGCTAAGGCCATGGCCGCGAAAGCGCTCCGCCCAGCCTCAGTCAGACTGACGGTGTAGGAGCGCCGGTCGCTTGCCTGCATTTGCCGCTGCACCAGTTGTTCTTTTTCGAGCTGATCAACTATGGATGTGACGTTGCCACCCGTGACCATCATGCGACGCGACAGCTCGCTCATCGACAAGCCTTGCGGCTCGCGCTCGAGTTGCGCCATCAGGTCAAAGCGCGGCAGCGTGATGTCAAATTGCTCGCGCAGGCGTTGGCGGATCGTGTCTTCGATGCGGGTGGTGGCCGAGAGCAGTCTCAACCACAGACGCAGCGAAGCGTGGTGGTCGGCGTGCGCGCGCACTTCCATATCCGTGTCTTGTCGTGCGCTCATGACACCAGCTCCCCACCATCGATGGCAATCGATTGACCGTTGATCGCATCGCTGCCTGCAGCGCACAGCCACAGCACGCTTTGCGCCACTTCGTGCGGCTGCACCAAGCGCTGCTGCGGGTTGCTGGCGGCCAAAGCCTGGCGTGCTTCGGCTTCGCTCTTGCCAGTTTTGCTCACGATGTTTTGCACCGCTTCGCGCACGATGTCGGTCTCGGTGTAGCCAGGGCAAATGGCGTTCACAGTCACGCCTTTGCGGGCCAATTCGAGGGCCAGCGCTTTGGTCAGGCCCACCACGCCGTGCTTGGCGGCCACATAGGCGCTCACATAGGCATAGCCTTTGAGGCCCGCCGTGCTGGCGATGTTGACGATTCGCCCGGGCGTGCCTGCTTTGGCCGCTTCGAGCATGCCCGGCAGCACGGCTTGGATGCAGTGGTAAGTGCCCGTCAGGTTGACGTTCAGCATCTGCTGCCATAACGCGGCATCGGTCTTGGCAAAGGGCGCGCTGTGCGCCTGGCCCGCGTTGTTGACCAGAATGTTCACCGGGCCAAAGCGGGCCTGCGCTTGCTGCACCGCCGCTTGCACGGCGTGTTCATCGGCCACGTCCATGGGCGCGATCAGGATCGCCACGTCGGGCACCTGCGCACGCAGCGCCTCGGCTTGCGCCTGCAGCTTGTCCTGCGAGCGGCCACACAAGGCCAAGCGGCAACCCGCTTGCGCGAGCTGCAATGCAATGGCCGCGCCAATGCCTGCACCTGCTCCGGTGATGAGGGCATGGCGGCCCTGCAGTTCATCGGCCATTCAATCCCCCTTTGTCGCAGCCTGCTGGGCACGCTCGCGGGCAAAACCTGCTTCGAGCTGCGGCTTGCCCGAAACGTAAGCTCGCGGCCAAGCGATGTCTTTGAAGCCAATGCGTGCTGCTTCTGTCAAGGTCCAAGCTGGGTTGGCCAGATGCGGGCGGGCCACAGCGCACAGGTCGGCGCGACCCGCGGCCAAGATGCTGTTGACGTGGTCGGCCTCAGAGATGGCGCCCACTGCGATGGTGGCGATGCCCGCTTCCTGACGGATGCGGTCGGCAAACGGGGTTTGGTACATGCGACCGTAAGTGGGCTTTTGCTGCGCACTGACCTGGCCTGATGAGCAGTCGATCATGTCGGCCCCTGCGGCCTTGAAGGCGCGGGCGATCTCGACCGCATCGGTGGGTGTGATGCCGCCTTCGACCCAGTCGTGCGCCGAAATGCGCACCGACATGGGCAGGTCTTTTGGCCAAGCGTCGCGCACAGCGGCAAACACTTCCAGCGGATAACGCAGACGGTTTTCGAGCGAACCGCCGTACTCGTCGTTGCGCTGATTTGTAAGAGGGCTGATAAAGCTCGACAGCAAGTAGCCGTGGGCGCAGTGCAACTCCAGCCAGTCAAAACCAGCTTGGGCAGCGCGTTGGGTGCTGGCCACAAAGTCGGCTGTGACGCGATCCATGTCGGCACGGGTCATGGCGCGGGGCACATCGCCGTGCGGCAAATAGGGTTGCGCCGAGGCCGCCAGCAATGGCCAGTTGCCCTCTGCGTCGTCAGCGGGCACAGGCTGGTCCATGCCCGGGCCTTGCCAAGGGCGGCAGGTCGAGCCTTTGGGTCCGGCATGGCCGATCTGCAACCCGATCTTCGCGTCAGACTTGGCATGCACCCAGTCCACTATTCTTCCAAAGTCGTTTGTCTGCTGCTCATTCCACAAACCCGGGCAGCCGTGCGTGATGCGACCGTCGGCGCTGGGTGCGGTCATCTCGACCATCACCAGCCCGGCGCCGCCCACGGCGCGTGCGCCCAGGTGCACCAGGTGGTCGTCGCCCACGCGGCCTTCCACCGCCATGTATTGCGCCATGGGCGAGACCACCACGCGGTTCTTGAGCGTGACCGAGCGTTGGGTGTAGGGCGTAAACATGGGGGGACGAATGCCAGGTGTCGCGGTACGGCCCGCAAACCAGGCCTCGTAGCCTTCCAGCCAGGCCTTGTCACGCAAACGCAAATTCTCGTGGCTGATGCGCTGGCTGCGGGTGAGCATGGAGTACATGAACTGCTCGGGCTCGAGCTGGTCGCAGTAGCGCTCGCCGCACACCTCGAACCATTCCATGGCGTTCCAGGCGGCGTTTTGCAAACGGATTACGTCGATCTCGCGCACGGCTTGGTAATGTTTCAGCACTTCAGGGATGCGGTCAGCGGTGTCGCCGAGCGCCTTGAACTGACGCACCAACTCAATGGCGTCTTCGAGCGCGAGCTTGGTGCCCGAGCCAATGGCAAAGTGCGCGGTGTGCACCGCGTCGCCCATCAGCACCACATGGCTGTTGCCGTTGAAGGTGGACCAGTTGGCGCACTTGACACGCTGGAAGTTGAGCCATGCCGAGCCACGGAGATGACGGGCGTTGGTCATCAACTTCTCACCTTGCAGGTTCTTGGCAAAGAGCTTTTCACAGAAGGCGATCGATGCGTCTTGGTCTGCTTTGTCCAGGCCGTGCGCCAGCCAAACGTGTTCGGGGCACTCGACGATGAAGGTGGAAGTCTGGTTGTCGAATTTGTAGACGTGCGCTTGAAACCAGCCGTGCTCGGTCTTTTCGAACAAAAAGGTGAAAGCGTCGTATTGGCGGTTGGTACCCAGCCAGATGAATCGGTTGGGACGGGTGACGATGTCAGGCTTAAATACTTCAGGCGTGCGGCTGCGCACACGTGAGTTGACGCCATCACTGGCAATGATGAGATCGGCATCAGGAAAGTCCAAATCCGAGTTCACGTCCTGCTCGAACATGAGTTTGACACCGACTTGTTCGCATCGGTCTTGCAAAATGTTGAGTAATTTTTTACGGCCAATGCCCACGAAGCCGTGGCCGCCTGATCGAATCACACGATCCTTGAAATGCAGCTCTATGTCATCCCAATGGTTAAAGGCCTGCTCAACCTCGGCAGCAGTCTCGATGTCCCACTGGCGCATGTTTTCCAGCGTTTGATCTGAAAACACCACGCCCCAGCCAAAGGTGTCGTAAGGCTTGTTGCGCTCCACCACGGTGATGTCGTGGTGTGGGCCGAGCTTTTTCATCAGCAATGCAAAGTACAAACCCGAAGGACCACCGCCAATGCACACGATTTTCATGTTCGTTCTCTTTGCTATAGACCACACAGACCATTGATTAAGGCCTATATATTTCATACCTCAAGTATTGTCGCGAATGAAAAGTCGGTCAATCAGGGAGTAACCCGTAGAAAACGAAAGAACGAGAAAGAGGGAATGGTGCGAATATAGAAATGCTTTGCACAAAGCAAAACGCCCCACCGGTCGGTGAGGCGTTTTGGGCTGTTAGAAGCCTGACGATGTCCTACTTTCACACGGGAACCCGCACTATCATCGGCGCTAAGTCGTTTCACTGTCCTGTTCGAGATGGGAAGGAGTGGGACCAACTTGCTATGGTCATCAGGCATAACTTGTTGTCATCTTGACCAAGTCAAGACAACGAATTCATAGAGTTTGGAATCAGATTTTGAGCTTGCGCTCGGCCTTTCAGCCTTTTTGAATGCGTCAACTTGGCATAACTTCCTTGACCAATGCACACCTTGCGGCGTGTGATCAAAGTTATAGGGTCAAGCCGCACGAGCAATTAGTATCGGTTAGCTTAACGCATTACTGCGCTTCCACACCCGACCTATCAACGTCCTGGTCTTGAACGACTCTTTAGGGGGCTCAAGGCCCCGGCAGATCTCATCTTGAAACGAGTTTCCCGCTTAGATGCTTTCAGCGGTTATCTCTTCCACACTTAGCTACTCGGCAATGCCACTGGCGTGACAACCGATACACCAGAGGTGTGTCCACTCCGGTCCTCTCGTACTAGGAGCAGGCTTCCTCAAATCTGCAGCGCCCACGGAAGATAGGGACCAAACTGTCTCACGACGTTTTAAACCCAGCTCACGTACCTCTTTAAATGGCGAACAGCCATACCCTTGGGACCGGCTACAGCCCCAGGATGAGATGAGCCGACATCGAGGTGCCAAACACCGCCGTCGATATGAACTCTTGGGCGGTATCAGCCTGTTATCCCCAGAGTACCTTTTATCCGTTGAGCGATGGCCCTTCCATACAGAACCACCGGATCACTATGTCCTACTTTCGTATCTGCTCGACTTGTCAGTCTCGCAGTTAAGCACGCTTATGCCATTGCACTATTATCACGATGTCCGACCGTAACTAGCGTACCTTCGAACTCCTCCGTTACGCTTTGGGAGGAGACCGCCCCAGTCAAACTGCCTACCATGCACTGTCCCCGATCCAGATAATGGACCTAGGTTAGAACCTCAAACACACCAGGGTGGTATTTCAACGTCGGCTCCACTGAAACTAGCGTTCCAGCTTCAAAGCCTCCCACCTATCCTACACAGATCTGTTCAAAGTCCAATACAAAGCTACAGTAAAGGTTCATGGGGTCTTTCCGTCTTTCCGCGGGGAGATTGCATCATCACAAACATTTCAACTTCGCTGAGTCTCAGGAGGAGACAGTGTGGCCATCGTTACGCCATTCGTGCAGGTCGGAACTTACCCGACAAGGAATTTCGCTACCTTAGGACCGTTATAGT